>JAEYWP010000001.1 GCA_023428905.1 Verrucomicrobiota bacterium
GCGAGACATCATCTTCAAGGCCGAGGTGGGGATAGTGGGAGGCCGCGTCGCCCAGGTGCAGGGGGTATGGGTGCATCCGTTGTTGCGGGGGCGCGGGTTGTCCAAAGTGGGCATGGCCGCGCTCGTGCCGCGCGTGCGCGCAGAACTGGCGCCCGTGGTGTCGCTTTATGTCAATGACTTCAACGCTGCTGCGGTGGCGGCGTACCGCGCCGTGGGGTTTCGCGAAGTAGGGACCTTTGCCACGGTGATGTTTTAGAGATTACGGATGTCCCGAACCGCTCCAGAACGCTAGTATCAGCGCGTACGCACACAGGGGGTGCGAACCGGGAGTCCATCCACTTTTTGCCTCCGGGGCACGCCTTTCTGTCGTGGCCTCGCAAGGTGCCTTGTGCGGGAGGTTTGTTTGATCAACAACGTGCTCTTAATAGCCGAGGGGCGAATCGCCACGGTCCAGTTGCTGGAATCCACGCTGGCGCACTTGGTCGCACAGGGAGAGATTTCTCTCTCGACTCTGCTTGAGAAGGACGTCAAATCCGAACACTTCTCCGCTGGCACATTGCCAGTCCTGGTTCGCACGTGCACTCAGGACTCCGTCAAGTTGGCGAAGACATTGAGGCGACACGGCGTGCCGTATGCGTTTTACATTGATGACAATTTTTGGAAGATGGACGCCTCGACAACGTTGGGTGCCTACTATTCGGATCCGGTTGTTCAACGCCGGCTGGACTTCGTGACGCGCCATGCGCATATCGTGATTGCGTCCACACCCCTGCTCACAGACTTTGTGCGTCAATTCAATGCAAACACAGTCCATCTGGATGCAGCGCATGACTTCACCTTGATCCCGGAACTCCCTCCTTTACCCGAACACGCAGGTCAAATACGATTTGGATTTGCGGGAAGTGCGTACCGTGGTGTCGACGTCGAGGCGCTTGAGGCCGAAATTGTTGCACTCCTTGACTCGGATGCGCGTCTTGAGTTCGAGGTGATTGGAGCTCAAGTTGCCCTTGGCGACCATCCTCGGATACGGGTATGGGGTTACCTCGACTCCTACGAGGAGTACGTAGCGCTTCAGCGCTCCAGGGAATGGCACTTTGCGTTGGCTCCCCTGGGGGATGGAGAGGCAAAGCGCTACAAGACCGACGTGAAATATCGCGAATACGGGGCGCAAGGCATCCCCGCTATTTATCAAGATGCGCCCCCGTACGAGACCGTCCGTGACCAGCACACCGGTCTACTGGCCGGCAAAGCGAGATCGTGGACAGACGCAATGTCAATGTTCATTGCTGACGCAGAGCTGAGAGCTTCGGTCCGCGCGGCGGCGCGTAAGGACGTAGAGCAGAGATACGGTGCCGATCGAGTTGCGCCACTGTGGCTTGCGGCTTTGCGTTCAGTGCCGTGGCGTGCGCTTAGTGACACGGAACGGGCCCAGCTCCTTGCAGATATCGACAAGGGACCACCCAGGGCAAGCGTCATACGCGCACGCTTTTGGGCATTGTGGAGGTTCGCGCGCGTTGAGGCGGCGCGTGAAGGTGTGGCACAGGTCGCCCGTCGCACCGTGCGATTCATCTGGAGAAGGGTTAGGCGCCGGTGACTGGTCTTGTGCCCTGGCACGTTCTCCGCTTGAGTCTTTACTTGGGTGTGCAGGACGTGCGTTTCATGTACCGCAGGAGCGTACTTGGCCAGTTTTGGATCACTTTGTCGATGGCTATTACCTTCTTGGCGATAGGTTCAGTCTTCGGATTGATCTTTGATGCTCCCGTCCTTGAGTACCTGCCGTTCCTAGGGTGCGGGCTGGTGTTTTTTGCCTTCTTGAGTTCTATCCTCAACGACGGTTCCCAGGCCTTTATCGCCGCTCAACCGTTCATCAACCAGCTTGCTTTGCCGCCGGTGACCTTCTTTCTGAGGTCAGTGTGGAAGTCATTCTTTATTTTTCTGCACAACTGCGTAGCGCTCGTGGTGTTGCTTTTCATCTTCCCGCCTGGGATTTCGTTCGCCACACTGCTCGTGATTCCTGGGCTTGTGCTAGGGGGCGCTGGAATGGCAGGTCTCGGTCTGGCGCTCGCGATGCTGGCTACACGATTCCGCGACATCCCTCAGATAATCGCTGCGGCAGTCCAAGTGTTTTTCTACCTCACGCCGATTGTGTGGCTACCTTCAGCGATTCCCGAGAAAGCACGAGACTTGATCGTCACATGGAATCCCTTCTACCACTTCTTGCAAGTGACTCGGCAGCCTCTGCTCAATGAGTACCCCACAGCTCAGGAGTGGCTCGTCGCATGCGCGCTCGCGATTGGACTCATTGGGTTGGGTGCCGCGTCATACGCTTGGAAGCGTCGTCAACTAGCGTTTTGGGTGTAGGCCATGACTCATATTGAAGTGAAAGACGTGACGCTTGAGTATCCGGTCTTGAGTCAGTCCTCGCGCAAACTCACTCGACAGTTGATCCGCGTCGCTACAGGCGGACAGCTCGATAGGGCGGAGTCAGGGCGCATCTCGGTGCGGGCACTCTCGGATGTGAGTTTGCGGTTGGACGTGGGTGACAGGGTGGGGCTCATCGGGCACAACGGGTCCGGGAAGTCCACGATGCTGCGTTTGTTGGGCGGCATCTACCATCCGACGTCGGGCACCGTGACTCGGGAAGGCGTGGTCGGTTCCCTGCTCGACATTTCTCTCGGCATGTCGCCGGATGCAACCGGCCGCGAGAACATCTTCTTGCGAGGCGCGCTTCAGGGCATGACCCGCAAGGAGATCGCCGGGCTGGTGCCAGGGATCATTGAGTTCTCTGAGCTAGGCGACTTCATAGAGCTGCCAATGCGCACGTATTCGTCAGGCATGTTGCTGCGGTTGGCTTTCTCTGTGGCTACTGTACTCTCGCCGGACATCCTGTTGATGGATGAATGGCTATCGGTGGGAGACGAGGCGTTCAAGGCCAAAGCTGAAGCACGTTTGCACGAGGTAGTGGCGCGCACTGACATTCTGGTGATCGCGAGTCATTCGCCCTCGTTGATCCGGAGCCAATGCACTCGAGTGATTTATCTTGAAGCGGGAAGAGTCAAGGCCGACGGGACGCCTGACGAAGTCTTGCCTCAGTACTTCCGCCACCCGGAGGCCATGGGCTGAGTTGGTACCGGTAGTTGCGAACCGTAGACCGATGCGCGCCCGACTACGCTTGCACCCATGTTGCGCATGTCCACTCTCTTTGTCCGCACGCTCCGCGAAGACCCTGTTGAGGCGGAGGTGGCAAGCCACAAGTTGCTGCTGCGCGCCGGGTACATTCGTCGCGCGGCTCCGGGCATCTACACGTGGCTCCCGCTGGGTCTACGCACGCTTGCCAAGGTCGAGGCGATTGTGCGTGATGGCATGAATGAGGCTGGTGCCCAAGAGGTCCACTTCCCGGCCCTGCTGCCTAAGGAGCCCTATGAGGCCACGGGCCGGTGGACGGACTACGGCCCCGGCATCTTCCGCCTTCAGGACCGCAAGGGTGCGGACATGCTCCTTGCTCCCACGCATGAGGAAATGTTCACGCTGCTGGTGAAGGACCTCTACTCCTCGTACAAGGAACTCCCTCTCACCATCTATCAGATCCAGACTAAGTACCGCGATGAGGCTCGCCCCCGCGCCGGCCTGCTGCGTGGTCGCGAGTTCATCATGAAGGACGCGTACTCGTTTGACGTCACGGATGCGGGGTTGGATGCCTCGTACCAGGCGCAACGCGAGGCGTACGTCAAGATCTTTGACCGCCTGGGCCTCGAGTACGTGATCGTGACCGCCACATCCGGCGCCATGGGTGGCTCCAAGTCAGAGGAGTTCTTGAGCCCCACCTCCGTGGGCGAGGACACCTACGTGCGCTCGCCCGGCGGCTACGCGGCCAACGTCGAGGCCGTCACCACTCCCGTCCCTGCGTCCCTGGATTTCGCCGATGCTCCTGCGGCTCACGTGGAAGATACGCCCGACACTCCCACCATCGCCACGCTGGTGGACTTTGCCAACGCCAAGTACCCACGAGGTGACCGCCCGTGGACTGCGGCTGACACCCTCAAGAACGTGGTGCTCGCCTTGACGAGCCCCACGGGCGAGCG
>JAEYWP010000002.1 GCA_023428905.1 Verrucomicrobiota bacterium
GGAAAATATCAGGTTTGAAGTGCGACAGAAGAGGCGGGACGGGTAGCCGGTTTGTCGCTTCCGAGGACAGGAGCTAAAGCTTGCCGCAGGAAGCGACAAACTGGCGTGGTACCATCTTTGGATAGTATACTTCGTTCGGGGTTCGATATCCGAGGCGGCGTCGAGGGCGGTCGTTTAGGAGTTCGGCGATACGATCGCATTCCTGTTGGGAGAGGTTATTTAGGTTGGTGCCTTTGGGCAGGTACTGTCGGAGTAGCCCGTTGAGGTTTTCGTTTGAGCCGCGTTCCCATGCGTGGTGTGGAGTCGCGAAGTAGAAGGTAATGTCGAGGCTCGCTTCGATGTCCTTGTAGGAGTGGAACTCGGAGCCATTGTCTGCGGTGATGGTGAGGACTCGGTCTTTGTCGACTTGGAGTAGTTCGTAGGCGCGTTGTGCTGTCAGCTCGGCGGTGGCGCGTGCGAGTTTGCCGATTCGCACCAGGCCGGTCTTGCGTTCGACCAGGGTGAGGACGGCGGCCTTGCCGTTACCGTGCACCGTGTCCGCTTCCCAGTCGCCAATGCGGGTGCGCCTGTCGACGATGTCGGGTCGATCACCGATCATGCGTTTGCCCGCTAGGCGCCCGCGGCTGTCATAACGGCCGTAGCGCTTGCGGCGTTGTTTGCGTGCACCGCGTAGATGAGACCACACAGATCCACCGGCTGCCTTATCGGCCCAGATCCATTGGTACATGGTCTCGTGGCTCATAAGCTTTACGCCCTCGAGTTTGGCACGTCCAACGATCTGCTCTGGGCTGAGTCTCTCCTCTAGTAGGAGCTCGATCAGATCGAAGTCCTCTGGGCCGTATCGCTGATTGCGCCTGGACCGGGATCGCCGCGCCCGGGTCTTCTCACCGGCATGGCTGGGCCGGTAGAAATCGTCGTGTACGGAGCGATTACGCTTTAGCTCTCGATAGATGGTACTGCGGTGTCTTTGGAGCGCTACCGCGATCGCAGAGACACGGAAGCCTTGCTTGCGCAAAGCCGCTATCTCATATCTCTCCTCATCAGAAAGCTGTGTGTAAGCCATCCGGGAGAAATGTCGCACTTACTTCTTGAATCCAAGCGCGTAAAGAAGGTCCGCTCCGGCACGATAGCTCTCGATGTCCACCAGCACATCGTTCTCGCGGTAGTCCTGCCAGGAATACCCGGCGTTTGCGGAGATCGAATAACGTTCGATCACGGGATAGCGCAGATTCAGTCCGGCATCGTGGTTCCACGACTCGGTTCGCAGGTTGATCGCCGTATCCGCCCGGTGCTGGCGTTGCGCCGAGAGGAGGAGCGAGCCGGTGGTGCGGCCCGAACCCTTGGTCAGCTCAAAGGAGAAGCGGGGATCGGCGAAGTCCTCCTCCTCGTAGCGGCTGAACGTGGAGAAACTCCAGCCGACACTGGCGTTGACCCCGAGCATGCCGGCCTTGCGCTCGTATTCGAGCAGCAGGGACGCGTTAAGCGAGGTGTCACCGGCCGAGTCGCGGGCGTCCGCAAAGATGTTGGAGTCGTAGGTGACCCCGGCGGTGCCGCTGACAAAGACCGTGTCGCTGCCGTCGTTGAACGCGATCAGCGCGAAGGCGGACGGGGCGGCGCAGAGCAGGGGAGCGAGCAGGGCGCAAGTGAGGCGCGGTGCGGGAAGTCGCATCGGGGAGTTCGGGTCAGCTGCCCAGCCGCGAGGGACTCACCGTGAATTCTGTGGGGGCGGCGGCCGGGGTCGTGCGCACCGGTGTCAGCTCCGCCGTGCCTTCTACCGGTTCGAAAAAGACTGTCCGGCGCGCGATACAGGCATTCGCCACCACGTCGTCGGACGACGTCAGCTCCGCGTCCGGGACGTTGGAAACCATGACGGTCGCGGGTGAGGTGGCGTCCGCGCGGCGCAGAACAGCCTGCTGCCCCGGCGTCAGCACCTGCCCGGCGTTGGCGCCGTCCGGCGTTGCGGTGACGTCGCCCTCGAGCAGCGTGATGCGCGTTTCCGCCGCGCTCACCGCGATCAGGAGGCGGCGACCGCGCACCGCGATGCTGCCGTGGGGCGTTTGGTACACCATCGTACTACCGGCCACCAGGCGGCTGGTGCAGACTCCGAAGGAACCCTGTGAAAGCGTGATCCAGGTCTGGGAAATGGAGGGCTCGACATCGAGCTCGGTGCGGTTCGGCGCAAACGGCTCCTGCAGAAACCGCGTGACCTCAAAGCGGGAACCCGCGGTCAGGTGCAGCGCCGTGCCATTGGAGAGGACGAGGGTGGTGCTGCTGTCCTCCTTCGTCTCGATCGCCGCGCCTTCGGCGGCATGGACGCCGCTCTTGACGAGAGGTGTTTCCTGGTCCCCCGCGCGCAAACGCGAGTCCCCCGCGACGTCGGCCACAAAAAACCGGCTGTTGGGTTTTTGTGGGGTAGACTGCCCATGCGTCACCGTGACGGCAGGCCAAAGCAGGCCGGCGGTGAAGACCACCCGCGCAAGGGTGCGGAGAAGACCGAGATTCATGACGTAAGACTGCTCGCCGGTGCGTTTTATGGCAAATGCAAAAAAGATGCTCTTTCTGCAAGTGACTCCGCGGGCGTAGAGGCCCGACTAGGGTCAGACCTCTAGAACGACACGACAGACGGGCTACTGAACCACGATATTGAGAATCTTACCCGGGACGAACACGACGCGCTGCACGGTTTTACCGGATAGGTGAGGCATCACCTTGGGGTTGTCCTGTGCGAGGCGAAGGGCGTCATCCTGCGTGGTGCCAACGGGAACCAGCAATTCGCCACGGTGCTTCCCGTTGACCTGGACCACCAGCTTCAACTCGGTCGCCACGAGCTTGGCGGGGTCGTGCTTGGGCCACGGACCATTGAGCACGGACGGTGACTCGCCGAGCCGTTCCCAGAGTTCCTCCGCGAGGTGCGGGGCAAAGGGTGCGAGGAGTTGGAGGAAGCCGAGGACGGTCGAGCGTTTCACCGCCGGCGCCTTTTGGAGCGCGTTGGTGAAAATCATCATCTGCGAGATGGCGGTGTTGAAGCGCAGCGCGTCGATATCCTCCGTCACCTTTTTCACCGTCTCGTGGTACAGCTTCACCAGGTCCGCCGCTTCCTCCGCGTCGGGACGGATCTTCGGATGGGCCGAGCCGTCTTCCGCCACGCACTCGCGCCAGACTTTTTGCAGGAACCGGTGCACCCCTTCGATGCCGCGGGGATTCCACGGCTTCATCGCCTCCAGCGGCCCGAGGAACATCAGGTAAAGGCGCAGCGTATCCGCACCGTGCGTCGCGATGATCGAGTCCGGATTCACCACGTTGCCGCGGCTCTTCGACATCTTCTCACCGTCCTCGCCAAGGATGATGCCCTGGTGGAAAAGTTTCTTGAACGGCTCCGATTGCGGGACGACACCGATGTCGAACAGCACCTTGTGCCAGAAGCGCGCATACAGGAGATGCAGAACGGCATGCTCGGCGCCGCCCACGTAGAGGTCGGGAACGCCCCAGTACTCCAGCTGCTTGCGGT
Organism: Verrucomicrobiota bacterium; assembly: GCA_023428905.1. GTDB lineage: Bacteria > Verrucomicrobiota > Verrucomicrobiia > Opitutales > Opitutaceae > EW11. The sequence goes on from JAEYWP010000002.1 coordinate 3,509, forward strand.
CAGCCAGGGCCTGGTCGTTGCGCGGGTCGATGAAGCGGAGATAATACCAGCACGAGCCCGCCCATTGCGGCATCGTATTCGTTTCGCGGCGACCCCGTACCCAGGCGGCGCCCTCGGGCCGGGGCTGGGCGGCGGGCACGGACTCTCCCGTCTGGGGGTTGATCCAGATTTCGAGCCAGTCGGTGACATTGGCCAGCGGGCTTTCGCCCGTGCCGCTCGGCAGGTAACTCTGCACCTCCGGAAGGACGAGGGGAAGCGCCTGGTCGGGGAGGGGTAGTGCAAACCAGGTGTCGCCGCCCGACGTGTAGGTCACCGGCTGCTCCGGCAGGTCGGACCCGCGCTGGAGCATCACCTTCATGTAGTCGGCTTCGGCGACCCAGACGATGGGGAACGGTTCGCCCCAGTAGCGCTGACGGGAGAAGAGCCAGTCGCGGAGCTTGAAATTCACCGTGGCCTTGCCGCGGCTCTTCTCTGCAAGGTCGGCGGTGATGCGCTTTTTTGCCTCCCGCCAGTCCAAGCCGGTGTACGACCCCGAATGGATCAGTTTGCCGTCCCCCGTGTAGGGGAGTTGTGGAGACGTTCCCGGGGCGGATGTATCCGCCGCCTCGATCACCTGGATGATTGGCAGTTGATACTGGAGGGCGAACTCATGGTCGCGTTCGTCGTGCGCCGGGACCGCCATGATCGCGCCGGTGCCGTAGCCCATCAGCACATAGTCGGCGATCCAGATTGGCAGCCGCTGGTCGTTGACCGGGTTGATCGCGAAGGACCCGCTGAAAACGCCGGATTTGTCCTTGGCCAGATCGGTGCGCTCGAGATCGCTCTTCGCCGCGGCCTTGCGCCGGTAGGCGTCAACCGCCTCGCGCTGCTCGGGCGTGGTGAGCGCGTCCACCATCGGGTGCTCCGGGGCGATCACCATATAGGTGGCGCCAAAGAGGGTGTCGGGCCGCGTCGTGAACACCTTGAGGTCACCCAGGCTTTGATCCTCGAGCGCGAAGAGCAACTCCGCGCCCTCGCTGCGCCCGATCCATGCCTCCTGCATGCGTTTGGTTGAATCCGGCCAGTCGACGTCCTTCAGGTCCGCCAGCAGGCGATCCGCGTAGGCGGTGATCCGCAGCACCCACTGGCGCAGGTTGCGGCGTTCCACCGGGAAGCCGCCGACCTCGCTCTTGCCGTCGACCACTTCTTCATTGGCGAGGACGGTGCGCAGCTCCGGACACCACCAGACGGGACGCTCGTCCACGTAGGCGAGACCGCGTTTGAAGAGCTGAAGGAAGATCCACTGCGTCCAGCGGAAGTAGCGCGGGTCCGTGGTGTCGATTTCGCGATCCCAGTCATAGGCAAAGCCCAGGGCTTTCAGCTGCCGCTTGAAATTGACGATGTTGTTCTGGGTGTTGCTCGCCGGGTGCGTCCCGGTCTTCACCGCATGCTGCTCGGCTGGAAGACCGAAGGCGTCCCATCCCATTGGGTGGAGGACGTTCATGCCCTGGGCGCGCTTGGCCCGCGAGAGGATGTCCGTCGCGGTGTAACCTTCCGGATGGCCGATGTGCAGGCCCGCCCCGGAGGGGTAGGGGAACATGTCCAGCGCGTAGTACTTGGGCTTGGACGTGTCGGGGGACGCGGCGAAGCTGCGCGCGTTCTCCCAGAAGGTTTGCCAATGCCGTTCGATCTGGGAGAAGTCGTATTCTTTGCAATGCGTTGCCATCGGAAGAAAACCGCCACTCTGAAGGAATCACCCCCACCGTCAATGGCGCGAAACACCCCTCCCTTTGCCCTCCTATTCCTCGCCCTGCTGACGCTCTTCGGCGCGGTCCGGCCCGCCCTGGCACGGATGAGCCAGGGCTTCAATCGACTGCTCGATGCCGTGGTCCGGATCGACGTCCGAGAACTCGCATTCGAAGACGGGGCCCGGCGTTACTCCGCCAGCATCGGATCGGGTGTGATCCTGACGGCGGACGGGTTGGTCCTGACCAACGCGCACGTGGTCAGCCCGCGTGCGGTGGAGATCAACGTCACCCTGGCGAACCTCGAGCGGGTGGGGGCCTCGCTCGTGGGGTGGGATCATTGGACGGATCTCGCCGTGCTGCGGATCAATCTCCCCGAGGTCCAGCGCCGGAAGTTGACGTTTACCCATGCGAGCTTCGGCGATTCGACCCGGCTGGTTCCGGGAGAAAACGTCTATGCGGTGGGGACACCCCACGGTCTCACGCGCACCGTCACGCGGGGAATCATTTCCAACAACCGGCGCTATTTCGAAGACTCGGACGGGGTTCGCGGCTATGAAACGGGTGCCTTCAATACCTGGCTCCAAACGGACGCGGCGATCAACCCCGGCAACTCCGGCGGGCCCTTGGTGACCGAAGATGGAAAGGTGGTGGGCATCAATTCCCGCGCTTACGTAGGTGCCGACAATCTCGGCTTTGCCATCCCGGCCAACACCGCCAAATGGGTCATGACCCTCCTGGCGCGCGAGGGGAAGGTGGAGCGGAGCTACATCGGTCTGGGAGCGGCACCGCTTCAGGACCTGGAGACGTTTTATTCGCTGGCGCAGAACACCGGGGTCCTGGTCGACAATGTGCATCCGGGTTCTCCCGCGGCCCGCTCCGGACTGCGCGCCGGAGACATCGTCCTCTCCGTCAATGGCGCCGCCGTGGACGGACGTTTTCCCGAGCAGTTGCCACCCATCCAGAACATGATTGCGAGTCTCCCCGTCGGCGCGGTGGTGAAGCTTTCCGTGCGACGGGGCGAGCAGGCCCTCGATTTTTCGATCACCACCGAACCCCTTGAAAGTCGGAAAGGGGAGGAGTGGGCCTTCGAAAACTGGGGCCTGAGCGTGCAAAAGGTCTCGCGGGCGTATGCCCGTGAAAACCAGCTTCCCGATGCCACCGGCCTCCTGGTCGTCGGCGCGCATCCCGGTTTCCCGGCGGCGGTCAGCGGCCTGGCGCGTAACGACGTCATCACCAAGATCAACCAGCAGCCGATCGCGGACCTTGAGGTGGCGAAGGCCCAGTATGACGCCTTCGTCGCCAAGCCGGAGCCCATCCTGGTGGAGGTCCGACGTGGCCGCCGTGTCCTTCTTCTTGTATTCAAGCCCTGAACACCCTGTGCGTTTACCCCGCTGCCCCGCCCTCGCATTCTTCGCCCTCCTGCTGCTCCTGGCCAGCCTGACCCGGGCTGAGTCCGACCCCCGGCTCGCTCTCTGGCGGGAACGGGTGAAGTCGGTGGTGGCAGTGGAGTTTTACATCGAGTCCGAAATCGAGCGACGTCCCACCATCGCCGGTGGAACGGTGATCGACCGCGAGGGAACGATCATCCTGCACGGCAGTGCCATTCCGATCCACATCCCGCCCTCGCAGTTGAAAGACCTGCGCGTCTACCTGCCCGGGCAACCCGTGAGCCACCACGCCACTGCGCAGTATCTCGGGCCCGACACGGCCAGCGGTTGGCACTTCATCCGGGTGGAGGAAGCGCTGCGCGGCTCGCTCGTCCCGGTGACCGAATTTGTGGGCGGCGGAAGCGATGCGGTCACGGCGGAGATCACCCAGGAGGTGTGGGGCATCGGGCTGCGAGGCAAGGAGGAGGAGTTTGAGCCTTATTTCCTCTCCAATCGCGTCGCACTCCTGACGCGGCTGCCGCACCTGACGGGAATCGCCCTCGGCAATGTCACCGCCCCGCAACTACCGGTGTTCGACCAGGCCGGGCGGCTCGTCGGCCTGGGCCTGGCCGGTTTCGGGGAGACGTTTTATCAATACTCGCGAACGGAGCGCGGCTCACCGCTCCTGCTTGTCAGCGGTGATGAGACGCGGGTCTTCCGCCTCGCCGCCGACGTTGTGCCGTTTTTCGCTCGCATCCCCCGGTCCATTTCCGGGCGTCCCTCCCCCTGGCTGGGCATCATGGGCCTGCAGGCCCTGCCCGCCGAGGTGGCGAAGTTCCTGAAACTGGAAAACCAGTCCGCGCTCGTCGTGAGCGAGGTGCTCGAGGGTGGGCCCGCCGAGGCGGCGGGAGTGAAGGAGCGGGACATCATTGTGGCCGTGGATGGAAAGCCGCTCCCACGCTTGAAACCGCCTCCGGTGGTGGCCGGCTGGATGGAGCGCGAGGTGGCGCTTAGGGCGCCGGGAGAAACCCTTCGCCTATCCGTGCTGCGCGGGCAGGAGCGTTTGGAACTGTCGCCAGTCCTGATCGACGAGCCACGTATGCTGCGCGAGGCGGATCGGAAGTATTATGACCGCCTGGGTTTCACCATTCGCGAGTTTCTGTTTACCGACGCCGTCTCGAACCGCATCCCGGAAAAGGAGCGGAGTGGGGTCATCGCGCATTTTGTTAAGAGCAATTCTCCTGCTGCGGCGGCGGGACTGCGGGCGGAGGACTGGGTCCGCGAAATCGACGGTGTGGAGGTCAAAACCTACGCCGAAGCGGTCGAGGTGCTGGGCCGGATTGACCAGGACCAGGCGCGGCGTGAGTTCATTCTCCTGATCAGCCGGGGCGGCGAAACCTCGGTCCTTCGCGTGAAACTCCGCTGACTCGTCGTGAGGGGCGACCCGTTCGGACGGGGCGGGCGCAGAGGGCGGGATGCGGGCGTGGTCCCGCATTGCCAACCCCCTGAATGCGGTTAACTCGTTCGCTTTATGTTCACTGGCATTGTTGAGGAGACAGGTGTGGTGGATTCGTTCACGCCGGCCGCCCAGGCTTGGCGCCTGCGCGTGCGTGCATCGGTGGTGTTGGCGGGCGTGGCGCTGGGCGACAGCATTGCCGTCAACGGGTGCTGCCTCACCGTCACGCGCTTCGACGAGAATTTCCTGGAGTTCGACCTCCTGGAGGAGACGCGGCGCCTGACCAATTTTTCCGGCCTCGCCGCCGGTGCCGCGGTGAACCTCGAGCGCAGCCTGCGATTCGACGGCAAGGTCGGAGGGCATTTTGTATCCGGACACATCGATGGCCTTGGGCTGGTCGAGGTGTTCGAAGAACGGGGCAAGGACCACTATCTGCGTATCCGGTCTCCTGAGGGCACGGGGCGTTATCTGGTCCACAAAGGAAGCATCGCGATCGATGGGATCTCACTCACGGTGGCGGAGGTGGAGGGGGACTGTTTCGCGGTCTGGCTGATCCCGCACACGTTGTCCGTGACGAACTTACGCGAGAAAAAGGTCGGCTCGCCCGTCAATTTGGAGTTCGACTTGCTCGGCAAGTACGTCGAAAAACTGGCCGCCTCCTACCTTCGGGCCCCTTGAACGTATGCGCGCCGCGTTGACCGCTCTCACGGAAGAACTAAAGCGCCTCAAAGCCACGGGCGTCAGCGAGGTGGTTGTATCCGACGCGGCGCTGGCCGCACTGCGGAAGGCGGTGCAGGGCCGGGCCACTCGAGCGGCGGCTCCGCAAGCGGCGGGTGCCCTCGTGACGGCGCCAGCGATGGGGGTGGAGGAATCCGCGGTGGCGACGGCGCCGGAGACCAGCCGCGCCGCGAGGAAAGCACCCGCGCTGGACCCTGAGACAACCGGCGGCGGAGAAGCCGCGCCGCTCCCGACGACAAAGGCCGCCGGCCGCGCTCCGGTAAAGACGGTGGCTCCGCCCGAAGGGGATCCCTTGCCACCGCCGCCGACCGTCGTCCTCCCACCGGGTGACAAAAAGCAGCGTTGGGACGCATTGCTCAAACGCGTGACCGACGACCCCGTATGCAAGGCGCAGGTACGCCCCGGGAAAAAGGTGGTACTGGGGGTCGGGAGTCTCGACGCCAAGATCTTCTTTTGCGGCGAAGCTCCCGGCGCGGAAGAGGAGGCGCAGGGAGAACCATTTGTTGGTCCCGCCGGCCAATTGCTCACCCGGATGATCCAGGCGATGGGGCTTTCCCGGGAGACGGTGTACATTGGTAACATCATGAACTGGAGGCCTCAACTGCCTCTCGCGGCCGATGGCGAGCAGTATGGTAACCGGCCGCCGACGCAGGCGGAAATCACCTATTGCATGCCTTACCTTCAGGCGCAGTTAGAGGTCGTCCAACCCGACCTGGTGGTGGCCCTTGGATCCACCGCAGCGCAGGGTCTGTTCGGCTTTGGGAGTTTCAAGACGCTGGGGGAAATCCGCGGGCGATGGAAACTGTTTGGCGGAAAGCCGGTCATGGTGACCTACCATCCGTCGTACATCCTGAGGAATCCCACAAATCGTTCAAAACGAGCGATCTGGGAGGATCTGCTCAAGGTGATGGAGCGTGCTTCATTGCCGGTCTCGGAAAAGCAACGGGGTTTCTTTTTGGACAAATGAACGTCAAACAAGTCGGTGCCCTTGCCTGCCTGCTCGCGACCTCGGCCGCGTTTGCGGCCGACGTGCCTTTTGATTTCGAGGTGCTGCAATTCCGCGCGAAGGCGCTCGCCGCTCAGCCCTACGAGGCTCGCGCCTCCAAGGTGCCGAAGCGCCTCGGAGACCTGACCTACGATCAGTATCGCTATATTCGGTACAATGGGGAGCGCGCCTGGTGGCGCCGGGAGAAGCTTCCCTTCCAGCTGCAGTTCTTCCATCCCGGTTTTCTCTACACCAAGACTGTCCAGATGGCAGAGGTGGAGAAGGGCAAGGTCTCCCCGATCGAGTTTTCGTCCAAACTGTTTGAATACGGCCAGGAGGTGGACTTCGGCGACGTCCCGCACGACATGGGCTTCACCGGATTCCGGGTGCATTACCCGCTGAACTCGCCCGCCGTCCACGACGAACTGGTGGTGTTTCAGGGCGCCAGCTATTTCCGCTCTCTTGCCCAGGGTCTGCGTTACGGTCTCTCCGCCCGTGGTCTGGCGCTGAATACGGGTGAGCCGGGTGGGGAGGAGTTCCCCATCTTCGAGGAGTTTTATGTCCAGCGGCCCACCGCGGACTCGAAGGACATCCTGATTTACGCGCTGCTCGACAGCCCGAGTGTCACCGGTGCGTACGCCTTCGTCGTCAAGCCCGGCCCCTCCACCGTGATCCATGTGCGCGGCGCCGTTTACCAGCGCGCTGGGACATCCATAAAGTCCTTCGGCATCGCTCCACTGACCAGCATGTTCTGGTTCGGCGAGAATTCTCCGACCCATTACGGCGATTTGCGTCCGGAGGTTCACGATTCGGACGGCCTTCTGATTGAACACGGCAGCGGTGAATGGCTCTGGCGGCCCCTGCAAAACCCGTCCTCCGTGCGCGTGCTGTCCTTCAACGACGGCAATCCGCGCGGTTTTGGCCTGGTGCAGCGCGACCGTGCGTATTCGAACTACGAAGACGTGGAGGCCGCCTATCACCTCCGGCCCAGCGCCTGGGTGGAGCCGATCGGCTCGTGGGGTCAGGGCGCCGTGCGCCTGGTTGAGATTCCGACCCCGGACGAAACCAACGACAACATCGTGGCTTTCTGGGTGCCGGAGAAGCTGCCCGCGCCCGGCGAGCCCATCCATTTTCAATACAATCTCCATTGGTTCAAGGAGGGCACCGGCGGCAAGCGTCCTCCGGCCGGGTATGTGGTCAGCACCCGCAGCGGGCGCTCCCTCACCCATGAGAAGGACCTGCAGCGTTTCTGGGTCGACTTTGACGGCACTTATCTGCGGACGGCCTCGCCCACCGCGGGGATCGAGGCCGTCGTCACGGCGGGGCAGGGTGCCACCATCACCCACCAGTCCATTGAAAAGAACCCCTTCAACCAGACCTGGCGCGTGGCATTTGCCTTGAAGCCCGACGGTTCCGGTAAGCCGGTGGAACTCCGTTGCTTCCTGAAGAGAGAGCCCCATATCCTGAGCGAGACATGGAGCTACCTCTGGACTCCGTAGACGCGCCGCTTTCCAGCTTCCGCCCCCGCACGGGGAGCATGGAGGCGTGGAATGCCGCGTACGTGCGCGTGGAGGACTACCTGCGCGCCCACCGTATCCACAACCGCCTGCACCAAAGCCGCCTCATCCAGGTCGTGCTGGAGCGTGCCGCGCGTCGCCACGAGGCGAATCCCGCGCTCGACCCGACCACTCTTGCGGCCGAAGAGACGGAGGCGCTGATGGACCAGTGGTTTGGTGAAGTCCTGGGCGAACGCGACCAGCCCCACGAGCGGATTGCGATCGCCGGACGCGTGGCGCTGCTCCTTTCGGAAGGCCCGCAACGGTGGCCGTACGCGTTTCTGGATACGGAGCATATGCCCGACGATTTTCGGCGGGCGATGCAGACCAGCTCGATGGAAGCGGGCCCGGACATGGCGGTTTCGAGCATGGTGCCGCGACCGATTGATCTGGGTGCCTTCAGCGAGGTGGCCGGCGAGACCCTGGAGCGTTTCGAGAAGTGGCCGGTGCTTCGAACCCTTTTTCTCTGGCTGTTCTTTGTCGCGAGCCTGGCGGTGTTGTTTTACGCCACGCGCTGAGCGGTCCCACCACGCATGCGCATTGTATCGACGGAATTCATCACCCCGGGGCGTCTCGCCCGGCGGAGGCGCACCTTTTTCAGCGGTGTCTTTGTCCTCACCAGTGTCGCGACCTGGTTCATGGCCGACCTGCTCTGGCATGACGGCGGCATGATCGCGGTGGAGTGGGCGTTGCTGCTGCTCTTTATCATCCTGTTTTCCCAGATCGCGCTTGGTTTTGTCACCGCGCTGCTGGGCTTTTACGTGATCAATCGCGGCGGCGACAGCCGGCAGATCACCCGCACGATCAAGCCCGGCGAAGACGTCCCGCTGGCCGGCACCGCGGTCATCATGCCTGTGTTCAACGAGGACGTGAGCCGCGTTTTCGAGGGGCTTCGCGTGATCTACCGTTCGGTGCAGGAGACGAAAAAGCTCGAGCACTTCGACTTCTTCATCCTCAGCGATTCCAACCAGCCCAACCAGTGGATCCAGGAGGAGGTGGCGTGGGTGGAATTGTGCAAGCAGGTGGGTGGCTTCGGGCGGATTTTTTACCGAAAGCGTCGTCAGCAAATTAACAAGAAGGCCGGCAACGTGGCCGACTTCCTCCGGCGTTGGGGGCGCAACTACCGTTACATGGTGGTGCTGGATGCCGACAGCATCATGAGCGGCCAGGCGCTGGTGCAGCTGGTGACGTTGATGGAAAAGAATCCCACTGCTGGCATCATCCAGACCGCACCGCGGCTCGTGAACGGTGAGACGCTGTATTCGAGGCTCCAGCAGTTCGCCAACCGTCTCTACAGCCCCCTCTTTCTTTCCGGCCTAAATTATTGGCAGCAGTACGACGGCAACTACTGGGGCCACAATGCGATCATTCGGGTGCAGCCCTTCATCGAGCATTGCGCGTTGCCCGATCTGCCGGGAACGGAACCATTCGGCGGGCGCATCCTCAGCCACGATTTTGTCGAGGCGGCGCTGATGCGAAAGGCGGGCTGGGCGGTTTGGCTCGCGGGTGACATTGAGGGAACCTACGAGGAGGGACCTCCCACGTTGATCGACAGTGCGAAGCGGGACCGCCGCTGGTGTCAGGGCAACATGCAGCACAGCTGGCTCCTGTCCGCGAAAGGGTTTAAGCCGGTCAACCGTCTGCACCTGTTTATGGGTGTGATGGCCTATGTCTCATCGCCCCTCTGGCTGCTTTTTCTCATCATTAGCACGATCCATGTTTTCGACCTGTTGAGTGCGACCGGCGTGCACGAATTGCCGCAGGCGCAGACGTCGATTTTTGGATACGTCCTGGAGGTGCCGGTGGCGTTGACGCTTTTTGTCTTCACCATGGTCGTCATCTTCCTGCCGAAGGTGATCAGCGTGGTCCTGGCTGTGCAGCGCCGGGAAACGGCAGCGGCGTTTGGCGGGCGGGGCCCCCTGGTTCTCAGTGCGCTGCTGGAGTGCGTGTTTTCTGCGCTGTTGGCGCCCGTGAACATGGTGTTCAATTCGAAGTTCGTTCTTTTCACCCTGCTTGGCCAGGGCGTGAGCTGGGTGACGCAGCGGCGTGGTAGCGAAGGGGATGACTGGCGTGAGGCCATCATCACCCATGGCGGTCACACCATCTTTGGCATCGTGTGGGGAATTTCCTCCTACATCCTTTCGCCGGCGTATTTTTGGTGGCTCAGCCCGGTTTTGGCCGGCTTGGTCCTGTCGATTCCGGTGTCGATCATGCTCAGCAAGCTCCGGCTTGGGCAGAGCGCGAAGACGCTGCGGCTTTTTCTCACCCCGGAGGAGACGCAGCCGCCGTATGAACTGCGGCGCCTCCGCCAGAATCTGGAGGAGTGTTATCAGCACATGCGTCCGCTGGAGTCGTTGCGGGCGGACTACGGATTGCTTCAGGCCGTGTTGGATCCCTACATCAACGCCGTTCACGTCTCGATGCTGCGCCAGCGGCGGCCCAGCGAGGAATCGCGGGATTATTTTATGCAGCTTCGCACACGGCTTCTGCGTGAGGGGCCCGCGGGCCTGACGACCAAGGAGAAGATGGGATTGTTGTTGGACGCGGAGTCGATGATTTGGCTCCACCGCGAATTGTGGCGCCTGCCCTCGCATGCCTTGGCGGAGTGGTGGCGCCTGGCGGTGCGCCAATACAACGTGCTCACGGCGGCGCCGATCACCGCCCTGTACCGCTGACGGCGGGGGGGCGCGACGGGGCGGAGTCGCTCGACGCCTGGACCGTCCGCCACGCTTCGATCGTCCAATGCTGCAGATGTTGAATGCAGCGGAGACATTGCGGACGGGCCGGCGGGTGGCGCTTTCCGCCATGCAGGCCAAGCGCAACCTGGGGCGCTTGCGGCAGGCGGGGCAGGGCGCTCGTGACCTCGGAATTTAGAGATTGTCGAGAGGACTTCGCACGCCCACGCCGGTGTGTTTGGTCACATGCAGATAGATCTGCGTTGTCTCCACGCTCTCATGGCCCAGCAGGTCCTGGAGCGTGCGGATGTCGGTTCCATTCTCCAGAACATGGGTGGCGAACGAATGGCGGAGCACGTGGGGGGTGACACGTTTGTCGATCTTGGCGGCTTTCGCCGCGTTGCGGATCGCGTTTTGGAAGGCACCTTCCAGGACGTGATGGCGGCGGGTCACGCCTTTGGCGGGATCGACGCTCAATTGGCGGGAGGGGAAGACCCATTGCCAGGGCCACTGCTCGCCGGCGCGCGGGTATTTGCGGGCGAGGCCCTCGGGTAGCCAGACCCCGTTGAGGCCTGCCTGGCGGTCGCGTTCAAAGAGGTCACGCAGGCGGTTGAGGTGGCGTTGCAGGTCCGGCCGTAGGGATTCCGGCAGGACGGTGGCGCGGTCTTTGTCGCCCTTGCCAGCGTGGACGCGGATTTGGAGGCGGGCGAGATCGAGGTCCTGGATGCGGAGGCGAAGCATTTCCATCAGCCGGATGCCGCTCCCGTACATCACGCGGGCCATCAGGTGGGCGGTGCCGTCGAGGTGGCTGAGGAGGGCGGCGCATTCCTCGCGGCTGAGCACGGTGGGAACGCGTCGACGGGGGGAGGCCCGGACGAACCGGATATCGCTGACGGGCTGGTTGAGTGCTTGATCGAGAAGGAAGACGATGGCGTTGAGGGCCTGGCGTTGGGTGGCGGGGCTCACCCGCTGTTGGGTGGCCAGCATGGAAAGGAAGCCTTCCACGTGGGCGCGTCCCCACGTGTGCATGGGCTCGGTGCCCACGTAGCGGACGAATTGCGCGGCCCAGCGGCGGTACGTTTCCTCGGTACGCCACAGGAAGTGGTGGCCCCGCAGTGCGGTGATCAAGGCGCGTTCCCAAGGAGCACTGCCCAAGTCGTCGCGTCCCTGGGCGGGCGTGGTTCGTGAAAGCGCCACCGGCGGCGGTGGAACCGCATGGGGTGCGCGACCGCGATCCATGTCCTTCTTGCTGGGGCTCGCAGCGGGTAAGGGTAGGGGAGGCGGTGCCGGGGGTGCCAGGGAGAGTAGCCATTCCAGGGCGGATTTTTCGAGGGCGGGGGAAGAAGTGGATTGCCGCCCCGACTGCGAAAGGTAGTCTAGCAGCGATGAAGGCGAAGGCGGGTAGCGGCAGCAGTGGCACCATTGGAGGAAGGCAGTAATGAACTGTCGGAAGAGGGCTTTCGTATCATCACCGAGGTCGGTTGAAGTCAGGGCGGTCTCCCACCCGTAAAAAGACATGGTCATCCGCATAGAATCCCGCATTCCCATCACTTGAGCTTTATCCCGCCCGCCGACAACCGCAAAACCAGCAACTCGTCCCATTCCGTCCTTTATCCTCCAATGCTTTCCTATTTTCCCTCCCCCCGTGCCACCCACCCCACCAACCGCGCAGCCACATCGGGCTAATAAATACTGTTCGCCGAAAAATGAAACGCCTCATCGCGATACTTCTTGGCCTGCTAACGCAGGTCAGCCTCCGCGCTGCCGATCTCCCGCCTTCGGTGTTCGTAAATCTCAAAGAAGATTGGGGTGACGCCGACCTGAAGGCCGCGTCAGTGCAAAAGAAAGATGACGGCAGCGTCGCTATCGAAGCCACCGCCGAATACGGAAAAGAGCCGATGGGATTTCGAGTAACGCTTCTTCCGAAATGGGAGCATTGGAGGCCGAAAGATTGGCCTATGGATTCCTATCGCGGGCTGGTCCGGCTGGAGTCTATCGGCAAGCCGAGCGAAGTTTTTATCCGGTGCCTCGCGAGAGCATACAAGCATGAGATCGAGCAGGTCGATTTCAGGAGCGTAGAGTTGGTCGCAATTTCGCTCGGCGGTGATCCGCGCTCAGTGAGCAGCGAGCCAGTGAAGCTGAAGCTATTTTTCGAGAGCGAGCAGGACGATGCCTACGCGGAAGCGTATCTGAATCTCGATCTGCCTCACTCGCTCGTTCAGTTCCACGAGAAGGATCATGATTATCGAAAGCCGGTGCTCGGCTTCCTCACCCGAGGAAAAGAGGCGAACCAGGCGCTACTGACCTGCCCCCCTAAAACTGGAGTGGCTTGAGTGAGAGTTCTGGGCTGGGCTGAGCCCAACCAGAACCGATGAAAAAGCGATTCAGTGAAGAGCAGATCCTGCGGATCTTGCGCGAGGCAGATG
>JAEYWP010000006.1 GCA_023428905.1 Verrucomicrobiota bacterium
CGCTTGATGTGGTCCATGTGCACGGTGCCGGCGACTTCGGGCATCGCCATCATCCGCGCCACGAAGCTGCTGAGCGCCGGGTAGTCGGCGATCCGCCGCAGGTTGCACTTGAAATGGCCGTGGTAGACGGCGTCGAAGCGCACCAGGGTGGTGAACAGGCGGATATCGGCCTCGGTCAGGCGGTCGCCTACCAGCCATTGCGCATCCTGCAGGCGCTGCTCAAGCCAGTCGAGCGCCTCGAACAGCGGTCGTACGGCCCTCTCGTAGGCCTCCTGGGTGGTGGCGAACCCGGCGCGGTAGACGCCGTTGTTGACTTCGTCGTACACGCGCTCGTTGACCCGGTCGATCTCCTCGCGCAGCTCACCGGGATAGTAGTCGCCAGCGCGGGCGCCGAGCCGGTCGTAGGCGGTGTTGAACATCCGGATGATCTCGGAGGACTCGTTGCTGACGATGCTGCCGGTCTGCTGGTCCCACAGCACCGGCACGGTCACGCGGCCGCTCATGCCGGGCCGCGCGCGCAGGTAGAGCTGGTACAGGTAATCCGCATCCATCACCGGGTCGGGGACCACGCCGGGCCCATCTTCGAAGGTCCAGCCGTGCTCGCGCATGCGCCAGTGCACCACCGACACCGGCACCAGGTCCTCGAGCCCCTTCAGCGCGCGGAGGATGAGGGTGCGGTTCGCCCAGGGGCAGGCGTAGCTGACGTACAGGCGGTAGCGCCCCGCCTCTGCCCGATGCCCGCGCTGCCCGCCCGGTCCGGGCGCGCCGTCGGCGCTCAGCCAGTCACGAAAGCGGGCCTGCTCGCGCTTGAACTCGCCATCGCTGGTGTCGTACCACTCGTCGTGCCACGTGCCGTCGACCAGCAGTCCCATGTCGCCTCCATCGATCGTGCCTGCAGGCAGGGTAGCGCGGCAGGGGTGGCGGCGGCGTCCCGTGGCTGCGTTGCAGTGTTCCCTTCCGTCAGCGCCGGGCGCTGGCGCGCTCGACGCGGAAGTCGATGGGCTTGTAGCTGAAGTTGTTCGACTGTCCCGCCGAACAGGCCGTCAGCGCCACCACCAGCGGCATGTGGGCGCGGAGGCGCACGTAATCGCCTGCCTTGCTCAGCGGCGGCAGGACCGCGATGGCGCCGGTACCGCCGTCGACGCTGACGTGCATGAAGATGTTGAAGGCCACCGGCACGCGGTCGACGCTGATACCGTAGGGAGCCAGCGCGGCGGCGAGGTTGCCTTCGCAACCCGGCCGCCCTTCCGGCTCGCCGTAGAGCAGTTCGAACATCCGCTTCGAGCACGGCGTCAGGGTGAAATCGTGGCGACCGCAGGTGTCCTCCACGATGGTGAACATCGGGCGGCTGCGGTTCGAATACAGCACGTCGCCGGTGCTGAGCCAGAGCTTGGACGCGTAGTCGATGGAGCGGCCGGACGAGAGGTATTCGTCGAGGTCGTCGCGTGCGAACGCGGTCAGGTCGCTGACCTGCTGCCCCATCGGATCGACCACGATCAGCTCGTCGCCGAGTTCCAGCTCCACCGCCCGGCCGGAACACGGCGGAATGCGCTCGAAACCCTCGGCGGCCATCGTCCCGGACGCCTGCCGCGCGCTCATGGCGACTTCACCCGCAGCGGACAGCCCCAATGGGGCTCCACCGCGCGGCCGCTGTACTGGCGGGCCTCGCTGGCGGTGCCGAAGTCGGCGAGATTGGGATTGATCGAACCCTGCAGTGCCCTGTCGCGTGCGCGCGTGGCCTTCTGCATCTTGGCGTAGCGCCCGTCGGCACGCAGCCGCTGGAACTGCCGGTGCGAATTGAACACCAGGACCGGTGTCTGGAAGCGGCGCGCCAGGCGCGACGCGCCTGGATGCAGGCCGATCACGAAGAACGGGTGCCCGGCCAGGCTGAGGCTGAAGTCCGGATCGTCGGGATTGCGGCTGACGTCCTGCGCCCAGGGGCGTCCGCGCCGCACGTCCAGGTCGTGAAGCCGCTGCAGCTGCGACCACAGCAGCGCCTCGAAGCGGCGCTCGTCGGTATCGCGTGGCCCGTCGAACAGCGCCACGAGGGAATGCAGCGTGGTGTCGCCCGGGTCGACGCCATCGAGCATGGTGGCGAATACGCCGAGCTGGTCCAGCAGGGCCGCATCGTTGGCGCGGTCGCCCAGCGGGCCGAACTCGTGCATGGAGATCGCATTGCGCGCCAGCGCGGCCTTCGCGCCTACGCACGGGAAGGCCGGGCCGGCGAGGAACTTGCGCAGGCGCGCTGCCAGCGCGCCTTCCTCGTTGGCGAGGCGGGCGGCGGACGCTCGTGGCTGCAGGAGCGAGTGGTCTACGGGGCATCTTGCAGCGGCAGTAGGCATATCGATCCAGGTATCGCGGGAATGCCCTGCACCCTAGGGACTGGTCCGCCAAGGTCGCGTGTGCGCGGCGCCTCACGAGTGCTTCCGCAGAAAAATGAGACACTGCGCGTTCATATGAAGACGGAGTGACCGTGGCCAAGCCCAACTATTCGTTCGAGAAGCGCCAGCGCGAACTGGCCAAGAAGAAGAAGCAGGACGAGAAGGCGGCGAAGAAGCGCGCCGAGCGCGAGGGCAAGCCCGACACCGCGCCGGAACCCGGCCAGGGCTAGCCGGGCCTGCGCTTGGGGGAGCGGTGCGGGAAGGCGATGTCGATTCCCGCCCTGCCCGCTCGTCGCGGTCTTGAAAGGGCCATCCGGGCCCGTTCCTTCCGCAGGAGTCCCCCATGCCACACCGCAACACCATCTGCCTCTGGTTCGACGGTACGGCGCTGGAAGCCGCGACCTTCTACGCGCAAACCTTCGCCGACAGTGCGGTAACCGCGGTCCACCGCGCGCCGGCCGACTTCCCGTCGGGCAAGGAAGGCGACGTGCTGACCGTGGAGTTCAGCGTGCTGGGCATTCCCTGCCTGGGCCTCAACGGAGGACCGGCGTTCCGGCACAGCGAGGCGTTCTCGTTCCAGGTGATGACCGAGGACCAGGCCGACACCGACCGGCTGTGGAACGCCATCGTCGGCAACGGCGGCCAGGAGAGCGCCTGCGGCTGGTGCAAGGACCGCTGGGGGCTGTCGTGGCAGATC
>JAEYWP010000012.1 GCA_023428905.1 Verrucomicrobiota bacterium
ACGCGTCCCACCCGAGCTCGCCCTCCACGACGAGCCGGTGGTCCAGCGCGTCCGGCTCCTCACCGCGCGCGACGAGCAACGCACCGATCTGTTCCAGGTCCGACGGTCGGGCGGTGCGGAGCTCGAGGCCTCCAGGCAGAGTCGTCATGCGATCACCCCAGGTGCTTCTGCCAGACCGCCGCGACGCCGTCCGCGACGTACCCGAGCGCGACGTTGATCGCGAGCATGTGGGCATTCTCCTGCGCGTTCCACGTGTGGATCCGCGCTACGCCCGGTCGCCACGCAGCCAGCGCGCGCACGTTCGCGACCTTGACGAGCATCCCGAGGCTGTGCCCGCGGTGCTCGCGCATGACGAGCGTGTCCTCCTGGAACCCGAACGGGACCTCGGGGAACGGGACCTGGAGCACCGTGAACGCGACGAGCTCGCCCGACGCGACGTGCTCGGCCACCGTGAGCAGCACGTGCTGCTGCTGGCCGACGAGGTCCGTGAGGTGGCTGCGCACGCGGTCGGCGTCCCACGGCTCCTCGTCGTAGTCGAGGTCGCCGAGCGGCACGTCCGTGCTCATCCGCGTCCACAGACGCGCAAGGTCGTCGAGCCGGTCCTCGGGGATCTCGTCGCGCCACGTGATCGTCCGGTATTCGCCGCCGGCCCCGGCGGAGGCGTCGCTGCCGAGCCGGTCGAGCAGCGACGACGGAACCGGCAGGTGCAGCGTGGAGTGGCGCCCGACCTGCTCCAGCGCGTAACCGCGCTCGCGCGCGACGACCGCTTCAGGCGAGTCCACCGGCACGCGGCCCGCACCCGTGCGGGGCTCGAGCGCTCCCGGCCCCGCGGGCGGCTCCGGGGCGTGCGGTGCCGTGAAGACGACGGTCGTGCAGCCGAGCGCTGCGGCCTCGTCCTCGACCGCGGCGAGCAGCACGTCGTGGACGCCGTCGTGGACGTACGCCGGACGCACGGCCAGCGGCCCGGCCCAGAGCAGGTGCGTGTTGGCCTCGCGCCCGACGACGACGAGCGCGACCCCGACGACGTCAGCCGGCTCCGGCGCGACGCCCTCCGGGTGCGTGGCGCGCACCACCAGGAGCATCTGCTTGCGGTCGTACTCCTGGTGCCGGACCACGCCGTGCATGACCGAGGGCGGCGCCCACTGGTCGGTCCAGCCCCACACGGCGGCCTCGCGCTCGCGCTCGACGTCGCTGAACGCGTGCAGCGCCCACGCGTCGGGGTGGTCGAGGTCGGTGGGTGGTTCGGGGGCGCGCAGGACGCGCCAGCTCCGGTTCGTCACGTGCCGAGTCTGCCGACCCGCCACCTGGGCTGACCAGGTATTTCGGCTGCTCAGCACGCGGCTGCGGCGACGACTCTCGTGCAGTGCTGCGGAGTACACCTCGCTACGGGTGCAGGCGGGTCGTCGGGACGATCTCCGCCGCCTGCGACGTGCTCGACCAGCGGAGCTCCGCGACCGCGTGCCGCGTGCCGTCGAAGTACTCCACGACGATCGGCACCGCCTGCCCCGCGGTGAGCGCGACCGTCCCGGTGTCGACCCGG
Organism: Verrucomicrobiota bacterium; assembly: GCA_023428905.1. GTDB lineage: Bacteria > Verrucomicrobiota > Verrucomicrobiia > Opitutales > Opitutaceae > EW11. The sequence continues at coordinate 1,541 of JAEYWP010000012.1, forward strand.
CGGGCGTGCCTCGTCCACGCGTCGATCACGAGCCGACCGTCGACCCACAGCCGCACGCCGTCGTCGGACGTCGTCGCGAACGTGTACGTCTGCGAGTACCGCGGCACGACCGACCCGCTCCAGCGCACGGAGAACGTGTCCGCCCCGATGCCGCTCACCGGCGCCGCGAGTCCCCAGTCGAACGCGACGGCCGGGTCGATGCGCGAGACCGAGGTGCCCGTGAGGTCGCTGTTGTCGAAGTAGACCGCGCGCAGGCCGCGCAGCCCGAGCGTCGCCGTCAGCGTCGTCGCCGTCGTCGGGGTCCGCCAGGTGCGGCTCGACGCCGTCGAGCCGTCCGACCACCCGTCGAGCTCGTACGTTCGACCCTGCGCGTCACGTTGCGACGGCACCGCGAGCCGCAGGTCGAAGCCCGCCCACGAGGTCACCGTCGTCGGACCCGTGACCGTCTCGCCGTTGACCGTGAGGGTGCGGCCGGTGGGCGAGGTCGCGAGCGTCACGGCGATCTCCTGCGGCAGGAAGTCGCGGGTGACCGTCGTCGTCGCACCCTGGGAGTCCGTCGCGGTCAACGTGATGCGCAGGTGGCTGTTCGCGGCGGCGGCCAGGTCCTCCGGTCCGGGCGCCTCGAACGACACCGACGTCCCCGTCACCGGCCCGAGGAACGGGTGGGTGTGCTGGTCGTGCACGCGCACGACCGTCCACGACAAGCGCGAGCCGGGCAGCGTGCCGTCCTGCGCGTCGGTCGCCGACCCGCTCAGCGTGTACGACTGCCCGACGACGAACGTCGCCCCCGCGGCAGGCGACGTGATCTGCGCCGTCGGCGCGCTGTTGCCCGAGCTGATCCGCGTCGTCACCGCGGCCGACGTCGCCCCCTGCGGGTCACGCACGCGAAGCGTCGCGGTCCACGTGCCCGCCGCGTACGTGTGCTGGACCGTCGGGCTCGTCGTCGTCGCGTCGGCCGTCCCGTCGCCGAACTGCCACAGGTACGTCAGGGTGCCGCCGTCCGGGTCGCTGCTGCCGCGCCCGTCGAGCGTCGTGGTCAGCGGCGCCGCGCCGCTCGTCGGGGACGCGGTCAGCGACGCCGTCGGCGCGCGGTTCGCCGTGCCCGTGTAGGCGAGCCGGCGGACCTCGCCGCCGTTCGCGTACGTCGTGTAGTACAGCGCCTGGCTCCCGGACCACGGGCCGAACTCCAGGTGCACCGCCGCGCCGAGGCCCGTCGAGACGTCCGTGCGCGTCCCGCCCTTGAGCATCATCAGCTTGCCGCAGTTGTAGTCCGAGAACAGGTACCCGTCCTCGTACGCCGCCGGCCAGACACCGTCAGGGACGAACGCGCCGCCCGTGATCGACCCGCAGCCCGTGCTGCGGCCGTAGTCGTGGATCGGGTTCGTCATCCCGGCCGGGAGCGCGCCACCGCAGCTCGTCGCCGAGCCCGTCTGCGCGCAGTGCCCCTCGCGCACCGGCCACCCGTAGTCCGCTCCCGACGTGCCCTGGTCGATCTCCTCCCACACGTTCTGCCCGACGTCGTTGACGCGGAACACCGTGCCGCTCGCGTTCGGGTCGAACGCGAACCGGAACGGGTTGCGCAGACCCCACGCGAACGTCTCACGGCACACCGTCCCGGACGCCGCCGGTGCGAGCCGGCAGCTCGCCGTCCCCGTACCGAGGAACGGGTTGCCCGGTGCGGGTGCACCCGTGGTCCGGACGACGCGCAGGATCTTGCCGTTCAGCACGTTGCGGTCACGCGACGCGTCGTTGTTGCCGCCGCAGCCGCTGTCGCCCTTGTAGTCGCAACCGCCGTCACCCGTCGAGACGTACAGGTACCCGTCCTTGCCGACGTGCACGTCGCCCGCGTTGTGGTTCCCCGCCGGGGACGCGATCCCGTCGAGCAGGACGGTCTCGCTCGCGGGGTCGACCACGTTGTCCTCGCCGAGCACGAACCGCGACACCCGGTTGACCGGCGCGCCCGCAGGGGTCCCACCCTGGCTCGTCGGGCACGACGAACCCGTGCGCACCGTGTAGAACACGTAGATCGCCCGCGTCGCCGGGTCCGGGTCCGTCGCGACGCCCAGCAGGCCGCGCTCCGAGTTCGTGCAGATGCGGCTCGACAGGTCCAGCGCCGGCGTCGCCAGCAGCGTGCCCGCCGCCGTGCGGACCCGCAGACGCCCCGACTGCTGCGTCACGAGCATCCGTCCGTCCGCCGTGAACGCGATCGCGGACGGGTTCGGCACGCTCGCGACGAGCGAGTCGGTGAACCCCGCCGGGACCGCGGCGGTCGCGGGTGGCGACCCGGCCACGGTCAGACCGGCGGCCACCACGGCCCCCGCCGCCACCGCTGCGAGCGTGCGCACGATGCTCATCGAGGGCCCCCGTCCTCGTCGACACGTCAGGCCGCCACCCTCCACCCGTGGCACCCGGAGCGCAACGCCGCCCGGTACGCCGGCTCCAAGGCGGCGGTGGTCAACCCGTCGATGGCGTCGACGTCTCAGGACGTTCCTCTCGGATCAGCACTCGTTGCCTCCCGAGCGGGGGGCGCGCGGCGACCGCAGCTGGCACTACGGCGAGACTGGTGCGGTCTGCGCCGACTTCGCCGACACCGTGGCAAAGCCCGTCTTCTTACCCGTGACCATGACGGTGATCCGTTTGCCGACCTGTGCGGGCTTGAGCTTCCACGTCGGCCGCGTTGCTCCAGAGATCGCACGACCGTTCGCGTACCACTGGAAGGAGAAGACTGTGCCACTGGTCCAGGTGCCGGTCCTCGCCGTCAGCTCCCTGCCGACCTTCGCGGTGCCGGAGATCCAAGGGGTCCCGACGGTCGCGACCTTCGCGGTCGGCTTCGAGGTGAGCGCCACCGTGGGATAGCCAGACCTGCGCCCCGTCACCTTGACCGTAATCGACTTCGCCTTCTGCGCAGACCCCAGGACGAATGTCGAACGCGTCGCTCCGGCGATCGGAGTTCCGCTCGCGTACCACTGGTACGCCAGAATCATCCCGCTTGTCCAAGCACCCGGCTTGGCGGAGAGCTTGGAGCCAACCGCCGCGGACCCGCTGATCGACGGGGTCGTGGCCGTCGCCACCCGGCCCGTCGCCTGCGACGTCTCCGAGGTTGTCGTGTAGCCGGCCTTCGACCCGGTGACCACTACCGTGATCTCCTTGTCCCGCTGAACCGACGTCAGCGCAATGGTCGCTGCCGTCGCGCCAGCGATGGCCGACCCGTCCGCGAACCACTGATACTTCAGGGCCGAACCGCTCGTCCACGTCCCGGGCTTCGCCGTCAGCTGCCGGCCCACAACGGCAACTCCGGCGACGACCGGAACGGTGGACTCCATCGGCAGCAAGGTGCTCGTCGGACGAGCCTCGTAGCCGTTCCACGTCGGAGTGGCGTAGCCGGTCGCACTCGCCGGATACGTGATGACGAGTCCGGCGCCGTCGCCGAACGAACTGCGGTACGGCAGCGCATCTGCGCCGCCGTCCGACCAGCCCGACTCGCCGGCCGCGACGACGGACGGAGCATCCCCCAGCATCACGACGCTCGTCAGCGGATTCGCGAAGAATGCGCTGCCCCCGACGCTCCTCACGCTCGCCGGGATCACTACCCGCGCCAGAGAGTTGCTCTCGAACGCGCTGATGCCGATGCTCGTGACGCCAGCCGTGATGGTCACACTCTCCAACTCGTTCGAGTGAAAGGCGCCGTAGCCTACTGCCTTGACGCTGCCAGGAATCACGACGCTCGTCAGTCTGTTGTTGGAGAACGCCAGACGTTCGATCGTCGTGATTCCCTCCGGGATCCTGACGCTCGTCAACATGTTGCTTGAAAATGCCCCGTCGCCGACGGTTACTACGCCGTCCGGGATGACCATATTCGTCAAACGGTTGCTCGAGAAGGCTCCCGCACCGATCGTCTCGAGGGTGCTCGGGAGCGCCACGTGGGCCAACTGGTTCGCTGCGAAGGCACCGCCTTCGATCGTGGTGACGCCGGCAGGGATGGTCACGTCCGTCAGCGCGTTCCCGTAGAACGCGGTGTCGCCAATTGTCGCAAGTCCATCCGGTAGCGCTACGTTCGTGAGCGAGTTCCCGTAGAACGCGCTCGGCCCCAGGTTCGTCACGCTGTCCGGGAGCACAACGCTCGTCAGTGCGTTGATCGCGAACGCACCCGCCCCGATCGTCGCAAGGCCGGGCCGGAGGGTGACGCTCGTCAAACCGTTCTGACCGAATGCCCACGAACCGATTGTCATCACACTGCCTGGTACAACCACGTCCACGAGCGAATTGCCGTGGAAGGCACGTGCGCCGATCGCGGTGACACCATCGCCGATCACGGCCTTCGTCAAGGCGTTGTCTTCAAACGCACTCTCGCCGATCTCCCCCACGCTTCCCGGGACGAAGACGTCTACCAACGCATTGTTCGAGAACGCCATGTCGCCGAGCGTTGTGACAGTGGCGGGGATAACGACATCCCTCAGCGCGTTGCTCGCGAACGCGCCGTCTCCGACAGATCGCACACCTGCTGGGATGACCACGTGGGTCAAGGCATTTCTGGCGAACGCGCCGTAGTACCCGTTGCCTTCGATAGTCTCCACGCTGCTCGGGATCGTCACGCTCGTCAAGTCGTTCCCATAGAAGGCCGCGCCACCGATCGTCGTGACGCCGTCAGCGATGTCCACACTCGTCAGCGAGTTGTTGCCGAACGCCCACTCCCCGATGGCCTTCACACCACTGGGTATCCTCACGCTGGTGAGCGCATTTCCGTAGAACGCGCTGCCCCCGATCGTGATCACACCGCGGGGGATCACGACGCCGGTCAGTCCATGGTTGGCGAGCGCGCTGTCCCCGATCGCGACGACGGGATATCCGCCCACGGTCTGAGGGATCTGCAAGTCAGTGGAGACCAAAGATGTCCCGGTGATGGTGGCTTGCCCTTCGGCGTTTACGGTGTACTGCCACCGACTGCTCGGGATGCGCTGAGCAGCGATGACTCCGAGATTGCTGACGTCGGACGCCCGGAACCCGTCGGCCGCCTGGTCCGTGCCGTAGTGGGTGTGCGTGCCGATCGCAGCCCAGTACCAATCACCGCCGAACCCGAGCTGGGTGTCGCACACCAGGTCGGTTGCAGCGCACATCTCGATCGTCTTCGCCGCGACGCTCGAGCTGAGCGCCATGTGAGGGTTGGACGCCGCGGCCGAGGTGTCCCACAGGTCATACCCTCTCGCGGCCGGGCGCGTCGCGAAGTACGCCGTCGTCCCAGCCAGGAGCGGCCCCAGTACGGCCGCGAACACGGCGATGACCCCGCCGAGCGGCTGGAGCCACACACCCAGGCCGTCACCGGCGTTACCGAAGAAGGTGCCGCTGGCGGGGTTGCCATGAATCGTGTCCCGAGCGGGATCGGCGAGGAGCACGACGGCCGCGAGCTTTGCGCCGAGAGTCGTCTCCGACAGGACGCGGTGTATCACCAGCGCCCCTTGTGAATACCCCGCCAGCACGATCCGCTCGTCTGGGCAGTTGCGGTTCGACTGTGCGTATGCATCGAGAAGCGCGAACGTGCCCTGCTGGATGCTATCGGCGTAGTGGCGAGTCGGGGACGGCGGAATACCGATTCCGTAACTGGCCAGGTCATCGACCAGCGAACCGTCAAATCCGTCCGAGGGCGCAATCGGCAGGGCAGGGTAGTCGATGGCGATCGACCTATAGGTCAAGGATGCATCGAGCCCGGCGACGAACCCGGCTCGCACGAGCGCCATCTTTGGTCCGTAGCCACCGTCCTCAGTGCGACTCTCGCCCGATCCACGCACGCCGACGAAAAGGACATCAGCGCAGCGAGAATCGTCGACCTCGGTCGGTCCGGTCGATGCCTCCACCGCCGCTGCAGGCGAAGCCGGCGACGGCACCAGTACCAGGACGCTGGCAACGAGCGCCACGGCCGTCAGCCCGGCAACAGTCCGCAGCGCCCGAATCATGAGCATCACGCCGCACCTCCGCGATTCGTTGCACATGCGACAGCTCCTCTAGAAAGGGATGTTCGCGGCGGTCGGCAGGCTCTTCCTGCGCCGTCTGCGCCGAACCTACCGCTGGTCGCGCAGGGCGCGACAGCACCTTCGGCGTCGCATCCGCGGCACCCGTTCCTCCGTCAGCGCGCTGGTCGGCCTCCATGGGGTCGGTGGTGGTGATCAGGTTGAGGCGTGCAAGGAGAGGAGGGAGCAGCCCCTGCCGACTAGCGGGTTGCGCCGGTGCATGAAGGTCGCGACTTCCACTCGCCCACCCGTCGCCGGACGCCGCGACGGCGGCGCCCCTCAGAACCTGGACTCGGCGACTTGGCGCGAAACCCATATTTCTCGGATCAGTCGTGCGTGAGAATTCGACCTGGGTGGACGCGAGTGAATCGCCCCGGATTCGGTAGAGGCTCTCAACCCGCGGACCGTGGGCTTCACGCCGTGCGTGGGTTTAGGGTCGGAACGGCCTCTCCGTTTGCCGCCCTAACGAACACTGCGAGTCGGTTGGCCCCGTCGAGTAGATCGCCCCGCAGTGCATGGTGATCGTCCCACGCGGCCGTGACATGCCTCGCAATCCGGACCTTGTCGACGCTCTGAAGACCCGTGTGGGCGGTGTCTAGGGGGTTCTCCCATTCAGACGCGACGCTCGTGACGCTCGCGCGGCGGTGAACTGCTTCGACCGCAGCGCGTAGGAGCTCATTCGGGACAAGGTTCTCGATCGTGTAGCCCTTGGTGATCCAGGCAACGCCATGCCGCGACAGCTCGTCGAAGACACGCTTCTTCGTCGCTGAGATTCTGGCTCGGGCCGACGTCTTGTCGGAGTCGATGACGATGGCAACGTGCCGGTTCAGCCGACGTAGCGAAATGAAGTCGTCGATGTCCGGGTCGTCGGCAGACAGGTGGTTCAGGAGCCGTCCGCCGTAGAACATGATCGAGAAGTGCAACCCCTCCTTCAGGTCGGGCGCCAGCATCGAGAGCCAATGCCGCACGTAGATGCGATCCGAGGGACCCTCCACCCAGATGATCGCGTTGGCCTGGACGAGATCCGACGCGCGATATCCGAGGTCCGCGCAGATCTCGGCACGGTCGCTGGGCGTCATCGCGCGCCGCACCTCCGTCCCCTCTGTGGTCCAGGTGGCGTGGAAGATCGAGGCGAGATCGCTGTCGAGCAGGTGCGCCGAGTGCGTCGCGATTAGGTACTGATTGGCGGTGCTCTCGGCGAGGTACCGCAACAACTTGCGCTGCAGGACTGGGTGGAGATGCACCTCGGGTTCCTCTATGCAGACAAGTCGGTCGGTGAGGACGGTCGCAGCGGCGGCGAGGATTACGACCTGGTGGATCCCGGTTCCAAGGTTCTCAAGCGGAAGGCTCACGCTTCCTCGCCGGACGTTCACGGTGTTCTGTCGCACGGGAATCTCGATGCGTACGGACGGATCGTCGAGCACCACGCGCACGAACTCCTGGATCCGAGCGAAGCGTTCCTCGGACTCTGTGTCGCCCGCCTCGGGCCGATCGAGGCCGGCCAACGTCGCGATGAGCCCGCCGCCGTCGTAGTCAGGTCCAGCGTCGCGAGCTTCGGCAATCTGCCTGAAGGCGTTGACCGTCACGACCGGTGGCACGGCATCGAGCACCTTGAAGGATTCGAAGACCCGACGGGCATCGTCGTACCGGTTGCCACCGCCCGTGCTCGCGACGCGCATCGATGCCTCACGCAGTGCGTGCCCGGCAAGATCGCTTGACCGCAGAACTTCCTCCAGCCAAGCCTCACGGATCGAGAACCGCCGCGAAGCCTGACCGGACCCGCTCGACTCGTAGCTGACGTCGTACTCGACCCACAGGAGGTCGTCATCTGTCCGCCTGACGCTCGGCGTGCGAAGCACCCGAACCGCGTCCTGGTCGAACTTGGAGGCGAGATCCATATCTGAGAGTGGCACTGCGATCGCAACTCGGACCGGCTCCCCGACGGGCCAGTCGACGTGCGTCTCTTGTGCCGGTCGCCACTCGACGACGGGCGAGGCCGGACTCACGAGGGACGCAACGCGCAGAACGTTGGACTTGCCGACGTTGTTCTGGCCCGCGACGAGGTTCACCTTGCCCAGCGGTGCCACGAACTCCAGGCCGACTCGACCGAACGACCTGTACCCCGCTACCCCGAATCCGCGCAGGGCGAAGGTGGGCAAGTCGTCGTCCACATCGCCCACTCGTCTTACCTCCACAGCCTTCGCCGTCGCCCAGCTCACGCCGCCGCCACGTCCGATGTGCAATCTGCGGTCCCTGTCGACACACACACTGTCAGACCTGCATGTCGACGAATCGGCTGAAGTGGCCCTGGAACGCGACGGTGATGGTGTCCGTCGGGCCGTTGCGGTGCTTGGCGACGATCAGGTCGGCCTCGCCCGCGCGCGGCGACTCCTTCTCGTAGGCGTCCTCTCGGTGCAGCAGGATCACCATGTCCGCGTCCTGCTCGATCGACCCAGATTCACGCAGGTCGCTCATCTGCGGCTTCTTGTCCGTGCGCTGCTCCGGACCACGGTTCAGCTGTGAGATCGCGATGACGGGGACCTCAAGCTCCTTGGCGAGGAGCTTGAGCGCGCGGGAGAACTCGGAGACCTCCTGCTGGCGGGACTCGACGCGCTTACCGGACGTCATGAGCTGCAGGTAGTCGATCACGACGAGCTTGAGATCGTGCCGCTGCTTGAGGCGCCGGCACTTGGCGCGGATCTCCATGAGCGACATGTTCGGCGAGTCGTCGATGAACAGCGGAGCGCCGGAGATCTTCCCCATGGTCTGCGCGATCTTCGCCCAGTCGTCCTCGCCCATCTGACCGGTGCGCAGCTTCTGCAGGTGCACGCGCGCCTCGGCGGAGAGCAGTCGCATGACGATCTCGTTGCGACTCATCTCGAGCGAGAACACCACCGCGGCCTGGTTGTGCTTGATCGCGGCCGACCGGACGACGTCGATGCCGAGCGTCGAGTTGTGCGTCGGAACCATCGCCTCGCTCGCGAGGTACAAGTGCGAGGGGTGGGCGATCTCGACGCATCGGACCGGCACGGACTCGACCGGCTCGACCGACACGATGAACCGCTGCCACAGGCGCGGGGTCGAGGGACGGCGGCGCTCCTTGTGCACGAGCTTCTTGCGCTCGAGTCCGAACACCTCGTCGTCCGTGGTGAACGTGATGGTGAAGGCGGTCGAGGTCGCGGCCGAGCGCCCGGCCACCGCGCGCGTCGACCAGCCGGTGCGGTACCCGAGCGAGTGGACGAGCTCGCGGACATCGCGCGCGAGGCGCTCGTCGGTCAGCGTGATCTGCGGGCTACCCGTGAGGTTCACGGTCCCGTCGGTGTCGAGCAGCCCGGCGAGCAGATCACGCCGCTGCCGCTCGCTCGCCCTCAGGTACGCGACCGGGATGTGCTTGCCACCGAGCACACCGAGCGCCCGCAGACCGGCGTCGAGCAGGTCGGGCTCGTAGCCGCGGCCCTCGATGTGCATGGCGATCTCGGGGTCGGCGCTGGTGAAGCGCGCGGACGCGGAGTGGCCGTCGCCGAGCCAGACGCCCAGCAGGTAGGGGCCGACGAGGAGGTCGGCGTCCGGGAGGCGCAGCGGGCGCGCGGTCTCGACCGAGTGGTTCGCGCGCCGGTCGGCCGTCGCGCACCGCACCGTGCCGTGGATCTCCTCGGTGGTCCAGATGCTCGGCATCCCGCCGTCCCGCTGGCGTCGGTCGGCCCGCGTGCGGGTCGCCCACTGGTGCTGGGCGTCCGCGACGATCGTCGTCCCGTCGTCGAACGAGACCCGGTAGCAGGGGCGGTCGACCATGACGTCCGTAGCTGCGACGACGGTCGTCGGGGTGCCGTCAGCGGCGAGGAGCTGGTCGCCGACCCGGACCTCCCCCATCGTCGTCCAGCCCGTGGGGGTGGGCAGCGGGGTGTCGAGCGCCAGGGCCTTGCCGATCGCCGGACGGGCGGCGACGACGATCATCTGGCCGGGGTGCAGGCCGTTGGTCAGGCGGTCGAGGTCGGAGAAACCCGTGGGGACGCCGATCATGCCCTCGCCGCGGTGACCGGCGGCCTCGATCTCGTCGACGGTCCCGCCGATGATCTCGGACAGCGGCAGGTAGTCCTCGGACGAGCGTCGCTCGGTGACCGCGTAGA
>JAEYWP010000026.1 GCA_023428905.1 Verrucomicrobiota bacterium
CCCACCCCCAGCTGAGCACACTGTTATGATCGCAATCGTCACCATTGCTAAAGCGAAATGGTGACCATTGCGCTTTAGCACTCGTCACAAGCAATCCTTAGCAGGAGGTGCTGGACCGGACGCTTACATTTTTGGCGAAATTCTCATCCCTCCGTGTCGATTCCGGTGCTTTCGCCTTCCCACGGTTTAGCCACCCACTTGGCGATGAGCAGGCGCAGGAGCTCTCGGCGCTGACTGCTAGGTAGCGCGCCAACGACATTGCCTAGGATCAAAGGGGTCATGTCTTGACTCTTGACAAGCGTAGTTTGTCAAGAGTCAAGACATGACCCCTTAAGCCACGCCGCGGTGCGCGATCCAGGCGTGGATGAGCACGTGCTGGGAGATGAGCGTCGGTGCGGCAAAACCGGCTTGCCGGAGCAAGGCTTCGATGTCGCGTGCAGGAAGGATCGCGACGTCACGCTTCCAGGCTTCCAGCATCTGGGCCATGCGTTCCGCCTCGACGCCGCAGTACGCGAGCATCTGCTGCCACACCGCGACGCGTCGTGTGTGCTCGTCGGAAATGTTGCCTCCGCTCGAAAGGTCAGCGGTGACCAGGCGTCCGCCGGGGCGTAGGCGCGAGGCGATCTCCTGAAAGAACGCGACGCGCCGCGGCGTCGTCGTGATGAACTGGGATACAAGCAGGGAGGTGGCCGCGTGGTACGTCGGCCCCGGCGGCAGGCTGGAGACGAAGCCCTCGTGAAACTCGCAGCGCGCCAGCAATCCGGCGGCCTCGGCCCGTTGGCGGCACAGCCTGAGCATCGGCGCGGATGGATCCACGGCCATGAAACTCCAGCCAGGAAAGCGGGTTGCAAGGGCGAGGAGCTCTGCTCCGGTACCCGCGCCGACGCAGAGCACCCGCGCGTCGGCAGGTAGATCGTGCAACACCACTGCGCTGAGGAAGTGCAGGGCGTCCCGCATCGGTGCCATGCGGGCAAAACGTTCCTCGTACCGGGCGGCGTGCTCCTCCCCAAAAGGATTGGCCGGTTTGTTTTCAGGCATCGGGAAAACCGTTGGGGAGTCGCGGGTGGGGGGCAAGCCGCCGCTGGCTCGGCGATCGTGGGCTCGATGAAGGGGGCATGTCTTGACTCTTGACAAACTTTGTCTGTCAAGAGTCAAGACATGACCCCTTGGAAAAGAGATCGACTTGGCGGTGAAGGTGGGCGGTATGGCGCGCAGCCTGCGGTGTGCCGGCTTCAACCCCTGAGCTTTACGCGTCTAGCCTCTCTGGAACAATGCCCCTTCGATTTCCCTTTGCCGCCTTTGCGGGCCTCCTCCTCGTTTCATGGTCCTTTGCTGAGACCATCTCGCTTGAATCTCCGAACACGCAGCTCGCGCTCACCCTGGAGGTCGCACCGGATGGCGCGGTAACACATGCGCTGACGGTCGCGGGAAAGCCCGTCATCACCCCATCGCGTGTCGGTTTTTCCGGCGGGCGTTTTGCCGGAGTTACCCGCCGCGAGGAAGACACGGTGTGGCGGCCGGTCTGGGGCAAACGCACATCGGTGCCCGATCGCTTCCGCGAGGTTACCGTCGACCTTGGGACGTACCAGTTGCAGGCGCGGGCGTATGACGAAGGCGTGGCCTTCCGCTACGCCTTTGCGCAGGGTCAGCCGACCGGAGCCGAAACCACCGTTTTCGCCTTTGCCGGCGATTATACCGCATGGTCGACCAACGGTGAAAATCACAACGTCGGCCCCGAGAAACTGAGCGTCGCCCGCGGAAAGCGTCTACCGGTGATGACGCTGGAGACCGACCACGGTGATTTCCTCGCCCTCCACGAAGCAGATTTGCGCGACGGTGAACCGTTGCTGCTGGAAGGCGTTTCCGGGGAGACAACCCTGCGGATTGCCTCCGCACCCACAACTGCGTGGCGCGTCGTGATGGTTGGACCGACGCCTGGCGCCCTGGTCGACTCGCACCTCCTCGAGCTCCTGAGCCCCCCTCCGCCCGCAGGCAGCGATTTTTCGTGGGTGAAACCCGGTGTGGCGGTCTGGGATTGGCGCATCAACGGCGCGGAGGTGGACGGGTTTCGCTACGAGATGTCGCTCGCGTCGTGGACCCGGATGGTCGACTTCGCGGCAGAGAATCGAATTCCTCACCTGGTGCTGGACGCCGACTGGTACGGACCGGAGTTCGATCAGGCATCGGATCCAGTGAAAGGCGGCAAGGTGGAGCAGGTGAAGGCAATCATTGCCTACGGAAAAACGAAGAAGGTCGGAGTTTGGCTCTATCTCAACGACGTGGGGGGGCGCAGCTTCGACCTCGAGGAAACGTTCCGCCGCTACAGCGAGTGGGGCGCGGCCGGGGTCAAGTACGGCTTCATGAACGGCTCCGCGAATGAAAAGAATCAGCGCACCCAGAGGATCACGGAGCTGTGCGCAAAGCATAAACTGCTCTGCAATTTCCACGACCACCCGGTTCATCCCCACGGCCAAATGCGCACCTGGCCCAATGCCGTCACGCGCGAATTTTGCCAGGCCCAGCTGGACGGGCACAAGGTCTTCCAGCCGCGCACCTTCGTGACCAGTGTCTTCGTCAACATGGTGGCAGGACCGCTCGATATGAACAATGGATTGGCGGATCTCACGCAGGCCGGCCGCGTTGACCATGGTGTGCCCGTTCCCTCCACGCTCACCGCTGAGGCCGCTCGCACCCTGATCGTTTTTTCGGGCGCCACCGTGATCCCGGACATACCGGAAAACTATCGTAAGCATCCAGAGCTCCTGCGCTTCATTGCAGCCCAGCAGATGCCTTGGCAGGAGAGCAAAACACTGGCCGGCGAGATCGGTGCTTTTATTGTCATGGCGCGCCAAGCCGCGGACGGTACCTGGCTGATCGGTGCCGCCACCAATGAAGCGCCGCGCGAGATCGAGGTGCCGCTCTCCTTCCTCCCCGCTGGAAATTACGAGGCGCTCGTCATCGAGGATGGACCGCAGTCCGACTACCGCACGCATGCCGAGGACTATCGGTCGCAAACACGTCCCGTGTCGCAGGCCGAGACCCTGCGGTTGTCGCTGGCCCCGGGGGGCGGGGCGTGTGTGGTGCTCAAGGCACTACGGTGAGCCGGTCGAGAAGGCCGACCGCACCGCATCTCGGACTGAGTTAAGGGGTCATGTCTTGACTCTTGACAGGCTGGGCCTGTCAAGAGTCAAGACATGACCCCTTACCCCTCGAAAGTGGGGGTACTGCGGCCGTGCTTTTTCGAGGGGGCTCCGTCTAGTAGGGCTTGCCCGTATCGCCCGTTTCACGGTCGCGCCTCGCACCTGCCCCATACCCCATGAAGTTCCTTCGCCACGCACTCCTCCTGCCTGTCGCCGTCGGCCTCGCGTTGACCGGCGCGTTAGCCGCAGACACCACTGCCACCCCGCACAGCCTGGCCCCGTACTTCACCTCGGCGGACACCGGACACAAGGCACCCACCACCGACGGATTCATCCAACGCTGGTTGCTCCTGGAACCGATCCCGCTGGCGCTTCGCAGCAACGCGGGTTTTGTGGACAGCTACGTCCGCAGGGAGCTGACCCGGGAGTATTTCCCCGGGACGTTCACCGTGATTCCGCGCGCCGGTGACGCGGTTACGGTCGAGGGCGACCGCCTGGTCTGGCATGCGATGGATGCCACGGGCTTCAACGTGAAGTTGTTCCGCTTTGCGTCCGGCCTGGAGAAGCGCGTGTACGGCGTTCTGTTCTGGGCCGTGACGGTGGTGGAGTGCCCGCAGGAGATCAAAAACGTGCGCCTGGCGGTCGGCTCCAATTCGGCATCGATGTGGTGGCTCAACGGTGAGGAAGCCGTCACCCTGACGGGCGACCGGCGCATGGTCGTCGATGACAGCGTTTCCCCGCGCATCCACCTGAAGCAGGGCCGCAACGTGCTTCGCGGCGCGGTGATCAATGGCCCGGGCATGAGCGATTTCTGTGTCCGTTTCATCGATGAAAACGGCAACCCGGTCACGAACTACACCGTCACCCTGGAATCTCCCCGCAGCTAAGAGCCACCCACCATGCGCTTTCCCCTTTTCAGCGTCCTTGCGTCCGCCCTCGCCACCGTCGCGTCGTCCCTGTCCGCGGTCGCGGTGGAGGGCGAGCCCTTCATCCACGATCCGTCCACCGTCCTGTGGTGCGACGGCAACTACTACACGTTCGGCACCCGCGGCGGCGGGCTGGTCTCCCCGGATGGCTGGACCTGGCACAGCGGCGGGGTGCGTCCCGGCGGCGGCGCCGCGCCCGACGTGATCAAGATCGGCGACCGCTACCTGGTGGTGTATGGTGCCACCGGCGGCGGACTGGGCGGCCAGCACAACGGCCAGATCCTGACGATGTGGAACCGGACGCTCGATTCCGCGTCTCCGGATTTCAGCTACACAGAGCCGGTGGTGGTGGCCTCAAGCGATGGCCTGGAGGACTGCGACGCGATCGATCCCTCCCTGCTGCTGGACCCGAATGACGGCCGCCTCTGGCTGACTTACGGCACCTACTTCGGCTTCATCCGCCTGGCGGAGCTCGATCCGAAGACCGGACGGCGGGTCGAGGGCAATGTCGCGGTCGACATCGCGATCGATTGTGAAGCCACCTACCTGATGTATCGCGACGGCTGGTACTATCTCCTGGGCACGCACGGCACCTGCTGTTCCGGGCCAAACTCGACCTACAACATCCGCGTCGGGCGCTCCCGGAAGGTGACCGGCCCGTACTACGACAACATGGGCGTGGATATGCTGCGCGGCGGAGGCAAACTCGTGGTCGCGGCGGGTGGCCGTTTTATCGGGCCGGGTCACTTCGGCCTGATCGACCTGGGCGACGGGGTGCAAAAGTTCTCCTGCCATTACGAGGCCGACCTCGATCGCGGGGGCCGGAGTGTCCTCGATATCCGCCCCCTGTTGTGGAAGGACGGCTGGCCCGTCGCCGGCGAGAATTTCAAGGAGGGTACGTTCGTCGTTCAGTCAGAGCGCAGCGGATACACGCTCGAGCTGGCGGTGGACACCGTGCCCATGCCCCAAATCAGACACCGCCTTGCCAGCATTCCGGGTGCCGCGCCCACCGCACCCGCAGCCCCAGCCGCCCCAGCCGCCCCAGCGAGCGCAACGCCGCCTCCGCCGGCCGCCGCCGAGGTTCCTTCCGGCCCGCTGGCCCTGCAGGAGGTGGGCGTGGTGGGCAAGGACTGGCCCAGCGGAGCGATCGACGTACGGCTCGGAGACTACATCATCCGCCCGCACCAGAAATGGACGATCACGCCCGTGAGCGACGCCGGTGGATACCTCGGCTCCCCGTTCTTCAAGATCACTGTGGCCGGCACCGAGCGTGCGCTTGCGGCCACCGCCCAGCTTGAACTGACAACCGTGCCGGTGTTCACCGGGGCGCCCGAAGAAGTGTGGCGCATCGAACAATTGATCGATGGTACCTACCGCATTCTGCCGAAGGCGGTGCCCGGCACGGAGGAAGCGTACGCGTTGACGGCGGTCGGGATGCGGACGATCTCCCTCGTGCGTTTTGATCCGAAGGGAGACCAGGCGCGCTGGACGTTCCGCGCTCCCTAGCGTCGGGGGCTGGAGCCTCATCCTACCGCGGCCCGAGAATGGGGGCGGCCTGACACCGCGGAGGCGTAAACCCGCGGTCCGCGGTTTCGGAATCGACAAAACCACCGGACTGGCGGATCTCAACTCCGAGCTGCTCACCGGGCGGCGCCGTCGTGCGACGGCACCCCTGGAGCGCGGCTTGCCCTGCCTCCCCGCCGCCTGCCCCTGATTCCCCTGCGTAGCATTCCAGGACGCATCCCGTGATCTCACTCCACCCCCGTTGGTGTCTCGTCGTAGGTGCGTTTCTCGTTGCCATGGGCGCCCTGCGGCCAGTCCCCGCCGCCGCGGCGCCGCTGGCCAGCCCGGTGGTCTCGATCGCGCTCCGCGGCCTGGTCGACGACGCGATCGAGCAGGGTGAACCCCTGCGCGTGATGGTGGCGCTTGAGGCAGAGCCCGGAGCGGCTGCGATCGAGCTTTTGCCCGCCTCGGGTACGTGGGCCGACGCGCTCAGGGTTGAGCTGCTGGCAACGGGCGATCGCCCCGTCCTTGCACGGGCCGATCCGGTCGGGACTCCGGCCGCGCCGCAGGCGCGCCTGGACGGCGAGCGCATCGCCGGCGGCCTGTGGGTTTTCCCTTCGGGTGTGCTTCAGACTCCCGGTGAGTACACCGTCCGCGCGCGACTGTTACTGGCGGGCGAGGCAGGCTGGACGGGCGAGGCCAGCTCGGAGGAGGTGCCGTTTCGGGTGATCGCGCTTTCATCGTCACCCGAGCGCGTGCGCGCACGGGCGCTTTCGCGGGCGCACCTCGCCTTTGCACGCAACGCCTTTGAGGAAGCCGCAGGTCTGATCGACGCGGAACTGGCAAAAGCGCCCGACGATTTTGATCTGCTCTGTATGCGCGCTGAGGTGTCCCTGGCCGTGGGCAACACCGCCGGAGCTTCCCTCTGCGTCCTTCGTGCAACTCGCCTCTTGCCCCGTCGCGCGGGCGGGCCACCGCCGCCGGTCCTGCACGACCTGCAGCGGCGCCTTCTGATGGCGCAACTCCAACCTGCAGCTGCACCGGCGACAGTGCCGGACTGGAGCTGGCCCCCCGACAGTGTGATGACGGTGCTTGCCAAGGACGCGATCGACGCTTTCCCCAAGAAACCCGCAGGGACGGTCGGCGGACTGCCGGCCTCCACGGCTGGCGCTGCGGCGACCTCGCTCCCGTCCGCAGCCAGCCCGGCGCCCTTGCCGCCCAAACCCACCGTCACGCCTGCTCCGTCACCGGTCGCCCCGCCCCGGCTGTCGCCCGTTCCCGCGCACGCCTCCGCCGCACCAACAGAGGCGGGTCCCCCGCGCCCGGGTATCCAGAACCTGGGCACCGTGGTGCCGTCGCGCGAGCTGACGGACACCGGGGTCGCGGCGGATCCCGCAGGGCAATGGGCGGTCGAAGCGACCGCGGGTTCGCAATATGGGAAGGCTCAATATTCCGCGCGCCAGGCGACGGGTGCGCCCAATGTGCGCGTGGCCGGCAATAGTCCCGATGCCTGGTGCCCGGCCGTCCAGTCGAAGGGGATGGACTGGCTGGAGCTCACCTTTGCGAAACCCGTCCGCGCCACGGAGGTGCGGGCGCGGCAAAATGACGCCTGCGGTGCGATTGTGAAGGTCGAGGCCTTTGACCCCGACGGCGGTGCGCACGTCTGGTGGGAGGGTGTGGATCCACACCAAGCCGGGCCCGTCAGGCAGATCGTCTGGTTTGCGGTGCGGGTTCCTCCCACGTCCTACTTGGTTTCACGCATCAAGCTCACCCTCAATTTGGCTTCAGGACCTGGATACAAGGAAATCGACGCCGTCCAACTGGTTGGAGTTCTACCCTGAACGATGACGCCCCGAATTTTCCCCATGCTTGTCCCGCGAGTCCGGCCGCAGTTTACCTTGCTCCTGGCACTCCTCACGTCGGTTCTCCTCACGGCGCCCGCCTCGCTTCGCGCCCAGACGGCGGGCAATGGGCTCCCACCCGGCGTGGAGGTGCCGCCAGAGCTGGCGGACTTCATGCGGCAGGCCCTCGCCGCCACGCAGGCGGAGGCTGCGGCAAACGACAAGATCGGCGGCAAATGGCGCGGGGTCCCCCGTATCACGGGTCAGGCGACAGTCCTGCACGACCAGCGCATCGACGAAGCGGGCTTTTCTCCCTCGTTGGTCCACGCGCGGCAGGAGGAGGCGACGGTGCGCTTCCACCTGGAACGCGACGATCTGCACGGCACACAGAACCTGTTTTGGCGGGCGAAGACGGTGGATCTGGCGGGCGGCGTGAGCGGGCAAAGCATGTTGGTATCGGGCGATGCGCACGTGGCGACGACCGAGCAAGGCCGGTTTCGCGGGCCGGCGCGCGACGCAAACGAGATTACACTCTCCCTGGATACGGAAACAGGCCGGTGGGAGATGGTGACACCGGGATTTGTCCAGGAGCCGTATGCGGTGGAGTGGACCAGCACCGGACAACGCAGCGAGGGGTCAAACTGGGTGGGGGTAAATGAGACCGAGAGCAGGCCGGACGACCGCGTTCAGAGTTTCCTCTTCGAGGGGACGATCCCCGACCAGCCGGGCGTTGTCACCGCCGGGAGCACGATCGAGGGGCTCGCCGGGGGCAAGACGACGCGGCCTCACCGAAAAACCGGCCGGATCACGTTCTGGCCTGAATTCGACGACTATGCGCTCGAGGTGACGATTGAGGACTACGCGGCTTGGCGGCCGCTCGGAAGCCTCGGTGCCCCCGGGCAACCGGGGAGTTTTCTCACCGCCAAGGCGGTGGTCGTGCCCAAGGGCAGCAGTCCCCCCGCGACGGTGAGGGCGATCCGCTTCCAGCTGTTGGATGTTTCCCGCGAGCCGGGGGTCTGCATGAATTTTCCCCTCGGTGCCACCGATCGGAATCCCGACCTGAAACTTGCGCCGGCGCCGGAGTGCCCGGCCGCCCCGGGGACCGAAGGTCAGACCCTGGAGGTCAGCCGTCCCCTGGTCGATCCGCAGCGCCGCCCCTATGCCCTGGGGCGGATCGAGAGCTATGATTTTGGCGCGCGGGCCACCCTGCGCGTGACCTGTGAATTGCTCGATGGCCGTGAATTGGTTGGTGAATACAAGGGTGAGGGCGCGGAGGCCGCGCAGGACCTGGTCCGCCTGCCAAAGACCGACGGCCCGGACTGGATCGCCGCCTCCTGGAAGCAGGAAAACGGAGTGGCCGAACTGGCGGACGCGACCGACGACGAAAAGGTGGAGGGGCAGCAGTACGATGGCGACGGATACACGCTGTATGAAGAATACCGGGGATGGGTGGTGAACGGGGAGCGGATTGAGGGCGACCCGCGACGAAAGGACTTCTTCGTGCTCAATCTGATCGGCATGGAGGCACGCAAAGGCATCGCCCTCTTTGAACAGGTCTCCCAGCTCCGGGTTCACTCCCGCCTGCGCCGCTCGGAGATGTCGGAAACCACGCGCCTGATGAACGGCAATCATCGCGACGCTCCGCAGCGGGTGAAGCAGCACGGCGTCTGGATAAAGACGTTTGCCTCTCCCAACGAGCTCGGCGGAACCGGAGCCTTCACCCGGTTGGGGAAAGCGGGGGTCAGCGGGCGGCCCGGCATTGTGGATGGCATCGGCCTGCTCCCGCGCGACCACCCCAAGAGCGAGTTCAATCAGCCCCACAATCTGCCGAGGTTCTTCTCCTTGCTGGCCTATGACCGGGCGATCGCGCACGAGCTGCTGCATTCGGTCGGCGTGGAACACCACGGGGAGGGAGACGGCTCGCTCGCGGCAAAATGGGTTTCACCCCGGAACGCGCGCAACAGGGTCGGCAGGCCCTATTTCAGGGAGATGCTGGGCCGCGATGATTCCGTCCTGACCCTCCTGAACGAACAAGGCCATGATCTCGCCGCCCAGTACATGGAGTCCTACGCCAAGGACAGGGAGTTCATGAAGTCCTGGTTCTGGGACAAGTGGATTGCGGAGGGCAAGGCCTACATCGCCGCGCGCGAAGGAATGGAGCTCACGTGGGACACGCCGGAGAAATATGCCGAGTTTTTGCTCGAGGAGATCGGCGGGCTGTCGCTCTTTGGCGGGGTGGGGGTGGAGGGCGGTCAACACGCGGGCGGGCAGGACTGCATCATGCGTTATTATTTCGCGCGCTTCTATCCGGCGGCGGATCGCGACGGGACCTATTACCTCGTGACCGAAGGCACCGAACCCTTTGGCCTGGAGCTCTGCCGGTCCCGGGACGGCACGGGTGTCAACGCGCCCGGCCATCGGCCGCAGTCCCGTTATGGCGCCGCCGGGAAGAACGGGGGCGACTGTTTCAGCCAGATCTGCCCCAACGACGCCATTCCGCCGAAGCGGCTGTGAACGATCTGCGTCCCGGCGGCGCCCTTGCGCTCCCGCGGTGCAGGCCCGGCCTGGCCGGCGGAAAAGTCACGGGTACTAAAGAAACAAATACACAGATGCCGCAAAAAACAGCGCGATCAGCCCTGCCAGCGCTGCGATCGACCAGAGCAGGCTCCGCTGCCGGGCGGCCATGGCGAGGGTGGCGATGATGACCGCGGCCTGTGCTCCGAGCATGCCGTAGAAGAAACGCTGGCTGCGAAGGTGATGGCGCTCTGCCATCAGGTTGCTCCGGCGGACCTGCAGCTCGTGGAGGACCGCGATGTTCTGGTTGAGCCGTGCCTCCGCGTCGTAACGAAGCGAGGAATACCGAAGGCGGAGGGCGGCGAAGTCGCGGCTCAGCTCGGCCTGTGCGCTGCCGGTGGGCGCTAGGAGGTCGCCCAGAGCATCGCCGCCCCGGATCACCGGCTCGAGGGCAGCATCGAAGGCGCGCACCGCACCCTGGGCATTGCGCAGGGCGAGCGCCATCTCGGCGGGGGTCGGTTTTTCCAACAGCCTGTTCACGTCCGGCCCTTCGGCCGCCTCCTCCATCGCAGCAAGTGCAGCCTGTACGCTCGGCGGGGGAGCGGGTGCGGCTGCGGATTCGGGAAGACGTCCGTCCAGAAGAAAGCGGAGCGCGGCCTGCGACGCCGCAGCGTCGGGAAGCGCCGCGGCCTGGGCCTCCAGACCCTTTGCGTCCACGGCGCGCGCGGGCGTGCTGAGCTGCAACAGATCGAGCGTGCCGGACTGGATGGCGCCGCGCAGCCGCTTCGCCTGAAAGAAACTCCATTGGTCGCCGGCCTTGGATTGCTGCTGGGCGGCAAGTGCACGGGCATATTGTGCCTTGGTCATCTCGCTGCTCGACAGACCCGCCAGCAAGGTGGCGATCACCGCCATCACCACAGGCGTCATTCCCAGGACCTTGCCCCAGAGGCTCGGCGGAAGGCTCTCTTTTATCTCCGCCGGCACCTCGGTTTTCATGGCCGCCAGTTTGTCCAGACCGTACCGGGGCGCGAGGCGAAACCCGCCGGCGCGACCCGGATGCCGGCGGGCGCGATCCATGCCTAGAACACGGTATCAGGGAGTGGTGTGCCCGACGGCACGTCAGCCTTTAGCCTTGCGGACTGCGCGCACTTTGCCGGTTGAACCTCCTCCACAATAAAAGAGGTCGGCGCCGTCCGATTCCAGGCCGCTGACGCTGATCCCGGGAGGCATTTCGAGCCGCTCCAACACCTCTCCGGTGTCGGGGTCCACCCGGCGGAGGTCACTGTGTTCGTCCTCGCTGGTGGCGTGCCAAAGTTCGCCGTGGGTCCACGAGACACCGGTCACAAAACGGTCCGATTCGATCGTGCGGAGGATTTTCCCGGACTCTGCGTCGATCTGGTGGATCTTTCTGTCCCGATACGCGCCGACCCAGAGCGTACCTTCCGCCCAGGTCAGGCCCGAGTCACGACCGTGGGCGGGGGCCGGCAGGGTGGAAATCACGCGGCCGGAGCGTGGATCCACTTTTTGGATGCGATCGTTCGCCAACTGCCAGAGGTGTTTTCCGTCGAAGGCGGTGCCTGCGTCAGCCGGCACGCCGACCTCGCGCTCCAGCTCACCGTTTTTCGGGTTCAGTGCGACAATCGAGCCTCCGCGGGCGAACCAGACGTGCGTGCCGTCAAAGGTGACGCCTGCGACATCCTCCGTCCCGGAAAAAGGGCCGTATTCGCGAACGATTTCGGCTCGGCCGGGAGGCTGCCGTATTTCTGTGCTTTTGTGTGTTGCCATGCCTCACCTTAACCGAGGCGAAGCGAACCAGGGAGTAACAATGTTGGCGCGAAACCACTGAGCGAGGCGGCCAGCCACCGTCCCGACCGGCCTCGTCCCACCCGTCGCACCGCGGCGGTGTCGTGGAGTTGCTGGAGCGTGCGCTGGAGCGTGCGTTGGCTCGCCCCAAGCGCACGCGCGAGTGCGGAGGTCGACCACGCTTCGCCATCCGAGAGCAACGCGAGAAGCGCGCCCGCCGGTCCGTCAATCGGCGGAGCCAGGACAGTGGCTGCAGGTGCCCGCAGGGGCACGAGGCGAAAGCCACCTGCCGTCGCTTCAATCCTCGCCAGACGGTGTACGATCGCACGCAGGCGCCCCAGCTCGACCCGGAGCCGTGAGCGGTGGGAGGCGTGTGGCTGGCGCGCCTCGAAGGCGCGGAGGATCAGTTGCTCGCGCCCCACGTCGGCGGGCCAGGCCTCTGCCAGGGCGCGGGCCAACACGAACAGGATGGGCCGCCTCGCCAGCCGCACCGTTCCCTGCGCATCCCTGATCTCACGGCGGCAGCCGTCCACCACAAGATCTCCGGAGGCAAAGAGCTCTTCGACCTGGGCGAGCCGCAGCACCTTGACCACACCGCCGCGGATGAGGCGTGCCGAGGGCGCCGAAAGCACCGAGCGGAGATGGTCCACCTCCGCGACCAGGGCGGGAATTCCCGCGACGGTGGCGAAGGTCGCGGCGCGTTCGAGCGCGCGTTTTGAAAGCGAAACATGGATACGGCGGAGGGCCACCTCGGCGCGTGTCAGTTCTGCGCGTGCGGCGATCGCCGGGCCCAGGCCGTCGCTACCATCTTCGATGCGGGCGAGTGCCCCCTCTGCCGCTGCAACGTCGCCGGTGAGCAGGTGGAAGCGTGCGCGGATCAACTGTGCGTGCAGCGCATTCACATGATCGCCTCGCGAAGCGAGGATTTTTGCAGCCGGCTCCAGGTGCTTCAGCGCGGAACCGAGGTCGCGCGAGACCAGCGCTACTTCAGCTTCGGCGATCTGACAGCGGGCGCGCGAAAGTCGCTCGCGGGCCCCGAAGCGAAGCGCGGCCCGGCGGAGGAGTGCCCGCGCCCGGGCGTAGTCTCCCAGCTGGGCCATGGCGATGCCGCGCAGGGCGAGCGCGGGTGCATCGTCTCGCAGGGCGACGCGCTTGAGCGCGCCCAGGGGGTCACCGGCGGCGAGGAGTCGGGCCCCCGAAGTGAGCAGTGAGTCCATGGGCCGGGACCGTGCATCACAATCAGGCGGCCGGCTAGCCCTGAGCGAATGGAGGGCGCTGATCGTGCGTGCGCCCATCCGGCTGAAGTCAGCGATGCGCGGGCTTGTTCGTTGGGCGGCGCCGTGCTGGATTTCCGCGCATGCTCCGCTCCCTCGTCCTCTTTTGCAGCTTTACCACGCTGGTGCTGGGCGCCGGGCGTTCGTCCTCTGAAATCACCGAGGCCGTTGAACGGGCGATGGCTCAGACACAGGCGAAAGGCATGGCGATCGCGGTGATCGAGGAAGGGGAGGTGCGTCATGTATCGGCGCATGGGGTGCGCAATGAGAAGGGTGACCCCCTGCGGACCGACACGGTGATGTATGGCGCGTCGCTGACCAAGACAGTCATTGCCTATATGGTGCTGCAGCTGGTGGACGCGGGAAAGCTCACATTGGATACGCCGCTTTCGAGTCTGTTGCCGAGGCCGGCGCCGACCTATGAACCGGACCCGCGGTATGCTGACTGGCGACCCCTTGCTGGCGATGTGCGCTGGGAGAAAATCACGCCCCGCATCGTCCTGACCCACTCGACCGGCTTTGCCAATTTCGGCTTTCTCGAGCCCGACAAGAAACTGCGCATCCACTTCGAGCCCGGCAGCCGCTATGCCTATTCCGGCGATGGCTTCCAGTTCCTTCAGTTTGCGATCGAGCAGGGGCTTGGACTCGATGTGGGCGAGTTGACGCGCCAGCAGTTCGAGCGACTCGGGATGAGTCGGACCTCGCTGATCTGGCGACCGGACTTTGCCGAGAATCTAGCAGATGGGTGGGATGACCAGGGCAGGATCGAAGCGCATGATGAGCGCTCCAAGGTTCGGGCGGCGGGGTCGATGGATACGACGATCGCGGATCTTGCGCGCTTTGCCGCCGCGCTCGTCCGCGGCGACGGGCTGAGTCACCACGCCCGCCGCGAGCTCGCCCGCCCGCAGCTCGCCATCACAACCGCGAATCAATTCCCGACCCTTGCACCCGAACTCCCGCTGGACGCTCGCCGCAAGGACCTCGCGGCCGGCCTTGGGGTGGTTGTCTTCCACGGACCCCAAGGCCCGGGTTTTTTTAAAGGCGGGCACAACGGCACCACGGCGAACACGTTTGTATGCCTGGAGGATTCCAAGAATGCGGTGTTGATTCTCTCCAATGACGTCCGTGCGGAGGCTGCGTTTGCCGAATTGATAAGGTTTATCCTCGGCGAGACGGGGGTGCCGTACGCGTGGGAGTACGGCGATCGCGCCGGAACGTCCTGAGCGGCCTTCGACTTTGGGCCCAATTGGAGAAGGCGGCCCCCGCTCACCTTCTCACGTTCTGCCCGCCGGCCCTGAGCGGAAACTGCGCCGCGAGCTCCCGACAGGCGCCGGGGCTCGGGGTGGCGTTAGGGGTTACTGGCCCGTCTTGGCCTTGAGGAAGCCGTTGACGTCCAGCCAGTGGGTGAACGCTTCAAACCAGCGGTTGCTGGTGCGGTCGGGATTTCCCAAGCCGAAGCCGTGGCCGCCGTTCTGGTACAGGTGGAATTCCACCGGCCGACCTGCCTCAAACCAGGATTTAATCACGCCGAACTCGCCCTTGAAGAGGAAGTCATCCGTGGCGATGGCGGCGAACATCGGAGGTGCGTCCTTCGGGACTTCGACCGGGCCCATGCCGCCGTAGATCGGGCCGATGAAGGCGAGCTTCATCGTCTTCGAGTTGAGCGTGCTGTGCATGGTGAGACCGGCGCCGGCGGAGAAGCCGATCATGCCGAGCCGATTGGTGTCCACACCCCACTCCTTGGCGCGCTTGACGATCATGGCGTATGCCGCCTCGGCGTCCTGGAGCTGGTTGGTGAGGTCGGGGCGCGGCGGACGGGGCCGTGCCTCGCTGGAGGCACCCGCGGCCGCGAACGTCTGGTTCATCGACTCCTTGAAGGCGTCGAGCGACTCTGGCGTCGGATGTAGCCGGTATTTGAGGACAAAGGCCGCAATGCCCTGCGCGGCGAGAGCCTCGGCGACCTCCCAGCCTTCATTTTTCATGGAGAGCCAGCGGAAGCCGCCGCCCGGAGCGACGATGACGGCGGCGCCATTTGCCTTGGCCGGATCGGGGAGGAAGGGGGTGAGGGTGGCAGCGGTGATGTTGCGCGCCATCGGGTCGCCCCACTGCCGAAACCAGGTTTCCTTGGCCGGCTGATTCTCGACGCCGCCCGTGTTCAGGGGAATGGCGTTGGGTTCGGCCGGTGTCTCCAGCGGGTAAATCGTGCCGTCTTGGGCGAGGGCGGACGACGCCGCGGCCAGCAGCGACACAAGCGCGGCGGTCTTGGACAGATGGAGGATCGTTTTGCAGATGAGCATGGGGTCTATGTGGTGGAACTGGCGGGATGAAGGATCGTCCCGCGTGGGCGGGAAGACTGGGTTGGGTGGGAATGCCAGGGGGTTGGCGGACGTAGTGTGGTTGCGGAGTGCTTCTGCCGCAGCGACGCGCGCGTCGGAGCGCACTCAATCGCGGCCCGACGCTCCGCCAAGTGGAACGCTGGTTTACCGTTCAGTAAACGACGGAGGTGGGTGGATCCCAAACCACCCGCCCGTGGGGGTGACGCCGTGGGTGGGCCCGCGTCTTTGCCGGCCGCCGACGGGCGGCGACAGGGCTCGGGTGCGGCCGGCGGCGCGCAGGGACAGACCGCGCGCTCCGGTCTCGACGGCTCCCCGCATCTGGGCTGATGTGCCGTCCGTGGCTTCGATTCATCGTGTGCTGATTGGTACGACTACCGTCTTTGAAGTGGACGGAGAATTGTCCGCCGGGGACGTCAAAGACGTGGTGAAGCGTTATTATGCCGAGTTGCGGCCGCCCCACATCATCTGGGACTTCTCTCCGGGCGGTTCGATGCTGAAGCTGACGAAAGAGGAGTTCAAAGAGGTGGCGGCCGCGGCAAAAAAGGTTCTCGGATCGGGTGAGCGTCGCGTCGCTTTTGTTGGACCCACCGAGGTCACGTTCGCCATTCTCTGCATGTACACGGCCATCGCCACGATCGAGGAAGTGCCGGCCGAATACTCTGCCTTTCGCACACTCGATGAGGCCCTGCGCTGGATGGGTGGCGTTGCAGGTTCGTCCGCGTAGACCTTTGTAGGCTAGGCACTTATGATGGATTTCCTCGTTCGCTGTGGAACCAAGCGGCGGGCAGCTTGACGGAACTGGGGCAAACGCGCCGTATGACCCTCACTCCTATGAACCTGGAACTCAGCGGCCGCTGCTGGCGGCGCCTTTTGTGCCTCGTGTTGATGCTGGCGTGGCTGCCGGTTTATGCCGCCGATTTGCCGGCGGCGACGACGGAGTCGCCTCCCCCCGGGAGCGACGTGGCGCCCATCGTATCGACCTCCCCAATGACCTTCGAGACGGAGGATGGCGGGGTGCACGGGCAATTGGTGGTGGCTCCCGAACTGCTGTCCGGCGACGCTGACGACGGGGTTGTGTTCACCCTCACGTCGGAGCCCCTGCACGGCCGCGTGGGCCTGGCGGGTGGGGACAATGACGCTGATTTCTTCGAGACCCGCTCGTCGCGACTCGGCTATTTCGCCTACCGGGCGTCCGACGATTTTGCGGGTGAGGACTCCTTCACCTATTCGGTCCGCAACGAACGCTCGGGCCTGGTTTTCACCAACAGTGTGGTGATCACGATCAAATCGCCGCCGGCGCTCGTGCTCGAAAAGTTTGAAGTGAGTGCCGATCGCGAACGTCCCATGACCGTGCGCGAAGTGACCCTTGCCACTCGCCCGAACCGCCCGGTGTCCCAGGTGCTCCCCAGCCATGAGCAGTTCCTCACACCGGCGGACCGCGTGGGGATCACGGACCCAAAAGTTGCCTGGGTGCTGGACGACAAAAGCAAACCGAAGAATGGCACCGCCAAGCTTGACCGGGCCACGGGCCTGCTGACGTACGCGCCCAATCCGGGCTTCATCGGCGAGGAACGTTTTGGTTATTACACCGTCGACGAAAACAATCCGCACCTCGGGGCGGAGAATGTCGTCGTCGTCACCGTTGAACCAATTCGCACGGAAAAGCAGGTGGCGGTCGACCGCTCGCGCAGCCGCGAGGTGGACCTGGTGTTCGTGATCAACAACTCGCCCTCGATGGAGGAGCATCAGAGCCGGATCGCGGCGAACCTCAGCCGATTCCGCCAGCTCTTCACCGCCCGCGACCTCGACTATCGTATCGGTGTCTTGACGACAGATTTCGTGAGCGCGGACGCCGGTCGGCGGTCCGACGACCAGCGTTTCTACAAGGAGGTGCGCTCGATCCGGCTGGACGCGACTGGCAACCCGGTGCTCGACCGCCGCCAGCGTCCGAAGCAGACCACCAAGCGGGTGGCGAGCAACGGGACACTGGTGACACTTCCGGTCCTGCCGCAGCCCTGGGTGACGCCGCAGACCCCCGACGGTGTCTTCGCGGAGCTGGTGAAAGTGGGCACCAATGGGGACAGCAACCGCACCGCCTTTACCTCGGTCTACAATTTCGTGGCCGGTTATTACAACAAGCAGCACGCCTTCCTCCGCCCTGAGGCGACCACCATCGTGGTCTTTTTCATGGACGAGGAGGAGACGCGCATGGCGCTTTGGAAAGAGCAGAAGGAGGGCCCGCCCACCGCGGAGTGGATCGAGAATGGGACGCTGCCCGAGCTCCTCCGGCAGTACAACGCGCGCAACCCCGCCAAGCGGCAGACGCTGGATGGCTACATCAATTATTGGGTACTGCGGCCCTTCATCATCGCGAAGGGGAACAAGCGTGGTAAGCTCGAGATGCACGCGGTGGTTTCGCCGGGTAACGTTTCGCATCGGCGTGCCGCGGAACTCACCGGCGGCACCGTGCTGAACATCCAGAGTGATTTCTCGACCGCCCTCGCCGCGCTGGGTGACCGCATCGCAGAGACGGTCGCGGTGGCGCTCGACCCGGTCGCTCCCGGGGCGACGCTCTACCGCAAGAGCCTGCGCGTGCGGGTCAACGGCGAGGAGATTCGTCCCGATCCGGAAAACGGTTACACCTACGACGAACTCACCCACAGCATCCGCTTCCACGGCGAGGGGAAAAAGAAGGCGTTCACTGCAAAGATCGCCGTCAGTTACGAGGAGCACCGCTGAGAACAGGTGCGCCGCAACGCCAACGGTGCGCCCGCCGGATCCGCCTTACCTCAACCCCTGATCCCACATGAAAAAGAAAACCGTTTCCTCAAAGGCATTGCCTTCGGAGCGGCGGAAGGAGCTGCTCGCGTTGCTGAAGCTGCGCTTTGAGAAGCACTCGAAGCGTCATCCCTCGCTCTCGTGGGCGGAAATCGAATCCCGCCTGTCGGATGCGCCCGAAAAACTGTGGTCACTCAGCGAAATGGAACGCACCGGGGGAGAGCCGGACGTGATTGGCCGCGAGGGCAGCACCGGTGCGTACCTTTTTGTCGATTGCTCGGCGCAAAGCCCGCAGGGACGCAGTTCACTCTGCTACGACCGGGAGGCACTCGATGCGCGCAAGGAGCATAAGCCGAAGGGAAGTGTGGTTGAGCTGGCGGCGGAGATGGGCGTCGATCTCCTGACCGAGGAACACTACCGCGCTCTCCAGGGTGTGAGCGAGTTCGATACAAAGTCTTCCAGTTGGATCCACACCCCACCGGAGATCCGCAACCTTGGCGGCGCGCTCTTTTGCGACCGCAGGTACGGCCGCGTCTTCGTTTATCACAACAGCGCGCAGTCCTACTACAGCGGCCGCGGCTTCCGCGGCATGGTGAAAGTGTAGGCCCGCGAAAAAGCCATCATCGACCGGGGGCGTGCATGCCCGGCCGGGGACGTTTTCCGTGAGGTCTGTTCACGCTTTTCTGGAGCGGGCGTCTGGGTAGGATGCGGAGCATGGACACGACCACCCCCTCGAGCAGCATCGCCCTCCTGATCGATGCCGACAATGCGCCGGCTTCCAAGATAGAGCTGATCATCTCCGAGCTGGCCAGGCACGGGCTGGTCAATATCCGCCGTGCCTACGGCAATTGGAAAAAGCCGGAGTTGCGCGGTTGGGAGGAGGCCCTGCATGAATACGCCATCCAGCCGATCCAGACCTTCGATCTCACCAAAGGGAAAAACGCCTCCGACATGTCCCTGGTGATCGACGCCATGGACATCCTCTACACCAAGGCGGTGAAGTGCTTCGCCATCGCCTCCTCCGACTGTGATTTCACGCCGCTGATCCAGCGCCTGCGCGCCGAGGGCAAGGAAGTGATAGGCTTCGGCGCCAAGACGACCCCGGAGCCCTTCATCAACAGCTGCACGCGCTTTCTCTTTCTCGATGAGAAACCCGCCGCGACGACGACACCCAATGGCACGGAGGCTCGCGTGGCGGCGGTGAAGGGCAACAAAAAGCTGCTCAACCTGCTGCGTCGCGCGGTGGAGGAGACGGAGGACGAGGACGGCTGGACTTCCGTGGGATCGGTGGGTAACTACCTGCGCAATCAGGGCTCCTTCGATCACCGCAATTACGATTTCGCCAAGCTCAGCGGACTCCTCCACGCCACCGGCCTTTTTGAGGAACGCAAGACGGAGACCGCCAACGGGAGCTCCGTCATGGCTATCCGGATACGCGGCGGGCGCCGGGGTTGAGCCGGGAGGTCCCCCTCGAGGTTCAGGCCGGCAGGGGGGCGGTCGGCGCGGTGCGTTCGGCGTAAAGGCGGACAACGGACTCACGGCTGAGGACGAGCAGCGTGAATACGCCCAGAACCGTGCCGAAGGGCGCGAAGACGCAGAGGATGGCTGCGACCACAAAGCTGAACATGCGCTTTTCCCGGCGTTTGAGGTAGCGGCCGGAAAGCATCGTGCAGATGGCGCAGGCCCACCCCACCAGGGTGAATCCGACTCCCATCGCAATCATGAGGTAGCCCAAAAAGGCCGGCGCATCGTTGTTCTTGGCGCCCATCGTCTCGGGACTCACCAGCATCATCACCCCCATGCCGACGTGCAGGAGTGGGAAACAGGCGAAGAGCGCGCCGATGGCCCCGAGGACAAGGTGAAAGGTCGCCAACAGGTTCAGATGCTCTTCGTCCTTGTTCATGCGGCGCGTGGGGGCGTTGCGGGGTGAGTGCGGTCCGATGGGAGGCTCAACCCCGCATGATTGCAACCCGCGAGTCGTGCAGCACTCGCAGCCGGGACGCAACGCACGCCTTCGTCCTTGGAGACTCCACGCAAGCGCATCGCGGAACGCGGGCTTGTGGAGGACGGCGGCGAGCCGCTCAATCGGCGGCATGCAGATGAACGAAATCCTCCAGCAGGTCACCGCCATCGCCCGCGGGGCGGGTGAGATTGTGATGCGCTACTTTGCGGCGCCGATCCCGACGCAGTCCAAGACCAGCCGGATCGACATTGTCACGGAGGCGGACAAGGAGGCGGAGTCCTACATCGTGGCGCGCCTGTCCGAAGCCTTTCCCGATCACCACATCGTTGGGGAGGAAGGCGGCCGCCAGGGCGCGGCCGCAGCCGGCGCGCCCTTTCACTGGTACGTCGACCCGATTGACGGGACGGTGAATTTCGCGAGCAAGTTTCCCCATTTCTGCACCAGCATCGCGCTGGCCACGCCCGACCGTCAGCCGCTGCTGGGCGTGGTCTTTGATCCCACCCGCAATGAACTTTTCTCCGCTGTGCGCGGAGGTGGCGCGCAGCTGAATGGACGTTCCCTGGCTGTGACCGGAACCACCGAGCTGGTGGATGCGGTGATCACCAGCGGCTTCCCTTACGACAAACACACCAATCCCGACAACAACCTGAAGGAGTGGGGCGCCTTCCTCCTGAAAATCCGCGGAGAACGCCGGCTGGGGTCGGCGGCGCTCGATCTGGCTTACGTCGCCGCCGGGCGCTTGGACGGGTATTGGGAGAAGGATCTGAAACCATACGACGTGATGGCGGGTGTGCTGCTGGTGCGCGAGGCGGGCGGGCAGGTGACCGATTACCAGGGCGGAGCCGAGCCGCAGCGGCAGGACCGCGGCCGGTACGTCGCGAGCAATCGCTGTATCCACGAAGCCATGTTGCAAGTGCTCCGGGAGGCCTGAGGGTGGAGACCTAGCCCAACGGCCCATGGGCGGCGGCGGCGGAGATCGGTAAGCTCGACGGCTTTTCCATCCGCTCCGCCCATGTTCCGCACCCTGCTTCGTTTCCTAGGTTTTACGCTGGCCGGCCTGATTGCCGTCCTTCTGCTCGCCGCCGGTTCCGTCTACGCCATCAGCACGCGCAAGATCGGCAAACGCCACGCCGTCAGCCCCGCCACCGTGCCGATACCCACCGACGCAGCCGCGCTGGAGCGCGGACGCCATGTGGTGACCACCCGCGCCTGTGCGGACTGCCATGGTCCGGATATGGGGGGGCGCAAGGTGATCGACGACCCGGCCGCGGGCGTTTTTCACGGCAGCAATCTCACGCGCGGGCGCGGCGGACTTCCCGCCGACTTTTCGGACGCGGATTTCGTCCGCGCTATCCGCCACGGTGTGGGCAAGGATGGCCGCGGGCTGCTCCTCATGCCCGCGGGTGAATACACCGATCTCAGCGACGAGGACCTCGGTGCGGTGATCGCCTACCTCAAGAGCCTGCCGCCGGTGGACCGCGCGCGCGGGCCGGTTGCACCTGGCCCCGCGATCCGCCTCATGATGACGCTCGATCAGGTGAAGATTGCGGCCAACGAGATCGACCATGCGGCGCAACGCCCGGCCCAGGTCCATCCCGAGATCACACCGGCCTACGGCAAATACCTCGCGGCGAGCTGCACAGGCTGCCACGGAACCGACCTGCGTGGCGGCAAGATCCCCGGTGCGCCCCCGGACTGGCCGTCTGCCTCTGCCCTGACTCCCGCAAAGGCCGGCGCTCCGCGCTGGGATGCGGACGCCTTTATGAAGCTGCTCCGCAGCCGCCAGCGCGCGGACGGCACCGCGCTGAGCCCGGTGATGCCGGCCGCGTTCGGCGAGATGACGGACCTCGAGCTGAAGGCCCTCTGGACTTACCTGGCCAGCCTGCCCCCGGAGAGTTGAGCGGCTGCGCCGGCCAGGTGGTGGCCCAGAGCGCGCTACGGCCGGGTGTCGGTGAGGGACCAGGCCCCCACCGGCTTGCTGCGCAGTCGCTCCACCGTTTCCAACACGGCCCGCTGGCAGCGCTGCGGGGGGAGGCCGCGCAGGATATTCTCCAGGTCGTCGACCACCAGCTGCCCGATAAGCGGCTGGATTTCCGGAATGCTCCCGGCGCGATGGGCCTGGACCAGTGTATTCGGAAGATTGCGACCGGGCTCGTCGGCGGGAATCGGCTCCTCCGGCCAGACATCAATGCCTGCCCGGATGTGGCCGCTGGCAGCGGCCTCCAGCAGTTCGGGAAAATTGACGATGCCCGCACGGCTGATC
This sequence comes from Verrucomicrobiota bacterium, assembly GCA_023428905.1. Classification (GTDB taxonomy): domain Bacteria; phylum Verrucomicrobiota; class Verrucomicrobiia; order Opitutales; family Opitutaceae; genus EW11. The sequence continues at coordinate 22,342 of JAEYWP010000026.1, forward strand.
AGGACGACCACGCTTCCTTTCTGCATGCTGAGGAAGTGGCGCCGGCCGATCTGGCCGGTGTTTTCACTGGTGTTCGCGGCGAGGAGGAAAACCACGCGGCTGCGGGCGAAACATGCCTCCAGCGAAACCGGCTCCACCTCCGCCTCGCGCAGAACCGACGGATGCACCCACGGGTCGTGAATCAGAATCTCGCGCGAAAACGGCCGCAGGAGCGGGAGCAGCGCGCGGCCAAGGTTGCCGAAGCCGACGATGCCGAGGGGTTTGCCGTGCAGCAGGAACGAGTCGTGGTTGTCGCCCTTGAACTCGCGACCCACGCGCAGGGCGGCATCCGCCTCGTGCATGCGCCGTGCGAGTGAAATCGCCATGGCGAGGGAGAGTTCGGCAACGGGACGTGCGTAGACGGGGGCGGTTGAAAGGACCGGGATGCCGCGGCGATGGCACTCGGCATAGTCCACGTTGGGGAGGAAATTGCTCTCCACGTTAAACACCGCTTTCAGCCGCGGTGCGCGATCGAGTCGCTCCCGGGGCAGTGCGGTCTGGCCGATGATGGCCACGGTCTGGGGGAGATGGCGGTCGATATGCTCGTCGGATGCGGGGGCGCCGTCGTGCCACAACACACGCCCCAGCTTTTCCAGCCGGGCGCGTGTCGGCTCGTCGAAGATGCGGCTGAGCTTGCGCGGATGCGGGTCGAGGAGAATGACGGGGTCGGAGTCGGCCATGGGTTGCGGCGTGTATCCGGATGCCCCGCGTACGATGGCGTCAACGCTTGAGTCTGTACCGGTGTGAGCGCGAGCGGCGGAACAGATGGAAAAAGGAAGGATGCCTGTCCGGGTCGCGATTGCTCGCGCGTCGTCTTCAGTGAAAACAAACCCACAGCCCTCATCTGAACCCATCGTCGCCATGTCCACACACACGATTCGCCTGCACCACATCCTGCGCTCCGCCCCCGACAAGGTATATCGCGCGTTCATTGAACCAGCGGCGATGTGCAAATGGCTGCCGCCCTATGGCTTCACCGGCACGGTGCATCACATGGAGGCGCGTGTCGGCGGCACCTTTCGCATGTCGTTCACGAACTTCGGCACCGGAAGCAGCCACGCCTTTGGCGGCTCCTACCTGGAGATGGTGCCCAACGAGCGCCTGCGCTACACCGACACGTTCGAGGATCCCAACCTGCCCGGAGAAATCCAGGCAACGGTGACGTTTCGCGCCGTTGCTCTCGGCACGGAGCTCACGGTGGTACAGGAGGGCGTACCGGCGGTGATTCCTGCCGAGGCCTGCTACCTTGGCTGGCGTGAATCGCTGGCCCAGCTGGCCCTGCTGGTGGAACCGCAGATCCCGAACTGAAAATCCACGCTCACGCCGGCGTCCCCACCGCGGGGGGCGCCTGGCGGCGCCGCCAGAGCAGCATGAGCACAAAACCGATTGCGGCGCCGCCCAGATGGGCAAAGTGCGCGACTCCGGCGCCGAGAATGGAGAAGCCTGTCAGGCCGGACAGGAGGTCGAGCGCGAGCAGGATCGGAATAAAGACCTTGGCGGCGACGGGGACGGGTAAAAAGAGGAGAGCCAGGCGCGCGTTGGGGTACATCACGCCAAAGGCGACCAGGACGCCGTACACCGCTCCGGAGGCGCCGAGCATGGGCGCGGCGTAGATCCGGTAGAGCTCCTCGATCGCGGCGCGCAGCTCTGCGTCGGCCGGCACCGCCCCCTGACCGGTGGCGAGGATTTCACCGAGGGCCGCGGTCGGAAAACCCGCGTCCACCAGCTGGCGGTGGAGCTGACCGAACTCGTAGTGGTTGATGCCGATTTGGATCAGCCCGGCGCCCACGCCACAAAGCAGATAAAAAAGGACAAAGCGGGCGCTGCCCCAGACGCGCTCCAGCTGGGAGCCGAAGGAGGCCAGGGCAAAGAGATTAAAGAAGGCGTGCGAGAAACTCGCGTGCAGGAACATGTAGGTCAGCGCCTGCGACGGAGCGAAGTGTGGATTCTCTGGATACCAGAACGCCCCCCGCTCGAGCAGACGCGTATCCAGACCCTGCACCAGCGCGCTGGCGAGAAAGACAACAGCGTTGAGCGCAACCAGGGTGTAGACGGCAACAGGCGGGCGAACCATGGCAGGATTTATGATTCTGGATGTGTGATTTGTGCTGGGGAGACCGCGACCCGGCTCCGTGGCGTGGTGCGGTTGGCCCGGAAGCCAAACGCTCCTGCCGGCAGCTGAGGCTTCACCCATCGATGCCGGTGTTGGCAGCGTGTGCAAGGGGGGGCGGGGTGCAACCCGCGCCGTCATCTAGGCGCCCCGGCCCAGGCGCTTGCGCCGGAGGAAAATCAAGGTGCCCGAGAGCGTGAGCACCGCGGGGGACAGCCCAAGCAGGGCCCAGAGCACCTGCACCGGCCAGCTGCCGAAGGTGCCAAAATGGAGGGGCTCGAAGGCGTCCACCACCTGCGCCCAGAGACCTTTTTGCCGGAGATCGTCCGCCGCCTCAAAGGCGCCGGTCCAGGCATCGAACGTGACCGTGCTGCCATACGGGCTGCGCAGGGGTGAACTGCCCTGCGGTGCGCCCCAGAGGGTGAGCTTTCCCTCCGGCGAGCTCGGCAGGGAGATGAAGTTGGAGCGGAAATGGGGAATATGGCGCGCCGCCTCCGCCACCACCTGGTCGAGCGACACCTGCTCGGAATAAAGGCGCCGGTCGATCACCGGCTGGGGAAACTCGCCCTGGACCGCCTCCTCGATCGCGTGCGCGATATTCCAATACGCGCCGGTGAAACCGACGAGGAGGTTGAAGGCGACGGAGGAAATCCCGACAAAGCGATGGAGATCGGAGAAGAGGATGCGCGCCCCGCGCCCCCAGCGGAGGGTGCCGATGTTTTTCCAGAACTCCCGGTATATCCAGATGCCGGTGACGCCGAGTACACAGAAGGCGGCGCCGAAGAGGCCGACCACAACTTCGCCGACATGGTCAGCGAGAAAGCTCTGGTGCAGGGCGTAGAGCCAGCCCGTGAGACTGTCGGTGTAGTCGCGAGGGGAAGCGAGGATGGCTCCGGTATACGGATCGAGTGTGGCCATCTGCCAGTCGGCGGTTCCGCGGCGAATGAGGTAGAGCATGTCCGCATAGGTGGCGTCCTCCGGCGGGCGCACCTGCCAGCCCGTGAGTTCATACTCGGGCAGGCTGCGGTTGACGGACGCGCGCAGGGTGTCGAGGGGAAGCCGTCCGGCAGGCGTGGGCTCGACGGCGAGGAATTCCGGGTTGAACGCGGCCTCGAGCTCCTCGCGGTACACCAGCAGGCTGCCAGTGAGGCCGAGCACCAGCAGCCCCAGCCCTGCGACCAGGCCAAGAACGGAGTGGAGCTGCCAGAGGCGTTTTCGCATCGGCGGTGTGCGCTTACCAGCGGTAGCTCGTGCTGAAGGAGAGCGTGCGCGGGCTGCCGTAGAAGGCCCAAATCTCGCTGAGGGCCGCGGCGACGTAGCGTTTGTCCAGGGCATTGCTGACGTTCAGCTGGACCCGCCAGCGCTCCCAGTCGTAGTGCAGCGACGCGTCAGCCAGCACATGGCTGGGCACGGACCACTGGTTGAAGGCATCGCCGTAGTTACGGCCAACGTACCGCACGCCCAGCCCCGCACCCAGGCCGCGAAACGGTCCCTGCGGCAGGGTGTAGTCCACCCAGGCGGAGGCCTGCTGGCGGGGCACCAGGGGGACGCGCCGTCCGCGCGCGAGCGCTTCGGTCGAACGCACGACCTCCGCGTCGGTGTAAGCATAGGAAGCGATCACCGCCAGGCCCTGGGTGACCGCGAGCTTGGCCTCGAGCTCGAGGCCGCGCACCCGTGTCATGCCTTGCTGGATACTAAAGAAAAGATGCTCGGGGTCGACGGTGAGGGCGTTGTCGAGGGTGGAGGTATAGACGGCGGCGGTGAAGAGATGGCGGGAGCCACGCGGCTGGTACTTCAGGCCGGCCTCGAGCAGGTCCCCGGTGGTCGGCGAGAAGGCGCGCCCGGAGAAGTCGGTGCCGATGGTCGGCTGGAACGAGGTGGACCAGCCGGCGTAGGGTGCGAGACCGGAGGAAAAGACATAACTCAGGCCCACTCGTCCGGAGAGTTTGTTGTCGTCCTGACCAGCGTCCGTGCCGGCCAGTTGGTCGTTGGTATCGGTCTGGACGAAATCCTGCCGGGCGCCAACGGTGAGGAGCCACTGCTGGAGCCTTACCTGGTCCTGCAGGTAGAAGCCGAGCTGGGACTGGGTCTGCCTGATCTGAAAGGACGTGGCGGGCGTCTCGATCGCGGCACCGTAAACCGGCGCAAAGATGTCGATTGACGGTGCGCTGCCGAAGCCGGAGGAGGTCTCGGTGGTGCTGCGCCGGTAATCTATCCCGCTGAGGAGGGTGTGGCTGGTGGCGCCGGTGGAGAAACGGGCTTCCGCCTGGGTGTCGGCGGCGAAGACGCGGGAGACCTCGGCCGGGGTGTAGGAGTAGCGAAAGAGGGTGCGTTGGTCTGCAGCCAGACCCAGCCCGCTGACGAGTCGGTGGTCCACGTCGGTCCAGGAGTAGCGGACGTTCTGGCGCACCCGCCAGGTGTCGTTAACCCGGTGTTCGAACTCGTAACCCCCGGACGCCATCTTTTTTTCGTAGCGGTCGAACGACGTCTCACCCGTGTACCGCTCCAGCGGAATCACGCCATTGGGATTCTCGTTGAGGGTTCCCTGCGTGGGGAGGAAGCCAGCCGCGGAGTTGGTATCGGCCTCCTGGTATCGGGCGAGGAACGTCAACCAGGTCTGTTCGCCGAGCCGCCAGGTGAGGGCGGGGGCAAGAAACAGGCGGTCATCGTGGGTGTGATCGACAAAGGTCTCGCCGTCGCGCACGAGGCCGGTGAAGCGGTAGCGCAGATCGGCGGAGGCATTCACCGGGCCACCGAGGTCGAGGCCGAGGGAGGTCTGCCCAAAGCTGCCCACGCCCACCTCGACAGAACCCATCGGTTCGGACGTGGGGCGTTTGCTCACGATGTTGATCAGGCCGCCCGGAGGCATCTGTCCGTAGAGGGCGGAGGCGGCGCCCTTCAGCACCTCGATGCGCTCGAGGCCAAAGGGCTCCAGGCGCGTCAGGCCGGCCCAGGCTCCCTCCGGAAGCGGGAGTCCGTCGAGGTAGCGGGTGGGCTGGAAACCGCGCACGTACGTCCAATCGCTCCGGGGGTCGTAGCCATAGTTCCCCCCGGAGATGCCGGGACTGTACCGCAGCGCCTCCTCGATCCCGCGCGCGCCGAGGGCGGCTAGTTGGTCGCTGGTGACGACCTGGATGGACTGCGGCGCCTCCAATAGGGATGTCTCCGTCTTGGTGCCCGCGGCGCTGTGCTGCGGCACAAAGCCTTTTTCCCGAAAGCCCGTCACGTGCAGGGGGGCGAGGGCAACGGTGCTGTCGCCCGAGGCCTCCGGGGTCGGCGCGGGGGCCAGTTGTGCCTGGGCGGGCAGACCCGAGAGGGCAGCAAGAAGCAGGGTGGTGGAGCCGGAGAGACGCGTGTTCATAAAGCGGACAAAGTCGCTTTTGAGAAAACGTCTCAGATCGGCCGTCCGTCAAGAAGGATTGCGACTCAATCTCATAGTTGAGCACCTCCCCACCAAGGTCGCTGAGCCATGAATCAACCGCGGCGGGACACGGATTCGGAGGGCTCGAATCGGTGTTAGCCGCTGTCCATCCGTGTTTAAGCACGCTTCACAATCGGTCTCAGGCAATCAACGAGGCCTGCTCCGTGGGGGAGATGATGCGGCTGGCAAAGGAGAATTCGCCCCGTGTCGCGACCTCTGTGGCCGCATCGCGGAGACCGGTGAGGGCGGCGCGGTAGAGGGAGGCGGCCAGGCTGATGCGTTTTACGCCTATGGCGGCAAACTGTTCGACGGTGTAGCGGCCGCCCTCGAGGGTGCCGACGACATTGAGCGGGCGGGGCACGGACGCGCAAACCGTGCGCACTGCCTCAAAGTCGGGAAGGCCGGGCGCGAAGAGGGCGTCGGCGCCGGCAGCGGCGTAGGCCTGGAGGCGCGCGATGGTGTCCGCGAGGTCCTCGCAACCGCGGCAGTGGTTCTCTGCGCGGGCGGTGATGAGGAAGGGGAAACCAGCAGTGCGCGCTGTTTCTACCGCGGCGGCCACACGCTCCACCGCCAGCATCACGTCGTGGGGGCGGCCGTCGCCGGGAGCATCTTCGATCGAGCATCCCGCCAGTCCTGCCGCGATCGCGAGTCGCACCGTCTCGGCAACGGTGGCGGGATCGCGCCCAAACCCGTCCTCGAGGTCCGCCGACACCGGCAGGTCGCTGGCCTCGGCGATGGCGCGAGCGTTTGCCAACGCCTCGTCGCGCTGGAGGGCGTAATCGCGGCGTCCCAGGGTGCCGGCGGAGGCGCTGCTCGAGGTGGCCAGGGCGTGGAAGCCAAGCGAGGCCAGGAGCCGGGCTGAACCTGCATCCCAGGGATTGGGGATCACGAAGGCTCCAGGAGCCTGATGGAGCGCAAGAAACCGCTGGGCCTTTTCTGCCTGGGAAGGACGCATGCGTGAGCGCACAACGCGGCCGGTTCGATGGCGAATCCGCACTGTCAACCGGCCTGTACAGCGGGGCAAAAAACCACCGCGCGCAGTCGACCGCTCCGCGTCGTCCGCACGTTTTGCGTCCCGTCCCCGGGCGGCAGGGGCGGGAGGTGGGTTGCGTCTGGAACGCTTCGGTCAAAACTGGGGCAGGCCATGACACCCTCCGACTTCGAGCCTCCGCGCCCCCCGCTTACCCTTGGTCGAAAGACGATCCAGGTGGTGAATACGCCGGCGGGCGGGACGCCCGATCCCAATGCGCCGGAGCGGATCCTTGCGGAGAACCTCGCGCAGCAGACCACGGCGTGGGAGCAGCAGGTGGACGAGGATGTGGCCCTGCTGCGGCGCCACCGTTGGAGCCGGATCCGCGCCCTGGCCTCGTTCGCCATGGTGCTGCTGGCGGTCAACGGGGGTGCAGCGTTGGTCGCCGATCACACGGGATGGGATCCTACGGTGACTGCTTTCCTGGCGGCGGCCTGCGGCACCTTCACGATCGTGGCGCTGCTCTTCGTCTGGATGCGCTGAGCCTCCGGTCGCCCGGACTTAACGGAGCTGCAACCCGAGCGGCAGGGTGTCACCCAAGGCGCGCGCCTCGTCGGCCGCCTCGAGGGTGACGACCGATTCCACCATCTGAACCCAGCGTTCCGGCGCGTCGACCTCGCGCAGGGCGGCGGCGGTTCGCGTGCGCAGCTCAGGGTCAAGGTCGCGAGTGCGGTCTCCCGTCATGCGAGCGAGTTGGGTCGCGGCGAAAGGGGCGCCGTCGGCGGCGCGCAGGCCCTGGTCAAGGAGCACCTCCAGCCAGGCGGCGGCTTGCTCCGCCGGGAGGGTGCGGTGTCCGCTGCCGTAGAGCGGAGCCCGGGTGCCCACGCGGCCGAGGGCCCAGGCCCACGGGCCAGGCCCCGCCTTCGAGGGGTGGCGCAGGCGTTCGATGATCCAATCGCCGAATACACCCTTCTCCGCCGCCGGCAGGTGCTCGAGGGACGCCGCGGTGCGAATCATTTCGTCGACCCCCTCCGGCTGGATGCCCTTAGGCCGGGCGGCGTGCTTGGGCGGATGGAGGGGCACGCGCCGGGCGAGGTGCGGCTTGAGAAAGGCCCAGATCGCCTCGTGGTGTTCTTCACGCAGGCCGCCCGCCACGCGGCGCCAGCAGATCCAGAATTCGTTCCAGACCGACTGCTCCGACTGGGCGTGGATCAGCTCGCCGAACAGTCGGAACGTCTGCTCGCAGCGCCAGGCATCGAGCGGGTATCCGACGCCGGGGCGGAGGCTGTAGCCGACGAGTCGGAAAAACGTGCGCTCGTGGGCGGTGGAGCGGCGCCGTCGGCCGGCCCCGGCAAAAAGCGTGCCCCAGAGTTCACGGAGGAGGGGAAGGCGCCACGTCTCGCGCGGACCGAGCGCTTCTTCGAGGGCGCTGCCCAGTTGTTTCACCTGCTTTGGGTCGACCTGCTGGGACGCCGGGCCGTAGACGCGTTCCACCACCGTGCGCACCGCATCGAAGCCGGCCGGCATCGCCTCCGTCACACTCACCTCGGCCGGGCGCCCAGCCTGCCCGCGAAGCTCGAATTCCAGGCGCCAGCGCTCTTCTCCGGTATTCGCGACGCACCACAGCTCCAGTGTCCCGAGCTCGGTCAGGCTGGAGCGCAGATGAACCGTCTCCCGGCGCGCCGTCTCCACCGTGGCCTTGAAGAGGGTGTGCAGCGGGGGCAGCGGGTGGAAACTGTCGTCGATCCGCACGATCTCACCGGGGAGATCCACCCTGTCAGCGGCCGATGAATACAGGGGGAACTGGACCGGCTGCCCGAGGGCGAGCCGGAACGGCCGGTGCGTGATGTCGATGGCGATGCCCTCCTCGTGGCCACGCGGAATCACACACACCGCCTGTCGGCCGGCGTCGTTGTCGGCCCCTCCGAGGCCGACGTAAAAGGCCTGGGCTGCGCCGCCGCCAATCCGCCGGCCGAGGCCGCGCCGCACCAAGGCGTAGCGCGCGGCGCCGCGGGCCACCGCCAGGTCAAGCGAGGCATGCCGGAGGAGGGGAATGCGTGCTGCCTGTGGCCACCAGCTGGAGAGCACATCAACGAGGCGATCCGCCAGACGCGGGGAGTTGAAGACGCCTCCGTTGAGGAGGAGGGCGTCGGGCCGGGGAAGGGGGATTGTCTCGTCCGCCGCGGCCTGCCCACCCAGGGCGGCGGCTCCGGCCTGGGCATGGCGGCGGAGGAAGGCGACGAGGTGGCGGGTGATCCCTGTGTCCTGCACATAGGGCAGGCCGAGTTCCTGCAGAGCGACCCGTGGGGCACGGCGTGGCGTCTCCGCCGGGTCACAAGCCGGGAAGAAGCCCTCCACCACCAGACGCTCCACCTCGGCTCGGCTCACGGTGGTGGAAAGGGTGCTGCCGACGAGGCGGCTGCCCGCACCCGCCACTGCGAGGATGTGTCCATCCGGGGCTTCCTCGCGCAGGAGCGTTTCCTTCGCGACACGGGCCGCCTGCACCAACTGAGACCACTGCGTCGGCGACACTTTGTGACCGCTTTCGCGCAGTTTTTCCTCCGCATGTCGGGCCAGGGCGGCATCCATGTTGTCGCCCCCAAGGAGGAGATGGTCTCCGACGGCCACACGCTTGAGAACCGGGCCGTCGTCGCCCACTGCAACCTGGATCAGCGTAAAGTCGGTGGTCCCGCCACCCACGTCCACCACGAGCACGAGCCGAATCCCGCGCAGCGCCTCCGCGAGAGTGTGCTCGTGTTCCGCGGTATAAGCGTAAAAGGCGGCCTGCGGTTCCTCCACCAGGGTGAAGGTCTCGAGTCCGGCGTCGCGCGCCGCTGTCACCGTCAACGCCCGGGCCACCTCGTCAAAGGAAGCGGGCACGGTGATCACCACCTCCTGGCGCGCCAGCGGCGCCCCAGGGTGGGCATGGTCCCAGGCCGCAGCCAGATGCTGCAGGTAGAGACTGGAGGCCCGGGTGGGCGAAACCTTGGCGACGTCGGGCGGCGCACCCCAGGGGAGGATGGGCGCGGTGCGGTCAACCCCGGCGTGGGAAAGCCAGCTCTTGGCCGACGCGACCAGGCGTCCCGGCACCCTGCCCCCCTGCCAGCGTGCGAATTCACCGACCGGATACGGCGGAGCCGTGTCCCAGGGCAGGGCGAGCGCACCGGCCGCCATCTCGTGTTCCCCGGGCAGGTAGAGGGCCGAGGGCAGCAGTGCTTGCGATGCGACCTGGCCGGGGCGTAGCAGCTGCGGGATGGCGAAGTCCTCGATCCGCGCGGGAGCGCCCGCCGTCACTCGTGCGTAGGCGAGGGCGCAGTTGCTCGTGCCCAGATCAATTCCGATGACGTGGTCCGACATGCTCAGGCGAGCCGCGATGTCACTCCTTCAACCGCACGTTCAACTCGAGCTTCCAAAGACCGGGGCCGTCCTTTTCCAGGCAGCGCAATTCCAGGGTGCCGAGTTCGGTCACGGCAGCCTGAAGGTTGACGGGGAGCAGCGCGCCCTCGGCGCCGGCCCGCGCGGGCAGGGCCGACTCGATCGGCGCCAGTTCCTCGAAGTCGGGGCTGTCCGCCGGGTCGTCGATCATCAGCCCCACCGTGTCGTCGCGGCGGACCGAGCTGGAGAAGAAGCGGAAGCGGGTTGGTTCGCCCACCACCAGGCCGAACTCCTGCGGTGGAATGTCCGCCTGGGTGCCTTCCTCCATGCCGAAGGGCGCGACGCAGAGAGCCTTGACCGGCGGCTCGATTCCGGGGACGGCGAGGACCGCGCTTTCCACCCCCACATAATAGGCGCGTGCCGTGCCACCGCGGATACGCAGCCCCTGCCCGTGACGGGCCCAGCCGTAGTAGGCGGCGCCCCGGGCGACCGCGAGGTCGAGGTCCGCCCCGGCGAGCTCCTTTGCCGCGGGCGCGCCGTCGGCCGCCAGCCAGCCATTCACCACCTCGAGTACCCGCATTTTTAATACAGCGGACTTGAAGACGCCACCGTTGAAGAGCAGCGCGGTCGGGCGGACAAAAGACTGGCCGTCCACCCGGATCGGAGCGTCGTGTGCGGCGGCCAGCGCCTGGGCCTGCCGGGTGAGAAAGGCAGCGAGGTGCCGCGTCACCCCGGGATCCTGGGCGTAGGGCAGAGCCATCTGGGTCAGTCCGGTCCGGCGGGCGGTCTGAGGCCGGTCGGTCACGGCGCAGGCGGGGAAAAATCCGTCGGTGAGGACGCGGTCGAGTTCGTCGCGCGTAAGTTCCGACCGGATCGTTCCGCCGATCAGGGAGGAGCCTCGGCCGGGGATCGTGAGCGGCGCGGCGGCCTGATCGGGCCGGGCGTACAGGGACTCCTTCGCCTGGCGGCAGGCGTGGGTGAGGGCGTTGAACTGCCAGCTGTCGAGCTTGCGCCCCTCCGCTGCCAGCCGTTGGGAAACGACGTAGGCCAGCGCCAGGTCCATGTTGTCACCGCCGAGAAGAATGTGGTCGCCCACCGCCACGCGGGTGAGCTGCAAGGAACCGTCGGCGTCCGTCACCGCGATGAGTGAAAAATCGCTGGTGCCGCCGCCCACATCCACCACGAGGATGAGGTCCCCGGGGCGGACATGCTGGCGGAAGCCCCCGCCGAGCTGTTCGGTCCAGGCGTAAAACGCGGCCTGCGGCTCCTCAAGGAGGGTCACGTTGTCCAAACCGGCCTGCCGGGCCGCGGTGAGGGTCAGCTCACGGGCTCCCGCGTCAAACGAGGCGGGTACGGTCAGGACCACCTCCTGTGTCGGCAGCGGTGTATCCGGGAATTGGTGATCCCAGGCCGAGCGCAGGTGTTCGAGCAGGGCGCGCGACGCGTCGAGGGGGGAAATGCGTTTGACGTCAGCGGGGGCCTGCCAGGGGAGGATGGGGCCCTGCCGGTCGACGGCGGCGTGGCTCAGCCAGCTCTTGGCGGAGCTGACCAGTCGGGTGGGGACCTTGCTGCCGTGGGCACGCGCAAACTCGCCGGCGAGTCGGTCGGTGCGGGCCGCATCCCACGGCAGGTTGACTGCGCCGGCGGGAAATTCCTGCTCGGCGGGGAGGTAGAGGAAGGACGGGAGAAGGGGCCTTTTCTCCACCAGCCCCGGGCTGGTCACCTGCGGGAGGGCGAGGATGGACTGCTCTCGCCCTCGCCCGGCCTCGCGATCGAGCTCGAAGTAGGAGACGGCCGAGTTTGTCGTGCCCAGGTCGATACCAACGGAATAACGCGCCATGGTGGATCAGAGTTCGACTTCGGCGGGCGCGACCACCCGGGGGTCGAGGGCGGGGGAGGCGGTGGGCAGGCGCACCTCGGTGGCCACCCATCCGTGGTGGCGGAGCGTGCCGCGGAAGGGCGGCTGGCCCGTGATATTGCCGGTGAGTCGGATGCGCTGGGCGTCAAAACCCGCCTTCACCGCCACACTCTCGCCCTCACCCTGGGGGAGGATGGGCTCCAGGGTGAAATACTGGTGGAGGGCCTTGCGTGTGCCGGCGTGGACCACGCGTGCGGCGGCGCCGATCTCGGCATCCTGAAATCCGGACACATCCTCCTGGAGGAAGTCCACCAACCGGCCTTCGCGCTGCAGCAAGGCCAAGAGGGTCAGACCGGAAGCGTGATCGGCCGGGGCCGGAGCGGATGCCGCCGCGGTGGCCGGAGGGACCGGAGCAGGGGGGAGCGGCTGCGGCGCGGGGGCGGTCAGGCGCTCCGCAAGAGCGGGGTCACCCAGCACGCGGAAGGCGAGTCTGAGGCGGGTGAAAAACGACGGCGTCGGGTGCTGGCTTGGCATGGTGAGGGCGCACCAGAACAAAGATCCGCACGTCCGTCAAAGGGCTGGGTGCGTTCACCGCTGAGTACAGCCGCTTGCGTTGGGGCGACTCGGGCCGCGTGGCGACCCGAGTGCGCGGAAAGGCTTAGCGCCCGACGGACTCGAGCACGCGGGCCTCGCTGCGCCGCAGCGGCGCGGACGGGGCGGCGGGGGCGGAGATCCAGGGCTTGCCGGCGGGCAGGACCTCGCGGCCGAAAACCTCATTCAAGATGATGCGAGCCATCATGTACCAGGCGGCGAGGGCGCAGGCCATCAGCTCGTAGCCAGCGACCTTCGTAAGGCCGGGGAAACCAAAGTGGGCGAGATCGAGCAGAATGAACCCAATCAGAAGGAGGGTGAACGTCGTGGCCATCGCGCCGTGGATACGCAGCGCGCCGATCCAGAGGATGACGGTAAACAGAGTCCAGCCGACGAGGAACAGGCCGACGTCCTGGTGGGAGGACTCGAATACCTTGAAATGATTCCCCAGCAGCATGAGGCAGAGGGAGATCCAAAACGCACCGTAGGACGTGAAGGCGCAGTAGCCGAAGCTGTTGCCAGTCTTCATTTCCTGGAGTCCGGCGATCAGCTGGGCGCCGCCGCCAAAGACGAGGCCCACCCAGATCACGGGGCCCATGCCCATCCAGCCCACATTGTGGAACTGCAGCAGCAGGGTGGTCAGGCCGAAGCCGGCGAGACCAACGACGGCGGGATTGGCGAGTTTGGGTGCGGAGGCGGAGGAGGCAGTGCTCATGGCGGCAAAAAGGGATGAGCAGGAAGAGGCGCTGGGAGCGGGGCAAGGGTGTCGCTGGGAGCACCTCCAGGTACAAGGTCTCCCACTAGGACCCATCAGGCGGGCGCGTGAGCAGGCGGACGGACCGCTTTGTTGATACCGTAACCGGGCCCCGGCCGCTTCGGGCGGTGGATTGCCGGACATGCACCCGTGCGGGGGCGGTGCGGTATTGGCATGCCCGGAGGCGGGGTGGAGATTCACGAATGTGAGTGGACCCCGGGACGGCGGGGCCCTGTTTCACACTGGCCTCGTGTATCCGTCTCCGCGTTGATCGCGCTTCCCTGCATGAATTCCCCGTCTACTCGCTTCCTCCCCCTGCTCCCCTGGTTGGGACTGGTCTCCCTTGTTGCCGCGCTCGACGTGTTTGCTACGGCCACGCCGGCCGCGCCGGCGACGCCCCCGGTAGCCCACCAGGCCCCCGCCGCTCCGGCTCTGGTGATCACGCCGGCGGACGCCGACGGGATTTATCCGTTGGGTGCGCGCGTCGGCTGGTCCGTTCGCGCGCCGGAGGGCTGGGGGCAGCCCCTGAAGTATACCCTCAAAAAGAACCACCTCGACGTGGTGCAGTCGGGCGTGCTCGCTTTTGAGGGCGGGGTCGCCGACGTCGGCGCCACCCTGGAGGAGCCGGGCATGCTTTATCTCGAAGTTCTGCCAGAGGGCGGAGTGCCCGAGCAGCGTCGTTTTGCCGCCGCCGCCGTGGCCCCGGAACAGCTTCAGCCGGTGGCAACGCGCCCGGCGGATTTCGACGCGTTCTGGGCGGCAAAGATCGGCGGACTGCACGCCACGCCCGCCGAGCCTGTGCTCACACCGGGCGAGAGCGGACGCGAGGGGGTTGACTACGCCACCCTCGTGATGAAGCACGTCGGCGGCGTGCGGATCTACGGGCAGCTCGCCAAGCCTGCGCGCGAGGGGAAGTTTCCCGCGCTCCTTCTCCTTCAGTGGGCGGGCGGTCCCTATCCGTTGGAAAAGGCCTGGGTCACGGACCGCGCCGCCGAGGGTTTCCTCGCGCTCAACGTCATGCCGCACGACGTGCCGGCCGACCTGCCGCCCGCCTTCTATCAGGCGCTGCCCCAGCTCATTCGTTCCTACAACACGATCTACGACGAGGATCGCGACCGGAACTATTTCCTGCAGATGTACCTCGCTGCGTATCGGGCCGCGGACTACCTGACGGAGCGGCCCGATTGGGACGGGCGCGTGTTGGTGGTGACGGGAACCAGCATGGGGGGGCAACAGAGCTTCGCCGTGGCCGGCCTTCACCCGCGGGTGACGCACATGGTGGTGCACGTCCCCGCCGGAGCCGATGCGCTGGGGGCCCTGCATGGACGCCTCTCCGGGTATCCGTTTTGGGATGTCAAGCGTCCTCGCGTGGTGGATACCGCCCCTTATTTCGACGCGATCAACTTCGCCTCGCGGATCCGCGCCACCTGCCTGGTCTCGATGGGTTTTCTCGACGAGGTCTGTCCCCCGGTCGGCATCTGGACGGCTTTCAACCAGATCCCGGGCCGCAAGCTCGCGGTGCCGCTGGTGGAGTCGGCCCACAACCATCAATCTCCGCCGGAGGTGCAGGTGGCGTACACCGACCGTGCGGCGGCTTGGTTGCGGCAGCTGGGCGCGGGTGCCGAGCCCGAGCTACGCTGAGCAAAACGGCCGTCCGGGGCTGCACCCACTCTCTCTGCGATCTCCCAGCAGCAGGTAGGAAAGGGGCCCGGTGTCGGCGCCTCGGCGCATGCGTTAGGGTGAGGCTTCAACCCTCACTCCTTTCTTTATGGTCATACGCGTCGACAAACTTCCCGTCCAACTGCCCACCCCCGATTCACCCAATCCCAACGCCGCCGCAGCCGTCCAGGAGCTGATGGGCGGAAAGTTCGGGGAGATGTCGACGCTGATGAACTACACGTTCCAGTCGTTCAATTTTCGCGGGCGCAGCAAGGCTCGGCCATTCTACGATCTGCTCTGTAACATCGCGGCCGAAGAGCACGCCCACATCGAGGTGGTGTCGGCGGCGATCAACCTCCTGCTGACCGGCGCAACCAAACGCGCGGACCGGCGCGAGGCGGGGCCCGCCGCGCAGAAAGCGGCACCGCTCGAGGGCATGCTGAACGCGCGCAATAGCTACCATTTTCTCGCCTCCGCGCAGGCCTCGCTGCCCGTCGACTCGATGGGCAATCCCTGGAATGGGAGTTATGTGTTTTCCAGCGGCAACCTCAAGCTGGACCTCCTGCACAACTTCTTCCTGGAGTGCGGTGCCCGCGCGAACAAGATCAGGGTCTACGAAATGACGAGCGACCCGGTGGCGCGGGCGCTGGTGGGCTTCCTCCTGGTGCGCGGCGGCGTGCACATCGTGGCCTACGCCAAGGCGCTGGAGAAACTCACCGGTGCGGACGTGAGCAAGCTCCTGCCCATCCCCGACGTCAGCAACAAGAAGTTCGCCGAGTCGCGCGAGCACGAGGAGAAGGGGCTGCACCGCGTCCTCTTCCAGTTCAGCAAGGACGATTACACCCAGGCCGGGCAGATCTGGAATGGGCTTCACCCCGAGGACGGCTCGGAGCTCGAAGTGCGCACCGGCATGCCGGAAGGCGTGGACTGGCCGGATCTGGACGAGGAGCCGCAGCTCAGCTCGCCCGGTGTGGATCCGGACATGATCATGTATTTCGCCCGCAAAATGGGCGGCACCTCCGACGAGCCGATGGTCGAGGATGTGCGTCCGAAGACGGGCGCCCGCATGCCCCGCTAAGCAGTGGGCAGCTCAAACCAGAAAACGCTGCCGAAGCCGGGGCGGGACTGCACGCCCACCCGGCCTCCCATGCGTTCAACCGACTTTTTCACGATCGCCAGACCGATGCCGGTGCCCTCGTAGAGATTGCTGACCTGGTGAAACATCTCGAAGATCTTGTCGCGCTGCTCCGGCAGGATGCCGATGCCATTGTCGGCCACCTGCACGCGGACCATTGCCTCCGTCCGGCTGGCTGAGATCGTCACCCGCGGCGTCACGCCGGGAGCAACAAATTTCACGGCGTTGCCGAGGAGGTTGGAGAAGATCTGGGTGAGCATCGCCTCGTTGCCCAGGACGGTGGGCAGTGGCTCCTGGAACACGATCTGTGCGCGGTCCGGTGCAAAATGTGGATACGTCTCGAGGATGCTGGGCAGCAACGCCGCCAGCCGCACCGGGGCGAGGGTGAGATCGGTGCGGACAATCCGGCTGTAGCTCAGGACATCCTGGATCAGCTTGTCCATGCGGTCCGCCGCCGCGGCAATCCGCTCGAGGTAGCGCTGCGCCTCGGTCTCCAGACCGGCCTTATGCTCCTCCAGCAGGATGTCGGAAAATCCCTTGAGGGAGCGGAGCGGGGCGCGCATGTCGTGCGCGATGCTGTAGGAAAACGCCTCGAGCTCGCCGATCGTCTCCCGGAGCTTGGCGGTCCGCTGCTCGACCAGGCTCTCCAGGTGTTTCGCCTTGTCGGCGAGCAGCGCGTGCGCGCGGTGCAGGTCGACCTCCGCCTGCCGGCGCTGCGTGATGTCCACCCCGGTGGCATGGAGGAACGCGACGCGGCCATTCTCGCGGATGGGATTGAGCGCAAAGTCGACCAGCCGTGCGCTCCCGTCCGCCCAGTGGTACGTGAGCACGCTGCTGAAGGTTTCGCCCGCCGCCGCCCGCGGGATCGCCTCCGCGATGCGCCGGCGCGAGTCGGGCGCCAGCCGCCACCAGGGGGTGTCCGGGAAAAAGCGGTTGAGCGCCTGATCGTCCGTGTATCCACACCCCTCAAGGCAGAGGCGGTTGGCCTCCAGCACACGCCCGTCGGTCGAGAGGATGCCGGCGAAAACAGAAGACTGGTCGAAGATGGTGCGAAACTTGGCGTTGGCCGAAATCGCCGCCGCCGCGAGGTCGCGCTCGCGCTGCTGCGCCAGGCGCTGCTCCGTCACGTCGACAAAAACGAGGGCAACGCGCGTGCCGCCGACGGCGGTGGCGTGAACATCAAACCAGCGGCCCATCGCCTCGGAGTGCTCTTCGAACCGGATGGGAGTTCCGGTGGCGGCGACATTGCCGTAGATCCGCGGCCAGTGGTCCTCGAGATGGGGAACCAGTTCGCGGGCGGTGCGTCCGCTCACCCCCGTCAGTCCGGTGTGGCGCTCGAAGGCGGCATTGGCTTCGAGGAAACGATAATCGCACGGCTCCCCGCGATCGTCGTGGATCACGTCGAGGATGCAGAATCCTTCATCGATCGACTGGAAGACGGCACGGTAGCGGGCCTCGCGCTCCCTCAGGGCGGCTTCGGTGCGGGCCCGCTCCACCAGCGGCCAGACGCGGGCCGCGACGTCCGCCAGCAGGGCGGTTTCGTAGGGGGTCCAGGTGCGCGGGGACGTATCCGTGGCCGCCAGCACCACCCGCACTTGTCCCTCCTTGCGGTAGGGCTGGACGGCGTAGGAGCGCAGCGCCACGCCCCCGTACGCCTCGGCGTGGGCACGGGTGAGCGGATGCGTCCGAACGTCCGTGACGGCGAAGTCGCCCTGCACAAAACGGTCCCACCAATCGAGACCGCCAAACTGGTGGAGGGGAAGTTCCCCCTGGATCGATGCCACCCCGGGGCGTACCCAGTTTTTGCTGACGATGATCCGGTTCTGCGCCGGGAAACACTCCAGGAAATAACAGCGGCCGGCGCTGAGGTGCCGGCCCAGGGCAGTGACGGCCGTCTCGATGAGTGCATCCTCCCCGGTCAGCGGGGCCAGCGCGACGGAGAGCTCGCTCAGGAAGAGGTTGCGTTGCTCGGTGTTCTGCTGCTGCGAAACCTCCCGGCAGAGAATTCCGATGCGATGGGGTTGATCCGGACTGACGCGGAACGCACTGACGTCGAACCAGCGATTGAAGGCGGGAGCGAAGTCCACGAAGCGGACGGCCTCACCGGTCGACGCCACGGCTTCGTAATGCCGGATCCAGCGGCGATCGTGGTCGGGCGCGAGTTCGCCGATGGTGCGGCCGATGCAGTCGGTCAGTCCGGTCTGCCGCGCGAAGGCCGGATTGGTGTCGAGAAAGCGGTAATCCCGGGCGTGCCCCTCAGCGTCGTAGAGCAACTCGATCAGGCAGAAGCCGGCGTCGAGGGCGTTGACCACGGCACTGGCCAGCAAGGGGTCCCGTGTCTCAGGGGCGGTGGGGGAGGGGGCCGCACGGGTGGCGGCTGGCGTCTTCATGCGGGAGACTGCGGGGCGGCAGGAGTGGCCTCAGTGTCGGTGCGCCGTTCGGAGGAGCAATCTCCGGACCTGTCATCACGGTGAGTACCGTGTTTTTCCCTAGGGGCCGCCTACCGGATTCCCGGAACGCGCGGCGTTTCCCGACGCCCCTGGCTTTTTCGGCGAGCCAGCCCGGCGGCGCTGCGCCCCGCGCGGCATGAGGGCAGGCCGCCTGCATCCGAACGGCCACGCAAGGTCCCCCCGCGCGGTCTTGCCAGTGGCGCGCACGCTGCCTGACATTCCCGCGCCGGCATCCCTCCCCTCACGAAGCACACCCTCACGAATCATAACTTCCGTCATGGTTTCCTCCCCCAAGACTTACCTCCTGATCCTGAAGAACACGGGTGCCGAGACGCTGGCGCAGCTGACGGATGCCGGGCGAGCCGGCCTCCTGGAGCGATGGAACGCCTGGTACGACCGGCTGGCGGACGAGGGGAAGGCGTTTGAAGGGCAGCCGCTGATGGACGAGCGGCGCGTCGTTTCCGGGCCGGGTGGCTCCCGGGTGGTCGACGGGCCCTACGTGGAGGCGACGGAGGTGGTCGGCGGGTACATCAAACTCCGGGCCCGGGACCTGGACGAAGCCACCCGGCTGGTCCAGTCGCATCCGATGCTTGAATACGGGATGGCGGTGGAGATCCGCGAATTCAAGGAGCACTGCCACCTCGGCGTGGTGTCGCGGAGCTGACGGCCGGTCAGGTCACGCGACGGGAGGAAAACCCTGCGCGCTCAGAGCGGCTCGGTCACGGGCAGGTGGCCGTAGGCCTTGCCGTACTCGAGCATCTGGCCGACGAAGTCCGTGGGGTATTCGATCGTCACATCGGAGATGCGACCGTCCTTCATCACCGGGACAAGGCGCGGCTGGATGAAGCCCATGTACGGGGCGATGTTGAGCGGGGCGTACCGCTGGTGCACCTCGGCGAGCAGGGCCTGGTCGACCTTGACACCATAGGTTTCGACCAGCGCCTTGCCGGCCTCAAAATCGCCCTCCGACTTGATGCGCTGGATTTCCTTCAGCAGCTGCCCGAAGAGGGCGCGCAGCTGATTGTAGTCATTGATCCGGAAATACGTTTTCCCGTCGCGGGTGAGACGCTCGATGACCTTGTTGCCCTTGCCGTGCTCGAGCGCCCAGGCGCTGACCAGCTGCCGGTTGCGCATGTGCGCCTGCTCGAGGTTGTGTCCCGGCTGGATGCGGAAGAGCTGGGTCATCAGGCCGTTCATGATGTACCGGTCGTATTCCGCCTTGCCGACGTCGAGCGAGGGCATGACGCCGATATCCACCAGCTTCTGGTCGAGGGCATAATACAGGGCGACGAGATCGGCCCGGGCCTCCTCGAGGGTGCCGGCGTAGTTCTTGAGGGTCTGATCCGTGGTCGCCACGCCCGGGTTGATTTGTCCGGACGCGTGCCCGATCACCTCGTGCATGTCGGTGTGGAGGTCGGCTGCAAGGGAACCCCATTGTTTGACCCGCGCCGCCACTGCCGCATCGGGCGCGAACTCTGCGGTGGCTGGGCTCTTGGACTGCACGTCGTTGTAGGATTCCACGATGTTGCCGAGGGAAACCGACTTGGACCCGTGCTGCTCGCGGATCCATTCGGCGTTGGGAAGGTTGATGCCGATCGGGGTGGACGGGGCGGCATCGCCGACCTCGCCGATCACGGTGATCACCTTGGCGGAAATCCCGGTGACGGTCTTTTTCTTGTGGGCATCCGCGATCGGGGAGTTGTCCTCGAACCACTGGGCCTCCTTCGAAATGGCGGCGATGCGGCGGGTGGCCTTTTCGTCACGCATGGAGACGACGGACTCGAACGCGCCCTTCTTGCCGATCGCGTCGGCATAGACCTCGATGAAGCCGTTGACGAAATCGATCCGCGATTCGGTGTCGCGCACCCAGGCGATGCAGTGCTCGTCGAATTCCGCCAGGTCTCCGGTTCGGTAATACGCAATCAGGTGTTGGAGGCTCTTTCGCTGCAGGTCGCTTTCTGCGACGGGCACGGCTTTCTCCAGCCAGAAGACGATTTTTTCGAGCGCCGGGCCGTACATCCCACCGATCTTCCAGGTCCGCTCGACCAGCTTGCCGTCGACTTTCGCGAGCTGCGAATTGAGCCCGTGGGAGAGCCGGGGGTTGCCGCTCTGGTGGGCATGCGCCGCGTAAAAAGCCGTGACCTCCGCGGTGGTGACGTCGCGGTAGAAGTTGTTGGCCGAGGTCGCAACATTGTCGACGCCGCCGTCCAGGTTGACCGTCTTGGCCGCGACCGTCCGGTCAAAGAGGATCGGGGTCAGCGCGGTGGAAAATGCCGCCACGCTTTTGCCCTGCAGGGGCAGGAGGCTGGCGTCCGACTTCTCCAGCAGGTTGGCAAAATACGCCGGGGTGAACTGTGGTTCGAACTTCAGGCTGGCGTAGTGATGGTGGATGCCGTTCGCAAAGAACACCTGCTTTGCATAGGAGAGGAAGTTGTCCCACTCCGCGCCGGAACGCTCGCCGCGGTAGCTGTTGAGAACGGCCTCGAGGGTTTTGCGCACCGTCAGGTTGTGGCGGTATTTCTGGTCCCAGAAGATGTCCCGGCCAGCCAGCCCTGCCTCGTAGAGGTAGTAGGCCAGCTCTTTCTGGCGCAGCGAGAGTTCCTCAAAACCCGGTACCCGGTAGCGAAGCACCTGGATGTCGGCGAAGCGGTCTGCCTTGAACTGGAAGTCCGTGGCGGAGGCGGGCGCGGGTTCGTTCGCCTTCAGGGCGGAGAACACCAGCATGCCACCGACGGCGGCGGAGAGAAGCGTGCGTTTCAGCATTTGCGGAGCCTGGCGCCGATTCGGGCGGGTGAGAAGTGGGAAGTTTCGGCTTCCGGCGGGCAGGTCAGCTGGGATTTTGCAGCAGCGGCAGCGAGAAGACGAAGGTGGCGCCCCGGTCGACCTCGCCCTCGGCGCGGACCTTGCCGCCGTGTCGCTTCACGATCCGCGCGACATTGGCGAGACCGATGCCGGTGCCGGGAAAATCCGTTTCGCGGTGAAGACGCTGAAACACGCCGAAAAGTTTATCCGCGTACCGCATGTCGAAGCCCACCCCGTTGTCCTGCACGTGATATTCGGTGAAACCGTCCTCGCGACGGGCGAACACGTGGATCCGCGCCGGGGTCCGGTCCCGGGTGTATTTGACGGCGTTGGACAGAAGATTGGTCCAGACTTGGCCAAGCAGGGCGGGATCGCCCTCCGCGTCGGGCAAGGGGTCGATCTGCCACTCGATCGCGCGCCCGGCGCTTTCGGGCTCGAGGCTGCGCACCGCTTCCTGGACCAGCTCCTGCATCGAGACCTGCAGGTACTGCATTTCCGCGCGGGTGGAGCGGGACAGGGTGAGCAACCCCTCGATCAGTCGGTCCATTTTCGCAACGGCGCGCTGGATCCGCGCCAGGCTTTCCCGCGCGGTCTCGCCGAGATGCTCGGCGGGCACGCTGTCGGCAAGCAGGACGGAAAAGCCGTGGATATGCCGCAGGGGCCCGCGCAAGTCATGGGAGACTGAATACGTAAACGCCTCCAGCTGCTGGTTGGCATCCTCCAGTTCGATCGTGCGCGCGCGCACGCGGTCCTCCAGCCCGGCGTGCAGGCGACGGATTTCCGCCTCGTTTTCGCGGCGTGCGGTGATGTCCCGGATGAAGCCGGTCAGCAGGGGTCGGCCGTTGACCACGATGCGACTGAAGCCGATCTCGACCGGGAATTCCGTTCCGTCGGCGCGCAGTCCCGTCAGCTCCGCCCGTGGCACCGCCATCGGGGGCAGGGTTTCCTGCGCGTTGCGCCGAAACCGCTCGTTAAAAACAGTGCGCAGCCGGTCCGGGACCAGCTCCTCCACCCGGGTCCGCCCCACCGACGCCCCCCGCTCCCGCCCGAACATCGCCTCCGCTGCCGGGTTCATCTCCACCAGGGTGCCGGCTTCGTCGACGACCACGATGGCATCGATGGAGGCATCGAGGACTGCCTGAACCCTCCGCTCGTTTTCGCGCACCGCGCGCTCCGAGGCGGTCAGTTCCACCGCGTGACGTGTCGCGGACGCGCGCTCATTCTCCAGCCCGCGGACGATGGCGCCGAGCAGGGCTGTAATGAGCGAACCGATACCCAGCACCACCGCCGCCGCGGTGTAGGGCGTGTAGAGGGTGGGCGAGGGATAGGCGAGGATCGTCCAGGTGCGTCCGGCCACGTCCAGACTGCGCCGGATGACGGTGCGCTCCGCACCCGGGCCGACGGGGCCGGAATGGTGGAGCAGGGCGTGTTCATCCGGGATGTCGCCGTCATAAACACGCAATCCCTCGATGCCGGCATTGCGCCCGTGGATGATGCCCTGGAAGAGGTCGTCGGCCCGGAAGGGGCTGTAGACGAATCCGAGGAGACGTTGCTCCTTGCCGTTCCCATCGGTGGGCACGACCAGGCCTTGATAGATCGGCCGGTAGATCAGGAAGCCGGCCTGTTTTTTTTGATCAATTTCCTGGACCAGTGTGACTTTGCCCGATGCCGCTGCCTGCCCGCGGCGCCATGCGGCATCCATGGCGTGGCGGCGGATGGGTTCGGAGTACATGTCGTAGCCGAGAGCCTGGCGGTTGCGTGTGTCCGAGGGGGCAAGGAGCACGATGGGGAAGGAGATGCCGCCAGCCGGGTCCGGCCAGATTCGGAGAATCTCTTCGCGCCCGGCCCCTGCCTGCCGAACCAGGCTCGCGTCGGCGGCCCCGTCCACCCGTTGGGCGAAACCGATTCCCTGGATACCGGGATATTGACGCTCGAGCCCGAGCGACGCCACATACCGTTCAAACGTTTCCGCGTCGGGTTGATGCACACCCAGGATGCCGGCGGTACCTTCCAGGAGGGCGATGTAGATGCGCACGCGCGTGTTGATCCGGCTCACCAGGTCGTCTGCCGCTGTCTCGAACCGGAACCGGTTCCGGGCAGACACTTCCCGCGAGGCGGTCCAGGTTCCCACCACCGTCACCGCCATCCCGATCAGGAGTACCGTCGCTGGGGTAAAACGGTGCCACGCTGTCTTGAAAAACCGGGTCATCGCTCAGACGGGCAAGGTTTGGCCAAACCGGTGCAAGTGCAACCGCCCCATGGTGGGGGGCTTCCGTAAAGCAGGGTAGGGGGGGGCGCCGGCGGCGGGACCTGCGCTCCAGGTCTCGACATGGGCGGCGGATTCCGTTCTTCCCGAGGGCGCCATATGCCAATCAAACGCATCCTGATTCACAGCGGAAAGCACCCCTTCGAGCCCTTCGACTACGGTCTCGATTACGAGGGCATGATGCGGGCGACCGGCCGTAACTTGGGGAACTGTCTTTTTGCCGATGCCCTTTTTAAGTACCTCTACGCCGCGCCGGACATGGTCCTCGACTCGGACTATTATCGCCGGGGCAAAGCCGGGCAGCCCCTGACCGCTGACGAGATCAATGAGCGTTATGACTGTTACGTCATTCCCGCCGCCAATTGGCTTTCCGAGGAGTCGCGGCAGATGCTGGCTGGCTGGGTGCCCCTGCTCCGGGGGCTGAAGATTCCGGTGGTGCTGGCCGGCATCGGCGTCCAGGCGCACGGCCGGGACAGCTTTGACTTCCTCAAATCGTTCGAGACGGAGGCCAAGGGATTCCTGTCCGCGGTGGCCGAACGGTCGCACACCATCAGTGTGCGCGGGGAGTTTACCGCGGCCTGTCTGGCAAAGCTCGGCATCCATCAGGTGAATGTCACAGGTTGTCCTTCCTTTTACCGCAATCTGCGGACGCTGAAGGTGGAGAAGCCTGCAATATCCCCAGGCGACTTCAAGGTGGCGGTGAACGGCAACAAGGTGCTGCTCGCGCGGATCGCGGCCGACCTCTTTGACCGTTATCCCTCCGAGCTGTTTTCGCAGGGCGACATTCTCAAGCTGCTGAAAGGGCGTGCGCGCACGCCCTGGCCCGACCTCCGCTATGCGATGAGTGATGGCTTCAGCATGAAGCTCCTCGCCCAGAGCCGGGTGCGCTACTTTGGCGATGTCACTCCCTGGATCGAAGCCCTGAAGGCCTTTCACTTTTCCATCGGCACGCGCATCCACGGCAACATCCTGGGGCTGTTGGCCGGAATCCCCGCGATGGTGGTGGCGCATGACTCGCGCACCAGTGAGATGGCAGAGTTTTACCGGATACCGTGCCGCACCCTGAAATCGCTGGAAGGCGGCTTTGATCCACATCGGCTCTACCAGGAGCTGGACCTGGGACCGATGCTGGCTGCGTATCCGGCGCGCCGTGACAATTTTATCGCCTTCCTGGAAGGGAACGGCCTGCGCCACACCCTTCTCTGCGAAAATGGCACCACGCCCTTCGACGAGGGCATTCGCCAGGTCCGTTTCGGCCGGAGCGAGGGCGAGCAGGGCGGGCTGTTCTTCCAGGCCGCGCGCACACTCGCGCCGGTTTTCCGGCAGATGAAACGGGCCAAGACAAGCGTCTCGTCCTGATCAGTCGATCTTGATCTCGATCGCGGCCGCAGCCTGGCGGGCGCGGTCGCGCGCCTCCTCCAGGGTGTCGCCGCAAGCGACCACGACCCCGAGGCGGCGGTGGCCGCGGCACTCCGGCTTGCCGAACAAACGCAGGTGTGTTTCCGGCACGGCGGCGGCGGCGGCGAGGCCTTCGAAGCGGGGGACGCCGTCGCCGTGGCCGAGCAAGGCGACACTGAACGCGGGCCGCAGCAGCTTCACCGGCGGGACGGGCAGGCCGAGGATCGCCCGTGCGTGCAGCGAAAACTCGGACCAGGCCTGGCTGCCGAGGGTGACGAGGCCGGTGTCGTGCGGACGGGGGCTGACCTCACTGAAGATCACCTCGTCGCCTCGCACAAAACACTCGACTCCAAAGAGGCCCCAGCCGCCGAGCGCGCTCACCACCGCGGTTGCGATCCGCTGGGCCTCCGCCCAGGCCTGGAGTGACATCGCGCATGGCTGCCAGCTCTCGCGGTAGTCGCCGTCCACCTGGACGTGCCCAACCGGCGGGCAGCACTGCACGCCATTGGACGCGGAGACCGTCAGCACGGTGATTTCATAGTCGAACCGCACAAAACCCTCCACAATGCACCGCCCCAGACCTGCGCGCGCGCCCTCGCGCGCATAACGCCAGGCGGCGGCGAGCCCCTCCGGCGCCTTGACCACGCTCTGCCCGTGGCCGCTGGAGGACATCAGGGGTTTGAGCACGCAGGGGTAACCCAGCGCATCAGCCGCTGCCCGGGCTTCCTCTTCCGTATCCACAAAATGGTACGGCGAGGTGGGCAGCTTCAGGTCCTCCGCCGCGAGCCGCCGGATGCCTTCCCGATTCATCGTCAGACGGGCGGCGCGGGCGGTGGGCACCACCCGCTGCCCGGCGACCTCAAGTTCGACCAGTACGTCGGTCGCGATCGCCTCGATCTCCGGCACGATCAGGTCGGGCTTTTCCAGCGCGATCACGCGACGCAGGGCGATGGGATCCAGCATCGGGAACACATGGCTGCGGTGCGCCACCTGCATGGCGGGCGCCCCTTGGTAGCGGTCGCAGGCGATGACCTCGCAGCCGAGGCGCTGCAGTTCGATCACCACTTCCTTGCCCAACTCACCCGAGCCGAGCAGGAGCACGCGGGTGGCGTGCTGGGTGGAGGGCGTGCCGAAGGTGCCGGGCTTGAACATAGGCGGCCAGACTGGCATGCCGCCCGAGGCAAAGGCGAGCCTCCGAAGCCGTCACGTGTCTGCGCCGGTCGTCACCCACGCGTGACAGGAAGTCGGATTGCGCTGCGGGCACCGATCCTGCAGCGTGCCCGGCGTGCGTTTCCATCGCCTCTTTCTCGCCCTGCTTCTTGTTCTTGGCTGCACTGGTCATGCTTTTGGCACGCCCGGGCGCGTCCAGGTGACGCTCCTCGTCACCACCGACCTGCACGGGAACCTTTACCCGATCGATTATTCCACCGACCGGGAGGCGCCCTGGGGTCTGGCCCGGGTGGCGACGGCGGTACGCCAGGCCCGGAAGGCAAAGCCCAACCTGCTTCTGATTGATTGCGGCGATACCATCCAGGGCACCCCGCTGGCCTACTACCACAACCGGCGGAACAATACCCCGGTGCATCCGATGATGCTGGCGATGAACGCGCTTCGGTACGACGCCATGACGGTGGGCAATCATGAATACAATTTCGGCCTGCCGGTGCTGCAGAAGGCAAAAAGCGAGGCGGCCTTCCCCTGGCTTTCCGCCAATACCTACCGCGCCGGGAGCGAGGAGACCGCGTTCACGCCCTACCTGGTCCGCGAGGTGGACGGGGTTCGGGTTGGTATCCTCGGCATCACGACGCCGGGGGTTCCGTATTGGGACAATCCAGAGAACTGGGCCGGTCTGGAATTCCGCGATCCGGTTAAGGCGGCAGCACACTGGGTCGAGGTGCTGCGCAACCGCGAGAAGGTGGACCTCGTGATCGGCGCCTTTCACATGGGGGTGGAGGAAGACCTCGCCTCCGGCCGAAACACCAATGGCGAGATCGCCCAGGAAAACGCGTGCGTCGCGATCGCGCGGGCCGTTCCCGGCATCGATGTCATGGTTATGGGGCACACGCACCGCCCGATCCCTGCGCTGCTGATCGGGCAGACGTTGCTCGCGCAGGCGGGCAAGTGGGGCGACCATCTCCTGCAGGTCGACGTCTTTCTGGAGCCCCGGAGCAACGGAGGCTGGGCGCCAGTGGCGCGCGCCAGCCGTCTCACCGCCATGGCGGGAGTGGAGCCGGATGCGGAGATTCTCGCGCTGGTCCGTCTGTACCATGAGGAGACTCAGGCCTGGCTGGCCCGGCCGATCGGCCGCAGCGAGGCGGCCCTCGATGCCAGCGATGGCTATTTCCGCGACAATGCCCTGCTTGACCTGGTCCAGCGGGTGCAGCTCGAAAGCGCCGGTGCGGACGTCTCGATGGCGGCGAACTTCAACCCCCGCGCGCGCGTGCCGGCGGGCGCGGTGACGGTGCGGGATACCGCCGGGCTCTACATCTACGAAAACACGCTCTATCTCGTGGAGGTGACGGGAGAGCAGCTGAAGGCGGCGCTCGAGCATTCCGCGCGTTTCTTTCGCCCCTATGAGGCGGGAAAAACCGCCGCGGAACTGGTCGATCCGCGCATCCCCGGGTACAACTTTGACCTCGCCGAGGGTGTCAGCTACACCATCGACCTGCGTCAGCCGCACGGTCATCGTATTCTGAATCTGGAGTTTCAGGGCCGGCCGCTGCCCCCCGACCGAAAGCTCAAGCTCGCCCTCAACAACTACCGCTACAACGGCGGGGGCGGCTACAGCATGTTTCGCAATGCGCCCATCCTCTGGCGCTCGTCCGGGGAGATCCGCGACCTGATCATCGACTGGGTGGAGCGGAACGGCACGATTCCGACGAAGGCGACGGGCAACTGGCGGCTGGTGGGAGCCGGTGAGGACCGCAACGATGGGTGAGTCTTGATCCGTGACCTGCGATGAGGAGAGCGCGGCAGCGGGTTCCCGCGTCGCGCCGGCTGGCCTCTTTGCGCAGCGGTGAACCGGTGACGGGTGTCAGGCGGCTTTCAGCTCGATCCAGAAGCAGCTCCCGCTGACCCCGTTGGATTCGATCCCGCAGGTTCCGCCCATCTTTTCGACCGCCTTGCGGACGATGGCCAGGCCCACGCCCGTGCCGGCGTAGTCCTTGGTGCCGGGCGCCCGCTCGAAAATCCGGAAGAGGCGGCCCTGGTGCTCGGGCGGCACACCGATGCCATTATCCACGATCTTGATACGCACCTGGTCGCCTCTCCGCGCCGCCGTCACCCGGATGACAGGACGTTCGCCCGGGCGGACGAACTTCGCCGCGTTGGTCAGCAGATTGGCCAGGGCCTGAGCGAGGGGCTGGGGATCGGCCAGGACAGGGGCGAGCGGTTCCGCCAGCTCGATCGTCACCGCCTCCGGCCGAAGCTCGTCGTAGTGCTCAATCGTCCCGTGGACCAGGACGCTCAGGTCCACCGGTTGGAGCCGCATCTCGGCACGCGCGACGCGGCTGTACTTCAGCACGTCGGTGGTCAGCTGATCCATGCGCTCAGTGGAGCGTTTGATGCGCTCAAGGTAACCGCGCGCCTCGGGGCTGAGGTGGTCGGCCTCGTCTTCCAACAGCACGGCGGCGTAGCCGCTGATCGAGCGGAGGGGGCTGCGCAGATCGTGCGACACGGTATAGGAAAACTCCTCCATCTGCGCGATCGCCTCGCGCAGGGAGGCGGTCCGCTCGTCGACCTTCCGTTCCAGCTCCCCCGCGTAGTCCTGGAGCCGATCGCGGGCAAGGCGGAGTTCGCCCTCGGCGGCTGTTTTGGCCTGGAGTTCCTTGGCCAGCGCGCCGGCCATCCGGCGCATGGCCAGATCGACATACTCGGTCTCCACCAGCTCGCTGGACGCGAGGCGTGTGTTCTCCCCGCGCCCGAGCTTGTCCGCGTTTTCGACCAGGACATCCACACTCCTGACCACCACGCGTCCCACCGAAACGGAAATCCCGGCCGCGACGGTGAGCAGCAGCAGCGAGCAGGCGATCCCGATCACCAGGAGCGGCCGGGCGGTGGCGAAGACCTTCGATTTCGGCAGGCCGATCACCGCTCGCCAGCCGTGTTCCGCGGTGGCAAAGGCGGTCAGGACGGGGATGCCCTCGAGGGTCACGCTTTCACCCACCCCGGTGCGCACCACGCGGGTGGCCTTGACCACGTCAGGGGTCGCAAATCCGCCGATAAAACGATCCTGGTGCGGGGTCCGGGCAATGATCCGTCCGTTACGGTCGAGAATCGAGAGAACCCCACCGGGGGCAAAACGCTGGACATCCAGCGTCTCGCCGACTTCGCCCGGTTCCATCACCATGCTGAAGCCAAAACGTTTACCATCTCGGCTCAGAAACGGCACCCCGACATGGACCACCAGGCGCCGGGCCATCGCCCCCTGCAGCAGGTCCGAGACAAAGAGGTCGGACCGCTCCATCGCCTTTACGTACTCAGGATTCAATGACAGGGCAGGCAGCTCCGCGCCCGCTGGTAGGTAGGTATTGACGCGCTGCCGACCGTCCATCTCCACGACCACGAGCCAGCGCGCGGGTGAGGGGAGGAGCCGGCGGGCAGTGGCGTCGAGGCGGGCCCAGTCCTGCTCCTGCGCCGCGGTGGAGGAGGCGAGCGTTTGCAGCATGGCCACACAACGCTCCACCTCGGCATCGGTCAGGCTGGCGACGGCGTGCGCGGTATTGAGCAGTTCTCCGCGCACGGCCGATTTATGCGCGTTGTAGGACTCCCACGTCAGGGCCACGATCAGCGCCAGCGCCGGCATGACAAGGACGCCCACCAGTAGCAGCAGGCGGCCCCGCACGGAACGGGCGAGGGAGCGGAAGAGGGGAGATCGCACGCGGAGGAGCAGACGGTGAGAATCCACGGCCGACGCCCCGTGGCAATTCTCATCCGGAACGAAGTACCGCGGCGCTGTCTGCAGACCTCACGCATGCCCCTCCTGCGTCACGATCAACTCCACCGCCTGCGAGACCCGGGCACGTTTTTGTGGGCCACGGGAATCGAAGACACGTTTATCACGGCGCCCTGGCCGAAGACCGGGCGCACGCTGGATGAATACGAACTGACGGGCCACTACGACCGCTGGCATTCCGATCTCGGGTTGATGCGGGAGATCGGCGTATCCGCCGCCCGCTATGGCATTCCCTGGCACCGGATTCAGCCGGAGCGAAACCGCTGGGAGTGGGATTTTGTGGATGCGACGGTGGACCGCCTGCTCGAACTCGGGATCGAACCCATCATCGACCTCGTGCATTACGGGCTGCCGCGGTGGATCGAGGGTGCCTACACCCACCCGGACTTCGCGTCCCACATGGCGGAGTATGGAGGGCGCGTGGCGGAGCGACTTCGCGGGCGGGTCCATGCCTATACGCCGCTGAACGAGCCCCGCATCACCGCTTGGTACTGTGGCCGACTGGGCTGGTGGCCCCCGCACGAGCGGGGGTGGAGCGGCTTCCTGCGGGTAATGTTGGGGGCCTGTCGTGGAATTGTGGAGACAGTTCGGGCGATCCGCGCGGTGGAACCCGAGTCCTTGATCGCACACGTCGACGCCACGGACCTCTACCAGGCGGAGCGGGTGGAGGATGCACCCCACGCCGCGCACCGGCAGGAGATTGTCTTCCTGGCCCTCGACCTGATCAGCGGGCGCGTCCGCCCCGGCCATCCGCTGCAATCCTGGCTGTTGCAGCATGGCACGGCTGAGGCGGACCTGGCCTGGTTTCAGGAACGGGCAATCGATCTGCCGCTCATCGGGATCAATCTGTATCCCATGTTCACCGGCAAGGTCGGCCGCCGTGACGCACGCGGTGGACTGCGATGGACGATGCCGTACGCGTCCGCAGAGATCATCGACCGGCTGGCCGAACTGTATTGGGAACGTTACCGCGCCCCGATTTTCATCTCGGAAACCGCCTCGGTCGGACCGGTGCGGCGCCGTGCCGCCTGGCTCGCCGATTCGGTCGAGGCGGTGCGCCGGGTGCGCGCCCGCGGCATTCCTCTCGTCGGATACACCTGGTGGCCGATGTTCGCACTCGTCACCTGGGCCTATCGGCAGGGGACACACCCGCCGGACTATTACCTGAAGCAGATGGGACTGTGGGACCTGAACGCAGCGCTGGAAAGGCTGCCCACGCCGCTGGTCGCGTCCTACCGGGACCTGTCGTCGCGAGGGGCTCCCTGACCGGCCGCAGCCCGCCGCGAGTGTGTGGCGGACTCGCGGGAGGAGCGGTCCGGAACGGTGGAACGTTAGCACAGTCCGGACGCTGACGCCCGCGCCCGGGACGGCAGGGTTCGCGCGAACCGCCTCGGATGCTTGCGCCGGCGGCGTCATACGTCTGGATAACCTGTCACGACCGCTCACCCCCTCGAATCCTCGCGCCCATGAACTCCTGTACCCGACTTTTCGCTACTGCCGCCGGCCTGGTTGCCCAGACGGGCGACCGAAGTGTCGCCCTGCCGTCTTCTGTCTCCCTCGACGCGCTTTTTGCCGCGGAGGATCCGGCTGGCTTTGTGGCGGCCGCAGTCGCGCAGGGTGTGGCTGCCCCGCTGCCTGCCGCCGCTGACCTGCGCGCCCCCGTGCAGGGCCAGGAAATTTGGGCCGCGGGTGTCACCTACCTGCGCAGCCGGAACGCCCGCATGGAAGAGGCGAAGGAAGCGGGAGGTGGCAGCTTTTATGACCGGGTGTACGAGGCGGATCGCCCGGAGCTGTTTTTCAAGGGCAATGCGCAGCGGGTCGGCCGGCCGGGCGGGACGGTCCGGATCAGGGCGGATGCGCGGTGGAACGTGCCCGAGCCGGAACTGACCCTGGCCATCAATACCCGCGGCCGCATTTTCGGTTATACCGTGGGCAACGACATGAGCTCGCGCGACATCGAGGGGGAAAACCCGCTCTATCTGCCCCAGGCCAAGGTGTACCACCTCAGCTCGGCCGTCGGGCCCTGCCTGGTGATCGGGGAGCTGCCTCCGCCCGAGACAGCGATCCGGCTGGAGATCGTGCGGGCCGGAGCCGCGGTTTTTGCCGGGGAGACCCGGGTTTCGCAGATCAAACGCCCCCTGGCTTCGCTGGCGGACTGGCTCTACCGCGAGGACCGTTTTCCGTCCGGCGCCTACCTCATGACCGGCACCGGTATTGTGCCTCCCGATACGTTCACCCTGCAGGAACGCGACGAGGTTCGCATCACCATCGAGCCGGTGGGCACGCTTGTTAACTTCGTTTCACTCTGACCATGGACTTCTTTGCCCGCCACGCCGCCACCGGCGAAAAACTCGGTGCCTACCGCGATGCCACCGCCGCCGAGATCGACACGGCGGCGAACGCTGCCCTCGCGGCAGCGCCGGCCTTCGCCTCTCTTTCCAACGACGCACGGGCCCGCCTGCTCGAGGACATGGCGGAACGCATCTCCGCCCTCGGTGAGACACTGATCCAGGCCGCCCATGCCGAGACCGGTCTGCCGGTGGCGCGCCTGGAGGGGGAGCGAGGCCGGACCACCGGTCAGCTGCGGCTGTTCGCCGCCCTTGTGCGGGAGGGTTCCTGGGTGGATGCCCGGATCGACCCGGCGCTGCCTGACCGCAAGCCTCTCCCGCGGCCAGATGTCCGCAGGATGCTCCGCCCCCTCGGCCCCGTGGCGGTGTTTGGAGCCAGCAATTTTCCCCTGGCGTTTTCCGTGGCCGGCGGTGACACCGCCTCCGCCCTGGCGGCGGGCAATCCCGTGCTGGTGAAGGCGCATCCCGCACACCCGGGTACGTCCGACCTGGTCGCCTCCGCCCTGCACGCAGCCGTGCAGGCGGCGGGACTGCCGCGAGGTGTTTTCGGTATGGTGCACGGAGCCTCCCCGGAGGTCTCGCTGGCCTTGGTGCGACACGACGCAGTCCAGGCGGTCGGTTTCACCGGTTCAACCCGGGCGGGACGCGCGCTGTTTGACGCCGCGGCCGCACGGCCCCGGCCCATCCCGGTTTTTGCCGAGATGAGCAGCATCAATCCCCTCGTGGTTCTGCCCGGGGCGCTGCGGGAAAAGCGGGCAGCCTTGGCCGAGGGCCTGGTCAATTCCTGCACCCTCGGGGTGGGGCAGTTTTGCACCAAGCCTGGGCTTGTGCTCGGCGTTGCTTCGCCGGAATGGGACGCCTTTGCCTCCGAGGTGGCAGGCCGCGCCGCCAGTGTCACCCCCGGTGTGATGTTGCACGCGGGCATTCAGGAAACTTTCGATCGGGCTGTCGCGGACCTGTCCGGTGTGGAATGGCTGACGCAAAAAGGTGCGCGGGTGGCGCGGGTGACCGCGGCTGAGTTTGCCCGCCAGCCTCACCTCGCCCACGAGATCTTCGGCCCGTACACCCTGCTGGTGACGGTGCCGGACGAACGCGGACTCCTCGACCTGCTGCGCGGGCTGGAAGGTCAGTTGACCGCGACCCTCCACGGCACTGCGGAAGATCTGGCGGGTGCTCGGGCGTTGCTCGACGCCCTCAGCGACATCGCCGGACGAGTGGTCTTCAACGGTTATCCCACCGGGGTGGAGGTCTCGCCCGCCATGCACCACGGTGGTCCGTATCCAGCGACAAGTGACACCCGGTTCACCTCGGTGGGAACCGCGGCGATCCTGCGTTTTGCGCGTCCGATCTGCCTGCAGGGCTGCCCGGCGGCGCTGCTCCCGCCGGAGCTGCGCGACGAAAATCCGCTGGGCATCCTGCGTATGCTGGATGGCCGCCCGACCCGCGACCCGCTTAACCCGCGCCCATGACGGTGGACCCGATCTTTGATTCCGGCAACGAGGCGGTTTACACCCTGCGCACCACGGCGCCCGGGCCCTCCGGGCGGCTGCCTCTCGGTGCGGAGCAGTTGCGCGCGATGTCGAGCGGCGACCTCTTTGGCTGGACGCAAAATGCCGGGATGGGCTGGGAACCGTCGCGCCTGCTGGGTCGGCAGTTCCTCATTCTCAGCACCCAGGGCGGTATCCGCGCGCCGGATGGGACGCCAGTGGCGCTCGGTTACCATACCGGGCATTGGGAGGTCGGCCTGCTGATGGAGGAGGCGGCGCGCACCTTCTCCTCGCGCGGGGCGGTGCCGTTTGCCGGCTATGTCAGCGATCCCTGCGATGGCCGAACGAACGGCACGGTCGGCATGCTGGACAGCCTCGCCTATCGCAACGATGCGGCGATCGTGTTCCGGCGATTGATTCGCTCCCTGCCCACGCGGCGGGGCGTGCTCGGGGTCGCCACCTGTGACAAGGGCCTGCCGGCCATGTTGATGGCGCTGGCGGGGACCCCGGATCTGCCGACCGTGCTTGTCCCAGGCGGCGTCACGCTCCTGGCGGAAGAGGCGGAGGACACCGCAAAGGTGCAGACCCTCGCGGCGCGATATGCACGCGGTGAGGTCACGCTCGACCACGCTGCCGAGATGGGATGCCGCGCCTGCGGATCGCCGGGCGGCGGCTGTCAGTTCATGGGGACGGCTGCGACCAGTCAGGTGGTGGCGGAGGCGCTGGGGCTGGCGCTGCCCCACGCCGCCCTGAGCCCATCCGGATCGGAAATATGGCGGGACCTCGCCCGACGTTCGGCTCTCGCGCTGCTGGGTCTCGAGGCTGCGGCGGTGACCACGCGTGACATTCTTACCGACGACGCGATCCACAATGCGATGGTCCTGCATGCGGCGGTGGGTGGGTCGACCAATCTCGTCCTTCACGTGCCGGCGATCGCCCATGCGGCGGGACTGGCGCGCCCCACCGTGGCGGATTGGGCGCGGATCAATGCCCGGGTGCCGCGACTGGTCGACGTGCTGCCGAATGGCCCGAAGCACTACGCGACGGTCCAGGTGTTTCTCGCCGGCGGTGTGCCGGAGGTCATGCTGCACCTGAGGGACCTCAACCTTCTGCGGCTGAACGCGCGGACGGTGACGGGAAAATCACTCGGCGAAAACCTCGAGTGGTGGGAGACCAGCGAACGGCGCCGCCGCTTGCGCGAAAAACTGCGTCAGCTCGACGGCATCGATCCGGACAATGTGATCATGTCCGCGGGCGCCGCCCGCGAGCGCGGCCTCACCAGCACCGTCACCTTCCTGCGCGGCAATCTCGCGCCCGAGGGTGCGCTGGTGAAGAGCACCGCGATCTCGCCGCAGGCGATCGGCAGCGACGGAATCTACCTCCACGAGGGCCCGGCGCGGGTTTTCGGGAGCGAACACGCCGCGATCGAGGCGATCAAGACAGGCGCGGTGGTCCCGGGCGACGTGATGGTGCTGATGGGAATCGGCCCCGGTATTGGAATGCCGGAGACGTACCAGATCACCTCTGCCCTCAAGCACGTGAAGGAGGGGCACCGGATCGCTCTGGTCACGGACGGCCGGTTCTCCGGCGTCTCCACCGGCGCCTGTATCGGGCATGTCAGCCCGGAGGCCTGGGCGGGCGGGCCGATCGGCCGCGTGCGCGACGGCGACCGGATCCGCCTTCACATCGACACCCGCCGGCTGGAGGGCACGGTGGACGTGGTCGGCCTCGAGCCGTCGACCCTTGCAACCCGGCCCCGGAACCCCCTGCTTTTGCCGGACGAGCGGGTCAATCCCGACACACGTCTCTGGGCAGCGTTGCAGGAAGTGAGCGGAGGGACCTGGGGCGGCTGTGTGTATGACACCGACAGGATCAGGACGCTGCTCGCGCGGGGATTGGAGATGGAAGAAAACGGGGCGCCCTGAGCCCGTTCTTCGCTGATTTAACGATCAAGTATCCGTGCTCAATAAGTAGAACGACGCCGCCTTTGTCTCAAGGGCGCGGCGGCGTTTGGACAGCCGACGTCAGGCCGCCAACCCCGGTCTGATCACCTTGGGTGCTGAGGACGCGCGGGCGGTTACCCCTTTATCCGTGCGCCTGTCCTTCCCGGTTTGCAGAGCGTACCCCTTTTTCGCTCTGCCAACATGGGCACCCCGGCTGCCTGGCGGGGATTCTCCGCCAGTTTTGTACCACCCCACCTGCTGAGCACACCGTCGAGTGGTTCCGGGCACGCGCGCGCGGCCCCCAGGCTGACGCACGCACCCGGGCCGCCGCGTTGGCGACGTGCTCCGGAGCCTCCCAATGAAGAAGCACACCTACACCCACACCCTGCACCGTGCGCTGCTGGCCACGCCCCTGCTGGTCCTGCCGCTCGCCGGCCAGTCCGTCACCCCGGACGCGCCGGCTTCTGATACCGAAGACACCGTTGTCCTCACCCCGTTCGAAGTCTCGGCCGAGGCGGAGCGAGGATATTCAGCCGCCACGACCCTGGCGGGCAACCGCCTCAACACCGAACTTCGCGACGTTGGCAACGCGATCCAGGTCGTGACCTCGCAGTTCCTCAAGGACACCGGCGCGGTCAACAATGAGACCCTACTCCAGTACACCACCGGTACCGAGGTCGGTAACATTTATGGCAACTACACCGGCCTGGGCGACGGCGCCCAGCTCGACGAGACCGACCGTTTCCGTAACCCCAACCAGAACACGCGCGTCCGCGGACTCACGTCCGCCGACACCACCCGCGACTACTTCCTCTCCGACATCCCCTGGGATGGTTACAACATCGACCGCGTCGATCTGAGCCGCGGCCCCAACTCCATCCTGTTCGGCCAGGGCAGCCCGGGTGGTATCATCAATGCGGGTACAAAGCAGGTTTCCTTCAAGGACTCCAACGAGGTCGAGTTCCGCTACGGCACGGAGGGCAGCGCCCGCGCGACCCTCGACGTGAATCGCGTGCTGCTGAAGGACGAGCTGGCGATCCGCCTGACCGGCCTGTGGGACCACGAGAAGTTCAAGCAGGACCCCGCCTTCGAGGACGACGAGCGCGTCTTCGGCGCCCTGCGCTACGAGCCCGGCTTCCTCCGCAAGGGGTCCGCCCGGACCATCCTCCGGATGAACTTCGAGAAGGGGCAGATTGACTCCAACCGCCCCCGCAGTCTCCCGCCGGGCGACTTCATTACCCCCTGG
This sequence comes from Verrucomicrobiota bacterium, assembly GCA_023428905.1. Lineage (GTDB taxonomy): Bacteria > Verrucomicrobiota > Verrucomicrobiia > Opitutales > Opitutaceae > EW11. The sequence continues at coordinate 59,148 of JAEYWP010000026.1, forward strand.
TTCCAGACCGGCACTTACAACGGCGCCTACACCAGCGGCGGCAGCCTCATCCCCGGCACCGATCCGCTCGGGCGCGACACGGTTGCGGCCGGCGATCCCCGCCCGTTCCAGGGGCTGAACCGGATGACGATCAATCCGCACACCGTCCAGAATGACAACTTCTACCGCGCCGACTTTCCCCACGGCCTGACCCGACCCTCGATCAATTCCGGGCCCTACCAGGGGTATGCAAATCCATACTACAACCCCTGGATTGGAAACATGGCGGCCGCGATCGGCGGACCGATCGCGTATTTCAACACCGGAGGAGACGGCGCCCCAAACTACATCGCCCAGGAGATCCGGGAGGACTGGGGCATCAACCCGCAGGGCCAGGTGGACCGCGGGCTCGCCTACGACTTCAACCGCCTCGCGGGCATCGCCGCCTACTCCGATTACGCGATCAACGCCGGCCTGCCCATGGCCCAGTTCGGCATCTACAAAAACCGGTCGCTGACCGATCCCTCGATCTTCAACTTCTACGACACCCTGATCGACGGGCCGAACAAGATGGAGTGGCAGGATTTTGATGTCTTCAACATCAGCCTGGCCCAGACCTTCTTCAGCAACAAGGTGGGCTTCGACCTCACGTATAATCGTGAGAACTACAAGAACGGCCAGCTTTCGCTCCTGAGCGGAAACGAGCAGGCGCTCTACATCGACATCAACCGGGTGTACACCGACGGCACCCTCGCCGGGGCCAACGGTATCCCCTACGACGACGGCACGCCCAATCCCAACCTGGGGCGCCCCTTCGTCTCGGACAACGGAGCCAACGGCAACAACTCCTTCGACAGCGACCGCGAATCGAAGCGTATCACCGGTTTCGTGACGCACGACTTCGCCGATGGCGGCCGCAATCGCAGCTGGCTGGGCCGCATCCTCGGCAGCCACACCCTGACCGGGCTGTGGGCCCAGGATGAGCAGAAGACGGACAGTCGCTCATGGATGCGTTACGCCATCACCGATCCGGAGTACCGTGCGTTCATCAACTCCACCGCGCTCTTCAACGAAGGCCAGACCTTCGTGCCGAGCCAGGTGATCTACCTCGGGCCGTCCCTCGCCAGCCGCACCACCGCGACCGGCGCGAACATCCCGGGCGTGACCGGCCGCACCGTGCTGCCCAACGGCAGCTACCGGGTGTTCGACTCGCACTGGGCAAACCCCGCGGGGGTCAATCCCGCGGACGTATGGTACAACACGTTTTACCCGGACGTGCAGACGCAGTACACCTCGACCGAGTCGGAAAACCCGGCCAACTACGTCGGCTGGACCAACCGCCCGCTCAACATCACCAACTCCGAGGCATCGGCCGCCAACCGCGACCTGCTGACGACGTCGGCGACGCTGGAGCGAAAGAAGACCACGTCGAAGGTCTTGGTCTGGCAGGCCCAGCTGCTTGAGAAAGCCGTGGTGGCCACCTATGGCTGGCGCGAGGACCGGGCCCAGGGCTGGCGCCGCACCATGAACCCGAACAGCCGTCCGAACGAGGACGGCGTCGCGCAGACCCTGCAGTATGGCCACCTCAACCTGGCCAATGCCTACTACCTCCCCAAGACGGGTTCGGACCTGAAGGAGGAGTCGACCAGCTGGAGCTTGGTGGCGCACCTGGACCAGCTGCCGGGCCTCGAGCGCGCGCTGGAGAAATCACCGGTCAAGATCAGCCTGTTCCACAGCGAGTCGGAGAACTTCCAGCCGGAGGCGTTGCGGGTGAATCTCTACGGCGAGCAGATTGCGCTGCCGATGGGTACCACACGTGACAGCGGCATCCTGCTCGAAACCCGCGACGGCAAATATTCGCTGCGCGTGAACAAGTTCAAGACGGAGGTGAAGAACGCCAACAGCGCGGCCCTCACCCGTGCCAACTTCCTCGGCACGTTGAACGCACGCGGCGGCAACTGGGCCAACCAGTTCGAGTACGACTTCGGCGTGGGCAATCAGCCCAGCAACCACCACATCGGCTCGCAGGTGAACAACCGTCCCGCGGGCGCGCCGAATCCCCCGGGCTGGTCCCCGACCGAGCGTGCCGGCAATCCCGCATGGGATCCGGAAAACACGCTCTACAACTACGGCCCGGCGGTGGGTGAATCCCTCGCCCAGGCCCAGGCCCGCGAAGCCGCGGCGGTTGCCGCCTGGCGCGCCTGGCAGGCCCAGGTCGACCCGCGCTTTTATGCCGCGTGGGGCATCGACCTGGCTGCCCCGTTCCGCCAGAGCAACCCGACCGGTCTCACCTCCTCGACTCCCAACGGCTTCGCCATCACCGAGGACAACTCGTCCGAGGGCTACGAAATCGAGCTGGCGGCCGAGCCGATCCAGAACCTGCGCCTGTCGCTCAACGCGGCCAAGATCGAGGCGCGGCGCACCAACATCGGCGGCGCCGAGCTGGCGGAGTTCATCGCGAAGTTCGAGAACGCGCTCCAGAATACCGCTGCGGGTGACATCCGCATCTGGTGGGGCGGCGCGGGCAATTCGACCGCGCTGCAACAGTGGTACTCCGGCGGTGAGGGCCTCGGTGGCGAGTGGGCCGGCCGCAAGCTGCAGGAAGGCACCAACGTGCCGGAGCTGCGCGAATGGCGCGTCAACGCCATCGCCAACTACGACTTCACCACCGGTAAGGTGAAGGGGCTCAGCGTAGGCGGCGGTGTCCGCTGGCAGGATGAAGTGGTGATCGGTTACCGCCCCATCCAGGGCGCCAATCGGAACCAGCTGTCGTTCGACCTCTCCTCACCCTACATGGGGCCCTCGGAGACCAACTACGACTTCTGGATCGGTTACGGCCGGCGTCTCTGGCGCAAGGTCGACTGGCGGATCCAGCTGAACATTCGCAATGCGTTTCAGGATGACGAACTCATCCCGATTACCACCCAGCCCGACGGCACACCGGCGACCTACCGCATCGCGCCGCCGCAAACCTGGACGCTCTCGAATACGTTCAGGTTCTAGAACCAGGTCCGGGGCTGGCCCACACCTGCTCTACGCCTCCCGCACCCGCGGGAGGCGTTTTGTTTTCCGGGGGCGCAGCGGACCGTCTACGTCCTGTCCCGCAGCTGGGGCGGCAGCCAGCGGCGCACCTTTTCCATCCATGCCGGGTCACCGGGTTCGAGGCCGAGCGCGCGGCAGAGCGTGAGGAAGCGAAACAACGCCGGGGCCGGGAGGCTGCGCAGGTCGCGTTCAGTCATGGCGGCGAGGAGCAGGTCCGCCTGGACGCGCGCCAGATCGTCCTGACCCGTATCCGCGAGCAGGAGACACAGGTTCACCCGCCGATCCCAGGCGAGGAGTTCATCCGTCCCCTCCTCAAGTTCCCGGCCGACCTGGGCAAGCGCTTCCTGTAGCAGCGCCGGCTCCCGCCGCAGGGCGTGTGCCCGTGCGCGCGCGATCGCGGCGGTGAGTTCCTGGGGAAACTGGACGGTGAGCGCGCGGGCGGCCCGTCCGGCCAGATCCGGTTGCGCCATATCGACAAAATAATCGGCCAGTCGGCTGAGCGAGGCGGCGGGCTCCTGGACCTCGGTGACCTCGAAAACCACCAGACGGTCATTCGCCAGTTCCGGGAGGTTGGGCAGATAGTAGGGCACGGGCCGCAGCCAGCGCGGCGGCAGCCAGCGGTGGAGGATTCCGATCAGGCTGCCCTCGGGTTGGGCGGCTCCGAGCCGCGCGTAGTCGTCGAGGAACCCATCCCAGGAGGGAATGAGCACATGGGTCAACTGGCGCTGCCGCACCAGGGCCTGCGCCTCGTCCGCCGCCGGAGCGGAGGCCAGGCGCATCGCGCCGCGGAATCCGTCCTCGTTGTCTCGATACGGAGTGCCGAGGACCTGCAATCCGCCATGGAAAAAGAGCGAGACACTGAGTCGCGGCGGCGCGAGGACGATCGCCCCCTCCTCGCCGGCGCGACGGGCCAGCCAATGCGCCGCCTCCCGTTCGAGTAGGGCTTCCAGTGCGTCGCGTGGAAGTTGCGTGATCTCCGGGAGCGGCCCCCGCGGCACGGACCGCAGGCCGAAAACGGCCGCCGCCGCGACGATGACGGCGGCGAGTGCGAGCCTTGGCACCGCATACCGGTCCGGGGCCCCCCCCGGCGAGACTGCCCCTGCCGTGGGTCGGGTGGCCGCACGCCGTTCACGCCGGGGCCAGAACGCGCAGACGACTGCGACGGCCAGGAGGGCGCATGCGGCCGCGGTCAACGCGGTGGCATCCGGCGCCCCCGCCACAAACCACCCAGAGGCCAGGGACGCCGCCGTCCCGGCGGCGGCAAAAACCGCGGCGGTGACTGAGCCCACCCGCCAGGCGAGGAGGACGGTGCAGGCCGTGACACACAGCGCGAGGAGGAGAGGATCGGCGTAGCGGGCAGCGCGCTCGACCGCGATCCCCCCGGGAGCCCCGGTGAGGAAGCGATGCCCCCGCGCGACCGCCGCCAGCCAGCATCGGTAGGGAGACAGGCTGGTCACTTCGCGCCCGATCGGTGCATTGTCGTAGTTGATACGCGCCAGGTGCCAGCCGCCGTTGGCCAGGAGCTCCTGCGCCTGCGTGATCCATTGGTAGCTGCCGGTCCGGTGCCCCGGCACCACCCACCAGCGAAGCCCTCCGGCGTATCCAGTCTTTGAGGTCGCATCGACCGACGGCGGCTCCGAGGCGAGTGCGGTCAGGTGATCGGCCCGCTCGAGGGCGGCCCGCGAGTGAAGGCCGAGGAGCCCAAGCGCGAGCAGCAGGACGGGGATCCAGACAAACGAGGCCAGACGTCGGACCGAGATCATTGCGGGGTAGGTGAAGTGTTGATGCTTCGTCCCTGCGGAGCTGGCAACGGCAATGCAGCCTCCGGATGCTTCAGGGAATACGCACCCGAGGCACATCGGCTTCGCGCCGAGCCGTCCGAATTGCTCTTGGAGGCCGAGGGCATGCTGGGTAGTTCTCCCTCTCTCCGCATGAATGCCACTCCAGCTGCCGAGCGCCGGGGCTTCCTCCTCGCCTCCCTCTTTGTCCTGGCCGTCGCCATGGTCCTGCGGTTGTGGCTGATCGGCGGTGGAGGGCAGTTTGGGCAGATCGACGAGGCGCGCTATCTTGTCTCGCGCGACGCCGCCCACCTCTGGGTTCATGGAGAGAATCCTCGTGCAGGTATCGCCCGTGCGTTGGCGGGCGGGGACCACGTCGGCTTCAAACTCTTGGGGATCGTGCCCGCAGTGGTGGAGGAATACGCGGGGCGTGACGATCGCATCCCCGCGTGGTTCTTCGGTGGCTTCTCCGTGCTCAACATTGCCCTGGCGGGACTGATCGTGCATCGGCTGACCCGCTCGCCCCGTGCGGCCTTTTGGGCGGTTCTGACCGCGGCCACCTGCACGGCGTGGTTCTATTTCTCGCGTCACCTACTGCCCTATGACGCCGCCCTTTTTTTCATGTTGCTCGCGCTCCTGTTCGGGCTGCGACTGGGCGCAGTCCCGATCGCCGGCTTTATGGCGGGGTTATCTGCCGGGTGCGGGTTTGTGGTCTATTACGGCTATTGGAACCTCGGTGCCGTGATGCTGGTGCTGGGTGCCCTCTGGCGCGTTTCCGACCTCAGCGGGCGCTCGCTCCTGCGCGGCGTCATTTGGAGTGTCTGCGCCCTGCTCGGTCTGGCCCTGGCCATTTGCCTGCCGATCGCCGCGGATGCGGCCTGGGGAGGCGGAACACTGGTGGCCGGTGCGCGGGCCTTGTCTGGAACGATCGGAGTGGGGGACTTCCGCGGCCATATCGCCCCCTGGGAGTACCTATGGCACACGGACAAACTCTGGCTGGTGGCAGCGCTCGCGGCCACCGTTACCTTGACCTTCACCCTTCGGCGTGGAAACGCGCGAGGGCGAGCCATTGTGTTTCTGATCAGCGGGCTGCTGATGGTCTGGCTGTTTCTTTTTGTCACGTCCACCGTGCTCCACGTCTTCGGCTTGCACGATCGAATGCTGCGGCAGGTGACACCTTTCCTGGTCGCGCTGCTCGCGCTCGGTCTGGACCAGTGGACCTCACGGGCTAACGGTGTATGGACAACCCGGATACGGACCGCCGTGGCGCTGGGTTTCTTGGTGGGTAACGCAGTGTTCTGCATGGTGACGCCGCTGGCGCTTGAGTTCCCGCGTGACTTCAAGGCGCGCGGCGACGCCTTGCTCGCCCGGAGAAACGACACGCCCGACCGCGACTCGTACGTTCGTTATGTGAACGTGACACACTATTTCATGGAACCCGAAGTCCTTCGGGATGAGCCCATCGAGGTATTGCTCGTAGCGAAGCATCCTCATCAGTACGTTCCATACCTTTACGAGGCTCAGTCACCCGAAGCCCGGGCTTACCGCCGCAGCATCGATCACCGTATGCGGCTGGTTCGGATGGCGGTCACCCCGGCCGAACGTATTCGTGGCGACGACTACGGGCAGGTTCGCCTCTCGCTTCGTTTTCCTGTCGGTAGGTCCGGCTTTGCCGACCCACTGCTGTCCGTGGGTTCGGTGGACCGGGGAGAGCTCTTTTTCGTGCGTTACCTGCAGGAGGGGGTGATCGCCCTCGGCGTGGAGATCGCGGGGATTGGCGTATTCGAAAGTGAACCACTGCCCATCGATCCTGCCGCCATTCATGACGTGGTGTTGTTTACGTCTTCGCTGCTTCCGCCCGCCGGTGCGGCCCCTCAGGATCCTGCCATCGCTGCGCAGCAGTCTGCCGCCCGCGGGCGGGTTGAAATCCAGCTCAATGGAGCCTCTGTGGTCAGCCGCCGGGCGCCGCCCATGGCGGCTCTCCCGGACCAGGTGCACGCGGGCGTCAACGTCGTGAGGGGTGGGCGCGCCTCCACCCGTTTCGGCGGTGACATCTTCAGCGTTTCGCGAGGTGGTATGCCACCACTGGAGAAACCGCTGGGACTCCCAGAAGGATACGGTATGCTGGAGCTGACGCTGCGACTTCGGACGCTCCATGGAAACGTGGCGGAACCTCTCGTGGTTCTGGGGGAAGCCGGGCGGGCGGTGTTTGTCTTCGTACGTCCGGTCGGCCTCCGGCAGGTTCGACTGGGAGTGGAAGTGTGGGGCGTGGGAGCCTGGGAAACCGAGCCTCTGCCGACGCAGGCGCCCGAGCGTGACATCGTGACCGTTTCCCTGCCGGCCTTCTATCCTGCCGCGGACAATGCCGCCGCGTGGCGAGGGGTGCCAGCAGAGAGGCGTGACCGGGCCTTAAGCCACCTCGTGGTGCAGTGGAACGGGCAAACCGTGCTGGTTCAGGGCACAGCGTTGTCCACGATGGATCCGAACTCACTTTCGGTGGGTGAAAATCGAATCGGCGGTTCTGTCGTGTCGGACCGATTCACCGGCGAGGTCGAGTCCATCAGGCATTTCCCGCTCACTGCCTCGGTGGAGCGGGTGCCCTGAGCGTTCTTGTGTCCCCGCGCCCCGTCTGATCCCCCGCCTTGACTCGGGAGCGCACGCGCCGTGGGGTTTCCGCCGTGAGCTTCCGAGGAACCTCCCGCATCTTGCCGCTGATCGGCAGCGTGCTCACCGCGTGTGCCGCGCTTTCCTGCCGCGCAGATCGGACTAGCGACGCGCTCCAACGCCAACCCCTGTTGGAGCGAAACGCGCAGTCCAACGGGATGCGCTTCACGGCGTTGCGGCCGGAGGAGACCGGGATCGTCGCCGAGAACCGATACGCTGACCCGTCGATGTGGGGGGAGCGCAACATGGAGTATGCGGTGGGAGAACTCGGGACCGGGGTGGCGGCGGCGGATTATGACAACGACGGGCGTCCGGATGTCTTTCTCGTCAGCAAGACCGGTGTGAACCGGCTGTTCCGCAACCTCGGCGGCTGGCGGTTCGAGGATGTCACGGTACGCAGCGGAATTGGACGCGCTGCGCCCGACGACGTTCGGGTGTGGAAGCAGGGCGCGAGTTTCGCCGACGTAAACAATGACGGCTGGATCGACCTTTACGTGTGCCGCATGGGTGCACCCAATCAGCTTTTCATCAACCAGGGCGATGGCACGTTTGTGGAGGAGGCGGCCCGGCGCGGCCTCGCCGTCGACGACGCAAGCTGCATCGGCGCCTTCAGTGACTTCGACCGGGACGGCTGGCTCGATGTTTATGTCCAAACCAACCTCCTCGATGCGCGCCGCCAGCCGCTCGGGCGCCCCGACTACCTTTTGCGCAACAACGGCGACGGCACCTTCACCGACGTCACCGCCCGCGCCCGAATCGGGGGCGAAACGCAGGGACACTCCGCGACCTGGTGGGACTACAACGCGGACGGCTGGCCCGACTTGTACGTCGCCAACGATTTCGCCCGGCCCGACTCGCTGTATAAGAACAATGGCGACGGCACGTTCACCGACGTGATCCACTCCGTCGTTCCGGTGATGCCGTATTCGTCGATGGGTTCCGACGTCGGCGATATCAACAATGACGGCAGGATCGATTTCTTCGTCGCGGACATGGCGCCCACCACCCGCGAGAAGGACATGCGCGGCATGGCGGTGGCCCGGGAGCTGAGCCAGGAAGATGCACCGGGGAACGCGGCGCAGCAGCTGCGCAACACCCTCTTTATCAATACTGGAACGGGGCGCATGCTCGAAGTGGCGCACCTCGCGGGGGTGGAGGCAACGGACTGGACCTGGTCGGTGCGTTTCGAGGACCTCGACAACGACGGCCTCCTCGATCTTCACGTCACCAACGGGATGGATCGGGAGTACCAGAACGCCGACCTGCGCGAGCGCGTCCTCACGTCGGAAAGCGAGGAGCAGCGGGTCCGGGTGATGAAAGAGAGCCCGCTCCTGCGGGAGCGAAACCTCGCCTACCGCAATCGTGGAGACGGCCGTTTTGAGGAGGTTGCGGCAGCGTGGGGCCTGGACCAGGAAGGGGTCAGTTTTGGCACGGCCTTCGCCGACTTCGACGGCGATGGCGACCTGGACCTGATCCATGCCAATTACGACGCGGCGCCGACGGTGCTCCGCAACGACAGCCCCGGGGGGCACCGTCTGCTCGTGCGCCTGAAGGGACGGCGCTCGAACCGCTTCGGCATCGGGGCGGTGGTGCGCATCCAGACCTCCTCCGGGACGCAGGTCCGACCCCTGGTGGTGGCGCGCGGCTCCCTCTCCAGCAGCGACCCCGCCGCGCATTTTGGTCTCGGCACAGACCGTTTGGTCGACCGGCTCACGGTGGAGTGGCCCAGCGGATACCACCAAGTGTTTGAGCAGGTGGAGGCGGATGCGGTGGTCACGATCACGGAGCCTGACGGTGAGCCGCCCGGTCCGGTTTCCACCGGCGGTGCGGTGCCGGCCTGGTTTTCCGAGGACGCGCGCGCTTTCGGTCAGGATTTCACGATCGAGGAGTCGTTCGAGACCGATCCGCAGCCGCTGCTGCCGCGGCGCTTCGACCGGGAGGGTCCGGGCCTTGCAGCGGGCGACCTCAATGCCGACGGCCACCCGGACCTCGTGCTCGGTGGCACCAGCCGGGAGGGCACGCGCGTGCTGCTGGGAAGCGCAAAAGGTTTCAAGGCGGGTGGATCGCTGCCAGCGGCACGCGTCGACGATGGACCGCTGGTCGTGTTTGACGCCAATGGCGATGGCCGGCCGGACCTGCTGCGCACCCGGGGAGGCACCACCCGACCGGCGGTGTCGGCAGAGTACCAGCCCGCCCTGTATTCGGGCGTCGGTGACGGGAGTTTTGTCCCTGCTCCGGAAGCCCTGCCGCCCCTGAAGATCAGCGCCGGAGCGGCCGCGGCGGCTGATTTCGACCGGGATGGGAAGGTGGACCTCTTTCTCGGCGGCCGCGTGCTGCCGCGCCGTTACCCGCAGGCGCCGCCGAGCGTCCTCCTGAAAAACGACGGCGGCGCCTTTCGTGAGGTGACGGCGGACTTTGCGCCGGGTATTGCCGGGATCGGCATGGTGACCGCGGCGGTGTGGGTCGACCTCAACGCCGACAGTTGGCCCGACCTCGTCCTCGCGCTGGACTGGGGCGGAGTGCGGTGTTTTCTCAACCGCGAGGGGAGGCAGTTGGAGGAGGCCACCGCATCCCTCGGCTTCGATTCCGCCCGCGCCGGGTGGTGGAGTTGCGTTTCCCCCGGGGATTTTAATGGCGATGGCCGACCTGACCTCGCGCTCGGCAACGTCGGCCTGAACACCCCGTACACCGCACCCGTCCGCGTCCTGGCGGGCAATTTTGCCAGGGGCAACGTTTTGCAGGTGATCGAGATTGTCCGGGAGGATGGCCGCGACTACCCGAGACGGACGCTCACCGCGCTTGCCCCGCATCTGCCGGGTCTGCGGAAACGGTATCCAAGGAATGATGACTATGCGCGCGCGCCGGTGGAGGAGGTCCTTGGGCGGGAGGCGATCGCACGTGCGGGCGCCTGGGTGGCGGAGGAACTCTCCAGTGGTGTCCTCCTCAGTACCTCCGGAGGGGGATACCGTTTCGAGCCCCTGCCGCTGCCGGCGCAGGTGGCGCCGGTCAGGAAGATTGCCGTTTCCGACTTTGATCAGGACGGTGCGCTCGACCTGGTCCTTGTCCATAACAGCACGGCGCCAATCCCGCAGGCGGGCCGGATGCAGGGGGGGCTGGGTTTGATCCTGCGCGGCGACGGACGCGGCGGTTTCTCGCCGGTGGAGCCCGCGGTGACCGGGTTTGTCGTCCCCGGCGAGGCGTCGGACGTGGTGGTTCTGGACGTGGATCAAGACGGCCACGACGACCTCGTGGTCAGCCGCAACCACCGGAGCATGCTGGTCTTCAGAAGGACGGCGGCACCAATCAGCGGAGCTGACGTACGCTGAGGGCGCCGACTACAACTGAGCCGTTGGCGGACTAGCGGCAAAGGCGGAGCTGGTTCGTGACTGAGCGAACTGGCCTGCCCAAGCCCCGACGAAGAGCGAACCAATCACAGCCGCCGTATCCAACCACCGGCCATGTGCGGTCTCAAAGCTCTCCGGCCACGCGAGGATGATCATCGTCGCGAGCACATGGGCGCCGAAGGCGGAGAGGGAGTGTTTCCCCAGGTAACTGAGGACCCGGATATCGAACCACCTGGGGCGCGCGGTGGCCGTGAGCGCAATGAGAAAGGCGATCACCGCGAAGTTGATGGCGCGCAGAGGGGCGAGGCTGGTTTTGTTGGTCAGGGCGGCGATCTCCTCGGGTCCCCACCAGTTCGGCAGGCGTGGATGGTGGATGATCCAGAGGAAGACTGCGGCCGACGTCGCGAGCGCGACAGTGACGAGGCGGGGCCGCCGCATCAGCCTGCTCTGGCGGTATCGCACGTTCCCGAGCAGCAGCCCGGTAACGAAGAGCCATTGCCAGGAAAGGAAGTGGAATGCTCCCGTGTTAATCACCCCGTGGACATAGGGCTGGGCTGAAAAAAGGAGCTGATCGAACAGCCAAACCAGGGCGGAACCCGCCCACACCCACCAGAATTTCCCCATTTTGCATAAATGGAGCACCAGGGGCGCCAGCAGCATGAAGCCAACATAGTTGGGCAAGATATCCAGAAGCCCAGGTTGATAGACCAGGCTCAAGCCCGCCCAGACGCCCTGCAGAGGATCCGTCGCAAAAAGTGGGGGGAGCCGAGACAGTTCGGTGCGTCCGGCGTGGATGAGGATCTGGCACCAGGCCACCGTGAAAAGGACAGTCGCCGCATGCCAGATGTAGATTTCCACGGCGCGACGCCGGCAGGATTGCCAGACGGAGACCAGGCCCTGCGCCTCGTGGCGGCGGGTGTAGGTTTGGCCCGCGATCAGGCCAGAGAGGAAAATAAACCCTTCCGCGGAACTGACGAATCCGAGCGAATGATCCGTCACGAGACGAACATCACTCTCAATGTGATTGACCGCCATCGTGAGCAGCAGGAGCCCTCTCACGGTATCCAGCCGCACATCACGCTTCGGACGCTCCGGGGCGGCCGGCGTGCGCGTGGCGGGAGCGGGCTGGATCGGTGAGTGTCCGAGTTGGGTCAATCAACCGCCCATATTCCTGATCGGCGCCCCTCCGATCCAGCTTTTCCTTGGGGGAGGCCGGCAGAGCCGACCCGATCTGCTCAGGGTTTCGCCGCGTCCTTCGGGAAAAGGAGGGCGGGGAGTGCGCTGTTGTTCAAGGAGGGGGAGGGGAAAAAGCCGGCGCGGAGGGTGATCTCGGCCGGTGCCGCGTCCTTGAAGGCGAACCAGAGGACGTAACGCTCCCCCGGCAGTAATGCGGCCGCGTTGAGTCGCTGAAAGGTAACATTCTGCGTCCCAGCCGGCGCCCAGGCGTCGGCCCCGGGCAGTCCCGTGCGGGGCTTCTTGATGAAGTCGGAGAACCCCTTCATCTCGCCGCCCTCGCGGAGGATGTACCAGCGCGAAACATTCGGTGGATACACGAATGCCCACGCGAACGATGCCTTGGTCGCCGGTGCGGTGAGCACCACCCCGTCAAAACGCTCCCCATCGACCCGCACCGGATCGCGGTTGAGTGTGACCGCGAGATCACGGATCTGGCCGGGCGGTTGCTCCGCCGGCAGTGCGACAGGGAGTTGAAGGAGGCGTGCGCGCAGTTTTCCCGACATCTCTTCGATGACGCGGAGTTGCTCCGCTTCGGTGGAGGACTTTGCCGCCGGGGCGGCGGACAGGGACGCGACGAGCAGGAGGGACGTGACACTAATGACTTTGAACATGGAACGGGGAGTGGAGCATCTGATCCTGCCGGATTCGCGCCTCACGCGAAATGGACTGAAAGACGAAGACTTCGGTGCAGCCTGCGGGGGGCAACGGAGGCTCGGCGCGAACCGCCTGCGTTCCGACGGTACGGTGGGGATCTGGCTTTCCGCCGCGTCCCCGCTGGGCCAGTCCCGATCCAACCCCTCGCCCCATGACCCGCGCCCGACTCCTCCTCGCCGCCTTCCTTGTCTTCTTGCCCGCCCTGCTCTCAGCCCAGCTTTCGTTCGGTCGTGCCGAGACCCTGACCACGTCCTGGGCCTTTCATTTGGGCGATGACCCCGGGGCGCGAGAAGTGGACTACGACGACTCGGGGTGGACGCGGGTAACCGTGCCCCATGACTGGAGTGTGAAGGGGCAGCTCAACCCGGAACTCGCCAGCGCGACGGGTTACCTCCCCGGAGGGATCGGCTGGTATCGAAACACCTTCACCCTCCCGGCTAATCCTCCCGGCGGAAAGCTGTTCCTGTATTTCGAAGGCGTCTACAACCGCAGCGAGGTCTACCTTAATGGCCAACTCCTCGGCCGGCGCCCAAACGGGTATGTGTCTTTCTACTACGAAGCCACACTCCCGGCCCGGTTCGGAGAGAAAAATGTCCTCGCCGTGCGCGTCGACCACAGCCGCTCGGCGGGCTCGCGCTGGTACACCGGCTCAGGCATTTACCGCCCCGTGCACGTGATTCGGTCCGGCCCGGTGCACCTTTCTCCCTGGAGCCTGTTTGTGCGGACCCTCTCCGTCACGGGTGAGGACGCGGTGCTCGCGGTGGACTCGGAGATCCGCAATGACTCCGGGACGGCGGCCTCCCTCACCGTGACGCACCGCCTGCGGGACGCCGACGGCACGGTGGTGGCCGAGGAGTCGATGCCGGCGCCGGTTGCAACGGACACGACTGCGCGTGTCACTGCCTCGCTGGCGGTCGGCCAGGTGCGGCTCTGGAGCGTCGACACGCCGCACCTGTATGCACTCGAGACCGTCGTTGCGGACAACGGCCGCGAGGTGGACCGGACGGTCACGCGCGTCGGTGTCCGCACGTTTGGCTTCGATCCGCGCCTCGGATTCTCGCTCAACGGAACCAGCCTGAAGATGAAGGGGGTCTGCCTCCACCATGATGCCGGTGTGCTGGGTGCGGCGGTTCCGCGCGTGCTCTGGCGGCAGCGCCTGCTCGCCTTGAAAAAACTGGGCTGCAATGCGATCCGCACCAGTCACAACCCGCAGGCCACCGCCCTCTACGAACTTTGTGACGAGCTGGGACTGCTGGTGCTCGACGAGGCGTTTGACGAATGGGAATTCCCCAAGCGGAAATGGCTGGAGGGCTGGAACGTGGGCAAGCCCGGCTTCGAGGGTTCGTATGATTTCTTTGGCGAGTGGAGCGAGCGCGACCTCGCCGACATGGTGCGCCGGGACCGCAATCATCCGTCCGTCTTCGCCTGGAGTATCGGCAATGAGGTCGATTATCCCAACGACCCGTATTCCCACCCGGTGCTGGATGGCGCCACCATCAACCAACCGATGTTTGGGGGGTACAAACCCGATCAGCCCGACGCCCGGCGCCTCGGCGGCATCGCCCAGCGTCTTGCCGCGGTGGTGCGTGCACACGATCCTTCCCGGCCGGTCACCGCCGCCCTTGCCGGCGTGGTGATGTCAAACGAGACCGCGTATCCGTCCGCCCTGGACATCGTGGGCTACAACTATTCGGAAAACCGCTACGCGGCGGATCATGCCACTTATCCTGAGCGGGTCATTTTCGGCAGTGAAAACGGCCACGGCTACCACGCATGGAAGGCGGTGGTCGAAAACGATTTTGTCTTCGGGCAGTTCCTCTGGACCGGGATCGACTACCTCGGCGAATCCATGCCCTGGCCATCCCGCGGCTTCTCCTCGGGGTTGCTCGACCTTGCTGGCGGGATGAAACCGCGGGCGTTTTACCGGGCGTCCCTCTGGCTCGACACACCGGTCGCCTACCTGGGCACCGAGCCTTTGCCCCGGGACGAAAAACCCTTTCTCGATGCCTGGCCCCTCTGGAACTATCCAACGGGAACGCGCATCCGTGCGTTTGCCTACAGCAATGCGGCGGTGGCGGAACTCCGCCTCAATGGGCGCTTGGTGGGCGTGCGCAAGCGGCGTGATCCGGAAAGCGGCCTGTTTTGGTGGGACGTCGACTTCGAGCCTGGCGCGCTGGAAGTGATTGGACTGACGGACAGCGGGGAACCGTGGGCGCGCAGCGAGATTCGCACGCACGGCGCGCCCGCCCGCCTGGTCGTCGCTTCCGAGCAGTCCGTGCTGGAGCGTGGTGAGGTCGCGGTGATTGAGCTCAGACTGGAGGATGAGGCCGGCGTGCGCGTGATGACATCGGACACGCAGGTGCGCTGCACAATCGACGGCCCGGCCGAATTGCTCGGGCTGGAGGCGGGCAACACTCGAGACATGTCGGACTACACCGATGCGGTGCACGCCCTGCACCATGGCCGAATCGTGGCCTATGTCCGTGCGCGTGGGGATGCTGGTGGCGTGCGCGTACGGTTTACGGCCGGCAGCCTTCCGGAGGCCGTCCTTCCCCTCAGGGTCAGGTAGGCGGGCGAGAGATTTCACCCGATCGAGGGATGGCGGCAACGGGTCCGGGTGGGCTAGCATGCCGCCGTGGCTCCCACCCCCGGGGCCACCTTTGCATCACCCCTTGCCCCGCGGCCATTCCCGGATGCCCCGTTGTGCCGGCTGACGCCCCACGTCCGCCTGGCCCGCCTCCTTTCCCCAGACATGCACCCGCCCAGCGCCACCCCTACGCCCTCAAACCTCATGAATACCCCGAGCGTCCCACCGCCCACCCGCCGCCACCTGCGTTCGCCCTGTCTCGGGTTTGCCCTGGTGGCCGCGATCGCCTGCGTGCCCGCCTCCACGTCCGCCCAGACCCCGGCCGGTCCAGCGGAGCCGGAGGAGAAGGAAGAGCAGGTGGTGGAACTCTCACCCTTCGAAGTCACCAGTGATCAGGACCGCGGCTATGCGGCCACCTCGTCGCTGGCGGGCTCCCGCATCAACACCCAGCTGCGCGACGTCGGCTCTGCCATCACGGTGGTGACGGCAGAGTTCATGAAGGACACCGGGTCGACCGACCTGCAGGACATCCTCGTCTACCAGACCAGTTCGGAAGTGTCCGGCATCGGCGGCAACTATTACGGCAGCAATGCCGACGACGCGGGCTACCGGAACCGCATGCTGGTGAACCCGCAGAGCGGCACCCGTCTCCGTGGACTCAATACGGCGGACCTGACCCAGGACTTCTTCGCCACCAGTGTGCCGATGGACTCCTACAATACCTCGCGGGTGGATATTCAGCGCGGCCCCAACTCCATTCTCTTCGGCCTGGGAAGCCCGGCCGGCATCATCAACAACACCCTCAGCGTGCCCAACCTGCGCAAGCATGAGGGCAGGGTGGAGGCGCGTTTTGGCAGCCACGGTTCCCATCGGCAGGTCCTGGATGCCGATCTCGCCCTGGTGAAGGGCCAGCTGGGCCTCAGGCTGATCGGCCTCAACGATGAGGCGAAGTTCAAGCAGGACTTCACCTTCAATCACGACAAGCGGCTCTACGCCGCCCTGCGCTGGCAGCCAAACCTGGCCCGCGGTGTCTTTACCCAGATCGACGCCAAGGCGGAATCGGGTCGCATCAGCGCCAACCGGCCGGTGGCGGTCACGCCCGCGGATTTCATCTCGAACTGGTTCGGGCCGCTCAACAAGTACCTGATGTACGACCCGAATTCGAGCAACGGCATCCCCCAGGATCCGTCCCGAACGCAGTACCGCGACCTCACCGCCTATTTCGCCGGCGCCCCGGGCCGCGACTGGTGGAACGGCTCGCCCGGAACGATCTGGGCCAATCCCGGCAGCAGTGACATCGGCAGCGGTGGCCTGGATGCGTACCGCCAGCGCGATGGTGAACCGTGGGGCGGCCTCAGCGGCGTGACCAACCCCAACTGGACCGAGGGAGGTCCCTGGAACAAGAACCAGGCCAGCTACTACGCCGGCAACCCTACCATCTCGCAATTGATCAGCCAGTATGAGAGCACCACGGGCCGCACTTTTAGCGGCTTCGGCTCCAGCCTTTGGCCCACGCAGATGATCCTGACCGGCCCGCTGGCCTTCACCGATCGCAGCCTGCACGGACCAAACAAACAGGAGTGGAATAACTTCGACTCCGTCCACCTCTCCGGGTCGCAGACCTACTTCGACGGGCGGCTGGGCATCAACGCCGCGTATCACCGCGAAAGTTACCGGTCCGGCTTTGCCAATGCCATCGCCAGCAATCGCGTCTCGGTCGACGTCAACGCCTTCCTGCGCGACGGCTCCGCCAATCCCAACGTCGGGCGTCCGGTCGTCTACAGCTCAAGCTCCGGACAGATGGTGAAGGAAAACCGCGAGTCGTACCGCGGCACTGCCTTCTACAAGTTCAATGTCACCGACTTCGTATCGAAGGAGAGCTGGCTCGCACGGCTGGTGGGCGAACAGACCCTAACCGGCGTCTACGCCAAGCAACGCTACGAGAACTTCAACCGAAACTTCATGCTGTACGCGTGGGATGTGAACACCTACGCACGCGCCTTCACCACTGACAACACCTACGCCGACTGGTGGGGTATCCATTATTTGGGTGACAACCTGCAGGGCGTCCCGACCTTCAACGACATTCCGGGCTCGGCGGTGCAGGGTGTGACGGCGCGCCATACTCCGGCCTCGACCAGCAACACGCTCGTCTGGGACGCAAACAGCAAGACCTGGCACACCGCCAGCGTGAATATCCTCAGCTGGAAGGATGACCTGACCCACCTCTACACCGGTGCGAGCCAGGGCTACGACGACACCAAGTCGAAGTCCTTCGTCTGGCAGGGAAAGTTGCTCAATGACGCGATTGTCCCGCTCTTTGGCTGGCGCAGCGACCATTACACCCGCTGGGACAAGCCCAGCTCACTGATCCGCGACATCCATAACACGCCCGACCCGTTCAGTCCGCGCTGGAACTACGACACCACCGTGCCGCTCGACGCCAAGGAGGAGCGCCGCAGCTGGGGCCTGGTGGTGCATACGAGTCAGATCCTGGAGTTGTTTGATCTCCGCCTGCCCAGGGGTGTCGAGGTCAGCCTGACCTACAACGACTCAAACAGCTTCCGCCCCTCCGACGTCGGCACCGATGTCTATGGCAACAAACTCAGCGCCCCCTCCGGCGAGACCAAGGACTACGGCGTCCTCATCACCGCCCTGGACAACAAGGTCTCGCTGCGGGTCAACTGGTACGAGACGGTGCAGAAAAACACCGGTGTGAGCGATCCCGCCGGCATGCTCTACTGGAACAAGGCCGCCATCGCCCGCACGATGAACGCGCTGGAAATGGAGACCTGGACCTCCGGCGTGCGCCGCCAGCAGACCACCCCCGAATGGCTCGTCAATCGCTGGCTCTTCGGCTCGTACGACACCGCGGTCGCGGGCACACCGTTGCCGGCAAACTGGCGTGACAATCTGAATACGCTGTTGACCGAACCCCTGCGTGTCCGGCGCTCCGCGGTGGCCGGGCAGCCCGGCTATGTGGCGGAGGGTGCGATCAACCCGGAGACGAACTCGCCCTACCTGGCGCCGCCGCTGGACGACGATGAACTGGAGTACCGCAAGGCCTGGTTCGCCGCACGGACCGACGCGCAATGGGCGCGGCCGATCGATCCCCAGTGGTGGGCGGCGATGCAGTTCAAGCAGGACGGGACCACGGACTGGGGCATCTGGGGGCAGAACTCCCCGGCCGGCCAGCGCCTGACCAATGACCTTGTTTCCAAAGGCGTGGAAATCGAGCTCACCGCCAACCCGACCCCGAGCTGGCGCCTGGCCTTCAATGCCGCAAAAGTCTCGGCGGTACGCGAAAACATCCTCAGCGACTGGGAGGCGTTTGCGGCCAAGAATCGCGAGTTCTGGTTCGATGGCTACAACGACACCCCGATCAACGAGCTCAATTATTGGAATATCAACGGCTACGCCGACATCCGGCACTGGTACGGCGAGACCACCTATTCCTCCGAGGCCGATACAATGGGCGGGCGTCTGATGGCGAATGTGTACGGCCCGTACCAAAACCTCATCGCCGCCAACGGCCAGGCGGTGAACGAACTCCGCAAGTGGCGCCTGAACTTTGTGTCCAACTACACCTTCACCTCCGGGTGGATGCGGAATGTGAACATCGGCGGCGCCATCCGCTGGCAGGATAAGGCCGCGATCGGCTACTTCCCGAAGTTCAATCCCGATGCACAGATCTGGGTGACCGATGCGGGCAATCCGATCTACGCCCCGAGCGAGACGAACTACGACGCCTGGATCGGCTATCAGCGGAAACTGAACAAACGGATCACCTGGGAGGTGCAACTGAACGTGCGCGACCTCTTCGCCGACGATGACCTGATTCCGATCATGGCCAATCCAGACGGCACGGTCGCCCAGGCGCGTATCCCGAGCACCACGACCTGGATGCTCACGAACACGTTCCGCTTCTGACCGTCTCGGAGCAGAGCGTTGCCAGTCCGGGTGCGCCAGTGTTTGGATGGGCTGACACCGACGCAACATGACCGCCTTCGCTCTCCTGTCGCGCCGCCTGCGACCCGTCCTGCTCGCCGCTGCCGTCCTGGCCGGGCCGGGAGTGGGGCGGTGCGCTGGACCGGAGGAGGAAGCGCTCCTCACCAGCGCGGCGCAGGTCAGGGCCCTCAGCCTGGAGGACGCGGCGCGCGGCCGGGCCGTGCGCCTGCGGGGCGTCTTCATGGGGGAGGCTGACCCTGTTGGCATCGCCTTCGTGGTCCAGGATGATACCGAGGGCATCTACGTGCAGGGGCCGGCCGAGCGGGTCTCCACGCTGCAGCGCGGTGATCTCGTGGAGATTGACGGGGTGACGGATCCCGGCGGCTTTGCCCCCTATGTCGTGGCGCAGCAACTACGCAAGGCGGGACAGGCGCCCCTGCCGGAGCCGCTGCGCGTCACCCTGGACGATCTCAATGCAGGTCAGATGGACGCGAAGTGGGTCGAGTTCTCCGGGATCGTCCGCAGTGTCGAACCCAAGGTGCCGGCCGATACCGGACCGGTCCCACCCGGCACACGGTTCGCCATCCAGCCGGGCGGCAGCGGCCCGGCCGCGGGCGGCAAGGTCAAGATGAAGCTGGCCTCGGGCAGCGCCCGGGTGGTGGTGGAAATCGACGGACCACTGCGGCCGGAGGACTTTGTGGATGCGGAGGTGCGGCTTCGCGGGCTTTGCTTCAACCTGCACAATCGCAACCGGCAGTTTGTCCGCCCCTTTGTGCAGGTGCCGCATGGCGCCGAGGTCACCGTCCTCGCCACGCCGCCCCCGCAGCCCATGGCGGACGAACCGCGGCCGGTGGGAAGCCTCCTGCGCTTTGACCAGCTGACCGGCAAACAGGGGCACCGCGTCCATGTCCGCGGGGTGGTGGTGCACCACCGCGCCGGCGATGCCCTCTGGATCCGCGATCGGGAGTGTAGTATCCGTGTGGAGACAACTCAGGGGGAACTGCTCCGCCCCGGTGAGGAGGTGGATGTACTCGGGTTTCCCGCCTTGGGTGATTACAGCGCGGTGCTGGAGGACGCGGTCTTCCGCCGCCGGGCAACCCAACCCCCGCCTGAGCCCCATATCCTGGCTGAGATTTCAAATGCACTCCGGCGCGATGCCGATCTTGTGGAACTCGAAGCCGGCCTCACCGATGTGCGCCGGTTCGCGGACCGCGTTGTCCTGGTGCTGGACTGGAATAACACCGCGGTGCGCGCCGAGATGCACCTGGACGAGGAGGCCGCGACGCCCGAGGGATGGCTGCCCGGCAGCCGGGTGCGCGTGTCAGGTGTCTGCTCGGTGGTGACGGGAGGCCGTGGTCCGCTGGGCGGCCTCTGGGAGCCGCAGTCCTTCCAATTGCTCCTGCGCGGCCCCGGCGATCTGCGCCTGCTCCAGGGACCGCCCTGGTGGACACCGCAGCGTGTGGTCTGGCTGCTGTCCGGCTTCCTCGGCCTCGCGGTGGGAGCCGTGGCCATGGTGATGCTGGCCTCGCGCCGCCGTCTCGCCGACCAGGAACACCGGCGCGCCATGGCCGAGGCGGAGTTCACCGCCATCCTCAGCGAGCGGAACCGCGTAGCCCGAGAAATCCACGACACCCTTTCCCAGAGTCTCAGCGCCATCTGCGTGCAGCTGGAACTGGCGCGCACCCATGCCGCCGAGATCAGTGCGGCGGCGCGCCATCACCTCGCCTCCGCCCAGAAACTCGCGCGCGCCGCGCTGGCAGAGGCGCGTGAATCGATCTGGAACATGCGCTCGCACGTGCTGGAACAGGGCGACTTGGGTGAGGCGCTCGACGGCATCCTGCGTCGACTCACCGACGGCACCGCGATCGCGCCGACGATGCGGGTGGAGGGTGAACGACGGCGACTGCCCCCCGTGGTGGAGAACAACCTTCTTCGCATCGGCCAGGAGGCCATCACCAACGCCGCCCAGCATGCCCGGCCTCGACGGATCGATGTGACACTCTCGTTTGAAGGAAGAAAGGTCCGCCTCGAGGTGCAGGACGACGGCGTTGGCTTTACCCCCGGTGTCGACGCCGGCGACGGGCGTCGCAGCTTCGGCCTGGTCGGCATGCGGGAGCGGGCGATGCTGCTTGGTGCGCTGGTCGACCTCCGGAGTGCCCCCGGAAACGGCACGCGTGTGCGCGTGGAAATCTCAAATTGATCGTCACCCCGTATCCATGAGTTCCGAACCCTTTTCCGCGCCGAAGATGCGAGCCCCCGAAGCGGGCGTTGTCATCCGCCTGCTGGTGGTGGACGACCATCCCCCGATGCGGGCCGGCCTGGTGGCCCTGATCAAAAGCCAGCCCGGGATGGACGTCGTGGCGGAGGCGGCGGACGGGGAGGAGGCGGTGGTGGTCTATGAGGATGTGCGTCCCGACGTCGTCCTGATGGACCTGCGCATGCCGGGAATGGGCGGGGTGGAGGCGATCCTCGCCATCCTTAAGAAGGATCCCGACGCGCGCTTGATCGTCCTTTCCACCTACGATCTCGACGAGGACATTCATCGGGCGATTCAGTCCGGCGCGAAGAGTTATCTCCTCAAGGACATGTCGATCGAGGAGATTGCCGGCACGATCCGCGCGGTGCATGCGGGGGACGCCTCCCTGCCGCGCCAGGTCGCGGAGCGTCTGACCGAACGCGGACAGCGGGAACAGCTGACCGCACGAGAACGCGATGTCCTGGAGTCGCTGATCAAGGGGCGAAGCAACAAGGAAATTGCCTCCAGCCTCTGTCTCTCGGAAGACACCGTGAAGACGCACCTCAAGGCCCTCTTTGCCAAACTCCGCGTGCGCGATCGCACCGGTGCGGCGGTGGAGGCGATTCGCCACGGCATCGTGCACCTGAAGTGAGTGCGGGCGGGCGGCCGCAGGGCGGGCAGCGCACTTCACTCGATCGGGTGATACAGGCGGAGCAGGGGTGGTGCTAACCTCAGGTGTGATGATCCGCTACCCCCTGTCTTGGCGTTTTTGGGCGGCCGCCGCCGTGCTGTGCAGCCTTCTTCCTTCCTCTTTATCTCTCCGCGCGGAGGGTGCCGCTGACGCGTCGGCGCCCACCCGGTTTGAGATCGGGGCGGATCACTTTCTTCTCGATGGAAAACCCTTCCAGATCCGATGCGGCGAACTGCACGCCGCCCGCGTACCCCGGGAGTATTGGCAGCACCGCCTGCGTCTGGTGAAGGCGATGGGTTTGAATACGGTCTGCGCCTACCTTTTCTGGAACATGCACGAGCCCCGCCCGGGCCAGTTTGAATGGTCGGGCCAGGCGGACGTCGCGGCGTTCTGCAAGCTCGCGCAGGAGGAAGGCCTCTGGGTCATCCTGCGCCCCGGGCCCTATGCCTGTGCGGAGTGGGAAATGGGCGGCTTCCCCTGGTGGCTGCTCAAACATGACGACATCCAGCTTCGCTCCCGTGACCCGCGCTACCTCGGGGCCGCCCGGAGCTATCTGCGCGAGGTGGGTCGCGTGCTCGGGGGACTGCAGGTGACCCGGGGCGGGCCGATCCTCATGGTGCAGGTGGAAAATGAATACGGTTTCTACGGCAAGGATTCCGCCTACATGGGGGAACTCCGGCAGGCCCTGCTCGATGCCGGTTTCGACGTGCCCCTCTTTGCCTGCAATCCGAAGCAGCACCTTAAGGACGGATACCGGGACGACCTTTTCCCGGTGGTCAATTTTGGCTCTGATCCGCAGGGCGGCTTCCAGGCGCTCCGTGAGATCCTGCCGCGGGGTCCGCTGATGTGCGGCGAATTCTACCCGGGCTGGTTCGACACCTGGGGTGCTCCGCACCACCTCGGCAACACCGAGCGGTACCTCGGAGATCTCGAGTACATGCTGAAGGCCGGAGCCTCGTTCAGCATCTATATGGCCCACGGCGGCACCTCGTTCGGCTTCAGCAGCGGCGCGGACCGTCCCTTCAAGCCGGATACGTCCAGTTACGATTACGACGCACCGATCAGCGAGGCCGGCTGGATCACGCCGAAATTTGAACAGACCCGGGCGCTTTTCGCCCGCCACCTGCTGCCCGGAGAGACCATCCCCGATCCCCCTGCCCGCAACCGGGTGATCACACTTTCGCCGGTCAGGGTGACCGAACGGGCAGCGGTGCTGGAAAACCTGCCCACCCCGGTCAACGACACCCATCCCCGCACGATGGAGCACTATGATCAGGGCCTCGGCTGCATCCTCTACCGCACACTCCTGCCGGCAGGCCCGGCAGGCGTGCTCGAGGCGGCAGCCATCCATGATGTTGGGCAGGTATTTCTGGACGGGAAGCGGCTTGGCTTCACCGATCGCCGCTCGCGCACATTCCGTGTCGCGCTGCCGCCGCGCGAGCAGCCCGTCCAGTTGGACATCCTGGTGGAGGCGATGGGGCGGGTAAACTTCGGAGTGGAGGTACACGACCGCAAGGGTATCCATGGGCCGGTGACGGTGACCGCCGCCGGTGCGCCTCGTGAGGAACTCCGGAACTGGCGGGTGTTTAACCTCCCGTTCGATCAGGCAAACCGGGACGGCCTGCGTTATGAGCCCGTCGTCGCCGCCGCGGAGAGTTCCGGGCTTCCCGCATTCTGGCGCGCCACCATAGAGGTGGAGCAGCCCGGAGATACGTTCCTGGACCTCCGCCCCTGGGGAAAGGGCATGGTCTGGGTCAATGGCCACAACCTGGGGCGTTTCTGGAACATCGGCCCTCAGCAGACGATGTACGTGCCTGGGCCCTGGCTGAAGGCAGGGCGTAATGAAATCGTCATCCTCGACCTCGTCGGTCCGGAGAAACCGGAGATCGCAGCCCTCTCCACCCCCATTCTCGACCAGCTCAGGCCGGCCCTGGATTTTGCCACGTCGAAACGCCGGTCGGTGACGCTGCGCGCGGACTTCGGGGTCCCGGTGCACGAGGGACGGTTTGACGACGGCACCGCGTTGCAGGAGGTGCGTTTTGCCGCCCCTGCCTCAGGCCGTTTCCTTTGTCTCGAAAGTGTGGATGCACACGATGGGAAACCGGTCAGCTCCATCGCCGAACTCACCGTCCTGGATGCCGGCGGTGAGCCGCTGAGCACGGAGGGTTGGACCATCGCCCATGTCAGCAGTGAAGAGCGCGAGCGTGAGGATGGCACGGCGGAGAACGCAATCGACGGGCAGACGGCCAACGCCTGGGTGAGCCAGTGGGGAGCAGCCCAAACACCCCACCCGCACCGCCTCCTCCTCGACCTCGGGAAGACCCGCACCGTGTCCGGGATTCGTTACGTCCCGCGGCAGGGTCCGCCCACACTCCCGGGACGCATTCGCACTTACCGTCTTTTTGTCGCAGACGACCTGGTCATGCCGTGAGAGGGACGGGCCGCAGCCTGCGCGCTGCGAGTTGATACAATTTTCCGTGGGAGGTGACTCCCATGCGTGCCCCCGGAGTCCCGCAGGGAACCGCCGGGGAGGGCGCCCGATGGGCGGGCGCACGGGCCGGGGCGTAAGCTCGGGGAAACCAATCCTGCAAGGACGGCCCATGACCCCTGACGACTTCGACAGACAACGCCGTGAGTTCGAACTCACGCGCCGGCGTTTCATTTTCTCGGGCACCGCCGCCGTCGCCCTGACCGCCATACCCCGGGTGGGCGGAGCGCCGGACGCGGCACCGGCGTCGGCGCCTGCGGGCACTCCTCCCGCCCCTGTGCTCACCAAAGTGTCTTTCACCGTCAACGGCTCCCTCCGCGAGATGGAGGTGGACACCCGCACGACCCTGCTCGACGCGTTGCGCGAACAGCTGCGGCTGACGGGGACAAAAAAGGGCTGTGACCACGGCCAGTGCGGCGCCTGCACCGTCCAGATCGGCGAACGGCGGATCAACGCCTGCCTGACCCTCGCGGTCATGCAGCAGGGCGCGACCATCACCACGATCGAGGGCCTGGGCACACCCGAGCACCTCCATCCCCTGCAGGCGGCGTTCGTGAAGCACGATGGTTATCAGTGCGGCTATTGTACGGCTGGTCAGATCTGTTCGGCGGTCGCGATGTTGCGCGAAGTGAAAGCGGGCGTGCCCTCGCATGTCACTGCGGACCTGACCGCGCCGGTGTCGCTCAGCGACGACGAGATTCGCGAGCGCATGAGTGGCAATCTCTGCCGCTGCGGCGCTTATTCCAATATCGTCGAGGCGATCAACACAGTTGCGGGGAGGACCACGTGAAAGCCTTCTCCTACGAAAAACCCGGCACCCCAGCGGAGGCCGCCGCCGCGGCACAGCGGCATCCCGGAGCGCGCTTTATCGCCGGCGGGACCAATCTCCTCGACTTGATGAAGCTGGAAATTGAGACGCCGCCCCACCTGATCGACGTCAACGGCCTGGGCCTCGACAAGATCGAAGCGACCGCGGACGGAGGCCTGCGCATCGGGGCGCTGGTGCGCAACACCGACCTCGCCGCGGACGACCGTGTGCGCCGCGAGTATCCGGTGCTGAGCCGCGCCTTGCTCGCGGGCGCCTCTGGTCAGCTTCGCAACGCCGCCACCACGGCGGGCAACCTGCTGCAGCGCACACGCTGCCCGTACTTCTACGACACCAATCAGCCCTGTAACAAACGCCGGCCGGGATCGGGCTGCGCCGCGATCGGCGGGGTCAACCGCCAGCACGCCATCCTCGGAAGCAGCGACGCGTGCATCGCGACCCATCCCAGTGATATGGCGGTGGCGATGCGCATCCTGGATGCGGTGATTGAGACAGTGCAGCCCGACGGTACGGCGCGCAGAATTCCGATCGCCGACTTTTATCGCCTGCCCGGAGACACTCCGCACCTCGAGCACGTGCTGAAGGAGGGTGAGCTGATCACCCACGTCGTGCTGCCGAAGCCGGTGGGTGGCGCCCAGGTGTATTACAAAGTCCGCGACCGCGCCTCCTACGCCTTTGCCCTGATTTCGGTCGCGGTGATCGTGCAGCGCGACGGCACGGGCCGGGTCGCGCTCGGCGGCGTGGCACATATGCCGTGGCGGGTGGAGTCCGCCGAGGCGGAGCTTCCGCAGGGAGCCCGGGCGGTGGCGGCGCGTTTGTTGGATGGCGCAAGACCGGCGGAGCACAACGCCTTCAAGATACCGCTGGTGGAACGCACGCTCGCGGCCGTGCTGCTGGAAGCAAAGGGGATGAACCATGAAATTTGACACACCTGCCACGACCAACCCGATCGACCAGCTGACGGTGGTCGGAAAACCAGTGGATCGGATCGAGGGCCCGATGAAGGTCAGCGGCACCGCGCGCTACGCCTACGAACATCACGACGCCGTTCCGAATGCAGTTTACGGATACGTGGTGGGGGCGGGGATTCCCAAGGGCCGCATCACTGCGATGGACCTGAGTGCGGCGAAGGCGGCGCCCGGGGTGCTGGGTGTCCTTACGGCGGAAAACGCGGGCAAGGTGGACAAGGGCAATTTCAACACCGCCAAGCTTCTCGGTGGGCCAGCGGTCGACCATTACCATCAGGCCATCGCCCTGGTGGTGGCGGACACCTTTGAGCAGGCGCGTGCCGCCGGCCAGCTGGTGCGCGTCACCTATGAGGAAACGAAGGGCAGTTACGACCTCGCCGCTGTCAAGGACCGCGGGACCAAGCCGAAGGACGGTTTCGGCGGCCCCGCGGACAGCGCGACGGGTGACTTCGCCAAGGCCTTTGCGTCGGCGGAGGTCCAGTTTGACGCCACCTACACCACGCCAGACCAGACCCATGCGATGATGGAACCGCATGCCTCGATTGCGCGGTGGGAGGGAGAAAAACTCACCGTCTGGACCTCCAACCAGATGATCGCCTGGAGCGTGGGCGACATGGCAAAGACACTGGGGATCAAGGAGGAGAACGTGCGCCTGATCTCGCCCTTCATCGGCGGCGGCTTTGGGGGAAAACTCTTCCTGCGGGCCGACGTGGTGCTCGCCGCGCTCGGGGCGCGGCTGGTCCGCCGGCCGGTCAAGGTCGCGCTCCAGCGCCCGCTGATCATCAACAACACGACCCACCGTCCCGCCACCATCCAGCGTATCCGGATCGGAACGACAAAAACGGGACGGATCACGGCGATCGCGCACGAAAGCTGGTCGGGCGACCTCCCCGGGGGAAGCCCGGAGACGGCGGTGAGCCAGACGCGGCTGTTGTATGCGGGGGAGAATCGCATGACCGCGATGCGCCTGTCCGTCCTCGATCTTCCGGAAGGAAACGCCATGCGTGCCCCGGGGGAAGCGCCCGGGATGATGGCCCTGGAGGTTGCGATGGACGAGATGGCGGAAAAGCTCGGGCTCGATCCCGTCGAGTTCCGCATCCTCAACGACACCCAGGTCGTGCCGGACAATCCGGAGACGTCCGATTCGAGCGACCCGCAATCGAAGAAGGACGATGAAAAGAAGCCCCACCTTCCCCATCCGCCCTTTTCGCAGCGTCAGCTGGTGGCCTGCCTCCGTACCGGCGCGTCGCGTTTCGGCTGGGAGAAACGCAACCCGCAGCCGGGTCGCACCCGCGACGGTCGCTGGCTCCTCGGCATGGGGGTGGCAGCGGCGTTCCGGAATAACCTGCTCACCAAGTCCGCCGCGCGCGTGCGCGTGGACCGGCGCGGCGCCGTGACGGTGGAAACCGACATGACGGATATAGGGACGGGCAGCTACACCATCATCGCCCAGACCGCGGCGGAAATGCTGGGCGTGTCCCTGGACCGTGTGACCGTGCGGCTGGGCGACTCCGAATTTCCGGTGTCCTGCGGGTCGGGTGGCCAGTGGGGCGGCAATAACTCCACTGCTGGCGTGTACGCCGCCTGCTTCAAGCTGCGCGAAACCCTCGCGAAGCGGATGGGGATGCAGCCTGGCGCAACTGCATTTGCTGGCGGAGAATTACGCGCCGGCGGGCGTACGGTTTCCTTGGGGGAGGCCGCGGGCGCCGCCGGGGTGGTGACGGAGGACGCGATTGAATACGGCGATTTGGACAAGAAGTACCAGCAGTCGACCTTTGGCGCTCATTTCGTGGAGGTGGCGGTCAACGCCGCCACCGGCGAGACCCGGATCCGCCGCATGCTCGCGGTCTGCGCGGCCGGCCGGATCCTCAATCCGAAGTCGGCCCGCAGCCAGGTGATCGGTGCGATGACCATGGGGGCCGGCGCGGCTCTGATGGAAGAACTGGCTGTCGACAAACGGCGCGGATTTTTCGTCAACCACGACCTCGCCGGTTATGAGGTGCCCGTGCACGCCGACATCCCGCATCAGGATGTAATCTTCCTGGATGAGACCGACCCCATGTCCTCACCCATGAAGGCCAAAGGCGTGGGCGAACTGGGGATCTGCGGGGTTGGCGGCGCAGTGGCCAATGCGATTTACCATGCCACGGGCGTGCGCGTGCGGGAGTATCCCATCACCCTCGACAAACTCCTCGACCGGCTGCCTGCGCTGATCTGAGTCGCGTTGTCCGCCTCACGGGCCGGAGTCCGTGCCGGGCGGCGGCCGGGCCGCCCTCGTACGTGCCTTCCAGGTCTTCAGAATAAGGAAGTAGCCCAGTAGCCCTCCGACAATGCCCAGGATCACCGCGCCGATGTAAAGCGAGACGACAGAATGGGCGGTGAGGATCGCCCTGGGCGCATGCGTGACCTCATGCCACACCTCGGAGAGGGCGCGTCCCCGGGCGACCTCTCCGATCAGGTAACAGGCCGGCAGGTGGACGGGGGCGGTGAGGGGCGTGGAGAGAAACTGCAGGGCGATGCAGAGCAGCAAATTGCCGCGAAAAAAAAGCGCGATCACGCAGGCAAACAGCGTCTGCGCCGGCAGGAATGGCACCACCGTGATGGGAAAGCCAATCAGCCAGCCGCGCGCGAGAGACTCATGGGTGGGCTTCCAGAGTGCCCGGTCCAGCAATCGGTCTCCCAGCCAGGAATGGAGGAACGTTCCTTTCAGGCGCGCTCGCGAGAGCCGCTTCTGGTGCATCCAGCGGAACACCCATAGCGGAAGCCTCATCGCTCCTCTGTCCTGCTCTCGCCCGTAGCCGGGATTACGCTGAGCAGCACCTTGTCGACGCGGTAGCGGTCCATATCGACGACCTCGAAGCGCCACGCCTGCCAGCTGAAGTGTTCGCCCGCTTTTGGAATATGGCCGAAACGGTCGACCACGAAGCCGCCCAGCGTTTCGAAATCCTCATCCTCCTCGCCCGGCAGCGGAGGCATCGAGAAGCGGGTGCGAAGATCATCGATCGCCATGCCGCCATCGACCAGCCAGCTGCCGTCTTCGCGCTGCACCGCTTCGGGCGGTCGCCGATCCCCGGGTTCAGGCAGGTCGCCCACGATCGCCTCCATCACATCGATCAGGCTCACCAGCCCCTGGACGCTTCCGTATTCATCCGTCACGAGGGCGAGGTGCTTGCCGGACTTCTTGAACGATTCCAGCAGCTGCGCGGCGTTGATCGTGCTCGGGACAAAAAGCGGGGGCACGAGATGAACGCGGATGCTGTTGGGCACGCCGGCGGCCGCGTTGGCCCAGAGCGATTTTACCGACACCATGCCCACGACGTTGTCGCGGGTGCCCTCATACACCGGGAAATGGGAGTGGCCGCTTGCGACGATCTTTCGCCAGTTGGTTTCCTCCGAGTCGCCCAGGTTGAGCCAGACAATGCGGGTGCGGCGGGTCATGATTTCCGTCACCGCGCGCTCGTCGAGGCGCAGCACCCCCTCGACCATGGCGCGCTCCGCCTTGTGAAAAACACCGGCGGAGGTGCCCTGCTCGATGAGGTGAGCCACCTCCTCCTCTGAGGGGGGAGCGTCTACTTCCTTGCCCAGCCCAAACGCCTTCAGCACCAGGTTCGTGGAGACGGTCAGCAACCAGACGATCGGCGTGGCGAACGAAGCCAGGCCCGTCATGGGTTTCGCAATCAGCATGGCGCGCCCTTCCGGATTGGAGAGCGCGACGCGTTTGGGCACGAGTTCGCCGATGATAAGCGAAAAGTAGGTGATCAGGCTGACCACGACGAAAAACGCGATCTCCTCCGACTTCCCCGCCAGGACCTCCCACCGGGCGATGACCACCGCCAGCTTGCTGGCAAGGGTCGCGCCGCCAAAGGCACCCGCGAGCACGCCGACCAACGTGATCCCGACCTGCACGGCAGAGAGAAAGCGGTCCGGGTGCTCCGCCAGCGCCAGCGCGGCTTTCGCCTTGGCCGAGCCTTCGTCGGCCATTTTTTTCAGCCGCGCCTTGCGCGACGAGACGACCGCGATCTCGGCCATGGCAAAGACGCCATTTGCGAGGAGAAGGAGAAAAAGGATGAGGATCTCAAAAAAAGTGTTCATTCAGCAAAAAGGAGGAATCGAAACAGGTGCCGGGCGTGGGCGCGCGACCGGTAGGTCTGGTCGCCGGCGCCACGCGGAGTCTGCACGGTTCTCCTTACAACCGCAGGGGTCGGTCCCTTGCGCCGGGTGCCAGAACGACCGCGACCGTGGTGTGCCGCGCCAATGCCTGCCGGCACAGAGGCCGCAGGTCTCCGGGAACGGTAGCCTGTGAGTTCAGCCATCCAAGAAGATGCCCTCCAAAGAGTTCCTGCCGGAATGTGCTTTCGGTGCCACTGTCCGGGATGTCAGCCTGGAAGCGGGGCGCCGACGCACCGGCCCGCCGTTGTTCCGCGCTTTCCACCTCTCCGAGCAGCTCCTTCTGAAGAATGAGGTCCTCGTGTTCCAGCGCCCCCAGGAAGACCGCGATCCAACCGAGGAGGAGGATCAGGTTTTTGAAGATGACGCGTGTAAGGGACACTTTGGAGGTAGGTTATGAATCGGTTTGCCCGGGTGTCAACTGGCGCTCCGGGGATGCGGGTGCGTGGTCGGGCGTCACCCCGGGAGTCGCTCACCTACCATAGGCGCGGTTACACGACAGCGGCTTTCGGCTGGTGGTGTTTCCGGCTGCGGGGCCTGGCGGATGAGGTGCGGAGTCAGCAGGGTCGAAATCCGCCAGTTCCAGTCACACCGGAACGGGTACGTGAGGTGTCTGAAATTTCAGTGATACCCCTACAGATATCTCGGGCTTCCCCGACTTCTCGGTCGCCTCCTAAAACGGCAGAGTGGGTGCGGCGAGAGGGCCTAACGCACTACCCAACCCAAAATGAAAACGCTTCTACTAACACTCCTGGCGGGCTGCGCCCTCCAGTGCGCATCGGCCCAGGTCATCACCCTCCGCGGCACCGTTGCCGACACCACCCTGGGCGGCCCCTGGGACGGTCTGATTGCCGTCGGTGACGAGGTGGTCACCACCATTGAGATCAAGCCGCTGGCTCCCACTGACCTGTCCGGCGATTGGTCACTTCTGATGTATTCGGCGTCCACGACGCTGAGTGTCGGGAGCGTGGGCCAGATCGGCTCCGACCTGGAGACGGAGTATTTCGCCTACAAGGGCTTTGCCGGGCTCTACGGCTTCCAGTCTTCGGTGGTGGGCGGCGAGCTGGCTTCGTCCAGCTACCTGTTCTCGAGCGATGCCTCAGTGCTGTGGGGTGACTTTCCAATCACCGGCACGCTCCTCTCAAATTTTGATGTGCTCGCCTTTGGGGACGCAGAGCTGGGCCTCGACGCGTTCTCCTGGACGGTCACCAGCGTGGACGTGGTTTCGAACGTTCCGATCCCGGAGCCGTCCACCTACGGTTTGATCGGCGCCGGCGCGCTCCTCGCGGCAGTTGCGTATCGCCGCCGTCGCCGCTGAGTGCGTTCGCCGTTCGCTCGCAGGGTCGCGGCAGTGCCGCGCTGCGGGGAGCGAGTGCCATCCTTTAAACTCCAAGCCGGCCTTCGGGCCGGCTTTTTTGCGACCGTCGGACCGCGTGAGCGGCTGGACGGAGCAGAGCACGGCTGCCCACCGCCGGGGCGCGTAGGGCGGTGTCGCCTGCGGTCGGTTTTGCGGGTTGCGGCTGCGTATCCGGTTTCCTGTGCAGGCGTGCGTCGTGGCGGAGAAGGGCAGCGGCGCGCCGGACGCGTCGTGCGGGTTTGCTGCAGCCTACGTCCGTGGTTTTGCCTAGACGCAAAAAAGCCGGCGACGCGTACTCGCGCCGCCGGCCGAGGGGATCGAAGCAGCCGGGCTTAACGGTTCCCGCGCATCAGTTGGAGGGCGCCGAACTGGGAGGGATCCAGGTAGGCATTGCCGGTGGTATCATTCCATAGGGCGACGCTGGAGCGGACGCCGTCGCCGGCACCGTCGTTGTTCACCTGCAGGTCGAAACCAATGTAGCCACCCTCGCGAGCGGCGAGGCCGTCGATGGCGAGCGCCGCCTCCACGATGTAGCCGCCTGGAATCGTGCGCGTGGATGAGACAATGCGGGCGGCCGTCGCACCGCCACCGAAACTGCGCTCGTTGTCGTAGTTGACGCGGAACTGCGAGTCATCGGCCTGGTAGGTGACGGTTTGCCCGTTGTTCGCGTCGACGAAGATCTCGACCGAATCCTCTTCCCACGGATTGGGGCTCGCCTTGCTGAGGAGGGGGTCGGTGACGATCGCATACACGTAGAGGTGGCCGTCATCCCAGAGCGTCCGGACCTGGGCGGTGGCGCCCGACGAGCCGAGAACGAAACTCTTCGTCTCGAACATGTCGGTCGCGTTCCAGAGCGTGTCGGCGTAACCGTCGATCACCGGAGTGCCGCGCAGGGTGCGGGCGGTGCGCTTCTGGCCGATCAGGTTGAGGGTGCCGCGTGCATCGAGATCAGTTTCCTGGGTGTGATTGGTGTCACTCCAGGACTGCTTCTGCTTGGTGGCGGAGTCGGTCACACGCACGTCGAGGGCGAGGCTGCCGCCCACGGAGAGGGCCTGCCCTGCGGGGAGCACTGCGTAGACCACGTAGCCGGTGGCATTGGGAACGCCGACCGCGTTGGCGCCGGTGGCGGACTGTACGCCGAGGGCGCGGAAGGCGTAGCGGGTGGATCCCATGAACACCTCCACCAGGTCGCTCGAGCTGCGGGTTTTGTCCGTGACGTCCACGCGGATATACACCTTGTCGCCGTTCCAGACGGAGCGGAAGGTCGCGGTGGAGGGGGCGTTGCCGCCTGTGCTGAGCGGCTCCGGCGCGAGAGCGTTCCAGAACGCTTCGGCCACGCCGACGGTCCACTTCGAGACGCGGGTGATGTTCATCGCCTTCGGGTCGATCGGCAGCTGGGTGGGATCAACGATGCCCCAATAGGCCGGCTTGGCCTGGAGCTGTTCATCGAAGGGCAGCGGCTTGTCGTCGCGGGTGATCGGCGAAGTCTTCAGCCAGCTGCTGTCGTCGCCCAGGCCCCAGATGGTGACGCTGTTGATGATGGCGGCCTGCTCACGGTAGACGTTAAACACGTCGCGGTAGCGATAGCCCTGGAGCACGAGTGTTTCCTGGCTCACCGGGGCAGTGGACGTACTGTTGGTGTACGCACTCATGTCGAACTCGGTGATCTCGTTCATCAGGCCCATCGCAGCGAAGGTCTGCAGGGTCTGGCGGATGGCATCCATCGAAGGCCACGCCACGTTGATGTGGGCCTGGTGGCCGACACCGTCGACGGGCACGTTGCGATCGAGCAGGCCTTGCACGACCACGCGCAGGGCTTCGCGCTTGGCGGCGTCCTCCGTGCTGTAATCATTGATGAACAGCGCGGTGTCGCCGGCCACTTCGGCCGCGTAGCGGAAGGCATGGTCGATGAAGTCCGGCCCGATGATTTGCAGCCAGGGTGAGTTGCGGAGGCCGCCCGGCTGGCTCGGATCGATCACCTCGTTCACCACGTCCCACGAATCGATGATATCGAGGTAGCGCGGCACCACGGCATGGATATGTGTCCTCAGGCGCTGGAGTAGGAGGGTGCGGTGGGCGGGATTGTTGGGCTGGAGCGCCTGGCCGGCGGCGTCCTGGAAAACCCAGGCGGGGGTCTGGGCGTGCCACAGCAGGGTGTGGCCGCGCATGCGCAGGCCATTCTGCCGAGCGAAGTTCGCAAAGGCGTCGGCGCGCGCCCAGTTGAAGTTGCCTTCGGTGGGCTGCAGCGCGTCCCACTTCATCGCGTTGCCGGCGGTGATCTGGCTGTAGTGCTTCAGGAGAAGCTGGCGCTGCACGCCGACAAGATTTCCCTCTTCGATGGCTGCGCCGAGGGGGAAGTACGGTTCGAGCACGTCCTTCAGTGACGGGATGTTCGTCTGGATCGGCAGCGTCGGCAGATAGGTGAGGACAAAGTCGTCGACGTAGAAGGAGGCCGTGCCGCTCGCGGTTTCCACGTAGAGGGACAGTTGGTCCACATCGAGGGCGAAGGTGTACTCCGTGCGGAGATTCACCCAGGCGGCGTCGGTGACGCGGGTGTTGCCGATCACGGTGTTGTAGGTGGTCACACCGCCAAGCCCCGCCTGGAGACTGACGCGGATGTCGGAAGCGGTTTCACCGGGCAGCAGGCGCACCCAGAGGGAGACGAGGTACTTCGAACCGCGGTGGAGTTTGCAGAGCGCGTTGATGCTCGGGCCCTGCCAGGAGGCGGCGCGTCCGGTGACGGAGAGGCTGCGGGTGCCGCTCTGGGACACGCCGGTGACGTTGGTCAGCACGGCGGGACCGCGGCCGGTCCATCCCTGGTTGGTTCCACTCTCGAAGTCCGTGAACAGACCCGATTGATCGAGCGGCTGCGGGCAGCCGGGGGTGGTCAATGCGGTGATGGTGAAATCGTCGAGGTGATAAGCGGAGGTTGCGTCATCGCTCTCCAGATAAAGTACGCAGACGGTGTTGTCTTCGGCGGGCAGGCTGAGCGTGCCCTGGAGCTGGACCCAGGCCCCGTCCGTGACGGTTTGCGGCGCTGTGACCTGGCTGTAGGTGGTCGAGCCGGCGACGGGCGTGCGCTCGAGTGTGAACTTGAGCGCGGAGGCAGGTTGGCCTGCGGCCAGACGCACCCAACCCGAAACCTGGTAGGTCGCGTTGCGGGCGAGGCGGGCGCGCAGGTCGAGGACGGGCCCGTTCCACGTGGCCGTGCGGCCGGTGGTTTTGAGGCTGGCCGAGCCGCTGCGTGCAACCTCCGTGGAGCTGACCACAGCGACGGAGCCGCGGGGGCCCCAGCCCTGGGTGGTCAGGTCGTCAAAGGTGTTTGAGACCACCTGGGCGGTCGCGGATGACGCGAGCACCGAGGCAAAGAGGGCGGCGACAAAAACGCCCAACGCGGTGCCGCCGCATCGGAGGAGGTGGGAGGTTGCGCGACCGAGGGAGCGGAGGAGCGTGCCCGGCGTGGGGCGGCTGGAAGCGAAACCGGGGAGGGCGGCTCGATCCAGCGAACAGGACAGGGGAGGGATCATGTTGAGGCTGTAGTGGTTTATTAATCCACCAGCCTGCCCGCCAACGCAGTGATGCTGGAGGACTCAACCCATGGGTGCAGCCTGAGTCCGTTTGCAGGGTGCAAACAGGTTCGGGCAGCTCAGGGGTGGAGAAAGCGCGTTGGGGTCCGAAACGGGGGCAGGTGGGTAGGGAGGGAAGGTCCCCTCAAAATGCCCCTCCGCAACCGAGGAGTCAGTCTAACCTTTGACCGGACCTTCGGGGTCGCCCGGCGTGACGTACCCGTGCGCGCCGCCGACACGACTGTGCACGGCTCCGGGCGCCGGTGGTTTGCGTGGCACCGGGAGCGAGCGCGCCGGTCGATCCGGCTCCCCGCGAGCGCGCATGGCCCCCCCTCGGCAGCTGACGCTTGCCGGGCGTGTGCACGGACGGCGGCCCCCCAGCCATGAGCCACACAGATTCCCCTTATCGGCGGTTTGCGCCGCTTTTTTTACTGGCAGCCTGCCTGGCTGCGCTGCTCTCGGGTCAGTCCATCGTTTTGGGAGCGACACTCCCCGCTGGCTTTAATGAAACGCTGGTGGCTTCGGGCCTGAGCCAACCCACCGCGATGGCCGAGGCGCCGGACGGGCGCATCTTTATTGCCCAGCAGGGCGGCGCGGTGCGGGTGGTGAAAAACGGGGCCCTGCTGCCTTCCAACTTTGTCACTCTTCCCGTGAATTCCAGCGGAGAGCGAGGGGTCCTCGGCGTCGCCTTTGACCCCGCTTTCGCCTCCAACGCGTATGTGTATCTCTACTACACGGCGACGACCCCGACCCTTCACAATCGCGTCAGCCGGTTCACCGCCAGCGGTGATGTTGCAGTCGCCGGCAGCGAGCTGCCGTTGATGGACCTGCCCACCCTCGGGGCGACCAATCACAATGGTGGCGCGCTTCACTTCGGGCCGGACGGAAAACTTTACGTCGCGGTGGGCGACAATGCGGTCGGTTCCCATTCGCAGACGCTCGCCAACCCCTTCGGGAAGATGCTGCGGGTCAACCGGGATGGCAGCATCCCCGCGGACAACCCCTTTTATGCCTCAACCAGCGGGCTGAATCGTGCGATCTGGGCGTACGGTCTCCGAAACCCGTTCACCTTCGCCTTTGATCCGCAGGACGGCACGCTCTTCATCAACGACGTCGGGCAGAACACCTGGGAGGAGGTCAACGAGGGGGCGGCGGGCGCCAACTACGGCTGGCCCACCACGGAGGGACCCACCAGCGACCCGCGCTTTGTGTCACCGTTTTATAGTTACAATCATAACAATGGCTGCTCGATCGTCGGCGCGGCGTTCTACCGGCCGCCGGTCCTGCAGTTCCCCGCTGCCTACGCCGGCCAGTATTTCTTTGGAGACTACTGCGGCGGTTATATCCGGCGGCTGGACCCGGCCACCGGGGCGGTGGTGTCCTTTGCGACCGGCATCTCCAGCCTGGTTGACATCCTCGTCGCCAGGGATGGGAGCCTGTATTACCTCTCGCGGGGAAGTGGTGCCCTGTATCAGGTGCGGTACGCCGCGCTTCCAGCCATCTCCGCCCAGCCGCAGGGCCGTACGGTGAGTCTGGGGCAGGAAGTCACATTTTCCGTCACCGCCTCCGGCACGCCCCCGCTCACGTATCAGTGGCAGCGGAACGACGTCGACATATCCGGCGCCTCCTCCGCGTCGTATACCTTCACGCCGGCGCTTTCCGACAGCGGAGCCACCTTTCGCGTGATCGTCCGCAACAGCGCCGGCAGCACCACGAGCAGCCGGGCCACCCTGACCGTCACCTCCACCAATCCGACGGCGCCGGTCGCCGCGATCACCCAGCCTGCCACCGGGGCGCTCTACAGCGCGGGGACGACCCTGTCGTACGCCGGCACCGGGACCGACGCCGAGGACGGGGCGCTCCCCGCCTCGGCCTTCACCTGGGAGATCGTGTTCCATCACGACACCCACACCCACCCGTTTCTCGCACCCACCCGCGGCGTGCGCAGTGGCAGCGTGGCCATCCCGACCACGGGTGAAACGTCCGCCAATGTGTTTTATCGTATTCATCTCTCGGTGACCGACTCAGGCGGGCGCACCCATCAGGTCACCCGCGATGTTCGGCCGCGCACCAGCACGCTCACTCTCGCGACGAATCCCGCCGGCCTGTCCGTCACGCTGGATGGCCAGCCGTTGGCCACACCGCAGAGCGTCACCAGCGTGGTCGGGGTGAGGCGTAGCCTCGGTGTGGTGACGCCGCAGGTTGTTTCCGGGCAGACCTACCAGTTTGCGTCGTGGTCGGATGGCGGCGGCGCCACCCACACCGTGGCGACGGCGGCGACCAACACCACCTATACCGCGACGTTCACCCCCGTCCCCAACGGCGGATCGATCGCGCTCGAAGCGGAGGACCTGGCCCGCACCAGCACCGGCGCGACTACGGTTATCGAGTCCGATGGGAGCGCCTCAGGTGGGGCGTGGGTCGCCCTGGCTGCGGACGGCATTGGCGACACCGTGGGCTTCACCACGCCCGTGATTCCGGCCGGAACGTACCAGCTGCGGCTCCGTTACAAGCGGTATAGCCAGCGCGGCCAGCTGCAGGCGCGGGTGGATGGCGTGGCGGTGGGCCAGACGTTGGACCAGTACAGCCCGAGCATTTCCTACGCCGAGGCGAATCTCGGATCGGTGACCTTCGGCGCCGCGGGTCCTCACGTCTTCCAGCTCGCGGTCACGGGAAAACATGCGTCTTCCTCGGGCTTCAAGCTCTCGGCTGACCGGTTCATCCTCGCCCCGGTGGCGGCTCCGTCGCGCTTTGAGGCGGAGGACGCAGTGCTGTCTCAAGCGGTGGTGGCGCAGGCCCACGGGGGCTACACCGGGACGGGTTTTGTGGATACGCAGCAGGTGGCCGGCGCCTACGTCGAGTGGCAGGTGAATGCTCCCACCGCGGGAGACTACCGGCTCGAGTTCCGCTACGCGAACGGTGGCGGATCGAACCGTCCCGTTGCCGTGCGGGTGAACGGCGCTTTGGTCGATGGTGCCCTGGCCATGCCGGCCAGCGGGTCATGGAGCGCGTGGACCACTGCTAGCATCGATGCCACGCTCAAGGCGGGGGCAAACGCGGTGCGGATCACGTCCACCACGGCGCAGGGCACGGGCAACATCGATCACCTGGTCATGCGGCCGTAAGGCCCATGAGGGCTAGGGCGTAATCGTCACAAACACCCGCTTGTAGCGGGAAAGGGGAGGGCTGCCCTTGTCCGTCACGCGGAGGATGACATGCGCGGTGGTCTCCTGGTCGACCTTGGGGGCGGTGAGGGTGTAACGGTCGGTGTTTTCCGCTCCTCCCGTCGAGAGCTGCCCGCGGTAGGTGCCCGCTTCCGGATAGTGAAACCACAAAAAGCTGATGCTGTCGCCGTCGGGATCCCTGCTACCGAACGCATCCAGGGTGAAGGACTTGCCCGCCTTCACGCTGATCCGGTCGGGGTGATTGAGGTGGGGGACGGGCGGGTGATTGGCCTCGGCGCGAGCTTTGACCGTCCAGTCCATCCGGGCGGCAAAGTCGTTTTGAAAATCGTCGCGCCAGCGCCAAAGAGTGACCTCCCGGCCTCGGTACGTACGCTCCTGCTTCTTGATGTTGCGCTTGTAGGAGTTCGGCACATACGGAGTATGGGCGTCAGACGTATCCGTCCAAATGGGACGCGTCTCCTCCTCCGGAACTACCACCGACACCCCGTCCTTGATCGAACCGGGGGCCGGGGTTCCGAGCTCATAGCGGCCACCCCAGCCGCCCCAGTCCGGGTGGTCCGGTTCGTTGAGCCCGTTCGGGATCAGCCCGAGAAAGGCGGGTGTGTCTCCCTCGAAGGCCCAGGCAACGTCCGGATACGCAGCTCCCAGGGGGCCATGGCCCTGCTGGATGTTTGCCTCCAGCCAGGCATTGCTGGCGGTGGTGTTGTCGATGCCCTCTTGAACGGTGTGGATCCCGGTCCAGGTCGCCTGTCCGTATTCGTCGCCTGGAGTGACGATGTAGAACAATGTGGGGAAGGTGCGGCGAAGCCAGGCTCCGCTGTCATCCTGGTCGGAGATCGTGTAAACGCGCAGCTTGGCGATCAGGCGCTCGGTCTCGGCTGGGGAGCGGGTGCGTTGCAGGGTGTGGAGAGCCTGCGCCAGGGTGTTGGCGCCACCCCAGACGGAAACCCAAAGGGGGCGGTCGTCCTGCTTTTCGAGGGCATGGATGATCCAGTTGGAGCCGTCGGAGTCCTTGCCTTCGCCCACCCCTTTCAACCCGTAAACGGGCAGGCCGTTTTTCACGAGCGCCCGGAGGTGACCTGCCTCGGGATATCCCGGCTCATGTTGCAGCAGGTTGGGCTGGACCTTCGCGTATGCGTCCAGGGTGCGGAAGATGAAGTCGGGGCGGATCCTGTCCTGCTGCCAGCATGAGGTCGTTGCGACGAGGCCCTCGATGTCGATCTGGTTGGCGTACAGGAGCAGGCGCACGAGCGATTGTTCATCGTCTGGATCCGCCCCCATATCGGTGAGGACGAGGACCCGATGCCGGGAAGGGTCGGGCGAGCCCGTTTCGCCGTCCGCCGCCAGGGCGCGTGCCGGCATCTGCAACAGAAGGATGGCGCCGAGCAGGCCGGCGAGGGAGGAGGTGGGTAACGAAAGCATGGGTGTCTCCATGCCGCTAAGCCTGGAACACGCCGCACTCAAACCCGAATCACGGCGCTTGACAGCTAGGACGGATGTCCTACGGCTTCTGGGACGACTGTCCTAGTCGCGCGCATGAACGAAACCTCCACCCGTGCCCAGATTGTCGAAGCTGCCGATGGGCTGTTTTACCGGCAGGGTTATGAGCGCACCTCGTTCGCCGACATCGCGGGTGCGGTGAAGATCTCGCGCGGCAACTTCTACTTTCATTTCAAGTCGAAGGACGGGATCCTCGACGCGGTGATCGACGCCCGACTCGGCCGGACGCAGCGCCTGCTGGCGCGGTGGGAGGCCGGGGCAGGCGACCCGGCGGAGCGTATCCGGAATTTCATCCGAATGGTTGCCGACCAGCGCGGCGACCTCGGTCGGTTCGGGTGTCCGGTGGGCACCCTGTGCGCCGAGTTGTCGAAGGTGGACCACCCGGCGCAGCGCAGGGCCGCCGGGCTGTTCTCCCTTTATCGCGGGTGGCTGGGGCGGCAGTTTGAGGAGCTCGGGTGTGGGGGACGGTCGGATGCGCTGGCGATGCACCTGCTCGCCCGGAGCCAGGGCATTGCCGTGCTTGGGAATGCCTTCCGTGACGAGGCCTTTATCAAACAGGAGGCGACCGCTCTGGTGGCCTGGCTGGACGAGGTGGCGGCGTCAGCCGCTGGCGCCCGCCCGAACGAGCCGCGCCGTGCGCAGCCTCTCAAACGTTCCCGGCGACCCAAACGTTCATGATACAACTCCAGGCGGGCGAGGTTTGGCCCCTTTCAACCCTGCGAGCGGTGGGCCGGGGCGCCGTGGCGGTGCCGGGCGCGACGGCCTGGACCCACGTCCAGTTTCGGCGTTTTGTGGGCTGCCCGATCTGCTCCCTGAACCTGCGGCGTTTTGTCCGGCGAGACGAGGAACTGAGAGGGAAGGGAATTTTGGAGGTGATTGTCTTCGCCAGCTCGGAGCGGGTGCTCGGTGAATATGCCCCGGAATTTCCTTTCCCGCTGGTTGCCGATCCCGGGCGCGAGCACTACCGGCGTCTGGGCATCGAGCGTTCCGCGCGGGCGCTCCTCCACCCGGCCGCGTGGCTGGCGGGGGCGAGGGGGGTGGGCACCTTCGGCGGGTGCCTGCCCGAGCGCGTGTCCGATACGCATGCGCTCCCGGCGGACTTTCTCGTCGACGTGCAAGGGCGTGTGCGCGCCTGCAAGTACGGGCGGCATGCCGACGATCAGTGGTCGGTCGACGAGCTCCTCCGCCTGGTGAACCAAGGGTCCGTCTGATCGTGGAGGCGGACGGCCGGACGAGGGAAAGGAACCGCGCTACCCGGCTGAAGGCTTCGGGGCCGGGCCTCGCGTGAGGCAAATCCAAAAATGCCAGGGCGGCAGCAGAAAGGGCGGCGTTTCGACCCGGAGGTGGGGCACCTCGCGGGCCCGGGCAAGTTCGGCGACCGCGCCAGTGTCCGGGCTGAGCGCGAAAGCGTCGAGGATACCTTCGATGTCGAATAGAGTCTCCCAGTAGCTCTGCTCGGGCATGCCGCTTTTTCGGTATTTCATCGGTGCAGAACCAGGAGCGGGCGGGTATGGCCCCGGTTGCCCCCCGAAAGATGTCGTCACGAACGCGCTGCCGCACCGCGCCTCGTCGGTGTGGTCTGCGCAATGACGGCTAAACACCCCGTTGGGAGGGCGGGCACTACGCGGCGTTCGGATAAAACCGTCGCTTGAACCAGAAGGCGACGTGGACCAGGCCGATCAGCGCCGGCACCTCGATGAGCGGACCGACGACGGCCGCGAAGGCCACGCCCGATTTCAGCCCGAAGACCGCGATGGCGACAGCGATGGCCAGCTCGAAGTTGTTTCCGGCGGAGGTGAACGCGAGGGAGGTGGAGCGCGGGTAGTCGGCTCCGAGCCGCTTCGCCATCATGAAACTCACCAGGAACATCACTGCGAAATAGACGATGAGCGGCAACGCAATGCGGAGCACGTCGACCGGGAGTTGCACGAGGGCGTCGCCCTTGAACGTGAACATGACCACGATGGTGAACAGCAGTGCGGAGAGTGTGAGCGGCGAGATGCGGGGAATGAACACGGTCTCGTACCATGACTCCCCCTTAAGCGGGACAAGGACCACCCGGCTGACGACGCCCGCGGCGAACGGAATCCCCAGATAAATGATCACGCTCCAGAAGATGTCGCCCATCGAGACGTCCACCACGGCGCCCTCGAGCCCGAAATAAGGCGGCAGCACGGTGATGAAGAGCCAGGCATAAAAGCTGTAGAAGAGAATCTGGGCGATGCTGTTGAGGGCGACGAGCCCGGCGGCGTATTCGCGGCTCCCCTTCGCGAGTTCATTCCAGACGAGCACCATGGCGATGCAGCGCGCGATGCCGACGAGGATAACGCCGACCATGTAGTCCGGGTGATCGCGCAGCAGCAGGACGGCGAGAAGGAACATCAGCACCGGGCCAACGATCCAGTTCTGGACGAGCGAGAGGGTGAGGATACGCGTGTTCGCGAAAACCCGCGGCAGTTGCGCGTACTTCACCTTCGCCAAGGGCGGATACATCATCAGGATTAATCCGATGGCAATGGGGAGATTGGTGGTACCGACCGTCATCGGCGCAAAAAATGCCTCCGGATCGGCGAGAACGAAGTGCCCGAGGGCGACTCCGACGCCCATGGCGGCGAAGATCCAGACCGTGAGGTAGCGGTCCAGGAAGGACATGTTTTTGGCGACGGCGTCGGACATGGCGAGGCGTGACGAGACAGGAGGGCGAAACGGCAGCCGCGGTGACACGTGGTGCCGCAGCTCGCCGAAAGCAGGGTGGGAGTCGTGCGTTAGGGGAGTTTGGCTTTGCGCTGGTCGCGTCTGCCTTCTGCGTAGGCGGTGAAGGTCCGGCGGATCTCGTTTCGCACGCGGCGAAACACCTCGAGCCTCTGCTCTTCCGTCCCCTCGGCGTGGGCCGGATCCTCGAATGGCCAGTGGTGCCGGTTGAGCTGTCCCGGGAAGATCGGGCAGGCCTGATCCGCATGACCGCAGACCGTGATCACCGTCTCGATCTCCTGGTCCAAAAAGTCGTTCATGTGTTTGGATGTGTGGCCGGAGATATCCAGCTGGATTTCAGCCATCGCCTTGATCGCGAGTGGGTGCACGTAGCCGGCGGGCTTTGACCCCGCGCTAACGACCGTGAGAAAGTCGCCTGCCACCGAGCGAAGAATCCCCTCCGCCAGATGGCTTCGGCACGAGTTCCCGGTGCAGAGGATTAGGACCGTGGGCTTAGGCATGAGCATAAAGGGTTAGAGATCCGTGCAACCGCACGGCTCGATCTCGGGCGCGAGTGAATGCAACCGATCGAGATCCTTCCGGAAGACCGCCTCTTCCTGTGCGCAGTCCTGCAGGCATGCCAGGTTGGCGGCCAGCTCCCGGGACCGCTTTTTCGGCAACGAGTAGATCATCCAGTTTGCGCGACGTTCCGCCTGGACCAGGCCTCGCGTGCGCAGGTATCCGAGATGTTTCGAGATTTT
Organism: Verrucomicrobiota bacterium; assembly: GCA_023428905.1. Classification (GTDB taxonomy): domain Bacteria; phylum Verrucomicrobiota; class Verrucomicrobiia; order Opitutales; family Opitutaceae; genus EW11. The sequence continues at coordinate 102,816 of JAEYWP010000026.1, forward strand.
GACCTGTGGCTCCTTCAGTACGGATTGAAAATGGCACACGCAGAGCGGCCCCTGACCCAGGAGGTTGAGGATCCGGAGACGGGTTCTATCGCAGAAGCATTCGTAGATCGTAATCAGCTTCATACGTGCCTACGTATATTCCCGTGTAGGTATATTGAGCAATCAGGAATTTGTTTCGAATGGGTTACGTCGTGTTTCCCTCTCGAGTTGGCAGCTTTCCGCACTGGCGGGAACCCGCCCGTTGGCTTCCCGTCGACCCCATCGTCTAGGCATGCGCCCAGACGCTCTGCCCCGACGGGCGACCGATGTACCGAGAGGATTTCGCGAGAAGACGGGGCCGCGGCCTTCCCTCAGGGTTCGACGGAATGGCTGACGACCAGCCGAGAAGAAAAACTTTCAAAAAGGCCGTTGACACACCCCACCGCCGGAGCATGGTCTCGCCCTCCCGTTTGTTGCAGGGTGGAGCAGCCTGGTAGCTCGTCAGGCTCATAACCTGAAGGTCGCTGGTTCAAATCCAGCCCCTGCACCCAATTTAGAGGCCCTCCCACTGCTCGGGAGGGCCTTTTTGTTGAGCGAGTTACGCGATTTTCCGAAAGAACGATCTGCCCGTGTGCGGTCTCAAGTGACCTCAGGCGACTTACTGCAACTTCAACCCTACTTGCGGACCCACCTGTTTCGAGACCTTTTTGGGGCGTTTTTTCCATACTCCGGCAGGCTCTAACACCTCGACCTCGGGCGTTGATTACCAACGAAAAAGGCCACCTTTTTCAAGGTGGCCTTGGTGGGGAGCGGGTTTGATTTTCATGCAGCCGGGGCGAACTCAGGTTTTCGGCGCGGAAACGACCCGTTTAGCACCCCTGTGACCCCGTTTTGGGCGAGGTTGAGGATCTCTTTGAGACGATAGCGCCAAGTGCCGGGAACAATCTCGACCGGGTGAAGAACGGCGTCCTTGGTCATACGCCAGACCGTGGCGCGGCTCACACTCAAGATTTCGGCGGCACGCTTCTGTGTGATGAGCAGGTGATCGTCCACGTTGACGGCCGGTTCGCGCACAGAGTCCGGCCGACCCTCAATCAATCGCTGGAGCGCGCTGCGTTCCACGGGTGAGAGCGACTGGTCCGACGATAGCACCGTTTGGAAGATTGCTCGGCTCGTATCGTTCATGGCGGCAACCTCAGGCAGTGAGTTCGATGAGCGAGCCGCGCTCAGCCTCGGCACGGCGTTGGGCTTCGAGCGCGACCAGTGCCGTATTCCAGTCGCAGAAAAGATTGTGTCGGTGCGGAACGCGCAGGCCGTTTTCCGTCGGCTCGACCTTCCATTTCACGGTTCCGATGACGCGCCGCTCGTTGCGGTCGAAGAGCGCGATCTCCCCTGCTTTGCAGCCAGGAGCCTGTTTCAGGAAGAACTCGACGGCGTCCTCGATCCTTTCGGCCGAAGCCGAGGAGACAAAAACACCGGGTGCGTACTCGACGAGGATTTGAAAGCGGCCGGCACCAGGAGTGCCACCCGCGAGGATCGGGTTGGTTTCAAGAGGTAGTTGGTTGCTCATGGGAACGGTTTTCACGCGTTCCATTCCGCACCCGCGCTGCGTGCTCCTCAACGGGCCGAACCCTCCGAGAATGGTGTAAGCGGACTACACCGATTGCGGTATCCAATCCTCGGCTCCGTCCACACGATGGCCGGTTGATCCAACCGTCAGCGCGCGATCGCTGCGATCCGCTTTCGACTTCGCGAGTGACGAACGCGTGCGCTCGCTCGACGACGAGCACGGTCGTCTCACTTCCGATCGTGAGCAGGCGTCAGCCGGGTCCACGCGGCACGTTGCCGAACCGTCGGCCAGATTCTGCCACACAGCGACAGGCCGAGTCTCGTCGCTCACATAAGGCGGGGCATTCTTGGTCCGGCGGGTGCGAGTGATCGCGGGCATACCGCCAAGGCGGAACGTTCCTTTCTCCGGAGCGTTCTTGCTCTCTCTGGCGGCACCTCCAACGGGAACGCCGCTGCGCGGCCAGGGCGCGTTTGGGTCCTCCTTGGAAGGAATCCCCCCAACCATCCCTTCGTTCCAGTCGGCTCCCCCGCCTCGGGTCGAGAGAGCAATCCCGCTCCTCAAAAACAAAATGAACGATATGCCCGCCAAATCCACTCAACCCGCCTCGCAATCCAAGAACGCCACCGCCAGCTCCAAGCTTCCGGTGAAGACCTTCCGCCTCGGCCGGATCAAAGCCGCCGTGTGGGAGAACGAGGCCGACAACAAAAAGTTCTTCAACGTGACCTTCGCGCGGACCTACGTGGACGACGCCAAGCAATACCACGACACGGACAGCTTCGGTCGGGACGACCTCCCGCTCGTCTCCAAGATCGCCGACCACGCGCACACGTTCATCTTCGAGCAGCTCGCGAAGCTGAAAGCCGAACAGAGCGAGTGAGTCTTGCGCGCCACGGCGGCCGAATCTACCGGCCGCCGACGGACCCGCAGTAGACGAACTCGTTTCCGAACCGTACCGTGACCAGCAGTCGACAGGCGCCACGCTAGCGTACGCTAGTGGCGAGTTTCCATGCCCTGCGAACAGCCTCTTGGTAGCTCTCCTCGGGAATGTCTTCAGCGAAGACTGCGAAGGATATTTCCGGCGGCACACCCTTGCCCTCATAGCTTGTGCCAGAGGAATCTAGCCAGATCTCATTGGAAAGAGTAATGTGAAAGGCATTGGAGATCCGCTTGTTCAGCAGGCTCGAAAGATCCCCCCGTGTTGCTTCTCCCACCTGCGTCACATGAGGAAAGGCCTTCAACATCAGCGTCAGGGTCTCCCCCGCACTAACCGTAGAGTTGCTCGTGAGAAGGTAGACGGGACGGGTGAATTGGCAAGGTCCGGCCGGCGTGATGAACAGCGTTCTGGCGTCGTCCGGTTGCTGACCGGCGTAATAAACGCTCAGCACGGGTCGCCTTCGGTCCGCGAAGCGGCTGGCGATGGTCGCTCCGAAGACATCCGCGCCTCCCTGATTGAAACTCAGATCGATTATGGCGGCTCGTGCGCCTCCCCAAGACGATAGGATACGGTCCAACTCTGCTTCGAGGATGTTGAGCTGGGCCTCGCGTGAAGTTCCGGCAGGTCCAAAGCCCGTGACAACATCCAGCTCCATGTAGCCCACCTCACCCTGCAGCATTCCGAAGCGAATCTTACCACCCGCTGCATGTTCTAAAGGCGTGATCGCCAGCGTTGATAATGCTGCCGCCTTCTGAGCCGACACCCACTCTCTTCTGAACTGACGCAGATTGCCGATAGCCGTCTGCTGCGTGAACGCCTTATCGAGGTAGCCGACGAGTTTCGGAGAACCTGACCGGAACGGCTCGTCGCGCTGAGTCCAATAGACCCGCGTGTGGCTGTCGCCGAGACCGGAAAGAGCGCCCGTCAACACCCCATATAGTTCTTCATCAGTGGTCGTGCTCGTCAGCTTGGGTCGAAACTTTCGCCGCTGTTCGGCCCAACTGAATCCGCGTTGATCGAAGACGGCGTACTGCTCATCAAGATTATGCCAGAAGACATCGAAGACGAACTGCGGCTGCTTGAACCTTTCGTCTTTGCTCGGCTGCATGATTGTGGACGCCGGCAGAGCGTTGATCCGTCGATATGTCGACCTCGAGAAAAACTCATCAAATCGGCCGCCAAGATCATTCTGAAAAAGAACCAGTGTTTCGCCGCCATCCTCAACAGCGTAACGAACAAAGGTGGCCGAGAGGGGCTTTCCAGACTCCTCCTCGTCTAGGTAAGTCGCGAACCGGCTCGAATGGTAGAAGTCGGCCCGCTCCGGTGTGACTGCCAGCAACACACCCCCGTTTATCTGGCGCCAAATTCCGATCGTGGCTACAGGGGGCGGGCCATCAAGGGGCAGCGGGAGAGAATTGCCGCCAAACGCGGTTGGGCCGACACTCCCCGTGACAAGGACCAAGCAAAGTCCAGCAAATGCGCGGGCCTGCTCGCGCGCGTTCCTGTATCGCGCAAACGATGCTATGCAGCTGAGCCAATCCATAAAGCCCGTGTGGTGAAGCGCAGGCGCCACTTGAATCCGGAGTGATGGAGTCACTTTCGTTCCTCCTTCACTGCCCCTTCCGGCCGCGCCAGGGTCTGTGGGTCGAGTTGCACGCGCACGTCGACCTCCGACACCGTCGCCCGCACACGACCGCCCGCCACCGCCACCGTCTGCGCAAAAGGCCATCGGAGCCCGCCTCCTTTTTCGACGACCCGCCAGTCCTCAAACCGACGTTCCATGCCCGCCAGACCGGCGCCCGGTACCAACGAAAACGAGTAATCTACCTGCACGCTGCCATCATCAGCATCCACCAACCTCGTCGAGGCTAGGCCGTCGCGCGGCGAGGTGCGCACGCGAAAAACGTCCCGTCCCTGGAATTTCTCCCTGCTTAAAACGACGATCTCCTGAAACGCCCTGCGCCAGTCACCGATCAGCACGGTCATCCGATCGATTACAGCTTCACTACGCTCCAACCCGCGCAATTCCGAAACCGGTGCCCCCGGCATCTGCCTCCAAGCGCGCTCCCCTTCCACCCACGTCCGCATTTTCCCTCCGTTCCCCAAATCGATCTCTGAATACGACGATCCATCCTCCATGAAAATATCCGTCATTAGATAACGCGCTCCGTTTTGCTCCAACACCGACCGGACGCGCAATGGCAGTGCGGACGAAAGTTCTCCGCCACGCGTCCCCCGCTCGCGCAGCGACATCAGCTCTTCCACCGCCGGGAGCGATGCATCCGGAGCAAAACGTCGGATCTCCTCCCTTTTTCCGCCCCGGGTGATTGCCAGTCCGGCCACGCGCCCGCCTTCACGCAGAAAAGTGATCGCGTCGTTGGGCATCCGTTCGGGCACCCAGTGGTCAGGCTTCTCCGTCGACCGCAGCTTCAATAACATGCGTCCGGGAAACTCCAGCATCAGCGCCCCCTCCAACTCGACGACGGCCGCCAGCGACGCTGCGCGACCATCCCGCGTATAAAGCCCGGTGTATTCACGCATCCCCTTCACCTCGGGTGGTGCCACCAAGCGCGCGAAAGCTTCCGCATCCGGCTTCAGGAACAAATGGCCGAGAGCCTCCTCGAAGCGCGCCGCGGTGAGATGTCCTCGGGTTTGCGTGAAGTAACACACGATCAAATCGAGCTTCGGAAAAGCATACGCATGCGTGCCGTCAGAGCCCGAATGCCCGAACGCAAATATCTCCGGCGATCCGGACTCCCGGTAGAGCATCCACATTTCCCCGTATTCGCTCGTGGCACCTCGAAACCCCGTCGTCACCGGTGCCCGTCCGGCCGAAGGGCTCAGCGCTCGTGATACCGTTTCCGCCCGCAAGAATGCAGGGGTACTGCCCGTTCCCGCCTTCATCCAGTTGTCCAAAAAACGCGCGTAATCACCAGCCGTCGAAAACAGCCCTCCGGAGCCCTTGAGAAAGGGATACAAAGGCGCATCCGTCCCGCGCCAGTAACGCGTCCAACTTCCCACGACGCCCACATAGCGGGCCGGCACGCGACCCCGCCATTTCTCCGTCGCGGCCTCGGCTTCCGGAACCGTGTCTCGCAAACCCATCGGCGCGAGAATCCGCTCAAGTATAAACGTCTCGAGCGGCTCGCCTGCGACCGTTGCAACGACCGAGCCGAGCACATCGGATCCGGTATCGCTATATTCAAAACGCGAACCAGGCGGATGCGCAGGCCCCGTCGTGCCAGCCAGATCGGCGATCTCTCGCAAACCGCCATCGAACGCCGTCAAGGGTTTCCCCAGTGCGATCGACAGTGGAAATCCGGCGCGATGAGTCAAAAGCTGCCGCACCGTAATGGCTCCCGAGTTTTGGTTGTCGAAAGACGCTAGATAACGCGCAACCGGCGCGTCGAGTTCGAGCTTTCCCTCCTCAATCAGGAGCTGCGCCGCCGTGCCCGTGAAAGGCTTTGTCATCGAGCGCAGCGCGAACAACGAATCCTCCCTCATCGGCGTATTCTCATCGGTATCCGCGTATCCAAACACTCGATGCACAACCGGCTTTCCTGCATGCACGATCAGTAGCTCGGCGCCGACAATCTCACCCCGTTCGACAAACGACTCCACGAGCCGCCCCAGCCCAACGCCTTTTTCCTCCAGTGATGCCCTTTCGGTTACCTGTTGCGAACCGTCCGGCGGGTTCGCGCGGACAGGAAGAATTAGAACAACGCCTGCGAACAAGGCGCGAAGACAAATTTTAGTTTTCATATTTGATTCGTTAAAGGGGTGGCGTTGCTGAAGCTGCGCGGTTGTTGAAAAAAGTTCCGCCTCTCACGCCACGTAAAGGTGTGGGAGGCGATCTGCCACGCCTGCTCTCGCAGCTCGCAAGATCCGGCGTCTATCAGAAGCAGCGACGCCGTTTTCCTTGCGCAAAATCGACGTATGCGGGGTGAGATACGTCAGTCTTTGTCGCTAAAAATTTCCTCGATCGGCCGGTGGAATAGCCGCGCCAGCTTGAACGCAAGCGGGAGGCTGGGATCGTATTTCTCCGTTTCGATCGCGTTGATTGTCTGCCTCGAAACGCCCAGTCGCTCGGCCAGCTCGCCCTGCGACCACTCTTTCGAAGTGCGAAGTTCCTTGAGACGGTTTTTCACGAACAGCCTTTATTGAAAACGTCGCCCCGCCACTCGTCCGCCGACCAAAAACAACCCGGCGATAGCGATGGTGAGCGTTCCCGTGGTCCACTTGAAATCGGCCACTAGTCCCGCGTGTCTCAGAATATCGACGCTCACCGCCAGTCCGAGCAAACCCGGCGGGATGAACGCCACCGACTCCATAAGAAGCTTCCACTGCAATTCGTCGAGCGAGCTTCTCAAGGTGCGCAGCATCGCGCGAATCCATAGCACTCCGGGCACAAATGGAATCACCGCCAATAACACGCCCAGCCAAGTTGGCAGCTCCAACCGCAGCGCACATTGGCTCGCCGCCATGGCGGTTACCGGATAAGTGAACGTCAAAATCCAAAACGTCCGCTTCGCGGCCGTCGTCTGACGAGAAGCGTCCCGCATCTGAGGATAAGGAGGGTTAGATTTCATGCGACACACGTGACAAGCATACTTGTCACGTGTCAAGCATCCTTGTCCTTTCGGTTTATTCGGCTGAGCCGAACGGTGAAGCTGCCTGCCGCCGCCTTACTAGGGTCGCGAAGGTTGGCTGATGTGCAATTAGCCGCAGCTAAGGAGCTAGCGCGTTAGAGACGCGACCTCAATCTTCCCATGCTCGCGTTGCTCGTTTTCTTCTAGCGACTGCCAGCCGCTGGTTTTGCCATTCTACACCCGGTCAAGGTAGTCCGCTGCGCGGCTCCACCCCGCGCAAACGTTCCGCGTTGTTGACTGCCCCGCCCAATAGGCACCCGGTGCAGTCAACCCCCTTCGCTTCGCTGCGGGGCCGATGCTCCGCATCGACCATCTCCGCGCTGCCGCGCTCCGTCCCCTTCGTTGGTCCCGCTGCGCGGGACACGGCCTCGGCGCTCCACCCAGCGCTTTGACTTTCGGGTGGGGGGCGAAACTCGCCAATCGGCAGCTAGGCGATAAGGTCACGAGACGTGACGCACGCCCCACGGGCCGAACGGCACGAAACATGACTCAAGACAATCCGTTCGGTGAGGTCGTTTACTCCTACTCTCGCAAACAGGCCATCGAGGACGGCGTCCTCGTCGACCTGAGCGAGATCGATTCGATCAAGCAGCATTGGAAGCATCCCTTTGCCTGCACCTCGTCAGTCTGGGCCATCATCGAGACGGCCCTTCAGCAGCCCGGCCAGGATGTCTCTGGCATCTGCCACGACATCTCCACCATGTCCAAGCTCGCGATCCGGACCAAGCAGGACGCCGACCAAATCCGCTTCCGGGTCATCATCGCGACCCGGACGCACGAGCTGAAACTGCACATCGGCCCCGGCGACACACCCGCGCCGGTGCTCACGCTCATGCTCCCGAACGAGGACTGAGCACGGGGGCTTCGGCCCCCTTTTTTCGTCAGTCAGAGCCTCCGTAGCATCCGCGCTTTCTCCCGCGTTTCCGGTAGATGCGCGGTGCTGCCAACTGAGTTCGTTGAGCGATTCTAGATGCGGATCGGGGCGCTGTCGCGTTCCTACCGCACTCAAAACTGAAACCAAAATCACCGCGTCGTCGCGGTCCGAAACTATGGCCACCTCCACAGAACTCCCACCGAACTCCACCGCAACGAACGCTCGCGCCACGCGCACCGACACCACGCTCGACGAGATCGCCCTGCTCAAACGCCAGCTTCTCCAGGCCGAAGTCCGCCTCGCAAAATCGCGCGCAAACGCGGCCGGCGCCGAAGCCGACGTCAAGGTTCTGGGCGCGCGTCTTCGCGCGGTCAGCAGCAAGTGACCGCGACCTTCCTCGCGAAGTAAACGAGAGCGGGCCGGCACTCATGCCGGCCCGTTCTGCTTCTAGAAATGCGGATCTTCTTTGCTGGTGTCTCGGTCCGCAGACCCACGAGCGGCAATGAACTTCTCGGAATGCTTTCCGTTGGCGTTTGCTCCGGAAGTTTCCCACCGCTCGGTTGCGAAGTTTAGCCCGGACAACATCGGCCAGAGCACCTAGCAGCAGCCCTGCAAGTCCACCTATCAACATGCGGACCATCGAAACGCCTTCGAATATCTCGTCGATCGCACCGGCCACCCAGCCGAAAAGCAGGCCCCACAATATCCACGGGATGCCATTTTCCAACGGCGGGTGTTTGCGTGCGCTCTTCCCGCCATGTGACATTAGGAAGCCTTCCTGTCATTCGCCCTGAGCAATCGAAGGGCGTTGGCGACGACGAGCAGCGTCGCACCTGTATCCGCCATAATGGCCAGCCAGAGGCTTGTGATCCCGAGGACGGCGAGCACCAGAAACAGCGCCTTCAAGGCCAGCGCAAAGGCTATGTTGAAGCGAATGATACCGAGCGTGCGTCTGCCGACCCGCACCGCCTCGGCGATCATCGAAAGATCGTCGCGCATGAGAGCGATGTCGGCCGTCTCGATGGCTGCGTCGGTACCGGCCGCCCCCATCGCGATTCCAAGGTTCGCGGTGGCCATCGCCGGGGCATCGTTGACTCCGTCGCCTACCATGCCCACGACGCCGTGCTTCGTGCGCAGCGACTGAACGGCGGACACCTTGTCCTCGGGCAAGAGGTCGCCTTGAGCCGTATCGATGCCGACCTCCCGTGCGATGGCATCGACGGTTCGCTGATTGTCACCACTGAGCATCATGAGCTCGCGCACGCCAGCCGAGTGAAGGTCCGCAATCGCATCCCTGGCGTTTTTCCGAACCGTGTCGCCAACAGCGACAATTCCGTAGACCGCGCCAGGCGATTCGCCGGCCGGCCGTTCACCCACGACGATTGCGGTCTGGCCTCGACCTTCGATCTCCGCGAGCCGTTGTTCCAACTCGGGCGAACACACGCCGAGTTCGTGCGCAAAGCGATGGTTGCCGACAAAGACCGGCCGCCCGTCGAGGAGAGCATCGGCGCCTCGACCAAGCCGGGTCTGAAAATCCACCGCACGACCGAACTCAACCTTTCTGTCACGTGCTGCCGTCACGATAGCCTGGGCCAGGGGATGCGATGAGTGTTCGTCGATGCTGGCAGCAACGTGCAGGACGCGTTCTTCGTTTACGCTGACCGGCACGACGGAGATGACCCGCGGTTTTCCCTCTGTGAGTGTTCCGGTCTTGTCCAACGCTAGCGCGTGCAGCTTCCCGATAGACTCCAGGTGCGCGCCTCCCTTCACCAGCACGCCCCGACGGGCAAGTGCTGTGAGTCCGGCGACGACACTAACGGGGGTCGAGATAACCAGCGCGCAAGGACAGGCGATGATTAGCAGCACACACGCACGGTAGAGCCAGACGTTCCATTCGCCCCCAAGAACCAGCGGCGGCACGGCGAAGACCAAAAGAGCGACGAGAGCAACGGCCGGTGTGTAGTAGCGCGCGAATACGTCGACGAATCGCTGCATAGGAGCCTTCTGCTCCTGCGCTTCCTCGACGAGGCGAATGATGCGCGCGAGCGTTGTGTCACCCGCGGCTTTGGTCACGCGCACTTCGAGCGAGCCTTCGCCGTTGATCGATCCGGCGAAGACGGCATCACCGGGTTGCTTGTCGACCGGCACGGACTCGCCCGTGATCGGCGCTTGATTTACCGCGGAACGTCCCACCGCGACAACGCCATCGAGCGGGATCCGCTCGCCGTTCTTGACGAGGACCACGGCATCCACGCCGATTTCTTCCACCTTCGTTTCAACACCACGGCCATCGACTTTCAGGACTGCGGTATCTGGAGCCAGTTCGAGCAGAGCGCCGACCGCGCGGCGCGCGCGACGATCCGCCCAACCTTCCAGCCACTCAGCGACACCGAACAGCACGACGACTGTCGCCGCCTCGACCCACTCGCCGATGATGGCTGCGCCTGCAGTCGCGATCACCATGAGGAGGTTGATATTGGGCCGCAGCCGCCGGGCAGCCTGCCAGGCACTCGGGAGCAGGAACCAGCCTCCGAGCACCACGGCGGCTGCGGCAATTGCCTTGGGCACGTTCGACGATCCTGCCTGCGACCAATGCATGACCAGCGCCACTGCGTTGAGCGCGGCAGCAACGGTCAGACTGCGCGTAGGCCACGGGTTGGGATCACTGTGATCGCAGCCGCAAGAGGAGTGTTCACAGCCGTCGTGTTCGTCGTGTGCGCTCATGGTGAAGATGGTTTGACCGCGACGATTCTGCGATAGGCACCGCCGAAGCCTGCCGGTTGGTCGCTTTTGATCGTCCAGCCCGCCGCGGCGATCATGGGTTCGACTGTTCGGTTGATTTCGGAGAACAACAATCCGGCGGCGCCGTTCGCGATACGTCGCGCGACTCCGGCGCGCTGCCCCGCCTGAAGAAACTTGTCGAAGATCGACACCCTTCCCCCAGCCACGAGCACACGGTTCGCCTCCCTCGCGATGGCTTCGGGCTCCGGAGCGACCGCGAGGATCAGGTGGAGAATCACCACGTCGAAGCTCGCATCGGCAAACGGAAGGGACCTCGCATCGCCCACGACGAACTCACCGCCAAGCCCGAGTCGGCGTGCGCGCCGCGCTGCGCGTGAGAGCATCGCCGGCGTCACATCAAGCCCTGTCACGTTCACTCCTGCAGGGACAAAATCCAGATCGAGCCCGGTGCCACAGCCGACGAAGAGCACCCGCTGGCCCGCACGCAGGCCCACCGCCTCCATGGCCGCACGCCGATGCCGGCCAAACATCCCGGTCAACGCGTCATAGACCGGCGCGTAGAGCGAGTAGCGTAGCCGATTGAAGCGGTCATCCATCGGAGGGCGCATCGAGACGATCACTGGTGCTTGTAGCCGGCATGCGTGCGCACGAGAATCTCGGCCGTGCCCTCAGGCCATGGATCGGCGGCAGCCGAAAAATGGGCAGCGTGTGGCGGACCAAATCGCGTCGGCGGGAATAGCAGCCTGGAAGACTTGAGAGCTAGCTGTTGCTGCCGCGCATTGAGGAACTCGACGTCGACGTGAAAGTTGCCGGTCGGATACCACCGATAGATCCGCCGGACCCGCCCATCGACCACGAGCTTTCCATCGACGACGAGCAACGCGGTGTTTTCGATCCGCATACCCTTCCCCGGGTCGGCTGAAATCGGAATGCGCGCGACCGCCTCGCGAGGAACGGTGATCGTCGCGCAGCCGGCAACAAGCCCTGTCAAGATTAGTGGAAGAACCCATCGTTTCATGGCGTTTCCTTTCCGGGGTATTGCAGAACAAAGCCCTCCGGTTCCGCTGTGCTTTCGCGAAACAGCGAAAGGTGAATCCGGAACACCAACGGCGGGCGAACCGTCGCCGGAGAGCGGAGCGTATCTCCTTCACGGGTGAGCACGACACGGCGGTCTTCACGACTCGGATAGACCACCCGTGCGGAACCGCGCTCGACATCCGGCGTCGACGGCACCTTCTCGGCATCGAAAAACCGCAGCGTGAGTCGGTTCTCCGCCGCTTCGATGTTCAGCCAGCCGCCACCTTCGCGAGCGAGGTTGACGCCTGTCTCAGGCAACTTCGAATCTTCCGTCGCTGCCGCAAGGTGAACGGTCAGACTGAACAGCACCGCCACGGCAGCGGTTCTCCAGAAATGGTTGCTGAGAGTCATGAGATAATCCTCGCGTAATCCCTTCTTGGGAATGGGGCGACCGGGTTGCGTTCACCCGATCGCCGGTTTTCGTCGGCCGCTCAGTGCTCGTGTCCGCTGTGGTCGCCGCCCGCCTCGTCACACACGCAGGCGTATTCAGCACGTTTGCACTCGCCGCAGGACTCCGTGTGGTACTCGAGACGGTAGTTCGACGGCTTCGCCGTTGCGGTTGCCTTCAACTGCACCACCACGCGGTAGCCGTCGCCTGGCGGCAAAGGAGTCGCTGAAACGAGCGATCCGTCTTTGGCCGCGAACTCCAGCTTTGTTTTCCCAGCGGGAGCCTCCGCTGTGACTGTCGCCACTTGCCCGGAAGCGGGCACGGGTTTCAAGTCGGCGTCATAGAAGCTGATCACCACGTGGCGGTTCGCATCGACGAAAAACTCCGCGTGCGGCGCAGCCTCGGTGAGGATGCGACCGCCCTTCGGGCCGGGGATCGGTTTGGCGAGGAGAGCGCCGGCCGAGAATGCGAGCGCGGCGAGGATACTGAGTGTCTTCTTTGTTTTCATGAGGGTTATGACGAGTTGGTTTCAGCGGGTCGCTATCTGGCGGGAGTTGGCGATGCTGCTTTCCCGGACACAGGATCGCGTTCGAAGCGGTCGTAAAGTGCCGGCAACAACACCAGCGTCAGGAAGGTCGCGCTGATAATCCCGCCGATCACGACGGTCGCGAGCGGACGCTGCACCTCGGCGCCCGCACCGTTGGCAAGCGCCATCGGCAGGAAGCCGAGCGATGCGACAAGGGCGGTCATAAGCACGGGCCGCAGGCGGGTGAGCGCGCCTTCGATGGTGGCCTCGCGCACCGACCGTCCTTGCTCGCGTAGCTGATTGAAGTAGCTCACAAGCATCATGCCGTTGAGCACGGCGACGCCGCTCAGCGCGATGAAGCCGATGCCCGCAGAGATGGAGAATGGCAGATCACGCAACCACAGCGCAAAAACGCCGCCGGTGACGGCAAGCGGGATGCCCGAGTAGACAAGCAGCGCCTGTCGCAGGCTCCCGAAAGCGACGAAGATGAGCAGGAAGATGACGCCCAGCGCCACTGGGACGATGACCGCGAGCCTGGCGCGCGCTTCCTGGAGATTTTTGAACTGCCCGCCGAACTCGATGTTGTATCCCGGCGGCAGCTTGATCTCGGCGTCCACCTTGGCTTTGGCCTCATTGACGAAACTCTCCACATCGCGTCCACGCAGGTTGACCATGATCGCGGCGCGGCGTTGACCAAACTCGCGGGAGATCGCGTTGACCTTGTCGGCCACCACGAAGTCCGCCACCTGTCCGAGCGTGATGACTCCTTCCTCGTGCGAGGACCGCAGCGGCAGGTGTTTGAGTTCGTCGAATGCCGCCCGAAGATCTTCCGGCAGACGCACCACGATGGGATAGCGTCGATTGCCGTCGACGATCACGCCGGTCTCGGTCCCGGCCAGCGCGGTCGCCACCGTGGCGTTCACTTCGCTCGCATGGACGTTGTAACGGGTCATCGCCTCGCGGCGGAGCTTGATTTCGAGCATCGGGGCCTTGCCCAGGGCGTCGAACTCGACATCGGCCGCGCCGGGCACGGATTCGAGAATTTCGCGCGTCTGCGAGGCGATGCGTTCGATCTCGGCATAGTCGTCGCCGAAAACCTTCACGGCGATGTCCGCGCGCGTGCCTTCGAGGATTTCGTTGAAGCGCATTTCGATGGGCTGCGAGAACAGGTGCGACTCGGCGGGTAACTGCGCCGCAAGTTCCGTCGCCATCCGCGTGGCGACCTCATCTTTGGTTGGCGTCTCGCCGTGCTCGTCCTTGGGCCATTCGTCGAAGGGCTTGTAGAAGATGTAGGTATCGGCGACGTTGACGCCCATCGGGTCGGTCGCGACTTCCGCGGTGCCGATGCGCGAGAAGGTATGCGTGACCATCGGGAATTTCTCTTTGATGATCCTCTCCGCTCGCTCCTGCATCGCGAGCGACGCATCCAGACCGATGCTGTTGGTGCGAATCATGAAGGCCGCGAACGAACCTTCGTCGAGCTGAGGCACGAACTCGGCGCCCAGCCGGTTGAACACAATGACTGAGAGGGCAAACAGAGCTATGGCTCCGCCGACGAACAGCCAGCGCAGCCGGAGCGCGACGTTGAGCGTCGGTCGGTAGAGCCGTTTCGCGAAGCGGATCGCGAAGTTGTCCTCTTCCGTGATCTTGCCGCGCAGGAAATACGAACAGAGTACCGGCATGAGCGTGAGGGCGAGGATGAGAGCGCCCACAAGAGCGAAGATGACTGTGAGGGCCATCGGCTTGAACATCTTCCCTTCGATGCCGGTGAGAGAAAGGATCGGCACGTAAACGATGGTGATGATGAAGACGCCGAAGAACGTGGGACGGCCGACTTCCTTCGCCGCAGCGAGCACGGTGTGCAACCGTTCCTCTAGAGTGAGTTTGCGGTGCAGATCGTGCTGTCGCAGGCCAAGCCGTCTCACGATGTTTTCGACCATCACGACCGCGCCATCGATGATCAGGCCGAAGTCCACCGCACCGAGGCTCATGAGGTTGCCCGAGACGCCGAATTTCACCATGCCCGTGATCGCGAAGAGAAACGAGAGCGGGATCGCGAGCGAAACGATGAGCGCCGCGCGCCAGTTGCCCAGCAACCCCAGCAGGACAACCACGACAAAGATCGCGCCCTCGAACAGGTTCTTCTCGACGGTGGCAATCGTGCGATCCACCAGGTCCGTGCGGTCATACACCGTCGTGATCGTGACCCCGGCAGGGAGCTTCGGCTTGATTTCCTCAAGCTTTGCAGCGACGCGATGCGATATGACGCGGGAGTTCTCCCCGGCGAGCATCAGCGCGGCGCCAAGCACGGCTTCCTTACCGTTCGAGGTCGCCGAACCCGTGCGCAGGCTGCTGCCGATACCCACGTCCGCGACGTCCCGGACCAAGAGCGGCTTGGACGCAGCGCCGCGGAACTTGATGGGCAGGGCACCGATTTCTTCGGCGGTCTGCACGCGGCTGTCGGCACGGATGGTGATCTGTTCACCGCCGATCTGCACCGCACCGCCGCCGGCGTTCTCGACATTCTCGCCGACCACCTCGGCCAGGTCGCTGAAGGTCACGCCCGTCGCCAGGAGTGCGTCCGGGCGCGGCAGCACGACAATCTGCTTCTCGTATCCACCGGATGCATTCACCTCGGCGATACCGGTGACGGTGCGAAGCTGCGGCTTCACCACGAAATCGTGGATCGACTTCAGCTCCATCAGTTGCTCGGCGCGTGTGGCGGGCTTGTTCGGAGCATCGGCCGCGTAGTCCACGACGTAGTAGAAGATGTCGCTCAGGCCGGTCGTGATCGGCGCGAGTTTTGGGCTGAGTCCAGCCGGCAGTTCCTCCGCAGCATTGAGGAGGCGTTCGCTCACGAGCTGCCGCGCGCGGTAGATGTCGGCATCGTCGCCAAACACCATCGTGATTTGGGAGAGGCCGGTCTTGGAGAGCGAACGCAGCTCGGTCATGCCGGGCACGCCGCTCATTTCCATTTCGATGGGAAAGGTGACAAGTTTCTCGATCTCCTCGGGTGCCAGGCCTTGCACCTCCGTGTTGATCTGCACTTGCACATTGGTGATGTCGGGGGTCGCGTCGATGGGGAGTCGAAGTGCCGCCCAGATGCCCGCGCCCAGGAGCGCGAGAACCCCGAGCAGCACGAAGACGCGCTGCCGAAGGGCAAATTCCAGAATCTTGTCGATCATGTTGGGATCAAAGGGATGAAGTTAGTGGCTGTGGCCGCCGCCCTTGGTGAGGCGCAGCTCCGTGAGCCAGAGTTGTTCGACGGCCGCGGTCGCGACCACGTCGCCCGCATAGAGGCCGTCGAGGATTTCAATGAATGCGCCATCGCTGGCACCGGGCTGCACCGGGGTGCGCAGCAGGTAGGCGCCGTTGACGACATAGACGAACGTGCCTGTTGCCGTGCGCAGGAGCGCGGCGCGCGGAATGGCGACGCTGTCGCGGACCGGGCCGCTCAGGCTCAGTGTCACTGTCGTGCCCACAGCGGGTGCTCCCGGGAGCGCGAAGACGACCTCCACTTGGTTCAGCGCCGTGGCAAGGTCGCGGCGGATGGCCAGAAGCTTTGCTTCGGTCGGCGGATGTTTCTCTAGGTCGTCGGCGATCTCGACCGGCATCAGCGAACTGGCGCGCGCGGGCGGTCCGGCGTCGAAGACGGATGCGGTCACCTCGTAGGTGTGCGTTACTGGGCGCTCCTCCACGTCGCCGGTCTTCAGCCCAAGGGCTTCCTTGGTGCTGTCGATCAGGAGCAGCCCTTGCCCTTCCTTGAACTTGGCGGGGGCTTCTCCGCCCTCGCCGGCGTGTTCTTCGTGATTGTGGCCGCCTGATTCGGCGTTGGATTTGGACTTGCCGCAGCCCGCGAGCGCAAGCGCCGCAGCGAGGGGAGTCGCCATGAGAATCAAAGAAAAGCGGCTCATGGCATGGTCTCCACCGCGTTCAGTTCAAGGCCGGTCAAAAGCTGGAGCGAGCCGCCCGCTTCGAGCGCTTCCTGCTGGGTCTCGTAGAGCGCATCGATCGCTTCGAGATACGAGTTTTGCAGCTCGACGTAGGTCGAGATAGGCACCGCACCGAGGCGATAGTGGCGGTCGGCGAGTTCGGCGGAATCGCGGAACTTGCTCGCCGCATCCGGCGACCACTTTGCCGTCTCGGCGAGCTTGGCTGCGAAACGGTGCGCGGCGGTGATCACCTCGCGCTCCATGTTGCGCTGTGCGACAAGCACAGCGGTCTCCGCCTGACGACGACGCGCCTCAGCGGCAGCGACGTTCGCCCCGGAGCGACCGCTGATGGGCAGTGGAAGGGAGAAACCCACCCCATACGTGCGCTCCTTGTCGCCGGCCTTTTCCTCCGCGAAATACGGGCTCACCGTGAAGCTCGGGCGACCTTCGTTGCGAGCGAGGGAGACGACGAGACCTTGCTGCTCCAGTTCGATGCGAGCCGAACGAAACTCGAAATTGTTCTCCCTCGCGGCATCAAGCAACGGCTCCAACCCCGGCGCGGCACTGAATGCGAGCCGGGCCTGCGATACGGTGATCGGCGTGTCCACCGGCAGACCGCGAAGCTGGTTGAGTTCCACAAGCGCGGCTTGAACCGCGAGCTTCGCCTCGGTCGCACGGTGTTGCAGCGTGAGTTCCTGCGCTTCGATCACGCGTGTTTCGAGCAACGGCGTGATGCCGCCTGGATCGCGCGCGAGGAAGAGCTCGCGCAACGCTTGGTAGCGCGCGGCAACTTCCGCCGCCGCCTGTGCGCGCTCGTGCGCCGCATGCAAACCGAACGCCAGCGTGCGGGCGCGATTTGCCAGCGCCGACTTGAACCTGGCGAGGCCAAGCTCGGCGAGCGCGATGTCGTGATTGGCGATGGCCTTCCGGAGCGAGAGCCGTCCGGGCCACTCGAAAGTTTGAGAGACGGACACCGACCAGGCCGTGCCTTCGCCGGCCAGCGTGCCGCCGGCATCGGTCACACGCTTGCGACCGACGGCGAGCGACAGCTCGGGATTTTCGCGCGTGCCGGCGGCCTTGCGGCCAGCCTTGGCGGCGTCGATCTCGGCCTCGTAGAAGGCGAGTTCAGGATTCTTGGCGATGATGTCGCCGACGATGATTTGAATGGATGCGGAAGCTGATTGCTCCGCCGCAGTTTGAGCACGCCCCGGCAGGGCGAGGAGGAGGAGCCCGACAAGCGGGCAGATACGCAGAGAGAGAGGGAATGACTTCATTGGAAAAGGAATGGTTGGTGCGGGAAAACGGGCGCAATCAGGCCCGGAAGCGCGTCGCGCACGCGCGCAGACGCCGATACGAGAAGGCCGGACGGTCCGCGCAGGGACCGATCAGGCCTGAATCACCGACGGAGCGCGCGGCGGCTGGGCCGCCCGGCGCACGAAATGCCACATGGGCACCCAACCACGAGGCTCGTCGGCTGCGTGTGCAAATTCCAGCGCGGGCTCTGAAGCCACGACCGGAATGACGAGCCGCGTGCACAGCCGGCAGATGCACTCATTGAGTGCCGGCGCCGGAATATTAAGCACCGTGTTTGAGGGTGCCAACGAGCCACGCTCAACCAGCGTGCAACCGTCCTGCGTGCATGGGCCGCTGCTCGAACAGCAGAGGGGAACGGCCCCGTCCTCTGAATGCGTCTCCAGCAATCCCGCCGCCTCCAGACCGCAATGCTGGGTCGCCGCCAGCCAGATGGCCAGAAGCACAAAACCCATTATGCGGCGAAAGTGAGACACAGACTCAACCAAGGTGAGCTTATCGCTTATGTCAATTTTCTGATGGGCCTACTTTCCAGACAACGGATGCAGAACGTGTTGCGGGCTCCGAACCACCTGTTCCGCCTAAGCAGCCGGCACTCCGGCAGTCGGAGTGCGCTTGTTGAGAGTGAGCCGAAGCAGTTTCCTCTGGAATCCGGGATACGTGACTCCGGTTGGCGAAATGTGCACGTAGCCCATCTGAACGGCGTAGCAGACGAGTTCGCCTTTCTGATGCAGGCGCAGTTTCGCCATGATCGACTTACGGTGCGTATTCACCGTGTGCGGCGAAATTCCCAGCCGCTGGGCGGCCTGTTGATCGTCGGAGCCGTCGCCGATGGCGGCCAGCACCTCTTGCTCTTTCGGCGTCAGTTCATCGAGCGTGATTCGGCGCGGCGGCTTCATGTGCGGCACGAACGACTCGCTTACGTAGGACTTCCCTTCGAGCACCAGCTCCAGCGCCTTGCTGAAATCCTTATACCCATCGAGCTTCACGTCGAAGATGCCGTTGTAGCGCAACTCGCGCAGGAGCGCGACGGTGCGCGAATCTCGCCGTGCGGTGACGACCAGGATCGGCAGCTTGCGCTCCACGAACGGCTCCAGGTGTTCAAGCCCGTCCATGTCATCGATCTTTACACCGGTGATAAACATATCGGGCATGTTCGCCTGCATTGACTCGAGCGCATCGAAGCCTTTCTGGAAAACCTCCAACTTGGCGCCACGCCAGCACTGCTTCACGAGTTGGGCGATGGTGTCGCCGTAGAAACGGTCCGCCTTCAGGATGACGATGCGAGGAGTAAGGGTCGGCTGGGTCGGCATCGTCAGCAGGTGGAGGGTTCCAGTTCGAGTTGCTGGCCTTCGGGACCAGGCCGCAGACGGCCCTTGCCGCTTCCGCCACGTAGGAGTTCCTGCGCGAGGGCATTCCGAATGAGCAGCTCCGTCGCGTCGCGCATCGGGCGCGCGCCGAGCCGTTCGTGATAGCCGCGCTGAATCACGACCTCCGACACCGCCGACTCGGGCGTGATCGCGAAGCCGCGCGCGGCGAGCGCGGCGCATTCCTTCGCGATCATGCCGCCGGCAATCGCGCACTGCGCATCGAAGTCGAGTTTGTTGAAAACGACGGTGACCGTGATGCGCGCAAAGATTTCCGGACGGAGTTCGCGCTGCGCGTCCTGACGCACGAGGCGCTCCATCGTCTCATACTTCGACTTGCGCATGCCCATGATGCGCTGCGCGCCGATGTTGCTCGTGAGGACGACATACCAGTTCGAGAAATCCAGCACGCGGTTGCGACCTGTCGTGAGGCGCGCGGCATCGAGCAACTGCAGCAGCACGTCGAGCACGCGCGGATGCGCCTTCTCGATTTCGTCGAAGAGCAATGTCCCGCATCCCTCGCACGCATCGAAGCCTTCGGCGATGCGCCCCGGCTCTTCGCTCGTCCCGAGCAGCAGAGCCAGGCGGTCCGCCGTCTGATACTCCGACATGTCGAGACGAACCACGCGGTCAGGCCCAATCAGGTCTTCCGTGAACCGCAGCGTGAGCTCGGTCTTCCCGACGCCGGTCGGACCAAGAAACATGAAACTCGCCTTCGGACGACCCGGTGTCGTCAGGCCGAGTTCACCATGCTGGAGACGCTCGGCGACAAGATCGATCGCCATGTCCTGCCCCGTGAGCACCGCCTTGAGGCGCATGGGCAACGTGCGCAACTTTTCGCGGTGTGCTTCGGTGAGAGTCATGGCGCGTTACCACTTCACTTCCGGGGTGCTTGCGGTCGCACCTGCCGGAGCCGGTGCGGTCGGCGCGACAGGGGTCGCAGCCGAGGTTTGAAGGCGTGTGCGCTCCACTTCGAGGCGTTCACGCAGTTCAACAGTTTCGGCGCGCTGGCGGACGAGCGTCGCGTATTGCGCCTGCATCTTGTCGCCGGTCTCCGCGAGGGCGGCATGCATGGCGCGCAGCTCTGCGGTGATTTGGCGCTGTGCGGCGAGTTCGGCGTTCAGCTCCGCATTGGCCGGCAGCGGCGCAACACTGGCCGGAGAGAACGTGTCACGCGGCACCGTGCCAAGTTGGTCCGGTGCGTTAAGCGGAACGCGTGTCCGACGAAACACGGCATGCGCTTCATGCCGCACAGATGGGTTCGCGGCTTCACGATACGCGCGGACCTCGTAGCGAGTTTCGACGACCTTTGTCGTCTCAACTGCCGCGCCCACGAGAGGCGCAGGTGTGGGCGCTTTCGCGATGGGCGTGGCCGCCGGTGGCGTCGCCACGCAGCCCGCGAAGCAGAGCGCCGGGGACAAGATCCAGAGGTGTCGCACGTTCATCCTTTCGTTGAGTTGGAGATTGAGGTTTCGGAATTCGGGGACTCGGCGGACTCGGCGCGCAACTTCTTGCCAGCCACGCTGGCCTTCTGCGGATCGACGGATTCGAGAACGTAGACGTAGAACTCCTTTCCGGCCGCGACGCGGACGAAGTAGCCGTTCTCCTCGATGTCTTTCAGGGTGCGCATTGCGTGGAGATCGAACACGTCGCCGACGCCTTCGCGGACGCCGTTCGAGACCGAGCCGGTGATCGTCGTGCCAAGCGCGTTTTGCGTGCGGTCCTGCGTGCCGCGCGCGAAGCCGCTCAGCGCGGCCGAGGCGAGCATCTTGAGTTCCTGTAGATCGTCCGCGGCGAGTACACGCCCGCGGATTCCTGCCGATCCATCGGTGATGCCGTAGCCATCGATGTCCTGATCGTATTCGCGGTCGAGCGCGACGCCGTTGAAGACGAGTTCGCGCCCGTCCTGCCAGACGAACCGCCAGGCACCCGATGCGGTGACACGGTCGCGCATCCGACCCGAGCGTGCGGTGCCGTGAACGAGTGTGTTCGCCGGAATCACCTTCTTGCCGTTTTGCCACACATCCTCGAGGAGCAGTGCGATCACCGGAGTTTCGAGATTCGCGCTGTCGATGGTGTTCACGAGTTTGCACTTCAACAGCGTGCCAAACGGGATGAATCGCTCCGGTGCTGGAAGCTCGACGCGCTCCGTTCGCGCCGGTGGCGCTTCGTAGCTCGCAAGCAGCGATGCGTAGCGAACCTTGCGCGGTTTCGGTTCCACTTTCGCCGGGGGCGTCTTTCCATTCCCTGCCGTCGCAGCCGTTGGTGCTTGCTGCACGACGACCGCCGGCGCGGGGCGGAACGGCACGATGCCGCCTGCGACTGCTTCGCCCTCGGCTGACTTCGCGCCTTCGGGCTTCACCTGCTGCGGCGTGCCGCTCTCCAGGCCTTGATTGAGCGGCACCTTCATCTGACCGAGTTCGACCTTCTTGTTCTTCTGCGCGGCAAGCTTCGCCGCCTCGCGTTCGCCTGCCTGTTTTTTCCCGTAAATCCACAGCCCGCCGAACAGCACGACGACGAATACCACGAACAGCCCGAACTTGCTCTTGAAGAAATTGCCGAGTGCGCGCGGGTTCATGGGTGCGTGACCTCCGGCTCGGATTTCGCCACCGCGGCGAGCTTTGCTTCGCGCCGCGCAGTACTGACGAGGATGGTGAACGCGTTGTCCGCGCTGAGATCGTTGCGCGTGCCGTCCGGCAGACCGACGATGGCGAACTCCGCGTCCGCGCTCTCGCCCGGGGCGAGACTGCGCGGACCGTTCGCGATGGCCTGGTCGAAACGTTCCTGCGCGACGCGTGCCGCGAACGTGCTCGGCACGAGGTCGAGGACAGCGTCCGTCGTGTTGCGCAACTTCAGGAGGAACACGACTGCATCTTCCTTTGAGAAGCGGTAGACCTCCTGAACGGTGATTTCGAGATCGGGCAGTTCGAGCTTCCGGTTCTGCGCGCGAAGCGTGACGCCCTCGAGTGCCTTCGGCAACGACTTCGCGAGAACTGGATACGCACGTGCGCGGTCCAGAAGACTCAGGCCGATGCGCGGCGTGAACTTCACAGGCTCCGGCGGTGCATCGACCCGGACTGCGCGCTGCATCACCGGGCGTTTGTAGATCAGGCTCGCGACCGAGTCGCTCGCCACGGTACGCAGATGCAGCACGTAAGCCGAACCTTCGTAGATCGCGGTCAGTCTGGCGGTGGCCTCTAGTTGCAGACTCCGGATGAGGATGAAGTTTGAACCCGGCGCGTGCGTGACGTGAAAACGCACCGGCGTTCCCTCCTCCAACTCCACCGCAGCCTTCCCGCTGTCGATCAGCATGTCCGCCCCTGCCACCGCCGTGATCGATCCCGGGAACATCACCGTCGTGATTTCCCGGGAGACCGGCAGGTCAATCGCCTGATCGGGATCGAGTGCGACCTCGCGGATCGGCTGGGCTGCGATCGTCGTTGTGAAGGCAATGGCTAACGCGAAGAGTCTCAGCATAGGCGGTTCACGTTCTGACGGGTTCGAGCTGGAATGCGGCGACCGCGGTCGGAAACCGGCCGTTCCGGGTGAGGTCTGGGTTGACGAGAAACTTGAACTTCACCCGATAGCGCAGGACTTCGGTGATCGGCGCGCCCTGGTAGGAGCCGACGCGGATCAGCTGCACGTCGGCCGAGGTATAGAACGCGTTGTCGCGCGTGCTCAGGATTTCGGGCGCGCCCACCTCGACTTTCTGGTGAAGCGACTTTGCCTCGAACTCGGCCTTCGTTTTGTTCAGCGCTGCTTGCGCCACCTGGGCGGCGTCGCGCAGGAAGAGTTGCTTGAACAACTCCGGATTATCGAGACCGCTCGGGTTCCGTTCGAACAGCGCCTTGCAAGCAAGCTTGGTCTGCATCGCGTGCAGGTCTTTCGCCTGCTGGATGTCTACCACTGGTGACACGTAGTACGTCCCGAGGCTGTCGATCAGCACGACCTCGCGCTTGCGGGTCAGCTTGTCGACGAGTTGTTGCCGGTCCCAGATCGACCACCCCCATGCGGCGAGTGCGATCAGAAACCAGATCAGAGAATTGCGTCGCTGCCGCTCGAAAATCGCGAGCAGCGCAGACTTGGGTTTGCCGAATTTGGGCACGGCAGTAGCCCCCGCCCCGAGGGCGGCTTCTTCTGTTGCAGTCATAGTTCGTTTATTTGCGGGGCGGCGGGCTCTTCGCTGAAGAGTTGCCGTTCTTCGGCAGCGGCGGCGGCCGTGCCGATTCCTCATCCTCTTCGCGCATCATCTCGCGAAGCGTATCCGCGATTTGGTGCTTCGCGGCAGCGCTACGCTGAAGAGCCTTCGCCGACTCTTCTTTTGCGCGCACAAGTCTACGATTTACGCTGAACATGGCTTTCGATGTCTATGGCCGCGCGGTTAGGATCGTCCTCATGCGGCTGTTTGTCGAATCCACTCCGACTCCTCCTTTGGCGTCGTGAGTATTCCCGGAAAACTGAAGCAATTGCATCGGTCGCCTGAGCGTCCATTCGCTGGGCGGCTGCCATTTGTTCGGCGGCTACAGTATTACGACGAGCAAACGCTCCCGAGTAGAGACCGCTCATTCCGTTGATTGCAGTCCCCGTCGTTCGTGCCGCTCCTCCGCCTCGCACTGCCGACTCTCCGCCGGCTGACATTGCACCAGCTGCCGCAACTGCGATCACAGCGGGTGCAGCGGCTCCTCCGGTGGCAACGGCAACGCCTGCGCCAACTCCGCCCGAGAAAGCGGACTGCATCACTCCGCCGACACCCTGCGCGAACTCCGCCGCCGGATTCGCTCCCATCAACAGAACTTTTGACGTGATCCACGGCGCGAGAACCGAACTGATCAACATCCACGAGCCAACGAGCAACACCGTCAATGCCGGGGCTGCGAGCGGAGCGCCGACGTTGATGACCGGAACCAGGTTCGCCGCCGCAGCCGCATCGAGCATCGCGTTTGTCACAACCGCAGCCATCACCCAACCGAAAGGCCAGCAAACTAAGGCGATCAGACCCAGCAGGAATTTCTGCGCAACACCACTCATTGGGCGCAGCATGAAGAAAGAGAGGAAGATCGGACTGAGTGCCCATCCCGCTGTGAGCAGGACCCCTCCAATCAGTTTTACGACATACTGCACACCCCAAGACAACCAACCAAACAGCCAAAGGAGAGCATAGGACACGGCAGTTCCGATGGACTCGGTTCCCCAGATAATGTCCCAAACGCTGGAGTTGGGATCGGCTGCGGTTTTCCCAGCGATGAATTGAATGAATCGATCATCAACAGTTGTCGGATCGATTCCCATCATCGCGCCAAAGGCATAGACGATGTCGCTCAGGCGCATGAGCCATTCCCGGAGAAACGCGGTGGCGAGCCCGATCATCAGTACCTTCGACAGGAGCCAGATGAACGCCCCAGCGTCTGGTCGCGTGCGAACCGTCTGAAAAACTAGACCCACCGCAACGATCGCGCTCCCGATGTACGCGCAGCCACCCCACAACGTCGACAATCCATCGAAGTAGGTCGGGGGAAGAATCGTTGCGACGATCAGTGTCACTTCTTCGTCTCCGGTTGTTGCGTGGGCTTCAGCGGCTCGCTAGCGGGAGCCACCTTTTGCTCAGGTTTGTTGAGTTTGAAGAATGGCTCCGATTTGAACGCCTTCGGCAGCGCATCCATTTCCTTGCGGGCCGCCTCGGCGCGTGCCTTTGCTTCCGCCTCCTCACGAGCGCGCCGAGCTTCGGCTTCGCGATCCTTGCATCCTGTTACGAGGAGCACGAAGAGCACTCCTCCCGCCATGAGTTTGCTAATCATACGGCCGTGTGGACCTTGCGTTGAATCAAAAGTTTCGAATCAGGGTGCGAGTCTACGTTCTGTGACATACTGGAGCATGCACTCGTAGGTGGGCACAAAAGTCGTGGACGCCTTTGCTGCCTCTTGCTGTGCCAGCTTACGGCGTGTTTCCGCG
Source organism: Verrucomicrobiota bacterium (assembly GCA_023428905.1). GTDB lineage: Bacteria > Verrucomicrobiota > Verrucomicrobiia > Opitutales > Opitutaceae > EW11. The sequence goes on from JAEYWP010000026.1 coordinate 128,114, forward strand.
TCGGCGGCATGCTTCGCATTGTTCATTGCGGTCGCCTCCGCCGTCTTCACCTGAACCTCGGCCGCGCTGAGCGAAACCTCCGCATCCACGGCCGCGAGTTGCCCGTACTGCGCCTGGAGCACGGCTTGGAGTTTTTGCTGCTCTGCCTCGGTCGTAGCAGCTTGCATTGCCTCGCTGGTTTTGGAAATCGCGCGTTTCAAACTTTCACGCCGCTGGTACACGTCGTTCTGTACCGTCTTGAACTCATCAACCGTGATCACGATGTCGTGCGGCTGTTTGAAAACCTGAGGGTCCCGCGAGATCGGCGTACCATCAAAGTCAGGGAATTGGACGCTAATCTCAGGGAAGATCCCTCCTCGCGTGTCTCCAAACAGGCCGCGGCCGTCGACACGTGCGAGTCTGTCCGCCCAGGTGCGAACCTGCGTTGGCAGGCCCAAGTCTAAACGGAATTCCGAAAACCCGACGAGACTTCGAAAGTTAGCCATGTCGCCGGCACGCTGAAGCTGCGTCTCCATCTGGCGGATCTGTTCAATCTGATTGCTGATCTGCTCCGCCTGTTTCGCGATCTGCTCCGTCATCGCCATGTAGTTGGTCACGTTCTGTTGCAGATTCGCTATGTCGAACACGGCCCATTGTGCGGACGCGGGAAGAGCCGCTGACGCTGCGATTAATAGCAGTGCAAGTGTCTTCTTCATGATCCGGCCTCCTCCCTTGGCATTACCACGCGGATGACGCGTTTGGTTGACTCGCGGCGGACGCCATCACGCTCCGTCGCAGGAACCGCGACTTCATAGTAGCCTTCTTCGTAGCCGTCCTCTGTGCGCGGCCGCTGATTGTCGCGCGCGATCCAGTATTGCTGCTTCACCGCGTTAGACTGGCCCTTCTCGTAACCGGCGATAAACGCCTCCTTCTGCGCCTTGTTGTTGAAATAGTTGATTGCTTCGCCGGCAACGAAACCAGCCGCTGCACCAATCGCAGCGCCCTTCGCCGGGTCGTTGCTGTTGTGAGCCCCGACGTAGGCACCGGCCGCTGTCGTCGTGACGGTCGTGGCGAAATTGCGGGTCCTCCCAGCAGAGTCGGCACCGGCCGTCGCACAGCCAGACAGGAGCACCACGATCACCAGCAATGGCAGCAGACCGATGACGTAGAATGACAACCAGCTCAATGTATCCAGGATTCTATGCATGGTGGATCCCGTTTCTTTAGTCGGTTGTGATGCTAAGTTTCAGTTCGTGCCGCTGCACCTGGCGCTCGTGCCGCACCTCCCCCATCTCCTGCCGCCCGACGGTCCGCGCGATGAAATCGCCGACTTCCATTCGTCCTTCGATCATGTCACGCGCATCCCAACGCAGCCGCATGCGTGATGCGGTGGACATGGGTAGATCGGAGACCAGCTCTTCGACTTCCGCGATGTCTTCGGATGTCGCCGCATCCGCAAAGGTGTTCGCCTCGATGCGATCAATCACCGGTTCCAAGCGCTCGCGCAGACGATCCTCGTCCAAGCGCCGGTACCCCGCGACCAGGAGATCCAGCGGGTCATCGTCCGTCTCTACCACGACAGGATCGTAGTGTCGCACCAGTTCACCTGAGTGCGCCGTGACGAATTCTTCCTCGACAAGAAGAAACTCAAGTCGGTCTGCCCGCGGGATTGCGCCAACGCTGCGCACGATGCGGTGCGACATAGCGCCTTCGTATTCCGACGCGGCGTTTCGTCGCACCATGCTCTCTGGAAATGTGAACAGGGGCTGCCGAACCACGGCGGCGAGTGCAGCCTGTTCATTGATGGCACCTTCAAGTCCGCGCCATTGCTGACGTGCTTGTACTGCTAGCTGACTGGCTTCGGTCTGAATCTCGGCGAGTGATTTCATGTGTCTCCTTTCAGGCGTTGGCGATGATGGCCTCGACGATGTCGGTGTGGCCTCTCAGGGCTTTCTGGCGTTGGTCGAAATGCGCGCCGGAGCTCGACGCACAGTAGAGCATCTCCCGGGACGCGACGTTGCGCATGGTCACGATCAGCGGACGGCGCTCGTCGGTGTGGTAGTAGGTGAACTGAGAAAACTTCTTTCCGATCAGCTTCTCCGGCTCTGGGTGACTCATCACCGCATCCTTCACCGCGTCGGGAATCGGGAAGTCCTGGCCAAGATCCTCAATGTCGGATCGATCGCTCTGTCGAAGGAGGAAGAGTATACGGCTGTTGCCCAGAACTGCGCCGCGAATGTCCGACGACTTGAACTGCTCATAATTCTGAACGGTCGCGACATTCCAGACGTTGTATTTGCGAAGCTGCTGGTAGGACTCGCGCAACACCTTCTTGCCCGACGGCACGAGGGAGAAACGCGCCACCTCCTCGAAAATGTTCCGCTTCCGCAGCGCACGCGGGAGCCGCATCATGTGTGAGCGTGTGTAGTTCGCGATGAGGAACGCGGCAGCCGCTTTCAGCTCCTCCGCGGATTCCGGGATGTAGCCAAGTTCGAAGTGCGCGATCTTCCCCGTGAGGTTCACGTTCGAGACGCCGTCGAAGAGTCCGCCGTAGCTGCCGCCGGCCGACCATGGCTCAAGCAACGTGGCGAGGTAGCGCATCTCGTCCGCGTGCGCGCCCGAGGCCTCGGCCGAAAGCAGTTCCTGCAAATGCCCGTGCTGCGGCTGCTCCGCCGGTGTGAACCGCGAAAAGATCAAATCGCGGAGTTGCTGCGCACCAGCCGCGTCCTTTGCGAAGCGTGTGACCTCGCCGTCATCGGCTCGCGCCAGGAACGCGGCAGCCTCGTCTGCTTTCGCAGCCTCGAATTCCGCGAACTCGAGAAACGCGTCGAGTTCTGTGGCCTGCGGACCCATGCGTTCGCGCCGATACGCGTCGAGCGCGTAGGCGCGGCGCGCGAGCGGCAGGCGCTCGTCGGGGTGCTTGTTCAGATACCAACGCGAGAAGTCTTCGTAGAGGCGACCGATGGCGTTCGAGAGCAGCGCCTGCCGCAGCTTCGTGCGGTCCTCGTCCTTCGACTGGCCCACCATGAGCATCGGCAACGCCGCTGCCGCGCTGAGGTGCAACCCGGACAGCGGCAGGCCGCGCGTGTCCAGGTAGTTCATCGTGAGCTTTCCGTTCGCCTGAACGATGATCGGCTCCGCCGTCGGGTCGACGGTCTTGGCGTAGGTCGTGTACGACTCACCTTCCTCCACGATCATCGTGTAGGCGTAGAATGGCTCCGTCTGCGTGAGGATATCGATGACGTTGACGCTCTTGCCCGAGCCGGTCGTGCCGATCACGACCGCGTTCTGCGGCGTCTGACTGTTGCCCTCGCCAACGAACGTTCTGCCACCGACGAGATTTCCGTTAGGACCCTCGTAGATGAACTCCGCGTTTTCAAGGTGTCCGACCGGTGTGGACGAAAACGGCAGGATGTTCGCGACGAGGGCATCGTCGTAGTCATGCCAGAGCGCGTTGTAGCGGCTGAACGTCCAGCCCGGCCACGAGCAGTAGAAGAAATTGCGCGCAGAAGGTTCCAGCGCCGGCTCATAGGCCTGGGCGCGCTCCATGCTGCCGACCGCGGCTTTCAACGCGGTCAGTTTCGCGCGCAGCTCTTCGCGACTGCGATCCCACGCGCGGATGATGTATTGGATCCGGTAGGGTGAGCTGTCGCCGTTCGAGTAGCGGGCGATCTTCGCGGCCTTCGTCTTCATGGCGGCGAGGAGCTTCACCTTCTTGAGACTCTCGTAGTCCCCCTCGACGCGGTTCAGCTCCTTCTGCTCCTTTTCGATCAACTCCTCCACGTCGACGGCCTCGACGTTCACCGTGATCGCATACTCCCGGAAGCCGAGCTTCGTGAGAATGTAGGCGATGCTCGGGCGAGTTCTTTTCGGCAGCGCCTTCAGCACGAGCATCCCGTGGTAGTAACCATCCAGGTAGAAACCGGTGTCGGGTTTTTCGAGCGGACGGCCTTCGCCGTGCCAGCAGTTCTCCTGGATCGATTTTGTCGGGTCGAAGAACTCCAGCGGATCGGTCACGCGCTGTTCCGGCAGCGACGGGTTCAGAAACTCAAGGTAGTGCAGGAAGTGATCGGCGTTGGTCATCGGGCGGACCTGTCCGCCACTTCCGCCGAACAGCGCCTGCAGGAACTGGCCGGTTTGCTTGAACTGCTCGCCGTAGGCGTTGAGCAACGCCTCGGTGGTGAGGCGTCCCGGCTTCTGACCGAGCGCGTCGGCATCGACCGGCATGGTGAAGTAGAGGCGGAGGCGTTCGCGACGGAGCACGCCGTCCTCTGCGAGACGCGTATAGCGCACGAAGCGTTCGTTGCGCTGGCGCGTGCTCCACGCGTTGGTCGAGTGCTTGAGCGTATCGTCACGGTAGTGCTGAAGCGCGGCGCGATAGTTCGAGTCCGTTGTCCACTGCACCTGCATCCGCCAGTCGGGCTTGAGCACGGAGAGCAACGCGACCAAGTCGGATTCGAACGCGTTGTGATGGACCGGATCGGCCTGCTCCAGGTCGGGCGCGATGATTTCGAAGCCGCGCGAGATGAAGCCGCCGCGGTGCAGTCCTTCGAACACAATCACGTCTTCCCCGAAATAGCCGTCTGGAGCTTCAACGCGCATGGTCAGTCCTCCACCGGCCCGGCGAGGGCGTCTTCGAGCAGCTCTTCCGTCGTGGAAAGCTTCTCTTGCAGTTGCTCATACTCCGCGCGCGCCACGACAGGCTCAGCCTTCGCCTTGTCGCGCGAAGACACCGGTTTTTCGGCGGAGACCGCGCTCTCGGTTTCCAAGCGGCGCACGCTGCGCTTCGCCCCGGAACGCGCACGACCCGCGGACACGAAGCGGTCCGCGCGTTTCGCGGCCCTCGTATCGAACGTGACCGTCACCGCGTCACCGGCACCCGTGAAGGGATTCGACGGACGCCGGTTGCGCGGACCGAACCGGAACGCCAGCACACCGGACTCGACCAGCGCGGATTCGAAGAAGTCGGTGTCGTAGTGCTCCGGCTTGTTGTTCTTCAACGCGAAGACGTAGGCCACCGAACCAAGGCACAGCACCAGCCCAACGAAGAGGCACAGCAGCAGCGAGACCCCAAGGACACCCCAGAGGAGGATGACCATCATGATCGTCGCGCCGCCGGACCCGAGCAGATACCAGCCAGAGTTGCCCGTCATCCCGAGGAACTCTCCGGAGGACTGCGCCCCCTGGTTGGCGTCGTGTTCGTTGAGCTGCGTGCTCTTCATGGTGCAGAACGGCTCGGGTTCGAATTAGGGCGCGAACGTGCTGACGTTGGCCGCCTCCAAGCCCATGTTGCCCCACATCGTGCGCACGATAGCGAAAGCGAGTCCGCTAACCATCGCACCGGCAAAGGCCCACTTGGCGATGGACTGACGGCCCATCATCATCGCCACGCCGGCAGCCACGATGCCCACTGCGGCGAAGACGCCGCTCAGATACATGATGATCGCGTTGCCGGATTCCGTGGCGGTGCGCAGATCGACTGCCTGCGCGTGGGCTAAACTCGGCATCGCCAGCGCTGTGATGAAAAGCAGCGCCAGCTTGCGCCGGCTGTTTCCGTCTGCCGTATGCTGACGGCTTTCCGAGTAGAGGTGCAGCGCCTTCGCCATCATCGCCGCACCGAGAACCAACGCCACCTGGGGCGCCACGAGGATCAAGGTTGTCATGGTCATCTCCGCTTTGAACCGGCGCTTGAGGGGGCCGTCTCCCGCGCACCTCGTCGCCACGTTCCTGCAGTGGTCGGCGATTCGCGTGCGAGAGAGAAAGTCGGAGCGCGATTTTCGCTCAAGAGGCTGCGCCTACCGAAATTTCGGGAGATATAGTCCGGGAACCTGTTTTTCGGCTCACCGACGCGCTTCGCTCTCACTATAGCAGACATTTATTCGTCCATTTCGTTGCAACGCGCAGCAGACATGCACGCCCGAGCAGATCAGCTTCCGGGCAGATGGAACTCGATTTGCCCGAGGCGCTCCCCGCCCAGCGGTTTTGGTGGTGGCCGGCCAAACCGCAAATCGGAGACAAACGTGTCGCTCTCGCGGTCGCGCTCTTGCTCCAACTCGGGAATCGCGCGCACCCGAACCAACGTCTGCTCCTCAATCGCGACGAAGAGCGGCCCGAGGTTGTGGCCTCGCAGTAGGACGAGCCAATCGCCAATCAGAACGCGGATCAGATCCGCCTCGTCGTGATTCCAACACGCTTCCACGTAGACGGACCAGGGGATGTTTCGCCGCAGCTTCTTGCCGTCGTCGAAGGTGACATGGCTCGGGCTCGCGGCCGTGTCGAAGTGCAGTTTCGGTTTTCGGAGAGGCGGAGGCGGGTTCATACGCTGCGGCGCTCAGCGCGCTGTTGGCGTGTCCGTTGCTGCTTCGCCGTGGCGGCAAGCCAGGCAACGCGTACCTCCGCACGCATGTCGCGGATGACGCGCGGCACGAAGCGCTCGCGCTCCGTCATCCGGTGCCGCTGCATGAACTCGGTCGCGAGTTCGCGCCCATCGTCGGTGCGGTTCAGCCGCGCGAGGATCTCTTCCTTGTTCGCGACGTAGATCGCATGGGCTCCCCGAAAGCGCGTGTTGCCGACGTAGAACTGACGCCGCGCGAGCGCGCGTGCCGCGACTTCGCCGAGCACGAGGAGCGATTCCTCCGAGGTGCTGCCTTGCGAGCGATAGGACGTAATCGCGTGACCGTAGGTCCAAGCGGCAAAGCCCGGCGGCAGTTCGCGACCATCGGTGAAGACGATGCGGTTCGAGGCGGGATCAACGTGAGCGACCTCTCTGAAATCGCCGTTGGCGAAACCGGCGTCGTCGTTGCGTCCACGAATGAGCAAACGGTCCCCGGCCGCGACCGCCAGCGATTGGACGCGGCCGACATCGAAAGCCGCGCGCTGCTTGCGCGTGAGCTTCGCCTCACGACCGTTCGGCCCGCGCGCGATGATACCGTCGCGCAGGACCGCGACGACCTCAGCCGACGCGCCGCGTTTGAAGAACCGGGTGCTCCGCGCGAAGACAAGCCGGTCGCCAACCTGGTATTGCTCCCAATGCGCTTTTTGCTCGGCCGTCCACGTGAGCGGCTTCACCGCTTCGCGGACCACCTCGACGTCACCAAGCAGGCCGGCCTTGCGCAGCGCAGGCCGCACCTGCGCGTTAAACCGCTCGATCTCGTCCCAAAACGGAATCACGACGAGCGTCCCGATGCCCTTCACCTTGTTCTCGACAAAGTGCTCCGCCGCTTTCGCGAAGAGCACATCGTCGCTGCCGGTCTCGCGGATCATGCCCCGCCGGTCCGCAAACGCGAAGGCCTCGGCCGCATCGCCTGACGCGAGCAACCGACTGAAATGCCGGTCCGACTCGTGGCGCTGGCGGAGCACCTCAGCGAGCCGAACGACCGGAGCGTCCGCGTGGTCGATCACATTACGCAACGCGTCGCCGCGCTCGACGCTGTAGTGCTGTTTCGTGTCGCCGACCAGGAGCACGCGCGCCCGGACTTCGAACGCGATCTTGGTGAGTTGATCGAGCTGTTGGGTCGAAAGCAGCCCGGCTTCGTCCACGAGCAACACCCGACCGACGGCCTCACGCTGCATCGCCTCGCTCACGAGAAAGCGTTGCACGGTGTCGGCCGCATCGAAGCCGCTCTCAACTAGGGCATCCCTCGCCTTGGTCGTTGGCGCGAGCGGCATGAACCGTTTGCCACCGGCAACGAGGTGCGCGCCTTCGATGGCGGTCAGCACAGTCGTCTTGCCGGTGCCAGCATCGCCAACCAGCACACTGACGAAGTCGCGGCTCCCAAGAATCTCCGACGCCGCGATGCGTTGGCCTGCGGTCAGCGCCGGCGGCAGGTTCGCAGAATGGCCGAGCACGAACCGCGTGTTGCGACCGGAGCGCACGCGCTCGACGGTCGCGGCCTCTTCGCGGCGAATCATCCGCAGCGTCAGCTCGCCGTCCTTGCGGATGGCGTCCGGATGGACTTCGAGCGCGGCGCGCAGATCGCGCCAGCGGAAGAAGTCGGGATGCAACTCCAGCGCCGCGCCGAGAACAGCGCCTTCGCGCGCGACGCTGTTGCGTTCGAAGACGTGACGGAGCGCGGCATCGAGGATCGTCTGCGCATTGCCGTGCGACCATTGCTCACGTGGCAACTGCGCTCGCGCCCGATTCACGAGCGCGTCGAGTTTGTTGGCTTCGGCGGCCGAAAGCTCGGCGCGTTGTCGCGCGCGAACCTCCCGCGTGCTCACCTCCGTGAGTTTGTCGTCGCGAGACTCGCGGACGAGGATTTCGACTTCGCGCTTCGTGGGCTTGCGCCCTTTCTCCGCCGCGAAGTCGGCCGCGAGTTTCTCGACGGCGCGCGAGCGTTTCGAAAACCGCTCACGCAGATGCTCGACCCCGCGCACCGAAAAACCTTTCGAGTTCAGTTCGTAGGGCTCGTAGCCAAGCGACCGCAGACGGCTCGCCAACTCGCGATAGAGGATTTGGCGGAGATACGGCGACGCACGGAGCATTTCGTTTTGCTTCAGCGCAAGCCACTCGTTGCGCGTGCTGTCCCACGTGGCGTTGGCCAGGACGGCGTGAACGTGAAGCTGCGGATCGAGGTCGCGGCTGGTGTCGTGGAGGAACGAAGCACCAATGAAGTTTCCCGTGAGGCGAATCTGTTCGCTCATCGCGGCATCGCCGCGGCGTTCGCGAACGGCCGCGAAGCGTTCCATCTCAGCCAGCACGACCTTGACCGAGTCCGAGAAGGCGGCGCGAACGCGTTCGTCGCCGCCGACCATCGCGAGCACGCTCACGTCCTTCGGTGCGGAAAGCTGAATGTCGAAGAACGCGACCCGGTTCGCGTAGTCGCGAGGCGTGAGCGGACCACCGTTCAGCGGATGCCGGTTCTCGCGCAACGCTTCGAACGGCGCATCGGCGACTTCGCCGGTCAGACCGAGAGCCCGGGCTCCTTCGCCGATCCATTCGCCGCGCACCTCCTTCTCGCCTTCCGCCCAATAATCGTTTTTCCGCAGGTGGTGCGCGAGGTAGGTGCCGCCGTTTCGGATGATGCCAATCGTGATCATGCCGAACAGCACGCGTGAAGCGTTCCGTTCCCTCAACGGACGGCGCCCCCCGAGTCCGGTGTAGGGCGCCTACCGAGAACGGTGTATCCGTCCATCAGTTCGCGGCGTCGTTTTCGGGAGCCTGGGGCTTCGACCAGCCATGATCGTTGGCCCACGTCCCCCGTGCTTTTTCGGAAACAGACGCAAGGCCCTAACGAGTTCGTTGGGTTCGCAAACGCAGGCAAACGCACGGGCCGACCACCAAAATGCATCTACCGTTTTTTCGGTAGGCTCGGGTCCTCGCGCGCCGAGTCCGGCAGGCGTTGTTTTGCGTCCTCTCGACGCGATGAAAACCCTCCCGGCACCCGAAGTTTTGCTGCGAAACTTGCTGCAAAGTCCCCACGCCATCACGGTCGGCGCGCTCGCACTCGCATGCGTTTTCGCCTGCATCGCCGCGTGGTTGATCCTCCGAAATCTCCGCCACAACGAGCCGGGATTGCGGAAACCGATGGTGCTTCCGTTCGCGTTGATTATCTCCGCCACCGGCATTTTCGGCGCGAGTCGCCTTCCGAATCTGTGGGGCATCGCCGTCGGTGCAGCCTTCTGCGTGCTGTCGGCGATTCTTTTTTACTACGCGGACCATCGGCGCTACGTCGTCGCGCCCGATGGAAAGATCGTCGCGGACCGTTGGGCCATTGCCGTTTCGTTCGCCGGGTTTCGGTGGACACGCGACAAAGCCAACCGGCACTTCTTTTTCTCGGGAGACACCGGTTCGGGAAAGACCTCCGGCATGAACCGGCTTCTCGCCGAGCTGGTTCGGCGCAATCCGACGCTCGGGGGCGTCGTCATGGCGAACAAGGGCGACGAGTGGTTTTACCTCGAATGGCTCGCGAAGAAGCATGGCCGGCAGAACGACATCATCCGTCTTCGTCCGCGCTTGGTTGGGGAAACGGGCAAGTCTCTGCATCGCCTGAACGTCACCGGCGATGCACGTCTTCCGTTCACGACGCGCGCCCGCATCTTGGTCGACACCGCCGCCGCTCTGAATCCGAAGGACGAGAAGGGCTTCTTCAAAGTGAAGGGCGCAGCGCACATCGGACGGGCGTTCGAACTACTCGCCGACATCGGAAAGCCGGTCACCGCAACCAACGCCTATGACCTACTCACCTCTGAGACCGCGCTCAAAGCCGCCCTCGAAAAGCTCACCGAACTCGACCCCACGGAGCGCCGCATCCGCCTCGCCGAAACGCTAGAGCAGACCTACCTGAAGCACGAAGCGAAGGAGCAGCGCGCCGGTGAAATCGGCACGTCGCAGAACTACCTCGAATTCCTCGGCACGCCGGAAGTCGCGGAGATCTTCAGCTCCAACGAGCCTGACACGTGCACGATCGCCGACGTCGATAAGGGCAAAATCTTCTGCGTCGATGTGCCGCAGGACTACACCACGGAGCGGCAGTATGTCTTCACCGTGATCAAGCTTCTGCTCTACCGGCACGCGCTGCGGCGCTACGGACTGCCACCGTGGGAGAAGTATGCGCGCAACCAACTGATCTACGTCGGCGATGAATTTCAGAACGCGATCACCGCTTCGCACGACGGCACTAGCGACTTCAACGTCATCGACCGGTTGCGCGATTGCATGCTCATGCTCATCGTTTCCGCGCAGGCCTTCGAGTCGCTCATTCCGCCCCAGACGAAGGAGCAAGCCGAGGTGCTCGCCCTCAATTTGAAGAACCTCGTCATGTATCGCGCCGCGTCGGAACTCGACGCGCTGCGGTGCGCCAACGCACTCGGCAAGCACTGGGTCGAGCGCGCGACACGTACCGTTCACCAGGACCACACCGCCCGCACTTACCAGCGCGTGGAGGAATTTCGGATCAAACCGCACGAGTTCCGAAACCTCCCCGACCACACCGCCGTCGTGCGCCATTGCACCAACGGCTACCGCAAATCAAATCTGCGCCCCTAAACAAGATCTTTAAGCACCACCCGCATGTATTCCGAGAAGACGCCTGAACTGTCGGTGCAGACGCTTATGGCGCTGCGCAATGAACCCGATGCGCTGCAGGTCATCGCCGCGCGGCTCCAGGTGAAGGAAATGGGTCCGGCGGACCACATTCGCACCAAGCATGAGGTAAAAGCATTTGTAGAATTGGGCTCTGAAATTGTAGCTGAAAGCTTGCTGCGACGTGCGCGGGAACGACGCGAGTTAGCAACGAAACAGGCGATTGATCAGAAGCAGAGGCAGGGGGAGCGAGCTTCGCCGTAAGTTGTTTGCGTAATTAGGCTCTCTGGAATCGGAGTCTCGCCTCAATCCGGGGTCCTTTTGGCTTTCCAAATCTCTGCGTAGGATCAAGTGTAAATGGGTGCTCTCCCGTCGCGTGGACAGAGAGTGCCCAGAACCATTTCATGGCTTATCGTTTTTCCGGACACGAAACTTTTCCATTTCGCTACCCTTGGTTGCCCAAAGCATGCATGGGGATCCGCAATTCGCCGACTGTGTTTGCCGACGAAGATGCGGCAATGGTCGAGTTCGGTATCGGCAAGAACATGGTTCGTGCAATGCGCTTTTGGGTCGAGGCCACCGGACTCGCCACCGCGGCGGAAAAATCCGGTCTGAAGCTCACTCCGCTAGGAAAACTCTTCTTCGGTGCCGAAGGCCTCGATCCCTACCTCGAGGACATCCAAACGCTCTGGGTGCTGCACTGGAACATTTCGACGAGCGTAGACGCTCCACTCTTCGCCTGGGACTTCCTTCTCAACCGATGGCAGGAAACGGAGATCACTGCGGGGCCCGTCCTCAAAGTTTTTGAGCAGGAATCCCCGCGACATACCACAAAGCCGCTATCACCGGTGACTCTCAGCCAACACTTCGATGTGTTTGTGCACACTTACCTGCCGACGCGCGGACAAAAAGGAGATTTGGCAGACGACAATTTGGATTGCCCGCTAACGGAGTTGGAACTCTTGACGGTCGTGGGTCAGCGCGAAACCGGAGGCAAGCATCGAGAAAATGTGTATGCGTTTCGCCGCGAAGAGAAGCCTAGCATCAGCAACGCGCTTTTCGCTTGGGCGCTTCTAGACTTTTGGGCGAAGCGGGCCGCAAATTCGGCCACGCTTTCCGCGCAGGCAATCGCCTACGGTCACGGCTCACCGGGCCAAATTTTTAAACTACCGGAACAGGACGTGATGAACCGTCTTTCGGAGTTACCCGGGGTCACAAATAACCAGCTTAGATTCCAAGACAGCGCCGGACTGCCTCAGGTCACACGCACCGGAGACGTCGACGCAATGGCCATCCTCAGCTCTGCATTCCATACTCCAGCCGATGTCTGACAAGCGGATCAGTTCCATTTTCGACATCACACCTCGGTATTTGCGTTCGACCAATCTCGAGCGTGACTTCCGAGACCCGCGGGCTCTGGAGAATTACATCCTTACTCCCCACGGTCGGCAGTGCCTATCCCGTCTTTCTAAAGGACTTCGCGCGGGTGGCACCGAGCGTGCCTGGCGCATCACCGGCAACTACGGTTCGGGCAAATCGAGCTTCGCGCTCATGCTTGCGCACTGGTTCTCTGGAAATGCTCGGCACTTGAAGGGCGAGCTAGGCCTCTCCGTCAGCTACGACTCGTTCCACCTAGCCGAAAAACCAAAATTCCTGCCGGTGCTAGTCACGGGCTCTCGGGAGCCTATGGGTCGCGCGATTCTCCGCGCCATGGTGCAGGTGATGGACGAGCAGTATTCTCGCGGCGGACGCTCAGCACTCGTGGCCGACATGGCCAGCGCCGTCGACAATGGAGGCGCCGTCGCTGACGCCGATACGGTTCGTTGGCTCCAGCGTAGCACAGCAAAACTGGTTAAAGACGGCAAAGCCGCCGGCGTTCTCCTTCTTTTAGACGAGTTAGGGAAATTTTTGGAGTTCTCCGCATTTCACCCTCAGCAGCAAGACATTTACCTCCTGCAGAAAATCGCGGAGGCCTCTGGTGATTCAAACGAGCACCCGCTTTTCGTGGTCGGGCTCCTCCATCAGGGCTTCAACGAATATGCGGATAACCTCGGGCCCGCCGTTCAGCGCGAATGGGAGAAGATCGCAGGCCGCTTCGAGGAGATAATATTTGATCAGCCATTGCTTCAGACAGCGGAACTTGCCGCCGCTGCCCTGCGTGTCCGAGAGAAACATCTGCCCAATGCGTCTCGGCAGGAACTCGCGCTTGCGGCAGAGGCAGTGCACGAACTCGGGTGGCTGGGATCGGGCAAAGCATCGTTGTCACGCGACCTTGCGATTCGACTTTTCCCTCTTCACCCGAGCGTCCTCCCGGTTCTCATTCGAACCTTCACACGATTCGGTCAGAATGAGCGTTCGCTCTTTAGCTACCTGCTCTCCAACGAACCGTTCGGCCTTCAGGACTTTTCACGACGTCCGCTGGCCGCAGGAAATATTTATCGGCTACACGATTTTTTCGATTACGTCCGCGCAAATTTCGGGCACCGCCTAGTCTCCCAGAGCTACCGGAGCCACTGGGCGCAGATCGAATCGATGGTCGAAAGTTTCGCCACAGCGGACGAAAATGAACTCAAGATTGTGAAAACAGTCGGCATGCTGAATCTGCTCGATCAACCCGATCTATTGCCGACAGATCGGGCTCTTGAGGTTGCTCTTACCGGTATCGGTGGCATCGATCTGGAGAAACTCCGGGCTGGGATCGAGAATTTGCATCGCAACCGCAGCGTTCTTTTCAAGCGCGGCGTTTCCAAATCCTATTGCCTTTGGTCGCACACCAGTGTCGACCTCCAAGCCGCCTATGACCTAGCTACAAAAGAAATCGGCAAAGTGGGTCTCGTAGGTCGTGCGCTTCGAGGGATGCTCGCTAGCCAGCCGATTGTCGCGCGCCGACATTATATTCAGACCGGCAATCTACGCTATTTCGCAGTGAAATACGCTGCGGTCGAAGAAATTGAGAAGCTCTGCACAGAAGATTCTGATGCCGACGGCCTCATCATCGTTGCGCTCTGTGAAACCCAAGATGAGTGCGCCCGTGCCGTAGAGATCGCGCAGCGTCCACAAATCGCGGCGCGTCGCGATTTCCTACTGGCCACGCCAACTGATCCACTTTCGAACCATGCCGGTCTAGTTGCCGAGGCCATGCGATGGGAGTGGGTCGCACTGAATACCCCGGAGCTGAACGGAGACCGTTTTGCGCGCGAAGAAGTCACTCGTCAAAAGCTTGCAGCGTCCGCACGGCTTGAACGCCGAGTGCAAGACCTCCTCGGCTTGCGCTCCCTGAGCGGTGCACTCGCATTGCGGTGGTTCCGTTTGGGCGCGGCTTATCCTATTTCTACCCCGCGCGAACTGCTTTTCCGGTTGTCGCGCATCTGCGATGAGCTCTACCCGAACGCTCCGCACATTTCGAATGAGCTCGTCAATCGCCGTGTTCTTAGCTCCGCCGCGGCGGCAGCTCGTATGCGGCTAATCGAGCGGATTTTCAGCGACGCCGAGAATGAACTCCTCGGTATGGACGCGGACAAAAAGCCACCGGAACGATCCATCTATCTTTCAATCCTTCTGCGTGGGCAGATTCATCGCCAAGATCACGGCCGTTGGCGCCTAGCTGAGCCTCCACCGGCTGATCCCTGCCGCATTCGACCGCTTTTCGGATTCATTCGTTCACATTTAGCAGAAAAAGGCGACACTAGGACCCGCATAAGCGACCTCTTTTCCTTGCTGGAGAAGCCACCTTACGGTGTTCGCGCTGGCTTAGCACCACTACTGCTCGCTCTGTATGTTGCGATTCATCCCAACGAGGTCGCGATCTATGAGGACAACACTTTTTTGGCAAAGGTTGGTGGTGAAGAGTTCTTGCGGATCGCAAAGGTGCCGGAGTCTTTCGAGATTCAGCTCTGCGGCCTCAAGGGTCTACGCGCAGATGTGTTTGAAGCACTCATTCAGGTGCTCGACCTTGGCACACGGGAGTCAAAGCACGTCCTCAACATCGTCCGTCCGCTTTGCCTCTTTCTGGCGCGACTTCCCGACTGGTCGCGAAAAACCGACAAAGTTTCTGCGACGGCTCGAGCAGTGCGCGACGTGATTCTTGCAGCAAAGGATCCAAACCGAGTTCTTTTTACAGACCTGCCGGTCGCGTGTGGCCTCAAACCGTTTGCCGTCGATGGCGCGTCCCAACTTGCAAGCGCCAGGGAATATTCCGGGCGTCTGCGCAAAGCCCTCGACGAACTTGAAGGTTCCTATGGCCTGCTCCAGCGCCGAATGCGCGAGTCGCTTCAGCGAAACTTTGGCGTCACTGGATCACTCGCCCAAATCCGTGAACGCTTGGCACTCCGCGTTGAACCTCTCGTGGTCCTTATGATCGAGCCGCGTCTCAAGTCTATTTGCCTTCGCTTCGCGGACCGCAACATGACCGACGATGCTTGGCTAGAATCGCTCGGCAGCTTGGTCGTCCAGATACCGCCGGCCCGCTGGCGCGACATCGATGAAGAGAGTTTCGACCAAGAAATGGTAACCCTGGGGACGAAGTTCTCCAACCTAGAGAGTATTCATTTTGCGAAGCATAAAAAGGCTGATTGGTCGCAAGCCTTCCGCCTCGCTCTCACCCGCGACGACGGGGACGAAGCCCAAGAAGTCGTCTATGTGGACAAGGGGGAAGTGCAGCGCGTCGACGAACTCGCCGCTGAGTTTCAAGCGATCTTCTCCAAAAATCGTCGGCTCAGCATGGCCGCGCTCTCCAAAGTCGTATGGCAGCAACTCGGCAAAAAGTAACCACTCCAGATAAACCGGTGCGTCACGTGCTGAGCCTCTCTGGGGGCAAGGACAGCGCAGCGCTGGCCATCTACATGCGCGACCGGGTGCCAAACATGGAGTATATATTCCACGACGCCGGTAAGGAGCTTGATGAAACCATCGCTTACATCTCCCGGCTGGAAGCAGTTCTCGGCAAACCGATTCACCGAACCACCCCGCCAAATAGTTTTGATCATTGGTATAAGGTTTACGGAGAGATCGTGCCCTCGAATCATCGTCGCTGGTGCACACGCATGCTCAAGCTGAAGCCCTTCGAGGACTGGATCGGGGATGATGATGTCATCAACTATGTCGGTATCCGTGCTGACGAAGATCGAATCGGCTACATCAGCACGAAACCGAACATTAAGGCGCTCTTTCCGTTTCGTGAGGATGGCCTCGTATACGCGGACATTGTTCGCATCCTTGAACAGTCGGGGCTAGGCCTGCCGACGTATACCAACTGGGGACGCACACGTTCGGGGTGCTATTTCTGTTTTTATCAACAAAAAATCGAGTGGGTTCGACTCAAGGAGCACCGCCCCGACCTTTATGAGCAGGCGAAAGCCTACGAAAAGCCCAACAAGGTTAACGGAAACATCTTTTATTGGAATTCGGACGAATCGCTTGCTGATATCGAGAAGCCGGAGCGGATGAAGGCAATCGTAGAGAATTGGGAGAAGAGCCAAGCCCGCAAGCGCGCGAGTCAAAAGGACAAAGGCCTTATGGCTGTGCTGGCAGATTTCGATACAGGCGAGGGCACGCGGGAAGGGTGTAACATCTGTTCGCTCTAGGTCCCGTCATGACGGCCAAAGATTGGATCAAGTTTGTCCGCGAATACGGGCCGATTCCCAGCAAGGACAACCTTTTCGATGAGAATTTGCGCCGACGCGCAAAACGCCTCGGCATTGCCCAGATTGAGTTCAAGCATCCATCGGAGGACACAGTCCTCTCGTGCTACGCCGGCGAGCGTCCTCCCTCGGTAATTCTCACCGGAACAGCAGGAGACGGTAAGACGTTCCTTTGTTCACAGGTGTGGAAAAAACTCGGTGGAGATGACGCTCAATGGAACGGCAAAGCGACGCATTTCGAGCTGAACGTTCCGTTCAACGGTTCGTCACTTCGTTTGCACATTATTCGTGACCTGAGCGCGTGGGTTCCAGAACAGGGCGCTTCTTGGCCGGACGACAAGCGTGATCTACTGCTTCGCTTCGCGCGATCGTGTCTCGGCAAAAATAAGGATGAGATATTCCTGATTGCGGGCAACGATGGGCAACTCGGCGAAACGTTTCGCCGCGTTGACGATCCCGACGTTAGCCTTGCGTGGTCTCAGATCGAGGACCTCCTCGTAGCCGGTGAGGAAAAAACAACCGGGCTCGATCTAAGACTCTTTAATCTCAGTCGGGGCAGTTCCGTTACTTTGCTGAACCTCGCATTGGACGCATTTCTCACCCATGCAGGTTGGAAGCTTTGCGCCGCGGAAGCCTCTCTCCCCGACGGGCTCTTCGGCGATCAATGTCCGATTCGTCGCAACTTCGAAATTCTCGGAGCGCCGCTTACCCGAGAGCGCCTATCGAATCTCCTCGAACTCTGCGACCACAACGGTCTTCACGTTCCGATCCGTCAGCTTTTAATTCTGCTGACAAACGCGATCCTCGGTCATCCCGACGCTCGAGACGGACTAATGCTTGCTGGCGATGTCCCGGAAATCATCGCAGCAGGCACGCGACACAAGGCGAGCATCTACAACAATCTGTTCGGAGGAAATCTTCCTCCGGGCCGTCGTTATGGTTCGGCGATTTTCGACTATTTCGAGCGGTTTCAAATCGGCACCGAAACCTCTAATCGCTATGACAATATTTTGATATTCGGAGAATCTCACGAAGGCCTCGAACGCGAGTTCCACC
Source organism: Verrucomicrobiota bacterium (assembly GCA_023428905.1). GTDB lineage: Bacteria > Verrucomicrobiota > Verrucomicrobiia > Opitutales > Opitutaceae > EW11. The sequence continues at coordinate 145,811 of JAEYWP010000026.1, forward strand.
AATACATCGCGAACGATCCGTTTTATGGCGCTGATCACGCCTACCTTGCCGCAAAGAGAGAATACGTGGAAGGGGCCGATGAGAACAATGAATCTGCCCAGACGTTTCTCGATCTCTTGGTGAGTCAGCGCAGAGCGCTTTTTTTCAAGATTTCATCATCACTTTCTCCCGACCTGAATCCTTGGGACTTAACCGTCTTCCACTATGGCGGGGAATACCTTTCGGCCGTGTTGCCAGCCCTTCGGTCAAACGCCGCTGTCCGACGCACGATCTTAGCGCGGCTGGTGCGTGGCACCAATCGCATCTTCACCGGGATGCTGGTGGGTAACGATCGCGACCTGCTTCTCGCTTCGAGCGCGAGCCTGTCTCAAGCGCGAGTATGCCGGTTCCTCGACGACCGCGTGTCTGTCGCTGCTCGTCGCGGGGAGCGCGTAGAAATTGTTTTGGAGGGAAGGCATCCTGCCCTCCGCGTGGACCTGGGTGATAATCTGGGGTGTTCGCTTCCGCTAACGCTCACTCGTTACGAATACGTTAGTCGCGTCGCGGAAGGTGCGATGCCGAGCAGTTTCTCGAAGGAGTGTTTCGAGGACGTAATGGCGTTCAAGAGCCGTTTAATGCGTGAGGTTTCAAAGCGCCCAGGCACCGAGTCGTCTCCCGGCGAACTGATCTTTCGCGTCTTGAGTGTCGACGCAGGCGGCAGCGCGACCGAAGAACCTATTGGAGTTACCCTCACATGACGCTTGCGGCCACCTCCCATTCGCCTGGCCCCGGCGAGATCAAGGAGGACTTTTGGGTCGAAGAGCGTTTCTGGGGGCATCGCCTTTGGGACCAACAGTCGCCCTGGCTTCTTTTCCTCGAATTTCTTAGCGTCGCTGAGCACGCACATCGTAGTGGTGATCTCTTTCAATCCGATAAGGCGCAGTATCCCTTCTCGTATCACCCCTACCTACGCCTGCATCTCAGGAACATCCTTTTTAATGGCGAACAAAAGTTAGCGGAGATCGCCGAACGAATCCCTGACAGTGGCGCCGCTTGGCGGGAATGGCTTTCGTGGATGCGCGAGCATTCCCGTGGGCTAGATCCCGATGAGCGCGATTTTTCATACCTCGTTACGCGGTTCTCCTCGTTTCAACATTTCGCACAGCTAATTCGCGCTCTGCGTTCGTGCGCAGTCGAAAGTGATGCGAACAAGCGTTGGAGTTCCCGCTTTATCTTTCCGTTTGGACAGTCTGCCACATTTGTCGACTTGGGCGTAAACAAGGACGGCCGCGTGGAATCGTCCGAATACATTAACTTCGGTCGAACAGGTGAACTACTCTATCAGATGCTCGCGCGAAGCACGCAGGCTAGGGAGCTTTCTCGGGTATTTCCTCAACGGCTGTTCCGTGCGAATAAATGGAATGACTTAGTTCAACGACTCCAGCCCGAGTCTGCTTCAACCAAGGTGGTCAAACGCGGCACCGGCGTCTCTTCGTTTCTCCCATATGATCAGCACCCGATATTCGAACTAATTGCGGAAGATTGGTTGCGCCTCCTTAGTCGGGACCTCCCTGGCTTTGATGCGGTGCCATATTTGGTCACCACAGGTGCCTTCGGGATTTTTCTCTACCAACTCCGAACGAGCACTGCCCTGCTGGGTCGAAACGGACTTCCTCCGATCATCTGCGAAGTGGTCGCACGCCGTAAAGCTCTCGTTCGTGAGCGTTCCGTCGAAAGCTACGAAGCAAACAACGATCTTTCGCGGGAAGCGCTTGATGCGATTCTCAACCGCGTCGAAAGGACCGACGATTGGAACTTGGCCGGCTCGGTTGCCGATGTTCTCGCGCGTCGTCGCGATCTCCTGAAGCGCGAATTTCATTGGGAGGACGATACTCAGACGGCAGACCCGGATGAGTTGTGGCGGCTATTCAAAGATAAGGTCCGGGCCCGGCACCGTCAGCATTTCGGCCAAGTGCATCGTTCGTATGGTCGCGGCATCGGACTGGTCTCGCGTCGTGGCACCAATCGACTGCGCTATGCTCCAACCGACGCGTTCCTCAAGGCACTCCTATTCGCGAATGTTGATCGCCGGATGGAGTTTGGACAATTCCTTCAACTGATTTTTGATCGCTACGGACTCGTGTTCGGTGAAGCCCAAGCGGAGGCCGTGCTCAACTCCGAAGATTTCGACAAAAAGCAATTTGAGTCCAACTGCTTCCGACTGGAGCAGCGATTGAGCAGCTTGGGTCTTCTGCGCCGGCTTTCCGATGCCTGCGCCTACGTCGAGAACCCCTACACTCGATGACACGTTACGAACTCATCGGTCGGGTGGTCGCCCGCTTCCTTCATGTTAATCTTCCACGAGAGGAATCGGCTAGCACGGCTCGTTATCTCTTGGACCGGCTTACCGTCGAACAAACGGTAGGAGTCGCGCGCGCAGTCCTTGCTGATGCCGCCCTCTCAGCGAAAATCGAAATCAAGCTGCCGCGCCATTGGGTTGGCGATCACGGGCTCCCCGCGGAGTGCCTGACTGACGAACGAGCCACATATTTTCGCAACTCTCCCTGCGAAAAGCCGGTTCTTTTGATTGCGACTCGCGGCGACGACGAACGCGTTTCTCTCGCCGATCTTACACCAATAGATTCTATTCAAATTCGCGCGCAGTCGTCGCTTTGGATCGATGTGGCGGCACATCACCTCGCGCTTACCGATCAACAGCGTCGGTGGTGGGACGTGGCCTTGTCCGCAATTCAGGACGTATCTTCGCTCAGCCTCGACGCGTTCGCGGACTACTTGCTCAAAACCCGCGAAGAGGTGGAGGATGGCAGAATCCTTCCAGAGGCTTTGGGTATCGCGCTGCCCGCCCTCAAATGGCCTCGCCACCCGGCACTCTTCCGTGCGTTGGGCGAGAAAGCGCTTGGCCAACCAAGCAAATGGCGGTCGCTCTATGCCCACGTCGGACGGAAGCTGGCCTGTTACCTTAAGAAGAAGAATCCGAAAGATCAGACGTTATCCGCCGACGATCTGGGCGCTTCCTTTGCCAAGGTGCGCAACGACATTCCCGTGGAGCTGCACTCCAGGATCGAAGCTTTTATCGCCGCGCCGCCGAAGTGGAATCCCGAAGCGGAAGCCATTGCGCAAATCGACTGGGAGGTAATCGCGCCGCTCTTTGACGGTCTCGCGCGCGAGGCATTTAACCTCGGAAGAGAAACGCTTCGGTTCTACGACGAACGAAAGCCCGATATTCAACTGTCAGAGGGAGAGACAGAATATCTGAACGGTCTCGCAACCCGCGGCCGCAGCACCCAACCACTCGACGACGACTTTGAGTTCTACAACCGCCGACGCAACGAACTCAAAGAACATCCACCGCTCAAGTCGCGTTGGGACCGCTTCATTTTTGGTAGCCCTGTCGAAACCAACGATTTTCTGCTGGGCTTGGGTCTTTGTCTAGAATCGCTGTTTGATCAGAATATTCTGGGAGTTAAGCGTCAGCTGGTAATCTCGACCGAGCGCAAGGCGAAGAAGGATTTGCGAAACTTGAACGTATCGGCGGGGCGCTATTTCGCGTTCCGCTATCGCGGCATTAAGGAGCTTTTCCCGGCGGGCACCTTTGATGTGGGAGCGCTGTTCGACTTCGAGTCACTGCTTGCTGATTGGGCAAAAGAGCCACGTTACAAAGCGAACACGTCGACAGCGCGGAAGGCGGTCGAGATCAAGTTTTACGTTTCGTTGGAAATCGATGGCGACGAAGCTGCGCATCGCCAACTCATCTGGCGCTTTGAACCCGAATCGATCGCCAGCGAGCTGCATGCTGATTGGACCGACCGACTCGCTGATCATCCCTTCCTAGAGGGCACCGTCGAACGTCAGGCTGTGGCGTCGAAGGGCGGCATCCAAGTCCTCGATCTCCGCAATGTGAAGAGCCTTGGCGCACGGCCGGGACAAAATCGCGGTTCGCTTCTTCCCGGCTACCGCAAGGAGCGCGACCTCCAACTTCAATGGTCTGCGAACCTTCGCATCGCTCGCGACGGAAATTTTGTGAACGCCGAAGTAGCCGAACGTCTGCAAAAGAAGTTCGACGCATTTGCGAACGCATACACTTCGGCAACCGCCGGCTTCCCGAAAGTTGGCTCCACGTGCCCCGAAATTGCGGTGCAGTTTACCGCTTTCGCAGACCTGTTGGACTTCGTGTGTCGACACGCGAAGGGCGATAGGAACCGCGACCTCCTTCTTCGGCCGCTTCTCCGTATTGGTGTCATTCCCGTCCTCGGTGGTCCACCCGCCGCCATCGTTGCTCCGTGGCATCCGCTACGGATGCAAGCGATCGCAATAAAGGCGCAGCGCCTGGCATCTCTGGTCGAACACCTACTCACGGCGGAGAACGTCTTATTTGGTGATGCGAAGCTCTTCTTCAAAGAGCTTCGTGACGAGCAGCAACACCCACACTATCCCGAGATAATGGTCGGTTGGCGCGACCGAAAGCCAGAGCTTCTCGGCCTCTCGGATTCGCTCCTAGACTATTCTCTCCACGAGCTGCCCATCGCAGACGATACCAACGGTTCCGACACCAACGAGAACCCGCTCGAATCCGCCGGACAGATCGTAGACATGATTCGCCGGTATCTAGCACTGTTTCCACACGAACGATCCAACTTGGCGACCGTGCTCTACAACTGTGATTCGGCGAGCCTCCCACAAGCGGTAGTCGCGAAAATTGGCGAGCTTCACGACGATGAAGACGAGGTGCGTTGCGAAGTCATCCTTCGTCACCGTGACCGCAGACGCCTCCACGCGCTCTACGAGCGAATTACAGAACTCGCTGAAGGCGACGCAGACGCCTTTGTGGCAAGTGAGGCCAGCCAGGATTTCATGGCTCGCCTCAGGATCGGCATCATGGCGGATCAAGCGCCAGTCCCAGATCCCCAGGATGGCCCGAAGACTGATCTCGTCTTTCTCCAAGACGTCATTTCCCGCCATTCCCACCTTGAGTGGTATCGCGAGAACGCCGCGCCTTATCCAGTGGCCGATCTCATTCCGTCCCGTTGGTCGAGACGGCGCCCATCGCCTCTCGACGAAGAGAAGTCCATCGTCTACCTTTGTTGCCCGGTCCAATCCGCGGAAGGCTGGGCGTATCTCACCGCCGTCACCACGTTCTTCAAGGGTGACTGGGACGAGGACAGCACCCGCCGCTACCTGCCCGCGCGACAACTCGATTTCAACGACCCAGAAACGGCCGACATTTTCCTCGAAAGCCACAATCTTGGAAACTGGGTGGTCAACTACGACGAACTGCTCGACCGCCGGCAGCTTCTGAACCAGCAGGTTCGCGTCATCCGGTATAAACAATCAGCCACACAGGGCCGAAATCTTCTCGTTTCCTCAAAGACCGACCTCGGGCTCTTGCGCTCGATGCTCTTCAATCGGATCAAAGACCTCTGCCCGGAATTCTCCGACGAACGATCACGCCTCTTGGCACAGCGCCTCATCGAAGATGCAAACGCGATTTCGGGTGACATCGTCCTTCGCGCGGCCAAACGAGGCCGCAACGCAAGCGAGCTGATGGGCATCGTGCTCAGCAGCTATTTGGTGTCGCACGAGCTGGGGCTTTCGAAAAAGACCGGGTGGTATTTCCTCGACGACTACTCCGAGTGGCTGGGCCAGAAGGAAGAGCAAATCGCCGACCTCCTTGTTCTCCAGCCAGAGATAGTCGAAGGCAGCATGCGGCTGACCGTCGTCGTCACCGAGTCGAAGTTCATCCAAGAGTCCGCATTACCTGAATGCCGGCGTGAATCACAGCAACAGCTTCGTGACACCATTCACCGCGTCCGCGATGCCCTCTTCGGCGCTCCCGAGCGCCTAGACCGTCTCCTCTGGTTAGCCCGCTTCTCTGACCTTCTGCTTTCCGGAATTCCTTATCGTTCCGCCGATGCCCTCCAACTCATGGAGTTTCGCCGCGCACTCCGAGACGGAATGTGCCAGATCAACGTGCGCGGCTACTCGCACGTTTTTGTATCTGGACCAACTGACGCTGGGGACTACTCGGATTTTGTGGAAGTCGCCGACTGCGAGAACTCATTCCAAGAGGTCTATTCTCGCGCCAAGACCCGTGGCCTGCTCACCGCTTATGCGGATCAATCCTCGCCCGCTAACCTTCGCGGCAGCGTTGTCGAAAATGACCTGGTCCGTCGCCGCGATTTTGCCGCTCCAACCCAAATCGCGCGGATTTCGACGCCCGCCGCGCCCGTCCCTGCAACGCCTGCTCCGGCCGCGTCGGCATCACCAACGCCCTTGCCAATCGCGTCGACAACTTCTGCGCGTCAGCCCGAAGCTGCTGGCATGTCGTCATGGTCGAATCCCAATTTAGCTACGTTGATTGCCGAAGGTGCTCGGCGCAGCGTTCCCCCCGCAGCAGAAACAGAATGGCAGACACAAACGGTAACTCGAACGCGGTCGGCGCTACAGCAATTCCAACTTAATTCCAAACTGCTGTCCTCGATTCTGACGCCTAACGCACTGCTGATGAAGTTTCAGGGTGCTAGCAACCTGACCGTCGACCAAGTCCTCAAGAAACGCTCGGAATTCCTCACGACCCATGGCCTGAACATTATCTCAGTTCGTCCTGAACCCGGTGCGGTATCGGTTGCCGTTGCGCGTCCGCAACGGCAAGTGCTCCGGTTGCTGGATGTTTGGAGCCGTTGGCAACCCGAAACGACCCGCGGCAACATCAAGCTTCTCATAGCCATTCAAGAGGAGAGCAGCGAACCACTCTTCATTTCTCCCGCAGAACATGCTCCGCACACTCTAATCGCTGGCACCACCGGTAGCGGCAAGTCTGTGCTCATGCAGAACATCCTGCTTGCGATTGCATGCACCAACACACCGGCTCAATCCCGGATTGTTCTGATCGACCCGAAGCGCGGAGTGGATTATTTCCCGTTCAGCGATCTTCCGCATCTCGATGGAGGGATCATCGATGAACAAGAAGCGGCGATTCAAAAACTCAACGAACTGGTTCAGGAAATGGATCGTCGCTACGAGGTTTTGCGAGCCAACCGCGTTGGAGATATCTACCGCCTCAACGCAAAAGCCGACGCGACCGAACGCCTTCCTTACCTCTGGATAGTTCACGATGAATTCGGCGAGTGGATGATGACTGATACCTATCGCGATGCCGTCTCGAACGTGGTCAGCCGACTTGGCGTCAAGGCGCGTGCCGCGGGTATCTTTCTCTTCTTTGCTGCCCAACGACCTGACGCCGACGTGATGCCAATGCAGTTGCGCGCGAACCTGGGGAATCGCTTGGTCTTGAAGGTCGACGGCGAAGGCACCTCGGAGATTTCGCTAGGTGAACGAAATGGAGGCGCTGAACGGCTTCTAGGTAAGGGGCACCTCGCCGCCAAACTGGTCAACGTGCCCTCCATCGTGTTTGCGCAAGTGCCGCTGATCTCGGACGAAGAGATCAACCAACTGGTGAACGCACTTCGAAGCTAGCGCTTCGTTGGCCCCAGTCGTATCGCCCATGCGAGCGGCTCCCGCGTTAGTCGCGACTCCTGCAACCAGCGCGCAACGTTTTCGATGAAGAATACCTTTGGTGTTGCGGACGCTGACCCTGTTACGAGCGCGATTGTGTAGCTTTCGCCAAATTCCAACGCAGCCCGCAGTTCATTAGCGGTCATTTCGAATGCGCCCATTCGATCGGCCATACCGCCCTTCACTTCGACTCGGCAAAGTTCTCCGCCCGGGGGCTTACGATACTCGATATCCCACCCCGGAGTTATCCCTTCCTTTGCGAGCCAGCGGAGTTCTCCAATTCTGCCAGCTCGTTGTTCGGCTTCCAAAAACTGGAACACGGAAGCCTCAGCCCAATCGCCTAGCACCTTTGCTCGCTTGGAAAGTCTCCGCTTACCTACGTGCGGTGCATCTGCGTTCTTCGTAGCCCCAATCAACGGACACTGCGCTTGAGGTGCTGCGGGGACTGGTTGCAGCATTTCCGCTCCCGGTAGTTCTGCCTCAACGGGAAGTTCCTCGATCGGCGTCTTCGGCACAATCGCGAAGCCCAGGCTTTCCAATATCCGGAAGCACACCGAGCCCAGTCCTCCTGCGAAATCCGAGGGCGCAAGCGCCCGATGCATCACACGCTCGGCAGCAAGTCCGAAGATTACTTTTGGGGGATACCTAAGCCCACGCACGACCAAGTCGTAGCGAATTGAATCGGCGAACGGGTGGCTCACTCCTGCGGCTAGCCGAGAAACGGCAGATTCCACATCCTCAGCCGTGATCCCCGAAAACTTAGCGGCCGGAATGCGTGCAGAACGTTTCAAGTTGCGATTGCTGCAAGAACGGCTGCCTTCACCACTTCGATCGTTCGGTCGATTTCGTCGACTGTGTTTAGGTGTGAGACGCTAAATCGTATGGCCTCGGACGCCTTCTGATATGAACCGGTCATCGCAAGCACGACGTGCGAAGGAGCCACAGCGTCCGAAAGGCAGGCAGACCCGGACGAAACACAAATCCCGTGCTGATCGAGCACGCTCACCAAAGTGTCTGAATCAATACCGGGAAAGCCGATGTTTGTTGTGTTTGGTAGGCGGGGGCCGCTGCCGTTAACACTAGCTGCCTGAACAGCCGCCAAAATGCCTTGCTCTAGTCGGTCGCGCAGCATCGCCGTGACCGACTTTCGAGCGTCCATTTCGCGCGCGGCTAGCGCGGCGGCGACGCCAAAGCCCACAATAGCCGCAACATTCTCCGTCCCTCCTCGGCGTCCCTTCTCTTGATGTCCGCCTAAAAGCATTGGAGTGAATGGAGCATCGGTGGCTGCTATCAACGCCCCGGCTCCCTTCGGTCCGTGCATCTTGTGCGCACTTATCGTCAGGTAGTCGGCGCCAAGCGCATAGAAATCGATTGACACTCTACCCGCGGCCTGCACTGCGTCGCAGTGCCATCGCACATTTCGTTTTCGGCATACGGCTGCAACGTCCACCACCGGGTTGAGGACGCCCGTTTCATTGTTTGCCATCATTACGGACACAAGCGCCGTGTTACGATCGATGGCCTTTTCTAATGCACCAAGGTCGATCATGCCGGAGGCGTGAGGTGGAACAAGAACAAGTTCGTATCCGTTCGATGCCTGCGCCCTCGCTAAGGCGATAACCGCGGAATGTTCTGTGGCACCAGCAACGATACACGGTTTGTCCGGCGCCGCGCGAATGGCAGACAGGATGGCTGTGTTATTCGCTTCCGTAGCCGAAGCGGTGAAGGTAACCATTCCAGGATCAACGCCCACAAAGTCGGCAATTTCGCGCCGGGCGCGATCAACGCCGGCCTTCGCCCGCAGTCCAAGCGAGTGCGCGCTGCTTGGATTGCCCCAGTGGTCGAGCGAATAATCCCGCATCGCGTCAATCACTTCAGGCGCGGGACGGGTTGTGGCGTTGTTATCGAGGTAAATCACGCGGACACCCATGAGTTCAATTCGGCGAGTCGCCCAAGTCGAACGGAATGTCAGCAGGGTGGATGCAAGGCGCGCCGCCACCCGGGCTCGAGTCTGGCCCGCTCACGATGCGTAAACCCACTAGCTAGCCTCGGTTTGCGCTCTCGACACGCAATCACGACCGGGTATTTACGAAACACCTTTTGCCCCAACGATGTCATTCCGTGTCCAAGCGAGGACTATTTTACAACTAGGCGCGGAACTCATCAGTTCCGACGACATCGCGCTCTACGAGCTTATCAAGAATGCGTCTGACGCGGGCGCGCCGCAAGTAGACGTGAAGGTAACTTGGATACTCGGTAAGTGGCCGGGCGAGATGCGAGCTGAGGTTGAGCGCGCAGCCACAGGCCGGGTAAAACTCGAAGAATTTCGAGCGCTCCTGACTAAAAATTGTGACGCCTCCTTCGATGCGGGGAAACGCTGGCTTGAGCGGGTGAAAGCGGCCGATTCAATAGAAGCCCTTACGCGCCTCGCGCGACGCGCTAACAAGATCCGGATATCGGACAAGGGACACGGAATGTCCCTAAAGGACTTAGACGAAATTTATCTCACCATCGGAACACCGGTCAGACTCGTCGAAAAGGAAAACGGCGATGATAGGAAGCGCCGAATCCAAGGGGAAAAAGGTCTCGGGCGCCTATCGGTGATGCGCCTTGGCGAAGGTCTGGAAGTGCGAACCTCGAAAGCAGGGGAGAAACATTGGAACGTCTTGAAGATTGATTGGCGGCGCTTCGCGGACGATCTCACCGACAGCGTGGCAGACGTGAAGCTGGCCCCTGAGCGCGACGAGGAGAAAGATGATCCGGAAGAACAAGGCACCACGATCATCGTTTACGACCTTAATAGCGCATGGAGCGCGCGACGACTGGAAGACTACGCCAATCATAGTCTCAATCGCATAACCGATCCGTTCGGGGCAAAGGTCTTGTTTCGGGTCAACTTAGTCTTCAACGACGAAAAGATTGTCGCGCAGCGGATGGACACCAACCGACTGAAGATGGCCCACGGTAAGGTGCAGGCACATTTTGTCGTTGGAGGCGAAGACGACGAATTCGAATTTAAGCTCTTCGGTAGTGTCGAATATCACAAAGGCGAACGGGACGCGTCGCAGACCTTCGTGTATGATAAGACGGCTCACCTTACGGCCTCCGCTGGAGAGGTGCCACCGTCAACACTCCGGTCATTGGGGCCATTCTCAGTAGAGGCCTATTGGTTCAATCGCCAGGCGCTCCAAAAAGACCCCGCACTTTCCGAACTAAAAGACTGGGTCAACCTTTGGTCGGGCGGTCCAATGCTTTTCCGCGACGGTTTTCGCGTCCACCCATACGGAGGCCCCGAAGACGACTGGCTCTCCCTCGACAAAAAGGCGCTCGCGTCTGGGGGCTATAAACTTAATCGCCGGCAGATTATTGGCAAGGTGGACATCAGCACACGCGAAAATCCCGCGCTGACTGACCAAACTAATCGCGAAGGCTTACGTCAATGCCCCGAGAAGGACGCGTTGGTGAAGCTCCTTCAATTCTGTATTAATGAGCTCCGCTCACTCGCGAACGAGGTCGAAGAGCAACAGAAGAAAGTGCTCGACGCCGACATCGAGGTTCTCGAAGCGCGGGCCGAGAAGGAGAAAGATAAGCTCAAGAACACATTTAATCTCCTTAAGCACAAACACCCGCAGGTACGTGCAGACCGGGAGCTCGTTTCCTCAATCGAGCACGCAATCGATCAACTCGATGACATTATCGGCCAAGCCAATCAGGCCGCGGAAGCGGCCATGGCGGGCCGAGAACAACTGGTCCACCTAGCGGGCCTGGGGTTGATGGTTGAGATGCTTGCGCACGAATTGAATCGAACTACCCAGGCAGCGCTTCAGTCCCTCGCCGACGCGCGAGAGCAGGGTGACGAAACGCCTTCGCTCTCAAGCTTGGAGATGCAGCTAAAAACGCTTTCAAAGCGACTCAGGACATTGGACCCAGCGACGACTTCGGGCCGAAACCGCCGTGAGACTTTTGACCTCGTCGGATTAGTGCATGAGATCGTGGAGGCTCATGCGCCGGAGTTCGAGCGCCACCGGATTACCTGCGAGGTAAAGGGTAGCCATGAAGTTCGCGTCAAGATGGTAAAGGGCATGGTGGTTCAGGTGCTGGAAAACTTGATCAGCAACTCCGCTTACTGGCTGAAAACGCAGGCGCGTATCGATGACGAATTTCAAGGAAAAATCGTTATCGACGTCGGCAATCAAGACCTCTCGATCACGGACAATGGACCGGGCGTAAGCGAGTCGATCCGCGAAAGACTGTTCACGCCTTTTTTCACGACGAAGCCTCCAGGGCAGGGAAAAGGGCTGGGACTTTTCATTTCTCGCGACATCGCGAAATATCACGATTGCCAGCTTTCGTTGTCTCGCGATCAGCGTATTCGAAAAGGACAGTATAATACGTTTGTGCTGTCGCTTCCTTCGCAAAAAGAGTGATGAACGCCGCTCCCGCTCCAGCGCAACAGCCGCCCGGCGTAGTCGACCTTGTGCGGCAACGCCTTCAGTCAAACTCCATAACGAAGGCGGCGATCGTTGATGACACCTTCGACGGAATAACGGAGGCGTCGTTTAACGACCAAGATCTTTCCACCTTCGAAGATGCGCTCGGCGACGAAGCAGTGATGGCCGAATTCAAAAAGCTCTTACCTGAGTATGCAGAGGATGAAGGATTCGACTTCGATGCCGCACGGAAACTGTGGGAGCTTCGGGCGCAGTGGGCCGGCGCATTGGTCGGCCCCGCAAAACGGTTATTCAATCGTTTTCAGACCCAGAATGAGCGCTTAGCAAGAATCTCCGCCGCTTTGAAAAAGGTAGGGGTGGAAGTTGTGGAGCTTGGCATTCCTAAGGACCCAAAAGCGCTCGATGGATTCCCATTGGTGTTCCTTGACTACCAGCTCGAATCTGAGGCGGAACTTAGGCGCGCGAAGGAAAAGGCACTGGCAACCAACCAACCTGAGGCGGGCCCAAAGAAGTCGCAGGAGATAGCGGTCCAACTTGCGAAGTCGGCCACGCGACCGTTTCTCGTGCTGATTTCGAGCACCGCACTCGACGAAATCCAAAATGATTTCCGCGAACGTGCTAATTACATGCGTGGCACCTTCGGCGTGCTCAGCAAAAAGGATGCTGGAGAGGAGCAGGTGCTTTTCGTCCACCTATACGCGTGGGGTGTCGGACATCCGGCGTTGCGGGCAATCAGTGACTTCATTTCAACATTCGGGCAACGATCAGCCGTCGTGTCGGCCGATTTCACGCGGAGCATCCTGCGATTGGACGTCCAGGATTACTCCTTCATCCAGCGCCTCAGCCTATCGATGGATGGCGAACCACTCGGCGAATACTTTCTGCAGCTCCTTACGGAGTCTCTGAGCCATCGCATTCGAAATGACAAAGCCGTCATCACTGCTCGCAAGACGCTCGATGCGCTCCATTTCAACGAACATCTTTCCTCCGCAGTGCAGCCTAGTGGCACCGTAAGCAGCCTTTACAGCGAAGCGCTCACCGACCGCGGTCCAGAACCGCTCGAGAACCACCCGCTTCAGCACCTCCAAAATCCGCCATCCGAAAAGCCCCTGCCGCGAATTATGCAGGGTGATCTCTTTTACAATAAGAACTCGAAGAAGGTCTACGTGATCATGAATTGCGGATGTGATCTGCAATTCTCACCCGTTAACAGGGACCGGCTTCCTGACCCAGAGACAACGCTGCTTTTGGTGGAAGGTGACGCGCTTCCTTATTCCAAACGCCCGCCCAAAACCGAACCGCGGACCGAGCCGTTTCTGATCGACGAAACGCCGCACCGGATCTGCTGGCACCCCAAACGAGTGAAGCCGATGGCGCATCAGGACCTTCGGAAATGGTGTGACGATTGCGGCTTTGTGCGAATCGGACGCTTACGCGATCTTCAAGCGGCCTCAATTCAGCAAGCATGGGCTGCCAAAAACGCCCGTGTTGGCCTTCCTGTCACGCCTCCGTTTTTTTCGGCGGCCGACTTCGAACTCTACGTCGTCACGAAAAGCGAAACAGGAAAAGACGTTTTCACGCGGGTGAGCCACGGAGTCGGCGACGTCATTCTCTCTCAGCACTGGAGCACCACAACGGAATTGGCGGACAGGTTCATTTTTACGTCGAGCGGCGTGGAAAAGTTGAGCGCCGGTCTTCCGAAGGCCGTTGAACTTATAACGGCCGAGATTGAAAAAGTCGCACCGAATAAGAAACCTGCGGCACAAGCGAACCGAGCGAGCGCCGAGGCGCTCGCCACAAACTCTAGTTCGTTCTATTTCTTGTTGGCCCGGGAACACGAGCTACCTATCAACGGCAAAACTACGCTTCTCACCGAGGTTGCTATTCCGGTGTTCAACAACGCGAATTTCTCGGCTCCGGACATGAAGTCGCCCAACAAGGCCTTCCTTATCCTAAATATCATCCCACAGCCGCGAGAAGAACTTCCTGTGGTCGCATCGGCGCCGGCTGTCGAGAATCGCGAGGCAACTCCGGTAGCCGCCGCAGCGAATGGAGCAACTGTCGTGGGCACTCCCACAACACACGAAACCGTTCAATCTCCTGCGCCTGCTCTGAAGGGGCCTCCGACGCCAAACGACACAGCAGGTCCGGCGCCCGCCACGTCTCGCCCTGCAGAGTAAAAAATTTCTAGGGCCAGAACCTCGTCCGTTGCTCAATTCGGCTGCCTCGCAGGTCGGGCTCGAAGGCGCGTCAGATTCACTGACAATCCAGCGGATCGCGCGAGCGCTTCAAATTCCGGTTCAGTTGGTCCATAGGTAAGCGTCCGGTCTGAGACCTCATAGGCTGGAGCGGCAGGCGCTGATAGGCTGATCGAATGGGAACGATCAGTACCGAAGTGGTGTTAGCGGCGGAGAAGCGTGATAGCCGAGGGCGAGCGATCGCCGATGAGGAGAGGCGGAAGGAGATCCTGAGCGAGTACGATCGCAGCGGGATGACACAGCGTGCCTTTGCGAAGCGAGAGGGCATCAAATACGCGACGCTGGTGAACTGGCTGGCCTGGCGCAGACGCGCGCAGCGGGGCAATGGGCGGCCGACCTTTGCCGAAGTGCAGTTGGGGCCGGTACGGAGTGCTCCACGGCTTGAGGTGATGTTGCCGAGTGGTGTGGTGATCCGTGGAGAAGATGCCCGGGAGATCGCGCAACTGATGCTTACGTTGGAGGGACGATGCTGACGTTCCCCTTGGGTTTAAAGATCTACCTGGCGGTGGAGCCGGTAGACATGCGTAAGCAGTTTAACGGGCTGTGGACTCTGGCGCAGGAGAAACTCGGAGAGGATCCACGTTCAGGTGCTCTCTTTGCCTTTACCAACAAGGATCGGGATCGGCTTAAGCTGCTGTATTGGGACGGTACGGGGGTGTGGGTGATGGCGAAACGGCTGGAGAAAGGCCGCTTCACGTGGCCGGTAGGGAGCGACCGCACAAAGCTATCCTTGACGGGTGAGTCGTTGACAATGCTGCTCGCGGGTATCGACCTGAAAGACGGCTGTCAGAAAGCCTGGTACGAGAGGTAAAGACCCCCAGAATGCCGGGAACAGTATCCATCGCCGGGATACTATAAAACCAGTGCCGTCCGCTGAAGAGCTCTACGCTGAGAATCAAACCCTTCGGGGCGAGGTAGCGGCGTTGCGCGCGCAGGTGGACTGGATGAAGCGGCAGCTCTTTGGTCCAGGCAAAAGCGAGAAGCTGGACCGCCTGCAGGGCGCTCTGCCGCTTGAGGAGACGCCAAGTGCCCCCGCGCCAGCCAAGACCGAAACGATCACCTACGAACGCACGGTGAAGAGCCGGGAAAAGCGGCCCATTGCGGCGGAAGCCTTCAAGAATC
>JAEYWP010000017.1 GCA_023428905.1 Verrucomicrobiota bacterium
GGTAGCCCTTGAGCCAGTCCTCGAGCCAGAGGATCGCATCGAGATCCAGGTGGTTGGTCGGTTCATCCAGCAGCAACAGGTCGGACGGGCACATCAGTGCCTGGGCGAGGTTGAGACGCATGCGCCAGCCACCGGAAAAGCTGCTGACCGGCAGCGTCATCTGCTCGTTGGCAAAGCCCAGCCCGGCGAGCAGCTTGCGCGCGCGGGCGTCGGCGCTGTAGCCGTCGGCGTTGTCCAGTTCGGTGTGCAGGCGCGCCTGGGCGGCGCCGTCGTGGGCCGCCTCGGCGGCGGCCAGCTCGCGCTGGATGCGGCGCAGCTCGACATCGCCGTCGAGCACGTAGTCCACCGCCAGACGTTCGAGGTCGTCGATCTCCTGGCGCATGTGGGCGATGCGCCAGCTGGCTGGCAACTGGCATTCGCCGCCATCGGCACCCAGTTCGCCGCGCAACAGGGCGAACAGGCTGGACTTGCCGGCGCCATTGGCGCCGACCAGACCGGCCTTCTGACCGGGATGCAGGGTGAGGTCGGCCTCGTTCAGCAGACGCTGCGGACCACGCTGTAGGGTAAGCTTTTCGAGTCGAATCATAAGGCGGCGCAGTCTATCCAGTTTCCTGCGCCGGCGCACCGGGTGGACGATGAGCAATACCTTGTGGAGCTTTGCCCTCGACCTCTATGCCCGCCCCGGCGTCGAGCAGGCCTGCCTGTCCCTGCAGGACGAGCATGGCGAGGACATCTGCCTGTTGCTGTGCGCCGCCTGGCTGGGTGAACGCGGCGTGGCCTGCACACCGGCGCGCGGTCGGCAGCTGCGCGAGGTCGCGGCCGACTGGCAACGCGACGTGATCGCGCCATTGCGCGATCTGCGGCGGCGCTGGAAGACGGCGGCCAGCCAGGATGCCGGGCTTGCCACGCTGCCCCGGCGCCTGGCGGAACTCGAACAGGATGCCGAACGCGAGCTGCTGCGCCGCCTGGAGGCAGTTGCCGCGCCCTGGCCCGACCGGGAATCCGGCGCGGCGCCGCAGTGGCTCGCCGCGCTGGCCAGCCCGACGACGAACGCGGCGGCGCTGGCCAGCCTGGCGGCTGCCGTCAGGGTTGCGGCTTACTGAGCTGCCGCCGCCTTGGGCTTGGCGACGCGGGCGGGTGCCTTCTTCGCCGGAGCTTTTTCAGCCGCGGGCTTGGTTGCCCGAGGAGCGCGCGGCGCCTTGGCCTTGGGAGCCTCTTCACGCGCGGCCAGGGCCTGGGCGGCCGCCTCGCCAGCCTTGCCGATCGGCTGGGCCATGCGCAGGCTGTCCTGGATGTCGGCCTTGAGCTGCGCCAGGTAATTGCGGGTATCCAGATCGCTGGCCTTCAGCGCATCCAGCAGCAGCTCGAACTTCTCGATGCGCGCGCGGGCCTTGGCCTGGGCACCGGCCTTGCCGGCGGCGGCGGCCTTCTCGAGGCCCTGACGCGCCTCTTCGAGCTTGTCCTGGGCCTTGCCGCGCTGGCGATCCAGCTTGAGCAGCAGCTTCTCGGCGTCGGCCTGGGCCTGGACGCAGGCTTCCTCGAGGTGCGCGAGCAGGCTCTGCGACAGTTCCTGCAGCAGGTGCAGAGGGGTTTGTACGGTGTTCTTCTTGGCAGCCATGAGGCTCTCCTGGCGATGAATGCGCCCATACTAGCCGGGCATTCGGGCCGGGCATAGGAGCACCCTGCGGCATTGCCAGGCGGCTTGACCGGAAGCAACGAATCCCGGGGCTTACTGCCCGACCGCCACCTGCGCCTTCTGGCGGTGGGCGGTGTGCAACACCTCGATCAGGCAGTCCTCCAACTCGAAGCGTTCGCAAAACAACTGGCCGAGCTGCAGCAGCTCCTGCGCCAAAGCCGGGTCGCTGGCGCAGCGGCCGGATGGGCAGCGGTCGTTGAAGGCCACCACTTCGGAGGTAATTGCCTCGATGCGCGGCTGGATCTGGCTGGCCACTTCCAGGCCGCGCTCGTCCTTGAACTCGCGCGCCTCGATGAGCAACTGCTCATAGACGCCAAAATGCCAGGCGGACACGTAATCGAGCATCAGCTGGCAGAAGCCGCGGAGTGCTTCGGCCCCTTGCGCGCCCGGCTGCACGCCCTTGCCAAGAGCGACGAGCTCGGTGACCAGGTCCTGCCGTTCGCGCAACCAGCGATCGATCAGTTCATGAACCCCACCCCAGCGTTCCTGGGCGTTTCGGCATCGTTCCAACATGTCGACCTCGTATGACTCGTATGCGGCATCAGGACGTGCACCAGCTTCGGTGCCGCGTGCGAGCCACTGTAGGCCCGCCCGCTTGTGCCTTACAAGGCGCAGGCGGGGAAATCTTCATACGGTCGTTTGGTCGCCAACCCGCGCCTGGCGCGGCTTGCGGAACGATTCAGGATGCGGCGAAGGGCCGCCAGCCGATCAACGGCGGCGCAACAGCAAGTACACCGCGAAGAGGATCATGCCGATGAAGGCCAGCAGGCTCCACTCCGGAATGCTCATGCCGAACAGGGTCCAGG
>JAEYWP010000029.1 GCA_023428905.1 Verrucomicrobiota bacterium
CGCGCGCCCTGTCGGCGATCGGCGCCGCCATCGGCTTCATCGGCGTCTGCGCGATGCTCCTCACCGGCGTCGAGAGCGTCCCCGTGCTCGGCGTCATGGCCTCCGTCGCCGCGATGGTCATGTCCTCCGTCGGGTTCGTGCTCTCGAAGCGCTGGGCGGGCGAGGTCGAGCCGCTACCACTCGCGGCCTGGCAGCTGCTGTTCGGCGGGCTGCTGGTCCTGCCCGTCGCCGTCGGCGTCGAAGGTGCGCCGCCGGCGCTCGACGCCGCGCAGCTCGGCGGGTTCGCCTTCCTCGCCCTCGTCGCCACCGCCCTCGCCTACTGGGCCTGGTTCTCCGGCCTCGCCCACCTCGACGCGGGGGCTGTCGGGCTGATCGGCCTGCTGAATCCCGTCACGGGCGTCCTGCTCGGCACGCTGGTCGCCGGTGAGCGGCTCAGCCTGCTGCAGGCCGTCGGGATGGCGGTCGTGCTGGTCGGGATCGCGTTGGGGCAGCCCCAGCTGGTGCAGCGTTTCGGTGCGGTGCGTGCCCGACGGCGCGTGGCTGGGCAGGTGGTTGCTCCCGCCGCCGCCGCGGCTCCGTAAGGCTCCCAGACCCGGGCGCAGCTCGCGCGCCGTTGAGGTCCGCCGCACGTCCTTCTGCAACCCTGAGGGCCGAAGCACCTGCCGGGGAGAGGGGCTGGGATGCAATGGTGGCGCATCGGTGCGATGTGGGGCCGTCCGCCGCTCGCGCGCGTCGCCCTGGCGTTCGTCCTCTGCGCGGCGGTGGCCGCACTGGTGGTGGTGCTCGCGCCTCGGCTGGCACCCGTGGCCGGTGGGCCGGTATCGGGCGCCAGCCCACCGACGGACGCCGAAGGTGTTCCCGCACCCGCCGCGACGCCCGATCCGGCGACGCCCACGCCTGCCGTGTCGATGCTCGCGACGCCCGTGGCGACCGAACTGCCTCCGGCCCCGACGCGCCTGGACCCCCTGCCCCTGCTCCCGCCCGGAGAGGTGGACCCCGAGCAGGTGCCCGAGCGGCGGGTCGAGCGTGCCACCCTCGTGGTCGAGGCGATCGCACCCGATGGTGGCGAGTCCGTCGTGCTGGCTGTCGACTGGGACTCCGTCGAGTGGGTACGGCTGCGGGCGCGGGACGCGGCCATGACGACCTCCACCCTCCTCTCCCCTGACGGCCGGTCCCTGCTGCAGTACCGCTTCGAGGTCGGGACGCAGCCGTGGATGGACGTCGTCGCTCTCGCGACGGGTGAGCAGCAGCGCATCGACCTCGGTGCGCCGTGGTCAGGAGAGGACTGCTGGCTCGACCAGGGAGCCTGGGCGCCCGACAGCAGGCACGTCGTCGCGACGCTGGGCTGCAGCGCGGGCGCCGTGCTGCTCGAGGTCGACCTCGTGGAGGGGACCGTTCACCAGGTCGAGCTGGTGGCGGACGGCTACCCCCTCGAGAACTTCCCCAGCTACTCCCCGGACGGCCGGTACATCCTGTGGGTCGTCGAGGACGGACGTGAGCCGGAGTGGGGCGACCCGCTCGACGACGACCGCTGGCAGTCCGTTCGGCTGGTCGACCGGACGACGGGCACGGTCCGCGTCGTCGACGGCGTGCACCCGACGTACGGCGACCCGTGGCTCGACGGGTCCACGGTGCTGCTGTGGGACGACTGGGAGACCTACCCGGAGGCGTTCGAGGACGACCGGCTCGGGTACCTCTGGCTGGACGCCCGGGACGGGTCCATCGAGGCCGCCGTGCCCTACATCGGCAACAGCGCCGGCTTCGTGGGCACGGGCCTCCTGGTGGACGGCCTGTCCTCGGTAGCGGACGCGCCGTGCGACGCGGACCTGTGCATCGCCGATCCGACCACGACGGACGGGTCGCCGTGGCTACGCATCGCAGAGCCCTGGGTCGCGGGCCCGATCAGCGTGGCACGGGACGCGTTCATCGCGCCCTGAGCGTGCTCGACCGGTGGGCCTTAGGGCGACGTGGCAGCCGGGTACCGACGCCGGGGCCGCTGCCAATCAGTCCCACGTCACGGGGATGTCCTCGAAGCGCGGCCACTCGGGGACGATCGACACGTCGAGGGTGTCGACCTTCTCGACAGGGCGGGCGAGGTACGTCTCATAACGCACGGTCTGGTCGACGGCGGCCGTCGTGGCCGTCGTCGCGGTCTCCCACTCGATCTGCCCGGCGTACCGGGCCTGCCGGTACGTGATGAGGTTGTCGACGTCGAAGAGCTGCACGTGCAGCTCACCCTCGCCGGTCATGCCGAAGACGCTCCAGCGATCGTACTCGCCGTCGTCGAGAGGGGTGAACTGCACCCGCAGGCGCATCACCGGACCCCGCACCGTGATCGCCTCGACACCGACACGGACGCGCTCGCCGTCGCCGCCGGGCACCACGACCTCGTGCTCGACCACCACCGCGTCCTCGTCGAGCGGCGTGACGACCGGGCCTGCCCCCGGCACGTACTCACCTCCGGCGAGCGCCGCGTCCGTCGGCTCGGTCGTCGTGGTCGTCGACCCGGTCGACCGGTAGCTCAGCTCCACCCGACGGTTCTGCGCGCGGTCGTCGGCGACGTCGTCCCCGGACTCAGCGACCTTCAGGTCCGACTCGCCGTACCCGTGGACCTCGAGGACGAGGTCGGCGCGCTCCGC
>JAEYWP010000025.1 GCA_023428905.1 Verrucomicrobiota bacterium
GGAGGGCGGGGCGGGAAAGGGCGGGGTGCGAAAAGGGGGACAGACTGCGAAAAGGGGCGGGGAAGGGGGACAGACTGCAAAAGGGGTGATAGCGCTGCGGCGAGGGGGGAAAGGGGGACAGACTGCAAAAAGGGAGGGGTGCGGTGGGCCTTTAGGGACGGGGGGCCTTTAGGGACAGGCTGTGTTGTAATTGTGGAGGCGGAGGGGCCAGGCGTGCGGTGCGCACGTTAGGTGTTCTGGGAGGGCGGGGCGGTTTGCGTGCCGAGCTTTGGCTTTCGTCAATCAGGCGCAGCGCGCCGACCTCGCCTTGACCTGGTCTGTGCCCTCCGCTCCCTAGTCGGCTTCTCCTGACCATGCGCCTTCTTCTTGTTTCGATTCTGGCCGCCGTCTCCGTCCTCGCTTCGGCCTGCAGCAAACGCCAGACGCCCGTGGCCGAGGGGCTTGCGAGCAAAACGTTGCACCTTGGCAACAATGCCGAGCCGCGTGACCTGGACCCGCATGTGGTCGTGGCCTACAGCGACTACAACGTCCTCATGGCACTCTTTGAGGGGTTGACGGTGCTGGATGAGGCGTCCGGCAAGCCACTGCCCGCGATGGCAAAATCCTGGGAGGTCTCGGATGATGGCCTGCACTACACCTTCCACCTGCGCGAGACCGCGGTCTGGTCCACCGGCGATCCCGTCACGGCGGAGGATTTTGCCTTTTCGATCCGCCGCATCCTCACGCCGTCCATGGCGTCCGAATACAGCTACATGCTTTATCCGCTGAAGGGCGCGGAGGCATTCAACCTGGGCCGGACCGATGACTTCTCGACCGTGGGCGTCGAGGTGCTGGATGCGCGCACCCTCCGCCTCACCCTGGATCGACCGACCCCCTACTTCCTGGCGCTGACCGGCCATCAGGCGTGGTTTCCCGTCCACCGTGCGAGCATCGAAAAATACGGAGACCCGCTGCAGCGCACCACGCGCTGGACGCAGCCAGAGCGCTTTGTGGGCAACGGTGCGTTCCTCCTGGAAACGTGGGCGCCGGACCAGCGCATCGTCGTAAAAAAGAACCCGCAATACTGGGATGCGGCGGCCAATGCCCTCGAACGGGTTGTGTTTTACCCGATCGCCAATCCCAAGACAGAGGAGGCCAACTTCCGCGCTGGCCAGCTTCACGTCACCTACGAGGTGCTCCCCGACCGGATCGACACCTATCGGCGCGATCATCCGGAGCAGATCCGGGTCGACCCGCTGCTCGAATCGTTCTTCCTGCGTTTCAACACCACGCGGGCCCCGTTCACGGACAAACGCGTCAGGCGCGCCCTCGCGCTGGCGATCGATCGCGAGGCCATTGCCGGGTCGGTCATGCGCGGCAAGGTGATGCCAGCCTATTCCCTCGTGCCCGATGACACCGGCGGCTACCACTCGACCGCGCGCACCCCCACCGATTTCGAGGCTGCCCGACGCCTCCTCGCCGAGGCGGGTTATCCCAATGGACAGGGATTCCCCAAGGTGGAAATCCAGATGAACGGCGATCCCATCAACACCGCCATCCATGAGGCCATCCAGGCCATGTGGCGCCGCGAGCTCAACATCGAGGTGGGGCTGGCTCAGCTGGAGTTTCGCGTGTATTTGGACAATCAGCACACGCTCAACTACGACGTCACCCGCTCGCGCTGGGTCAGCGACTACAACGATCCCGCCAGCTTCACCGACCTGTTCACCTCGACCAGTGGCAACAACGACACCGGCTGGAAAAGTCCCGAGTACGATCGCCTTCTGGACGCCGCCAGCCGTGAGCGAGACCCCGCCCGCCGCTTTGCGCACCTGCAGCAGGCAGAGGCGCTCCTCCTGGAGGAGGCCCCGCTCGCCCCCGTTTTTTTCGGCACACGCACCTACCTCATCCACCCGCAGGTGAAAGGGTGGGTGCCCTCCTTGCTCGGTATCCGCCGCTACCAAACGATCAGGCTGGAATGAGGGCCTCAGCGCCCCAGATCCGCGCATCGCGGACGCGCAGGTGGTGGCAGGTCCGGCTCAACCCTCGGTCCCTGTCGACAGCCTCCATGGACGGGCCATACCCCGGTTTGATCACGCGCTCCCAGATTGCGTTTGCCCTCGCTGCCGGGCGCGCGTTTCACTTCCTGCGAAACGCCGATGCAATGGTACTATGCGAGCAATGGGCAGCGGCTGGGCCCGCTGTCAGAGGTTGAATTCGACCAGCGGGTAAAGGACGGGACCGTGACCGCCGAGACCCTGGTCTGGCGCGCCGGCATGTCCGCCTGGCTGCCCTACGGCCAAGTCGCGACCCCCGGCAGCATTCCGGGCGCCGTTCCCGCGCTCCCAGGCGAAGAGACCGAGGTGTGTGTGGTCAGTGGCAAACGGTATCCTCGGCGCGAGATGGTGCAGTATGAGGGGCGCTGGATCAGCGGGGAGCACCGGGATCTCTATTTTCAGCGCCTGCGTGAGGGCGTCGCGGCGCCTGGCACGGTCGCGTACGCCGGATTCTGGATCCGCTTCGTCGCCAAATTTATCGATGGCCTGATCGTGGGCGTCGTCGTGGTTACACTCTACATGATCCTCGCCTTCGGGGTCTTCTCGCTGAACCAGCTCAATCCCGAGGACCCGGGCTCCATCGCCGCCATCCTGGCCTTCCAGGGCATCGTCATCCTTTCGAACGTCGCCCTGACGCTGCTCTACACCTGGTATTTCCTCAAAAAATACGCGGCCACCCCCGGAAAGATGGCCCTGGGCCTGAAGGTGGTGCGACCCGACGGGATGCCGCTCAGCAATGGCCGCATCGTCGGACGCTATTTTGCCGAGATGCTGAGCCACCTCATTCTCAACATCGGTTACATCATCGCCGCCTTTGACGACGAGAAACGCGCGCTGCATGACCACCTCTGCGACACGCGTGTGATCAAAAAGAAATGACCGGGGAAAGCGTGCTTGCCTGTCCCTCCTGCCGGCGCACCCGTGACGCGCTGGTCTGGCAGGACGAAGCCCACGCCGATTGCCGGTACTGCCAGGCGGACTTCGAGGTTGTCCCGTTCCCGGCGCTGCACCGCACCCGGGCAGTGGCGAAGCCCCAGGCGGCGGCCGTGGCCGACGACTCCACCTGTTTTTTTCACGCGACCAACCAGGCCGAGCAGGTCTGCGACGGCTGTGGTCGGTTCCTTTGCACCGTCTGCGCGATCCCCAACGGCGGCTTGTCGCTCTGCCCCGCCTGCATGGCCGGCCAGCGGCAAAAGGAAACCGCGGTGCCGTCGCGGACGGTGCTGGGGACGGGTGCTCTGGCGTTGGCGGTGCTGCCCATGCTGATCTGGTTTGCGACCCTCGTCACCGCGCCGATCGTGCTCGGGCTCGCCGTGGTGGGGTGGCGCAAACCCGGGAGCCTGGTCCACGGTCGCCAACGCTGGAAGTTTGTCCTCGCCGGTCTCATCGCCTGTGCCCAGCTCGTCGGCTGGATCTACCTTTTCACCGGCATCTTCCTCGCGTCCTGACCCCATGGCGAAACCCCGGACCTACACCCGGCTCGTGCGCCCCGTCGCGGGACTGGCCAGTTACCAGAGCCTCTGGCAGGCGGACGATCACCTGATGCTGGTGCGGTCGAGCGGCTACGAAGAACAGTACCAACGTTTCAACTACGCGGACATCCGCTGCCTCTGCCTGACCCCATCCAGCGTGCGTTTGACCTGGGCCCTGGTCTGGGGGTTCATCCTGCTGATGTGCGGCTTGTTTACGATGGGGGTGGGGTCGCGGGACGGTCCAAACACCTTCATCGTGGTGGTGGCCGCGGTGGCGACGCTTTTCCTGGTCATCAACCAAGCCCTCGGGCCCACCTGCAGGGTGTATCTGGTGACGCGGGTGGCGACGGTGGTGTTGCCGGTGCGCCGGCGACGCAAGGCCCAGCGCCTGATCGCCCGCCTGAAGCCGCTCATCCTGCAGGCGCAGGCCGACCTGGTGACGCCACCGCCGGCGGCGCTCACGGACCTCTCCGCCCCAGCCCGATCGCTGCCGTGACTGCACCGCCGCCGCCCACACGCGCGTCCGGGACCGCGCCTCTCCGCGCCCGTCGCTGCAGCCGGCACCCGGAACGCGAGGCGGTGGCCCGCTGCCCGTCCTGCGGCGCCTTTTATTGCCGCGAGTGTGTGGTGGACCATGGCGGGCGGCTGATCTGTGCCGCCTGCCTCGCTCGCGAAACGGCGCGGACGCCGACGGTCCGTCCCGCGGTCTGGCGCGCCTGGTTGAGCCGCATCGCCTCCTTGGCTGGGGCGGTGCTGATGGCGTGGGTCGTCTTCTATGCCCTCGGGAGCCTGCTCTTGCGCATTCCTCCCGAGGTGCATGAAAAAACCTTTTGGCAACGGGAGGGCCGCCGGGATGGCTGGGACGACTAAACGTTCCGGCGCGGAGGAAGCCTCCGGGATGCAGCGGGTGGAGGAGGCGGTGCACCTCCTCCGTTCCGCTCCCGTCGCCGCCTGGGTGGTGTATCTGGCCGGGGCCGGCGCCTGGGTTCTGGGTTTTCTCCTCTTTTGGGCCTACACCACGTGGTTTGCACCCCGCGACGCAGAGCTGGTCGTCCTCAGCCTTTTGTTGGTCGCCCTCTTTGCCTGGCTCAAGGCAGCCCAGGCAGACTTTTGCCAACGCCTCCTCGCCCATCGCGTGGGTGCCGCGGCCCCCGCGTGGAGTGCGGCTCGGCTCGCGCGCGTGGGAGTGGAGCAGCTGCGGGTGCAGGCCGCGGGTCTCGTGGTGGTCCCGGTCGCGATGGTGCTCACCGTGCCTGCCGCCTGGGTGATCGCGTTTTATCAGTCCTGCAGTGTCCTGCGTGAGGAGGGCGGGGTGCCCCTGCGTACCCAAGCCTGGCGCGAAGCCGGCCGTTGGCCGCGGCAGAACCATCTCGGTCTGATCTGCCTGTCCGTCCTGGCGCTGGCAGTATGGGTCAACGTGGCCGCTGCCCTTTATCTGGTGCCATACCTGGCCAATCGCTTTCTCGGTCTCGACAATCTTTTCGGGATCAGTGGCTGGTTTCTGATTAATCCCACCTTTCTCGCCTTCGTCACCGCCCTGAGCTGGCTCTGCGTCGATCCGCTGCTGAAGGCATTTTATGTCCTGCGGGTGTTTTACGGTCGCGCGCAGGAGACGGGAGAGGACCTGATGGTCGAACTCCGGCCCCACCTGCGATCCCGCGCGGCGGCGGTTCTCCTGCTGTTCGCCTTCCTCACCGCCGGCGGCGGGCACGACGCACGTGCCGGGACGCCGGATGTATCCGTGGAGCGGGCACCGTCGGCACGCGCGGGGACGATGGATCCCGCCGCGCTGAACCGTTCGATCGACCGCGCCCTGGAGGGTCGGGATTTTCAGTGGCGCCTGCGTCCGCGCGATCGCGGCGACCTGGGTGAGGAGGCGGAAACGGGGCCTGTCCGCGCCTTCGTGCGTTCGTCGATCGAACTCGTGCGCGAGGTGTTCACCGCGGTGGCCAACCTGGTCGAGCGGATCACCAGCTGGGTGCGCGATTTGTTTTCTTCCAGCGAGCGCCCGACCCGCGCGGCGGGGCCGGGCGGGGTGACGGCGATCCGCGCCCTGGTGTACGTCCTCCTTGCCGGGGTGGTGCTGCTCCTTGCCTGGATGCTATGGGGCTTTTACCGCCAGCGTGGCCCGCGGGTAACGCCGGTGCAGGCCCAGCCGGTTGCCGCCGTAGCGGACCTCAACGACGAGACCCTGCACGCTGGAACGCTGCCCGCCGACGACTGGCTGAGACTGGCGGAGGAGCAGATCACGCGCGGCGAATGGCGCCTCGCGCTGCGCGCGCTTTACCTCGCCAGCCTGGCGCGGCTGGCGGCCGGCGGGCGCGTTTCCCTGGCCAAGGCGAAAACCAACCTGGACTACGAGTGGGAACTACGGCGCCGGTCGCCGGGCGAGGAGACGCTGCACGCGAGCTTTCGGGTCCGTCGCCGCGCGTTTGAACGTGTCTGGTACGGCCGCACCGATCCCGAACCGCAGCGTGTGCGCGCCTGGTTTGACGACTTGCAGGGAGGAGCCGCGCTGTGAGCACCCGCGCCGGCCTGATTGTCCTCGGGTGTTTGCTCGCGGCGCTGTTGACCGGGGTGGCTGCGCTGTACCGCCTGCGTCTTGCCAGCGGTGACAGTTTCCCCGCGTATTCCAGCTTTCGCTCCGATCCTCTGGGCACACGCGCCCTGTACGAGGGCCTGGCGGCGATGCCCGGCCTGCAGGTCACGCGCGGTCTCGAACCCCTTGGGACGCGGCTCCCGGAGGAAGGAATGACGGTGTTTTTCGCCGGCATGCATGAAGCCGCGTGGAAGGGAGTCACCCAAGGGGAGGCTCGTGCGATGGAGGCGCTGCTGCGGGAGGGAGGGCGGCTGGTCTTTGTGTTTGCGGCCGAGCTTGAGCCGACCGCGCCTGCGCCGGTTCCGGTCGAGGGGCCGAAGGACAAGGAGCGTGCGCGCAAGGCAGAGGAACGGGCGGAGCGCCTGCGTCAGGACCTTCCCGACGCCCTGCAACCCGCCGACCTCAGCAGGCGCTGGTCCATCGGGCTTGAGACCCGGTGGATCATGGATCGCGAGGTCGGAGCCGAGCGAATGGCCGATCTGCCGCTCCCGCCCCGCGTCCCCTGGCGCAGCGATCTCCACGGTGTGCCGAAAGACGCCGGCAAATGGACGGTGATTTATACGCGCGGGACGTCGCCGGTCCTGATGGAGCGGCGGTGGGGCGACGGCAGCATCGTCATCGCGACCGACGCCTATTTCCTGAGCAACGAAGCGATGGGCAAGGAGCGCCACCCCGAGCTGCTCGCGTGGTTGGTGGGCAATGCCACCACGGTGGTTTTTTCCGAAGTGCACCTGGGGGTGCAGCAGGACGTGGCGATCGCGGCGCTTGCGCGCCGGTACGGTCTCGGCGGCGCGTTTTTTTCCCTCCTGGTTTTTGCGCTCCTCTTTGTCTGGAGGCGGGCGGCGACCTTTGTCCCGCTCGCGGAAGACCCGAAGGAACTCGCGCTCGAGTACCAACAGACCGCCGGTCTCGAGGCCCTGCTGCGCCGCGCCGTGCCGGTGGAGAGACTGGTGGCGACTTGCGTCGCGGCCTGGAAACCCGGCGCGCCGGCGCGTGAGATCGCCCGCGTGGAGCAGGCGCTGCGTGCGGCCGACCCGGAAAAGGACCCGGCGGGCGCGTACAACGCGGTCGTGCGGACCCTCGATCGAAAACACCTATTATGAACCCAGCTCTGGAAACATTTGCCGCGACCATCGACGCTGCCCGGCAGGAGATCGCCAAAGTCGTGATCGGACAGACGGCGGTGATCGACCTCGCCCTCATCACGCTGCTCACCCGGCACCATGCGCTGGTGGAAGGCGTACCGGGTGTGGCGAAAACCCTCCTCGTTCGGACCCTTGGCCACGTCCTTGGCGTCGAGACGGGGCGCGTGCAGTTTACTCCCGACCTGATGCCCGCGGACATTACCGGGACGAACATCTTCAACCTGCAGCAGAACCAGTTCACCCTGATCAAGGGACCGGTGTTCACGACCTTTCTCCTGGCCGACGAGATCAACCGCGCGCCTGCCAAGACCCAGGCCGCGCTGTTGCAGGCGATGCAGGAGCGCGCCGTCACGATCGATCGGGACACCCACCTGCTCGATCCCGCGTTCACTGTTTTTGCCACCCAGAATCCCGCGGAGTCGGAAGGCACCTACCTGCTTCCCGAGGCACAGAAAGACCGCTTCATGCTCAAGATCCAAATGGGTACCCCGGAGCGGGCGGATGAGCTGCTGCTCGCCAGGCGGATGCTGGGATCCGATGCGCCTGAGCAGACCTTGTCCAGCGGTGCGGTCCGCCCCGTGCTTGCTCCGGGGGAGCTTGCCGGGCTGCGGTCCGCCCTTGAGCACGTGGTCGTTCGCGAGGAGCTCGTCGCCTATGTGGTGGACCTGGTGCGCGCCACGCGAACGCACGAGAGCGTGCAGGTGGGGGCCGGGCCGCGCGCCACCCAGGCGTTGCTGCTCGGCAGCCGCGCGAGGGCCGCACTCGACGGCAGGGATTTTGTCACGCCCGATGATGTGCGCGGCCTGGCGGGACCGGTGCTCGGCCACCGGCTGGTGCTCCGTCCTGAGTTCGAGATCGAGGGACTGACCATGGGTGAAGTGCTTGCGCGGATACTGGAGCAGGTTGCGGTGCCGCGTTGAGCCGCTGCTGGATGAGCCCTGTCCCTTCCCCCCGTTTTCTCTGGGCCGTGCTTGCCGTCACTCTCGTGTTGGTGGTGGCGGGTCCGCTTCCGCAGCTACGCCCCGTCGGCGGCCTGCTGCTGCTGGCGGTGGCGCTGGTCGCGCTGGCGGACCTGGCGTTTGGACGCACGGGCGGGGCGCGCGGGCTGACGGTGGCAGCACCGCCGGTGGTTCGTTTTGCCAAGGATCGGGAAGGGGGGGTGGAGCTTGTTTTCAACCGCGGCGGAGAAACGGAACCTCCCGCCCAACGCGTCCGTTTCGCCTTGGCGCTTCCGGCCGGCTTCCAATCGGCCCAGGAGGAGATGCAGGTCTCGCTTCCCGAGGGCGCGCTGCTCGCACGGGTGGTGTGGCGGGCCAAGCCCGCGGAGCGCGGCCGCTACGGCGCGGTGGTCGCGTGCCTCGAGACCGTCTCGCGCCTCGGTTTCTGGGAGCTGAGGTTTCGGCAGCCATTGGCGACAGAGCTCCGGGTGTATCCCAATTTATTCTCCGAGCGCAGGGCGCTGGCCGCCCTTTTCCTCCAGCGCGGGCAGCACGGTGCGAAATTGCAGCGCACGGTGGGCCGTGGGCGGGAGTTCGAAAAACTGCGCGACTATCTGCCAGGTGACGGTTTCGACGAGATCCACTGGAAAGCGACGGGGAAGCGCGGCCGTCCCATCACCAAGGTGTTCCAGGCTGAGCGTACACAGGAGATTTATGTGGTGATCGATCGGTCGCGCCTGAGCGCACGACGCGTCGTCCACCGCGGAGTTGCCCAAACGGCTCTCGAGCGCGCCCTCACCGCGTCGTTGGTCTTGCTCCTCGCCGCCGAGCAGAATGGCGACCGGTTCGGGCTGGTCGTGTATGACGATCGGGTAAGGGTCTTTCTCAAGGCAGGACATGGGGACACGCATTATGGCGCGTGTCGCGAGGCAATCCTGGGCCTGCAGCCAAATCCGGTCGTGCCCGACATGCCCGAGATCGTCCGGCACCTGCGCACGCACCTCCGGCAGCGCGCCCTGCTGGTTTTCCTGACGGATCTGACGGACCCGGTGCTGGCGGAGGACTTCGCCCGGCACGCGCCGCTGCTTGCGCGGCAGCATCTTGTCCTGGTGAACCAACTCCGTGCGCCCGGCATCGCCCCCCTGTTTCGCGGCGAGCCGGTCGCGGACGCCGGAGAGATCCACCGCCGCCTGGCGGGGCATACCCGCTGGAGCGAGCTTCAGGCGCTCATCCGCACCCTGCGACCGCGAGGAATCATCGCGACCCTGCTGGAGGACGAGACCCTCGCCGCGGACCTGGTGGCGCAGTACCTTCGGGTGAAGCAGCGTCAGCTTCTCTAGGCCATGATCGTCAACCTGGACTCCTTTATCGAAGCGGAGCGGCGGTCCTGGGATGCGCTGGAGCACATCCTGGAACGCCTGGCGCGAGATCCCTGGCGGCAGCTGACGGTGGCCGAGGCCTGCGACTTCGAACGTCTCTACCAACGTGCGTCCGCGGACCTGGCGCGCCTCTCCGGTTTCGCCGCGGAGGCGGAGACCCGTCGCTACCTGGAGGGGCTGGTTGCACGGGCGTACGCGGAAATCCACGGCGCGCGCGCAGAGACGCGCCGGTTCCGCCTCCTCGCGTGGATCCGGCACACGTTTCCCGCCACCTTCCGCCGGCACCTCAGGGCGTTTTGGCTCGCAGCCGGGCTGATGTTCGCCGGCGCGATGTTCGGTGGTCTGGCCCTGGGCTTTGATCCGGCGGCGAAAGGCGTCCTGATGCCCTTTTCCCACCTGCAGGAGCACCCGGCGGAACGCGTCGCACGCGAGGAGCTGCGAAAGGGGGACCACCTTCGCGACGGCAAGGCGCAGTTTTCCGGCATGCTGATGACCCACAACACCCGCGTCAGCCTCACTGCGATGGCGCTGGGCATGAGTTGGGGCGTGGGCACCGTGATTCTTCTATTCTACAATGGCGTAGGTTTGGGAGCGGTGGTGGTCGATTACGTGGCGGCCGGGCAGACGTCTTTCCTGCTCGGGTGGCTCCTGCCGCATGGCGCGGTGGAGTTGCCCGCCATTGTGCTCGGTGGGCAGGCGGGTTTTGTCCTCGCGTCGGCGCTGATCGGCCGGGGCAGCCGTCAGACCCTGCGGGTGCGCCTGCGCAGCGTCGGACCTGACGTGGTCACCCTGTGTTTTGGCACGGCGCTGCTCCTTGTCTGGGCCGGAGGGGTGGAGGCATTTCTTTCACAGTACCATGAGCCGGTGTTGCCGTACGGGGCGAAGATCAGCTTTGGGCTGGTGGAGGGACTTGCGCTGGCGTGGTACCTCGCGCGGTCGGGCCGGCGGGAGGGCGGTTCATGACGGCAGTCGACCGGGTCCAGACCCTGCGGGTGCGCACCCCGGAGGGCGTGTCCTTCTCCTTCCGTCTGGCCAGTCCTGCGCTCCGCGTGGTGGCGCTTGCGATTGATGCTGCGGTGGTGGCGACGGCCTGGTCGGTGCTCTCGGTGGCGATTGGGCTGCTCGGGTTGGTTTCGCGGGACCTCGCCGGCGGCCTGGCGATGGTGGGTTATTTTGTGCTGTCGCAGGGTTATCGGATGGTCGCGGAGTGGCGGTGGCGCGGGCAGACCGTCGGAAAACGGGTGCTGCGCCTGCGCGTGGTGGATGAGCGCGGGCACCGGCTGACGTTCAGCCAGGTCGCGCTCAGGAACCTCCTGCGTTTTGTGGATGCGTTGCCCGGCGCCTATCTGGTGGGCGGGGCGGCGGCGGTCCTGAATCGGCGCAGCCAGC
This sequence comes from Verrucomicrobiota bacterium, assembly GCA_023428905.1. GTDB lineage: Bacteria > Verrucomicrobiota > Verrucomicrobiia > Opitutales > Opitutaceae > EW11. Next base: position 10,959 of record JAEYWP010000025.1, read on the forward strand.
GGCTGGGGGATCTCGCGGCGGGCACGCTTGTGATTTGGGAACCGGTGGAGCCGGCGCCGGATTTTTCCGTCTTTGCATGGGGGAAATACAACTCCCTGCGCGGGCACCCGCCGTTGGTGGCTCGGCTGCGGCAGGCGATTTCTCCGGCTGAGGCCCAGGTGGCCTGGCAAGCGTTGGTGCGGAGGGACCGCTTGGAGGCGGGGGCGCGGGTGGCGTTGTTCGCTCAACTGGCGGCGCACATCCAGCGCGTAAGCCCCCTGCCGGCCGAGGTGACCGAGGGGCTGAGCGACGAGCAGGTGGTTCGAAACGTGGTGGAAGTCCTGTTTGTGTCGCGCCGGATCTGACGGTCCCCCGTGAAAGCACTCCCCCCGATGCCTGCGGGCTGGTGCCGGCGCCATTTTGGCCGATATTGTAAGAAACTCTCGGGTGAAACGTATCACAGACAAGGTCCCTTCCCACTACCCCATGAATCGGGCTGACCCTCATGTTGAACCGGCAGAGTTCGTGCAGGCGGCGGTGGCGGAGTACCAACTTCCGCTCACGCGTTACGCCACGCGGCTGGTGGGAGATCAGGACCGCGCTCGCGATGTTGTTCAAGATACGTTTCTTAAGCTCATGTCCCAGACGCCGGAGACCCTCAACGGGCATTTGGCGGAATGGCTCTTCACGGTCTGCCGCCACCGTGCCCTGGACATCCTGCGCAAGGAAGGGCGGATGAAGCGTTTTGAGGAGGGTCAGGCCGAGCGCGTGACCGCCGATGAACCTCGTGTGAACCGTGCCATGGAAGCTGCTGAAATCCAGGAAACCGTCCTTCGGCTGATTGATCGGCTCCCGCCGAATCAGCAGGAAGTCATCCGTCTGAAATTTCAAAACGGATTTAGCTACAAAGAGATAAGTCGCATCACAGCCCTGTCCGTCAGCAATGTCGGCGTGTTGATCCACCATGCCGTGCAGCGGCTGCGGGCCGAAGTCGCCGCCCAGCGGCTCTAAGCCAGAGAGAAGCCAATGAACCCGAAGACCCTGTCTCCCGAGGACCCGAAACTGACCGCCTACGCGTTGGGTGAACTCGACGCGGACGAATGTGCGGCGGTGGCGGCGGCCATCCGCAACGATCCGGCCGCCCAGGCCGCGGTGGAGCAAATTCGTGCCCTTTCTTCTCAACTCGAGGAGGCGCTCGCCAACGAGCCGATCGAGCCCGCCACTCTCTCCGTCGATGCAGCGGCGTCATTGAGTCAGCCGCCGGCCAAAGTGGTCGCGTTCCCCTATTATTGGGTAAGTGGTCTGGCCGCCGCCTGTTTCGCCGCGTTGCTGATCCTGCGGCCCACCCCCGCGGAGACAGCTCGCGACGCCGTGGCGCAGGCACCCGTGCCGGTCAAGACAACCGCGCCCGCGGTGGTCGCCCCTCAGCCGCGGTTGGCGGAGCCGGCCTTGGCTGCGGATATCGCGAAGGCCCGGCGCCTGCCTTCGGACAGCCTCCCTGAGATTAATCCCGCTCCTGCGCAGGCGGACGGCTTGCAGTTGGGGCGCAGCGTGGCGTCCCACACCTCCGGAGCGCCCGTCGCCACGGATTCCGATCCTGCGGGCATGGTGCGCGAACCGCTCCTCGGCTCGCCCGAGCCGCGGTCCCGTGTGGCGGACTCCCGTGAGGGGGAGAAGTCATTTGATGGCCTCACGAGCGCCATCCTCACCGATTCGCGGGCTGACTCGATGGCCCGTCGCAATGCGGCCTACAGCCCGTCCTTGGACTTTGCCCAAAACCGCCCGGTCGAGGCCCCGATGGTCTATAACGGGGCGATCGCGCCTAGCCCGACGTCCCGCGGTTTCCTGCGCGTCGCCGGTTACCCGCTCTCCGACGTCGGTCTCACGGTCGGTACGGCCAGCTACGGCAACGTGCGCCGGTTTCTCCAAAGCGGCCGTCTGCCGCCGCCCGATGCCGTGCGTATCGAGGAGATGCTGAATCACTTTGCCTACCGGCTCCCTGCCACGCGCGTGGACGGGCCGGTGGCTGCTTCGGTGGAGGTGGCTGCCGCACCGTGGAACCCGTCTCACCGCCTCGTGAGGATTGGGGTGCGTGGCCAGGAGATCGACCGCGCGATGACCGCCGCGGCCAACCTGGTGTTTGTCGTGGACGTGTCGGGCTCGATGGGAAGCCCCTCGCGCCTGCCGCTGGTCAAGGAGTCGCTTCGCGCCACGGTGGAAACCCTCCGGCGCGGTGATCGGATCGCAATCGTGAGTTACGCTGGCACCAACGCCGTGGTGTTGCCGCCGACCGACGTGGCACGCAGCGACGAAATTCTGCGCGCGATCGACGCTCTGGAGGCGGGCGGCGCGGTGGACGGTGCCCCTGGCATCAAGAAGGCGTTTGCCGTCGCCCAAGCCGGCTTTGTCCAGGGTGGAAACAACCGCGTGATCCTTTGCACCGACGGCGACTTCGCCCTCGGTGGGAACGAGCGGGACACCTTCCACCTGATTGAGGAAAAGGCCCGTGCCGGCGTTTCGCTGGCGGTGCTCGGCTTCGGCCTGGACAGCTCCCACAGCGGGCTGCTCGAGAAGATGGCCAACCGCGGCCAGGGCATCTGCAATTATGTCGACACGCGGGCCGAGGCGGAGCGCCTGCTCGTCGCGCAAACCAGCCGCGCCCTGGTGGCGGTGGCAAACAACGTGAAGCTGCAGGTGGAGTTTAATCCCGAGGTGGCCAAGTCGTATCGATTGATCGGCTACGAAGACGGAGTCGCGCGCAAGGTGGCCGCGAAGGACGGCCCGGCTGCGGGCGACGCTTTGACCGCCGGACATGTCATCACCGCGCTTTACGAAGTGGTTCCTGTGGGTGCGCCGGATACGGCGGTGGACACCGATCCGCTACGCTACGCGTCGGACGACCTCCGCGGAGAGCGGCTCGGGGACCCGCGCAACCGCGAGCTCCTGACCCTGAAGGTGCGGTATGAGCTGCCGACGGTGGACGTGGGCCGCAAGGTCGAGATCCCCCTGGTGGATCCCGGCACGGACTTTTCAGCGGCGAGCAAGGACTTCAAGTTTGCCGCCGCGGTGGCCGGCTTCGGCATGCTCCTCAAGGAGTCGCCGCACAAGGGCACCGCCACCTACGACAAGGTTCTGGCCTGGGCCCAGGAATCGGAGGACGAGGAAGACACGTCCGGAAGCCGCACGGAGTTCATCGACCTGGTCAAGAAGGCCAAGAACGCCGCAGTGGAGTGAACGCGGAGAAATTCGTCGGTCGTGATTTTTGATTCGTGATTTTGCAGGCGGCAGGAGACGCGTCGCCTTCGCGCCAACACGTCGCTGATCGCCCGAGTTCGCATGTAGGCGGGGTGCCCCACCTCGCGGGGCTCGGCTTTGCCGAAGCGGAGCAGGCGTAAGGTCGCGAATGCGGGGTGGGGGCACCCGCCTACAACAATCCGCTGCGCTCCGATTTTGATCGGGCGTCAGCCCGCAGCCCGCGCCGGCGGGATCCCCAATCCCCAATCCCCAATCCCCAATCCCCAATCGCGCATCACGGATCACGAATGCGGAGTCGGGAATCACGCATCCCAAAGCGTGAATCGCGAATCTCGAATTAAAGATCACCCCCGCCGTCTGCGGCGGTACTCCCAGACGGCGACGAGGAAGGCGCCCAGGCCGAAGAGAACGTAGGTGCCCGGCTCGGGCACGGGCGTGAAATTGATCATCAGGTGATTGCCGGACCGGCTGACAAAAAACGCTCCGCCATCGGTGCCGTTGAGAAAATGGCTGGTGTCAAAGCTAAAGGCCGCGGCATCGAACCCGGCAAAGGTGTCTGCGGTGGCGAAGGTCCAGCTGTAGGTCAGGCTGGTATCGAAGCCGCTGAGGAGTCCGGCTTCGCCTCCCGGCGTAAGTGAATACAGGCGCAGGATGAACGGGTCGGCGCTCGACGCGGTGAGGGAAAGAACGGCGGGGATTGCACCCGGACTCGAGGTTGGGAGGAGAATCTGGTCCCAGCCCCCGCTGGTCAGGCTCTGGATATCGAAATCGAGGACGCCGCCGCCACCGAGGGTCAGGCCGCTATTGAAGCGCATCGAACCGACCTGAAGGACGCCGCCCGGGGCCAGTTGGGCTCCACCGCTGACGATGATGCCGCCGGGAGTCAGAAACGTGCCCGAGCCGCTCAGCCGCGCCCCATACGCCAGGGAGAGCTGGTTTGAGAAATCGATGTTGGGGGCCACCTCGAGGGTGGCCCGGCTGGAGACGGCGACGCCGCCCGTGCCCAGCGCTGCATCGCTGGACACCCGCAGGGTGCCCCCGCGGACCTGGGTGCCGCCCGTGTAGTTGTTATTGCCCGACAGCTCGACCACACCGCCCTGCGGATCGAAACTGTTGAACTGTCCAACGACGACGCCGGGGATGGCGTTGCTGAGGCGTGAGCGAACGATGAGGTGGCCGCCCTTGACCGCGGTCAGGTACAAGGCGTCACCCACGGTGGGTGTGATCGAACCGGTCAGCACCACCTTGCTGCTGGTGCCCAGGTAATAAGGGTCCGTGCGGCTGCCCCCGACCGACAGGTCGATGGCATCGGAGACGGTGCGCGGAGCAGCGCGATTGACGGAATCGAGCCCGAGAATGGCGTCAGGGCTGGCGATCCGATTCACCCGCCCAAGGAAGGCGGCGGGTGTGAGGTTGGCGCGCTCGGTGTAACCGACGTAGGCCGGTCCGGTGAGGTTGAGCTGTGAGTGGGACGGCAGGGTGTTCCGGCGGTCGAGCACCAGCACGGAATAAAGCACGTTGGTGGCGCCCTGGTAGGTGTTGTTGCCCTGGAGAACCAAAGTGAGGGGCTGGCCGAACGGCGAACGGACCTCGAGGTCCTGACCGCGTGCGGTGAGATTGCCCTCGACCGTGAGGGTACCACCCCCGCCGCCAAAGACGTAGTCCGAACCCTGGGCGACCCTGAGCTCGCCGGCGAGGATGGCGGATGTGCGCGAACCCACGCTCGTCAGCTGAGTGAGTTGCGAGACATCGAGGTTCTCCGTCACCCGGTTCGTCCCGCTGGCGAGGGCGTTGGTATCCAAACCGAGGATGCCGAGGAAGGTCGCTGGATCGAGCCGGTCGACCAGGTTTCGCTGGAGTTCCGACTCAAAGCCCGCGCCCACATAACCCAGGGGAGAAGCACTGATTCGACCGGAGGCGGGCACCGCGCGGGAAGATCCAAAAACAAGGGCCCCATTTTCCACCGTGGTACCGCCGGTGTAGCGGCTGGCGCCGTTGAGGAAGACGGTGGAAAGGCCGGTCACGGTCAGCCGGCGGGAGGCGCCGGCCTCCGCGATGTCGCCGGTGAAGACCACCGAGCCGACCGCGTTGGCTTCAATGCGGGAGGACTGGTTGAGCGTCACCGGTCCGGTGAAGACCGCTTCCGTCGTCGCCGTCCCGGTGATACGGACCGGGCCGTCGACCACCACCGGATTGAGGACCCAGGCCAGGTCCGGCGTGGCAAAGGCGAGTGTGCCGCCGGTCAGCCGCAGCGTCCCGAGCCCGAGGTTGACGGCGGGTCCCACGTGGAGCGTGCCGCTCGCGTGCGTGAGGCCGCCGGTCCACAGGTTCAGCCCGAAGAGTTTTAGATCACCGTCTCCGGCTTTTTGCAGGGAGCCCGTCCCATAGATCGTGCCGTCGATCCGCACTGCGCCGCCGTCGAGGTCGAAGGTTTGGGATCTCGCGAGGTGAAGTGCGATCTCCGATCCGAAGGAAACAGGGCCCGTGCCGGTCGTGCTCACCACCCCGTTTTGCAGGGTGAGCGTGACGCCCGAGGTCGCGTCGAAGCGGTAGGCGGAACCGGCGTCGAACCGGAGCTGGGCCACGTTGAGGGATTGGGAAAGGGTGACGGGACCGGCGCCCGCGTTGCCAAAGACGACCACGGCGCTCCCATCATTGGGCGGCACCGCACCGCCTTCCCAGTTGGACGGGTTCGAATACGCAGCATCGCCCGCGGCGCCGTTCCACGTGAAGGTGGCAGCCGCAGCCCAGGGGGCCACGAGGGCAATGACGAAAAAGCGCAGACAGCGCATACTAGGGACTTAGCCTTACCTGCTAGGGAGTTGCAAGCTGCCAGCCCGTAAGGTCAGGCCTATTCAGACCGATTTTACCGAACAGGTTTCGCGCCGTATCGAAGGCGAGCGTGGCTGCACGCGCAGGCAAAAAGAAAGCCCGGCTCCGCCCACGCGGAACCGGGCTGTACTTGCACCACAGAGTACCAGACCTCTGTGGAAGGGGCACAACGTGTTGATCGTTGAAAAGGAACGGGCTGCAAAACCGCGCACCCGAGGGTGAAGGCGCGTTCTTGCGAGCTGGGGTGAAAGGGGAGCAGGCTGCGGCCGCTTCAATGGCAGGGGGCAAAAGCGGCGGCGGGGGACGGACCAAAGATGGGCCCGAACGTACCTAGCGGCAAGTGCGTTTACGGAAGATTTACAGCGGTGCGCTTAAGGCGACGTCGGCAAAGGCGCCTTGGCGTCGGGCTGCCACTGCTGTTTGGGCCCCAAGAGAGGTTCCAGGACCTGCCAGACCGTGTCGGCGATCACGGCGTGTCCTCGCGCATTGGGGTGGATCAGGTCGGGTTGGTTCATTTCCGGAATGCCTCCCACGCTTTCGAGGATGAACGGGATGAAACCGAGGTCATTCTTCTTCGCGAGCGCGGGGTAGATCTCGCTGAAGGCTTTGGTGTACGCCTCGCCCATGCTTGGGGGCATGAACATGCCGCCGAGGATGATCTTCACCTGCGGATTCTTGGCCCGCACCCGATCGATGATGGCCTGCAGGTTTTCTTGCGCGACGGCGGGCTGGAGGCCCCGGAGACCGTCGTTGCCACCCAGCGCGAGGACAAAAATGTCGACCGGCTGCCGCAGGATCCAATCGATCCGACGCAGGCCCCCGGCGGTGGTCTCGCCGCTGAGCCCGGCATTGACCACCCGGTAGGGAAGCTTGTGCTCATCGATCCGCTTCTGGATCAGTCCGGGGAAGGCGAGACTGTTGTCCTCCAACCCGTAACCGGCAGTCAGGCTGTCGCCGAAAAAGAGGATGGTCTTGGATGTATCCGCGGCGCTGAGCATGACAGCCGAGGCGAGGAAGAGCAAAAGGGTGCGAAGCATACGGGCAAGTTGCGTACGGACCCGGATGCGGTTTGTTCCGAGCCCTCGCATGAGTGTTCAATCCATGCTGAAAGTCCAGCAGCTGACCAAAACCTACGCCACCGCCCATGGGCCACTCACCGTGCTCCGTGGAGTCGACTTTGACCTCGGCGCGGCCGACACCCTCGCCATCGTGGGCCCATCGGGCTCGGGCAAGACCACGCTGCTCAGCCTTTGCGCAGGGCTCGACCAGCCTTCGTCCGGGACGGTCACCCTGGCGGGAGAGGAGATCGCGCGACTGGACGAGGACCGGCGCGCGCTCGTGCGCAACGCGCATGTGGGTTTCGTCTTCCAGAACTTCCAGCTGATCCCGACTCTCACTGCGCTGGAAAACGTGCTGGTGCCGCTCGAGCTGCGTGGGGAAAGCGGCGGGGAGAAGGAGGCGATGGCGCTGCTCGATCGGGTCGGTCTGGGTGCACGCCTCGACCACTACCCGGTGCAGCTTTCCGGGGGCGAACAGCAGCGGGTCGCGCTGGCACGGGCCTTTATCAACCGCCCCAAGATCCTTTTCTGCGATGAGCCCACCGGAAATCTGGATGCCGCCACCGCCCACACCGTGGTTGAGCTGATCTTCGGCCTGAACCGGGAGAAAGGCACCACGCTGGTCCTCGTGACACATGACCCCGAGCTCGCCCGGCGCTGCCGCAGCACCCTGCGGTTGAAGGGTGGGGAAGTGGTGAGGGACGACGTCGTGGTTGCCGCGCACCCATGAGGTTTATCCTGCGCATGGCCTGGCGGGATTCACGACGCTCAAGGCGTCGGCTGATCCTGTATTCGCTTTCCGTGGTGCTCGGGATCGCGGCCCTGGTGGCCATCGGCTCCTTCACCGCCAACCTCCGCCAGGCGATTGAGGACCAGGCGAAAACCCTGCTCGGTGCGGACATCGCGGTGACGACCCGCGAAACCCTGTCACCCGCAGTGGAGGCGAGTCTCCGCGGCCTCGGAGGCGAGCAGGCGTCCGAGGTCACATTCGCCTCGATGGCGGTGTTTCCGCAAAGCGGGGGGCAGACGCGGCTGGTCACGATCCGCGCCCTCGAGGGAGGGTATCCTTTTTATGGCGACGTGACGACCGAGCCGGCGGGTGCGAGGGCAACGCTGGGGGGAAGTGTTTCCGCCCTCGTGGAGGAGACCCTCCTGGCGCAGTTTGGCGCCGCGGTGGGAGATCCGATCCAGCTCGGCCGCACCACCTTCACCATCGCCGGGGCATTAAAGAAGATTCCCGGCGATTCCGCGGCGGTGGCCATGCTTTCGCCCAGGGTGGTGATCTTGCGCCAGCACCTGGCTGACACCGGGCTGATCGGCCCGGGCAGCCTGGTGCGTTACCGCACCTATGTGAAGCTGCCGCCGGGCGCGGACGCAGAGGCCCTGGTATCCGGGCTGCGCGAGCGGTACCGAACAGAGCGGCTCGGGTTCGACACCATCGAGGAGCGCAAGCGGGAGCTTGGGCAGAGCCTGAAGAACGTGTACGCGTTCCTCAGTCTGATCGGCTTTGTCTCGCTCTTCCTCGGCGGCATCGGCGTGGCCAGCGCAATCTCGGTGTACGTGCGGCAGAAGGTGCCGACGGTGGCGGTGCTGCGGTGCCTCGGGGCGACCTCGCGACAGGGTTTTGGTGTGTACCTCACCCAAGGCATCGCCCTCGGGGTGATCGGCGCGGTCGTGGGGGCGGCGCTCGGCATCGGTGTGCAGTTGTTGCTCCCCTTGGTGGTGAAGGGGCTCATGCCGGTCGACGTGACCTTTTTCATCTCCTGGCCCGCCGTGCTGCGCGGCATGGGCGCGGGCATGTTTATCTGTGTCGTCTTCACCACCCTGCCGCTCCTGACGGTGCGCCGCATCTCGCCGCTGCTGGCGTTGCGCTCCGCCTTTGTGGAAGAGAACCGGCGCCCCGACCTCTGGCGCTGGGCGCTCTACGGCCTGATCGGTATCGCGGTGGTGGGTTTTGCCGTCTGGCAGACGGACAATTGGCAGGTGGGGCTGGGTTTTGCCGGTGGCCTGCTGGTGACGCTGCTGATTCTGGCTGGTGTAGCCCGCCTCGTCTCGTGGCTCGCCCGGCGCTTCCTCGCCCGCGGGCTGCCCTACGTCTGGCGGCAGGGTATCGCCAACCTGCACCGCCCCAACAATCGCACGGTGCTGCTGCTGGTATCCCTGGGACTGGGAACCTTTCTCCTGCTGATCCTCGGTCTGGCGCGTGAAACACTTCTGGAGCAGATCCGCGGTCGCGGAGCCGGGGACCGTCCCAACCTGCTGTTTTTCGACATTCAGGATGACCAGATCGACGGCGTGAACCGCAGCCTGAAGGAGGCAGGGGCTCCGGCGCGGGCCCAGGCGCCCATCGTCACGATGCGGATGCAGTCCTGGAAGGGGCGCCCGATCGAGGAGGTGCTCCAGGACAAATCGCTGCCGATTCCCGTCTGGACCCTGCGGCGGGAGTATCGCTCGACCTTCCGCGATGGCCTGACCTCCACCGAGACGCTGGCCTCGGGTGACTTCACCGCGAGGGTCGATGCGGATACATCTCCGGTGCCGATTTCCATTGAACAGGGCATCGCTCGCGACTTGCAGCTTGGCCTTGGGGACGAGGTGGTCTGGGACGTGCAGGGCGTGCCGGTGGCCTCGCGCATCACCAGTATCCGGACGGTGGACTGGCAGCGGCTCCAGCCGAATTTCTTCGTGGTCTTCCCCGCCGGCGTTTTGGAGGGGGCGCCCAAGTTTCACGTGGTGGCCGCCCGCGCCGGCACGCCCGCGGAATCAGCCCGCCTGCAGCAGCGAATTGTCCGCGAATTTCCCAATGTCTCCGCGGTGGACCTTGCCCTCATCCTGCAGACCCTCGATGGCATCTTCAGCAAGGTGGAGTTCGTGATCCGTTTTATGGCGCTGTTCACCGTTGCAACGGGCGGGCTTGTCCTCGCTGGAGCGGTCCTGACTGGACGCTTCCAGCGGATCCGCGAGGCGGTGCTGCTGCGGACGCTCGGCGCCACCCGCCGCCAGCTGGTCCGCATTCAGCTCGCCGAATACGCGGTGCTGGGTGCACTGGCCGCAGTGACCGGCGGTTTGCTGGCGTTCGGCGGTAACGCCCTTATCGCCGCCTTTGTCTTCGAAGTCCCCGTGGTGGCGCCGATCGGGTTGCTCGTCACGGCGGTGGTCGGGATCACCGGTCTGACGGTCCTGGTCGGCATGCTCGCGAACCGGGGCGTGGCGACCCACCCCCCGCTGGAGGTTCTGCGCCAGGAAACCTAGCCTGCCGGACGGTCCGTCCCGCGCGGGCGCTTTGGGTCTTGTCGCGCCGCCGGGCGCTGCGGTTAACTAGTCCCTTTATGTCCCGTAACGTCGTCACTTTTCATTATACCCTCCGCGATCCCGAGGGTCGCCTGATTGATACCTCGGCCGGCGGTGCGCCAATCAGCTATCTCGAGGGTGCTGGGCAGATCATCGACGGGCTGGACGAGCAACTGCGTGGCGTTCCCGCCGGCACCAAGACCAAGGTCGAGGTGCCCGCGCGCAAGGCCTACGGCGAGCGTGACGAAGCGCAGGTGCAGAAGGTCCTGCGGGCACTGCTTCCGGTTGAAGGCGAACTCAAGATCGGGGACCAGTTCCAGGCCGGACCCGACCCCTACGCCCCGATCGTCACCGTTTGCGGTATCGAAGGGGACGAGGTCTTGCTGGACGCCAACCATCCCCTCGCTGGAGTCGATCTCACCTTCGAGGTGGAGATCGTCGGCGTGCGTGCCTCGACTGCCGAAGAAGAGGCGCATGGCCACGTGCATCAGGGCGGCTGCGGCTGCGGCGGCAACGGTCAGTGCAAGGAGTGACCTTCGGCCCATGAAGATCCTCGGCATCGATATCGGCGGCTCCGCCCTCAAGGGGGCGCCGGTGGACACCCAGTCAGGCAAACTGCTCGCGGAGCGCTTTCGGGTGGAGACGCCGGCGAAGGCTTCCCCCAACGAAATGGCCGCGATGGTCGCCCAGATCGCGGCCCATTTCCGGTGGAAGGGTCCCATCGGAGTGGGTTTTCCCGGCGTCGTGCAGGAGTCCGTGGCCCGAACCGCGGCCAATCTCGACCGGCGCTTTATCGACTGTGACCTGGCCGCTCTTTTTTCGAAGGCCACCGGCTGCCGTGTTTCCGCCACGAACGATGCTGATGCGGCCGGTTTTGCGGAAATGACCTTTGGCGCCGGTCAGGGTCACCAGGGTGTTGTCCTGCTCCTCACCTTGGGAACCGGCGTGGGTTCGGCACTTTTCTACAACGGCGTGCTCTTTCCCAACAGTGAACTCGGCCACCTGCCGATGCGCGGCCGGGCCGCTGAGAAACGGGTCGCCGCTTCCGTCCGCTCCGCCCAGGGGCTGGGGTGGAAGGAGTGGGGCACACGGCTGGATGAATACCTGGCAGTGCTCGAGATGCTGCTCTGGCCGGAGTTGATCATCCTCGGCGGCGGGGTCAGTGCGAAGAGCGACAAGTTTTTCAAATACCTGAAGCGGCGGACGCCGGTGGTGCCCGCCGAATTCCTGAATGAGGCGGGGATTGTCGGGGCGGCGATGGCCGTGCCGAAGCGTTGAGTGGTGGTACGTCGCCCGATGTCCGCGTCCGTGTGTGTCCTCGGCCAGGGCCTGGCCGGCTCCCTTCTTGCCTGGGAGCTGATGCGCCGGGGGTTGCCGGTTGAGCTGCGCGACTGCGGCGCGCACCGCTCCTCCAGCGTCGGCGCCGGTATCATTAATCCAATTACAGGGCAGCGCCTGGTGGCGAGCTGGAGGGTGGGGGAATCCCTGCCGCTCGCCCTGCGGGTGTATCGCGAGTTGGAGAACACCCTGGGACGCCGCCTGGTGGAGCCGTTCCGCGTCTGGCGGACCTTCGCGACGCCGCGCGAGCGCGAGACCGCCCTGCGCAAGGCCGCCGCCGGCGAACTCGCCCCGTATGTGACGGAGGTGGGGGAGGAGGGGCTATGGATCGAGGGTGCGTACCGGGTGGATACACGGACCCTGGTGGAGGCCCTGGGTGAGCGTTTCCGCGCCTCCGGCATCCTTCGTGAAGGCACCGCCGCCGAACTCAGTCCGGACCCCGACGGTGGCACCATCGTCATCCGTGCCATCGGGGCGGGTGAGGTCGGGTTGCCCGAGTCGGCGCGGCTCGGTCTGCGCCTGGTCAGGGGCGAGATTCTTGCGGTGCGATCCCATCGCATCCGACCCGGCGTGATCCTGAACCGCGGTCACTGGGTGCTCCCGGTGGATTCGGGCATCGCTCGTGTCGGAGCCACGTTTGAGGTGGATCGTGCCGACCTGGCGGTGACGGCCGCGGCGCGTGAGGTGTTGACCGAATCGGCTGTGGCTCAGTTGGGCGGACCGGTCGAGGTCGCCGAACAGGTCGCGGGCCTGCGCGTCACCACGCCTGACAAACGCCCCGTGGTGGGCTGGCTCGATTCGGGCCGCAAACTCGGGCTGCTCAACGGACTCGGTTCCAAGGGGGCGCTCCTGGCGCCGGTCTTGGCGGCGCAGTGGGCGGACCACCTGGCGGAGGGGGTGGCGTTCGATCCCGCGGTGGACCCGGCCCGTTTCCGCTGACGGCGGCCGGTCGCACCTTGCCGGCCTCTTGCCGCAAGGGAGGGACGGTTGGGCGCAGGGGTGAGCTTAACGCTTGAAGGGTTGGGGCCGCTCGCGAAGAACGGGCGCCGCATGCAGAGCCGCCGCGCCAAAGGAATGACCTTGCTCGCCGTCTGGGCGTTTGTCGGCTTCGTCCTCTCGGCGGAGGTCTACTTCAATCTCCGCGTCCGCGAACCGGACGTCTCTTTCGGGGCGGTGGCGATGCCCCAGTACCTCCGCGTCGTGTATTGGGCCGCTCTCACGCCCATGGTCACCCGGCTGCGCCGGCTTGTCCCGCTCCACCGCGGACGCTGGGCCGGTGGCATCGCCTTTCATCTCACCGCCAGTTTTTTGGTGATGGCCGCCTTCTTCCTCGGGCGGATGCTCTTCATCCTGCTGCGGGAAGGGGAGTCGATGGCGGGTTTCTGGGAGATGGCGCACCGGTCGTTCTTTGGCCGCAACATCATCGACATGGCCTTTTATTGGGCGGTGATCGCCTTCGGCCACATGCAGCAGCTCCAGCAGCGCGTGCGCAACGAGGCGGTCAAGGCCGCCCAGCTGGAGTCGCGGCTGATGGAGACGGAGCTCAAGGCGCTCAAGCAGCAGCTCCACCCGCATTTTCTCTTCAACACCCTGAACACCATCGCGGTCCTGGTGCGGGAAAAGCGCAACGACGACGCCGTGCAACTGATCGCGAGACTGAGCTCGCTCCTCCGGATGTCGCTCGACGGCACCCGCGTGCACGAGGTGACAGTGCGACAGGAGCTCGAGTTCTTGGAACCCTACCTGGAGATCCAGAAGGTGCGTTTCCAGGACCGGTTGACGGTGCGACTCCGCATCGCCGAGGGCGCCCTGGACGCACGCATCCCCCACATGCTGCTGCAACCGCTGGTGGAGAACGCCATCGTCCACGGGGTGACGGCACGGAGCGAACCCGGCACGGTGGAGATCCGGGGGGAGGCGCGAGACGGCGCCCTCCACCTCGAAGTGAGGGACGACGGGCCCGGTTTTGCCCATCCACCGGGGGGGCGGGTGCGCGAGGGTATCGGGATATCAAATACGAGGGAGAGACTGGCCAAGCTTTACGGCGCCCGGTGCCAGTTGTTGCTCCGCAGTGAACGCTCCGGTGGCGCCTGCGTTCAGGTGGTCCTTCCTTTCCGCACATGAGCGAAGCCTCCGACTCGCTGCGGGTCCTGATCGTTGACGATGAGCCTGCGGCCCGGCGCGGCTTGCGCCTCCTCCTCGGCGAGCAGCCCGGCTATGTGGTGGTGGGGGAGGCGGCTCATGTCGATGAAGCGGCCGCGGCGGCGCGGGCGTTGCACCCCGATATTCTCCTGCTGGATGTGCAGATGCCGGGCCGCGACGGTTTCGACCTGCTGCGGATCCTCGGACCCGAGGCGGTGCCGGCGGTGATCTTCATCACCGCCTATGACGAGCATGCGGTGCGGGCGTTTGAGGTGAATGCGGTCGACTACCTGCTCAAGCCCTTCGCGGACGCCCGGTTCTACGGCGCGCTTGCCCGGGCGCGCGAGACGGTGCGTCAGCGGCGGACCGGCGCAGTGAATGAACGCCTCAACCGGCTGCTCCTCCATCTTGAGCAGGAGGCGCCCCCAGCTGCCGAAACGCGCGGCACCCCTTTCTCGGATCGGATCCTGATCAAATCCTCGGGCGAGATCCTTTTCCTGAAGGTGCAGGACGTGGACTGGGTGGAGGCTGAGGGCGACTACATGGTTTTTCATGCGGGCGGGAAGTCCCACCTCCTGCGCGAAACCATGTCCCGTCTGGAGGAGCGTCTGGATCCGCGGCGTTTTGTGCGCATCCACCGCTCGACGATTGTCAACATCGACCGGGTGCGGAAACTCACCCCGTCATTTGCGGGCGAATACGCGGTGGTGCTGGAGGACGGTACAAAATTGAAACTCAGCCGCAGTTATCACGACCGGCTCCAGACCCTTCTCCGGCAGTCCCTCTAGGTCTGTGGTGACGCGCCGCATCCGTGGATGCCGGAATTGCCCTTCGTTCCACTCTTCCGGCTGGGCTGCCGTTCGTCACAACTGGCTGTAACTTTCACGGCCGTTCCGTGTTGTAGGGGAATGATCGCAGCACCGGCCCCCGTAGCCGCCCCGTCCCGTTTGTCCCCGCGTTCGTCGCGCCGGGCAGGCGATTCGTCGCAATACGGTTCACCGGCACGCCGTCGTTCCGCTAAGCCTTTTCCCGTTAGTAGTAGACGTCAGTTGTGTTGTAGAGGGGCCGTTGTGGGCCCCTCTGCTTTTTTTACTGCTCCGGGGCAGGGAGATGTCAGCGTGGGCGAAGCCCGTGTCGGAGCTGCGAGAGGGATTATCCACGTGTCCTTGCGTCGTTCCGTGCGCTAGCCAACTCTCCCCGCCTTTCATCCCACTGCCTATGTCGCCCTCGTCGTCGGTTGCCTCCCCGAGTCCCGCCACTCCGCCTCCCGCCGGTCCGGGACGAAAGAAGTCCAAGCGCAAGTGGATCATCCTGATTGCCGTCGGCGTGCTGCTGGTCGCGATCATCGCCGGCATGGCGAAGCAGCGGGGAAAAACCCGCGCCACACCCGTGACAACGGAGAAGGCCGCGATCCGCACCATCACCCAGTACGTCACCGCGACCGGCAAGGTGCAGCCGGACGTGGAGGTGAAGATCACGCCCGAGGTGTCCGGCGAGATCATCGAACTCCCCTTCCGCGAGGGCGCGAAGGTGAAGAAAGGCGACCTTCTGGTGCGCTTCCGCTCCGACAACTACCGCTACCAGGTCGACCAGCGCGAGGCCGATCTTGCCGCCGCCCGCGCGCAGGCGGTGCAGAGCAAGGCACAGATGGAAAAAGCGGAGAGCGATTTCCGGCGCATCAATGAGCTTTACGGCAAGACCCTGCTGCCGGAGTCGGAGTTTGTCTCCGCCCGCACCGGGCTCGACGTCGCCCGCGCCAACTTCGAGAACGCGCAGGCGCAGATCCGCCGCGCGGAGGGTTTTCTGAAGCAGGCCCAGGATCAGCTGGAGAAAACGACCATATATTCGCCGATGGACGGCACGGTCAGCGTGCTCAAGACCGAGGTGGGCGAGCGTGTCGCTGCCACCGGCCAGTTCAACGCCATCGAGGTGATGCGCGTCGCCGATCTCACGGAGATGGAAATACGCGTTGAGGTGAACGAGAACGATGTGGTCAACGTGAAGCTCGGCGACAAGGCCAAGGTCACGGTCGACGCTTATCCCAACCGGTCCTTCACCGGGCGGGTCACGGAAATCGCGTCCACCGCCACCACCCTGGGCCAGAACACGCAGGAGCAGGTCACCAATTTCGAGGTGAAGATCCGGATTGAGGACCGCGACCAGACCCTCAAGCCGGGGATGAGCGGCATCGCCGACATCGCCACAAAGACGGTCGAAAACGCCGTCACCGTCCCGATCCAGTCGGTCACCGTGCGCAGCCGCGAAGGCGACAAGACAGTGGAGCAGCTGGCGGCGGACCGTGAGAAAGCCACGAAGGAAAAAGGCGGCGAAGGCGCGGCCGAGGCGGTCAATATCCGCGAGCAGCGCGAGCGTGAGCGCTCCGACCGCGAGGCCCTCCAGCGGATCGTCTTTGTGGTCGACGGAGGCAAGGTGAAGCAGGTCCCGGTGGAAACCGGCATCTCCGACACCACGCACATGGAGATCAAGTCCGGTGTCGCCGATGGCCAGGAGGTGGTGAGCGGCAGCTTCGCCACCATCACCCGGGTGCTCAAGGATGGCATGGATGTGAAAGCCGAGGCGCCCCGGAACACGAAGAAGTGACCCGCGCTCACCCATGATTTCCCCTGCCTCAGCCAGCTCCCGTCCGCGCGTGATGCGCGACCCGGGCCCCCTCGTGATCGCGATCGACGGGGTGACGCGCCTCTACCGCATGGGCGAGGAGATTGTCCACGCCCTGCGCGGCGTGTCCGTCACCATCCGCCGCAACGAATACCTGGCGATCATGGGACCGTCGGGCTCCGGCAAGTCCACCCTGATGAATATGCTGGGGTGTCTGGATACGCCCACGTCCGGACACTACGCCTTCAATGGGCGCGACGTGGCAGGCATGACCGACGACGAGCTGGCGGACATCCGCAACCGCGAGATCGGCTTTGTCTTCCAGAACTTCAATCTGCTGCCCCGCTCCGACGCGCTACACAATGTCGAGCTGCCGCTGATTTATGCCGGGGTGCGGTCGGCCGAGCGCCGCGAGCGCGCCCACCAGGCCCTCGTCAACGTCGGTCTCGGCGACCGGCTCCACCACCGTCCCAACGAACTTTCCGGCGGTCAGCGCCAGCGTGTCGCGATTGCCCGCGCCCTCGTCACCCGTCCTTCCATCATCCTCGCGGACGAACCCACCGGCGCCCTCGATTCCCGCACCGGCGAGGAGATCATGGGCCTCTTCGAAACCCTCTATGCGCAGGGCAACACCCTGATCATCGTCACGCACGAGGAGGATATCGCGCGGCACGCCCGCCGGATCGTCCGGCTGCGCGACGGCCTGATCGAAAGCGACGCCCCCAATCTCTGACGCCATGCGTCGCCTCGTCTACGAGTCGTTCGAGTCCTTCCGCATCGCCTTCGCCCAGATCCGGGCGAACAAGATGCGCTCGGGGCTGACCGCCCTCGGCGTGATCATCGGCATTGTCGCGGTCACCCTGATGGTGACGGCCATCATGGGTATCAACCGCGGCGTGGACAAAAGCTTTTCCGGCTTCGGCAACGACGTGTTTTACGTGGGCAAGTGGCCCTGGCGCGATGTCGACGACTGGTGGGTGTATCGGAATCGTCGTGACATCAAGACCTCCTACGCCGACCAGGTGAACACCTGGATCAACGCCAACCCGCAGTCGCCGCTGAAACTGGCAGTGCCGGCCGACAGTCGCAACGTGGCGGTGCGCCGGGGTGATCTGAAGTTGAACAACATCTTCCTCCTCGGCAGCTCGGCCGACCTGCCGCGCATCTCCAAGTCCGACATGAAGGAAGGCCGGTTCTTCAGCGAGGCGGAAGCCCAGCAAGGCGCCACCGTGGCCATGATCGGCTTCGATGTGGCCGACGCGCTCTTCCCCAACCGCTCGGCGCTCGGCGAAACCGTCCTTGTGCAGGGGCATCCCTTCCGCGTGGTCGGGGTCGCCGCCCGCCAGGGCAGTTTCCTCGGGCTCTTTAGCTGGGATTCCATGGTCGCGATCCCGATCCGCGCCTACCGCTACCACATTCACGGGCGCGATGAGGGCGAAGTCCGCGTGCAATACGACCCGGAGCGGATGGAAGAGGCGCGCGAGGACCTGCGCGGTCTGATGCGGCGCATCCGCGCGCTGACCCCGGAGGCGCGGGACGATTTCGAGATCAACGAGTCGGGCACGATTCGCGCGCAGCTGGACCCGATCAAAAACGGCATTGCCGTGGCCGGCCTGGTGATCACGGGCCTCGCCCTCTTTGTCGGAGCGATCGGCATCATGAACATCACCTATGTGAGCGTGAAGGAGCGGACCCGGGAGATCGGCACCCGGCGCGCTTTGGGCGCGAGACGGCGGACCATCCTGCTGCAGTTCCTGATCGAGGCGGTCTGCATCTGCCTGGTCGGCGGGCTGATCGGGTTGGTGGTGACGTGGGGCCTGGCAGCCCTGGTCGCAGTCGCCGCACCTTCCTTTCCACTGGTGTTTTCTCCCGCCGTGGTGCTGGTCGCGATGGCGCTGGCCACAGCAGTCGGCGTGGTCAGTGGTTTTGCCCCGGCGTGGACCGCCAGCGCCCTCGATCCGGTGGAGGCCCTGCGTTATGAATAAACCGACGGAAGCATCCCTCGCATGATTTTCCTGGAGGTTCTGCGTCTCGCGCTCTCGTCACTCTCGGCGAACAAACTCCGCTCGGCCCTCACCATGATCGGGATCACGGTGGGCATCTTCACCGTGATCGGCGTGATGACGGCGGTCAGCGGCGTGCAGTCCAAGATCGAGTCCGGGCTCAATGTGCTCGGGGCGGCCAGCTTCCAGTTCTCCAAGTATCCGGCGATCAACTTCAGCGATCCCCGGGCCCGCTTCGCCAATCGCCGTGACCTCGACTACCGCGCCGCCCAGCGGCTGAAGGAGCTGATGGGGGAGTCGGCCCGCATCAGTGTGATCATCCGCCGCGGGGGGCGCCGCGCGTTCCATGCGGACCGCAACACCAACCCCAACGTCGGCCTGATCGGCACCGACGAAAATTACCTGGTCAGCTACAATTACGAGGTGGCGGCCGGACGGACGATCGGCCGTGAGGATGTCCTTTTTGCCCGGGGCATCTGCCTGCTGGGCGAGGATGTGCGGAAACGTCTTTTCCCGAACGAAGAAGCGATCGGCAAGCAGGTGCGGGTGGACAACCAGAGTTACATGGTGGTCGGGCTCCTGGCGCCGAAGGGCTCCTCGTTTGGCCAGAGCCAGGACAACATCATCGTGGTCCCGGTGACACGCTGGCTGAACGCCTATGGGCGTGCCGGACGTTCGGTGAGCATTAACGTCCAGGCCCCCTCTCCGGAGGAGCTGCCGGCAATCCAGGAACAGGCGATCGGGGCCTTTCGCCTCGCCCGCGGCCTGGATCCGGAGGACTCGAACGATTTTGAAATCTTCTCCAACGAGTCCCTGATCGATACCTTCAACCAGGCAGCCGGCACCGTATCAATCGGCGCCTTTGTGATCAGTGCAATCGCGCTCCTGGCGGCGGGTGTCGGTGTGATGAACATCATGCTCGTAAGCGTGACGGAGCGGACGCGGGAGATCGGCATCCGCAAGAGCCTGGGTGCACGCAAGAAAACCATCCTCATCCAGTTCCTTCTTGAGGCGGTGACCCTCTCCTTGATCGGCGGCGTCGCGGGCGTGCTCGTGGGCATCGCAGGCGGCAACGCCGCAGGTATGCTTCTGAGTGCGGCGGTCGTGTTCCCGGTGGGCTGGGCGATCGCCGGCCTGGTGGTCTGCAGCGGGATCGGCATCGTCTTCGGGCTGTATCCGGCCTGGAAGGCGGCGTCCCTCGATCCCATCGAGGCCCTCCGCTACGAGTAAACGGGTGCTCTCAGCGCTCGTGCTCGAACGGGCGGACAGCCTGCCCCAGAACGCGCTGGCGTTCCGCCTCCGCCTGACGCGACTCGATGTCGCGCAGCGTGGGCTCCAGCTCCGCATCGCTCACCAGGTGCGTCTCGGCGTAGGCCAGCAGCGAACTCCAACATTGCCGCAGCCGCGCCTCCGCGAGCTGGTTATGCTCAGCGGCGGAGGCTTCGAAAATGCCGTGGATGCTGTCGAGGACCGGCTGGCGCATCTCGGCGAACTCGGCGAGCAGCTTGTCGGTGTCGGCCAATCCCTCCGCCGGCGAGCGCAGGGTGATGGCGTCGATCCGCTGCATGCAGTTCCAACGTTCGATAAATGGGAGTTTCACCTCGGCAAAGGGGGTGTTCGCGACGAAGGAATGGTGTTCGACGCCCACGTGATTGAGGGCATCGATCTCGCGATCGAGCTCGGCGGCGGCGGTGCGGGTGTTGGTCAGGTGCCAGACCGTGTCCGAGGAGTAACGGGCGCGCTCGCGTGAGAGGTCGCCCGCGATGGCGTTGCGCAACTGTCGTGAGTCGCGCAGGAACGCCTTGAGCCGGTCGGCCACGAGGGCGTGGGCTCGCCGCCAGCGTTCATGAAAGCGGGAGGCGCGGAAGCCCTGGCGGTACATCGCGTCGGCCTGGTTGAGGTATTCGACCAAGGCGGCACGAAGGCTGGGTTGAAGCCGATCCCTGGCCGCATTCACCCGCGCAATCATCTGCTCGAGCGCGGCCAGCTGGGATTGGACTGACGCAAGCTGGGTCTGATAGTCCTCGCGCTGCTTCTTGGCTGCGAGAAAGCCGAAGGCCGGGCGCTGGGCCTGCACCGTTTCCAGGCGGTTGAGGCAATCCTGACGCGCGTCGTCGAGGACGTGCCGCGCGGTTGAGAGATTGGCCTCGTCGCGAAGCATGGCCACGATCGCCGGGGACATGTCCGCAAATGGGGAAGTATCAGCCATGGGTTCCACGGTCGCGACGCTCATGGCAGGTGAGCACCCCGGGAGGGGGGCTCAGCAGCATGGGCGCTGCGTCGCCCCGGAAAGACCCGGCTGGCGATTTTGGTTCTGTGGACACACACCGGCACAGACCGTATATCGGCAATTCTCCCTACGGATTAACCTGTGTAAAAAGATTCTTAAGCCCCGTGGGAGTGAGCGCCGGCCAAGCGTTTGTGTCGGCCGGCGGTACCTCGCGGTCACCCGCGTCGGATTTCCGAGCCTTGGAAGCGGATCTGGATCCGGAAGACCTTCTTGATGCGGCACTTGATGATTCCGGTGGCCAGGTCGAATCGATCGGGGATCTCAATCCGATGCAAGTCGACCGCGGCGTGGTATCCCCGCTCGGAGAAGATATCGATGAGCATGGCCAGGGCGAGGGGATCGTCCAGGACGGGCTCTTCCGTGTTCACCAGGGCGGTGCCAGAGATCGCGTGGCGCAAGATGATCGGCATGATCCTCTTATCGATGAAGGCCACCACGGAGGAGAACAGTTCGGTGTGGTCCAGCTCATACCCATCCAGGCGCTTCACCAACTCCTGACGGGCATGGATGATGATCTCGCTGGCGACGGGGAGATTCCTCAACCGGTCGTGGGTGCGAGGATCCAGTTCCAGGGAGCTCTGGTACTGCAGCTCCTTGAGGATGTTGAACTCAACCTCATCCAGCGGGCCCTCTGCGTTGATGAAGTGATAATGGAAGATCTCCTTGAGGGACTGAAGGGCGGCCCAGGTCTGCTCCTTGAAAACGCGATAGCGCCGTTGCGCGAGGGCCTCGTCGTAGTCGGTCGGCCTTTCCTCGACGATTTCGCCGATTCCGGTCCGGCGCGCCTCTTCGTTCTGCTCCTTGATCTGGCGCCCGCGTTTCAGCTGGCGGGCGACACTCTCCCGCTCGTCCACAAACAGCACCATGATGTGGATGGTCGGCTGCCGGAAGTGGATGCTGAGGGGCGTGCGATCGAACTCCCGCCGGAGCTGGTGCATGCGGTCGACCAGGAGCTTAAGGCACTCAACCTGGACTTTGGTGCGGGGGAAGCCGTCGAGGATCACGCCGTCCCGGTATTCCGCTTTGAGCAGTTCGCGCAGCAATAGGCCGATGACCTCGCGATCGCCGACCATACCGCCGGCATTCTTGATCCGCTGCGCCTCGGGTGTGTCCAGCAAGGTGCTGATCACGATGGGCGCGCAGGTGAGTCCGCGCGTTTTGGCGATGAAGGCGGTGTTCGTCCCTTTTCCCGCGCCCGGTGCGCCGCCGAGCAGAATCAGTTCCTTGGGAAAGCGCAGGTGTTCACGTCCATACTGCGCCTCCAGGTCCTGCCAGACCGAGCCAAAGATGATTTGGGCATCCTTGATCTCCAGGTCGGTTAAGCGGTTGGCGCCGGCGCCTGGGTTCATGGCCGACGGTGTCTGGGTGGTCGCTGCATTCATGAGGGTCGATCAGAGCTAGATAACCCCTCTCGCGGAGACCACCTCAAATCCGCACGCCGGCTCCCGCCGTCACTCAGGACAGTCGCGACGACCGTTCCTCGATGCGTTTATTTCGACTCTGGTTTAGCAGTCTGGGGGATGAGCGGTGCGATCCGGCTGAGGCCCAGGCTCGGGGGAGGGGAGGCGTCGACCAGGGCGAGGAACTTTTCCCGCCTCTCCAGCAGGAGCCGGTGCACACGCGCCCGCTGCTCGTCCGTCAACTGCAGCTCGTCGGTCAGCCGGTCGAGCGTGCTGGGCACGATCACAATCGGGAAAAGCGAATCGAGGCCGTCTTTGTGTTTCTTCTTCTCACCCCCGGAGGCGGTGCGCTCGTTCCACTGCTGCAGTTTCTGGCGCTGGTCCGCTGTCAGCACGGCATCAAGCTCGTTGCGGAAACCTTGTTTGATCGGCTCGAGCTTCTGTTTGAAGGCTTCGATGTGCGGCTTCATCCGGTCGACCTCTGCCTGCAAGTCCGGCTTGGGCGTGGCGGGCACGGTCGACGCGACGAGAGGGACGTCTCGGATCTCGCCCATGATGCCGATCGGTGGGGGAGGCACCGGTTGTGTGCGCTGCATCCACCGTCCGGTCAGAACCCCCGCGGAAAAGACGGCGACCGTGAGGAAAATGGTGATCAGGGCTCGCTTCATGGTCGGTCCAGGCTGGCGGTCATGACAGAGATCTCCTGCCAGGCCGCGGCGTGCTCCAGATTGGTTTCGCGGATGGAATAAATGTGAAAGAGCACCGCGCTGCAGAGGCAAACGGCAGCCGTGATCGCGGTGACGGAGAACGTGCGTGAAACCCACGGGAAGTTTTCCTCCTCAAAGTGCGAGGCGCGGGCGGTGCGCAGGACGTTGTCGGCAAAGGAGGAGGGGAGCTGATCCGCCGCGTGCTGGCGGAGGGCCCGCCAGGCGTGGGAGTTAAACGGCGTGTTCATAATGTTGGCGAAGTTGTTCGCGGGCCCGGTGCAATCGCGCCTTCAGGGCGACGACGCTGATCCCGATCGTTTCGGCCATTTCGTTCTGACTGTAACCCTCCTGGGCGAGCGCCAGGAGCGCACGGTCCTTTGGCTTGAGCTGCGCAAGGGCGTGGCGAAGGGCGTCGAGCTCCTCCGAGTCCACCGTTGTCGGTGTCTCTGGCACGTCTGCGTGTGTCTCCGCATCCAGCGGCGAAAAGAAGCGCTGCCAGCGTTGCCGGCGGAGATGGTCGATGCAGGCGTTTTTCGCCATGCGGAAAAGCCAGGCTTCGAATTGTGCCGGCTGATCCAGTTTGGGCAGCGAGCGTATCATTTTGATGAACACGGTCTGCGCCAGGTCCTCGACCGAGTCGGAACGGCCGGTGATCGTATAGATGAAACCCGCCACACGGCTCTGGTAGGCGACCACCAGCTGTCGCTGTGCGCCTTCCGAGCCGAGTTGTGCCTCTCTGACGATCTCTGCCAGAGGCGGGGTTTCGGGGGTGTCCATCACGGTGCATTCGCTTTCGTGGCCTGACGAAAGCGGCGGGCCAAAGTTACGGCGACGTTTCGTGCAAAACGCGGGCCGGACAGCGGAACGGGCGCCGCAGAATGCACGCGGCTTATCATGCCGTTGGGTTTCATCTCGTCTGTGGCATCGGTAGATGGCTGAGATACAAGAACATGAGAATGTACGCTCTTTAATGGCACGTGTTTGGCATCCTTGGGACGCCCCGACATTGAAACGACACGCAACATGAACCTCTCCATACACAGCTTTCGACCGCTTGCCACCGCGCAACGCAGTGCGCTTTCGGGGTGCCGGACACTGGGTGAGGAGAAGACCCTAGGTTTGCCATGTTGAACTGGGCCATCACTTTCCTTCTGTTGAGTCTCGTCTCGATCTTCTTCACCTTGATCGGAACTGCGGGTGACTTCGCGAGTCTGTTGGCGCGGTTTGCTTCAGTTTGTTTCCTGGTGATGGCGGTAGCGACCTTTGGTATTCGTTGGTGGCTCCGCCACCGGCACCCGGGCGCGAGTTGAGGCAGTTCTTTCGTCACTTTCCCGAATTCCCGGAGGTGTTACTTCCGGGATTGTTAGTTGAAGCTGGACCTGGCGGGGCCGCTTGAGCGGCCCCGCCTTGGCTTTTTAAAGAGGCAGCTTGCGGAACGGACGACACTGACGGCTTACTGGGCGCGGCACCTGTATGCGTGTTCTGATCGTAGATGATGAGCCGAGTATCCGGAAGACGACCGGTCTTGCGGTGGAAACCATGGGTCACGAGGTGGTCTCGGTCCCGAATGGCGCCAAGGCGCTGAAAACCTTGGAGGAGGGCCCCTGTGACGTCTGCTTTCTCGACGTGAACCTCGGCAACGAGGACGGCCTGGTCGTCCTCGAGAAGTTGCTCAAGGCGCAGTCGACGCTGGTGGTGGTGATGTTCACCGCCTACGCGAGCATCAGTGTCGCGGTGGAGGCGATGCGGCGCGGCGCGTTCGACTTCATTCCCAAGCCCTTCACCCCGGATCAAATCCGGCAGGTGCTGGACAAGGTGGGCAAAACCCGCCGCCTGGAGCAGAAAGTCCAGCAGCTCGAGAGCCAGCTGAACGAGCACTCCCCCGACGTCGACTTGTCGTCAGACGAGCCCGGCATGGTGAAGACGCTCCAGATCGCATTCAAGGCGGCGGAGACTCCCGCGACCGTCCTGATCCTCGGGCCCAGCGGTACCGGCAAGAGCGTATTGGCGCGAGAAATACACAAGCGCTCCCCGCAGAAGGAGGCGACGTTCGTGACGGTCAACTGCCCGAGCCTGTCGAAGGAGCTGCTCGAAAGTGAGCTCTTCGGGCACGTCAAAGGTTCCTTCACCGGCGCGGTGGGCGACACCTTCGGCAAGGTGGCGGCGGCCGACGGCGGCACCCTTTTCCTGGATGAGATCGGCGAGATGCCGCTGGAAATCCAGCCCAAGCTGCTCCGGCTGCTGCAGGAGCGTGAATACGAGCGGGTGGGTGAGGCGCGGATCCGCAAGGCCAACGTCCGGGTGATCGCCGCCACCAACCGCAACCTCGCCGAGGAGGTGAAGGCGGGCCGTTTCCGCGAGGACCTGTTTTACCGCCTCAACGTCATCAATCTCACCCTGCCGGGGCTGAAGGACCGCCCCGCCGATCTCATGCGCATGGCGGAGAACTACCGGCTGTTCTTCGCCGGGCGTATTGGGAAAAAGATTACCGGTTTCGCCGCTCCGGTGAAGGATGCGTTTGTCCGTTACAGCTGGCCCGGCAACCTCCGCGAATTGCGAAACGTGATCGAACGCGCCGTCATTCTCTCCGCCGGAGAAATGATCGAGCTGGAGGACCTGCCCGACGAGTTTGCCCCCACCGGGGACTCGAGCGTCGCGGTGGGAGCCCGGGTCACGATCGACCAGCTGGAGGCAGAGCACATTCGCCGGATCCTCGCCACCGCGAAGAACCTCGACGAGGCGGCGCGCATCCTGGGCATCGATCCCGCCACGCTCTACCGCAAACGTCAGAAGCTGGGACTGCTCTAGGCCCCGCGCCTGACCGGCACGATGCTCCGCACCCGCCTTTACCTGGGCCTGCTCCCTCTTCTCGTCCTGTTCATGGCCGTGGGCATGGCGGCGATGTTGATCTGCCGGGAGCTTGCCCAGTCGGTCGAGACGCGGCTGGTCCAGACTTACCGGCTGATGATCGGCACCTACGAGATGCGCGACTCGGCCGGGAGGATGACGGAGGCGCTCCACCAGGCTCAGAACGGCCGGGTCTTCGAGGCAAAAAGTGGTTTCACCGAGTTTCGCAGCCGCTTCCAACGCGAGCTGATGGAGCAGTCCTTCGCGTCCGCTGGCACGCCCCGGGGCGCAGAGCTCGCCGCAGTGGCCGATGCTTTCGATCGCCTCTCTGCCTTCGGCAACGAGACCTTTGACCGGGGGAAAGGCGCGTCGCTCGCCACCTACCAGCAGACGGAAGCGGCGTTCTTCCAAACGCTGAAATCGCTGGAGGAGCTCACCGCGCGCGATTACGCGAACATCAAAAACGAGCAGCGGCGCGTCACCCGCATCGTCCATAGCAGCATCAATGTCCTGGCCGCGGCGCTGGTCGGGGGGATCCTGCTTTCGCTCTTCCTCTCCTACCGGCTTGCGCGCTCGCTCCTGCAGCCGATCCAGATGCTCACGGCATCGGCCGCGGCCCTCGGTGAGGGGCAGCTGGACCGCGATGTCCCCGTCAGTTCTCGGGACGAGATCGGCGAACTGGCGCGTGCCTTCAACACCATGGCTGCGAAGTTGCGGGCCTACCGCGAAGCAACCGCCGCCAAGGTGGTGCAGGCCCAGCGTACGATGGAGGCCACCCTCGCCTCGACGCCGGACCCCTTGTTCATCGTCGACCGCCAAGGCTCGGTGGTGGTGCGCAACCCCGCTGGAGAGGTGCTGGCGGAGCGGGCCCGCTTCTCGAGCGGCTTTCCGCCTGAGCTGGCGGAGCGGCTGAACGAGGTGTTGACCTCGGGAAACCA
The DNA here is from genome assembly GCA_023428905.1 of Verrucomicrobiota bacterium. Taxonomy (GTDB): domain Bacteria; phylum Verrucomicrobiota; class Verrucomicrobiia; order Opitutales; family Opitutaceae; genus EW11. The sequence goes on from JAEYWP010000025.1 coordinate 37,658, forward strand.
CTTCCTGCCCACCGCCTATGACCAGGTGATCACGTTCGAAGTCGAGCGGACGGAACGCCACTTTCTCCCACGCATCCTTGCGATCGGCGACCAGCTCACGGGCTTCGGCGGCGCGGCGATGATCCTGCAGGATGTCACCAAGTTCCGCCTGCTCGACGATGCGAAGAGCAACCTCGTGGGCACCGTGAGCCACGAGCTGAAAACGCCGCTCACCAGCCTGCGCATGGCGATCTACCTGCTGCTCGAAAAAAACATTGGCGGGCTCACGCGCTCGCAGCAGGACCTCTTGGAAACCGCGCGTGATGACGCAGACCGCCTTATCCGGATTCTCAACGATATCCTCGACCTGGCCCGGCTGGAAAGCGGCGTGGCCTCCCTGAACCTGCGGCCGGTCGGGGTCCGTGGCCTGCTCGACGACATGGTGCGGGAGATCCGCCCGATCGTGGAGGCAGCGGAGCAGCAGGTCGCAGTCGAGATCGCAGACGGGGTCGAGACGGTCTGCGTCGATCCGGACCGTATCCGCCACGTCTTCATCAACCTGCTGGCGAACGCCTCGAAATATTCCCCCTCCGAAAGCACGATCTCCCTGTATGCCCGGCCGGATACCGGAGGCTACACCCGTTTCGGCGTGCGGGACCGCGGCCCGGGCATCCCCGAGGAGAGTGTGCCCTACATCTTCGAAAAGTTCTACCGCGTGCCCGGCCAGAAGAAGAAGGGCGCGGGCCTGGGGCTGACCATTGCCCGCGAAATCGTGGTGGGCCACGGGGGGACGATCGCATGCACCAGCAAGGTGGGAGAGGGCAGCGATTTTTATTTCCTCATCCCGGGAGCGGAGGCGAGCCGCGCCGCAGAGGAGGAGCGTGCCCTTTCCACTTCCCTCCATGAATAAACTGCTTTTCGCCCTGCTTCTCCTCACCGCCGGTGGCGTGCTCCTTTATCTCGGTTACGAACGGCGCGAGTCCCTCGCGGGGGCCGCCGAGTCGTTCGGGCACGACATTGCCTCCGCTTTCGATGGCGAACCGCGCGTGGCTGAGCACACCTGGTATTTCGCCGGCGGCGGCGCGTTGGCCGTGGCCGGGGTGGTTATGCTGCTGCGGCGCTGACGCGGTCAGCGCTTGCGCTGGATCTGCTGCGGCGCCGCCTCCATCTGTCCGCGCGTCACGCCGAGCTGATTGAGCAGCTTCAGCTCGCGCCAGAGGGCGTCTCCGGTGAGCTCTCCCCTTAGGAGCCGGGTATAGCGGTCCGCAGTGCGGCTCACCTCGTCCGGAGTCTCGTTCACGAATTCGACGCGGAAGGCCCGGGCCCCAAGTTCGAGAAAACGCCCGACGTATTCGGCGCCGGACTGCGCCCGGTTGTTGTAAACCGTGTTTCGACAGCCTGCGTCCGCCTTGAGCGGGAGCTCCGCCCCGACGCGGTCGCGGAGCCTGACATCATGGCTCTCGCAGGGACGCCCGCAGTCGCGGTAGTCGCGACCTTCGGAGAGGAAGGCGCAGAACACGCAGTGCTCCATGTGAAACATCGGCATGTGCTGGTGCACGGTGATGTCGAACCAGCCGCCCGGCGCGGCGGAGAGCAGCGCCTCGAGCTGCACGACGTTGAGATCGTACGATGCGGTGACACGTTCCAGTCCGTAGTGGCGGATATAATACTCGGCGGTGAGCGGGTTCGCCACGTTGAGGGAGAAATCGCCGCGCCGCCGGTCGCCGGCAAAAAAAGCCAGGTGGTCGTGGTTGCGCACCAGATAACCATCCGCTTCGCAGGAGCGCACCTGCTTGAGGATCCACTCCTCGCCCGGCTTGGTGATCCTGGGCGGGGCGACCCAGATGGTGCGACGCCGGGCTTGTTCCAGCGGCAGGCGATCCTGGTCGAGACGAAACGCCGCCACCGCGTCCCGGTACCGTTTCGGGTTCTCGAATTCGCAATAAAACGTGGCCACACCGGGGCAGGCGAGTGCGGCCTGCAGTTGGTCAGGGGTCCGCACGACCAGGATGAGTTCGGGCGCGGCCAGCGGCGGCTGCGCGGTGCTCGAGGGATCCGGGCGCGTGGTGGCCATTGCATTCAGCTGCCACCGCCGCGGCTGGGCGCGCTGCTCCTGCAGGAGGGCCACGGCGTCCCGCCGCAGGCGGTTCAGTTCGCTGAGCGGCAGCATCACCGCACCCTCCAGCAACGAGCGAACTACCCCGAGCCGGAACGGCGTCCCTCCGAGACGCCCCAGCTGCTCGCGGAGCCGCGCCTCCGTCAGGGGCTGGCTGTCTGCCGTCTCCAGCGGCACCTGCGACTGCACGCGCGCGAGGTGCCCTTCCTCGTCCTGGAAGAGGGCGGTGAGGGGGCTGCCGGCGTGCCCATGCACCTCGAGTGACACCGGGCGCTGGAAGCGGATCTTCTCGCCCTCGAAGGTTTGGCGCACGCGGCGGTCCAGCTCCGGATCGTTGGTTTTCCAAAGCCGCTGTCCCGGCCGTACGCGAGAGAGCTGCAGGTCATCGCGCCCAAAGCGGAGCAAAGTTTCCTCGCCCCGGGGTTGAAGGTCATAGACGCGGCCACCCTGTTCGCCCTTCTCCGGGGTGCCGGCGTCGAAGACGATGCCGTCGCCGCGCTTGAGAGGGGCGAGCAGGCGAACGGCAACGGCATCGCCCGCCACGGCGGAAACCGTGCCGAGGAAGACCCCGCGTTTTGTCCCAAACCGTCCGTGGGCCAGGGCCTGGTTGTCGATGCCGCGGAACCAGCCGGTGTAGAGTCCGCGCGAAAAGCTCATCTCCAGCTCGTACCGCTCCTCGGGTTGGGCCACCGGGGCGGAGGGTGGGGGTGTTACCCCCGCCGTTGTGGCCGCCGCCATCACCCGGTCCAGCGCCTGCCGGTAGACCCGCGTGATGCTGGCCACGTACTCCGGGCTCTTCAGCCGGCCCTCGATCTTCAGGGAGGCGACCCCCACGCGCACCAACTCGGGCAATACATCGATGCCGGCCAGATCCTGGGGGCTGAGCAGGTAACGGCGGTCGCCGAGTTCGATCCGGTTTCCGTCCGCCACCAGGTCATAGGGAAGACGGCAGGCCTGGGCGCACTCCCCGCGGTTGGCGGAGCGGCCCCCGAGCGACTCGCTGGTGAGGCATTGGCCGGAATAGGCGACGCAGAGGGCTCCGTGGACAAAGACCTCGAGGGGAAGCGGATTCCCGGACGCGTATTGGGCATCCTGGATACGCCCGATCTCCGCAATGGAGTTTTCGCGCGCGAGCACCACCAGTTGTGCTCCCAGCTCCCGGGCGAACGCCACGCCGGCCGCGCTCGTCACCGTCATCTGGGTGGAAACGTGGATGGGAAAATCGGGCGAGAGCCTCCGGATCAGCCGGCACATGCCGACGTCCTGGACGATGGCCGCATCCACGCCGGCCCGGATGATGGTTCGAAGGTACTCGCGGGCGTCGTCGACCTCGTTCGCAAACACCAGGGTGTTGAAGGTGACATAACCGCGGACGCCGCGTTGATGCAGGAAGCGCATCAGGGCGGGCAGGTCCGCCTGGGTGAAGTTGTGTGCCCGCATGCGGGCGTTGAACCGCTCCAGCCCAAAATAGATGGCGTCGGCGCCGTTCTCCACCGCCGCGCGGGCACATTCCCAATCTCCCGCCGGGGCCAGGAGTTCAGGCCGGCGGGCGGCGGAACCCGGGGAGGAGGGCGTGGGTGTGCTGGACGTTCCTGTCATCGGGCTACCGCTATGTATTCCACTTGCGTCAGCAACTGGATTCCCCGGCGGCGAAGGGAACTTTGCGGGGGAGGGGCGTCTATTTTCCACATGATCTCCCGAAGCTGTTTCCGAGCGAGTGTAGTGAGTGCGGCGCTGGCGTTTGCCGGGCTGGTCCCGTGTAGTGGGGCGGCGGAGACGGCGCCCCTCAGCGCCTATGAGCGCGCGGTGCAGGAGTATGTCTCGGCGGCGGCGCAGGAGACCGCGCGGGCGCGGGCCCAGCTCGCCAAGCTCCAGCAGCCGGCGGGTGCCGCAGTGCCCGGGTCAAGCGATCTGGTGGCCGAGGTCGGCCGCGGACTGGAACGCTGCGAAGCCCTGGTGGCACAGCTGGAGAAAGCGGGCCCCTCACGCTTTGACCTGATCAAGAAGCAGTACGAAAGCGCGCGCGGCGAGCTGCTGGCCGCCCTGAGCCGCGCAGCGTCCACCCTGGCCCGCCAAACGGAGCAGGCGGGGGCGCCCGCCGCCCAAGCACCGTCGCAGGCCACGCCCCCCGTGCCGGGCGACCGCACGACCGACACGACCCGCTAGCGCTGCTTACCGCACCCAGGGAGTGCCTTCGCGGTACGACTGCACGACCTCCCGAAGGACCCGGAGGAAGGTTTCGGCACCCCGGCTCTGATAACGCTGGAGGTGCCGGATCACCGCTATTTCACGCACAGGGGCGCTCCCGCTCAGTTCCCGGTAGGCCAGTCCCTCGTCGGCGGATGATTTTGCAACCTTGGGCAGGATCGAAATACCGACACCCAGTGCGACGAGTGCTTTGACCGTCTTGATCTGGGTGCAGCGGTAACCAATCCGCGGCTCCAGATTGTGCTCACCGCAGAAGCGATGGATCTGAGAGGTCAGGCTGCTGGATGTGCCCAGCAGGATGAACACCTCATCGGCCAGGTCCGCCGCCACGACCACGTCCTTGGTCGCGAGACGATGGCTGCCGTGGACCACGAGAAGGAGTGGTTCGGTAAACAGAGGATCCACACTGAGTTGCGGGTCCTTGATCGGAAGGGAGACGAGGGCGAGGTCCAATTCTCCGTTGAGCACGCCTTGGGCGAGCGGCTGCCGGAAGTCCTCACGCAGCGCGATGGTGAGATTGGGCGACGTCTCCGCGCACCGCGCGATCACGCGCGGAATCAGATACGGCGCGACCGTTGGAATCGCGCCAACCGTGATTTGTCGGCCGAAGGTGGGATCATCGCGGATTTCGCGCGTGGCGTTTTCGACGCCCAACAGGATCCCGCGGGCTCGGTTGAGGAAGGCGAGGCCAGCCTCCGTGGGCACGGCACGCCGACCCAGACGGTGAAAAAGCTTATGTCCCACCTCCGCTTCCAAATTGATAATCTGTTGGCTGAGAGAGGGCTGACTCACCAGACACCGCTCCGCTGCGCGGGTGAAATTTCCCGTGTCGGCCACCGCCACGGCGTAACGGAGCTGCTGTAATTCCATAGGACTTTCCTATGGGAGCGATAGGAAACAGATACTTCAACTATTATTAAGGGTGACGTAATCTAGGGGTGTTCGAACGGTTCAGCCGTACGGACCTAACCTAAATCAGAATACAAAACATGAATACCAAGCGCATCACCTTCGCCCTCATTGCAGTCGCCGTTGCGGCCATCGCCGTAGCCGTCGCCAATGTCCGCCCTGTGGTGGGCGCCGACAGCGTGATCGGCTACGGAGCCGTGATCGCGATGCTCGCTCTCGCGGCGCTCGATTACCGCTTCGCCGCGCGACGGGTCTTTGGCGGGCGCTGAGCCCCCAACGGCGAGAGGTCGATAAACAGTCAGGCCCCGGAATGCTTCCGGGGCCTTTGATTTTGGCTCCTGCGCTTCGCGGCGCAGGCTCTGCCAGCACTCGGACTAGACCGTGGCGGGCGCGGCGGGAGGGGCGAGCGGAGGCCGCTTGACGAAAATGGCGGCGATGAGGGAGACGATGGTGCCAAAGATGGAGAGGAACAGGATCGAGAAGATAAACTGCACGGCGGGATGCATAAACATCCCGGTCATCTTCATCGCTTGGTCGATCTGGTCACTGCTCAGGCCCTGTTTCTCCATCGCCTGAACCTGCAACTCCTTGGTCACGACCATGAAATCCGGATTGATCACGGTGATGTACAGCAGGTGGAAACTCGCCGCAAAAAGGCCGGCAAACAGCGCCACGAGGATGCCGGCGCCCAGAGCGCGGGCATAGGTGAAGGGCTGGTGGGCCGGGTATTCGGCGCGGCGTGCCCGCATTCCCATCACGATGCCGACGATCGGAATGGCGAATCCAAGCAACGATCCCACCCACTGCACCGATTGCATCTTGGCGGGGTCCGAATGATAGCCGGAAAAAAACAATCCAAGCGTGAGCAGGGCACTCGCGATTGCCGTGTAGGCTCCGTAGGTGAGGGGCGTTTTCATCGCAGGGCACCCTGAGCACGCTGCATCGGCTGTGCAAGACGATGCGGACGAACGGGAAGAACACGTGACAAACGGAGTCGGCGAGCCGGTTGGCCCACGAGCACCGGTGTGGCCTCAGCGATTGTCGCCATCGAGGAGCCGGCCAAAGCCTCCCAGGACCGACCCTTCCTCACGCCCCCCTCCTGCAGCGACGAGGACGCGTCCCGCCAAACGGGAGAACGGCAGGGATTGCAGCCAGACGCGGCCCGGGCCGCGCAAGGTGGCGAAAAAGAGACCTTCGCCCCCGAACAAGGCCGTCTTCACGCCGCCGACCAGCTGGATATCGTAGTCCACGGTGGGTTGCAGTGCGACGAGACAGCCCGTGTCGACTCGGAGCGTTTCGCCCGGGGCGAGGTCGCGCTGCATCAGCGTGCCTCCGGCGTGCACAAACGCCCAGCCATCGCCCTGCAGGCGCTGCATGATGAACCCCTCGCCGCCGAAGAGACCGGCGCCAAAGCGTTTTTGAAAGGCAATGCTGATGCTGACGCCCTTGGCGGCGCAAAGGAACGAATCCTTCTGCGCGATCAGGTCGCCGCCCAGCTCGCGCAGGTGGACGGGAATGATCTTACCAGGGTAGGGTGCCGCGAAGGCCACCTTGCGGCGGCTCAATGCGCGGTTCTGGAAGACCGTCATGAAAAGCGACTCGCCGGTGATCAGGCGCTTGCCCGCGCCGAGCAGGGAGCCCATGAAGCCGCGGGTCTGGCTGGAGCCGTCGCCAAAGATCGTCTCCAGGGCGATCCCGTCCTCCATGTACATCATGCCGCCGGCCTCGGCGACAACGGCTTCGGTGGGGTCCAGCTCGATCTCGACGAACTGCATGTCGTCGCCGGAGATCCGGTAATCAATTTCGTGCATCATCGGTGTGCGGAGGAGGGCGAAAACCCGCTCAGCGGGCAAGCGCGAGGGAGCGGTTGGCGGCGCGACGGGCGGGGGCCCGCAGGCCGTAGGAGCGGAGGGCGCGGTGGGAGAACGAGGGGGCGCGGGGCGCTTCCGCAGTCACCACAAAGTGGTTACGCGGCGCGTATTCCCGAGTGACGGTCAGGGCGAGCAGGCCGGCGGTGAAGGCGGCAAAACCGATGCCGGCGGCGGAGCTGCCGAGCACGGTGATGAGGAGGGCGGCCAGGGAGGCGGCGGCGATGGCGGAGAGGAAGGAGTGCAGTTTCATATGTGTGGTTTGGATGAGTCCAGTACACAGCCCCTCCGCGGAAAGTTGCAGAATTTCAAAAAACGTCATTCCGGCCGAAGCCGGACCACGGTCGCACCCCAGCCGCCGCTGGTTTCATTTCCGGAAACGAAGGACGCGACGCGGGGATCGCGCTGGAGCCACGCGTGGACCGTCCTCCGCCGCGTTCCCGTCCCTTTCCCGTGGATGACGCGCAGGGTGCGAATGCCTTTCTGGATACACGCATCGACGTAGGCATCGAGCACCCGGCCGGTCTCCCCGGGGGCGAAGGTGTGGAGATCCAGTTCGCCGGTGATGGGAATTTCAACCGGCGGCTCCTCGTCCACGCGGAGGGGCGTCTCAGGCCTTGGTCTCGCCCACCTCGTCGAAGGGAGGCTTTGGCGACTCCACCACGAGGGGCGGCGGCGGCGGGTTGTTCACCGCGGCGACGGCGGCAGTGGTCGCCGCCACCCCGGGGGTGGACACCGGCAAAGGCTGGGCCGGAGCAGGCGGAGTCGCGCGCGGCGCGGGCTCGGGGGCCGCTTCAATTGCGCGGCGGATTTCCTCCTCCACCCCGGCTGAGGCTTTTTTGAACTCCCGCATCGAGCGCCCGAGCCCCTTGGCCAGCTCGGGGAGGCGCTGGCCTCCGAAAAGCAGGAGGATGGCAACCATCACCAGCAGGACCTCAGGTCCGCCGATATCGAAGAGGGCGATGGGAAGAGAAGTCATGTCGGCGTGCGGCACGATAGTCACACCCGGTGCCGCGTCCAGTGTTCGTCTCGGCCAGCGTTCACTTCACGTTGACCGCGACGACAAAGCTCTGCGTCTGGCCCGGCTGCACCCAGGAGAGCCCCACCTTGTGTCCGGCTGCATTGGGCGGTCCCATCCAGGGCTCCACGCAATAAAAAGGCGCGTCGTCCGAGGCCGACCAGGTGACAAAGGCGGCATCGCGGGGCGGCACCTTCTCTGTGCCAAGTCGCACAGCCACTTCGCCGGGAGCGTTGGGCGGGCCAAAAACCGCGGTATTCCCCTTCAAGCCCAGGTGGATGGTGTCGATCAGCGCCGGCTCGTTCAACGGCTCTTGCACTTTGAGCGTGGGGCCGGGGAGCAGGGCGCCATTGGTCTGATCCTGTTTGTGGGTGGCGGTGGCCGGAATCCGGATGGCGTAGTCGCCCCGCCGGGTGCCGTCGAGCCAGGGAACGGTGAAGTAAAAGTGGTGCCCCGCGCTCCATGGGATCGGCTGCTTGCCCAGGTTTCGGAGCGAAAATTCGCAGGTCAGGCCGAGCGGTTCGAAGAGGTAGGTGACAGTAAATTCGTAGTCGAAGGGATAGGCCTCGCGCGCCTCTTCACCGGGGATCAGCTGGGCGGCAAATCCGCGGGCGTCGAGGCGCGTGACCTTGAACTCGGCCTGGCGTGCAATGCCATGCATCGGGATGGGGCGCCGCACGCCTTCCGCATCGCGCCAGAAGCCGATCTCGCCGGCGTCAAAGCTGCGGCCGGAAAACGGGAAGAGGATGGGATTGCCGCCGCGCACCTTGTGGAAATCCGTCAGCGTCTGGAGATCGGGCCAATGAATCACATCCCGCAGGGTCCCGTCTCCCAGCTCGACGTGCCAATGCATGAGCCGGGCGCCCCGCTCCGGCATCGCGAGGAAGATTGACCTGCCGATCTGCCAGCGCACCAACTGTCCGTCCAGATAAGGCACCTTTTCCATGCCGCTCTGTTACGCAGGACCGCAGCCGGCAGCAAAGGCTTTTTTGCGTCGACCGGTGCGTAGCGCTCGCACCGCTACAAAGCGGGAGCTTGGAAACACCGCGCGGCGTTGTAACGCTGGTCCGCCTACTCCCGCTTGCAGCGCGCCCGCGAGCGCACAGCCTTATTTGCACATGCCCCGCTTTCTTCTCCTCTTCTGCCTTTTTTTCGCCGCGACTGCGGTGCGGGCGGACATCCCTCGTCCCGCGCCGGAGGAGGCGTCGCCCGCGCCCGCCGTCCCGCTCCCCGAGTTCAAGGCGGAGAAGGTGCATGTCGTGGTGGTGCCGGTCCGCGATCAGATCAGTGATCCGGTGCTGTTTGTCCTGCGGCACGGTCTGAAGCAGGCCACGGAGAACAAGGTCACGACCGTCATCCTCGACATGAAGACGCCGGGAGGCAGCGCCCAGACCGCGCTCGAGATGATGGAGGTGCTGGGCCGTTTCCAGGGCACGACGATGACCTACGTGAACGACGAGGCCATCTCAGCCGGGGCCTTCATCGCCGCCGCCACCGATGAGATCTGGTTCAAGCCCCGCGGTGTGATCGGGGCGGCCGCCGCCGTGACCGCTCAGGGCGCGGAGATCCCGGAAACGATGCGGTTGAAGCTGAACAGTTTTCTGCGCGCAAAGGTGCGCGCCGCCTCCGAGGGCAAGGGCTACCGCGGCGACGTGATCTCCGCCATGATCGACAAGGACTTCGAGCTCAAGATTGGCGACACCGTGATCAAGAAGCCGGGGGAACTGCTCTCCCTCACCGCGGAGGAGGCGATGGCCACGCATGGCGAGCCGCCGCAACCGCTGCTCGCCGCCGGCCTGGGGGAGTCGCTCACGGACGTCCTGGATACGCGGTATGGGAAGAACAACTACGTAGTGACCCACCTTGAGGTGACGTGGTCGGAGCGCCTGGCCCAGCACCTGACCAACCTTTCGCCGCTTCTGCTCGGGCTCGGCATGCTTGCGCTGGTGATCGAATTCAAGACACCGGGGTTTGGCATCTTCGGCATCGCCGGGGGCATCCTCCTCGGGCTCGTTTTCCTCAGCAGCTACATCGCCGGGCTTTCCGGGCACGAGCCGATCCTGGTCTTCGGGCTGGGCGTCGTGCTGGTGGCGATTGAGATCTTTTTTGTGCCCGGGATCGCGATCCTCGCGGTTTCCGGAGTGGTGCTGATGCTCGGGTCGCTGGTCTGGGCGATGGCCGATCTCTGGCCGAACGAACCGATCACCTTGAGCGGCGGCGTCTTTATCGAACCGCTGACAAACGTCGCGCTCGGCCTGGCCGTGGCCGTGGCGGTCGGTCTGGCACTCGTGCGCTTCCTTCCCCGCGGCTGGATCTGGGACAAGATCATCCTCGATACCGCCCTCACCGGAACCGCGCAGACCGCTGGCGTGCCCTCTGAGGCGCCCGACCTCCGGCCGTCGGTGCTGGGGGCGAAGGGGCTCACGGTCTCGGCGCTGCGACCCTTCGGGACGGTGGAGATCGATGGCGTCCGTTATGACGCCCGGCTCACGGTGGGCACGGCCGGCCCGGGAGAATCCGTGGTCGTGACCGGACGAACCGACTTTGGCCTCGTGGTGGAAAGGTTTACCTCATGAACGCGATCGTGCTGTGTTTTTTGCTCGGCCTGGTGTTGCTCGGTTTCGAGGTCTTTCTTCCGGGCGGCATCCTCGGCGTGATTGGCGGCGTGTTCCTCCTCATTGGCTGCGGCCTGGCCTTCTGGAAGTTCGGCCTGGATGGAGGGGCCATCGCCCTCGCGGTTGCCCTCGGTCTCAGCGGGTTGACCGTGTATCTTGAACTCGTGCTCCTCCCGAAAACCGGGATAGGACGAAAGATGTTTCTCACCGCCGAGGTGTCGGGCACGAGCCAGCCGCGCCCCGCGCTGCCGGAACTGGTCGGCAAGACCGGCACCACCCTGACCACCCTGGCGCCGACAGGTTATGTGGCGATCGACGGCCACTCCTACGAGGCGCAGTCCCAGGATGGCCTGCTGGCCAAGGGCGCCGCCGTGCGCGTGGTGGCGATGGACCCTTTTTCCCTCAAAGTCTCCAAACTCTAACTACACATCCATGGACTTCAGACTGATTGGCATCATCGTAGCAGTCGTCATTCTCCTCATCATACTGGGGATCTTTTTCTCCTTCCTCAGTGTATGGCTTCGGGCCCGCCTGGCGGGCGCCAAGGTGAGCCTGCCGACGCTGGTGGCGATGCGCCTGAGGCAGGTGCCGTATGGACTGGTGGTGGACGCGAGGATCACCGCCCGCAAGGCGGGCATCGATATCTCGGTCGACGACGTCGAGGCGCATTACCTCGCCGGTGGCAACGTGATCCCCACGGTGCAGGCGCTGATTGCGGCGCAAAAGGCCGGCATCGTCCTCAACTGGCAGCGCGCCTGCGCGATCGACCTCGCCACCAAGGGCTCGGGCAAATCCGTGGTGGAGGCGGTGCGCACCTCCGTCGACCCCAAGGTGATCGACTGCCCGAACGCGGAACAGGGCCGGACGACGATCGATGGCGTGGCCAAGGATGGAATCCAGGTGAAGGTAAAGGCGCGCGTGACCGTGCGAACCAACCTCGACCGTTTTGTCGGCGGTGCCAAGGAGGACACCATCATCGCGCGTGTGGGCGAAGGCATTGTGACCACGATCGGCTCCGCCGAGTCGTACAAGAGCGTGCTCGAGTCGCCGGACAGCATCTCCAAGAACGTGCTGAACCGCGGCCTCGATGTCGGAACCGCGTTCGAAATCCTCTCGATCGATATCGCGGACGTGGACGTGGGAGAGAATATCGGGGCGAAGCTCCAGGAGGCGCAGGCGGAGGCGAACAAGAACATGGCCCAGGCCCAGGCTGAAATCCGCCGCGCCGCGGCCGTCGCCTTGGAGCAGGAAATGAAGGCGCGCGTCCAGGAGATGCAGGCCAAGGTGGTGGAGGCGCAGGCACAGGTGCCGCTGGCCATCTCCGAAGCCTTCCGCCAGGGGAAACTCGGCGTGATGGATTACTTCCGCATGGAGAACGTCCAGGCCGATACCGGCATGCGCCAGTCGATCGGTCACCCTGAGGGCAAGAAATAGTCCGCCGGGCACCCCATGGACTGGATCTTCGACAACTTCCAACTCCTCTTCGTGGTCGGGGCGGCAATCGCCGCCTGGCTGAGCGCACGCAAGAAGAAGCAGGAGGAGGAGCAGGAGGCGCAGCGCCACGGCCAGGAGCTGCCGCAGGAAACTGCCTTCGACACCGAGGACCAGGTGCGCCGGGTCCAGGAGGAGATCCGCAGGAAGATCCAGCAGCGGCTGGGAATCCCGGAGGAAGAGCCGGCGCCGCGCTACGAACAGGAGCCCTCCCGCATGCCCCGCCCGCCTCACGAGCCGCAGCCCGTGCCACCGCCCCTGCCACGGCGCGCGGCCTACGTGCCGGATGAGGAGGAGGTGGAACGCCAGCGTCAGTTGCAGACTGCGTTGCGCGAGGTGGAGGAGCGGCGACGATTGAGTCGCGAACGCTCCGCCGAGGTCTTCTCCACCGCCGCCACCGATCCCGAGCACATTGCCCGGTCGGTGCCCACCGCTGCGTCCCTCGTTCCCCGGCTTTCGCTGCAGCAGGAGTTGCGCGACCCTGAGGCACTGCGCCGGGCCATCATCCTGCGCGAAGTCCTCGGACCACCGCTGGGGCTGCGCTGAGCCGGCGACCGAGAGCGTATCCGCGTCGCCTTACGGCGCGCGGATGTCAGCCGATTTCAAATACGTATCGGTCTTCGGATCCTTCAGCTCGAAATCCGAACCACCGATGTTCAGGCGCAGCCGCTCCGGATTCTCGGTCTCAACCCGCAATTGCCCGCGGCGCGGGACGTCGCGGCGGTCGCCCCGCGGGATTTGCCCGTCGAAGAGCACCGCCCCAGTGCTCTGCTGGGTCACACGCACGTGGGCGCGATCCATCGCCACCAGCGTGATGATGGCCTCGCCGGCCTGCGGGCGCACCCAGGTGGCGTCGGACGGCGGTGGGACGGCCGCGCTGGCCGGCTTGTCGTCGCGGAGCAGCACCCAGAGGAGAACGAAGAGGCCGATCAGCGCGGCGGCGGCGATCGACCCAAACTTGATCATCAAGCCGCGGTCCAACTGGATGCCGCCGCCACTGTTGGGCACGAAGGTGGCCGGATTGCGCGCCTGGGCGGGTTCTGCCGGGGCGGCGGGCTGAGCGGGCGCAGCGGCGGGTTCCTTGTTTTCCTTCTCCGGTTTGGCGGTGGAAATGGACAGGTCCATCCGCCCGTAAACTTCGCGGTTTAAATTGCGCTGTGCCGCCGGGGCGTTGAGACCGAGCGCATTGTAGTCGCTCATGATCTTGTCCCCGGGAAGCTTCAGGTAGTTGGCGTAGGTCCTGAGGAAACCGCGGACGTAAATTTCCGGCAACCGGATGTCGAACTGGTTGCTCTCGAACTTGTGCAGGTAATCGCTGCGAATCTTCGTCGCCTCCGCCGCCTCACGGATGGAGATGCCTTTCCGTTTCCGCGCTTCTTCAAGGCGTTCGCCGATCGATTGCATGGGGAGTCAGTTATGGAAAAACACGCTGCAGGGGAAGAAGAAAGGGGGGTGGGGGAAGACCGAATGACAAACCCGAAGCCTCGATGACGGCGGTGAGACGTGCCGCGGGAAATCACGCCTGCGCGCAGGGGGCCCGTGGAAGGCGCTCCATCGGCTTTGCTCCTTCCGCCCCGCACGCGCGGCGCGCGGAAGCGGTCAAAGCTTGTCCAGGTCCTGAAGGATTTCGCGAGGCTGGGCGCCGTTCTCCGGCCCGACGATGCCCTTGTCTTCCATGATCTCCATGAGCCGGGCGGCCCGGTTGTAGCCGATGCGCAGGCGCCGTTGGAGCATCGAGGTGGACGCGCGGCGGGTGGACTTCAGCACGGAGATGGCCTCGTGCAGCAGTTCCTCGTCGTCTCCGAGATCCTCGTCATCACCGCCGCCTTCATCGTCGTCGGCGTCAGGATCGCGGTCGATCTGAGCCTGAACGTCCTGGGCATATTTCGGGGGGCCGTTCTTCTTGAGGAACTCCACCAGCTCCTGGACCTCCTCGTCGGAGACAAAGGCGCCCTGGGCGCGGACCAGACGCGAGGAGCCCGGTGGCGAGAACAGCATGTCACCGCGTCCGATCAGCGTGTCGGCGCCTTTGGTGTCGAGAATGGTGCGGGAGTCCACCTGCGATGCGACCTGGAAGGCGATGCGCGAGGGCAGGTTGGCCTTGATCACGCCGGTGATGACGTTCACGGACGGGCGCTGGGTCGCGATGATCAGGTGGATACCGGCGGCGCGCGCGAGCTGCGCCAGGCGTGCGATCGAGGTTTCGACTTCCGCGGGTGCCACCATCATCAGGTCCGCGAGCTCGTCGATGATCGCGACGATGTATGGCAGGCGCTCGGGGATCTCGATCTCGTCGGCCCCGGCGTCCACGCCTTCAAGGGTGGGTTGTGCCGGTTCGGGCGGGAGCTCGGGTTTGGCCCCGCGCTTGCGGCCATTGAAGCCGATGATGTTGCGAACCCCGATTTTGGCGAAAATCTGGTAGCGCTGCTCCATCTCACCCAAGAGCCACTTCAGGGCGGACGGCACCTTTTTCGGCTCCGTCACCACCGGAATCAGCATGTGGGGCAGGGTGTTGAAGACCTTCAGTTCGACGATCTTCGGGTCCACCATCAGGAGGCGCACGTCTTTCGGGCTCTTTGAATACAGGACCGATGCGACGATGGAATTGATGCAGACCGATTTTCCCGACCCTGTCGCGCCGGCGATCAGGAGGTGGGGCATCTTGGCGAGGTCGGAGATCAGCGGTTTGCCGGAGACGTCCTTGCCGAGCGCGATGGGCAGCTCCGCCTTGGCGCCGGCCCAGTCCTCGCTTTCGAGCAGCTCGCGCATGCCCACCGGCGTCGGATTCTGATTGGGCACCTCCACGCCCACCGCGGCTTTGCCGGGGATGGGGGCGAGGATACGCACGGATTGGGCGCGCATGCCGAGGGCGATATTCTTGTCCAGGCCGGCGATCTTTTCCACCCGCACGCCGGGGGCCGGGATCACCTCGTAGCGGGTGATCACGGGGCCGACGTGGATCTCACCGAGGCTGACCTCGACACCAAACTCGCTGAGGATGCGCAGCAGGTTTTCCGCGTTGCGGCGGTGCTCCTCCTCCGAGTTGCCGAAGGCGGGTTTGGCCTGCTCGCGCAGGAGGGAGAGGGGCGGAAACTGATACTGCTCGTCCGTGCTCTGGGGGACGGTCGCCTTGGTCGCCTTCTTGGGTTCCTCGGGCTTGACGATGTTGAGCTCGATGCGCCCCGCCGCGTTCACCGCCAGACCGGTGGTGTCCGTGGCGAGCGGTGCATTGTCGCCGAAGGGACTCACGGTGCCCTTGCCCTTGGCGGCGCCGTTGCGATCCGGCCGCGGGGCAACAGGCGCCGTCGGCTTGGGCGGGGGGAATCCTCGGGTTTCGCCCTTGGCCGGCTCGGGCTGCTCCTTGCCGGCGGTGGCACCATCCTCCGGCTCCTCCGCCGGGATGGGCGGGGTGGTGCCCATCGGCGGCGTGGTGTTGCGTGCCAGGCTCAGCTTTTTCGTCATCGGGGGGCCGACGGCGACCGGGGGGCGGGCGTTCTTCTGGCGAAGTTTCTCCTCCTTCAGCTGGCGTTTCAGCTCGGCGCGTTCCGCTCGGGCCTTCGCCCGCTGCTCGCGCCACTCCTGGTAGTTGGCGCCAAAGCGCTCGAACTCGGCGGCGATGTCGCGCGTGAAGATGAACATCAGGCCGATCGCATACAACATGCTCATCAGTAGGCCTGAACCGAATACCCCGAGGGAGTCCTCCAGGAGATGGGTGTAGAGCTCGGTTCCGAGCAGTCCGCCGAGGCCGCCGGTGAAATACTGGCTGCGTTCGGTGATTTTCTCCGCCCCGCTGAAGGAGTCGATCATCGTGGCCAGGCCGCAGAAGGCGCAGATCGAGACTAGCATCGCGATCACCCGCGTGGTGGCGAGGCGCCGGGCGTTGCGCACCGCGACGTAGGACATCCATAAACAGAATACAGGCAGCAGCCACATGCTGATGCCGATCCAGCGGAGCGACCACCAGGTGACCTCGGCGCCGAAGCGCCCGACCAGGTTTCTCCCCGTCGTCACCGTGCCCGACATCACGCTCTGCTCGGGCGAGAAGTCGATGAACGCGACCGCCAGCAGCATCCCGAACAGGAAGCATACGCTGGCTATCGCCCAGCGCGGTTGGTAGCGCGGGGCATTGAAGGACGGGGCGGTGTTTGAGTTTGAACTCGCGGACTTGGCCATGTGGTTTCTGCAGCCGTACTAGCCTTTGGCCGATTCCAGTCCCTGGGCTTGGACGGTCAAATTTAATAATCCCCCAGTCAGGTTTAACAAATATCTCACCACTCGCATGCAACAGGTTCTTCGCTTGAAGCCTCTGTATCAGGAACGGGTTTGGGGAGGGCGCATCCTGGAGCGCTCCCTCGGCCGCACTCTGCCCGGACAGGGACCGATTGGCGAAAGCTGGGAGATTGTTGACCGGCCGGAAGCGCAGTCGGTGATCGCGTCCGGCGCGTTCGCAGGGCAACCGCTCCGAACGGTTCTCGAGCGTCACGCCGCCGCGATCATGGGGCCCGCATGGCCGGCCTCACGCCCCTTCCCGATCCTGGTGAAGTGGCTCGACTGCCGCGAGCGCCTCAGCCTGCAGGTCCACCCGCCCGCCCAGGTCGCGCCGTCGCTGAAGGGTGAACCCAAGACGGAGAACTGGTACATCGCCGATTGCGCGCCGGGCTCCCACCTGATCGTGGGACTGCGCCGCGGCGTCACCCGCGAACAGTTCGAGAAGGCGCTGCAGGACCTCACGCTGGAACAGTGCGTGCACCGCTTTCCTGTTTCCGCGGGGGACTCTATCCTCGTGCACAGCGGCCAGATCCACGCGATCGACGGCGGCAACCTCATCCTCGAGATCCAGCAAAACTCCGACACCACCTATCGCGTGTATGATTGGGGACGCGTCGGCCTCGACGGAAAACCACGACAGATGCACGTCTCGGAGTCCCTCCAGTCGATCCGCTGGGATGACGTCGAACCGGCTCCGGTCCGGGCTGAACCAAAGGCGGCGGTGATCGCGGACGCCCACGAGTTCCGCATCCGCCGGGTTCCTCTTCCGGCGGGCGGACGGCTGGAGGTCGCCGCCGGCGAGCAGCCGCGGATCCTGAGTGTGGTGAACGGCTCCGTCACCAGTACCGGCGGCGAGCGGGTCTCTGCCGGCGAGAATGTCATTCTTCCCTATTCGGGCGCCTTCACATTTCTGGCCGACCAACCGGCGATGTTGCTCCTGACGGAGAACTTCTCCTAGCTGGGTGGATGCACACCCCTTCTGGGCTCCGTCGTAGGCATGGCGGCGCGCTCCTGAAACTCGTCGCCTTTCTCATCATCTTCGGCGCGGTCGTAGTGGCGGCCTGGATATTCTTCATGCCTCTGCTGCTCACGAGCACGCTGAAGAAGCGGACGGGCTTCGACGTGGTGGTGCGCAAGCTGGTGCTCAACCCGTTTTCCGCGGAGGTCACTGTCGACGGCATGGTGGTGGACAACCCCTCCACCTTTCCCCGCCGCGATTACCTGAGGATCCGGGCGTTCCACGCCAAGGCGCCCCTCCGCACGCTCTGGAGTGACGCTCCAGACATTGAATACGTGCGGCTGGACATCGAGCAGATCGCCTTCGTCCGCAACCGCGAGGGCACCCTCAATGCGTCGCTTTTCTACGACCGCCTTTTTCCCGTGCCCGTCGCCCCCACGCCGGAGCCCACCCCTCCGCCGAAATACGGTGAGTTGAGGAAGCCGACCCCGACTCCTCCGCCGCTGCCGGATCGCCCCAGCCCGAAGCAGTCGAACTTTCGTATCCAGCGGTTGGAGCTGAAGGTGGATCGCGTCGTGACCGACGACTACGCCCCCAAGGAACCGGTCCACCGTGAGTTCGACCTCGCGATCAACCAGACCTTTTTCAACGTCACCGACGCCAAGCAGATCCTCAATTCGCGCTTTGTGCGGGCGCTGTCGCCCGCCGCCACCGCCATCACCGGCCTCATCCCCGGTTCCCTCGGTGACGTGCTGAACGCGACGGTTGAGGCGCCGCCGGTGAAGGATCCGAAGAAAAAGACCCCTGCCCAGGACGTGCTAAAGTCGATTTCCGACACGCTTGAAGAAACAAAGAAGCCGTAGTTAATTCGCCGGCTTCTATGACCGCACCTGAACACGCTGACACACTGGACAACTCCAACACCTCGAACGCGGCGGCCGCCGCTGCCCCGGAAGTGAACCCCGGTTCGACGGATGCCGGAGCGCCTCCTGCGTCCGGCTCCCCTGCGCTCGAGGAGCAACTCAGTGCCGCCCGGAAGGAAGCCGCGGACAATTACGATCGTTATGTCCGTTCCGTGGCCGACCTGGAGAATTTCCGGCGCCGCACGGTTCGCGAAAAGGACGAACTGCGCCAATACGCCGCCGGGCGTGTGCTGGAGGACCTGCTTCCTGTGCTGGACAATCTCGCACTGGGGCTGGGCGCGGCCAAGGCGCCGAATGCCGATCTGAAGTCCCTGGTGGGCGGCATTGTGATGGTCCAGGAGCAGTTGAAGAGCTCGCTTGCATCCCACGGGCTCAAAGAGATCAACCCTGTGGGGCAGGCCTTTGATCCCAATCAGCATGAGGCCATTGCCAGTCAGCCCAGCGGCGAGGTCGCGGAGGGATCCGTTCTTCAGGTCGTCCGTGTGGGATATGCCTTGAATGGCCGGCTCCTGCGTCCCGCGTCCGTCGTGGTTTCCAGCGGTCCTGACAAGGACGCAACCCCGGCCGGCTAAGCATCTCCTTCTGCCCGTCGTTGTGTCCCCGAACGGGGAAACAGCCGGGCGGCTTATCCACTCCAACTATGGCGAAGGAAGACTATTACGAACTGCTGGGCGTCGAAAAAGGGGCCTCCGAGGAGGACCTGAAGAAGGCCTATCGCAAGAAGGCGATCCAGTACCATCCGGACAAAAACCCGGGCAACAAGGAGGCTGAGGAGATGTTCAAGAAAGTCTCCGAGGCGTACGAGGTCCTGAAGGATCCGCAGAAACGCGCCGCCTACGATCGTTTTGGACACGCCGCTTTCCAGCAGGGCGGTGGCCCAGGCCCGCGCCCGGGTGGGGGCATGGGTGGTGGTTTCCACGACCCGTTCGATATTTTCCGCGAGGTCTTTGGCGGCGGCGGTGGTGGGGGCGGCGGCGGCGGCATCTTCGAGGAGTTCTTCGGCGGTGGCGGGGGACGCGATGGAGGCCGTGACGGGGCAGACCTGCGTTACGACCTGGAGCTGACCCTCGAGGAGGCGGCAAAAGGCGTGGAAAAGGAGATCTCCTTTCGCAAGGCCGTGTCCTGCGAGCGGTGCGATGGCAGCGGCGCCGAACCCGGCTCCAAGCGCGTCCAGTGTCCCACCTGCCGCGGTGCCGGTCAGATCCGGCGCTCCGGCGGCATCATCACCTTTACCCAGACCTGCCCCACCTGCGGCGGCGCCGGGACCAAGGTGGAGAAAGCCTGCACCGCCTGCCGCGGGGAGGGACGCGTGGCCAAGACCACCAAGTTGAATGTACGCGTGCCGGCCGGTGTGGATACCGGCTCGCGCCTGCGCTCCGTCGGTAACGGCGAGGCGGGCGTCTCCGGCGGCGACGCGGGCGACCTGTACATCGTGATTTCCGTGGGGGAGCACGAGATCTTCGAGCGGCAGGGCGATGACCTCTTCTGCGAGATTCCGATCAAGTTCACCCTGGCTACGCTCGGGGGCACGATTGAGGTGCCGACCCTCTCGGGTCGCGCATCGCTCAAGATTCCAACCGGCACCCAGAGCGGGACCACCTTCCGCTTGAAGGGCAAGGGCATGCCAAACTTGCGCAGCGGGGGCCACGGGGACCAGCTGGTGCGTGTTCATGTCGAGGTTCCGACGTCCCTCTCGTCCGAGCAGAAGAAGAAACTCGAGGAATTTGCCGTTCTCAGCGGCGATGCGGACGAACCGATGGCGAAAAGCTTCTTCGAAAAAGCGAAGAAGTTCTTTTGAGAACTCCAGCTCTGCGGTAAGCAGCCTCGCCTGCAGCCAGACCTGGGCTGCAGGCCTCTGAGCGCCTGAGTCCGGCGCACCCTGTTCCTCCCATGCTGCCCAATTCGAAGCTGTTTTCCCTCGATGCTGCTGTCACCTGGCGCGAAACGCTGCGCGCCAGTGGCAAACGCGTGGTTCTGACGAATGGCGTTTTCGATCTGCTCCACACCGGACACCTTTATTACCTGCAGCAGGCGCGGGCACTCGGTGACGCGTTGGTGATCGCGCTCAACAGCGACGCCAGCGTGCGCGAGCTGAAGGGTCCCCTGCGGCCGGTGCAGAACGAGGAACAGCGGGCCTACGCCCTCGCAGCCACGTGGTTCGTGGACGCGATCGTCATCTTCCGCGAAAAACGCCTGACGGGTGAAATCCGCGCCCTGCGTCCCGACGTGTATTGCAAGGCGGGAGACTACACGCTCGAAAAGCTCGATCCGGGTGAACGGGGCGCCTTGCAGGAAAATGGAGCCCAAATCTCCTTCATGCCCTTCCTTGCTGGGTTCAGCACCACCAGCCTGATCGCTAAAATCAAAGCCGCAGGCGATGTCTGAGCCCGCCCACAAAATGAAGGTCGTTGTCCTAGCCTCCGGGCGGGGCAGCAATGCCGAAGCACTGCTCCAGGCGCAGGAGAAGGGGGACTTGGGGCGCGCGCGGGTGGTCCAGCTGTTTGCCGATCGCCGGGAGGCGGGCGCGCTGCAACTGGGGACGCGTTTTGGGGTTCCCGCGACCTTCCTCGACCCGGGTCCCTTCAAGACGAAATTTGATGAGGCGGGCGAACAACGTTACATCGATGCCATCCGCGACTGTGGCGCGCAGCTGGTGGTGCTGGCGGGCTTCATGCGGATCCTCAAACCGCGGCTGATCGAGGCCTTTCCCGGCCGGATCATCAACCTGCACCCGAGCCTGCTTCCCAGCTTCCCCGGGCTGGATGGGATCGGCCAGGCATGGCGGCGCGGGGTCAAGGTCACGGGGTGCACCGTCCATGTCGTCACCCCTGAGGTCGACGCCGGCCCCATCCTCGATCAGGCCGTGGTGCGCATTGAGCCTACGGACACCCTCGAATCGCTTACGGCCAAGGTGCATGCGGCGGAACACCGCCTGCTGCCCTCCGTGGTGGCGCGGCTGAGTGTCGAGTGACCCTGCGGGGGACGCCCGCAGCGGGTTTGAATGGGCCGAAGCGGGATTCGCGGAAGGCGGAGGCGCTCCGGAAAAAACCTCTCGCCCGCGCCGGCGAAGCGCGCATGAAACCACCTTGTGATTCAAGCCACGCTCGCCATTCCCTTCGACGCCGTTGATGCTATTGACACCTACCTCCTGGAGGCGGGTGACGGCCGCTGGATGGTTTCCCAGGATGTGCTCGTCCATACCGCCCACCTGATCGGAGTCTTTGAGTCGGAGTCAGATGCGCAGGCATCGTGGGCGGCCCTCGCGATGGGTGACGGACCGCTCGCAGGGCTGGCCCAGCCTTCGCTGCACACCTTGGCGGATCAGGATTGGCGCGACAGTTACAAGGCGCATTTCAAGGCCTCACGCTTCGGCCGACTGCACTGGGTACCGATTTGGGAGCGCGAGTCGTACGTGGTGCCGGCCGGCGACGCCGTGATCTGGTTGGATCCGGGGCTGGCCTTCGGCACGGGTAATCACGAGACCACACGCTTGTGCTGTGAGCGACTCGTGGCGCTGGCCGATCGCCTGCCGTCGACCGCCCGTGTGATCGATGCAGGCTGCGGCTCGGGGATTTTAGCCTTGTCCGCCAGGCGCCTAGGCTTCGAACACGTGGACGGTTTCGACAACGATCCGGAGGCGGTGCGGGTTTCCGAGGAAAACGCAGCGCTCAACGGATTGGACGGGAAGGTGAGTTTTTTCGTCGGCGATCTCACCAGCGGACTCGCCGGCCGGAAGGCCGCAGTTGTGTTGGCCAACATCCAGGCCGATGTCCTGATGCGTTTTGCTGACGAGCTCCTCGCGGCGGTCGAACCTCACGGTGCGTTGGTCCTCAGCGGGATTTTGGCGCGGGAGCTTGAGCAGGTGAGAACGACCTTCGCAGCCAGGGTGCCGGGCTGGACCTTTGAAACGCGTACCCTCGGGGAATGGTCTGACGTCTTCGCCGTCCGGCCCTGAGCGGGGATTACCGCCCGGTGAAGCGGTCTTCCGCCGGCAGGACGTTCACGACCTCGATGTGGACCGTCCCCACCTGGTCGGCGAGGCCCAGGTTCTCGCGGTAGATCCCGGCGATCTCCTCGGTGAGGTAACCTTGGATCGCATCCAGTTTGGCCTCGGGACGGACCTTGAGGCGCAGACGCGTGCACAGTTTACCACCTCGGCGGGTCACGTGAGCACGGGCCGAGGCGACGCCGGTCAACTGCTCACAACAGGCCTCCAGCAGCCGGTTTAGGGCGTGCCGGGAGATCTCCAGTTTCCCCGCATCGCTTTTAGCGAGGACGAGGGTGCGAGGGCGTCTGAGAAAAAGGAAAAGGACCAGGGCAGCCAGGAGGACCCAGACAATCGTCCATTCCACCGAGGGGCGCGCGAGGTACTGAAGAGCGGCATCCATGCTCAATCCGACGCTGCTACCTCTGGCCAAAGGTCATCCGGTTTCTCGGCGCCGGCGCGGTGATCGGAGGGCAATCGGACGCCTTCGACGATGACATCCACCCGCGCGACCCCTTTGCCTGTCATCCCCATCACCTGCTTGCGCACCGCGGCCTGAACCTCGTAGGCGGTGCGGCCGATTTCGGCTCCGTAGAGAATCACCAGCCGGAGCTCGATGACGTACTGGTCGTTTTGGTCTTCATTGACCTTCACGCCGCGCTTGTCCGCCTCGCGATTCGAAATCAGCTCGCTGATCCCATCGACAAAGCCACCACCGACACCGGCGACCCCCGAAACCTGAAGGGCGGCGAGGCGCACGATGCTGGCCACCACATCGAGATTGATGCGGATGTCACCCAGCTCAGGCTGGTCATCGAATCGTGCAGGAGGCGGAAACTCGTTGGGCTGCATGGCGCTGACCCTAGCGGCGGGCGGAACGGTTTCAAGGCGCGGGATCGCTCCCTGACGTTATCTCCCTTAGGAGAACAAGTCCGTGGGCGTGCGACCGAGGAAGTCCTCCATGTAAGCGGTGGTCGCCTTGCCTTCGATGAAGGTGGGGTCGCTCATGATCGCCTTGTGGAGGGGAATGGTGGTTTTGATGCCGCGGACCAAATATTCGCTCAGGGCACGATAGGCGCGCTCCAGGGCTGTTTTGCGATTTGATCCGTAGCAAATCAGCTTGCCGATCATCGAGTCGTAGTACGGCGGAATCGTGTACCCGCTGTAAACGTGGCTGTCGACGCGGACGCCGTGGCCCCCGGGCGCGTAATAGAGGCCGATCGTACCGGGCGAAGGAGCGAAGTTGCGTGCCGGATCCTCTGCGTTGATGCGGCACTCGATGGCATGCTTCTCGAATTTGATGTCGTTCTGGTCGAAATCCAGCTTCTCGCCATTTGCCACCCGGATCTGCTGCTTGATCAGGTCGACGCCGGTTACTTCCTCCGTCACCGGATGTTCCACCTGGATGCGGGTGTTCATCTCGATGAAGTAGTAGTTACCCTTGGCATCCACGAGGAACTCGATCGTGCCGGCGTTTTCGTAAGCCGCGGCTGCTGCGGCGCGGACGGCAGCTTTTCCCATCTTCTTCCGCAAGTCAGGCGTGAGGAAAGGGGAGGGGGATTCTTCGATGAGCTTCTGGTGGCGGCGTTGGACGGAGCAGTCGCGCTCGCCCAAATGCAGGACCTTGCCGTGGCTGTCCGCCAGGATCTGAAACTCGATATGGCGAGGACGCTCGATGTATTTTTCGATGTAGACCGCCCCATTGCCGAAGGCTTTCTCGGCCTCGTTGCGGGCGACGTGATACTCCTTGGCGAACGAAACGTCGTTGTGGGCAATACGCATGCCGCGCCCGCCTCCGCCGGCCACCGCCTTGATGATGACCGGGTAACCGATTTTGCGGGCGATTTTGACGGCTTCCGCTTCGCTGTCGACCGGTCCGTCACTGCCCGGGACCGTCGGGACTCCGGCTTTCTTTACTGTATCCTTGGCGATGGACTTATCGCCCATCATCTTGATGCTCTTAGATTTAGGCCCGATGAACTTAATATTGCAGGACTCGCACTGCTCGGCAAATTTGGCGTTCTCGGAAAGGAAGCCGTAACCGGGGTGGATGGCGTCCACATCGGCGATCTCGGCCGCGCTGATGATGCGGTCCGACCGCAGGTAGCTGTCCGAGCTTTTGGGGCCTCCGATGCAGATGGCTTCATCGGCGAGCTGCACGTGGAGTGACTGCACGTCTGCCTCCGAATAAACCGCGAGGGTTTTGATGCCGAGTTCCCGGCAGGCGCGGACGATGCGGAGGGCAATTTCACCGCGATTCGCGATGAGAATCTTCTGAATCATAAAATGACGAAACCACTAACGCACACTGGGATGGCAATCCTGTGACGGGATTGATCCGCACCAGCGTGGATTAGTGGCTTTAGTTGGACTGGTTAGCCCTGTTTGACCTTGAAGAGGCGCTGCCCGTATTCGACGGGCTGCCCGTTCTCGACGAGGGTTTCGAGAATCGTTCCCTTCGTCTCCGATTGGATCTCGTTCATGATCTTCATCGCCTCAATGATGCAGACGACGCTGGTCTCCGTGACTTTGGAGCCGTTTTCCACGAACGACTTACTTTCGGGCGAGGGAGAACGGTAAAACGTTCCGACCATCGGCGACTTGATGTAGGTGACGCCGGCCTCGTCGGCGGCGGCCGCGGCTGGACCAACCCCGAGTGCGGGTGTGGCCGAAGCGATGGGAGCAGCCGTTTCGCTCCCGGCTGCGAACGGCGGGTTGGATCCCCGGCTGCTCGACACCACCGGGAGGCCATTGGCGCCCCGCCGGATCTTAAGTTTAAAGCCCTCTTCCTCGACCGCGAATTCGGTCAAATCCGAGCGCTTCATCAGGTCGATGATCAGCTTGATCTGTTTTAGGTCCAAAGGGTGCCTGGGTTGAGTTGAGCAGATGGACGCGACGTTAGTAGATTAAACAGGGGTGGCGTTCAAAAAGAACTTTGCGATCCCATGCAACCCCCGATTTCTGGCCGATTTTAAGTGAAAATCCCCAAAATTTGGGAGTTTTCGGGTGAAAATGGGCGCTTCGGCAGGGGATTTTGAGCGAGGTGCTAGCCTCGTTAGAAAGCCTTTGGGAAAAAGCAACGAACCCCAAAATGGGCTGAAAAGGGGGCTCTGCGCGGGGGTTTGGCTGCGAAAAAGGCGGATTTTGGGTCGTTTCGCGGTAAGAAGCCACGTTTAGGTGCGGGTCACCTCGAATCCTCGATGACATATCGAAAAGTCGACGAAACGGCTGCCCGGGAGTGGACCGTGTTGGCTGAGTTTGCGCCGCATCCGTCGTCCGGCGGCGGGATCGGTCGCCCAGAGCAGCATAAAGCCTCCCCCGCCGGCCCCGAGGAGCTTGCACGCGGCGAGGTCGGTGCCGCAGGAGGCGACGAGCGCATCAATCGCAGGCGGCGAGGTTCCGGCATCGAGCGCGCGATTGAGCCGCCATGAACGCTGAATCGCCCGGATGGCCTGCGTCCGGTTCCTCGCTTGGAAGGCGGCGGCGGCCCGGTGGGCGTTTGCGCGAATGGATCCGAGAACCCGCTGCGTGTGCTGCCGCCGCAGGAACATATCACGGACGATTTCGCGGAGGATGGCTTTTGCGAGTCGGGTGATGCCGGTGTAGTAGAGCAAGAGCTCCCCGCTCTCGGCCGCCGACTCAAGGAGGTGCGGATCGATCTGGCGCACGTGTGGCTGCTGGCGGTCTCCCGCGTTCGTCGTGATCAGTTTCGCGCCCGGATAGAGTGCCCCGGCCTGGTCCTGCCATCCTCCGCCGGTCGTCAGAAGTTGTTCCACTGCGAGGGTCCGGTCGTATAGGTCGACGGTGTTCCATCCCAAACCGAGCGCGGCGTTCAGGGTACCGAGGACCGTCGCCGCGAGGATGGACGACGTTCCCAAGCCCGACCCTTTGGGCACGGCGCTTAAGACAGAGATGTCTAATCCGCCTCCTAAGCGGCGCAGGAGTGAAGAAAGGCCTCCCTTCGGTGCGTTTTTGCTGAATTCAGGCAAGAAACCGGCCACCGCCACGCATGCTTTGAGGAGGCTAAAGGCTCCGTTAGGATCTGAGTAATCTTGGAGCTGGGTGCCTGACGTCACCGTTTCCTGCGTTCCCTGATCGATTGACCGGAGGACCAAGGCGAGGCCCGGGCGGAATCGCACAAACGCATGGATGGGTGACTGGCCGTTGAGCTGGACGGCGACGTTGAGCACCGCTCCGCCTGCCGCAAGACAGTAGGGAGGCGTGTCAGACCACCCTCCGGCCAGATCGAGGCGCGCAGGGCTGCGGCCCCACGCCATCTGATCAGGCGCTAGCTTTCTTTGGGGTTGAGCAGGTGTGAGGCGCAGGGAAGCGACGATGCGGTCCCTCAGCTCCTGGTAGGCATCATCGGTTGAGCGTCGGCCCTTTGCCTCCAGTTCCTGGGTGAAAAGGCGGTGCCGGGCGCGCTCCAGCGGGGCGGAGCGCGTCGACTCCGAGGATGTTTTGAACATCGGAGCGAGCGCGGGCGCGTCGCGCCGGATGAAGGCGGCGAGGCTCGCTAAATCCCCGCCAAAGGCAGGCTCGGGAGCCTGACGTTGCTGTCCCAGTCGCGCGCGATAGGATTCCGCTATGGCGGAGGCGCGTTGCCGGAAGCTTCGCACCAGCGATACGGCTGCGGGGAGTTCGCGGGCCGATACACGAGGTGTGTTGAGCCACGCCAGGGAGGACCGGTTGTCGGGGGACGCCGCGAAGAACCACTCAACCAACGTTTGATCGATCTGTTCAGCGCGGACGATCGGGTAGAGGCGTGCGTCAAAGATGTCGTTATCCGCCAGCTGCAAACCCCGCCGGCTGAGCCACTGGAGCGCGGGTTGGCCGCAAATGGTGGCCTCAGGAATAACGCCGCGCAGGGTGTCATCGATTGCGTACGGGCGAACGATGAACCGGTCACCGTTGCCGGTGGGCGCCACCTCCAGACATTCGCCTGCCGCCAGGTTACGTACGGAGGAGCCGGGGGGCAGACCTGTGACCACGTTGTCTCCTCCCAGGCGAACGGCGTGCGTTTGGGCGCACCCCTCCACCCACGCACGGCGCGGCTTTGCTTTCGCCAGAGCGAATGGAGTCACCGTGGCCGAGGCGAGGAGACAGTCCCTGGTCGCGGCTTGCGACTGAAGCTGCTCCATGGACTCAAGAAGCTGGCGGGACGACCCCAGGTGGTGAAAGTGTCCGGACGGCAGCGGGATCAGGGCCGAGGTGAGATGCCGGGCGCCTGCCAGTCGCAGGGCTTTTGATACCCGCCTCTTCTTCCCAAGGCAGGCGCCCACCTCGGTGTAAAGGTCCAGCCAGCGCGGCAACCCGTCTTCGGTGGCAAAACGCTGGCGGGACTTGTCCCACCCGCATCGTGCGAACAGGACGGCGAGCGCCTCGGTGCTCAGGAACCAGAGCCCCGTATCCACAAGACAATGACAATGACGGCTTCGCTCGCGCAGGTCTTCGAGGGAAGGCTTTTGGGCGACGGCCTGGATGGCGATTGGGCCGGAAGCGGGGACGCTGGAGGAACGTGCCGTATAAAAGACGCCGAAGTGGCGAGCGGTTTCGGGGGGCACCGGCATGCCGACGGGGACCACGTCGGCGTGGACCGCTGGGATCTCGGCAGCATCGAAGCGAAGCCAGACGTCACCGGAGGCGACGAGCACGGCGGCCCTGGGTCCTGCTTCAGAGAGCGCTTCGCGAAAAAGGGGAAGTTGGAGGTCCGCCAGAACCCGATCCGGCTCCGCGGGCATCAGGGCGGCCATCTCGGGGGTTGGAATAAACGCCTTTCCGAGGGTGGCGTAGGCGGGCAGCCGTCGACTTTCACCTCCGGCGTGCAGGACCAGGCGTTGCCGGGCCTTGATCCAGCTCTCCAGGCGCATCCCTTTCCCCTGCTCCCGCCACGCGGCATACAGGAGATGCACCGTTCCCCCGCCGGACCCCAGTCGTCGTGCTGGAGGGTCGCTGCTGACATAGGTAGGCGCGTGATCGCTTCCGGCGACCCGCCGCAGCCACGAGGGGAGCCGAGGTGGTTCGGAACGTATGAAATCCGCCACGGCAGGCGGCACGGAGAGCAGTGTCTCTGGAGGCATGAAGAGAAGATGACGTGGGGGTGGGCGTCTCAGAGCCTGCAGGAAAGAGGAGGCCGAGACAACCCCGCCGACTCCGGGGTTGAGTAGTTATGCTTCAACTACACGTAAGCGACCGCGCTCGAGGCCGGCCTCGCATGCGTTGCTTCAGGCTTGGAAAACGGTCCTCTTCCTAAAATTCTGCATCCGTAGTCAACTGCCTCACAACAAGTTAAGTATGAGACGTGCGAATTTCTAAAAAACTCCTTGAGGTGGGGCGGGGGATTTCCATTGTCCGCACTCCCTTCTGCGGCGGTGACGTAAAAAGCACCGACAACGAAGGGAGTTCTTTGACCGATCGACCAAGCGAGATTCGAAAAGAATTCTCTGAAAAATCTTCAGAAAGTTTCTTGACCGAAGCGAGGCGATCCGATCTCTTAACCCTCCCTTCACGAAAAGGTGGCATCTAAAAAATGGCGCCGAGTGAAGTGAGTTCTTTGAGCTGACGGAGCGAAGCGAAGGTCTCGAAAAAATCTGAAAGAAAGTTCAGAAAAGATCTTGACCGAAGCACGCTAAAGTGACTGAGTCGAAACCTTTCTCTTCGAAAGCGGCATCTAAGAAATGCCGGCCGAGAAGCGAAAATGTTCTTCGAAACAATCACGCTAGCGGGCCTCGAAAAGATTTCTGAAAAGTTTCAGAAAAAGTCTTGACGAAAGCAACGCGAGTCGGTTTGTTGGAACTCTTTCCTCGAAAGAGGAAGCTCTTTGAAATTTACTTTGTGCGATTGATTGGGACCCCCAATCAACAATTCAATATTAGATATGTAGTACCGAGGTAAAACTCAGTACTGCAGTAGTTCATGAATCACTAGGTTCAGAACTCTTTTCGGAGAGTTTGATCCTGGCTCAGAATGAACGCTGGCGGCGTGGTTAAGACATGCAAGTCGAACGGGATATTCAATGTAGCAATACATTGGATGTTCAGTGGCGAACGGGTGCGTAACACGTGAACAATCTACCTTTAAGTGTGGAATAGCTCGGCGAAAGCCGAATTAATACCGCATGTGGTGGCCTCTCTCCTGGGAGACCTACTAAAGTCGGGGACCGCAAGGCCTGACGCTTGAAGAGGAGTTCGCGGCCTATCAGCTAGTTGGCGAGGTAACGGCTCACCAAGGCTAAGACGGGTAGCTGGTCTGAGAGGATGATCAGCCACACTGGAACTGAGACACGGTCCAGACACCTACGGGTGG
>JAEYWP010000005.1 GCA_023428905.1 Verrucomicrobiota bacterium
GTGCCGCCACGCCCGTGTACCCACCCCACCCGTAGGCGGCCGAGCAGGTGTCGACGGCGCCGTTCACTCCGAGCTGCTCGCGCACCCACCGCGTACCCCCGAAGGTCACGGTGTCGCCGAACCCCGCCGCGAAGTTGCCGACGTTGTCGAGCCAGTCCAGGCCCAGCGGGTCACCGAATTGGAGGGGGTTGCCCCCCGTGTACCCGTAGGGGGTGCCCGTCGTGTCGACCAGTGGGTCGACGGTGATGAACTGGGCGGTTGTCGGGTCGTAGTAGCGGGCGCGCAGGTACACGTACCCGGTGGGGTCGGTGTACTCCCCCGCGTACCCGAACCGGGTCACGGCCGAGCACAGCACCGCCGACCCGACGTCCTGCACCACGCCGAAGAGGTCGTACGCGGCCTCGGACGTCACCTCACCGGAGGCGTCGGTGGTCGCGACGACCGATCCCACCTCGTCGGTGTGCAGGTAGTCCACAGATCCGTCGGACGACGACTCCTGCGCCAACGGAACGCCGCCGGCCCCGTAGATGTACGCGAACTCGGAGTCGATGAGCAGCAGCGGGTACGCGGCTGCGACGTCCCAGACGAACGCCTCCGTCACGCCGCCCGACGTGGCCGACGCCCGAAGGCCGTGGCCGTCGTAGGTGTAGGACGTCACGTCGCCGTCGACACCGGTGACCGAGGTCAGCCGGTTCTCCAGGTCGAAGGTGTGGGCAACCGTGCCCGCCGCCGGGCCTGTATCCGTCGTCGACGTCAGGCGGTTGCCCCGGGCGTCGTAGGTGAACGTCGTCGTGACGTCCGAGAGGCCCGCGGTGCCCGGCGCCGTCATGGAGACGAGCTGACGCCCGTCGTCGTACGCCATGGCGCGGCCGTCAGGCAGCAGAGTGACCGAGCCAGCCGCGTCGAACGCGACGTCCCCGCCACCGTCACCCGCCACCGCGTCGACGCGGGCCAGGTCGTCCCAGGCATACGTCGACGTCTGGGCGGGTTCCGCGCCGCGGGTGACCGACCGGTCCTCGAGGAGGCCGCCGTCGGTGTAGCCGTACGCCATGTTCAGGAGGTCGATGCCGGCAGCGCTCGCCGTCGTCATGCCCGTCAGCTGACCGGCGGCATCCCGCTCGCGCGAGGTCACCACGCCGTTCGGGTACGTGACGGAAGCGAGCTGGCCGTCGTCGTTCCAGTCGAAGGCGAACTCGCGCTCCGCCCAGTCCGTGACCGTCGTCAGCTGGCCCGCCGCGTCGTACGCGCGCTCCACCACGTCGCCACTCGGATAGGTGAGCTCGGCGAGCTGCCCGACGTCGTCCCATGCGTAGCCGACATCGCCACGCGGCGTACCGACCGTGAGCAGGCGGCCGAGCGCGTCGTAGGCATACGACGTCGTGCCCGTGCCGTCTGTCATGGTGACAACGCGACCGGCCGCGTCGTAGGTGTAGGTCACGTCCGGCGTGGCATCGGAGTAGTCGATCGACGTCCGGCGCCCGAGGGCGTCGTACCCGTAGTCGACCGTGCCGCCGCCGGGCAGCGTGGCCAGCTCCAGCAGGCCGGAAGGACCGTAGGTGTACGACGTCGTGCGGTCCGCTACATCCGTCGCGGTCGACCGGCGTCCCGCCGAGTCGTAGGTGTAGGTCGTCGTGTCCCCTGCCGCGTCGGTGTACGTGAGCACGCGACCCGCTGCGTCGTACGACCAGCTCACCGTGCTGCCGTCGGCGCGTGTCACCACTGACGGGCGGCCGGCGTCGTCGTACGTCGTCCTGACGGCGCGGCCATCGGCGTCCGTGACCGTGACGGGCCGCCCGGCGAGGTCGTACGTCGTGCGCGTGACCTTCCCTAGCGGATCGGTGACGGCAAGGAGCTGGTCAGCGGCGTCGTAGGTGTACGACGTTCGGCCACCGGACGGGCTGACCACCGCGGTCACCCTGTCCGCTGCGTCGTACACCGTGCGACTCGTCCGGCCCAAGGGGTCGGTGACGGAGACCAGGCGACCGAGCGCGTCGTATCCGTTCGTGGTCGTCGCGCCGAGCGCGTCCGTGATGGTCACCACGCGGCCCGCCGCGTCGTACGTCATCGTGGTCGTGTTGCCCAGCGCATCCGTTACCGAGGTGAGCTGGCCAGCCTTGTCGTAGACACTCGTCGTGGAGTTCCCCGTGGCATCCGTCGAGACCGTCGGGCGACCCGCGGCGTCGTAGGACTGAGCCACGATCCCGCCGAGCGGGTCGGTGCTGGACAGCAGTCGGCCCACCGCGTCGTAGCTGAACGTGGTGGTGAACTGCGCCGGCGTCGCGCCGGGCGCGGTGCCCCGCGGGTCCGTTGTCGATACGAGCCGACCGAGCGCGTCGTAGCTGGTGACGACCGCGGAGCCGTCCGGACCTGTCGCCCTCGCCATGAAGCCCCGTGCGTCGTACGTGTACGACGTCGTCATGCCGGTCGGGTCCGTCGAGGTCGCGATCGTGCCGTTCGCGTTCACCGTGAACGTGGTCTTCGCACCCGACGGGCCTGTCGACGACAGAAGGTTGCCCTGCGCGTCGTAGGCGTAGGTCGTCTTCTCCCCGGCAGCGTTCGTGACGGTGAGCGGGTTGTTCCACGCGTCGTACGTGGTCCGCACCGTGCGACCGAGCGAGTCAGTGGCCGTGAGGCGGTTCCCTCGCTCGTCATAGGTGAAGCGCGTCGTGCGGCCGAGCGGGTCGGTCGCCGCGATGACGTTGTTCGTCGGTCCGAACGAGTAGGTGTTGGTCGCCTCGAGCGCTGTGCCGGCGGCGCGCGTCAGCGAGCGGAGCTGGCCGTTCTCATAGCGATGGATCTCCACCGCGCCATCGGGTGCCGTGACGGTCGTCGAGCCCTCGGCGTACGCGAACCGCGTCTCCCGGCCCAGCGGGTCGCGCTGGACGGTGACCCTGTTGGAGTCGTCGTAGGCGTTCGTCGTCACGCCGCCGTCGGCGTGGCGCAACGTGACGACGCGGTGAGCCGAGTCGTAGACGTATCCGACCGTCGAACCGTCAGGAAGCGCGACGTCGGTGAGATCGCCCGAGGACGAGTAGGTGTAGCGGACCACGCGCCCCGAGCTGTCCGTCGCCGTCGCGATGCGGGAACCGGACCAGCCGAAGGTGATCGCGCCACCGCGACCGTTGGAGACCGACGACAGGTGGCCGGCGCCGTCGTAGCTCAGGTTGACGCCCTGGCCGTTGCGGTCCTCCATGCGGACGAGCCGTCCGTCCGCCGCGAAGCGATAGACCTCGTTCTGGTGGCGGACGAAGGTGAACGTCCCGTCCGCGTCTGCCGTGAGCGTTGCCAGGACTCGTGCGGGCGCTACGTAGTTCCCCGCCGCCGTCTTCGTGAACGTGACGGTGCTGCCGTTCTCCTGGTCGACGACGATCTCCGTCGCGGATGCCAAGGGGCCGCCTGCACCACCGGCGGTCAACTGCATCGTGTAGCCGAGCGACCAGCCGAAGCCCAGCTCGCCGTCGATGTCCTTGCGCGTCGTCGAGAACGCGCGCTGAACGGCAAGTGGCGCACCCATTCCCGGGACCGTCAGGTCAGTGGCGGCCTCCCAGAACTCACCCGTGCGGGTGTTGACCGGGTCGCCCTCGCACAGGTCCGTGCAGTTCTCCGACGGGTTCGAGCCGGCCGCGATCTCCATCAGAGTCGACGGGCCGACCGTGATGGCGACGTCGACCGGTGGTCCGGAGTCGAGAACCTCCGCGGGGTTCGACTCGACAGGAGCGACACCGCCGTAGATCTCGGCGTGGTAGCGGCCGGGCACCTCCGACGGGATGTGCACGGTCACCAGGCACGTGTTGTACGCCGACGCGGACGTCGTCTCGTAGGTGCAGAGCCCGACGCGTTCGTTCGCCTCGTTGAACACGGCCACCTGGAACGGCGAGCTCAGCCGCTTGCTCAGGTCGACGGCGAACGTGGCGTAGGGGTAGTCGGCGTGGACGCTCGTGGTCGCGAGCACGGAGCTGTCGATCTCGAGGCCGGCGAGGTTCCAGCCGTAGTTGGTGATGGACGGTGTCGAGACGCCGTCGCTTCGCTGGCCTGCGCCTGGACCACCGGTGAGTGGTGGCTCGCCTTCGATGAGGTAGGCGGTGTAGGCGTGCGTCTCTTTCAGGTTCACGGAGACCGTGAACCGGCACGTCGCGACCTGGCTGCTTCCGTCGGAGCCGGCCGGGCAGACCGCCACTCGTGTGCCCGTTTCGTCGTAGAGACCGACGCGGAAGGGGCTGGACAGGGGTTCGCTCAGGCGCACGGACACTGTCGCCCATGGGTAGTTCTGGTAGATCACCGGAGTCGATGCCACGACGGACTCGATCTCGAGGCCGTGGAGGGACCAGCCCGCGTTGGTGACCTCACCGCTGGACACACCATCACCGCGCTGGCCCGCACCCGGACCACCCGAGACGGGCGGAGTCCCGTCCACCAGATACGCCGTGTAGGTGTGCGTCTGACCCAACGGCACCTGCACCGACCGACGACACGTGTTGTTCGACGCCTCACCCGACGCACACGTCGCCACCCGAGCACCGGTCTCGTCGTAGATCCCGACCGAGAACCCCCACAACGGCAGACTCAGGTCCACCGACACCGTCGTGTACCGATACCCCTCATAGACCACCGGCGACGCCGCCACCACCGACTCGATCGCCAACCCACCCGGGCTCGAACCCGCGTTGGTGACCTCACCACTGGACACACCCTCACCACGCTGGCCCGCACCCGGACCCCCCGACATCGGGGGCATCCCATCCACCAGATACGCCGTATAGGTGTGCGTCTGACCCAACGGCACCTGCACCTGCCGCCGACACGTGTTGTACGACGCGCCACCCG
>JAEYWP010000033.1 GCA_023428905.1 Verrucomicrobiota bacterium
ACGCCGTCGAGAATGTCGCTCTCGATGCGTTCTGCGACTTGCAGAAAGATAGGCCGACCCTCGTCCACGACAGGCCCTCCGGTTCATTGGTTAGTTACTTGCCTAACTAACTAGACCACAGGCCGCCAATGCTGTCAAGCGCTACCGGTCCTGGGCATCGGCGGGCTTTGGGGAAGGCTCCGCGCCAGCCCTAGAATTACCCAGCCGCCAACCACCGGCGCTGGGAGGTCAATGTGCCACGGCCAACAGGCTCTGCAGGCGCGTACCGACCTGGCCTCGATGGAGTGCGAGCCATTGCGGTCCTTGGAGTGATCGCATACCACGCGGGTGCACCGTGGCTCCCGGGGGGACTGCTTGGAGTTGGCGTGTTCTTCACGCTTTCCGGCTACCTCATCACCTCCATCTTGTTGCGCACTTGGCAAGAGCACGGCTCTCTCAAACTGGGCTCGTTTTGGCTGGCACGCGCCCGCCGTCTACTGCCGGCTCTGGCATTAGTCCTGGTAGCCGTGCTGCTCGCCACCGCTATCGCAAGCCCCGAGGACATGGTGGGGCGCGCATGGCAAGCTCTCTACGCGGCGTTCTACGTGGCCAACTGGGCCGACATCGCGGTCAGCAACGACTACTTTGCGGCCACAGGCACCCAAAGCCCTCTCGACCACTTGTGGTCCTTGTCCGTGGAGGAACAGTTCTACCTCGCATGGCCACTGATGGTGTGGGGGCTGCTGTTGTGGGGCCGAGGCCGCCGCTCGTGGGTGGGTGTGGGAAGCGTTGCCTTGGCGGCAGTTTCCTTTGTGCTCCTGGCCGTGCTCGCGTCCCCTGGATTTGATAACACCCGCGCATACGTGGGGACGGACACGCGCGCAGGCGGGCTGCTACTGGGAGCGGCACTGGCCGCTTGGTGGCACGGAGGCATCTACGTGAAGTCCGATTCTTCCGGGTCGCGGCGAGCGCCATGGTGGCTGGACGCCGTAGCCGGCGTGGGGCTCGTGGGAGTGCTCCTGGCGATGGCCACCATGCCGGATCACACCATGGACCTTTACCGCTGGGGGCTGCTCGGTCTCACGCTCGGCACCCTGGCGCTCGTGGCGGGCGCGGCACATCCGGCGTCGATCACCGCGCGCGCCCTAGGCCTGCTGCCTTTGCGGTGGATAGGCGAACGGTCATACGGGATCTACTTGTGGCACCTACCCGTAATGGTGTTCCTGCCTCATGCCACGTTCATTGAACTGACGGGAATCGCCCCCGGATGGATCTGGGCCCTCACGGTTGTAGCGCTCACGCTCACGCTCAGCGCAGCCAGTTGGGCCTGGGTCGAGAACCCCATCCGCTCCCGTGGCTTCATTCAGGCCTGGACCACCGGCCGCACGCCTGTGGTGGCCACGGCCTTCGCATGCGCGGCGGCCGCCACCCTCACCCTCGCGGCGCCTCCTACGGTGCTGAACCTGCACCCTGAGCCGGTGGTGCTCGCGGGAGCGATCGCGCGTAAGCCCAGCCCGCTTGACGGCCTCCCTGTTGATCAGTCAGTCATCCATGGATTTGCTCGTCCAGAGCAGACTGCTACCACGGACGGCGGGACTTCATGCGAGTCAGTACTTCACATTGGCGACTCGTCCTCTATGGGCATGGTGGATGAGCGTTCCCTCCCCGAGCCCGCAGACCGGCTCACCGCGCAATACGAGCGGGTGGGGGTGACCGACGTGCGGCTGGACATCCTGGGCGCCAGGTCTGTAGTGGAACGCTATAAGGGAGAGCCCAATGCGCACGATGCTTTGCTCGCCGCGCTCGAGGCCGGGTTCGACGGGTGCGTCGTCATCGCCATGGGCCTCAACGAGGCCGCCAACGTGGCCGTAGGTGGCCAAGCAAGCCTCGCGGATCGCATCGCACTGATGCAGAACCTTGCAGGGAACCGCCCCACCTTGTGGCTCACCGTAGAAACCCTGCGCACGTCCGGCCCGTGGGCAAATTCGGAGATGACCAAAATGAACGCGGCTCTACTGGAGGCGTGCCGCGCGTACCCAAACATGCGTGTCTATGACTGGGCCGCAGAGGCACCCGATTCCTGGTTTGGTTCAGACCGCATCCACTTCACGCCCGAGGGCGACAAGGAACGCGCGCACCGCATCGCCGATGCCCTGGCGGCGGCCTTCCCCGAGGGCGGATCTCGTACCTACGAGTGCACAGTCGCCTCCACGTGGGCACGCCCGTAACCCAGGCATCGGCCCTGGTGCAGCCCGCTCCCCCCTAGAGTTGTGCCATGGCTGCTGAACACCTCGTGTGGATCGATTGCGAGATGACTGGCCTCGATGCCAGGAACGATGCCCTCATTGAAGTGGCGTGTTTGGTCACCGATGCCGATCTCAACGTCCTTGGCGAGGGTGTGTCCGTGGTCATTAAGCCTTCCGTCGAGGCGTTGGAGGGCATGTCTGACTTTGTGCGGGACATGCA
The DNA here is from genome assembly GCA_023428905.1 of Verrucomicrobiota bacterium. Taxonomy (GTDB): domain Bacteria; phylum Verrucomicrobiota; class Verrucomicrobiia; order Opitutales; family Opitutaceae; genus EW11. The sequence goes on from JAEYWP010000033.1 coordinate 2,446, forward strand.
CAGCGCGTCGGGCTTGCTCCCTTTGCTGGAGGACGGTCTCGACATGGAGACGGCTCAGGCGCAGGTCCTCGAGTATGTCCGTGAGCATGTGCCGGCAGGCAAGGCTCCACTGGCGGGCAACACGGTGGGTATGGACCGCATCTTCCTTGAGCGTGACATGCCGCAACTGGTGGAGCACTTGCACTACAGGGTGGTTGACGTCAGTTCCATCAAAGAACTTGCGAGACGGTGGTACCCCCGCGTGTTCTTCAACGCGCCCGCAAAGACTGGCGGTCACCGTGCGTTGGGGGACATTCAGGACTCGATTCGCGAACTGCAGTACTACCGGTCCACCGTGTTTGTTGATCAGCCTGGACCAGACTCCGATGCCGCGAAGGCGGCAGCCGCGACTATCACTGGGTGACGCCCGGCTCCCAAGGCAAGCGCTTCGGGGTACACTTTTCGCTGGCCCGCTTGCCGGGCCGATGGTGGGTGTAGCTCAGCAGGTAGAGCACCTGGTTGTGGTCCAGGATGTCGCGGGTTCGAGCCCCGTCACTCACCCAGAGCAAGGTAAAGACAAGACCCCCGGCCGCTTCAATGCGACCGGGGGTCTCGTCGTTCACAACGTTCTAAGCGCGACGCTTACCGAACAGTGCGCCACCCACACCCAACAGGATGATGGCAACCACTATCGAGATCGCCCAGCGAATCCAGTCAACGCCATCGGTCTCGGCAACGCCTAGCAAACCGGCGAGCCAGTAGCCAAGCAACGCGCCACCGATACCCGCCAACCAGTTACCCCACCACGGCATTCCGGACTTTCCACGCCGCAGCAGTGAGGCGATGATCGCCAATACTGCGCCTGCAATGAGTACTCCCCAGAAACCCATGTGGACTCCTCTCGTATGAGCGTCGGCATGCTGCCGACTGTTCGAGGCTATCGTTATCGTGTGAGTTCCGCTCAGGATGCGGCACTCCGCGCTACCGC
>JAEYWP010000010.1 GCA_023428905.1 Verrucomicrobiota bacterium
GCCAGCTGCTCACCCTCTACACCGTCCCGGTGGTGTACCTCTGGCTCGACCGCATGCGGCTTCGCCTCAGGGGCTGGGGTCGGCGACCTGCTCCTTCGGGGAGCGAGCCTTCACTTTCTCCAGCAGCGCGTCGTCCGTGAGCTCCAGGCGCAGGGGCGTCATCGAGACAAGCCCGCGCTCGAACGCCCAGCGGTCCGAGCCTTCCTCGACCCGTTCCAGAGGAACCACCGTGAACCAAAAATGCTTCCGGCCCATGGGGTCCTCTCCGGGAACGACCTTGCCGTCGTAGTGGCGGAACGACTGGCCGGTCCAGCGCAGCCCCGTCGCCCCGAGGGGAATGTTCACGTTCACGAGCGGGAGGTCCGCTTGTGGAAGCAGCACGTCGAGCGCGCGCTCCACCCACGGCGTGATCTGCTCGAATTGGGGTTCGTCATCCGCCACCGGCATGCTGAAGGCGATGCCGCGAATTCCGTGCAGCGCCGCCTGCTTCGCCGCGGCCAGGGTGCCCGAGTGCCAGATACCATTCCCGAGGTTGGTGCCCAGATTGATGCCGGAAAGCACGAGGTCGACGTTCTCCCAGTTGAAGATGCCCAGGGCGACACAGTCGGCTGGCGTGCCATTGACCCGGTACGCATCCAAACCGGGCAGCTGCGTCTTGCGGTAACTGAGGGGACGGTGCGCCGTGATGGCGTGACTCATGGACGACTGCTCCACGTCCGGTGCCACGACCCGTACGTCGCCAAAGCGTTGGGCGGCGCGGGCCAGCGTGGCAAGGCCGGGACTGTAGATGCCGTCGTCGTTGGAAATGAGAATGCGCATGGTGGGAAGGGACGGTTGAACCGGGTGAGTTAAGCTGTGTCGGTGGACTCGCGTATCCGATGAAAGTTGCCCTCGTCCACAATCCCAACGCCGGCAACGGGGTCATATCCGCCGACGAACTACACGACCGCTTGCGCGCGCACGGCTACGAACCGCTGGCGGTTCCACCCGATGCGCATCCCGGCGCCTTCGCCAGCCGTCACGGCGCGGAGTTTGTGGTGGTGGCCGGAGGCGACGGCACCTTGCGGCGCACTGCCCTGGCCCTCGAGGGATCGGGCATTCCCCTCGCGCCCCTTCCCCTTGGAACAGCCAACAACATCGGCCGCAGCCTCGGCATCAGCGGCGATCAGTCCGACATCATCCGGCGCTGGGTGCCGGGCCAGGTCCGCCCGGTCGACGTGGGCATCGCCCGCGGTCCCTGGGGAGCACGCCCCTTCCTCGAAGGCATGGGGCTCGGGCTGATCGGCCGGGGGATATCCATCATCGAGGAAATTGACGAGGCGACCACCCGGACCTTCGACGATCCCGAAGACAAATTGCACCGGGATCTCAGCGTCTTTATCGCGCTGGTCCATGAGCTTTCTCCCGTCCGTCTCAGCCTCTCGATCGATGGCCGCGTCGAGGAAGCGGATTTTCTGCTCCTGGAAATCATGAACATCCAGCACGCCGGTCCACGCATCCAGCTCACCGCCGGAGGGGACCCGTCGGATGGTTTTCTCGACGTGGTGGTGGCAAAGGCCAGGGACCGCGAGCGGCTCCTGCACAGCCTGCGCTCCAGCCTGGCGGGACGGAGGCCGGACCCAATCCTGCACGCACTCAAGGCGCGATCGGTGGAAGTGACGTGGCGCGGCGGCGATGTGCGGCTGGACGATGAATTGCTTCACACCACGGCCGACGGACCGAATGTCCGTCCGGAAATCCCGTTCTCGGTCACCATCGCCCCCGGCGCGCTGCGCGTGCTCGCACCGGCAGCGGCCGACATCTGACTTTCATGGCGACCGTCGGGCCGCGCCTTGCTTCACGCGGTCAGCACCCACCGCTACGCACCTGCGGCCTGCACTTCGACCGCGTCGCCGTCGTTGAGCAGCGCGTTGGGATTCAGGATCACCGGCGTCTCCGCGGTGAGGGCCGGGGGCCACCACTTCCACGCTCTGCCCGAGGTTGCGCCCCGTCGTAACCGGGAGTATCGCCACCCTGCCGTCCTTGACCGCCGCGACAAATTCCGGCCGCTGCGGCAACCGTCGCGGCGGAGGCCTGCGCGTGACCCTGCACCTGCCCCGAGATTGACGGGAAACGTAAGAAGATCCCGTTCCGTCCGTTTAAGAATTGCGCGGACTCGCTCGCCGCACAGCGGTCCCGGCGTATCTTTTACCCTCAACCCCTGCTCCCCATGATGACGTTCACCCTCGCCACGCTCGTCCGACCGGCCGGGCTTCGTACGGGCCTTCTGGCTGCTGCCGCCCTCTGCCTCACGTCCCTCGCCTCGGCTTTCGACCTCACGGGTACGTACGGGGACAAGGGCACCACGGTCAGTTCAGAAAAATCCGTGGTGGCGGGAGAACCGTCGCTCAATGCCATCCTCAACCTCGATTTCGCGGGCGAGAACGCGACCCATGCGAAGGCCGCCGAGCTGCGCATCGACGAGGTCGGCAACGCGCTGCGGATCGAAGTGATCGACAACGACGAGCAGACGCTGTCTCGCACCACCTGGGCGCCGGCCGATGGCTATACCAAGGAGGAGAGCCGGAGTGTGCTGATCCTGCGCGCACGCGATGCCGGCACCACCCGTTACATGCTGCAGTTTGTGCCGGTTTCCGACGGCAAGCTGCTCGAGCTGACCGTGGTGAAGGTGACAACGAGCGCTTTCGGCCCGATCACTGAGACCAGCGGGGTTTACGTCTTCCCGCGGCTGTAGGCGGCCAGAATCCAACGCTCCGGTGGGGGCCTGTCACCGCGGGTCGCAGGCGATTTTGTCAAGAGTCAAGACATGACCCCTTTAGGGTAGGTGCTCCCGCCGACCAGCTGCGCGTAGGCCTCGTAAGAACGGAAGCGCACGTCCACCACCGGGATTTCCATGTCGCCATGGAGGTGATACAGGATGGATGCCCGGTGCTGGCCGTCGCGGATGACCGGCTCGCCCTCAAAGATGACGATGGCGGAATACGACGGTTCGTAGCCCTTGCGGGTCACGGACTCGATCAGCGCATCGTAGGCGGCGGCGGAGTGGATGTTGAAGGCGTTCTCCTCTCGGTGATACGCCTCGTACCCGGGCTTGTCGCCCACCAGGTAACGTCCGGCTGGCGTTTCCCAGACGGGAAGGAAGCGATCGACGCCGTTCTCCCGGATGTGCGCACGCAATTCTGACAGGCGAATCGTCCGTTGCTGCGCGCCCTTAACCGCGGGGTTGCACCGCAAGTAGCGCTCGAAGAACTCCGGATCCACCCCCACGCCCGGTGGAAGCACCACGGACGTAGCGGTGGCGCGACGCATCCTTTGCACCAGCGGGCGCAGCCGGCGTCCCGCCGCGCCGCGAAGTCGGCGGTACCACCCTTCCGTCCAGCGAAACAGGCGAGTCGCACCATAGATCGGGGCAAGCGATAGCGGTGGCCGGACCGCAAACTCACCCAAAGCGCGCAGCTCAACGCGCAAATTTCGGAAATGGACGTGGAAATGCCCTTCCACTTGTTCCTCCACCTGAAGGCGCCGGTTGAACTCCGTGACGGGCGGCAAACCGCGATCTTCGATCAGGGTTTCAAATCGCCCATGGCCATAGTCGAAACGCTCGATCCGCGCCTCATCGAGACCTTTGAGATGCTGGAGAAGGCGAAGAAACTCCTCCTTCGGAAACTCCAGTCGCAGGTTGCGGTAATGCAGATGGACGTTCTCGCAGAGCTCGACGGTGAAACGCTGATTGAGGATCGGTTCTTCCAGAGTCCGCGTCTCAAAGATCCGTCGTATCCGTCCCATGTTACGATTGTGTGACAGCGACCAGGCGGTGGCGGCAAGCCTCCGGCTGAAGGCCGTTTGTAAAGGCTGGGGTCACCTGTTCTTTACCCTTGAGCGCCTAGAGAGTAGCACCTCCACCCTGGCGGGCCACCCTCCAGGAGCGCCCCGTTACGGGCGAACGCGACGGTGGGCCGCGCGCACCGCAATCCCAAAGACGAGCGCCGACCAGCCTGCCAGGCACAGACCGAGCCAGAGCGCGGCGTTTTCCAGCCACCACCGCGTGAGAGGATGAAGATCGCCTCCACTGAACGCTGCGCGTTCGAGCACAAAGAGGAGGGTGATCCGGTAGGCATCCAGCGGGCTCAGCATAAGGACGGCGACCCAGGGGGCCCTTTGCTCATGGACCCAGGGCGCTCCACCGATCAGAAGCAGGCCGAGGTCGATGCCAAAAAGCAGCACGCACCAAAGCGCCAGGGCGGCGATTAATCCGCGCACCGGATCCTGGATCCAGAGGCCGACGGCGAGGCCCAGCCAGGCAAAGAGCAGGCTCAGGCCAGCCGCGCAGAATGCGGTACCGACGAGCAGCCCAGAATAACCGGACGCGATCAGCGTTGGCAGCACCAGCAGCAGCGCGGCGGGAACAACCACGACGCACAGGCCAACACACTTGCCCGCCACCCAGGCGGCCACCGGCAACGGGTGCGTGAAGAGCAGGGCAAATTCCTCCACTTCGGCCTGGGCCGAACTCAGCCCCAGCAGAAGGGTGGAAAGACTCGCTACATAAATGACGCCATTCAGCACCCACCAGGACGTTCCCTGCGCCGCCGCCTCTGGAGGGCCCAGCAGCGCGAGCGCGCCGATTCCCAGCATCAGGGCCAGGTGGAGGTACAGAAAGCGGTTCACCCGGTAGCTGAGAAGCTCCCGCGCGACCGTCACACGGGCGGCGCGCAACGGATGGACCTGCCGAAGCGTGGTCATGGCAGAGCCGAACGTTCGGGCGCGTTGTACTGCTCACGCAGCCGTTCCGGTGCTACAAATCCCCCTACCCGTCCTGCTTCGAGCACGACGCATTGGTCGGTTTTACCCTCCCACTCTCCCAGCAAATGCGTCGCCACGAGGACGGTCGCACCCTGCCCGGCAGCGGTGGAGAGATATTCCTGTAGGCGCGCCCGCCATTCCGGGTCGAGACTCAGGCCAGGCTCGTCCAGAACCAGCACCGGTACGGGAGCCAGAGAGAACACCGCGAGGGCGAGCCGCTGTCGCAAACCGCCCGAGAGTTCGGCGGTCGTGGCGTGGAGGTGACTCCCCAGACCCCAGCGTTCGAGCGCCGCCTCTGCGGAGACCGGTCCGAGTCCGCGCAATTCGGCGTAATAACGCGCCACCTGACGGCAGCTGAGGCGCAGGTGAAAACGGGGCGACTGCGGAAAAAAGGCCAGGTGCGCCAGCGCGGCGAGGCGCTGCGTCACAATGTCGAAGCCCGCCACACGCAGGCGGCCACGCTCCGGAACACAGAGCCCGCACGCAATCCGTAGCAGGGTGGTTTTTCCCGCGCCATTGGTGCCGACGAGGAGCGTGACCGCGCCGCGGGGAAGCGACAGATCCACTCCGTCCAGAACGCGACGGTCTCCGTAGCGCTTTTCGATGCCGATCGCCTCGATCATGGCAGCCGCGCGTGGACGAGCGGGCGCTCGTCCTTCACCGCGGGAATCCCCGGCACCGCAACGCGGGCGTGTACAAAACGCAGCGCGCGTTCACCCGGGCTGCCTGAAAGCAGCCCGATCTCGGGAAACGAGCGACGCCACCGGCCAAACAGGTCCGTCTCATGGTGCGCGGTGTCGGCGATTCCGTCCCCCGTGAGATCGAGCTTCAAGGCGCCGTCCCAGTCGTTCCCACGGCCCTGGTGGGTGAAATGGTTGCTCTGGTTAAAACCGCCGGTCTCGACCGGATGGACGTTGCCGCGCAGGAGATTGGAGCCGACCTGATTGTCGTCCGAGCTGTCGGAAAGGCGCAGGCCGATGTAGTTTCCCGTCACCCGGTTGCTGAGGACCAGGTTCGACATCGAATTTTCGAGGAAGACGCCAACCGTGTTTCCCTCGATCCTATTGTGCTCAATCCGGGTGTTTTCGACGGTGTGCAGCAGCAGCCCGTAAGCCCGATGGCTGCGGTTGGCGGCAAACTGATTGTCGCTCAGCGTGATCCCGTTGGAGTACATGATGGCGGCACCGGCGGCGCTGCGGGTAAAGAGGTTCCGCTCGAAGACGTTGTCGTCTGAATACATGTAGTGGAGCCCGTAGCGGACCTCGGCGATGACATTGTCGCGGATGCGGGTGTTGTCGCAAAACTGGAAATAAATCCCGTCCCGCGTGCCGCGGATGTCATTCCGCTCAATCACATGGTCGGAGCAGTTCCAGATGTGGATGCCGTTGCCGCGCTGGTCCTGCTGAAGCTCCACCGAGCAGAGCTCGTCGCTGGGAAGGCGGAGACCGCGTGTCAGCGGGTCGTCGATCGTTTCCTGGCTGGCCCGGCCGCGGATTACCGTGCCGACGATCCGTGCGCGCGGCGCCTTCTTTAGATAGATGCCGTGCAGCGTATCCACGATCGTCATATCCTGGATCAGCACATCGGCGGCTTCAACATGCACCCCGGCATGGTCAAAGGACAGATTGGATCCGGATCCCCGGACCAGCAGCCCGATCAACGCCACACCTGGCGCGCGCACCTCGATCACATGACCCTGGCCGCGGCCATCGATCACTGCTCCGGGTTCGCCGATCAGCCAAAGCGGCTTGTCGATCACCAGAGGCCCGAGGTGCACGCCCGCGGGCACCTGGAGTGTCGCACCGGGCGGTGCCTCGGCGATCGCCCTCGCCAGCCAGCCCGGCGCCTGACCGGCGAAAGCGCCGGCCAGGGTGAAAAAGAACAGGACCACGAGGGAGCGCAGTCTCACGAGGAGGGCTCCTCTTTCCGCGAAAGCCAGAGGGCGAGGACCAGCAGCACGGGAAAGAGCCCGAGGAAAATCGCCCCCGTGTCGGGGAACGAGCTCTGCTCGAAATTCGCGATCTGCTGGCGGCCGATCATCACCGGGGTAAACGGCTCCATCCGGACAGGTGCCTTGGGGTCCAGCTGGTGCCCGTAGGTGTAGAGCCGGTAATAAAAACTGCCGAGCGAGAAGGCCGTGAAATAAAGATAGAGGACCAGGAGGTCGATCACCCCCCGGACCGTGCCGATTGCCGCCGCACGCAGGGCCAGCAGCACAAAAACGCCGAGCGCAAACGGCACCCATTTCATCTCCACGAAGTCCGCCTCCTGGAGGGGCTTCATGCCGATGTAGTGGTTGAGCCCGTTGATCTCGTGCAGATCCTGCCCGCCGTTGCCGGCCTCGAGCTTGTGGGCGTGGATATGGAGCGTCAGCCCCTCCTGGTATTGCGGCGCCACCAGGGAGATCGTCCAGAAGGGGAAAAAGAGCGACACGCCAAGCGCCACCGCCGCCATCACGAGCGCTATCCGCGCGGCCGCACTGGGCGGCCGGCGGAGGAATCGGTCGAAGGAGCGGATCACAGGGCGCATGGCGTGTGCGAATGCGGCGGGGTTCAGCGCTGGGCGGTCTGGGTGGGTCGCACTTCCAGGTACCCCTGCATCTCCTGGTGGAGCGCGGAGCAGAAGTTGGTGCAGTAAAACGCGAACACGCCGGGTTTCTCGACCTTGAAGCGCACCGTCTTGGTTTCGCCCGGATCGACGATGATGTTGACGTTGTGCTCGATCAGGCCCCAGCCGTGGATCATGTCGGTGGTCTGCTCCACATTCGTGAGATGGAGCACGACCTCATCACCGACGTTGGCCTCGATCCGCTCCGGCACGAACCGGCTCCGGATCGCCATCGCCTTCACCTCGACGACATTCCCCGTGCGGGTGACGCCCGCCTGGGTGGCCTCCCAGACCGCATGCGGATGGTGGCTCTCGGCGCGCGGGTACACCTCGATCGGCTTGATCGCATCCGCCTTCAGGATCTGCATGAAATGCGGTTCGGGATCGGTGAAGGTTTCATAGAGCATCGCCATCTTTTCGCCCGTGATGTCGATCAACTGGCTGCTCTCGGGCTGGGAGGGTCCGCTGCTGAGGTGCCGGCCCTTGGACAGCTTGTTGCCCGCCACCATGTAGCGGCCATAGGGCTCGCGGGTGTCGCTGCCGGCGACCACGAGGTGGCCGATGTTGAAATGGACCGGGATCTTGTCGAGGACCACGCGGTTGAGGTCCTTGCGGTCCTCGTCGCTCCACGGCGGCAGCTTCCACTTCGTGATGACGGACTCGATGAACATCGAGGTGTAGGCGTATCCCTTTCCGTCATACTGGGTGTGCAGGGGGCCGAGACCGGCCGGGACCTCGCCTTCCAGCGCGGACTCAAAGCGGATCACGGGGACGCCGCGGAACTCACGCTCGAAGTCCTTCTTGTCGATCGCCGCCTTCAGCTTTTCGAAGTTGAAGACCGAGACGGTGGGCTGAAGCTTGCCCCCCGCCGCGACCCACTTGCCGCTGGGATCGACGTCGATGCCGTGGGGTGACTTGGGAATGGGCAGGAAGTACAGGACACCCGGAACCTTGGCCGGGTCGATCACCGGCACGCCGTCCTGCATCGTCGCCTTGCCCTCGCGCACCGCCGCCTCGGCGGCGCGCCAGTTGACGACTGCGCCGAGATCGCGGTCGAGCTGCGAGGCACCCGCCTCGAGCACCTCGTGCGCCATTTCCGTGTTGTAGGAGGTCCAGAAGGCCCAGCCCGAGCTCGGGCCCTTGCCGGTGGAACCGAGGTCCCAGTTGAACGGAGGCGTGAGGATCTGCCAGCCGAGTTTCATCTCGCCGGTCTTCTGGTCCACCGCGATGCCGCTCACCATGCCCTGGAACTCCTCGGCGTATTTGCTCACCTCGGCGTGCCGGCCCTTGGGGAGCGGCACGGAGAAGCGCGTGGCGACGAGGATGTACTCGGTGTTTTCCGTGACGAAAGACGAGCCGTGGTTGCCCGAGGAATTGGGAATCGGGCCGAGGATCTGCTTCGTCTTCATGTCGCGCAGGTCGATGCGCGCAACGCGGTTGTTGGCGTTGTCGTTCACGAAGAGCCAGCGCCCGTCATAGCGGCTGTCGGTCTGCGACAGCGCGGGGTGATGCACGTCGCCCCAGGTGAAACCGCCGAGCATCTTCTTGGTGTGGTCGTCGTAACCGTACCCGAAGGCCGGATCGGGGGTGAAGACCGGGATGCGCAGGATGGGACGCATCGACGGTATTCCCGAAACAAATACCTGGCCGGAGTGGCCGCCTGAGTAGAAGAGGTAGAACTCGTCCTTTTCTCCGGGGGCGACATAGGTCTTGCGAGCCGCCTCGCTGACGTCGGTGCCCCCACCCGCCTTGGCCTGGGAGCCGGCGCTGTCTCCGCCGGGCCGGCCGCAGCCGGCCAGCGCGAGGGCCGCGAGGGCGGCCAGCGCGCCGCCTGAAAGTTGGATCGTCGTCATGGCAGCCTTATTCGACGATCAGAACGCCCTTCATGCCCACCTGGTAGTGGCCGGGGAAGGAGCACAGGAAGACATAACGTCCCGGCTCAGTGGGGGCCTGGAAGGTGACGGTGTCCTTTTCTTTCGGGCCGAGCAGCTTGGTGGAGGCGAGGATGTCGGCCTTGCGGCTCTGCGGCACATAATCGGTCGTGGGAGACTGCGCGGCCTCGTTGGCAAAGGCATCCGCGTCCACCCCGCCCTTCAGGAGGACCCAGTTGTGGCCCATGGAGAACTTCGGCATGGTGCCGATGTTGTTGAGGGTGACCGAGAGGCTCTCGCCCGGCTTCGCACGGATCTCCGTGATCGAGAACTTCATCGTGTCATTGCCCGTGACCTCAATCGCGCGACCCGTGGCCGGAGCGGTGGCGCCGGCCGACGTTGCCGGTGAGGCGGAACCCGGGGAGGAGCCAGCGGCAGCATCCGACTGCTTTTTACCGCAACCAAACGCGAGGAGAGCGACGAGACCAAGGACACTGGCGACGAGACGTGGATATTTCATAGTGAGGGGTTTGCGACGCCTGAACCACCGCGGCTGGCGTGCGGGCCGATAGTAGCCCGATTTGTGAAAGTGTTCAAATCCATGAGCGCGGTAATACGCCCGGCGGGTAACTCGGGAGAACCGCGGTGGGAGCGGGATGTCTGTGCGCAGCTATGGTTGACCGCCCCTGCCCGCCCTGTGCGTTGTTATGGCTGCTCGCGTTCCTCTCCCCCTTTTTGGGCGGGTGTGCGCCCCGTCAAGCTACGGAGCAGGTGTACACGGTGCAGGGCGTGATCCGCGGGCCCTATGACCCGGCTGAAAAGAGCATTTCCATCCAGCACGAGGAGATCCCCGGATTCATGCCCGCGATGATCATGCCATTCTTCGTCGAAGCAACCGATGTGGCGGCGTTGCGACCGGGGGACCGTGTGGTCTTTGAATTCCGAGTCGGGGAGCAGTCCCGGGCGACTGCCTTTCGCAAGGTGGGCGTGGAGACGAGCGCGCCCGAAGAGGCGTTGCAGTCAAGGGCGACGCGCCGCCTGAAGGAAGGCGAGCGGGTGCCGCCGGTGCGCCTGGTGGACCAGGCAGGGGCCTCCTTCAGCAATGACGCGTTCGCGGATCGTCTGACGATCGTGAGCTTCATGTTCACCCGGTGCCCCGTGCCCGAATTTTGCCCGCTGTTGGCCACGAAGTACCAGAGCCTGCAGCGGGAACTGGCGTCTTCGCCGGAGAGCACGCCTCCAGTACAGCTGCTCAGCGTAACCTTGGACCCCACCCATGACCAACCCGAGATCCTGCGCGCGTACGGCCAGTCGCTCGGAGCTGACTTTTCACGCTGGCGGTTCCTTACGGGAGAGCGCGCGGAGATTGAGAACCTGACGCGCCTGTTTGCGGTACGTGCGGAGACCAACGGAGCGACCATCGATCACACGCTCGCCACCGCCTTGCTCGGCCCGGGTGGTGAGCTCCTGGAAGTCTGGCGCGGCAACGCCTGGAAACCCGAGGAGGTCCTCACGCGCGTGCGGAGGGAACAGGGGCGCGGCGTCCGGTAGGCGCGGGCTGTTGGGCATCTGTCGCCCAAGAACGTTTCCCGGCGAAGGAACGGCCGATGAGGACGTGCGTTACTGTTCGAACTCCGCGGCACGTTGCCGCTGATCGAATGCAATCGCTGCACGGATCCGCCAAGGCCGGTTTTGGGTAGATCCAATCTTCGCTCACCTGCGGTTCGCGAAGACTGGTGGACCCGAGCGGGTTCGAACCGCTGACCTCCTCAATGCCATTGAGGCGCTCTGCCAACTGAGCTACGAGCCCTTGACCAGTAAGAGGGGGTGAAAAATCAAAGTTTCGGCGGGGAACGCAAGGACTTTTTTACGCACCCGGCCATCTTTCGTCACAGGGCGGCGGCCGGCCCAAACGCCGGGTTCTTCACAGCATCGGCGGACGCCCCAAACTCGTGTTCGCCACACGATCGGCGGCCGGGCCACTCCCTTGTTTGTCACGCAGCGGCCGACGAACCCAAACCCTTGTTCATGGCGCCGGGGCGGGCTCTTCCCGTCACTCGTCACGCATCCGGAAGGTGACTTCACGGCGCAGCGTGCCACCGCTGTCCGGCCTTGGACCGATCGTACCGGCGTTCCTGAAGGCGGACAGAACCGATTGGTCGAACTGGGCGTTGCCGGAGGAGCGCACAATGCTGACCCGGGAAATGTTTCCATCGCGCGCAATGTAGAACTCGGCGGTGGCGTTCAGCAGATCGCTCACGCCCTCGGGTCGCTGATGCGCCTCCCGCAGACGTTGAATCAAGAGCGAGAAATAGGCGTCGAGCATGTCCCCCTCCTCACGCGAGAGCGCGGTGCCTCCCGCCCCACCCTTTCCGTCGGTCCGCGTTCCCCCAGCGACGCCTTCGCGAATCCCCTTGGCGTCGATCTTGGCCGTCTTGATCGGCCCGGCGGCACCCGCCTTCTGCTGCTTCAACTTGCCCCCGTAAAGGCGGTCAAACTCCTCCTTGGTCATGCGCGGATTTTTTGCCGCTGCTTCCTCCTCCTTCGCCTGCTTTGCCTTGGCTGCGGCCTCGCGCTTGGCGCGCTCCGCCTCCTCCTTCGCCCTCTGCTGCTCGATCTTCTTCATCTGCCGGGCCTCCACCCGATCCGCCACGCGGTCGAGCCGTTTGCTGAAATCCACGATCTTGGGGGTGGCGGGCGGCGCGGGGCGGTCCGGCGGCGCTGCCACCGCCTGGAAGGTCTGCTGCTCTGCCGTCGCCACGGGCGAGACGGGGTTGCCGCTGTCGGGATCACCGAGGGCGGGTGCTTCGGTGGCGCCGTAGTTGTCCCCCGCACCGGCCACCAGCTCCATGATGGTCGTCTTCGATTCCCCGCTGCGGAACGTCCAGGCAGAAAAGAGCAGCACCGCGATGAACACTCCATGGAGCGTCAGCGAAACGGCATACGCGCTGGGCGATTGGGCGTTCATGCGGGGGGCCGGGTCAGGGCGCCTGGGTGTCGAAGGTGATGCGCGACAGGTTGTTTTTCTTCAATTCGTCGATCAGCGTGATGACCTTCTGGTACGGCACCGTCGCATCCGCACGGATACGGATGACGGGCGGCTTGGACTCGCTGCCGAGGGTGCGCAGGCGGGCGGAAAGGTCACGCGGGTCCACCCGGGTGTTGTCGATGGAGTAGTTCCCGCGCGCGTCGATCGTCACGGAGACAAAGGTCGTGTCCTTGTCCGCCTTGGTCTGCTTGGTCTTGGACTCCACCGGCAGGTTCACCGGGATGGTCTGCTCCTGGTTGATCAGCGGAGTCGCGATCATGAAAATGATCAGGAGCGTGAACCCGAGATCGATCAGGTTCGTCACGTTGAGCTCGGCGATGGGATGCGACTGCCGCTGTCGACGGAAGGTCCGGGCCATGGTCAGATCGATTCCAGTTCGATCCGGTCGGAAAGAGAGCTGGCGAAATTTTCGATCTCGGTCACCAGCTGCTTGGTGCTGGCGAAGAGGTAGTTGTAGCCGAATACCGAGGGGATGGCCACGACCAGTCCGGCGATCGTCGTGAGGAGCGCGGCGGAAACGCCCGGCGCCAGGGTCTGGATGCTGGCGGTCTGCTGCACCGAAACCGCACTGAAAGCCTCCATCACGCCCCAGACGGTGCCGAGCAGCCCAAGGAAGGGGGCGCCCGAAACGATCGAGGCGAGGAAGACCATGCTCGACTCGTAACGCAGCACCTGGCGAGCGAGCGCGCGCTGGAGCGCATTCTCGGTATGCTCCAGCCGGTAGCGGGATGTATCCGTGCCGCGCTCCTGGCCGATCGCGGCCGCACGCCAGTAGGCCTCCACCGCATCCGCAAAAAGGTCTGCGTAGGGAATGGCGCGCTTGTTCCGGAAGGATTCGGGGAGATCCAGGACCGTCCGCTCCTCGCGCAGGCGTTGTTCGAACATCTGGTTCAGGCGCCGCAGCGCCACCAGGTCGTTTCGCTTGCCGATCATCACGGCCCAGGCAATGACGCTGAAAATCCCGAGGCCGACCGTGATAAACTGGCCGACCGGATCGCAGCGCAGGAAGACTTCCCAGACGTTAACAGCGAGCGGAAAATGCATTGAGAAAAAGGTAGGGAAGCGTTGGCGCGTTTGTTTCGCACGTTCAATGGAAAAGCATGACGCCGGACCGGCGAATCGTGTTGCCCGACTGTCCGGGTGATTTTTCGCTCCCTTCCCGATGCCGACGTTCCAAGCCCGCGCCCTCGCCGAATTGAAAGCAAACCGCTCCGCCATCACCTCACGGCAGGTTCTCGCCGGGCTTGATGGTTTTGTGGATACCATCGTCACGCCGGTCGCCCTGCGCTCAGGTCCCGGTGAGGCCTTTACCCCATTCGCCACGATCGCCGACTTCGGACAACGGGTGCTCGGGGCCGCCGGCAAGAGCACGAACCTCGAGCTGTATCCGCGGATGGACAAGCTTGGCGGGAACGGACCGATCATGGCCGGGGCGATGCTGGCGACCGGCGCCAAGGTCACGTACATCGGCGCGCTCGGCCGGCCCGTGGTGCATCCGGTCTTCCAGCGTTTTGCCGAAACCGCCACGGTGGTGTCCCTCGCCGATCCCGCGCACACCACCGCAGTCGAGTTCAACGATGGAAAGCTGATGCTCGGGCAGATGAAGTCCCTCGATGAGGTGACCTACGCACGTATCGCCGAGGTGATGGGCGCCGAGCGTTTCGCGCGAGCGGTGGGCGAAGCCGATGTCACCGCCCTGACCAACTGGACCATGATCAACGGCATGACCGGGATCTTCCGTGAGCTCGTGGAACGGGTCCTGCCTGCGCAGCCGGACCGTGAGCGCCTCTTCTTTTTTGACCTCGCAGACCCTGAGAAGCGCTCCCAGGACGACCTCCGCGAGGCGCTTCGGTTGATCGCACGCTTCGAGCCCTTTGGCCGCGTTACCCTGGGCCTCAACCTCAAGGAAGCACATCAGGTGGCGGCAGCTCTCGGCCTGAACCTGAGCCAGGGCGAGGCGGAAGGCGTGCTGCGCCACCTCGCGAGCGAGATCCGCACCCGGCTTGGAATCGCGACCGTAGTGGTGCACCCGCGCGCGTCGGCGGCCTGCGCCACCGCCCGCGGCACCGCCTGGGTGCAGGGACCGTTTTGCGAGACCCCGTTGATCACGACGGGAGCGGGCGACCACTTCAATGCCGGGTATGTCACCGGACAGCTCCTCGGGCTCACTCCGGAGGCCTGCCTCGCGCTGGGCGTCAGCACCTCCGGATTTTACGTGCGCACCGCCCAAAGCCCGAGCTTGGATGACCTTGAAACATTCCTCGCGAAGTCGGAATAAACTCTCCAGCGTCTTCCCATGCCTCTCAAAGACAAGAAACCCGCCGGCATCCTGATCTCCTTCGAGGGCTCCGAAGGCAGCGGCAAATCGACCCAGATCGCACGCCTCGCGAGGCATCTCCAGAACTCGGGTCGCGACGTCATTTCCACCCGCGAGCCGGGAGGAACCGAGATCGGTGAGCAGATCCGCAGCATCATCGTCCACAATTCCAAGGGCGATGAGATGTGTGCCGAGACGGAGCTGCTGCTGTTTGCCGCTGCCCGCGCCCAGCTGGTGCGCGAGGTGATCGCTCCCGCGATGATCCGCGGCAGCGTGGTCCTGAGCGACCGGTTTCTGGATTCTTCCACCGTCTATCAGGGCGTGGCGCGCAATCTTTCGATTGATCCGGTCAACCAGATCAACCGCTTCGCGGTGGGGAATGTGCTGCCCGACCTGACGATCGTGATCGACGTGCCGACCGAGGTGAGTCTCGCCCGGATCCGCCAGCGCGCGTCGGGCCTCCCGGACCGCATGGAGCGCGAGAACATCGAGTTTTATCACAAGGTGCGCGAAGGCTACCTGGTGTTGGCCAAGGGAATTCCGGAACGCTTTTTTGTGGTCGATGGTACCCTCGAGGAGGACGCGGTCGAAAAAAAGATCTGGTCCGAAGTGCAGAAACGGCTCGACCCGGCCGCACGCGCCACCGTCAAGGCGGGGCGCTGAGCCCGCGCTCCGGTCCGCATGCCCGTCGCCGACGAACCGCTGCCCTGGCCACCCTCCCTGGTCGGCTCCCCTGCGGTTGCCGTGATCGAACGCGCGATCGAGCGCCGGCGCCTCTCGCACAGCTTGCTGATCAGCGGTGACGATCTGGACACCGTGGTCGGCGTGGGAACGGCGATCGCCGACCGACTGCTGAACCGGGTGGTCACGGGGCAGACCTCATCCCAGGCCAGCTTTGCACCTGACCAGCACCCGGACTGCTTCGCCCTGAGGCCCGCGGGGAAGATGCGGCAGATCAGCGCCGACAACACGCGCCAGCTCATCGGCAAGGTGCAGGTGTCGCCCACCGTCGCCCCCTGCAAGGTGGTGTTGATCCATGAGTGCGATCGGATGAACACCGCCGCGGCCAATGTCTTTCTGAAGACGCTGGAGGAGCCGCCCGCCAACACCCATCTGCTGCTGCTGACGACCCGGCCGTATTCACTCCTTCCCACCATCCGCAGCCGGTGCCTGCATTTCCGGTTTCCCACCGGGTCAGCGGGTTTTTCGCCGGATGGGTGGAGCGCCTGGTTGTCGGATTATGCCGCCTGGCTGGGCAAGCTTTCCGCCGGCTTGGGCGACAAAACCGCGATCTCGGACGCTGTGTTCGCTGCCTACGGCATGGTGGCGCGTTTTGGCACCGTCCTGGAGGCCGCCACCCAGGCAATCTGGGAGCAGCAAAAGAAAAAACTGCCGGAAGACATCGACGACGATGAACGCGTCGCGATCGAAACCGGCATCGCCAACGGCCTCCGGTCCCGGCTGTTTGCCGAGATCGAACAGGCGACGCGCGCCTTTGCCCTGCCTTCACTGAAGGAAAACGACGCGACCACGCGGCGCGCGGTCACCCAGGCCATCGAAAAACTCGAACACCTGGTCAGCCTGCTGCGCGTGAACCTGAACGAGTCGGCCGTCCTCGAAGGATTTCTTCTCGCGAGTCTTCGAATCTGGGGCCGGCGCTGAGGCGCCGGGCACCGGTATCGGCGCAGCACCACCGCCGACGGCAACACGTCCGCGGCGTCGCACGACACGTCAGGCGAGCACCGCCTCCACGAACGCTTCGCGGGTTTCCATGTGCGGATTGTGTCCCGCTTCGGCGAGCGTCACACGTTCCGCAGTTGGGAAATGCGCGTCGATCGAGCGCTGATCCTCCGGCTGGATGTAGGCGGATCGGCCCCCGGCGATAAAACGCGTCGGCCCGGAAAACACCTCGTCGGGCGCAAGCGGGGTGGCCTCGAGGTCGGGCAGCGCGCGGGTGAGCACGGGCAGGTTGATGCTCCATCGCCACGACCCCGTGGCGCTGTCGCGCTCCAGATTGGTGGTGAGGAATTTTCGCATGCCCCAGTCCGGCACCCGCCCTTCGAACCGCATCTCCGCCTCGCCGCGGGATTGCAGCGTGCGCAGGTCCAGGGCGTTCATCGCCAAAAACTCCGACCGATGGGCGGCGGAGAGATACGTTTTTGGGGCGATGTCGACCACCACCAGCCGCTCCACCCGCTCCGGGTGCCGGCAGGCCAGGGCCATCGCCACCTTGCCGCCCATGCTATGGCCGAGAATCGTCGCGCGCGCCCAGCCGTGCAGGTCCATCCAGCCGAGGACGTCCCCCACCATCACGGTGTAGTCCATCTCCTCGGCGTGCGGGGACCGCCCATGGTTGCGCAGATCGAGGGCCACGACGTGATGTTGCATCGCCAGGTCCGCGCCGGTGGTCTGCCAGTTGCGCGACGAGCCGAGCAGGCCATGCAGGAGGAGGAGCGGCGGTTGGCCCGCCCCGCCGAGATCACGATGGAAAAGCGGGAGTGACACCCGTCCAGCGAACCCGACCCGCGAGCCCCCGCCAAGCCGGAATCCGGAACCGGCCCGGAGACGCCCGGCAGACCCGCACCTTTCGCTTGTCAACCGCCGCGGCCGCCCCTGACTTCTCCCCTCCATGTCCGAAGCGAAACTGACGCCGATGATGCAGCAGTACTTCGAGGTGAAACGGGGGCTTCCCCGCGACACCCTCCTGCTCTTCCGGCTCGGCGACTTCTACGAAATGTTCTTCGAGGACGCGGAGACCGCGGCCAAGCTTCTCGGGATCACCCTCACTCGGCGCCAGGACTACCCCATGGCCGGCATCCCCTTCCATGCGGCGGACACCTATGTGACCAAGCTGCTGGCCGCCGGCCGCAAGGTCGCAATCTGCGACCAGCAGGAGCCCGCGCGTCCGGGCAAGCTGGTGAAACGGCAGCTGTCCCGTATCCTGACCCCGGGTACAACGCTCGCTCCCAGCCAGCTGGACGCCGCCCGCAACCATTACCTCTGCGCCCTCAGCTGCGATCGCGACGGCCTGCACGCCGCCTGGCTCGACCTTTCGACCGGCGAGTTCCGGATCGCGACCGACGCGCGTCCGGAGAACCTTCTTCCCGTCCTCACCGCCCTCGACCCGGCGGAGGTACTCGCGCCGGAAGAGAGCGTGTCACGCTGGAAAAACGCGCCGCATGAGGAGCCCTCCCTCCAGGCCCTCGCCGCCTTCTGCGCGGCGCGGCTGACCACGGAGCAGCCCGCCTACCAGTTTGAGACCGCGGCGGGTGCGCGAGCGGTGGCCGAGACCCTCCGGGTGCTGAATTTGCAGGGATTCGGGCTCGCCCCCGACCACCCCGGGCTTGGACCGGCCGGCGCCCTCGTCCAATATGCCACGGAAAACCTGTGCGCCAAGCCGGAGAACCTGCGCAACCTGCAGGAGTACCGCAGCGCCCACACGCTCCTCCTCGACCCGGCGACGCTGCGCAACCTGGAGGTTTTCAGCTCCTCACGCGGCACCCGTGAGGGCTCTTTGATCGGCGCCCTCAACCGCACCCACACCGCGGCCGGCGCGCGCCTGCTCGAGCGGTGGATTGCGGCGCCCACGCTCGACCTGGCCGAAATCCGGCGGCGCCAGACCGCGGTGGCGGAGTTGATCACCCACGGGGCCTCCCTCGAGTCCGTCCGCGGCTGCCTTGGCCAGGTGCGGGATATCCCGCGGATCCTCGGGCGTATCCAGAATCGCCTGCGCAACCCCCGGGAACTGGGGGGTATCCGGGACACGCTTACGCAGCTGCCGTCCATCCGCCGCTGCCTGCGCGAGCTCGATGCCGCCCCCACCCTCCATGCGGTGATCGGCCGCATCCACGAGTTCACCGGCCTGCGCGAGCTGCTCGCCCGGAGCCTGGCCGACGAGCTGCCGGCGGACACCCTGGACGGGGGTTTCATCCGCGAGGGTTACGACGCGGAGCTGGACCGCCTGCGCTCACTCACCCGCGACAACAAGACCTGGCTCTCCGACCTCGAGCGCCAGGAGCAGGAGCGCACCGGCATCCGCAGCCTGAAGCTTCGGTTCACCAACAACTTCGGATACTACATCGAGGTCACCAAGGCCAACCTCCACCTCGTGCCCGGCGACTACATCCGCCGCCAGACCACGGTGAATGGCGAGCGGTACGTGACGGAGGGTCTGCGGCAGAAGGAAAAGGAAATCTTCCACGCCGAGGAAAACGCCCTGGCGCGTGAAATGGAGCTGTTTTCCACCCTGGTCGACGCCGTTCTCGACCAGTCCGTCGGGCTGGCCCAGACAGCGGAGGCGCTGGCCGAGCTGGACGTCCTTTGCGGGTGGGCTGCGCTGGCCCGGGAATGGGACTACATCCAGCCCGTGGTCGAGACGGGCGACGTGCTGGAAATTGTCGATGGCCGCCATCCCGTGGTGGAGCAGATGCTCAAGGCGCCCGGCGCCACCGCCGGTGCGCAGGCCTTTGTTCCCAACGACACCCTCCTGTCCTGCGAAGATGCCCAGATCGCACTCATCACCGGCCCCAACATGGCGGGCAAGTCGACCTACATCCGCCAGGTGGCGCTGATCACCCTGATGGGCCAGATCGGCTGCTGGGTGCCGGCGCGGCGCTGCCGTATTGGATTGGTGGATCGCATTTTTTCCCGGGTGGGCGCAAGCGATGACCTCGCCCGCGGCAATTCGACCTTCATGGTCGAGATGAACGAGACGGCGAACATCCTCAACAACGCGACCGACCGCAGCCTGATCATCCTCGATGAAATCGGCCGCGGCACCTCCACCTACGACGGCCTGAGCATCGCCTGGGCGGTGGTCGAACACCTGCACCGCGGCGACACCCGCGGCCCGCGCACCCTCTTCGCCACGCATTACCAGGAACTCACCCAGCTCGACAAACACCTGCTTCGCCTGCGCAATTTCTCGGTGGCGGTGAAGGAGTGGAACGATGACATCGTTTTTGTGCGACGGGTGGTGCCCGGCGCGGCCGACCGCAGCTACGGCATCCAGGTGGCGCGCCTGGCGGGACTCCCGCTCAGCGTGATCGACCGGGCCAAGACAATCCTGGAGAAACTGGAGTCGGACGACAGCACGGTGGAATTGCCGGCGCCGAAGGCGAAACCGAAAAAGAAGATCACCGTCCAGAGTGTGGACGAGGGACAGCTGAGCCTGCTCTGACGGGCGGTGCCGCCCCCGGCGAGGGAAGCACCGCGCCGCGCCGACTAAACCTCCGGCGCCTTCGGCGTCGGTTGCTTGATCGCGTCAACCACGTCCTTGAACTTTTGGCGATTGCTCGCGGATGCCTCCATCAGGGCCTCATGGGCGGAAAGGATCAGCTCCGAACATGCTTCCTGGGTGTCGTTGGGTGCCACCGGGATCGGCACCTCCACATCTGCGGCAGGCTCATGACTGATGGTGAAGAGATGCAGCACTCCCATCTCATGCAGCTGCCCCACCACACGTTTTTGGGGGCGATGCAGCACGACCGAGGACGCGTGCTGGAGGAGCAGCCCCAGCGCGGTGGAATCCATCGAGTCGCACGCACTCAAATCGATGTGGATGGGAGGGCTGGTGCGTTCCAGGCCCTGCCGGATGATTTCGCGGAGAGCCGGCGCCACCTGCCAGGTGACGGTGCCCGCTGCGACCACGATGCACAACTGATCGTGCCAGCCACCTTGAACGCGACCGCGCGCGTCGGTGCGAATGTGCCGGAGGCCATCCGGCAAGAGCACCTTGACGCTGTTGCGCGCGGGATCCGCCGCCTCGGGGAGCGGTGGCGGCGCGTTCACCGGAGCCATCGAGGCGATGATGTAGCTGACGTCGTCCGTCAGCGCCATGCCTCCGAGATGCTCCAGCAGCCGCTGCTCCACGCGCTCGCCGGTGACGCGGGCAGGCTGCCCTTGCGTCTCAGTCAGGGCCCGCCGGACCGAGTCGAGTGAGAACTCTTCCCCCCCCGCACTGCGGCATTCGATCAGGCCGTCCGAATAAAACAGAAGTGCGTCCCCCGGCTGCAAGGTCACCACCGCGGTGTGCACCTCACCCACCTCGTTGGTGCCCAGCACGGCACCACGACAGGGAACTTCCCCGAAACGACCGTCCGCCATGAGGTAGAGCGGGGACGGATGTCCCGCGGACGCGATCACCATCTCTCCGGTCGCCGGGGAGAACACCGCGTACACCATCGAGACAAAAATCGGCGGGTCGAAACGCTCTCGCAGCAGCGACTGGTTCATGAACCGGATCAGATCCTCCGGTTCGCTGAAAAGCCGGTCGCTGCCACTCCGGCGCCGCTCGGCGCGGATCAGCTCGCGGAATGTGACGGTGATCATGGCGGCGCTCACGCCATGGCCGGCCACATCCACGAGATAGAAGGCAAGGCGGCCATCCGGGAACGTCAGCGTATCAAAAAAGTCACCACCGAGCTGATCCGCGGGGGAATAATAGCCAAAGAGATCGAGACGGCCCGAACTCGGGAAGGAGCTGGGGAGAAACTTGCGCTGCACATGCTGGGCCTTGCGCAGGTCCGACTCCAGGGCCTGCTCCTGCTGACGCAGCTGGGAAAAGGCCTCGTGCAGCCGAACCAGCGAATACTCCAGCTTGGTGTTCTGCTCGCGCAGGTTTTCCAGCAGGGAGTCCCGCTCGCGCGTCAGCCTGCCCGCCTCGGACGCGCGGTCCACGATCATGGTCAGCGCCGCCAGGTCTGGAATCGGTTTGTCGATGAAATCGAAGACGCCGATCTTCAGCGCGGTCAGGATGTCGCGCCGGGTGCCCAGGCCCGACATCAGGATGCAGACGGTCTGTGGCTGGATCAGCTTCACCCGCCGGACCAACTCGAGCCCGTCCATTCCCGGCATCGAGATGTCGGACAGGATCAGGTCGTAGATCTTGTCCTCGACCATCTTCAAGGCCTCCTGTCCGTGGCCGGCGGTATCGCAATGATCACCGCGCATCCGAAAAAACTCCTTCAGGACTTGAAGGATCAGGTCTTCGTCATCGACGACCAATACGTGGGTGTCAGCCATGGGTGGGAGGGTTCGGTTGAAGTGCCGCGCAGCGCGCCGTCGGCGCCACGCACGGGGTTAAGGAGATGCGTTGCCGCTACATCCCAAGAAAGGAGCCACCCACCCCTCAGGCGCAAGGAAGTGCAGGGCAGGATTTCCCGAAGCGGGCACCGGGCCATCGTCCGAGTTGCGGCCGGCTGGACAGCCGCGCCGCTCCGTCGCAGTAGGCGCGCGAGCCAGCCCGTCGCCCGCACCGCAACGCCTGCCGCGGTCTCGCGCCGGCCGGCACCAACTACAACTGTGGATACACCAGCACCCGGTCGTGGACGAGGAGGATGAGGTCGTTGCGGCCGTCTCCCGTCACGTCGGCAATCACCGTCTCGCGCGGCTCCTGCGGCGGCCCCCGCTGACCCTGGAAATGCTGGTCGATCTCGAAAACCTTGAAATAGAGCCGGCTCTCCCAGTTCTGCTCCGGGTGGCGGGCCAGGATCTCGATCGTGTTTTTATCCGGATCGATGCACACCGCTTCGGCCTGCCCGTCGTTGTTGAGGTCACCCACCACCACATCGCTGTAGTGAATCTCCGGAAGGTCAGTCGCATGCGTCGCCACCGTCCGCGCCGCAAAGTCTCCGCGGCCGAGGGGAAGCCACCAGAAGCGGTCCCGGCCGAAAATGAAGGCCTCCGGTCCGGACTTCCCCCGCGCAAACACCTCGCTGCCCACCACGTCGATCTTGCCCGCGGGTGTGCTGCTCACGACCTCATACAGGGCTTGGTGATTGGCGCGCAGCTGCTGGAAGGTCTCGGATTTGCGGTCGTACAGGAGCACCAGCGGTTTGTCGCCCGGTTGTGGCAGCACGAGCGCGGTCGTGATCTCCGCAGTCGCATCCCGGGCGTTGAACTGGTCGATCACCACCAACTGTCCCTTGTCATCCACCCGTACCGCCCGCGCAAAGTTTCCGCTGCTGATCAGCAGCTCCGGGATCCCGTCCCCCGTCAGCTCCGCCGCCGTGACGGCCGCGGGGTCGACGTTATCCACCAGACCGCGACGGAACCCCGGCGAGGTGGTGAGATCGGTGAAGGCCAGATCGTCCCCTTGCACAAAGACGCGCGCGACATCGAGCGGAGACAAAAGCACCAGGTCCATCCGCCCGTCTTGGTTGACGTCAATCGCCCGCAACGAGCGCGGATCCGTTTTCAGGCCGGTGAGTTCGATGGACTTCACCACTTCCGCGCTATCCTCCCGGCGCACCAGCAGGTCGATGAAGCGTTTGCCCTTCTCTTCGCGGACCACCGCGAGGTGCGCGATCGCAGGAGCGCCGAGGTGCACCAGGGTGAGCGCGAGCGGGCGTCCACTCACCGGCAGGGGCTTCGGATACGCCAGCCGGCCCTCGGGCCCGAGAGCCGCGACACCCACCGCCTGCTCCTTGGGGCTCGCCACAAAGATCTCCGCGCGGCCGTCCCCATCCCAATCCCCCGCTGCCAGGCTGCGGGTGTCGGAAAGCACGGGATAACGCTGGGCGCGGGTGAAACCTCCGTCGTTCTGGCGCAGATACAAAAACACCTGTGCGCCATCGGGATCACTGATGGCGACGTCGACCTGCCCATCGCCATCAAAGTCCCCCAGCGCCTGGCTGCCTGCAGTCTTGCTGCCGGGGCGGGGACTGAAGACACGGGGACGCAGGGTGAGCTGCTCGCCGCCTTTCTCCACCGCCTCCAGCTCGAATTCCTCGAACTGCCCTGTCGCATCCTGGGCGAACGCAAACACCGCGGGTTTCCCCTTCGCCGCCGGGCGAAACACCTGCAGCGTGCATCGGCTGTTCTTGATCGCGTAGGCCTGCTCCGGACCGAACTGCCGGTTCTCCGCCTGCAGGCGCACGCGCAGCGCGTCCCGGCCGGATCCGCAGAGATAAACCAGGTCGGGGCGGGCGTCGCCATTCACGTCCAGGACCTCCAGCCCGTAGCAGGTGTCGTCAGGAAGTGCATACCGCTCCGGCGCGGTGAGTTCGCCGCCCTTCTCCTGGAAAAAGAGGGCGAGTTCCTTCTGGCCGAGCATGGCCAGGTCGGCGCGGCCGTCACCGTCGAGATCGGCGGCCCGGAACGAGCCGACAGTCTGGGCCGGGCTGGGCGACTCGGTGACCTTGCGTTCCGTCCAGCTCCCGTCCGCCTCCTGCAGTCGCAGGGTCAGCGGCTGGGGGTCGCCGGTATACGCCAGGTCCATACGTCCGTCCCCGTTGAAGTCGCCCGAAACCAGGTCGAAGACCGTGATCCCCGAGGTAACGCTGGCACGGCGAAAGCGTGCGTCCTCCAGCACCGGCTCCCAGCGGTTGACCCGCGCGCCCCGGGTGGACCGCGGCAGTTCCTCCCCCGGCGCGAGCTGGTAGAGGATCTCGATCGCGGACCGGTCGTTATTTACGACCGCGAGGTCCGTTCTCCCGTCTTTGTTCAGGTCCACCGGATGCAGCGACCGGGTATTCCAGTCGAGCTTCAGCACCTCCGGTCCGCCCAACGCGATTTCACGCGGGGCCGGGGTGGTGGCGCCGGCCACAAGCGCGGCCAGGGGAAACAGAAGGAGGATACGGGAGTGACGGAAACTCACTTGGGATAAACCACGCGGGACGTGACCTGGAAGCCCTGGCTATCGCGCGTGAGGTAGCCCCACCCGTGCGACCAGTATTTGGCGATGACTGCCGGATCCGGCTTGGCGGTGGGATCCACCGGGCTCGATTTTGCCTCCGGCTCGGAGAACCCTTCGTCGCCCTCGCCTTCGGGAAGCTCCGGGGTGTCGCCACCCTGGTTCATCATGCCGGCGGCCTGAACCACCGTTTCAAACACCGTTGGAATCACCGCCTTGGTGTCCTGGTACTGGAACACGCTCGCGTTGGCCGGCATCTGGGCCAGCGCCTCGCGCACCGCCGGTGTCTCCCAGAGCGAACCGCGATTGGCCGCCAGCCCCTGCAGCGCGCTTTCCACTGGGGAAGCGGAACCGATACCCATGAAAAAGGTGCCCTTGGCGATGGCGTAGCTGAAGCCCTTCTGTCGGGCCCCCGGGGTCGAGGCCGGCATCTCCATCGTGACCAGCTTGTGCCCGAGGTAGTCGCGGGTCTTGAACATCGTTTCGGCCTGCGGGCCCATCATGCGCTTGAGTGCCTCGAGGGCGCCTTCGAACGCAGCGGGATTTTCCAGGGAAATGGCAACCACCTGTTCGAAATCCTCGACGGTCGGCTGGGCCCCGGGCGCCACACGCGGCGAGATCATCGAACCGGAAACGACAGTCTCACCCAAGCTGCCGATCAGGTCCCGTTTGAGGTCGATGCCCAGCTGCTTGTTCAGGTTGCGAATCTGGCCCTGGACGAGCCCGGAAATGGCCGGGTTAAACGCTTCGAGGATCTCCTCAATGCCGGCATAGAACTCCTTGAAACTGAACTTGCCGGTGGAGGCGCCGACCCACTTCGGCGAAACATAGCCGGGAAGCTCCAGCGGTCCGTCGCGGTAGGCGAGCACCTTCAGGAGGCCGCGCGCCTCCGTGTAGGTCAGTCCAAAACGCGCGTCCGTACGGTCGTCCTGAAAGTCGACCATCATGTAAAGTTCGTTGAGGGCATCGATGCCAAGTGCGGTCATCAGACCGGCGGCGTCGAAGCCCCCCTGCTGCTGCCCCTCGGCCTGCGCCGCCTTCTTTGCCTCGATCGCCTTCATCATCGACGGATACATCGAGGCGATGTTGACCAGCACGCTGACGTGGCCCTTGCCCGCACGCTGCTGCAGCTTGGCAAAGCGCTCCGAGCGTCCCCAGGCATTGGTGGCGCCGCCTTCCTTGATTGCGTCGATCCCGGCAAGCACGACGTCCTTCGACGGGCTGACCAGCCAGGTGCCATCGGTGATCGCCCACACCGTGGGGGTCCGATCGGCCTTGGGCTGCTCGCCGTCCTCGCCCTCCTCACCGTCCGCGGCCTCGGCCGGCTTCGGGATGAGGGTGTGCACGGTCACGCCGGCAAAATCCATTGTCTCCTCGGTCGAACCTTCCTTTTCGCGACCCTTCTGGAGAACTTCTTCGAGCCGGGAAGCATTGTCTCCCACCTCCACCGCCAGGAGGACCGGCGGGATCTCGTCCTCCGCCCCCTCCTTTTCCGCGAAGGAGAGATCGGTCAGGGCAATCAGCGCGTCGCCCGTCGCCATCGCCATTAGCTCATCCAGTGTGTATCCGGTTTCCTCCTTCGTTTTGGTGTTCCACTGGTCAATCTTCATCTCCGCGCGCAGGGGGGCGAAGAAACGTTTCACCTGCTCGTCATTCCAGGTCTTGGACCAGGGGCTCTTTTCCCACTGGGCGAGCACTTCCGGGACGTCGTGGACCGAGATGATCACGGCGGACTGTTCCGGCACAAGGTGGGTAAGGGGCGTGGCCGCGGGCAGTGAGAGGCCGCAGAGCAGCCCTGCAGTGAGGACAAGATGTCGGAGTGTGATCATGGAAAGTCAGTGTGAGGGCCCGGCGCTCACTTGCGCCGGAGGTCGGCGCCCGCGGGAAGTTTCACCGGACGGGGCGGCTCCAGATACCGGAAACCCGAGTTCGGGTTCCGCGGATCAAAGGCGTAGGCATCGCGATTGCGTAGAAAGTTCTTCAATACACCGACCGGGATGGCGAAGTTCAGGCCCTCGATCCCGATGATGGTGAGCTTCATGTTGCTCACGCCCACCACTTCGCCGCGCAGATTGAAGAGCGGGCCACCCGAATTCCCCGGGTTGATCTGGGTCGTGGTCTGGATGAACAGCTGGCCCTCGAGGGGACGGTTGCGCGAGCTGATGATCCCCTGCGAGACAGTCCGGTCGAGGCCGAGCGGACTGCCGATTGCAAAGACGGTCTGACCCTCCGCCAGGGCGTTGGAATCACCCAGCGGCACGGTCGGGAACACCGTGCTGCCCGCGTCGTCGATCTTCAGCAGCGCGAGGTCGAGTCGTGAGTCGAGGGCCACGATCCTGACCTTGTTGAAGGTGACACGCTCGAGCTCAGCCGTGCCCCGGCGAAACTGGGTCACGCTGATGCTGTATTCACCCGCCACGACATGGGTGTTGGTCACGATGTAGCCGGCCGGATGGATGAAGAAACCCGAACCGAGCCCGACCGGGGTTCGCACCTGGACGACTGCCTCCGAGACCCGGGACACATTTTCGTTGACCGTGAGGGAGGCCTGGCTGGGCGCCACGCGAAAGAGATCGCCCGTGTCCTCGGGCGCGGAGAGCGGCGCATCTTCCGCCTCCACCGCCTCGATCTCGTCGCGCGGGATGGTGAGCACGGTGAACCCCAGGTCCACGATCACGCGGTCGGCGCGTTCTGTCAGGATATCCCCCTTGACCGCTGTGCCGCTTTTCATCCGGACGGTACTCACGGCAAAAACGTCGGCGGCCAGCGGGGCGCAGACGGCCAGGACCGCGTGGAGGCAGGCGCGGAGAAGATGGGAATTCAGCATGGTCAGACGGATGCGCTCAGGCTGCTGGCAGGATGGCGCAGGGCCCAGAGTTGTTTGGCCTGGCTGATGGTTTCCGCAAGCTGGGCGGGCGTGAGGGCCTGCTTGGGATCGTCGCCGATGCCGCGCGCCGGCTGCACGTGGGCCTCGATGCACAGACCGTCTGCACCGTACGCCACCGCGGCCAGGGCGCAGGCCGGTACATAAGCCGCCTTGCCCACGGAATGCGAGGGATCGACCACGACTGGCGCCCAGGTCTTTTCCTTCAGCAGCGGGGTGATGGATTCATCGGGATGGTTGCGGTATCCATCCAGCGCGGGCGCAGTGCCCCGCGGGCAGAGGATGACATTGGGATTGCCGAAGGACGCGATGTATTCGGCCGCCGAGATGAACTCGTTCAACGGGCCCATGTGCAGGCTTCGCTTCAGCAGGACGACGGTTTCGCGGTGCGCCACGGCCTTGCCGATCGCGCGCAGGAGCGAGTAGTTCAGGGCGTTTCGGGCGCCCACCTGGAGCATGTGTACGCCTGCATCGAGGGCGCGCTGGAGGTGCTCTTCATCCATCACCTCCGCGTCCACCGGCAGGCCCGTGGCGCGATGCGCCTCCATCAAGATGTCGAGCGACTTGGTATCGCCCTGAAAGGTGTACGGATTGGTGCGCGGCTTCCATACTCCGCCGCGCAGGACGTGGGCTCCGGCGGCCTTCACCGCATGGGCCGATTCCAGGAAAAGCTGCGGGTTCTTCGGGTCGATGGTGCAGTGGCCTGCAATCACCAGAAGCTCTTCCCCGAGCGTGATCCCGCCCAGGCGGATGCGATGGCTGGCCAGGTCGGAGCGGCGGTCCATCAGCTTGTGGGGCGACTGGATCTTGTCGACCCGGTCAACGTAGGCGAGGCCCTCGAGTCGGTTGATCATCAGTTCATCGCGTTCATCGCCGACGATGGCGTAGATCGTGCGCACCGCGCCCACGATGGGCTGAAGTCTGCAGCCGAAGGACTCGACGATCTGCGTAACGTCCGCGAGTTGCTCCGGGGTGAGGCGGGTCGACTTGGGTAGGATCATGCCGGTGACGTAGCGGGCGAACCTAGGAGCCTGCGTGCGAGATGGACAGGGAAAAATCCCGCGCTTCTTTCACCAGACCGCATCAAACTCCGGCGGCAGGTCGGCCCGGGCTGCAAAGTGGTGGGTGCGTCCGCCGAAGCTATAGTCGAAGGACGTCTCGAGCGAGTGGAGGAAGAGCCGCTTTTCACCCGTGGTTTTGGCAAAGGCCCGATTGGCGGCGAAATCCCCATACGTGGCGTCTCCGACGATCGGCAGATGCCGTTTGGAACACTGCACACGCAGCTGGTGGCTGCGCCCCGTCCGCGGCTCCAGGGAGATCAGGGCGAGGGGCCGCTCCCCGCGACGCGAACGCAGCACACGCATAAGGGCCTCCGCGGGGATGTTGCCCGCGCCTTGGGTGCGGATTTGGCCGCCCTTTTTTTGGACCGCGAGAAGGTCGCGCCAGGTCTGCCGCGGCTCGCTCGGCGTCCCGAAAACCAGGGCGTTGTAGACCTTTCGGATGTGCTTGCGCTGGAACAGCGCGCGGATTTCCCGGGCCAGCGCCTCATCGGCGGCGGCCAGGATCACGCCGGAGGTTGCGGAATCCAGCCGGTTGAGGAGGAAAAGGCGGCCAGGGGCGCGGCCCTCCCCCGCGGTCCATTGGAAAAACTCTCCCTCAGCGACGTAATCAGAGGTAAGCAGCGAGCGCGGGCGGTCACCCCGGTCGTTGGGATGGGAAAGCGTGCCCGCCGGTTTGCCAAAGGCGGCCAGGCCCTGGGGATCGCGATGGAGGAGTCGCACGCCGCTTCCCAGCGGCAGGGTCTCCCAAAACGCCTGCGTGCGGGGGCCGCTCACTGATAGTGAAAGGTGAATGTCATCTCCTGGGACTGTCCCAGGACTGCAATCATGTCCTCCGTCCATTTGCCGTAGGGGGACCGCGCCGTGATCGCGGTGATGCACGCGCGTTCGGACTGTTTTCCGCCCGTGCTTTCGGAGTGGACGATCTCGGTCACCGCACCTTCGGCGGCGTCGAGGCGGAATTTGACGGTCACGGTGCTGCCCGCGGGTGGATAAACGCGGCTCTGGTCGTTGATCCGCTCCCATTGGACCTGCACGGTCTCGATCAGCTTCTGCAGGTATTCGCCGTACTGGCTCCAGCGCGCGTCGATCGCGATCGGGCCGACGTTCTGTGTGCCAATCCGATTCTGCGCGAGGATCGCCGGGCGCACGTTCTTGTCCACCCGACGCCGCGGCAGGGGGCGTTCGGGGTCGATCCGGGGCTGGCCGGCAAACGCCGGAGTGTCGAATTGCGGCGCGTCCTTCTGACCGTCGACGTGCTTGGGCGCGCCGGTCACGTTTTCCAGGTTCTCAGAAATGCCGGTGCCGATGCCGTCCGGATTTTCGCCCTCGAACGTCTCCGTACCCGGCAGTGGATTCTCCTCACGCGGCGCCGATTGTTGCGCAACCGATGGCGGCACCTCGGGCATGGGCGGGGCGGGCGGGGGCGGCGGGGGCTCTTCCGGGTTCTGGAGCTGTCCGCTGACGATTTGGGTCACGTCCTTTTCCTCTTTGCCGTCGAGGGCGGGCGTATCACTGGCCCCCTCAGGCGTGGGCTTCTCCTGCGCGACCTGCTGGTTTCGATCCGAAAAATTACGCGTCTTGTCAGGGACGTTCTCCGGGGCGTCCGGATTGGCCTCTACAAAACGGTCTGGCGGCGGCGTCGGTTGCGGCGCGACAGTCTCCTCGGGGGTGAGTTCGATCTCGAAGGTCTGGGGTGCTGCGGCGGTGGCGCCGCCGGGAGTACCGTGCGAGAGGTGCCGCAGGCCGAAGGCCATCAGCCAGACCAAGAGTGGCCAGACGATGATGGTCAGCAGCAGTCCAATCAGGACCGACCGGTTGTCGTCATCGCCCTCCACAAACGCTCCGCGACGGCGGCGGGGTTTGGGCGTGGTGGGCGGACGTTCCTGGACGTTGGGCATGTGGCGGGCGGCGCTGGAAAGACGATCAGACTCAGCCCAGAAGACCGCACCGGGTCAAAATATGTTTCGTGGCCTCCATCGGCAGGCCCATGATGTTGGAGAACGAGCCCTGCCACCCTTCAATGATCAACTCGCGCCCCTGCTGGATTCCATAGGCGCCGGCCTTGTCCAGCGGGTTGACGACCTGGAAATACGCGTCGATCACGGCATCATCGAAGGCTTTGAAACTCACCTCGCTGGTCACCCCTTCGTCCATGACCAGGCCCGTCTGCACGCAGCGCAGCGCGACACCGGTGAACACCACGTGGGTGCGGCCGGCCAGGCGCTTTAACATCGCGCGGGCCTCCGTGAGGTCAGCCGGTTTGTTCAGCACCGTGTTGTCGATAAAAACGGTCGTATCCGCCCCCAGCACGACGGCGGCCGGGTGCCGTTCCGCCACCCAACCGGCCTTCAAGGCGGCGTTGTGCGTCACCATCACCCGCGGGTCCGTGGAGGGATCCTCATGTTCGGTGACGTCCGCCACGACCACGTCGAAGCGGATCCCCAACTGGGCGAGCAGTTCCCGCCGCCGGGGCGATGCCGAGGCGAGAATAAACGGGCGAGAGGACGAGGACGCAGCGGGGGGGAGCAAGGGAGGAGGAGGGGGAAGTTCGAATGACGACGTTCGAAGGACGGAGGACGAGAGGGAGTGACCAATGACCAGTGACGAAAGACCAGTGAAGACTGATCATACCTCCGGTCAGCAAATCGCGGATCTTAAATCAAGAATCCCGAATTCTCCCCGCGGATCTGAATCAAGAATCCCGAATCCTGAACTCTCTCACGCGCTCGTCTTTTCCCGCAGGATTTCCCGCACCTCGCCGCGGGCGCGGGCGAGTTCTAGCCTGCTGACGTTGTAGAGGTAGATGGCTTCGACGACGTTGTCGCTGGCGACGGCGAGGCGGTTCTGGGCCTCGATCACCTCGCGGTTGTCAGCCGCCCCGCGTTCGAAGCGGATCTGGGCGAGGCGCAACTCGTCTTCCGCCAGGCGCAGCGAACGCTCCGCCACCTCGATCTGAGTGAAACGGGAACGGGCGTCCTGGAGTGCCAGCCGCACTTCCGAGCCGATGGTGAGCGTGAGGTTGCGAAGCTGGTATTCCTGCGCCCGCACCGCAGCCTGGACGATGCGCTGATTGGCGCGGATCCGTCCGCCTTCAAACACCGGCACGCTGAGATTGACGCCTCCAAACCACGCATTTTCGGTGCGCCCATCAAACGCACGCTCACCGGCATAACCGTATTCGCCAAAAAGCCCGAGCGAGCCCACCCGTTCGAGCCGGGCTGCACGCAGCGCCTCCCGGGTCTGTTCCAGCACACGCGTGGCACGCACATAGTCCGGCCTGCGTTCGAGCACGGCGCGGTCGATCTCCTCCATTGCAGTGAGTTCGTCCGCCCGCCGAACCGAAAAGGGCGCCAGGTCGACCGGTGTGAAGGGTTCCAGATTAAGCAGGCGTTTGAGCTGCAGCTCGGAGTCGAAGACCACGGTATTCTGCTGGATCCGCGCCTGCTCCGCCTGTGCCACCTGGGCCTCCGAACGCGTGACATCGATCTGGGTGGCCACGCCCGCATCCAGCTGGCGGCGCGCGAGGTCGAGCAGCGCCCGGGCGCGGGCGATGTTGGCATCCAGCACGCTGATACGCTGGAGATTTCGCAGGTGCGTGAAATAGGTCTCCCCCACCCGCGCGAGCACCGCCTGGAGCGTCTCACGCAACTCCACCTCCGCGATACCGACGCCCTGGCGCGCCGCGCGGTAGGAGGCGATGTCGGCGGGGTTCAGCAGGCTCAGATTGCCCGCCAGCACGGCGTCAAAGCGATTGGCCGGACCGGAAACGGTGAGCGCGCTGCGCGCTACCTGTACCGACCGCGTGCGCCGCTGTTCTGCCTCCAGGCTGACACGCGGCAGGAGGCTGGAGCGCTCGCGATCCGCTTCGCCGCGGGCCTGCTCGATCGCCTCACGCCCGATCAGGACCGAAAGATTGGCCTCCTCCGACAGGCGCAGCGCCTCGTCCAGGGTCAGTCGCACGGGCGGGGGCGTGGCTCCCCGGAGGAACGGCAAAGCACTGAGGAACACGAGGACGGCAAAGCGCAGGTGCATAGGAAACACAGTAAAAAGGCCGGTGGCTGACCTTGTTCGCAAGCGGGGAATCCATGGCGGTGCCCGCCCGCAAGCAAGCGCCCTGCCAGTTCCCCCAAACGTCCCCTTCCCTTTTCGCGCCAGGCGGCGACCGGCCCTGCAGCCGCCGCTTGCAACTTCGGGCCGTCGCCATTCCCCTTGCCGCGTCTCATGCGCATCGGCATCGCCCAAATCAACACCACGGTCGGCGACCTCAGCGGGAACCGGCAACTGATCCTGGACGCCTATCACGATCTGGTTCTGCACGGAGCCGAACTGGTTGTTTTCCCGGAACTGGCGGTGTGCGGCTACCCGCCGCGCGACCTGCTATTCAAGCGCCGCTTTGTGGCAGATATCGAACAGTCGCTGGCTGAAATCGCCACCCACATGGGCGACACGCCCGCGCTGATCGGTTTCGCCGAGACCAACCCGTCCAACGAAGGCCGGCCGAGCTTTAACGCCGCCGCCTTCTGCCACCAGGGCGAGATCAAGCTGATTTCCCGCAAATGCCTGCTGCCGACCTACGACGTTTTTGACGAAGACCGGTATTTCGAACCGGGCGACGCGCCACGGGTGATCGAGTTCAACGGGCGCCGGATTGGCATCACGATCTGTGAGGACATCTGGAACAACCCCGCCGTCGCCGCCCGCCGGCTCTACACCGTCGACCCGGTGCAGGCACTGGCGGACAAGTCGCTGGACGTCATGGTCAATCTCTCGGCCAGCCCGTGGCATTACGGCAAGGGCCATGTCCGCGAGCAATTGGTCGGCGAGGCCGCGCGCACCCTTCGATGCCCGGTGGTGTATTGCAACGCCGTCGGCGGGAACGACGAACTGATTTTCGACGGCCAATCCATCGTCGCGGGCGCAGATGGCGCAATCACCGCCCGCCTGGCCGCCTTCGAGCCGGAAAACCGGGTCGTTGAGGTGCACCCGGCCGACCCTCGCCCCCCGCTGCCGGCACGCACCAAGGACGGCCCGGGCGAGATCTTTCACGCCCTTGTCCTCGGCCTGCGCGACTACGGCCACAAGAGTGGCTTTCGACGGGCTCTGATTGCCCTTTCCGGCGGGATCGACTCGGCCGTCGTCGCCGTGGTCGCGGCGGAGGCGTTCGGAAAGGAAAACGTCATGGGGGTGTCCCTGCCCTCCTCGATTTCATCCGAACACTCCCGTGAGGACGCCCGCCGCCTGGCCCAAAACCTCGGCATCGCCTTCGAGACCATTCCGATTGCGGACGTGGTCGGCTCGGCCGAGACCGCCCTGTCCCCTGTATTTGTTGGGAGGAGACGGGATGTGACGGAGGAGAACATCCAGGCGCGCGCGCGCGGTCTCCTGATGATGGCGCTATCGAACAAGTTCGGCTCCCTCCTTCTCACCACCGGCAACAAGAGCGAAATGGCCGTCGGTTACTGCACCCTTTACGGCGACATGTGCGGCGGCCTCGGCGTCATCTCCGACGTCTACAAGATGGAGGTGTATGCACTTTCCCGCTGGATGAACCGCGACCACGAGGTGATTCCAATCAATACGATCGAGAAGCCGCCGAGCGCCGAGTTGCGGCCTGGCCAGGTCGACCAGGACAGCCTGCCTCCCTACGAGACCCTCGACGCGATCCTGCGCGGCTATGTGGAGGAAGGCCTTTCCCGGCGCGACTTGGTGCGCCGCGGCTTTGCCGAGGCGGTGGTCAACGACGTGGTGCGCAAGGTCGACCTCAACGAATACAAGAGAAAGCAGGCCGCGCCCGGCCTGAAGATCACCCCGCTCGCCTTCGGAGTCGGCCGCCGCATCCCGATCGTCCAGAAATACGTGAGCTGAGGCGTCCGCGGAAAACGGCTCGCACGCACCGCGACATTGGTGAGCATGGGCCGCCATGAGTGGTCCCTCTTCCAACGCGAGCGTTTCCGAAAAACTCTTCTCCCGCGCCAAGGAGCTCATCCCCGGCGGCGTCAACTCGCCCGTGCGGGCGTTCCGGTCTGTCGGCGGCGCGCCGTTTTTTGTCACGTCGGCGCGCGGCGCCACCCTCACCACCGCCGACGGCAAGGAGCTGATTGATTTTGTCTGCACCTGGGGGCCTGCGATCCATGGCCACAATCACCCCCGGATCAAAGCCGCCATTGCCGAGGCGCTGGAGGCAGGCACGAGTTTCGGCACTCCCAACCCCTACGAGGTGGAGATGGCGGAGCTGATCACGCGCTTTGTGCCTTCGATCAAGAAGGTGCGCATGTGCAACAGCGGCACCGAGGCGACGATGTCGGCCATCCGCCTCGCCCGCGGCTTCACCGGGCGCGACAAGATCATCAAGTTCTCCGGCTGCTACCATGGCCACTCCGACTCGCTCCTGATCAAGGCCGGGTCGGGCGCCCTGACTCATGGCAACCCGGACAGCGCAGGCGTGCCGGCCGCCTTTGCCCGCGAGACCGTGGTATTGCCCTTCAACGCTCCAGAAGCGATTGATGCCGCCTTTGCCGAAAACCCGGGCCAGATCGCCTGCGTCATCCTCGAACCGTACCCCGCCAACGTCGGCCTGATCCTGCCCAAGCCGGGTTTTCTCCGCCACCTGCGCGAGGCCTGCACCCGCCACGGCGCCGTCCTGATCTTCGATGAGGTCATGACCGGGTTCCGCCTGGCGAAGGGAGGTGTGCAAGAGCTGGAACACATTACCCCCGACCTCACCACCCTCGGCAAAATCATCGGCGGCGGCCTGCCGGTGGGCGCCTTCGGCGGACGTACCGAGATCATGGACCGGCTCGCTCCCCTCGGCCCGGTTTATCAGGCGGGTACACTCAGCGGGAACCCGCTCGCCATGGCGGCGGGCATCTCCGGCCTGAAGATGCTCGAGGAACTAAATCCGTATCCACGGCTTGATACGCTGGGGCGCCAGCTCCGCGACGCGCTGACGGACGCGTGCCGCCAGAAGGGACTGCCCGCCCAGGTACCGCAGGTGGGCTCCATGTGGTCCGTGTTTTTCACCGCAGAGGCGGTCACCGATTACGCCAGTGCGCTCAAGGCCAGCCCGGACCTCTTCGCCACGTTTTTCAATCGCTGCCTGGAAGCCGGAGTTTACCTGCCACCGAGCGCTTACGAAACGTGTTTCCTAAGCACCGCGCACGAGGGCGCAGCGATCAGCCGGGCGTGCGAGGTAATGAGCGCGGCGATCCGCACCCTCTGAGGAGCTGGGAGCGGCGGGCGTGGTTGGCACGGTCCACGCTTTTGCGGGGTCTCGCATGCCGTCCTCTCATCGACTCCTCCCGCGACCGGGCGAGAAAGATTTTACGGGCTGCTTCGTTAAAGGAGGTGGGATTTCCGCTGAACTGGACCCCCTCCTGAGCCGATAGAAGAGAAGCCTTATTTTGGAGCTGCCTACATGATGTTTTCGCCCGGTCGCCTCGCCTCGCTCGCCCTCGTCGCAACCCTCTGCGCCACCTCGCTTTTCGGCTCCATGCAGTCGATGAAGCAGCCGATCGGGGCACCGTTCGTCACAATCGACGAGCTCCATGCCGGACAAAAGGGCGTGGTCTGGACCGTCTTTCAGGGCAGCGAACCCGAACCCTTCGAGGTTCAGGTCACCGGCGTCATCCGCAATGCCCTCGGGCCCGGCAAATCCCTCATCCTCTGCGAGCTCACCGACGACCGCGTCCAAAAAATGGGAGCAGTGGCGGGCATGAGCGGCAGCCCGTTGTACATCGAGGGCAAGCTGGCCGGTGCGCTCAGCTACCAGATTCAAAAATTTGAAACCGTCCGTTACGCCGGCTTCACGCCGGTGGCCGACCTGATGGAGGTCAGCCAGCTCGACAAAAAAGACCGCGTCCCCGCGACCACAGGCGCCGGCTTTATTCCGCTGGAGCGCCACACCGGGCGCACCGAAACCAAGAGGGAAAACACTGTGGCGCCGCGCTCCGGCGGCGGCGACATCAGCGGCTTCGCTCCCCTCACCCCGATGTTTTCGCTGGGCGGGGTCGCCCCTTCTGTCGCCTCCCTCTTCTCCACCGAGTTCCAACAGCTGGGCCTCAACGTGACCGCGGTCGGTGGTTCCACCTCGTCCCCGACGGCGCCAGCCATCGAGGACGTGTTGAAACAGCTGGTGCCTGGCTCCGCCGTGGCGGTCGCCCTGGCGACAGGAGACATCACGCTCGGGGGCACGGGAACCGTGTCCCACGTGGACGGCGGCCGTGTTCTCGCATTCGGCCATCCGATGATGAGCCTCGGCGATGTCGAACTGCCGATGGCACTGGCCGATATCGTCGCCATCCTTCCCTCGAGTCTAAACTCCTTCAAAATTTCCAACACCGGCGCCGTCATCGGCACGATCAGCCAGGATCGCCTCTCGGCCATCTATGGCGAAGTGGGCCGCACCCCCGATATGCTGCCCATTGAGGTGAAAACCCCGAGCCGCACCCTCCGTTTTTCCGCCGTCCGCCACGATCGACTCACCCCGATGATTGCGGCCATGGGGCTGTCCCAGGCTGTGCTCGGTTCCAACGACAATGGCCTCGCGGAGGGTTTCCACATCTCAAGCACCGTCACCTATCCCGACGGCCAGTCGCTGAAAACGGACGCCGTTTACGCCGGACCGCAGGGGTTTACCTCCGGTCTGGAAGGTTTTGTCCGCCGGCTTGCCGCGGGCCTGCGCAATCCCATCGCGGATATCTTTCCTTCCTCCATCGCCTTCTCGGTGGAGCCGCTCCGCCGCAATCCCGTAGCGTCGCTCGATCTCGTCCAGCTCTCGCGCAGCCGGGTAAGCTCGGGTGACACCCTCACCGCGACCCTGAGCGTGCGCGATTTCCAGGACGCCCCCGTCCAGCAGACTGTCGAGGTGCAGATCCCGGCGGAGTGGACGGGCAAGAAGCTCGAACTGGTCGTCGCGACCGGCGACGACCTCGACAAACTGGCCGGCCGGCCCGATGCGGTATCGGTGGCCCAAATACGCAGTTTCTCCGCCTACCTCGACCTGCTTCGCCAGGAGCGTCACGCCGACGGCCTGTACGTCGCGGTGGTCGAACGCGCCCAGGCCTTCCTCGACCAGACACGCGCCACCTTGGATTATCCCGGCACGGTGGAGCGGATCGCCCGGTCGGCCGATGAAGCCCGCTTCCAAAAACGCGAAGTCCTGGTCCCGCTGTGGGAGACGCATGTGCTCCCCGGCAAGGTGATCGACGCCTCCGTCCGCCGCCGCTTCGAAGTGGTGGAATAAGGCCCCGCGCCGCCCTTTGTTGTGGGCGGGGTGCCCCCACGCCGCTTCTCCGGCCCGAGCAAATACCTTTGCCCACGTCCCATGCGGCGTGAGGGCATGCCGCCTACATCGCGCGTCCCATGCGGCGTGAGGGCACGCCGCCCGCATCACACCCCACGCGGCCTACGGCACGCCACGGACTCGACCTCGCGCGGTTGTAAAATCAGGCGCGCCGGACACACTCGTCGTTGTTCAAAACCCCTATGACGTTCCGCGCCCTTTTTCTCGCCGCCGCCCTGGTTCCCGTGGTCCACGCCGCCAATGAGCCGCTGTCCCGGGGTTTTCAGATCGATTTCTTTCGCGACATCCCGAGCCGCAACCTGAAGGGCATGGCCACTCGCTCTGACGGCAGGCTGCTGACCGGCCCCGCGCTGCGCGACCTGAACGGTCCCGCCCTGCCGGAACTCCTCTGGTGTCTGGAGCCCCGGAAGGACGGACGCTGGCTGATCGGCACCGGCCCGGACGGACGCATTGTCGAGGTAACGCTCGCCTCTCCCGACGGAGGGTACACGGTGCGCGAGGTGGTGGATCTCGAGGAGCCCCAGGTCCTCGCGCTAAAAGAACTCCCCAATGGCGATCTCCTCGCCGGCACCTCGCCCAATGGCGTTCTCGCCCTGATTTCCGATGGCAAGGTTGCGGCAGAGATCAGCCTCCCGGTGGACTCGATTTTCGACATTGTGGTGCGCGATGACCGCGCCTACGTCGCCACCGGCAACCCCGGCCGCATCTACGAGGTGGCGTTGCCCACGTTCCGCTCTGCCGGTGTGACCAAGGACAAGCTGCGCCAGGCCGCGGCCCTGCAGGAAAAGGGAGTTCGGCTTTTCGCCGAAGTGCGCGATCGCAATGTCCGCCGTATCGCGTGGCTGGGGGAGCGGCTGGTCGCCGGCTCGTCGCCCAAAGGAAATGTCTACGCGTTCGCGGCCACCGGGGGCGCCCCGGAACTGCTGCAGGAGAACCGCGACGCGGAGGTCGCCGCCCTGCTCCCGCAACCGAACGGGGACCTGTTTGCTGCCATCGTTTTTGCTGCGTCCCCCGCAGAGAACCGCATCAACCGCCCCACTCCGCCCAAAGCGGAGGGTACGGATGCACCCGCCGCGCCTCCGCCGCCCGCCGCGCCGAGCGATCGCTTTCCGGGTCGGAGCAGCATCGTATATTTTCCCGCCAACGGCTTTCCCGAGACGGTCGTGACGCGCGCCAATCTCGCGTTCTACGCCCTCGCCCGCCGTGGGCCACTCCTGCTGATCTCCGGCGGAGAGCAGGGCGATCTCTTGGGGTACGATACGGTTGCGCGCCAGAGCCTCTCCTTCGCCGGTAGTGACTCCGCCCAGCTCAACGCCCTCGTCCCGCTCCCGGCCGCACCGGGCGCACGCCGCCCCGGGGGCGACCGCTTCCTCGCTCTCCGCAACAATGCCCCGGGCCTGGCGGTGATTGATTTTGGAGGCGACGGTCCGCGTTCCGCCGAGACCCGCCGCCTCGACCTTGGACTGCCCGCCACCCTCGGCGCTCTCCGCATCGCGCGGACCCGTCACCTGGGGCCGGAGGATCTCAAGGTCGATCTGCGCGGCAATCTGGGCAGCGACGAGATCGAAGGCTGGGGACCATGGACACCGATGGAGCGCCGCCCGGACGGCTGGCGCGCCGACAATGCCCGGGCACGCAACGTGCGCCTGCGACTTACGCTGGCGCCGGAGGCCCGGGAAGCGGTCGAACTCGACGACCCCACCCTCTTCCATCTTCCCCAAAATCGGAGACCCCTGCTGACGGAGTTTCGCGTCCTGCCCGGCGGCTATACCCTGCTGCCCGCCCCCGAGCCGGTTCCGCCCGTCGTCACCACCCTGAGCCAGCTGATCGCCAGCGCGGACCGCGACGACAAGCGGCGCAACGCCCTGCTGGGGAGCCAGGTCATGCCCCAGCCGGGGATGCAGATTGTGACGTGGACTCTCACAGATCCGGACAACGACAACCTAGCCAGCACCTTCGCTATCCGCCGCGAGGGGTCGGAAGCTTGGCAGGACCTCGCGATCGCAACCCAGGATGCCTACGTCCAGTTCAATACCACCCATCTGGAGGACGGGATTTACGCCACGCGCCTGACGGTGGCGGAACAGGATCCCCGGCCGGCCGACCAGCGGGTGACGGCGGTCTTTGAGACCGATGACATCGTGGTCGACAACACCGCCCCAGTGGTGGTGGACGTGACGGTCACCCGCGAGACCGCAGGCCTGCGCCTCTCCGCCACCGGACGTGATGCGTTCAGCCTGATGCAGGGAGCGGAATTCGCGTTCAATAACGGGTCCGTTCAAATCGTCACCCAGCCCCAGGACGGTATTCGCGACAGCCAGACAGAGACCTTTTCCGCTCTCGTTCCCGCAGCGCAGGCAGCCCTCGCCACCAGCGTGGAAGTGACGCTCTACGACGAGGTGGGCAATGCCAGCGCCGTGCGCGTCGCGCTGAAACCCTAGCTTTCTGCTCCCCGGGGCTACTTCCCTGCTCCGACCGGCGCGCTGTGACGGTCGCGGTCCACCTCGCGCGAAATCTCATCCGCGCGTTTCAAGCCGTGGGCGCTGGAGCGTCCGGTGAAACGCACGCACAGCCGGTCGACCAGGACGTAGAAGATCGGAATGACAAACAGCGTCATCACCGTGGCGATCGAGAGACCTCCCACGACCACCAAGCCCATCGGATTGCGGGTCTCGGCGCCCGCACCGCTGGCAAAGGCAATCGGCACCGCCCCCAGGATGGTTGCGATCGCCGTCATGAGGATGGGACGAAAACGCAGGGCGGCGGACTCGAAGGCAGCGTCGAAGGCGTTTTTACCCGCGATCTGGAGCTGGTTCGCGAACTCCACGATCAGGATGCCATTTTTCGCCACCAACCCAATCAGCATGATCAAACCGAAGCGCGAAAAGAGATTGTCCGTCATCGGCGCCCCGAAAAAGCGGGTGCAATAAAGGACCAGGATTCCGCCCGCGAGCGCCAGCACCACGCCGGTGAAAATAGTGACGGGGTGGACCCACGACTCGAACTGGGCGGCCAGGATCAGGAAGGTGAAGAGCAAGGCCAGTCCGAAGAGCATGTAGGTGTCGCTGCCACTCTCGACGAACTCGCGCGTCTCGCCGTCCCAGGCAAACGCATACCCCGTGGGCAGCAGCGCCGTCACGCGGTCGGACAGGAAATCCACGCCGTCACCAATCGTCGCGCCGCCGGCCAGCTGGGCCGAAACGGTGACGGAACGCATGCGGTTGAAGTGGGGGTAGTTCTCCGGAACCACACTCTCGGAGAACGACACGACGTTGCTCAGCTGTATCAACTCTCCGGATTGGGAGCGGACGTAGAGGCGCGACAGATCATTCGGCGTGGTGCGCTCCGCGTCCTCCACCTGGACCAGGACGTAATACTGTTGATTGCCGCGCTGGAACTGGGTGACCCGACGCCCACCCAACAGGCTTTCCAGGGTGCTGGCGATCGACGCGATCGGTACGCCGAGGTCCGCTGCCCGGGCGCGGTCGATCCGCACATCCAGCTGAGGTTTGGTAGGCGAAGGGTCCACGCGCGGCAGATTGAAGACGGGGCTCTGCCGCATCTCGGTCACCAACTGGGCTCCGATCTTCTGCAGCTCCGTAAAATCATTGCCGAGCAGCACCATCTCCACGCCGGAGCCACCTCGACGGCTGCCAAGCGGTCGCACCGGTGACGCGAACGCCTGCCCGCCGGTGATCTGCCGGAATTTCCCCCGCAGCTCTGCCATCACCTCCTGGGTGGAACGTTCGCGTTCCTCCCAAGGTTTGAGGGTCGCAAAGACAAACGCGCGCGACCCATCGCCGGACCGGTGGAAGGTGCGGTCCATCTCCGGGATACCGAGAATGGTGCGCTCCATCTCACCCGAATACGCCTTCATGTAAGCCGGGGTGGATCCGACCGG
Organism: Verrucomicrobiota bacterium; assembly: GCA_023428905.1. Lineage (GTDB taxonomy): Bacteria > Verrucomicrobiota > Verrucomicrobiia > Opitutales > Opitutaceae > EW11. The sequence goes on from JAEYWP010000010.1 coordinate 41,429, forward strand.
CGGGATGAAATTGGCGGTGAACAGGCCGCGGTCTTCCAGCGGCGTCAGTTCGCGCTGCAGCTGCGTGTAGGTATAAAACCCGCCGAGGGTGAAGAGCAGCGCTCCCAACAGGACGAACGCCGGAACGCGAAACGCGGCGCGCAGGGAGCGTTCATACCAGCCATTGATCCGGACAAAAAAAGGCTCGGTCTTTTCATACAACCAGCCGTGCCTGGCCTGGCCATTGACCACGCGCGCGCGCAGCATGCGGGAGCACAGCATCGGCGTGAGCGTGAGCGCGACGAAGGCGGAGACCAGGACGGACACCGCCAGGGTGATGCCGAACTCGAAGAAGAGCCGGCCGGTCTGGCCCGACTGGAACGCCACCGGCAGAAAGACCGCCGCAAGGGTCAGAGTGGTGGCGATGACCGCAAAGGCGACCTCACGCGCCCCGTGGATGGCGGCGTGGAGCGGTGTCTCCCCTTCCTCGATACGGCGGTAGATGTTTTCCAACATCACGATGGCATCGTCCACCACCAGTCCCACCGCGAGCACCAGGGCCAGCAAGGTGAGGACGTTGAGCGAGAACCCCATCCAGCTCATCAGCGCGAAGGAGCCGACAATCGAGACGGGGATGGCGAGGAGCGGGATGAAGGTCGCCCGCCAGTCGCGCAGGAAAAGAAAGATCATCAGGATCACCAGGACGCAGGCTTCCCAAAGCGTCTTGTACACCTCCTTCACCGAACGGCCCACAAAAACACTGGTATCGTATCCAATCCCCACATTCACCCCCTTCGGCATCTCCTCCTGGATCACCGGGATGAGCGCCTTCACCGCATTGGCGACGTCGAGCAGGTTGGACTGGGCCTGGCGGAGGACCTGAACCCCGACCGTGGGGATGCCCTTGTAGTGGGATTCACCGCGGTAGTCCTCCGAGCCGAGTTCGACCCGGCCGATGTCGGAGAACTTCACCTGGTAGTTTCCCCGTGTGGCGAGGACCAGGTCCTCGTATTCAGAAACCTGAGCCATGTTGCCTTGCAGGCGGACGGGAAATTCGCGGGCCGACGACTCGATGCGCCCGCCGGGGATGTCGACGTTTTGCTGGCGGAGCGCGTTTTCCACGTCGACCACGGTCAGCCCGTAGGCCGCCATGCGGTCGCTGTCGATCCACAGCCGCATGGCGTAACGCGGGCCGCGGATGTTGACCGCGCCGACCCCGGGAATCGTCTGCAGGCGCTGCAGTGCGATCCGCTCGACCATTTCGGTGATCTCCAGCCGCGAATAGACTTCGGAGTTGAAGGAGAGCGTGATGATCGGACTCGAGTCGGACTCGGTCTTGGAAACCTGCACGTTTTCGATTTCACGAGGCAGCCGGCCCCGCGCGCGGGAAACGCGATCGCGGACGTCATTGGCCGCCTCGTCGATCTCACGATCAAGGGTGAACTCCACGGAGATGCGGGAGTTCTCCTCGGACGAAGTGGAGCGGATGACGCGGATGCCGTCGATCGAGGCGACCTCCTTCTCGAGCGGCTCCGTCACCTTGGTCTCCACCACCTCGGCCGAAGCACCCGGGTAAAAGGTTTCGACCGAGACGATGGGCGAATCGATGTTGGGATACTCCCGGACGGGCAGCCGGTTGAAGGAGAGCAGCCCGAGCAGGATGATCAGGATGGACGCGACCAGGCAGATGACGGGTCGCTTGACGGAAAGGTCCGACAGGATCATGCGCCACCTCCCGGCTGAAATTCGCGGCGGAGCGGGCGGGGCTCCAGTTTTGCCCCGGGGAAAAGCACGAGGGATCCGACACCTGCGGCTACGACCGTGCGCCCCTCGATGAAGCCCTCGTTCGACGCCGTGACCTCCACCACCCCGCGGGCCCGAAGGCCGAGCTGCACGGGGACAAATTCCGCGACGGACTCGCCGCCCGCGTCCTTGACGAAGATGAGCTGCGGGCCCGAAGGGGTGTTGAGGATCGCACCTTCCGGCACGGCGAAGACGCGCTGCCGCACGTCGAGCACCAGTTCGATGTTTGCAAACATGCCCGGTTTGAGCTCGGGCGGCGGTTCGGCGAGCAGACCCTTGACCTCACTGGAACGGGTGGCCCGCTCGATCACGGAACTGACGAAATACACCTCACCCTCCACCGCCCGCCCCGCCGCGATGCCCTTGGAACTCACGGCAAAGCGGGTGCCATTGCGAACCTTGGCGAGGAAACGTTCCGGAACCTGGAACTCGATTTTCAACCGGCTCATGTCATGGACCACCGTGATCACGCTTTGGGTGGTGACATAGTCACCGGGCGAGATGGCGCGGGAGCCGGCCACGCCATCGAAGGGAGCCTTGACCTCGCTGCGGTCGAGGCGCACGCGCAGCAGGGACAACTCGGCCGAGGAGGCGGCAAATTCGGCATTGGCGCGATCGAAGTCGGCCTGCGACACCATGCGCGACTCAGCCAGGCTCTGGTTGCGCGCCAGGTTCAGCTCCGCGAGTTTGAAGCGGGCCTCGGTCTGCGCGTATTGGGCCTGCAACTCCGCATCGTCGATTTTCACCAGCACCTGCCCCGCCTTCACCCGCTGGCCTTCCTCAAAAAGCACGGCCCGCACAGAACCAGCGATCTCAGGGCGGATGCTGGCAGACTCATTGGCGGCGATCGACCCGACCACGGAAAGCGTTTCCTGCAGGTCCTGCCGCGCGAGCGGTGCGACTTCCACAGGCTGGCGTTGCTGGGCGGGCCCTGGCCTCGCCTGCGGGGTGTCCGCGCGCCGGCAGGCTGCGCAGAAAACGCTCAACGTGAGGAGGAACGCGAAAAGGGGTCGCATGCTGGACAGCATGACGCAGACGCTGCCCAACAGTTGCGCCGCCCGCAATGGTCGGCGCAGAAAAAACGGCCGCGCCGCCGCTTACCCGATCAGCTTCGAGTAGGCGTCCGGATCCAGCAGGGTGCCCGGTGCGGACGGGTCGGCCAGCTTTACGCGCATCATCCAGCCGGAGGCGTAGGGCGACTGGTTCACCGTCTCGGGAGCGGAGTTCAGCTGCCCGTTGATCTCAAGCACGGTGCCGGCGACGGGGCTATAGAGGTCGGAGGCCGCCTTGACGGACTCAACCACCCCGAAACTCTCCCCTGCCTTGAGCGTCGCTCCAATCTTGGGCAGCTGGACGAAGGTGATGTCACCCAGCGAGCTCTGAGCGTAGTCAGTGATTCCGATGATGGCGGTGCCATCGGATTCCAGCTTCAGCCACTCGTGCGACTTGGCGTATTTCAGATCGGTCGGGACGCTGCTCATGAGGACGATTTCTTCAGTTCAACAAACGGGGGTTTCACCAGTTGGAGGGGAATCTTCTCCCCCCGGATATCGACTGCAAGCGGTTTGGTGGAGGCGCTGCTGCCGACCACCGCAGACCCGATCGCCTGGTTCAGCAGCGGCGAGAGGGTGCCGGAGACGACCGACCCGACATGGTCGCCGTTCTGGAGCGTCACGGCGGTACCGGCACGGGCGATACGCCGGTCGGCCAACTTGAAATGCACCACCCGGCGGGCGGAGCCGACCTCCTTCTCGTGCACCAGCGCGTCGCGCCCGATAAAGTCACCCTTTTCCAGTTTCACCACCCAGCCGAGGCCGGCGGTCAAGGGTGAGATCTCGGGCCCGATCTCGTGCCCATAAAGCGGATACCCGGCCTCGAGCCGGAGGCTGTCGCGGGCGCCCAGCCCGGCGAGTTCAAGGCCCTGCGGGGTTCCGGCCTGAAGGAGGGCCTCGGCCAGGGCCGGGGCGTCAGCCGCGGCATGATAGAGTTCGAAGCCGTCCTCGCCGGTGTAACCGGTACGGCTGAGCAGGCAGTGCACGCCCGCCACCGTGCCTTCGGCAAAATGATAATACTTGATCAGGTCGAGCTTGGCGCCGGTCAGTCCCTGCAGGATGGCTGCCGCCTTTGGGCCCTGGAGGGCGAGCAGAGCATAATCTGCGGAACGATCGCGAACGGTGACGTCAAAGCCCTTGGCCTGCTCCCGGATCCAAGCGAGGTCCTGGTCGATGTTGCCCGCGTTGATGCAGAGGAAAAAGTCTTCCGGCCCGCGTTTGTAGATGAGGAGGTCGTCCACCACCCCTCCGTTGGGGTAACACATCACGGTGTACAGCACCCGACCGGGATAGAGCTTGGTCACGTCGTTGGTCACGAGGTGTTGCAGAAAGGCCTCCGCCCCGCCGCCGGTCACGTCCACCTCGCCCATGTGGCTCACGTCGAAAAGCCCGGCCGCGCGCCGCACCGTCTTGTGCTCCTCGAGGATGGAGCGGTATTGGACCGGCATCTCCCAGCCCGCGAAGTCGACAATCCGTCCCCCGTGGCTGACGTGGAACGCGTGGAGCGGGGTGCGCTTCAGTTGACTCATGCGAAACCATGGCGCCGGGGCGGCCGGCCGGGCAAGGCTGAATTCGGAGGAGCGGGCCGGCCGTTTGGCGCGGCGGCTGCAGCGCGCGCTCGACGGCGGGTGGCCGGTGTGTCCACGCTGGCCGCGGCATGTCTTTCCTCGCGTTGATGGTCAATGGGCACTGGGTGCACGATCTCTCCAAGTTCGTGCCGCTGCTCCACTACAAGGAGCAGTTTGGCGTGCGGTATTACGGCCTCGCCTACGTGCTCGGTTTCCTCGGCGGTGCCTGGCTGCTGCGCACGTATGCGGAGCGCAAGCGATCCCTGGTGCCGGCCACGCAGGTGATGGACCTGCTTTTCGCGCTGATGATCGGCGTCTTTCTCGGCGGCCGCGTCGGCTGGTTCGCACTGTATCACCCCGAACAGCTGGCGGCAGACCCGTTCAGCTTCTTCAAGATCTGGGAGGGCGGCATGGCGAGCCACGGCGGCTTTCTTGGGGTGGCCTGTGCGCTCCTGTATTTCGCCCGCACCCGCCGGGTGCCCCTGCTCCACGTTTCCGATCTCGTGGTTTCGGTCGCGCCGCTCGGCCTGATGCTCGGTCGCATCGCCAACTTCATCAACGGCGAGCTCTGGGGTAAGGTCTCCAGCGTCAAATGGGCGGTGATCTTCCCCGACAGCGCGCCCGGCCTTCCCTACGACCAGATCGCACCACGTCATCCGTCGCAGCTGTACCAGGCGAGTCTGGAGGGCCTTCTTCTTTTCCTCTACCTCCAGTGGCGCTTCTGGAAAACAAACGCGGTGGCCCGAACCTCCGGGGCGCTCTCCGGCGAGTTCCTGATCGGATATGCGGTTTTCCGCGCCATCGGAGAAATCTTCCGCGAGCCGGACGAGGGCGTGAGCCTGCTCTTCGGCCTGAGCCGCGGCACGTTTTATTCCGTCTTCCTCGTCCTCGCCGGCATCGCCCTCCTGGTGATCTCCCGCCAAAAACGCGTCACCGCGGATCAACACAGCCCCGGAAGGAAGTAACCAGGAATGAACACGGATCCGGAGCAATGCCTCCATCCGTGTGAATCCGTGTCCATCCGCAGTGGATACGGTCTTGCAGGAAGGACCTCACTCGTCGGCCGGGGCCGCGAGGGCCTCGGCGAGGTAACGCTGGTAGACTTCGTAGAGCGCGGTGTCGCGCATCGGTGAGGTTGTCCCCATGCCCGCGTGGCGGTTGAAGTCGTCCTCGATGATTTCGGAGAAAAGCACGGCCACCTCCGTGCCACCCGGCACGGGGGACAGTTTCACGTCCACCTGCACCTGCCGTGAGCCACGCATGTCGTCGGACGTCGCCAGACGGCTGAGGCCGGTCAGTTTGCCCTGCGCCGGCCCGCCGCGGACAAAGGAAAAACTGATCTTCTCCAGCGCCTTCTTTGCCGCAAGATAGGTCGTCCGCTGATCGGCGTTCACCACGTGGGGCCGGTAGGTCGGCCCGGAGATCCGTTCGCGCATCGCGCCCGGCATGGGCATCGAGTCCATGGACGAGCAGCCGGTGAACGACAGCGTTGAGACGAGGACCGCAAGAAGGGGAAGTCGCATGAGAGGAAAACCGATGACCCCTCACCACTGACCATTGTTCAGGCGGACTGTCGAAACGAAAGCGGCCGCGCCATCGGCGCCTCCCGCACCGCCCCTCAGGCCGGCTGCTGCTGGGAGATGCAATGCAGGGTGCCGAGCCCCCAGACTAGCTCGAGACAGTCGATCGGCACGATTTCGCGGTCCGGGAAACACGCCGCCAGAACCTCCATCGCCTCGCGGTCCTTCTTTGGTTGCCGGAAGGCGGGCATCAGGACGGCGTCGTTGACGATCAGGAAATTGGCATAGCTGGCTGGCATCTGCTGGCCCTTGCAGAACGTCGGTTTGGGCATCGGCAGCTCGGCCACCTTGAAGCGTTTTCCCGCGGGGGTGCGCAGCGCATGGAGCCGCTCGAGGTTTTCCTGGAGGATGCGGTGGTTTTTGTCGCGCCGGTTGGTCTCAACCACCGTGACGATGCCGTCCTCGGAATAAAAGCGGCTCAGGTCGTCAATGTGCCCATCCGTATCATCGCCGATGATACCGTCGCCCAGCCAGAGAATGGTGTGCACCCCGAGATAATCGCGAAGGTTCTGTTCGATCTGCCCGCGGGTGAGGTCGGGATTGCGGTTCTTGTTCAGCAGGCACGCCTCGGTGGTGAGGAGCAGGCCGGCACCGTTGACGTCGATCGAACCGCCCTCCAGCACCATCTTTTTCTCAAAACGACGGAGCCCGAGCGCCTTCGCAATCCGCGGAGGGATCTGGTTGTCCTTGTCGTACGGGGGGTACTTGTCGCCCCAGGCATTGTAGTCCCAGTCGGTCAGCGCCACCTCACCCGTCTTGTCATTCTTGACGAAGATCGGACCGTGGTCGCGGCACCAGGCATCGTTGGTCGGGTGATTGTAGAAGGTGACACGATCGAGGTTGGCACCGGCCTTGGTGATGAGATGGGCGGCGCGCTCCTGGAGCGGCTTGGCGATGTTGATCCGCACCTCCTCGTAACGGCTGATGGTGGCGACGATCTCGGCGAACTTCGCCGGGATCGGGCGGAAAAAGCCTGGCCAGGTCTTCAGGTTGTGCGGCCACGACAGCCAGACCGCCACCTGTGGTTCCCACTCCGCGGGCATGCGGAAGCCGAGCGCGCTCGGCGTCGCCGTGGCGGCGGGTTTGGACTTGGCGGGGGCGGCGGTCTTGGCGGGCATGGAATCAGAGCTGGTCGATGAAGCGTTTGGTCAGGTCACCGTAGGCGTCGATGCGCCGGTCGCGCAGGAACGGCCAGTGCGTCCGGGTGACGTCGACCTTGTCCAATTCGACCGTGGTGAGGAGGATTTCCTCCTTGTCCGGGCTGGCCTTGGCCAGGATCTGGCCGCTGGTGCCGGCGACAAAACTCTGTCCCCAGAATTCCAGGCCGTCACCGCCCACCGGGGTCTCAAGACCCACCCGATTGATTGCGGCGACATAACAGCCATTCGCCACCGCATGGCCGCGCTGGATCGTTTCCCAGGCTCCGTGCTGGTTGACGCCATACTCCGCCTTTTCCTTCGGATGCCAGCCGATCGCGGTGGGATAAAAGAGAATCTCCGCCCCCTGCAACGCGGTCAGTCGGGCGCCCTCGGGGTACCACTGGTCCCAGCAGACCAGCACGCCGATGCGGCCATACTTCGTCTGCCACGCGCGGAAGCCGGTGTCGCCGGGTGTGAAGTAGAACTTCTCGTAGAAGAGCGGATCGTCCGGGATGTGCATCTTGCGGTACACCCCGAGCAGCTCGCCGCCCGCGTCGATCACGACCGCGGTGTTGTGATAAAGGCCCGAGGCACGCTTTTCAAAAAGCGAGCCGATCACGACCACGTTGTGCTCCTTGGCGAGCTTCTGAAAAGCGAGGGTGCTGGGACCCGGGATGGGTTCGGCCAGCTTGAAGTTTTCGTGGTCCTCATTCTGGCAGAAGTACTGCGAGCGAAAGAGCTCCTGCGTGCAAATGATCTGGGCGCCCTGTTTCGCCGCGCGCTCCGCGAGCGAAAGGGTCTTGGCCAGGTTTTCCTCCGGGTTGGCACCACAAGCGTGCTGAAGCAGACCGAGCGTGACTTTCATGATGTAAGGGCAACCGCGGGCGGAGCAGGATCCACAGATCTAGGGATTTCCACGCTCGACACGGCGCCAAAACACCGCGCAAGCCTCTGTGAACCGCTGTGTTCCTCCTTGGTTAAGGTGAACAATGGTTGCGCAACTTGTGAGCGCGGGCCTGCACCGCAATCACAATGTTGCGGTGCAGCGTGAAATGTTTGCGACGGCGGTGACCACCGCCGCGCGGTTCAGAACACGACCTTGTTCAGCGGATACTCCACGATGCCCTCGGCGCCCATCGCCTTGAGCTGAGGGATGATCTCCCGGACCACGCTTTCGTCGATGATGGTTTCGAGGGCGATCCAGTCCGCATTGCTGAGCGGCGAGATCGTCGGGTTGCGCAGCGCCGGGATTGCCTTGATGATCGCGTCGAGCGACGACTTCGGTGCGTTCATCTTCAGGCCCACCTTGCTGCCGGCCTCGAGCGCCCCGGTGAGGAGCAGCGCGATCGTCTCGATCTTCTTTCGTTTGGCGGGATTCGCCCAGCTCGCCTTGTTCGCGATCAGCTTGGTGTTGGTCGTCAGCAGCGTATCCACAATCCGGAGCTTGTTCGCCCGCAGGGAGCTTCCGGTCTCGGTGATGTCCACGATCGCGTCCACCAGGTCCGGCACCTTCACCTCGGTCGCACCCCAGGAGAACTCGATCTGGACGGGTATGCCCTTCGCCTCGAAATAACGCTTCACCGTGTTGACCAGCTCGGTGGCGACACGCTTGCCGGCCAGATCCTCCGGCTTCTTCACCGAGGAGGACTCCGGCACGCAGAGCACCCAGCGCGATTTCTGCACCGAGGCACGGCTGTAGACCAGATCGCACACCTCAACCACGTCGGAGTTGTTCTCCTGGATCCAGTCGTAGCCGGTCAGGCCGCAGTCGAAAAAGCCGTGCTCCACATAACGGCTGACCTCCTGGGCGCGGATGAAGCGCCCATCGAGTTCGGCGTCGTCGATCACCGGTTTGTACGAGCGCGAGCTCGTGGTGATTTTCCAACCTGCCTTGGCGAACAGGTTCTTGGTCGATTCCTCGAGACTGCCCTTCGGCAGACCGAGCATGAGGAGCGGAGTAGGATCAGCCACGGGGCGAAGGCACACAGCGGCCGAAATGCCTTCAAGACTAATCTCCCGGCGCGCCTCCGCCCTGGTCAGGGAATTAGCCGGGGCGGTCGTTCCACCTGAGGATTCTTTTGACACGGCCGGCAATTTGTAAAAAATGCGACGTAATCCCCTATGCGTTCAGCACCTAAACCCCTGGTCCTGGTCGTCGAAGACGAGGAGGAGCTGGCCAAGCTCATCTCCATTCATCTCGAGGAAGCCGGGATGCAAACGCAGGTCTACAACCGCTGTGCGCACGCATTGCGTTTCCTCAAGCGCAACTTTGCCAACCTTCTTCTCCTCGACGTCAACCTGCCGGACCAGTCGGGCTTCCAGCTTCTCGATGAACTGCGCAAGAACGACATCTCCATCCCGACGATCTTCGTGACAGGAAACTCCCTCGAGACCGCCAAGGTCAAGGGGCTCGAGATGGGCGGTGACGACTACATCACCAAGCCCTTCAGCTACCCGGAGCTGGTGGCACGTATCCGCGCGGTCCTACGCCGGGCGGAATCGATGGCCGACTTCAACGTCACCAAGAACGCGAAGGTCAACGACCAGCCCTTTGACTTCTGCGGCGCAAAGGTGAATCCCGAGCGCCTGGAGATCGAATTCCCCAACGGCACCATCACCAAGATCGGCCGCAAGGAACTCGGCATCCTCGCCTACCTGAACGAACACCAGGGCGTGGTGATCACACGCAAGGCGCTGATCCACTCCGTCTGGGGCATTCACGCCGACGTGAAGAGCCGGTCCCTCGACCAGTACATCGTCAAGGTGCGCGATCTCTTCCGATCCAACGGACTCAGTTTGGATACGTTCCGCACCGTGCACAGCGTGGGCTACATCTTCGATCCCCAGGGCGTTTCCCAGGAGGGGCGCGACAGCCCCCAGACCCTCCCGCCGTTCGGCACGGGGTCCACCCCGCCGCTGGGCTCGCAATCGAATCCGCCGCGCTAAGTCGCGCCCGCTTGGACGCGGCTGCGCGTCGGCGAGACTGCGCTCCCGGCCTCGCGCGCGCAGCGCGAACCGTTAAAACAATTCAGGCTGGGCGTACCGCTTGCGGGCGTCCGCCAGGCTGCTCTTCATCTCCAACTCCTCGAGCAGTTGGAACAACGCTTCAGGGGAGACCGCCACCTTTTGCGCGGGAACCGTCGGGTGCGTCAGGGTGAGCGTGGTGATCTTCAGGTTGCGTCGGAGGTTGTCCGCGTTGACCCGCACCAGCTCCTGGAAACGGTCCGGCTTCAACTCCCCGGCGTGGGCGATCACACCCTCGACGCTGCCGAACTGCTGCAGCCATTTCGACGCCGTCTTGGGGCCGACGCCGTCCAAGCCGGGGATGTTGTCGGAGGTGTCGCCGACGATCGCGAGGTAGTCCGCGATCTGGCGCGGCGGCACGCCGAATTTCTCCACCACTCCGGCCGCGTCCAGCAGCCGCCAGCCCAGCTTCGGGTTGGCGGTGGGCGGCGGCAGCATGACCTTGATGCGCTCGTCCACGATCTGGGCAAAATCCTTGTCGGAACTGACGATCAGCACCTCGTGGCCCTGGTCCGCCAGCTCCCTGGCCTGCGAGGCGAGGATGTCGTCCGACTCCACCCCTTCGATCTCGACGCCGACGTATCCAAGCGCGCGGGTCAGCTGCTTGACGTACGGCAGCTGCCGCGAAAGCGCCTCGGGCATCTCCTCGCGCTGCGCCTTGTATTCAGGAAGCAATGCCAACCGGTCTTGCGGGCCGCCGAGGTCAAAGAAAACGAGGATGGCCTCTGGCCGCTCCTGGTCGGCCAGTTTCCAAAGGGACTTGACCCAACCGTGCAGGCAGTTGGTCGGGAACCCGTCCGCCCGCGTGAGCTCGGGGATCGCGTAGAAACAGCGGTAAGCCAGGTTGAAGCCGTCGATCAAAAGCCATTTCGCCATGGACAAAAAGGTGCGGCGCCCGCCCCGGCGGGGGCGAGGAGAAAAAGGACGCGCCCCGCCCGCCGTCGCAAAGCTTGCGTTCAGCGGTGCGGACGCCTGCATCTGGCGGCATGTCCGCCGCCGCGCCCGCGTCCATTCCGTACAAGATCGCCGTCCTCGTTTTCCTGGAGAATGAGCGCGGGGAGCAGCTCCTTCTCCACCGTGCCAAGGCGCCCAATCTCGGCGCGTGGAGCCCGATCGGCGGAAAACTCGAGATGGCCACCGGCGAGTCCCCCTTCGAGTGCGCGGTGCGCGAAACCTATGAGGAAACCGGCCTGCAGGTGGCAGGCGCCGACCTGCACCTTTTCGCCATGATCGCGGAGAAAGCCTACGAAGGCGCGGGCCACTGGCTCCTTTTTCTTTTCCGCTGCCGGCGCGCAATCACCGCCCTGCCCCCGGACATCGTCGAGGGAACGTTCGGCTTCTTCAGCCGTGCCGCGCTGGAGCAGCTGCCTCTCCCCGAAACCGATCGCACCGCGCTCTGGCCCATCTTCGACCGCTACAAGGAAAGCTTCGTCGCCCTGCGCGCCGACTGCGCCCCCGAGACGCCACTCAAGGTCGAGATCGAGCAGGTGGTGACTCCAGCCCCCTCGGCTTGAGCACACGCGCACGCCACAGCCGATGCGCCAACCGCTCAATCGCCGCGCGGTTTGTCAATTGGCCGAGTCCTGACAGTATCCATGAGTGCGCAGGCCAAACCCTGCGCCCCCAGCATTAGGCCTCCTGATCCCGGGGACAATTCACTTGATTTTGGTCCCCCCGGACGGACACTTCCCCCCTTCACCCGAAATAAGACTCATACCGTGAGCAAGAAGACGCCTGTCACCGCCGAGAAAAAAGCCGAGAATTCCGCCCTGGACTCGGCTCCTCACACCGCGCCGGTAAACGCGAATCTGCCGCCCGAGCAGAAGATCGAGTTGTACCGAAAGATGGTGCGCATCCGCCGATTCGAGGAGCGCAGCCTGCGCGCCTACCAAGCCAAGAAGATCGGTGGCTTCCTCCACCTCTACATCGGCCAGGAGGCGATCGCGGTGGGCTGCTGCTCCCTGATGGGGCCAAACGACCACGTGATCACCGCGTATCGAGACCACGGACACGCCATCGCCGTCGGGATGGACACCAAGCCGCTGATGGCCGAACTCTACGGCAAGGTCACCGGCTGCTCCAAGGGCAAGGGCGGCTCGATGCATTACTTTGATCCCTCCCGCAATTATTGGGGCGGCCACGGCATCGTCGGCGGACAAATCCCGCTCGGGACCGGGCTCGCCTACGGTGTGAAGTACAAGGGCCTGAAGGGCGCCGCGATGGCGTTCATGGGCGACGGAGCCGTCAACCAGGGCGCGGTCCACGAGGCAATGAACCTCGCTGCACTGTGGGACCTTCCCTGCATCTTCGTGATCGAAAACAACCGCTATTCGATGGGCACGAGCCAGCAGCGGTCCTCCGCCGGCCCCGGCCTTGCCCAGCGTGCGGAGGCTTACGGCATGCAGTGGGCGACGTGCAACGGGCACGACGTTTACGATGTGCGTGCGACGATGGACAAGTTCCTCAACCTCGCCCGCGAGCAGTCCAAACCGAGCGTGGTCGAGATTGATACCTATCGCTACCGCGGCCACTCCGTCGCCGATCCCGACAAGACTTACCGCACGCGCGACGAGATCGAGGACTACCAGAAGACCAAGGACCCGATTAACCTCTTCCAGTCGACCCTGCTCAATGAAGGCGTCCTGAACCAGGCCCTGATCGAGCAGATCGACACCGAGGCCCGCGCCGAAGCGGATGTCGCCGCGGAATTTGCCGAGGTGAGTCCCTTCCCCACCGCCGAAGACATCCAGAAGGATGTCTATTGGGAGGCCGATAATCCCGAGCAGCGCAAATCCCAAGGCCGCCTCTTCTTCGACTGAGCGGTTCACCACTGGCTTTAACGCATAACGTTTTTCTCCCGATGCCCGTCATCACTTACCGCGAAGCTGTTCGCCATGCCCTCGCCGAGGAGCTCGACCGCGACCCGAACGTCGTCGTCATGGGCGAAGAAGTCGCCCAGTTCAACGGAGCCTACAAGGTCACGGAAGGCCTGCTCGCCAAATACGGTCCGAAACGGATCGTCGACACGCCCATCAGCGAAGCCGGCTTTATCGGCATGGGCGTCGGCGCATCCATGCTCGGTATCCGCCCCGTGATGGAACTGATGTTCTGGTCCTTCTACTCCGTCGCCTTTGACCAGATCCTGAACAACGCCGCCAACGTGCGCTACATGTCCGGCGGTTTGATCAACTGCCCGATCGTGATCCGTGGCCCCGCCAACGGCGGCACCAACGTCGGCGCCACCCACTCCCACACCCCCGAAAACGTCCTCGCCAACCACCCGGGCGTGAAGGTCGTGGTGCCGGCCACTCCGGCCGATGCCAAGGGACTGCTCAAGTCCGCCATCCGCGACAATGACCCCGTGATGTTCCTCGAGAACACCATCCTCTACGGAGAAAAGGGCGAGGTTCCCGAGGGCGAACACGTCATCCCGCTCGGAAAGGCGGATGTGAAGCGCGAGGGCACCGACCTCACGATCGTGACCTACGGTCGCTCCGTCCTGCACTCGCTCAAGGCCGCAGAGGAACTTCAGGCCAAGCATAACCTCTCGGTCGAGGTCGTCGACCTGCGGACGATCCGTCCGCTGGACATCGACACGGTGCTCGCCTCCGTGCGCAAGACCCACCGCGTCCTGATTGTGGAAGAGCAGAAACCGTTCTGCAGTGTCGGCACCCAGCTCGCGTTCATGATCCAGAAGGAAGCGTTCGACGAGCTTGACGCCCCGGTCAACCGGCTCGCCACCGTGGACGCCCCGGCGATCTACAGCCCCCCGGTCGAGGTCGAACAACTCCCGAACCCCGCGCGCGTGGTTCAGGCTGCCCTAGCCACGAAATAAGCGCAGGCCGAGTCCAACACCTACTTCCCTATTCCCATGGCCCAGATCATCGAGATGCCGAAACTCAGCGACACCATGACGGTGGGTACGCTGGTCAAGTGGCTGAAGAAAGAAGGCGACGCCGTGAAAAGCGGCACCATGCTTGCCGAGGTCGAGACCGACAAGGCGACGATGGAGCTGGAATGCTTCTTCGATGGCACGCTGCTGAAGATTTTCTCCCCAGCCGGTTCGCAGGTCGCGATCGGCGCACCCTTGTGTGCGGTCGGGAAACCTGGCGAGACGGTGGAGGCTCCGGAATCGAAGCCGGCACCCGCGGCAGCCAAGGCCGAGGCGCCGAAACAGGCGCCCGCCCCCGAGGCCAAGGCCGAGAGCGCACCCGCCCCCCAGCCCACGCCCGAGGCCGCCGCGCCCGCTCCTTCCGCCCCGGAACCCGCGCCGACGGGCGGTCGCGTCAAGATCTCCCCGCTTGCCCGCAAGCTCGCCGCCGCCAAGGGCGTCGATCCCGCCCGGGTCCAGGGCTCCGGCCCGGGGGGACGTATTGTCCGCGCGGATATCCTGGCCGCTGAAAAAAATGGCACCGCCAAGGGTGGCTCCGCCGCCGCCCCGGCCAAGGGCACCTTCACCGGTGGCGCCCCGACCCGCAGCGGACCGATCCAGGAGGATCGCGTCGCGCCCGTGTCCAACATGCGCGCCGTCATCGCCAAGCGCCTGCTGGAGTCGAAGACTCAAATCCCCCATTTTTATGTGGAGATCGAGGTCGACGCCGAACCGTTGGCCAGCCTCCGCCAGCAGCTCAACACCGGGCTCGAGAAGGAAGGGGTCAAACTCTCCGTCAACGACTTCATCCTCAAGGCTGCCGCCGAGGCGCTGCGCCGTGTCCCGCAGGCCAATGCCTCCTGGGAAGGCGCCCAGATCCGCTATCACGGCGCGGTGCACATGTCCTTCGCCGTCGCGATCGAGGACGGCCTGATCACTCCGGTCGTGCGCGACGCCCACCAGAAGTCGGTTTTCGCCATCAGCACCGAAGCGAAGAGCCTCGGCAAACTGGCCAAGGACAAGAAGCTCAAGCCCGACCAGTTCACCGGCGGCACCTTCTGCGTCTCCAACATGGGCATGATGGGCGTGGAGCGTTTTGCGGCCATCATCAACCCGCCCAACGCCTGCATCCTCGCCATCGGCGCGACGGTCAAAAAACCCGTCGTCAAGGGCGACCAGATCGTCATCGGTCAGCGCATGAGCATCACCCTTTCGTGCGACCACCGGGTCGTCGATGGAGCGGTCGGCGCGCAGTACCTCGGGGCCCTCAAGCTGCTGCTTGAGAATCCCGCGCTACTCCTGGTCTAGCGCAGCGCCCCTCGGCCACACGCTTTCAGCCGCCTCCTTCACGGGGCGGCTTTTTCGTGCCTGGCAAAGGACTAACATGGCACCCAGCCATCGGCCGCACGGTTGGGCGGGTGTCCAACCCGGGTCTGGAAGCTCACGCGGTTTAGCCCGGGCGACCGGCGCACGCTAACGTCAGAGCCAGTCCCCGGAGAGGCCGGGTACAGTTGGGCCCCTTATGTGCCGATAACGGTACGGGAGCCTTACTTACGCATGGGTACCGCGCCGGGCATAACCAACCTTCTTCTTGAGCACTCCGTCCTGGCCGGTGTGCTCCTGCTCGCCCTTGCCGTGGCCACCGTCCTGCTTTGCCTGCGCCTACGACGGCGCCTGCAGGCGGATCGCCTTCTGCTCGGTGCGCTCGAAAAACGAAGCGCCGGCCTGGTCGAGGCGTCTCCCAATTGCGTCATGCTGCTCGACGCTGCCGGCCTCATCCAGACGGTGAATGGCAATGGCCTTGGCCTGCTGGGCCGCAGCCGCTCCGAGGTCGTGGGGCACCGTCTGGTCGAGGTGCTCGATCCCGGCGACGGCAATTCGCTCGCCGAGGCGCTGCGGCGCACTTTGGCAGGCGAGCGCCGCGATTTTGAGCTGGCGTATCCCTCTCCTCATCGCGGCCTCCTCCACTTCCGCGTTGCGCTCAGTCCGATCGAGGGAGAAACGCCACCGCTGCAGCACGCCGCCTGTATCTGTATCGATATCACGGATCGCCGGCGGTATGAAGAGGAGCTGTATTCGGCCAAGCTCGCGGCCGAGGCCGCCGTCGCGGTAAAGACAGAATTCCTCGCGCTGATGAGCCACGAGATCCGCACGCCTCTGGGCGGCGTGATCGGCATGCTCAATCTGCTGCGCAAACATCCGCTTCCCGCCCAGCAACGCCAGCACGCCACCCTCGCCCACGAGAGTGCGGAGAACCTCCTGGAGATCCTGGACGATGTCCTCGACGCGGCGAAGTTGGATGCGGGACGGCTCACCCTCGAGGAAATCAGTTTCGACGTCCGCGCTGAACTCGGCCGCACCGTCGAATGCCTGCGCTTCCGCGCGGTGGAGAAGGGCGTCAGCCTGCGTTGTTCGATCGCCGACCAGGTGCCGCAATTCGCACGCGGTGATCCGACGCGCCTGCGGCAGATCCTCGCCAACTTCCTCAGTAACGCTGTCAAGTTCACCGCCCAAGGAGGCGTGGTCGTGGCGCTGACCGCCCAAGATGTCACCCCCACCCACTTCACCTTGGTGGGGACGGTGACAGACACCGGCCCCGGCATCTCCCCGGAACAGCAGGCAAGGCTCTTCTCAAAATTTGAACAGGCCGACGTCTCCACCACCCGCCGCTACGGCGGGACAGGTCTGGGCCTGGCCATCGCCAAACACCTGGTCGAATTGATGGGCGGCACTGTCTCGGTGCAAAGCGAGGAGGGACGCGGCACCCTGTTTACCTTCACCGCGCGGCTGGGAATCCCTGCCGGTGACGCGCTGGTCCGGGTCCGCGACCGACGCCTGCCGGACTTGCCGCGTCACTCCTGCCGTCTGCGGGTGCTCTGCGCGGAGGATGAGAAGATCAATCAGGCCGTCGCCGAAGCGCTCCTTGCCGGCCTCGGCCACCAGGTGGAATTTGTGACCACAGGCCGCGCCGCCCTCGCGCGCCTTCAGACCGACGACGTCGATGTGGTGCTGATGGACAGCCGCATGCCCGAGATGGATGGCCTGCAAGCTACGCGCGAGATCCGCGCGGGGCGCACCGCCAACCGCGCCATCTACGTCATCGCCGCCACCGCGAATACCTCTTTCTCCCAACGGGAACAGTGCCTCGCGTCGGGTATGAACGACTTCCTCGTCAAACCCTTGAGGGAGGAGGAACTCCACGCCGCCCTCGCGCGCGCCATCGATGCGCTGCAGCAGGCGGGCCGCCCCCTTGCGCCCGTCCCCTCACTGACCGAGGCGCCCCCGCCCGGCCTTGACGAATCGGCCCTGACCGCGCTGCTGGATGCCGAACTCGCCCGCAGGCCCGCTCCCACCCCCGAGATGACGGAGCGGTTCGCGCGCCAGTACCTGATCGATGCCCCCTGCCGTTTCGCCCAGATCGACGCCGCCCTCCAGGTGCAGGACCGCGAGGCCCTGGGGATCGCGGCGCACTCCCTCAAGAATATCTCCCATTACGTCGCCGCGCCGGCGTTGTGCTCCGTTGCCGGCACCCTGGAAAAGGCGGCTGACGCCGGCGACTTCGCCCAGGTCCGCCAGGTGCTGCCACGGGCGGTCGAACTCTACCGCTCCGTCCGAACCCGCCTCGAAACCGACTTCCCGACTCCCCACACCGATGAAACTGCTGCTGGTTGACGACGACGCCGCCGAGCGGGAAATGCTCAAGGACATCCTCCGGGCCCAGGGTGCCTGGTCCATCACGGAGGCGGCGTCGGGTCGTGAGGCCTTCGAAATCCTGGTCACCGGACTCGAACCGGCGGTGTGCTTTTTCGACGTCAGGATGCCCGACATCGACGGCCAGAAACTGCTCTCCCTGGTCCGGCGGGAGCAGGCCCTGCGGCACCTCAAGGTCATCATCACGTCGGCCACGCGCGACCGGGAGGTCATCCTCGCCCTCGGCAAACTGGGCATCTCCGGGTATTTGCTGAAACCTTACGAGATGCATCGCACCACCGCGTCGCTGACCCAGCTTCTCGGCGCAGCCAAGGTCACCGTCCCCGCCCTCGCCGCCCGCAACCTTCTCGCCCGCACCGCACTGGTGGCGGATGACGACGCGCTGACGCGCAAGGTGCTCGCCGAGATCATCCGGGCCGAGCCGGATTGGGAGGTGGTCGAGGCGGAGGACGGCCTGGCCGCACTCGAACTGATGCGCGGCGGGCTCCGACCCGACCTCGCCGTCCTCGACCTGCGCATGCCGCGGCTCGACGGCCAGTCCCTTCTCCAGCGAATCCGCGAGGATCCTCACCTGCGCCGCATGCCGGTCGTGATCATCTCGGGCCAGCAGGACCGCGAGCAGGTCCGATTGCTCGCCCAACTGCGAATCTCCGGCTACGTGCTGAAGCCTCTCGATATGTTGAAAGCCCGCGCCGCAATCGACCAGGCCCTTCACGGCCCGGTCACGACGTGAGCGGCAGGCGCCGTTGAGCCGCGCCCGCACACCGGGTGGTTGTCAGGACTGACCCTCGGCCCGCTTTTTGGCGTCGGCCTCGATCAGCGCCTTCAAAGCGTCCAGGGAAGTCCTGGTCTGTGCCTTCACCTTGGACAGTTCGGCGGCATCGCCCACCTTGCCCTGGGCAAAGAGGTAGAACTTCATCTTGGGTTCCGTGCCCGAGCCGCGGGCGGCAAAGCTGTAGCCGTTGGCCAGCGTGACGAAGTACAGGTCCTGCGACGGGATTACGTCGCCATCGGCGTCGACCACCTTCTCGCGGCCGTAGTCCTGGAACTTCACCACCGCGGTGTCACCGAACGCCTTCGGCGGACTGGAGCGGTAGGTGTCGAGGATGGCCTTGATCTTGGCCGCGCCGCTCGCGCCTTCGTAGTAGAGGTTGATCACGCCCTCGAGGAAGAAGCCGTACTTGAGATAGATCTCGTCAAGGTACTCGGGGATGGTGAGGCCGCGGCTCTTCACCCAGGCGCAGACCTCGGCGAACATCACGCAGGCGGCGTTGCCGTCCTTGTCGCGCACGTAGTCGTTGCCCAAATACCCGTAACTCTCCTCGCCGCCAAAGAGGTAGAAGGAGCTGTGCTTGAGCAGCAGGCGCGCCCTCGTCTCGAACGGGGTCGCGTCGTAGTCCATCGCCACGCCTTCGGCCGCGAGGTAACGGGCCTTCAGCTGCTCCTCGTAGCCGCGGATCTTGGCCGCGATCCACTTGAAGCCGGTCAGGGTGTTCACGACCTTGACGCCGTGGGCGCGGGCAACTGCGTCCTGCAGGGGGGAGGTGACCAGGGTTTTGACCAGGACGGCGGACTGGCTGCCCTGCTTCGGAATCCAACCGAGCTCTTTGTACTTGGAGATACGATACTCTGCAATCAGCGCCCCGATCTGGTTGCCGGTCAGGAGTTCGATTCGCCCCTCGCGGTTGCGCACCGCGCAACCCATGCGGTCGCAGTCCGGGTCGGTCGCGAGCACAAGGTCGAGGTTCTTCGCCTCTGCCAGCGCCACCGCCCGGGACAGGGCCTCGGCATTCTCCGGATTGGGCGACTTCACTGTCGGAAAGCGCGGATCAAAGGCGGTCTGTTCCGGTACTTGATGGACCTCGGCGCCGGCGTGAAGGAGGAGCGGGACAGAGGCGATGCCCCCCGTGCCGTGGATCGCGGTGAAGGCAACGCCGAGCCGTGCCTTCTTGAAGACCTCCGGATCGATGATCGCCTTCTGTGCGACGGAGAGGTAGGCGTCGTCCGCCGACCGTCCCAGTGTGACCACGCGATCCAGCTGTTTGTCGAGATAGGCCTTCAGGTCCGCCAGGGGCACTGCATTCACCTGGCCAACGATACCCTTGTCGTGCGGCGGAACCACCTGGCCGCCGTCCTCGAAGTAGGCCTTGAAGCCGTTGTCGTGGGGAGGATTGTGGCTGGCGGTGATGACCACGCCGGCATGAGCCTTGAGGTGGCGGACGGTAAAGCTCAGCTGCGGCGTGGAGCGCGGGCCGTCAAAAATGAAGGCCACGCCCCCGAGGCGCACCCAGGTCGAGGCGGCGAGCTCACAGAAGTGCCGCGAAAAATGACGGACGTCGTGCGCGATGACGAGCTTGGGCGCATCGGGCCGCCCGGCCTTTTCCAGGTACTGCCGGGTGTAGCGGAAGAGGCCAATGGTGGCGCGAACGAGGGTGAAGTCGTTCAGCATGTTGCTGCCCACCGCGGCATGGCCGGGCGTGCCCTGCGGGCCTTCGCCCTCGCTTTCCGCCTTTGCACTCACAACCCCGATGGTCCGTCCACGCATGCCGCCGGTGCCAAACTCAAGGTAGCGGTAAAAGCGGTCGTTCAGCTCCGACCAGGCTTTGCGGTCAACCAGCTCCTGGATGCTGGCGACGGCCCAGGGGGGCAGGTCGGCCTGCAGCCACGCCGAGAGGTTCTCAGCGGTGCTGGCGAGCAGATGGCCTTCCGCTTGCGCGGCATGGATCGGAGGGAGGGAGGTCATAGGTGTGGGCCCGGAAAAGGTCGGAAGAGGCGGTGGAATTAGCCGAGGTAGAGGCCGTCGGCAATCGCGGGCTTTGGAGATTGTTTGCTCCAGGCTTCCGCAAACGAGTCCTCGTCGTAGCCGAAGAGCGGTGACACTTCCACCGTCACGCCGGGGAGTCCGGAGGCGTCCGTCGGAAGCGCCGCGCCATTGGCCTTGAGCCAGCGCGCGAACTGGCGCAGCTGGTCCTCGCGGCAGGTTTTCGGAGAGTCCACCCCCTCGGCGTTCTTGACCGGGCTGAAGTCGTCGGCGCGGCGCGTCTCGATCACAATCGGGTTTCGCGCGAAGGGTAGCGCGTCGAAGACAAACATCTCAAACTTCACCCCGTTCGGTTTCTCCGGTTTCACCGGGTTTCCGGCCGCGTCCACCGTGGGAATCTTCTTGTCGGCGCGGTGGAACGGCAGGGCCACGCCCTCCCCGCCCTGCGCCATCCGGCGGATGAACTTCGTATCCACAATATGGATGGCGATCGAGCCGGCGATGAAGCGGAGCTTCCCGGCCGAATCGGTCTGGCGCTGCATCTCCATCGGCAGGTCGCTGTATTCGACCACCACGAGCTTGCCGTTCTGCCAGCAGAAATGGCCGAGCTTTTCCTCCGGGTACGCCTTCGGGACCATCTTGCTCGACATCTCCGATTTGCGGAGGAGGTGAAAGCCGATGAAGGCCGGGT
This sequence comes from Verrucomicrobiota bacterium, assembly GCA_023428905.1. Lineage (GTDB taxonomy): Bacteria > Verrucomicrobiota > Verrucomicrobiia > Opitutales > Opitutaceae > EW11. Next base: position 62,608 of record JAEYWP010000010.1, read on the forward strand.
CCACGCAGCGCACCAGGGGATTGTCCACCTGGAAGTAGCTGAGGGTGTCGATCCCTTCGCGGTCCATCAGGTCCAGGGCGCCGCTCCGGGCAAGTGCACGGAGAGAACCGCCATGCCCGTCCGGGCTCATCGCGATCGCACCCTTGCCCTCGAGAAGGATCCGCCCCTGGAAATCCACCGCCGGCATGCGGCCCTGGCGGAAGAAATGAACCCGCTGCGCGTCCAGGCCGAAATATGCGTTCTCCTTAAAAAAGCCCTCCGTCGCGGCGTGGTTCGCGTGGCTGGTCATGATGAACCAGTGCAGCGGTTTTCCATAACGCCGGCCCGCGGCCTGGATCTTTTCCGCAAAGACCTGAAAGAGGGTCTTCTTTTTCAACGGCGTGACGGGATAGGTGCCCTTCGGGCCGTCGTACCCAAGCCGCGTCCCCTGACCGCCCGCCACGGTGAAGACCGCGACCCGGCCGGCGCGCAACGCCTCCTCACCCGCGACCTTGGCCACCGCCCAATCCGCTGCCTTGCCGCCATTTTCGGGCAACATCTCATACGGCGCCGGCTCCAGGCCGGTGAGATCCACGGCGGCGGTGCCCTTCGCCAGCAGCGTCCGCGTCAAGTGGTCGAGCTCCCCGAGGTCGATCTCGGCCGCTTCGTCCAGAAGGCGCTGCTGCGAGGCGGCGTCAAGTTGCGGGTAGAACGCGAAGACATGTCCCTGTCCGGCGCGTTTGAAGGTGTCGATAAGGTCAGTCGAGGCCATGAGAGTGGGCGCAAAGGATTGGATTTCGGGCGATCGGTTCCGGAAAGAATAGAGCTGCAGCAGGTGCAGGATGCGACGCGACCTCCGGGTCAGGGTTCGAACCGGAAAATATACTCGTCCGGTTTGGCGTAACCGAGACGGCGTCGAATCACCATCTCCACGTACGCGGGGTCGGAGCGCAGCCGGTCCAGGATTTTTTCCTGCTCCTTGAGCTTTTGCTCCACCTCCACAAGGCGCTGGCGGGCGCGGGTCTCCATCTCAAGAAGACGGTTGTATTCACGCCGGGTCTGGAGAAAAAACACCCCGGATCCCGCCACCAGACTCACGAAGAGCAGCAGGTAGAAAACGATGATCAGGCGGCGCAGCGTCACGGCGTTAAGGTGGGCACATAAACGACGGGCCGGTAACGATGTAAAGGAGCTTTCAAAGCATTCACTCTCTTTTAGATCGGATGATTTTAGCGTGCGTTTTTTACCCCCCGTCCCTACTCAGAAACGCAAATGTATCAGAACTTCTACGGGTTTACGGAGATGCCGTTCAACATCACCCCGGACCCGAAGTTCCTTTACCTGAGCCCAAGCCACCTGGAAGCGCTGCAGCACCTCAAGTTCGGGGTCGAACAGCGGAAGGGGTTTATCGTGGTGGTCGGCGAAGTGGGTTGCGGTAAAACGACCCTCTGCCGGCGTTTTCTCAATGAGCTGGACCCGGCCCGGTTTGACACCGCGCTGGTCGTCAATCCCCGGGTCAACGAGAACCAGATGCTCCGGGCCATCCTCCATGAGCTGGGTGAAAGCGACGTGGGCGACGATCCGCACAGTCTGGTGCTGCAGATGCAAAAGGTGCTGCTCCGACGCATTGAGCAGGGACGCGACATCGTCCTGATCATCGATGAAGCGCAAAATCTCTCCTTCGAGGTGCTCGAGCAGGTGCGCCTTCTCTCCAACCTGGAAACGGACCAACAGAAGCTTCTGCAGATCGTGCTGATGGGGCAGCCGGAGTTAAAGGACATCCTGGCGCGCGACGAACTGCGCCAATTGCGCCAGCGCATCCTGGTGCATTGCCAGCTGCGTCCGCTGACCCGCCGCGACCTGGGTCACTACGTCCAGCACCGCCTCACCCGCGCGGGCGGAAATGGACGTCCGAGCTTCTCGAAGTGGGCGCTCTGGTGGATCCACCGCTACAGTCAGGGCATCCCACGGATCGTGAACAATCTTTGCGACAAATCGCTCCTCTCTGCGTACATCCGCGACTCCGACCAGGTGGTCTACCGTGACGTCCGCCGCGCCATCCGCGATCTCAAATCCCTGACCCGCTGACCACCCCATGAGCCTGATCAACGAGGCGCTGAAAAAAGCCCAGAAACAGCGGGAAACGACGCCAGCCACGCCGGGCGTCATACCCGGGACCCCGGCCGGCCCCGTCCCTCCGACCCCGCCCGTCCCGCCCGCGGCGGCACCGCCGGCGGCCGCCCCGGCCCCGGGCCCCGCGCCCCACTCCTCCGCCGCCGGCAACCGGAACTTCACCCTTCAAATCGCCGCCGCCGCCTGCATCGTGGCCGTGTCGGTCGCCGCCACCGTGTATTTCCTCCGTGGAGACCGGGCCCCCGCACCCACCGTCATCGTGGCCGCACCCTCCGCGTCCGTGCCCCCGGTCAGCCCGCCGCCCACGGGGACCCCCACCCCGGCAGCCGCTGCGGTCGCACTGCCCACCGCGACCCCCGCGCCTTCGCCCACCACCGCACCGACGCCGGCGCCGGCGGTGACCGTCGCCATCGTGACGCCGGCGGAGACCGCCCCGGCCGATCAGGCCAAGACCCGCCTACGGCTCCAGGCCATGGTCAACAAGTTCCGCGTCACGGGTATCCGGCTTTCACCTACCGACGCGAAGGTCATCCTCAACGACAAGCTTTTCCGCACCGACGATGTGATCGAGGAGTCCCTCGGGCTCCGCCTGGTTAAGATCGAGGCCAACCGCCTCACGTTCTCCGACCTCGAGGGGAACACCTACCTGAAGCACTTCTAAGGAGGCTTCTCCGCTCGCTGTGCTCGCCCAGTCCAGAAACGCCCGCGCCCGCCTCCTGCAGGTCTGCGACGGGTCCCTCTTCGCCCTCTCGCTCTCGCTGGCCTACCTGCTGCGGGCAACCTTCCCGTTTTTCGATCTGCCGCAGATCGAGGCATTCGTGGAACATCTCTGGCTGTTTCCGGTGATCGCCATCATCTCGCCAGTCACGCTGGAGAAGCTGGGTTTCTACCAATACCCGCAGATCACCTCTCGGCTGAACGTCATCTGGATCGTGATGCGCGGAAGCGTGGTGGTGATGATGGCGCTCATCTCCGTCCTCTTCCTCGTTCGCGTCCAATACGCGCGCTCCGTCATCCTCCTCGCCTGCCTCTTCGGCGCCGTGTTTGTCTACTTTCGCCACGAGGTGTTCATGCGGCTGGTCACCCTTCCGCTCTCCCGCAACCAATGGCGCCAGCGGGTCCTCTGGGTGGGGCAGACCGACGACAATGCACGGCTGCGCGCCTCCCTCTCCGCCGAGGAGCGGGCCCAGCTGGAGAGCATCACCGAGTTCGATCCGCGCACCGATCCGCTGGAGAACCTGGTCCCGATCCTCCACGACTTTGCGATCAACATCGTGGTGATCAACCTGACCGGCCTGGAGAACGCCCAGATCCAGCCGGTCCTGGGCGCGTGTGAACGCGAAGGTGTATCCATTGTCTTGCGACCGGGCATCCTCGCGCGTTCGCCCCTGGGGATGAGCATCGACTGGTTCGCGGGGGAACCGGTGATCCATTACCGGGCCCAGAAGGCGCGGCCGAGCCACCTGGTCATCAAACAGGTGGCGGACTACGCGGGCGCCGCCCTCTTCCTCCTTCTCCTTTCGCCTGTTTTTGTCGGCATTATCCTCGCGATCCGCCTGACATCCCCCGGACCGGTCTTCTTCCGGCAAACCCGCTCCGGACTCAATGGCCGCCCCTTCCAACTGCTGAAGTTTCGCTCGATGCGGGTCGGCGCCGACCGCGAAAAAGCGTCGCTGGCGCCGCTCAACGAAATGACCGGCCCCGTCTTCAAGCTGACCCGCGATCCGCGGGTCACACGCGTCGGTCGCATCCTGCGCCGCCACAGCCTCGATGAACTGCCGCAACTGCTCAACGTCCTGCGCGGGGAGATGAGCCTTGTCGGCCCGCGGCCCCTTCCCGTCGAGGAAGTGAAACAGTTCAGCGACGATGCCTTCCGGCGGCGTCTCAGCGTCAAACCCGGCCTCACCTGCCTCTGGCAGGTGGGCGGTCGCAACGAGATCTCAGACTTCGAGGAATGGGTGCGGCTGGACCTCTCCTACATCGACCGCTGGTCCCTCTGGCTCGACCTCAAAATCCTTCTCGCCACCATCCCCGTCGTCCTCTTCGGCAAAGGCGGCCGCTAGGCCGCTCGAGAAATCCGGCCACGTCCCCATGACGTTCGTGGTCCCCACAAGGCCGGTACGTCACGCTCCCCCCTTTCGTGTCCAATCGTGGTTTCTCCTGCATGGATTTCGCCTGCTCCCGTTCACCTTCGTGGTTCGGTCCGCGCCGCGACAGGAATTTGCGCGGTCACGCGTCACCTTTGACCTGATCACGCGTCATGCCTACCGGTCGCACTTGACCCCACACTTATGTCAAAGCCCGGGAAATCCCGCGTCCTGCTCATCGTCGTCCTCCTACTCCTCCTCGCCGGGGCGGCGGTGGGTTACCTGGTCTGGAACAAACGCCAGGCGGTGCCCCCACAGCTCACCACCACCACAGTCACCCGCGGCGAAGTCGTCCAGGCGATCACCGCGACGGGTGATCTCCAGCCTGAAACCACGATCGACGTGAGCAGCCAGATCTCCGGGCTGATCCAGGAGGTCCTGGTCGACTACAACACCCCGGTGACCAAGGACCAGATCCTCGCCCAGATCGATCCCGCCAGTTACCAGCAGCGCCTCCGCCAGGCCGAGGCCGAATACGCCTCGTCCCAAGCCAATCACACGCTCGTGCGGCTCAACACGGAGCGCATCCGGGAGCTGCGCGCCAAGAATCTGGTTTCACAACAGGAGCTCGACCAGGCCGAGGCCCTGCTCGCTCAGGCCAACGCCCAGCTCCTCACCCGCCAAGCCACCGTCGACGACGCCAAGGTGAACCTCGCCCGCTGCAGCCTTCGCGCCCCCATCGATGGCATTGTCATCTCCCGTCAGGCCGAACCCGGCAAGACCGTCGCCGCCAGCCTCAACGCGCCCACCTTGTTTGTGATCGTGAACGACCTCACCCGCATGGAAATCAATGCCGCCGTCGCCGAGGCCGACATCGGAAGCGTCGAGGTGGACCAGGTGGTCAACTTCACCGTCGACGCTTTCCCCGGGCGGCAATTTCGCGGGCGCGTCACCCAGATCCGCAACTCTCCAAAAACCAACCAGAACGTCGTCACCTACGAGACCATCGTATCCGTCCGTAACGACGACCTGAAACTCAAGCCGGGCATGACCGCCAATGTCGCGATCGTGGTGGCCCAGCGGCGCGATGCCCTCCGCCTGCCCAATTCCGCCCTCCGCGTCCGCGTGCCGGAATCGGCCCCGGCCAGCCTTCTCGTTGCATCCACGCCGACCGCGGTGCAGGGCCCCGCCACCACCTCCGCCGCCCTTCGTCCGGCGACGGACGAGGAGCGCCGCGCGCTGATGCGCGAGGCCGGCTTCACCCCTGGCTCGGGTCCCCCGTCCCCCGAACTCCTCGAAGCCGTGCGCAAGCTCGCGACGTCGAAAGGCATCGACCCGGCCTCGCTGCGCGGCAACCGCAGCCGCGAGGGAAATTCTCCCGCTGGAGCAGCACCGGGCGCACCCGTCACCCGCACCGTCTACCGCGTCGTGGACGCCGACCCACGCGCGCCCAAGATCGAGTCGGTCACGGTGCGGCTGGGTATTTCCGATGGCACGACAACCGAGGTGATCGATGGCCTGAAGGAGGGTGACACGCTCGTGACCTCCTTATTCCTGCCTTCCGGCGGCGGCTCCGCCAGCGCCCAAAATCCCTTCACGCCGCGCAGTCCCTTCGGCGGTCCCGGCCCGCGCCGCTAATCCCCTCACGGCCTCATGCCTCCCGTCGTCAAGATCGAGGGCCTGCACAAGGTCTACCATTCGGGCGAGGTGCCGGTGCACGCGGTCCGCGGCGTCTCCCTCGAAATCCACCGGGGCGAATTTGTCGCCCTGATGGGCGCCAGCGGTTCCGGCAAGTCCACCCTGATGAACGTGCTCGGCTGCCTCGACCGCCCCTCCGAGGGGCGCTTCCTGCTCGATGGGGTCGACGTTTCCGCGTTGGACCGCAACGCGCTTGCCGACCTGCGCAACCAGAAGCTCGGTTTCGTCTTCCAGGGTTTCAACCTGCTCTCCCGCACCACCGCCCTGGAAAACGTGGAGCTGCCGATGCTGTACGCGCGCCATCAGCGTATCAGCGCCGCGGAGATGCGGAGGCGGGCCCTCGAATGCCTTGAGATCGTGGGGCTCAGCCAGCGCGCCGACCATTTTCCCAACCAACTCTCCGGCGGCCAGCAGCAGCGCGTGGCCATCGCCCGCGCCCTCGTCAACCACCCCCAGGTCCTACTCGCCGACGAGCCCACCGGCAACCTCGACAGCAAAACGTCGGTCGAGGTCATGGGCGTCTTCCAACGCCTCAACGAGCAAGGAATCACGATCGTGATGGTCACCCATGAGCTCGACATCGCCCACTACTGCCGGCGCAACCTCATCCTGCGCGACGGCGTGATCGTGAGGGACGAAGCCGTGCCCCAGCGCCTCCTGGCCGAAGTGGAACTCCAGAAACTCCGCGACGCCGAATCCGCGGCCAAACTCACCTCCGGCTGACATGCGGCTGAGCAATACCATTCTCGTCGCCCTGCGCGCCCTGCGCCGCAACAAGCTGCGCTCCGTCCTGACCGCATTGGGCATCATCATCGGGGTCAGCGCCTTCATCACCACGCTGAGCATCGGCAACGGGGCGAAGAACCAGGTGGAGGCCCAGGTCGCCAGCCTCGGCCAGAATGTCATCACCGTCTTTCCCGGCAGTTTCAGCGCCGGCGGCATGCGCAGTGGCTGGGGCGGCGCCAGCAGCCTCACGCCCGACGATGCCGACGCGATCGCACGCGAAGTCCAGGACGTGGCCGGCGTCAGCGCGGAGGTGCGCGACCGCAACCAGGTCCTCGCCAACGGACTGAACTGGAACACCCAGGTCCTCGGGGAATCCCCGGACTACGTGCAAATACGCACCTGGTCACTGGCCGACGGCTCCATGTTCACCGAGGCAGACGTGCGCAGCATGAACAAGGTCGCGGTGGTGGGAAAAACCGTCGCGGAACAGCTTTTCCCCAACGAACAGGTGGTGGGCCAGACGATCCGCATCCGCAATATCCCCTTCAAAATCGTGGGCGTACTTTCCGCCAAGGGCTTCAACCTCTTTGGCGCAGACCAGGATGACGTGGTGCTCATCCCCTACACCAGCCACATGCGGCGGGTCTCGCGCCGGACCTACATCAGTTCGATCTTGGTGCAGGCCGCCTCCGCCGACTCCATCCCGCGGGTGCAGCAAACCATCACCGAGTTGCTCCTGGACCGGCGAAAGGGCAAGGAGCAGGACTTCACCGTGCGCAATCAGGTGGAACTGGCCGAAACCGCCACCGCCACGTCACGGACGATGACCTTCCTCCTCGCCGTCGTCGCCGGCATCTCCCTCCTGGTCGGCGGGATCGGGATCATGAACATCATGCTGGTCAGCGTGACGGAGCGCACGCGCGAGATCGGCATCCGGCTGGCAGTCGGTGCCCACGGGCGCGATGTCCTCACCCAGTTCCTGATCGAGGCCGTCATCCTGAGCCTGCTCGGCGGCGGGCTCGGCATCGCCACCGGCTTTGCCGCCTCCCATCTGCTTTCCTCGATCAATGGGTGGCCGGTCACTGTATCAACCGCTTCAATCGCGGTCTCCTTCGGCCTGAGTGCGCTCATCGGAATTCTGTTCGGCTTTTATCCTGCCCGAAAGGCCGCCCAGCTCGACCCCATCGACGCCCTCCGTTACGAGTAAGCCAGGCCCCGGGAGGGCGCTGCACTCAAACGACAGATTTGGGTGGAGGTTTGACTGCCGACGGGCCGCAGTCAGGCACGCGCGGTGGCGGACGGTAGCGTTTCTCAAGAATTCCTTCTCGCGGTCGATCACGGATTGTCCGCTACTGCCCGGCGGCGAGCGATGGAACCCCCACCCGTTCACACCAGCATCCCCCACTGGCTGTCCCGTATCCGCTGGACCCTGTCCGCCCTTGTTCTGTTCGCCTGGGCCGCGGCCCTGCAATCCACCGCACGTGCGACCGAGGAAGACTTGTCCGCCCGACCCACCCTGCGGGCTGTGGCGGACTTCTGGACCATCCCTGCGTCCGAGAAACACCTGCCGCACGCCATCGATTACGATATCTGGGTCACCTACGTAGACCCGCAGTTTGGCAATCTCTGGTTCAGCCTCGACGGTTACCCCGGATACCTGCCGGTGAACCGCACCAAGACCGCCCCGCCCCTCCCTCCGAACCGGCGCGTGCGGCTGCAGGGGTCCATCATCCCCCACGAGGGCCTGACCGCGGAACGGGTGCGGGTGACACTCCTCGACCAGAGCAATCCGCCACAACCCCTCAGCATCAGCGGCCAGGTCGACCGCACCTGGCACTTCGACCAGAAGCTGGTCTCCGCCCACGCCTACGTGGACAAACAACTCCACGTCGACGACAACCACCTGCGCCTGCATCTCGTGGTCGAAAACCGGCCAGTGATCGGTTGGGTCTGGCTGCCGGGCACCCGCAGCGTTCCCAGCTACGAACGCCAGTACGTCACCATCGTGGGTGTGTATTCAGCGCGCTCCGACCCCTCCGGCACCTCGTCCGATATCGAGATCTGGGCCTCCGGCACCCAAAACCTCACCGTCACCCATCCCATTTCCTCCGAGGAAGCCTTCGACCGCGAGATCACCCCCATCCGCAACATCGTCAAAACCACCCCCGGCACCGAGGTGGTGATCCGCGGCCGTGTCCAGGGCCAGGTGACCGGCTCGCATATTGTGGTGCGTGACGACACCGGCCAGGTCACGGCCCACACCGTCCAGGAGGAGCGGCTGGCGATCGGCACCGAGGTCGACGTGGTCGGGAGAACCTCCCCGTTCGGCACCGCCTGGACGGTGAACCGCGCCCTCTTTCGGGTCCGCTCCGCGCCGGACACGGCGCCGCCCGGCGACCGCCAGGCACCCCTCGTGTGGGCCGAGGAGGTGCGCCAGCTCAGCGGCGAGGATGCTGCCGCGGGCCGTCGCGTCCTCCTCACCGGCGTGATCACGTGGTCCCTGCCGGAACAGGAGTATTTGTTTTTTAGCGACGTGAGTGGCGGAGTGCGGGTGAGACTCGCGCCCGACCAGCGCCAGGGCCACACCATCGGTGCCAGCGCGACGATCGAGGGCGAAACCTATCAGACGCCACTCGGGCCAGCGGTGAAGCTGAAGCACATCAACATCCTCGTCTCGATGCGACTACCGGCGCCAAAGGCCGTCTCCTACGAGCAGGCAATTACCGGCTCTGAGGACGCCCAGTGGGTCGAGATGCGCGGGTACCTTCGCGATCACGAGGTGCGAGGCGGGCGCACCCACCTCAATCTCACCACCCCGGCGGGCAACTTCACCGCCTGTATCCAAACCCCGGAGGACCTGCGGAATCTCGACAACGCCCTGATCCGGATCCGCGGCGTCTGCGACACCGCCCACGATCCCCAGGGTCGGGTCAGCGGGTTCAACATCTGGCTTCCCTACCTGCACAGCATTTCGGTGGACGAGGATGCGCCGGCCGACCCCTTCGACGTACCGCAGCACTCGATCCCCCACCTGCGCCAGCTGAGCGCCTCGCACAGCATCCGTCGCGTGCGCGTGGCGGGCACCGTGGTCCATCACGTCCCCGGCGATCATCTTTATCTTCAACACGGGAGCGATGGCCTGCTCGTCCTCAGCCGCGACGGACCCGCCCTCCAGCCCGGCGACCAGGTCGAGGCTGTCGGCCTCCTGGGCCGCGACTGGCGGCGGACCGTGCTTCGGGCCGCGACCTACCGTAAGACGGGCTCGGAACCCGCGCCGGGGCCCATCCGGATCGAGGAGGAGCTTTCCCTTGGTGAAGCCCATGACGGCCGCCTCGCCGTCGCGCGCGGTACGTTGGTGAATACCTTCAGCCAGCCGGACGGGCTTCGGCTCACCCTCCAGCAGGGCAAGACACTCTTCGAGGCCAATCTGTCGGGGGTGGCCGCGGCGGAGTCCGCCGGGCGCTACCCGCTCGGGGCCGGCCTGGAAATCACCGGCATCTACCGCGCGCAGGTCCACGCCTGGCGCGACGTGCATGGCTTCGAACTGGAAGTCCGGTCCGCCGACGACATCCGGGTTTTCCAGAAGCCGCGTCTGCTCACCGCCCAGCGTGCGATTGCCGCAGTCGGGATTCTCGGTGGATTGAGCGTGCTCGGTTTTGTCTGGGCGACAGTCCTTCGCCGACAGGTGCGCCGGCAGATGCACCAGATCCGCTCCCAACTGGAGCGTGAGGTGCAGCTGGAAGATCGCCATCGTTCGATCGTCGAGAATGCCTCCGACTTCATCTTCACGACCGATCTCTCGGGACGGATCACCTCCTTCAACCCCGCCGGCGAGCGTTTGACCGGCTTCACCCAGGCGGAGGCGCTGACGATGAGCCTGCGGGAGATCGTCGTGCCAGACGCCACCGGCCATTTCCTGCTCGATCCGGGCAACCTGCCGATGGAGGGCACCGTCACGTTCCAGGGTCAGCTGCGCACCCGCGACGGAAGGACGATCTGGACCGAGACCAGCTCCCGGCTGGTCACCGAGGGCGGCCGGGCCACCGGCCTCCTCGGCGTCGTCCGCGATATCAGCGAGCGCAAGCAGATCGAGGAGGAGATGAAGCGGGCGCGGGATGCGGCGGAGGCCAATACCCGAGCAAAAAGCGAGTTCCTGGCCAACATGAGCCACGAGATCCGCACCCCGATGAACGCCGTGATCGGGATGAGTAACCTGTTGCTGGATACTCCACTCGACGAGCGGCAACGGGATTTTGCCGAGACCATCCGTTCCGGTGCCGAGGCCCTCCTCACCGTGCTCAACGACATCCTGGATTTTTCCAAGATCGAGGCCGGCCGGCTCCAGGTGGAATCGGTGGAGTTTGACCTTCGCGAAGTGATTGAAAATGCCGTGGGTCTGCTCGCTCCGCGCGCCGCCGACAAGGGCCTCGAGATGGCGCTTCTGCTGCCGCCAGACCTCCCCTGCGCGGTCCGAGGCGACCCGGGCCGCCTTCGTCAGGTGGTTCTCAATCTCCTCGGAAACGCGGTGAAATTCACCGAGCAGGGCGAGGTGCTGCTGTCGGTCGCGCTCGAACCCAGGGGTGAAACCGCGGTGTATCGGTTCGAATTCCAGGACACCGGGGTCGGACTGACCGAGGAACAGCAGGCTCGGCTCTTCCGTCCCTTCGCCCAAGCCGACACATCCACCACCCGCCGTTTTGGAGGCACAGGCCTGGGGCTCGCCATCAGCAAGCAGATCGTGGAGCTGATGGGCGGCGCCTGCGGCGTCCGTTCGCGCGTGGGCCACGGGTCGACCTTCTGGTTCACCGCGCGCCTGCCGGCGGGCTCCGGACGGACGTCCACCCCGCCCCTGGAGGTGCCGTCCCTGCCGCCGGCCCGCATCCTGGTGATCGATGATAGCGAGGTCTCGCGCCGGGTCTTCCAGACCTACCTGACGCATTGCGGCCTGCTGTGTGAAACGGAGGTTTCGGCCCGCGCCGGCCTGGAACGTATCCAGCAAGCGCTGACATCGGGCTCGCCCTTCGCTGCGGTGGTGGTGGACGACACCCTGCCGGACACGTCTTCCCTGGAAACCATCCGCACCCTTCGCGCAAATCCTGCATTGGCCTCGGTGCGCCTCCTCGCCTGCACCTCGCCCAATCGTGTCTTCCACCCGGCCGAAATGGAAAAGCTCTCCGTCGACGACGTGCTGGGGAAACCCCTGCGTTACGCCGATCTTCTCGGCGCCGTCCGCAAGCTCTTCAGCCAGCCCCCGGACGGTTCGATCGAGCCCTTCAGCGGGCGAAAAGGACTGTCGGCCCCGCCCATGTCCGCGCCCCTGGCGCCCGGCCCAGACGGACCGGAGCGCCTGCGTGTCCTGGTCGCTGAAGACAATCTGGTCAATCAACGCGTGGTCATGCTCCAACTTCAGAAACTGGGGCATCGCGCCACCGCGGTGAACAACGGCGCCGAAGCCATTCAGGCCCTCGAAGGCGACCACTTTGATGTCATCCTGATGGACTGTCAGATGCCGGTGATGGACGGGATCGAGGCGACCCGCGTGATCCGCTCCCGCCCGGAATACGCTGACACCCGCATCATCGCCTTGACCGCCGATGTGATGCACGGAGCCCGAGAGCGTTGCGCCGCCGCGGGGATGGACGATTACCTCAGCAAGCCCATCCGCGTGGGCGAGCTGCAGACCGCGCTCGCCAAGTTCGTGAGGAAAACCTGAGCGGCGTCAGGACGCACGAGGGCGTCCCACTCCCGGGACGGATATTTCCCGCCGTCGTGACAAGCCGGGCGCACGCCGCCCCCGTCCCGTGTTCGTTTCACCCGAGGCTTGAGCAATTACCGCCCACTGGCATGACCTCTGCAAAGAGCAGCCTCCCTGCCACCGCAGGGTCCTGACCAGGCGCCTCGCCCTCCGCTTCCCTCTCCCGTCCTTCCATGTCCGATACGCCCCATCGCATCCTGCTAGCCGACGACCAGCCCGACATCCTCGAGGCACTCCGCCTGCTCCTCAAGTCGGAGGGCTACGCGATCGAGACCGTCAAGTCCCCCGCCGCCGTGATCAAGGCGATCGAGGGCCGCGAGTTCGCGATGCTGCTGATGGACCTCAACTACGCGCGGGACACGACATCGGGGCAGGAGGGCCTGGACCTGTTGACCAAGTTGCAGGCCGCCGACTCCTCCCTGCCCGTGGTGGTGATGACGGCCTGGGCCAGCGTCGACCTCGCGGTCGAGGCGATGCGACGCGGAGCGCGGGACTTTGTCACCAAGCCCTGGGACAATCCGCGGCTCCTCGCCATCGTTCGCAACCAGATCGAGCTCGGCAGCGCGGTCCGCGCCTACCGCCGGCTCGAGCAGGAAAACCAGCTTCTGCGCGGCAAGGGGGCGGGGCCGAATCTGATCGCCCAGTCGGCGGCCATGCGGCCGGTCCTCGACGTCATCGCACGGGTCGGTCCGTCCGACGCAAACGTCCTGATCACGGGAGAAAACGGCACCGGCAAAGGCGTAGTGGCACAAGCCCTACACGCGGTCTCCGTCCGGGCCGGAAAGCCCTTCATCTCCGTCAACATGGGCGGCCTTCCGGAAGGCGTCTTCGAAAGCGAATTGTTCGGCCACGTCCGCGGCGCCTTCACCGACGCGAAGAACGACCGGGCCGGCCGGTTCGAGCTGGCCGATAGCGGCACGCTTTTCATGGACGAGATCGCCAACATCCCCATGACGCAGCAGAACAAATTGCTGCGCACACTCGAGACCGGGGAATTTGAGCGCGTCGGCTCCTCTCGCACCTACCGCGCCAATGTCCGCCTGATCTCAGCCACCAACGCCGACCTGCACGCCGAGGTGGCGGCGGGAAAGTTCCGCCAGGACCTGCTCTTCCGGCTCAACACCATTCACGTGCACCTGCCGCCCCTGCGGGAACGACGTGAGGACATCGACCTGCTGGCCCAGCACTTCCTCAAGCAACATGTGAACCGCTACCGCAAGGGGATCACCGGCTTCGACGAAAGCGCGCTGCAGGCGATGCGGGATTACTCCTGGCCCGGCAACGTGCGCGAGCTCGACCACTCGGTCGAGCGCGGCGTCCTCATGGCCCAGGGCAAGGTGATCCGCGCCCCGGACCTCGGATTGAATGCGGGCCGTGATGCCGCGCCACGCCTCGAGGACATGAGCCTCGAGGAGGTTGAGGCCTTTCTGATCAAGAAGACCCTGGCGCGCTGCGACGGCAATGCCCGCAAAGCCGCCGAGGACCTCGGGCTTAGTCGCAGCGCCTTTTACCGCCGCCTCGAAAAATACGGGCTCTAGCGGCGAGCCTGCGGCGAAGTGCCTGAGCGCGCCGCCCTCTTCCTCCCGCCCCGATGCCAAAACCCGCCCCCACCCGGCGCCTCACCCACGACCAGACGGTCTTCCTCTACGCCCTGCTCGGCGGGGCGCCCGGAGCCGTCATCGTGCTGGTCACCCTCTGGATGTCGGACGCCTACGCGCCGAAGATCCAGTGGACCGTGTCCCTCTTGGTAGCAGGCTGCTGGCTGGGTTTTTCGCTCGCCGTACGCATGCGCGTCATCCGGCCGCTGCAGACCATGGCGAACCTGCTCTCCGCCCTGCGCGAGGGCGATTTTTCCATCCGCGCCCGGGGCGCCAACCAGGACGATCCGCTCGGTGATGTGCTGAGCGAGATCAACTCCCTGGGCGGCGTGCTCCAGGAGCAGCGCCTTGGGGCAATGGAGGCGACCGCGTTGTTGCGCACGGTGATGGAGGAGATCGACGTCTCCATTTTTGCCTTCGACATCAATTCCACCCTGCGCCTGGTCAATCGCGCCGGACAGGAACTGCTGGCACAGCCGGCGGAAAAAATCCTCGGACGTTCCGCCGCCGAACTGGACCTCGCCGAATGCCTGGAGGGCAGCGAATCGCGCGTCCTCGCCAAGGCAGACTTCCCGGGCGGAAACGGGCGGTGGGGCATGCGCCGGACCGCCTTCCGCGAGGGCGGACGCCCGCACCTGCTGGTCGTCATCGCCGACCTCAGCCAAGCCCTCCGCGCCGAGGAATCCAAGGCGTGGCAACGTCTCGTCCGGGTGCTTGGTCACGAGCTCAACAACTCCCTCGCCCCGATCAAGTCGCTGGCCGGGAGCCTCTCGACCTTGCTCAATCGCACCCCGCGCGCAGCCGATTGGGAGGACGACATGCGCTCCGGCCTGGATATCATCGGGTCGCGCGCCGACAGCCTGAACCGCTTCATGCAGGCGTATTCCAGGCTCGCCCGCCTGCCGGCCCCGTCCCTTACCCCGGTCGACTTCGGCGGCCTCGTCGCCAAGGTCGTGCACCTCGAGAAACGCGCCCCCGTTCGCGTCGTCGGCGGGCCCGCCCTGACCGTGCCCTGCGACCCCGCGCAGGTGGAGCAGGTGCTGATCAATCTCGTGAAAAATGCGGTCGAGGCCGTGCTCGAAACCGCCGGCGAAGTGCGCCTCCAGTGGATACAGGAGGACGGTTACCTCCACCTGTTTGTTGAGGACGACGGCCCCGGCCTCGGAAACCCCGGCAACCTCTTCGTTCCCTTTTTCACCACCAAGCCGGAAGGTTCTGGCATCGGTTTGGTCCTTTGCCGCCAGATCGCGGAAAATCACCACGGCTCCCTGAAGCTGGAAAACCGCGCCGACGCCACGGGCTGCATTGCCACCCTCTGCCTCCCCTTGCAGGCCCACTAGCGCCGAAAAACCGTCCCGTTTATGGGAAAACCCAATCCCAGCGGCGCCCTCCTTTGATCATTCGACGCATCGTTAAATGGAGCACTATTGTTCCTAATCGTTTTTAAACAACGGTTTGTGCAAACAACGCCGGCTTGGCACGGCCCCTGCAATCGTCTTGTATCCTATGGACATCGCCCGTCCGCAAAACCTGCAGCAGAAACGAAAGAAGCGCATCCTGATCGGTGCGGTGACGGTGATCGCCCTCGCCTCGATCACCTTCTTCCTAAGCCGGTTAAAGCCGGCCGCGCCCACGATCGAGCGCAATCTGGTGTGGGTGGACACGGTGAAGCGCGGACCAATGGTGCGCCAGGTCCGCGGCCTCGGCATCCTGGTGCCTGAGGAGATCCGCTGGATTGCGGCCCGCACCTCCGGCCGCGTCGAGCGTATCGTCATTCGCCCGGGCGCCACCGTCTCGCCCGACAGCGTGATCGTGGAATTGAGCAACCCCGATGTGGAGCAGGCCGCCGTCAGTGCAGACTCGCAACTCAAGGCCTCCGAAGCAGAGCTGACCAACCTCAAGGTCCAGCTCCAGCGCGGGGTGCTCGAGGCGGAATCCGCCGCCGCCGCCGCGAAGGCCGCTTTCGAGGAGGCCCGCCTGCGCGCCGAGGTGAACGAGGAACTTTTTAAGGACGGCCTGGTTTCGCCGCTCGAACTCCGCCTATCCCGGGTCAACGCCGAGCAGGCCGCCACCCGCAACGGGATCGAACAAAAACGTTTTGCCTTCGCCGAGGACTCGGTCGCCCCGCAACTCGCCGTCAAGGAAGCCGAGGTCGACCGCCTGCGCGCCCAGGCCCGGCTGCGCCGCGAGGAATTGGACGCCCTGCAGGTCAAGGCCGGCGTCGCCGGCGTGCTGCAGGTCCTTCCCCTCGACGTCGGCCAGCAGGTCCAGCCGGGGACCAATCTCGCCCGCGTGGCTGATCCCACGCGGCTGAAGGCGGAAGTCCGGATCCCGGAAACCCAGGCCAAGGACATCCTGATCGGCCAGGCCGCCTCGATCGACACACGCAACGGCGTGGCCAAGGGAAAAGTCGCCCGCATCGACCCCGCGGTACAGAACGGCACCGTGTTGGTGGACGTCTCCCTCACCGGCGAGCTGCCGCGCGGCGCCCGCCCTGACCTCTCGATCGATGGCACGATTGAGCTGGAACGCCTGGACGACGTTGTTTTTGTCGGCCGCCCGGCCTTCGGCCAGGAGCGCAGCACGGTCGGGATCTTCAAGCTCGACCAGGACGGCGTTTATGCCAGCCGCTCCCAGGTCCAGCTGGGTCGCAGTTCCGTGAATACCATCGAGATCGTCGGCGGCCTTGCCCCCGGCGACCGGGTGATCCTCTCCGACATGTCGCAATGGGATTCCCACGATCGGGTGAAGCTCAACTGAGTTCCTCCCGTAACAAAACGATCAATACACGCCATGAGCTGCCGCCTCGTTCCGCCCGCACCGTGCCGCCCAGTCGCGTGCCCCCCTGCCATGCTTTTCACCGTTCTTGTCATTGCCGCCCTCACCCTGGTTGTCGCCTGGGACACTGAGGCCTCCCGCTGAACTTCAACCCAACCCGCAGACGCATCCCGACCATGCCCGAACTCACAGAATCCCTGATCAAGCTCGAAGGTGTCACCAAGGTCTTTCTCACCGATGAGGTCGAGACCCACGCCCTCTCCGGCGTTCATCTCGAAATCTTCAAGGGAGAGTACGTCTCCATCGCCGGCCCCTCGGGCTGCGGCAAATCGACCCTCCTCTCCATCCTCGGCTTGCTGGATACGCCAACGGACGGGAGCTACCTGCTCAACGGCCGCCCGGTGCAGGGCCTGTCGCTGCCGGAACGCGCGCGCATCCGCAACCGCGAGATCGGCTTCATTTTCCAGTCCTTCAACCTGATCGGCGACCTCACCGTCTACGAGAACGTGGAGCTCCCCCTGACCTATCGTGGCATGGGTGCAACGGAGCGAAAGCAGAGCGTCCTCGACGCCCTGGAAAAGGTCGGCATGGGCCACCGCGCCAAACACCTCCCCTCCCAGCTCTCCGGCGGTCAGCAGCAGCGCGTGGCCGTTGCGCGCGCGCTCGCCGGACACCCCGCCGTCCTTCTAGCCGACGAGCCGACCGGCAACCTCGATTCCAAGAATGGCGACGCCGTCATGCAGCTCCTCCGCGAACTGCACAAGCAGGGGTCCACCATCGTGATGGTGACCCACGACCCCCGTTTTGCCCGGAACGCCGACCGCACCGTCCACATCTTCGACGGCCGCGTCGTCGAGGAACAAGTGGAAGCTTAGGCCGCGGCTGCGCCGCGGAAGGACGTGTGACGAAGCCGGTATGACAAATGGCAAACCGCACACGGAAAAAGGCGGACGTTTGAATGGCCAAAGAAAGTTCTCACGCCCCCCTTCCCGCGTCCAAGCCGTGAACGCCCCCCAATCCCGCGTCACCGTTTCCACCCTCTCGTAACCACCCCCTCGCTACGCTAACGGGGCGTTGCCCACAATTGGTCACTGGTCATTGGATCCCCCCTCGCCCTCCGCCCTTCGTTCAGTCGCACTTCGACATTCGTCCTTCCGGCCCCGCGGGCCGGCCCGGTCCTTCCTTCCGTGCTCTACGACCTTCGCCTCGCTTTTCGAATTCTGGTCAAAAACTGGGTCTTCACCCTGATCGCAGTGCTCACCCTCGGCGTGGGCATTGGGTCGGCGACGGTGGTCTTCTCGGCGGTGAATGCGCTCTTCCTGAGGCCGCTGCCGCTGATCCAGGGCTCGGAGCAGCTGCTCCACTTCTCGCAAACCGACACCAGTCGCGGCAGCGAGGACATCGGTATCAACTACGCCGATTTCCGCGACCTCTCGGAGCAGATGACGACGATCGATGGCGCCTGGGTCTTTTCAGACCGCACCGTCATCCTGGAAGGGACGGCGGAGCCGGAACGCCTGCTCGGAACCGAGCTGTCGCCACGCGCCTTTAGCCTGATGGGGGTTGAACCGGTGCTGGGACGTAATTTCCGACCGGAGGATGACGCCGCGGCCGCGCCTCCCGTCGTGTTGCTCAGCCACGCCTTGTGGCAACGGCGCTTCGGGGGGGCGGCAGACGTGCTCGGCACCACGGTCATCCTCAACGGCCAGGCGGCCACGGTTGTCGGCGTGATGCCGGCGGGTTGGGCGTATCCGGAAATTAGCGACCTGTGGACGCCGCTCCGCCCCGAGCCGGAGAAGGCCACGATTCGCGGCAGCTTCTGGCTGGGCGGAGCTGCCCGGCTGAAACCGGGGGTATCCCTGGAACAAGCCCAGGCGGAGGCCACCACCGTGATGGCAGCCCTCGCGCGGCAGTATCCCGCGTCCAATGACGGGATTTCGGTTCGCTTCCGCCCCATCCGGGAGGAGGCAATCCAGGAAGCCGGTCGCTCTACCCAGCTGCTTTTTGGCGCCGTCCTCTTCGTCTTCCTGATCGCCTGCCTCAACGTGGCCAATCTCCTCCTCGCCCGGGCCAGCTCGCGGTCCAAGGAAATTGCCGTGCGACTCGCCCTCGGCGCGGAGCGGGGACGTTTGATCCGCCAACTGTTGACGGAGAGCACCTTGCTGGGACTGCTGGGTGGGGTTGCCGGCATGCTCTTCGCCCTCTGGGGCCTCGATCTGATGGTCGCCGCCATCCCGGTCGAAATCCCCTTCTGGCTCCGCTTTGAGTTCGACGGGCGCGTCTTCGCCTTTGTCCTAGCCCTCTCCCTCCTGTCCGCCGGTGTGTTCGGCATCGTGCCGTCGCTCCGCTCCACCCGCCCCAGCCTGATCAATGACCTCAAGGAGGGCGGGCGCACCTCGGAGGATACCAGCCTCCAGACCCACCGGTTGCGCAACACCCTGGTGGTCGCAGAGGTGGCGATCGCCCTGATCCTTTTGGTCGGCGCCACCCTCCTGCTGCGGAGCTTCATCAATCTCAAAAACGTGGACCCGGGTTATCAGCGCGAAAACGTGCTCACCTTCCGCACCGGCTTTCCCGCGTCGATGGCGGACGCGGAATCGGAGGTGCCGCGCCAGTTTTTCACCATACTGGAGGAGCGCCTAAGCCAGCTCCCCGGCGTGGAAGCGGCGGGGCTGTCCGGCATGCACCTGCCCAACCACGGGATGAACATCTCGGGTTTTCTCATGGAAGGGCAGCCGGACCCTAAAGCGTTCTCCAACCTGCTCCTGGCGGAGAATCACACCGTCACCCCCGGCTTCTTTGACACGGTCCGGATCCCCCTGGTGGCGGGACGTATGTTCCAGACTTCGGATACGCTGAAGGCGCCGCAGGTGACGATTGTCGACGTCCGCTTCGCGGAGACGCACTTTGGCGGTGTGGATCAGGCGCTCGGGCGGCGCTTCCGACTGTCTGGAAAACCAGGCGAACCCGAGCCCCTGATGGAGGTGGTCGGGGTGGTGCGCAATATCCTGACGCGGCCGGACAAGACCCACCAGCTCCCCGCCTTCTATCGGCCGGTCAGCCAGGTTCAGAGCAACTTCATGACCGCGATGATCCGCACGCGCGGCGAGCCCATGGCGTACGCAGAGACCGCCCGGCAGACTGTCCTCGGGGTGAATCGCAGCATCCCGATCTATCACGTCATGACCCTGGACCAGGCCTTCATCCGGTCGGTCTGGACCCGCCAGTTTTTCGGTTACCTCTTCACCGCCTCCGGCGTCATCGCGCTTTTCCTGGCCTGCATCGGTATTTACGGCGTCATGACCTACAACGTCACTCAGCGGACCCAGGAACTGGGTATGCGCATGGCCCTCGGCGCGCAGCCGGCGGAGGTCATGCGGATGGTGGTGAAACATGGTTTTAACCTCGTCTGCACCGGCCTGTTGCTAGGCCTGGTCGGCGCCTACTTCGCCGTTCAACTCCTTACCGGCACGCTCTACGGCGTGTCCCCGCACGACCCTCCCACCTTCGCGCTGGTGCCCCTCCTGCTGACGGGGGTCGCACTGGTTGCCTGTTACCTACCGACGCGCCGCATCACGCGCATCGATCCCAACGCAGCGATGCGTTGCGAATGACCGCTCTCCGGCTCTCCGGCCGGATCTGACCACGACCGCCTTCCGCCAACCTGGCATCACCATGCTCATCGACAGCTTTATCCAGGACCTCCGCATCGGCGCGCGCGGGCTCCTGAAGGACAAGGGCTTCACCAGCCTGGCCATCTTCGTACTCGCCCTCGGTATCTGCGGGGTCACGACACAACTCTCCGTCATCCAGGCGCTGCTCTGGCGCGGCCTGCCTTTCCCCGAATCGGAGACACTGATGGATCTCTCGCTCCGCGACCCCAAGCTCCCGGCCAACGCCGGCGGAGGCATGGCCAGTGCCGACTTCCGCGTGATCGCTGAATCCCAGACCTCCTTTGGCCCCCTGGCGGCCTACCTCAACGGTTCCACCGTCAACATCACGGTGGACGGGAAGGCTCTGCGGCTGACCGGTGCCTATGTCACGGATACATTTTTTTCCGTCCTCGGCGTCCAGCCTCTGCTGGGACGCAACTTCACGCCCGCAGACAACCGGCCCGAAGCGGAGCGCGTCACGATCATCAGCCACGAGATATGGCAGCGCGAATTCGGAGGCGCCAAGGATATCCTGGGCAGGGCGTTTCGGATGAACGGACGGACTGCCACCGTGGTCGGCGTGATGCCTGCCGGCTTCAAATTTCCCGTCAGCGAACAGCTCTGGGTGCCACTCTTCAACGAGTTCCCGGAGCGGCCGCGCGACGATCCGCTGGCGATTGCCCCCGGGGTCCTGGCGCGCATCAAGACGGGGGTGTCCCTGGATCAGGCTGAGGTGGAACTGGACGCACTGGCCCGGCGCCTCGCCCTGGAGTTTCCCAAGACCAATCAGAATTTCACGGAAGGGCAGGTACAGCCCTTGTTGCGCAATTTCATCGGGCCCCAGGTGCGCAGCATCATGAACCTGATGCTGGGTGCGGTGGTGGCGGTGCTGGTGATCGCGTGTGTCAACGTGATGAACATGCAACTGGCGCGCGCCACCTTGCGCGCCAAGGAACTCGCAATCCGCGGGGCCCTCGGCGCGTCCCGCATCCGCCTGATCCGGCAGATGCTGACCGAGAGCCTGCTGCTGGCGACGACAGGGGCCTTGATCGGAGTCGCCCTTGCCTACTGGGCGATCGACTGGATCCGTTCGGTCACCCAGAACCTGACCTTCCCCCTTCCCTTCTGGATACGATTCGAGATCGACGGCTCCATCCTGCTCCTGGTGGTGGCGGTGATCGTGGCCACCGTCTTTCTCTCCGGTTTCGTGCCGGCCGTACTCGCCGCGCGGGCCAATGCCGCCGACGTGATGAAGGAGGCGGGGCGCGGCAACACCAGCCGGCTGGTGGGCCAGCTGACGCGTGTCCTGGTGATCCTGCAGATCAGCCTCACCTTCTCTCTCCTCGTCGCCTGCACCCTGATGGTGCGCTCCATCGTGCGGCAGCAGACCGTGAGTTTTGGATACAACACCACCTCCGTGCTGACCGCACGGATGGGCCTCTTTCAGGCCGACTATCCCACCCCGGAGTCGAGAACCACGTTCTACCGGCGGGTCGCGCGGGAATTGCGGGGAAGCCCGGCGTTTGAGAGCGTCGCCCTCACCTCCCGTTTCCGCATGACCTTCAACGGGCCGACCCAGTACGAGGTGGATGGACGGACGGTGGTCAACCCGGCGGACGCGCCGCGGGTGATGACCGAGGCGGTTTCAGATGGTTATTTCGAGACGCTCGGCCTGCGCCCGCTTTCCGGCCGGGAGTTCACCTTGGACGACAGCGAAGCCCGGCAGCCGGTCGCCCTCGTCAACGAGAGTTTCGCCCGGCAGCATTTTGGCGCCGAGTCTCCAGTCGGCCAGCGTATCCGCCGTCTGAATCCAGAAAGTCCGTGGCGCACCATCGTCGGGGTCGTGCCGGACACCCTGATGCAGGGGCCCTTCAACGCGCAGCTCGGGCCCGCCGGTTATTTCATCCCATTGGACTTCGAACCGCCGCCGTTTGTCACCCTGGTGGTCCGCGGCCGCGGCACCCCTGAAAGCCTGGCCGAAACGCTGCGCGCAGAGATGGCGCGGATCGATCCGAACCTGCCCCTGTATTTTGTCGGCGTACCGAGCACGCTGCTTCAGGAGACCCTCGCCCAGAACCGCATTCTCGCCACCCTCTTCTCCGTCTTTGGACTGGTGGGTGTGATCCTCGCTGCCGTTGGCCTCTATGGCGTGATGTCGTTCTCGGTCAATCAACGCGCCCAGGAGTTCGGCATCCGCATGGCCCTCGGCGCGGATGCACGGACCATTCTCAGGACAGTGATGCGCCAGGGGTTGGCCCAGCTGGCCATCGGGGTCGGCATTGGGGTGGTGGCCGCATACGCCCTGCTCAGCATTCTCCAGGGTGCACTCGCCAACTTTGTCGCCGGTGTGAATACCCAGGATCCCCTCCTTTACCTCGGCGTGCTTGCCGTCCTGACTGCAGTCGCGTTGACCGCCAGCTTCGTTCCTGCGCGCCGCGCTACCCGTGTCGACCCGATGATTGTTCTGCGCGGGGATTAAAGACCGCGCGGGTCCGCGCTTTGGGCTGTAGGCAAGGAGTGACTCTCACGGATCCGCCCGTTGTGCCATCGCGAGCCCCTCCACCGTGCCTCGGGGCCGGAAATCGATGCGGTCCTGCAGGACTTTCAGCACGGCGACTCCGGTGGCCCGCCTTTGCCCCGCAAGGTTGCGCCGGCTCGCCGGCCTGCTTCATTCGAACGGCGCATGACCGCACCGATCGTTGAGTTCCACGCTGTGTCGAAGTCGTTTCCATCCGGACCCACCGTCCTGGATGGAATCGATCTGGTGGTGCAGCCCCGGGACTTCGTGGCCCTGATTGGTCCTTCGGGATGCGGCAAGTCCACCCTCCTGCGGCTGGTCGCGGGACTGCTCCCCCTCTCCTCGGGCCGTCTGACCATCAAGGGGCAGCCCGCGGGCAGTCCACCCGACAACCTCGCTTTTGTTTTTCAGGAGCCGACGCTCCTGCCCTGGCTGACGGTAAGAAAAAACGTGGAGGTCCCGCTGATTTTTCGGGGCGTGCCCGCGGCTGAGCGCGCAGCGTTCGCCGCGCGCGCCCTCGACCAGGTGCGGCTCTCGGAGAAGGCGCGCGCCTTTCCGCGACAACTGTCGGGCGGGCAGAAGATGCGCGTCTCCATCGCGCGAGCGCTCTCCACCCGGCCCGAGATTCTCCTGCTGGACGAACCCTTTGGTGCCCTCGATGAGATGACTCGTGACCACCTCAATGAGGAATTGCTCACCTTGCGGGAGGAGCAGGCCTGGACCGCGTTTTTTGTGACCCATTCCGTGGCTGAGGCCGTTTTCCTTTCCAACCGGATCCTTGTCCTCGCCGCCAATCCGGGGCGGATCCACACCGAGTTTGCCGTGCCCTTTGCCTATCCGCGCACGGATGCGACCCGACAGTCGGACGCGTTCCATCATCTGGTGGTGGCCGTGTCGCGCGCCCTGCGTTCGGTGGAGCCGGCGGCGGCGGCCCTGCAGTCATGAAACGATTCCTGCTCCCGCTGCTAACCGGCCTGCTCGTGATCGCGGCGCTGTATGGAACGCGCGGTTACATTGACCATTACCAGCCAAGCCGCCGGTTCATGCTGCCTTATCCCCACGAGGTCGTGGCGGCTGCAATCGAGCACCGAAACGACCTGGTTGCCGCCACCCTCAGTACCGCCCAGGGCACGCTCACCGGTTTCCTTGCGGCGGTGGTGATCAGCGTCCTCGCCGCGCTCCTGCTGGCGTCCGCCGGCTGGGTGCGGGCAAGCCTGTTGCCTTACCTCATGATCCTGCAGATGACACCGATCATCGTGATTGCCCCGATCCTCTTGATCTGGATCGGGTCCGGCCTGGTCAGCGTCTCGATCATCACCTTTCTCGTGAGTTTCTTTCCCCTGGTGGTAAACACCACGCAGGGCCTCATCTCCACCGACAGGAACCTCGTTGATCTCTTTCGGATGAGTCGCGCCAGCCGCCTCGAGGAAATGATCTTCCTGCGGCTCCCCGCCGCCCTCCCGTATTTTTTCACCGGCCTGCGTATCTCGGCCGTGCTCGCGCCGATCGGTGCCGTAGTCGGCGACTTTTTCGCCGGCAACTCCGCCGGAGGCGTCGGTGGCCTCGGATTCATGACGGTGATCTACAGCGCCAATCTCAACACCGCCGCCCTCTTCGCCACCGCCGGACTCTGCTGCCTCCTCGGTTTCGCCCTTGTCGGCCTCGTCCATCTCCTCAGCTGGCTCTTCCTCCGCCGCTGGCACGACGCCTATCAGCCCTAAGGGGTCATGTCTTGACTCTTGACACGTTTGGACACCCCAAAGCCCTTAGGTGTCTGTGTGTCTCCTACCCCGACCCAAACGAATCGAGCCTCTGAGCGGGGGCAGCTGTCAGCTTTGTCAAACGTCGAGACATGCCCCCTTACCGCCCCATTAAGGGGTCATGTCTTGACTCTTGACACATTTGGCCAGCCCGAGGCCGGAATGCGGAAAAAAAAGGGGGAGCAGGACCAGGCGCTGGAAGGTCTGATGTCCGCGCCAGCGGTAGCGCGCGTAGGCCAGGGCGGAAAAGAAGCCGGTGGTCACGGAGCACAACGCGGTCAGCCCGGCGGATCAGCCCTAAGGGGTCATGTCTTGACTCTTGACACGTTTTGGACACCCCAAAGCCTTAGGTGTCAGTGTGTCTCCTACCCCAAGCCTCTGAGCGGGCGCAGCTGTCAGCTTTGTCAAACGTCGAGACATGCCCCCTTACCGACCCCCCGAAAACGGTCTCCCTCTCCTCTATCTCTTGATCAGAACCGCGACCGACTGGCCAAAGGTGCCAAAACCTCCGTAGCGGACTCCATTCTCAAAGACGATTTCCTCGGGTATGGGGACATGCGCTGTGTCTCCTCCACGGATACTCTCCACCACGAACCCGGAATGATCGGCCCAGGCGTGAATCGCCTCCCGCTCGATGAACTGGTTCAGGTGCTGCCCCGGTCTCGCGTGATCCACCGAGGCGAGGAAGATCTCCCAATGAAGAGGGGTCTTGAATTCCAGGAAGGACATCACGAGACGCCCCCCGCTCCTCAGGACACGCGCAGCCTCCCGGACGTACTTGAATGCATCTTCGTGAAGCAGGTGCGTGAAGACGGAGAAAAAACACACGAAATCCGCCGTCTCCTCGCCGGCGGGAATCCCTGTTCCGTCCGTACGTTCGAAGCGAAAGTCGGCACGAGCGCACAGCTGCTCCGCGTACTGCAATAAGTCAGCGACCACGTCCGTCCCAAGATAACGAATACCCGGATAGGGCGCCAGCTGACACGCAAGCCGGCCACTCCCGCAACCCACATCAATGACGGAGTGGCCATCTCGCAATCCGAGCGATCGCAAGAGGTGGTATTCGAGTTTTCCGACGGCAACGAAGTCTCCGCCGATCGCCTGGCGAAGCGCCACGTCACGCCCCAACTGCTGCTGGAGATCCGCCACGTGCTTCTCATACGCTGAAACAGACTCGGTGTTGATCATGGGTGCGCAACAAATGACACCACTGCTGCAAATATCCGCCATTCACGTGGGCGCACCCG
>JAEYWP010000013.1 GCA_023428905.1 Verrucomicrobiota bacterium
GCATCGCGCTCCCAGTGCAACGTCGCCAAAGCCGGCTTCCTCCGACGAGCTTTGCGCCCATTCTCGGAAGCCGCCTTTGGCTGTACCCTTTGCCGGCTTAAACACGGGGCTGAACATACAAGGGCACAGAGGAATGCGAGGGAGTCCACGGAGTGGGCGCAGCGGTGCCTGGCACATCTCGAACCATAAGCCTCGAATCACGAATGAGGGCTTCGGGATTCAGGATTCGGAATCCGTATTCGGCATTCGGATTTCTGAATTCGGAGTTCGGAGTTTAAGCCGCCCCCCGGTCCGCCGCCCCCAAATCATAAATCATCAATCAAGAATCATAAATCCCCCCTGATTCCCCCGCTCACGAACCGCGGGGTTCCGACGTTGATCAGGCCGGTGCCGCCGCGGCCGGTTTCGATGCGTTCGTCGAAGAGGTTTTCGACGGCAAGGAAGAGCTCAAACCGGCGCGCGAAGCGCCGGGCGACAGAGACGTCCACCACCAGCGCGGGCGCCAGACGGAGGGCGTTTTCATCGTCCTCGTATTGAGCATCCAAATACCGCACCCGCGGCGCGAGCTGCCAGGAGCCCGCTTTCCACAAGGCCCCCAGGGAACCGGTGACCTTCGGGACCTGCGCCACCCGGCGACCCACCAATTCGGGCACCGCGCTGCTGCGGGTGACCTCGGCGTCGTTCAGGAGCACGGCCGCGTTCCATGAAAGCTGCTCGGACACCCGCCAGCTTCCACCCAGCTCGATCCCGCGAACCCGGAGGGCATCCAGATTCTCGCGGCGACGACCCAAACCTCCGGCGGGCACAAAACCGAAACCGGGAAAGGTCCCGGGACCGCGGACCCATGTCACATTGCCCACGGCGTCCCGGAATTCGTTCCAAAACAGGGCTATTTCACCCGTCAACGGTCCGGCCACGTGCACCAGCCCTGCTTGGAACGTGCTGACCGTTTCCGTCTCCAGCGCGGGATTCGCCTCCGTGATCACGTTGCCGACGCGAAAGGGCCGGTAGAGTTCGTTGAGGGTCGGGCGGCGAAAGGCGTGTTGGGCCGACACCCGCCAGGTCGCGCGCTCACTGGCGCGTCCGGCGAAGGATACGCTGGGACTCCACTCCACCCCGTCTCGCCCGGGGTAGCGCTCATCGCGCAGGGATGCCCCGGTGGCGATTTCCCGCTCGTGGCGAAATCCCTCTGCTTCGCGCCAGCCGTCCACGCGGAGCCCCGCCGTGGCGGTGACGCCCGGACCGAGCGTTCGGGAGTGCAGGACAAAAGCGCCGGCGGTGGTCTGTTCTCCGCCGGCGGCACGCTGCCGGGTGTAGTTGCCCGCTGAATAGGTGTACCGTTCGCGGGATTCGCCGGTGACCTGCCGCACGTCCGCGCCTGCCACCGTGCGAGAGGCGCCGGCCTCACCCCACTCTCCCGTCCACGCCGCGCCCGCCGCCGACGCCGGCACATCGTATTGGTCACTCGCGGGCGTCTCGGCCGTGCGGTCCGCGTTCACCGCGCTAAAGGTGCTGGCGAAGCCCTGATCCTGTCCGTACACCACCGCCGTCCAGTGAAAACCGGGCCGCGTCCGCGCCTCGACCGAGCCCGAGGCGAAAATCTCCTCCGAATCATTGCGCAGGTAAGGGGTGCCATTGGCCCGCTTTTCCCGAAACCAGCGCGCTGTCACCGTTCCCTTGATACCAGGGGCAAGGTCCTGCTGCCAGCGGGCGGAGACCCAGCGGTGTCGCTGGCCCACCGGCGTGTCGATCGGACCACGCTGGTCGGGTGCGACCGTGCGGTAGCCCTCGCTGGAAAAAATTCGTCCCGCCACTTGCAGCGCTCCCGGGCCCGCGGCCTGGGCCACGCTCCACTCCGCCCCCCAGGTTTCAAAATCGCCAAACAACCCCGAGACGCGTCCTGCACCCGCCGAGGGAGGCTGGGTCCGCAACGCGACCACCCCGCCCAGCGCGGAATTGCCCCAGGCCGTCGCACCGCCCCCCGAAACAAGTTCCACCTGTTCCAAGGTCTCACGGGGAACCTTCGACCAGGCGACCCAGCCGCCAAAGGGATCGTTCAGCGGCACCCCGTCCAGCAGCACCAGGGATCGGCTCGCGCCGCTCGGCCCCAGCCCGCGAAGCGACACGCCTTGGGTGGTGGGATGCGCCGTCAGGCTGTCCGCCCGTCGAAAGAGCGAAAAAGACGGCAGGCTGCGGAGGGCCGCGTCCGGCATCAGGGCCGGCAAGGTGCGGAGCGTCTCACCGGACAGCACCTGCGTGGAGAAGCCATGCCCACCCGGAGCAACCTCGCCCCGCACCGCCGTCGCATACACCGGCTCGAGCGCCACAGCTTGGCCCGACGCGTGTGACGCGCCCAGCAGAGGCAGAAGTCCAATCCAGAAGCAGAGCCGGTTCATGAGGCCCGCAACCAATCTGCCAACGACGCCGCTGCAACCATCGGACCATCTTATGTAAAGGTGGGAAAACGATGAAACGATGCATGACTTATGATTTATGAGCTGCGCTTTATGATTTGAATACGCGTTCCACGTCCTCGACACGTCTTCTCACATCCCCCATCCCCTCCTGCGTCGCACGATCCCCCGCGTGGCACACCCCAGACACTCCGTGGCCTCCGTGTCTCCTCGTGTGCACTCTGTGTCACTCAACCCCGCCGCCGCAGCCCCAGCCCGCCCCAGCCCCATGAAATTCATCCTAGCCGGCCTCACCCTGCTCTGCGCCGTCGCCACGGTTTCCACCGCGGACGACAAACTCGAAATCGCGGTGATTCCCAAAGGGACCACCCACCTCTTCTGGAAATCGGTTGAAGCGGGAGCGCGGAAAGCCGGCGCCGAACTTAACGTGAACGTGATCTGGCGCGGCCCGCTCAAGGAGGACGATCGCGCGCAGCAGATCGGGATGGTGCAGCAGTTCATCGGTTCCAAGGTCGACGCCATCGTCCTCGCCCCGCTGGACGCCACCGCCCTCGTCAACCCGGTGCGCAGCGCGGCGGCCAACAAGATTCCGGTTGTGATCATCGACTCGGGCCTGCGCGGTGAGTCCGGCCGCGACTTCGTCAGCGTCGTCTCCACCGACAATCGCCGCGGCGGCGAACTGGGCGGCGAACGCCTGGCAGAGGTCCTGGGGGGACGCGGCAAGGTCGTGCTGCTCCGCTACGCGGAAGGCTCGGAAAGCACGATGGAGCGCGAGGAGGGATTCCTCGCCGCCCTCAAACGATTCCCCGACATCGAAGTCACGGTGAGCAACCGCTACGGTGGCGCCACCGCCAGCTCGGCCCAGGACGCGGCCATGAACCTGATCGACAAGGTGCGGGAGGCCGACGGCCTCTTCTGCCCCAACGAGTCCACCACCATGGGCATGCTCCTCGCCCTCCGCCAAAACGGCCTGGCGGGCAAAAAGCGTTTTGTGGGTTTCGACACCTCACCCCCGCTCCTCGCCGCCCTGCGCAAGGGTGAGATCGACGGACTTGTCGCCCAGAATCCCACCCGCATGGGCTACCTCGGCGTGAAGTCCGCCGTCGCCGCCGTGCGGGGCGAGCCCGTCGAGGCGCGCATCGACACCGGCTGCCTCGTTGTCACCGCCGACACGATCGAAACACCCGACGTGAAGGCGCTTCTCGGAGGCAAATGACGATCGCGACGCAGCCCGGCACGGGCACCGCATGCCTGCGCATGCGTGGCGTGCACAAGCAGTTCGGGGCCACCGTCGCCCTCGCCGGTGTCGACCTCACCGCGCGCGCCGGAGAGGTCCTTGCCCTCGTCGGAGAAAATGGCGCCGGCAAAAGCACGCTGATGAAGATCCTCGCCGGCGTGCACGCGCCGGATGCCGGCTCGATGGAACTCCACGGAGCGCCCTATCGACCGGCGACTCCGGGCGACGCACGCTCCGCCGGCGTCGCGATGATCTACCAGGAGCTCGCCCTCGCACCACACCTCACGGTGGAGGAGAACATTGTCCTCGGCGCCGAGCCGGGCCGCGGGCCGTGGATGAACTGGACCGAGACGAGACGCCTCGCACTCCAGGCATTGGATACGGTGGGCCTCGCCCACCTCGACCCACGCACCTGCGTCCGCGACCTGTCCCTCGCGGAACGCCAGCTGATCGAGATCGGCCGCGCCGTCGTCAGTGGAGCGCGCCTCCTCGTCCTCGATGAACCCACCTCGAGCCTGGCGCAGCAGGAGATCGAGCGCCTTTTCTCCCTCATACGCCAGCTCCGGACACAGGGCCTCGCCATCATTTACATCTCCCACTTCCTCGAGGAAGTGCGGGCCGTCTGCGATTACCTGGCCGTGCTCCGCGACGGGCAGAGCGTGGGGGAAGGTGCGGTGACTGCCTTTACCGACGACGAGATCGTGGCCCGGATGGTGGGTCGCGATGTGCACGCCCTGTATCCACGCACGCCCCGTTCCCCCGGGGAGGTGGTGCTCTCCGTGCGCAACCTCGCCGGCCCCGCCCGCGCCGTGCGCGCGAGCGTCGACCTTCGGCGCGGCGAAGTGGTGGGCATCGCCGGACTGATCGGCGCTGGTCGGACGGAATTTCTCCGCACCCTCTTCGGCCTGGATCCCATCCGCGCAGGCACGGTGTCGGTGGGCCACTTTTCTGGACGAGCCACCCCCTCGGATCGCTGGTCGCAGGGCCTGGGACTGGTCAGCGAGGACCGAAAACTCGAAGGCCTCGCCCTCGACCTCAGCATTGCGGAAAACATCACCCTCACCCGGTTGCCGAGGTGGGTGACGGCCTCCACCCAGGCGCGCCGTGCTGCGGTGTGGATACGCGAGCTCCAGGTCAAGTGCTTCGCCCCGGACCAACCGGTCAGTTCCCTTTCCGGCGGCAACCAGCAGAAAGTGGCGCTGGCCCGCCTGCTCGACCATGACGTGGACGTCCTGCTCCTCGACGAGCCCACGCGCGGCATCGACATAGGGGCGAAAGCGACGCTCTACCGCCTGATCGATGCCCAGGCCAACGCCGGCAAAGCCGTCCTCATTGTCAGCAGCTATCTCCCGGAACTCCTGGGAATCTGCGACCGCATCGCCGTGATGTGCCGCGGCGTCCTCGGCCCCGCCCGCCCCGTCGACTCCCTCGATGCCCATGCCATCATGCTGGAGGCCACCGGGAGGCGGGCGGATTTATGATTCTCGATTCTTGATTTATGATTTGGAGGAGACCGGGGAGGAATCCCCTAACATTTTAGATCCGTGATCTTTGATTGCCGAGTTCCCGAGGGGCGTGGGGACCACGATCACGCTTCCCACACTCGCTCTATAAACGCGCAAGGACCCTCCGTGGCCTCTGTGACAGCCTCGTGTGCCCTCTGTGTAACTTAACCCCCGCAAACACCCCCGACTCTCGTTCAACCATGGTATCCTGCCTCGTCTTCGTCTTCGTCGTCCACGGTAAGCATGCGTCCTGACTCCTCGTTCCTGACGCTTCGCTGGCTCTTTCGCGCGGGTCCGGTCCTCGGGCTTGTCCTGGTCTACGTGCTGTTCGCATCGCTCAGTTTCGAGCGCTTCGCCACCTGGACCAACCACACCATCATGCTTCAGCAGACCGCGGTCATTGGGATCGGCGCGCTCGGCATGACGCTGATCATCATCTCTGGCGGGGTGGACCTGTCATTTGGCTCAATCATCGCGGTGTGCTCTGTGGTGGTCGCCCTCCTGCTCCAGCAGGGCTGGCCGCCCCTCGCAGCCGCCTTCGCCGCGATGGGAGCCGGCGCATTGGCGGGCTTCTGCACCGGCACGTTGATCACGCGGCTGCGGTTGATGCCGTTCATCGTCACCCTCGGCACGATGGGGATCCTGCGCGGCGCGGCCAAAGGACTGGCGAGTGAGCAGCCGATCTACCCGGACGAGACCTGGCTCAACAGCCTGATGCAGCTCCAGCCACGCAACCTACCCACCGGCGTCTGGCTCATGCTCGTCCTGGCGGTTCTGGTGTCCATAGCGCTGCATTACACCAAGTTCGGGCGGCATGTGTTTGCCATCGGTTCGAGCGAACCCACCGCCCGCCTCTGCGGTATCCGGGTGGAGCGTACAAAAGTGCTGGTGTACACGATTGGTTCCGCCCTGGCGGGGATCTCCGGACTGCTGCAGTATGCCTACCTCACCGCGGGTGACCCCACCACTGCGGTGGGACTCGAGCTCAACATCATCGCCGCGGTCGTGATCGGCGGCGCCAGCCTCTCCGGCGGATCAGGCACCATCACCGGCACCCTCGTGGGCGCCTTGATCATGACGGTGGTCAACAATGGCTGCACCAAGCTCGACATGCCCAACTGGGTCCAGGAAATCGTCACCGGAGTCATCATCGTCGCCGCCGTGACCCTGGACCGGCTGAGACGAAGAAGAGATTCGTGATTCGTGATTCGTGATTCCCGCGGTTACACCGCGCCTCCTTCGCGTGACCTACCCGATGAGTGTCCCGCGAAGAACGCGAAGGAGGCGAAGGGGAACAGGAGAGAAGCCTCGCAAAGGTACGGAAGGATGAAAAAGGGGACCCCTCCTTCCAGTCTCTGCCTCCTTCAAATCCGTCCCATCCTTCGCGAGACCCCTTCTTGATTTACGATTCGGTCGGACCACCGGCTCTTCCGAGGCTCGCTTCCTTAAGGTTCCTTCCGCGTCGCACACCTCCCACCTCCGTGACCTCCGTGCCTCCTCGTGTGCCCTCTGTGTCACTCAACCTCACGCCGCAGCCCTCAAGCCGCAGCCAGAGCTCATGAACTTCCTGCCGTTTCTTTCAGGAAACCCGCCAGGTCCTCCCGCAACTTTTGCTTGGCGCGATACAGCCGGGTCTCCACCCCGCGGACCGAACAGCCGGTGATGTCACCAATTTCTCGGTACGACAGGCCTTCGTAGTGATGCAGCAAGACGGTCGCCTTCAGCTCGTGGGGAAGGCGGTCGATGGCTCGTGCGAGTTCGTCAAGGGCTTCGTCGCGCTCCACCGGGACGCTGGGGCGCGGCACATCCGACGGCAGCGTTTCCTCCAGGCCGGCGCCCTCCCCCGCCTGGGCGTGGAAACTCACCGAGGGGTGGCGGCGCCGCCAGCGGTGCTGGTTGTGACACAGGTTGGTCAGGGCGGTGAAAAGCCAGGCGGAGAGACGGGTGTCGGCACGCAGCCGTCCGCGCTGCTGGTAGAGGCGCACAAAGGTCTCGGCCACCAGGTCGCGCGCGTCGGCGGCGTTCTGCATGTAGCGCCACGCAAACGCGTACAGCGGCTGCTGCCAGCGCTCGATCAGCCGGTTCAGCGCCGCGTCCTCGCCGCGTTGAAGCAGGGTGAAGAGATCCTGGTCACTGGCGGTTTCCGTGGGCACCGAAGGGGTGTCGGCCCGGCCGTCAGTTGGACTGGCTGGCCGCCCGGGGGCGATGAGCGGCGGGCAGGAGGCTGAGATAACGTTCACGTTGGGATGGGGTCATGACTCCGGCGGACGCGTCGACCAGCTGGCGGGTCGACTGCAGGCACTCGCGGTCCACCGACCGGCGCACCTCGATGAATTGCGCGAACTCGAGGAAATCGATCTCTCCAGTGGTTTTGCGCTGCCGCTCGAACGCCGCGAATTCGGAGCGCATCCGCGCGACACGGTCCGCCAGGGCGAGCAGGCGCGGACTTGAACGCTCGTGGATTTCCCGGATACGGGCGTATTGTTCATCGCTGAGCTGCAGGTCCGTTTTGATCCACGCGAGCTGCGCGTCCAGGTCGTCGCGGGCAGCCGCACCCTTGTAGGTGAGCCAGCCGACATGGCTGAGGGTTCCGCCCAGCAGGCCAAGGAGAAGGACAAGGAGGGCGCGGCTCATGGGCGGATTCTCGGTTGCGGTTCCACGGCCGGGGCCGTGGCGGGTTGTTCGAGCAACGGATCGATCAGGCGGATATAGGCGTGTGCGAGCTGGAGATTGCGCTCCGCCTGCTGCTGCGACACACGCACCTCGGCGAGGAAAAGTCCGAACATCGCACAGGCCGCGACAAACAGACCGGCGAACGCAGGCTGCCGAAACACCGCTTCCACGCGCGCCCAGCAGGTGGGCTCGGCCAGGCTTTCGGCATCGGCAATGCGGCGCCAGATCTCACGGTTGAGCGTGTCCGGCGCAGGGGGCGGCGGCTGGGTGGAGCGCCACCGATTCAGCAGGGAATCTAGCGGATCAGGGGAGGTGGACATGGGGTCCGGGGCAACGCGCCTTCGGGATGGAGGTCGCTGCAAATGAGCCTAACACCGCGCGCGGCGAATGCCCTTCAAAAAAATCGGGAGCAGGCGGCGGCGGGACAGACGGGATCCAGCGGGCTGGCCGCTCCGCGCACGCGGGATGCCGGCCAACCGAAAGACCTGCGCTCAGTCGTAGAGCCAGAAGGGCCGCACCTGCTCGCGAAACACCAGGTTCTTCCGCTGCCATTCGGCGAGGAAGGCCTCGATGTCGGTGCGCGCGCCGTCGCGGCGCAGGGCATCCCAAACGGCCGTGGAGCCGACGTGCACCTTGAACTGGCGCTCCTTGTCCCGGGACGCGGCAAAGACGTTTCGGCCGGCGAATTTCGACGTCAGGCGCATCAGGTGAAAACTGAGCTCCGTGGGACGCCAGTCGTCCCAGTCGATGACCTCGGTGTACACCCCGAGCGCGGATTGTCCGTTGGGTTTGGTGACCGACACCTTGCGGAAGGCGAGGCCGGGGAGGCGCAGTGCCTCCAGCTCGCGCACAATCCCATCGATCGGTTTGCCGGTGTAGAAAATGCCGCGAAACGGATACTGCGTTCCGACGCCATGCGTGAACTCCCCCACGATGCAGCCCAGTCCTGTCATCGCGTAGCCCACGCAGGCGGCAAAGTCGGGCACATTGGGCGATGTAGGCACAAACCGCAGCCCTGTCTCAGGCCAGCGCATCGAGCGTCGCCAGCCGCGCATCGGGATCACGGTGAGTTTGCCGCGGGCACGCACCGGTTCACTGACATTGAGGATGCCCGGGGTGGCAGCCGACCAGCGGGCCAGTTCCCCCATTGTCAGGCCGTGCACATACGGCATCGGGAAGCCGCCGACGTCGCTCTTGTTTTCCGGGTCGAGCGGCGGGCCGTCGACCTTCAGGCCGCCGAGCGGATTGGGACGATCGAGCACCATCACCTCGATGCCCGCCTCGAAACACGCCTCCATCATGTAACGCATCCAGGTGGAGAACGTGTAGGACCGCACGCCGATGTCCTGAAGATCAATCACCACCACCTGCAGCGAACTGAGCTGGTCGCGGGTGGGTTTCTTGCGCTTACCATAAAGTGAATACGCCGGCAGGCCGGTGCGCGGATCGACCGAGTCCGGCACTTCCTTTTCCGCCGCCTTGTCCCCGTAGATGCCATGCTCCGGCCCGAAAAGGGCCGCCAGTTTCACCCCGGGCGCGCGCCGCAGGACCTCGACGGTGGAAACCCCGAACCGATTGACCCCCGCCGGATGGGTGAAAAGTCCCACCCGCTTGCCCACGAGGGGCGCGAAGTTTTGGGCGGCGAGGACATCAATCCCCAGCAAGACGCCGGCAGGCCGCGCCGGTGCCGCCGCGGGCTGGACCGGGGAAGCCGTCGCGGTGGCCTTCGTTCCGCCGCTGGAAGCGGTCAACTTGGCCGGTCGCGTCGGTGTATCCGCTGGGGAAGAACGGGGCGACTGCGGCCGCTCGGGCGTAGATCCCGGCGCGTTCGAACTGCACCCCGCCAGTCCGAGCAGGAGCGCCAGCAAAAACACGGCGTAGCTGGCGGGGAGCGTGCGGGGGCGGCATCGAGGCATTCGGGCCACTGTGTGAGCGGTGTCGGCTCCGTCCAGTGCGAATGCGCGGGCAAAACAAAAACAGGCCGGCGCCCATGCCGGCCTGTTCCACAACCAACAGCGTGTGATACGGGGAAATTATTTGTCGGCCGTCTGGGCGGTGGCAGCGGGGGCC
Source organism: Verrucomicrobiota bacterium (assembly GCA_023428905.1). Classification (GTDB taxonomy): domain Bacteria; phylum Verrucomicrobiota; class Verrucomicrobiia; order Opitutales; family Opitutaceae; genus EW11. The sequence continues at coordinate 9,900 of JAEYWP010000013.1, forward strand.
TCGGGGGCCTTGTAGCGGAAGGTTTGCTGCACCTTCACCAGGACGGGCCGGCCATTGCGGGTCGGTGGCTCGAATTTCCACTCCTTCACCGCGAGCACCGCTGACACCGCCGCATCCATGTCTTCCGTCTGCACGACGCTGGGCATGCGGACCACACCTTGTTCATCGATGTAGAACTCGATCACTGCGAGCGCGCCCTTTTTCGCATCGATCAAGGATTGGGGATACATCGGCTCGGGGGTGGAAAGAGGCGTCGGAATCCGGTCGATCTCCTGCATCGACGAGGGGCGGTATTCATATTTGCCGGAGAAAATGCTCATCGCCCGCATCGCCACATAGCTGGAAACGTCCATGCGGATGACCACGCCTTGCGCGTCGAAGTCGAAACGCATTTCACGCTGCACGGATACGTTCTCGCCGTGCCACTGCGGGGGTTGGAACTCCCATTTCTTGATCGCGTTCACCGCCGCCTCCGCGAAATCCGGATGGGTGTAGGCGACGACCAGATGATCCACCACCTGACCCGTCGTATCGATGGAGATGGCGATCCTCGCCTCGCCGGCAGTGACACCCAGGTCGATCAGGCTGCGGGGAAAGATCGGGTCGACCTGGGTCTTGAAGATCACGGTCGGACGGTCCTGGGCCGTGGCCGCCCTCTGGGCGAAACCGAGCCCGGTCACCAGCGGCACCAGGGCGAAAAGGAGGAGAAATTTGGATTTCATGGGGATCGGAGGTTGCCCACTACAACACCACATAGCCCGCCACCCCTTCACCTGCCCCTGCGGGGATTTATGATGAGTGATTTATGATTGGCATGACGGATCGGCCCCTTCCCTCCGGCCTCGCGGTTGTCATCCCCAACGCCCGACGTCCCCGCTTGGGAAAACAAATGCCGCGTACCCCAGGGTCTCTCCCCCTCTGTGCTACCTCTGTGCGCTCTGTGTAACTCAACCTTCGCCCACGCGAGCACGGACGTCGCCGTCGGCAAAACCAAGCTGCACGTCCTGCCCGGCGCTGAGTTCGGCGGCGCGCTGCAGCGGTCGCCCAGACGCATCCCGCACGATCGCAAACCCCCGGTTGAGCACGGATTGCGGGCTGGCCGACTGCAACCGCTTCCACAGGCCGAGCAGCCGATGAGACTCGAACTGCACCCGCAGCTCCGGTGAACGCGCCGCCAGCCGGACCGTCGCCGAGCGCAACCGATCGCGCCCCCGTTGCGCTTCCCGGCCGGCCGCCGCGGCGAGCCGGTTCGCCAGGTCATCCACCCGCAGGTGTCCACGTTCCACATACGCGGACGGGGACAACAGCCGCAGTCGGGAGCGCGCATGGTCGAGGCGGTCCTGCTTTGCCTCCACCTCGCCCTCCGCCAGCCGTCCCAGGCACACCCGTGCGCGCTCGAGCCGCTCCACCTGCGAGACGAAGTGGCTGGAAATCAGCTCCGCTGCCGCGCTGGGCGTCTCCGCCCGCACCGCCGCAGCAAAATCGCAAAGGGTGAAATCGATCTCGTGCCCCACTGCCGAAATGATCGGCAGGCGGCAGGCCGCCACCGCGCGCACCAGCACCTCCTCGTTAAACGCCCAGAGGTCCTCCAGGCTGCCGCCGCCGCGCCCGATCACGAGGAGGTCGAAGATCCCCAGTTTTTCCGCCAGCTGCAGCATGGACGCCAGCTCCAGGGCCGCACCCTCGCCCTGCACCTTGGCGGGCAGGACCACCAGTCGCCCGCGCCAGCCGCGCCGGTGGAGGATGCGAATGAAATCCTGAACCGCCGCGCCAGTGGGAGACGTGAGGAAGCCGACGGTGTGCGGCATCGCCGGTACCCGGGGCTTGCGCGCCGCCTCGAACAATCCCTCGTCCGCCAGCCGACGCTTCAGCGCCTCAAACTCGCGCTGGAGCCGGCCCAGGCCGTCCTCCACCACCGCACGCACGATCAACTGGTACTGGCCGCGCGCCTCGTAGAGGCTGATCTCGCCGTAGACCACGACCTGCATGCCGTCGCGCAGCACCACCGTCTGGCGGGCCGCGTCACCCCGGAAGAGCACCGCCGACACCTGCGCCCCGGCGTCCTTGAGGGAAAAATACACATGCCCGCTCGACTGCGCCCGCAGGTTGGACACCTCACCCCGGACCCAGCCGGGACGGATCCCGCGCTCGAGCAATTCCTTCACCGCACGGGTGAAGGCGGTGACGCTCAGCGGCTGGTCCCCCTCGCCCGCCGCGGCACTCGGAACAGGGCGGTTCACGACGAGGCGGCGAGCTCGGCGGCCTTGCGGCGCGCGATCCGGCGGCGTATCCACTGGATGCCGACCGACAACGCCACCACCACGCCGAACGCAAAGAAGGCGATCCGCCCCTTCCCGCCGATCAGCGAGTCCGCGAAAATGATCAGGGACAGCGCCATCGGGATCGCGATGGCGGATGACAGCAGCAGGTAGAGCCGGAACGGCACCTCCGCCAGTCCGAGGAGGTAACCCTGGACGAAGAAGGGAATCCCGGGAGTGACGCGGCACATCACGATCAGGCTGACATGGTCCTCCGCCGAAACCTCGGGCAGCCCGTAGCCCAGCTTCTTGATGATCCCCTCCAGCAGGGGACGGAAAGCGTAACGCGCGAGCCAATACGTGAGAGACATGTTCAGCAGCAGGCTGGCGGTCACGATCAGGAGGACCAGGGGCATGCCGAGCTCGGCGCTGAAGACCGGCCCGGCCGAGAGGGTAAAGGCAAGGAGCGGGAAGCCCAGGGCCGGCAGGATCGTCATGCCGATGAAAAACCCGGTGGGCCCGACGCCCTTGATCCACTCGAGCACCAGCTGCAGGTAGTGCCGGATGGGGAAACCGGCCAGGACCGCCACGACCACGGCAAGCCCCGCCACTGCCACAACCGCAAGTTTGAGGAGCAGTGCCTTGTCCACCCGACGCGTGGGCTGGCCATTCATCCCGCCAAGATGCGGGTCGGGCCTTGGGAGCGTCAAGTGCGGCCTCGGAGCCGCCCCCTCGGGCACGCGGCCACGCCTGTCCACGAGAAGGTTGCACTGTTTCGGGGAGCTGCGTTGCATCACCCCCGCGCCTCCCGGGCAGGTCACCCTTTCCGCACGGCGGGTTCTTCCCGCCGCCCCAGACCCTCCCTGCCCTGGCGACGCCTTCCGTGGCCAAAAACAGCAACAATCGTTTCCGCGATACCTATGCACCACTGCTCGTGCTGGGCGGAGACACCCTGGTCACGATCGGCGCCCTGCTCCTCGGATTCTGGCTGCGGTACCACACCCCGTTGGGCGATCTCGGTATCGACGTCCCGGATGCGACCCTGCCGGAGTACCTGCCCCTCATCCTCCTGGGCGCGGTCCTCCTGATCGGCACGTTTGCCAATCTCGGGCTGTACGACAGCCGCAACCTGCTGCGCCGTTACCAGAGCCTGAACCTGATCCTCAAGGGTTGTGCCTTCTGGCTCCTGGCCTACCTGACGGTTTCGCTGGTGCTCCGGTTTTCGCCCCCGATCTCGCGCCTCTTTGTTGTCATCGCCTGCGTCTGCGTCGCGTTTTCGCTCTACGTCTGGCGCGCCTGCACCTACCTGGTGCTCTCGCGCGGTGCGTTGCGGCGGCGCCTGCAGCGCAACGCGGTGCTCCTGGGGTGGAATGCGAGCGCGAGCGCGCTTCTTACGGAAATCGACCGCGACCCCGCCCACCCCTTTCGCCTGGTCGGCATTGTCACGCTGCCGGGCGACCTCACGCCCTCGACGGAGCCGCACCTGGGTTCGGTCGACCAGCTGGAGACCGTTTTCCGCGAGCACCCGGTGGACCTGTTGGTGGCGACTCGGATGGACCTGAAGCGCATGGACCTCCGTAAAATCGTGGAAACCTGTGAGCGCTCCTATGTGGAGTGGAAGATCGTGCCGGCGGCCTTCGACATTTTCCTCAACGGCCTCCGTCTCCAGACGATCGGACGCACCCCGGTCCTCGGAATCGAGGACCTGCCGATCACGCGGCTCTTCAACCGCGCGGCAAAGCGGCTGGTCGACATCGTGGGCGCGCTGGTCGGGCTGGCGGTTTCTGCGCCTCTTATCGGCCTGCTGGCGCTACTGATCAAGCGCGAGTCGCCGCGCGGCCCGGTCCTCTTCCGGCAGGAGCGCATCGGCGCCGGACATGCGCCCTTCACCCTCTACAAGCTGCGCAGCATGCATCCGGACGCGGAGCATTCTGATCGTGAGCACCAGAGTACGGCGCGCCGCGACCCGCGGGTCCTGCGGGTCGGGGGCTGGATGCGCCGCTGGAACCTCGACGAACTTCCCCAGTTTTGGAACGTGCTTTGCGGCCAGATGAGCCTGGTCGGCCCGCGCCCCGAGCGTCCCTACCACGTCGAGCAGTTGTCCGGCTCCATCCCCCACTACCTCCCCCGCCACCTCGCCAAACCCGGCATGACTGGCTGGGCCCAGGTCCACGGCCTCCGCGGCGACAGCTCGATCGAACTGCGTATCCAGTTCGACATTTATTACATCGAAAACTGGTCCCTCTGGCTCGATATCCAGATCCTGCTCCTGACCCTGATTCGCTGGAGGAATAGGTCGGAATGACCCCCGCGGCCGCGATGCAACATCCTTCCGGTCTTGCGACCCGCGTCGCCACGGCGCTCTGGCTGGTGGGCATCCTCGCCGCCGCCGTCCTTGCCTGCCTCCCAAGTGGTGCCACCCGGATGCACGCCGCCCCTTGGGATCTCCTTCTCTGGATCGCACGCAGCGCTCCCGTATTCGCACTTTCCTTACGCCTGCTTGATCTCCACGCGCCCTTCCGGTGGCCAGGTCTGCCCTGGACCATCCTGACGCTCTCGGCCTGGCTGGCTGCCATATCCAGCGCCGCGCTGAGCCCCCGACGCACGGAGAGCTTCTGGGAGACGACCACCCTGCTGGCCGGCCTCGCCCATTTCCTGTTGGCGCAGGAGTGGTTCCATCGGTCGGGCCCTTTGCTTGAACGGAGGGTGCTGAAAGGGATCACCGCCGGGGCGGTGGTGTGGTCAACCGTCAGCCTCTCGCTGTGGCTTCCGGACGTCACCAGCGCCGGTCTTGAGAACGTCTGGGAACTGGCGCAGCGCGAGCGCAACATCCACCCTTTCGGGCATCCAAACTATGTCGCAGGTCTTGCACTGCTGCTTCTCCCGTTCGTCGTCTGCTTCGCGTGGCGCAGCGAAACGGGTCGTTGGAAGACATTGGGGCTCGTTTCCGCGCTGCTGGTACTCGGCATTCTCCTGGCCAGCGGGAGCAGAGCGGGCGTGCTGGGATTGGCGGCGATGGGCGCCGCGGCGGTGTTGGGCTCAGGAATGTCGCGGCGGCAGAAGGTGACGTGGGCGTTCGCCGCGCTGTTGGCGGTCGCCCTGTTTGCGTTCATCCATCCACGCACCCGAGTAATGTTCTCTGCTGACGCCAAAGCAGCGCCCAACATCAGCAACATGCAGCGAGAGGCGATGCTTCGCGGCGCGATCCTGATGGGGAAAGCGCGTCCCCTTCTGGGCTGGGGCACGGGTGTGACCCCGCTCGTGTATCCAGCTTTCCGTTCCAGGCTCGACGGCGGGATCGCCTCGGCCCTGCAGGTTCACTCCCTGCCCGGGCAGGTATGGGTGGATTTTGGCGCTGCAGGCGTGCTCGTTTTGGTGGGGGTGACGGCGCTGGCGGGATGGACGGTGTGCCGTGCCTGGCTAACGCTACCACCCGTAAGTCGAGCCGGTGCCACCAGCGCGATCGGGTACGCCGTTTTCAGCCTGACTGACTACCAGCTGGATATACCCGCCTTCTCGGCCTTCCTCGCGATCGCCACCAGCTGCTTGGCGGCGGGCGGCCGAGGTCTGCCCGTCCGCATTCGAGCAATTCCGCCTTTCGCCGGGCTCCTGATGGCGGGGAGCTTCGTCGGCTGCTTCGCGTATGGAGGCGAGCACCGCACAGCACGTCTCAATATCGAGGCACTTGCTCTTGCCACGGAGAGCGCTCGTGCCCCCGACGTGATCCGGGCGCTGGAAACGTCGCTGGCGATCGATCCCGACCAGGAGATCGCTCACACCAACCTCGGGTGGCTCCTGCTCAACTGCGACCCCGCGGGGGCGGCTGGCCATTTCAGAGAGGCAGCCCGGCTGATGCCGGACAAAGGGGGCGTCTATTTTGGCTTGGGGCTAACACAGCTCCTGACGAAGCACCGCGAGGGCGCGATCAAGGCATTTGCTCTCGAGTGCCTCAATAATCCGCGATTCCAGGTGTCTCCCGCCTGGCGCGAACCGCACTTGGACGCCCTCAAGCAAGAAGTCCATCGACAGTTGGAGGCGTATTACGCGGCACTGGAAACCAGGCTCGATCCTGAGGGATGGCATGCGAACGAACTTCGCTACAACCGTGCGCTCTCTTCATGGATCTTCGGGGTCTCCGACGCCGATACGGTGGCCAGCGCGGCGGCGGACCCGGCACGTAGGCGGTTTTTCAGCGAAGGCCCCGACCGTTGGTTCCTCCGCGGCGATACCGTCATCAGTCGCACCTCGCGGCCCGCTTATCCTGTTCTTGTCCGACTGCCCGACCTGCCGCCGCCTGTGGATGTGTATCCGCAGGTTGACGACGCCCGGTCCGTTAAGCAAAACGCCTATCTTTTTAGCGAGAAGGGCTGGTTTCCCCAAACCCATCTGGTGGATTTCCTGCGCCAGCCTGCCGGTTGAACGTCTGGGCCGAAGGAGAGACGCGGCTGTCCTCGCGATGCCCAAGGATCCTACGGATTCCTCTGCAAAGCGCGGCCGGCCTTTGCCCTGGCTGAAGCGAAGGGGGAAGCTGGCCCCGGGAGCCAAGATCGCTCAAGACTTCCTTTACCGTGGCGAGGTTGGGATGGGGAAGCAGCCATCGAGGCTGCCCCACAAAGATCCGCACGTCACCCCGCTCCTGGTACGCCCGAAGCATCCGCACGGGAGCCGTTCGGTCGGCGACGCGATGAACAAGAACGCCCCGCCACACCTGCAGCGAATGCGCGCTCCAGCACAGAAAGAGCATGCCGCCCCAGCACGCTGCCACTACCCGGCATGTGGCTGTGCACGTCCGGTTGCTCAGCAACCAAGACAGACTCCAAGCATTCGCCAGTGGCAGCAGCACCACGAAGTCCACATAGCGGGACGGCACGCCTCCCGCCAGTTCGGGTGATCCTCCCCGGCTCCAAGCAATGGAAAGAGCGGTGAGCCAGCCCCACAGCAAAAGCATCAAGGCGACCGTCTCTGCAAAGGAGCTCGGAGACCGCTCCCTGGCCTTGGTCCACATGAAGAAGAGGCCAGGCAGATTGAAAACCGCGGCCGCAATGGGTTGCTCAGGTAAAGGCCACGACAACACGTTCAGCAGAACAGCAACAAACTCCTTCACGGAATCGGGCTGCAGGGATTCGTGCCCGGGCACGTGGACGCGCAGCACCCAGGCGAATGCAAAGAGGGTTCCCGCCAGCAGCAGGTCGATCCACGGGAAAGGCGCAGACCGGCCGCTCAGCCACCATTTCCACAAGACGCCGATGCCGAGCACCACGGGGATAACTGCAACGCCTGCCATTGCCCACAATCCAGCAAATGCTGCGGTGGCCCCGAGGACGCGCGGTGCGAGCGAAGCTCCTGGTGAACTGAAACCGGCGATCGAAAGCAGCGAGAAGAGAGCTGCGAAATAAACCTGCGTCTGAAAACCCCAGAGCACGTTGTGCCAGGCAAGGAGGGGTGAAAATGCTACCGACACAGCAAAAATGAGCCAGGTCCGGGAGACGTGGGTCCCACGAACGAGGGCAAAAAACAGAGCCGCTGCAACCAAGCCCCTGAGCACTGACCCGACCGCCATCTGCAGCAGCGGGTCCCACTGACCGGCAGCGAGGAAAAGGCCCCAGTTGAGCAGCTGTGTCCAAAAAATGCGGTGTTCGTTATGGGGCGTGGAGAGCTGCTCCCACCCCACCTTCCCCGCCGCCGCCGCCGGGTACAAGGAGCGGCCCTCGGCGTCCCACTGGTCCCACCAGGGAGCATCACTGCCCGCCTGGCTCACCAGCAAAAGGGCGCACGCCAGAACGAGCACAAAGACGGGGACGGCTTGAAGGGCCGCAGCGCGGCGCAACCGCAAAGGTTGATCCGACTTCATAAAGGCTGCACGCGGCGATGACCGGCCCGCGCCGCCCGCAGACGCGCGACCTTTTTCCACAGGCCGAAGGCAACCCGGTATTTCCACGCGACCCAGCGCGAACGCGTCGGGTTAAAGTGTTTTAGGTATACGTCGCGGTTAGCGTCAAAAATGGCGGTGCTCATCCCCTCCAGATCCTTTGCCACACTCATTCCCTTGATGTGGACGATCTGCATGCTCCCGTCGTAAACGATGCGATACCCGGCTTTTGCCACCCGGATACAGAGATCGAGATCGTCTCCGTACATAAAAAAAGCTTCGTCAAACACCCCGATCTCTTCGAAGACGCTGCGACGGCCCATCATGAAGGCGCCATTGATCGCGCCTACGTCATAACTGCCGTCCTCCGGCAGGTAGCTGAGGTTGTAGCCACCAAATGCCTTGATTCCGGGGAACCGGCGCGAAAGCCCTGCGGCTCGGCAGAATCCATCCCAGAGGGTGGGAATGGACCGTCGGCAGGCGGCATCGATTTTTCCATCCCGCATGACCAGCTTCGGAGAAATCAGCCCGATTGAGCGATCCTCCACCAGCCGCCGGAGACAATGACCGAGCGCGGCCTCGTTGCAGACGGTATCCGGATTTAGGAACAGAATATTTTCCCCCGTGGATCGCTCGTATCCTCGATTATTGGCCCGGCCAAAGCCGAGATTTTCGGGAAAGGGCAGGTACACAGTGCCAGGTCTGCACGCGTGAACCGCCGCCTCCAGCCCATCGCCGGGGGAGTTGTTGGCGACGATCACCTCGACGCGTCGCTCGCCGAGCGTGGGCGGGAGGGATCTCAGGCACGCGGGGATTTCGTCAGCCGACTTATACGCGACGATGATGACCGACAAGACGGGGACCTCGGGGGTACGGGCGGACATCCGTGAGAGTTAAGTCACAGGTCGAACATTCGGACGAGCCCCCATTTCGCCAGGGAAACGGGCAGGTGCAGAGGTCGATACCCGAGGTCCAAACGGACCTCGTTGCGTGCCGACAGCAGTCGAGCTGCGCGAGGAACATCGCGACGTTGGCGGGACCACCCACGACCGTGATAGACATGTGCGCCGTGCCACATCGCGAGGCTGTGACCCCTGCGACGCAGCCTGAGCGAAAGCTCAATGTCCTCCTTGTAGGCAAAGTACCGCGAATCCCAAAGCACCCCCGGGGAAAGTTCTGCCGACCTGAGTAGGGATATGGGAGCGAGAAAGAATGCTCCGCACAATGCCGGGACTGATTCGATCCTGTCTTCTTCCACGGGGGACCCTTCCCGTCTGTCGCTCCATCCTGAGAATCCCGGAAAAATTCCGGTGCTGTCCACGCCGGAAGCAGGGCAATCCTGCACGAAGTCCCAGCGGTGCAGGCGCACAGACCAGCCTCCGTATCGCTCAGATCCGGGTCGCGCCATGACGCTTGAAAGGGACGAAAGGACCCCTCGCGGCACAATGACATCAGGATTCAAAAAGAGGACGTGCCCGGGTCGGTCTCGTACGCTCTGCCATGCACGGTTGTTTCCGCCGGTAAACCCTAGATTCACATTAAGCTGCACGACGGTGGTACCGGGCCTGCGATTCCACCTTTCCATCCAAGGCTCAGCACCAGACCCGCAGTCGACTACCAGGACTGAGAGTTCGTCGACTGCCTGGTCACGAATGGACGCGAGGGTCTTTTCAATCACGTGACGGTGGTGTCGCGTGACGATGATGACGGTGAGACTCTCAATCATTCTGGCATGGGGCCGGTTCGCCCACGAAGCCCGTCGTAGGTGGGTCGCTGCCGCTCGTTGGCAAGAGGACTCCTCCCCTGGCTCATTGCGTGCCGGCGGAAACTGCTTCCATCAACCGCCCATAGTATCTCTCGAGATTGTTCGTGTACTCATTGTACGAATACTCCCGCGAAATCTTTTCAAACTGCACCGATTGCATCTCCTGATATGTCGTCTCATTCAAATAGGAAGCCAGGCGTGGCAGCCCATTCATCAACTCTGTCCAACTGGCAAAGACACCTGGCACGTGCAGGTACTCGTTAGTGAAAAATCGACGATTGAACACAGCACAAGCGATCGAACCCGAAAAAATCGGCTCAACAAGATACGCGTCCAAACCTTCCCCGAAGGTAATCGAATACTTGGCGCGAGCAATCAGGGAGAGATACTCCTCATAGCGAACGCCCCGAATCTCCCTGAAGTGAAAGTCCGGCATTGCTGCGGCGAGGTGGGCGAGGACTCGCTTCTTTTCCGGACATTTGTCAGGAGAGTAAATTACAAGCTTCTCCTTTTCCGCGTAAGGAGCCCGCCGGTACTTCTCCGCACTTACCCAGACTGACCAATGCGACAACGGTGCGCCGAGTCGTTCCTCGGTCTCTCGGCAGGCATATGCTTTGTGCGCAGTCGAAATGGTGACATGTCCCATTCTTCCGAGCCTCTCAATGTCTCCACGTGAAGGCTCAAAGTCGATGTTCTGGAGCATTACGTTGAACGAGAGTTGGGTATTCTTGAGCGACCGAAGGCGTGCCACGTCGGGTGCTTTCAAGAATGTCGTTAAATAGACTTCAGGAATGTTTAGATGAAGCCATCGGAGTTCGTTCGCAACGTCGAGAATCTGGCGAAAGTTCAAGACCCGCTCGTCGTTCAAGAAACGAGTGAAGCGAAAGAGCGTCGGTCCGTTTGGAATTGTGCACACCCGCACGTCCGCGTGGTGAACACCGGGGAGGCTTCGTGTGGCGGAAGCATGCTTGAGAATGGCCATGATGCCGCCGTTGACCACGTCTTTACCCGGTACAAGGAAAACGATCATCGCGTCCGAGCGCATGCCTTCCTTCCTAAAGAACTCGCGCTGCTTGGAGCGATAGTGCCACTGAACGGGCGCCATTCGCTTGGCCAATGCGAGCAGTCGATCCGCCGTGATCATCGCTTCCCTTCTAATTGCGTTTCATGGAATGCCAAGCAGAGACCCAGGACCGCCATGTGCAAAGCTGGGTGACGCCCCAGCTTACACCCATGACTGCCAGACACACCCCCGCTTGAGCCCCCCGCGTCTCGGCGATGGGCATCACGCATCGCAAAAGCACGCAGGCCGCCGTCGCCGCAGCTGCGGATGGAATCACGTCTCTCCACAACCATTGGCCGTGCTTGCCGGGTATGAAGCGCCGATGTACCAGCGGTACTCCGATAACAAAGTAAGCGACATTCAACGCGGCCCAGAGAGATGCTGCTCCGACCGCACCGGATCTCTGCGTCACGATGAACAGGGACGGCAGGAAAAGGACGGCGAGGATCACGTTCGCGCGTAGATGGAAACGCAGGTCACCGAGCGAATACTGGAGATAATAGGCGGCAGAAGACGCTGCCAGGAAGCCCTGTGCCACCGCGTGAAGCCGGAGTATGGATTGCAGTTCAGCGGAAGGGTTTGAAATTCCTGTCAACAGTGCGAGCACCTCCGCGGGGAACAGCGCGATTGTGGCGGCGACCGGAAAAGCAGCGCCGCAAAGCATTTCAGTGGCACCGCTATACATGGCGAGGAAGCTGGGTGAGTTTCCTTGAGCGCCCGATCTCGACAGCCGCGGCCAAACGGCCAGCGAAACCGGGGAAACGACAAAACCGACGAGACCGGCTGCAGCGACAGCCGCCGCATACATACCGAACTCGGCCAGCGGCAGCCGCTGTGAGAGCACGATACGGTCTGCATAGGTGACAAGCGCCCACAGTCCAGATGTCACCAGGATTGCTGAACCAAAACCGTCTGCACGACTGACCACAACGGCCCCAATCTCACTATCGTTTGAAGCCACTCCGCCGCGAAGTTGACGCGCTTTGCGTACGACCGCCATTCCCTCCACAACACTCAGCACCAGCTGCAGGCCGAAATAGTGTGAGGGTGCAACGAAGCCGAACGCAAAGAGGGACGCCACACTTCCAAGGCGCAGCACAGCGAGTGCTGCGGTAAGTCCACTGAGCCAGCGTTGCGCTTCAAAACCCAGGATCACAGCGCGGTGGATCGACGTCGAGAGTCGCACACCCAGAATCAGCGCCATCCACCAGAAGGAGGCTTCAGCGACCTCGGGCTTGAGTGAGTTCACACTCAACCATCGTTCGGAGATTATGCCCGCCGCCACGACCAGGAGGACGCTCGCTGCGAGTGCAAAAAGGCACGTCCGCTGTATCAGTTTCTTAATGACGTATTGGAAGGCACGAACGTCAAGCGCCCCCGCCCTCACCCGGCTGACATCACGCAGTCCAGCTTGAGAAACGCCTGATTCCACAATCTGCCACAGACCTTGCAGCGTCGTAAACACGCCGATCATGCCAAAGCCCTCCGGTCCCATGGAGCGCAGGCACAGGGGCAGCAAAGCCACCGTGACCAGCGACGTGACCACTTGCGCACCGTAGGCGGCAAGTGCGTTTCCACGAAGACCACGATCGGACCAACCTGCACCACCACGGTCGACCGGACGCGGACCCTTCATTTAGCAACCCCGGCGCACGACCAGGCGGTAGTGATACGGCATGAGGAAGCGATCAGCAGCGTCGATCGAGGTGAGTTCGACCACTTCGAAATCTCGGAAGAGCTCCCTCAACCCGTGTTCAGTGAACCGCCAGCAATCCGGCAGGGGGCCGTGAATACGAAAATTGAAAGGTGTGGTCACAAAGCAGTAACCACCCGGTTTCAGCATCTTTCCAAGCTGCGCGGCGGCGGCAAAGGGCTGCCGTGTGTGCTCGAGAACCTCGGTGCATACGACGTAGTCGAACCGCGAAAGCAGCATTGAATTTGTGCAGCTGCAAAGGTCCTCCGTGTAGGTGCAGCCTGCCTTGGGATCGATGTCGAGGGTCTCGACACGTACCTGCGGGCCGAAATAGGGCCTCGCACCGGCATGCACCTGGGGAGCGACATCGAGCAGCAACCCCGGCGCGGTGGCATATCGAGCCGACACGTCTTCCATGAAGGTCGCCACCGAGGCCCTGATCTTTTTCAGGATCTCCACGTCCAATGCGCTGACGGTTCGCTCGCTGCTCATGCCCTGTAATCCTGCAGAGCCTCGATCATGCTGACATCAAAGACCGGGATGCCGGTGTTCGCACGCACCTCTTCACGCTCCTTGTAGCTGTCATCGATGTAGATCGCGCCCTCGCGGGCATGGATGGCGGAAGACTTGGGCTCTTTCAGCTTGAGGTGGACCACCTCATCAAAGAGTTCCGACAACCGGTGGCGCCTCAGGGTGGCGGCGACATCGTGGGCGTGGCGGGTCACCAGGACCAGCCGCGACCCACGGTTGAGTTGCTGATAGAGCAAGCGTACCAGGGGAAGTGATACGCTGCCCCGACAGACCAGGGTGTCATCGAGATCCACATACAGATGGCGGACATCGAGGGTGGTGGTGTACCGGTTGATCAGGGCACGGTCCAACGCCAGGCCATAGGGCGAAAACGACACCTGGTAGTCGGCGCGTTCCGCCTCGAGCAGCGCCAGCATCGCAAAGTTCACGCCTTGCACACGGTGCAGAGCCATGGCACCGGCGATCCGGGGAGCCACCTCCAGCAACACGAGCACCCCACCGGACCCACGTTTCACCTGGAAGAACCAAGGGCCAAAAAAACCGCATCGCTTCTGAATGGCCTCCGCCATTTCCCGGAACTCCGGCGACGAGACCCCGTGGGTGGCGACCGAGATTCCAGACCTCACGCGGTCCCGCTGCCGGCCACTGCAAAAAAGGAGGCCCCGCTCCCGGTCGGAGAAGCAGTCCACCGTGTACTCCTCGCCCGGGAGATATTCGGTCACGACGAAGTCGATCCCGGAGCAGTTCAACGCATCGAGCTGCGAACGGGAGTCGACGCGGCTGGCATGGACTGAGCCCTGCCCGCGGTCGGGTTTCGCGAACACGGGATAGTGCGGAATTTCTCCAGCCGACCGATAAACAGCGGGGACCGGGACCGCCCCAGCCAGGCGCTCGTAGGTGAGTCGTTTCGAGCAGCACATCCGACAGAGGTCGGGGCTCGGTGCGATCACATGCGCCTCGATGCGCGAGCGCTCATTTGCGGTCGCCAGAATCACCTCGTCATGCGCGGGGAAGACAAAATCGATTCGGTCACGCCGGATGACTTCGTTCAAGGCGTCAATCCAGCCGGGCTGGTGGACAGATGGGACAGCAGAATGACGTGCAAAAACGTATTCCGCGTGGCTGGAAACGTCAGCACCCGCGGAGAAGAGCACGACTTCCTTGAGGTCCCGGAGAGCGTTGTTGATTTCCAGTCCGATCTCCGTGCCGCCGGGAAAAACGAGTACGTTACGGACTTTGCTCATGGATCGACGGCGCCACGTGATACCAGGCTGATGACCTTGGCCTGATCCTCGTCCGTGAGATCGGCGTGGATGGGAAGACACAGAATCTCCTGCGCAACCCTCGTCGCCACCGGCAGGTTGCTGCCGACAGCGGAGGCGAGGCCTCGATACATCGGCATGTCACTGATCAGCGGATAAAAATAGCGCCGCGCAAAAACGTCATGGCGGCGCAGCAGGTGGTAAAGCTCGTCCCGGGTCATCCGGAACGAGGGCTGAAGCAGCACGGGAAAGTACGAATAGTTCGCGTCCATGCCGGCAAGAGGCTGGAGCATCTTCAATCCGGGTACGCCGGCCAAGGCGGAGCGGTAGCGCGCGTCCACCGCGGCCCGCCGTGCCCGCGCCTCGTCGAGGTACTTCATCTGCAGCAGGCCAAAGGCCGCCTGCACCTCGTTCATCTTGCCGTTGATGCCCGGACCCACGACGGTGACCTCGTCCGCGATGCCGAAATTCTTGAGGTAATCGATCCGCTGCTTGGTCTTGAGGTCGGGACAGACAATGGCGCCGCCCTCGAAGGTGGTGAACACCTTGGTAGCGTGAAAACTAAGCACGGACAGATCTCCGTGATGCGCCAGGCTTTCACCGTGATAGTTCACGCCAAACGCGTGCGCCGCATCGTAGATCACCTTGAGCCCATAACGATCCGCAATCTGTTGGATGCGCTGCACGTCGCACGGCGTCCCGTAGCAATGCACCGGCATGATTGCCGTAGTCTGCGGTGTGATCGCAGCCTCGATCCGGTTTGTATCCAGATTGAAGGTCTCGGGGTCGATGTCGACGAAGACGGGCTTGATCCCATTCCAAAGAAGCGAATGCGCTGTAGCCACAAACGAATACGGCGTGGTGATCACCTCACCGGTGATCCGCAACGCCTGGAGCGCAACCACCAAGGCGATGGTCCCATTGGTGAAAAGCGCGATGTGCGGAACTTTTAAATACGCCGCCAAGGCCGATTCGAGCTGCTGATGGAAGGGCCCGGCGTTCGTCAGCCACCGATTTTCCCAGATCTGCTCGAGGTACGGAACGAACTCCCCCAGCGGTGGCATATGCGGCTGAGTGACGTAGATCGGTTTGCGCTGGTCTGGCATGCGGGGTAAAAGCAAGAACGCGAGGTCAGGAGGCTGGGAGACTGTCGCCACTACCGACGATAACCGCAATCGAATTGGGGCCGGACAAGCTGCGATCAGTGAATGCCGCTTTTGAAAACGGTAGCGATGAACGGCCGATTGCCCGGAGGCATGCTCACGGCAGATTCTGAATCAGGGCCTCTGGGATTCCCTCCGTCCACTTCTCCAAAGGCTGCGCATTGACTGGAGGCAGTTCGACGTGGATCTGCTTCACCTCGCTGAGGCGAATGATGTGAAAGGCATCGATTTGAACTTCGTCCAAAATGGTTAACTCGAATTCAGGTGCAATTTCTTGAAGGTAAGTCGGGACATGGGTCTGTGTTACCGGCGACATGGCCATGCGCTGAACGACATACACCTTGGAATAGGTGCGAGCACGGAGGTGAAAACCGATCTGTGCGGCCCGCGCATTTGCCTGTTGAAGCGTCATGGCCGCTTCCCGGTGCAAAAGGGCAGGCATGAGATGGCTCGTCAGCCACAATGCCCGCTCGCCGCTGCGCTCTTCGACGAATCTCAGCCGGTGAATACCCTCGCGGCTGCCAGATGTGGTATGAAACGCATCCGCGCGGGCGCTCCGGGAGATCCCCGGCAACATCCCGACGAGCGAAAGGCCGAACACCACACACCACCCGCGTTTTCGAATTCCGAAATCTGCGAGCAGCGCGATCGCCCCGATCAGCATTAAGAGGAGGAGCGGAAAGACCAGCCGAGTGGCGACGTAATCGTCGAGCTGCCCCCAGTAATAGCAGAGGAGGAGGAAGAAATTCAGGACAATAAAGCCACCAAACCAACCGGTCACCGCCAGTAGGGTCTGTGTTTCCGGCGACCGAGCGGCCCGTCTGCGGAGGAGAAGGGGCAGCGCGATCAAGGCAGGGACACCAAGCAGCGTGAGCAGAAGTGAGTTCTGCCCGGCCGTGGAGGTGTCGAGAAAATACGCCATCGCATGACCCACGTTGTCGGGAAGATTCGAGAGAGCGAAGGGTGGTCGGTCCTGCCCCTGTAGTTGCCAAAGATCCTCCCGCACCTTGAAGACTTTCATCTGGAGTGGAACCAGCAGGAGCAAGAGAGGCGCGCATAGGGTGGCGACGGATAGCTGGACGTTGCGAGTTCGCCACCAGGTCCAAAGCACCAAAAGGCCGGTCGCGGGGACGAACAGAACCGATTCATAACGAATCTGGGCCAGCAAGACAGTTGAGAGCAGGAGGAAGTCCAACCTCACCATGCATTCGGGTTTTCGGACATAGGCCGCAGCCGCGACCATCACGACGAGAATGAAAAGTATGTTGAGCAGATCAAACCCGCCGCCGGTCGCGCTTTCGGAAAAGAGCGGTACGCCAGCCACCAAGGCAACGGCGACCAGACCACCCCAGAGTCGCGCCAATTGGTGCCCGGCCCACGCCACCATACTCAAGAAGAGGAATGAGATGACGGCATTCAGGAAAAACACGTTTCCAGGCCTGTATCCCGTCAGGTCATGCATAACCGACTGCAGGAAAGGGAAGAACAGGGGACGTTTATCCACTGCATTAAACAGTTCTATCAGGTATCCGGATACATTATGCATCATGGCCGGCGCAAACGCCTCCCGGCGTAGATGCATGTTCATGCCGGTGGCCGCCAACACGAGTTCGTCATTGTATACTTTGAAGACGATCGGGCTGTGCAGCAGGGAGAGGGCTCCCGCAATCAGCACCGCGGCGGTCAGCCAGGTATGGTCTCGCGTCCACTGCCATCCCGGAAGTCGAGTGCGCCAGAGGTTAACCAGCGTCACCACCCACCAAACAAACGTGCCCAAGATCACCCAGTATCCAAATTGTCCGACCAGCCTTACCGCCGTTTCTGGGGTGAACGAAAAGAATCCGAGCACCACTGAGAGCAGGGCAATGAGCAAGAAGAGGACGGAGCGTGGGGTAAGCAGTGCTCTCATAGATTGCAGGATGGATCGCTGGCTTTTTCTGTCAGAGACTTGTCGCTGGAGCCTCCTGAGGTGCCAATTTCAAAAGCAATGGGTCGGGTAGCCATCCGTCACGTGGCAGCTCTGGCGCAACCAGACACTCTGCGAGAACACTCCGCGACGTCGCAGGCACATCGGCGACCCAGGCGAGGTACGGGAGCCGCATCCGCACTCCGTGGCCGGCTCTCGACGCATGATACCTGACCAGCGGCGGGAGATCATCCGCGCGGACCTCAACTAGCGAGCGCAGCTGCCGCTCGGGCGTGCCCTGAGCGAGGAATGCAATGGCGCGACGGGGCAAGTTCGCATTCAAGGCGTCAGGTGCAGTCTGAAGTACCCATCGTTGCACCATGCTGCCGCAATAAAAGGGATCTCCTGCAGCCTGTTCCATCCGGGCGCGCACGGCGCCAAGCCCTTCCGGAGCGGGTGCGTCCGCGGTGATGGCCCAGCGTGCCCATCCCTGTAAACGCAGCGCCTCGTCCGAAGGCCACACGTTGCCCCAAAGGTGTTCCGTCCGAAGCACGGCAAGGAGCGTTCCCAGCCGCTGAAGCACACGACTACGTAAGGGCAATAGCGGAGCGTGGGCCCACTGGCCTTCGAAAAGAAATCGCGGCGAAACGATGCACTCCATGGCGAGCTTTTCCACTGCACCGTCTTCGTCGCCCACCGCGCTGGCCGCCAACGCCCTACCAAGCCAGGCCCCTGGGCGATTAGGCGTGATGGCAAGAACACGGCGGAAATGTGTATCCGCGGCACGAGGGTTCTCACCCAATTCAAGCCAGCCCAGGTTTAGGTGTGCTGCCTCCAAGCTGCTGCCAAGGGCCAATGCTCGCTCGAAGCAGCCGATCGCGCGACGATTTAGCACCTCGCGGGCTGGCGCCTCTCCTTCCGCCCTCCCTCGCGCAGCAGCATCGAGGCCCGCAAGCACCCATAGCGCGCTATCGTGCGGCGTGCAGCCCAAAGCGTCCTCGACCCTTCCGCTTGCCAGCGCTCGACGAGCACCCACCCAGGGTACGGCGGCAAAGGTCTGCAAGAGAGCGACGACAGCAAAAACAAGCGCCGCCACCCACCGCTTGATGGAGAGGGACGTGGTCAATGCAGGCTGCAGCGTGGACCCCATGAGCAGCCCACAGCCCACCCCCACCCCCGCGCTGATGAGTGGTAAATCCAGTTGAAAATCCGTGAGCGCGAATACCGCATACCCCGTTAACGAGAGAGCAGCAGGATAGTCGACGCCTAACGGCCCAGGTCGGCGAACCAGCCGCACGATCGAAATGCTTGTGACAAGAGTCAGTCCGGCCATTGCGGCCAGGGCCAGAACTCCACCCTCGGCCCACAGCTGCATCGGCGTCGAGTGCAGCTGGAGCATGTTACCAGGTCCATAGTCTCCGAGCCGACGGTACTTTTCATAGACGAGTGGAACAGCGCCTGCACCCCAGCCAGAAAACGGACGAGCCAGTCCCATGGCTGCTCCTACTTTGAGAAAAGTAATCCGCTCCAGATTGCTGAGGTTGGGTGCCGCGGGAGGTGGGGCGGGTATGATCAATGCCCGCATCCGGCTCTGGCTAAAAACCGCCGCCACACCCACCGCAACCAGGACTCCTCCCACAATCAGGGCGGCCTTCCGCTGAGACGGTGGGACCCGCACAATGGCGATCAGCACTGCGGTCGCCAACATCGCTCCAATACCGAGATACCCACCACGACTCCCTCCCGTGATGAACATCAGCAACACAGCCAAGAAAGAAGCCGCCCAGCCAACCCGCCGCCAGCCTTGGCAGGAATAGGCCTGCCAACCTGCGTACGGTAATAATAGGAGTGCAGCACCCGCGGTGTAGTTAACGTGCCCCAGGGGTTCGCTGTTTCGATGGTGAAAAAACAGGGCCAACACCGACTTTACAGAGTCCGGTTCCGCCGCAGCGTAACGGACGTGAATGTCGGAAAGATGCAGCACCAAGGATACAATGGAAATCACAAGCGCCGCGGTGGCGACGTACCGCACGATCTGCGCGGTGCCGTTAGGAACCTGGCGGCTGAGTACCGCGGTATACAGGGCGACCGCGGGAAGGAAGAGAGGGCTCCATCCCCATACACCGAGCTGAGAGCGCACCGGACTCAGCACATGCGAGAGTACGATCCAACCACACCAGAAGACCCACGCCGCAACCCATGCTCTGGAAGGCAGAAAGCCCTGCCGCGCGACCGACCAAGCTGCGGCTGCGGGCATGCCAACCGCGATCCCCGCCCAAACGATGCACCATGGCCACACGAGGCTGGCGGCTGCGCTCTGCGGTAAAAGTGACAGAGCCAAAACACCGACCGCGACGACCAACCCCGCGTAGTACGCAAGGGAGGGAGGACGTCGCTCAAAGGGCTCACCGGACATAAGAACAAAAAAAAAGGCCGCCCGGGTGGGCGGCCAGAAAGATCCAGAAGCCAATTACGGCTGATAGAGCTGGCCTTCGGAGTTGAACACCACGGCGTCGCCAAGGCCACCGGTACCCGTGAAACCGCCCTTAACCAGTGGGTGCCCAATGGAGAAGGTGCCATCAGCATCAATGGTGGTGGAATATTTGTACTTCGTACCCAGCTGCTTCACGTACGGCTCGAGCTGACCGGTGACTTTGCCGCTGTCGCTGTTGTATGCGACCGTCACCTGCGTGACGCTGTTCTCCATCATGTACTGCTGGGCGGCAGCACCGATCTGGCGGGCGTCGTTGATCAGAGCGCCACGACGGGAGTTCTGGCGGACCTTCTGGAAAGCGGGAATCGCCATCGCGGCCAGGAGGCCGATGATGACAACCACGATCATGATTTCGACAAGGGTGAAGCCCTTGGTGGAACGGTTCAGCGTTTTCATAGGATAGCTAATAACGAATGATATGAGAATGCTCGGGGTGAGCGTTGCGTCCAGAATCGTACCCGGCCGCCGTTTCACAAGGCCGAACCCGGTCAAGGATTCGTCAAAAGCAAACAGCTATCCCTTCCAAATGAGGAACATCCCCTAGAAATTGCAGGTTGAACTCCACGGTCGCAGGCACCTGAACTGCTCCAAAACGAATCCCTCCTATCGCACGTCTTGATCTTCGCACCTCCTCCCCCCTCGTCTTCCGCCTTCCGTCTCGTTCTTTCGTTATTCCTTCTCTGCACGGGGATTAACCTTTTCGGAGTCGAGCTCCATTTCCGCAACGGAGACCGCCTTTCCGGCGTGTTGGTGGGTCGTGAAAACGGCCACATCCTGTTCCGCTCCGCCGTCTTGGGTGAAATCAGGGTCGACGCACGCGAAGCCGTGGTGGTCGAAAAACCGGATACGCCGGTGGAAAGCCTGGCCGGCCTCCCCCCCGCCGAAACCATGGCGCCTCCGGCTCCGGTGGCCCGCGTTTTTTCCGCCAAGGCCAGCAATTCCGTGAAACCGCCCGACAGCCCGTGGAAAGGCAAACTGGAGTTCGGCTTCCAGCAGCAGAGCGGACGCAGCGACACCACCCAGCTCTCGATCCGCGGCGACGCCGAAAAGAAAGCCGGCGATGACACCCTGCGCCTCGAGGCCCGCGCCCTCTACAGCGAACAATACGAGGCCACGACCTCCGATCGCTACGACGCCCTCTTCCGCTGGCGGCACGAATTGTCGCCCAAGATCTTCGGCCAGCTCCAGTCCAGCTACACCAAGGACCGGGTGAAGCGGATCGACCACAACGTCGAACAAAACGTGGGTGTCGGTTACCGCGTCCTCCAGCGCGAACGCCACCAGGGCAGCGTCGGCGTCGGCGCCACCGCCCAGTACCGCGATGCCGACGGCGTCGAAAGCGGCATGACCTACCTCGGCGAGGTCTTCCAGGACTACGTGTACAAGCTGAACGGACGCCTCACCTTCACCCAGGGCGGCAGCATCGTGTATTCACCGGATGAACGCACCCGCTATGCCGTGAGCGGCTCCACCGTCTATCCGATGGACGAGGGCGCCACCAACTACCGCCTGCGCTTCAACGCCGCCCTCCAGGGCAATGTGACGGAGAAGGTCTCGCTGAACCTGCGCTTCGAATACGAGTTCGACAACGCGATCCTCGACCCGAAGGCCAAAACCGACCAGCGCATCACCACCTCGGTCGGGTACGGCTTCTGACCGGCCGTCGAGGGCGACTCGCGGTGCGGCGGCGCGTGCCGACGCCCTCAGCGCCACCGCACGTGGAAAAGCCCGAAGGCGGTCATCTTCAGCAGCAGCCATCCGTGGCTGAAGCGGGAGATGTTGGTCTCCCCGTAGGTGCGGTCCTTGTACCGTACGGGGACGTCCCGGATGCGGAGCCGCAGGAGGGCGGCTCCAAACAGCAGGTTAAAATCGCCGAAGGGATCAAAGTCGCCGAGTTCGCGGATCCGCACCTTCAGGCGTTCGTAATCCGAGCGCAGCAGCATCTTGGTCCCGCAGAGGCTGTCCTTCACCGGCTGGCCCAGCACATAGGTCAGGGCGAGGGCGAAGAACTTGTTGCCGAAAAAGTTCAGCAGGCGCATCGCGTTCTGGTCCATCGGATACACCAGCCGGCTCCCGTTGGCGAATTCGGCGGCGCCGGTCGTGATCACCTCGAAGAATTTCGGGAGGTCCTCGGGCGGGGCGGTGAGGTCCGCGTCCTGGATCACCAGCACCTCCCCGGTCGCAGCCTCAAAACCGGTGCGGACGGCGTCCCATTTCCCGCGACCGGGCTGTTTCAACGCCTTCACCAGATGCGGGCCCGAATAGGACGCCACCTCGCGCTGGATCGTCTCCCAGGTGTCGTCCTTGCTGTTGCCCTCGACAAAAATCACCTCCGTGCCGGCGCCGAGGACGGGGATGCGGTCCAGGGCGGCGCGGATGTTGCCCGCCTCGTTGCGTGCCGGGACGATCACCGAGCAGCGCATCTGCCGGGGCAGCGCCACCGGGAGCTTCGGGCGCGCGACCACGGTCTGGGTCATGCCGAAGGCGCGAAACCCCGGGAGCTTCACCAGAAATCGATTCAGGAGGGAGCTGATGAGCGGAACGTGGAACGGGCAGAGCTGGACGGTGCCCGTCTCAATCACTTCCCAGCCGGAGAGCTCCAGCAGTCCGATTAAGTCGGATACACTCAGCCAATTACTCGGAGGCTGCGGATTCACCAGACCAATCCTCTGCGCGAAACGTAGCGGTCCGAGCCAGACATGGTTCAAGGTGGTGATCAGCAATCGCGTGCGCGGGTGAGCCGATTGCTGGAGCAAGCCGAGCGTGCGCTGAATATCGGTCAGGTACCCCGCGATATAGTTCAGCAGGATGTAATCATAGGCTTCCGGCAGTGGCTTGTCCTCGTAGGGGTGTAGCACGAATTCAAGTTCAGGCCGTGCGGCATGACGAAAGCACGTGGCCTCGTAGAGCCGTTCACTGGTCTCCAGCCCCTTGCCTTGGGACGGTTGCACCGCGCGCAAAAGGTCGCCGTGGCGACAACCGATTTCGAGCACCCGCTTACCTGGCTCCACCCGATCCGTGAACCAACGGGTCAGCTGGCGGTGGAACGCACGCTGGACGGGACGATGGTCTGGGCGCCCGGCAATCGAGTCGAAATACGAACGTGCATCGCTGGGGCGGGGCATAGGCTAGATTTGTGTGACACTCGGCCTGTCCCACGCAAACTGTGTTTTGCCGCGCAGCCCACGACGTCGCCTCTGGCTCGACCTTCACATTCCCCTTACATGGCCACCCAGCCCGTACCGCCACTTGAGCAGCACAATCGCGAGATCGCGTTGAACCGAGCGTACTGGGATCGAAAGCCGCTACTCCGAGACGTTTATCATCACTTCTATCTGGCGATCGCAGACGCGTTAGGCACGAAAGACGGAGACGGGGTGCTGGAGATGGGCTCCGGCATCGGTGCCATCAAGGCGGTTTTGCCGAAATGCCAAACCTCTGACATTTTTCCGAACCCTTGGCTGGACCGGGTCGAAAGCGCCTATGCCATCAACTGCGGCGATGGTGCCCTCAGCGGGCTCGTACTCTTCGATGTCTGGCATCACCTTGAGTATCCCACGGTGGCCCTGCGGGAGTTCTCCCGAGCCCTTCGCCCCGGGGGCAGAGTGGTACTCTTCGAGCCGGCGATGGGCGCCTTGGGTCGCTTGGTCTACGGGGCGTTCCATCATGAGCCCTTGGGGCTAAGGAAAGAGATCGACTGGACCGTCCCGGAGGATAAGCCGCCGTTGCGATATTATGCGGCACAGGGAAATGCGTGGCGGATGTTCTTTCACCGCGCAATGCCATCGCACACCGCCACGCCCCTGACCTTGAGGGACGTCCGCACGTATTCGGCCCTAAGTTACGTGGCGTCCGGAGGGTTCAGCAAACCGCAGCTGTACCCCCGCGCCCTGCTTCCATTCATGCGCGGGATCGAACACTTGCTGGATAGCGCCCCGCGGCTGTTCGCCACCCGACTCCTCGTGGTATTGGAACGGGTCTGAGGCTCCCAGGGGAGCGCTTACTCCACCACGGGCTTTTTCTTCGCGGCCGGCTTCTTCGGGGCGGCAGGCTTCTTTTTCGCCGCCGGAGCAGCCTTGGTCGGCGCTTTTGGCTTCGGAGTGGCGGACGCGGCCATCTTCGCCTTCGGCTTGGGGGCGGCGACGATCTCCTCGACGGCGACGTTTTCAGCGTCCTTCCAAAGGTTCTCCAGCGCGTATTTGGTCCGGTTGTCGGGCGTCATCACGTGGATCATGACGTCGAACGCGTCGATCACGACCCAGCCGCTTTCCTGTGAGGTATCCATCCCGACGATATGCACCTTGGCGCCGTCAAGCACCTTCTCGAGCTCGATGCGGAGGGCGCGCAGGTGCGGGTCGGAGGTGCCGGTGGCGAGCACCAGGTAGTCGGTGATCGAGGACTGCTCGGAAACCCTCAGCACCCGGATGTCCGCCGCCTTTTTGTCGTCCAGCGCTCGGCAGATCGGCGAGAGAATGGGCGGGAACGTCGCTTGCTTGGGTCGGGTTTTCATCCTGTGCACTAGCGGTAGAGGGCCTTCTCCCGGATGTAAACGATGGCTTTGTGGGGGATGAAGTAGTCCAGGGAAAGCCCCTGCCTCACCCTCGCCCGCAATTCCGTGGAGCTGATCTCCATCAGGTGCCCGTCGCAGCGGTGGAGACGCAGGTTGGGGATGGTGGGGGTCGCCTTCACCGGATGTCCGGGCCGTTCCAGGAAGATGAACTCCACCAGTTGCGCGAGTTCGGCGATGTCCTTCCACAGGTGCATCCGGGGCAATTGGTCGCCGCCGATGATCCAGAAAAGCCGATCGTTTGGATACAGGCCCCGGAAATGCCGGGCTGAATCGATCGTATAGCTGATCCCGCCCTTGCGGCATTCGAAGTCGGACACCTCGAAGCGGTGGTCCCACTCGACCGCGGCCCGCAGCATGGCCAGGCGGTCCTCCGGGGTGGACTTCACCTCCTCCGGCTTGAGCGGGGCTTGGGCGGCGGGCACGAGGATAAGCCGGTCCAGCTGGTATTGTTCGTAAGCGTCCTGGGCGGCGGACAAATGCCCGAAATGCACGGGGTCAAAGCTGCCCCCAAGAAAGCCGATCTTCACGCGCCGGACCGTGCTGGTATCACCGTCGCGGCGCAAGTCAGGTTTTCCTTACGCCCTTGCCGGCGATCGGGCGCCGCTTTTCCGCCAGAGAAAGGCACAGAGAAGCAGGCTCGCGATGCTACATCCGGCGCCAGGAACCAGGACAGTCGGCATGTAGCGGAGTACGAGTTGATTGTCTCCGGGTGGAACGACCACGCCCCGCATCCAGCCGTTGACCGGAAACACGTCTGATGGCTCCCCGTTCACTGTCGCCTCCCAGCCCGGGAACCAGGCTTCTGAGATGACGAGAAGTTGGCGGGTTGGCGTTTGCACGGAGAGCGTGAACGAGTCGGTGTCGAAACGCGTAAAGGTTACAGCCCCGGAACCGGGTGAAAGTTGCCACTCGGGGTGGATATCTTCGACAAACGCATTGGTGGCGAGGTCTGGCTTCCTGAGCAGCATTTCGATGCCCTCTCTCCAGTTCTTCACGGGAGATACGCTACCCACCAGCCAAGCCCGCGGCTCAGCCTCCGCATTCGCCACGGGCCTCATCGTCTTGGGATCCCAACCGATGTCCACCGCCGCGCCGTGCAGCGGAAACGGCTCGGTGAAATAAACCCGCGGATCCACATAGGTGATCTGAACGGTGGGAGGGACATACCCGCCGCTGAGATACAAATAATTCCAGACTCTGGCCGAGCATAGCCCCGTGTTACCCATCGCGCCTGAGAATCCATCCCTCATTCCACGATTCGGATGCAGTGCAAAACCCGGCACGAAGACGCGAACAGGTTCGACGCGGGACGGTGGCTTTCCTGCGACATTGGCAAGTGCGTTAAGATCACCCCATTTCGGCGTGGCGCGGAGTCGGTTTAGAACCGGAGTTGCCCACCACATACTAGACGCAAGCTCCAGTCCCACGACGCCCGCCCAGATCGCCCAAGCAGTTGAAGTCGCCTTTATCCGCAGCAGCAGGGCAGCCGCTGCGCCCGCACATCCCACCAAAGGCAGAAAAAAACGAAATCCACCGACGCCACTGGTCAGGCTTACGGCAACGGACGCCAGCGCGATGAGTGCCATGCCCCCGAGCGACAACCGGAAGGCAGGCTTCTTCCCCCACCACAACGCGGCGGCCAGGATCAATGCGAATGCCGCGAACATACCAAACCGGCCATTCACTCTGAACGATCCCATCGCGGGGATCACTCGGTATACCACATCAAACAAGGGAGTGTTGGGACCTAGGGCGACCACGACGCTTGACACCGCAAGAAACAAGAGTCCCCGAGCCCTCCTGTCAGCGGTACAAAACCCAACAAAGCCCAGAGCGCCCACCGCGAGGCCGACAAAATTAAAGCCATCCCAATAAGTCTGGGTACTGGGAGGAACAGCCGCGAGATACGACGCGGCCTCCGACCACGTCATCGCCGCGGCGGACGCAAACTCTTTACTCGGGAGGGCCCGATTGCTGTGCGCGGAAAGCTCCAAAAGGGGAAATAGCTGCACGCCGACGATTCCCGCGCAAAGAAAGGAAGCTGCCACAAGGCCACCGTACGCGCGGATAAACCGTAAGAGTGACGCCTTCCATCCGTCTCCCATGCATCGCATGACAAGGTACAGCCCCAGGCTGCAGCCACACATCCAGAATGCGTGCGGGTGTCCCGCCAGGAATCCTGCCGCAAGCGCAAGGGCGAGACAGACAACCGTCCTCACACACCACGTATCCGCCAGTTGATCGGTGTAACGAAGCATCCACGGCCACCACGCGATCACGAAGCTGTATCCGAAAAGTCCTCCCTGAAGGTGCGTCAGAAACGGCGGGGTGATGATGAGCAAAGCCCCACTCACCCAGGAAATCGGCCGTGGGACACCCCACCTGGCGGTCAGACGGGCTATCCCGATGGATCCGACAACACAGTGAAAACTCACCGATAACCACACCGCCGCCGCTTCCGGCAGGACGACATGCAACCACGTGACGGGATAAAAGCTCGCCACCTCGGGATCCGCGATGAAGGGGCGGCCTAGATACACGTACGGATTCCAGAGGGGGAAATTGCCGGCCAAGACCTGGTCGCGCAGGTACCCCTTCATGAACTGGTGATAGAGCGTGTAGTCTATCCCGTTCATGATGGCGAGCGGTCCCCAGGTCAGCCAGGCGCTGAATAAAAGGCTGCACGCAATGGCGGCCAGGTAGTCAACGCGCGGAAAGAGAGCTCCCGCCGACCCGCTACATTTGGAAAGCACGCGACGGTAATCATCTCGTTCCGAAGTGCGGGCAAGAAAGAAGCTCCTGACAACCCCGGTGCGCCACACCACACACTCCCCGGTTGACGCGGTTCGGGGGGCCGCGAACCATCGCCGGCGTGCCCGCCCCCGTGGCGGAATGGTAGACGCAGGGGACTTAAAATCCCTTGTCCGTAAGGACGTGCCGGTTCGATCCCGGCCGGGGGCACTCCGACGCTGTCGGAGGTTGATTGCG
Organism: Verrucomicrobiota bacterium; assembly: GCA_023428905.1. Lineage (GTDB taxonomy): Bacteria > Verrucomicrobiota > Verrucomicrobiia > Opitutales > Opitutaceae > EW11. Next base: position 37,462 of record JAEYWP010000013.1, read on the forward strand.
CCGGTGTTGAAGAACCCGGGGAGCTCGGCGGCTAGGAGGCCCTGCCTCTTTCCCGCCCAGTCGGCTTGCAGGGGCGACACCGTCCAGGGCAGGCTGACGGGCTCACGATGGAAATTCACGAGCACCGAAAGCTCGCCGAGGTGGAAGACGGCATGTGGTACTTCCGCTCCCTGCACCGCCACGTGTTGCGGGAGGCACAGCGGGCGCTGGCCGGCGGGCGGCAACCGGTCGCACCGCGCCTGCTCGATGCGGGCTGCGGCACCGGAGGACTGCTCTGCCGGCTCCACGAGGCGGAGCCGAGATGGGACCTGACCGGTCTGGATTTTTCTGAGTTCGCCTGCGAGGTGGCACGCAAACGGTGCCCGGCCGCACGTATCCAGCAGGGCTCGACAACGGCCCTGCCGTTTGCGGACGCAAGCTTCGACCTCATCATCTCCGCCGACGTCCTCTGCCAGATCACCGAACACCGGGAGGCGCTGGCTGAACTGTTCCGCTGCCTGCGGCCGGGGGGCACACTGGTGGTCAATGTCCCCGCCTATCGCTGGCTCTGGTCCTACCACGACGTGGCCGTGGGCGGGCGCTACCGTTTCGGGCGAAGCGAACTGCACCGGCTCGTCGGCGACGCCGGTTTCTCCGGTCTGCAGAGCACCCACTGGAACACCCTGCCCTTCCCACTGGTGGTGGCGAAGCGGAAGCTGATGCCGGCCGCCACCGGCGGGCCGAGTGACGTCCGCGCCTTTCCGGCGCCGGTCGAAGCGGTCTTCCGCGGCCTGATGGCCGCCGAACACGGGTGGATCCGCCGCGTCTCCCGCCTGCCGTACGGATGCTCGATCCTGCTGACGGCGCGCAAGGCGTGAGGCGCTGGAGGCTGCGGTGATGCAGGCTGCGGCGGGGGTTAAGTTACACAGAGGGCACAGAGGGAGCAGACCGAGGGTGGAGAGACCATAAAGACTGCGGGGGGATTTGGGATTCGGGATTTTTGATTCGGGATTCGTAATTCTGGATTCTGGATTTCGGATTTCGGATTTCGGATTTGGAGAGATTGGAGAACCGAGGTGGTTCCGTTCTTCGCTTGTAGGCGGGAGGCACAACCCGCGTGTTGGATCTCGCTGTAGGCGGGGGGCTCTCACCCCGCGGGTTCGGCAACGCTCTCGTTGTAGGCGTGGTTCAAAGTGCCATCACATCGTGGACGTTTTGTGCCATGACATCGTAGACGAGAGTCAGGGATGGGATGCGGGGTGGGGGCACCCCGCCCACAACAGGAAAGGCGAATCGCCCCGCAGTCGTTCGGGCCTCCGTGCTCTCTGTGTCGGCGCTCTGTGTCCTCTGTGTCCCATCACCTTTCGACGCCAGCCGCAGGTGCGCCCATGACCTTTCAATGCCAGCCGCAGGTGCGGGGTGGAGACTGCCTTTTCGTTGGACCACGTCGCAGGTGCGGGGTGGGGGCACCCCGCCTACAAGGCAGGCGACGGGGGCCGGACCGGAGCCGGAAAATGCCGCACAAAAAAAGACGCCCGCGGGCGGCGGGCGTCTTCCTGGTTCCAGGGGAAGCCGGGGGGGGGGGAAAACTCAGACCGACGAGTTGGCCTTGATGAAGGGGATCAGCTCGTTGACGTTGCCGAAGCAGAGCGCGGAAAACGTATCCGCGGCACCATAATAGATCGCCACGCGGCCGGTCACGGAATCGCAGAGGATGCCCACGGGGAAACAAACCCCGGGCACCAGGCCCTGCAGTTCGTAGGTCGCCTCCGGTGTGAGGAGGGACTGGTTGAGCCGGTACTTCACCTTCCAGGGTTCATCCCGGTCGAGGATGGCCGCGCCGATCGAATAACCGAACCCGTTGCAGGTGCTGATCACGCCGTGATAAAAGAGCAGCCATCCCTCGGAGGTCTCAACCGGGGACGGGCCGGCGCCGATCTTGGCCCCCTGCCACCACTGGCCGCCGCGGCTCATGATGTGGCGATGCTTGCCCCAATACACCATGTCCGGGCTCTCGCTGAAAAAGATGTCACCAAACGGCGTGTGGCCAGTGTCGCTGGGACGGCTCAGCATCGCAAACTTGCCGTTGATCTTCCGGGGGAAAAGGACGCCGTTGCGGTTGTAGGGCAGGAAGGCGTTTTCCAACTGCTCGAAGGTCACGAAGTCCTTCGTGCGCGCCACCCCGATGGTCGGGCCATGGTATCCATTGCACCACGTCACATAGTAGGTGTCGTCGATCAGCGTGACACGGGGGTCGTATCCGTATTCGTGGCGCTTCACCTCCGGGTCGTCGCAGGAAAAGTCGATCGGCTTCGGTTCGAAGGTCCAGGTGATGCCATCCGGACTGCGGCCAACATGCAGGTGCGGCATGCGGTCCATGCCCTCGGTGCGGAACACGCCGATGAACTTCCCCTGAAACGGAACCACTGCGCTGTTGTAAATGCCGGTCACGCGCGGGAGCGGCCTGCGACCAATCACCGGGTTGCGGTCGAACCGCCACAGCAGGTCGGTGTTGTCGGCAGCGCGTTCCTGCCAGGGAATATTCGGCAATGCCGGCGTGAAGATTTGGAGACTCATCGGTGGTTTTAGGGTGAGGAAGCTCGGGCAGCACACGCCCCGTGCTCAAAGATGGAGAACCATCGTACCAAAACCGCGCTGGAGCGGTATGAGTTCTGACCGCCCGGTCGTGAGATCCTTTGCCCCTGCCTAAGGTTGATCAGGCGGAAGCTTGCCCACGATCTCCTCGCCCAAAGCGGCAACGCCGGCGCTGAGATGCTGAGCCAGGGCGGCGTAGTTGCGCCCATCCCAAACTTCCGCCGGAGCGTCAAATACCTCCCGGACGAGGACCCGCCCTGCCTTGGCGTCGGCAATCTCATACACCGCGGAAAACCGGGAGGTTTGCCGGCCGCCGGGCTCCATCCCACCCTCGCAGCGGAGCACCCGCACGGTGATGTCAAAATCGCGCTGGATCTCGGCCGAGAACGGCGCGACCTGCGCGGTCGCAACCCGGCCGCTGCCGAGCAGGCGATCCCGGACGATCCGCTGCACCGCCAGGTCGAGCGGCTCGGCCCACCGGGCATAGTCCTGATAGATCACCTCGTTGACCCCGCTGCGTATCACGAGGGTGCGGTTGTTGCGCAAGTATCCAGGAAGTTCGACCACACGCAGGGCGAGGTGCAGCTGCGCCTCCGAACGCTGGGGCTCCGAGGCTTTGGCACCCTGGCTGGTCTCGGCCGCGAGGAGGTAATAACGCGTTGGGTCAGCCTGCGGTTCCGGCAGGACCGAGCAGCCCGAAGTCCCCACTCCGGCCGTGCCGGCCGCAAGCGCGACACACGCCAAACGGAGGGTGCGCGAGGCGAGAAATACCGAGGTGGCAAAACGGAGCGGATTCATCGGAGGAAAGGTCAGCGCGGCGGCTTTTTGCCGATCAGGAGAGCATTGGGGTGGCGTTCGAGGAAATCCGCCAGTCGCTGGACCGCCGCGGCGGCTTCGCCCAGCTGTCCCAGCGCCCGGGTCGCCTCATCCCCCAGTCCGGCCTGGGACTGGACGAAGGTGCGGGCGGTGGCGGCGGCATCATTGAAGGACCGCAGCGCGGCCTGCGCCTCGGTGAGGGTGGCCTTCAACTCGTTGGCGGTCGGACCGACCTGTCCCTCAATCGATGCGAGGGTCGACCCCAGCTTCAGCGACGCGTCGTTCAGGTTCGCCACCAGTTGGGTGACCTCCGGCGAGGTGACGAGCGCGTTGACCGACTGCCCCGCCTTGGTCCACTCCGCCGTCAACCCCGCGAGATTGAGGGCGTTGACCTGGCGGCGCGTGTCGACCAGCAGACCGCGCAGCTCGATCGCAATCGCCCCAAAGTCGATCCGCCGGACATCGGCGAGTATTTCGGAGACGCTGTTCTGGATCTCCGAAATGGCGGACGGGACGTAAGGGACCACAGGATACACGGACTCCGGCACCATTTCAGGGATCGGGTATTGGGCGGGGTCAAAAAAATCCAGGTCGACAAAGAGAAGCCCGGTGGCGAGGCCGAGGACACCGAGGCGGGCCCGCAGGCCCCGCTCGATCAGCTTGCGCAGTTCCTCCTCGCTGGACACCTGCAGCTGGTCGCCGCGCTCGCTGAAGATCACCTCGCGGTTCAGCTCGCACTGCACCGCGACCATCGACTGGTTGGTCCGCTCATTGTAGCGCACGCTCAGGTTGGTCACGCGCCCGACCCGCACGCCCCGCAGCTTGACCGGTGAGCCAGCGTCGAGCCCGTGGGTGGACTCGTCGAAGTAGACGACAAAACGCTCGGGCTTCTCGAAGAAACGAATGCCTCCAAACGAGAACAGCGCCACCAGCAGCAGCACCAGCGCACCGAGGACAAAGAGACCGACGAGGGTGGGACTGACCTTGGTCTTCATGCGAGTGGGGAGAGGGCTGCGGGGGCGCTAGTCATTCGGCAACGTCGCCCCCCTGACAACGAAAAGTGACTCATGGTGCCGCCGCCTCCTCGCGGCGCAGCAGGAACTCGCGGACCCGCGGGTCGCGGCTCCGGGCCGCCAGCTGCTTCGGCGGCCCCTCGGCAATGATGCCCTTCGCCTCGCGCTCCAGCATGATTACCCGGTCCGCGATCCCGAAGATGCTCTCGAGCTCGTGCGACACGATCACGATGGTGGTGCCCAGGGTGGACCGGATCTCGAGGATGAGGTCGTCGAGCTTGCGCGAGGTCACCGGGTCCAGGCCGGCGGAGGGTTCGTCGAAAAACACGATGCTCGGATCCAGCGCCAGGGCTCGGGCGAGCCCGGCCCGCTTCTTCATGCCGCCGCTAATCTCGGAGGGATAAAAATCCTCGTATCCATTCAGACCCACCTGGGCGAGTTTGAGCGCGACGAGTTCATTGCGTTCACGCCGTGTCAGCTCGGTGTACTCCTCCAGGGGCAGGGAGACGTTTTCCCGCAGGGTGAGCGAACTCCAGAGGGCGGCACTCTGGTAGAGAATGCCAAAGCGCTTCAGCAGTTCGCGGCGGTGGGTGGGGTCGGCCCGCGTGAAATCCTCCCCGAAAAACCGCACCTGGCCTTCCAGCGGCCGGTACAGGCCGATCAGGTTTTTCAACAGCGTGCTTTTGCCGCAACCGCTTCCTCCGATGATGAAAAAGAGCTCGCCGCGCGGAACAGTGAAGCTCACGTCCCGGAGAATGATCTTCTCGTCATAACCGCAGGTCAGCCCGTTCACCTCGATGGCGGGCGGCGGGGGGGCGACGGGAGCGTTGGGGGCGGAGGGCGGCATCAGAGTCCCAGAAGGTTGAATACGACGGCGTAGAGCGCATCCGCGATCACGATGAGGAGGATGGATGTGACCACCGCCGAGGTGGCGGCCCGGCCCACTCCGGCGGCGCTGCGGTCGGCCTGCAGCCCGCAGAGGCAGCCGGAAAAACCGACAATCAAGCCGAAGGTCCCCGCCTTGATTTCGCCCACCAGGACATCGGACAGATCAACGATGGTGAGCATCTCGATCCAGTAGGCGGAAGGCGGAATCGAGAGGACGCCCTGCGCCACGACCATGCCGCCGATGATGCCGAGGCCCATGGAGTAGAGCGCGAGAAGCGGCATCATCAGGCCGAGTGCGACCAGGCGAGGCATGACCAGGAAATCCACCGGGGACACGCCGAGCGTGACGAGGGCGTCCACCTCTTCGTTGGCTTTCATGTTGCCCAGGTGCGCGGCAAAGGCGGCGCCGGTGCGACCGGCAAGGACGACACCCGTCATGACCGCCGCCATTTCGCGCGCCATCGAAAGACCGACAAGGTCGGCCACCCAGATGTCGGCTCCGAACTGCCGCAGGATCACGGCCGCGGTGTAGGCCAGGGTGACGCCGACGAGGAAACTCACCAGGCTGACAATCGGCAGGGACATCGCGCCGCACTGCTGCATTTCCGAAAGGCAGTCCCGCCAGCGAAACTTGTGCGGCTGCCGGAGGAGGAAGAGGGCGCTGAGCGTGCACTCCCCCACAAAATGCGCGATGTCGCGGGTGGCCTTGAGTAGGTTGAGCGACGCGTTGCCAACGGCCTCCGCAAATCCGGTGGCGTGCTCCTCCACCGTTTCCTTCACCTCCGCGGCCGACAACTGGTCGAGCAGGGAGCGCATGCTCTGCGGCAGGCGGGACGCATCGAAGGTGGCCTGGTGGTGGCGGCACCACCGTGCGGCATCGACCAGGAAGAGGAGCAGCGAACTGTCCCAGCTCTCGACATCCAGCGGGGCCACCTCCACCCGCCGCGGGGTGGCCTCGCCCAGGGTCTCGGCCCAGTTGGGGTGCGATTCAGTCACCCGCCAGCGCCCCGTGAGCGTGAGCAGCACCCCCTCACCTCGCGGGTGAAGGATCGCTTGGGCGGAGGTGTTGGCGGTGACCTCGGGCATGCGTGGGCTGGCGGCTGGACGCGGGCGGCGGTGAGAGAAGCCTCAAAACCGCACTCAGCTGACGAGCAAGACGTGTCTGCAAGCAAGGAAACCGCAAATTTTTACGTGCGTTCCCTGCCCCTGACGGGGCAATTTGGCACGCTCATGCGCTACCGGACCGTACTCTTCGACCTCGACGGCACGCTGCTCGACCATTTTGCGGCTATCCACCGCACCCATTGCCAGACCACGGCACACTTTGGGTTGCCGACGCCGACCATGGACGAGGTGCGACGTGCGATCGGTGGCGGCCTGGAGGAGGCGGTGAGCCGCATCTTTGGGGCCAGCCACGCCCACCTGCTGCCCGAGGCGGTCAAGGTCTACCGGGGCTACTGGCCGGCAAATCTCCACTACCAGGTCTCGGCCTTCCCCGGCGCGGAAACGCTCCTGCAGGCGCTCACCGCCGCCGGCGTCCGCTGCGGCGTCTTCACCAACAAGCACGGCCCCTCCGCCCGGGCGGTGCTGGAGCACCTGGGGCTCGCCCGCCACCTGCAGGGGACGTTTGGCGCCCTGGATACGCCCTGGCTAAAGCCGCAGGTCGAGTTCGCGCAGCATGCGCTCAATGCCCTGGGCGCGGACGCCGCCACCACCTGTCTGGTTGGCGACTCCACCTACGACATCGAGGCGGCGCACAATGGCGGCTTCCCCTGTTTCTGCGTCACCACCGGTACGCACAGTGAGGAGGAGCTGCGCTCCGCGGGGGCGGACGGCGTTTACCCCGACCTGGCGACGCTGGGGCGCAACGCCCTGGGCATCCCTGCCTAGGGCCGGGCTCCGAGCGCGCGCTCGACCTCCACGCCGAGGGCACGGAGCGAAAGGTAGATGTCCCGCACAAATGCGCCCAGACCGATGAGGAGCAGGGAGACGCTGAGGGTAAAAAGCACCAGGATCACCGCCGAAAGCTCGAACCGGGAAATGGCGCTGACGAAGAGCGTCACCACCAGCAGCCCCGAAACAAAGACGCTGGTGGTCGCCATCGTCATGGCCAGCCGCATCACCTTCGCGCGGCGGTACATCACCCGGATCTGGCTGGTGAGGTGGGCGCGGTTGTTGGCGTCCTTTTCCTGGTGGAGTTGCCCCGCCAGCGCGCGGGCGCGGTCCACGATGCGCCCCATCCGGTTGGTCATGGAGAGGAGCACCGCGCCGATACCCGACATCAGGATGACGGGCGTGATCGCGAATTGGATGATGGGGAGCACCTGGCCCTCGGCGGGAAATGTCATACGCAACGGCGCCCGGCCCCATGGTGGTGGCGCGGCCGCCAGCGCCCGAGGAAGGCGCGTGCCCGCAAAAACGCAATGCCGGGCCTGCGGCCAGTGCAGCACAAGCCCCTTGCGCCGCACGCTCCCTTGGTTCGTCTTAAGCGGTGCCTCCGCCGTCCCGCACCGCTGCGCCTCCTGACACCCTCGCCGGGGTGGTGGAGCGGATCATTTTCCTGAACGAGGAAAATCACTACACGATCGCGGAATTCCGTCCCGAGGCCGGCGGCGACAAGGTGACCATCGTGGGCGCGCTGCCGGGGGTGCAGTGCGGCGAGACCCTCCACCTTCAGGGCAGCTGGGCGCGTCACGCCCACCATGGGGACCAGTTCAAGGTTGCCGCCTTCAAGGCCGAGCTTCCCGCCAGCGTGTATGGAATTCGCAAATACCTGGGCAGCGGCCTGGTGCCCGGGGTCGGGAAGGTGTATGCCAACAAGATCGTCGACGCGTTCGGCACGGACACCTTTCGGGTCCTGAGCGAGGAGTCCGCCCGCCTCCGCACCGTCCCGGGCATCGGCAAGGTGCGGGCGGGCGCGATCAAGAAGGCGTGGGACGACCAGCGCGCCCTTCGGGAAATCCACATCTTCCTCCAGACCTACGGCGTCACCACCGCCCAGTGCGTCAAGCTGGTGAAACGCTATGGGGCCGACGCGAAAAAGATCCTCACCACCGAACCCTACCGGGTGGCGCGGGAGATTGACGGGATCGGTTTCAAGACCGCGGACCGCATCGCGATCAATCTCGGTTATGCGAACGACGCCGCGCCACGGCTGGAGGCGGGCCTGCTGTTTGCGATGGAGACGCTCCAGGAGGAGGGTCACACCGCGATCCCCGAGGAGATGCTGTGCGACCACGCCACCCAGCTGCTCGAAACCCTGCGCGACCGCGTCTGCGTGCGCATCCAGGCGCTGATCGATGCCGGTGAACTGGTGCGCCAGCCGCCCCTCACCGGCTCCCCCGACCCGGCCCTGATCCAGCTGCCGGTCAACGACCGGGCCGAGCAGCGTATCGCCTCCGCCGTGACACGCCTGGGACGCGTGGTCAGCGCCCTGCCGCCGATCCGGGTCGAGGCGGCGATGGTGTGGGCAGAGCAGAAGGCGGGATTTGCCTTTGCCCCGGAACAACGGGTCGCGGTCCAGCGCGCACTCACCGCCAAGGTCTCCATCCTCACCGGCGGGCCCGGCACGGGAAAAACCTCCTGCCTGCGCGCGCTGGTCGAGATCCTGAAGGCGAAGAAGGTGCGGGTCCACCTCGCCGCCCCCACCGGGCGCGCCGCCCAGCGCCTGGCCGAAAGCACCGGGGGCTACGCCTCCACCATCCACCGCCTGTTGCGCTTTGATCCTGCCAAGGGCGGTTTCACCGCCAACGAGTCCCACCCGCTCGCGACCGACTTCCTGGTGGTCGACGAGGCGTCGATGCTCGACACCCGGCTCGCCTCCGCGCTCTTCCAGGCGGTGCCGTCGCGCGCCCATCTGCTCCTGGTGGGCGACACCGACCAGCTCCCGTCGGTCGGGGCGGGCAATGTGCTCAAGGACCTGATCGCCACCGGGCGGGTGCCGGTGACGCGACTCAACGTGATCTTCCGGCAGACGGGCCAGAGCCAGATCGTGACCACCGCCCACGCGATCAATGCAGGAGACCACGGTCTGCCACCGACCGTGAACGAGGTGGACGCGGTGCAGGCCTGGAGCGACCTGACCTTTGTCGCCGCCGACTCGGCGGAGGACTGCCTGCAAAAGGTCCAAACCCTCTGCACGCGCTTTGTACCGGCGCACTATCCCTGGTTTCATCCCGTGCGCGATGTGCAGATCCTCGCTCCGATGCACCGGGGCATCGCGGGGGTGGCCAATCTCAACACCGTCCTGCAGGGCGTGCTCAACGGCGAGGCGCGCGGTCTGCGGTTTGGCGGAAGCGAGTTTCGTCCGGGCGACAAGGTCATCCAGCTGCGGAACAACTACGACAAGAACCTCTTCAACGGCGACATCGGCACCATCAGCGCGGCGGACGCCGAGGAGGGGACGGTGACGGCCAACTTCGACGGGGACGTCCACACCTTCGACCGCGGCGAAATCGGCGACATGGCGCTGGCCTACGCCATCAGCATCCACAAGTCGCAGGGAAGTGAATACCCGGTGGTGATCATCCCCCTGCTCAAGGGCCATTTCATGATGCTGCAGCGCAACCTGCTCTACACCGCCATCACCCGGGGCAAGAAGAAGGTCTTCATCGTGGGGGAGCCCGCCGCCTACGGCATGGCGGTCCGCAACGCGGAATCGAAGGAGCGCACCACGCACCTGAGGCAAAAACTCGCCGCCGTCTCCGGATCCTGAACACGCCCGCCCATGACGTCTCCCCTGCACGTATATCGCGTCCTCCGTACCCGCCTCTTGCTCCGCCGCGCGCGCGTGGTGGGCGGGGCCCAGGCGAGATTCCTCAACCGGAGGGTGCCCGAGCTGAGCAATTGCGGCGAGATGCAGATCGGGCCGGGCCTGCGGGTCGACTGCTTCTTCGCCTCCGCCCGGCTCCACACCGAGCCCGGCGCACTGCTGCGCCTGGGGGCGCGCGTGTATCTGAACTCTGGAGCGCACCTGTTTGCGCGGCAGCGGATTGAGATCGGGGACGACACCCGGATTGCGGAGGACGTTTACCTCTCCGACACGGATTTCCATGAACTCGAGCCGGGCGTGCCGCCCCGGACGGCGCCGATCGTGATCGGACGCAATGTCTGGATCGGGCGCCGGGCGATCATCCTGCCCGGTGTGACGATCGGCGACCATGTGGTGGTGGGCGCGGGCTCGATCGTCACCCGCAACCTGCCCGCGCGTGCGGTCGCCGCCGGGGTGCCGGCCAAGGTGCTCCGCACCATTGAATGTCCCGACGATTGGGTGCGACGTTGACCACTCCCCCCTTGCTCCAGGCGCGGCCGGGCGCTTCCTTCGTGCGCCATGCCTGATGCCGACCCGTCCGTGCTGATGCCACGCCTGCACCCCACGCAGGCCCGGGCCATCCGGCTCCGGCTGCAGCGTCTGGTCCGCGACGCCAGTCCGCTCGCCGGGGCGGCGGCGGAGGGCGCGGGGCCCGAGCCCTTCTGGGAAGTCGAACCCACGCCCTTCGTCATCTCCGCTGGCGAATGGAAGGACATCTCCGCCGCCGTGATCCAGCGCGCCCGGATGATCAACGCCTTCCTGCGCGACATTTATTCCGGCCAGCGTGTGCTGCATTCGCGGCAGCTGCCGCCGGAGGTGATCCTGGGAGATCCTCATTACCGACGCCCCTGCCTGGGCCTGGAGCCGGACCGGTCCAGCCCGGCCACTCTCCTGCGGTTTGACCTGCTGAAGAGCGGGACGGGCTGGGTGTTTTCCGGGGTGCGCACCAACTCGCCCGTCGGAATGAGCTACGCGGTGCAGAACCGGCGTTTCCTCAGCCAGGAGTCCGGCCATCTGTACGAGACGCTCCCCGACTATTGGAGCATCATCAACTTTCCCCTGGAGATGCTGGAGTCGCTCCGGCAGCTCTCGCCCCGTTATCCCCAGGAGGCGTCGATCGTCGTCCTTACGTCCGGTCCGCAGGACCCGTATTATTCCGCCCACAGTTTCCTCGCCCGAAAGATGGGTGTGCCACTGGCACGGGGAGACGACCTGCTCGTCCTGGACAACTGCGTCTATTTCAAAACCATCGCCGGACTCGAGCGGGTCGACGTGATTTTCCGCCGGGTGGACGACGCGCAGATCGACCCGGTGGTCTTCACCACCCTGCGACAGGCCGAGGGCGTGCCCGGGTTGATCCAGTGTGTCCGGCAGCGCCGGGTCGTCCTGGCGAACGCGATCGGCACTGGCGTGGCGGAAAGCCGCGCCCTCGATGCCTTTTCCTCCACCCTCTGCCGCTTTTACCTCGGCGAAAGCCTGCTGCTGCCTTCCGTACCCACTTTTCTGGTACAGGACGAGGAGGCGGTGGAGTCGCTGATCGCCCGTTTCGGGGCCCTCCGCCTGCGGCTCACTCATCCGCTCGCGCCCGCCGCGCTGCTCAACCGGCCGCCGACCGAAATCCTCATCCGCCGCGGGGAACGCATCCCCGCCTACGTCAAGGCCTCCCCCCACGAGTACGTCCTGCAGGCCATCCACACCCCGGAGCAGGCGGCGCCCGGCCGGCACCGCGCCGGCGCCGCCACCCTCAGCACGTTCGTCCTCGCCCAGGGCAACCGCTACAAGGTGCTGCCCGGCGGCCTGGCCTATCTCGGCGGGGAAAGCCCCTCCCTCCTGCGCGTCGGGCGGGTGTCCGACGTGGTGGTCCTGCGGGGAGGCGCGGACGAGAGCGAGGTGGGCATGCCGGGGCCGGCCGCCCTCACTCCGGCCGCGCCGCGCACCCTCCTGGGATCGCGTGCGGCGGAGTCTTTGTATTGGTTTGGTCGTTACCTGGAGCGCGCCGAGAATACCGCGCGGATGCTCTCAATCTTCGAGGACGTGGCCCTCGAGGAAATTCCGGCGCGGGACCGTCGCAAATGGATCCCGATCTGGCAGGGCGTGCTGGAGGCGACTGGGCATGCGGCGGTCGAGTTTGGTCCGACCAACCCCTTTCAGGCGGTGCTGTCGGCCGAGCTCACCTGGCACATGTCCCTCGACCGGACCCACCCGAGTTCGTTCTTTTCCTCGGTGGAAATGGCGGCAGAGAACGCGCGCCAGCTCCGCGACTGTCTGAGCCCGGAAGTCTGGGCCATGCTGGCCCAGCTGCACCAGCGTCTGCAGTCGCTGGAGGTGTCAGCGGCGGCGCTGGCGGAGGACGATCCGGCCCGCGAGGACACGGCGCGTTCGGCGGTGCAGGAGGTGCTGGCGGGGGTCAACGCGCTGCTCGGAACCGCCGAGCGAACGCTCCTTCAGGACGCGAGCTGGGGGTTCCTCCGCATCGGGATGCACCTGGAGCGTGCGACCATGACCTGCAGTGCGCTCCGCCACATCCTCAGTGCGCTCGAGCGGGAGGCGTCGGAGCGCCCAAGCGTGGCCGATCACGACAGCCCGGAGTTGTCCGCCCTGGTACGCATGCTCGGGTCCCAGGATGCGTATCGGCGGATCTTTCAGGCCCCGAGTTTGCCGCCGCTGGTGGCGGAGCTTTTCCTGCAGCAGCCCGTCGCCCCGCGAAGCATTCGCCACAACGTGCAGCAGATCGCCGGCAGCCTGGATGCCTTGAAGCAGGATGCGGGCGTGTCGGAGGATCTGACGGGCAATGCGGTGCGCACGCAGGTGGAGGACCTGCTGACGTTCCTTGGGGGGCTGACTTTCGACGCCACCCGGGCGGCATCCGTCGCGGGCCAGCCTGGTGCGGAGGACGCGGAGGGGGGGCCTCTGGAGCAGCAACTCTCGATCCTCCTCCAGCAGCTCTACCTGCTGCACACGCGCCTGAGCGACCACTACTTCTCACACCAGGGCAGACTGCCGGTGATGGATTCGTGAGCTGTGATTCTTGATTCGTGATTGGATGCGACGTTTCCGGAGCGGGGTCACTTCACCATCTTTGCGGGACCCCCTGGGCAGGATCACGCGAGAGACGCGAGGGCGGAACCGCGTGGAAGGCCGGTGCTGGCGCTTGCGCCCGCGCTGGGGGCGGTCCAGCCTGCGCACGTTCTCCCCGTGTCACCCTCCGCGAAAACCTGGCTGGCCACCGGCTGCTGTGCCCTCGGCCTCGCCCTCTCCCTTTACCTCGCGCTGCTGAAATTCTACGCCCTGCCCTGCCTTGGCGGTGGGGGGTGCCACACCGTCATCCACAGCGGCTATGGCAGCGTGTTCGGCCTTCCCGTCGGCCTCTTTGGGGCGATCCTCTGGGTCGGCGCGATCCTCATTCCTGATACGACGAAACGCGCCGCCTTGATCGTCCTGCTGGCCATCGGGTCGGCGATCTTCATGGGGATTCAGTTCTTCGTGCTGCGGAGCTTCTGCCTCTATTGCACCCTGCACGCGGCGATCGCCTGGCTCGCCCTCCTGGTGGCCCGCCACGAAAAACCGCGCTTCGCCCTCCTCGCCGGCGTGCTGCTGGCCGGTATCGGCTTCCTGGGCACACGGGCCTACACCGAGGCGCGGGCTACCCCCGTGGCGGTGCAGGCCCCGTCGGGCGTGCCGCTCGCGGCGGCCCCCTCATCGGTGCCGTGGCTGGGTCCGCTCACCCCACGCAGCCCGGCCCTGGTCCTGAGCCTGAACTGCGCCGCGTGCCTCGACTTGATGGAGGATCTGACCAAGGAGTCGTACACCTCGGTCAACAGCGGACCGGCGATCTTCTTCAAGACGAACCCCGAAAACCGTGAGCTCACGACGGTCTTTGTGGCCTCCATCCTGGCCTTCAAGGGAGGGAAACGGCAGGCCTTCCTCGGAAGCACCGCCCTGTTGATGACGCTGAAGGACCAGGCCCTCTCCTCTCCGCAACTGGCAGCCACCCAGCTTTCCGCCCTGGTGCCCGGCTCGGCGGCGCAGCGGCACGCTGCGGAGCAGCTGCTCCAGGCCCAGGCGGAAACCCTGGCCAGCCAGAGCGTGGGGGACACCACCCCGCTGCTCGTCCCGATCGGTGGCAAGCCGCGCGCGTTCTTCAAGACGGACGATCTGTTCGGGCGCTGAGACAGTGAAACCAGGAGAATGACGGAGAGGACCCGCGGTCCGAGACTCGTTTATGATCCGGGTAAATTCGTGTCCCTTCGTGGTTCAATTTCTCACCACGGAGAGACTCGGATACGGAGCCTGTTACCCTCTGCTTCCCATCCCTGCGCATGCGAGTCACGCAGCCTCCCGCCGGCGTGCCCCAAATCATCAATCAAAAATCATAAATCATAAACTCTGGATGCCTTATGGCTTCTCCGCGCGGATGATCACGGGGACCTCGGCTTCGAGCTCGTCACCGGCGTAGAGGCGCAGGTAGCGGGTCGCATGGCCCGCGGTGGTGGGCGTGATGGAAACCTGGAGCAATGCCTGGGTGCCATCTCTTCCCTCCAGTACCACCTCGCCTCCATCGAGCTCCCCGCGCGGGTCTTTTTCCGGCGTCCAGCCGAGCAGGCTGACGGGTAGGCTGACCCTCTCGCCCACCTTGGTCTCGGGGAGGAGCACCGGGGTGGGATCGACGGAAAGCTGGGACTGGATCGAAGCGAATACACTGAAGTTCAGCTCCGGCTCACGCGGATCGCTGGTGCGGACTTTCACCCGCGGCTGGTGCGTCCCGGCCGGTGCCTTGGGATCCTTGCTCAAGCGAACATTGAATTTGCCACCGTCCACCGAGGCGATGTCCGCCTTCAGCCACGGGACACTCGCCTCGAAGCCGGTGATTTCTGCGGACCCGGCCCCGGTGTATTCAATGACAAAGGACGCAATCGCGGGCTCGCCGCGGTTGCTTGCCGGGAGCATCGCCAGCTGCGCCCCAAACACCCAGTTGTCGTACGCACTGATCAATGCCTGCACCGGGACCACCAGGTCGCCCCCGGTGGTCTGGACCACCACCCGCCGCGGGGTCAGGCCCTGGTAGGTGCGGGTCTCAAACGCCACCTCCATCGTGGTGCTTTCGCCCGGGGCCAGCTTCATCTGCTTGGGCGCTCCGGCGGTGCAGCTGCAATCAGCGCCCACGCGCAGGATCTCGACCGGCTCCGTCCCCGGATTAGTCAGGGTGACCGTCGCCTTCAAGACCTGCTCCTGCCGGGCTTTCCCGAAGTCGACCGCGGCCGGGCTGGCCGTCAGGCCCGCCCGTGCCACCGCCGTGCCGAGGGTGAAGGAAACAACTGCGAGAAAGAGGCGTACAAATCGGCTCATGCGAGGCCGACAATCAGCCCAAACGCGCGCGTCGCGCAAGCGAAGGAACAAGGCGTAAATCTCAGAGCCTTTCTTCCATCACCGTGCGGATGGTGCGGGCGAGGTCGGAGAAACGGTAGGGTTTGGGCACCATGCCGCGGAAACCGTGGGCGCGGTAGTTCGACAGGACCGGGTCGCTGGAGTAGCCGCTCGACACGATCGCCCGCACATGCGGGTCGATCCGCAGCAGTTCCTGCATCGCCTCGCGGCCGCCCATCCCACCGGGGACGGTCAGGTCCATGATCACCAGGCGGAATGGCGCCCCGGCGTCGCGGGCTTGCACATACTCCTGCACCGCCGCCGCGCCATCCGCCACCGCGGTCACCTCCACCCCCAGCCGCGAGAGGAGGGAGAGCGCGAGGGTCCGGATCGTCTCCTCGTCGTCCATGAAAAGGACCCGGCCGGAGAGCGTCGTGATCTCTTCGACCCGCTCTGTAGGCTCGATGCGGCTGTGCGGTGCGGCCGGCAGCCAGATGTGGAAGGTGGTGCCACGGCCGAGCTCCGACTCGACTTCGACGTGCCCCTGGTGCTTGCGGACGATGGAATACACCGTTGCGAGGCCCAGCCCGCTGCCCGACTGCTTGGTGGTGAAATACGGGTCGAAGATCCGCGCGAGGTGCTCCGCCCGGATACCGGTTCCTGTGTCGCCAAACCGTAAATACAGGTAGTCGCCCAGGGCAAGGGGACGGGTGGATTCGGCCTGGACACGTTCGTTCTGCAGCCCAATCCGCACCACGCCGCCCTCGGGCATGGCCTGGACGGCGTTGATCACCAGGTTCTGCACCACCTGGCCGATCTGCCCCTTGTCCACATCCGCCGCCCACAGATCCTCGGTCTGGCTGAACTCGCAACGCACCTTGGAGCCATGGAGGGCAAACTCCGCCGCCTCGCGCACGATCTCGGGCAGTTGCACCGCCTTGCGCACCGGCTCGCCGCCCTTGGCGAACGTGAGCAGCTGCTGCGTGAGGTCGCGCGCCCGCATCACGCCGCGCTCCGCCTCACCCAGCCAGCGGCCCGCGGCCTCCATCACAACGGAGTCGAGCATGGCGAGGGTGACGTTCCCCATCACCACGGTGAGGATGTTGTTGAAATCGTGGGCGATGCCGCCGGCGAGAATCCCCACGGCCTCGAGTTTGGAGGAGCGGAGAAGCTCGGCCTCGAGCCGCGCACGCTCCGTCACATCGCGAAACACCACCACCGCGCCGATCGCGCGGCCGGCCAGGTCGTGCATCGGGGCACAGCGGCCATCCACCAGGCAGAGCCCGCCCAGGCGGCTGGCGAGGGTGGTCTGCAGCGGGAAGTCGATCACCCGGTGCTCGCTGATGGCACGCAGCACGGGAAGGGTCACCTCGGCGCGGGTCTTCTCGTGGCGGAGGATGCAGACATCCTCGACCGAACGCCCGATCGCGGAGCCCGCGGCCCAGCCGGTGATCCGCTCCGCCGCCTCGTTCATGAACTGGACGACCCCGTGTGTATCCGTGGTCATGAGACCCTCGGCCATCGCCCGCAGGGTGACTCGCAGGCGCTCGCGCTCCGCCGCCAGCTCAGCCTCGGCGCTGCGCACCGCCGTCAGATCGAGCAGCACCACCTGGGTCCACTCGAGGCTCTCACGCCCGTCCAGGCGGGGCAGCCACCACCGGTAATAGGTCCGGCGCACAGTGCCATCCAAGGCGTTCAGCGTGATCTCGCCCTCGATCTCCTCGCGCCCGTCCCACACTGCCAGGAAGGCCTGCCGCCGCATGGAAAGGGCATCGGGAGTCAGGATCCCGGTCAGATTCTCGAGCAGCTCCTGCTTGGAGCGGGCACGCACCAGACGCACCGCCTCCTCATTGACGCCGACCACCGCCACGTTGAGCAGCGCGGCCGCCAACTTCTCGGGATGGCGGTCCATGTACTCGGAAAGGTGGGTCACCCCCTCCTTCCGCAGGCGCACCATCCAGTCGCCGACCGAGCGGTAGTCGTACTCGAGGATGGCCACGGGGGAATGCTCGAAGAGCACCCG
Source organism: Verrucomicrobiota bacterium (assembly GCA_023428905.1). GTDB lineage: Bacteria > Verrucomicrobiota > Verrucomicrobiia > Opitutales > Opitutaceae > EW11. Next base: position 54,950 of record JAEYWP010000013.1, read on the forward strand.
GTAACGCTCCTCGGAAGCCCGAATGGCGGCCTCGGCACGGCGGCGCTCGGTGATGTCGGAGACAAAACCCTCGAGCAGCACGATTTCCCCGCGCACGTTGCGGATCGCGCGGACATTCTCGGAAATCCACTTGCTGGAACCGTCGGCGCAATGGACCTCCGAATCGAACCCGGTGAGCGCATCCCTCGTCCCAAGCAATTCGAAAAACGCCTCCCGCCGCCGCGGATCGACATAAAGGCCGGTGGCGGAGCGGAGGTGGTCGAGCAGATGCTTCGGACCGCTGAAACCGAGCATCCGGGCGAGGGCGGGGTTGACGGCGCGAAACTCTCCGTCGCGAGTCGATTGATACACACCCTCCGCCGCGTTCTCGAAAAGGTCGCGGTAACGCTGTTCGCTCTGCCGCAGGCGCTGCTCCGCCTCATGGCGCTCGGTCACGTCCTCGGCCAGGGAGAGCACGGCGCGGCGGCCGGCGAAGTCATGGGGATGCGAGCGCACCCGCATCAGCATTTCCGAGCCGTCCTTGCGGCTGTGGCGCCAGACCAGGCCGGTGGCATGGCTTGTCCGCCAGCGATCGAGGTGGTGACGCAGCTTTTCCCGCTCCTCCTCGGGGCGGATGTCGAAGATGGTCAGCTTGAGGAACTCCTCCTCGGTGTATCCATAATGCCGCAACGCGGCCTGGTTGACGGCGAGGAAAAACAGGGTCTCCGCGTCGTACACCCACATCGGGTTGGGGTTGTCCTCGAAAAGCCGTCGATAGCGCGCCTCGCTGTCCCGGATGGCCTGCTCCGACGCCTTCCGCTCCGAGATGTCGGTGTGCGCGCCGATCAGACGGAGTGGATGGCCGTCGGCGTCGAAGATCGCCCGGCCGCAGGAGGAGATCCACTTGTAGGAGCCGTCGCGGCAGAGAATGCGGTATTCGACCCGGTACAGCTCGTTGTCGCCCCGCAGGTGGCTCTGAAGGTCGGCGATGACGCGCTCGCGATCCGACGGGTGGATACGCGCCTGCCATTCGTCGCTGCTATCGGGCAGTTCCTCGGGGCTGAAGCCAATCATCTCCTTCCAGCGGTCGGACAGGTAGATGTCCCCGGAGACGTAGTTCTTCTCGAAGATGCCGACGTTGAGCGCCCGCACCGCCAGCTGCCAGCGGTCCTCCACCTCGCGCAGGCGGGCCTCGGTGGCGCGCAGCTCGCTGACGTCCGAAATGACCAGGATCGAGTGCTCGAGGTCCACCCGCCCGTCGATCCGCGGGGCGGTCCAGTGCAGGACACCAAAACCGCGGGTGCCATCCACACGGGCAAAGCGGATGTCGCACACGACCTCGTTTCTGCCCTGCCAGATGGCCTCGAGAATCAAACGGAAGGCGCGCAGGTCGCGGTTCATCACCACGGCCGGGCCAACCCGCGCCACAAAGGTCTCGAAGTCCGGGGCACCGCTCGCGCGGAGGGCGGCGGGATTGGCGCGGGTGATCTGGATATGGGAGAAGATCGGCTCGAGCGCGGCGGGCCGTCCGCCCAGGTGGGCGACGAGGTCGTTCACGCCCTCCCGTCGGAGGTGTTCGATCCAATCTCCGATCCGGGTGAAATCGGCCTCCAGGATGGCGACGGGGGCATGTTCGTAGAGCCCGCGGATCTTGGCCTCGGAGCGGCGCACCGCCTGTTCCGCCTGCAGGCGCGGGCGCTGGTCGCGGATGATCGCCTGGAGGTAGCGTTTTGCGCCCGCGGTCACGATCGAGGCGCGTACATGGACCGGTACCCGCTCCCCGGAGCGGTGCACCAGGGCGCCCTCGTATTCGATGATCTCACCGGGGGCCAGGCCGGCGGCGAAACGCGAGCCGATCCGCTCCCGCTGGGTCTCCGGGTGCAGCGTGGTGTGGCGCCGTCCGATCAGTTCCTTCTCCTCCCAGCCCAGCAGCTGGCAGGCGCAGCGATTGACCTCGATGATGAGGCCCGTGTCGGCGTCCGCCACAAGGATGGCGTCACTCGCCTGTTCGAGGAGGAGACGATGGCGCTCTTCCGACACCAACAGCGCCCGGTTCCGCCGCTGGAGCTCGGCCGCCACGCGCCGCCGGGAGACCGCCGTCGCCACCGCGACGCCCAGTGCGCCCAGCAGCACCAATCCTCCTGCAACATCCCACGCCAGGGCGTGCTCCCCGGACACCGTCAGACCATCGCAACCGCTCAAGGTCACCATGCCCGCAGAAGCCAGGAAAACGGACCTGAGTCGGTCGGGCGGAATGGGCTTCATCGTGCGTTAAATCGCGCCCCACGACACCGCGAGCCATCTGCATTGTCGAGGCGCAAACCGGGCGGGCGCAGGGGATTACACTGGGGGGATCACCCCAGTCGATTGGCCCGTCAAAACCTCCTCTTATTCCGCCCGGGCTAGACCGCTCAGAACACGCACGGGGGCAAAAACGCACTCTTTCAAGGTTCTTTGACCAAATCAGCCGCGGAAAGCGTTGTTGCCGAACTGTTATGCGGCTTGCCTTCCCCCGTTTTCCCGCGGACGTCCGCTCCCTCGATCCATGAACGTCACCTACCGCCCCGCCACTGCTGCCGATACTGCCCTGGTCCTTTGCTTCATTCGTGACCTGGCCAAGTATGAGCAGCTTTCGTCCGAGTGTGTCGCCACGGAGGAGCAGATTCGCGGCACCCTGTTTAGCGAAAAACCCGTCGCGGAGTGCCTGCTGGCCTTTGCCGACGGAGAGCCGGCTGGGTTCGCGGTCTTCTTCACCAACTTCTCCACCTTCCTGGCGCGCCCCGGACTCTTCCTCGAGGACCTGTTTGTGAAGCCGACCTTCCGCAAGCGCGGGATCGGACGCGGACTGATGGAGCGCCTGGCCAGACTCGCCAACGAACGCGGGTACGGGCGCATGGAGTGGACGGTCCTCGACTGGAACGAGCCTGCGATCGAGTTCTATCGCAGCCTCGGCGGGCAGCCGATGGAGGAGTGGCGGATCTTCCGCCTCTCCGGCCCGGCCCTGGCACGGTTCGCCTGATTTCGTCGGAGGATTGGCCCGCTGCCGCGTCTGATGGGCAAGCGAGGCGCCAGCGCGGACACAGTCCGCAAATTTGTTACGATCACAGTTTCACTTTTGCCAAACTGTACTGGTTACCCTGCACTGCGGGTGCATCTGACCGCCGCGCCGGCGTTCTGGTAATCGTATTGGCGCCATGATTCAGCCACTGACCAAGCCCACCGTCTCCCCGCTCTATGTGGAGCTCGCCGATTCTCTGCAGCAACTGGTGGAGCAGGGAACGCTCCGCCCGGGGCACCGCGTCCCGTCCGTCCGGCGCATGGCCCTGCAGCGCGACGTGAGTATCTCCACCGTCCTGCAGGCCTACACGATGCTGGAGAGCCGCGGTTACCTGGAGGCCCGGCCCCAGTCCGGTTATTATGTGCGTCCGCGGCTGCCGCTCGACGCCCCCGAGCCCCGGATGGCGCGGCCGATGGCCAAGCCCAGTTACGTGGGGGTGAACGACCTGACCGCGGAGGTGCTCGCGCATGCGCTGGACCCGAACTACGTCTCGCTCGGAGCCGCCTGCCCCGCTCCCTCGCTCTTCCCCACCCGCAAGCTTGCGCGCGTGATGGGCTCGGCGGCGCGAAACGACCCGTCGTTGCTCGGCAAATACTCGCTCAACTACGCCTACGAGCCCCTCACCCGGGAAATTGCCCGGCGTTACCTGCAGGCCGGTGCCGCCCTCGCCCACGACGAACTCGTGGTCACCGTCGGCTGCACCGAGGCGCTCAACCTCGCCCTGCGCGCCATCACCAAGCCCGGTGACACGGTCGCGGTCGAGACGCCGGCCTATTTCGGCATCCTGCAGACGATCCAGAGCCTCAACCTGCGCGTGCTCGAGATTCCGACAGACTCACGGGAGGGCCTCTGCCTGGACGCGCTGCGCGACGCCCTCCGCCAGAACGTGGTGAAGGCGCTTTTTGTCATGCCCAGCTTCCTCAATCCGCTGGGCTCATGCATGCCGGACGCGAAGAAGGAGAAGCTCTACGAGCTTCTGACCGAGTTCGACATCCCCGCGATCGAGGACGACATCTACGGCGACCTGCATTTCAGCGAGCGCCGGCCCAAGCCGCTCAAGGCCTGGGACCGCGACGGGCGGGTGCTGCTCTGCAGCTCGTTCAGCAAGACCCTGGCCCCGAGCCTGCGGGTCGGCTGGATCGCCCCGGGCCGGTACATGGAACGGGTGCGGCGTCTCAAGTTTACCAATACGCTGGGAACACCGATCATCCTGCAGAAGACGATCTCGGACTTCCTGCGCGACGGCGGTTATGATCACCACCTGCGTTCGATCCGCCGCGCCTACCAGAACCAGCTGCACCTCTTTTCCCAGTCCATCCTGCGCCAGATGCCGCCCGGCACCCGGCTCAGCCGGCCGCAGGGAGGATTTGTGCTCTGGGTCGAGCTGCCGCCGAAGGTGGACACGATGAAGCTGTACGCCGACGCGCTCAAGCACCGGGTCAACATCGCCCCGGGCCCGCTCTTCTCAGTGAAGGAGCGGTACCGCAACTGCCTGCGGCTGAACTGCGGCATCCCCTGGAGCGAGGCGATCGGCCAGGCAATCGAACTGGTCGGCCGTCTCGCGCGGCAGCAGGCATGAGCGCGCGACAGCAGGTCGGAATCCTCCTCTTCGAAGGGGTCGAATTGCTCGACTTCGCCGGCCCCTTCGAGGTGTTCTCCGCCGCCGACGAGCTGCGGGGCGGGACTGCCTTTGATGTGTGGACAGTGGCCGCAAGCGCGGAGCCGGTGACGACCCACAACGGGCTCGTGGTCGTCCCCCGGCACGCCTTTCCCACCGCGCCCCGCCCCGACCTCCTGGTCATTCCGGGCGGCTTCGGCACCCGCGCCCTGCTTCACCAGCCCGTGAGTCTCGACTGGATACAAACGGCCGCGGCCTCCGCCGGCCTGGTGGTGAGCGTCTGCACCGGTTCCCTGGTCCTGGCGAAGCTGGGTCTGCTCGACGGCCTTCGCGTCACCACCCACCACCAGCTCTTCGGGCTGCTGGCGGAACTGGCGCCGTCCGCCACGCTGGAACGCGGGGCGCGCTTCACCGACAATGGGCGGATCTGCACCGCGGCGGGGGTCTCCGCCGGGCTCGACCTTTCGCTGCACCTCGTTGGCCGCCTCCTTGGAGAAGCGGCCGCGGCCGAAACAGCCCGCTACATTGAATATGAACGCCGCTGACACAAAGCCCTCCACCACAGCTTTTGTCCTGGCATTTGCCGCGATCTACCTGATCTGGGGAAGCACCTACCTCGGCATCCGGGTGGCGATCGAATCGATGCCCCCCTTCACCATGGCGGCGGTCCGGTTCGTGATCGCCGGCGCTCTGCTCCTCGCCATCGTCCGCTGGCAGGGACAGGCCATGCCCACCGCCCGGCAATGGAAGGACAACGCGGTGGTCGGCACCTGTCTCCTGTTGGGCGGCAATGGCTTGGTGGCGTGGGCCGAACAATATGTGCCGTCCGGGGTGACGGCGTTGATCATCGGCATCCAGCCGGTCTTCATGGTCACCACCGAATGGGCCTGGCCCGGCGGACATCGTCCCGCCCGCGGCGTTTTTGTCGGCATGGCGCTGGGCTTCCTGGGCGTCGCCCTGCTCGCCGCGCCATGGGAGAAATCCGCCCATGGGGCGATCAGCACCCCTGGCGTGGTCGCGATTCTGCTCGCCTGCGTGTCCTGGGCCTTCGGCTCCATCTATGGGCGTCACGCCAAGCCGGCTGCACCCCCTTTCGTCGCGGCCGCGGCCCAGATGCTCTGCGGCAGCGTCGCCCTCGCGCTCGTCGGCGGGCTCCGCGGGGAGTTCGGTACGATTGAACTCGAGGCCATCACCGCACGCTCGTGGACAGCCTTCATTTACCTGGTGTTCTTCGGTTCGCTGGTGGGTTTTTCCACGTTCGTCTGGCTGATGAAGCACAGCACGCCGGCGCGCGTCTCCACCTATGCGTACGTCAATCCGGTGGTCGCCGTCTTCCTCGGCTGGCTGATCCTGGACGAGCCGGTCTCCCCGCGCACCCTCCTCTCCGCCGCGATCATCGTCGCCGCGGTGGTGATCGTCACCACCCAGAAAAACCGCCGCGTCGCCCCGCCGGCGACAGTCCTCAGGTCGGCTACTGTTTCGACCACGGATGGACACGGATGAGCACGGATCCGGAGTTCAAAACGGTTGAAACCACGAATGGACACGAAATCGGAGGAAACGCGGGTAAGTCGGTCAATGGGACGGAAACTCGGATGATGCGTAGGCACTCCTGGCTCCTCTCCAAGCAGGCCCGTGCCCGTATCCATGTCCATCCGTGTTTAAAATGGCTCGAGATCGAAACTCAGACCCTTCGTGTGCATTCGTGTCCATTCGTGGTTAAAAACTCCGTGGTTACTGTGTAGGTCTATCTCGACTACAAGAGGTGAGGAGACTGGGGCGGTTGCCTTCGCGGGGCGGAGGGATCATGGTGGCGCGGGACGATGCCCTGTCGTTCGTCGCATGCACAGTCATTCACACTCCTCTCCCACGCCGGGCGGCAGCAGCTGTCACGGACATGCTCAGCCCTCGGACGGCGGCGCCCCGGGCCCGGATGCGCCCGTTTACATGGGGTTGCCCGATGCGCGCTATCTGCTGCGACGCTTCTGGGTGGCGCTCGCCCTGACCCTGCCGGTTTTTGTGCTCTCGATGGGCGAGATGGTGGACGCGTTTCACTCCTGGCTCCCCTCGCCCCAGGTCTCGGGGTGGATCCAGGCCGTATTGACCACGCCCGTCTTTTTCTGGTGCGGCCGCCCCTTCCTGCGGCGCTGGTGGATTTCCCTGCGGGACCGGGACACCAACATGTTCACCCTGATCGTGACCGGCACCGGTGCGGCCTATCTCTACAGCCTGGCGGCCCTGGTTTTCGGCGATGCCTTCCCGGCCGCGCTTCGCACCGCGCACGGCATCCCTCTCTACTTCGAGGCAACCGCGGTCATCACGACGATCGTGCTCATCGGCCAGGTGCTGGAGCAGCGCGCGCATGCACGGACCGGCGCGGCGATCGAGGCCCTGATGCAGCTCGCGCCTGCGGTGGCGCACCGGATAGCCGCGGACGGGCGGGAGGAGGACGTGCCCCTGGCAGAGGTGCGCGAGGGCGACCGGCTGCGGGTCCGTCCGGGTGAAAAAATCCCGGTCGACGGCGCGGTTGCGGACGGTTTCGGGACGTTGGACGAATCGATGCTGACCGGGGAACCGATGCCGGTGGGCAAGGCCGCGGGCGACGCGGTCAGCGCCGGCACGCTCAACACCGGTGGCAGTACCTTCGTGATGCAGGCGGAACGGGTCGGGAGTGACACCCTCCTCGCCCAAATCATCCGCTTGGTCGAGGAGGCGCAGGAGAGCGAGGCCCCGATCCAGCGCATCGCCGATCGGGTGTCGGGATTTTTTGTACCGGTGGTGGCGGGCGTGTCCGCCCTGACGTTTTTGCTGTGGTGGTGGCTCGGACCGGAACCCTCGGTGGTGTACGCGCTCCTCAACGCGATCGCCGTTCTCATCATCGCCTGTCCCTGCGCGCTGGGCCTGGCCACCCCTGTCTCTCTCGTGACCGGGATCGGCCGCGGGGCGCGCGCGGGCGTCCTCGTCCGCCAGGCCGAGGCACTGGAGCGTCTGGCCAGCGTGGATACGCTGCTGATCGACAAGACCGGGACGCTGACGGAGGGCAGGCCGGCGTTGGTGGAGGTGGCGCCGGCTGCCGGCCTCACCGCCGACGAGGTGCTCCGGCTGGCGGCCGCCGCCGAACAGCACAGCGAGCATCCGCTCGCCCGCGCCCTCGTGACGGAAGCACGACGCCGCGGCCTGACCCTGCCGGCGGCGGACGATTTCAACGCTGAGCCCGGTGTCGGAGTCTCCGCCAGGGTGGAGGGACGGATCCTGCGGGTGGGGCGCGCGGCCCGGGAACGGCCGGCGGCCGCGCCGACGACCGACGTGGAGCTCACGGCCAAGGGGGTCAGTCTCGGCGTGCTTTCCCTCGCCGACCCGCTAAAGCCCACGTCAGTGGAGGCGGTGGCTGCGCTGCACCGGCTGGGCATCCGGGTGGTGATGGCCACGGGCGACGCCGCCCCGGTGGCGGAGGCGGTCGGGCGCACAGCGGGGATCGACGCGGTGCACGCGCGCTGCACGCCGGGCAGCAAACGGGAGCTGGTGCGGGCGGAACGGACAGCGGGCAGGCGCGTGGCGTTTGCCGGCGACGGGATCAACGACGCCCCTGCGCTGGCGGCGGCAGAGGTGGCGATCGCGATGGGGACCGGCACCGATGTGGCCATGGCCTCCGCTGGCATCATTCTGGTGAAAGGCGATCTCCGCGCCCTGGTGCGCGCGGTGGTCCTGAGCCGCGCCGTCCTTCGCAACATCAAACAGAATCTCTTCCTCGCCTTCGTTTACAACGGCCTCGGCATCCCGGTGGCAGCAGGGATTCTGTATCCCGTTTTTGGATGGCTGCTGAATCCCATGCTCGCCGGCGTGGCCATGAGCCTCAGCTCGATCAGTGTGGTATCAAACGCCCTTCGACTCCGCCGGCTCGCTCTCTGAGGCAGCGCGCCGTGCGGGACCCGGCTTGCGCCTGCGGCGCGCCGATGGAACCTTTCGGGCCCCGCGGACCTCTTTTCTTTGTCATGAAACCCCTTTTCCTCCTCGTCGTAGCCGTCCTTGCCCTCGGCGGCTGCAGTACCGTCCAAAGCCGGATCGAAGAGAAGCAGCACGTGTTTAACGCACTCGATCCCCAGTCCCAGGCGCGCATCCGCCAGGGCCTGGTCAACGTCGGCGACACGGTGGACATGGTGTACATGGCGATGGGCCGCCCCGACGAGCGCCGCGAGACCACGACCGCGGAAGGGCAGGACATGACCTGGGTCTACAATTCCTACTGGCAGGAATACGAAGGCTCCCGGATGGTCGGGTACCGCCGCGTGGTGTATTACGACCGGGTTGCCCGCGCTTACCGGGTCTTCTGGGAGCCGGTGCAGGCGGATGTTTACAGCGAGCGCGAGGAGGAGCGCACCCGCGTGAATTTCCGCGAAGGCCGGGTCACGGCCATCGAGCAGGTGAAGAACTGACCGGGCGCGCGGCGCTGCGCCGCGTCGCCGGGCCTAGCAGCCGGGCTGCCCGTAATAGGCGCCCGGGCCGTGCTTCCGTTTGAAATGCTTGTTGCGGAGCTCGGGCTCGATCGCGGTCAGATGCGGATGGAGTTGCAGGCTCAGCTGCGCCATCTTCGCGATGCACTCCGTGGCCACCGCGACCTCGACGGCTTTGGCAACCTTGGGCCCCCAGGTGAAGGGGGCGTGCCGGTTGACCAGGACGGCGGGGTAATCGAGCGGATCAAGGTTGCGGAAGGTTTCCACGATCACGTTGCCCGTTTCCCACTCGTAGGCGCCGGCGATCTCGGCCGGCGTCATCTTGCGCGTCACCGGCACCTCCCCGTGGAAGTAGTCCGCGTGAGTGGTGCCGAAGATCGGGATGGGCCTGCCGGCCTGGGCAAAGGCGGTCGCGTAGGTCGAATGAGTGTGGACCACCCCGCCGATCTGCGGGAACGCGAGGAAGAGACGCCGATGGGTCGGTGTATCCGAGGACGGGTTGAGGCTGCCCTCGACCCGTTTCCCCTCGAGGTCCACCAGCACCATGTCCTCCGGGCGCAGCGCCTCATAGGCGACCCCGCTCGGTTTGATGGCGAAGATCCCGCGGGCGCGGTCGATCGCGCTGGCGTTGCCGAAGGTCAGGTTGATCAGACCCTGTTTGGGCAGGGCCAGATTGGCCTCGAAGGCCTCGCGTTTCAGTTCCTCGAGCATGGGGTCAGACGCGGATGCCTTGGGCGAGGTGGTAATACACCTCGTTGTTGCGCAGGGTCTGCTTGAAGTCGCTGAGCTTGGTGTCGCCGTTGATCACGACCAGTTCGATCCCGGCGATGGTGGCAAAGTCTTCCAGCATCTCGGTGGTGACCGCATAGCTGTAGCCGGTGTGGTGCGCGCCGCCGGCGAGGATCCAGGCCGCGCAGGCGGTCTTGAAGTCGGGTTTGCACTCCCAGACCGCGCGGGCGACCGGGAGCTTGGGCAGTGCCGGGGTCTTGACCGCGGTGACCTCATTGACGAGGAGACGGAAGCGGTTGCCCATGTCGACCAGCGAGGCGTTGAGGGCGGGGCCGGTGGCGGCGTCAAAGACCATGCGCACCGGGTCCTCCTTGCCCCCGATCCCGAGGGGATGGACGTGCAGGCCGGGCTTGCCCGCCGCGATGGAGGGGCAGATCTCCAGCATGTGGGCGCCCAGCACCTGGTGGCCGTTGGGAGAAAGGTGATACGTGTAGTCCTCCATGAAGGACGTGCCGCCCGGGAGTCCGTCGGCCATGACCTTCATGGCGCGCAGGAGGGCGGCGGTCTTCCAGTCGCCCTCGCCGGCGAAGCCGTAGCCGTCGGCCATCAGGCGCTGAGGCGCCAGACCGGGCAGCTGGCGCAGCCCGTGCAGGTCCTCGAAGGTGGTGGTGAAGCCCTTGAAATCGCCCTCCTCGAGGAAGGCGCGCAGGCCGAGTTCGAGCCGCGCGGCGTAGCGCAGGGACTCGTGGCGGGCGCCGCCCTTGCGCAGCTCGGCCCCGACCTCATAAGCGCCCTCGTAGTCACCGATCAGGCGGGTGATTTCCGCGTCGCTGACCGCGTCGACCCGGGCGACCAGGTCGCCCACGCCGTAGCCGTTGGTGGCAAAACCGAACTTCATCTCGGCCGCGACCTTGTCGCCCTCGGTGACGGCGACCTGGCGCATGTTGTCGCCGAAACGGGCGAACTTGGCCCCCTGCAGATCGTGCCAGGCGCGGGCGGCGCGCATCCAGGCGCCGAGGCGATCCTGGACCTCGGTGTCCGACCAGTGGCCGACGACCACCTTGCGGGCGAGCCGCATGCGGGTGTGGATGAACCCCGCCTCGCGGTCGCCGTGCGCCGCCTGGTTGAGGTTCATGAAATCCATGTCGATCGTCCCCCAGGGCAGGTCCCGGTTGAACTGGGTATGGAGGTGGACGAAGGGCTTCCGCAGCGCGTTCAGGCCCCGTATCCACATCTTGGACGGCGAGAAGGTGTGCATCCAGAGGATGAGGCCGGCGCAGTTGGCGTCGCTGTTGGCCTCGATGCAGAGCCGGGCGATCTCGTCCGGCGTGGTCAGGAGGGCCTTGAACACCGTCTTGAGCGGGAGGGCCTTGGCCGCGCTCAGGGCCCGGGCGACCTCCTGGGCGTTGGAGGCGACCTGCTGGAGCGGGCCGGGGCCGTAGAGGTGCTGCGAACCGCAGACGAACCAGATTTCTGGCTGGGGAATGGAGGGCATGGGCGGAGGGAAGGGAGACGGTGGTTTCTTGGGGGGCCTCAGGCGCGCTGGGCGTGCTTGATCCGGAGCAGTTCCTTCATCACCTGCGAGAGGTCGGCCGAGCGGTTCAGGCCGCCCAGGCTGTCGTGAAGCTGCCGATACAAGGTGTAGAGCTCGTCGTAGACCCGCCGGTTGGCCGCGATCGGGCGGTACTGCTTGGGCAGGACCGAGGTCATCTTGGCCTGGGCGGCGGAGAAGGTGCGGTGGGCTCCGGCGAGGACGGCGGCGGAGATGGCGGAGCCGAGGGCGCAGGCCTGGCTGGAGCCGGCGACCTGCATGGTGCAGCCGGTGACATCGGCATAGATCTGCATCAGCAGCGGATTTTTCTCCGCGATGCCGCCGGCACAGACGACCCGGTCGATCGGCACCCCGTATTCACGGATCCGCTCGATAATGGCGCGGGCCCCGAAGGCAGTGGCCTCGATCAGCGCGCGGTAGACCTCCGCCTGGGTGGTGTAGAGCGTCTGGCCGAGGAGGGCGCCGGTGAGCAGCTGGTCGACCAGGATGGTCCGGTTGCCATTGTTCCAGTCGAGGGCGATCAGGCCGGACTGGCCCGGCTTCTGGCGCGCGGCCTCGCGGGTGAGTTGGGCATGGAGCGAGTCCTCGCCCTTGCACACGACCTCGACCCACCACTTGAAGATGTCGCCCACCGCGGACTGGCCGGCCTCGATCCCGTAGAAGCCGGGGAGGATGGCGCCCTTGACGATGCCGCAGATCCCGGGGATGTCCGGGACCTTCTTTTCCGCCGAGACCACGCCGCAGTCGCAGGTGGAGGTGCCGATGACCTTGACCAGGGTGCCCTCGCGGACGCCGCAGCCGATCGCGCCGTAATGGACGTCGAACTCGCCGATCGCGATCACGATGCCCTCCGGCAGGCCCAGGCGCTTGGCCCATTCCGGGCAGAGCGTGCCCGCGGGCTCGGTCGCGTCGTAGGCTTTCGAATACAGACGGTCGCGCAGGTCGGCCAGCTGCGGGTCGAGCAGGCTGAGGAACTCCTTGTCCGGGAGGCCGCCCCACTCGTCGCTGTACATCGCCTTGTGGCCGGCGGCGCAGACCCCGCGCTTCACCGCGGCGGGGTCGGTGACCCCGGCGAGGACGGACGGGACCCAGTCCGCCAGCTCCACCCAGGAATGGGCGGCGGCAAAGACCTGGGGGGCGACGTTGAGGCAGTGCCAGATCTTGGACCACCACCACTCCGAGGAGTAGGTGTTGCCGCACTTGGCGAGGAAATGCGGGCGGTGCTCGGCGGCGAGGCGGGTGAGGTCAGCCGCCTCCTTCCAGCTGGTGTGGTCCTTCCACAGCCAGCACTGGGCGGCGAGGTTCTTCTTCCACTTCGCGGAGAGGGCGAGGGGCCGGTTCTGCCGGTCCACCGGGATCGGGCTCGAGCCGGTGCTGTCGACCCCCAGGCCGATCACCTTGGAGGCGTCGAAACCGCGGGTCTTCCTGGCGGCGGCGAGGGCGCCGCGGACGCTCTTCTCCAGGCCGACGAGGTAGTCGCCCGGGTGCTGCCGCGCGAGGTGGTGGTCCTTCGGGTCCAGAAGGACGCCCTGGTGACCGGAGGGGTAGGGAACGACGCAGCTGCCGAGTTCCGCGCCATCGGCGCAGCGGACCACAAGACAGCGCACCGAGTTCGTGCCGTAATCGATGCCGAGGGTAAACACGGGGGCGAGTCTCCCCGGGGGCCGGACCCGGTAAACCGCCCGGTTACTTGACAGTCACTGGACGAGGCGGAAACCTCTCCCACCCAATCCATGAAACCCGTGACGATGACCACCATCGCGGAGAAGGCCGGCGTGTCGAAGAACACCGTTTCCCTGGCCCTGCGAGCGGACCCGCAGATCCCGCCCGAGACCCGGCGGAAGATCGTGCGCATCGCCAAGGCGCTGGGCTACACCCGCAACCCGGTGGTCTCGCAGCTCATGACGGAGCTGCGCAAGTCACACCCGGCCGGATACAGGCGGACCCTCGCCCTTCTTAACGCAAATCTTGAGCCACGCGCGTTCACCCGCCATCCGACCGTGCCGATGTACGTGGAGGGCTGCCGCCGCCGCGCGACCTTCCACGGCTACAAGCTGGATGAATTCTGGCTTCACGACCCGGAGCTCAACGGGGAGCGCCTCGACCGCATCCTGCGGGCCCGCGGCATCCGCGGGGTGCTGGTGGTCGGCCTGATGAAGGAGAACCAGCTGCCGGAGCGCTTCGCCTCCACCTGGCGCAACCACGCGTGTGTGATCACGGGGGTGCGCACCCGCAACCCCACCCTGCCCTTCTGCTGCGTCGACCATCACGCCCTGGTGATCCAGGCCTTCGAACGCGCGCGGGAACTGGGCTACGAGCGCCCCGGCCTGGTCGTCGACGAACGCATCGACCGCCTCGTCGACGGGCGCTTCAGCTCCGGCATGTGGGTCAGCCAGCAGAGCCTGCCTCCGCGCGACCGCATTCCGGGCTTCTACAAGGTGGAGGAAGCGCGGCAGGACGCCGCCCTCTTCCACCGCTGGCGCGAACGGTTTCGGCCGGACGTCCTGTTCACGCTCTACAACGTCGCCCGAGACTGGGTGGAGGCGGCGGGGCTGCGAGTGCCGGAAGACATCGGGCTGGTCCAACTGGAGCGGCGCCCCGGCAACGAGGCCTGGGCCGGGATGGACCAGCACAACGACCTTACCGGCGAGGCCGCGATCGATATGCTGGTGGCCATGCTGCACAACAATGAGAGCGGCCTGCAGGACTTTCCGCGGGCGAGCCTGATCAGCGGGAGCTGGGTGGGCGGGGAGACGGTGAGGCGCAGGGGGGAATTATGATTCCTGATTGATGATTTGTGATTGAGCGGAAGCTCCGGATTTCGCGCGCGGGGGTGCGGCAGCGTCAGGAGGTGTGCGTTGCCGGAAGGTTGGTCGCGTGCGGTGAGGGAATCGGGACGGCGGGGGGCTGCCACCGTTTCGCTGGACGTGGGTCGCGGGGCTTGGCATCGCATCCGCATGACCGCATCCCAACTTGGCCGAGCCCGGCTCCTGCTCTGTGCGCTGCAGGATCACATCCGCGACACCCTGGTGCGGGAACGAGCGCGCGCCACCACCGACCTCGCCGGCGTCGCAGCGGTGACCGCGGCGGATACGATCTACCAGATCGACAAGGTCAGTGAGGAGGCGATCCTCGGATGGTTCGACGCGCACTGGCCCAAAGCCTGGCCGGTCGAGGTGGTGATGGAGGGCCTGGAGGGCGAGGCGACCACCTTCCCCCGCGGTACGCCGGTGGCAAAAACCCGCTGGAAATGCATCCTCGACCCCATCGATGGCACCCGCGGCCTGATGTATGACAAACGCCCGGCGTGGTCCCTCGCCGGCCTCGCCCCGCAGCGGGGGGCACGGACCCACCTGGGTGACATCGTCGTTGCCGCCATGACGGAGCTGCCCACCAGTAAACAGTGGCGGGCGGACCAGATCAGCGTGGTGCGCGGCGCCGGTCCGCGGGGCATCGTTTCTGAATGGGTCGACGTGCGGGCGCGCAAGCGCGGCAAAGTGCGCCTCACCCCCTCGAGGGCAGGCGATTTCAAACATGGCTTTTCCTCCCTCGCGCGGTTTTTCCCAGACGGGAAGGCGCTGCTGGCGGGACTGGAAGAGGCGCTCTGGGCGGACGTCCACCACGAGGTGCCGGCAGGAACGCCCCTGGTCTTTGACGACCAGTACATCTCCACTGGAGGACAGCTTTACGAGATCCTCGTCGGGCATGACCGGTTTGTGGGCGACATCCGTCCCCTCGCCTTTGCCAAGCTGGGACTAAACTCGGCCTTGGTCTGCCATCCGTACGACATCTGCACCGCCCTGGTCGCGCAGGAGGCCGGGGTGATTGTCGAGGCTCCCCTGGGCGGAGCCTTGAAGCCGGTCCTCGACACCACCTCTCCCGTCAGCTGGGTTGCGTTCGCCAATCCCAAGCTCGCCCGCATCCTTCGGGCACCGTTGCGGCGACTGATCCGTGAGCGTCTGGGCACTGCTTAGGCGCGCCGCTCAATAATGTGCTTATCATCGCCATCAGGACCGCTTCTCCGGTCTTGATCCAGCGGCCGCGCGCGCCAATGTCCCGCCCCATGCCGCCCCCTGCTACCCCGTCGGATGACCGCGTGCACAGCGAATCGTTTTTGAAGACGCTGATGCGCCGCCAGCTCCAGCTCTCGATCGGCTGTGCCGCCGCCTTTGTGATCGTGCTGCTCGGCCTGCCCCTGGCCAATTACCTCGCGCCGGAATTGATGGCGCGGCGCGTCGCGGGCTTCACCCTCAGCTGGCTCCTGCTGGGCGTGCTCTTTTTCCCCGCGGTGTGGGGCATCTCCTGGTATTTCATCCGGCGCTCCATCGCCCTCGAGGACGACGAGGTCCGCCAGGTCGCGGCCGACGTCGGCGGCGCCTCCCGCCGCAGCTAACGTTCACGCCCCCACCCGACCATGACCCCTTTCCTCGCTTTCCTCGGTGGCGTCGACCCCTGGATCTTCGCCTTCTCCTTCGTCACCGTGGCGGTGACGATCTGGATGGGCTTCCGCTCCGCCCGCAGCTCCAAGACCGCCAGCGATTTCTTCGTCGCGGGGCGCTCTGTATCCGTGGGCTGGAACGCGTCCGCCATCTCCGGTGAATACCTGTCGGCGGCGTCCTTCATGGGCGTGGCCGGCATGGTGATGTCGTCCGGCTACGACGCGCTGTGGTACCCGGTGTGTTACGCCTGTGGATACCTCTTTCTGCTCCTGTTCATCGCCGGGCCGCTGCGCCGCTTTGGCGCCTACACCATCCCGGATTTTGCGGAGGGCCGCTTCGACTCGCCCCTCTTCCGCAAGATCGCAGTGTGTTTTGTCCTCTTCATCGGTTTCTTTTATACCATGCCGCAGATGAAGGGCGCGGGCACGACCCTCGCCTACATCTTCCCCGGCATGCCCTACTGGGGCGGCGTGGTGCTGGTGGGGGCGGTGATCACGCTGAACGTGGCCCTGGGCGGGATGAAGGGCATCACCCTGGTGCAGGCGTTCCAGTACTGGGCCAAGATGTTCGCGATCAGCCTGCCGATCTTCATCCTCATGTCGGTCTACGGCTCCTACGGGAAACACCTCGAGGCCAACCTGGCACCCGGCGAGGCCCCAGCCGCGCTCGTCCAGACGGTGGAGCGGGAGCCACTCGATCCCAAGGCACCCGCCGACCAGGCCTGGATTTCCCCCTTTGGCCCGCTCACCACCAAGGCAGCCAAGGCGGCCGGCCTCAGCGCCGAGGAAACCAAGCCGTATTCACTTCTTTATACGTACTCCCTGATCATCGCCCTGGTCTGCGGCACCGCCGGGCTGCCCCACATCCTGGTGCGGTTCTACACCAACCCCGACGGCGTGGCGGCGAAACGCACCACCATGTGGGTGATGATCCTGATCGGCGTGTTTTATGTCTTCCCTCCCGTCTTCGGTGTCCTGGGCCGCAACCTCATGCCGGAGCTCTACGCCGCGAGCGGGGCGAAAGGCACGGACAAGATCGTGCTGGAACTGCCCCGCATCCTCAACGAGCGCGGCGGGATCCTCGGCTCGGTGCTGAGCGGCATCACCTGCGCGGGTGCTTTCGCCGCCTTTATGAGCACCTTCTCCGGGTTGCTGGTTTCCATGACCGGAGCCCTGGCGCACGACGTTTACGGACGGATGCTTCGTCCCAACTCGACCCCGGAACAGCGCATGCGGATGTTCAAGCTTTCCGCCGTGCTGATCGGCGCGGTGGCGATCCTCCTCGGTTCTCAGGTGGAACAGCTCCAGATCAACTTCATGGTCGGGCAGGCCTTCGCCATCGCGGCGGCAAGTTATTTCCCGCTGCTTTTCATGAGCGTGTGGTGGCGCGGCATGACGATGAAGGGTGCGGCCACCGGAATGTTGGGCGGGGGACTCGCTGCCCTTGCCTGCACCACCCTGATCAACCTGAGCGACCTGAAGATGGTCGACCTGACCGCGTTCTGGGTGGCTCACCCCCTGATCCGCATCCTCTGCGAACAACCCGCGATCTGGACGGTGCCACTCGCGATCCTGCTGATGATCGTCGTTTCAAAGGCCACCCGCGAGCAGGTGCCCGGCGACATCCGCATGAAGATGCTGGTGCTGCACGCCCCCGAAAAACTCGGCCTGAAGAAGGAATACATCGAGGAGCACGCGGGAATGGGCCACTGAGCGCGCGGCGCACGCTCTCGCGCCGCGTCTCCCCGGGGTCACCTGAGACCCCGGTCGGGGCGCGCACAGGCGAGCGCCCCGCGCGTTGTCAGCACTCCCGTTTCAGCTCGCGGGTCATCAGCGCGTTGAGGGCGCTGGCAGGCTTTTTGCCCTCGTAGAGGATGCGATAGACCTCCGTCAGGATGGGCGCCTCGATCCGGCGCTCCTGGCAGAGCCCGAAGAAGGACTCCGCCGTCTTGTAGCCCTCCACCACGGTGCGGCGGCCGCTGAGCAGGTCCGCCACCGGATGGCCCTGGCCGATCCGGGCGCCGAAGTCGCGGTTGCGACTCCACTGCCCGTAACACGTCGCCATGAGGTCGCCGGCGCCGCTCAGCCCATAAAAGGTCTCCGGGCGTGCGCCCAGCGCGCAACCGACCCTCACCATCTCGGTGAGGGCGCGGGTAATCAGCGCCGCCTTGGTGTTGTCGCCCAGGCCCAGGCCGTCCGCACAACCGGCCGCGATGGCATAGACATTCTTCAGGCAGCTTCCGAATTCGGCGCCGGCCATGTCCTCGGTCGTGTAAACGCGCAGCGTCGGGCCGCTCAGCGCGGCCTGGACCTCGGTGGCAAACCCATCGATCCGCGAGGTGGCGAGCAGCATAGCCGCGGGCAGCCCGCGGGCCACTTCGGCGGCGTTGGTCGGACCGGTGAGGACGCCGGTGCCGTGTTCGGGAAAGACCGACGAAATCACCTCCGTGGTGCGCAGGTGCGTGGTTTGCTCCAGTCCTTTCGAGAGACTGAGGACGAGCCGGAGCTGGGTGGCCAGACCGAGGTTCGCCCGGATGCGCGCGCAGGTTTCGCGCAGGGCCTGGGCGGGTGAGGCGACCAGGACGACCTCCGTCTCCATCAGGACGGGGGTGAGTTCGTGTCCGAGCTGCAGGCTGGCGGGAAGTGGGATACCCGGCAGGTATTCCGTGTTCTCACGGGCGGACCCGATCGCAAGGGCGTGCTCGAACCGCCGCGGCACGAGGGTGACGGTGTGGTTCAGCCGACTGAGGTGAATGGCAAAGGCGGTGCCCCAGGCACCCGCTCCAACAACGGCGAAGTTCATGCGGTGGCGCCCCAACAAGGCCGAGGACACGCGCCGCGGCAAGGGGGGAAAACGCCTGCAGCTCTGAAGGTTCCCATCGCAGGTGCGGGGTGAGGACACCCCGCCGACAGCGATCCTCTGGCCCGCAAAGAGTGCCGGTCTTCGGACTTTGGATCCTGAAGACGGCACGTTTCCGAACCTGCAATGCTCGGCAGAGACACCGGCGCAGCGCCCCTCAGGCAGGGAACTGTTTGGCGCGGACGGCTTCGACGAAGCCGGTAAACCCCTTCTTGTATTCTTCGCCCGCCGCGCCGAAGGCCTTGGCAAAACTGGGAACGTAACCGGACCCAAGGCCCAGCAGGTCGGTGGAGACCAGCACTTGTCCGTCACACGCGGGGCCCGCGCCGATACCGATCACGGGGACTTTCGCCGTTTCGGTCAGGGTCCGCGCAAAGCCGGGATCCACCATTTCCACGAGCAGGGCGAACACCCCGGCCTTCTCGAGCGCGAGGGCGTCGTTCAGCAGCGTCTCCGCTTCGGCCGGCTGGGTCCCAAACCGCCGGTAGCGCCCCAGGGCGTGCACTTGCTGTGGCTTCAGCCCGATGTGCCCCCAGACCGGAACACCGGCGTCCACGAGCCGGGCAACCTGCGGGGCCAGGTCCGCGCCGGCCTCAATCTTCACTGCCTCGGCGCCGGCCTGCTGGATCAGGCGCTGGCAGGCCGCCAGGACACGTTCGAAGCCGTAATGCGCCTCGGCGAAGGGCACGTCCGCCGCGATCAGGGCGGGCGGCTTTGCCCGCGCCACCGCAGCGGTGTGGTGACACATCATGTCGAGCGTCACGGGAACGGTGCTGTCGAAGCCGAGGAGCGTGTTTCCGACGGAGTCACCCACCAGGAGAATATCCACCCCGGCATCGCCAGCGTATTTCGCCATCAAGGCGTCGTAGGCGGTCACGGCCACGATCGGTCGCGTGCCCTTGAGCTTGCGCAGGGTGTGGGTGGTGGTCTTCACGACGGGGATACGCGCCGCGCAGGCGCGCGGCAGCGGCTCACTTCAAGAACGCGGGGATGCGCTCGTTTGCAACCATCGCCTCGAAGCTTTCCCGGGCATTGACCAGCTCGAAGGTGGAGCCCTTTACCAGCACCTCCGCCGCGAGGGACCGGCTGTTGTACCGACTGGCCATCGCATAGCCGTAGGCGCCGGCACTCATGAAGGCCAGGAACTCGCCCTCGCCCACTTCCTGCAGCTGGCGTTCCTTGGCAAAACAGTCACCGCTTTCGCAGATGGGGCCGACGATGTCGGCAACGAGCGCGCGCCGGGTGGTGTCGCGGCGGAGCGGCACGATTTCGTGGTAGCTCTCGTACATCGCGGGGCGGACGAGGTCGTTCATCGCCGCGTCCACGATCAGGAAATTGCGCCCGTGGCCACGCTTCAGGTACTCGACGCGCGAGAGCAGCACGCCGGCGTTGCCGACGAGGAAGCGTCCCGGCTCGAGCAGGATTTTGAGGCCGAGCGGTTGGAGCAGCGGCGTGAGGGCCGCGCCGTACGCCTCGGGCGTGATCGGCCGCTTATCCTCAGCCTGTGCGTCCCACCAGCCGGCCTGGCCACTGGCGAGGGCATCGCGATAAACGATGCCAATGCCGCCGCCGATCGAGAAGTAGCTGATGCCGTAGCGCGCCTTGAGCTCCTCGACGAAGGGCGCGACCTTGGCGACGGCCTCGACGAAGGGGGCCACGTCGGTCAGCTGGGAGCCGATGTGCATCTGCACGCCCGTGAGGGCGAGGTTCTTGAACTTGGTCGCGGCCTCGTATGCAGCGGCCGCATACTTCAGCGGGATGCCGAACTTGTTCTCGCTCTTGCCGGTGGTGATCTTGGCGTGGGTGTGGGCATCGACGTCGGGGTTCACCCGGATCGCGATCGGCGCCTTCACTCCCAGCTTCCCCGCCACGTGGTTGATCCGTGCGAGCTCCGGTTCGCTCTCGACGTGGAAGGCGAAGATCCCCGACTCGAGCGCCAACTTGATCTCGGCCTCCGTCTTTCCCACGCCCGCAAACACGCTCTTCCGCACGTCGGCCCCAGCCGCCAGGACGCGGCGAATCTCGCCGCCCGAAACCAGGTCGAAGCCTGCACCCAGGTTCGCGAAGTGCCTGAGCAGGGCGAGGTTGGAGTTCGCCTTCATCGCGTAGCAGAGCTGCACGTCGAGTCCGTTCAAGCTCTTCACCAGCCGGGTGACGTTGTCCGCGATCGTCGCCGCGCTGTAAACGTAGGTGGGAGTCCCATACAAGTGGGCGACAGCCGCCAGATCGACAGATTCACAGTGCAGGTCCTGGCCGACGTAATGGAAGTGGTGCATGGCGCGGTGAAAAAAGCGGTGAAAAGGGTGCACGCTGCAGATTTCGATTTGAAAAAACGAACCAATTTTCCGCTGTTACGTCTACCCACGCGAGATGCTGCTTAACGTCCTCAAAAACTGGTTCCACCGCCCCGCGATCAAGATGGGCCGCGTGGACAACAGTCGTATCCACACCACCCGGCTGCGGAACGCCCAGTTTGTCAGTTTTATCACCGAGACGCGCAGCCTGCGTGGCTTCAACAGCGACCGTTTCGACGCGCGCCTGCGCTGGCGCAAACGGATCAAGGCCCTGATGGCGCTTTCGTTCACCGCCGGCGGCGCCTGGGTCGTGATCGAGAGCGCTCGCGCGCTCACGCTCTTCTGAGTCGCCGCCCTTGCGGTGAAGGTCGTCGCGACGCCAGGACGGGTCCCCTCGGTCGCGCCCTGTGCGCAGGAACTGCGTCTGGTCGATGCGGCTCCCGCTCGAAGCCGCATCGGCGCCTAACGCTTCTTGTTCAGGGCCGCGGAGAACCAGTCGTTGTTGATCGACTGGGGCGGCTTGGGGGCGGGGGCGCCGCCGCGGTTGCCGCTGCCGGGGCCGGGCTTGCCTCCGAGCGGAGCGCCGGGGCTGGTTCGTCCCGTGGCGCCCGGGGCGCTCTTCGGACCGATCTCAGGTCGGCTGCGCATCGAGAGGCTGATCCGCTTCCGGGGCAGGTCCACCTCGGTCACCGTCACGGTCACCCGCTGCGAGACTTTCACCACCTCGGCCGGATCCTTGACGAAGGTGTCCGCCAGCTGACTGACATGCACCAGGCCGTCCTGATGGACGCCGATGTCCACGAACGCGCCGAAGGCAGTCACGTTGGTCACGATGCCCGGAAGCTTCATGCCCGGCTTCAGGTCCTCGGGCTTGTTCACGCCCTCCTGGAACGAAAAGGCCTCGAATTTCTGGCGCGGGTCGCGCCCCGGCTTCGCGAGCTCGGCAAGGATGTCGTTCAGGGTCGGAAGCCCGACCGTCTCCGTCACGTACGCCTCGAGCTTGATCTTCGTCCGCACGTTGGCGTCGCGCATCAGGTCACCAACCGTGACCCCGAGGTCTGACGCCATCTTCTCCACGATCGGATAACTCTCCGGGTGGACCGCGGAGCTGTCGAGGGGGTGGCTGCCGTCGCGGACGCGCAGAAAGCCGGCGGCCTGTTCGTAGGCCTTGGGGCCGAGACGTGCGACCTCCAGGAGCTCCGCGCGCGACGTGAACGGGCCCTTCTCATTGCGGCGCGCCACGATGTTGGCGGCGATCGACGCGTTCAGGCCGGAAACATAGCTGAGGAGCTGTTTGGACGCGGTGTTCAGTTCCACGCCGACGCCGTTGACGCAGGACACCACGGTGTCGTCGAGCGAGCGTTTGAGGGCGTTCTGCTCCACGTCGTGCTGATATTGCCCCACCCCGATACTCTTCGGGTCGAGCTTCACCAACTCGGCGAGCGGATCCATCAGGCGCCGGCCAATCGAAACCGCACCACGCACGGTGAGGTCGTGATCAGGAAACTCCTCCCGCGCCACGTCGCTGGCCGAATAAATCGAGGCGCCGGATTCGTTGACCATCACCACGGGGATGCTGGCGGGCAGGCCGAGGGAACGGACAAAAAGTTCGGTCTCGCGTCCTGCGGTGCCATTGCCGATGGCGATGGCCTCGATCTGGAAAAACTTCACGAAGCCGGCGAGTTTCTCCTTCGCCTCCTCGGTTTTGGCGATGCCCTGGTCAGGGTAAACCACGTCGTTGTGCAGCAGTTTCCCCTGCCGATCCAGGATCACGCACTTGCAGCCGGTGCGGAAGCCTGGGTCGATGGCGAGGACGTTCTTCTGGCCGAGGGGTGAGGCCAGGAGCAGCTCGCGCAGATTGTCCGCGAACACCTTGATCGCGGTTTCGTCGGCCCGCTTTTTCGTCTCCAGGCGCATCTCCGTTTCCATCGCGGGCGCGAGGAGGCGTTTATACGCATCCTGCACCGCCAGGCGCACATGGTCCGAGCAAGTGCGGGGCACGGGGCCGGAGGCGGGCGCCTTGACGAACAGCGGCTCCACCTCGGCGAGGGCTGCCTTTTCGTCGATTGTGATCCGCATCATCAGGACCAACTCCTTTTCGCCCCGGCGCATGGCCAGCACGCGATGGCTGGGTGCCTTCGCGAGCGGCTCGCTCCATTCAAAGTAGTCCTTGAACTTGGCCCCCTCCGTTTCCTTGCCGGAGATGACCTTGGAGGACACCACGGCGTCCTTTTGATAAAGACCGCGGAGCTTGGCGCGGGCGGTGGCGTCGTCGCTCACGCGTTCGGCGAGGATGTCCCGGGCGCCTGCGAGGGCCTCGTCCGCGCTGGAAATTTTGGAGGTCTGGTTCTTGCCATCATCGGCCACGTAATCGCGCCCCACGTAGGCGGCGGCCGCGGCGGCGACATCGACTGCATTGTCCTGGGTCCAGAGCAGCTCGGCCAGCGGCTCGAGGCCCTTTTCCTTCGCGATGGTCGCCCGCGTACGCTTTTTCGGGCGGAAGGGCAGGTAAATGTCCTCGAGCGCGTTCAGGGTCTCGGCGGCCGCCAGCTTTTTCGCGAGCTCGTCGGTGAGCAGGTTCCGCTCCTTCAGCGATGCCACAATGGCGATCCGGCGCTCGTCCAGCGCGGCCATCTGCTCCATGCGGTCGCGAATCGCCGTCACCGCCACCTCGTCCAGCTCACCGGTCGCCTCCTTGCGGTAGCGGGCGATGAAGGGCACGGTGGCACCTTCTTTGAGAAGTTGCGCGGTGGACGCAACTTGGTGAACTTTCAGGCCGAGCTCCTGGGCGATGCGGAGCACGTGATCAGCGTTGGGCAACTCCATGTGAAAAGGAAGTGGCCATAGCAGCGTACGCCGCTGGCCCCGCAAGTGGAAAGGTGCGAGCGGCTGCAGGCTTTTCGGGGCGCCCGCTCCCTGCGCCTGGGCAGAACTCCCCAGACGCCCGGGCTCCCTCCCCTAGACGAAGGGCAATGATCCCTTATCGCAGGATTTTTGCTAATAATTCGGTAACGGAATCCGTAAGACAGGCACGTCACGATTACGTTTATGAAGGTCAATTCCCTCCTCACCGCCGCCCTCTTCTCAATTGCCATCCTCAGTGGCCTCGCGACTTCCGCGCATGCCCAGGATGCTGCGGAGTACGACGTCCGCCCGATGCCGGTAAAAACACCGCCCCCGGCCTATCCCGAGGAACTCCGCCGTGATGGCGTGAAGGGCCTGGTGGCCGTTCGCGTGATGATCGACGAAAGCGGCAATGTCACCGAGGCCTCGATCTCGAAGTCGAGCCACGCGGGTTTTGAGCAGGCCGCCCTCACCGCCATCCGCGGCTGGAAGTTCAAGCCCGCCAGCAAGGGCGGCGCGCCGGTCGCCTCGAAGGTCGTGGTTCCGCTGGTCTTCAACGTCGAAGCCTAAGCGATCCCTTTTGGTTTTGAACAACGAAAGCCGATGGCGCTCTGGCGCCGTCGGCTTTCGCCGTTTAGGGTCGGACGCATGTCCTCCCTTCCGATCCGGCTCCTTCTGACGTTTCTGACCCTCGCCCTTGCCTCCTCCCCGCTCCTGCGCGCGGCTGAGCCGTCATTGACGGACGCGCCACCGCGCGCGTCGGTTGCCCAGGGCCTTGCGGACGGGACCGCCTTGGTGCCGCGCGACGCGGGTGCGCCGGAGGAGGCCAAGCCTGCCACGGTCGAGGCCCTGGAACGCGAGGTCCGGGCGCGCGTCGGGGCCGATGGCGTCACGATCGTGCACTTTTGGGCGCCGTGGTGTTCCAATTGCCGGGCGGAACTCGCCAGTGGCGGCTGGCGCGACTTTCTCGCGGTCAACCCGGACGTGGAGGTGGTGTTCATCACCATCTGGAACACGGCCAGCGGCGAGGCCGATCTCGCGAAATACGGCGTGGGCGACCAGGACAACTTTGTCCTCTTCCACCATCCGAACACCTCGCGCTCAAAAGACGACAAGGTGAGCGCGTTCCTCGGTTACCCCGTGCAGTGGACCCCGTCCACCTGGGTTTTCCGCGGAGGCAAGCTACGTTATGCCCTCAACTACGGCGAGGTCCGCTTCCCCATGCTCCAGCAACTCGTCCGCGACGCCTCGGACAAGTGGTCCCACGCAAAAGCGACGCCTTAAGCTGCGGCAGAGGGAAAGTTACACAGAGGACACGGAGCGGTGACACGGAGGGCACGGAGGCCCGAAAGGCGGCGCAGGAGTTATGATTCGGGATTCGGGATTCTTGGTTTGGATCGGAATCCAGAAGCGGGCTTCGGCCGGGAGGGCTGCTCCGCGTCGGCGGTGTAACCGAGTGAGTGATACCGACCCAATTCACCCCATCCCAAACTGCCACGGCCACCGCGATCCCTCCGCCTGCCATCCGAATCACAAATCACACACCAGGAATCCCGGACCCTCACTCGGTTCTCCGTGGCCTCTGTGATCCGCCTCCGTGGCCTCTGTGTAACTTAACCACCGCCGCAGCTTGCAGCACCGCAGCCGGCAGCGGCGTCGCGGGTTATTTGATACGCTGGTGCAGGTCGACCGGCTTCTGGGCGTTCGAACGCAGCTTCAGGTTCAGCATCTCCACGCCGAAGGCGAAAGCCATGGAGAAGTAGATGTAACCCTTCGGGATGTGGCGCCCGAGCGCCTCGCCCACCAGCGTCACACCGATCAGGATGAGGAAGCTCAAGGCGAGCATCTTCAGGGTCGGGTGGCGGTTGACGAAATCGCTGATCGTCCCGGCGAACGCCAGCATGACCCCGAGCGCGATGACCACCGCCGCGACCATGACCGCGATGTTGTCCGCCATGCCCACGGCGGTGATGACGGAGTCGAGAGAGAACACGATGTCGAGGACCACGATCTGGGCAATCACCGCCGCGAACGAGGCAGCGCGGCCCGGGTTGGCGTGGCCTTCTGCGCCCTCCAGCTTGTCATGGATCTCATGCACGCTTTTCCCGATGAGGAACAGACCGCCGAGCCCGAGGATCAGGTCGCGGCCGGAGATCGGGTGATTCAGGATCGGAAGCTCGAACAGAGGGGTGGTCAGCCGCATCAGCCAGGTGATGCTGAAGAGCAGGGCCACGCGGGTGACGAGGGCGAGGAGCAGGCCGGTCTGCCGCGCCTTCGCCTGCCGGTCGGCGGGAAGTTTGCCCGCCAGGATCGAGATGAAGATGACGTTGTCGATGCCGAGCACGATCTCGAGCGCGGTCAGCGTGAGCAGGGACACCCAGATCTGCGGATCAGAAAGCCATTCCATGGTCCGAGCGAACTAGCGGGGCAGGCCGGACCGCGTCAATGGCGGGTACGGCCGCCGACCCCAAAACCCGGAAATCCCCGAGGCCGGCGTCAAAGGATCCAGGCCATCCCAAACTTGAGCCAGAGCGGGATCAGCAGCACACCCACCACGGTGGTCCCGATCACCACCCGCACCGCCGTCAAGGGGTGCCCTCCATAGTGCTTCGCGATCACGATGGGCAGGATTCCGGCCGGCATGCCGGCCTGGACCACCAGGACGCGCTTCAACTCTTCCGTTGCCGGGAGGTACCGGGCCAGGAGCAGGAAAACCAGCGGGTACAGCCCGAGTCGGAGACCCACCGAGCCCAACAGCACCCGGGCGTCAAACAGCTCGCGGGGCCGGTTGAAATACTGTTCGAGGGTGCCGCCAATCAGGATCAGCCCCAGCGGTACGGCGCAGACCGCGCACTGGTGTATCACGCTCGTCGCGACATCGGGCATGCGCGCCCCCAGCCCGGTGAGATTGCCGGCGAGGCCGAGGACGAGGGAGAGGACCATGGGATTGAGCAGCCGCCGCCAGCCCTCCCGCAGGGAGAGCCCGGAGAGGACGAGAATGCCCACCGTCCAGATCGCGACCTCACAGCCGACATTGTACACCAGCAGCACACCGAGGCTCTCCGTCCCAAACAGCGCCGTCATCAGCGGGATGGGAATGTAGCCGTAGTTGTTGATCCCCGACGCAAACCCGAAGGTGCGGAGCCCATGCCCCTGGGTCAGCCCAAGCACGCGCGCGACCCACAGTCCAAACACAATGCTCACCGCGGTCATCCCGGCGGCGATCAGGGGACCGAGCCCAAGGTTGGAGGGCTCCCGCAGCGAGGGGTTGTTCAGGACGTTCTCAAAGACCAGGCAGGGGTAGAGAAAATTCACCACCATCTTCAGCAGGCTCCCATCCGCCTCCGCCGTCATCCACGCCATCCGGCGGAAGAACACGCCGATGCCGATCAGCGCAAAGACCGGGAGGATCAGGAGGAGGAGCTGCCAGTAAGACATGGACGCGCGAGTCTCCGGAAGACGGGCAGGGCCGTCTATCCCGAAGATTGTGCCATCGCCACCCCGGCGAGGTGCCCGGTGGTCCAGGCCGCCTGGAAGTTGAAACCGCCGGTGATGCCGTCGATGTCCAGCACCTCGCCCGCGAAATGAAGGCCGGGACAGATCCGGCTTTCCAGGGTGCGGAAATCCACCTCCGCCAGTTTCACCCCGCCGCAGGTCACGAATTCCTCCTTGTTTGTGCTCTTGCCGTCCACGTGGAACTCACCCGCCGTCAACTGCGCGGCCAGGGCGTTCATCCCGGCATTCGAGACGGAGGTCCAGGGAGTTTCCGCCGCCAGGCCGCCCGCGGCAACCAGCCGCTCCCACAGACGCTGAGGCACCCCGCGGACCGGGGTGTTGCCCACCTGCCGCCGCGCGTGCTGGCTTCGCACCTGCGCCAGGTCGGCGCGCACCGCCTCCAGGGAGGCACCTCCACACCAGTTCACCGCCAGCGGGAAACGGTACTCCAACCCCTGAATCTCCCGCGCTCCCCAGGCGGAAAGCCGGAGAATGGCCGGCCCGCTCAGACCCCAATGCGTCACCAGCACGGGCCCCCGTTCCGACCGCTTGGTCAGCCCGACCGAGACCACCGCATCCGCGACGGAAATGCCCGCCAGCCCGCGGATCCGGTCATCGGATACGTTGAAGGTGAAGAGTGACGGAGCGAGGGGTTCGATGGTGTGGCCGAGCGCCTGCGCAAGGGTGTGACCGGCGGAGCCGCGGGTGCCTCCGGTGGCGAGCAAGAGGCGGTCGCAGGCGAGGTGTTCACCGCCGACCAGCCCGACCGTGAAACCGCCTTCCTCGCGCCGCTTTACCGACGCCAGGCTGGAGCGGGTCCGCAGTTTCACACCGGCGCGTGCCGCCACCCCCAGCAGGCAGTTGACGATGGTCTCGCTGCTGTCGGTCACCGGAAACATCCGCCCGTCGGCCTCCGTCTTCAGCTCCACGCCATGCGCGGCAAACCATGCGACCGTGTCACGCGGTTGGAAGCGGTGAAAGGCGCCCAGCAGTTCGCGTCCGCCGCGCGGATACCGTTTGACGAGGTCGCGCGGCTCAAAGCAGGCATGCGTGACGTTGCATCGCCCGCCCCCGGAGACGCGCACCTTGGCCAGGGGATGCGCTGTCGCCTCCAGCAGCAACACCTCGGCGGAGGGGTTGGTCTCGATGCAGGCGATCGCCGCGAAGAAGCCGGCGGCTCCTCCTCCGGCAATGACGACACGTGCGGGGGACGACATGCACGGAGGAAGGTGGCTGGGGTGGACGCCAGCAAACCTTCTCTCTCAGGCCCTGGCAGGGCGACAGGGGCACGGTCCGCCTCTCCAAGGACCGTCTCCACTGAAAACGGTCGGCTCAACCCAGGAAATGGCCCCGGAGTGCGTCCACCGGCTGGCCGACGAGGTTTTTGGGCAGCGATTTTCCCAAACGAGCCTTCACCGAGGCGGAGAGAGATTCCAATACCGCGTTATGCGAGTCTGGCGGAGCGGCGAAGTCCCAGGTACCCCGCGGGTGTTCCTGGAGGAAGCTCTCGATCGCCTGGGCGAGGTCGCGGACCTGCTTGCGGTCGACCTCCCGGGCGAGAGGCAGGCGCTCGTCGATCGACATGCCCGTCCGCGCCGTCGGTGCGCCCGCGCCCCCGGCCTGCTGTTTGGAGCTCTGGAAGCGGCCCGCCGCGTCAGCCTCGTCGTCCGTGTAGTTGCGGAAACCCGACGGAAACTCCAGCGCCTGCTCGAGGGTGAGGCCGGGTGTCATCTGCTCGGGGTCGTTGCGCTCCTGGTAGAACTTCAGATGGCCGCGGTCGGCGAGAATGATGTAGTGTTCACTCATGACAGGGGAGGTTGAGGTTTGCGCTCCGGCCGGCGGGGAAGCGCGTGCATGAGGGCGCGGACCCACGCACGCAGTCCGCGTTCCCGTCATCGCCCCCGGTGCAGGATTTCCCGATGGAGGAACAGGGCGATTTTTTGGCAGGAACAGGACCGTGTGCCCGCTGAGGGCAGCGCGCTCCTCAACCGCAGCTCAACCCTTGCGCTTTTTCTTCTGCCCGCCCGGCTCGCCCACGGAGACCTGGGCTGACTTGTCGGCGGGATCAAACTCGACCTCGATGTCGACGACCTTGGCGAAGAATCGGGTGGGCGACGCGGCGTGGAGCACCGTCTCCACACTGTGCATCGTCATCACCAGCAGGCCGCCCCGGCGGGTGATTTTCATGTCCTCGTAGTCACCCACGTAGCTGTCGAGCGTGGCGTCTGGCAGGTAATACTCGGGGCGCGACGGCCGGCCGAGCTCACGCACCCACACATTGCGGTAGCGCACGGGGTTTCCGTGGTCCTGCAGGGCGATCGGAAGCTTTTCGGGATGCTGCTGGAAGGGCGGGCGGCTCATCCAGCCGGTTTCGCCGATCAGCTCGCGGTTGTGCTGGATCAACACGCCGTTGTGAAACGCGGTCATGCGCGCGGGCGATTTGAGGGAGCCGTCCTCGTGAAAACGGGGCGGAGTCCAGAGGATGTCATAGGTCTGCCATTCGCCCGGGGGGCGTGAGGCGTTCACCAGGGGCGGGAACTGGTTGTAGATCGAGCCGCAAGAGCCGTCCGCGTAGGTCTTGTTTTGATACGAATCGAGGACCTGGATCTCGTAGCGACCCATGCCGAAGAAGACGCCGCTGTTGCCCCGGCCCTGGCTGGAACCCTTTACCGCCGCGGGAGTGGCAAACTCGATGTGCAGCTGGCATTCGCCGAACGACTGCAGGGTGCGGACATACCCGCTCCCCGGGACGCACTCCATCGCACCGTCCTTCACGATCCATTTGGACGGTTTGCCCTCCATCGAGACCCAGCCATTGAGCGAGTTGCCATCGAAGAGGACGACCGCGTCCGACGGCGGGCGTCCCGGCTCCTGCGCGGTGCTGGCCGTGCCCGGATCCACCACCGGCGGCAGCGGGCGGTTGCGGTCGTGGCCGAGCCACTGCTCTCCGGCAGGGAGGACCAGTGCGCTGAGGGTGAAAAGGAGGAAACAAGCCAGGTTCTTGGATACGGGGGACATGGTGTGGAGGGGTCCTGCAGCCTATCGACTCGACCCGTCCCGGGAAGGAGAAAGTCCCGAGGAATTTCCGGGAAAGCAGGTACAGGACTTTGAGAGGCCGGGAGGTGTGTCCTTGCACGCCGCCCGCGCCCCACGCCACAGTCCTGCGTCTTCGCCCATGTCGTCGGTCCTCAATCTCTCCGCCTACCGCTTCACTCCTCTCGACGGCTTGCCGGCGCTGAAAGCGCGCCTGCTGGAGGCGTCCGTGGCTTCTGGCCTGAAAGGCACGATCCTCCTCAGTCCCGAGGGCATCAACCTCTTCGTGGCTGGTGAACGAACCGCGGTGGCGGCACTGCTGCAGCTGCTCCAGGCGATTCCCGGGCTCGAGGGCCTCACGGGCAAGGAAAGCCTCAGTGACAGGCAGCCCTTCGGGCACATGCGGGTGAAGATCAAGCGCGAGATCATCGCCTTCGGCGTGGACGGGATCGATCCGGCCCGCAAGCCGGCCCCGAAGCTGCCGGCGCACCTGCTCAAGCAGTGGCTGGACGAGGGCCGCCGCATCACATTGCTGGATACGCGCAACGACTACGAGATCGCCCACGGCACGTTTCGCGGGGCGGTGCCGGCCGGGATCCGTCGTTTCCGGGATTTTCCGGCCGCGGTGCAGCGCCTGCCCGCCGCGCTCAAGGACCAGCCGGTGGTGATGTTTTGCACCGGTGGGATCCGGTGTGAAAAAGCCGGGCCGCTGATGGAGCGCGAGGGGTTTACCGTCTACCAGCTCGACGGCGGCATCCTGAAATATTTCGAGGAGTGCGGGGACGCACACTTCGAGGGGACCTGTTATGTGTTCGACGAGCGGGAGGGCGTCGACGCCGCCCTGAAGCCCCACCGCCCGGCCTGACCGGCCACTTCTGCATGCCAACACGCCGCACCCGCTCGTCCCGCTCCGGCCCGTCTTTCCCGCGCCTGAAGCTGGCCCTGTGGTTCAACGCCATGCTGGCGGCGGCCCTGGGCCTCTGGTTTGTCCTCCAGCCGCCCGACCGTCGCGCGGAGGTGACGCAGCTGCTCGAGAACGCCCTGCGCGATGACAAGCAGGTGCGCCTCACCGACGTGGTATGGGACCTGTATCAGTTTTATTATGGCGGCGGGTACGTCATCGCGCCGGAAGTGGCCGCGGAAGCGCACGCCATCGGGGGGCTGCCGGACAGCGCCAGCCTCGCCCACCCGGTCCGCACCCTGCCCAACACCGGCTACACCGTGGGTTACA
The DNA here is from genome assembly GCA_023428905.1 of Verrucomicrobiota bacterium. GTDB lineage: Bacteria > Verrucomicrobiota > Verrucomicrobiia > Opitutales > Opitutaceae > EW11. The sequence goes on from JAEYWP010000013.1 coordinate 86,532, forward strand.
GCGACAGCCTGGGCAGTCCGGTCTGGGCCGCGTATCGTGTTGCGGATACGCAGGAGCGGCGGACGGCGCCGGAGCGCCCGGACCGGTTTGAGGTCGACCGCCGCACCAGCGCGCGGGTCGGGCCCGAGGTGTACACCGGGTCGGGGTTTGACCGCGGCCACCTTGCTCCCAACTACGCGATTGCGACGCGCTACGGTGACAGGGCGCAGCGCGAAACTTTCCTGATGTCGAACATCGTGCCCCAGCGGCCCGGGCTGAACAGCGGGGCCTGGCGGGAGCTGGAGCAGCGTATCGCCATCAACTACCCCGCCCGTTATGGGGAGGTGTGGGTGGTGGCGGGTCCGATCTTTCGCTCTCCGGTGCAGCGTCTGCGCAATGCTGCTGCTGTGCCCGAGGCCTTCTTCATGATCATCGCCGATCTTTCCGGCGACCGCCTGCGGGCGCAGGCCTTCGTTTTTCCCCAGGATTTCCCGGCGGCCACCGATCCGAGTGTGGCACTCGTCTCGGTGGACGAGATCGAGGCGCGCACCGGGCTTGATTTTTTCCCCGCTCTCCCGGACGTGGCGGAGGCAAACCTCGAGTCCCACCGGCCTTCGAGGGCCTGGTGACTCACTCGGTCGGGGCGGGCAGGAATTTGACCGAGGCCGCGCCCTGAGTGATGGCGGGCAGGCCGCGGCTTGTCGGAGGCTCGAAGGACCAGAGCAGAACAGCCTCCATCGCCAGCGCGGCGAGTTCGGGCGTGGGCGCGGCGTCGGCATTGGGGCAGTGGACCTGACCCTGGTCGTCCACAAAAAACGTCACCGCGACGCGGGGCGGAGCCTCTCCGGGCTTGACCGCATAACCGGCCGGAAGGCGCGGAAGGGAGACCGCGGCGAGACGGAGTTTGGAGTCCAGCTCCGCCTCGGGCGTCACCGTATGGACGAGTTTCGGGGTGATACCACGACGCTGCGCGGCATCGAGGGTGGTCATGGCAATGTCGCCGATGTCGAACTGGTAGCGAAACTCCATCCGCCCCGGCACGGGCACGCCGCGCAGCCGCGCCGGCTGAAAGCTGAGGGTGCGGACCTCCTCCTCCAGCGCCTTGCCGAAGGCGTGGTCGGTGTAGCTGGTCACGAACACATCGCGCAACGTGCCATCCGCGCCGATGTACACGGCGACGGAGGCGGTGCCAGTAGGCACAACGCGAGCACGCGCCGAACCCGGAAATTCCACGCGAAGGTCCGGCTCCTTGGGAGCCAGGGCCACCGGCGTATAACCCTTGGGTGGGCGGGCGGGTTTTTCGCGCGCGGTCGCGCTAAAAGGAAACACAGCGGCCGCCGCAGCAAGCAGCATCGCGAGCGAGGGAATGCGGAGAGAGAAGAAAGCGAAGCGGAGCATGAGAGGCAGGGGTAAAGCGGCGGGGTGTCCAAGTAGGCGGAGGCAGAGGGGTCGTGGGTCCAGGTAGACCGGGGGGCAGCTGGGGTCGCACGATGGGGAGGGCGCGAGGCCCAGTCTGTATCCAAGCGCAATCGTGGCAGTCTCCCTGGCCTCGGGCAATACTGCTTCCCGCACCTGCGGCCCGGGCCTTTGGGCTGCCCGAGTCGCACGCGGCGTGAGGGCACGCCGCCCACATCGGAAACGCTGCGGTCCGCTCAGGAGGTAGGCACGCCTCCACAAAAAAACCGCCGGCGCTGTGCGTCTCGGACGCGCTGCGGCACTTGCGTCCGCGTCGGTCGCGCTCAGCGTCGTGCCTCCGGTCTCTCTCGAGCGCACGGTTTCATCCGATCCGGTGGGCTCACCCGAGGCCGAACGCCATGGCCCGACCTTCCGAACGCATCCTTCTGCTGCTGCTGGCTTCGATCCAGTTCACCCACATCATGGACTTTATGATCATGATGCCGCTGGGTCCGCAGTTGATGCGGGAACTCGGCATCGGCGCCGGGCGTTTCAGCGCGTTGGTCGCGGCGTATTCGATCGCTGCCGGTGTGGTGGGCCTGCTCGCCGCACCCTTTATCGACCGCTACGACCGGCGCACCCTGCTGCTCCTGACCTACAGCGGCTTTGCCATCAGCACCGTGGTGTGCGGGCTCTCACCCGACGCGCACTGGCTTCTGATCGGGCGGGTGGTCGGTGGCGCCTTTGGCGGTATCGCCGGCTCGCTCTGCATGACGATTGTCAGCGACGTGGTGCCGCCGGAACGGCGCGCGTCCGGTATCGGCATTGTCATGACAGCCTTTGCCCTCGCCGCCGCCCTGGGCGTGCCCGTCGGGTTGCAGCTGGCGTTGTGGCTGGGCTGGCGGTCGCCCTTCCTCCTGCTCGCGGGCACAGGCGTGCTGGTCTGGCTCCTGGCCTGGCGGGTGCTGCCGTCTTTGCGCGCGCACCTGGCCCAACCGGGGGACCGGCGGAAGGCCTTTGGCGAGGTGCTGCGCGACCCCAACGCCGGCCGCGCCCTGGTCTTCCAGTTCGCGATGGTGCTCGGACATTTCACGATCATCCCCCTGCTCTCCCCCCACCTGGTGGCAAACGTGGGCTACCCGGAAAAGTACCTCGCCCTGGTTTATGTGGTCGGCGGCAGCCTCAGCGTCCTGACGGCACCCTGGGTGGGACGGCTGGCGGACCGGCACGGGCGTCAGCGCATGTTCACGGTCCTGGTGGTGATCGCCTCGGTTGTGATCATTGCGATCACCCACACCGGGCCGATTGCCCCCTGGCTCGTGCTGCTCCTGGCGGGGGCTTTTTTTGTTTTCGCCAGCGGACGCTTTGTGCCGGGACAGGCGATCATCACCCTGGCCGTGCCCTCCACCCGACGCGGCGCCTTCCTCAGCCTGAGCGCATGTGCACGCGACCTCGCCTCCGGCATCAGCTCCAGTATCGGCGGCTGGGTGGTGGTGCGGACGCCCACCGGCGCGCTCGCCAACTACCATTGGCTCGGCTGGGTCGCAGTCGGCTGCGCCGCCGTGAGTGTTTGGCTGTCCACCCGCGTGCAGGTGAAAGACCTGGGCGTGCGGGGAAACGCGGGACATCCGTGATTCTTGATTCTTGATTGGGCGGAGACCCAGACCGACGGGGCAACAGCCCGAAGGCCACCGCTGACACGGGCCGGAGCGCTTCCGGTGCAGGCGGCGGCCCCTCACACCGCGTGCGGCGCTGAAGACTCGCGCCACTCGTGCGGGATGGGCCCCCTGCCTACGAGGGAACGCAGGGAGTGGGTTCGCGGTTAAACAGGTAACCTGCCTCTCGAACCCAAGCCTTTCCCTTGGTTTCCAGATCCTGCAGCATACCTCTCGACCAAGCGTCCCTCCCGTTTCCCATAGACCATCAATCGAGAATCATAAATTCCGCCCACCATGGCCAACGCTCAACCCGTCCAGACCCGGCGCATGCAGGAACTTCTCCTGGCGGGCGGGCTCGTCGCTCTGACGGCGCTGGTCTTCTGGCCCGCGGCGCGATGGCTGGGCTCAGAGGCGTTTGCCAAGGAGCAGCTCAAACAGGCGTCTCTGGTGCTCCTCTTTGCGGGTGGCTGGATCCTGTACGAGCAGCGCCAGGCGCTGCGGCCTCATTTCCTGCTGACCAACACCTCCCTCGGCTGGTTGATCGGCTCATATGCGCTCGCGGGCGCGGCGCTGCTCCTGCGGCACCCCGTGCTTTTCCTCGCCGGCCTGGTTCTCGCGGTGGGCGGACTCGTCCACTACGTGTTCGGCGGGCAGGCCTTCCGTCGAAGCCGGCCCCTCCTGATCGCCTTTGGCCTGCTGATCATCTGCGTGCTCCTGTTTCCCGTTCTCGACTGGCCCCTGCGCCAGATGGCCGGGGTGCAATCGGCGCAATTCCTGAAGTGGCTGGGCCTGGCGCCGCAACTGCTCGTTGCGCCGGAGACGCCGGTGCGCCTCCTCCTCATCCTCAATGGCCAGACCTTCCTCGTCGCGACGGAATGCAACGGCTTCGGGCTGATCACCTCCAGTGTCCTGCTGGGGTTGATACGCATGCTCTATCTGCGCGTCCACTGGCCCGCCTTTGTCGTCCTCCTGCCCATCGCCGCCGCGGTGGCCTTTGTCTTCAACTTCCTGCGCATCTCCGCGATCGTGATCCTCGCGCCCCGCTTCCCCGGGCACTACCACGTCCTGCACGAAACCGCGGGGCTGATCGCGCTCTATTCCGGGCTGGGCGTCGTTTGGTGGCTCACCGGCTGGAGGCGCGCGCGCTGAGCCATGGCCCGCAGCGTCGTCCTGAACCAGACCCCGCGGTGTGAGCGGTGCCAGTTTCCCCACCGGTGGTGCATCTGCGCCGGCGCGGAAACGGTGGACTGCCCGATCGATGTGTCGGTGCTGATCCACTACCGCGAAACCTATCGCCCTACCAGCACGGGGCGCTTGTTGCAGCGCGTGCTCCCGCGGCTGCGCACCCACGTCTTTCGGCCCGACCTGCCCCTTGCCCCCAGCGCATTGGTCGACCCGGCGCGTCCGGTCTGGATCCTGCATCCTTCCGGCGACCCTCTGCCCGCCGCAGCGCCTCCCGGAGTCCAGCTCCTTCTCCTCGATGGCAATTGGAGGGAGGCTTCGCGGATGATGCACGCGATCCGCCCCTGGGGCCAGCTGGTCAACCTGCCGATGGAGGGCGAAAGCCGGTATTGGCTTCGCGGCCAGCAGACGGCGGGCACGCACTCGACAGTCGAGGCGCTGCTTTATGTCCTCGCCGCGCTTGGGGCGACACCTGCGCGCGACGCGCTCCGGCTCCAGTTTGAGCTCCATGTGTACGCGGGGCTGCGCGCCCGCGGCGACAAGACGGGAGCCGAACAGTACCTCGCGACCTCCCCCATCCGCGACGCCTTCGGCCCCCTGCTCAGCGCGCTGCAGGTGCGCCGGCCGGTGGTGCCAGCGGGCGGCGCCTAAGTCGGGCGCACTTTGTGTCGATAGGAGAGGAAAGCCACGCCGCTTTCCCCCGATGCGCCTCGCTGCGCCGTCGGCACCCCACCATGGCCAACATCCTTCTACTCGACGACGACGAGGTCGCGACCCGCGCGCTGCAGGGTGTGCTTTCCCATGGAAATCACCGCACCGTGTGTGCCGGGACCGTGGACGAGGCCCTGCGCCTTCTCGCCGAGATTGTCCGCATCGACCTCGTCTTCCTCGAAGTGAAGCTGCCCGGCCGAAACGGCCTGGAGTTTCTTCAAAAGCTGAAGGCCGATCCTTTTCTCAAGCTGCTGCCCTGCGTCGTGTACACGGGCATCGCCAATTCCGAGGTGGTCAAGAAGTGCCTCACGCTCGGCGTGCAGAACTACCTGATCAAGCCGTACAACGAGGAGGCGGTGCACAAGGAAGTGACCCGTGCGGTTTCCAACCCCTGGCGCAACCTGCACTTCGAGGAGGCCAAATCGTACTGCCGGATGATGGGCATCACGATGGAAGACCTGGTGAAGGAGCGCGATGCCCTCGCAGAGCGCCTGGCGGCGCAGGCCCCGATGATCGCCGGGCGGGCGTCCGCCCACGATCCGGGCGTCGGCCTGTTCTTCAAGGAGATTGCCGAGGCGGCCGAAACCGCCGGTGCCTGGGGCGTCGTGGAATTTGCCCAGGAACGCAATCGCGCGGCGGCGTTTGGCTTCTGGGACCAACTGACGCAGACGCACGACGAGCTGCTCTTCGCGTCGCGCCTTCTCCACTACCAGCACCACCCGGAACCGCTGGTCACGGCGTCGGAGGCGGCGGCCACCGAGGCGGCGAAGGAGGAAGAGCGCCTTCGGTCCCTGTGGATGAATGCCGACCTGACGGAAGGGCGGACCTTCATCGACCGCTCGTCGGTGGAGCTGCAGGTGCAGGAACTTCCCGCCTTCCCGGTGATGGAATCCGTCGGCGCGGCCTTCCACATGGCGGCTGACTCGAAGTCGGCGAGCCTCACCCATTTGATCGACCTGGTGAACAAGGATCCCGCGCTCACCGCCCAGGTGTTGATCGCGGCCAATGCGCTGGACCACGACGAGAGCACCACGATCGAGGACACCCGCATCGCGGTTGGCAAACTGGGTAACCTGCGCCTCGCCGCCCTCGCCCGCAGCATGCCCACCCTTCCGGAACGCCTGATGGACCTTCCTCCCATCCGCTGGCCGCACTTCTGGGCCTTCCAGATGGGCGTCGCCCGCATGACCCAGCACTGCTGCGTCGCCCTCGAGTTTCCCAACCTGACCTCGGTCGCCTTCACCGCCGGCCTGCTTCACGACGTGGGGAAACTGATCCTGCTAAAACTCTTCCCCTACGGTTTCCCGGCGATGGTGCAGCTCTCCCGCCGGGAGAACATCAGCCTGCAGGCCGCGGAGCAGCGTTACCTCGGGTGTGATGCCCAGGAACTCGGCGGCTGGTTCGCCGCCTCGCACGGCCTTCCCCCGGCATACTGCAGCGTGATCCGCTATGTGAATACGCCGGCAGATGCTCCCGCGGAACATCGCGAGCTCGTGGCCATGGTTTCCCTCGCGCGCGTCCTCTGCCTCCACAGCCACGTCGGCTTCTGCGGCGACACCGCCAAGGACACCACGCCTCCCCTGGAGGAGTCCGCCGCCTGGGCGGTGCTCCGCGAGCGGGTCTTTCCTGCCTTCAACCTGAAGGAGTTCGAACACCAGGCCCACGGCGTCTGCCTGAAGCTCAAGCAGGAGCTGGCGGGAAGAGCGTGACCGGCGCGGGACGCGCCGGAAGGACGAAGCTCGAATGACGAATGGACGGCGCCGGCCGAGCCGGCGCAAAACAAAGCCGGCCGGGTTTTCCCCGGCCGGCCTGCTTTTCTAGCGGGAACCTGAATGCTTACACATCCTTGAAAAAGCGGTCTTCACCACCCTGCGGCGCGTGGCCGTTTCGGTTGGGAATCGCGGTCGTCTCGACCTTGGCGGCAGCGGCGCGTGGCTTGGCCGCGGGGGCGGCGGGAGCGGCCCGGCGCGCGGTCGGAGACGGGCGCGTGGAACGTTCGGTGCGGGCCGGAGCGGGCGCAGTGGCGACTTCGGCGGGCGCTTCCTTGTCCGCCTTTTCGGACTTTTCGTCCTCGTGCGCGGGAGTGATTTCGTCCGTCGCTGCCTCCACCTTGGAGGAGCCGTGCACCATCGACGTCAGTTCGTCGATGATACCCTTCAGTTGCACCGCCTGATTGCTCAGTTCGGTCGCGGCCGCGCTGGTCTGCTGCGCGGTGGCGGCGTTGCCCTGGGTGACGCTGTCCATGTCGGAGACGGCGCGCGTGACCTGATCGATGCCCTGGCTTTGCTCCTGGGAGGCGACGGCGATCTCGGCGATAAGTTCGTCGACCTGGCGGGCCTTGGCCGTGATCTCGTCGAGGCTCTTGGCCACCTTCTCAGAAATCTTGGCGCCCTGCTCACTCTTGGAGGTGGCGTCGGAAATCTTTTGGGCGGTCTCACGCGCGGCCTGGACGGAACGTTGCGCGAGGGAACGCACCTCGTCGGCCACGACGGCGAAACCGAGACCGGCCTCACCGGCGCGAGCGGCTTCGACCGCGGCGTTGAGGGCGAGGAGGTTGGTCTGGAAGGCGATCTCATCGATCGTCTTGATGATCTTGGAAATTTCGGAGCTGGACGACTGGATCGCACCCATCGCCGCTTTCATCTGCTTCATGTCCTCGGCGCCGGCATCGGCGGCGGCGCGAGTCTGATTGGCGAGCGCCTTGGCGGACTGGGCATTTTCCGCGTTTTTGCGGGTCATGCCGGCCATCTCTTCGAGGGAAGCGGAGCTCTCCTCGAGCGAGGCGGCCTGGCGGGACGAACCATCGGCCATCGTCTGGCTGGCGGACGTCACCTGCGCGGCGGCGGCGGACGTGTGCTCGGCACCGGAGGTGAGACGCTTGGTCAGGCGGGTGATGGGGCCGGTCACGCTGCGGACGATGATCCAGGCAAAGGCGATTCCCAGCAGCACGCCGCCCACGCTGAGACCGAGGACGAGGCGCTCGTTCAGCAACTGGACACTGCGGGTATCGGCGTCGATCTGCTCCTGCAGTTCACGCAGTTTGCCGCGGACGTTGGTGATCTTCTGGGTGTAGAGGGGGGCGAGGCGCTCGAGGTCGGACTTGATCACGGCGGTGCGCGCTTCGGTCGCAGCGACCACATCCTCGAAGCCTTTCGCGTACGCGGCGCTGTTCTCCTGAATCTCGTTCAGGAGCTTGGTTTTTGCCGGATCGGCCAGGCTGGCATCAAGCTCCTCGGCCTCCTGCAGTTCCTTCTGCATGCCGGTGACCTGCTTCTGCATCGCGGCGACCGAATCGCGCACGCTCTGGGCATGCACGGCGTCACCGGAGAGGAGAAAACTGTTCTGCGCCGCCAGGCCTTCGAAAAAGCTCTGCAGGGCGCTGGAGGTCTTGAAGGAGGCGTTCTGGTCGCCGCTCTGGCGCGCGGCCAGGAGCATGCCCTTGAGGGCGGTGCCGATTGCGGCGGCGCGCGGTTCGAGCGTCGTGCTGACCTCGGTGCGGCGCTGCTGGAGGAGATCGACGGTTTTCTGGAAAGCGCCCTGGTATTCGCCCAGGAGCTTCTTGGCGTCGGCGATGTCCTTCGCGCGGACCGGATCGGTGATGGCGAGGGCGGCCTTGGAAAGTGCGGTGTCGAGGGTCTTCTGGTTCTGCGCGTGCTGCGCAAGGGCCTCGTCGGTGCCGCTCAGGAGGTATTCATTCACTCCCATGCGCAGCGTGAGCATCGAGCTCTCGAGGTTCGCGGCGACGTTCGTCTCCCCCGCGCTCAACGAGATGTGGCTCAAACCCGAGCCCGCTCGGTTCAGCGCGTAATACGCGATGCCGGCGACGACGACAAAGAGTGTAAAAACGAGGGCGAAGCCGGAAACGATCTTCCGGCCAATGGTGAGGGATGCGAGTTTCACGATGATGTAAGGGGGGGGAGGGCCGGACTCAGCTTTCTTCGAGATTGAAGCGGAGAGGAACGGTGACGCGCACCTTCACCACATTGCCGTCCTTCTTGGCCGGCTTAAATTTCCACTGCTTCACCGCGTCCAGCGCCGGGCGCTCGAAATCGGGGTGGGACGACTTGGAGATGCTGCTGTTGATGATCTGGCCCTTCTCATCGATCACGATCACCACGGCGACCACGCCGGAGAGGCCATCCCGCTTCATGGATTCCGGGAACTTCGGCGGGGGCGTCTTCACCGGCACGGGGTTCTCGTCCACTTTTGTGTAAATGGTTTCGTCGGCCTGCCCCCAGGCGGTCGCGCTAAAAAGGAAAAGTGCCGAAAGAAAAAGGGCGTGCAGCAGAGTTCTCATGGGGAAGCGATTACTGGCTCATATCGGCGCACGAGGGCGGGACTTGAGGATTCAGCTGCGGTTTTGCCACTCAACGGCCCTTTCCAGCAACCGATCGCATCCTGAGGAGTACTGCTGGTCGCCTCCCAGTCGCGCGCCCAGCGCGGAGGAGAAAGCTCCCTAGGCAAAATGTCTCCATCCTGTCTGCTCGCCCACCGGCGGTACGCGCTGTAAACAAACTGTGAAGCTCGGGAACAGGGCGGAACAGACGGAGAATTCTCCAGGAAGCGCGGGTTTTCGCGTTCACTCCCCCCCGCCTTCACCGAAAGTGTCTCCGCCTCCCCGGCCTACCCCGCTCCGCTTATGAAGACGCCCAAACGCCAGACCCCGCGTTCCCCTGTCCGTCGTCCCGCCAGGAGCGCCCGTGCGCCCGCAGCGGCGGCGGCGGCTGATCCGGCGCGCGGGCATGTCCTGCCCGCCGCCGAGGTGGAAAAGGCGCTGCTGGCGGGTACGCAGGTGGCCGCCCTCGAGACGTATTTTGGCGAGGAAGCCTATGCGGAGCTGCAATCCCTGGCCCGCCAGGCGGCGAGCCGCGGGGTGCGCGGTGGACCGCGGGTACTGGTCATCCCCGGAACGATGGGGACAAAGCTCGGCGTGCTGGGCGGTGGGCTGTTCGGGATGAGCGACGTCTTCTGGCTCGACCCGTGCGACATCGCCTTGGGAAACCTGCCACGGCTTTCCTTGCGCGATGGGGAGCAGGCGGTCACCGCAATGGAGCCGATCCTCCTGTTTTACCTGCGCCTGAAGCTGCGTCTGCGCGCGGCTGGATTCGACGCGGAATTCTGGGGTTACGATTGGCGGCACTCCATCGCGGACTCGGCCACCCGCCTGCGGGCGCACCTGGCGAAGGAGCCGGCACGCGAGGTGCACTTGGTGGCGCATAGCATGGGCGGGCTGGTGGCGCGCGCCGCCCTCAAGCGCGGCGCGCCCAAGGTGAAAAAACTGATCATGCTCGGCACTCCCAATCACGGAGCCTTCGCCGCGACGCAGGCGATCCGCGGCACTCTTGCGAGCGTGCGGAAGCTGGCGGCGCTCGATCCGCTGCACACCGCCGAGGAACTCTGCGAGAAGGCGTTCAACACCTTCCCCAGCACCTACTCCCTCCTTCCCTCCCCGGAGCGTTTTTCCAAGCTCGACCTCTACGATGCGACGCGGTGGCCGAAGGACGGCGCCCGCTTCGACCCGGCATTGCTGGAACACGCCCGGCGCACCCAGGCCCTCTTCGGCCCGGCGGACGAACGCCATTTCCTCATCGCCGGGGTGAATCAAGCCACCGTCACCGACCTCGACCTTGGCGCGGGCGGCTTCGTCTACACGGAGAGCGCCGACGGAGACGGTACCGTGCCACTCGATCTGGCGCGGCTCGAGGGCGCAGCCACCTGGTACGCCGAGGAGGAGCACGGAAGCCTGCCCAGCAATGCGATCGTGACCCGGGCGGTGATCGACATTCTGAATACGGGCACCACGGCGGTGCTCCCGCGCGAGTGGGACCGTACCCGCTGCGCTCCCGTCCTTCGGCGCACGACCGACGCCGAGCTCCGCGCCGCCATTCCGGCCGGGAAGCGGAGCAGCGAGGTCAGCTCCCGCGAGTTCCGCAACCTGCTCGCGCCCCTGCTCTCCACCGAGACCCACGAGGCCGCCACGGCCACCGCAGGAACCCCGGGAACCTCTCCGGCGGGCGCCCTCTTTAACGCCGCGCGCCCCCTCGCCCTCGACCAGGTCGTGGTGGGTCGGCGGCGGCAGAAGCGGCTGGAAATCTGCATCGCCGAGGGCGACATCGCCGAGGTCAATGCCCGCGCCCTCGTCCTGGGTCTCTTTCGGGAGGTCGCCCCCGGTGGCGCCGCACTCGCGATCGACCAGCGCCTTGACGGCGCGATTGGCGATTTCGTCAACCGCCGGATGTTCTCCGGAAATGTGGGTGAGCTCTTCATTCTCCCCACCGGTCGCCATCCCCTTCAGGCGGACCTCGTGCTCTTCGCCGGACTCGGTGCGTTCGACCGCTTCAACGTCGAGATCCTGCAGCTGGTGGCGGAGAACACCATCCGCACGCTCATCCGGACCAATGTGGAGGACTTCGCCACCGTCCTGCTGGGCAGCGGGACGGGCGTGGAGGCGATCGACTCCCTGCGCCACCTCCTCGAGGGTTTTGTCCGCGCGATCCGAGATCTGGATACAGACGCCGGCGTGCGCCGGGTGACCTTTTGCATTCGCGACCCGGGCAAATGCCGGGAAGCGGCGGCCGAGCTCTTCCGCCTCGCCGGGACCGAGCTCTTCCACGAGATCGAGGTCAGCTTCGAGACGCGCGTGCTCCCCTCGACCCTCTCCCGTCAGGCGCCCAGCCGGCTCGCGGCCGCCGGCCCTGGAGGCGAACCCGTTTACCTGATTGTTCGCCAGGAGCGCTCCACCGCCGCGGGACTGGTCCTGCGCTCATCCGCCCTGACCGCGGGCACGAAGGCCGCGGTCATCACGGGCGAACGCACGGTCAAGAAAGGGGACCTCGACAAGCTCCTCGCTGTGCTGGGCACACCGTCCTTTGTGCCGTCCCGCATGCCGGAGGTGGGGGCCCAGCTCGCGAACCTGCTCCTCGCGGATGAGGTGCTGGCCGTCCTGCCCGCCTTCGCCGCAAATCCACTGGTGGTGGTGCACGACGGGCCGGCCTCGCGCATCCCTTGGGAGCTGCTGCAGATCGGCGGACGCTTTCCCGTCCTCGAGGCCGGCATCACGCGCCGTTACCTGGCGGACAACCTCTCCGTCGCCAAATGGCTCGAGGCGCGGCGGCAGAGTCCCCAGCTGCGCCTTCTCCTGGTGGTGAATCCCAATCGCGGGGAATACCTCAGCCTGCCCGGGGCCGAGGAAGAGGGCGAGCGGGTCAAGGCCCTGTTCAAGGGGGAGCTCGGAGTGGACATCACCGAGCGTTCCGGAGCGGACGCCACCCGCGCCGCCCTGCTCCAGGACTTCAGATCCGGGAAGTATGATGTGGTTCACTACGCGGGCCACGCCGCCTTTGACCCCGCCAACCCGGGCGGCAGCGGGCTCCTCTGCCACGGGGGCGAGATTCTGGGAGGATCCGACCTCGCCGGCCTCGGCAACCTGCCCAACCTCGTGGTCTTTAATGCCTGCGAGTCCGGCCGGGTACGCGGCGGAAAAGGAAGGGAAGCCGTCACGCGGCAGGCGGAACGCGCCACCGGCTTGGCCGAAGCCTTCCTTCGCGGCGGGGTGGCCAACTACGTCGGCACGTATTGGCCCGTGGGTGACGGCCCGGCTGTCACCTTTGCCACCACCTTTTACCCGGCGCTGCTGCGCGGGCAGTCGGTGGGCGAGGCGCTGCGCGCCGCCCGGCGGACGGTCCAGGAAAAGGAAAAGACAATCGATTGGGCCGACTACATCCACTACGGCAACCAGGACTTCGTCCTGAAGACGGGAGAGTCGCGCTGAAGGCGCGGCGCGGGCCAGGCGCTATTTGGGCCAGAGCACCTCGGCCAGGCCGTTGCGATCGTCGGTCCAGCGGATCTCCGGCTGGCCCTCCGCACGGGCGAGGGTGTAGTCGAAGTCGGGCCTGACATTGTTCTGGTCAAGCCAGCGCTCGATGTCGGCCGCGCGGTCGGGCCGGTACAGCAGCACATAATGGGTCTTCCTCGGCTCGTCGCGGGCGGTGTGGTGCCGGCTGGGCGAGGCCAGGATGGAGTCGGCGTGTAGCCCAAGATCGCGCGCGTGGGTGGCCAGGATGGGAAAGAGGTCGACGTACCGGTTCGAGACGTGGAACACGAGCAGCCCCCGCGGCACCTTGGCGAGGTACTCCTCCACCGCCTCGCGTGTCAGCAAGTGGACAGGAATGTAGTCTCCGGAAAACGCATCCACCAGCAGCAGGTCGAAGGTCTCCGGGGCGGTGCGCACGCCGATTCGCCCATCTGCGATCCGCACCTCCACGCGGCCGGGCTGGTCGGCGAGGAAGGTGAAGTGGCTGCGCGCAAGGTCCTCGACCAGCGGATTGATGTCCCAAAAAACGAGCGAGTCTCCCGGTCGGTTGAAGGCAGCCATCGTGCCCGTGCCGAGCCCGATCACCGCGGTGCGAAGCGATGGCGTCTCCGCCTGCAGCGCCTTCATCACCACCGCGATGGCCGAGCCGTCGCAATAATAAGCGGTCGGCGTCCGGCGCAGGTTCTCCTCCCGCAGCTGCACGCCGTGCACCGTCGTCTCACTGGAGGACATCACAAAGGCGGGCGATTTCTCGATCCGGATCGTTCCGTAATGATTCCTATGATACGAAACGATGGTCACGCGCGAGCGATGTTCGCGCCAGACCGGCAGGAGGGTGAGGTAAAGGGCGGGCCCGAAGGCGAGGACCAGGACCGCGGTGCGCTGGCTCCAGTCTGCGCGGGTGACGAGGGTATGGGCCAGCCCGAGGCCCAGGCAGAAAGCCGCCCCCATGAATTCCAGGTTGCGGTCAAAGAGGACGGGCGCCCCGACGCTGGCGAAGAGTCCGGCAGCCGCGCCGGCGGAGGCCAGCACCAGGTAAAAGAGGGTGAAGCGGCGCTCCGGCCGGCGCTGAAAGAGGAAGCCGTGGCCGGCCAGGCACCCGGACGCGAGGAGAGCAACCATCCACGTGCGGGCGGTTTCGGTGAGTTCGAGATTCGAGACGCCCTTGGCCTGGGAGTAGCCGAAGACGGCAAAACCAAACACCGCCAGCGCGGCCTGGGTCAGCCCGGGCCGCCACCAGCCCGAAAAGGTGAAGGTAAAGCTGAGGAGGTAGATCCCGAGAGGGATCAGCCACGAAAGGGGGTTCGAGCCAATCTCCGCGCTCAGGATGTGCACGGCGGAGAGCATCAGCGTGCAGGTGGCGAAGGCGGTGGCGGCCCAGACGGCGATTCGGGAGGGACGGATCTCCTCCGGCTCAGGCGGCTGCGCCTCCACCGTTGCGGTGCGCCCGCGCTGGAGAAAGGCGAGTACCAGGCAAGCGGCTGCCAGCGCGATCACCAGCCAGCGCAGGTACCCCACCTGGACCGACAGGCCAAGGAAGGGCTCGACCACAAAGGGGTACACCACAAGCGCAAGAAGGCTGCCGAGGTTGGAGACTCCGTAGAGCCAGTAAGGCACACGGCCGGTGCGCTCGCGCAGCCAGCCCTGCAGCACGATACCGATACTGGTGGAGAGCAGGACGGTGGGCAGCACCGCCAGGGCCAAGCCGAGAACGACGGCCGGCCATTCCGGTAGGCCGGCAAAATGCCAGGGCGGGAGTCGCAAGCTCAGGGCAGCCAGCACCGCGAGGGCAGCCACCACCCAGCCTGCGTGCCGGCGGCCGGGACCGAGCAGCTGGTAGGCCAGGGCGTAACCGGCGAGCAGTGATACCTGGAAGAAAAACGAGACCGTCATCCAGGTCCCGGCCGTGCCACCGTAACGCGGTATCAGCTGCTTCCCTACAAGCGGCTGGATCAGGAAGGTGAGAAACGCCGCCGCGGGCACGACGAGCCAGGCAAGCGGACGAAAAAGCCACTGCATGGTGAGGGAATCTGGGAAGCGCCGACCCGGGTCACCCGGTCACGCCCGGTGAGGGCGCGGCGGCGTCCGGTGCGCGCGCCGCCGGCGGGTCAGGGGGTGCGGGGTTTCACCTCGATCAGTTCGAGTTCGAAGATGAGGGTGGCGCGCCGCGGGATCCGGGGCGGCTGCCCGCGGGTGCCGTAACCGAGTTCGAAAGGAATGATGAGTATCCGTTTTTCTCCCACGCGCATTGCGCCGATGCCTTCGTCAAATCCCTGGATGACCTCCCCGCGGTCGGTCTGGAAGGTGAAGGGTTTGGTCGGATCGGTGGACGAGTCAAAGACGGTGCCGTCCAGCAGTTTCCCTGTGTACAGGACGCTGACGCTATCGCCGGAGGCCGGTTGCGGTCCATCGCCTGCGCGCAGGACCACATAGCGGAGGCTGGTGGACGTGCGTTTGGCCTCCGGGTAGCGCTCACGGACGATCTCCAGGTCCTCCGGGGGCAGTTTTTCGCGCTGGGCGTAGGACCAGGCCGGGGAGAGAAAAAGAAGGGCAAGCAGGAGGGCGCGGGCAAAACGCATGGCCTTAGCCTGTGTCGTCTGGCGCGCCCTCCGCAATAGCGGATCGAACCACGAATAAACGCTCTTCCAATCACCACGGATGGACACGACCCATGGTGAGAAATTGAACCACGAATGGACACGAATTTACACGAATCAGAATCAGACCCCCGAGCGTCTATTCCTTCCGTTATTCGTGCCCATGCGTGTCCATTCGTGGTTTCCACCTCTGAGGGTCGATGTCTGTATCCGTGTTCATCCGTGTCCATCCGTGGTTCACCCTTGGATTGAGACCGTGTCCATTCGTGGTTCCTTCGGGGAGGGCGGAGACACGCGGGCACGAAAAAGGCGAGGCCGGGAAGGCCTCGCCTGAAAGTCGTTTCGTTAGAAAGACAGCTTAGTAACGGCGATCGCCGCCACGGCCGCCGCCGCCGAAGCCGCCACGACGGTCACCACCGCCGCCGCCGCCGAAGCCACGACGCTCGCCGCCACCACCGAACGAACGGCCACCGCCGCCGGCGCCTTCTTCCTTCGGACGGGCTTCGTTCACCGTGAGGGTGCGGCCACCGAGGTCGGCGCCATTCATCTTCTCAGCGGCGATCTTCGCCTCTTCGGAGGTGCCCATGGTGACGAAAGCGAAACCGCGGGGGCGGTTCGTCATCTTGTCCATGGCGATGTACACGTCGGAGACGGTACCGAACTGGCCGAAAGCGGAGCGCAGCTCCTCTTCCGAGGTCTTGAAGGACATGTTGCCGACGTAGAGTTTGGAGTTACTCATGTTTGATTTCGTAGATCCAGCGTAGCTTCCAGTCCGTTCCCGACCATCGGGTTTCGAAATCATCATGTGAACTCCTTAGCTCGCCTGACGACTCACCAGTGCCTGTCATCTAACTTTCTCTATCGAGGGCGTGAAAGAGAGCGGAACGGTGGATAAATGCAAGGGAAAAATGACACCTATATCCCGCAACCGCTTGGCCTTCTGATAGCTAGCTCCTGCAATGGTTTCCCCCTGCCCGTTCATTCCAGCGGTCCATTTTGCCGAATTTAGGAAAGTACGCCCGAACCGAAGAGTTGATCCAAAGCCCGGCGATCGCGCTTGGTAGGGCGCCCGGAACCGCGCTCCCGAGCGAGGAATTGCTGGATCGGCTGGGCCCGGGCCTTTTCCAGTTCCTCCGGCGGTGTCTTGTCCTCGCAATAGGTGGAAACGAGCTTGGCGCCCACCCTGCTCTTCGGGATGGCGACGACACGGAGGGTGCGGGTCACGAGGCCTTGAGCCACCGCGATCACTTCGCCGGGCCGCACATCGCGCGCGGGTTTTGCGGGTTGTCCATTGATCGTGACCGAGCCGGCTCGGCACGCATCCGTCGCCAGGCCGCGTGTTTTGAAGGCGCGGACCGACCAAAGGAACTTGTCGATGCGCTCCGCGGCGTCGGGAACGCCGGGCGCGGGAACAGCCTGGG
Organism: Verrucomicrobiota bacterium; assembly: GCA_023428905.1. Classification (GTDB taxonomy): domain Bacteria; phylum Verrucomicrobiota; class Verrucomicrobiia; order Opitutales; family Opitutaceae; genus EW11. The sequence goes on from JAEYWP010000013.1 coordinate 103,288, forward strand.
GAACGTGTGTCCGGCCCGACGACTGAGACGGGGTGTTCAATTACTTTTTCGCGGTTCGAAACTCGCTGCGCAGCCAATCGTCGAGCAGCCGCTTTTCATAACGCAGCTCGTCCGAGGTGTTCACGGAAGTGATGTTATTCTGGAAGTTCAGGTCCGACAGCTTCGACTTGCCCTCCTTGATCACCGCGCCGGCCTGGTCGGTGAGCTTGTAGGACAGCTCGATGCGCGGGGTGTAGATCGACTTGATGATGCGCACGTCCTGGGCGGAGGGGCCGCGCCACGGCTCGTATTCACCCGCCATGTCGATGTCGGTGATCGTGATGCTCAGCTTCTGGCCGGCGGCCAGCAGGCGCGGGGCGCGCTGCTCGAGGTACTGGCGGAACTGGGCGAGATTGGCTTCGCGGCCGCGCTCCGTGTCGAGGGAGGAGTCTTTGATATCCCGGAAGTTCTCCGGCTTGTCGAAGATCACCTCCACCTGCCCCGCCGCCGGCGTGTCCGCAGCAAACGCGGGCGAGACAGCCACCATGCCGGCTGCGAGCATTAAGAGTCGAAGGGTGTTTTTCATAGGTACGACTGTGACAAACCGTACCACGGAAAAGTTTCATTTGCCACCGCGCACTCCGCGGTTGGAACCACCGATGGACACGGACTCACACGGATACGGACGTCCAGAATCTCAATCCCTGGAATGAGAACCACGAATGGACACGAATTGGGCGGAAAGCTTGTCGCTCAGATCCCCCCCGGGGGGGGGTCGATGCCTTGGTCATCCCTGTCCGTTCGTGTCCATTAGTGGTTAGAACGGATCGGCTTGGACTCCGCCGGGCACGTGACCCATCCGTGGTGCCGAATGGGTTGAGCCGTCGTCAGCTGGCGGGGGCGACTTCGACGGAGACGGCGGGCAGGCCTTCGAGGAAGGCGTCGAGGATATCGGGATCGAACTTGAGGCCGCGGAGACGTTTCATCTCCGCCAGCACACGGTCTTCCTCCCAGGCGGGCTTGTAGGCGCGACTCGACATCAGGGCGTCGTACACATCCGCGACTGCCACGATCCGCGCATCCAACGGAATCAGGTCTCCAGCGATCCCATTCGGATAACCGCCGCCATTCCAATCCTCATGGTGCGCCAAGGCGATTCGCGCGGCACACTGGATCACCGGCCAGGGGCTGTGCTGCAGAATCCGATGACCGACGATGGTGTGAGATCGGATCTGCACCATCTCCTCGGCGGTCAACTTGCCCGGCTTGCTCAACAGGGAAATAGGCAGGGCGATCTTGCCCACATCGTGCAGCGGCGTCGCCTGGCGAAGATCGTTCAGTTGCTGCTCCCCCAGCCCGATCCGCCGTCCGATCTCGCAGGCATAGGTGCTGACACGGTCCAGGTGGCTGCTGATGCTCGGGTCATGCGCCTCACACGCATACCGAAGGCGCAGCGCAAGCTCCGCGCCGGGGTCGATCACGCTGAAGGGATTCATGCGCGTGCCTCCGCCAGGAGCGAGGAACGGGGCCGGCGGCGGCGTTCCTTGTCGCGATACAGGGCCGCGTCCGCCGTGGCCATCAGGGTCTCGATCGTCCCTGCGTAGTGCCGATCAAAATACGCGACACCAACGCTGGCTTCGAGCTGGAAATGCGCGCTCTCCGTGGCGTTGCGCACGGAGTGCAGGACGGAGAGCGACTGGAGCGCCTGCTCCGTCTGCCCTTCGTTCTGCTCCACCCCCATCGCCACGAACTCATCGCCGCCGAGCCGCGCCAGGAGCGCATCCTTGCGGAAGACAGTCCGCAGGTTCGCGGCAAACTCCTTCAGGGCCTCGTCGCCCTTCTGATGGCCGAGTTCATCATTGATCTGCTTGAAGCGATCGAGGTCGAAACAGCAGAGGAAACCGGGGCCGTCCGCCTGCTGCGACTTCAGCAGCACATCGGGATGAAGGGTGTTGAAGCCGCGCCGATTGTAGAGGCCCGTCAGCTCGTCCACCACCGCCAGCTGCCGGATGGTACGCTGCAAGCGGTGCCGCTCGATGCTGTAGATGATCGCACGCTCGAGGGTGAGGTAGTTGAACTCCCCCTTGAACAAAAAGTCCTGGGCGCCCATCTGCACCGCCTTCAGTCCGATTGCGTCATCGTTGGTCGCGGTCAGGACGATGATCGGAATTTCGGGGGCCACCCGAATCACCCGGCTGACCGTTTCCAGCTCCCGGCTGTCCGGCAGGTTCAGGTCCAAAAGAATGATGTCGAAATCCTCCTGCTTGAGGACCTCGAGGGTGTCCGCCATGCGCGCCTTGTGCAGCACCGTGTATTTGGTGTTCAAGGCCTTCTTCAGCATCTGCTCCGTGACCTTCGCGATCATGAGCATGTCCTCGACGAGGAGCACTTTGTAGGTGGGAAGAATCATCGCGGGGATAAACCAGCCACCCGGGCCTCGGCTGACGCACCGGGCGACGTGGACGGGTCGGATCCAGCACGAACGACCATCAGCAGGGTGAAGCGACTAAGGGCTCTCCCTCCTATCGGCTATTTGGCGGCGGCCTTTACGGAATTTTCCTCCAGGACGTCGCCGATGATCCGGGGGGTGATGAAAAAGATCAGCTCGGTCCGCTCCATCGTGTCATACTTCCCCTGGAAGGCCTTGCCCAGCAGGGGGATGTCACCCAGGAGCGGCACCTTGCGCCGGGTGGTGGTGGCGCTGTCCTGAACCAGGCCACCCATCACGATGGTGGCGCCGTCGCGGATGCGGACGATCGAGGAGGCCTGCCGGATATCGATCACCGGGGCGATGGTGTTGCCGGTGGCAGAACTGGCCATGCGCACGAGTCGGCTCACCGCCGGCGTGATGTCGAGGGTGATGATTCCCGAAGCGGAGACCTGCGGGGTGATGGACAGCACCGTGCCGACGGTGATGTTTTCCACGCGCTCCGTTTCCGTGATGACCGGCGGCGTGCCGGGCGACTGCGTGACCTCGCGCAGAAAAATCGGAATATCCTGACCGACGCGGACCACGGCAGGCTGGTTGTTCAGCGTCCGGAGGCGCGGCTTGGAGACGACCTTCAGGTCGCCCTGCTGTTTCAGGGCATCGAGCACCACGCTGGTGCCGCCGCGCTGGTGGCCGATGCGAACGCCGGTCGCGGGCAGGGCCGGCCCGAAGACCGGGCTCTGGACAATCAGGCCGGCGGCATCCGTCAGGCCGAGCTGGCCCGGGATGGTGCTGAAGGTGGTGTCGAGGCTCTCCGACACCCGCTGCCAGTTCACGCCGAGCTGGGTGGATTCGTTGAGGGCGATCTCGTAGACCTCCACTTCCAGGTCGACCTGCCGTATGACGCTGTTCGATACACTTGCGAGGTAGCGCGCCACGGTCTCCACGTTGCGGTGGCTGTCCGTCACCAGGATCGTGCCGGAGAGGCCACTGACAGTGTAGGTGCCCTTCTCGGAGAGCAGGGTCTTGAGCTGTTCCGAGAGCTCGGTCCAGAAGCTGATGGTCGAGTTGTTCGTCACCGTCATGGACGAACCCTCGTTGGCGCCCCCGCCGGAGCCACCTCCGGACGAACCGCCGCCGCCGCCGCCGCTCGAGCCGCCGGAACTGATCTGCACGGCGCTGGAGCCCTGCCCCGAGCGCGTGACCTGGATGTAGTCGAGTTGGAAGAGCCGGGTCTCGCGGTTGCGCACCCGCAGCAGTTTCCCCTCGCGGGTGAAATAATAACCGTTGGCCTCGAGCAGTGCGCCCATCGCGAGATCGAGCGGCAGGTCCTGGAAGTCGACCGTCACGTCCCCCTCCACGTCGAGGTCGGGCACGATGTTCAGGCGGTTGGCCCGGGCAAAGAGGGCGAGGGCCTGCTTGATTGGAACATTCTCGGCCGAAAAGCTAAAAAGCACGTCGGTCTGCGCCACGCCGGCATCGGCGAGGGTGGAGGCCACGGGCGCGGCCGTCTCCTGCGCGCGGAGGGGCGCCAGGCAGAGCAGTCCGGCGGCAAACGAGAAAAGGAGGCGTAGGGTGCCGGTCATGACATTAAGGAGTGGCGGCCAGCAGGCGCGCCGGAGTCTTCAGGACAAAGGGCTGGCCGACGGTGAGCAGGTCCTCTCCGCGCCAGTGGCTGACGTGCACCCCGTCGCGGGTGATCCGGGAAATGGAGACGCGCCCCACCCGGTCGCCCTCGGCCTGGATGCGACCATTGACCAGGGCGAGCGAGCGCCCTGCCTGTGTCCAGATCGCCGATACGAGGACTGCCTCCTCCAGGTCGGGCAGATCCTCGGCGGCGGCGGAAACGTCCTGGACCACCGGGCGCCGGAGAACAAAGGGATCGCGGGCCGGCTTCTGCAGGAGGGCAGTGAGGGCGGCCCAGTCGCGGTCGAGCGGTGCGGCCGCATCGCCGGCGGCACCGGCAGTCGAGTCGGCTTCTGGATAACCCGCTCCTGCCGCGGCCGCGGGTGTGACCCGGGCGTAGGTGGTCGGACGCGTTTCCGACCAAACGGTGAAGCCAACCGCGCCCGCAGCTCCGAGGGCGAGCACGGCGACGACTTTGGGGTTGTTGAGGATTTTCCTCATGGCTGGGTGCGCGACAGGAACCGAAGCTGAACCTCGGCCGTGTGCCGCCCCTCCTCATCGGCACGGACGGACAGGCGGGTAAGGTCAATCCGCTTGGGAAACGAGGAAAAGCGCTCAGTCAGAGCCAGTAAGGAGGCAAAAGGATCGGAGTTGCCCGCGACCGGGCTCAGTTTACCGCGCACGGGGAGGAACTGGACCGGGGCGGCGCCCGGGGTCGCCTCGGTCTCGGCGACGGGAAGCGCCTGGAACGAGCCATCCCAACCGAGCGTGGCACCGAGTTTGGTCAACGCATCGAGGGACGCCGCCAGGGAGGCAGCGCCGTCGAGCACCTGCTCCTGCGCAGACGCGGCGCGGGTGGCGAACTCGGCTGCCTCCGGTTCGCTCGCCACCGCGGCCAGCGCGAGCACCTCCTGCTCCAGCGCCTGAAGAGGCTGGAAGGACACACGTTCCGACCGAATCGCCGGGCCGGTCACCACCAGGGTCCAGAGGGTGATGGCTCCGAGCGCCACGATGGGAATCACCACGGGCAGGGCCCGGCGCACCTTGAGGCCGCGTGGGGCGTCGGGCCAGCCGGGCACCTCCGTCAGGGTGTGCCAGAGCGCCAGCAGCCGAAGTTTGAAAGGATTATTCAAGGAGACCTCCCTGCAGGACAAACCGCTGCCTGTCCTGGCCCGCGCGGGCGGGCCGTTGCAGCACGGGTTTGCCGGCGTCAAAGCGCGCGCGCAGGGCGCTGCGCTCGAGTTGCCCCTGGATCGCGGTCAGCAGCGTGCTCGCGCTCTCCGCATCCGCTTCCACCAGCCCTTCCAGTCGAAACGTCCAGCGCGGACTCTCCTCGGTCTCCCACTTCACCTGCGCATCCGTCAGCCGCACTCCGTCGGGCAGGGCATCCGCCACCAGGGCGAGAAAACGGGCGGGCACCCCGCGGAGACGGCCGGCGGCGAGGGCTTCGATCCACTGCTGGTCAAGCGCCAGGCTGCCGTTGCGGGCGATCAACCGGTCGCGCTCTGTCAGGAGCTGGGACTCACGCGAGGCCAGCTCGGCATGCCGCGTCCGTTCGGCGGCGAAACGCTCGCGCTGGGCGAGGTCGCCGACGGCGAGGGCCGCCGCACCCGACCAGCAGGCGGTGATGGCGAGCAGGCGGAGCAGGGCGCGGCGGCGGCGGCGGCTGAAATAGCCCAGCAGCAGGTTCACCGGCTGCCGCGCGGGAAGTTTGATCGCGGTCTGGAGCCAGTCGAGCGGGGTGGTCGGAAGGACGGTGATCTTTTTGTCCGCCCCGCACTTGGCCTGGAGGTGCGGCACACATTTGCCACTCCGGGCCATCACCCAGACGTGCTCGACCGGGCATCCGTACTGCTGCTTTGCATACAGGAGGGAGCGGTTGACCTCGACGCCGACGCGGGCCGGCTCGGCTCCGAGCGAGGCGAGGATGGTGCGATAAAAGACCAGCGGCCCCCCCACCCTGCCCACCACCACGACGGTGGTCTCGCCAAGGTCCACCACCAGCAGCAGCGGGGTGTCCTTGCCCAGCGGCATGCGGCTGAGTTCCCGGTGCAGCGGAACCACCAGCGGAAGAATGCGGGTGAGGTCGAGGCGGCGCGCGAGCAGAAGCCGGTTGAGCTGATCGTAGAAACTGCCTGGCAGGAGGTGGAGCAGGTAGGACTGCTCCTGGCGCGCCACCACGGTGGGCTGGCTCACCCAGAGCATGGGTTCCTGCTCCTTTTCGATCCGCTCCACCCGGCGCTGCAGGTACACGCGGGCGGCCGCCGGCGCGACGGGGGCGTTTTCCGGCTGGTGAGTAAAGTTCTCCGTTTCGAGCAGGAGAAACATCTCCGTGCCGGTGAAACCCAGCTGGTCCAGTGCGTCGTCGAGCGCCTCGCCAAAGGCGTCAATCGACTCCGCGCGCGTCGGGCAGGTCCACTCCTTGACCAGCTTCTGACGGCGGAAGACGGCGGCGTGAAAGGCGCCGTGCAGCCAGGAGACGCCGAGAATGTCGCCATTGTCGCGACCCTGGCGCACCCGGCGCGGCGGCGCCGGCTGCGGCGTGGGAGCGCGGGAGGCCGGCGTGCCCGTGCCGGACGTGTCCGGTCCGGACGCGACGAGCAAGGCGGAGATGTCGTCCTGGTTGCTCATTGGGGCAGCCAGATGTGCTCGTTAGTAAACACGAAGGTCTTACCCGTCGTACTCACGACGTACATGAATTGTAGAATTTTGCCCTGGTCGTCAGAATAAAGCTCCAGAACTGCGTTAGGCCGAAGCTCTACCAACTCCGGCCCATCTGTTGGACTCAGCGTTACCACTTCCATTTTCCCATCATGCATGTATCCAAAAGATGCCGTCTTGGGTCCCAGCCCCCCTGTCGGTGCTGCGGTTTCTTGGGTGTCTTCTTTTTTATCCGCGCCGCCTCCGACGTCGTTGTTACCTTTTTCCTTATCGGATGGTGCGCCTGTGGGCCCACTTGCGCTTGAGATATTCTTCAATGAAACAGTGAAGCTCCTGAATACCGGGCGGAGGTTAATCCGCTGAACCAGCAAGAAATCAGCCTCTTCCAGCTGTCCCCATTGGGTCGCAAAAGAATCCGGCATTTGCCCGTCACTGGTATTCCAAACGTCATCAAACACGATGGCGGCCGGAAGGGGGTGATCACGACTCATACTGGAAATCAGCAGCGCACGGCTCGTCGAAAGATCAACGAGATAGCGCCGATGCGATCCGCGGTTGTTCCACAGCACACCCGTCTCTGACGTAACTGCGAAAGGAAGTACCTGACCCGTCCACGTTGGGATGTAATCGGGATCATTGGGATACGGATAAGGATTTGGCGGCGCGGTTGGTACCACATGCTTTTCCTCCGTAAAACTCTCAATATATGTGGCAATGGCTCTGAGATTCTTGGCTTCCGCATCGAGAGCCGCGCGTTGCGTCGCGCGCATCACGTTGGGCGTGATCACCGCCGCGAGGATGGAGATGATCGCGAGGACGCCGATCAGTTCGATCAGGGTGAAACCGAGACGCCGACGGGCAGAGGAGGCGGTCATCGCACGGTCCAGAGTTGAAGGATGGGCAGGATCACCGCCAGGGCCACGACGCCCACCACGGCGATGAGGGAAAGCATCATCACCGGATCGAAGATCGCGAAGACGATCTTGATGCGCCGGGGGATGACCTTGTTGTAATACTCCGACACGCTCTGGAGGGAAAAATCCAGCGTGCCGGAGGTCTCGCCGGTGGAGATCATCGTCACCACGGTGGCGGGGAAAACATCGTGCTGCGCGAGGCATTTGCTCAGCGGGGTGCCCTCCGAAACCCCGGTGCGCACGGCGCTGACCGCGCGGGCGATGGCGCGGTTTCCGACCAACCCCTCGCAAATTTCCAGGCCGCGCAGGATGGGGATGCCCGCCTTGTAGAGCATGCCGAGGTTGTGGGTGAAGCGGGACAGCGCGAACATGCCCACCAATTCGCCAAAGATCGGCAGCCGCATCTTGGCGCGGTCAAAGAGCGCGGCGTACGTCTCCGAGCGCAGGAGCAGCCGGACGCCGACCACCAGGCCCGCGAGCAGGCCGAGAAGGACATGCCAGCCGCCGACGAGCCCGTCGCTGATCCCCATCACGATGCGGGTGAGGAGCGGAATCTCGAGGTTGAGATCGACCAGGAGGGTGACAAAACGCGGCACCACGAAGGTAAAGAGCAGGAGCACGAGGAGGGTCGCGGCCGTCAGCACCATCAAGGGGTAGATCAGGGCCTGGCGCACGTCGCCCATCAGCCCGTCCAGCCACTCGTAATACGCACTCAGGCTTTCAAAGACCTCGGGAAGTCGCCCGGAGACTTCGCCCGCCTGGACCACCGCGACAGTTTCCGGTGGGAAACAGCGCGGGAAGCCAGCCATCGCCTGGTGGAGCGGCACCCCGAGGGTGACACTTTCCTGGAGGGCGGCGACGACGGTGCCGAGCTTGGCGCCCTCTGCATCCTTCGCCAGGCGCTCGAGGGCGTTCGGCACGGTGATGCCGGCCTTGAGCAGCAGGTTCAGCTGCACAAAAAAACCGATCAGCTCGGCACGTTTCAGCCGCGTGCGGCTGCCGCGCCCCTCGCTGGCGCCGGCCGACGCGGCGCCCTCCTGGGCCTCCACCAGCCAAACGCCCGCGGTGCGAAGCCTGCTTTCCAGCAGGGCCAGGCTGTCCGCCTCGAGCGAGCCGTTCACCAGCTGGCCGGCGGCATTGTAGGCGCGGTAGCGATACAGGCTCATGGCTATTTCGCGAAAGCGACGCGAAAAACCTCCTCCAGGGAGGTGTCTCCCTGGAAGGCGCGGCGCAGGCCATCGTCAAAAAGCCGCGGCATGCCGCGCGCGCGCGCGACCTGGTCGAGCTTCTCCACGCTGCCGGTGGGAAGGACGGAGTGGTATTCCTCGTCGACTTCGAAGAATTCGAAAATCGCGACGCGGCCGCGGTAACCCTGCTGGCGGCACTCGGGGCAGCCGCGCGGTTTCCACAGTGTCGGTTCGCGGTCCCCGGGGACCGGCAGGTTGAAGGTTCGCAGGTGGCTGCAGGGGTCCTTCACCGGCTCGCGGCAGACCGGGCAGAGGCGCCGCACCAGGCGCTGGGCGATGATGAGGTGGAGGGTGGCGGGAAGCAGGAAAGGCTCGACTCCGAGGTCGATCAGCCGCGGCACCGCGGTGAGCGAGTCGTTGGTGTGCAGCGAACTGAAAACGAGGTGGCCGGTGAGGGCGGCGCGCACCATCAGCTGCGCCGTCTCCTTGTCGCGGGTCTCGCCGACAAGCAGGACATCCGGGTCCTGCCGCAGGAGGGTGCGCAGTCCGGAGCTGAAGGTCAGGCCCACCTTCTCGTTGATCTGCGTCTGGCGGATCTGGGGGAGGCGGTATTCGATCGGGTCCTCGAGGGTGAAGACCGCGCGTTCGCCGCGGTTCACCCCGTTGAGGGCGGTGTAAAGCGTGGTGGTTTTCCCACTACCGGTGGGACCGGTGACAAGCACGACCCCGTGCGGGCGGGTGACGGCCTTGCCCAGCGCGGTCTCGGCCTCGGGCCGCAGGCCGAGGGAGTGCAGGTCGAGCAGGAGGTTGCCACTGTCGAGGATGCGCAGGACGACGCTTTCGCCATAACTGGTCGGCAGGCAGGAAACGCGCAGGTTGAGCTCGCGGCGCCCGAGCAGAAAACTGAAGCGGCCATCCTGTGGCAGGCGAGTCTCGGACACGTCGAGGTTGGCCATCACCTTGACGCGCGCGATGAAGGGATCCTGCAGATCCTTCGGCACCAGCAGGAAGGCCTGCATCACACCGTCGCAGCGCATGCGGATGCGCAGCGATTTTTCGTCGGGCTCAAAATGGATGTCGGAGGCGGCCTTGCGCACCGCGGCGCCGATGATCTGCTCGATCGCCCGGATCATCGGGGCGGTGTTGTCGTCCCCCGACTTCCGGCCGCTGATCTTCATCAACTCGTCGATCGTCTGGTCGAGCGAGCCCTCGCGTTCGTAGGCCTGGGCGAGTTTTTCGAGCAGGTCGAGCTTGGGGGCGTTCAGAACCTCGACCTTGAGGCGGGTCAGCTGCTCCACCCGGTCGATGGCAACCACGTCGAACGGGTCGGCCATCACCAGGGTCAGTGTATCCTCACGACGGCGACAGGCCATGACCGCGGCCTGCTTGCAGTAGTCGTAGGGCAGGAGGCGGAGGGCGGCGCCGTCGATCTCCAGCTTGGAGAGGTCGACCGTGGCGGTCTGCGCGTCCTGGGCGAGGAAGTTGGAGATGTCCTGCTCGGAGACAAAGCCCAGCTCCTGCAGGACGGCGCCGATCAGCCGGCCTGTGCGCTTCTGTTCGCGCAGGGCCAGTTCCAGCTGGTGGCGCGTGATCAGGCCCGCCTCGAGCAGGCGGTCGCCCAGGCGCTTGGTCGGCGGGGTTACCGGAGGGGTAGCCATAAAAAAGCGGGCTCGATCCGAGAAGGGAGCGCAGCCCGCAGGGAGAAAACGGAAGGCCCCGGCGGGGCGTGGGGCTTACTGGTGGGTGAGGTAAACCCAGGCGGTGGTGTTGCCGGCACCGTTCGGGGCGGCATAAACGACCTTGCCCTGGTTGTCGGCCAGGCCGGCGGCGGCGGTGAGGGATTCACCGTCGAGGCGCAGGCTCAGCTCACGCGCTTCGTTGGCGGTGCAGTTGACGATCACTGCGGAGATGACGCGCGAACCGGGGGCGATGGGATTGACCCCGTCCAGCTGGTAATTGCCACCGTTGGCGGCGGAGGGAACGAGGGCGTTGGCGTTCACGCTGACGATGCGCGACTGCTGGCGCTGGTCGACGCCACCGGCGGCGGCCCACGCACCCGCGGCATTGCGGGCCCAGGCGGCGCCCACCAGCGGCGGGTTGGTCGGCTGGTTGCCAATGCGGACCACAAAGCGGCTGTCCATCAGCTGGGCGGCCACCAGGAGGTCATCGACACGGGAATTGTTGTTCGTCACCGGGATGGTGCCGAAACGCCCGAAAAAGTCGGTCACCGCACTTTTGATCGCGTTGGTCGAGGCCGCGGCCTGGGTGATCCGCGAGGCGGCGATGGTGCTGAAGACGCGCGGCACAATGATCACAGCCAGGATGGCGATGATCGCGAGGACGCCGATCATTTCGACCAAGCTGAAACCGGCGCGGGACGTAGAGACGCGGGCAGGGGCGGGAACGCGGTGCATAGGGTGAAGTTGGATGGAGTTTAGGCGTATGATCGGTCCACCCTCGGGATTCTTTAGGGCAAAGCGGGTGCGCTTCCCCCGAACCGGGAGCCGGTTAACCGCCGGCTGGGTACAGGCACTCGATCTCGATTCGTTCGCCGCAGCTGCAGGTCACGATCAGCCGCGTGATCTTGTCCCCCTGCCGAACGCACTCCACCTGGGGCGCCGCCTCGCCGCCGGACTTGGCGGCTGCGCCCGAGGCATGTCCGTGGTGATGGCGAGGGGCCGGGCTTTTGGCGGGGGTGCTCGCCAAAGACTGGAGAGGGGCAACCGTGACTTGGGCGCGGCCGGAAAGAAAGGGCTTCATGGGGGAGTGAGAGGGGTGGCGCCGAGAGTCGCGGGCGGCGGCGCGGCGGCAGAAGGAGAGGCGTGAGGCGTGTTGCGAAATCAGTGGCCGGGGGCGGAGGCGGGCGCGGGCGCAGCGGCGCCCGGACTGGCCGGGGCTGGCGTGGACACGTCGGCGCTGGCGGGTTTGGCGGCGGCGGCGACGGAGCCTCCGCGGTTTCCACGATTGACGGTGAGGCTGAGCGTCACCCGCTGGTTGCCCTCGGACTCGGCGGGCTGGAAGGGCACGGGTCGTGTATCCGCAAAACCGGTCACGCGCTCCACCAGCCCATTGTCGATCGCATAAAAGGTAAGGGAGCGGCGGGCGGCATTGGCCCGGTCGGCAGAGAGTTCCCAGGCCGTGTAGGCCTCCGTCGGCAGCTCGAGACCGCGGCGGGTGTGGCCCTCGATCACGACGTGGAACTGGTGGCGGTCGATCAGCCAGGCGAGGCTCTGCATGACAAAGCGGCCCCACTCGGTGAACTCGGCGGTGTTCTCGCGGAAAAGCGGGCGTCGCGCACGGTCGTACAGGGTGACCCGCAGACCATCGCTGGAAACCTGAATGTCGATCGGCTTCTCCCCCAGGTCCTCGTCGACCCGCAGCAGCTTGAAGAAGTCCTGCGCGACGGAATTGAGGTACTGAAGGTTCAGGTCCTTCATGTCGTTGCCACCCATCTCCTGTCCGGAGTCCTCGCCCTTGCTCTGGCTGGGGCGGTTGGTATCAAACGGCAGGATACCCGAGGTGGCATCCACCGGGGAATTGAAGGGCGTCTGGAAATAGCGCGAGGTGGCGAGGAGGATCTTCTGGTCCTGGGCGGAGATCCAGAGGACCATGAATAGCGCCATCATCGCCGTGACAAAGTCCGCATAGGCGACCTTCCAGGCACCTCCGTGGTGGGCTGCGGCTTTCTTCTTGGCCATGGCGGGAGCGCGCGGGCGCGGGTCACTTGCCCGGCGAGGGCATGGACTTGAGCGTGGTCTCGAGTTCCTCCGCCTCGGGCTGGACGCCGCTGTCGAGGGAACGGCGGGCGACCTCCACCGCGGTCAGCGGGGCGAGGCCCTTGGCGAAGCCGGAGACGGCGGCGAGGATGCACTTCAGGTACATGTGCTCGGCCGCGTTGTTGAACTTGATGCGGTTGGCGAGCGGGTTGACGAAGCCGTAGGCCACAAAGATGCCGAGGAGCGTGCCGGTGAGCGCGGCCGCGACACGTTCGCCCACCACTTCCGGACCGTCGGCGATGGCAGCCATCGTGTTGATGATGCCGAGCACGGCGGCGACGATCCCGATGCCCGGGAGGGAATCGCCCACGAGCTGGAGCAAGTGCACGGGGTGCTCCGCCTCCTCCGCCTTGGCGTCGAGTTCCGCCATCATCAGGTTCTCCAGCTGGTCGGGCTTGATCTTGCCATCGATGACGGGCTTCAGGCCGTTGAGGAGAAACTGCATCTTCTCCGGGTTGGAGGTGAAATCTGGATACTTCTTGAAGATGCTGCTGCTGCCGGAATTCATCACGTGCTCTTCCAGCGCGATCAGGCCGTTGCGGCGGCCGACCATGAAGATCTCATAAAGCATCTTCAGGAGTTCGAAGTACTCCGTCCGGGTGGTGGCTTTGCCGAACATCGCCACTTTGATCTTGTGGATGATCTCCTTGATGATGTGGCCGGGGCTGGCGATGATCAGCACGCCCAAGGCCACGCCGAGGATCACAACGAACTCGGAGACGTGCAGGAGCACGAGCGGGTTTCCGCCCGCGATCATGAAGCCCCCCAGGGTCGCGGCGAGAACGATAAAAGCTCCGACAATGATCAGCATGTAAAACCAGGTGTTTACCCCTAACGGCTCGGAATCGGGCAGGCTTTAGGGATTCCAGCGGGCGGTGCACCTCTCGCTCGCCGCGCGCATCGACCCTCCACGGTGGAGGAAGCCCGCGCTAAACGGGTGGACGCCACCCGCTTTTTGACAACGGGTTGACGCGAGGACGAAGTCACCGGCCTGGACGCGCCGCACGGGCGCGCTCCGGGGATCAGCGGTTGCGCATGCGCGTCAGGTACGCGCGGAGCCCGATCACGGTCTGGGCGTGGATCTGGCAGATGCGGGACTCGGTCAGGTTGAACACGGCGGCGATCTCGGCCAGGCGCATGTTCTCGAAATAATACATCGCGAGGATCTTCTTCGGAATCTCGGGGAGCTCGGAAATCCGCTGGGCCACGAGCTGCATCAGCTCGTCCTTTTCCATCCGGTCGCGGACGGAAACGTCGGACTCGTCGGCGATCAGCTCGTGGAGCGAGGCGCCCTCGGAGTCGTCGTTCTCCGCGGTCTGGTCGATCGCGACAAAACAGACCGGCTTCGCCTCTTCCATCCACTTCGCGTATTCCTTGGGGGAAAGGCCGAGATGGAGGCGAACCTCCTCCTCGCTGGCGGCACGGCCGAGCTTCTGCTCGAGCTCGTTGATCGACTCCTTCAGCTTCTTCGCCTTGGCCCGGGCGCGGCGGGGGCACCAGTCGAGGCGGCGGAGCTCGTCGAGAATGGCGCCACGGATACGCGTGGTGGCGTAACCGGCAAAGGTGTGGCCCTGCTCCGGGTCGTACTTGCGCACCGCGGCGATCAGGCCGGTGACACCCACGCTGTAGAGGTCCTCCACGTCGACGTGGGGCGGGAGATTCAGCTTGATGCGGTCCACCACGTTGCGCACCAGAGGCAGGTACCGCTCGATCAGCTCCTTCTCGTCAATCGCGCCGGCGGAGGCCTTGGCGCCCTGATACACACGCCAGGCGGTCGCTACGGGCGGGACGGACTCATTGGCGAGGGCGGCGGAGGAGGCGTTTTTCATGGGAGCAGAGAGAGCTTCGGGGTTAGCGCGGGCCGCACGCCGTCCCCTGCGTCGCGACCACGGTGGTCGGGGCGAGAAAAGCGGTGTGATGAGTCGCGGCGGGCATTGTGATGAGAAGCCAGTTTGCAGCCCCGATGCCAACGTGCGCGGTGCACGCACAACCTGTTGTTAACCAGTGGAAAGCGTTTTTCTTTTCCACATCCTCGCTCGGTGCATCTCCGGAGACGACGTATCCGGTAATCTCCGGCGGCAAACTTTGCCTACAACCCGTGAAATCGGGGTCGACCTCCCGGGCTCGCGAGCGGTCGTCATCCTACGCCAGGCAATTCCCGCCTAGGTGAATACGCCTATAACGGCGCAATTCCCAAGGACTGTAGGATAATTTTGGCCGCTCGCCGCCATCAGGGGGGTCGGCGGAGGTCGGCGGAGTCGGCGCAGGGCCGACCGATCAGCGTCCCTTGACTGGGACGGGGGCGGCCGCCGCTTTTGCGGCTGCAGCGGCCTCCTCGGCAGCGGCCCGGGCCGCACGCTGGGTTTTGACCGTCTCGGTCAGCGCTTTCACCAATGCCTTCCAGAACCAGCGGAAGAGGAGTGCGCCGACGAGGCAGCCGATGGCGGAATCCATCAGGATCCGGTCGCCCGCGACCCCGGCCTGCCATTCTGAAAGGAAGGTGACGATGAAGCCGACAAAACCGCCGAGAAGGAAGACCGAGCGCATGGGGAGAAGGGAAGGCTGAGGGGGGTGGGCGGTTATCCGCCGGGGATGGTCTTGCGAAGGACAGCGGCCAGCGGTTCGTCCTCACAGTCGCCGGTGAGGCTGGGGCCCGTGGCCAGGAAAAGCGGGGTCAACGGGCCATCGAGCAATAGGTCCCAGAGTTTCCCCCAGTGATCGATCTCATCGAGGTGGGTAAAGACCACGTGGGTCGCGCCCAAGTCGGAGCCGGCGGCGTAACCGCGGCGCAGGGCCGACGCGTCGTACGCGGCGTTGAGGACCAGGACCCGGCCGGTGAACTTCTCCCGGTTGAGGAACGCGGCCATCGCGGCGTTTTCCGCCGGGTTGCGCACCGAAATGCCCGGCAAGTCGGCGTAAAGGAACTCGCCCGGAGCCCCGCCCATCGTCTCGGGCGCAGCGTCTGCCTCCGGGGAATAATACTCGAGGCTGATGCCCAGGGCCTCGCAAAAGACCGCCAAGCCTTCCGCCGGATTGGGCCGGTCAAACTCCGCCTTGAGCACGCGCCCCACCCGTTCACGCACAAAGACTTCCTTGGCCAGCCACTTGCAGAGGGCGGTGGTGCGCCCCACCCCGGGCGTTCCGAGGAAGGCGGTCCGCGACGGCAGAGGTCTCGGTTTGCGAGTGCCCGCCTGGGCCCGCAACGCCTGCGCCACCTCGACCAGTCCCTGGTGGAGCGGCAATTGGGCAGCCTGGGCAAGAGCGGGTGTACTCTCCAGCCGAGCCAGCAGTTGCTCGGAAAACCCGGAGCGCCGCAGCAGTTCCTTGAGTCCAGGCAGGCTGTCGCGGTTCGGCCGCACGGAAGCCCGTCCCGTCCCCTCCCCGACCTGCTCCGCGGCGGGGGCCGCCGCATAGATGCCTGCAAGCGAGGACCCGGCAAAATTAGCCGGTGCGCCGGTCTCACCCTCCAGCGGGAGGGTCGGAGCGACCGGTTGGACCGGGGCTTCACCGACCTGGGCGACGACCTCGAGTTTGGGTTTGGAAAAGAGACCGCCAAGGCCTCCGCCGTCCAGCTGCCGCACGGACAGCACCTTCGCATGGGGGCCGAGCCGCTCGCGAATCGTCTGCACGGCCTCCTCGGCGTTGCGAACGACAAAACGGTAGGTGGCTCCGGGCGAAAGGGCGGGGATGGACGGGGCGTCAGGCATGCGAAAAGGAAATCAGTCGGCGGGGCAGTTGGCGAACGACGGGCGTGGTACGGCACTCAGGCGGCCTTGGCCTCCAGGCGCACGAGGTTGGGCGGCGCGGGGATGAAGCCGGCGTTCTCGATATCGGTGGAGGTGGGGAGCTCCTGGAAAGCGAGCACGATCAGGCGTGGCAGCGACGGTTCGAAGAAACGCTTCAATGGGAGTCGCAGCTCCGTGGATACGATGACGATGGAGGCGAGGCCCTGCTGCGTCAGCTCATTCGCGCGGGTGGCGAGTTCGTTCAACAAATGGTGGCCGGTGGAGGGATCGAGGGCGAGGCCCACGTCGCTGGCGGTGCGGTGGATCTTCGTCGCCAGGTGCTGCTCCAGCCGCGGATCGAGGGTGAGGGCCTTGATCGTGCCGGGCCGGCTTTCGAATTCCGGGACGAAGTACAGGCCCAGCCGGCGACGGACGAGCTCGCTCAGGTCGTCGGGGTTTTTCGTCATCGAGGCGAAGTCGCCGATGCCCTCGAGGATGACTGGCAGGTTGAGGATGGAGATGTTTTCGCGGAGCAGGTTCTGGAGCACACGCTGGATCACGCCAAGGTTGACCAGATCGGGCAGGAGCTCCGCCACCAGCGCCGGATTCGTTTCATTCACGTGGTCGATCAGGATCTGCACGTCCTGGCGACCGAGGAGCAGGTGGGCGACCGACTTCAGGGTCTCGGAGAGGTGGGTGATCATGACCGAGCACGGGTCCACCACGGTGTAGCCGTTCAGCTCGGCGGTCTTCTTCTCGTCCTCCGCGATCCAGGTGGCTTCGAGGTTGAAGACCGGCTCGCGGGTCGGCACGCCGCGGAGGCGTACGGTGCTGCCGGATACGTTCATCGCCATCGAGCGACCCGGCATGACGGTGCCGCGGGCGATCGCCTTGCCGCGGAGGAGGAAACGGTAATCGTTGGCTTCCAGCTCGAGATTGTCGCGGACCGACACCGGGGGAACCAGGATGCCCTTCTCTCGGGCCAGGGTCTTGCGGACGCCGGTGACGCGGGAGAGGAGATCTCCGCCCTTGCTGGCGTCGGCCAGCGGGAGCAGGCCGTAACCGATCTCGATGGCAAAGACGTCGAGTTCGATCAGCTTGCGCAGCTCGTCCGGGCCGGTGCGGGTGACTCCGCCGGGAGCCGCGTCCTTGCCCGGCGTCGCACCCGGTTTTCCACCGGCGGCGCCGGCGGGTTTGCCCCCTTCGCCTTCGGCGGCGGCGTCGGTCTCGTCGGGCTGCGTCTTGCGAATGGTGTAGGCGAGGTAGCCGGCCATGCCACCGAGCATGGCGAAGGGGATCAGCGGCATGCCGGGCATCAGCCCAAAGGCCGCGAGCATCCCCGCGGCGATTCCGAGGGCGCGCGGATAACGGACCAGCTGCTTGCCGACCTGCGTACCGAGGTTGGTGTTCTCGGAGGCGCGGGTGACGAGAAGACCGGCCGCGACCGAAAGGATCAGCCCGGGGATCTGCGATACCAGGCCGTCACCGATCGACAGGAGGGTGAATTTCGTGAGGGACTCCCCGAGGCTCAGGTCCATCTGGAAGACACCGATCGCAAAACCGGCGATCACGTTCACCAGGGTGATCAGAATGCCGGCGATGGCGTCACCGCGGACGAACTTGCTCGCGCCGTCCATCGAGCCGTAGAAATCCGCCTCCTTCTGCACCTTCAGGCGGCGTGCGGTCGCGGCCGCTTCGTCGATGATGCCGGCATTCAGCTCGGCATCGATCGCCATCTGCTTGCCGGGAAGGGCATCGAGGGTGAAACGCGCCGTGACCTCGGCGATGCGGCCCGCACCCTTCGTGATCACGACAAAATTGATCAGGGTGAGGATGATGAAGAGGACGAAGCCGACGATGTAGTTGCCCTGGATGACGAACTTTCCGAACGACTCGATCACGTTGCCGGCATGTCCCTCGGTGAGGATCAGGCGGGTGGAGCAGATGTTCAGGGCCAGCCGGTAGAGCGTCAGCCCGAGCAGGATGGTGGGGAAACCGGAGAACTCCGGCGGATCCTTCACATAAACGATGACCAGGAGGACGAGCAGGGACAGCCCGATGCTGATCGCGAGGAAGAGGTCCAGGAGGAAGGGTGGCACCGGGACGATCAGCAGCATCACCGTCGCGAAGAGGGCGAAGGTGAAGATGAGGTCCGCGCGTTTCATCAGCCCGTTCAGCGGGGTGAACGGGGCGGTGACGGCGGGGGCGACAGGTGCGGCCATGGGTAAACGGGGTTAAGCGGCGTCGCGGGCGGCTTTTTCCGCCCGGCGCGTCTTCAGCTGGAAGAAATAGTAGCGGTGCGTCCGATACACGACGGCGAGAATCTCGGCCACCGCCTGGTAAAGCTCGCTCGGGATCGGTTCGTCCACCCGGCCCAGCGCATACAGCATGCGGGCAACCGGGCGGTTCTCGACCATGGGAACGCCATGCTCGGCGGCCATCGCCTTGATGCGGCGGGCAAACTGGTTTTCGCCCTTGGCAAGGACGATGGGAGCCTGGTCGCGGCCGCGTTCATAACGAAGGGCGACGGCATAGTGGGTCGGATTGGTCACGACCACATCAGCGGTCGGCACCTGTTCCAGCATCTGGCGCTGCAGGAGGCGGCGGGCCATCCGGCGCATCACACCCTTCACCCGGCCGTCACCTTCGCTCTGCTTGTGTTCATCCTTCACTTCCTGACGTGTCATCATCAGGTCGCGATTGGTTTTGTAGCGCTCGTACGCATACCCGATGGCTGCGATCACGCCGAGGGCGAGGATGGCCTTGCCGAAAAACGCCATGGTGGTGCGCTTCAGGTAAGTGCCCAGGTAGTTGGCATCCACCGGTGCGCTGTAGAGAGGGTCCTCCAGCAAGCCTTTCGCCGCACCCCAGACCACCACCGCGATGGCGGTGAGCTTGAGCGCATCCACCAGGCCGTGGACCCACATGTCCTTGGACGCAAACCGCTGCAGGCCGGCGACAAAGTTCAGTTTTTCAAACTTCAGGCCGATCGTTTCAGGCGTGAAATTGAAGCCGCTCTGCAGGCCGCCTGCCAGGATACCGGCGAGAGCGGCAACGCCGAGGATGGGAGCAATGATCTTGGCAACCACGAGGGCGACCTCGGTCAATTGGTTGGGGACCGCATCCAACTGAAGGGTGATGCTTCCCAAGCTGCCAAAAAGGTGAATCGCCATGGCGCTCAGCTCCCGGGCGGTCGAGCCGAGCGTGAGCGAAAAGATGCCCATCGCGGCCGCCAGTGAGATCACGACCGCGATCTCGGGCGACTTGGCGAATTGGCCCTTTTCCAAGGCATCGTGCAGCCGCTTCTCGGTCGGCTGCTCTGTCTTGGAATCTTTGTCTTCGGCCATGGGGTCCTCCCCTAATGCAGGCGCGATGCCAGCACGGTCCCACCTCCCCTATCTGTTTGGTATGCTTACACTTGAGTCAGTCGATGCCACGCGGCGGCCACCGCTGCTGCCGACCGTGATTCTGGGGTGAACCCCCTCCGGCAAAACTTGCCGTGCTCCCGGGGCTTACCCGGCCACCATCTCCAAAATACGGAACGGCACGTCGCGAAACTCCGGCGCGAGATAACGAACGACCAGGGCCCCAGAGCCGGAGAACAGGAGAATTCCGACCATTGCTTTCACCGGATAACTCACGAAAAAGACGTTCATTTTCGGCACCGCGCGCCCCAGCACGGAGAACGCGAGGTTGACGAGGAAGTTCATGGCCACGAAGGGCGCGGCAATGCGGAAGCCCAGTTCCAGCACGCGGCCCGTCCCGACGATCAGGTGTTCCACCGCCATCGTGCTATAGCCGGGGGCGCCGGCGGGCGCGAAGTCGAAGCTGCGCGCGAAAGCGCTGATCGCACCCAGGTGTCCGCCGAGCAGGAAAAACATCACGCCGGCAAAGGTCGCGAGGAAGGCGGCCAGCGGTTCGGACGAGGGAGCGGGTGCGTCGATCCCGGGTGCAGCCATCAACCCGATCTCCTGCGTGATCAGGCGTCCGGCCACATCCACAGCGGCAAAGACGAGTCGCCCCACAAAACCAAACACCAGGCCCAGGATCACCTCCGAAAGGCTGGCGAGAATGAGGCTCAGGTTCCCCCCGGGAAGCTGCGTGGCGTAGGGAACAAGTCCATACAGCAGGGTGGCCAGCATGGCCGCGATCGCCAGGCGCATCGTGGCCGGCATCGGCCGGTTTCCCAGGGTGGGAAGGAGGAGCACCAGGCCCACGCCGCGCAGGAAAACCATCATCCAGGTAAAAAGGTGCTCGACCGGCATGGCGGAGGCGGACGTGTCGGTTCAGGTCGGCGGCAACTGCGGGTGGACTCTGGAAGACAGGATCATGGTCAGCGGCAAAACGCGCGTGCACGCGGATGACGCCGCGGCTCGCGATCGGTCACCGCCTCAGTGGCCCAAGCTCCCCATCTGCGTGAGGGTGCGGATGGTGTATTCACTCAGTGATCGCAGCAGCCACGGTCCGAGGGCGATGCAGAGCACGGCCAGCGCGATCAGCTTCGGCGCAAACGTCAGGGTCATTTCCTGAATACTGGTGACCGACTGGAGCAGGCTGGTGATCAACCCCACCACCAGCGTCACCGCCAAAAACGGCGCCACCACATACAGCGCAAATAGGACCACGCCTTTAAAGAGGTCGACGGCAAGTTCGGGAGTCATGGGGAGTTTATGATTGATGCTATATGATTTCCGACCCGGAGGATGTGTCTGGTCACTGGTCACTTCGCGCGGCTCCGGCGCGCGTCCTTCGTCCTTCTCATTTCGAGCGGTTCCGCATCACATACGAAAACTCTCGACGATGCTTTTCACCACCAGGTGCCAGCCGTCGACCAGAACGAAGAGCAGCAGCTTGAAGGGCAGGGCCACGACGGTGGGCGGCATCATCATCATGCCGAGCGCCATCAGCACGGAGGAGACGAGGAAGTCGATCACGAGGAAGGGCAGGAAGAGCAGGAAGCCCATTTGAAAGGCGGTCTGGAGCTCGCTGATGACAAACGCGGGGATCACCACGCGCATCGGCAGTTCGTTCACCGGCGTCGGGCCGAAGCGGCCGAGCTGGAGGAAAAACTCGAGGTCGCGCGTCCGCGTCTGCTTGAGCATGAAATCCTTCAGCGGGATCGACGCCTGGTCGAAGGCCACGGTCGACGTGATTTGTCCCGCCATGTAGGGCTGCAGTGCCTCGTTGTTCACCCGCTCGAAAACGGGACCCATGAGGAAGAAGGTCAGAAAGAGGGATAGGCCCACCAGGATCTGGTTGGACGGGGCAGACGGGACGCCGAGTGCGGTGCGGACGAAGCCGAGCACAATCACGATGCGCGTGAAGCTCGTCATCATGATGACGATCGACGGCGCCAGCGTGAGCAGCGTCATCACCAGGACGATCTGGATCGCAATGCCCACGTCGCCCGGGCGATTGGTGCCCTCGAGCCCGATGTTCAGGCGTAGGGGCTGGGAGGGGCCCGAGGCCGCCGGCGTGGTGATGGCCGGTGCAGCTGGCGTGGTGGCAGGGAGGGCGAGGGTGGTCTGACCTGCCGGGGTCGGCGGGGTCTGGGCCCGGGCCGTGGGTGCGAGAAAAAGGCAGGCGAGACACGCTGCCGCCAGAAGCACCCAGCGCAGGAGGAGGGAGCTGCCTGCTAGGGAGGGGAGCGCTGCGCCGGCGGTGAAAGAGGGTGTGAGGCCGGCGGGGGTCATGAGCGGCCCTTCGCGAAATCGGGAGGTGTTTCCTCCGGGTGCGTGTCCTCACCGTCGAGCCGCGCCAGCAACTGTATTTGCCCCGTGGTGACGCCGAGGAGCATCTTTTTTCCCTCGTAGTTTGCGACCACGAGGTACTGGCGGTTGCCGAGGGGGCGGGTTTCCTCGATCTGAAGCTTGCGGGGACCGCGTGACACCAGGGGGCCGCCGCGCCGCCGCTGGAGCAGGACCCAGGCGCCGGCCGCGGCCAGGACGAGGGCGACCACGGCGATGGCGCCACTGCCGCCGGAGTCCTCCCGCGTGCTGAGGGCTGACCCGGGCCGTTGGGCCGAGTCCTTGGGATAAATGATCGTACCGGGTGCAGCGGAACCCGCGGTCGCACTCCCTTCCGTTGAAGGCGGGGTGATCTCACCCCGCGTGGAACGTTGCTCCACCGCCGCGTCGGCGGCGACGGACTCTGAAATCTGGGTGGCAGGCACCGCGGTGCCGGCGGACACGTCTTCGGGGGCTGCACTCATCGGCTGCGCCGTCGCCAAAACGGCGCAGCCGATTACCACTAGCAGCCAGCGGGTGACGCTGGTAAAGGGACGAAAGGTCATGAAGCGATGCGGGGGTCGGGGGCCTGGCTTCGGGGCTGGCGAAGCAAGGCGGGGGCGGACTAGCCGCGCGAGCCGACCAGCTCGGTGATCTTGATGCCGAAGCTGTCCTCCACCACGACCACCTCGCCGTAGGCGATGAGCTTGTCGTTGACGTAGAGGCCGACGGGATCGCTTGCATGCTGCGCCAGCTGGATGACGGCGCCGGGGGCAAGTTCGAGCACCTCACGCATGGGGAGCTGGCAGGAGCCGAGCTGCACCGTGACCTTGACTTTGACGTCGAGGACGAGATCGAGGGTCTTATCTTCCATGGGGATGAGGCTTGGGTTCGGAGATTTCCTCCGAGGTGAGCTTGCGGGTGAGGTTCACCGCCACGCGGTCTCCATCGAGACCGACCGTGCCGACAAACTTGGGCGAGCCATTGAGGGTGACGCGGGTCTCTTCGAGGATCCGCGGGGGAAGCTCGAGAATGTCACCCACCCGGAGGCTGGTGATTTCGCGCAGCGAAAGTTCAAAGGCATCCCATTCCGCGCGGGTCGGGATGGTGATGTTTTGGTACACCGGCTTCCACTCCGCCTTCACCGAGATCGAGCCCGGGGTGGAGTCCTTCTGCCGGCGCGCCTGCATCGTCTTCACCATCGGCTCGATGGTGTAATACGGAACGCCGATCTGGATCTGTTCCGCGCAGTCGCCGAAGTTGGCCTCGATCGTCAGCCCGAGGATGATCGCATCCTTCGGCGAGGTCTGGAGAAAGCGTCCGTTGTTTTCGTGCCCGATCACCTGCGGATGCAGTTCCTTCTCGTGCTTCCACTGGTGGCACCACTCCTCGAGGATGATCATGATCACGTCCTCGAGCAGCGCGATTTCGATCTCGGTCAGGTAGCGCTCCAGCTTCACCGAGTGGCCGCGACCACCCAGCATGCGGTCGACAAGGGTGAGGGCGAGGCGGGGATTGATGTCGAGGATGCCGACCCCGAGCATGGGCTCCGCCTTGAACAGGCAGACGTGGGTCGGGTTGGGCAGGCTGTCGGTAAATTTCTGATACGTGAGGGTGGTCAGCTTCGCCATCTTCAGGGCGAACTCCATCCTCAGGAAAAGCGAAAGGCGCGCGGTCAGGTAGCGGATGAAATCCTCGTGCAGCAGGCGCAGGCGGCGCAGCTCGACTTCGGTGAGGAAGACCGGATTGCGAAAATCGTAGGTCTCGATCTTCGGCGCCTCGCGTCCGTCCACCGGCCCGCCGTCCGAACGAAAGATCTGCTGCTTCGGCGGGGCGATCGCCTCGGAAAGCAGCTTGTCGATCTCGCTCTGGTCGAGAACGTCGTTCAGCGGTTGGTTGTCGTCGGCCATGGGAGACGCAGCGGTGCGGGTTTACTGCACCACGAACTCGGAAAAATAGACCTGCTCGGCCACGCGCTTGCCCAGCGCCTGGTTGTAGGCGGCGATCAGCTTCTCGCGGATGAGATTTTTCGCGCCCGCCTCCTCCAGGTCGGAAAGGGAGAGCGAGGAGAGGACATTGAGGGTGACGTCGAGGAGCTTGGGGCGGTTGTTTTCAAACTGCCCGCGCAGGCTCTTCTCCGCCCCGGTGACGATGAAGGTCGTCTTGAGGTAGCGCGTGCCCATCGTGCCGGCGAGGTTCACCACGATGTTGGTGAACTCGTAGGTGTTGGCGGGACCGGCGGCGGCGTCCTTCTTGCCGTGGCCGCCCTTTTCCTCATGCGCGGGCGCCTCGGCTGCCGCCTCTGCCGCGCCGTGTTCCTCGGCCGAGGCGTCGGCGGCGTCGCCTGCGGCGGCGGGGGTCGCCAGTTCCTTCTTCAGTTGGGGAAGGAGGACAAACTGGCCGATGGCGAAACTCAGCCCGGGGGCGAGGATCAGGACCGCAATCAGCGGAATCAGCCCGCCGATGCCACCCTTCTTCGGGGTCTCGACGGCGGCATCGGCCGCGGGGGCGGCCGGTGCTTCGCCCTTCTGGGCGGCGGGTGCGGGTTCTTTGGCTGCGGCCATGGAATACGGGGGCGGTTAGGCGTCAGCGCTTCAGATTGACGACTTCCTCGAGCACCTGGTCGGAAACACTGATCAGGCGGGAAGACGCCTGGAAGGCGCGCTGGGTGGAGATCATGTTGGCGAACTCGTCCGTCAGGTCGACGTTGGCCAGTTCGAGGGTGCCGCCCTGGATCGAGCCCAGGCCGTTGCTGCCGGGAGCATTGGCGGCGGAGAGGGTCAGGCCACCGATCGGACCGGCGGCGGAGAAGCCGGTGAAGAGGTTGTTGCCTTCCTTCATCAGCGCGGTCGGGTCGGAGAAATTCTGGAGCAGCACCTGGTTGGTGCGGGCGGAGCTGCCGTCGGAGTAGAACTCCACCAGGTAGCCGGCCTTGTCGAAACTGAAGGACTGCAGCTCGGTCCCGGTCGGCGGGGTGCCGAGCTGGATCGCTCCCACCGTGGACGGCAGGGTGCCGCCGGAGCCGCCGGTCAGACCCTGCACATTGTAACCCTGCGCGGTCACGAGGTATTTGTTGTCGTCGATACGGAACTCGCCCGAGCGCGTGGCGTATTCGGTGCCGTCCGGGCTGGTGACTCGGAAGAAGCCGTTGCCGGAGACGCCGAGGTCGGTGTTGTAGCCGGTCGGGGTGAGCACACCCTGGGTGAAACGCGCGGTGATGTGGGACATCTGCACACCGGTGCCGACCTGCATGGCCGAGGTGTTGGAGGTCGATCCACTGGACGGCGTGGAGGTGCGCAGGGTATTGCTGAAGCTGTCGGCGAAGGTGGTGCGCGACGCCTTGTAGGACGTCGTATTCACATTGGCGATATTGTTGCCGATGATCTCGAGGTTCTTCGTGAAGCTGCGCAGTGCGCTGACGCCCGAGGTGAGTGTGCCGATGAGTGACATGGAAAGGAGAGATTGGGTTGGGCTGGAGGCGGGGGATCAGGCGGCGGGCACGCTGGTTTCAGCGTTGGCGGCGACCTGCTTGAGGGCGGAGAGGGAGTAGAGCTTTCCCCCGACGATGAGCTTGGGCGTGCCGTCGGCGGCATCGATTCCGGTGACCGCGCCGGTGACGTCGGACGTTCCGCCGTCCACCGTGACTTCGCGGCCGAGGAGGGTGCTGGCGGAGGCGAGCTCCGAGGCGGAGCGCAGCTCGCCAAAGCCCTTCACCATCTGGTTGCTCTGCTCAAGGGCGGTAAACTGGGCCATCTGGGCGATGAAGGACGTGTCCTCCATCGGCTTCATCGGATCCTGCTTCGCCAGCTGCACGGTGATGAGTTTCAGAAAATCATCCTGGCCGAGCGTCTTCTGCGGAACGCGGCCGGCATAGGCGGAGGAATCCGCGGACGTCGTTTGGGTGTTGGAAGTGACCTGCATGGGGACGGTTGTTAGGCGATGGCGTGGAGAAGACCGGTCGCTTCAGGCCGGGGAGCCGGCGCGACAGCGGTCGGATTTGTAGAGGTGGAAGCACTACGCGCGGCGGTCGTGGCCACGGTCTGCTCAAAGGAGGCCTGCTCGGCTGAACGCTGCTGACGGGACGAATCCCCGCCGGCGGTGAAGCCGGAGCCGCTGAAAACCGGATCGGCCACGCGATACGGGCGTGGGTCGGAGCTGTTGGACTGCTGCTGCCACTCACGGGCAATCGCATCGCGCAGCTCGGGGGAGTCGGTCCGGAAGGTGGCCTGCACCTGGCCTTCGCGGTACTCCACGCGGATGGAAAGTTTTTCCTGCTGGCCGAAATCGAAGCGAACCTCGACGGTGTTGCGGTCGATCGCCCATAGCCCGTCCGCGATGTCGCGGATTTCGTGCACCAGGGAAGCAGCGTGGGAAGCAGGCGCGGGGGTGGCTTCCACGACACGGGCCGCCTGGGTCGAGGCACCGGGGCCCGGCAAAACCTGTCCCACCAGGGTGTCCCCTGGGAGCGTGGGCTGTGCGTTGAGCGTTTCCGGTGTCATGAGCTTGCCCGAGTTTGCAGCGAACGTGCCAAGCGCGGCCTGAGTCGCCGGAAGTCCCTCATCCGACGTGGCTTGCGGCACGTTTTTTAAAGTCGACGCTAGGGAAACCTCCCCACGGGAGCTGGTGGGGAGAGACCCCGCGGAAAAATTTTCCGGGTGGTTGAGGCCACGTGTCAGACCCGCGTTACGGCCGCTCGCAGCAGAGCGTCCAGATACCGGAGCCGTGCCTGGAGCCGCCGCGGCGCTTGCCTCGGCTGCGACGGCCGAGGCCGACGCCTGCAGCGTCGCTTCGGCAGCCGAGGGCATCGGCCGCGCGTTGGCCTCCAGGCCCGCACCCGATTGCCCGCCCTGGCTGACAGGCGTTTGTGCCGTGGGCAGAGGAGTGGAGCGTCCGGCGTTGCCGTCAGAAGGGCTGCCTTCCGAGCCAGTGCGGGGAGTCGGTTCTGTCGAGGGCTTTGTCCCCGGCACCGGTGCCGGGTTGGCGGCGCTCGCCGATGCGGCGGTTTCCGGGGTCAGGCGGTACTCGAGGGTTTCAGTTCCGCTCGCGAGTTGTTCGACGAGCGAGGTGTCCTCGCCTGCGACGCGGCTAAAGGCGCGCTCCGGGAGGCCGGGCTCAGCGGGCGGCGGCGTGGCCGGGGCGGGGGGTTGCAGCGCAAGCGCGGCGAGGAGTGCCAGCTGCTCCGCAGTCAACGGAGCCACCGGCACGGGCGACGCACAGGGCGCTTCACCCGGGAGGGTCGCGGCGTCATCACACTTCGCCAGCAGCGTCTCAAACGGCGCGCCGGCGTTTTCCTGCAGCACGCCGGAGGCGTCAGAGGTGGTGGGCGCAAACAGGCCGAGCGACGCATCAGCGGCGGTGGTCTCGGCGGAAAGGGAGGTGGAACAGGGGGACGGCATGGAATCGGGCTGCCCTTCCGTGGGCCTGAGTCCTCGAGCCGTCCTTGGCGCGAGTGTGGAGGTGTGACGCGACGGGGTCGCGGTGCCCGCGGTGCGGGCTGGGAAAGATCAGGGCGCGCCGGCGGGCTTGGCCGCCTTGTAGAGGCGCAGTTTCTCCGTCAGGACCGCGGCGCGTTTTGCGGCGGCAGGATCGGCCGCGGCCTGCCGGCTCATCTCCTCGAAAAGCGGCCCCACCGTGTCGGTCTTCATCAGGGCGAGCAGTTTCACGACCGTGAGGTCATCCATCTGGTTAAAGATGGTGAGGGTGGCCTTGGGGGTGAGGTTGCTGTAAAGCGCGGTCAGGCTTTTGAGGTTCTTCAGCTCGTCCGCCTGGATCTCGATCATCCGGCCGTTGATTTCGCCGCGCAGCGCCTCGATCTCGGCACGCTGCTTGTTCAGCTCTTCACGCTCGGCGGCGAGCCGCTGCTCGCGGGCGGAGAGTTCCTCCTCGCGCTTGCGCACGGTGGCTCGCAGGTCCTTCAACTCATTGGAAAGATTCTCGATCTCGATCGTCCAGAAATCCCACGGCGCCTCCGGGCGCTCGGCATGGGCGGGTTTGACCTTCGCGGCGCGCGCGGCGCGGACGAGCGGGACGGCGGCCTGCCAGAACGTAAAGAGGCCGGCCCCGACTCCGAGGACCAGACCCAGGAGGATCAGGACGATGGGATTGGAGGCGATCTTGTTCATGGCTGGGCGGCGGTGGCGCGGGCGGCCTGCGCGCTGGCGCGGTCGTCCATCGCATTCTGGGATTCACGTTCGACCTCGGCGCGGTGGGCGAGGCGGGCCTTGGCTTCGAGGTTCTCGATCACGCGCACGTCGCGCCGGGATTCGAGCCAGGCCTGGCGGGCGGTCTCCATCGCGGAGCGGGCGGTGACCGCCTCCGCCTCGAGGGTGGCCGCACGGTCGGTCTCTTCCTTGTAGGCACGGAGAAAGCCCACCTGATCGGCGGCGCGGAAGGCGCCACTCCGGCCGTCGCGCAGGACCTTTTCGTGTTCCTGCAGACGGGTGCGGGCGGCGCGGAGGCGCTGCTCGGCAGTGGCGAAGGCCTGGACCGCGAGGGAGAACTGCTCGCGCGCTTTCAGCTCGGCGAGACCGCGCACGGTGGCGACGGAACGGAGGGGAAAACGAAACTTCTTCATGCCACGATCCTCTTCAGCTGGCTGAAGCTGTCCGGACGGGCCACGCGGTCATGGACCGACTGCCGGAGGAACCCCTTCAACGGGGTGTGGAGCCCGACCGCCCGGTCGAGCTCGGCATTGGTGCCCTTTTGGTAGGCCCCGATTGTCACCAGATCTTCATTACGGCGGTAAACCGCGAGGTGCTCACGCGCACGCGCCACGGTATCGACCTCCTCCGGGGTGCAGACATCGCGGGTCAGACGGCTGATGCTCTCCAGCACGTCAATGGCCGGGTAATGGTTGGCGTGGGCAAGGGCACGGGAAAGGACGATGTGGCCGTCAAGGATACCGCGGACGGCGTCAGCCACCGGCTCGTTCATGTCGTCACCCTCCACCAGCACAGTGTAGAGAGCGGTGATGGCGCCGACCTCGCCGGCGCCGGAGCGCTCCAGAAGACGGGGCAGCAGGGCAAAGACGGACGGCGTGTATCCACGCGTGGCGGGGGGCTCGCCGACCGCCAGGCCGATCTCGCGCTGGGCCATGGCAAAGCGGGTGACCGAGTCCATCAGCAGGAGCACGTTTTTGCCTGCGTCGCGATACGCCTCCGCGATCGCGGTCGCAGTGGACGCGGCCCGCAGCCGCAGCGGGGCGGGCGTGTCACTGGTGGCGACCACCACCACGGAGCGGGCCAGGCCCTCGGGTCCGAGATCCTTTTCAATGAATTCGCGCACTTCGCGGCCGCGCTCGCCGACCAGGGCGATGACCACCACGTCGGCATCGGCGCCACGCGCAATCATGCCCATCAGGGTCGACTTACCCACGCCGGAACCGGCGAAGAGGCCGAGGCGTTGGCCGCGGCCGAAGGGGATGAAGGTATCGATGGCGCGCACGCCGGTGACGAAAGGTTCCCGAATGCGCTGGCGCCGGAGCGGATGCGGAGGCCGGCCGTTGGCGTCGCCGCGCGTGGTCGGCAGCAGACCCAGGCCGTCGTACGGTTTGCCGAGGGCGTCCACCACCCGTCCGAGCAGATGGTTGCCGATCAGGGGCAGCGGAGGGCGGTCGCAGGCGGCCACTTCGCAGCCTGCGTGGAGGCCGGCGGTTTCACCGAGGGGCATGAGCAGCACGCGTTCGCCGCGGAAACCCACCACCTCGGCCATGACGGAAAAATTGTCGCGATCGGAGCGCAGCTGGCAGAGCTCGCCCAAGCCCACGTTCGGACCCTCGGACTCAATGATCAGCCCGGTCACACCGGTGACGTGCCCCAGGCGGCGAGCCGCCGGGAGGGAGCGCACCTGCGAGCGCAGGGCTTCAATCATGGGAACGACGGCACTCATGCGCTTTGGAGTTCGCGGGAGAGCGCCTCCAGTTTTGCCTGGCGTCGCGCGTCGGTCAGGCCGAAGCGGCTGCGGACCTGGCAGTCGCCGGGCCCGAGGTTGGCATCGAGGGTGACACGCAGGCCGGGGTAACGCGTCTTCCACTCCGGCGAGAGCTGGTCGAGAAGGGCACCATCAGCCGGCGAGACAAAAACCTCGAGGTTGTCCCTTTCCGGATACAGCTGGGCGAGGGTCTCCTCGCAGAGGCGCTGCACCTGCTCCGCGCTCGGCTCGTAGCCGGCGAGAAGGCGGCGGGCCAGTTCGATGGTCAGCCCCGGCAGTGAATCGCGCAGTTGGGTCAATAATTCGGTCTCCGCCGCGGCCAGCTTTTGAAAGATTCCTTCCTGCAGCGCCTGCACCTCGGCACGAAATTCCACCAGCTGCTGCGAGGCGAAAGCCCGGGCCTTGTCCGCACCATCTTGATACGCCTTCTGCTGCAGCGCGGAGATCTCCGCCTCGGTGTACGCCCGGGCACCGCTGCCCGGAATGGCAGCCCCCGTCAGGGGCCGGTCGAAAGCGATGATCTTATGGTGCAACACGGAGGCGGGATTTGTGATTCTTGATTTTTTCGGAAGGGAGGCTCGCTGCGGACGGGTCACTGGTCATTCGCGCGCCTCATTCGTCATTTGAGCTTCGTCATTCGTCATTTCGCATGAAGCGGCCGCCGCTTCATGCGATCACCGTCCCGTCATTTCCACCGTCGAGCGAAATGCTGCCTTCTTCCTCGAGGCGGCGGACCACCTGGATGATGGCGTCCTGGGCGACTTCGACGTCCTTGAGGCGCACCGGCCCGAGCATGCCGATTTCGTCGCGGAGGCTCTCGGCAGCGCGCTTCGAGATCGACTGGTAGATCTTTTCCTTGAGGGGCTCGCTGGCGGACTTCATCGAAACGGCAAGGTTTGCCGAATCGACCTCGCGCAGGACGCGCTGCAGGTCCGCGGCGACGAGGCGGCTGAGGTCCTCGAAGCTGAACATCTTCTTGCGGATGGCGGCGCCGAGCTGGGCGTTGCGCTCCTCCAGGCGGGCGAGGAGGCTCTTGGACATTTCCTTGTCGATGCCGTTGAGGAGATCGGCGACGGCACGCACGCCGCCGGAGCGGTGGTACGTCGGGCGGACCTTATTGTCGAAATGCTTGCCGAGGTTGCGCACGATTTTGCTCACCAGGTCGAGCGAGGTGCTGTCGATCGTGCCGAGGCGCTCCACCACTTCCTCGCGAAGATCCGGGCTGAGCAGGCCGAAAATCTGCGCGGCCTTGGATCCTTCGAGGTAAGAGAGAATGAACGAGATCGTCTGGGGCTGCTCGTTCTTGATCAGATTATAGATCTGCCGGCCCTCCATCTCGGAGATGTCCTTGATCACCTCCACCGCGGTGCCGGCGGGGCCGAGACGTCCCATGATGGTGCCGGCCTTGTAGTCGCCGCGTGCGATCTCGAGGGTGCGGCGGGCGTACTCCAGACCGCCCATGGTCGCGGCGATGCTCTCGCCGATCACCGGGGAGAATTCCTCCACCGCGCGCCGCTTGAGGCCGTCCGACACCATGGTGAACTGAGCCATCTCGCGGCAGATCACCTCGATCTCGGAATCATCGAAGTGGCGCAGGACCTCGGCGGCCGACTCGGGGCCGACCACCACGAGGAAGATGGCCAGCTTCTGGTGGCGCGAGAGTTTGCTGAAATCAGGTTCGGCGGCGGACATGGCAGGGTCTCCCGATCAGGATTTTTTCACCGCCACCCAGTCGCGCAGGGCGGTGCCGACGTTGGCGGGTTTGGCGCGGATCAGCTCAGTGAGCAGCTCGGGCGAGAGGGTCCCATTGCTTTGCAGGGCGCGCTTGGTCGCATCCGGCGGTTCCGCCAGCAGCTCCATCGGCACCGGCTCCACCCGCTGCTTCTTCAGCATCTTCCAGAAGACAAAGAGCACGAGCATCGCGATGACGACGGCGACGTAGCGGCTGGCGGTGTCGATCCACCCCTGGACGCGGGTCTCGGTCTGGATTTTCTGGATCTGTTCGGAGACGGGTTCGGCCTGGAAGGCGATTTCCTGCAGGCTGACGAGGGAGTCGACGCTTTGGCCGGGGGCGGCCTTGAGCCCGAGAGCGTTGATCACCACCTGGCGCAGCGCCTGGATTTCCTCCGCGGTGCGCTTGAGCGGCTTGCCATCGGCGCCGACCCCGCGTTCGGCCACAAAGACCGAGGCGGTAAGGTTTTTGATCGAGCCGGGCTGGCGGGTGACGTTGGTCACGCTGCGGCCGATCTCGTAGGCGGTGGTGCGATTCTTGCGATTGGACTCGGTGACAGAGCTGGGGCGCTCGGCCTCGCCGGCTGCGGCACCGGGAGCGGGGGGCGTGTTGGCGGCGACACCGACATTGCCGCCATTCTTGGCCTCGGACGAATTGGATACATCCTCGGAGACGGTCTGGCTGCGCACGACCTGGCCCTCGGGATCAAAACGTTCCTGCAGCGTGGTGGTGGCCTCGGTCTCGATTTCGGCGGAGACGCGGACGATCGCGTTGTTGGCGCCCACCACTGGGAGCAGCATCGTTTCCACCTTCTTGGCAAAATAGTCCTCCACCTGCTGGCGGTAACGCATCTGGCTGGAGGCGGTGCCGAGCGTCGGGTCCTGGCGTAGTTCCTCGGACAGGACACGGCCGCGCTGGTCGACCACTGCGACCTGGTCGGGCACGAGGCCCTGGACCGCATTCGCCACGAGGTGCCGGATGGAATTCACGCCGTCGGCATCGAGGCGGTTGGAAGCGAGCTCCACAAAGACCGAGGCGGTCGGCTTCACGTTTTGGTCGGTGAGGAGGAGCCGGTTTTCCGGCTGCACGATCATCACCCGCGCGCTGCGCACGCCGTCGAGCTGCGAGATGGTGCGGGCCAGTTCGCCCTGGAGGGCGCGGAGGTAATTGGTGCGCTGGACAAAATCACTGAGCCCGAACTGGCCCTTGTCGAAAATTTCGAAACCGACGCCGTCGCCTGAGGGGATGCCCTTCGCGGCCAGTTCCATGCGGAGGCGGTAGACGTGGTCGGTCGAGACATAGACGGTGCTGCCGCCGTTGGACACCTGGTGCGGCACGTTCTGCGCCTGGAGCTGCGAGATGATGGCGGCCGAGTCCTTCTCGGAGAGGCGTCCGTAGAGCAGCTGCATGTCCGGGCGGCGCGACCAGACCACGAGGGCGGTGAGGCCGGCGATGACCGCGAAGGCGGCGACCGCGAGCGATACCCGCTGGTTCAGGCCGAGCTCTTTCCAGAGCGAGAGGAGGGATTGGGAAAAGGCTTTCATCCGGCTGGAGGGACGCAGGGGTTAGCGCTCAAACGGGCATGCGCATCAGTTCCTGATACGATTCCACGACCTTGTTGCGGACTTCGACCATCAGCTGGAAGGCCACCGAGGCCTCCTGCATGGCGATGACGGACTGGTGAAGCTGGTCGTTTTTGCCGAGGAGGACATCGCGGGTCACGGCGGCGGCTTCGTCCTGCTTGGCATCGACGGCCGAGATCATCTGGTCGAAAACGCGACCAAAACTGCCGGTCTGGTCGGGCCCGCCCTGCTGGGGCGTGATGCCCGGCAGTTTGACCGGGCCCTCCGGCGAGTCTGTGCGGGTGGGCGGCTGCAGCCGTGAGAGCAGCGGGCTGTTCAGGCTTCCGATCGATCCGATGAGCGCCATGGGAGGTGTAGGTTAAAGGGCGGGGGCGAGCGGCATCATTTGCCGATCTCGAGGGTGCGGAGGGCCAGCTGGCGCGCGTTTTTCACCACGCTGAGATTGGCCTCGTACGCGCGGGAGGCGGTCATGAGGTCGACCATCTCATAGGCCATGTTCACATTGGGCATCTGGACGTATCCATCGGTCCCCGCGTCGGGGTGCTGCGGGTCGTACACCCGCTGGCCGGCGCTGCGGTCGAAACTGACATTGCCCACGCGCACGCTCTGGAGCGTGCCGGTGCCGGGCTGGGTGCCTTCACGGCGAACCAACTCGGTTTCGAAGGACACGACCCGGCGCTGGTAGGGCAGGCCGTTGGCGGCGCGCGTGGTCTGCGCGTTCGCAATGTTCTGCGCAACGATATCGAGGCGGGTCTTCTGCGCGTTGAGCGCGCTGGCGGTGACGTCGATGCCGGAGATCAGGTTCATGGGTCAGGGGATCAGACCGGGCGGCCGGTGATCGCGAGTTTGAGCTGGCGAATGTTGCGACTCACCATGTCAGTTAAGAACTGGTGGTCGACGGAGTTGCGGTTCATCTCCAGCAGCTCCCGCTCGACTTCGACATTGTTGCCGTCGGGGCGGACGCTACGGGCGTTGCGGTCCTGCACCAGCGCGGGCTGCAGGTTGGCCGCGCCGGCTGAAAAGCTGCCGGCCTCCATCTTGGCGCGTAGCTCGGAGGCGAAACTCGGGGCCAGATCAACGCGCTTGTAGCCCGGCGTCTCGGCATTGGCGATGTTGGCGGCAATCGCCTCCTGCCGCATCACCGACGCGTCCAGCAGGCGCTTCGCGAGCAGGTAGTTGTCGGATTTGAAAATGGGGTCGACCATCGCGGATCCGGTTTAGCAACGCCGGTGCCATCCGCTTGCCCGCCCTCCTAAGTCACTGCTCTGCGCTGGAGTTAAAAACTTCTGGGCGGTTCACCCTAGTTTGGGGCAGGAAGAACCCAGGGTGCAGCCGGGAGACCCGGGAACATTTTGCCTAGCCCCCCGGGGATTCGGGATTCGAGATTCTTGATTTAGGACTTGGGGCGCAGACCTCCCGAGTGGTTTGGCTGCGGCGGCGGGTAGATTACACAGAGCGCACGGAGCGCCGCGGGGAGGGCACAGAGGCCACAAGAACTGCGGGGGTTCGGGATTCGGGATTGGGAGGCACGCGGGAGGGGTGCGACCCCATCACGAATCAAGAGTCACGAATCCTACATTCCCCGGCCCCCCCTGTATCCGTGTCCATCCGTGTCCATCCGTGGTTGAGCGGTTTTATCCCGGTTGATGGGCCTGGTTTCCTCCGCGGTCGCCGGCCCAAATCGCGAATCAAGAATCCCCTATTGCGACTCATAAATGTCCGGCTTTCGCCGGGCCGCCTTCATTCCGGCGCGTTTGAGCCGATATCTGCGCATCTCACCCCGTATGAGGGACAGCGACTATCAATTCATCCGAGAGCTGGTCTACAGCCACAGCCGTATCAACCTGGGTCCTGACAAGAAGGAACTGGTGTCTGCGCGGCTGAGCAAACGCCTGCGGGCCACCAAGATCACCTCGATCTCGGACTACTGCCGCTTTCTCCAGCAGCAAAAGAGCGAGGAGGAGCTGTCGCATCTGATCGATGCGATCTCCACCAACTACACGTTCTTCTTCCGCGAAAAGGAACATTTCGATTTCCTCGCCCAGACCGCCATCCCCGAGATGGAGAAGCGTCGCAAGGCCGAGACCTGGGCTTCGTTCAATGTCTGGAGCGCCGCCTCCTCCTCCGGTGAAGAGCCGTATTCAATCGCCATTACCCTGGCGGAGGCCTTCGGCAGCAAACCGACCTGGGCCTGGCGTATCGAGGCGACGGATATTTCGCACAAGATCCTGCAGAAGGCGCGGATCGGCATTTACCGCGACGAGTGTGTGAGCAAGGTGCCCGCCGCCCAGTTGCGCTCCCATTTTCAGAAGGGTTTCGGCCCGCAGGAGGGCAACTACCGCGTGAAACCCCACATCCAGCAGGGTGTGACGTTCCGGCAGCTCAACCTGCTCGAGGGCAGCTTCCCGTTTGCCGAGCCCTTCCATGTGATCTTCTGCCGAAACGTGATGATCTACTTCGATCGTCAGACGCAGGAGGAACTGATCCAGAAGCTGAGCCAGCGCCTGGTCCCCGGCGGATACCTTTACGTCGGCCACTCCGAAAGCCTCAGCAGCATCAAACACGGCCTCGAGACGGTGAAACCCGCCATCTACCGACGCCCGATCAAAAGCTGAGCGCCATTCCCCTTTCCGTGCCCATGCCTTCCAAACGTATCCGCGTGCTGGTGATCGATGACTCCGCCGTCGTCCGCAAGCTCGTGACCGAAGCTCTCGCGCACGATCCGGAGATCGAGGTGGTCGGAACCGCCATCGATCCCTATCTCGCCCGCGACAAGATCGTGCAGTTGAAGCCAGACGTGCTGACGCTGGACATCGAGATGCCCCGCATGGACGGGCTGACCTTTCTCAAGATCATCATGGAAGAGCGTCCGCTCCCCGTGATTATCATGAGCTCGTTGACCAAGGCGGGTTCGCACCAGGCGGTGGAGGCCCTGCGCCTCGGCGCCGTCGACGTGTTGGGCAAGCCGGGCGGCTCGTATTCCTTTGGCGACCTCGGGCCGCAGTTGATCCTCAAGATCAAGGCCGCCGCCGGCGCCCGCCTCCGTCGTCCCGCCCCGACCCGCGCCCCCTTTGCGCGCCCGTCCGCCCCGAGCGCACCCGCGCCGGCGCGGCCCACCGCTGCGCCCAGCGCGCGACCGGGAGCCAGCACGCCTCCGCTCGCCACCCCTTCCCTCCCGCGCCCTGCCGGCACCAAACCGCCCCTACCCACCGCCAGTCGCGAGCCCTTCCGGCCCTCGCTCCAGGTGCTGCAGTCCCCGGCCAAACATCACCCGAAACGCCTGATCCTGCTCGGGGCTTCCACCGGCGGAACCGAGGCGCTCCGCGAGGTGCTGACCCAGTTGCCGGGCGACCTCCCGGGTATCGCGATCGTCCAGCACATCCCCGCTCATTTTTCCCGCGCCTTTGCCGACCGCTTGAACGCCTGCTGCGCCCTCGAGGTGCGCGAGGCCGTCGACGGCGATCGGCTCGTGCCCGGCTTGGCGCTGGTCGCACCTGGCAACTACCACATGATGCTGCAGTGGGCCGGCGACGGTTACCGCGTGCGCGTGGCAGACGGTCCGATGGTCTGGCACCAACGCCCCGCCGTGGACGTGATGTTCAAATCCATCGCCGATGCCGCCGGACCGCACGCCATTGCCGGCGTCCTCACCGGCATGGGCAAGGACGGTGGCGAAGGCCTGCTCCGCCTGCGGGAAAAGGGTGCCATGACTTTCGCCCAGGATGAGGAAACCTGCGTGGTGTACGGCATGCCCCGGGTGGCTTGGGAAATGGGCGGCGCCCAGCGCCAGCTCCCGCTCGACCAGGTGGCGGACTACCTGCTGCAGGCAGTGGCGACACCACCCGCCGCGCCGCCCCGGCCCTCGACCCATGCCGGCGTCTGAACCCTTCTTCACCGGAAGCGACCTCGATGATCCGCTCCCCGCGGGAACCCGCGGCTGGGGCCTGCGTTACCGCGACGAGGCAGCCACGTCGCACACGGAGACCGACCTCCCCCGCCTGCCCACCTTTGCGGCGTCGGCACAATTTGTCCTCGATCGCAACGACCTGATCGTTTCGTACCAGCTCGACGCCTCCGCGCACTGGTATTTCAGCGCGGTCGACCTGCACGGAAAGCCGTTGCGGCGTCTGCTCTGCCAGTTTCGGCCGGATTGGGAAACGCATCTGCCGTCCCGCATCGGCGGCGCGGGAGCGACGCTGCACCTGCCCGAAGCCGCCCCCGGCGCGGCGGCGGTGGTCATGGCGCTGCGGCGCCTGCCCCACGGCGAGAACACCTTTGTCACCCTCAGTCCGGAGCTCGCGCCGGATGCGATGCTGCACGAGATCGGGCTCGGCGACTTCCGGCCCGACCGCGACACCTTTGCCCGGATGTTCCTGCGTCTCCAGAAGGTGGAGACACGGCTCGCCCACTACATGGAGCACCTGCCGGGCGTGATCTTCCACCAGCGGGCGGACCTCTCCTTCAGTTACGTCGGCCCGGGCTGCGAGGCGCTGCTCGGGGTGAAGGGTGAGGACCTCACCCGCGACAGCCAGACCCTGACACGCCTGATTCATCCGGCCGACGAGCGCCTGTATTATCAGGAACTGGATCAGCACGCTGCATCCACCCGCCCGTTCAGCCTGGTTTACCGCTTGGTGACACCGGGTTCCTCCGGCTGTGTTTACGTGCTTGATATCCGCACGCCGGTGCGAGCGCGCTCTGGGCTGGTCCTCGGATACGAGGGCCTCTGGCTGGACATCACCCGCCAAAAGATCGCCGAGCACCGGATGAGCACCCAGGCTTGGAAGGAGAACCTCTGCGCCCTCACCAGCGGCCTGCTGAACGACTTCGGGAATGTCATGACCGGCATCGCGTCCCTGAGCGAACTCTACCACCAGACACTCCCACCCAGCCATCCCCTGCGCGACGGGCTCGGGCTGATCCGTGAAAATGCCGGTCAGGCCCAGCACCTCGTTGGCCAGATCATTGAGCTGAATCGCGAGTCCGGCGGCGACCGCAACTACGCCAACCTCGGTCGTGTCATCCGCCAGCAGCTGGACCTGATCAAACTGGTCCTGCCCCGCGG
Organism: Verrucomicrobiota bacterium; assembly: GCA_023428905.1. Lineage (GTDB taxonomy): Bacteria > Verrucomicrobiota > Verrucomicrobiia > Opitutales > Opitutaceae > EW11. The sequence continues at coordinate 141,619 of JAEYWP010000013.1, forward strand.
CACCCTGCTCTCCGGTCCCGCCACCGACGGTGACTGGCCGGTGTACCTCGACGAGACCGCCTTCCGCCAGACCTTGGTCAACCTCGCCCTCAATGCGCGCGACGCGTTCGAAGGGCCCGGCCAAGTCCGGATTCAGCTGCGACGACTCGCCCCGGGCGACGCTCCGCTGGTGGACACGGTGCCCGCCCTCCTCGCGGCCGACCAGACCTGCGTGGAAATCGTCTTCAGCGACAATGGACGCGGCATTGTGCCCGCCCACCTCGGCCGCATTTTTGATCCCTTCTTCACCACCCGGCCCGGGGGCCGCGGCGCCGGGCTGGGCCTGTATCACGCCCGCCTCTTTGCCGAGACCCACGGCGGCCAGATTGCGGTCCGGAGCAATCCCGGCAAAGGCGCCGAGATCGTGATCGTCCTCCCGCAGGCTGACCTCACGCCCGGCACCCCGCGCCACTCCGGCAGCGCCCACCCGATGGAGCGCCGGGTCCGCGCCGTCTTCCTCGACGCGGGCTCCACCGAGGATGATCCCCTGGTGGAGGCGATGCGTGCCCGCCATTGGGAGGTTTACAGTGTATCCACGGCAGACCACGTCCGTCGCCTCTTGCGTGAGGAGGGCGTGCGCCTGGACCTCCTGGTGGTGCGCCACCGCAGTCCGGATGGCGACCTGCGCCTCCTCCTCGCGGAAATGCGCCGCGACCATCCCGGCCTGATGTTTGTCCTTTGCGGGCGTGGCGCCAAGAGCGCGCCGATCCCGTCCACGCTCAGGACACAGGTTGACCTCGTCCTGCCCCCTGCCATAGCTGACCGCGATGCTGTCGACTCCCTGGCCTCGTTGCTGCGCCTGCCATGATGCCTAGCTTTCCCCCGCCTTCCCTCCTGATTGTCGACGACGAGCCGATCGTGCTGGCCGCGTTGAAGGAAACCCTCGAACGCGAGAAGTACAACGTCGTCGCGACCACCAGCGCGAGCAAGGCCCTGCAGATCCTGCAGGAACGCGAGTTTGCCGTGATCATCTCCGACCAGCGCATGCCCGAGATGATGGGACTCGATTTCCTGGTGGAGAGCCGGAAGATCCGCCCCCTCTGCTCGCGCATCCTGATTACCGCCGTGCTGTCGCTGCCGACGATCGTCGATGCGATCAACAAGGGTGAGATTTTTCGTTTTGTAGCGAAGCCGTGGTTACGCGAGGAACTGACCGCCACGGTCAAGAACGCGATCAACCGCTACGAGCTGATCGTGCGCAACGAGCAGCTGACGGGTGAGACCCAGCGGCTGAACGAGCAGCTGACCATCGCCAATGCAGCCCTCAACGCCCAAGTGAAGAACCTCGAGGCGCAGAAGGCAGAACTGGACCGCGCCAACCGGGACCTGGCCACCAGCTACGAGCATTCGCTGGACCTCTGCGTGCGCATTTTGACCACCTATGATCCGCTGCTCGGCGGTCAAACCAAGGCGAAGGTGGAGATCGCGAAAAAGATGGCGGAGACGGAGCATTTTACCGAGGACGAGCGCCACGTCCTGGTGGCCAGCGCCTGGCTGTGCGACCTCGGCCTGATCGGTGTCGGCCGCGAGCTGATGCGGAACTTCCGCATCGCCCCGGAGCGGCTGAGCGAGCGCGAACTTTCCACCCTCCAGAGCCACCCGATCTACAGCCAGACGCTGGCGTCGTTCGTCGACAGCCGTTCCGCGGTGGGCGAGACGATCCGGGCGCACCACGAGCGTTTTGACGGGCTGGGTTACCCCGACGGCCTCAGCGGCATGGCGATCCCGTGGACCGCGCGCTGCCTGGCGGTCGCGGTCTGGTTTGTCGAATCCGGCCTGCAGAAGGACCAGGCGATCGAGGCGGTGGTCGGTGAGTCGGGCAAGGCGCTCGACCCCGAGGCCGTCCGGCTCTTCCTCAAGGTCACGCACCTGCTGCAGCTGCCGCGTCAGGTGAAGGAAATCCTGCTCGACGAGCTGCAGCCCGGCATGGTCCTCGCCAACGGCCTCTACAGCCCGCACGGCCTGCTCCTCGTCGGCGAGGGCCAGACGCTCAGCAACGCCATGATCTCGAAGATCCGGAACCACAACCTGATCGACCCGATCAGCCAGAGGCTGCTGGTGTATTCGTGATTCGGGATTTGGGATTTGGGATTCGGGATTCTCGATTCGAGATTCGAGATTCGAGATTGTCGGAGAGAAAACGCGACGCCAGGGGCTGCGGCGACGGGTGTGGGACACAGAGCAGCGGTCTCAACCGGCAAGGGCAAAATCAGGTTTAGTCATCAGACGATGGATGACGTGAAGCATTTTTCGCATAACGGCGATGATGGCGACTGGGCCTGGTTTGCCGCGTTCGCGAA
>JAEYWP010000004.1 GCA_023428905.1 Verrucomicrobiota bacterium
TCCTTCCTTCGTAACCTGTAAGTCACGCGAACCGGACTATGCCGGGACGAACGTCACCGTCTCAATCGGCGCACTCACCCCACGCGGCATAGTCCGGGACCCGGCATAGGCCGCTTTACCGTTTGGAGAAGATGTCGGCCCGGTGGGGCGCGCAGCTGTCCCGCCAGAGCATGTCCGATTGGATCGCGATCACGGCCGAGTGGCTGGAGCCGATCTACAAGACGATGCTGCGGCGCCTGCTCAGTGGCGAGTACCTGCAAGCGGACGAGACCCCGGTTCGCTGCAATGATCCGGATGAAAAGAGGGGCGGCACAACCGAAGGTTGGCTGTGGGTGATCAGTCGACCCGGTGAGGATGTGGTCTTCGATTGGCGTCTGACGCGGCGTCATGGCGAACTAACGTCGCTGATCGACGGCTTCCAGGGCATCCTCCAGTCGGATGGCTATGGAGCATACGAGGCGTACGCCAAAGCGCATCCGGGTGTTACTTGGGTTGGCTGCTGGGCCCACGCCAGACGGAAGTTTTTTGAGGCGCAGTCTGAACACCCCAAAGCGGTGCGGCTGATCCTGCGCATCATCGCTTGGCTCTACGAATGTGAAGCCCTGTACGATGAGCATCACCTCTCGAGTGCTCAGCGACAGTTTAAACGCCACAAGTACTATACGCGCCCTCTGTACTGGCTCAGGAAGCTCGCGCTCGGTCTGCGAGAACGCGTGTTGCCCAAGTCCAACCTGGGGAAAGCGTGCGACTACCTGCTCGGACACTGGACGCCTTTGACCGAGCACCTGAAGCACGGTCAGACCCGGTTGGACAATAACCTCGTCGAAAACGCCATCCGGCCGTCGGCCATCGGGAAGAAGAACTGGCTCTTCATCGGCCATCCTGATGCCGGGCAGCGCTCGGCGATCATCTACTCCATCGTCGTCTCCTGCAAACGGCACGGGAAAGACCCGAATGCGTACCTCCGCGATGTGCTCAGTCGCCTGCCACGCATGAGCAACCAGGACGACCTCGAGCAGCTCACACCGGCAAAGTGGCAACCAGCGCCGCGCTGAGCAGAACGTCCTGATCGCAATCGTCACCATTGCTAAAGCGAAATGGTGACCATTGCGCTTTAGCACTCATCACAAGCAATCCTTAGCAGCAGGTGCTAGACCGGACGCTTACGTCCATAGCCAATCGTTGCTTCGTTGAGTCCGAGACGACGAAGCTTTTCACTGAATTTCTCCATTCTAGCGCGTTGTGGGTAATCCGGAGCGACGAATCGCTCCTTAAAAAACAACAGTTGGGTTTTAGGTCCGTTGCTATGATCGAAGACCTCAACGAAGAGATTACGCAGGTTTACCTTGATGCGTAAGACCAAGCGCGGGAGCGCCCGTCCATCGAAATCGTCAAAGTGTTGAAACGTGATTTTCCCCGAATGCTTGTGCAGCTTGATAAGGTCCGCCTGTGCGGGATCGCCATAGCGGAACGCCGCGCAATGGACGAAGATTCGGAGAACCGCGGGCAAATTGGCGAGGAGGCTGCGGTGGATGAGAAGCGACTCCTCGTCCTGCCATCCCAACCCCAACTTTTCGCACGCAAGTTCGATTTCCCCCGGATCACCCGCAGCGAAGAGAAGCTCTTTTGCCTGACGCTCCGCGGTCGGCAGATCGGTGAAGAACGCTTTTACGTCATGCTTTATTCGCGCCGGAATATCGCGTCGTAAGAATCGCTTTCGAAAGTTCGTAAGGGCCAGATAAACCAGAACGTCATCCGTCCTCGCTTTTCGCGCGCTCTGCCAGGCCGATTCTCCGTGACGTTCCACGACAAGCAACACGGCCCGTTTCAGGTTTCCTGCGGCCTCCGTTACCTCCGCGAGCCGGTCAAATTCGCCAGGCTCAGGCATGCGACCCAATTCGACGAGGGTGCGCCAGAATTCATCGAACAGTTCGGCGTGGAGTTCATACCGATCGACTTGGCGTTGCTCCCGGTGGTTAGCAGAAGTGAATCGTAGCTGGGTGCCGATGTTAGCCCAATCGATCCGTCGGCGATTTCTCTGCGATTGAAACGTCTCGGTGTCAGCAGGGTTTTGAAAGGCCACACATATCCCTAGTCCCAATGTGATGGCCTCCACATTGAGGGTTTGTTCGATAAGGTCCTCAAGTTCCCCCGGCGCATAGAATTTTTGAAACGTGTTCGCTTTGGTGAGGAAGCCATCGCGATACGGTCTGCTGTGCGATTCTGATTCTTGCCCACTGGCCATGACGGCGATAGTCAGGACTCGGCCCGCCAGGGAAAAGGCCTCACGTAACGCGTCAGCTCGTTCGTGCGGCTCTTCGATGACGTTCAGCACGAATCCCAAGTTTACTACGTCGCTCTTAACCTTGGGTGCATTTGGCCGGAAGGCGGGGTCCCATCCCTTCGCATCATAGCCGAGCGCCTTCAACGCTTCGACATCCATTCCGTGTCCGCAGCCGAAGTCGAAAAACGTATCGGATTTTTTCAACAACCCCTGTTCGAGTAGTTGCTTTACGGGACGCGACAAGTCGTAGCGTTTGATGGCTGTGCGATGCCGTGCGATTGGCCCGGTCTCCGGCGCTTCCGTTGTGAGGGGCCGTTCGCGACGAACCAAATTGTGACCGGAAAATGAAAGACCGAGTCGGCGAAGCAAGGTTGTCCACTGAACTTGAAGCCCAATCGTCGCCGGGTTTCGATACAGGCCGGCCTCTTCCTCGGCTTGCGTGAGAGCGCTGAACGTTGAAATGCGGGGGTCTCCCGGGGGAAGAAAACTCTCCTTTCGATGCAGTATAGGCGGGTTGGCGCGTTTCGAATAGTCCGTCTGGGTAACCGAACCAGTCTTTAGATTGATCTTGGTGGCGTTAGTCAGCGCGGGATGCGGGTCCGTGTCGAATCCCGGATAACTGAGGAACGTGATCGCGCACTCGTTAGTGTGCAGTTTGACGAGATTCCAGTTCGCATCCGGGCGACTTGCCAACTCGGCACGCCTGATTGTCTGCCAGAGAGAGTCCGGCACTTGCCCTTCATTGGGCCGGAAGAAATACACCGCCTCAGGAAGACGTTTCCCGTAAGGGCAGTCGGCATTCTCAAACGGTTTCATCTTTGGTGCACCAGAATGGCCAACTCACTGGTCACCGCCAACGCGATAATCCGGCGGGGCGTGTGGTGTCTAAGCGTGTGCGGATATGCGCGAGATTCGCAGAGCTACGCTCCATCAGCTCGTCCACACTTCTCCGAGCACGCCAGGATCCACTTGGAGCACCTCAGCCATGGCGACCACTTCTTCCCAAGTGACCCACGCGTACGAGTTTGCCACGCGCGACATATAGCTCGGTTTCTCGTACTGCGCGAAGCCGCGCGCGACCATCCGTTGCGCGATGTTCTTCAAAGTGATTTCGGGTCGGCCATCACGAATCCGCGCGAGTGGTTCCTTGAGCCTGAATACACGTTCTCCGGCGTTAACTCCGTCAGGGGGCGGTGGAGGACCGGCCTCCAGCGACGCACTGGCCTTAGGCGCCGACTGGCTGGGCTCGGATGAAGCAGTGACCAGCGGGGTCGCTAAAACGTTCGCGATGTTCGCCGCAGTGGGAGTGCTTTTGGCGAAAGTCGAGATTCCGGGAGACACTGGTTTCCGTTCAGCGACCGGTGCCTCCCGCGGAACGTTCTGGGGTGCACCGCTTGTCTCCCGAGCGTGTGGCACCGAGGCGTTCTGTAGAGTCGAAATTGCGTTCTGTGTCGACTGACTCGCCGAGGTCACTGCCGCCCTGAGCTTATCAATGTAAGCTTTGAGGAACTGAAGTCCGGCCTCACTGATCGTCATATCGACGGGACATTTTCCGCCAAAAGTCGGCGATTCAGCGTACAGCCAATCCAGTGCCCGCTCTTCGTTCTGCGTCAGCTCCATCGCCAGCTTCATTGCCGCCCGGCAGCGCTCAACGCGCGCCGATGCGGCTGCCGAAATCATTGGGCGCTCCTTTACCTTGCCGCGTCGATAGGCGAACAGCTCTGAGGCCTCAATCCCGGTGATCTCATAGAAAAGGCCGTCGCCAAGCTCCAGCTCATCTCTGAACCGCAGCAGCGCTCGCACGTCGGCTTTGATGGAAGTGTCCGGCACCCCTGAGAAATACCGGTTCGGCCAAAACATTTACAAGCAGTCACACGCCGGTGTTCGGCATGACGGTACCGACTGGTGCCCATCCGCGAAGAGAGAAGTTAAAGCGCCATGCTACCCGCCATAGTCGCTACATCGCGCGCAATACTCCACGGCACCTTCAAGTAACGCCCACGCCCTCCCGTGGGCAGCCGATCCCGAGGCACCACAAGAATCTGCAACGTGAGGTCGTCATAGACGCGAACCACCGCAAGCTGGCTGAAGTTCCCAGCGCGCTTGGCACGCACGAAGGGCTTTCGCTTCCGAGGGGTGATCGTTTTGATTTCGACAAAATCGTTCCCGAGCCGCCCGTCGTGCCCTTGTACATTTCTACGGCACAACCTTACTCCAAACAGCAGGGCGACACAGAGTTCACCGACACGCCCCCAGAGGCGACAAGCACACCCGGTCCTTCCCTCTTCTTTCAGAGCCTTGACGGTTAGCGCCTTTATTTCTCCTGGAGTCGCGACAGGCGTCTCTTTCGCGATAAAATTCGGATTTAGGGAGCTTAGATGAAACGCGGAGGTTGTCGTTACCGGCTGGCTACCGCCATTTGCGCGAGAGGCGCGCGGCACAGGACCGCGCCGAAAAGACACATTCATTGCCTGAGGGAGCTAACGGACGTTGAGGTGGCTTGTGCCAGGACCTCTATAAGCCCCATCGCAGCCAGGCACCGTTGCTGGCCACCGTGCGTCTTCGAATATTCGAAGGCTCATCACGCATCGGCTGGGTTGAACCCACCTGTGCGCTGACACGGCGTTACGGTAGCAAAACGCTTCAGTTCGTAAAGACGGAAGCGACCTTCCCACATCTCAAGACCGTAACCGTTTGGTGCCCCAAAGGCACATGGATCTGTCTGACATCCCGACCTGCGTGATTATGCCACGAGAATGAAACGCGTCGGCGAGAAACGCCTCACTCCGAATGAAGCCGCGACACTTCGGAATGTTTCCGTCGAGAAGGTGAGAGCCTGGTGTGAGTCAGGCGACCTCCCAAGCTATCGCAGTGTGCACAATTGGCGCCTAATCGACCAAACGATCTCATCCGGTTTACGAAGAGATTCCCGGCTGAGTCCAGGATCCCGGAAAGAAAGCGCGTGATGCTCGCTTCGCTCGATTTCTTCTAGCTCCTGCCCCGTCCGTCGCGCCCAATGGTATGGGCGGTCAAGGTCGTATCGCTGCGCGATCTCCACCACGCGCAGACGTTCCGCTGCCCTCTCGTTGGTCCCGCTGCGCGGGACGCTGCCTCGGCGCTCCACCCAGCGCTTTGACTTTCGCCCATTCGGAGCGGGCGCTCAGACGAGCAGCACCCGCGATCACTCGACACGTTGTTGAGTAGGGAAACGCGGCTCGCGCGAGCGCTCACCATGCGCGTTTATGAAGCTTCGATCTCTTACAAAATCGTTCAGCTGGGTGATGTCGCCAAAGTGGATACGCCCGAGAAAGTCGCTGACTACGTCAAGGGTGGCATGGATGAACATGCCGCCGTGGAAACGTTCTGGGTCGTCTGCCTGGATCGCAAAAACAAGCCCATCAGCCGCTCCATGGTGACGATGGGGACCGCGACGAACTCGCTCGTACATCCGCGTGAGGTTTTCCGGTATGCGATTCTTCAGAGCGCCTGTGCGATCATCGTCGCGCACAATCACCCAAGCGGTGACCCGACTCCGAGCGCTGCTGACATTCAAGTCACTCGGCAGCTTCGCGAAGCCGCCAAGACGGTGTGCATCGATCTGCTGGATCACGTGATCGTCGGAAACAAAGAAGACGATCCTGCGGGACGAGGGTTCTACTCTTTCCGCGAGGCGGGCCTCTTGTGAGGTCCGCTTTTTCGCTCCCGGCGGTTCGCCGCCGGGAGTTTTATCTTTGGCCGCGTTGCCGTGGTGTCCGCACCCCGAATCCCGCCCAGGCCGTCGCGTACGGCACCCGCCTGTTCGTCAACGGGAGATGGCGAACACGCGTTCTAGTTCGTCCGACTGCGCGCGGAACTTCGCAGCGTTCGTTCGTTTCAGGCGCGCCAGGTTCTGCAATTTCCACTGAATCGCCGGAAGCTCGCGGAGATGGCGGCATTGCATCGCTTCCCATGGTGGTTCTCCTGCGACCAACCCAAGCAGGAATCGTTTGTGGTCGTCGGTGAGCGCAGCGGTCAGCTCGCGGCGCAACCGCACCCGCGCTTCGTTGAGCGCCTTGAGCGAAACCTCATCGCGCTCCATCCCAGCGAACTCGTTCTCGAAAGGGCGCCTGAGATCGACATCTCGAGAGCCGAGTACTTCGTGGACGGGTCGATTGTGACCGGCGATGTATCCAACGAAGCACTCCACGAACTCGGGAAGTAAACCGAACCGCGCGAACATTCCGTGAACGTCGAAGAGGTCCCGCGGATGTTGACGATCCATCGCCGCGACAAGTTTGCTTCCGTAAAGCTCGGCCACCGCGAGCGTGGGCACCGAGAGGGCGGTGGTGAAAAGGTCGCTGGCGGTTCTCGCGAGCGGTCTCGTTTCGATAGGTAGCAACGTACCACGAAACACGTGGTTGATCTCGACTTTGACCTGAATGCGGTCCCGGTGCGCAAGAATCTTGGTTTCGTCCCCAGCCTTGCTGCTCGCAATCTCCGCCTTGATACCGCGTTTTACGAGCCGGCCTTGGAGCGCCGAAAGCTCCGTTGCGATTTCCGTCAATGCGGCTTCTCGCGGTGTCTGGTGTGAAACGAAGACCACATCGATGTCCACGGACAAGCGAGGCATGTCCTGTACGAAGAAGTTAATCGCCGTGCCGCCCTTCATGGCAAAGCGTCCGGAAGCAAAGACCTCCGGAGCCACCTCGAGCATGAGGCGCACCGTGTCGACGTAGGACTTGTTCATCAGGGCTTCAGAATGAGGGTAGTGCCATCGGGCATCTTCCCGAACCAACGTCCACGCCCACGCGTGCCGACGCGCGCACGCATTTCGGAACCCCACGGCAGATTGAGTTCCTCCGCTAAATTCACGCAGAGGCGCACCACTTTCACGCGCGGACAGTGATCCAGCAGCGTTCCGAGCACATCGACGCGAACAGATCGAAGTCCCTCCATGATGTTGAGCGTTTCCTCCAGCCCCTGTTCGACTCCGACTTCGACGAGCAGCTCAAGCAACGCACGCTCCGGGACCGAAACGGGAGGGCCGTTTGGCTTTTCAGGAACAGGCTGAATGCCAAAACCCTTGGGGAGCGCGGGATCAAAGAGTTGGCGAGAAACGTAGCGAGAGGGGAAACGCTTTGTGAACCAAGGCGGCAGCTTGGTCGCTTTCTCACCCCAAAGGATGAGCCGCTCACGCGGACCGACGTTGTGTCGCACGCCTCGTTGAGCGAGCGCCGTTTTCCCGCCCAAATGGAGGCCTGGCACTTGTGTGGAGAGAAACGTTACAGAAGCGTCGACATCCAACTCGTCGTTAGGAAAGGCAAAGACTCCCCGCCCTAGTCGGACCAACCAGCCGGACCGCGCGTAGTAAGCCGCGAGAAACCGGGAGACGCCGATCTCTTTCAACGTGGCAGCGGCGACTGGCCTCCCTCGCGGAAGTGCGCTCAGCGCGCTGATTGGAGTTTTGTGCTTAGGTGAAGTCACGTTTAACCTGTTTATGCAATTCCAAGCAATATGACTAGAAAACCTCGACGACGTGAAGCCCAATTTAACCTACTCCATGTTTTTCAATCATCCAAACACAGTTGCGATTCCGCCAGCGCGGAATCACGGACGGACGGTTTGTCACAAAAACCTGCGCGTTTTTGTGACAAGACCGTGCACGGACTAACGACACTTGGAGCAGCGAACCTCATGAGGCCTTCTGCGCCTCAACTACAATCGCTTCGGCCGCCCTCGGTTCTCCAAGGTTGGCGAGAATCTCTTCGCGCACTTGAGCCCAGTTCTCCGGCTTCATCTCAAGGAGCTTCGTGCGCAGGTCCTCCGGCTTGGCGGCAGGCGGCTTGGCTTCGCCACCGACGAGCAGCGCGGGCATCTTTCCAGCGAGCGTGCGGCGGAATTCGTCCCGGCCCGGTTGGAAGTAGTGCTTCATCACGATGCTCGCGGTGCGGTGACCTGTGACGCGCTGGACAACCTCCAGCGGCACGCCAGCGGTGAGGGCGAGCGTGACCCACGTGACGCGGAACGAATGGAAATCGCGGACTGACGCTTTTCGGACGCCTTCCTTCCGCTGCTTCTGCAGGACTCCGCGATTCTCAGGCACCTCGCCGCTCTCCGGAACTTCATTGATGAAGCCCGCCGCGCGCAGCACGCGTTTCACGCGGTCAGTGAGATGATCCGGATTGATGACGTAGTGCGCCTGAAGCTTTGGAAAGACGTAGTGCGGTGGGCGTGGCGAAGGATTGGCGAGCGCCTCGACCAACACTTCACGCAGGAGCGGGAAGATCGGGATCTGCACGGTCTCTCCCGTCTTGGACGTCTTCACTGTGATGAAGCCGCCGTCCAGGTCGACGTCCTCTCGCTTCAGATTGCAGCAATCACCACGGCGCATCGCGGTGCACATGCCCGTCACGATGAGCGGGTAGATGAAGGGATCGTTCTTGGCCTGCTTCAGGATCAGATCGAGTTCCTCCACCTTGTAGGGCGTGCGGAAGATCGCCTCGCCGTCGCGAGTCGGAATGCCGTCGAACGGATTCTCCGCGATTCCCGCTTCTTTGCGCAGGGTATGGAAAACCGAGCGCAGGAAGATCACGATGTTGTTGTATGTTTTTGCGGATACTCCTCGTTCTTCGATCATCCTCATGTAGGCGCGGGCGTGTGAGGATTGAATCTGAGCCATTTCGTGGAGCACCGAGTTCCCTTTGCGCACGAAGGTGAGAAACCGCTTCACCCGGCTTTCCGCCTGGATCACGTAACGCTCACTTAGAGGACGCCGCCGAGGCAGCTCCTTCCAGCGTGCGACGATGTCAGTGAGGGGAACGCAACGAATGCGCTCGCCGGTGCGGATCTCGTGGATCGTCTGGATCAGTTCTTCGGCTTTGCAGCGTTTCTTCGCATCAAGCTGGAAACGCTCCAGCGCCGCCTGCGCTCGCGCTCGGGATTTCTCGAACACGATATCACCAACCTGCGAAAGCCGCGGCGGAATCTTTCCTTGGATTTCGACGCCGAGGTTTCTTTTGATTTTTCTGCCGTTTACTTGGATGCGGCCGTACCACCACTTGCTCTTCGTTGGGTTGATTTCGAGTGCCATGACTTGTATCCGTCTTTTCAGGTTATGTTGGACCTGAGGGAACTCGGAGCAACGGACAGAGCCTCCCGAAAAAACGGTATCCCAACACAGGACCCACCGAGGTAGTGACCTAGATTAAGCGACGTGAAATAAATGAGTTACATCACGCCCTCATAACCTGAAGGTCGCTGGTTCAAATCCAGCCCCTGCACCCAATTTAGAGGCCCTCCCACTGCTCGGGAGGGCCTTTGTTTTTGGCGGAAACGTGTTTAGGTGGCCGGTCATCAGGTGAGGCGAACGGTCTAGCGCCGCTGGGGAAGATTCAGCGCACCGCCCTCTCCCGAGAGACCAAGCGGCGCTGCTAACTCCCGATTCGTTCGCACGTCCGAATAGATCGCAACCTCGGTACCTCACTGGGGTGTCACCACGGGAGCGGGGGACCTGAATTCACGCTTGCCTCACGCGGGCGGGATCTCTGTTTTGGACCGCTCCTTCTCCGACGACTCCGTTTTTCAACCGGGCCCTCGGGCAGGGATTCAACCATTAACCTCAGTTCATCTAGATCGCAAGGCGGCCCATCGGCCGACCTGTGTGTCTTGAGATACATAGATCACCATGCAAATCACCGTTAAAGACCTGCTCGATGCCGGCGTGCATTTCGGGCACCAGACCAAGCGTTGGAACCCGCGTTCGAAGCCCTACGTCTTCGATCATCGCCAGGGCATCACCATCATCGACCTGGGCAAGACCTACGAGCTGCTCACCAAGGCTTACACCTACATCGAGGACACGGTGGCCAATGGTGGCAACGTGCTCTTTGTCGGCACCAAGCGCCAGGCCCAGGACATCATCCGCGAGGCTGCGACCTCGACCGGGATGCCGTACTGCGTGGACCGCTGGCTGGGCGGCACCCTGACCAATTTCGCGACCGTCAAGAAGTCGATCGCCAAGTACAAGAAGTTCCAGCAGATGGAGACCAGCGGCGAGCTCGCCAAGTTCTCCTCCAAGGAAGAAGCCGCGATCAAGCGTGAGATGGGCCGCATGCAGCGCAACTTCTCCGGTATCGTCGACATGGCCGACCTGCCCTCGATCATGTTTGTGGTCGACGCCAACCACGAAGAAATCGCCGTGGCCGAGGCCGAACGCTGCGAGATCCCATGTGTTGGTCTCGTGGATACCAATTCCGACCCGACCAAGCTGTCGCACCCGATCCCGGGCAACGACGACGCGGTGAAGTCCATCCGTATCGTGGTGGAGTCCGTGGTCGCCGCCATCCAGAGCGGCCTTGGTCAGCGCGAATCGCGCCGCTCCAACCGCGCCCAGGCCGACCTGAAGGCCGCAACCGCCGCGGTCGCTGCCGCCGCAGGTGAGGGCGCCGATGTCGATCTCAGCCGTGTGGAGCTTCCCCCCGAGGTCGCCGCCGCGGTTGAGGGCGAAGGTGATGCCGCTGCCGCCGCCGCCAAGAAGAAGGTCGCGCCGCGCAAGAAGGTCGCCGCCCCCAAGAGCTAAACCAACCCTCAGCTACATTTCCATGAGCACTGCCGTCACATCCCAAATGGTCAAAGAGCTGCGCGAGAAGACCGGCGCTGGCTTGCTCGACTGCCAAAAGGCTCTTTCCGAGTCCAAGGGCAATCTCGAGGAAGCCATCACCATCCTGCGCAAGAAATCGGGAGGCAAAGTCGACAAGCTGGCGAGCCGTGCGACCAAGGAAGGGCTGATCGAAAGCTACATCCACCTCGGCGGAAAGGTCGGGGTGTTGCTCGAGGTCAATTGCGAGACCGACTTTGTCGCCCGCAATGAAGACTTCCGCGCCTTCTGCAAGGACCTCTGCCTGCAGATCGCCGCCGCAAGCCCGCTGTACGTTTCGCGTGACCAGGTCCCGGAGAGCGAACTCGACAAGGAGCGCGAAATCGCCGCCGCCCAAGTCCAGGGCAAGCCGCCCGCGGCGATCCAGAAGATCGTCGAAGGCAAGCTCGAGAAGGTGTATTCGACCCTCTGCCTCCTGGACCAGCCGTTCGTGAAGTTGCCGGAAAAGACGGTGAAGGAAATGCTCGGAGAAAAGATCGCCAAGATCGGCGAAAACATCTCCGTGCGCCGTTTCGTCCGTTACCAGCTCGGTACCTGAGGCCGGCCAACGCCGACGTTCCATTTGCAGCGCTCCCTGTGGGGAGCGCTTTTTTTTTGCCGCGCGTGGCAGACGGAAGGCCGGGCATCTGGGGAGCAGCAACTCTTGGGATGCTGCCGGATGGCGGTCCGTGGCAACGCGCCGGGCCGTCGGCAATCAGCGGTACGCTCGTGTGTGTGGGAGCGAGCGCAACGGCGGAGAGGCGACCTGCGGGGAGACTCAACACAGGCGTTAAGGTCCCAGGGCGGCGGCTTGCATCACCCCGCGTTCCCGGCCACGCTCACGTCCATGACCGTCACCCGCACCCAGATTATTGCGCGAGGCTTGTCGAACTGCTGTCCCAACTGTGGCAGTCGCGCGCTTTTTCGGGAGGGCGCCTGGTTTGAACTCAACCGGGAGTGCCCCCGTTGCGGGCTGAGGCTGGAGCGCGACGAGGGCTTTTTCCTCGGGTCGATGTCTCTGAACTACGGGGTGACGATCCTCGTTTTTCTTGTTCCGGTGCTTGTGGTTTATCTTGCCGGCTGGATCAGCGGACTGTGGGCGTCGATCCTCGCGGGTGTCGGTGCGGTGGCCATACCGGTCCTGTTCTACCGTTCGTCCCGGAGCTGGTGGCTGATGAGTTATTATCTCTTTCTGCCCCACCACCTGCCGGTGAACCAAGGGCAGCTGCCGCCGGGGCAGGATGAAAACACCTGACGCGCGGGGTTGGGGGTGGGGCGGCCCGAGATTTATGCCGACCGCCTCAAATTTCGGCTTCCTTTTTGAAAGCGGAAACCTACCTTCCGCCTTCCTGATCAGGAGAGGTGGCAGAGTGGTCGAACGCGCCTGACTCGAAATCAGGTGTACCGGAAACGGTACCGTGGGTTCGAATCCCACCCTCTCCGCCAGTCTTCGCGCACCGCAGGTGAGCGAAGACTGCCTCGCCGAAGCTCGGATCTACACGGATCTACAGGATCTACAGGATCTACACCAAAGTTTGGGGACGGCCGTGTTTTGATGGTTTGTTTTTTTGGTTATGGCTAGCCGCACTGGGCGAGGACGCGGAGGCGGTAGTTGGTAGAGTTTTTGAAGCCGGAGGCTCTGGATCTACACCAAAGTTTGCGGACAGCCGTGTTCTGGGATCTTCGATGCCGCCGCTATTCGGAGGCGATTACCCAAGCGAATCAGGGCATTAGCGGGATTACTAGACCTGAGGTTTAGCAAGTTCCATAAGCTGGGCCGAAGGCCCGCCCGCGCGTTGTCGAACTTGCCTATGTAAAAGCATAACTTGCAGAACAAGAACATCTAAAGTGCTCTAATGTTTGTATGAAGAACGTAGCGCATCGGGAAGTCCGGTGCTTTTACATTTTACTGTCAGTTACTACCCTCGCCCCTTCGACTACCCCGTACCCCTGTTGTCCGCGTTTGCGTACCGTAGGTGTCGTGTCTGCCGAAGGGTCGACCTCAGGCTTACGAACTACGAACAGGTGAGTGGTGCCGGCGTTGGCCGGACCCCCGTCTTGTCTTGGTTCCGGGCTTGGGGACTCCGAACACCGTACACCCACTAATGAACCACCTGACTCGACCGGCCCTGCCTCTGGCAACGGCCCTTCTGATGCTGCTCACCGGCAATGCCCTGCTGGGACAGACGAACGCTCCGGCCACTGCACCCGCGGCAGTCGCTGAAGACGATGAACTGATCACCCTGACACCGTTTGAAGTGTCGGCGGAATCAGAGACCGGCTACACCGCCGCGACCACCCTGGCGGGTAACCGCCTTAACACCGAACTGCGCGACCTCGGTAACGCCGTCAGCGTTGTCACCGGCCAGTTCCTCCAAGACATCGGCGCCACCAGCAACGAAACCCTGCTCCAGTACACGACCGGTACGGAAGTCGGTAACGTTTATGGTAACTTCGCCGGTCTCGGCGACGGCGGCCAGCTGAACGAAAACTTCCGCACGGCCAACCAGAACACCCGCGTCCGCGGCCTCACCTCCGCTGACAACACGCGCGACTACTTCCTGACGAACATCCCGTGGGAAGGTTACAACGTCGACCGCGTCGACCTGCAGCGCGGCCCGAACTCCATTCTGTTCGGTCAGGGCAGCCCTGCCGGTATCATCAACACCGGCTTGAAGCAGGCCCGCTTCAAGAACGGCAACGAACTCGAGTTCCGCTACGGTAGCTTCGGCAGCAACCGCACCGTCCTCGACATCAATCGCGTCCTCCTCAAGGACGAACTGGCCCTCCGCGTCATCGGCGTATACAACGACGAGAAGTACCAGCAGGACCCGGCCTATGTCCTCGACAAGCGTATCTTCGCCACCACCCGTTATGAGCCGAAGTTCCTGAAGAAGGGCTCCGCCACGACGGTCATCAAGGCGAACTTCGAAGCCGGCGACATCAACAGCAACCGTCCGCGCCAGCTGCCCCCGGGTGACTTTATCACCCCGTGGTTCCTCTCCGGCACCTACCAGGGCAGCAACGGCCGCACCTTCCAGCACTTCAACAAGCAGACGTTCAACGCCTTCCAGGTGCAGGATGACAACACTGGCCTGCCGAATCACGGCCAGAATCGTCCGAGCTACAACGGCGGTCCTCTCGCCGGTCAGGCCAACCCGTCGTACCAGCCCTACATGGGCAACTTCGGTCAGAGCTTCGGCGGTCCCGTTGCCTACTACGGCAACACGAGCACCCCGAACCTCTGGTTGCAGGAAATCTTCGCCAACCGCGGCATTGCCGCGGATGGCACGATTGACCGCACCGTCGGTGGGTATGCCTTCCACCGCATGGTGGGTGTGACCGGCTACAAGGATTACGCCCGTAATGCCGGCCTCGAGTGGAGCCAGTTCGGTGTGCACAAGAACAAGACGCTGACGGATCCTGGCATCTTCGACTTCTACAACAACCTGCTCGACGGCCCGAACAAGCGCGAGTGGGCGGACTTCAAGGTGTACAATGTCAGCCTCGCCCAAACCTTCTTGGACAACAAGATGGGCTTCGAGGCGGTGTACAACCGCGAGAGCTTCAAGGACGGCCAGATCTCGTTCCTCACCGACACCCGTCAGGCGATCAACGTCGACATGATGGCGGTGTACTCGGATGGCTCGCCCGCGGGCCTGAACGGCGAACCGTTCCAGGACGGCACGCCCAACCCGAACGTCGGTCGCCCCTTCGTTTCTGACTCCGGCCAGGGCGGAAACCAGAGCAACGACGTGGAACGTGATGCCGCGCGCGTCACGGGCTTTGTCACCCACGACTTCACCGAGGGCGGCAACCGCGCCTTCTGGGCTCGCCTCCTCGGCAAACACACCCTCACCGGTCTGTATGCCCAGGAAAAGCTGAAGACGGACAACCGTCAGTGGCAGCGTTGGACCATCCTCGATCCGGCTTATCGCCAGTTCCTGGGGACCAACGACACCATCCTCTTCACCGACAATGCCCTCGCCCTGAACCCCGTGGTTTACCTCGGCGGCTCGCAGGCGGGCAACGCGTCGCCGCGCGGCATCCCCGCGCTGACGGAGGTCATCACCGTTCCGCGTTCGACCACGATCCGGGCATTTGATTCCACTTGGAATGCAACGGGCGTCGATCCCGCGGCGTACTGGGCGAATGAATACTACCCGGTCGGCAACGACAGCCGCGACAACGTGCAGGCCGAAAATCCGGCCAACTATGTCGGCTGGCGTGATGTGACCCTCAAGGTCCATGACTCGGAAATCGACGGTCGTGACGCTGTCACCAACGTCGCTCAGCTCCGCAAGACGCGCACGATGTCGCGCGCTCTGGTGTGGCAGGGCAGCTTCTGGGACAATTCGATCGTCGCCACCGCCGGCGTCCGCAAGGACGTCGCCAAGAAGTGGGCCTCCGACCGCCGCACGGACTCCAACACCCGCGGCCGTGATGGTTACAACAACTTCGGCCAGATCGACTTCAGCAAGTACGGCCTGAGCGAGAACCCGAACAACCGCATCGAGGTCACCTCGAAGAGCTGGATGGTCGTGGCGCACTTGACGAACTTCATTGGCGATCGCTCCCCGATCCGGGTCTCCGCGTTCTACAACAAGTCCGAGAACTTCCAGCCGGAAGCCGGTCGTGTTGACGCCTACGGCGAGGAAATCGCTCCGCCGGAAGGTCAGACCACCGACCAGGGTCTTCTCTTCGAGACCCGCGATGGCAAATACACGCTGAAGATCAACAAGTACAAGACCACCGCGACCAACGCGAACAGCAGCGGTCTGGGTGGCGCTTGGTTCATCGGCAATTCGCAGGCTTGGGCCGGCAACTGGGCCAATCGCTTCGAATTCGACTGGCAGGGTGACACGATCGACCGCGCCGCGGTTAATCCCGATCCGGAGCGTACCGAGTACAACTACGGCACTGCTCCCGGTGAGACCCTCGCCGACGCTCAGGCTCGTGAAGCTGCTGCCGTGGCCGCCTGGCGCGCCTGGCAGAAGAGCGTTGACCCCCGCTTCTACCGTGCGTGGGGCATCAACCTGAACGACCCGACCCGCCCGATCGGCGCTTCCACGCCCACTGGCTTTGCGGTCACTGAAGACTCCGAGTCCAAGGGTTATGAGTTCGAACTCAGCGCCATGCCGGTCAAGAACTGGCGCCTGACGCTGAACGCGAGCAAGACCGAAGCCACCCGCCGCAACATCGGCGGCAAGGCCCTGGCCGAGTTCGTGACGGCCTACGAGAAGGCGCTGAAGACCACCGCGGCGGGCGACCTCCGTATCTGGTGGGGTGGCGCGGGCAACGAGACGACGCTCTACCAGTGGAACAACAACATTGGTTCCGAGTTCGCTCAGCGCCGCCTGCAGGAAGGCACCAACGCTCCCGAACTGCGTGAATGGCGCTTCAACGCCATCACGAACTACGACTTCGACCGCGGCTTCCTCAAGGGAGTCAACGTCGGTGGCGGCGTTCGCTGGCAGGACGAGATCGTTGTCGGCTACCGCCCGATCCCGGGTGCGAACGCCGGAGATGCGAACTTCGACATCTCCAATCCGTTCATGGGCCCGTCGGAGACCAACTTCGACTTCTGGATCGGCTATAGCCGCCGCATCTGGCGCAACATCGATTGGCGCGTACAGCTGAACGTCCGCAATGTCTTCGAGGATGACGGCCTCATCCCGGTGACTGTGCAGCCCGACGGCAGCCCGGCCGCGTACCGTATCGCTCCTGGCCAGGTCTGGACGCTGACCAACTCGTTCAAGTTCTAAGTCCGGTTTAGAACCGACTGTTTCGAGCGCCTCCCCCGCGTGGGGAGGCGCTTTTTTTTGGGGTGCGCCCGGGAGGGTGCACCTGCTGGGCATGAGAAGAAACCATGTGAGTCTATTGACCGCCCCGCGGAGGGAAGGCCTAGCCGAAGGGCACCACTGCTCGAGCGTTGGGCGCGGGTTAGTGCTGGCTCACGTCGCCCACCCCGGGACTTCGTCAGCGAGCAAGCTCCGCCGCCCATTTCTGGGCCGTATCCCGATGGCGCTGGGCGTCCGTCGCGTCGCCGCGCTGGAGAGCCAGCCGCGCCTTCTGAAGGTGCCATTCACGGAGCAGGCGTTTGGGCTCCTCCAAGCCTGGATACGATTCGTAGAGCGCGCGCAGGTGCGGTTCTGCTGCGTCGAGGTTGTCCCGGCTCATCTCCACTTCCGCAAGCAAGCCCAATGCCTTCGGAAAGGTGGGCTGGATCTGCAGGGCCTGCGTCAGCGCAGCAATGGCATCCTCGGTCCGCTCCGCATGCAGGAGCGCGAGCGCGCGGTTGAAATGGAGTTCGGCGTCAAACGGGAGCCCTTCCCGCGCCCGGTCGAAGGCGATCAACGCCTCGCTCGCGCGATTGAGATCCAGCAGCGCCACCCCGCGAGCACCCTGGATTTCGGGCGTGCCCGGCAATGCCGCCAGTCCGTCGTCCGCCACGCGCAGGGCCGCAGCGGGATCGCCCGCCACCCGGTGAGCCTCGGCCAGGGCGATCCACAGGGATGCGGGAACTCCTGGGGAAGCTCGGCGCACACCCTCCGCTAGCACACGCACCGCACCGGCCGGGTCCCCTCCCTGGAGCGCGAGATCGCCGAGACGTTCGTAGCCGGAGGCGTCGGAGGGTGCGAGAGCGATGGCTCGCTCGAGGAGGGGTTTGGCTTCAGTCAGCCTTCCGGTTTGGAAGGCGATGGTTCCCAGCACACCCAGGCGTTTCGGGTCGAAACACCAGGCGGAAAGTCCATCGATCCACGGATCATCCGCCTCCCGAAAACGGCCTGCCTCGCGACCCAGCCAGCGTTGCCAGCGCGCGCCCGCCACGTCTCCCTGCTGAGCGAGGTATTCCGCATGCAAATTCACTCCCGGGGAAAATTGCGGGTGCTGCCGTGCAAGCCTTGCGGCCAAGGCAGCCGCCGCCGTGTCTCGACCCCGCTGCTGCTCAATACGGACGAGACCGAGCAGCGCGTGCGGGTCGTTGGGAAGCAGTTTTGCCCGGCGGGAGAAGAGCTGTTGGGCGGTCTCTGTGTCCCCGCGTTTGAGGGCGATGTTGCCGAGGTGCAGCAGCGCTGGGGCGTAGTCCGGCTCAAGCCGCACGACCTCCTGGAGGAGGCGCCTCGCTTCTTCATTGTCCCCGGCGATGCGACGCACGTCGGCGAGAAAATGCCAAATCTGGGGGTTGTCTGGTGTCAGTGACGCCAGCAGCCGCCAGCACGCTTCTGCTTCGCGAAGATACCCGTTGGCATGGAGTAATCGTGCGAATTCCTCCAGATCGGCCGGTGCCCCTGACTTCGCCGCCTTTTGCCGCGCGTCCTGCAGGCGTTGCGCCACTGTCTGAACCGAACCGGCCGAGGCAGGTACTGCGGGAATCTGCTGGCCGTGATCACCCCGGGTCTGGTGCACCCAAACCGCCACCGAGAGCGCGGCACCGGCGGCGACCAACAGGACCAGCCGCCGCCCGGCCCGCGCACGGGTGGACTTCCGAGGCGCAGGTTTGCGTTCGGGCCTTCTCACTGGCGGCGCCACAGGGTGATGTTGCTCATGTCTTTGAAAGGCGGATACGCATGGAAACCCCCGGTGACGATCTCTGGGGTGCCATCCCCGTCTAGGTCGCCCACGGCGGCGGAGACAAGCTGAGTGGGGCGGTGGGCGATCACCCGCGGTTCGAAGCCTCCCTTGCCGTCATTCAGCCAGGCCATCACAGACACGGCCGTCGGATCGTCCCAGTCGGCAAAGCCGCTCACCGCCAGCAGGTCCGTGTCACCATCCCCATCAAGGTCGGCGGCGCAGGGTGAATACGCTCCCGGCATGTCACCCACCCGGTGGAAACGGAAGGCTCCACCGCCCTGGTTTTCCAGCCACTGGATACCATGCCAGGGACGGGTGCCGTAACCGGCGTAGTCAAAACCGTCCCCGTTGGTGTAAACCAGGTCCGGGCGGCCGTCGCGATTGATGTCGGCAACTTCCAGCCCGCTGCTCCCGAAATCCTCGTTGGTCGACCCCCAGATGACGCGGCCCTGGGGGGAGCCGGATCCAGAGAGGAAGAGGTGAACCTCCTCCCATTCCTGGGAGATCAGGGCGGCGAAATCCTGGCGGCCGTCCCCGTCAAAGTCCGCCACCGGGGTGTGGACGCAACCGGAGAGGTTGGACACCTGCTGGCTTTCAAACCGCCCGTCGCCCAGGTTACGCATCCAGCGGACCTCCCCTTGCGCGTATCCGAATTGTCCTACCACCAGGTCCCGCTTGCCGTCGGTGTGGCCGGAAAGATTGGCCGCCCGGACATCGGTCACGCGGGCAACCCCTTCGAGCAGGACGCGCGGACGAAATTGCAGGTCCACCACGTGGTCGAGGACCACCACCGCGCCGATCCGGTCATTGTTGGGCGTGATCTGTCCCATCGAGGCGATCAGAATCTCCGCTCTGCCGTCTCCATCGAGATCGGCCACCGAGGCATGCACCGGCCCCGGTATTCCCCGCGCAATAACGTGTTCGCTGAAAACTCCACGGGGTGACTGACGTATCCAGCGGATGGTGTTGCCGGCCCCGTCGCAGTAGAGGATGTCGGCCAGTTTGTCACGGTCCACGTCCACAATCGAAACATGGGTGACCAGGGGCCTGCCAAACGCGGAGGCCCGCGAACCCAGGGGCTCCTGGGTGTAAGCCAGCGCGCCCGGGGCTGCCGCCGTCCGAACGGACGCGGCAGAGGCGCGCGGGTTTGCGTCGGCACGCGGCGGAGCCTCGCGACCGCAGCCGCCCAAAAAAAACAGGCAGAGTGCTGCGGCGGCTCCGGTGGCCGGTCGGTCAAGTCGCATCGGGGGCATTACAGGAGCGAACGTGCGTCCGGCGGGAGAAGGGTGCGCAACCGCGCTTCCACCGCAGCAGGAATGGAGACCTCCAGGGCCTTCAGGAGACCAAGATAACGGAAGAGCGTGACAGGTGTAAGCTGGAGCACGGCAGTCTCGTCGAATTCCGGCATCCAGCGTTCGACCAGCTCGCGGGCGAGGTCGAAGCGCTCCCCCTGCACCAGGGCGAGGGCGAGGGCGGCCCGGCGGTCAAAGGGAAGTGCGTCCACCCGGCTTTCGTCCAAGAGAGGCAGTGCGGCACGCATGACCTCGCGGAAGAGATCGGCGTCATTCACGGCCACCGCAACCTGGGCACGCGCGACAAGCCCCCCAAGGTCGTCGGTAAAGTGTTCTTCCAACGTCCGGGCAACGGCGACCGCCTCATCGAGGCGGCCGATTTCGGTGAAATACTCCGCCAGCCGACCCAGGGCGATGGGATGGTCCTGAACCTCCACCACCTCGTAAAGGTGAACGGTCTGGTCGCCGAGTCCCGGTACCCGGGGCATCGGGTAGGCGATGGGGCGGAGCCAGCGCGGGGCCACCCATTGGCGAAGCACGGAAACGAGCGCACGTTGGGGTTCCTTCTGGGTCGCGCTGACGTAGTCGTCTACAAACGTGTCCCACGAGGTCACGGCGACGAAGGACACCTTGCGGCTCTGGATCATCGCATGGGCCTCATCCTGGAGCGTCGATCCGGAGATCCGGAGCGACAGGGCCAATCCGTCCGCGTTTTCCGGATACGGGCTGGCAACCGTGCGGAAGCCGCCATGATAAAAGAGCGAGGCGCTGAGTCGTGGCGAGGCGAGCACGATGGACCCAGGCTGGGGGGCCCGGAGGCTGAGCCAGTGCGCCAGGTCGCGCTCGATCAAGGCGTGGAGTTCATCCTCGCCCACGCGGTCTCCAGCGGGCTGGGAATCCGGCCAGGCAAGGGCGACTCCGGGGAAAAGCCCCGCCAGCAAAAGGCTGGCCAGGGCCAGGCTGCGCCCTCCCCGCGGAGGGATTTGCACCACCGCCCCCGCGCAGAGCGCCAGTGCGACCAGTGCCGTGGCGCCCACCCACGTCCAGCCCCGCAGTTGTACCACGGCAAACGTGAAGGCCACAGCCAGCGAGCAAAGCAGCGCCAGGTGTGTGCGCCGCGCGAGCGGCGCGCTCCACGCCTGCACAGCCGCGAGGAAGGTTGCGGCCAGGAGCGGCAGCAGGGTGATGAGAACCCAGGACGCTCGGTCCGCGCCCCAGATCCATTCCCACGAATTGGACGCAACCGGAGCGCCTGCCACCTGCGCCAGCTGATCGGACGGGTCCGCTCCCGCCACGGAGAGAACCTGTTCGCCGCTCACCTGCAGCACCAGCACGAGCACGACACCAACGGCGCTAAGTCCGGCGAGAACCTTTTCCTGCGCCGACCAGCCTGGGGCTGCGGAGCGTTGCCACGCGACGAGGGTGCGAGCAGCACCGCCTGCGGCCAGCCAGGCGAACACATGCAGCAGGCTGACGCGTTCCGACGACAGGCTCCCCCGCGTGGAGAGGCCCGCATCGATCGCCCAGCCCGCCAGGGAGAGGGCCGCTCCAGCAAAGACCCAATGCCACGACCGGGGCTGGCTTGCGCCAGGGTTGGGGGTGGACAGGCGTGGTGCCAGGTGTGCCAACACTGCGGCGGGGAGCAGGACAAGCCCGGTCTGGGGTTCCACCCAGGTGGCCACACCGCCCACCACACCAGCCCAGAGCGATGGTGACCCGGTGCCCATGGACGCCAACGGACGTGTCGCAGACGGCTGCGCGGCCGCAGGGCAAAACAGCAGCAGACTCACCACCAGGGCTACGAGCCCCATACTTTGCGGGTCCAGCTGCCCGGGCACGAAGGCCAGATTGAAGGGGAAAAGGGTGATGAAGCCCAACGCCACGACTGCGGCGGCGACAGATCCGAAGCGTCGTGCGGCGAGGAAGGCCGCGGCCAGGATACCGATCACCTGGAGAAGGGGATCCGCCCACAAGGCGGCGTGCTCGGAGGACGCCCCCAGTGGTTGCCCTGTGGCAAGGTGGTGGCCCCAGCTCACCAGGCCCAGCCAAACCCGGTAGAGAGCAGGATCGCGGATCTCCCGTCCGCGCGGAGCATTGTCAAAATTCGACGTGCGGATACGCACCGAGCCGGTGTCCAGCATCTCCTGCGTTTGGGCGATCCATTGGTAGGTCTGCGCACTGTCGCCCGGAAAGATGAGATTGCGGTTCCCGCGGGCAAATCCGGTGGGAGTGCTCTTGTCGGGTGTGCTTTCGGTGGGTACCAGGGCGGAAACCGCCAGGATCCGTTCAGCGCGCACGGCGGCGTTCCACGAGGCGAAGCCGCAGGCGAACAGCGCCAGGAAAATCCAGGCGAGGGTGGGGAAGGGGAATCTCATTCTGCAGGGCGTTGGGTACGCGGGTTAAGGCAGCAGGACAGAACCTTAGAGGCCGGGCACCTGCAAGCCCATGTCCGTTGACTCCGCGGACATCGCGCATTGTCTCGGAGCGCCCGATGCCTGTCCCTCCCGCCCCTCGTCGTGTGCGCCCGCTTTGTGGAGCGCCGGTTGTCCTCTGTCTCACCGTGCTGTCGACCCTGATCACCGCGCGTGCGGCCGAACTGCAGACTGCGCCGCTGTCCCGGCCGGAGTCCCAGGGTGCGACACCCCTCTTCACCCCTGTACCTTCTGAACGGTCCGGACTGGTGGCGGAGAATCGGTACGCCGACCCCAAAATGTGGGGCGAGCGCTTCCAGGAATTCAAATTCGGCGCGATCGGCACCGGACTGGCAGCCGGGGACTTCGACAACGATGGCCGGGTGGATCTTTTTGTGGTCAGCAAGACGGAAACCTCGCGGCTTTTCCGGAATGTGGGCGGACTGCGGTTTGAGGATGTGAGCGAGAAGGCCGGCCTGCTCGGCGGTTCCGGGCTTTGGGAACGAGGTCTTTCGTGGGTGAGGCAGCTCTCCTCCGGCGAGGGGGAGGCACGCCCGTGGTCGCAGGGCGCATCGTTTGCCGACGTCAACGACGACGGCTTCCTTGACTTGTACGTCTGCCGTTTTGCGGCGGCCAATCAGTTGTTCATTAACCAGGGCGACGGCACCTTCCGCGAGGAGGCGGCGGAGCGCGGCCTCGCCCTCGTCGATGCCTCCGGACTCGGAGCATTCTGTGACTACGACCGCGACGGCTGGCTGGACGTGTATGTTCAAACCAACCTGCTGCAGGTCGGCACCGCCCCGAACGGGCAGCGCGACCGCCTTTTTCGAAACACCGGGGACGGGCGCTTTGTCGAGGTGACTGACCAAGCCGGAATCCGGGGAGAGACGCAGGGCCACTCGGTCCTCTGGTGGGATTACGACGAGGACGGTTGGCCCGACCTTTACGTCGCCAACGATTTTGCCGCGCCCGATTCCCTGTATCGGAACAATCGCGACGGCACATTCACCGACACGCTCGACGTCGTGCTGCCCGGCACACCTCATTCTGCGATGGGGTCGGACCTGGCCGACGTAAATAATGACGGTCGGGTCGATGCGCTGGTGGCAGACATGGCCGCGACGACCCGTGAAAAGGATCACCGCGGAATGGCGAAGACGCGTGCCCTGCTCGACACGATGGAACGCGGGAGCAGCGCCGCGCCCCAGACGATGCGGAACATGCTTTTCCTCAACACCGGCACGGGACGGATGCTGGAGGCGGCGCAGATCGCGGGGCTGGAGGCGACGGATTGGACCTGGAGCGTGATGCTCCATGACTTCGACTGCGACGGGCGGGTGGACGCGTTTTTCACCAATGGAATGGTGCGGGAGCTGCACAACAGCGACCTCGTACGCCGGATCTCCGCCAGTGAGAGCCTCGACGAGGGCATCCGTCTGGAGAAAGCCACCCCGCCCCTGCGGGAGCAGAACCGTGCGTATCAGAATCGGGGAGACCTGGAGTTTGCGGACGTATCGAAGCCGTGGGGGCTGGACGACGTCGGCGTCAGTTTCGGCTGCGTGGCCGCCGACCTCGATGGCGACGGCGATCTCGATCTCGTTTATGCCAACTACGAAGGCGGGCCGACCCTGTTTCGCAACAACAGCGTAGAGGGCAACCGGCTGCTGGTCTCCTTGCGCGGGCACACTGCCAACCGTTTCGGTCTCGGCAGCCTGGTCCGGATCGAGACCGATGCGGGCGTGCAGGTCAGGCCCGTGACTGCCGCCCGCGGTTACCTGTCCAGTCAGGATACTACCGTCCACTTTGGGCTGGGCTCCGCCCGGCGCGTGAAACAGCTGCGCGTCACCTGGCCCAGCGGTGAGACGCAGACGTTCACCGATCTGGACGTGAACCAGCGGGTGACGATCAACCAACCTGCGGCATCCTCCGGCGGTGCCGGGCCGGTTTCACCGCCGCCCTCCCTTTTCCGACCGGCCCGCGACCTCACGATGCTGACGGGCGAGGTCGAAGAAGACCTGGTGCCCGAGGCTACGCGGCAGCCCCTGATCAGCCGGCGCTTCGATCGTCCCGGACCCCAGCTGGCGTCGGCTGACCTCAATGGCGATGGCGCGGCGGATTTCGTGCTTGGAGGCACGGCGCGCACCTCCGCGCGCGTTTACCTGAGCCAGCCCGGGGGTGATTTTCGGGAAAACCGGTTGCCGGCCGCTGCTGTCGACGACGGACCGATCCTTACGCTCGATATCGATGCGGACGGAAAGACCGATCTTCTTCTCACGCACGCGGGGGATACGGCGGCTGGAAAGGACCAGGCGTATCAGCCCCGCCTTTATCTCAACCGAGGGAGCGGTGTCTTCCAGCCCGCGCCGGAGGGCACGCTTCCACGCCTGTCGCTCAGCGTCGGAGCTGCGACCGTGGCTGACGTGAACAAGGACGGACTTGCCGACGTGGTGCTGGGTGCGCGCCTCATTCCGGGCCGTTATCCTGCGCCCGCGCCGCTGGCAGTGTGGCTTAATCAGGGCGGACGTCTCGCGGACGCGACCACCCTGTTGTTTGACGGCGGCGCGCCGGCCGGTCTTTTCACCGGCATCGCCGCGACGGATCTGGATGGCGATGGCTGGACGGACCTGGTGGTGGCGCGGGAGTGGGGGACGGTCACTGCCCTCCTCAATCGCGGTGGCCGCAGGTT
Source organism: Verrucomicrobiota bacterium (assembly GCA_023428905.1). Classification (GTDB taxonomy): domain Bacteria; phylum Verrucomicrobiota; class Verrucomicrobiia; order Opitutales; family Opitutaceae; genus EW11. Next base: position 24,863 of record JAEYWP010000004.1, read on the forward strand.
TGAGGATGCCAGCAGCAGGCTGGGTTTTGACGCGGCCGGTGCCGGATGGTGGACAACCGTGGCCGCGAGCGACGTCAATGGGGACGGCCGCCCTGACATTGTCGCGGGTAATGTCGGGCTGAATACCAGCTATCGGGCGAGCAAAGCCGAGCCGGCGCTGGTTTTCGCGGGGGATTTTGCGAGAAACGGCAGCCGGCTCCTGCTCGAGACCCAGTGGGACGGCGGGCGCCTCTATCCGCGCCGTGGGCGAAACGAGCTTGTTGCCCGCATGCCCGCGCTCAATCGCCGCTTCCCCAGCCATGATGCGTACGCGAAGGCAGACCTGGAAACCGTGGTGGGCCGCGAGATGTTGGCCGGGGCGGAGCGGTATGCAGCCACGGAGTTCCGCAGCGGCGTCTTTCTCAGCCAGCCCGACGGCACGTGGCGTTTTGCTGCCCTGCCGCGGGGTGCACAGTTGGCGCCGCTCACTGCGGTGGTGGTGTCGGATCTGACCGGTGACGGGCAGGCCGACATTCTCGCAACGCAGAATCAGCACATTGCCCTTCCCTCCGAGGGCCGTTTTGCGGGAGGTCTGGGCTTTTTGGCTGCAGGAGACGGACGTGGCGGTTGGGCGGAGGTGCCGCATGCCGTGAGCGGCTGGACGGTGCCGGGAGACACGCGCACCCTGCTTCCCGTGGCGGGCCCTCACGGCCCCCGCTGGGTCGTGACCCGAAGCGGGGCAACCGCCCTGGTGTTTGAGCGCAACGTGCAGGCAGGTGTTGCGACCGATTTGAACCGACCATGATCTTTTCCCCGAAACGTTCCGCCCGGATTTGCCTCGTGCTTTTGCTCGCATCCGGGGCCGCCGCCTCGCGGGCTGAAGAGGCGATCCGCGCCTTGCCGCTGGCCCCGCGCTCGCAGGCGGAAGGCACGACGCTCTTTACGTCGTTGCCGCCCACCCGGACCGGAATCATGGCGGAGAACCGCTATGCCGACCCCGAAATGTGGGGACGTCGGTATCAGGAACTGACCTACGGCGCGATGGGCACGGGCGTGGCGATCGCGGACTACGACAACGACGGCAGGCCCGACGTCTTTGTAGCCAGCAAGACGGAGCAGTCCCGCCTCTTCCGCAACCTGGGGGACTGGCGCTTTGAGGATGTCACGGAGAAGGCAGGGCTGCACCGGCCCTTAGGGTGGTGGAGCAGAGGTGTGGCGACGGTTTCAGGCTGGCTGGGTGATGCCTCAGTAGCATGGGACGCGGCCTCGGCGTGGAGACAAGGCGCTGCCTTTGCCGACGTAAACAATGACGGCTGGGTGGACCTGTACCTCTGCCGTTTTGGTGCACCCAACCTCCTTTTTATCAATCAGGGGGACGGTACCTTTGCGGAGGAGGGAGAAAAGCGCGGTTTGGCGATGGTCGACGCCTCGGGCGTCGCCGCCTTCACGGACTTTGATCGCGACGGGTGGCTGGACGTGTATGTGCAGACCAACCTGCTTGACGCCGCCACCGGCCCGCACGGGCGCCGCGATCGGCTGTTCCACAATCGTGGCGACGGCATCTTTGTCGACGTGACCGACAAGGCCGGCATCAGCGGTGACACCGCCGGCCATTCCGCGACCTGGTGGGACTATGATGACGATGGCTGGCCCGATCTTTACGTCGCCAACGATTTTGTCGTCCAGGATTCCCTGTATCGAAACAATCGTGACGGCACCTTCACCAACGTTGTCCACCAGGTTCTCCCCCGGACCCCGTATTATGCGATGGGGGCTGACTTGGGCGACGTGGATAATGACGGGCGGATCGACTTCTTCGTGGCGGACATGGCCGGGACGAGCCACGAGAAGAACATGCGCGGCATGGCCGGTTCGAGGGCCCGGGCGCAGGCTCATCCGGAGCGGAACGACCAGGCCGGTCAATACATGAGGAACGCGCTCTACCTGAACACCGGTCTTGGACGCATGGCGGAGATCGCCGGGTTTGCCGGAGTGGCGGCGAGTGACTGGACCTGGTCCCCGCGTTTTGAGGACCTGGACAATGATGGCAGGATCGATCTGCACATCACCAACGGGATGAACCGCGAGTATCATAACCTCGACCTCCTGGCCCGCAGCATGGCAGGGGAAAGTCCCGACGAGGCGCGCGGGGTGCTCCGTTCCAGCCCGGTCATGGCCGAGACCAACCTGGCCTTTCGCAACCTCGGCAATCTCCAATTTGAGCCGGTGGGACGCGCCTGGGGGCTGGCGGAGGACGGCGTCAGCTTTGGAAGTGCCTTCGGTGACCTCGACGGCGACGGCGACCTCGATCTCGTGTATTCAAACTATGAACGCGCACCCAGTGTCCTGCGCAACGATTCGCCGGGCGGCGGCCGTCTCCTCGTCAAACTGGAGGGGCGGCGGTCCAACCGCCAGGGCATCGGCGCCTCTGTTCGCGTGGAAACCGTGCAGGGCACGCAGGTCAGATCACTGGTGCTGGCGCGCGGTTATCTTTCCTCGAGTGAACCGGTGCTGCACTTCGGACTGGGAGATACGTCCCTGGTGAAACGCCTGGAGGTCCGCTGGCCCAGCGGTCATGTCCAGGTCTTCAGCGATTTGAAAGCGGATCACCGGTACGTGATCACCGAACCGGAGAGCGCGCCCGGGCGCGACCTGCCGCCACCTGCGGCGCAGGCGGGCCTTTTCGTAGCCTCCCAGCCCTTCGCGGCCAACGTCGTCGCCAAGGGGCCGGAGCGCGTCGCGGAGAAACCTGATCCCCTGCTGCCGCGGACCTGGGAGTCTCCCAAGCCGGTCGCCGTTTCGGGCGACGTGGACGGCGATGGTGCAAGCGACCTCCTCTTGGGCGCCGCTGGCGGCGCACCCGGGCAGGTGCTTTCCTCGAAATCGGCGGCGTTGGGAAAACCCCTGCCCAGCCGCCATCCGCTGTTGGAGGACGAGGCGCTCGTCCTCGTCGATCTCGACCGGGATGGTGACTTGGACCTCCTGGCCCTGAAACGCGGGTATGATGCCGCCTCCCGGAAGACGTTCCAGCGCGGGGAGGTGGTTCGCAATGACGGGCGCGGCGGATGGACGACAATGGACACCGAGGCAGTGCCCGCGCTGGAGTTTCACCCGGGGGCCGTGGTGGCTGCGGATTTCGATGGTGATGGCTGGACCGATGTATTTGTCGGCGCCCTTCCGTCCCGTGAGTCTTATCCCGCTGCCGGCCCGAGCGTGGTGTGGTGGAACCGGGGAGGTGTGCTTCAGGCCGGTCAGACGGCGTCCGGTGCCGCCACCGCCGTCGATGCGGGCGCGGTCAGCGCCGCGGCAGTGTTGGACTTTGACGGTGATGGTTTGCCGGATCTCGTGACCGCGGGTGAATGGAACCAGGTCCGGGCGTGGCGCAACGACCCCGGTCGCGGCTTTGTGGAGCGCACGGTTGAACTCGGCCTGGACGCTGCGGGCCCGGGCTGGTGGTACACGTTGCAACCAGGAGACTTTAATGGGGACGGCCGGCCTGACTTTCTGGCCGGTAATGTTGGCCTTAATACGTTGTACGACGCTTCCCACGCCGCACCGGCGTGGATTGGTCGCGGTCGCTTTCTGGGCGCGCGGCAAGACGTGGTGATCGAGGCCTACCCGGAATCCGGCACATTGCACCTGCTGCGCACGCGGGCGGAACTGGCGACCGTATTGCCCGGGCTGATGCGCAAGTATCCGCGCAATGATGCCTTCGCGCGGGCCACGGTGGAGGAGGTGCTCGGCGCCAAGCCATGGAACGAGGCGCCACGGTGGCGGGCGGTGGAATTTCGCAGCGGGGTTTTTCTGAGCCAGGGCGGTGGCAATTATGCCTTTCAACCGCTTCCCACTGCGGCGCAGTTCGGGCCAGTGGTGGCGGCGACCGCCGGCGATCTGGACGGCGATGGCAAACTGGATCTGCTGCTCGCGCAGAACGATTTTCAACGCGCGCCTTTTGTCGGCCGTTTCGACGGCGGTGTCGGTGTTTTCGCAAAGGGTGACGGCAAGGGAGGTTTTGTCGCCATTCACCCGGCCGATAGCGGGATCCTGATCCCTGGGGCGCCCACCCGTGTACTGGTGACCGACCTGGACGCCGATGGTGCGGAGGAAATCGTGGTCGTCCGCAGTGGGGCACCGGTGCTGCAGTTCAAGAAAGCGTCCACCAACCCGCGATGAAGGTGGCGGGGAATGGGTCGATAGTATGCAGGCGCTCGGGCTGCCGTGTGAGTCGTCACGCCCGCTCAAGCCTCTCTCCTGTGCGCTCGGTCACTGATACACCTCCTCTCCTTCCACGCGGTTCTCGGCGCGCGCAGCGTGAGACGTCAACCTGTCGGGGCGGGTACTTCTGGCGCAGGGTGGCATGGGCCCTTCTCGTCTTCTTCACCGCAGGGGACCGCCTGGCTGCGCTGGAGGGTGATGTCGCCGTTTCTCAATACGCCCACAACAGCTGGGGCAGACGCGACGGCCTGCCGACCAACGCCATCCTCTCCCTCACCCAGGGACCGGACGGTTTTATCTGGGTGGGGACGACCGGTGGCCTGACTCGTTTCGATGGCGTCAGCTTCACCCAGGAGCCTGCCAATGCGGTCGACCCCCGACGGCGTGAGGCAGTGTCCTCCCTTCTGGCCACTCCAGACGGGTCCCTCTTTGTCGGTCTGCGCAGTGGAGGCGTACGCGAACGCCGCGACAACCGCATCCTCCAGCGACACCCGGACGTGATCGATCCGACGGTGCGCTGCCTCCACCGCGATGCCGCCGGGGTGGTGCGGGTGGGAACAGCAGTGGGTCTGTTCGAGCTGTATCCGGATGGTCGATGCGTGGCGGTGCCGACGGTGCACCCCTACATTTCGGACATCACGACGGACGCGGGCGGAAATGTCTACCTGGCCACGCAGGCCGGCGTGCAGGTGCTGGGACAGCGGGCGTCGACCATCACCCTTCCGGCCGCGCAGAATGTGACTGAGCGTGTGCTGGTGGACCGCGATGGCACCCTCTGGATCGGCACCTTCCATGGGCTGGTGCGCTGGCGCGAGGGCTCCTGGCAATTGTTTGGCCGGGAGCATGGATTGCCTGGCGAGCACATCACCTCCCTGCTGGAGGATCGGGATGGCAATATCTGGGTGGGAACGATGGAGGGGGTGGTGCGCCTGGCTCGTGATGGCACGCGCGGGCCCGGGGATCTCAACCGCCTCCTGATGAAGCCCGTCACCAGCATGCTGGAGGATCGGGAAGGCAGCCTGTGGCTTGGGACGCAGGACGGCCTGCATCGGCTAAAGGACGTGAGTGTGGTCAGTTGGGGAGAGGCGGAGGGCCTGCTGTCCAGTGCCGTCGCCGCGGTCAACGGCCTGGCGGACGGCAGCGTGGTGGTTTTCCACAACGGTGAACCGACCGGCCTCTCGCTGCTGCGCGACGGCGTGATCCGTACACGCACGGACGTACTGGACGGCCCCTCCTACCTCGACGCGGAGGGCGCCCTGTGGATCGCGAATACCGGCCTGCTGCAGCGGATCGGGCCCGAAGGCGTGACGCGTTTTGGCGCGGAGAAAGGACTGCCGCCGCTTTGGATCGGAGCGGTGGGCGCGGACCGGCAGAGCATGCTTGTCGCCTTTGGCCAGATGGGAGGTATCCGTCGTTTCACGACTGAGGGAATCCAACCCTACCTGCTGCGCGACGGAACCCCGTTCCAGGTGCCCTTCCACGTCATGTCGATGCTGACCGAGCCGTCAGGGGTGGTCTGGATGGCAACCTACGACGGTATCTGGCGGCTGCGCGACGGTGAGGTGACGCGTTTCACCAGCGAGTTGGGAGAGCGAACGATGGGGGCGTGGTATCGGGAGAATCCACCTGGTCCGCACCACCGCACCATTATTGTGCCGGAGTTGCTCGACAACTGGTTCACCTCCATCGCGCAGGGCTCGGACGGGAGCCTCTGGTTTGCCTCCCACCGCACCGGAATGACCCGCTACAAGGACGGAGTTTTCCGCAGCCTCTCCGCCCGCGACGGGCTGGTTTCCGACGAGCTGTATTCGGTGCTCGCGGCGGAGGGTGGGGATATCTGGGGCAGCTGTGCCTACGGAATCTTCCGGCTGCGTGCGGACGAACTGGGCGCTTTTTTCGAGGGAAAGCAGTCGAGGGTGCATCCCCGGCTCTACACGAGCGAAGACGGGATGAAGACGGACGAGGCCACCCATGAGTACCAGCCTGCGGCTTGGAAGGGCCCGGACGGAACCCTCTGGTTTGCCACCCGGCGGGGCGTCGCCTCGGTGAATCCGTCGCGACTGCGTCACAATCCGGTTCCACCGCCCGTCGTGGTGGAGCGCATCGTGGCGGACGGGGAGGGCATCGCGTTCACGCCGGAGGCGACGATCGCGCCCGGGCGGAACAAGTTCGACATCCACTACACCGCGCTGAGCCTGCTCAGCCCGGAGCGCGTGCTTTTCCGGTATCGACTCGAAGGCTACGACCAGGGCTGGATCGATGCCGGGGCGCAGCGGGTGGCGCATTACACCAAGCTGCCTCCGGGCCGGTATGTGTTTCGTGTCACCGCCTGCAACAATGACGGTGTCTGGAGCGAGAGTGGCGCGTCCCTCGCCTTCACGGTGAAGCCTTTCCTCCATCAGACTGGATGGTTTGCCGGCGCCTGTCTGGCCGCGCTGGTCGGTCTGGTTTACGCGGTGCACCGTTGGCGTGTTCGGACGCTGCGGGTGCGTGAAGCTGCATTGCAGCAGCGGGTGCACGAACGCACCGTGGAGCTTTCGCGTGTGAACGAATCCCTCACTCGTGAGATCGCCGAGCGCCAGCGTGCGGAGGGTGAGGTCGAGCGTGTGCACAGCCAGCTCCTGCAGGCCTCGCATCAGGCGGGAATGGCCGAGGTCGCGACCGGTGTCCTGCACAACGTCGGCAACGTCCTGAACAGCGTGAATGTGTCCACCACTGTCCTCGCCGAGACGATGGCACGCTCGCGCGCCGGGAATCTGGAGCGGGTGGCGGCGATGCTGGCGGAGCATGAAAAGGATCTCGCCGGCTTCCTCAGCAGGGATCCGCGCGGCAACCGCATTCCCGGTTACCTGCGTGAACTGGCGGTCGCCCTGACGGCCGAGCAGCGGCGGATGTCGGAGGAGGTCCGCACCGTCCAGACCAACATCGATCACATCAAGAACATCGTCACGATGCAGCAGGACTACGCCCGCGTTTCGGGGGTGGCGGAGCGCGTGGGCGCGGCGGAGCTGATTCGAGAGGCGCTGTTGATGAACGCGGCGTCGCTGAGCCGGCATCATGTGCGGGTCGACCACGTGCTGGAGCCATCGGCCGGTTCGCTTCTGGTGGAGAAGCACAGGGTTCTGCAGATCCTGGTGAATCTGATCTCCAATGCCAAACACGCCTGCGTGCAGTCCGGCCGTGAGGATCCCGTGGTTACCCTCCGCACCTGGCGTGTGGGCGAGCGTGTGGGTTTCGAGGTGGCCGACAATGGCGTGGGCATTGCACCGGAGAACCTCGTGCGGATCTTCAGCCACGGCTTCACGACGCGTCCGGACGGCCATGGCTTTGGCCTGCACAGCGGGGCCCTTGCCGCCAAAGCATTGGGCGGCTCCCTCAGAGCCGAGAGCGAAGGCTTGGGCACGGGAGCCCGCTTCATCCTGGAACTTCCGGCCGAGCCGGCCGCGGCACCGCAGCGGAGTGACGAGGAACGGCCGGTGAGTTGAGCAGGGGTTACTCCGCGGCGGCCCGCATGCGCTGGGCGCTGGCCGCGATGAAATAATTCTGGGCGGAGAACGAGGGCGCACCGGAGTCGCGCGACACGGGCAGATACGCTCCGTTTGCCCTGAGCTCGCGTGCATTCTCGTTGTCCTGAAGCTCGATGGGAAAGAGCTCGTTTTGCACCCAGCCGCGGAGGACCGGATCCTCGATGGGGTAGAGCACCTCGATCCGACGGAAAAAATTGCGGGGCATCCAATCGGCGCTGCCCGCGTAGATCAGCGGGTCCGCCCCGCTGTTCTCGAAATAGAAAGCGCGGGCGTGTTCCAGGTAGCGACCCACCAGGCTGCGCACGCGGATGTTTTCGCTGAGGCCGGAGACACCGGGCACGAGGCAGCAAACCCCGCGTACGATCAGATCGACCTGCACACCCGCGCAAGAGGCGGCGTAAAGGTTGTCGATCGTGGTTTTGTCCACCAGCGAGTTCATCTTCGCCATGATGCGGGCCGGCCGTCCGGCGGCGGCATTTTCGGTTTCCTGGAGGATCAGTGCCTGGATGCGATCGTGCAGAGCAAAGGGCGCGACCAGCAGGTGTTTGAACTCGGGGGAACGGCTGAAACCCGTCAGCGAATTAAACAGATTGGAGGCGTCCTCGGTGATGTGTTCCCGCGAGGTGAAATAACTCAGGTCGGTGTAGAGCCTGGCGGTGCGCGGGTTGTAGTTGCCGGTGCCCAGGTGAACGTAACGCCGCATCGATGCACCTTCGTGACGCACCACCAGGCTGACCTTGCAGTGGGTCTTGTGGCCAACGAGACCGTAGACCACATGGACCCCAGCCTCCTCCAGCTGGCGGGCCCACTGGATGTTGTTGGCCTCGTCAAACCGGGCCTTCAGTTCGACCAGGGCAGTCACCTGCTTCCCGTTGCGCGAGGCCTCGATCAGCGCCCGGACGATCGGCGAGTCCCCACTGGTTCGATACAAGGTCTGCTTCAGGGCGAAGACGTCCGGATCACGGGCCGCCTGCTCTACGAAATCGACCACTGCGGTGAAGGCGTCGTAGGGGTGGTGGAGGAGGACGTCCTGCTCGCGCAAGGTGTCAAAGATGCGCGAGGGCTCCGCCAGGGCGGAGCAATGCACCGGCGTGAAAGGCGGGAACTTCAGGTCAGGCCGGTCGATCTCGGTCAGGCTCATCAGCCGCAGCAGGTTGAGCGGCCCCTTGAGGCGAAAAACGTATTCCTGCGACAGATGCAGGTGGGTGCAGAGGGTCTCGAAGATGCGGTCCTCCACCCCCTCTTCGATTTCGAGGCGGACGGCGGCGCCGCGCCGGAGGTTGCGCAGTTCCTCCTCGATCTTCTTGAGGAGGTTGTCCGCCTCTTCCTCGTCGATGTAGAGGTCGCTGTTGCGGGTCACGCGGAAGGCATGGGCACCGCGGACGGTGTAGCCGGGGAAGAGCTCGCCGGCGCAGAGCTTGATGATCTCGCTGAGAAACAGGAAACGGTGTGGACCGGCCAGTTCAGGCCGGATGCGGACAAGGCGCGGGAGAATGCGCGGCACTGGCAGGATCGCGACCAGCGACTCGATCGCCGGCGTATCCGGATTGTCTAGGGAGACGATGACGTTGAGTGTCTTGTTTCCCAGCTGGGGGAAGGGGTGGGCCTGGTCGAGCGCCAGGGGGGTGAGGACGGGGTGTATCTGGTCGCGGAAGTATGTCCGGGCCCAGTCCAACTCCTCCTCAGTGAGGTCGCGGGCGGTCAGGAAAACAATGCCTTCCGTGCCCAATGCCGGCACCAGTTCTCCATGCCAGCAGGCGTACTGGTCCTCCACCAGCGAGGCCACCACGGAGTGGATACGCCGGAGTTGCTCGCGCGGCGGCAGGCCGTCGACGCTGGACTCGGTCAGTCCGGATTCCGCCTGCTGGATGATGCCGGCGACGCGGATCTCGAAAAACTCGTCGAGGTTGGAGCTGACGATGGCCAGGAACTTGACGCGCTCGAGCAGGGGATTGCGCGGGTTGCGCGCCTGCTCGAGGACACGCCGGTTGAAGGCCAGCCAGCTCAGCTCCCGGTTGAAATAGGCCGCCTTGACCGGCGCCACGGCGCGCTGCACCGGGGCAGGCGCGCTGGTGGGGATCCGAACGCGGTCCTTGCGTCGGGTCCGGGGCGTCGAGGTGGGTTTGCGCGTGGCCATAAGCGGGTAAACAGACGTTTGAGCTTAGGTTCCACCGGCGGCTAAACCATAAAAATGTGGCCCGTCACCCGGTTGTAACAAAGGCGCCGAAGCGCCCGGATGGCAAGGGGCGGATGGCACTGGCGGCACGTCTCCGTTCGAGGCTGCGCCAAGGGCCCGTGCGCCGGGGAGAGGCGTGGTTGCGTCTGCTTGCGCGGCGACGCGCACAGTGGCGGAGGCGGGGTTTCCTTAACGTTAAAGGTGAGGCGCGCTCTTCCTTTCAGGTGACGAGTTGCCAAAGGGCGCGGGCGAGGAAGATGGCGAGGGCGAGGGTCAGGACCAGGAGGAGGAAGGCGGCGAGGGCAACCGCCGCGACGAGCCGTCCGACGGGGCGGGGGCGAAGTCCGGGGTGGTAGTGTTTCTCGACCAGCGCCAGATTGCGCGTGTTGGCCTGCCAGACGAAGTCGAATGCGTCGCCTACGACCGGGACGGTGCCGACGATGGCTTCGAGGCCGATGTTGAAGCCCATCTTCCAGAGTGCGCGGGCTGGCAGTCCGAGGCGGATACCTTCGTAGAGCACGTAAAAGCTCAGGACCGAGGCGATCCAGTCACCGATCCCGGGGATCAGCCCGAGAATGGGATCCAGGCCGAAGCGTGCTTTTCCGCCCACGGGGATGGAGCGGTCGAGCAGCCAGGAGAGGCGGCGAAGCCGGTTGAGCCGCGCGGGGGTGTCGCCCACGGGCAGGGTGTCATCAACCACCTCCACCGGAATGGTCCGACTTTTCATGGCGTGGCGGCCGGTTTCTTGAAGAGTGCGGCGTCAATGGTGGCCCAGATGCTGATCAACCAGCCCAGCCAGAACCACCACAGCACGGCGGCCAGGATGAAAAAGATGAGGGCCCGGATCAGCCTGCCCTGGATCAGTTGGCCGAGGCCGGGAATGAAAAAGCTGGCGAGAGCTGCGATCACGTTACCGGTGGTGCCTGGAGATGCCATGCCCGCATCGTAGTCACCCCGGCGCCCTTGCCAACCGGCGCGGTTGGCGAGGCAATCTGATCCTACCATCGGGAAATGCAGCCGGGGGCAAAGCGCAATGCCGCCCCCGGCTCGGGTTCAGACGGTTTCGAGCAGCTTGTAGATGCGCGCCACCATCTGCGTCGGATCCTCAAGGAGGCCGGCGGCGATGAGAGCATTGTCCAGGATCTGGTCTGCCACCAAACCAGCCTTCTCTGGCGAGGCGGTATGCGCGGCGGCCAGGCGCTGGATGACCGGGTGGCGGGGATTGATTTCGAGGTTGATCCGCAGCGGTGTTTCCGCGCCGTCCTTGTTCATGGCCTTCATCATGCGGCGCATGTGGGGCGACATGAACTTGTCGGCGTTGAGGGCGAGGGCAGGGGAGTCGACCAGGCGTTCGCTGGGCTTCACGTCCGCCACCTTTGCGCCCAGCCGGGTCTTGATGAATTCGATCACGGCCTTGGTTTCCTCGGCGGACAAGGCGCCCTCCGCCGGTTTGGGAAGATCGGCGAGTTTCACGTCGGCATGATCGGCAGCGGTGAGGGTCTTGCCGTCGAACTCACGCACGTTGTTCATCACGTATTCGTCGACGGACTCGAAGCAGAACAGGACCTCGAGGTTACGCGCCTTGAAGGCTTCGAGATAGGGTCCGCTTTCGATCGCCTGCCGGTTCGGTCCGATCAGGTAAAAAATCTCCTTCTGCTCGGCCTGCATGCGCGAAACGTAGTCCGCGAGGCTGGTGGTCTTGCCCTTTTCCGTCAGGGACGACTCGAAGCGCAGCAGCTTGGTGAGCTGCTCCTTGTGGGTGAAGTCCAGGGCGGCGCCTTCTTTCAGGAAAAGGCCGAACTGCGCGTAGAACTCGTTGTAGCCGTCGACGCGGTTCTTGGCTTCCTCCTCGAGGAACTTGAGGAAGCGCTTGGTGATGACCTTGCCCAGTTTGTCGAGCAGGGCTTTGTCCTGCATCGTTTCGCGGGAAATGTTCAGCGGGAGGTCCTCACTGTCGACAACGCCCTTGAGGAAACGCAGCCACTCCGGCAGCAGGTCCTTGGGCTTGGCGTCGATCAGAACCTTGCGGCAGTAGAGCGAGACGCTGGGCTCGCTGCGCATCAGCCCAAGTCGCTCGGGATTATCCTTCGGGACAAAAAGCAGCGCATTGATGGAAAGCGGTGCGTCGGCGCTGAAATGCAGACGGTAGCGCGGCTCATCCACCGCGTGGGCCTGGAACTTGTAGAACTCCAGGTACTCCTCCTCCTTGATCTCGTTCTTGCTCCGCAGCCACAGCGCCTGGACGGTGTTGATGCGTTTGCCGTTGAGGGTGATCGGGAACGCCACGAACGCGCTGTAACGCTCGAGGATGTCCTTCATGCGCCAGTCCTGGCTAAACTCGGCGCAGTCGTCCTTCAGTTCGATCACGATCTTCGTACCGCGCCGTTCCCCTTCGGAGGCTTCGATGGCGTAGCTGCCCGAACCATCGCTCGACCAGACGTGGCCCGGCTCGTCCTTTTTCCAGGAGTGCGAGTATACCCGCACCGACTTGGCGACCATGAAGGCGGAATAGAACCCGACGCCAAACTGCCCGATCAGGTTGGCGTTTTTCTGTCCAGACTCGCCGAGGGCCTTGAGGAAAGCCTTGGAACCGGAATGCGCGATCGTACCCAGATTCTGGATAAGTTCAGCCCGGGTCATGCCCAGGCCGTAGTCCTGGAGGGTGATGGTCTTGGCCTTGTCGTCCGTGGTGATGTTGATCTCCAGCTCGAGCCGGTCGTCAAAGACCTCCTTTTCCGTGAGCTGCAAATGACGCAGCTTCTCCAGCGCGTCGGAGGCGTTGGAAACCAGCTCGCGCACGAAGATCTCCTTCTCCGTGTAGAGCGAGTGGATGACGATATCCAGCAGTTGCTTGATCTCGGCTTGGAACTCGAACGTTTGCGGCGTGGCAGTGGACATGGTGGGTGGTGCGGTTTAAGAAGAGCCCCGTATTCTAGTGGCTTTCCGGCAAAATCAAGACGGGCGATGGCCGTCTGAAACGGCAGAAGCCGGGCCCGCGGGGGGCCCGGCTTCCTCTGTGGTGCAAGTACAGGGTAAAATGCGGCAGGTCTGGATCAGGCGTAGGCGATCGCGTGGCAGCCGTACGCGGTGCGGGAGCTGATGAAGAAATCGCCGGGACCGGACTCCGGGTTGAACTCGGGAGCGGCTTCGGCGAGCAGCTTGCGCAGGTTTTCGCGGGCGCGGGCGATGCGACTCTTGACCGTACCGACGTTGATGCGGAGGGCGCGGGCGATCTCCTCGTAGGGAAGGTTGAGGATGTTGCGCATGGTGAGGATCTCACGGTGGCGCGCATCCAGACGTTCCATACACACGGCGATTAGATCGGTGAACTCCGTAGTCACGGTCTCCTGGACCGGATTCTGCGATTCCGCCGCGATAAAATCCGCGAAGGTGGCATCGGAGTCATCACTGAGCGGGCGCTCCAGCGAGACGGAGTCCTGCCGGCGGCGGCGGAAGAAGTACCAGTAGCGGTTGCGCGAGAGGTTCAGGGCGATGCGGTAGAGCCAGGTGGCGAGGGAGGAGTCTCCGCGGAAGTTCGCCAACCCGCGGTGTGCGCGAATGAAGGTGTCCTGCGCGATTTCCTCGGCATCGGCGGCGTTGCGGAGGAGGTTGTGAGCGAGACCGAAGATCTTGCCGTGATACCGCTGCATGATCTCCACGAACGCCGCCTCATCGCCTCCGTTGAAGCGCTGGATGAGAATGGCGTCATAGGCAGCCTCGCGTGCCGAATCCGTGGCGAATTCGGCCGTGTCGCTGGGACGCGTGGCAACGCTTTCGGGTTGGCGCGGCGCGACGGCAGAATTGTTAGTTTGAATCATAAGGCTGAATTCCGGTTGTGGTTTGAAGACACCGGCCTCCTACCTCATCTCGTGCCACCGCCTTACCCTAAATCGTATTTTGTTGAGGGATAACGGTAAGCGTTTTCGTCGCGAGATTGGCACCTGCACCCCTCGTGCAAAATGAAAGAGGATCAATTTTTGCCCATTGCAATGTGCACTAGCTCGCGTCGCTCAGGTTCAATCACGGCGGTGCGAGGCCTCCTCTGAGAGGTGGGCGGCGGAGTCGGTTCCCAAATACGTGTTGTCGCAGCTAGCGTGCAATCGGAGCGTTGGAGCGCTCGAGTGCCGGGGTTTCCACGAGCAGGCGTAGTTTTGAGAAGGACCTCGGGGGTTGGCGGTGCGTTTTGCCTCCGGACCCCTAATTCCAGAGATGGTTCGCGGGCGAACGTCTTTCGACAGTCAAGTTGTAGTCACTCAATCGCTACAGACAAAAAAAGCCACGGCCCGAAGGCGCGTGGCTCATGGGGACGAGCGCTGTGTTTAGCGCTTGGGTGCCTGGGCCTGGATTTCGTTCAGGCGCTTTTCGATTTCGTTCATCTGCGTCACCAACCGCTCTTCGACCTTCCGGCGCTCCGAGCTGTTCACGATGCTGAGGCTGGTGGCGTCGCGCACCACATTGGCCGGCAAGGAAAGGAGGCGGGTGACGAGACCTTGGTCCTTGAAGGAACTGAGGTAGAGGGCGGTGACCTCCTGTGACAGGCGCAGCGAGTCGCGGGCTACTGCCTGCGTGGACTGGAGGTTGTTGTTGAGCTGCTGGTTTTTTGCGAGTTCGGCGGTGAGGACTGCGCCCACCTGATCGGAAATTTTTTGGCTGTAGCTCGCGAGGCTGTCGCGGGTCAAGTTTTGGTCACGCGACATCTCTGCCAGGATCGGCTGAATCTTGTCGGCCATGCGGGAGGATACCCGATCCACCTGCTCGTTTTGCAGACGCTCGGCTTCTTCGGGGGTTTTCGGAAGCGGATTGTACGGCTGAATCTTGGTGGCGATCGCCTCGGCCAGTCGGTCGACCTTCTCCTGGTTGGCGGCGGCGAATTCGTCGTCCGTCATAAGAGCATCGGCCGCACGGCGCTGGATCGCGTCTTTCAGGAGGGTGTTGACCGAATCAATTTGGCGGCGCGTCTCCTCGGCGGAGGCGCGCAGCTCGGCTGCATGTTGTTCGCGGAGCGCATCGATAGCGGCCTGCTGTTTTTCAGAAACGTCGGCAAGGGTGCGCTGGTGAATCCAGAAGGCGGCGCCGACGATAACGGCGACGGTGATGAGCACCGCTGGGAGCTGCTCTTTGAATTTTTGCCACATGGTCGTTTTGGGAGGGTGCACCGAGGCTAAAGGGCTCGTGGTGGATTGCAATGCCATGGTAAAACGCGGATTTGGGGTTGTTTTGCGCTTAAGGGGGAGCACCGTCTCGGCCGTGAGCCTTAACCGTTGCGAGCAGCTGCTTTTCGACTACCTGGAAAAACATCCGGAGGAGAGACAATATTGGATGCACAAAGTTCGTCAGGCAGCGGACTTGTGTGCTGATCCGCACGCGGCATCCCTGAGGCTCGACACCGACCTGTGGTTTTATTTTCGGGAGCGGGCAGCGATCGTTCCTGTTCTCAAGGATTTTGCGCGCAGTCAGGGGCAGGAGAGGACCAGCATGCGCAACCTGGCCGAATACCTCTTGAGGCTTTGGGCACCTCAGAAACCGAAACGCAAGGGACCGCTTTCAGATGCCCCGCCCGTTTAGGCGGACTTGGCGCCTTCTTCGACCCAGCGGACGCAGAACTGGACCAGCTGGATGGCGTTCTGGAGATTCAGCTTCTCTTTGATACGGGCGCGGTGGGACTCCACCGTCTTGATGCTGATGTGGAGTTTGGCGGCGATTTCCCGAGTCGGAAGTCCGCTTCCGATCATGTTGACGATTTCCAGTTCGCGGTCGCTGAGCAGATCGACGGGCGAATCCGGCGCCGGGTCGCCACCGACCACCACTTGGTCGAGCATGCGGCTGGCAACGCGCTCGCTGACGAACACCTTGCCCGCGCGAATGCGGCGAACCGCTTCCATCACCTTGTCGACGACCTCCTGCTTCATCACGTAGGCCTTCGCCCCCGCTTTGAGCACGCGCATTGCGTACACGGATTCGTCGTGCATCGAAAGCACCAGGACCTGGATCTTCGAATCGAAGGCCTTGATGTTCTTGATGAGCTCGATGCCGTTGTAGCCCTTGAGGGAAATATCGACGATCACCAGGTCGGGCTTGACCTGCGTAATCGCTTTCATGGCGGACGGAGAATCCTCTGCCTCGCCGCAAAACGTCATGTCCACCTCGCGATTGATCAGCTCCGCGAGCCCGCGCCTGAGCAGCGGGTGGTCATCCACGATGAAGATCCGGGTCTTTTGCGTCATCAGTTGGATTGGAAGGGGTAGCGCAGACGAACCATCACACCTCGGTTGGAATTGTCCATCACAGAAACCTCTCCGCCGAGCATGTTTGCACGGTACTTCATGATGTGAAGGCCAACGCCGGGCGTGGCACTCTCTCCCTTAGGGAGCCCCGTACCGTCGTCTGTTATGGTGAGCTGCATGGTGTCCTCGAGCGCTTCCAGTTTCACATCCAGCTGGGTCGCTCTGCCGTGCTTGATCGAGTTGCTGATAGCCTCTTGGGAAATGCGGTAGATCTGAATGATCTGGGCGCTGCTGTGTTTAGGAAAACGCCCGGCGAATTGCGTGTTGACGGTGACCTTAAACCGGGTCCTGACCTGTGACGCGAGTTCTAAAAGTGCTCCGCGTATATCCGCAATTTGAATGCGGCCGGGGAAAAGCCCGTGGGTCAGCGCGCGGGTGCGATGCATGGCATCGACGATCTGCTGGTTCAGTTCGCGCAGGCTCTCGATCTCCTCAGGGGCACGGGCCACAATCCTGCCCTCAAAGACACGCATGAGGCAGCTGACACCGGCGAGGACCTGGCAGAGGTCATCATGCAGGTCCTGTCCGATCCGGTTCTGCTCCCGCTCACTGACGCGGAGGCTTTCGAGCTGGTACTCCTTCTCCGCCTGGATGTCCGTGACGAATCCACGCAGGTACGGACCCGTTTTTGTCTTCTCGACGGACTCAACGCTGTGCCGGATCCAGACGACTGCGCCATTGCGGTCGATGATCCGGTATTCCACGGAGAAGGGCTTTCGGCCGGCCGCGAGAGATTCAAACTCACGCTCCACGCGCGTCCGGTCGACGGGGTGCACCAGTGCTCCCCATTCCACACCCTCGTCCAGGGGGAGTGTGCTGATCACGGGCGAATCCTCAGGGTAGAGGCGCCGCGCATCCAAAGGAGCAATCCCGCCTTCCCAGACAGCGGCTCGAACCCGATGGAAGAGAACGCTGCGGGCCCAGTCCGGCGCGCTCGTAAGGTACTCGATGACCGGTACCTTTGACTCCGGCGGCCTGGCGGTTTTGGGCCGCTTCGAGGCGGCGCGTGGTGCCGGCTTTTTGCCGCGACGCGGGGATGGGACTTTCTCACGATTCGCGGTGCGGGTCATCAAGGCGGATGTTAGCCGGAGCTTTTCGCCCGTTCCCGGTGGAAATGCAAGGTTAAGGTTATTGCCTGACAACAGCTAGTGGATTCCACCATTCGGCCCGTCAGGGAGGGGCAAAGCCCTTGACTCACGCTTATGTGTCTCAAATCTAGCCATATAAGACATCCGAGGCAGGTTGGATGGGACGTCTTATACTTGGTCGTAGCTATTCCTTCGTTACAAAGAAATCACCCCCATCGAGCGGCGCTCGGCTCATTGCCATGAATGCGGAGGACAAGGTGCCTGCAGCTTCCGACACGAGCCATGCCCCGTGGCTCACGAAGGTGTATATTGTTGATGACCACCGCTTTTTTACTTTCGCGCTGACGTCATTAGTCAACATGGAGCCGGACTTGACCGTCTGCGGATCGGGTGCAGACCAAAGCCAGGTCATCAAGGACGTCGCTCGTCTGTCGCCGGACATCGTTGTTGTGGACGTCCATCTAAGTCGCGCCGGCGGCGTCGAAGTGGCCGCCGGGCTGCGACAAGTGGCACGTGGGGTGCCGATCCTTTTCCTCTCCAGTCTGCAAAACCCGCAGTTTGAAGTAGACTCCCGCTGGCTGGAGCCGTGTAGTTTCGTTGAGAAAACCAAGGATCCAGCGGACATCATCCGCGGGATCCGACAAACCCTGGCCAGATTCCATCTGCTTCAGAGCCAGTTTCCAACGAACCCCTAGCGTCCCGCTTCCGTGAAAGCCAAAGAAAGCAAAACGATCCTTGTGGTGGATGACAACGAGCAGGCGCTCGCACTGGTCAAGGAGGCGCTCTCAACGCGCGGCCACACGGTCGTCACGGCTAACCGGGGTGCGGTGGCGATGGAGTTTCTCGAGTCGAAAAAGGGTGAGGCGGTCGAGCTTGTGATCATCGATCTGGTCATGCCGGACGTGGATGGCGCCGAACTCGCCTCCAAGATTCTGGCGAAGACCCCTTCGATGAAGATCCTCGTGATGTCCGGGTACGCCGACGACGTCGTGGTGCACGGCATCGTGGAGAGCAAGAACGTCGATTTTCTCGGGAAGCCCTTTAGTATTCGCGACCTGTTCACTCGCGTGAGCGTGCTGCTTTCGCAGCCCGCCTGAGCCGGTAGCCACCCTTCCGGCCAAGCCTGCGTTCCGGAGGTCTCCGTACGCGGTGCTTCTGAGGCGTTCTCCACAAGGAGCTTAGCCTCCACGGTCGCCCGTCAGCCGCCCACTGCTGCTGCGCGATAAAAATTCCCCGGATATTTTTGAAACATTACGGGGGGTGCTGCGTCTTACTTTTCGTTCTCGTATGCATCATTTTCTCCCGCTTAGCGGGAGATTTGGGGTAACAAAGAAAGCAATGGGCGGACCGCTTAGGGGTAGGCGGTCCGCCCTCTTTTTTTCTGCGTTCAGCGGCCGTGATTCCGGTCGATGTTCGGTGAAACAATCCCGCGAGTTGCGGTACTCTTGCATCGACAGTCGGCACACCGCGTGCTGACTTACTCACACGATATTCCCAATCGATGGAACACCTGAGCCGGGTCACCGACCCTCTTTCACCGCTCAAGGTCTCTGCGAAGGTCAAGACCTTCGTACTGGACACCAACGTCTTACTCCACGACCCGCAGTCGCTGTACAAATTCGAGGATAACAACCTCGCAATTCCCGTGGAGGTGTTGGAAGAGCTCGACGCAATCAAGTCCGAGCAATCCACCGAACGGGGGCGGAATGCGCGGCGGGTCCATCGGATCCTGCAAGAGTTGCTCCCGGATTCCCGGTCGATGCTGGAAGGGGTGAAGCTTCCCAACGGAGGCACGCTCTCTGTCATCATCAACCGCTACCTGGTGGAGCAGACGCTTGCGTCCCCCGGCATGCAACGGCTGCGCGCCGTCCTTCCCGACCTTTCCAAGAAGGACAACCGCATCATCGCGTGCGCGCTTTTTGTCCAGGAGCAGTTCCCGCCTCCGACCATCCTGGTGACAAAGGACGTCAACGTGCAGCTGAAGGCGCGCGCGGTCGGGCTGGAGTCCGAGGACTACCTCAACGACAAGGTGCCGGAGGCGGTGGAGGAGGCCTCCTACCGCGAGATCCCTGTCACCATCTACGAACTACAGCGTTTTTGCTCGGAGGGCGAGTTCGACCTCGGCCCGGAGGAAGCCCGGCTGTTGTACGAAAATGAATACGTGCTGCTGCGCTCCACCGAGGGCAAGACGATGCCGGCGCGTTATTACGGCGACGGTCTGGTGCGCCGCCTGAAGATCCCTGATTGCGTCAAGGCGCCCGGCGGCATCCCGATCCGGCCCCGCAATCTCGAGCAGCAGTTCTTCATGGACGCGCTGCTGGACGACTCCCTCTCCCTGGTGACCTGTTTCGGCAAGGCTGGTACCGGCAAGACCCTGCTCTCGATCGCCTGCGCGCTGCATCAGACCCAGGATGACCACTCGCGTTATGACGGGGTCTCGATCTCCCGGCCGGTCATTGCGCTGGGCAAGGACATTGGGTTCCTACCGGGCACGTTGGAGGAAAAGATGAAGCCCTGGCTCCAGCCCTATTTTGATGCGCTGGAGGTGCTGATCCCCTCCAAGCCGCCGAAGGAACCGCAGTTTGCGGCGAAGAAGGTGTCGAAGAAGAAAAAGAAGAAGCATGACGACACGATGGCGTCGATGGCCCCGCCCCAACCGGTGATGTCAGGGCCCTCCCATGGGCATGGCCCCGTGGTAAAACCCTATGAACGGTTGATCCGCAGCGGCTTGGTCGAGGTGGAGGCCCTCTGCTTTATCCGCGGTCGATCGATTGCGCGGCGCTTTTTCATCCTGGATGAGGCCCAGCAGCTCACGCCCCATGAAGTGAAAACGATCATCACCCGCATTGCGGAGGGATCGAAAATCGTCCTGATCGGGGATCCCGCGCAGATCGACAACCCCTACGTCGATTCACGCTCCAACGGGTTGGTCTACGCCTATAATCGGATGAAGGGCCAGACCGTCGCGGCGCACCTGAAGCTCACCAAGGGGGAACGTTCGAAGCTCGCGGAACTCGCCGCCGACCTCCTCTGATTCGCAGAGCAGGCCGTTCAGACGGCCTGACTTTCGCGGGTGCGCTTCGCCAGATCCTTGATTTGGCGATCGAGCCCGCCTTTCACCTTTTTGTCCATCCGGTCGACAAAGAGCACACCGTTCAGGTGATCCACCTCGTGCTGGATACACCGTGCCAACAGCCCATTACACGTCATCACATGAGGCTGCCCCTGAAGATCCTGGAACGAGACTGAGATCGCGTCGGGTCGGACCACGTCGCCCCGGATTTCCGGAAAGGAGAGGCAACCTTCCTCGTAAACCGTTTCGCCCGCGGGCAGCAGGGTGACTTCAGGGTTCACCAAGGCCATCGGCATGATGAGCTCAAGCGGGGGTTTCGCGCCGTCCAGTTCCCACCGAAATTCGCGGGTGGTGTCGGTCAGATCAATCACGCAAACCTGGAGAGCCTGTCCCACTTGCTGCGCCGCCAGACCGATGCCCTCGGCCGCGTGCATGGTGCTGACCATGTCTTCCGCAAGTTTTGTAAGTTGCGTATCAAAAACAGTTACCTTAGCACCCTTCTTCCGAAGCACGGGCTGATTATAGTGAACAATTTTCAGGGGCATGGGTCGATTTGGCCCCAGAGCCTGCGTTTGCCTCTCTCCCCCCGCAAATAAATTTCCGCACCCACGATGACCGGACCCGGCCGAAACGCCCGTAACCTGCCGCTGGCGGCGGCGTGGCTCACGATTGGGCTGGGCGTGCTCGTGGCCGCGTGGCTCATCCCGGTCAATCTCAAGTCTCTCACGCCCGCCGTATTGGAACAGGCAGGACAGGACACACCCTCGGTGGCCCGCTTCGGGCAGCAGGTGCTCGATTCGGAAAAATTAGGGCCGGCCGAGCTGATCCTCAGCGCGTCGCGGCTGGTCAACGACCCGCAGGCGGGTCTGCTCGACCGCGGTATCAGGTCGGTGGCGACACGGCGCCCCGAGTGGGTGCCGTGGGGAGGGTGGGACCCCTTCCTCGATCCGCTCTTCAACCTAAAGGAGAACACCGGTCGCGATGAAAGCACGCCGGTGCTGACCTTCCTGATCACCGAACGCGCGCGCAAGGCGCTGCGCACCTTCCTCGGCAACTCCCGGTCGCTCGGGGTGCAGTCCGTTCTGCAGACTCGCGAGATCACCGGAACGACGCGTTTTATCCCGGCATCCCGGCCCGGCGGCCAGGCCTTGGAGGCGGTGGTCCTCCTCACCGCGCTTCTTTATCAGGGTGAACATCTGTCGGCGCCCTTGCAGCGCGAGTTGCGCACCCTCGCAGACCAGGCTGCGGAGTCGAAGCAGATGGGGGACCTTGAGACATTTTACGTGGATCTGCTCTCATTGGGAAAACGGCTCAACTGGGTGCAGTTGAGTGAGCTCCTCCGCACCACCGACAGCGTAAAGACGGTCGGCCAGTACGCACATCTGTCGCGCGTGGCGCCGGACAACCTTCCTTTGATCTACGCCGCCGCTCTGTTTTCGGATTCGGCCGACAAGGTCGCCGCTTATCTGATCCGCTACGGCAAGGCGGGGCTGGAGGATGTGCGTGCCGCCGTTTCGCACGGGCAGGGAGCGGTGCAGTTGCTCCTGACCCATCAGGTGCCCGTCAACCGAACCACCGGGCCGGCGCTGGGTTTTGCGGCGCAGATGGGCTTCCTGCACCCGCGGCTCACCCTGGCGGTCAAGTACCTCGCCTTCCTGATAGGAGCTTTCTGCATTTTCCGCGGTCTTGAATCCGCGTTGGTCGCTCCTTCCCGGGCCGAGACTCCGATCCGGATGAAGAGCAGCGTGCTGGCAGTCCTCGCCGCCGCACTCCTGGTGCTTGCGACCGAACCTTTTCTCCTCCGCGCCGAAGCGCCCTCCGAATTTCGACTCAAGTTCAGCCTCCCCGTCCTCGTTAACGTCACTGCCGCCCAACCGCCAACCGCCCCAGCTTCGCCTCTCGCCATGGAATCCTCGACCCTCATCTCGATCGCGATCTTCGCCGCCCTCCAGGTGGGTATGTACCTCATCTGCCTCGTCCGGATCAGGGAGATCTCACGCCAGGTCGTCCCCCCGCTGGTGAAGCTCCGCCTGATGGAGAATGAAGAGAACCTCTTCGACGGAGGTCTCTACATCGGTATCGGCGGCACCGCCGCCGCCCTGGTCCTTCAGGTCATGGGTGTGATCCAGCCCAATCTGCTCGCTGCCTACTCCTCCAATCTTTTCGGCATTACCTGCGTTGCCCTCGTGAAGATCCGCCACGTGCGCAACTACAAGCGCCAGCTTATTCTCGAGAGCCAGAATGCCACCGGACCCACTGCCGGCACCCTTCCCACCGCGACCACGAAGGCCCCGCTCACCCCATCGACTCCCCGCGTTTCCAGCGCGTCATGAACAAGACGCTGCTCCTCATCATCTGCGACTTTTTGCTTCTCAATCTCCTCGCGCTCACCCGCTGGGAGAAGGCGGAGCCGCCGCGCGCGGAGCAGGCGCCAGTCCCGTCCCAAAGCACGGAGGCTCCCACCTCTCGCGATCAGGACCTGGTCGATGTGATGAAACTCTCGCTCGAGGATGAGCGCGCCCAGCGCGAGCAGCTCCTTGCGCAGCTGGAGGAAACCCAGACGACCCTCCAGGCCCGCGAACAAAACCTGAACCAGCTGCAGACCGAACGCACCCAGCTGAGCACCAGCCTGGAGCAAACGCAGCGCCAGGCCGGAGAGCTCGCCCAGCGTGTCGAGGCCGCGTCCAAGGACGCCGCCGTCTCGCGCGAGCGACTGGCCCAACTGCAGCGCGACCTCGAGCAGCGCCAGGCGGAGGCAGAGCGGCAGCGCCAGCAGCTCTCGCAACTCGAACAGGAACAATCGGAGGCGCGGCAGAAGATTGAGACGCTCAACGTGGCCGTCCGCGTCGCGGAACAGGAGAAACAATACCTACGCGAAACAGCGGATACCCTCAAAGGGCAGGTGGAAGTGGAGCGCCAGGAGCGGTTGAAGGTGCAGGAGACGGCGACGCAGCTGGCCCAGGGCGTCGGCCAGATGGCCGAGCAATCCACCAAGCTGACCCAGGAGATCCGCGAGAATCGGCCCATCAATGCCAACACCCTTTTCAGTGACTTTCTCGCCAATCGCGTCCTCACCACCTTCACCGCCTACCGCGGAACCTTCCTTGGCCCGGTCAATCGCTCCAAGGAAACACGTACCGTGCTCGTAACGGATGGGCGGCAGACTTACGCCCTGCTTCACGTCGACGACACCCCCTTTGCGATCCGTGAATCCGGTCCGGACTGGGAACGTGTGACCGCCTCCTTTTCCCGCGGGGGCTCACAGGTATCCGCGCCGCAGATGCATTTTCTTTCCGTCGATCCACGCATCGTGGTGCTGCCGGTGACGGCTGAGCAGGCTCAGGCGATCGGCACGAAGGTGTATGAACTTGCGATGGATCCCTTCAAGTTTCCCGACGCCGTCCTCATCAGCAATGGCGGCGCTGGCTACGGCGAGGTCGCATTCAAGGTGGACGCCTCGCAGCCACGCTACGTTCAAATGGACAACCGGTTCCTACGCCGGCTTTCCGGGAATTTCTCCCCCTCCCGCGGTGACCTCGTCTTCAGCAAAACCGGCGAACTCCTCGGCGTGATGGCGAACAATGACTTCTGCGTCATCCTAAACGACTTCACCAGTTTTCGGACGCTGCGCACCGGCGACGCGGTCAAAGAGCAGAACACCGGACAGATGTTTGCCGAATTGCTGGGCCGGCTGCAGCGCCTCCCCTTCAAGCTTCAGTAAACCGGCTGGCTGCCTGGCGCACCTAGCCAGCAAAGCTCGCCTCCGGTCTTGTAACCGCGTGAGGACTACAGGCCGCGACGCCGACTCTCGCTCGGGCGCGCGCGCCGCTAAAACGTCATTCCAGTTCGCGCAATAGCGCGACCTGGCTCGCGTCCAGGATCAGGTGGCCGCCGTCGGTTTCCACATCCAGTCGGCCCTGCGCATCCACCCCGCGGAAAAATCCCTGCACGGCGGCATCCGCCGTATTGAGCGTGAGTTCGACCCGGCGTCGTCCGTCCCAGCGCTGATTGATCTGTTCAGCCATGCCGGCGAAAGCGTCGCGCGCGATGGTGGCGTGGGCGCTGCGCAGACACCGCAGGACCACCGCTGCGATGTCCCTCAGATCGTAAGGGCCTGTCACGAGCTCACTGAGGGTGAGGGTGTGACCGCTGAGGCTCGGATCGACGCTGCGGGGCTGGTTGAACACATTCAGTCCGATGCCCACCACGGCGGTGTCGGGACGAAATTGCTCCACCAAAAGGCCAGCCAGTTTGCGGCGTCCCACCAGGACATCGTTGGGCCAGCGCAGCCGCAGCCCCACCGCGCCCTGGGCTGTCAGGGCCTCGACCAGCGCCCATCCCACCGCGAGAGGCAGGATTGCCCATTTTGCGCGGGGGCCGTCCACCGGCACCACCGCGGAGATCCAAAGGCCACCGATATCCGAAACCCAGACCCGGCCGGTGCGTCCGCGTCCGCCCGTCTGCGTGTCCGCCCGCACCGCGTGCCAGGCCGGGAGTCGGCCCGCCACGGGGTTCGTGGAGGGCAGGACGTCGTATTCGTGCACCGTCCAGCCCTCGATTTGGAGGGTGTCGCGCGGCGGCAAAGGTGAGTCACTGGACGCCATGGTGTTTGATTCGGGCCTCAACGTCCGCCCGGTGCGGGTGGTTCGTCCGAGGAGGGCGGCGTGCTCGACCAAATCCGCTTACGGATGCCAAAGCTGATCGTGACCAATCCGGCCACGGCGATAAGCTGCCCCGCCAGGGCCATGCCGCTGCGCGCTTTACCCTCCAGGCCGGGCGCCACCACCCGGGCCAGGAGAACGCCGACAACCGCGAGCACGATGCCCGCGATCCAGTAGTTCCGAACAGAATACAGGGACTGGAAGCGCACGAGGAACTAGAGGATGCCGACTCCCTTGAGTACGGAAAGCACGATCGTGGTGCCCATCACCGAACCCACCTGGCCGCCGGTGTGGGCACTCCTTCGATCGACGGAAAGCGACGGCGGGCCAAGGTGAGAAGGGCGCGGAGGCGCAGTCCCCCGCGGGCGAACTCAGCGCCCGCCGAGGGTGGAGATGAAATACCCGGCAGCGACGGCTGTGCCGATCACGCCGGCGACATTGGGGCCCATCGCGTGCATCAGCAGGTGGTTGGTGTTGTTGTATTTCAAACCCTCGACCTGGGAGACGCGGGCCGCCATGGGGACGGCGGAGACGCCAGCCGAGCCGATCAGGGGGTTGATCGGATTTTTCGGGCTCAACAGGTTCATCACCTTTGCAACGAGGACGCCGCCCGCGGTGGAGATACCAAACGCCACGACGCCGAGGACGATGATTTTGAGGGTCTCCGTCGCCAGAAAGCTCTCGGCGCGCATCGTGATGCCCACGCTCGTCCCAAGGAAGATGGTGAGGATGTTGATGATTTCGTTTTGCGACGATTTCACCAGTCGCTCTGTCACCGCACACTCGCGGAGGAAATTACCCAGCATCAACATGGCGATGAGCGCGGAGGCGTCGGGAACCAGGAGGATGCAGATGATCATCACGACGACGGCGAAGATCAGTTTCTCCAGTTTGGAGACCTTGCGCAGCGACTTCATCTTGATCACCCGCTCCTTCTGGGTGGTGAGCAGGCGCATGATTGGCGGCTGGATCAGCGGCACCAGTGACATGTAGCTGTAGGCGGCCACGGCGACCGCGCCGAGCAGTTCGGGGGCGAGTTTATTGGTCGTGAAGATGGCGGTGGGTCCGTCCGCGCCGCCGATGATTCCGATCGATGCGGCCTGCTTGGAGGTGAAGCCGAGCAGGGTCGCGCCCATAAAGGTCACGAAAAGCCCCAGTTGGGCTGCGGCTCCCAGGAGAAAGGTCCGCGGCATGGCAATCAGCGGCCCGAAATCCGTCAGGGCTCCAACGCCCAGGAAGATCAGCGGAGGGAAGAGCTCCAGTTTGATCCCTTGTGAAATGAAATCGTAGAGGCCCCCTTCCACCTTGTTGACCCGGAGCACCTGATGTTGCGCGCCTTCACTGGGCGTGTGCCCCTCGGCGGCGGGCGTTTGGGAAAGGACCTCCGCCTCAACCTTGAAAAAGGCGGTCTCGTAAACGCCGTTCGGCCTCATCTCCCCCGTGATCACACCGCGGGTGGGCAGGTTGGCGATCAACGCACCAAAGGCGATCGGCACGAGCAGGAGCGGTTCGAACTCCTTTGCGATGGCGAGGTACAGCAGCACACCCGCAACCGCCCACATGATGAGCATCTTGCCGGTAACCAGGGAAAAGCCGGTGGTCTGAAAAAAGTTGAGCAGATCGGTCAGCATGACGGCTCGAGGTTAACGGACTTTGTGGGAGGCGAAGATCTGCCGGCGCCCTTCACGGGCCCAGTCGACTTCAGCGGCGAGCGCGATGCCCTGAATACGGTGGGGGCGTCCTCGAAGGACGGTGGCCACTGACGCGGCAATCACAGCGGTGATCTGGGGGGACGGTACGTCAACGGAGGGTGCAGCGGCCACGACGGGAATCGCCAACTGGGCGGGCTTGGACGCGGCGGCACGAGCGGCCCGGCGCTTGAAAACCATACCGATCACTTCCATCAGACCCCAGATCATTCCGAGGGCCAGGAACACGACGATCAGCCCGTTCAATTGATAGGTGAGGGTCTCGACGACCGTGGGATGGGTGGGCAGGCTTCCGATGGGATACGCGAACGTCAGACTCGAGACCATTCAGGGGTAGGCGTTGGGAGTGCGGTTGACGAGGAACGGGGCCGGACCCCGAGCATCGGCGGACGAGAGGCGCGTCCGCACGCGGAGATGACTATTTGAGAAGCGGGATCAGGGTGACGTAGATGCCGGTGAAAATGGCCGAGGTGATCACGCCGCAGATGTTGGCTCCGAGCGCTTCCGGAAGGATGACCGAATCCGGACGAACCTTGGACACTTCCTTTTGGGCAACCTTGGCGGTGCTGGGCACGCAGCTGACACCGGCGATGCCGATCACCGGATTGATCTTTCGGCCACTGACAACGTAGGCGATGTAGCCGCCGAGGATGCCGCCAATGCCGGAGAGCAGGAGGGCAAGGATGCCGAGCACGAGCAGGAGCAGGACCTTCGGATTGAGGATGGTGGACGCCTCGCAGAGCACACCAAGCAGCAGGCCGAGGAACATGGTCGCCCCGTAAAGAATGGGCCCGTCGATGATGGAGATGAAATACTTCAGGCCGGCCTCGCGGATGGCCACGCCGACAAACAGCGACATGAACAGCGGAGCGGCGGACGGGAACAGCAGGCAGAGCACGGCGCAGCCGACGACGGCAAAGGCGAGCTTCTCGTCGGAGTTCACCTTGACCAGGGGCTTGGGCGGCATCTTCAGGCCGCGCAGCTTTTCAGGCACGAGGAAGCGGATGAGGTAGGGATAACCGCCGTAGGTGAGTCCCAGATACAGGTAGGCGACCACGGTGATCGGCACAAACAACTCCTTGGCCAGGGTCAGCGAGGTGAACAACACCATCGGGCCGTCCGCGCCACCCACCATGGCGATCGAGGCAGCTTCGTTGTAGTTCAGGCCCATCGCCACGGCGATGGGGAAGGTCGCGACGGTCCCAAATTCGGCGGCGAGCGCCAGGAACATGCTCAGGAAAGGGCGGGCGAGCACAAAGCCGACGTCGAGGAGGACGCCGATGCCCATGAAAACAAAGCACGCGATCAGGCCGTTGCTGAAGGCGAAGGTGTAGACCGGCTGCAGGAAATCGACCTGCATCAGGTACATCAGGTTATCCGTCTTTTGCACCAGCGGTGACATGAACAGCGTACCCTGAACGGCCTGTCCTGCCGCCACCGGGCCTTCTGTCACCGCCGCGGCGGTGGACGGATCGAGGAAAAGGACACCCGCGTTGACCGCGATCATGCCCAGTCCCATCGGGATCATGAGCAGGGGTTCGAGCACTCCCTTCTTTCCCAGGTACACCAACAACATCCCCAGGAAGATCAGTCCCAGACGGGAGGCGATGATGTGCGGCTGCGACTCCACCAGAGTCGTGATGCCTTGAAAGAGATCCAGCAGGCTGGAGAAGGACATGGCAGGTTCCTCAGGACGCGTCCTTGGAGGAGAACTTACGGACCAGCAGGAAGAGCCCCTTGATCATCAAGGCGACCAGCATGGAAATGGCGCCTGCGAGGGCGTACATGATGAGGGCCTGCAGGATGGCGGTTTTCACGGGCAAAGAAAAAGGGGCGCTGCCGCAGCTGCGGCAGCGCCGGAAAGAAGGACTTAGAGGCGGATCAAAACGCTGCCCTCTTCCACGCCGTCGCCGGCGTTGACGAGGATTGCGGAGATGGTGCCGGCCTTCGGGGCGTAGATGTAGGTGTTCATCTTCATCGCCTCGACGGTGGCAACCTGGGCGCCTTCCTCGACGGCCTGACCGACCTTGACGTCGATCGAGACCACCTTACCCGCGAGCGGGCTGGTGATGTCGCCGGCGCCCGCGGGACCCTTGGGGGCGGCGGAGGCAGCGGGAGCGCTCACGGGGGCGCTGACCGAGGCGGAGGCGGAGCTGACGGGTGCAGACGGCGCGCCCATCGGGGCGGTGGTCTGGGTGCCCTCGTCGAGAATCTCGACCAGCACTTCATAGGCTTTGCCCTCGACGGTGACGCGGAGCTTTTTCATGGGGATGGAGCGAACGGGAATTTAGCGGACTTTATGGGAAGAGTAGATCTGACGGCGGCCCTCCACTGACCATTGCAGCATGAGGGTCTCCACGGACGGAAACTTGGCGGTCTGAACCGCGGCGATACGCGCGTTGGTGCCACAGGTGGTGGCAACAGCGGCGGCGAGGGCGGCAAACACCTGGGGCGTCAGCTCGCCGGGCTTGGCCATGGGCACCGCCGGTGGGACGCTCGCCCGATTGGGCGTCGGCGCCTCCGGGTGCGTGGCGGCGAGCCAGCGGCCGAGGCCTGCGACCAGGCACATAAAAACGGCCACGCCCGCGAGGATCGCGAGCAGGGCCAGCCACTGGTTTCCGAAAAGGGGCTGGCCGACGGTGGAAAGAGGCAGGAACGACATGGCTGGGGGGCGGCGCCGCAACGCAGGAACGTCGCGGCGCTGGGTCCTGACTCGCTTAGAGCGGGATGTTGCCGTGCTTCTTCGGCGGGCGGGTTTCGCGCTTGGCCAGCGTGTTGCGCAGGGCCATGGCAACGATGCCACGCGTCTGGGACGGCTCGATCACGTCAGTGATCATCGCCTTGCCCGCGGCCTCGTAAGGGGAAGCGAACTTCTCGCGGTATTCCGCAGCGAGTTCCTTCTCCTTCTTCTTCGGGTCCGCCGCACCGGCGATCTCACGCTTGAAGAGGATCTTGACCGCGCCATCCGCGCCCATCACCGCGATCTCCGCGGTCGGCCAGGCAAAGACCAGGTCGGCGCCCATGTCGGCACTGCACATGGCGAGGTAGGCACCGCCATACGCCTTGCGCATGATGATCGTGATCTTCGGCACCGTCGCTGCGGCGTAGGCAAAGAGCATCTTCGCACCGTGGCGGATGATGCCGCCGCGCTCCTGGGCCATGCCGGGCATGAAGCCGGGGACGTCCACCAGGGTGACGAGGGGAATGTTGAACACGTTACAGAAACGAATGAAGCGCGCGCCCTTGTCGGACGAGTCGATGTCCAGCGTCCCGGCCTTGACCGCGGGCTGGTTGGCGATGATGCCGACCACGATGCCTTGGACGCGGCCGAAGCCCACGACGATGTTCTTCGCGAAATCCTTCTGGACCTCAAGGAAGTCACCGCCGTCAACCAAGCGGCTGATCACTTTCAACACGTCGAGCGGCATCTTCGGGTCGCTCGGGATGATGTTGTTCATCTCCGGATCCTGCTCCAGCGAGACCACCGGGGTGGGCTTGTGCGGAGGATCCATGATGTTGTTGGAGGGGAGGAAGGAGTAGAGCTTCTTCGCGATCTCCAGCGCCTGCTGCTCGTTTTCAGCGACGAAGTGGATGTTGCCGCTGATCGTGGCGTGGGCGGCCGCGCTGCCGATCTCGTCCATTGTCACCGTCTGGCCGGTGGAGGCCTTGATCACTTCCGGCCCGCAGATGAACATCTGCGCATTGGCCTTCGTCATGATGATGAAGTCCGTCAGGGCAGGGGAGTATGCCGCGCCGCCGGCGCAGGGGCCCGCGATGATCGAGATCTGCGGGACCACGCCCGACAGGAGCACGTTGCGGAAGAACACCTGGCCGTAGCCTGAAAGGGCGTCGTCGCCCTCCTGGATGCGGGCGCCGCCGGAGTCATTGATGCCGACGACGGGCATGCCCGCCTTCATCGCATAGTCCAGCAGGTCGCAGATCTTCTTGGAGTGGGTCTTGCCGACGGCGCCGCCGCCGACGGTGAAGTCCTGGCTGAAGGCGGCCACCGGGCGGCCGTCGACATAACCGATGCCGGTGATCACACCGTCGCCGGGGAACACCTTGTCCGCCATGCCGAAGTCATGGCAGGAGTGCTGGGCGTGCAGCCCGAACTCCATGAAGGTGCCGGGCTGGAAGAGCGCCTCGAGCCGCTCGCGCGCGCTCAACAGGCCCTTCTTTTTGCGTTCAGCGAGCTTCTCGGCGCCGCCCGCCAGGTAGGCGGACTGGCGTTTGTCTTCGAGCTGCTTCAGGAGGTCAGGCGAAATAGCCATAAGAGGGGGAGGTAAACCGACGTGGTCAGGCTTTGGGGCTGCAGAATTCGGTCAGCACGCCGTGGGTGGACTTGGGGTGGAGGAAGGCCACCAGCTTGTTGGCCGCGCCCTCGAAGGGCGTCTCGTGGATCAGCTTCACCCCGGCCGCGGAGGCCTGCTTCAGCTGGCCCATGATGTCGGAGGTGCCGAAGGCCACGTGATGGACGCCTTCGCCGTTCTTCTCTAGAAATTTTGCTACTGGGCTGTCAGGGGACGTCGGCTCCAGCAGTTCGAGGTGAACCTCACCCACGGAAAAGAAGGCCGTGCGCACCTTCTGGGACGCGACTTCTTCGCGGTGCTCGCATTTGATGCCGAGCGCTTTTTCGTAGTAAGCCACCGATTCATCGAGGGAACGGACGGCAATACCGAGGTGGTCGATCTTCGTAATCATGGGAAAGTGGGGCTGCGTGGCGCCTTTCTGGGCGGTGTGAACATTATGGATTATGACTCCTTATCTGCCTGCGCATCGGTTGGCGAACGGTGGGCATTCTTTGGCAAGAAGTGCGGAGCGCTTAGTTTCACGTGAACTTATAGTCATTTTCGTAACTGAATCCACGCACATTGCCCATGAGCACGTCCCCTGAACCCACCCCTTCACAGACCGACGCCGCACGCGCCGCCTACGCCCACTGGCGCAAGGCCGTCGAGGAGGAGCTGCAAGGCGCTCCCTTCGACAAGAAGCTTGTGAATCGCACCTTTGAAGGGATTGCGCTCCAGCCCGTCTATACGCGCCTCGACGCGGAAAATGTGCCGCACACCGGTTCCGCCCCCGGGCAGGCACCGTTTGTGCGCTCCGCCCGCGCCGCGGGTTATTCGGAGGGCACCTGGGAATTCGCGCAGCAGCTGACTGCGCTGCGCGCCAGCGATTTTAACGCGGCCCTGCTCGCCGACCTTAACCGCGGCCAGAACAGCGTCGTCCTTGTCCTCGACCGCGCCGGCGCCGCCGGCCTCGACCCGGACGCCGAGGGTGCGGAAGCCGGTACCGATGGCGTATCCATCGCTGACTTACAGGACCTCACCGCCGCCCTGAAGGACGTGGAGCTTTCCTGCATCCCGGTGCACCTCGATGCGGGCGTGAGCCCCTTCGCCGCCGGTGCGCTTTACGCCGCCCACGCCCGCAAGCGCGGCACGGCCTGGAAGAGCCTGACGGGCAGCGTCACCGCCGATCCCCTCGGCGTCTGGGCCGCGCGCGGCTCCCTGCCCGCGTCGCTCGACGTCGTTTTTGACCAGCTGGCTGGCTGGACCAATTGGGCGGCGGCCAACGCCCCCGAGCTGCAGACGGTCGGCGTGAGCGCCGAAGCCATTCTCGAGGCCGGCGGCAACGCCGTCCAAGAGCTGGCCTACGCGATCGCGGCGGGTGCGGAGTATGTCCGCTCCCTCGGCAAGCGGAACGTATCCCTTGCCACGCTGCTCCCGCGCCTGCGCTTCAGTTTCTCGGTCGGCCCGCAGTTCTTCACCGAGGTGGCGAAGTTCCGCGCCTTCCGCCTTCTCTGGGCCCGCGCGGTGGCCGCCTTTGGCGCCAACCCCGAGCTCGCGCGCCCGGTGGTGCACGCCCGCACTGCCCGCTGGAACAAGACGGTGACGGACATGCATGTGAACATGCTGCGCGTCACGACCGAGGCCATGTCCGCCGTTCTCGGCGGCGTCAGCAGCCTGCACATCGCGCCCTACGACGAGGTCGTCGGCGGCGGCGATGAGTTCTCCCGCCGCATTGCCCGAAACGTCCACACCCTCCTCGCGGAGGAATTCCGCCTCACTTCGCCGGCCGATCCATCCGGCGGCTCCTGGTACATTGAAAAGCTGACCGACGAGCTCGCCCGGAAGGCTTGGGCTCTTTTCCAGGACATCGAGAAGCAGGGCGGCTGCGCCACTGCTCTCCGCGCCGGCGCGCTTCAGAAGCTGGTCGCCGCCAGTGCGAACGAGAAGGACGACGCGATCAGCAAGCGCCGCCTCGGGCTGGTGGGAACGAACCTCTTCCCGAACCTCCGCGAAAAACTGGTCGAGGTGCGCGCGCCGGAGTCGGCTGCGCTCGCCGCCCGCCGCAGCGAGGTCGCCGCCCGGCGTCCCAAGATGGCCAAGCCGGACACCACCAGCGCCACCGCGCTGTTCGACGCCGCCCTCTCCGCGGCGGAACGCGGCGCCACCCTCGGCCAGCTCGCCAGCTGGGCCGTTCAGGGCAGTGCCGAGTCCATCCCCGCGCTTTCCGCCCGCCGCGCCAGCGCCGGTTTCGAGGCCCTGCGTCTCGCCACCGAGGCCTTTGCCAAGCGCACCGGCGCCCGCCCGAAGGTGTTTGTGGCCAAGATGGGCCCGGTCGCGCAGCACAAGGCGCGTGCCGACTTCACCGCCGGCTTTTTCGCCGTCGCCGGTTTTGAGATGAGCGCCAAGGAAACGTTCGACACCGCCGAGGCCGCCGCCGCCGCCGCGGTCAAATCCGGCGCCCCCGTCGCCGTGCTCTGCTCGACGGACGACACCTATCCCGTCCTCGCGCCGGTCTTCGCCCGCGCCGTCAAGGCCGGCAAGCCCGACACCACGGTCGTGCTCGCCGGATATCCCACCGACCAAATCGAGGCCCTCAAGGCAGCCGGCTTCGACGACTTCATCCACATCCGCGCCAACGTGCGCGAAATGCTCGCCAACCTGCTCAAGAAGATCGGAGCGACCCTCTAAGCGCCATGACGACCAACCCCGATTTCACCAAACTGAGTTACGACTCGTTTTCGTTCCCCGCGGGCAAAGCCGCGGCCGGAGCGTCCATGGTCGCGATGACCGACGAGCAGATACCGATCAAGGCGTTCTACAGCCCCGAAGACCTGGCAGGTTGCCAGACTTTGGATACAATGCCGGGCTTCGCCCCCTTCACCCGCGGGCCGTATCCAACGATGTATGTCGTCCGTCCCTGGACGGTGCGCCAGTACGCCGGTTTCTCCACCGCGGAGGAGAGCAACGCCTTCTACCGGCGCAATCTCGCCGCCGGCCAGATGGGTCTTTCCATCGCCTTCGACCTCGCGACCCACCGTGGTTACGACTCCGACCACCCGCGCGTGGTCGGCGACGTCGGCAAGGCTGGTGTGGCGGTCGATTCCGTCCTCGACATGCACACGCTCTTTTCGGGCATCCCGCTCGACAAGGTCTCCGTGTCCATGACGATGAACGGCGCGGTCCTCCCGGTGATGGCCTTCTACATCTGTGCCGCCCTCGAGCAGGGCGTGAAGGTGGAGCAGCTTTCCGGCACGATCCAGAACGACATCCTGAAGGAGTTCATGGTGCGGAATACCTACATCTATCCGCCGACTCCCTCGATGAAGATCATCGCGGACATCTTCGAGTACACCTCGAAGTACATGCCGAAGTTCAACAGCATCTCGATCTCGGGTTACCACATGCAGGAGGCGGGTGCCACCGCCGACCTCGAGCTCGCGTACACCCTGGCCGACGGCCTCGAGTACCTCCGCACCGGCGTCAAGGCCGGCCTGAGCGTCGACGCCTTCGCCCCCCGTCTCTCCTTCTTCTGGGCGATCGGGAAGAACTTCTTCATGGAAGTGGCCAAGATGCGCGCGGGTCGCACGCTCTGGAACCGGATTGTCTCGCAGTTCAATCCGAAGAACCCGAAGTCCTGCGCGCTCCGCACCCACTCGCAGACCTCCGGCTGGTCCCTCACCGAGCAGGATCCGTTCAACAACGTCGGCCGCACCTGCCTGGAGGCGCTGGCCGCCGCCCTCGGTCACACCCAGTCGCTGCACACCAACTCGCTCGACGAGGCGATCGCGCTCCCGACCGACTTCTCCGCCCGCATCGCCCGCAACACCCAGCTCTTCCTCCAGAACGAGACCGGGATCTGCAATGTGGTCGATCCGTTCGCCGGCAGCTACTACGTCGAGGCCCTCACCCGCGAGCTGACCGAAAAGGCCTGGAAACACATCGAGGAGGTCGAGGCCCTCGGCGGCATGACCAAGGCGATCGAAGCCGGCCTGCCCAAGCTCCGCATTGAGGAGGCGGCCGCCCGCCGCCAGGCCAAGATCGATTCCGGCAAGGAAACGATCGTCGGTCTGAACAAATTCCGGATGGAGCGCGAAGACCCGCTCGAAATTCTCGAGGTCGACAACACCGCGGTCCGCGAGGCGCAGATCAAGCGCCTGAAGCAGCTCCGCGCCGAGCGCGACGAGGCCAAGTGCCGCGCCAGCCTCACCGCCCTCACCGAGGCCGCCGCCACCGGCAAGGGCAACCTCCTGGAACTCGCGGTCGAGGCCGCCAAGGCGCGCGCCACCCTGGGTGAGATTTCCTTCGCTCTGGAGGAAAAGTTCGGCCGTTATCAGGCCACCATCCGTTCCATCTCCGGCGTCTACCGCGCCGAGTTCGGAGAAGACCCCATGATCCAGGACGTTCGCGCTCTCGTCACCAAGTTCGAGGAGAAGGAAGGCCGCCGCCCCCGCATCCTCGTCGCCAAGATGGGCCAGGACGGCCATGATCGCGGCGCCAAGGTGGTCGCAACCGCGATGGCGGACCTTGGGTTCGACGTCGATATCGGGCCGCTCTTCCAGACCCCAGCAGAGACCGCGCAACAAGCGGTGGAGAACGACGTGCACGCCGTGGCGATGAGTTCACTCGCGGCGGGTCACAAGACCCTCCTGCCGCAGTTGGTCGAGGAGCTGAAGAAACGCGGACGCGAGGACATCCTCGTCATCTGCGGCGGTGTCATTCCCGCCCAGGATTACGACTTCCTCCTGCAGAATGGCGCCAGCGCGATCTTCGGCCCTGGCACCGTGATTCCGAAATCCGCCAAGCGCATCCTCGAGCTGCTGCTGGCACGTATCTGATCACCGATCTGCCGATGGCGGCGGGCCCGTCCGGCCACGCCGCCTGACAACTCGAACCGTGCGCTGATCAATTGATCAGCGCGCGGTGCGGGTTGCCGTCCGGGCTTCCAATGCCCATCGTTTGGCCGTCCGTCTTGCGCCGTCGTGGAGCCGCCCGGAATCACTCCGGGCGCAGTCCCGCGACGGTGCGCCCTTTTTAGCCACGACCCGCCTATCTTCCATGCCGCCGACCAAGGCCCAACGCGAACAGTGCCATCAGCCGCGCCCGGACTGGGTTCCGGACGACGCCGGACCCGCCTTTGCCACCTGGGTGCTGGAGGGCGTTAATCCCTCCGGGATCATGCGGCACGTGGAGGCGCCCCCGCGGCGTCGGACGCTGACCCTCGATGACTACGTGGATGGTATCAAGCGTCGGGATACAACAATCCTCGCCCGCGCCATCACCCTGGTGGAAAGCAACGCCCCCGCCCACCAGGAGCTCGGCCAGCAGCTGCTCGCGCGGATCATGCCGATGACGGGTGCCGCCATGCGGGTCGGCATCACCGGCATTCCCGGCGTGGGCAAAAGCACGTTCATCGAGGCGCTCGGCTCGCGCCTGTGCGAAAAGGGCAGGCGGGTCGCCGTCCTCGCGGTCGATCCGTCCAGCACCCTGACCGGTGGCAGCATCTTGGCAGACAAGATGCGGATGGAGAAATTGTCGCGCCAGATCGGTGCCTTCATCCGCCCGTCCCCGTCCGGCGGCTCCCTCGGCGGCGTGGCCCGCAAGAGCCGCGAGGCCCTCCTGCTCTGTGAGGCGGCGGGGTATGACGTGGTCATCGTCGAGACGGTGGGCGTGGGCCAGAACGAGGTGACGGTCCGCTCGATGGTCGACTGTTTTGTCGTCCTGATGATCGCCGGTGCCGGCGATGAGATGCAGGGAATGAAGAAGGGTGTGATCGAGCTTGCCGACCTGCTCGTGGTGAACAAGGCCGACGGCGACAACAAACTCCGGGCCATGGCGGCGCGCGCGGAGATGTTGCGCGTCCTTCAATTTCTCAAACCCGCCACGGAAGGCTGGGCCACGCCGGCGATCCTGGCTTCCGCCCTGAGCGGTGAGGGCGTGGAAGACGTGTGGAAGAACGTGGAGGACTTTTTCCGCACCACCCGGATGGGAGGCGTGCTCGACCAGCGCCGGCGTTCGCAAGCCGTGGCGTGGATGCACGCCTTGGTCAGCGAGGCCCTGCTGACAGACTTTTATCAGGCACCGGGCGTGAAGGAGAAACAGCCCGAGATCGAGCGCGCGGTGGCCGACGGCCTCCTGCCCGCGCTTGCGGCCGCACGCCAGCTCCTCGCCAGCGCGAAGGGCTAGGCTGCGGCGTTGCCGAGGGGGCGCTTCGGGCTTTGGTTCGTTGCGTACCATGACCCCGCCGTTCAACCTGCTCTGGATCGTCACCACCCAATGGCGGGCCCAGGCGTGCGGTTATGCGGGGGATCCCGACGCCCGGACGCCCAACCTGGATCGCCTGGCGTCGCGGACGTTGCACTACACCCAGGCGGTGACGCCGCACCCGTTTGGACCTTTCGCGCGCGCCGCCCTCCTCACGGGCGTTCCGTCTCCCGAAAATGGCGTACGGGACTATTACGACCCGCTGCCGCCCCACACGGAAACCGTCGCCCACACTTTTGGCCGGATGGGTTACCGCACTGCCTTTTTTGGCAAATGGCACCTTGGCCCGCGAGACCGCTCCGCGCCGCTGGTGGGCGAGGCACACGCACGCA
This sequence comes from Verrucomicrobiota bacterium, assembly GCA_023428905.1. GTDB lineage: Bacteria > Verrucomicrobiota > Verrucomicrobiia > Opitutales > Opitutaceae > EW11. The sequence continues at coordinate 62,457 of JAEYWP010000004.1, forward strand.
CGGTCGTCCCTCCCGAACACCGCGGCGGCTTCCAGTTCTGGGAGGGGTTTGAGGGCGGCTTTGTCCTCAACCATCCCTGGCTGCACGGTACCCGGCTGCCGGAGCCGCAACAGTTTTCCGGATACCAGAGCGACGTAGTGTGCGAGCGCGCCGCCGCCTGGATCGCGGAGCATACCGGGGGACCTCCGGCGACGGACGAGAGCCGCCCGGTGCGACCGTGGTTTTGTTGCGTCAGCCTCGAGCCACCGCACCCGCCGTACGATCAGGCGCCCGGCGCCGCTCAGCCCTCGCCCCAGGCCCTGGCACTGCGCGCGAACGTGCCGCGCGGTGGCGCGGTCGAACAGCAGGCGCGGCGTGAACTTGCCGGTTATTACGCGCACATCCGCGAGACCGATCGCGCGGTGGGCGACCTGCTCGATCGGGTCGACCCCGCGCGGACCGTCATCGTGTTCACCTCGGCCCATGGGGACATGCACGGCTCCCACGGGCTCTTCCGCAAGGGCTGGCCGCATGAGGAGAGCGTGCGCGTGCCGCTCCTCGTCAGCCTGCCAGGCTCGCCGGGCGGCGCGCGCGAAGAGCTGGTGACCCTCGGCGATCTGGCAGGGTTGAGTGCCGCCTGGATTGCGGGCCGGGACCTGCGCGTCACCCGCACCGCGGCCGCCCTGGGCATGCCCAGCGTGGTGAATCTCCCGCACCAGTGCGACCGGGCCTGGCGGGGACTGCGCAGCGCGACGCGCAAGCTGGTGCTGAATCCTGACGGTTCGCCGTGGTTGTTTTTCGATCTCGCGCAGGACCCACTCGAGGAGACCAATCTCGTGGGAGATCCCGCGTGGACGGCGGAGGTTCAGGGCTTTTCCGCCATAGTCCAGAGCGGTCCCGCAGCCAGCGTCACGGGACGGAGACCAGGCGAATAGACGGCGGGCCGACGGCCGTACCGGCGATCAGCTGCCGTCCGCCCGTGCGTGCGACGCGCTGCTGCCGAGGGAGAAGTGCCGGCGGATGGTGTGGGCGATGTCGACCAGTTTGACCGGCTTGGTGATGTAGTCGTCCATCCCGGCCGCGAGGCATTGTTCGCGGTCGCCGTTCATCGCGTTGGCAGTGAGGGCGACGATCTTGGGCTGGCGATCGGCCGGCACGGTGAGGCGGATCTGCCGCGTCGTCTCCAATCCGTCCATCCCGGGCATCTGCAGGTCCATGAGGACGAGTTGATACGCCCCCGCCGTCACCTGCTTCAGCGCATCGGCGCCGGTGGCGACCACGTCGGCCCGATAGCCCAATCGCTCGAGGTAGCGCAGGGCCACCTTCTGGTTCACGAGGTTGTCCTCCACCAAGAGGATCGAAAGCGGAAGTTCGTTGGCCAGGACGCGGGCGTCGGACGAGACCACAAACGGCGGGAGACTGTCGACCGGGGCATCGGCGAGCGATTGCAGTCCGCGCACGAGCCCGTGCGTGCGGAGCGGCTTGACCGCGGTCGCGACCGCGCGCCGGCCGGCAAAAAATTCGAGATGGGGCCGGGATTGCCCGGTGACGACCAGGAGCAGGAGGGGTGTTGCCTCTCCGCGCACCGTCTCGCGAAGGTGTGCGCCCGCCGGGCTGTCGAATAGTCCGACATCGAGAACGATCACCGCCGGACGCGGGTGTGTTTCGAGGCGTGCGAGCGCGGCCTGCGGGTTTGTCACCAGCACCGCCTGCGCCCCCCAGGCATCGAGGAGGCCCTTGATGCGTTGCTGGACAACGGCGTTGTCTTCGACGCAGAGCACCTCTCCCTGCGCCAGTGCCTGCGGCAGCGGAGGCAGCCCCCAGCCCATCGGGGTCTGCACCGGCGCCGTCGGCAGGGTGAAACGAAAGGTGGAGCCCGCGCCGGGTGTACTTTCCACGGCGATACGGCCGCCCAGCAGGGTGACGATACGGTGGCAGATCGCCAGGCCGAGGCCGGTGCCGCCGTATTTGCGGGTGGTGGACGAGTCCACCTGGGTGAAGGGCTGGAAAAGCCGGTGGAGCCGGTCGGAGGGGATGCCAATGCCCGTGTCCGCCACCGTCACCTCCAGGACCACCGCGCCGGTGGACGCGACGGGCGGCGGCGCAGCTGCGTCCTCCAAGACGGGTGCAAGGCGGAAGGCGGCGCCGTCCTCCGGCGCCGCCGTGGCGGAGATGTCCGGCGTATCCACCCTGCGGATCAGAACGGAGATGCTGCCCGAGGGTGTGAATTTGACCGCGTTGTTCACGAGGTTCGCAATCACCTGCCGGAGACGGGTGGCATCGCCGAGCACCCAGGCCGGCACGGCGTCGTCGATATGGTAGGCGAGTTCCACCTCCTTGGCCGCCGCCTGGGTGGTGAAGAAATCCAGGGCGTCCTCGACGCAGACCGACAGTTCGAAGGGAAGGCGTTCCAGTTCCAGCTTCCCCGACTCCACCTTGGAGAAATCGAGGACGTCGTTGAGGATCGCGAGCAGCGCGTCCCCGCTGTTTCGCAGGGTCTGCACGTAGTCGCGCTGCTCGGAGGTGAGCCGGGTTTCCAGCAACAGGCTGGCCATCCCCAGGACGCCGTTCATCGGGGTGCGAATCTCGTGCGAGACGGAGGCGAGAAACTCACTCTTGGCGCGCGAGGCCGCGTCCGCCTCCGTCTTCGCCCGGCGCAGGGCCTCTTCGGTGGCACGTCGGGTTTCGATCTCGGCGCGCAGGCGTGCGTTGGCGAGGTGGGCCTCGCGCAGGCTGCGACGGGCCGCACGCGCCAGAACAATGCTGAGGCCGAGCAGCACGAGCAGGACGGCCGAGATGAGCAAAGCGGGAAGCGGGATGGGCTGCACCGCGTGTCACGTAAGCCGGAGGCGTGCCGCCCCGCAACGCAGAAGCCCGCAGCCTCCGGCAAGAACGGCGGCTGCGGCGCGGGAGCGCTACCTCCTCAACATCAGGGGCGGCGTGCGCGGCTTGTCGCCCGCGTCGGCGGGACTGGGCACCGCCTGGTCGTCGGTTCCCGCAAGTTTTCGGAGGAGTCCGGTCGGTCCGTAGGCAAAGTACCACTTGGGATTGTCGAGGCTGCCGGACAGCTTCAGCTCCAGCGCGGTCGACAACGGAGTCAGGACCAGGTCGACCGCACTCGCCAGCAGGGTCTTGCCCTGGTCGAAGGGATAGAACTTGGCGTTGAAGTTGATCGCCTTCGCATCGAGTGCGTAGTGGCCGCGCCCCTCCAGTTTGGCGGAGGGACCGGTGATCACCAGATCGGTGAAGTTCAGGCGTTCCCGTTCGATGGTGAACGCGGCCTCACCGGTATCCAGGCTCCAGGACGTGAACCCCAGGAGGGAGTTTCCGCGCAGCGCCTGCGAGAGTGCGCCGAGGAGGTTTACCTCCGCCAGCGACGCGCCGCGCACCGCCGCCGTGCCTTCGCCGACGTAGCTGTAGGGGTCTTCGTAGCTGCCCTTCGCCGTGGCTTTCAAATCCAGGCTGCCTGAGGCGACACGCTGCTGGAAACGGCTTTGCGGCGGGGCCTGTTCGCCGCGGCGAAGCGCTCCGTACTCCTCGAGCACGCGGATGGCCTGGCCGAGATTCGCGTCCTTCAGTGCCCCGTCAAACGCGAGAATGCGCTCGTCGCCGCGGCCCCGGATGTTGGCACGCCCGGTGACGCCGCCCCCGGCAAAGCTCATGCGAAGCGCGGGCAGGTCGATCTCGTCATCGCGCAGGCGCGCGGTCGCCACCACGTCGGCCAAGGGGAAATCGAAAAAGGTGAAGGGGCCTTGGGATTCGACCGCAATGTCGACCGACTCATGCCGGCCTCCCGGGGCCTCCGGGCCGATCAGGCGCCCGCTCAACGTCAGGGTGGGCGGGGACTGGAAGCGGAAGGGGCTGACGATCTCAAGGCCGGGTTTGCCAAAGATCCGCGCGCTTTCGTGAAGGTCGAGGGTGCTCTGGACATGGAAGTCCAGGGTGCGGTAGTCGCGATCCCCCGGCTCCGACATGCGGGTGAAGCCGCCGCGTGCCAGCCCGGTGCCGCGCTCAGCGATCAGTTCGAGGGCATCATAAAAGTCCGGGCGGATAAACAGGCGGGTGCGCACCCGGTCAAAAGGCACGGTGACGATCTCCGGGCTCGCCGCGTCCACGCTGACGAAAACCGCCGCACCGCTCGCGTCGCGCCAGCGGCCCTTCACGTCCACGTCGGCGGCGGGCACTGCGGCGTCAAAATTGAAGTTCTCCCAGAAGCGCGCCCACCAGGGGCCAAACCAGCCCGAGATGCCCGCCGGGCGCAGCTGTCCGGCGAGGAGGATGCGATAATCAAGGGTCTTCGTATCCATCGTGTACCGACCGCGGGCGGCGCTCTCTCCCTGGGTGAGATGGATGTTCGTGACATCGAGTTCGCTGCCCGTGTAGCGGATGCTGGCCCGCGCGGAATCGAGGGCCACGTTTCGAGCCACCGCCGGCCCGACGGAGACCTCGGCCCGCGCCTCCCCTGGTTTCCAGCCGGGTTCGAGATGCACCCGCGCGTCGACGTCGGCCGCCGATTCCAGGGTGAGGAGCGCGCTCACGTCACGTCCGCTCCGCGCACTCACCAGATCGATCACGGGCCTGCCCACGCGCCCCCTCAGTGTGACGTCGCCCGTCTTCTCTGCGATCTGGACGCGACCGCGCGCGGCCCAGCTTTCGCCCGCGACCCGGGTGGACAATGACAGGTCGACGGTGGGCCAGGCCTGTGGGTCGAGTTCAAGGGAGAGGCCCTCGGCCCCGACTCCGCGGTAGGTGGCGAGCGGGGAGGTGAGCAGGAGGGTGCTTGCCGCGGCCTGGAGGGGCGACGCCGATGTCAGTTTGATCCGCGCCGCCGCCTTGAGATCGTCCAGCGCGAGGCCATCCGGGCCGCGGATCTCGTCGAGCCGAAGCGTCAGCGCGACCTGGCTCGGAAACGCCGGGCGCACGGGCACGATGGTTTCAGCGCGCAGGCCGCGAAGGATCAGGCGCGGGGTGTTTTCCAAGCCCTGCAAGAGACGGCGGTCGAGCTCTGCCTCATCCGCGGTGAAGGTGACATGCGCGCGGGCCAGCTGGCGTTCGTCCGGCGTCAGGTGCACGTCCAGGTTGGGGTGAACGAAGCCCTGGAACCTGCCTCCTGCGACGGCGAGTTGGCGCGCCGCCTGCAGGGTGAGGCCGAGGGCCCGTGCGAGGGCGTCATCCCCGAGCGGCCGATCCCGGCGCGGGGCGGGCGGCAGGCGGGTGGTGCCGTGAATGTTAAGCTGCAGCGCACCGATTTTGCCGGAGAGCTGTTCCACCTGGAGGTAACCTGGATCCAGCCCGAACACGGCCGTGACATCAGAGGCGGCGGGCTCGGCGCGCCCCGAGGGCGATAGCATCGGGGGTACGTAGAGCGTGGCGCCCTGGAGCGCGATGCGGTCCGGCTCGAGCCGCCCCGCCGCCAGTGACCAGCGGTCCAGTCGGACCAGCACTGTTTTTGCAACCGCCAGCGGTTCCTCGAAGGACTCGGAGAAGACACGCAGGTTTTCCACCAGGATGCGTCCATCGAGGTCGAACCGGGCGGAGTCGAAGCGAATTCTCAAGCCGGATACGGCGAGCCGGTCCTCGAAGGAACGCACGACCCGGTTGGGGACACGCAGCTCCTGTGAGACCGCGATCACCACCTGGAGCACGAGGAGGGCGCCGAGCGCCAGCCAGGTGGTCCAGAGGAGGAGCGTGCACAGGCAGGCCCCGCCCCAGCGGCAGACCGACCAACCCTTGCGCAGCAGCTTCATCCTCTGGGCGGGGTGTCGCGCGTCAGGGAGCGGGGACTGGGGCCGGGCCCTCTGGAGCGGTGGCGGGAGCGTCCGCGCGGCTGGGAGCGGCGGGGGCCGGCTCGCGCGGTCCCGGGTCCTTCGGACCGTAAACCACGGCGAACAGGGCGTCGATCAGCGGCTGTTCCGCCTCAAAAACCACGTCGAAGGTGGGTGAACCCACCAGCTGGGTGGTGCCGCCCGCCCGCTCCGCAAAGAACAAGGTGAAGGTTTCCTCGCGTCCGCCATTGCCGCCGATCAGGGCGAGGGTGCAGTCGAGCTGATAACGCCAGGGGCGCTCTTCGCCGAGGACGGAAACGGTCTTGGAGAACTCCTCCTGCACAAAACGCTGGGCCCGAAGGGTGCGGAGCTGGGCGGCAAGTTCCTGCGCGCCGGCGGGCGGGGCCGGGGCTGGGGCTGGGGGCGTGGTTTCACCAGAGGCTTGCGCCGGCGGCGTCGCGGGTCCCGGCAGGGATGCGTCCAACAGGACGCGCTGCTCGGTCAGGTCGGTCAGCTTGAGCCCCGTCACCCGCGCCCCTTCCGGCAGGTCGCGCAGCACGCGCTCGCGATAGGCGAGGGGAGCGACGGGGAGTTGCTGCAAGGTGTCATTGTCAACCCGATACACGAAGTTGGGCGAGTCGAGCTTGGCGTAGACATTGCGATCGACGCCGATGCCGACCAGCAGGGTCGTGGTGAGGGGGGCCGGGGGGGCAGAGCCGGCCGGGCTGTTCCCGGCGGGTGGGTTGGACGTGATGCGGATGCGCCGGGCCGGACGGTTGAAGCCGAAGTCCTCCAGGGCGGCCTCGCTGGGTGCGTCGGTTTCAAACTTTTGCGCACGCAGGCCGGACAGATGCTGGAGGAGCTGCTCCACCTGTGCCTGGTCTGCGGGGACGGTCTGGGGGCCCCGTTCCGATGCCTGTCGGACGATTTGCCAGCGCGGGGCGCCGGTGGTGGCGGCGCTGGCTTCGAGGCGCTGCAGGGTGAGATCGGGCTGCCCACTGGCCGCCAGCACGATCGAGGTGATGGCGGTGGTATCCACATCGAGGATCTGCCGGTCGCGCAGCATCTCCTGGGCATTGCGCAGGTCTTCGACCAGGGACGCGGGCACACCCACGGTGAAGACCGGCGCCTTGTCCTCCATCTTGCCGTAATAATATTCGATATCCAGCGCCGGGCCGTCGCCGTCCGGCGCGGCCGTGGCGTCGCGCGTCACGCCGGCCGGAGGCTCCTTCAGTCGGTCGCCGAGGATCAGGGCTTCGCGGCGGTTATTCCCTTCCAGGGTGATGCGCAGGGTCATCTCCTCCGGCGACAAACGCAGCACCTCGGGGGCCCGGGGATCGATGAAGGTCAGGATGCGCAGGCCGTTCAGGCGGTTGACCGTGATGTCGGTCTGATTCTTGTCCGCGCGGGTCGTGATCGGACTCTCAAACTGCCAACGCGAATTTGAGCGTGCGATCCGCACCTTGAGGTTGGTCGGCGCGCCAGTCTGGAGATTGAGCGAGCGCACCTCAAAAACCTGGATCGAGAAGAGGGAGTCGGAGCGGAGCTCCTCCAGGCGAAGGGAGAGGCTCTCGGCCAGGCTGCGGTTCACCACGTGCACACGCTCGCCGTCGGGGGAAAGGACATACAGGCGGTTGCCCACCTTCGCGGTGTCGCCGATGCGAAGAAGGGTGGGCTCCGCGGCGCTGCCGGCGGAACGGAAGGTGAGGGTCAACACCGGCTTCTCCAAGCCGTAGTCGGCGAGGGACTGGCCGTTGCGGGCGAGATCCTTGACGGCAAAACTCGCCTGGGAACGGAGTTGCTGGAGTTCGCTGAGGATGCGGGTGACGGCGAACGGATTGGCGGGCCAGTCGACCGGCTCGATCAGGTGCCAGGACTCACCCCGGCGCTCCAGGCGGAGTGGACCTGGGCGCGCGGGGGACGTGATCTCCATCGACTGGATGTTCACCACCTCGGGCCCGAGCACGCCCGGCTTCTCGTCGAGCGGCGGCACACCGCTGCGCAGGTAGAAAATGAAGGCGAAAAGCGCGACGTTCAGGAAAACGAGGGCCAGCGTGACTTTGGTGCGCATGGAGGTGGCGGGGCGCGGTTAGCGGCGGCGGGTCCAGTAAACGAGCAGCCCTAGGAGACCGGCGGCCGCGGGGAGGCCGAAAAGCAGGCTGTAACGGAGGCGGGTCAGTTCGTCTTGGCTGAGCGCCAGTTGAAAGGACGGGATCGGACGCGGGGCGATGTTCAGCTGGGTGTCGCGGTCCACCAGCCAGTTGATGCTGGAGAGGGCCAGGGCCATGTTGCCGCCCACGGCGATGCGGTTGTTGACGACAAAGTCTGCGCAGCCGATCGCGACCAGCCGGCCGCGCGGCACGCTGAAATTGAGGTCCTGGGTCGCGCCCACCCGCTCCGACGCTGCCGCGAGGGTGAGCAGTTTGCCGGGCAGGTCGACCCCGGCGTCAAAGCGCGGCGGTGACTGGGCAAAGTCGCGTTCGCCCCACGCGGTCTCGGAAGCGCCGACCAAGGCGCGCACGGTGAGGCTTTCGTCGGTGGCCCGGCTGGGATTGATTCGGACGGGGCGGGCGAGTCCGAAACTCACGCGCAGGTTCTGGTCGAGCAGGTTCTGCGTCACCGGATGCTGCGCAAAGGCCTTCAGGATCAGTCCCCCCGTGTCGCTCTGCCCGGTGGGGCCCGCGTCCCAGACGACCGCCTGGTCGGCCAGCACACCCCAGTCGAAGAGCAGGTCCGACAGCCCCAGTTCATTGGCCCGCGGGTCCAGGAGGAGCAGGACGCGCCCGGCGCGGGTGCTCAAATATTCGCGCAGCATCTCCTCCTCCATCGGCTCGAAAGGGGTGGTGGGCCGCACCGCGATCAGGAGTGCGGCGTCCTCGGGGATCCGGCCCTTCTCCCGCAGGTGCATCTGCTCGATCTCGAAATTGCGCGCCAGCAGTTCGTCGCGCAGGCGGGAGAGACCGCGGTCGGGGCTGGCGTCGCCGTATTCGAACTCTCCATGCCCGGTGAGGAAATAGACCTTCTTGCGGTTGCCGCTGGCCACGTCGAGGATCGCGCTGGTGATGGCCTGCTCGCCGAGGAAGGCGGTGCGCTCCCCCTCCTGGAAGCGGTAGAGGTCCTCGTATTTGACAATCCGGGCGCGGCTGCCGTCGCCGGCCACCACGATGATCTGGTTCTGCTCCGCCCCCATCTGCTGGGCTTCGCGCGGGCGCTGGAAGACGTCGAGTTGGGAAACGCGGATACGGCCGTTCTCGCTCGTCTCGGTGGCGTAGACGTATTCACGGAGCAACTGCCGCACGTCCTCGTGGGCCTGGCGGAATTTCTCGTCCTCCGGGTTCTCGGAGAAGGTCACGACGATCATGACCGGCTTGTCCAGCTGGGCCAGGTAGGACCGCGTCTCCGCCGAAAGGGAGTGCTTGTGCAGCCGGTTGAGGTCGAAACGCCAGGCGAAGTGCAGCGCCAGGTAGTTGAGCCCGCCGAAGAAAGAGAGGAAGAGGACCGCCTGCAGGATCAGGTTGGTGGTCCTCAGCCACCGGACGGCGCGGAAATTGTCGGCCAGGGACATGCGTCAGCTGTGGAGGAGTTTGGCCTCGACCCCGAGGATGCTGAAGATCAGCGCGAGGGTGGACCCGCTGACGTAGAACAACACCTGGCGGGTGTCGACCATGCCGCGGGTGAAGTCCTGCAGGTGGGTGAAAACGTCCGCGTAGGTCAGCACGACCTTGGCGGGTTGCAGGGCCTCGTGATTGAGGAATTCAGCGCCCTGCATAAAACGCATCCCGAGGATGAGCAGGAAGAGCATGCCGAAGGCGAGGAGTCCGGCCACCGCCTGGTTGCGGGAGAGGGAGCTGGCGAAGATCCCAATCGCCACGAAAAACAGCCCTGATACCGCCATAAAAAGATAACCACCCAGCATGGGCCCCCAGTCGAGCAGCCGGGTGTCGGCGGCAAAACGCTGGACGATCCAGAAGAAGCCGCCGGTGCAGGCCCAGAGCATGAGGTACAGGACGTAGGCGGCGCTGAACTTGCCCAGGACCACCTCAAAAGTCGTGACCGGGGTGGTGAGGAGCGTCTCCAGGGTGCCGAACCGCCGCTCTTCCGAAATGCTCTTCATGGTGAGCAGCGGCACCATCACGAGGACCGGTATCCAGAAATAAAAGAAGAAGAAGGCCGCCGGCGACGTCTCCTGGGGAGTCTCGGTGTAGCTTTCGAGGAGGCTGGTGAAGATCACGCCCATCACCCCGAGGAACCACACGGCCGCGATGTAGGTGCTGGGGCTGACGAGCAGCATGCGGACCTCGTGGCTGAGAATGGTGAAGTAGTGGCGCATTTAAGATTGGGAACGGTGATGACGGCGGACGCCGGCCGAAGTTGCGAGGATGGAGACGCACATCGGCGGGAGGGTCGGCGAGGAGGGCATGGTCGTGCAGGTCTCGTGACGGGCGGTGCGCGCGTCAGCGCCCCGGCTTGGCGTCGACGATCTCCCAGGTGCGTCGCGTGGCGGTGAGGAAGACGTCTTCGAGGGAGGGATGCTCCTGGGCGAGTCCGCGGAGGCGAAAGCGCGCGTCCGCGGTCAGGGCCTTGAGCAGGGCCTCGCCCAGGGGTTCATCGCGCGAGGTGGTGAGGCGGACGGTGTGAAAACCGTGGAGATCCGGCGCGGACTGGTCGGCAATCTGCAGCGAGGAATCGACCGCTCCCAGCACGGCGGGGAGGGCGGCCATCTCCCCCGAGATTTCGAGGCGGTAGAGGGAGTGGCCAAGGATTTCGCGGCGGAGCTCGTTGGGTGTCCCGCTGGCGACGACCCGTCCCTGGTTGATGATGAGGACGCGGTCGCAGGTCATTTCGATTTCCGGAAGGATGTGGCTGGAGATGATCACAGTCATCCGGCCGCGCAGGCTCGCGATCAGGTCACGGACGATCAGGATCTGGTGCGGATCGAGCCCGATGGTGGGCTCGTCCATGATGATCACCGGAGGCTCCGCGAGGATGGCCTCCGCGATCCCGACGCGCTGCCGGAAGCCCTTGGATAATTTGCCGATGATGCGGTGGCGGACGCGCTTCAGATCGCAGAGCTCCAGCACCTCGTCGAGCCGCGTGCCCAGCTTGCGGCGTGGGATCTCCTTCAGGCGGCCGCGGTAATACAGGTACTCCGAGACGCGCATGTCCTCTGGCAGCGGGTTGTTCTCCGGCATGTAGCCGATCAGGCGTTTGACCTTTTCCGCTTCGGTGGCAACGGACGCGCCGCAGAGCCGCACCGAACCCGACGTCGCCGGCAGGTAGCCGGTGAGGATACGCATGGTCGTGCTTTTGCCGGCACCGTTTGGGCCGAGGAACCCGACGATCTCACCCTGCCTGACGGAAAAACTGATGCCGTTCACGGCGGCCACGCCCGCGTAGGTCTTTACCAGATTCTGGACATCAATCGCCGGCGGGGAGGAGGGTTCTGACATGGAGAGTGCTGACCTACTGCATACGTTTTCGGCGCGTTGAAAAGCTTGGAGAATGTCCCGTCGGCGCCGTTTTTCGCCAGCGCCCGGGCATAACGTCCAGCGTCGAGCGCCGATCTGCGGAAAGACCGGCGGTCGTGCGGCCGATCCCGGACGGCGCGTCAGTGGTTTAAGCGCCACGCCGCGGCGAGGCCCTGGAGGGTCAGGTCCGGGACGACGCGAAAGGGCGTTTTCAGCGATTTGCGCAGCAAGTCGGCGCTGCCGCCGGTGGCCAGGATGGGGATCTCGCGCTCGCCGCGCGCGGCCAACTCCGCCAGCACGGCGTCGAGCAGCGCCTGGATCATGCCGCCGAAACCGATCACCGTGCCGATACGCATCGCTTCGATCGTCGACTGGCCGATGGCGCGCGGCACATCGATCGATTCGTCCAGGCGGGGAAGCAGCGCCGTTTGCTCGTGCAGGTAGCGGCGCATCACCTCGACACCCGGTGCGATGATGCCGCCCTCGTAGCCGTTCTGGCGGCTGATGACGTCAAAGGTGACCGCCGTACCCATGTCGATCACGATGGCCGGGGTGCCGACCAGCGCGGCCGCCCCCGCCGCATTGGCGAGGCGGTCCTGACCGATCTCCTGGGGGCGGGGATACCCGATGGCGACACCGAGGCGCTGGTCGGCCGTGAGCTGAAAGACCGGAACGGAAAGGCTCCACTGGTGGAAGACCCGGAGGAGGCGCTCGGTCGCCTCAGGGACGACGGAACAGAAAGCCACGCCCTCCAGCCCCGGGGCCTCGCCAAAGAGCCGGGAGAGCTGTGGACCCATGCCGTCCGCGTAGTGGTCGAGCTCGCGGGTCTTGAGGTGGCGGAGCTCGGAGGTGCCGGAGTCCCCGACGCAGGCAAAATGGGTGTGTGTATTTCCGACGTCGATACAGAGCAGCATGAGGGTGGCGCGGTGTGGAGCGACATCTCAACACACCTGGGCGCGGCGTCCATCCCTCAGTGTCGCCGCCCCGGCCGGGGCCGCGAGACCGCGCTACCTCTTCTCCAGGGTGACCTCGCCGGCGCGGAAGCGCTCGGTCCGGCCCAGGTCGGTGCGGACGATCAGCGAACCCTCGTCATCGATCCCGAGGGCCGTGCCCCGGATGTGCTGGGTGCCGTGGATCAGGCCGATCGGGCGTTCCCGCAGGACGTCGCAGGCATGCCAGCGTTCGGCAAAATTGCGGGTGTACGCGCCGGAGACGAACTGCTCGTAGGCGTCCAGCACCCGGCCGATCAGGGCGGCGGCAAATTTGTTGATGTCGAGGATGGCGCGGGTCTGCTCGGAGAGCGAGGTGGCCCGCTTGGCGAGGGTTTCCGGAAGGGAGCTGGGCCCGCTGTTGATGTTCAGGCCGAGGCCGAACACCAGGTCGCGGATCTGATCCGCGTCCATACGCGCCTCGGTCAGCATTCCGCCTGCCTTGCGACCGTCGAAAAGGATGTCGTTGGGCCATTTCACTCCGGGGGTGGACCGCGTGAAGTTTGCCACCACTTCACACACGTTCACGCCCATCCAGAGGGTAAAGGTCTGCATCCGCTCCGGTGGGACTTCCGGGCGGAAGGCAAAACTGGCGTACAGGTTGCCCTGGGCCTCGCTGTGCCAGACGCGCCCGAAGCGCCCGCGCCCGCGGGTCTGGCGTCGCGCGATCACGACAAAGGGGGTGCGGCGGCCGGAGGCGAGCTGCCGCATGGCCTCGTCGTTGGTGCTGTCGATTTCGTCGACACACTCGATCCCAAACTCCAGCTGGCGGGCGGCGAGGTGCGCCTCGATCAGGGGCTGGTTGATCACGCTCGGGCGGCCGGTCAGCCTGTATCCACGGGCCCGGACGGCCTCGAAGTTAAAACCCTGCGCCCGGAGCTTCTCCATGTATTGCCAGACCGCTACGCGGCTCATGTCCAGGGCCTTGGCGAGGTGGCTCCCCGAAACAAAGCCGGCCTCCTTTTCAAGCAGGGCACGGAGTATGACAATTTCCGGGCTGGGGGTACCGGATTCGCGGGCGCGGGAGTCGTTCGGAAAAAACACAGGTGAGGAGCGGGATCTGGAGGATCGGGACCTACGACCGCCGTCGCCAATCGAGCCCGATATCTACCCAGACACTCTGGTGAACCAGCGCCCCGGTAGAGGCGAAATCCAGACCAAGATCAGCGAGGCGAGGCAAGGTCTTAAGCGTGATGCCGCCGCTGGCCTCGGTGAAGGCGCGGCCGCCGATCAGCTGCACCGCCTTTTTCAGCTGCGCGGGCGTGAAGTTATCGAGGAGAATCACGTCCGCGCCGGCCGCGAGAACGGATGGAATCTGCTCCATCATGTCTACTTCTACTTCGACCGGCAGGTCCGTCGCCGCGCGCCGCGCCGCGGTCACCGCCTCGGCCAGCCGGCTCGGGCTGCCGATGTCGCGGCCGGTCGCGACCTCAAAACCGAGGAGGGCGAGATGATTGTCCTTCAACATCACCCGGTCGAAGAGACCCAGGCGGTGGTTCCAGCCCCCGCCGCAGGCCACGGCGTATTTTTCCAGCATGCGGTAGCCGGGGGTGGTTTTTCGGGTATCCAGGAGGCGGGTACGCGACTTGCCCAACGCGTCGACGTAGCGGCGGGTCTGGGTGGCGACCCCGGAGAGGCGCTGGAGGAAGTTCAGGATAATGCGTTCGGCCGCGAGCAGCACTCTGGGGTCACCGCTGATGGTGGCGAGCACGCCGCCCTCGCCGACCAGGCGCCCGTCCTTGCTGCGGAGCTGGACATGGGCGTTTTCGCCATAGGCCTTGAGGATCAGGCTGATCAGGGGCAGGCCGCACGCGACCAGGGGTTGCCGGGCGACCAGGTCGGCGGAGCCGGAACGCGGCGTGCGCGCGATCGCGCCGGTGGAGTGATCGCCGGGCCGCTCCGGGCGCTCGCGCAGCCCCAGCCCGGCGAGGTCCTCGTCGCGCGCACTTTCGATCAGCCGGCGCAGGTAGGCGAGGTCGAGGTCATCCCAGGTTAGCCTCTGGATGAGCGCCTCGGCGAGGTGTTGGCGGGAAAACTCGGGCATTTCACGGCAGGACATGTTTTTGTGAAAAAAAGTCGACCGGCTTTTCGAGATTGCGGCACGGCAGTCCGGTTTCGGAGTCTAGGCGGCGCTCCCGCTTCACTCACCCATTCCTTCCCAAGCCATGGCAACGCCCATCAAGAAAGCCCTCATCACCGCGGCCGGTCCCGGCCAGCGACGCCTTCCGCTGCAATCGCTTACCGATCGGCACGGTGAGTCCAAACCGGCCATTGCGATCATCCTCGGTGAGATGCTGGAGGCGGGGCTGGAAAAAGTGGGGGTGGTGGTGTCCCCCTCCGATCAGGCTGCCTATGAGGCGATCCTGGCGCCGTTTGCGAACCAGGTGACCTACCTGGTGCAGTCTGCACCGAACGGATACGGGGATGCCGTTCTCTGCGGGCGGGAGTTTGTGGGCAACGAGTCCTTCCTGCTCCAGGTGAGCGACCACCTCTACGTCAGCGGCAGCGAGAAAAGTTGCACCCGCCAGCTGTTGGAAATCGCCGCGGCGGAAACCTGCGCCGTATCCGCGGTTCAGGCGACGCATGAGAGCCAGCTCCGCTTCTACGGCACCGTGGCAGGCTCGCTACTGGCCGGCCGCACCGGGCTGTACCAGATTGAAAACGTGATCGAGAAGCCCACGCCGACCGTGGCTGAGCAGCAGTGTGTGGTGCCGGGGCTCCGCAGCGGGCACTACCTCTGCTTTTTTGGCATGCACGTGCTGACACCGACCGTCTTCACCCTGCTGGCGGAGGACGCCGCGTCGCACCCGGGCGCAAAACTCGGCCTCTCGCCGGCCCTTTCCCGGCTCGCCTCGCGCGAGAGTTATATCGCGGCGGAGCTTTCGGGCCGCCGTTCCGACCTCGAGGCGCAGTTCGGCGTCCTGCGCGCCCAGATCGCCCTCGCGCTCAATGGGTCCGCTCGCGAGGACATGCTCGCGCTGCTGGCCGAGGAACTTGCCATCGATGCCAGCCGCAGCGCGGCCCGCCGCTGACCCCTGATCCCTGTGGACGCCACCCTCACCGCCCTCGTCGAGGGCGCCGCTTCAGACGGCGCCTATTTCGAAAGCCTCTGCCGCAAGGCCGACCGCACCGCGCTGGAGCGCATGGCGGCCGATCTGGAGGCCTACCGCCGGTCCGCGACGAATTTCTACCATCGCGTCCGCAGCATCTTCTTCCTGGAGGCGCTGCACCGCTATTTCCTGCCCCCGCATTATCCGCAGGACGTGAGCGGCACGATCCCGTTTGCCGGACACCAGCACAACCTGGCCCGGCGCTTCGAGGAGGCGGTCGGCGTCTTTCTCGCCCACCAGAAAGAGCACGGTTCCTCCGACGCACTGAGCAGCGCACTCGCCGCCGCCTACCATGGCCTCGCCTTCAAGACCCTCGCCCAGCAGGTCCAGAAGACGGTGCGCCTCGTGCGCGGCAATCAGTGGATGTTCCGCATGGGCCACCCCGGGGATTATCCGCTGCAGTTGCGCCGCGAGTTGCTCGCCCGCGCCCAACCGGAAGACCCGGCGCCTGTCCTCTTCGAGGAGACGGCGGTGCGGATGGACCTGAGCCACGCCGCCTGGAGCGACATCTTCTTCCTCGGGATGGACTATCCGGAGGGAGCCAAGGTGCTTAACATCTCGGTCAACCTCGGTGTCCACGGCAAGGATACGTCCACCCGGGCGCCGGTCTGTGCCTTCCTGCGCGTGATCGACGAGCCGGTGCTTCGGCTGACCAGCGTGGACCTCGGCGCCACCGTCGACATCCAGTCCCTCGAAGACGTGTTTGATTTCGCCAAGGACTACCTCGGCCTGCTCAAGGCCGCGGTGATCGCCTCGGGCGTGATTCCATCGGGCCTCGAGGGGTCGGGGGTTCAGCTGAGCGCGGTGCTCAACCGACTGTGCGGACCGGGCAAGGGACTGGAAATTGCCAGCCAGGTCCGCGACATCCCCAAGGGCTCCCGACTGGCCGTCTCCACCAACCTGCTGGGCTGTCTGATCGCGTTGTGCATGCGCGCGACGGGCCAGACCGCCAGCCTGACCGGGCCGCTTTCCGAGGGGGAGCGCCGCACGATTGCGAGTCGCGCCATCCTTGGCGAATGGCTCGGTGGGTCCGGCGGTGGCTGGCAGGACTCGGGCGGTGTCTGGCCGGGCATCAAGCTGATCGAGGGCGTCGCCGCAGTGTCAGGCGATACCGAATACGGGACGAGCCGCGGGCGGCTGCTCCCGCAGCACACCCTCCTGGACCGCTCGCAGATCACGGAGCAGACGCGCCGTGAACTGCAGGACAGCCTGATCCTCGTGCACGGCGGCATGTCGCAGAACGTCGGTCCCATCCTGGAGATGGTGACGGAGAAATACCTCCTCAAACTCGAGCGCGAGTGGCTCGCCCGGCGCGAGGCCCAGGAGATTCTCCAGGGCATCGTCGACGCCCTCCGGAGCGGCGACGTGGCGAAGGTGGCCGAGCTCACCACCCGCAACTTTGTCGGGCCGATCCAGACGATCATCCCGTGGGCGAGCAACGCCTACACCGAGCGTCTGATCGCGGAGGCCAAGGCGGCGCTGGGCGCCGATTTCCGCGGCTTCGTCATGCTCGGTGGCATGTCGGGCGGAGGCATGGGCTTTTTTGTCGACCCGCGCACCAAGGCGGCCTCGCGCGAGAAGCTCCTCGCGATCATGGTTCGCACCAAGCGTTCGCTCGAGAGCGCCCTCCCGTTTGCGATGGATCCGGTGGTGTACGACTTCGAGATCAACGAAGCCGGCACCTTCGCGACCCTGCGCCAGGGAGCGGAAGCCATGCTCTCGCCCGAGTATTACCTCTTCATGGTGCCGCGCTGGCTTCGCCAGGACCCGCGCACCCTCCGCCCGGAGATCCGCCGCGAGATGGACCGGTTTTCCGCGGGCAGCCTGTATGGGCAGGGCGAACGCTCCCTCCTTGCGCCCCTGATGCAGCGCATCTTCCCCGCGCAGGCCGGCTCCCGGCAGGCCGGCGGGACCGGCGAGACCCTCCGGGAGCTTCTCGCTGCCAACGGCTTTGATGCCATCCAGCACGAGCGTATCCGCGAGGATCTGCGCGCGGGCCGGATCGGGCTGGCCCAGAACCGCCTGCCCGCGACGGCTGAGGTCGAGGACGTGCGGCCGGGTGAGGTGGTGCCGATTTACCACGCGGACGCCGAGGCCGAACGCGTCGGGTGGCAGGCCTTGCGCGAGGGCAGGATTGCCGTGGTCACGCTCGCGGCAGGCGCGGGCAGCCGCTGGACCCAGGGCGCCGGCACGGTCAAGGCGCTGCACCCCTTCGCCAAGTTGAAGGGGAGGCACCGCAGTTTCATCGAGACCCACCTGGCCAAGAGCCGGGCCATCTCCGAGGCATGCGGGACGCCGGTGACCCACCTCTTCACCACCAGCAACCTGACCCATGCGCCCATGGCCGCCACCCTCCAGGCCGAGGGCAATTTTGGATACAAGGGCCGCGTGGTGCTGTCGCCGGGCCGCTCGATCGGGCTCCGCATGGTCCCGATGGCGCGCGACCTGCGTTTCTCCTATGAGGAAATGCCGCACCAGCAGCTCGACCCGCAGAAGGAGAAGGTGCGGCAGAGCCTGCACAAGGCGCTGATCGAATGGGCGATCAACACCGGCGAGGCCAGCGACTACACCGACAACGTGCCGATGCAGTGCCTGCACCCGGTGGGCCACTGGTACGAGATCGCCAACCTGCTCCTCAACGGGACCCTGCAGCAGCTGCTGGAAAGCCAGCCGCAGCTGGAGCACCTGCTGCTCCACAATATCGATACACTGGGTGCCAATCTCGATCCCACCGTTTTCGGACGGCATCTCCTCGAGGGCGCGGCCCTGAGCGTGGAGGTGATCCGGCGCCGGCTGGAGGATCGCGGCGGCGGTCTCGCGCGCGTCAACGGGCAACTCCGCCTGGTCGAGGGGCTGGCCCTCGCCCGCGAGGAGGACGAGTTCAAGCTGACCTACTACAACAGCGCGACCAACTGGATCCACATCGACTCCCTGCTGGAACTGTTCGGCCTCGATCGCCGGACGATCTCACAGCCCGACAAGGTCGCCGCCGGGGTGCGCACCCTTGCGGCCAAGATGCCGACTTACATCACGCTCAAGGATGTGAAAAAGCGCTGGGGCAACGGCCAGGAGGATATCATGCCGGTCTCGCAGTTTGAAAAGCTGTGGGGTGACATGACCACGCTGCACGACTTGGAGATCCGCTTCCTCGCAGTGCCGCGAGCGCGCGGTCAACAGCTGAAGGACCAGGCCCAGCTCGACGGCTGGCTGCGGGACGGGTCCGCGGCTGCAATCGAGCGCCTCTGCACCTTCGCCTGAGAACGAGGACCTCGCGCGGGCTTATTTGCCGTTCGCCCGCGGAGGATCCGGAAAGTCGCTCTTGCGCATGAACGTGCGCTGCGCGTCGTCCTGAAGCGCGTCGGCCGCTTCCTCGTCGCCCGCCTGGCGGTAAAGGTAGACGCGCTCGTCGAAGGCGCGGATGTTCTGCAGGCGCTCTTCCTCGCGGTACATTTCCATCGCCAGTGCCTCGTTGGAGATTCCGCCCAGGATCGAAGGCAGGGTGAAGCGGTTCAGCCGGGTGTGGACGCCGCTGAGATACCGTTTGACGGCCAGGTCGGCGAGGCCGCGACCGGTGTTGAGTTCCCGCTCCGTGAAGACGGCGGGGCGTTCCCCCTCCACCACGTATTTGGGAAGGCGGATGATGGTGTTCCGCGGGCGGTCGATCTCGCGGAGGTCCGTGTCCTCGGAGTCGAGATCCTCGTCAGGCTCGGGCGCGCGCTGGGGGGCGGGCGCTTCGTATTTCACACCGGCGGCGAGGGCGGCCGACAGCTCCGGAGACATCTGGCGGGTGCGACGCCCGGATCGCGTGTCCTCCGCTCCTGGGGAGGTGGTCGCGGGTGGCGGCGTTTGGGCACCGACGGTCAACGCAAACAGGCCTGCGAGGCAAAGGCAGAGGCTGAAAGGATGAGAGGCCATGCGAGTGCAGACACCAAAGCTCGGAAGTCGTTGATGGCAAATTTATCCTCGCCCGCCGCCGGGGTCGGGTTCGCCGCCGGCGGGAGGGCAGGGGCGGCCCCCGTAAGGGTGGGCGCCGCGGGGTGCCCGGGCTCCTGAAAGGGCG
Organism: Verrucomicrobiota bacterium; assembly: GCA_023428905.1. Lineage (GTDB taxonomy): Bacteria > Verrucomicrobiota > Verrucomicrobiia > Opitutales > Opitutaceae > EW11. The sequence continues at coordinate 81,828 of JAEYWP010000004.1, forward strand.
CAGCTGGGCTCAGCCGCGCACCTGGCCGTCGCCTTCGATCAGGTACTTGTAGCTGCAGAGCTCCCGCAGGCCCATCGGACCCCGGGCGTGCAGGCGATCCGTGCTGATGCCGATCTCGGCCCCGAAGCCGAACTCAAACCCGTCGTTAAAACGCGTGGACGCGTTCCAGAACACAGTCGCGCTGTCCACGCCGGCAAAAAACCGACGGGCCGCGTCGGCATCGCGGGTGATGATGGCATCGCTGTGGGCGGAGCTGTCGCGATTGATGGTCGCGATCGCACTCTCCAGGGAGTCAACCACCCGCACTGCCATCGTGTAGTCGAGGAATTCGGTGCGAAAATCCATCTCGCTGGCGGGCACGAAGGGCACGTCTTCCTTGGTGAGGATGGCGGCGCTTTCCGCGTCCACCCGCAGTTCCACGTTCTTCGTGCGGAGAGTCCGGGCCACGCGCGGGAGCAGCTGGTCTGCCACAGAGCGGTGCACCAGAAGTTGTTCGGCGGCGTTGCACACCGAGACGCGGGAGGCCTTGGCGTTGAGCGTGACCCGCTCGGCGAGCTCGGGGTCGGCCTGCGCGTCGAGGTACACAAAGCAAACGCCGGTGTAGTGTTTGATCACCGGGATGGTGGCGTTCTCCGCCACAAAGCGAATCAGGCTCTCGCCTCCGCGGGGGATGATGCAGTGGATCAGCGTGTCCAGCTTTAGAAGCGTGTTGAGGGCGGCTCGGTCCGTCGTGGGGATCAGCTGCACCGCTTCAGCCGGCAGGCCGGCAAAGGTGAGCGCCTGGGCAAGAAGGGCGGCGAAGGCCGTGTTGGTGTGAAAGATCTCCTTGCCGCCCCGCAGGATGGAGGCGTTGCCACTCTTCAGGCAGAGGATGGCGCAGTCGATCGTCACGTTGGGGCGTGCCTCATAGATGATACCGATCACGCCGATGGGGACACGAACCTTGCGGATTCGCAGGCCATTCGGGCGGGTGGTCTCCTCGAGCACCTCGCCGACCGGGTCGGGCAGGGCTGCCACCTGGCGTACCGACTCCGCCAGGGCTTCGAGGCGCTTCGGAGTCAGGGTGAGCCGGTCGATCTGTGCCGCTGCCATGCCGTTTTCGCCGGCTGCGGCCAGATCCTTGGCATTGGCGGCCAGCAGGTCGGCCTCGGCAGCGGGGATAAGGTCGGCCAGCTTCATCAAGGCGCGGTTCTTCTGCTCGGTCGGCGCGGTGGCGAGCCGGAGCGAGGCGGCGCGGGCGCGTTCAGCGATCGAGGTGACGAGTTGGGCGAGGTCGGCGGCCATTGGGTTATCCCCGCAAAGGGCTCAGCCGAGGGCAAAAGGAAAGTTGCATTGCGGGGCGGCGCCGGGTGCAACGAGCTTGATAACGGGCCAGCACACGAAGCACCGGTCACCACGCTTTGGTCACGGGTCGCTGGTCGCTCGCGCGCCTTTCGGCGCGCCGCCTTCGCCATTCCAGACCGCAGGCCCGGAAGATTTGTTTGCCATCCCCGGTGCCGGGCCTATTTGCTCGAACCCTTTTCCACTACGCCTGCCCTCGATGGTCGGGGTGACAGGGGGAACGAAATCCATGAGCCAACAATACACACTGAACGTCAACGCGCGTGAAAACACGGGCCGAAGCGCCTCGCGCCGTCTCCGCAAGGTCAACCAGATCCCTGCGATTCTCTATGGGAAACACACCGCGCCCCAGACCCTTTCGGTCGACGGCCCGGAGTTTACCCGCCTGATTAAGGCGATCGCCGGAAAGGCGTCCCTGATCGAACTCAAGCGCAAGGGTGGCGAACAGGCCCTCTCCTTCCTCCAGGAAGTGCAGCGCGATCCGATGACCGACCGTTTCCTCCACGTCGACCTTCAGGAAGTGAAGGCGGACGAGAAGATGGAAATCCGCGTGCGCGTCGCCCTGGTGGGCGAATCGTTCGGTGTGAAGAACCAGAGCGGCGTGCTCGAGACTGCGTCCCTGCAGGTCCGCGTGCGTTGCTTGCCGAAGGATCTCCCGGCGTTCATCGAAGTGGACGTCACCAATCTCAAGGTCGGCGAGACCATCAAGGTCGGCGAACTCAAGGCCCTCCCCGGCGTTGAGTTCCTCGATGACAAGAGCCAGCCGGTGGTCTCCTGTGTGGAGCCGGTGGCCGAGGAAGCTGCCGCCACCACCGCCACGCCGAGCGCTGCCGCCGGTGCCGCTGCTGCGACCGCTGCCGCTGCTCCCGCCGCGGGTGCCGCCGCCCCCGCCGCCGGTGCCAAGGGCGCCGCCGCCGCCGCGCCTGCCGCTGGCGCCAAGGGCGCCGCTCCCGCCGCCAAGCCGGCTGCTCCCGCCAAGAAGTAAGTTTTGCTGCTCTGGCCGGCCTCTTGACGGGGACCGGCCCGAACGCCTGTTCTTTGAGTCATGTCCATTTCCCTCGTTGCCGGTCTCGGCAACCCGGGTGCTGAGTACGAAAAGACCCGCCACAATCTCGGGTTCATCGTCCTCGACGCCTTCGCCCGCAAGCACGGCCTGTCGTGGAAACACCAGGCCACCTTCGAGGCGTCGGTCACGCGCTGGGATCGCGCTCCCGGCGACACCGTGATCCTCGCCAAGCCGCAGACGTTCATGAACGAAAGCGGGCGGTCGGTGCGCAAAGTGGCGGATTATTACAAGGTCCCGCTCGATGCGGTGATCGTTTGTTATGACGATCTCAACATCGATCTGGGCCTGGTGAAAATCTCCCTCACCGGCAGCGCCGGCGGACACAACGGGGTGAGCAGCCTGCTCGAGCACCTGGGCGACGGATTTATCCGTTACCGCCTCGGCATCGGACCCAAGCGCCCGCCCCGGATGGACCTCAAGGACTTCGTTCTCGGCAAGTTTACTCCCGAACAACACGAACTCGTTTCACAGACCCTAGAGATTTACGTATCCGGCCTTCAGCTACTCCTGGAACAGGGAGCGCCGCGGGCCATGAACACACTCAATCGCAGAGATCCCAAATGAATCCGACCAAACGCAACTACCGCGCCACCTTCATCCTCGATAACCGGGGGAAGGAAGACTCCATCGAGCAGATCATCGACGGCGTGAAGAAAGAAATCGTCGCCGTCCAGGGTGACGTCACCGCTGTCGAAAATCTCGGCAAGAAGGACTTCGCTCGCGTGACCGACGTGAAGCTCACCGGCGCGACCTACGTGCAGGTGGACTTCAGCGCCCCCGCCCAGGGCCCCGCCGCCCTCAAGGATCGCCTCCGCCTGAACAACAGCGTGTACCGCACGTTCGTCCAGACGGTCTAAGCACCTGCCTCCGTTTTGATTCCAACCGGCGCTCCCGTGGGCGCCGGTTTTTTTGGGTCCGTAGCTGCCGGGTGCTCCGCCGCGGAGTGTGTCCCGCGAAGGTCGCGACGTGGGGACGAATGTCTCGCGAAGGAGGGGTGGAGAAGGATCCTTCCTTCGCACCTGTCGCGTCCTTCACGAGCCCCTCAAAAGAAGCCCAGTAGTATCATAAGATTGACAACGGATATGAAACAGAGCTGAGTTTCCCAGCTGCTTGCAGCCGGCTTTTGGGGCGAATGGTTTTGCGCTTGTGGCGCCCCGGCACCGGTCCAAGTCTCGCCCAAAACCGCATCCGCCTCCACGTCACCCCTCTCACCATGGCTTACCTGAACAAAGTTTTCCTCATCGGTAATCTCACCCGCGACCCGGAGCTTCGGGTCACCCCCAAGGGCACGGCGATCTGCCAGTTTGGTCTGGCGGTGAATCGCCAGTTCAAGGACGAGTCCGGTCAAAACCGCGACGAAACGACCTTCATCGACATTGAGGCGTGGGGTAAGCAGGGCGAACTCGTTTCCAAGTACCTGACCAAGGGCAGCCCCGCGATGGTGGAGGGACGCCTCAAGCTGGACCAGTGGGAGGACAAACAGAGCGGCCAGAAGCGTAGCAAACTCAAGGTCGTCCTCGACAACGTCCAGTTCCTCTCCAGCGGCAATCGTGGCGGCGGCGCAGGCGCCGCGTCGGAAGAGAGCTTCGATCAGAGTGCACCCGCCGAACGCAACGTTCCTCCGCCCCGCGGCAATACCCGCCAGGCGCCGGCGCCGCAGGACATCGACGAAGACGTTCCGTTCTGAGGACGTCTCCGAGACTCGCTCACCCGAGGCCATGCGTCTGACATGGCGCGGTTCACGCAATACCCACCGGCCGCGGCGCCCAAAGAACCGAGGGCGTGCCGCGCTGTCAGGTCGGGGCATGCACACTTCGCTCCCTGAGTCCCGCGCGAGCGCGGCCCACCTTCGACTCCTTTCCGATGCCGACCTCGACCGCGAGATGGCGGCATCCGATCACGACGCGTCCACGCGGATGATGATTCTCTACGAGCGGGTTCGGCGTAGCGGCCGCGCGGGTGCGGGCACGCATTGGACACGCTGGGTCACCCTGGCCCTGGTTCTGATCACCTGCGGCTTTGCGGCGATCGCCGCGTGGCCGGTCCTGGAGAATCTCGGCGAGAAGGAGTTTTTCGATTTCTAGACGGTCGCGGGTCGCTCTCTACACCAGCCGGGCGGCTGCGCTTTCCGCTGCCACCACAGGGAATGGTTTCAACTGGTCGAGCGGACGCACGGCCAGGAGCTTGTTGGTAAAATGCGACCGGAACACGTCCGCGTAGGAGAGCGCGACGCCCCGGCGGTTCAGGTAGTCTTGGACCACCCCGATCAACACGCGGCGGTGCTCACGCATTTTTTCCAGGACCCTGGCTCGCACCTGCTCCGGAGGCAGAGCCCTGCTCAGAGCCTCCTGCACACCGGCCGCCACCGCGTCGGCCCGGTCCGCCACCACAAGGCAGTCCTCGGGGCTGTACATCACGTCCCGTCCGCCCCGCGAGCGGGTCGAAACGAGGGGCAGGCCGCAGAGTAAGTATTGGCAGCTCGCATACATGGATCCTTCCTCCTCACTCAGGCAAAGTCCGACCCGAGCCCGGTTGTATTCCCGCGCCACCTCGCGGTCGGACAGCTTTCGGTAATCGGGCGCGATGGGATTGTTGATCCACGTCGCATGCCGGAAATCCTCCACCACCTGCCGGCCGTAACCGGCATCGTAGTTCATGTCGTATTTGTAGGAAATGAGCGCCAGCGAGCGCACGCTCGCCGCAAGGTGGTGCCGTTTGAACCGGATTAACTGGCCGTCATACAACGCATCGAACTCCTTCTTCACCTCGGGTTGCACGGTGTAGATCTGCTCGTCCAGGAGTGCGTTCTGGCTGAACAGCACCGCACGCAACCCCGTGCCGTCGTAAAGCGCCACCTCGGGTGCGGAGTTGCAGAGGATGACCATTTCCCACGCAGGCAACACCCGCGGCAGGCGCGCCGCGATTTCCTGCATCCAGCGCACGGTGCGGTCGTTTTGCAGCCAGAGAAAGCCCACCAACAGCAGCCCCGGCTGTTGGAATTTTCCCTTCAGCGCTGCGAGCTGCACTTCCCACGCGGCCTCGTTGAACTTCACGTACAGGACCGGCGGCTCCTCCAGCAGCAGGCCGGCGCGCAGCGGCTTGCCCGCGCGCGTCCACAAAACCCGTTCCTTCATCAACTGACGCCACCGTCCAAGATGCACACGCAGCGTGTTCAGCATTCCAGCTTCCAAACAAAGGGATGCCCCGCGCGCCAGCCCCGATTCACCTGCCATGTCGAACCGACACCCGCCGACCTGGACCGTCGAGGTCTTCCCACCCCTCCACGCGCTGACCGGTGAGAAAGAGTCCGAGCGCCCGGTACCGAAATCGGAAAAACTCCTAAAGAGAATCGTAAGCTGCTTTCAATCAGAGAATAAGCGTACCCGCGTGCGCCGCAGACTCTTGGGGTAACAGCGCTGTTACCTTTGGCGGTTGGTGCATGCGCGAAGGCTGGCGGATCTATCGCGCGCCATGAAAAAACTGCTCATCGCTTTGCTTTCGTTTGCCCTGGCCCAGGTGTCCTGGGGTCAGATTGTCGCCTTCCAAGGAACCCTCAACGGAGCGCAGAGCGCGACTCCCAGCTCCGCCACCGGCATGCTGTGGGGGTACGTGAATCTCGGCACCAATTTCTTCTCTCTCGATTACATGTTCACCGAGCTGCTCGCGCCGCAGACCGCGGCGCACGTGCATCTCGGGGCTCCGGGAATCAATGGCCCGGTGGTGATTGGCGCGCCGACCTTCCCGCTGGGCTCTCCGATCCACTACGAGTCCTTTATCTCGGACTCGGTGGAGTCGGCATTTCTGGCCGGAGACCTTTATCTCAATGTGCACAGCCAGCTCTACCCTCGCGGCGAGATCCGCGGCCAGTTGGTGCCGATTCCTGAACCCTCCACCTATGCGTTCTGGGGCGCAGGACTGCTCGGCGCAGGCGCCATCCTGCGCCGCCGACTGCACCGCGCCCGAGCTGCGGCCTGACCTACACCTTTCCTTTGTAGGCGGGGTGGACTCACCCCGCGGTTTGACGTCGTCAGAGGTGCGGGGTGGGCACCCCGCCTACAAGGAGCCATCGCAGGGGAGCCACGCGTATCAGGCCACCCGCGTACGACAGCTTGGCGTTCCTACAGGCGGGGCGCTGCCGGGGTAACTGGCACCTTGCCTGAGCGGGGCTGGAAGATAGGCTCCGGCCCCGCATGCGCATACTCGTTGTCGAGGATGAACCCCAGCTTGCGCGCCACGTTGCCAGCGCCCTCTCACGTCATGGCCACCAAGCTGAGGTGCAGCACGACGGACCCGATGGCCTCAGGGCGGCCGTCGCCGCCGCCCCTGACCTGGTGGTTCTGGACCTCACGCTGCCCGGCCTCGATGGGCTCTGCCTCCTCGGCAAACTGAGGGAGGCAAACGTCTCTTCCCGCGTCTTGATCCTGACCGCGCGGGGAGACGTGCAGGACCGCATCAAAGGGCTTCGGGCCGGCGCGGACGATTACCTCGCGAAACCTTTTTCGACCGAGGAACTGGTCGCGCGGGTGGAGGCATTGGGCCGGCGGACCGTTCGCAGCGAGCCTCGCGCAGTGCTCACGGCGGGCGATCTCCAACTCGATGTCGTGCAGCGCCGCGTCGTCCGCGGAGGTCGGGCGATCTCCCTCTCACCGCGGGAATTTGATGTCCTCCACGTGCTCATGCAGGAACCGGGTCGGGTTTTCTCCCGCGCCGAACTCTGCGAGCGGGTCTGGCAGCGGGATCACGCCTACGATACCCGCACGGTGGAGATTTTTATCACGCGCCTGCGCAAGAAAGTGGACGCCGGATTCACCGAGGCGCTGATCCAGACCGTGCGCACCGTGGGTTACGCGGTTCGAAACCCCGCGGCGTCATGAACAGCCGGCTTCTCCACCCGGTCTCCCTTGGTCTCGCCGCTTGCGGCCTCCTCCCCCTGGCGGCTTTCGCCGCCACGCTGACCGGTAGGGTGAAACTGCCCCCGAGCCCCGCCGCCCCTGTGGCCGCAAAACGCTACGAAATCGTCAGCAAGGGGGGCACACTCGCCACGTATCCGCCCGCCGCAGTCGTGTACCTGGAGGGCAACTTTGCTCCGCCGGACGTGGAGACCGTGGTGCAGGTCGGTCAGAAGGATTTGATGTTCGCCCCGGGTCTGCTCGCGATCCGCGTCGGCACCCGGGTCGAGTTTCCCAATCACGACGAGGTCTACCACAACATCTTTTCCTACTCCGCGCCGAAGCGCTTCGATCTCGGACGCTATCGCGCGGACGAGCGGCCCGTGCCCTCGCAAGTGTTCGACACTGCCGGCCTGGTCACCCTCCGCTGCGACATCCACGATCACATGCGCGGCCTGATCCTGGTATTGGATACACCACACTTTGTGGTGACGGATTCGGAGGGCCGCTTCCGACTCGAGGGGGTCCCGGCAGGGCGTTATACGCTCAAAGCCTGGGTCAGCAGCCGCAAGACCCTGGAAAAACCCCTGGTGGTCGAGGGTGACGAAACCGTGAGCGTGGACTTTCCGTGACATCGCCGCCGGGCAGGGCGTTCTCCGGCCTGAGCTATCGCTCAAAGCTCATGCTGGCCATGACGGTGGTGTTTTGCGGCATCACTCTCCTGGGACTGACGCTGGCTGAACGCCGGGCGGCGCGCGAGGTGGAGGAGGACTTGCGCCGCGCCTTCGAGGCAGAGGTGCGGCAGCTGCGGGACCTGCATGCGGTCCGCCAAAACATCATCCTGGAGCGGTGCCGGGTGCTGGCACGCAAGGCACGTATCCGCGCCGCCCTGGAGGACGGAGCGCTCGATCTCCTGTATCCGAGTGCACACGACGAGCTGCGAGACGTGCTTCTCCGCGGCGATGACCTCGACTCCGGAGCTGCCTCCCGCGCCACCTTTTACCGCTTCCTCGACCGCGACGGGCGGGTCCTCCCGTCCCCGCCGGAGCTCCCGTCGGGCGTGCTTTCCCCCGCGGAGGCACGCCAGCTTTTGCCCGCCCCGCATGCAGACGGACCGCAGGTGGGATACCTCTGGCAGACCAGGCCGCCCTCCGCCGGCTTGCTCCGCCTGCTGGAGGTGTACGCCATGCCCATCCGGTCGAGTGACGACGACAGAGCCCTCGCAACCCTGGTCCTCGGTTTTCCTACCCGTGCGCTCGTGCCCGGTGAAACAAATCCGGGCGCGGTCCGCCAGGGAATCTGGGTCGACGGTACGTTGCTCATGCCCGGCCTCGCCGCCGGCGACTGCGAGTCCCTGGAGCGGGCGCTGCGCGCGCCCTTGGGAGACGCGACTCTCGACGAAGGCAGCCTGCAAGCCGGGGCCGGTGGGATGGAGCACCGGGTGTTCTTCCGCCGTCTGAATCCTGACTCCGTTTATAAACCCGCGTTTGAGGTCTGCATGTATTCAAACGGCCACCTGCGAGAGCGCAAAAACGCCCTGCGGTGGCAGGCCGTGGGTCTCGGGGGGCTGATGATTCTGGTGGGGCTCGGTGCCAGCCATCTGCTCGCCGGGGGTTTTTCCAAGCCGATGCAGCGGTTGGCGGACGACTCGGCCGCGCATCGGCAGGCGCGGCAACGTGCCGAGGCCGCGCTGGAAATGACCCAGGAGGAACTCGAGCGCGCCGCCCGGTTTTCTGCCAACGCCTCCCACCAGCTGAAGACGCCGGTTTCCGTGGTTCGCGCCGGTCTTGAGGAGATGCTGGCCGCGGACAACCTGACCGCTGCGCAGCGGGAAGAGCTCGCCTGCCTTGTCCATCAAACCGGGCGCCTCAACGCCGTGATCGAGGACTTGCTCCTGCTCTCGCGCATGGACGCGGGAAGGCTCCGTCTCGACCTGCGGCCCTTCGATCTGACGAAATTGCTCGAAGCGTTGCTGGATGATCTGAGCGCCCTCCCGGACCCCCACGGCCTGACTGTGACAACGGAAATCCCGCCGAATCTGCAGATCCTCGGCGAGAAACGGTACACCACCCTGATCCTGCAAAACCTCCTGGAGAATGCCCGTGCCTACAACCGCGCGGGAGGTCGCATTGACATGCGGGCCTATGCCGCCGGCGACGCGGTGTTTTTCCACATCGGCAACACGGGGCAACCGATCCCCGTGCAGGCCCAGGCCCACCTCTTCGAACGCTTTCATCGCGCCGGCCTGGGCGAGAACATTCCCGGGCACGGGCTCGGTCTCAATCTGGCGAGCGAACTCGCGCGACTGCACGGGGGCGCGCTGTCCCTCGTGCGCTCGTTCGACGATCTTACTGAGTTTGTGGTCACATTCCGTCTCGCGACGCTGGCGGGACCGGGGGAACGCGGATGAAGGTTTGGTTGCCCTGCGTGCGGGCTCTGGCCGCAATGGCCATCAGCATCTCGATCGGGTTTGCCCAGACGTCCACGGTTGAGCGCCTGCAGCAGGCCCTCGCTTTAAGTTCGGCCGATGGCGTGCTCCGCGCGCGTGTGAGCGGCACGCTGGACCTTGAGGCCTACGGGATCGAAAGCCCGTCCCCCGCTTTGCTCGAGAAGGACGACGGCTTGCTCCTTGTCCCGCGGCTCAGCGTGTACCTGGACTCCCAGCTCGGCTCGCGACTCTATGGCTTTGCCCAGGCTCGTCTCGACCGGGGCTTCGACCCCGGCGAAGGGAGCATGGAACTGCGGCTGGATGAGTGGGCCCTGCGCTACACCCCGTGGGAGGACGGTCGCCTCAACGTGCAGGTGGGGCAGTTCAGCACGGTGGTGGGCAACTGGGTGCGCCGTCACGGCTCCTGGGAAAATCCCTTCATCAATGCCCCCGTTCCCTACGAGGCGCTGACCGCGATCTGGGATGGAAGGGCGGCGCGCTCGACGGAAACCCTGCTGCGCTGGGCCCACCTCCTTTCCGACACGCCCAGGGAGGAGTTCGCCGACAAAGCTCTGCGGCTGCCGATGCTTTGGGGGCCGGCCTATACCACCGGCGCGGCGGTCTCCGGCCGGTCAGGAACAATTGAATACGCTTTTGAGGTGAAAAACGCCGCTGTCTCGTCCCGCCCTGAAACGTGGGCCGCGGGCGACAGCGGCTGGGAATTCCCCACGTTTTCCGGGCGTCTTGGCTTCCGGCCCAACCCGGCCTGGGACGTGGGTGTGTCGGCCAGCCAAGGTAGCTACCTGACACAGGCGGCGGCAGAGGAGCTGCCAGCCGGTGCGAATCGGGACGACTTCACCCAGATGCTGGTGGGCGCGGATGCCAGCTTTGCCTGGCGTCACCTGCAGGTCTGGGCGGAGGCGTTTCACAGCCGGTTTGGCATTCCCGGAGTCGGCGACGCCGATGTCCTCGGCTACTACGTTGAAGCGCGGGTCAAGGTCACGCCGGTGCTGGCCCTGGCGGCGCGTTGGAACCAGCAGGCGTGGGGCGCGCTGGACGATTCGCGCAACGGCGGCCGCGTGCGCTGGGGGCGCGACCTGTGGCGGCTGGACCTGGCTCCCACATATCGGCTCTCGGCCTACAGCCAGGTGAAGCTGCAGTGCAGCCTGAGCCATGAGGCGCGGCGGAACGATCCGTGGAATCTGCTCTGGGCGACCCAGGTCACCACGCGGTTTTGACGCCGGGCGTCCTACCAGCCGTAACGCTTGATACGCAGCGGTTCGTAGAGATCGGTCGAAAGCTCGGCGAGGAATCGGCTGGGCGAGAGCAGCATGCCTCCCGGCCCGCCGCGGGTCGCGACCCGCGGGTAGCACAGGTACAGTTCATTCTTGGCCCGGGTCACCGCCACGTAGAAAAGGCGCCGCTCCTCCTCCACGTCCCCCGCCTCGATTGAGCGCCGGCCGGGGAACATGCCGTCCGCCACCCCGATAAGGAAGACGACGTCGTATTCAAGTCCCTTGGACTGATGGACGGTCGTCAGCTTGACCGCGTCCGCTTCCGGGTCGACCTGGCGGTCGCTGGTTTCCCCGTTGAGAAGGACGATCTGGGCGAGGAGATCCTGCACCGATTCGAAACGCTGCGCAAAACCCACCAGTGCCTTTAGTTCCTCCAGCCGTTCGACGTAGTCGGCGAAGGCACCCTTGAGGTAATCGCCGTACCAGCCGTCGATCGCGACCTCGACGGCGTCCGCCGGCTTGGACTCGCGCATGGTTTCGGCGACCTGCCGCAGGGAGGAGCAAAACTGGTCCCAGTCACCCTTCGCGTCCTTCGGCACCTTCGACTTCACGTCATCGGTGGCGAGAGCGTCGACAAAGTCGCGCTGCATCAGCCGCGCATGGTCCGCCGCGGCGGCATGGATTTTCTGCGCTCCCTTTTCCCCGATCTTGGGGAGCAGGATGGCGATCCGCATCCAGGCCAGCTCGTCGCTCGGATTGTAAACGAAGCGGAGCAGCGCGACCAGGTCGCGCACGTGCTGCCGCTCGAAGAACTTCACCCCGCTTGTAATGTGGTAGGGGATACCGGCACGGGAGAGCGCGAGCTGGGTCTCAAGGGCGATGAAATGCGAGCGGTAGAGGATGGCGACCTCGTTGAGGGAGACCCCCTCGTCCTCCACCAGGGCGCGGATGCGCTTGACGAGGAATTCCGCCTGCTCGCGTTCGTCCATCGCCTGGACCACCAGCGGCTTTTGGGAATGCCCGCGCGAGGCGCGCAGTTCCTTGTCGAAATGGCGCCCCTTCGGCTGGGCGAGCAGGACGCCGTTGGCGAGGTTGAGGATTTCCGGTGTCGAACGGTAGTTGGTCTCGATCCGGTGGATCACGGTCCCGGGGTGCCGCTCCGGAAAACTCATGATGTTTTCGAAGTTTGCCCCGCGCCAGGAGTAGATGCACTGCGCATCGTCGCCCACGGCCATCACGTTGTGGTGGGCGGCGATCGCGTCGACGATCCCGGCCTGGAGGGTGTTGGTGTCCTGGTATTCGTCCACCAGCACATGGCGGAAGCGGTGGGCGAAATACTGCGCCACGTCCGGCACGCGGGTCAGGAGTTCGTGCCAGTGTTCCAGCAGGTCGTCGTAGTCGCAGACATTCTGCTCGCGCTTCTTCCGGGCATAGGCCGCGGCAAAGGCGGGAAACACGTGCTTGATTTCCAAATACTGAGGGAAGTGTTTTTCCACCGTCTCGGCGAGGGGCAGGCGGGTATTGCGGGAGAGGGAGATGACGTTGAAGAGCGGCCCGGGCCGGGGGTTGGTCTTGTCCTTGAAGAACAGCTTGTCCTCCGCCTCCACCACCTGCTTGAGCAGGCTCTCCGACTCGTCGGCATCGAGGATGGTGAAGTTGCGCGGCAGGTTGATGGCTTCGCCGTAAATGCGCAGGGCGCGGTGCCCGATGGAATGGAAGGTGCCACCCCAGAAGCGCGCGGGCTCGACCCCGGTCAGGTCCTGCACGCGGTGCAGCATCTCCTTCGCCGCCTTGTTGGTGAACGTGAGGAGGAGAATCTCTCCCGGTTTGACGCCCTGGCTCAGCAGGTAGGCCACGCGGTAGGTGAGGGTGCGCGTCTTGCCCGAACCCGCGCCTGCCAGCACGAGGAGCGGGCCAGGCGGGGCCGTCACCGCGTTGTACTGCTCGTCGTTGAGCTGCGCGCGAAAGTCGATCGGGGGGATCGCCTGAGCGGGTCTCGGCGAGTCGTTGAGGACAAAATCCATGGCGTCTGGAAACCCCAGAGCCGCCCTGTGGAAAGGGCAAGAGGGGAGTTGCCTCCGTGCACCGGCTGCGGGCTGGACAGGCCAGGCCGGCTGCGGCAGTGGCTAGGGCACCCCTACGGGAAAAATCATGCAACGCGTACGCCCGCCCGTGTGTCGTATTCCCGCATCACCTCTTCCCTGACCTTCCATGAAAACCTCTCTCGCCGCCACCGCCCTGCTCGGTCTCTGCACCCTTGGTCATGCCCAGCCGGCGCTGACGGTCTATAACGCGAATTTTGCGGTCGTTCGTGAACGCATCCCCCTCGAACTGAAGAATGGCGTGACGCCCGTCCAGTTCAGCGGCGTTACCGTGCATCTCGAGCCGGATTCGGTCGTCCTCCGCGATCCCTCCGGCGAAACCACCCTGCGCATCCTGGAGCAGAGCTACCGGGCGGACACGCTGAACCAGGGGCTCCTCCTTTCCCTCAACGAGGGGAAGACGATCGACTTCCTGAACCGGGACCAGAATGGCAAGGAGTTCATCGTGCGCGGGAAAATCATCCGCAGTGGCTACCAGCCCAACACCGCCGCCGGGCAGGTCTACGGACACACCTTTCTCCAGCGCCAGCAATCCTTGGGCGACTGGGGCGGCGGCATGGGAACGCCGATCGTCGAAGTGGACGGAAAACTGCGCTTCTCGCTTCCCGGCGAGCCGCTCTTCCCCTCGCTTTCCGACGACGCCATCCTGAAACCAACGCTCAGCTGGATGGTCGCGGCGGATCGCACGGCCACGGTGGACGCCGAACTCAGTTATGTCACGGGAGGGATGCGCTGGGAGGCGGCTTACAACCTGGTGAGTCCTGAAAAAGGCGATACGCTCGACATCGTTGGCTGGGTCACGCTCGACAACCAGAGCGGCAAGCAATTCGACAACGCAACCGTCAAGCTGATGGCCGGCGACGTGAACAAGGTGGAGCCCGACGCCCAGGTGTACACCGGTATGCTGCGGATGGCCGCGGCCTCGATGGACAAGGAGATGGCGGTGACGGAAAAGGCCTTTGACGAGTTTCACCTCTATTCGCTGCCGCGCCCGGTCACGCTCCGGAACCGGGAGACCAAACAGGTCGAGTTCCTGCGTGCGGTCAGGGTCAAGGCGCCGACGGTGTATGTGTATGATGGGCTCGCGCTGCCTCCGCACATGCAGCGCTGGTCACCCGAGGCGGTGCGCGGCAACGCCGACTTCGGCACCCAGTCCAATCCCAAGGTGTGGGTGATGCGGGAATTCAAGAACTCGGAGGACAACAACCTCGGTGTCCCCCTGCCGAAGGGGCGCACCCGCTTCTACCGACGCGATGAGGCGGACGGGCGCCTGGAATTCACCGGCGAAAACACGATCGACCACACGCCCAAGAACGAGCAGGTGCGGATCTACACAGGAGATGCGTTCGACCTGGTCGGCGAGCGTCTGCGAACCGACTTCCGCCTCAACAACCGTCAGGATGAGGCCGAGGAGGCGTTTGAGATTACCCTGCGCAACCGCAAGGCGGAGCCGGTACAGGTCCGGGTGGTGGAACACCTCTACCGCAGCCTCAACTGGCAACTGCTGGAGCAGTCACAGCCGCATGTGAAAAAGGATGCGCAGACGATCGAGTTCACCGTCTCCGTACCGGCCGATCAGGAGGTCAAACTCACGTATCGGGTAAAATACGACTGGAAGTGAGACCCGGGCCTGCGGGGGGCCTGGTACACCCGGCGCCCCGCAGCCGCCTAGGGCTGCACGTACTTGGCGAGCTTCTGCATCAACTCGACCAGGCCCGGCAGCCGCTCCTCCGCGGTGTCGTTCCATTCCGCACCGGTGCCGACCATGAAGAAGTTGAGCACCTGCTGGTCGCCCGCCGGGTCGATGGTCCAGACCGCCCAGCTTTCGGGCGAGGTTGAGTAGCTCAGCATTTTGCCCGGGACGTAGCTGAGGATGCGAGTGCCCTCCATGCCGCGACGGCCGCGGGGCTGGTTGGGCCGGAAATGGAATTCGTACGCGCCACCCTGGCGGAGCTCGACCAAGACCTTCGGTGCAGCCCAGCGGACCAGCTCGATCTCGGCAGTGAGGGAGCGCCACAGTTTTTCGGGGGATGCGGTCGTGACGAACGAAAGGTGGAGCATCACTTCGCCGCGTGGTGTGGCGGTGACGTCCGACACCACTTCCGGTGTCTCCGCCCGCGCCGGCAGGACGAGCCCAAGGGCGAGGACGAGCAGGCAGACGGCTTTCATTGCGGGCACCCAACCAAAGCCATCCCGTGCGAGCGAGTCTTCTTTCCACCGACGCCCGCGCCGGCGGTCTCGGCGGTCAAAGCAGCACGAGGTCGTTGCGATGGATCACCTCGAGCCGTTTACGCTGCGGGTAGAGCGGCCGCAGTTCATCGCTCGTGCGTCCCGCAATCTGGCTGATTTCCTCACTGCCAAAGGCGATCTTGCCGCGGGCGAAGGGCTGTGCGTCCCGTTCCCCGTCGAGCGCGATGTTCACCACGTCACCGGCGGCGAATTCGCCGCGGCTCCGCGTCACGCCGATGGCGAGCAGGCTTCGTCCCTGCTCGCGCAGCACCGGGACGGCGCAGCCGTTGACAAAGACGGTGCCGGTGGGCCGCTGAAAGTAGGCGAGCCAGCGCTTTTTCGAGTCCATCGGCAGGCCGCTGGGGACAAAAAAGGTTCCTGGTCCGCGACCGGCAAAGAGTTTGGCGAGGATGTCCGGTTCGGATCCGCTGGCGATAAAAACGCCGCAGCCAGCACGGGTCGCGAGCTTGGCGGCGGAGATCTTGCTGATCATCCCGCCGGTGGCGGTCTCGCTGGTCGTGCCGCCCGCCATGGCTTCGATCTCCGGGGTGATGCGTTCGACCACAGGCACGATTTCGCGGGTGCCCTCCATGTCGATCAGGCCGGGTGCGGTGGAGAGAATGACGAGGTACTGGGCGCCCGTAAGGCTGGCTACCATCGCGGAGAGAGTGTCGTTGTCGCCAAACTTGATCTCGGCCGCGCTGACCGTGTCGTTCTCGTTGATGATCGGGATGGTGTCGTAGTCGAGGAGCTGCTGCAGCGACTCCTTGACCCCGAGATAACGGCTGCGCACGCGCAGGTCGTCATGGGTTAGCAGCACCTGGGCGACGGTGCTGCCGTGGGCGTCGAAACCCCGCTGCCAGGTCTGCATCAGCAGGCTCTGACCGACCGCGGCGCAGGCCTGCTTCCGCGAGACCTCACGCGGTTTCTTCGACAGCTTGAGGCGACCCATCCCGAGGCCGACCGCACCGGAGCTGACCACGATGACCTCGGTACCCCCGGCGCGGAGCGCCGCCAGCTGAGCGCAGACGCTGGCGATCCGCTGCGTATTAAGCTCACCGATACCGGAGGTGAGCACGCCGGTGCCCAGCTTGACCACGACGCGGCGCGGCCGGGACTTGGTGTGGAGGGGAAAGCTGGAGGGCATTCCGGCGGTGGAGCGGCTCAGACGGCGAGCAATTCCTTTTCCTTCTTTGCCAGGTGCTCGTTGATGTCCTTGGTCGCCTTGTCGGTGGCGGCCTGCACGTCTTTCTCGAAGCGCTTGAGGTCGTCTTCGGAGATCTTGCCGTCCTTCTGAGCCTTCTTCAGGGCGTCCATCGTGTCGCGGCGCACATTCCGGATCTGGACGCGGCCTTCTTCCGCCATGCGGTTGGCCACCTTGACGAACTCCTGGCGGCGTTCGCGGCTGAGTTCGGGCAGCGGCACGCGCACCAACTGGCCGTCTATCGACGGGTTCAGCCCGAGGTTGGCCTGCTGGATCGCCTTCTCGATCGCCTTGGTGAGCCCCTTGTCCCAGGGCTGGATCTGGATCAGGCGGGCATCAGGCGTCGTGATGGCGGCGCAGTCCTTGATGCGCATCTGCGAGCCGTACGCGTCGACCATCACGCCTTCGACCATGGTGGGGGAGGCCTTGCCGGTGTGGATGCTGCTGAATTCGTGCAGCGTGTAATCGAGGGCCTTTTTCATGCGGCCCTGCATGTCGGTGATGGCGGGATTGGACATGGACGGAGGTGTTGAAACGTTGGGGTTAGCTGCGGACCAGGGTGCCGACCTTTTCGCCGAAGACCGCCTTGCGGATGGCGTGACGGTCGGCCAGGTCGAACACGAGAATGGGTACGTTGTTATCCAAGCAGAGCGAGAAGGCGGTGGAATCCATCACGTTAAGACGCTGCTTCAGCGCCTCGATGAAGGTGATCTCGTCGTATTTCACGGCATCCGGATATTTCTTTGGGTCCTTGTCGTAAATGCCGTCGACCTTGGTCGCCTTGATGATCACGTCCGCGTGGACCTCGCTTGCGCGCAAGGCGGCCGTTGTATCGGTCGAGAAATACGGGTTGCCGGTGCCGGCAGCGAAGATCACCACCCGGCCCTTTTCCAAATGGCGGACGGCGCGGCGCAGAATGAAAGGCTCAGCGATCTGGTTCATCGGGATCGCGCTCTGGACGCGTGTGGTGACCCCCATCTTTTCCAGGCAGTCCATCAGCGCCAGGGCATTGATGACCGTCGCGAGCATACCCATGTAGTCTCCAGTGGTGCGGTCCACCCCGCGCTTCTCCCCGGCGAGGCCGCGGAAGATGTTGCCGCCGCCGATCACGAGGCAGATCTGAACGCCGAGTTCGTGGATCTCCTTCACCTGGGTGCAGATGCCCTCGAGAATGCCACCGTCGATCGGGTCGCCGGACTTGCCGCCGCGAAGCACTTCGCCGCTGAGCTTAAGAACAATGCGTTTGTACTTAACCGACGGGTGGACCGTCTGGGTCGGATTCATAGGCCTCCAAAAAACGCCCACTGAAAATCAGCGTCAATGCCTGAGAATGTTTGCCAGAGCCCGCCTGCCGGCCTCTCGGCAGCTTTCTGTGGTTGTCTTGCGGGCCGTGGGAGGGACTCCCAACGGGAATCACCTCGCATTGTATCAGGGCGTGGGAGGATGGCTTGCGGCTCGGAAGTGGAGTAGGGTTGCGCGGCGTCCGCGACGCCAGCCCCCCAATGAACACCTTCGAACGCATTCTGAAAACCCATCCGCGCGCGGAGCATGTGCGGGTGGCGGAAACCAATGCCGCCAGTGAGGCCCTTTTCGCCTGCATTGAAGCCTGCACCGTCTGCGCCGACGCCTGCCTGGCGGAGGCGCATGTGGAAAAGCTGCGGCGTTGCATCCGCGGCAATCTGGATTGCGCCGATATCTGCTCCGCCACCCTCCGGCTGGTCGCACGCCAGACGGATACGTTGGGTGAAATGGTGCGTCAGCAGGTCCATGCCTGCCTGGTCGCCTGCCAGCTTTGCGCCGAGGAGTGCGAGACACACGACCACACCCATTGCCGGGTCTGCGCCCAGGCCTGCCGCCGCTGCCAGGAAGCCTGCAATCGGCTGATGGGTGAGATCTCCTCCTCTGGGACAATCCCCGCAGATCCGCTCGAAAGTGCGGAGTAAGGGGGCGGCCACCCGCCGGGTTAACGGCGAGGGAGCCGGACGCCCGTGCTAGCGGGTGCCGTCGAGCTCCACCGGGACGGTTTCGAGGGGGGCGGGACGGGCGGTGTGGATTCGCTCCAGGCAGGCCCTCACTGTCGTGTCGTCCAGTTCCGGATACCGCTCGTATGCCAGCCCGATGGCATAAAACGGTTCGGGCACATGCGGGCAAACGGTCTCGTCGGCCTCGGCCGTGACGGCGGCCAGGGCATCGGCCGAGGCGACGGGCAAAGCCACGGTGACGGAGGTCGGTCCGTAGGAGCGCACTGCGGCCAGGGCGGAACGGATCAGGCGCCCGGAGGCCGCGCCATCCGCAACTAGCACGACATTGCGCTCCGCAATTTCCTTCCGCTCCCGGCCGGCCCGGTAAAACTGCTCGCGCAGCAACACGCCTTCCCGAACCCGCACCACCGTGTCCGCGATGTCGGTGGGATCGATGGAAGTTTGGCGCAGGACGTCCTGGTGCAGGACACAGACCCCGCCGGAGGCCAACGTGCCGACGCAGACACCGGAGGCGGCGCGGATCGGTGCGACGATAAAGACGTCAAGCTCAGCCCCGAGCAGCTGAGCGACCTCCTCCGCAATCTCCGCCCCTCCGGGCGGGATGGCCAGGACCAGGATGTCTCCCAGGTCCTCGTAGCCTGCCAGGGATTGCGCGAGGCAGTGACCCGCGGCACGGCGGTCGCGGTAGGGAACGGCGTTGAGTGCGGGGGGCGTCATGGTCATTCGCCGCGCTGGCCGGCGTGCACACCCTCGGCGAACTCTTCCAGCATCTTCTCATTGAACATCGGGATGTCGCCCGGCTTGCGGGAAGTGACCAGCCCGTTGTCGTTCACCACGGCTTCGTCCGACCAAAGGGCGCCGGCATTGGTCAGGTCGGTTTTGAGCGATGGGTACGAGGTGAGCCGGCGGCCGCGGACCACGTCGGCCTCGATCAAGAGCTGGGGACCATGACAGATGGCCGCGACCGGTTTGCCCGCCTCGAAGAAGGCTTTCGCAAAGGTGACCGCTTCCGGAACGGTGCGCAGCGTATCAGGGTTTTTAACACCGCCGGGCAGGAGGAGGGCATCGTAGTCGGCCGCGTTGGCCTCGTCGAGGGGAAGGTCCACCTCGTAGGAGGCGCCATGGCTGTTGCTGTCGCCGTCCCAGGCCGTCACCTCGTCTTCCTGGGGAGAGATCACATAGGTGGTGGCGCCAGCCTGCTCGAGGGCCTGCTTCGGCTTGGTGAATTCGCTCTCCTCAAAGCCGTCGGCGACAAGGATGGCGATGCGTTTTCCGTTAAGATCGTGGTTCATGTGGGTGCCTTTTCTGGAATGCAGTTACGCTCCCCGTTCCGCTTGAAACGTGCCCGCATTGGGTGACGTGCGTAAGCCGTTACGGAAAAGAAGGGTATGAAGGCTTGGGCGCGTTGCGGAGCCGGACCCGTGGGCAAAGTGCAACACGTTCTTTCCCCGGTCCCGTGCATTTTGCTGCCGAGGGCCGTGCCATCGCTTTACTGTCCTGCATTGCAGGGTTGGGCGCGTGGCCCGTCCGAGTGATAGCGCAGAAGCACCCTCCAGGCTGATCTCGGGACCGCATTTCTCACGCGTGTACCCCAGCCCCAACCCCTGAACCGATATGTCACGTCTCCGTCTGCTCCTGTCTGCGTTTCTTCTGTCGGTCGCGCTCCCCGCGTTCGCGGCGGAAGCGGCCACCTCTGAGGTCACCCTTCGCCTCGATCAACCGGGTGCCACCATCAACCGGAATATCTACGGTCACTTCGCCGAGCACCTCGGCCGCTGTATCTACGAGGGTTTTTGGGTGGGTGAAAATTCCTCCATCCCGAACACCAAGGGAATTCGCAACGACGTCGTCGCCGCCCTTCGCGCTCTCGATATCCCGGTTCTGCGGTGGCCGGGCGGCTGTTTTGCCGACGAGTACCACTGGCGCGACGGCATTGGCCCGCGTGAAAAACGCCCGGCCATGATCAACACCCACTGGGGCGGCGTGGTGGAGAACAACCATTTTGGCACCCACGAGTTTTTTGAACTCTGCGAACAGCTGGGTGCTGAGCCCTACGTCTGCGGCAACGTCGGCAGCGGGACCGTCCAGGAAATGATGGAATGGGTCGAATACATGACCTCTGACGCGGATTCCCCGATCGCCAACCTCCGCCGCCAGAACGGCCGCGACAAGCCGTGGAAGCTGACCTATTTCGGGGTCGGCAACGAGAACTGGGGCTGCGGCGGCAACATGCGCGCCGAGTATTACTCCGACAACTACCGCCGCTTCAACACCTACGTGAAGAACTACGGCGACCAGAAGATCCAGCGCATCGCCGGCGGCGCGAGCGGGGACGACTACCATTGGACCGAGGTCATGATGTCGACCGCGGCCAAGCAAATGCAGGGGCTCTCCCTGCACTACTACACGCTCCCCCGCGGCTCGTGGACCGGCCCCAAGGGTTCGGCCACCCAGTTCGACGAGGCCGAGTACCTCGCGACGCTGGTCGGTGCGGCGAAGATGGATGAGCTGGTGACCAAACATTCCGTGGTCATGGACAAACACGATCCGGAGCGGAAAGTCGGGCTGGTGGTGGACGAGTGGGGCATCTGGACGGACCCGGAACCCGGCTCCACCCCGGGCTTCCTCTACCAGCAAAACAGCCTGCGCGACGCGTTCGTGGCATCCCTGCACCTCAACGTTTTTCATAAGCACGCTGCCCGCGTGACGATGGCCAACATCGCCCAGGTGGTGAACGTGCTCCAGGCGATGATTCTGACGGACAAGGAGAAGATGCTGCTCACCCCGACCTACCACGTCTTCGAGATGTACAAGGTCCACCAGGACGCACGGCTGCTCCCGCTGGAGATCAAATCCCCGGATTACACCGTCGGTGATCGCACCCTTCCCGCAGTGAGCGCGACCGCGTCGGTTAACAAGGCGGGTAAGGTCCACGTCGCCTTCACCAACATCGATCCCAACCGGGAGATCCGCATCACCTGCCGCCTGCAGGGCAAGGCGGGGGAGAAGGTCAGCGCCCGCGTCCTGACCGGGCCCGCCATCCAATCCGTGAATACGTTCGCTGCACCCAATACCGTGGCCCCGAAGGCCTTCACCGCCTTCCAGCGCACGGGTGACGACCTGACAATCACGCTGCCGTCGAAGTCGATCGTGGCCCTCGCGATCGAATAAGCGCTTCCCTGGTTCTAGCAGCCGCTCCCCGTCCGCGGGGCGCGGCTTTTCTGTTTCGCCTTGGGAAAGCGGTCGGCGCGCGGGGGCGATGTTATCGGCGCCCCTGGGCCGGGATGTCGATTTTTCCAGCCTCGACCGTCTCCTGCGTGGCCTTCAGCCGCAGCGTGATCCGTTTCTCCTGCTGCTGGGCGGTGCCGAAGTGTGTGATGAGCCGGATTTGTGCGGTGACCGGTCCGAACGCATTCTGGCGGCGGTCGCCGTAATAATTGATCCGGGTCAGGTAGCGGCCGGGTTTTGCGGACTTCAGGAGAAATTCCTCGGGACCGTATCCACCGGTGAAGTCCTTCGACATCAGCCCGCCCTGATGGGTCAGGGGGAAGTCGTACTTTGCCGTCTGCTGGTTGGGATCGTCGACCCAGAGGTCGATGTCGCAGTCGTTGGCATCCCAGGTCAGTACCACCCGCAGGTCGACCGGCAGGTTTTGCACAAAACGCGGGTCTATCGCGGTGAGGTCCAGCGCCTTTCCGCATGTGGCGATGATCGCATTCATCTCGTTCAGGGCGATCAGCTCGATGGCGGGAAACCGCGAGTCCCAGGGCTGGGAGGCAATTTGCCAGAGCAGGTCCACGGCCCGCTGGAACTGTCCCAGCTCCGCACATGCCAGGGCCAGGTCGCGACGGCTCTGCGGCTCTTCCTCGCGCAGACGCAGGACCCGCTCAAACAGGGGAAGGGCGAGGTCGGCGCGCTCCGCCTGAAGCAGGCGGTGACCGAGAACGCGGAGCAGGGAGGGATCGTCGAGTTCCAGTTCCGCCAGGTTGGAGAGGACGGTCAGCGCCGCAGCGGGGTCGCCCCACGAGAAAAACCGATCCGCCACATCGAGGAAGAACCCGGGTTCGCGTGCGTGGTCGTGCCGCTCCTCAAGATACACCTGGTAGCGCCGTTCCGGCCGTGCCCGTGCCAGCCGGTCCAGGTATCCGGCGTCTGGATTCCAGGGACTGAGGGTGATTTCTGGGCCCGACTTAGGGCTTTCAACGTCGGCGTCTTCGGCACTGGTCGCTGCGGTGTCCCGCAATCGCGAGCCGGCGATCACATTCCCTGCCCTGTAGCCACCTTCTGGCCCTGCCGCCACCTCAAATGCATGCAGTTCGACGACTTCAGATCCGTCTTCAAGGAGTGCAGGATGTGGAGGACGCTCACTGTGCCGACGCTCCTGCGCCTCGCGTTCGGCGCGTCCCGCCGCCTCCTTGACGCCTCCCTTGGGTTTATCCCTGGGAAAGGCCTTGTTCCACCAGGCGACGCGATCCTGGAAAAGGCGGAGGATTTCCTCGCGGTGCTGAGTGGCAGCGGGGCCGCGACGCTGGGTGGCGTGCCGGCGCGCCTCCCACTCAGCCCGCAGCTCGGCGGGCGGTTCGATCTCGTGGAGCACGTAGTCGTCCACTGTCTCCAGGACGAGAAGGGAGGTCTGCTCCGTGGCGATGCCGAAGTCCCGGCTGGTGCGCCGAATGTCCGCGCGGTTGGCGTCCGCGGTGGCGGCGAGCTGTTGCAGCTTGAGCACGGCCCAGGCGCGGGCAGCAAGCGGGGTCAGGTCGCCTCCGGAGAGCAGCGGCACGTCCACCGTCACCGCGTTTTCGCGCGATTGACCGACCAGGACGCGGACACGGGCGTTGGGCTTCCGAAGCACCCCCGCGACAACAAAACTGTCTCCCCGGATCACACTGCCCACTTCCGGATAGACCTCGCTGACTTCCTCCGGGGAGGACTCCAGCCCGAGCAGCCGCATCGACTGCGCCTGAAGGGCGTAGGCCCCGGCCGCGGGTTCCTGCGCGACCAGATCGACGTATTCACCGCCGTGTGACCGCGCGACCGCCTGAAGCCAAATCGCATCCGACTGCGGGGCGGATGCCACCGTGTGCACCACGCCCTTGACCCCAAGCGTGGTGGCGGCAGGGGCGGCGCCGTAGTTGAGGAAACCGTCCGAAAAAAGAATCCACGTGTCGACGCGCGGATCCTCGGCCAGTCCGTCCAGCGAGGTCGCGCCGTCATAGGACGTGTTCTCGAGCTCACGGCGCAGGGTTGCCCAGTCGCCTCCGCGGATGGAGAAGACCTTGTCCCGGAGCGCCCGGTCTCGCAGGCGAACGAGACGCACCTCCACGGATTTCAGTTCGGAGAACCAGCTGTCGAGCAGAGCCAGTTCGCGTGCCTGGTTCCGCGAGCTGCCAGAGCCGGAGCTGTCCCAAATCAGGCCGATGGTCTTTGGCGCCGGCCGCGACACCAACATGGGCAGCACCGGCACCTCGGCATAAAAGTACTCCCGCTCCTGGAAGCGTCCGGTCATCACGCGGGGGCGCTCCGCCTTGGGAAGGCTGATTTCCAGCAGGCCCTTCGCCTCGAAGTCCAGCCGCTCGAGCTCCATGTGTTGGGCGTCTCTCCAAGTGGGCAGCTGCAGGTTCAGCGTTGTGCGCGCACGGGGCACCGCTCCCGGTCCGGCGTGTACGTTCAGGCTGAGATGAAAACGGGCCAGACGCTGCGGAAAGTTCAGATTCAGACGGTACACCGTTTCGTCGGCGGCAGGCTTGAGGTCTTCCTGCACCTGGATTCGGACGCGTCGGGTCCCGCCCGGAGGAAGTGGATACACCCGGACGCGGTGCACGTTGCCCGCGGTTTTTTCCAGGAGTCCGGGGTCGATGGACCGCCGCTCGATCTCCTCAAACACCACACGCGCGCGTGCCTTGTCCACCGGGACTGCGTCCCGCAGCACGCCGTTCAGATCGAGGGCAAAACCGATCACCGTCTGCCCATCGAGAAGGGGAAGCAGAAGCGTGCCCTCCAGCTGGCGGGGATTGGGATTTCGAAAAACGAGTTCGTAGGTCGTGACGGCGAGGCGTCCCGTCACCTCTACGCCAATACTGGCGCTTTCCACCCGCACCGCCTCCACGCCGGGCTCGGCCACGTCCATCACCTGCGCGCGGAGCGGCAGGATGGCCAGCGTCAGCAACAGAAAGATCCAGGCAAGGGGAGGGCGCTGGCGCAGGGGGAATCTCATGAGCCGGAGGGGGATTACCGAAAGGGAGTCGTGCCCAGGGCAGAGTGTAAACGCCGTTTCCGCCGAGGTTCTCCCTGTTAAACGCCCGGGAAGCCGGTTTCTTACGCCGCAACGAGCTTGAGTCTGGTGCGGACAGCTGTCCTTATCTGCTCCCGCATGGCTCCCCCGTCTTCCGTCCCGGCCACCCCAGCTCAGCCTTCCCCGGCTGGAAGCGCCCGTGAGGGTGCCGCGAGGTTCTCCGGCGCACGGCGCCGCTATGTCATGGTGGGGTGCGGCGCGCGCAGCCAGATGTACCAGGATGCCCTCCAGCGCACCTATCGCGATCGGGCGGAACTGGTCGGCCTGTGTGACGTGAATGCGGGTCGTCTCGCGCTGGCCCAGGCACGCTCCATCGCCAACGGGGCGGCCGTCCCAGACGCCGCCCCACCCGACGGGCTCGAGGCACTGCTCGGGCGGGTGAATGCCCAGGTTGTGATTGTCCTGACCCGCGACGCGGTGCACCACGACTTTATCATCCGGGCCATGAACGCGGGCTGTGATGTCATCACCGAAAAGCCGATGACCACCACCGCGGAAGCCTGTCTCCAGATCGCCGAGGCCCGGCGCAGGACCGGCCGGCGCTGCCGCGTCACCTTCAATTACCGGTACTCGCCGCCGCGGTCACAGGTGAAGGCGCTGCTGATGGAGGGTGTGATCGGGGACGTCCTGTCCGTCGACTTCCACTGGCTGCTCAACACCATCCACGGCGCGGACTACTTCCGGCGCTGGCACTCGGACAAGGCCAACTCCGGCGGCCTGATGGTGCACAAGGCCACCCACCATTTTGACCTGATCAACTGGTGGCTTGGGGCGGTGCCCGTGGCCGTGTCGGGCTCCGGCAGCCGCCAGTTCTACACCCCGGAGATGGCGCGTCGGATGGGCCTGTCCGGCCCGCATGAGCGCTGCCACACCTGCCCGGAAGCACACCTCTGCAGTTTCCGGCTCGATCTCGCCGCCGTCCCGTCCCTGCGCGACCTCTATCTGGACCAGGAGGGCCACGACGGCTATTTCCGGGACCGCTGCGTCTGGCGCCCGGAAATCGGAATCGAGGACACCATGAGCGTGCAGGTGAAATACGACACCGGCGCCTCGCTTTCGTATTCGCTGCAGGCGTACAACGCCTGGGAGGGATACACCATCGCCTTCAACGGCTCGCGCGGCCGGTTGGAGCATACGATGGAGGAGCAGGTGTACGTGAGCGGCCGCGACGAGATCCAGGGAGGGATGGAGGAGGAACGTGTCTCCATCCGGGTGATACCGCTGCGCGGGGCGGCCCGCGACATCCCGGTCTGGAAGGCGGAGGGAAGCCATGGCGGCGGCGATCCCGTCCTCCTTGACGATCTCTTCAGCGGCGAGAGCCGGCCCGACCCCTATGGACGGGTGGCCGACGACCGTGCCGGCGCCTATTCCGCGGCGGTGGGCATCGCCGCCAACCGCAGCTTTATCACCGGCGCAACCGTCCCGATCTCGGGGCTGATTCCCGGCATCGAGCGTCCCGACTATCCGCCGATGCCGACCAGGGCAGACCCGGTACCGATGCCACCGCCGATGTAGGCGGGATTCTTCATTCGGGATGGAAGCACAAATCCCGAATCACGAATGCGACCGCTCCGCGTTCACTCCCCCAGCTTCCGGCCGGTCACCAGGTGGTTCTGCACGTAGTCACGCACCGCCTCGACGAGAGGGGTGACCTGGCGCTGGTACCCGGTCTCGCGCAACTTGGAGATGTCGGCCTTGGTGTAATACTGGTACTTGCCGCGCAGCACCTCGGGCATGTCGATAAAATCTATCTGAGGCGTGCGGCCCAGGGCGCTGAAGATGCCGCCGGCGAGGGTCAACCAGGTGTTCGCCTCGCCTGAACCGAGGTTGTAGAGCCCGCCCGCGCTGGTTGCCGACTCCGCGAAATGGAGGGTCATTTCGACCGCATCCTTTACGTAGAGAAAATCGCGCATCTGTTCGCCGTCCCGGAAGTCGGGCCGATGGCTGCGGAACAGTTGGACCCGGCCGGTGGCGAGGATCTGCTGGTAGGCCTTGTTGACCAGGCTGCGCATCTCGCCCTTGTGATCTTCGTTCGGACCGAAAACGTTGAAATACTTCACGCCAACGATGCGCTTCAGCAGCCCGGTCCTCTGGGCATACAGATCGAACATCTGCTTCGAATACCCGTACATGTTGAGGGGACGGAGCCGGTGCAGTTCCTCCAGCCTGTCGTCCATGCCGGTCGCGCCGTCGCCATAGGTCGCCGCCGAAGACGCGTAGATAAAACGCGAGTCGCGGCTGACCGCCCACTGGGCCAGTTCGCGGGTGTAGGCAAAGTTGTTGTCCGCCAGGTACGAGGCATCGCGTTCCGTGGTGGCGGAGCAGGCGCCGAGATGGAAAACGGCCGAGAAGCGGCCAAAGGCGGAGGGATTGGCCTGGAGCGCAGCGCGGAAGGATCCCGCCTCGACGTAGTCGGCATAACGCAGCGGGACCAGGTTCTTCCACTTCTCATCCTGTCCCAGAATGTCGGATACAATGATATCGCTGACGCCCCGCTGGTTGAGGGCCCAGATCAGGGCGCTGCCGATGAAGCCGGCGCCACCGGTGACGAGGATGCGGCCGTTGAGGGGGGACATGGGGTCAGGTGTCGCGGGAGAGTTCCTCGGACCGCGCCTTCGCGGCAAGGACCGCCTCCTGGACGATGGCGCGAAGGTGGTGGGCCTCGAAGCGGCGCAGGGCGGCGAAGGTGGTGCCGTTGGGGGAGGTGACCTGATTGCGGAGCGTCTCGGGTTCGGTCCCGGTTTCGACCATCAGGCGCGCGGCCCCGAGAATGGTCTCGAGCGTGAGCATCTGGGCGGTGGCGCGGTCGAGCCCCGCGGCGACGCCGGCCTCCCGCATCGCCGCCGCAAACTCGAAGACGTAGGCCGGACCACACCCGCTGATGGCCATCAAGGCGTCGATCTGGGACTCCGGGAGCTCGACCTCGCGGCCGATTGCCCCGAGCAGGCCCAGCAGGCGCGAGCGATCCTCGGTTTCGAGCGGGCGCGCCGAGCACCAACCGGTGACCCCGGCGCCGATCGCGCTGGGGGTGTTGGGCATGGTCCGCACCAGGTTGCGTGCATGCGGGAAGGTCCGGCCGAGCTGGCCCAGCGTCTTGGCCGCAAGCACGGAGATGACGAGTTTTCCGCGGGTGAGTTCGGCCAGCCGAGGGTCCGCACTGGCGAGATGCTGGGGCTTGAAGGCCACCACGACGATGTCGGCGGCCGCGAGCAGGTCCTCCAGCGACGTTGCCAAGCGGATACCCGTCCGCGCACTCAGGGCGGTGGCCGATGTGCCGGAACCGCTCAGGCAGGCGATCTGCTCGGCGCCGGTGGTTTTGCGGGCGAGCAGGCCGTCGACGATGGCGGATGCCATCCGGCCCGCCCCGATGAAGGCGAGGGTACCCATGTGAGTCTAGAGATCGGAGTCGTCTTCGCGTGCACGGCGCTTGGTCTCCACCGGGTGCACCAGCACCGCGACCGTACCGCCGCCGATGCGGTCTGCCATCGTCACCTCGCCGCCCATGTTGCGCAGGGCGTGGCGCGCCACCGTCAGGCCCATACCTACGCCCACCGTCTGCTTCGAACTGATGAACGGTTCGAACATATGGTCGCGGATGCTCGGATCGATCCCGAGACCCTGGTCCTCCACCCGGATTTCCACTGCGGGCGGCCCGCCGCCGGGGAGGTCGACCCTGCGGGTGCGCACGGTGATGGCCCGGCGCTCGGGCGCACGGCTGCCGTAGGATTCCCAGGCGTTGATCAAAACCTTTGTCAGCACGTCCTCGAACACCTCGATGTGGGTCTCGATCTGCAGGTCGCCGAGCGGGTTCTCGATCGTGACCGGCTGTGTGATCTTGAACTCCGCCTGGTAACGCTCGACCGCACCTCGCAGCAGCGCGTCGAGGCTGTGCCGCATCACGGGTAGCCGCGATTTCACCACCAGGGAGGTCAACTGCTTGATGATATTGACGATGCGCTGCACCGCATTCTCCACGCTCTCGGCGTTGCGCCGCACGAGTTCGGGTTTGGTGTGGTGGGTCTTGATCAGGTCCAGGTAACCAAGGACCACTCCCAGCAGGTTGTTGAGATTGTGGGCGATGCCCTGTGTCACCGCACCGATGGTGGCAGCGCGACGGGCCTCGTGAAGGCGACGCTGCAGGTCGACCATTTCCCGGTTGATGGCGACAAAACGCAGCTGTGTCTGCACCCGCGCAAGGGTCTCATCGAGGTCGATCGGCTTGGTGATGTAATCCACCGCCCCGACCGCCAGGCCCTCGAGTTTGCTCTCCTTCGAGCTTCGGGCAGTGATGAAGATCACCGGGATGGAACGAGTCTCCTCGCGTTCCTGCAGCCGCTGGCAGACGTCGATCCCGTCCATGTCCGGCATCATCACATCGAGTAGAATCAGGTCAGGCTTCTCCCGCTCTACAATCTCCAGCGCCTCCTGGCCGGTGAACGCCGCCTGCACGCGGATGCCCTCCCGCTCGAGCTTTCGCTTGAGCAGCTGGACGTTAACCGGCTGGTCGTCGACGACCAGAATGGTGGGGGAGGACATGGGGGTATCTATGATTTAGGATTTATGATTTGGTCGGAGGGGGTGCCGCGGGAGCGAATACATCACCTTCCGGAACCGCGGCAGGGGGCTCGCAAGAGGGACGGTACGTCCGTTCCCCAATCATAAATCATTGGTCATCAATCATAAATTGTTCTGCCTGTTCGCCTTGACGGTGTTCTTCATCAGCATCGCCACGGTCATGGGGCCGACGCCGCCGGGGACCGGGGTGATCTGGCTGCACTTGGGGGCGACGGAGGCGAAATGCACGTCGCCGACGAGTTTGTATCCGGATTTCTTTGACGCATCAGGCACTCGGTTGATGCCGACGTCGATCACCACCGCGCCTGGCTTGATCATCTCGGCGGTGACGAACTCGGGCTTGCCGATCGCCGCGATCAGGACGTCCGCCTGCTGCACGAGGGCGGCGAGGTTGGCGGTCTGGGAGTGACAGATCGTGACGGTGCCGTTCGCGCCCGCCTTCTTTTGGAGCGCGAGCAGGGCGACGGGTTTGCCGACGATCAGGCTTCGTCCGAGGACCACGACGTGCTTGCCCTTCAGGTCCACCTGGCTGCGGGAGAGCAGCTCCATGATGCCGGCGGGGGTGCAGGAGACAAACCCCGTTTCATCCTCCTGGGCGACCTTGCCCAGGTTGAGGGTGTTGAAGCCGTCCACATCCTTTTCGGGTGCGACGCGGCGAAAGACCGCCACCTCGTTGATGTGTTTGGGAAGCGGCGACTGGACGAGGATGCCGTCCACCGTCGGATCGTCGTTCAAACCGTCGATCAGGGCAAAAAGCTCGTCCTGCGTGATCGACTCCGGCGGGAGTATCACCCGGCTGGTGACGCCGATCTCCGCGGAGGTCTTTTCCTTCTTCGCCACGTACGAGACGGAGGCGGGGTCATTGCCGACCCGCACCAGCGCGATGCACGGCTTGCGCCCGGGGAGCGCTGCCACCTCGGTCTTCAGTTCGGCGATGATGTCGGCCGCGATCCGGTTTCCGTCGATCAGGGTCATGGAACTCACTTCAGCTGCAGGCTCTCCACCTCGATCACGATGTCCTTGGTCCCGGCCACGCCCTTGGCGGTGCCGTACACCGCCACCGTGCGGTCGACGTATTTGTCGATCTGCTCGGTTTGGAGCAGGCGGCTGACGTCGAGATAGGCGTAGCGTTCGCCCGCGCTGTCGTTCAGTTGAAAATCGTAAGGGCGCCGCGGACGCAGCACGCTGCGGGTGGAGACAAATTTGCCCTGGAAAAGGCGGGGCAGCGAGGCAGAGCCTCCATCGCCGAGGCTGACTGGGCGTCCTTGCGCCCCCGCGGCGGCCGCAGCGGCGGCCGGAGCCGGAGAGAACGGTTGGGTAGCCGCGGGGCGGTTGGCCGGGGCAGCTGGGGTGGAAGCGTTGGACGGCAGGGCGGCGGGTGTCGTCGAGCGCGCCGCCGCTGCTGCCGGGGCGGCGCCGGACCAACCTTGGATGTAACCGACGATCCGCTTGGTCACCTTCACCTCGGTCCAACGGCCATGATAGCCCGTGATTTCAACCTGATCGCCGGGCTCCATCGTGGCGACAGAGGGGCCGCCCGCTTTCGGCGCGGCGTAAAACACCGCGCCCGGCCGCACATCGAGGTTCTTCTGCAGATCCTTGTTTTGGATGTAGGCGGTGTGAGGGCCGTCGACCTGGACCGCCGACCAGCCCGCTGCGAGCGGCAACGCTGTGCCGACCGCCGCCTTGGGCTCGGTCCCTGCAGGCAGCGTAGTCAGGGTGGGCGAACTCGCGTCGGGGCGTACGTGGACCGCGGTGGACGTGGTCAGCGGTGCCGCCGCGAGGCTCGTGGCGGCGAAAAGGGCGAGGAGCAGGTTAATCTTCATGAAGGGTCTCGGGTTCGCTTTGTTTGCGCGCCGGGGGACGGGGCGTTTTGAAGAGCGCTTGGACTTCTTTGTTAGAAAGCGGTTTGACCGCCCGCAAAGGAATTCCTCGGAGCTGGAAGGCGCCGATCTGGTAGCGCTTCAGGCGTTTTACGTCGTAGCCCAGCATCGTGAAGAGTTGCCGAATCTCCCGTTTTTTTCCGTGGTGCATCTGCACGTCGATCTCGGTCGACGCCTTGCTTGCGTTCGGGGCGATCAGCGTGGCTTTCTCCACCTTCAACCGCTCCCCCTCCACCACGATGCCCTTGATCAACAGGGCTCGTTTAGCGGCGGGGAAGGGCTGCTTGAGCGAGACGTGGTAGCGTTTCACCACCACATTGCTCGGGTGCATCAGGCGATGGGCAAGGTCGCCGTCGGTCGTCAGGATGACGAGGCCCTCGCTCTCCTTGTCCAGACGGCCGGCACAGAAGAAGCGAAGCTTGGCAAAGTCGCCGGGCAGAACGGTGAAAATCGTCTCCGCGTGGTGGGGATCGTCGTTGGAACAAACGAGGCCACGGGGCTTGTGCATCGCCAGGGTGACCTTCGGCTGGGCGACTGGGCGCACGGACTTGCCGCTGACCGTCACCTTGTCCACGCCCGGTGTCACCTTCTGTCCCGGGGTGGCTTTTACTCCGTTCACCCACACTTCACCCTGGGCGATGAGGCCTTCCGCTGTCCGCCGCGAGCACACCCCCGCGTCGGCGATGTACTTTTGGACGCGGATCGGTTCAGGGGAGCTCATGGCCGAGCAATTGGCGTTAATTCGTCCGGCGAATCAAGCCCGGTCGCGGTATGAAAGTAAGGCTTGCTCGTGCCTGCCGCGTTCCCCAGAACCCATGCGTTTATGTCCGCTTCTGGCGCCCCTTCTGAAACCCTTTCCGCCTTCAACAAGGACAATCCGTTCCCGGCCGTCATCACCGAGAACCGCCTTCTCAGCCAGCCCGGATCCGCGAAGGAGACCCGCCACTTTGCCGTGCGGATTGCCGGCAGCGGCCTCAGCTACAAGGCCGGCGACTCGCTCGGGGTGTATCCAACGAATCGATCGTCTGAGGTGGACGAGATTCTCCGGCGGCTGGGTGCCAGCGGAAGTGAACCGGTGCTGCTGCCCAAAGCGACTACGGCGATCAGCCTGCGGGAGGCCCTGACGTCGAAACTGGCCCTGGCCGGCCCCACCTCGAAGATTCTGAATACGCTCCTGGCCAAGGCCGCCGATCCGGCCGAGAAGGAGCGCCTCGCCGCCCTGCTCGCCCCCGAGTCGAAGGAAAAGCTGATGGCCTACCTGGAAGAGCGCGAGTTCGTCGACCTGCTCGAGGAGTACCCCAGTGCCCGCCTGAGCCCGCAGGAATTTGTCGATCACCTGCGCAAGCTGATGCCGCGCCTGTATTCGATCGCGTCGTCGCCCAAGGTTTTCCCGGACGAGATTCACCTGACCGTCGCGATCGTCCGGTATCGCTCCAACCTGCGCGAGCGGGTGGGGGTCTGCTCGACCTTCCTGTCCGATCGGCTCGAGGTGGGACGGACACCCGCGCCGGTGTTTGTCTCACACTCGCATTTTGGCCCGCCGGAAGACACGTCGAAGGACGTCATCATGGTGGGGCCCGGCACAGGCATCGCCCCCTTCCGCGCCTTCCTGCAGGACCGGGTCGCCAGCCGCGCCGCCGGCCGCAACTGGGTGTTCTTCGGCGACCAGAAACGCGCCACCGATTTCCTCTACGAGGAGGAATGGACCAAATACCAGGCCGACGGCCACCTCGCCCGCCTCGATCTCGCCTGGTCGCGCGACCAGGCCCAGAAGGTGTACGTTCAGGACCGGATGCGCGAGAACGCGGCCGAGCTGTGGGCTTGGATCAAGTCGGGCGCGTATTTCTTCGTCTGCGGTGATGCCAAGCGCATGGCCAAGGACGTTGACGTTGCCCTCCACGAGATTGTCGCCCAGCAGGGCGGCATGGAGGCGGCGGCCGCCGTCGAATACGTGAAGACGATGAAGAAGGAAAAGCGCTATCAGCGCGACGTGTATTGACCGCCCCTTTTTATGACGTTCAACAACCGCACAGCTCTCGTCACCGGCGCCGGCCGCGGCATCGGCAAAGCCATCGCTGAACTTCTCGCCCGGAACGGTGTGAACGTGATCTGCGTCTCAAAGTCGCCCGACAGCTGCGGCGCCGTGGCCGCCGCCATCACCGCCGCGGGTGGAAAAGCCAAGGCCGTGCCGGTCGACGTCTCTGACGGCGCCGCGGTGACCAAGGCCTCGGAGGCGCTCCTCGCCGAATACGGCAAGATCGACATCTTGGTGAACAACGCGGGCATCACGCGCGACGGCCTTCTCGCCCGCATGTCAGAGGAAGACTGGAACGCCGTCCTCCAGACCAACCTCACCAGCGCCTTTCATTGGACCAAGCTGATCGGCTGGCCCATGTGCCGCGCCCGCTACGGCCGCATCGTCAACATCGCCTCCGTGGTCGGCATCATGGGCAATGCCGGGCAGGCCAATTATGCCGCCGCGAAGGGCGGCATGATCGCCTTCACCAAGTCGGTGGCCCGCGAATTCGCCCGCCGCAACGTCACGGCCAATGTCGTCGCCCCCGGTTTTATCAAGACCGACATGACCTCCGTGCTCAACGAGGAGGTCCAGAAGGCGGCCGCCGGCATGATCCCGATGCAGCGTTTCGGCGAACCCTCGGATGTCGCAAGTCTCACGGCCTTCCTGTGTAGCGAGGAGGCCAACTACATCACAGGCCAAGTTTTTGCCGTTGACGGCGGGATGGCGATGTGACCCCCTTCAACCCTCAGAATTTCAACCAATCATGGCTGACCAAAAAACCATCGAACAACGCGTCAAAGAGATCATCGTTAACCAGCTGAACGTTAACGAGGAACAGATCACTCCGCAGGCCTCTTTCCTGGATGATCTCGGCGCAGATTCGCTCGACACCGTCGAGCTGATCATGGCGTTCGAGGAGGAGTTCAAGGACGAGATCAAGGGCGAGATTCCCGAGTCCGACGCGGAGAAGCTCCAGACCGTCGGTCAGGTCATCGAGTACATCCAGACGAAGGCTGCCGCCAAGTAAGCCTGGTTTCATTTTCGGCGTTCTACCAAGCCTCGGTTGAGACTTCTGGGTAGAACGCCTTTTTTGTTTTTGTCACCTGCGCATCGCGCACGGGCGTTATTTGTGGGGACGCGTTGCCCGGCGAACGATTCTGTTAGTACCGGCGGGAGTAATTCTGCGCTTCGCAACTCTGGCCAAACCCTTTAGCCCTTCCCCTCCATGTCTTCTTTGCTCCCTCCGTCTCAGCGGGTCGTCATCACGGGACTCGGCGCCGTGGCCTCCCTTGGCCACGATGTGGATTCCTTCTGGGCCAGTCTCCTTGCAGGCCGGTGTGGGATCCAGCGGGTCACCCATTTTGATCCCTCGGACCTCGCCTGCCAGATCGGCGCCGAGGTGCGCGACTGGCAGCCGGAGCAACACATGGACCCGAAGGAGGCGCGTCGAAACGACCGCTACACGCAACTGGGTTTTGTCACCGCCAAGCAGGCCATCCGCGATGCGGGCCTCGATATGGCGCAGGAGGATGCCGATCGAGTCGGCGTGCTGATCGGCTCCGGTATCGGTGGCATGTACACCTATGAGTCGCAGCTGAAGAACCTGTTCGACCGCGGCCCGCGCAAGGTTTCCCCGTTCACCATCCCGTCGCTTATCGGCAACATGTGCTCCGGGCTGGTCGCGATCGATATCGGCGCTCGAGGGCCCAACTTTGGCGTTGTTTCCGCCTGCGCCACCGCCACCCATGCGATCGGCGAGGCCATGCACATGATCCGCCGAGGCGATGCCGAGGTGATGATTGCCGGCGGCGCCGAAGCCGCCATCACCCCCTTCGCCTACGCGAGCTTCTGCTCGATGAAGGCGATGAGCACACGCAACGACGACCCGCAGCACGCCAGCCGGCCGTTCGACCTCGGTCGCGATGGCTTCGTGATGGGTGAGGGCGCCGGCGTACTGGTGCTCGAGTCGCTCGCCCACGCCCAAGCGCGCGGGGCCCGGATCTATTGTGAATTGGCGGGGTACGCGGCGACCTGCGACGCCTACCACATCACGCAGCCCGACCCGGAAGGGAAGGGGTTGTCGATGGCGATGAAGCGCGCACTGCACAGTGCCCAGCTGGCACCCGAGGCGATCCAGTACATCAACGCGCACGGCACCTCGACCCCGTACAACGACAAGTTCGAGACCCTCGCGATCAAGAAGATCTTCGGCGAGCATGCGCGCAGCGTGGCCATCAGCTCCACGAAATCGATGACCGGGCACCTGCTCGGCGCAGCGGGTGGCATCGAGTCCGTGGTTTGCGTGAAAGCCCTGCAGACCGGCGAGATCCCGCCCACCATCAATTTGACCGACCCCGATCCGGAGTGCGACCTGGACTACGTCCCGAACGTCAAGCGCAGCGCCCGTCTGGATGCGGTCCTCAGCAACAACCTCGGTTTCGGCGGACAAAACGCCTCCGTGGTGTTCAAGCGGATTTAAGCACCCTGTCGCCATGATCTGGCGACAGCGCCGCCTGCGTCGTGGGGCCTTCGCCCCACGGAAATTCGCTCGCGAGGGCGGCCCCCCAGGGGTAGTGTTCGCCAACTACCGAACTGGATGACGAATGACCCGTTTAACCCCCAGGTCCGTGACGGCGAGTCGCTGGGCGTCATCCTAAGCGCGGAACGCCACCGCGCCAAAAACACCCTACAGGTGGTGGCGAGCCTGCTTTCCCTGCAGGCGCGCGAGGTCGCCGACCCCGCAATGCGCGGGCTTTTTACCGCCGCCCAGGACCGCGTCAGGCTCATCGCCGTGATGTACGAACGGCTGTCCCGCAGTGGCACCGCGGGCCGGCTCGATGTCGGCGACGCGTTGAAGGAGATCGTCAGCGGCACCGTGCGGAGCCACGCGAGCCCGCTGATCCAACCCCAGGTTTTTGTCGAGACGCTCCACCTCGACCTCGACTCTGCCATCCCCGTCGGGCTCATCGCCTACGAACTGATATGTGATGCGCTCACCCACGCTTTTGTTGGCCGCGCCGCCGGACGGATCGAGGTGTCCCTGCGGGTTTCGACCTCACCGGCCGAATGTGTGCTCAGCGTGGGCGACGACGGCGTGGCGCGCACCCCGCTCTCTGCCACCGGTCCCGAGGCCCTGCGCTCCAAGATCGTCGACGTGCTCATTCGCCAGCTGAAGGCGAGGCTGACGTTGGAGAGCGTCTCCGGCACCAAACTCGCGATCCGTTTCCCCGTCCCGCTGTGACAAACTCGACCGGACAACCCGTGCGTCGCCTCCTGGTGGTGGAGGACGAAGCCCTCGTCGCCGAGGACATCGCCGCTCACCTACGCCAGCTCGGCCATGAGGTGGTTGGGATCGTCGACAATGGCGAAGACGCCGTGCGCCAGGCTTTCGCCCTCACACCGGATGCAGTCCTGATGGATGTCCAATTGCGGGGCGGCATGGATGGGACGGAGGCGGCCCGGCAGATTCGCGTCACCGTGGGAGTCCCCGTCATCTTCCTCACCTCCCACTCGGACGCCATGGTGGTGAAGCGGGCCAAGGAGTCGGAGCCCTACGGTTTTATCCTAAAACCGTTCACCGAGCGGGAGCTCATGGTTCAGATCGAGATGGCGGTGTATCGCCACCGGATGGAAACCGAACGCGCCCAGCTGCGGCGCGAATTGGAGATCGCCCATCAGAATTTGCTCACCCTGCGCGGGTTGCTGCCCCTTTGCGGTGGCTGCAAGAAGATCCGCGAGGACGACGGGTACTGGAGCAAACTCGAGGACTACTTTAAGGAGCACGCCAACGTGGAGTTCACCCACGGCTTCTGCCCGGAATGCGAGGCGAAGTATTACGGCACCCGCCCCGCCGGAGCCGAGCGGCCTCTCGTGGTTGAGAGAAAGAAAAACCCGCGGCGGAAAGCCGCGGGTTGAAGAGGAGATGTCTCAACGCGGGCGAGCCGCGGAGGGACTCAAGCCTTCTCGACCAGCCCGGCCTTGATGGCCTTGACGGAGACGAGCATGCGCTTGGTGCCGCCGTTCGCGAGCTTCACGCGGATGCGCTGAAGATTGGGGCGGAATTTACGCTTCGTGATGCTGGTCACGTGCGTGCCGATGCCGCCGCTCTTCTTGCTCTGTCCCTTGCGGTTGATGATGCTGCCTTTGACGGGGCGTTTACCGGTGATAGCGCAAATCCTGGCCATGGTTGGAATGGGTTAAAAGGGGCATGAGTAAAGGGCGGGCGTCCGCCGAATCAAGGGGAATCTTTCGCCGCCCGTATTCCCCACAAGACCTGGAATTTCTGGCCCATGTTGCCCGGGTGCAAGAGCTGCATCAGCCCCATCTTGCGGGCGCTGAAACGCTCCGCCTCCGCCGCCACCACGGTTTCGATCGCACCCGCCGCATGCGTCATAAAGAAGGCCTCCTGCGACTGCACTTGGCGGGGGGAGAACCCGTTTTCCGCCAGCGCGGTCTCCAGCCAGTCCCAGCAGACGTGACAGGTGAGATCCTGCTCACCGGGTCGGGCGAGAAGGTCCTTCACCTGCTGGTGCTGGTGGTACGCACGGGCCGTCCCGGCAGGGAGGGCCTCCGTCATTTCCCGCCAGGTTTTGCCGTAATCGAACGCGACAAAGAGACCATGCCAGCCGGATATGGTGAGACGGGCAAGGAGGTCGACCGCGTCGAGCGGAAGATCGAGCCGGTAGCCCTCCGTTGCCGCCGGGGGCAGGCCGTGGGCCAGCTCCTGCGGGAGGCCGGGCCACTCGACCTCCGCCAGCGTCTGGTCGCCATGGATACATACGCCGCTCTCGCGCCACGCACCCGCGCGATACACCACGCGGCGGAACGGCTGCGCGTCAAAAAGCTCGTTGGAGAAAACGACCGCCTTCGGCGGCGGCGCCCAAGGATCGCCCAGGCGGCAGACGTGCACCGCACCAAAGGGGTGACTGACGCCGTCCAGCACGGTGCGGCCCGGCTCCGCCCCGACTTCCACAAAGGTGAAGGTCCGCGGGTCTTGACTGCCCAGCAGCTGGACGCAGGCGGCAGTGACGAGTTCGCCAAAGAGCGGACCACTGCTGGTCGCCGTGTAGAAATCGGCGGCGGCGTGACGTCCCACCCGCGGACGGTCCCGCCGGTAATAACCCACCTCGTCATCGAAGAGGGCGACTTTCATGAACGCGTCGAACCGCAGGGTGGTTCCGCCCTGCGCGGCGAGCCTGAAGCGCTCGGCGAAGCGGGAGGAAACGGCAGTGGGTGCGGAGGCGTCGGAGGCCATGGCGATGGCAAAGCAGGCGGTGCGAAAAAACGCCAGCGGGAGTTGTTTGCCCGACGTTAAGAACGCCTTTGGCGGCGGTTTCGCGGACGATCCCATTTACAAGCGCGAGGGCCCCGCACACAGTCATCGAGCACATGTTTCGTCGCATCCTCACCATCGCGAGTGGCGTGGCCCTCGGCAGTTTGCTCGCCGTCGGCGGGGCCCAGCTGGCCTCTCTCTGGGGCTGGCTTCCGAATCGCGACCTCGACCGGTCCGCCCGCTACGTGCGCGAGGTGCTGCACCTGGTGAACGAGAACTACGTCGACGCCAGACAGGTCGACTATTCCCAACTGACAAAGTCCGCCCTCGAGGGCGTCCTCGGCTCACTGGACCCGCACTCCGAGTTCATGGAGGCGCGCGTTTACAAGGAGTTGGAGGAGGAGATGAACAGCGAGTTTGGCGGCATCGGTGTGCAACTGGAGCAGCGCGACAATCGCATCGTGGTGATCGCCCCGATCGCGGACACCCCGAGCGACCGCGCGGGTATTCGCCGCGGCGACGAGCTGGTCAGGATTGAGGGCGCCCGCCTGGCACCGTCCACCGGGATGGACGACATCGTGGGCAAGCTGCGCGGCAAACCGCGGACAAAGGTCACGGTCGGTTTCTTCCGACCCAGCACAAAGCAGGAGTACGACGTCACCCTCACGCGCGAGATCATCAAGTTCGAGAGCGTGCGGAACGCGGAGATGTTTCCCGAAAAGGTGGGTTACGTCCAGATCACCCAGTTCACCGAGCGCACGGGCGAGGAGTTTGTGCGCGCCCTCGAACGGCTCGCAGGGCAGGGCATGCAGGCCCTTGTTCTTGACCTGCGCAACAATCCGGGAGGGCTGCTGGATGCCGCGGTCGAGGTGGCGGAGCCCTTTTTCCGCAAGGGCGAGCTGATCGTCTACACCCAGGGCCGCAAACCGGCCGATCGCGAGGAGTACCGGGCGAGCGCGGACGAACGGATGATCAACGTGCCCACCGTGGTGCTGATCAATGCGGGTAGTGCCAGCGCGGCCGAGATTGTCGCGGGTGCCCTCAAGGACACCGGCCGCGGCGTGGTCGTGGGGGAACGCTCCTTCGGCAAGGGCTCGGTGCAATCCATTTTCCAGCTGCAGAACGGGGAGGGCATGCGACTCACCACTGCCCGTTATTTTACGCCCAGCGGCGTGACGATTCACGAGAAGGGGGTCGAGCCGGTGGTGGAAATCGTGATGTCGCCCGAGGATGACCAGAATCTGCGGCTGCAACGCTCGCGGCGCGACGTGGTGGAGCCTTCCGAGTTCAAGGAGCGTTTTGGGGTGGAGCCGGTGGAGGACCGGCAGTTGCAGGCCGGCCTCGACATCCTGAAGGCGGTTCGCCTCCTCGCAGAGCGGGAGAAAGCAGCCACTCCATGATTCTGGCGCTGGAGAGTTCCTGCGACGAAACCGCAGCCGCACTTTTTGATCCCGCCCGGGGTTTGGTCGGTGAGTGGGTCTACAGCCAGATCGCGCTCCATGGCCGCTACGGCGGGGTGGTTCCCGACCTGGCCACGCGTGAGCACGTGCGTACCCTTGCCCCGCTCCTCG
This sequence comes from Verrucomicrobiota bacterium, assembly GCA_023428905.1. GTDB lineage: Bacteria > Verrucomicrobiota > Verrucomicrobiia > Opitutales > Opitutaceae > EW11. Next base: position 121,917 of record JAEYWP010000004.1, read on the forward strand.
AGCAGGTGCGCGGAACCGCGGAGGGCTTGCAGGCGGTCACGAGCGTGGCTGTGACGCATGGGCCCGGGCTCGCCGGGTGCCTGGCGATCGGCAACGCGGCCGCCAAGGCTCTCGCCCTCGGCCTCGGTGTGCCCCTGGTGGGCGTCAATCACCTGAGAGGTCATGCGTTTTCCCCCTTCATTAGCCTGCAGGCGGAGGCGCCCGCGGCGTTCTCCGATCGACTGCGGGCGTTGCTTCCGCACCTCGGCTTGATCGTATCCGGCGGCAACACGCTGTTGTTTTGCCTCGAGGCGGACCTGGGGCTGACGGTGCTTTCGGGAACGCGCGACGACGCCGCCGGCGAGGCGCTGGACAAAGGCGCCAAACTCCTCGGGCTCGGTTATCCCGGCGGCCCCCTGATCGAGACGCGTGCCGTCGGCGGCAATCCGGCGGCGTATGATTTCCCCCGCGGGATCGGTCCCCGCAGTGAATTGGACTTTAGTTTTTCGGGCCTGAAAACCAGCCTCCGTTACCTCCTGGAGAAGATGAGCCCGGAGGCCGTGGAGGCCGCGATGGCCGACCTTTGTGCGAGTTACCAGCAGGCGGTGGTGGACGCGCTGGTGCGCAAGGCCCAGGCCGCGCTGCGGCTCCGTCCGTATGCCAGCCTCGGCCTGTCCGGCGGTGTGGCCAACAACCGCTCTCTCCGCAGTGCCTTCGAGGACCTTGCGCGCCGCGAGCAGATCAGCGCCCTCGCCGCCCAGCCCCGGCACACCGGCGACAACGCCGCGATGATCGCCTTCGCCGCCTGGCTTGACCCGCGGGTCCAACGTGCCGTCCCCACACATTCCCTGCGCATCGAACCCAGCCTGCAGCTGGGAAATTTATGATTCACGATTTTTGATGGATGATGGGACGCCCGACACCTGCGCCGGCGATCCGCCCAAGTCATCAATCATCAGTTAAGAATCATAAATCTTCGTCAGGTGTAGTCCCTGCGCAGGTTGCTCGGCAAGATGCCGAGTTCCTCGCGGTATTTCGCAACGGTGCGGCGGGCGATGTTGATGCCCTTTTCCTGGAGCTTGGCCACGATCTCCTGATCGCTCAGGGGGTGGCTGCGATCTTCACCTGCGATCAGGTCGTTGATCATCTCCTTCACACTGGTGTTTGAGACGGACGCGCCGCTGTCGGCCTGGTAGCCGGGGGTGAAGAAGAACTTGAAGTCGAAGACGCCGTGCGGGGTCTTGATGTACTTGTTGGCGATCGCGCGGCTGACCGTGGTTTCGTGCACCCCCACCGCGTCCGCGATCTGGGTCATGGTCAGCGGGCGCAGCTTGGAGACACCCTCCTCGAAAAATGCGTTTTGCACCTTCAGGATCTCGCGGGTGATCCGCTCGATCGTCTGCTGGCGCTGCTCGATCGAGTTGATCAGGAATTTCCCGGAGCGCATCCGCTCGCGCAGGTAGTCGCGCTCCGTCTTGGTCAGCGTTCCCCGGGCGATCATCTCCTTGTACGTATTGGAGATCCGGAGACGCGGGATGTAGTCGCTGTTGAGGTGGATGTTCCACTTGTCGCCGTCCTTTTCGACCGTGACGTCGGGGACCACCACCCGGTTGCTGTCATCGGCGAAGCGGCGCCCGGGCGCGGGGTCGAGCGTTCCGATCTCCTCGATCGCGATCTGAACGTCGTCCATGTGGGCGCCGAGCTTGCGTGCGATCTCCGGAATGCGCCGGCGGGTGAGAAGGGTGAAGTGGTCCCGCACGATCCGTCCGGCGAGTGAGTCCGAGCGACCCTTGGCGGCAAGCTGGAGCAAGAGGCATTCCTCCAGGTCCTGCGCGCCGATGCCGGGGGGATCAAAGGTCTTGAGGTACTTCGCGGCCTGCTGCACGGCCTCGAGCGGCAGGTTCATCTGCAGCGCGATGTCGTTCGCCGTCTGGGTGAGGAAGCCGCGGTCGTCCAGGCTGCCCACCAGATAACGCATCGCCTCGTAGTGCTGGGGGCTGATGTCGGCGAGGTCGGCCTGGCGCATCAGGTGCTCCTGGAGCGAGGTTTCAGTCACCAGCGAGTCGAAGAAATGCTGCCGTTTTTCCGCGTCCTCCGATGTGTACGGCTGGGCGCCGCCCGCCTGGGACATGTAGTCGCGCCAGTCCTCATCGAGCTTGTTGAGGATTTCGAACTCCTTGGAGAAATCCATCTCCTCGCGGCGATCGGGCTCCTCGCCGGCGGGTGTGCCTTCGCTGTCCGTGTTGGGATGCGTGTCGTTCTCCCGTTCGAGGCTGACGCCCTCCATCGGCAATTCCTCGAGCGTCGGATTCGCCTGGAGCTCCTCCTGGATGACCGAACGCAGGTCGAGCGCGGCCACCTGAAGGATTTTCAGGGACTGCCGCAATTGCGGGGCCAGGACCAGGTTCTGGGTCTGGCGCTGACGGAGGTCTTGGCTAAAGCTCGGTCCGCTCATAATCTGCTTCGGCGCTTACGGTTTTCATCTCTCACGCAATCGTCGGGGCAGGGGAACGGGAAAGCTGGGGCGAGACTCCGGGCTCACGGTAGTCCATGAGGTCCTTCAAATACACTCCCAGCTTTTCGTTGGTCGGGCCGTAACGATCGCTGTAGAGGTAAAGTTCGAGATCCGTCAGCATCTCCGCCGCCGTCTGGTAGCGTTTGTCGCGGTCGCGCTGGAGTGCCTTCTGGATGATGGCTTCGAGCCGCTCGTCGATCTCGGCGCGCAGCGTGCCGAAACGCGGGATCGGCATCGTCAGGATGTTGCGGCGCGACTCGAGGCGGTCTGCGGAACGGAAGATGTTTCGACCAAGCAGGAGCTCAGTCAGGACAATGCCGAGGGGAAACAGGTCGGCGCGGGCATCCGTCACGGCGTAACTCGCCTGCTCGGGCGAGAGGTATTCATCTTTCCCGGCGATCACCTTGCCCTCCTCGTTGTACATCAGGTCGAGGGCCTTCGCGATGCCGAAGTCGGTCAGCTTCACATCGCCCTCATAGGCGATGAGGACGTTCTTCGGCCCGATGTCGCGGTGGACGATGTTGAGGTGCCGGCCTTCCGAATCGCGCTTTTGGTGGGCGTAGGCCAGCCCGCGCGCGACGCGGGAGATGATGAAGGCGGCGATGTCGACGGGGATTTGTCGCTTCAGCGCGCGGTGCCGCTCGAGGAGCTGCTCCACGTTCACGCCGCGCACAAACTCCATCACCATGAAATACTGCCCGCCGACCTGCCCGAGGTGGTAGGTCTGGACGATGTTGGTGTGGATCAGGTCGGCCACCAGACGGGCCTCGCCGATGAAATTTTTCTGGAATTCCGCGATCGTGGAATACTCCTCGCGGATCAACTTCACCGCGACGTTCTTGCGGAAATTGCCGGCCCCGCGCTGGACAGCCTCAAACACGAGGCCCATCCCGCCTTCAGCAATCTTGCGCGTGAGCTCGTAGTGGAGCTCGTTGAAGATGTGCTTGAGAGTCGCCACAGCCCTGAGGAATAGGCCCCGGGCGGGCGGTGGCAAGAGCGCAGATGTCGGCTAGCATGAAAACTGCTTCGGCCTTGACCCGGGCCGATTGACATGAGGTCGGAGGCACCTAGGTTGCGCCGCATGATTTCCCTGAGCCCACGTGCCGCCACGCAAGTCCGCTCGATGCAGGCCGAGCTGAACGCGCCGGAAAAGCGCCTCCGCGTTTTTGTGGAGACCGGCGGGTGTTCAGGTTTTCAATACGGGATGTCCTTCGACGTGCCCAAGGCGGACGACAGCCAGCTCGAGAGCGAGGGCGTGCAGATCCTGATCGATCCGCCCAGCCTGGCTTACCTCAGTGGCTCGGTCATCGATTTTGACGACGGCCTCCACGGCAAGGGCTTCGAGATCAAGAACCCCAACGCCCAGAGCACCTGCGGCTGCGGCAAGTCGTTCAGCTGAGGCGGCGGGCTCAGGCCGCACGTGAGACTTCAGTCATGTAGGCGGGGTGCCCTCACCCCGCGAGGGTTGGACCGAAGCGCAAAGAAGCGCTTAGCCCGTAGGGCGGACGTCCTCGCAACCGGGCTGTGATTCGTGATCCTGAGCCGTTGCCGCGGGGTGGGGGCACCCCGCCTGCAAGGCATCAGCGTTCGCACGCGTGCGAACGGACTCCCGTACGCCTCGCGTCCTCAGGCCTGACTGCCCGTCCCCTGCGCCCGCTGCAACGCCCACCAGCGGTCCTGCGACTCGTACGCCTTGTCGAGCAACGCCTGGACCATCCGGCCCTCCGGGCGGGTGCTGAGCGCCGCCCACACGTCCTCCGGCGTGCGCCGCGGCAGGGGCGCGCGGCTGGCGGTGAAAAAGAGATCGTAGCTGAAAACCGGATTCGCGAAAGCGACCTCGGGAAAACCGATCCGCCGGAAGAGCTCCGCCGCGCTGCGCCGGCTGAAGAGGTGGAGGTGCTCGTCGTTGTTGTCCTCCATGTGCCGGAGGAAGATGTCGCCCGTGCGCACCACGTCCTCGTAGGTCAGGTGCTCCTTGTATTCGGGAGTCTGGATGACGAAAAAGCCCTCCGCGCTGAGGAGGGTGGCGCAATGCGCCAGCGTCTCGTGCGGGCGCTCGAGGTGTTCGATCACATCGTTCAGTACAATGACATCAAAACTCCCCGGTGCGAAGGACTGCGCTTCCACCGGGCCGGTGTGCACCGTCACGTTCCAGGTCCGGCGGGCAAACTCGACCACCCAGGGGCTCATCTCCGTCCCCTGGGCGGAAAAACCGGCCCAGCCGAGCAGGGCGAGGTATCCGCCGTGGCCGCACCCGAGTTCGAGCACCCGCGCCGGCGGGAGCTGATGGGTGAGCAGGTGGGCCAGCCAGTGGGTGCACCGCTCCGGCAGGTCCAGGCGTGCGCGCTGGTGGATGTCCGGCAGTTGGTGGTGTTCGCGCTGCCGCTTCAGCCAGTACTCTTCTGAATACAAGCCTTCGGCGGGCGGTGGCGCCGCCGCGGCCCCGCTCGCGCGGCGAGTCACCGGCGCCCGGCTGACCAGCGTGCCGCAGGCCTTGCACACGTGGTATTCGTGTGAATACGGAAAAAGCTGCGGGTAACCGCACCAGCATCCGCGCTGCTCCGGTTCGGTGCTCACGTGTAGGAAATCTCCAGGGGCAGCTGCGCCACCCCGTAGAAGGGCATCGCGCCGGCGCCGTGGTGGGAGACGCTGATGGGGCCCAGACCGCCGACCCGGTCATAAAAGGTGCCGACGTTGGGGTCGTTCTCGTCGCACTCCGCCGCGTCGAGCGCGAGCGTGTAGGGCCCGGGGTGAAGGGAGAGGGTGATCTGGAAATCGAGCATGATCTCCTCCTCGGCGGCCAGGGCGGCCATGGGGAAGCGGACCTGGGGGGTCCCGGCGGCGAAGACCAGATTGCCCATCCGGTCGTGCAGCTGCAGTCCGACCGAGGGCAGGGCGATCGCCTGGCGCGCCTTGAGCAGCACACGCAGGGTGGCGCGGTGCATCATCTGCACGTCCCAGGTGGCGCCGCCCTGGCCGTCGTAGAGCGCGGCCGCGACAAATTCGAAGGTGCGGTCGCCATGGCGGGTCTTGGCGGTGGGCAGGACGTTGTCCTTCAGCAAGGCCTCGCGCGTGGCTGCGTCCACCGCCGGGTGTTTGCCCGCCTCGGCCTGCGCCACGCGGGTGCGCGCCAGGTGCAGGTTGAAATAGCGGCTGACGCAGTCCTCCGGGGCGCCGTCATAGACGAGGTTGCCCTGGTTGAGGAGCAGCCCGCGCTGGCAGAGGTTTTGCACCGAGCCCATGTCATGGGAGACAAAGATCAGGGTGGCGCCCCGGTGCAGGATTTCACGGATACGCTGGAAACACTTCTGGGTGAAAAACACGTCGCCCACGCTGAGTGCCTCGTCGACGATCAGGATGTCGGGCTGGACGTTGATCGCGACGGCGAAGGCGAGGCGCATCATCATGCCCGAAGAATACGTTTTCACCGGCTGGTCGATGAAGTCGCCGATATCGGCAAAGGCGGCGATTTCGTCGAAACGCGCGGTCATGTCGCTCCGCGAGAAACCGTAGATGGCGCCGTTCAGATAGACGTTCTCGCGTCCGGTGAAGTCGGGATTGAAGCCGGACCCCAATTCAAGGAGCGCCGATACCCGCCCGTTGACCCGCACCGAACCGCTGGTCGGGGTGAGGGTGCCCGCGATCAGTTGGAGCAAGGTGCTTTTCCCGGAGCCATTGCGCCCGATGATGCCCGTCGCCTCGCCCCGCCGGATGGAAAACGAGAGTTCCTTCAGCGCCCAGAAGTCGCGATACCCGGCCGCCGCGCGGGCATTGAGGGCGCGGTGGGGCGAGCTCGCCCGCGGGAAAACGCCGGCCACGCTCTCAAGCACGGGGCTTTTCAACCTTGCCGACGGCGTATTCCAGATGCGGTAGGCTTTAGACAGGCGCTCAATCTGAATGATGGGCTCGTCGGCCATAGCAGCGTCAGGCGTGATCCACCACCGATGCGTGCGCAGGAGACCTCGTACTGCGACGCGTGCGCTGCACGACATGCAAGAGGTCCCAATTGGCATTCAGGCTTTCTTGATAATCGCGGGTGAGGAGCGAAGTCGGGAACATCTCCACCCACACTGGGCCATACGGGCGCGATCCTGCAAGGTTTCGGATGGCGGAGCGCATCTGCCAGCCGCGTCCTCGTTCAAGGGGGGCAGCTGGGTCCCCCGGTGCAGAACCCTCAAAGCACGTCAGCGAAGCCAGATTTTGTCCTGTGGAAAAACCAGCTCCCGATCCCAAGAGACACCAGTCCGCAGGCCCAGGAATAAGCCAGTCCCCACGTATTCACCGGCAGGTGCCAGAGCAGGACACAGCGGGTCGCATCGATGGTATGGAGGATGGGATTCCAGCGCATCACTGCCCAGAGCGCGGGTATACTCTGCACGCTTTGAACGGAGAAAAACACCGCACTCGCATAAAGCACGACTTGGCTGAGGAAGCCCGTGATCTGTCCGACATCCCGAAAGAAGACTCCGAATGCGCTCATGAAGAGAGAGAGGCCGACACAGAGGAGAACGTGCGGCAGCAGGATGGGCACCAGCCAGGCCACCCCGACCACCGAGGTGATACGTCCCGTCATAAGGGCGCCCAAAAAAAGCAGGGAGAAGCTGATCGCCGCGTGAAACCAGAGTGCGGCTACATTCGAAAGCGGTAGTAGTTCCAGCGGGAAGACCACCTTCTTCACCAGATTGGGATTGTTGAGGATAAAGGTGGGGGAGGCGGCTAGCGTTTCGGCGAAGACGTGAAACACGACCAGGCCCGCGAAAACCCCCAGGGCATAATCCACCCGGGTTTCGTTCGGCAGGACATTAAACCCGTTTTTGAAAACGAAGCTGAAAACCACCACGTACAGCCCCAGCATCAGGAGCGGATTCAGCACCGCCCATGCAAGGCCCAGGTGGCTCCCGCGGTGGCGCATCTCCACCGCACGGACGGTGAACTGCCACCATACCTCAACGCGGTGTGCGAAGGAGAGTGCAGAGGTGCGGGAGGGTGCAGACATGGGAAGGGTCCCGGCCAAAGGGCGGGGCAATGCAGTTACCAGCCCGGTGCGATGACGCAAACGCAAAGCAGGCTGCTTGGGCGGTGCGGCCGCGGAAACGGGCTCACCAACTGCGAGCATTGACTCGCCTCAGTCGAGGCTTACGTGATCCATCGCCTTGAACGACGCGTCCCCAGTCGAATCTGACCGACGAACGCCTGCACCCGCGGGGAACCGCCTGGGGCGGGTGGCATTGTTCGAAGGCATCTTCCTTTGGGCAGCCTTTTTTGCCACAGTCGCGATCGCAGTCTGGTGCGCTCCGCGCGGTTTTGAATTCCTGGATACGGGGTGTTATTTCCTGGAATACAAATGGCCGGAGGATGTTGCGGATACCCACACGACGTACCGACTCTTCGCTCGGCCATTTTTTCTTTTGGTGGGTGAAAGCGTGACCGGTTTCCGCCTGCTCAGCTGGGCCTTTGTCTGGCTGTCGGCGGTGGTCTTCGGCTGGGGCTTGCTCCGGCATTTTCAGATGCTGTTTCCCGCGGCACGTTTTCGCTGGCCCGTATTTGTTGCACTTGCCCTTCTCGCCAGCGCGGCCGTGTACACCATCAAGCCGGCGGCGCTGACCTATAACTCGCTCAATTTTGTCGCTGTTTGCATCGCCCTCGGACTCTTCCTCTCCGGGGTCGCAAGGCTGATCGCCCCGCCCTCGTCCCCCTCCTGGCGCGGCGTCGTTGAAATCGCACTGGCGGCTGCGGTCGCAACGGTGGATGTCCTGGTGAAGCCGACCACTGCCGTTTACGTTCTCGCCTGCATCGGCGGTTATTGTGCGGTGTGCCCGGCCCTTCCCTGGCAGGCGAAAAAACGACTGGGACTTGTGGCGGTGGCCGCGGGCGGCGTCGGATTGGTCGCCATGATTGTGGTGGTGGGCGGTATCGGTGGTTTCATGACGCGGGTCTCCACGCTTACGTCCATCCTCCAAAACCGTTCCTTCATGGAGGAACTCAATACGCGGACGGTGCGAGAATTCGGCGAGATTGGGACGTTCCTTCTTGGCGACCTGCGTCACGCCGCGATCGCCCTGGGTGTCGGCGGACTCCTGGTGGCGTGCCTGCGCCGGTCGGAAATAAACGCGCGCCGCACCGCGGTCGTGGTCGGAGGCGTGGCGTGGGCGCTCTGGCTTTACGCGACCGTGCGGGCGGGACTATGGAGGGGCTCCCATGGTCTGTATTTTGAGGGCATTGTGGCGCGGCTTTATCTCGGTGCGGCGCTTCTGACGGGTGCGGCAGCGGTGGTTTCCTGGGCGGTCATTCCAGCCGCGTCGAGGCAGCGGATGTCCGGTGGGCAGCCACTCCTGAAGCTTCTCGTATGGGGCATCCTCATGACGGTCCCCTTTGCCGGTGCCTACGGCTCGACCACCTCGGTGTACCTGAATGGCGCATTGTATTCCATCTGCTGGCTGGCGGCGGCGCTCCTCGCGGTGGCGGAGTTGATGCGCGTCTGGGGCACGCGGTTGATATTCCCGGCGGTGGCCGTCCCCATGGCGGTTTACGCGGTGGCGCAGCTGGTGCACGGGCAGATCATCATGCCTTACATGTACCCGCGTCCCCTCTGGGAGAATACCGTGCCGACTGCGATTGGAGCGGAGGGCAATGAACTGTTGGTTGACCCGGACACCAGCCAGGTGATCACCACCACCCGCGAGATTCTCACCCGGCACGGCTTCAAGGCGGGGGACGATATCTTTTGTTTCTTCAATGTGCCCGGGCTGGTTTACGCGGTGGGAGGGCGCTCCCCGGTGATCCCCTGGTATTTTGGACGCATCTATGTCGGCAACCCGGTCGAGGAGTACCACATGCAGGCTGCCGGCCCGGAGCGCCGGGCGAACGCGTGGATCATCACTCAGGCGGACGTGGAGCAGTTCCGGGAGCATTTTGTCCGGGGCGGAATCAATTTTCCTGAGGGCTACGAACAGATCGGAACGCTGAAGAATCACCAGTCTGGACTTCCTCTCGGTATCTGGAAACCAAGGACGCGGCAATGAGCGCGCCCAATTTGGCCGCAGGCCCGGGGTTCATCCGACGGCTGCTGCCAGCGGGGCTGCTCTTTTTGGGCGCGCTCTGGCTGGGTTCTCCTTTTCTGTCCAAGGGCCTGGTGGGTGGAGGCGACGCTGTCTGGTATCGGCACCAGGTGGCGGACGCGGTGGAGCAGTTTCGCGCCGGGGTCTTTCCGGTTTTCACCGGGCAGACTCACGCCAGTTTCAACGGCGCGATCCATCCCCACCGCACTGCCCCCTACCTGCAGCATTTCGCCGGGCTATTGGACCTGGCAAGTGGCCGGCAACTCGACCCGCACACCCTCTTGGGTTTGAGTGCCTTCCTCAGCCTGATGGGTGGCGCGGCCGCGGCCTATTTTGTCGCACAGTGGCTCGCGCCGAATCGGCCCTGGCGATCCGCCCTCCTGGCGTGGATTTATGTTTCGACTCCCGGCGTGGCAGCCCTCGTGTATGCGCAGGACCTCTACATGAGTATGATGGCGGTGCCGTGGATCCCCCTTGTTTTTGGGGCAGCGGTCAAATGTGTGCTTCCGGACGGGGGACGCCGTGCATCACTCGTACTGGGTGTCTCCTTTGGGGCGTTATGGTGGGCCCACTCGCCGATCGCGCTTTGGACCAGCCTGGCCTTGCTGGTGTTTTTCGCCGCGGCGGCGGTCCCAGTCGCCCGGCACGCCGAGGCGCGTCGAGGGCTTTTGCGAAGCCTGCTTGGCGCGGCCGCAGCGTTTGTGATGGTCGGGACGTATCCCATCGTCTCTGTCCTGACGCTGCGTTCGGCCGGCGAACGCGTCGTTCCGCGGATTTTTGACCGGGAGGCGTTGCTCGCCGAAATCTCCGGAGCTTTCCCCCACACCGTGTTGCCGCTCGCGCTGGACAAGCCGCTGCTGACCTTTATGCAGCCCGGCTTTGCGGTGGCGGCGCTTTGGATCGGTGCGGTGGTGCTTCTCTTACGCCAACGGGAGCGGTTTGCTGTGGGCGTATGGGCTCTGCTGGCTGTGGCAGGCGGCTATTTCCTTCTCATGGTTCCGACCTCGGGCCTAACCGAAACGATCTGGCGCTCGTTGCCGGAATTCTGGGTAAGCATGACCAACGTCTGGCCGATGCAGCGGCTGTGCATCGTGATTGCCGGGGCGGTGCTGGCGGCGGGTGCGTTCGCGCTGGGGAGGTTGGAGCGCGTGCCAGGCGTGCTCGTGAAGCTCGGCATGCCGCTGGGCATCGTGCTGCTCGGCTGGACACTTTACCAAGCGGATACCGTTCGCGCCCAGGGCCAGCGTCGCACCCAGCCGGAAGACGTCGTTGCGCGCCTGGCATTTGAGGAGAACGTCAACGTATCCGAGTACTGTTACCAACAGCTGCCGCGGAGGCCGGGATATTTCATCCATGGCGTGACCGATCCCGGTATGGAGGTGCGTATTTGGGCGGAGGACGGCTCCCGTCTGGTCACGAGCAACAAGGCTGCGGCTGAGGCCTCGGCGTCGGGCCCCTGGATGCCTCTCGAGTTTCGCCGAACGGCAAATCCGGGTCTGGTGGAACTCGGAACCCCGATGGAGTTACGGCCCGGGAAAAAGTACCTGCTGACCTTCCGCTTCGAACGCGAGACACTGCGTGGGGTGTTGCGTTTCAAGGGCTCTCGCCTCGAGCGCGTGTACGTGTTGCCAGCGGCCGGGGAGGAAAAGGCATTTGGGACGGGTCCGGGTCAGGAAAAGTCACTCGTGCTTTGGACCACGCAGCCTTCCGGATCGGAGAACGTGCAGCTCGAATTTATCCCCGAGGGTGGCCAGACGGGGCTGCTTGGGCTGCGCTCGTTGGGTGAGGCCCGCCTTTCGTTGATCAATCCGGAATCCCTTCCGGCGACGGTCACCGGCCTGGTCCCGCTCGCGCTCCACACGCGACTTGAGCACGCAGCCTTGGTGGAGACCATGCGCGTCTTTATCCCCGGATGGGCGGCCAGGGTGAACGGCAAGCTGGTCCCCGTGCAGCGCTCCACCGAAGGACTGGTGGCCGTGCCGGTGCCTGCGGGGGAGAACGACGTTGTCGTGACCTATCGAGGATCCCTCGCGCTGCGCGCGGTGTTCTGGATCAATCTGGTCGCGGGAGTGTTGGTTATGCTGTCCGTAGCGGGTTTCCTAGTCCGCTTCATGGTTCGGCGAGTGTGGACGCCGGCCGGCCAGTCGGCGTCTTAGGAGCGCTCCCGTTTGTTGTGCTCCGTTCAACGGGCGGCAACGATGCACACCGCGGCGATCCCGTGTACTCTCATCTCCCCTACGCATCCGCTCTCAACCCAGAAGCATCGCCGCGAAAAACACGGCGAGCAGCAGCCCCAGGCATATCCAGCTGACGGCATCCCGGAGAGCGAAAAGCACGGGATCATCGTGCAGTTCCCGTCGGCTCGCCAGCAGCCAGATCCGCGCGCCCCAGAAGGAAACCACGGCGACGGCACCCCACAGAAGGCCCGGGGCGCGGTACAGCAGGGTGACGGCAGTACTACTCAAATAGACGGCGAGCACCAGGCTGGCGCAGCCCATGGCGATCAGGCCTTGGGTCAGGACAAACGAGGCATCGCCCGACCCGTATCCGCGCCGTGCAATACGTGCAGCCGGATGTGGTGGAAGCTCGAGAATCTCCACATACCTCTTGCAGAGGGCGAGGCTCAGGAAAATGAAGGCGGAGAACGCCGCGAGCCAAACGGAGATCGGGATTCCGGTCAGCGCGCCGCCGGCGAGTAGCCGGAGTGTGTAGAGCGCTGCGAGCACAAACACATCCAGCAGCGCCACCTTCTTGAAGACGGTCGAATAGAGCAGGGAGAGGACGAGGTAGGCGCTGCACGCCAAGCCGAACGCGACACCGCTCTGAAATGCGAGCGCAAGGCTCACGGTTGCCAGCGCTCCGCCAAGCGGCGGTGCCCACAGGACAGACAGGTCGCCGGAGGCGAAAGGACGCTTCCGTTTGCTCGCGTGCAGGCGGTCTGCGTCGAGGTCGAGCACATCATTGATGACGTAAACCGCGGACGAGAGCATGCAGAACACGCCGAAGGCGAGTGCGCCGGCGAGCAGAAGGGAGGGCTCGTTGAACCGGTGCGAAGTCAGCACCGGCACCAAGACGAGCAGGTTTTTCGTCCATTGATGGGGGCGTAGCGCTTTCCAAAGGGTCGCGATGAGTGGTGGTTTGTTCGGAGCGAGTTGGAGAACGTCCGAGCAAACAGCGCGAGCCTTTCGGACCAGCTCCGCGTCATCGCTGACGACGACCGCACGAGCGGCTTCGCTCCATGCCGGGAGATCGGCTGTGTCGTTTCCGACATAGATATACGCGCGTGAACCGAATCTCTCGCTCAGCGCAGCTGCCTTGGCTTCGCCTTTCAGGTTGGTTTGAGCGTCGGAGCCGATGACTTCGCTGAACAAACCCAGCGGCTCAACCAAACGTTCGGCGACTAACCGGTTGCTCGCGGTGCAGAGAACTTTTTGTGCGTTTGGGACGGAGCGAAGGAAGTCCAGGACTACCTCGTCCCAGACACATTGCGGAGGGGCGCGAAACGACAGCCCTGCCAATGCGGCCTTAAAGCGTGCGCGGGAACGAAAGGCCTCGGGAATCGCAAAAAGGAGGGCGAGTGGATTGCGGAGTGCTGCCCGGACGACCTGGTCATGGAGTGTGTCGCTGCGCGACAGCGTGCCATCCAGATCCACCGCGATAGGTAGGTGGGAGGCGTTCATCCACGGACGCGGTTGCGGCCCTGACTCGGCGGCGCCGAGAGCTTTTGGAGAGGACTGGTCAGACGCTGGCGCAAGGCGGCTGTGTACTCGCAGGGATGGAGGCCGGTCAATGTTCCGTTTCCAGTCACAGGACTCTCCTTGCCATGCGCCGGTGCTTGGTGGAAAACGGACATCTCCTGTGCCACTGGTCACCGTCATCATGCCCGCCTACAATGCTGTCCTCACCATCGGGCGGGCGATTGAGAGTGTGCGCCGCCAGCGCCTGATGGATTGGGATCTTGTGGTGGTGGATGATGGCTCGACGGATGGCACGTCTGCGGTCGCGGAAAAGATTGCCGGCGTTGATCCTCGCGTGAAGGTCCTGCGGAACGGGACAAACATGGGTGCGGCCTCCTCGATGAATCGTGCCTGGCGGCACACTGACTCGCCGTATGTGGCGGTGGTGGATGCCGACGATGCCGTGTTACCGGGACGACTGGAGGGGCCATTGGCGTTTTTCAGCGCCCATCCTGCTGTGTCGGTGGTCGGTGGTGCGGCGCATTTTGTCGACGCGAACCATCGCTTTCTGCGCACGGTCTCGCTGCCATCGGACCATGAGGAACTCGCCCGGCGGCGGTGGTATTTGTGCCCCTTCGTCCATCCATCCGTGACGATCCGGCGCACGTTTCTGGAGCGGACAGGAGGCTACACCGACGGACTCCGGCTTGGGGAGGACTACGACCTCTGGATGCGCGGCTTTGTCCTCGCCGGCGTTCGATACGCCAATCTTCGTGACCCTCTGGTCACCTACACCGCCAAACCGGTTCAGCGTTGGTCAATGATCAGGGCGAGTGCACGCGTGCGGCGAATCGCGGGCGTCCGCGAAGGGCGCAGGCTGCGTGGATGGCTGGCGTCGGCACGCATCCTGGCTGAAGGGCTCGTCGAAAGCACCGGTGTTTTCGCGTGGCGAGACCGGCGATTCCGGAGTGCGGCTTCCTCGTCGCCTCTGGGTGGAACCGCGGGAGGATGAGCGGGAGACGGCACATTGTTTTCGTGACCTCCAGCCTTGCAGGGGGTGGCGCCGAGCGGGTCCTCCTCACGATGGCTGAGTATTGGGCAGGCGTCGGACACGGGGTCACCATCGTCGTGCTCCGTCCACGCAGCCCTGGAGAGTATCACGTTCCTCGAGACGTTCAGCTTGAGCGCCTTGTGCTCATCGACGAAACCAATCCGGTGTCGGACTGGCGGCATTTGGGTCGGCTCATCCGCCTGCGAAAGAAGCTGCGCACGCTGGCTCCCGATCTCGTCATACCCTTTATCGACAAGCTGAATACGGCTGTGCTCATTGCATTGTGTGGCAGCGGTATTCCGGTGATCGCGACGGAGCACCTGGCGCCGTGGATGAATCCGCTCGGGGCAGTATGGGAAACATTGCGCCGCCTGAGTTATCCAACTGCGCGGGTGGTGGTTTCGCCCACCCCCGCGATCACCCGCTGGTTTGTGACGCATTGTCGCGGGAGGTTTGAAACGTTGCCGTATCCGGCGCATCTCTACTCCGCTTCGCGTGCGATCGGGGTCCGGGATCGGCGGATAATCGCGGTGGGCCGCTTGGCCCACCAAAAAGGATTCGACCTGCTGATTGCGGCGTTCTCGGATCTGGCTGAGGACCATCCCGACTGGTACGTGGAGATTGCAGGAGAGGGCCCGGCGCGTCCCTCCCTTGAACTCATGATTCGTGAGCGCGGACTATGTGGGCGAGTGCGTTTGCTGGGGCAAATCGCCGATCTCCGTGCCCTTTATAGCGGGGCGGAGATTTTTGTCCTGCCCTCGCGCCATGAGGCGTATCCGATGGTCTTGTGCGAGGCGCTTTCCGCGGGGTGCTGCGTCGTAGCCGCGGATTGCCCCACGGGCCCTCGAGAGATTCTGAGCGATCCATCGGCGGGCGTGTTGATCCCTGTCGACGACGTGCCGGCGCTCGCACAAGCACTGCGTCGGCTTATGACGCCGAGTCGTGAGCGGGAGCGGATGCGTGAGGCTGCCGTTTCCCTCGCAACGCGGCTTGGGCCGCAGAGCGTGATGCAGCAGTGGGACGTTGCCCTCGAAAGGTGGACTAGTCAGCGGCCATGAGAATCGCGATCATGATCGACAGCCTTGCGATCGGTGGTGCGCAAAAGCATGTGCGCCAGCTGGCGTGCGGATTGGCAGGCGAGGGGCACGTGGTTACTGTCCTTGTCCTCAACAACATTGTTGAGGCACTCTATCTGGAGCCGCTGAAGGCAGTGGGGGTCGAGGTGCGAGTCATCGGAAAGAGCGGGGTGCTGAGCGGATTCGGTCTGCTCACATCCTCATGGTTTCTCTGGCGGGGCGGTTTTGATGCGGTGATCACCGTCCTTTTTGTCAGTACTCTGTTCGGCCGCTTCGCCGCACAGCTTGCAGGGGGCATTCCCATCCTGACCTGCCTCCAGGCACGAAACATCAACTACCGCTGGTGGCAGAAGCTGCTTGTCCGAGCAACGGGCCCGCTGACCGCGCATACCGTCTCGAACAGTCGCTCAGCGTTGCTTTGGGCGGCGGAGAACGAAGGTGTGGAAATGCGGCACTCCAGCTACATTCCCAACGCGGTAGATCCGCCGAAGGCCGCCGGACAGCTTCCCTCGTGGACCGAACTGGGATTGCCCCAGCTTGAAGGCAAACGCGTGATCGGCTCGTTGGGCCGCTTGGATCGACAGAAAGGGTATGACATCCTGATCGACGCACTTTCACGGATTCCCCCGGGGGAACGCTCAGATTTGAGCGTTGTGGTGTTTGGAGAGGGGACCGACAGGTGCTGTTTGGAAACCCTCAGAGACCGGTGCGGTTTGGAAGATGTCTTGTTCCTTCCAGGAGTTCACACTAACGTTGAATACATCCTGCCCAAACTCTGGTTGTACGTGCAACCCTCGCGTTTCGAAGGCACGCCCAACGCAGTCATGGAGGCCTTGGCCGCAGGACTGCCGGTGCATGCGAGTGCGGTGGACGGCTTGATCGAGTTGCCGAAATCCCAAAACCTCAGATTTGTGGAGCAAACGCCGGAGGCATGGGCATCCGCCTTGCAAGATATAGCTTCAAAGAAGCTTACGCGCGACCATGTCGTGACCTGCTTCCTTAGTCCTGGGCAGACTTCCGAGCGATATCTTGATACTTTGTGGAAGGTGCTGAAAAGCGTTGAGAAATGGGCCTCCGGGTCCGATCCTCGAGAACTCTACGAACTCGCCCACGCCAAATCTAAATCGCGTCCATACTCGCATTAACCCATTGTCTCGGTGGCTACGAAATCTCTCTATCGGCTGCTTGCGGCTGATCTTGTAACGAAAGTTTCATAGATCCATGCAGTTATACCAGAAGGAGTCTACCGGCGCGTTGCTAAACCCGTACCTGACCGCACATAAGCTATGGCGGAATCGCGCACTTCTGCGGCAGTTTACCTGGCGCACGATAGAAATGCGCCACAAGGGCAGCCTTCTGGGAATGGTCTGGGCCGTTCTCAGTCCGCTTCTTGTCCTCTCTATATATTCGTTCGTTTTTGTTACGGTATTCGATGGGCGTTTTGGCTCAAATCCAGATGAGACGGCGTGGGACTACACCATCGCCATCTTTCTGGGGCTTGCTTTGATGCAACTCTTTCTTGAAACGCTGACGTCCTCATCCGGGGTTATCGTAGGTAACGCGAATTATGTAAAAAAGGTCGTATTCCCCTTGGAGATACTGCCTATCTCGGTGGTGGGCGCATCACTCTTCCATTGTTCAGTTTCGATAGGACTTGTACTGATTGCAGTTTTGACTTTCGGCGGAGGCCTTAGTTGGACTGTACTTTGGCTCCCGTTCATCATCGTGCCCATTCTCCTGATTGCATGTGGAGTGGCCTGGCTCCTGTCTGCCTTGGGTGTTTTTCTACGCGACCTGACTTTCGTGACCCAGTTCATGAGTTTATTGTTTATGTTCCTGAGTGCGGTTTTTTATCCTGCGTCCAGAATTCCTGAGGAGTTCGCGTTTTTGCATGCGAATCCGATGTTGGTTGCGCTGGAAGCTAGCAGGAATGCTGTGCTTTGGCACTCCCCCCCTTCGCTTGGCACCATGCTCTATTTGTATACCGTTGGGGGAACGGTCTGCATCGGGGGGTACTTTGTATTCACGAAGCTGAGATCTGCGTTCGCTGACGTTATCTAGATTTATCCCGGGTAGACACCGTGCCAACTAGTGAAATGAAATCCCCGGCGGACGTCGTCATACGTGTGCGGAATGTGAGCAAGGCTTACCGCATCTGGGCGAGCCCGAGTGCACGGCTCAAGTCTATCACCCTGCATTGTATAAAATCCATGCTTCCGTTCCTGTGGGAAAAATGCACGGCCGCGCAAAAGGGGCTGTACCAGGATTTTTATGCACTTAAAAGAGCAGACTTGGAGGTGCGTCGAGGTCAGGCCGTCGGAATCGTTGGGCGTAATGGTTCAGGCAAGAGCACGCTGCTACAGATTATTTCGGGCACCCTCACACCGTCCAGTGGGGTCGTGGAGGTGTACGGCAAAGTTGCGGCGCTCCTGGAACTGGGTAGTGGCTTTAATCCGGAGTTCTCCGGTCGCGACAATGTGTACCTGAATGGTGCTGTTTTGGGTCTTACGCCCGAACAAGTTAGCGCGCGTTACGACGACATTGTGAAGTTTGCCGAGATTGGTGATTTTATCTCGCATCCGGTGAAGACGTACTCGAGTGGAATGGTCGTACGGCTTGCGTTTGCCGTGGCTGCTCACATTGACGCGGAGATCCTGATCATTGATGAGGCACTGTCTGTAGGGGATGCGCGATTTCAACTAAAGTGTGCACGTACAATCGACCGATTGCTGGCGAAAGGAACTACTCTGCTGTTTGTTTCCCACGATACTTCGTCGATTAAAAGACTCTGTAATCAAGCGGTTCTGCTGGAGGGAGGAGCAATGCTTTACGAGGGAAAGCCAAATGACGTGATCAATCTGTATTCCAAACTTGTTTCGGACGGTGGATCCGTTGGCGCCATTCAGTCGGACTTGGAAACGCTGCGCAAATCAACTGTTACCTCTGCCGCGGACGATGGGGGCGAGCCGGAGGGCGAACCCGACGAGGTACGACTCCCAATTTCGTCAGACACCGAGCAATGGAGTGTAACAAAAGCCAGGCTTCTTCGTGAGGACGAGCGGCGAAACGAACCTGTTTCGAGCAAGGAGTTTGCCTATGGTGGGGAACTGGGCTGCATTCATCGTATCGTCCTGGAGGATTCTGGCGGACAGGCACGCACCTCGTTTAATACGGGCGAGGTTGTGAACGTGAGGCTGTTGGTGGAGGCGCGGGAGAGCTTCCAGGATCCGATATTTGCGATGACTATAAAGAGTGCATCGGGGGTTGAGGTATATGGGACCAACAGCCTGTTTGGCAATCAGCCGGCCAAACCTCTTTTGGCGGGCGAGTGGCGGGAGATTATCTTTCGCCTTCATTTGGATCTGGGATCGGGACACTACTTTATGTCATTTGGATTTACGCAATTTCAGGGAGAAACGCTGCAGGTCATTCATCGGCGCTATGACGCTGTTGAAGTTAAGGTTCACCCGGTGGATCGGACCTTCGGTGTCGCTAATCTGCGTGCGCGGATCTCCGAGAGAGCCGTTGTCATTGAACCGAGCAAATCATGATTCAAATCACTGCCGGGAACGAAGCCTTTCGCGTGTCGCCTGGCGAGCTATGGCAGAATCTGCCGGCCGGATCTGATACTTATCGTGATACACCTGCGGACGCTCATCGTGC
The DNA here is from genome assembly GCA_023428905.1 of Verrucomicrobiota bacterium. Lineage (GTDB taxonomy): Bacteria > Verrucomicrobiota > Verrucomicrobiia > Opitutales > Opitutaceae > EW11. The sequence goes on from JAEYWP010000004.1 coordinate 140,936, forward strand.
GATCATAAACGATGTCCGTGCTGGCACCCCTTGGCGTGATGCAGTTGCAAATGCATACCGGCTCACATATCCGTGGCTTTACAAGATCGTATGCGATCCCTCGCGGATGCTTTTTTTTGTGCAGAATCCCCCCCGGAAGGGCAGCCGGATCTTGGACATCGGCGCAGGGTGGGGCCAGTTTACATTGCCGCTAGCCAAGACTAATGAAGTGGTGGCATTGGAACCGACGGCGGAGCGCCTTGAGTTCATTCAGGCGTCCGCCGAGCAGGAGGGCGTGCAGGGAAACATTACCTATGTCCAGGCCGACTACCTCGACGTACGGTTTGAGCCCGTTTTTGATCTAATACTCTGTATTGGGGTACTGGAGTGGGTGCCGCGGTTCAGGGATGGGGTTCCATGGGAGTTGCAGATGCAGTTTTTGCGAACCGCGCGCAGCCAGCTGGCACCAGGGGGCAGAATCGTGGTAGGAATCGAGAATCGGTTTGGACTCAAATATCTCCTTGGCAGCTCGGATGATCATATCGGATCGCCCAATATTGCGGTCTTGCATGCTGAATTGGCCAACGCTCGATTCAAGGCCCGCACGGGTACCGACCTAAGGAGTTTTACGTACACGAGTTCCGAATACGCGCGGCTCTTCAAGGAGGCGGGTTTCCTCAGCGTCAAGGCGTACGCAGCTTTTCCGGACTACAAGATTGCTTCGCTGATTCTGCCGTTGGATGAGCATTTCGACCGAGCGCTGTTGGGGGTGACCTTTCCCCCCGAGCATGATGGTTCGAGTGGTGAGCCGCATCTGCCGGAGTTTCAGGAGGCACTAAACTCCCATTATCGATCACTGGCTGATCTCGGAATAGCGCGATTTTTTGTTCCAAGCTTCTATTTCGAACTGCGAGCATGAATGTCAGGTTTGCAGACGACCGCTCTTGGCACCGAGGGCGCAGCCCTGAAAAGCTGGAGCAGCCTCCCGCGAATGTGACGTTCAATAAAAAAGCGACAACATGATTGGGATCTCGGAACAAGAGCTGGTTGAGAAGCTTAGGGGGGTGGGCTGGTTAGGCCCGACCCAGCCTGTTGTTTGTCGGAATTTGGTACGGAATCCGTTGAGAAAGGACTATTCCTCACGCTTTGACTATCGAGTGGACGCTGAAGGGGGGGGCTCTTGCATTGTGATGGTGGGACCGGACCTGGCAGACCTTCACACGAGAAGCGCCAAGTTCGCCGCGGCTTGCCCCGGAATAACCTGCCCCCCGCTTTTTTGGAGTCAGGCGGATGGCTATCAGCTTCTTGGTATTGAATGTTTCGACGGTGTCAGGATTGATGTTGGATATCGCTCCCGTCGTTTTCCGTTGGATTCGGTTCTTTGGGCCCGCCGCTCTGCTGAGGCTGGGCTACGGCAATCAGAGAAAGCTTCGACGTCTGAGTGTCTTGAGGAGGAACTTAGAGGGTTTTTTGGCCAAGTCGTTCAGGTAGGTCTTTTTGGTCAGGTTGATTGCGCCTGGCTTTGGTCGGTGGTTTTTCCCTTAGTGTTAAGGGGGGCGCTTTCTCAAGCTCCTACCCGTCGGTGGACAAACGGGGATTTTATTGCTGGAAACATTCTCCACGATGGCGGTGAAAATGTGCGTATTGTAGACTACGAGTTTGCCGAATTTACTCACTTTCATCGTGCGGATGCGTGGCGATGGCGTATGTTTTCGGACCTGCCTCTAGATACGCATACTGAGATATCGCCCGGTTCCTCAAAATATGAGGAATCGTGGATCGACTGCTATTGTATTTTGCAGCAGTTGCTGTTTTTGAAGAGAACCTATCCGGATGCCATCGTGTATCCAGATGCTACCCATCTCGCAGAAGACTTGGTCAAAAGCGTTGCGGGAGGTTATTCCGAATTTCGGGGCGAAATTCTATTTCCGGCGTGGGAGCGTGTCGCGGTCCGTAAGGCTGCGCGCCCCGAAAAGGTAGCGTGCCAGTTGTATTGGTCGGATTCTGCTGAATTTGATGAAGAGCGGTCGCTCAAATACGCTCTGGAATGGGACCAGGATCAGGCAGTTCGATTCTCGCTTCCTTATGCGATTGTCGGATCGCTGTACTTGCGCTTCGACCCAGCGGATTGTTCGGGTCTCGTGGAGGTGAGTAGAATCTGTGTTCTTGATCTGCAAAGGGGCGGGACACTGCTCGAGTATAATGGAAGCTCCGGGTGGGGCTCTGTCCGCATCTGTGGTGACCAAATGATGCTCAGCAATAGCGAGACCCTCCGCATTATTGCATGGAATGATGATCCACAGCTGCACTTCCCGCATCTCGTGCTTGAAGCTGAAACACAGCTTCAAATCGAAGTGCAGATGAATGTGACCCAATCCGCGAGAATGCTGGCCTCAGGCTTTCTCGCAGGACAGAAGATTCTCCTTAGCGAGCACGAAGCGCGATCGAACATGCTGACCACGGAACTCGATGCGCTAAAGCGATCTTCGAAACAGCTGGAGGAGCGAGAGGCCGCCGCCGCCACTTTAGCTGCGGCGCACGAGGAAATGAAGATGAACCTCCATGCTGCCGAAACAGCTGCTCTCCTCGCCCGAGAGGAGATCGCTCGCCTGTCATCGGCGCTGGGTATGTCACACTCGGAGCTGGAAAAGTTGGAAAAGGAGCTCACAGCTTTGCGCACCAATGCGGAGACCTCGCAGGCGGAGGCGACTCTATTGAAACAGCACAATGGTGCGTTGGCTGCCGAAGCCGAGAACCAACGATCAATCAATGCAGGGCTGCGAGATGCATTATGTCGCGCACTGATGGTGAACCAGCGACGAACGCATGCACCGGAATCTCGTGGATTGCTGGGCCGAATTCGAAGTGTTGTTGCTCGCCTTCGTGAACGCGGTTGAAATGCTGTTCGATTTCAACCGTACAATTGAGGATCTCGCAGCCATTGCTGATCGCAGGAGAACTCGCAAACTGACCATGTTGAACAACTTATCGCGACTTGCCGCCAATCTCGGTATGTCATCTGCCCGGCCGAAGGATAAAGAGCCCCAAGAGGGTGTGACCAGTCTTCAAACGGCTGCTGCTGCAGTGAATTCTGCGGCCACCAGGCTTTCTCTTTCTATTGTCATGCCCACCTTTAACCGGTCGGCAGTGCTGGATCGTATCGTCCGTGCCACCCACAAGGTCTCTGCGGGTTTTGATCTAGAGTGGGTCGTCGTGAATGATGGCTCCTCCGATGACACTGCGGACGTGCTGCGGCGACTCGAATCGGAGATACCAAACTTCCGCTATGTAAACCGCGCGAATCGTGGACCTGGGCTGGCGCGAAACGAGGGCGTTGCGCTGGCAAGAAACGAGATTATTTTGTTCATGGGGGACGATATTCTTCCCACCAATGAGGATTTCCTGCGACCGCACGCGGAGCTCCATGCGGTTCTCCGATCGAAGAAGGTAGCTGTCTTAGGAAAAGTGAGTTGGCCCGGCAACGACAAGTTCGCTGTGACGAGTGTGATGCGTCACATCCAAGGGCGAGGTGGAGAACAATTCGGTTATGCGGACTTCACCGCGTACACGTTTCTTGATTGGCGCTTCTTCTACACATGCAACGTGTCCATTCGAAGAGACGTTGTTGATGACTGGAGTTCGGAGGGCTTTTCGCCAGATTTTCCGGTTGCCAGCTTTGAAGATGCCGAGTTCGCCTATCGGCTACAGAAGAAGTTCGGTAGTTTTGAAATATTCTACTGTCCCAGTTCGCACGGGCACCATTTGCACTCCTACGGTGTGAAGGCCTTTGTCCGGCGTCAGATGCTCGCTGGATCCATGGCGCATGTTATCACATTCAAGCACCCTGAATTGGGAAGCGTGATCTCACTGAACGATATTTATGCAGCAATGCAAAAGCCCATCGACGGAGGCGCGGACGATCTAACAGCGGAGTATCTTTGCGCCATCGAAGGCTTAAAATCATGGGCGGCAATCTTAGAGGGAGAGAATCGACTCGGTAATGAAGCATGGCATGAAGATCTACTCTATGTCGTCTTTGATATTGCATTCTTGCAGGGGTATATCACCGCTGCATGCCAGGGGCGCACAAACTTCTCCGAAGCGTACCGCCGGGTTCTTCAGCGCGCCAACTTACGGCTCCGAAGGATAATGGATGCGGAGTTCCAAGGCTCCGCAGAGTTTCAACGACGTGTGTTAATTCCTCTATAGCTTCGATGTTCTCAGTCGTCATACCTGTTTTTAATCACGCAAAGTACCTGAGAGAAGCAGTCGAATCATGTACTGCAGCACCATTGGTTACCGAGATCCTTCTCGCTGACGATGGATCGCGAGATGATTCGTTGAGCGTCATCAAGCTCTTGGCAGAAACCTATCCCGGTCGTGTCAGGGATCTCACGACGAGCCTGCCTGGTAATATTGGTGCGCACAACCGGCTCAATCAGCTCTGCCGAGAGGCAACACAAAGTTGGATAGCCGTCCTTAACTCCGATGACTTTTTTCCCGCACATAGATTCGAGCTGGTTAGGGAGTTGGCACGTATCCATATGGTGGATTTTGTCTCCGGATCTCTGTTGATCGTTGATGAAGAGGGTCGGGTAATTGGGACGAAGCGCGGTATCAGCCAGCCGGAATACCAACCGCCTGAAATTCCCGGTATTCATGGGTGCCTCAACACCGTGAGTCTCAGAACACTTCTCTGCAGTCAGAACTTTATAGCCACCACGAGTAACATGGTTTTTCGCCGCTCCCTGTTCGATGCGATCGGAGGCTTTAGTGATTTCCGATACTCGCATGACTGGGACTTTGCGCTGAGAGCGACCATGCTTGGGCAATGTTTGTACACCCCGAACTTTCTCGCGTGCTATCGCGTGCACCGAACGAACACAATAAGCGAGCAGTCGCCACATATGGACGGCGAGATTGTCCGCTTGTTTTACAAATTTCTAGAGGATTTCCCGCAAGTCGAGGCGGATGGCGCCGCGGTGGCCTCTCTAAAATCCAATCGACATCTAGGCCCTTACGTAAGTAAACCCAAGTTGTTGCAACCCGATTGGGAACCGAAACCCAATACCAGCCCTACGGTTATTGCCACGAGAGCACGGCTGAATGCGCTGCTCGGACGTTCTCACTTTGGATACGATGTAGTGGTTTCGTCCGAAGGCTTAGACTTGCCCCCTATCATTCGTACGACTGCGCTCGAGTCGGCAGTATATCAGTTCCCTGAATCGCAGGGAACTTTGTCTCTTCAGGCAAGCTTTCGGGGCCGAATCATGCGCAATCCGATCGAGCGTAGGGATAAGGTGGCACCTTCTGACTTGAAGAGCTTTTCAATCTTCAGGCGGTCAGTGGTACGGGGGCACGATATATTTCAAGGGACCAATGACGGGAGTGCGGCGCCCGACCACATTGCATACAGCGCACTAGCGGAACTACTTCGTCCGCTCGATAACCGCCCGATTTGCATTGTGCTTCCCGCTTTCCTCGCGGTGGGTGGCGTCGAGCGTAACACGATTGAGGTGATCCGACGCCTTCAAAAAGATTTTTGGTTTATCGTCGTCACAAACGAGTATGCCACGGAGGACCTTGGCAGCCTACACTATCAGCTAGACCAGCTCTGTGTCCCGACTCTTGATCTGGCCGAGATAGGGCCGCGGGAGTCCCACTTCGCGTTGCTGAGTGTGTTAAGCTCAATACTGCGCCCTCAGCTCGTCTGGATATGCAACGGCTCTCCTTGGCTTACGGAAAACGCGTTACAGCTTCGCAGGCTGTTTGCGGGCAGTTCAATCATTGATCAGCAGGTCTATGATACCCAGCTTGGTTTCGTAGAGCATTATGCGACCAAAGGTGTCCAGTGCCGGGATCATTTTATCGCAATCAATCGTAGAATTCATGAGCTTTTCTTGAAGAAGTTCAGAATTCCTGCGCATAAGGTTTCACTGATCTATCCCTTACTGCAAGGAGACAAAAGTGTTGAGTCGAGACTTGCTCCGCATGCCGTCGGCGAGGGCCGAAGGCAGCTCGGGATTTCCGATGGGAAGAAGCGTATCTACGTTTTCGTAGGAAGGCTTACAGAGCAGAAGAATCCCTTGGACTTTCTGCAGCTCGTCCGCGCAGTGTCGACGGACAACGATGATCGGTTATTTGTTATGATTGGTGATGGGCCTCTTGCAGATGCTTGTGGAAAGCAGATTCAGGCTCTTGGCATAAATAGCATTATCCGCGTGCCTTTTACTGACAATCCATCTCGGTATTTTGCAGTGGCGGACGGGATGATCATTACGTCTCGATATGAAGGACTTCCTATTGCGATGCTCGAGGCTATGGCTGTTGGATTGCCGATACTAGCAACTGATGTCGGAGACATACGCGAAGTTTTGGAATCTTTCGGAACTGGGTGTATTTTCCCATCCGCCGAGTATAGCGAGTCTTGGCCTGCGGCCTTTGCTAGGTGGGAACGCGAACTTCCTGGACTTCGCACCAAAAGCTTAGCATGCCGAGATGCCGTAGTTCATAAATTTGGAGCTGACACAATAAGCCAGCAGTATATGGAACTGTTCACGTCGCTTCTAGGCATTTCAATCCGGGGAGGGGGCAGTGCGAAGCGCGTTTAGGCCATGCTCGCCGCAGCCTTTGCTGGTTGTAGTGGCGCTTAGTTGGTGGGTGATATGCTATTGTTGGTATCTCTCGCTCGGGGACTTGAGGAGCCATGCGGCTTTGGAAGTTTCAATGCGCGCCCAAGCCAGCGGCACTTGTCAGCTTTTTTACGATTTAGGAAGAGGGTTTAACGAAGAGGACTCGATTAAACGTAACTTTTCGGCTGAGACTGACGCCTTGCTAAGCTTCCCGTTGCCGCCGGGGGTGATTTCAAAATTGAGGTTTGATCCTACCGATCAACTTGGTTGGGTCAGGCTGAATTCGGCGCGAGTACTTCAGGGAGGCCGACAGGAGGTCGAGATTTCGCTCGGTAACGCGCTCTTGACCAACGATGTGGGGGAAACTCGGCTGGAAGAGGGCAGCCTTAGGCTCCACGTTCTTAACCGCGACCCCTGGGTTGTGCTTCCTATGCATGGGGCTCTCGAGGTTAGGCGTGAGTGGCGGGTTCTCTTCTTGTTCTTAACTATCGCAGTTGCTGGAACATTAACGTTCGCATATCTGGCTCTACGATATGCACGGGGTGGTGCCGGCGTTGTTGGTGGTCGAAGTATTGCGGTTTACCTAGGCATTTTGGGCTTAGTCGTTGGCCGGTTCTTGCTTGGCCACTGCTCGACGCTCATGACTTTCGGCAAACGCAGACTGCACTCACTGCGTACTGGATGTCTGAAGAGAAGTGGGGTCTCCCGGCGTACCCGCTGCCTGTGGTGGGATATCCTTGGAGCGTCCCGATGGAGTTCCCCACGTTCCAGATTGTGGCGTCGTATGCTCGCGAGCTGGGATTGCCGATGGATACTTCAGTCCGCAGCGTGGCCCTTTTGAGTTTTGCGATTTCGGTCTGCACAGCTTTGGGCTTTCTCACCAAAGCTATAAACTCGTTTCCCGCCAGAGTGGCGTTTATAGTGCTCAGTATCTGTAGTCCGTTCTCGCTTGTCTGGAGCAAGGCGAGTCTGATAGAGTATACTGCTGTATCTCTTGGACTCATTTATGTTACGATTGCACATGGTCTGGTGAGGGGAGAAGTCAACATACTCAAGTTCGCTGCAATTTCGTTGGTTGGGGGGTTGGGGTCCTAGCAGCTCTTACGAAGATCACTTCGTTCCCGGTATATTGGGTACCTGTGGGTATGCTTTCTGCTCTCGATCTTTGGCGGAAGAAAAGAGATGTTGGCGAGTGGCGTCAGGTGGGTTTTAGGCCATTTTTTTTGTGGATTTTGTATTGTTGGCTCCGTTGGTCGCTGTATATATTTGGACACACCTTTCCGATGGCATTAAGACTGGTAGTGTATTCACAACGTGGCTTCGTTCTGAGGCTCTACAGGGATGGAACTTCGGCAGTGTAGCTCAAAGGGTAAAGTGGAGTAATTGGATAGTCATCATGAACGCGTGAATGTTCAACTGCTGGCCTGGTGTTTTCCGTTGGTAGCACTCGGAACCCTTTATCTAGGAAAGATCTCTGTGGAGTACAGAATCGTTCTTGTTGGAATGCTTATAGGCTCGATTGCTACGGTGTTGGTATTTTTCAATCTTTACGTTGTCCATGATTATTATCTTTGCGCGATTGCAATTCCCCTGTGGTTGATTGCATCGCTGGGGGTTGCTTTTATCTTTGATAACATACGAGCATCGTTTTCTGCAGTTGCTGCGATACTGTGGTTAGCCGTTCCGTTTGGGGTTAGTATCTGCACGTCTCCTTTGGTGCGGAGATCTTATTCAAAGGCCGACTATTCTCATATTCAGGATCCGGCGTGGCAAATTGCCGACTTAACGCCTCGCTCAGAAGAGATATTGATTTTTGGCGAAGATTGGAATCCGCGGGTCCCGTACTATGCTAAACGGAAGGCGCTCATGGTTCGTGACTCGTCAGTATTTGCGCATGCGAAAGAATATGCACTGCGTAAGCGAATTCGGTACGTTCTGGCGATGGGCCATAGTCGGATCGACGTGGAGCGGTTGTGGAGCGGACAGCTGAACCTTGAGCGACAGGGCAACGGGTATGCTATTTATTCAATCGTGCATCCCTAATATTAGAACGCTGTCGCCAAAGTAGGTCTAATGATCGGCAAGCTGCTAGGCGTTGGGGAATGCCGGCAGGTTCGTAAGCGGGGCTCGTGCAGCTTCTCCAGTTTTGGGGCTCTGAGTCTAGGGGTCCGCATGCAGCATAATAATCCTGGGTGGTTGCACTAATGCCCACGCATTCTTGTTTCCGCCAGTTAATGTTCTCGTTCTTAACTCCAGCGCGCAGCAATACAGTGGCACGTCAGGGACCGCGAGTGTTAGGGACCTGGTGGTTCCCGCTATGCATACCTCGCTAATTCGTGCGAGTTCATTACCAAACGCTTCGTCATACAATACGATCTCGAAGCAGACCGGAGGAGATAATGGATTTGTTACTGTTGCGGATGTCTCGATCTGGCGCGCGCCATTGAGATTGACCTTTGTATACCTAAGGAGGGTGTCACAGCCCACTGAAGGGTGCATGAATATCCAGATGCGTGCATCTCGTATTTCGGGCCAGACACCGCCTCCTTGGCCTGTGCTGACGACGATGTCTTTCTGTCCATAAGGAGGAGGTAGTGTGCGGTTTCCCCCCGGCTGGGTCTGCTGCTCCAGACAAAAGTCGAATTGTTCCGACAATGGTCCACATGTCTTTAGAAATTGTTCTTTCTGCTCTTCCGACCAATCCGTGTCAGCGAGCGTTCTGGGCGTGGACAGGGGGCCTGTGCTGGTGCGCTGAATTTCCAGAAAATGGGTGGGGACTGGCTTACTCCTAATTGCTTCCGGGAGTTCGTGCTGTTCCAGGTGTGCGGAGATGCGTTGAAAAACTGCGTGGGGATCCGAAGCCATCTCGTGGGTGTGGATCTCTATGAAGGACTTCGGTGGGAGTTTCTGCCTCACGGCTAGCCATGCGGAGTTTGCCTTTGTCCATTCCTCGCAGTGCCTTTTGAACGACTCCTCCGGGAATTTTCTCAGGCGTGATTCTACGTTGCCGACAGGGTCCCTTATTAGGAAGATAAAGAGGGCTTTATCATACATCGCACGTAAAGAAGGCGCAGCTTCTATGAGCTCGGTCCCGGGTGTCTTCTCGAACCATCTCCGTGAATACCAGGTTCGCACTTCCGCACGAAACCAACGCCTGAGCTGACGTCTGATGGCCGTTTCCCCAACGGCTGCAGCGAGGTTGGATCCTTCCCAGTTCTTTGCAGATTTGGCTTCATTATCCGTAACTACCGATCCGTAGTCGTCCGCTTGCGAACCAAAGACGGCTGGTGCTGGGTGTAGGCCGAGTTGAACGAAATGATCCCTGCAAACGCGGTCCAACTTGTAGTACAGTGTCAACAAATGTCCTTCGGCAAATCCGTCGTATTCAAAGTGGTCGTGTAGCAGCTGTGCGATGGTTGATGTGCCTGAGCGCGGTGAACCAAGGATAAATACTGGAAAATCAAATTCATCGGGCACGTCGGAGTTGGCTGCGTGACTGGGAGAACACTGGTTCATCGAGGGGACTGGGAGTAATTCGAACTGGGTTGTGTCGTGGCAAGAAAAGTGTCTATGTACAGCCGTTTGAGCCACTTGTTCGCACAAAGACCGAATTTGTTGCAGTTACCTCGCGCCGCGGGCCTGAAAGAAGGACGGCGAGCATCCCAGCAAAGATTAGGCCTGTTGCCCTTCGGAAGGGATTGTGAGACCAGGGGAGGGACTCGATTGTTTTGAGATGCCGCTCGTCTCCATTATCATTCCCAACTTTAACCACGGACGTTACCTCGGGGAGCGGTTTCGCTCGATCAGCGAGCAATGTTTTCAAGATTTTGAGGTGATTTTTCTGGATGATGGGTCCACCGACGGAAGTTCTGAGTTTGCGGACTCGGTGCGATTGGACCAGCCTTTGAGAATAAGGAAGAATCGTAGGAACTCTGGTTCGGTTTTTGACCAATGGCGGCGAGGATTGGACGAAGCACGTGGACAGTATGTCTGGATTGCCGAGTCCGATGATACTTCGCAACCGAACTTCCTTAATGTCATGACTGCCGCACTGGATAGGCACCCGAGTGCAGCTCTCGGATACTGCCAGTCCACCCTCGTTGATGCCCGCGGTAGTCTGGTATCAGCCTATCCCAGTTATCTCGACGATATAGATCCGCTCAGATGGAAGAGATCATATTCCTGCGCCGGCCGTGACGAGTTGGAGCATGCAATGATACTTCGAAACTCGATCCCAAACGCGAGCGCCTGCATTTTTCGGCGCGAGGCCTTAGGGGCCGCCTTGAGTAATAGGGTCCCGTTGCGTCTTTGTGGAGATTGGCTCGTTTATTCCCGAATGCTTCAACGAGCCGGGCTCGTCTTTGTGTCCGAGCCAATGAACATCTACCGCGTCCATTCAAAGAGCCTACGATCGGTGGTGGATAATGGTTTTGATCGGATCGCAGAGGGTTACCTGGTTCAGGATTCAATTTCGCGGACCGTTCGCCTCCGCGCCGAAACTCACGAGTTGGCCTGCCGTTTTTCGTTGCGAGAACTCACCTTCCTTGCCGCACGCTTGGATCGTAACCCGCTAAACGATGCGCTGCTCAAGTGTGCAGCACGCCAGTTTGATCCCGCCTTGGTGGAAAGATTAGCCGATTGGGAGCGGCAGAGACTGCCGTGTGCGCGGGTGGCCCAGCGGAGCTGGCGCACGATGGGACGAAGGAGAGAATCATTCCGCGTTTACCGAGATGACAGGCCTGTGGTATTGGAGTTTAGGGTACGACCTGGGACGATGGAAGTGGATCTACTCGGAAAATCGGGGTCCGTGGAAGTCATTGATTTGCAGTGGGCAGACCGGAGTGGTCGTCCTTTGGCAGATCCCGTTACGGGTGACCGCTTGGCCGCTTTGATTTTTATTGGGGCAGATAGCGCCCTGCAGATCAAAAGGTCCGAAGTGAGTACTACGATCGTGGAGGGAACGGGCGGGCTTGTGATCACAACTCCCAAGGCTGTAGCGGGAGGCGACTTGCTTCTAAAGATTGCCGTGAGAGCGGCTCCTCCTCCATCGTTGTTATAAGGATATAAGCCAATTCTGCGACAAACGCGACGCTGAATGCTCCCGCGAATGAATAATCACAACTCACTGACATCCGGCGATAAAGAGAGTATGCTGGACGATAACGCATATATCCGGGCGGAAAAGCCGAATGGCCGCCGCCGAGGTATTCTTCCCTATCGTGGTATTAATCGGATTGGCCCGCCATGCGTGAGTATCATCACCCCGTTCTACCACTCCTCGGATACACTACCCGAGACCGCCGATTCGGTCCTAGCACAGTCATGGCAGAACTGGGAATGGATAATCGTCGACGACGGAAGCACGCTGGAATCGAGCGCGCATGCATTGTCGTTGGTGAAGGAAAGGGACAGCCGTATAATTGTATTGTCTATGCCAGAAAATTCTGGGATTAGCGCTGCGCGCAATCAAGGACTGCGGTCTGCAAATGGACAGTTTGTATGTTGGCTTGATAGTGACGACCTCATCGAACCCACGTTTCTCGAGAAGTGCGTGGCTCGGTTAACTGCCATTCCCGAAATTTCCTTCACTAAGGGATACACCATTGGATTTGGAGCCGAGGAGTACCTTTGGACACATGGGTTCCATGACAGGGAGCGATTTTTAAGAGAAAATCGCACTGAGCCCACGTCGGTTATGCGCACCTCTGTCGCTCGGGCGATAGGTGGATTCGACGAAACCATTCGTGATGGACTGGAGGATTGGGATTTTTGGCTGAAAGCGGCGGATGCGGGCTATTGGGGAGATACGATTGCCGAGCCGCTGTGCTGGTATCGTCGTCGCCAAGCACATCTTGATCGATGGAAGAATTTAAAGAGTGTGCGCAGTCGCGAGGAGATGGAGCAGGAACTGCGAAGGCGTTATCCTCGCCTTTGGAAGCATGGTTTCCCACAGACAACAGCCAAACCGCGCTCCTATGAATCGACGCTCGGCGTCTTCAGCGACCTCCATAATCAGTTAGCAAAGAAAAAGCCAAGATTGCTTCTGATCGTACCGCACCTTGAACTCGGCGGGGCGGACCGTGTTAATCGAGATATTATATCTCAGCTGTCGGCCCGATTTGACTGGGAGGTGACGCTACTTACCACGCGCAGGTCGGCCGATGCATGGGCTGGGAAGTTCTATGAGTGGACGAGCGATGTATTCACACTTCACCGCTTCCTTCCGGCGTCTGCATTTCCAGGATTTATTGCCTACTTGATTGAGAGCCGTCAGCCTGACTTGGTACTCCTAAGCCAGAGCGAACTTGGATACCGCTTGCTACCTTGGCTGAAGACCGCTTTTCCAAGCCTTCCTATCGTGGACTTGGTTCATATCGTGATGAACGACTGGCAGAATGGCGGTTATCCGAGGTTTTCTGTCGATAACCGGGATTATTTGGACCACACCTTTGCGGTGTCATCGGACCTAAAAGAGTGGTTGGCTGACCAAGGAGGTGAAGCGAGTCGGATCGAGGTACTCTACTGCAATACCGATCCCGAACACTGGACTCGAAGTGGTAGCCTCACCGACGCGGCGCGTTCTCGCTGGAGCCTGGCAACGGGTGTACCTATCATCCTCTTCGCTGGGCGATTTACTTCCCAAAAGCAGCCACGTTTGCTCCGACCCATTCTGGAATATCTGCACGGTCAAAATTGCACGGAGTACCAGTTAGTTCTCGCGGGTGATGGACCCGACCGAGGCTGGCTCGAGGCCAATCTCTGTAACGTGTACCCTGATCGAGTATTGATGGTAGGTAACGTGGATCCAGACGAAATGCGAGTCTTGATGAGTGCTGTGGATATATTGCTTCTGCCATCTGAGGCGGAGGGTATTGCGCTCGTGATCTACGAGGCTATGAGCATGCAGGTGGTTCCGATTGCGACTTGTGTCGGAGGGCAGCGGGAGTTGGTAACTCCCGATTGTGGATTCCTCGTTCCTGTCACCGAAGATATCGTGAGCAGCCTAGCACAGAAGCTATTATGGTTGCTGGAACACCCATCTGAGCGTGCAGTGATGGGTATTGCATCGCGGAAACGAGTGGAAACCTACTTCTCGTTGGATCGAATGGGCAGGCAGCTCAATGATTCCTTGAGGAATATGGTTTTGTCCGATCGACAGCCCCTCACCGCCGCTCCCGGAAGCGAACGTGTGCTAGAAAGGTTAAATTCCCAGATCGAAAAGATCTACCTCGAGCACAATAATGCGGATGAGTGGCAGCGCAGAATCCAAGCTGGAAGGCTACTTCCGCGCGCCGTGAGTGGTTTTGCGGATTGGTTGAGACGCACCCCTGTGGCTCGGTTGTTTCGCCGCTTTGAAATCCGATACGGTGAACGAATCGGCAAATGGCTCATGCGTTATAGCTAATATTCATTCTTCGTATGTATGCAGTGATCCACTGCATCCTCAATTCCTATGCGGCCATCGCCGAAAACCGTTAGGACACGGCAATATCAAAGCCGCGTTGTGCCTGTTCAGGAGACTACATGAGCGCTGCTTATATGACGGTTGCGCCGTAGGAACATTTCCACCAGGAGGCCTCCCCATAGGAATACCCCCAGAATCGATGTGATCAAGCCGGCTCTCAGATTCGGCGTGTGGTATTGCTCCGAAACCAGCCATTCCCCCGCAGGAAGCCTCCAGGCCCGGAAATCATCCATATCTTCGGCAACTAGGCTACGAACCTCCCCGGTATTCTTCTCGCGTGCCTCCGCAGTCCATCCCTCCCAATAAAGCTCGTTCTCAACAACCGTAGCTGGTCGGGAAAGGCTTATCGAGAAATTCAACCGGCTCGGCTCGTAGCCTAGTGGAGACTGCTGGGGTTGAAGAAACTTGGGCCAATCTTGCAAGGAGCGCACATCTTCTCCTGGAACCTCAAGGGCAATCCACGCCTGCATAGCAAAGTCTTTCAAATAGGGCGTGGTAGAAATCCGACGTTGGCGGTTGAATTGCATTGGGCCAGACCAATCCGAAGTTGTATACTCACCCGAGTAGTATCCTCTCCAAACATAGCTTTTCTCCGGAATATCTAAACGGCGCGGTCGTTGTGCCGGGGGGGTGCGAACGGAGGTACGGAAGATCTCGGCATGCTGGTTGAAGTCAGGCCCATCAACCTGATACATTCGACCGCCTTCCAGGTATTTTAGACCGTTCTCTAGTGCAAAGTGCGTATGCTTCCAATGCACACGCCCCCAGTCTGCGCCAGCGATGACACAGAGCAGAATTGCGCAGAAAGGATAGCCGAGTCTGGCGCGCAACATTAGAACAATTGATACAGTAAGCCACGCGACTAGGCTGTAGAGAAATGGCGTGGAGGTTACTGGAAGACTTAGCATGGAGGCACCCCAAAGCAAAATCAGCAAGAAGACGATCGGCCAGGATCGCCATTCCACATGGGGGTAATACCAGATGGTCTCCAAAGTTCGAGCGGCCAGCAGAATTAGTGGCAATGCCATGAGAGCGCGATGGTCTCCGTAGGGAAAACGACTATAGCCAAGTTGGGGGAGGCCGCGACGCAATAGTTCGTGCAAAACTCCAGAGGCCACCAAAGCTGCGAGGAGAGCAAGGAGCGTTGCCGGTGTTAATCGCTTCAGTGTTCGCGTTCCTGCCAGTAGTATCGCGCAAGGCACCACTCCTATAAAAAGGGATCGCATGGTTGCATCGTGTTCAAAAAAGCTATTCTCCGTGCTAAATATGAGCGACCATAGATCTTTTACGGCGACAAAATCGTAGGTAATGCTCGCGCCCTCCACCCGCGCAAGACCCCTCAAGTGCAGTAGAGCGGGTACTAGCAACACCCCCGCGAGAAGGGTCCCCGCCGCATAGCCAGCAAGAAGGCGAATTCCCGCCATCCTGTCCTTGGTCACAAGCGTTCTAGCAGCGACAATTAACCCAATGCAGAACAATGTGGCTATTGTGGCGCCAGGGTAGCCACCCGTCCAGAGCATGTATACAACAATCGGTTGGATAGCAGTCATTAATCCAAACACGCGCGGGTTGTGATTTAGGCGCCAGGCTGCTAATGCCGGACCGGCAATCCATGGAGCGAGCGCGTAAGCTCGGACTATGTCGGTGTGCATGGAGTTAACGTAAAACCCGCCAAAGCTCTGATAGAGCACCCCTGTCAACAATGCCGTTGACCAACGTAGGTTTAATAGTCTTGCCGCGAGAACGGCTCCCACCCCTCCGGCGAGAACATGCAGTCCCTGCAATACTATCGCAGCCTTGAATGTATAGGTTGCTTCAAGTAGGACGAAGATCCAAAATGGTGGGTAATAAAACCCGCTCTGCAGCACAAGAAAAAGAGGGTATCCGAAACCTGCATATGGCATCCAGCTGCTGCTCTGGCCAAGCTTATGGAGTTCTATAAAACAAAATGGTATCGCGTGGTAGGTCTTGCTAGAGTCGCCTGTGAATGAATAGCCATAGAAATAGTGCAGTGAGAAATATATAAGGTTCTGCACAGCGAGTGCGCAGAGTATCGCAGAAAACTTTCGCCAATCGGTTCTCAGATGGAGAAGTGAAATGGAGGAACGAAGCATGGGAATTTACTGTTAACGCGTCGCGGCTCAAAATCGCAATTGAAAACTGTGTTGGAATTCGCCACTCTGGGCATCTGGGCGAGAGCGCCGAATGCACTTAGATCAAACTGTATCGAGGCCATACCGATTCCGTGTCTCTTGACAGGCATCAATCCGGCGCATCTTCGGCTGAGGAGCCCAGGCGGAGTATTGGGTTTTTGATGATGGTAGCTCTAGTCGGAGGACGGAAACTGCCGGCGGATGGAGCAAGGTCGCAGACTGTTCTGGATCCCTGTCTAGGAGTCTGGGCAGTGTTGGGTTCAGCCCAATGCTCGAACTAGCGGCAACGTCGGCTCAGAGAATTGGCAACCTACAAACGGAGACACACTCCCAAAGTGGCGACGGGGAGGTGTGTGTGATCGTGAAACGAAGGGTGGGGGCGTCTGGGAGTTTTGTAGCCCATTTTATACTGTTCACTGAGACGACTGCAGGCTTGTCATCAGGATGATCATGCGCATCGTGCCCTTTCCAACCATGGAGAATGCAGGTATGTTCGAAACAACTGAGTATTTCAAGCACCCGACGGCGCTTTGCGAATCCCAATCAATCGGAGCGAGAACTCGGATCTGGGCTTTTGCACATCTCCTGCCTGGGTGCAAAATCGGATCGGACTGCAATATCTGCGATGGAGTATTTATCGAAAATGATGTTGTAGTCGGTGACAACGTGACCGTGAAATGTGGCGTGCAGCTGTGGGATGGAGTGTGTATCGAAAATGATGTGTTCATAGGTCCCAACGTCTCGTTTACAAATGACAATTTTCCACGCAGTAGGGTTTGGCAGAAGAATGTCCTTCGGACGATTATACGACGAGGCGCGTCCATCGGTGCAAACGCAACGATTTTACCGGGAATCGAAGTCGGAGAAGGGGCAATGGTCGGGGCGGGCGCGGTTGTGACGCGGAGTGTTCCGCCTTTTGCCATTGTAATGGGGAATCCATGTAGGATTACGGGGTATGTTGGCAGCCAATATGGCGAGCCTAATGAAAACACACCTCAGCGGCAAACTATGGTAGATAGGAAGCCGTCAGTCGTGTCAGGCGTATTTCTGCTCCGGACTCCTAAATTCTCCGACGTGCGAGGCGATCTTACGGTCGGTAGCTTCAAGGACCACGTACCATTTGTTCCGGCCCGCTACTTCTTGGTATATGGGGTGCCCTCTAAAGAGACGCGTGGCGAGCATGCCCACAAATTATGTCATCAATTTCTAACCTGTGTTCACGGATCCGTGTCAGTTGTAGCGGACGATGGCGCATCAAGGCAGGAGTTCAGGCTGGATCAACCGACGCTGGGTGTCTATCTCCCTCCTATGGTGTGGGGTATTCAATATAGATATACCGCGGATGCTATTCTTCTTGTATATGCATCGCATGAATATGATTCAGCGGATTATATTCGTTCTTATGCGGAGTTTAAGGCACTGGTTTCAGCAAGGGGGCAGAACGGCAAATCGTGACTTTAGTTGGGAAGGTTTTGTTTCTCTGCTCGTTCGCGAGTGTTGAACAGATGGCGACAGTAAATATCTATTTTAAATGATTCCCGTGCGTATTGCATTTCAAGATCTAAGTGCCTCGCTCGCTGAGCTCCGGCCTGGTATAAATCGAGCCATAGACCGTGTTCTTTCAAGTGGATGGCTCCTCTTAGGAAAGGAGTTGGAGTCGTTTGAGGATGCTTGGGCGAAATACTGTCAAGCGGGCTACGCCATTGGCGTTAGTAACGGCTTGGATGCGCTTCACCTTATTTTAAGGGCTTGGGGGGTTGGTGCTGGAGATGAGGTAATCGTGCCTGCTAACACATATATTGCATCTTGGCTCGCTGTGAGCCATACCGGGGCACGCCCCGTCCCTGTTGAACCGCAATGGGACACCTGCACAATAGATGTGTCGCTGATTGAGGGTGCGATTACAAGCCGGACCAAAGCTATAATGGTCGTTCATTTGTATGGGCATCCATGTGATATGGATCCGGTTGTAGAGTTGGCTAGGAAATATGGTATCAAGGTCGTGGAGGATGCGGCGCAGGCGCATGGCGCACTGTATAAGGGTCGCCGAATAGGCGGTCATGGAGACGCCGTTGCATGGAGCTTTTATCCAACAAAGAACCTGGGGGCACTCGGCGATGCAGGTGCGATCACAACCAACGACCGCTCTCTAGTCGAGCAGATCAGATTGCTCCGAAACTATGGATCACGAGTTCGGTACGAGAACGAAGTGATGGGCTATAATAATAGGATGGAGGAATTGCATGCTGCAGTCCTTTCCGAGAAGCTGGAACATCTTACAGAATGGAACCGCAGGCGAAGTGATCTAGCGATATATTACTATGATGCTTTAAAGAGCACTGACTTGGTGCTGCCGGAAGCCCGCTCGTGGGCCGGGCACGCGTGGCATTTATATACCATCCGTCATCCCAAGCGGAATCTGCTGCGAGACCGACTGGACCAGCTTGGTATTGGAACGCTGATTCATTACCCGATTCCCCCTCACCTTCAGAAAGCTTATGTGCATCTTGGGTACAAGAAAGGTCATTTTCCGATAGCTGAGCGGATTCATGATGAGATTCTGAGCATACCATTCGGCCCGCATCTGGGTGCAGTAGAGCGCGAGAGGGTAGCGGCGGCTGTGCATGAGGCGCTGTCGTCATTAGGATGCTCGATTAGTTAGGGCTTCCAATTTGTATATTACATAGTTGGATTTTGACTAGACCAATGCTGAATGTCACAAAGTTGACGGCGTTTTTCGTCAGATACTGTAAGTTGTTGCACGCCCGAGGCGGCAATAGGCGCCGGTCGATCTTTGTGTCGTTCAAACATGACGGCTTGGCCGTGCTTCCCGTAATTTGGCACGCCGCAAACGAGCAGGCACGAGTTCTCGATCTGCGGGATTAGCGCGCCGCCGCCTCTTGGAATTGTTTTTTTGGCAGGCTCTCTCAATGATGCCGTTTTCCCCTATGAGCAGCCCAACGGCTGAGCACCGTCCTCCCCCGCTTGGATTGATTTCGTCGGGCTGTCGCCATGGTGGTGTTCTACCCGTCAGTGACGGTCTTTGTCTTCATTGCTGGCGTGACAAGTGGGCTTTCTTGGTGGTTTCGCGGCGAGCAGAAAACGTTTGCGGTGCTGGCAGCTCGTCGCGCTTGGGCAATCATCGGTCCGTATATGGTCGCGACCGCGATTTACCATATATATAAGAGTTCTGGGTCTTTCAATGTGGTTTCGTTCTTGCGTGAGCTCGTGACGTTCTCGGGTGCGGGGTCTTTCTGTTTTGTTCTGTTTTTCTCACGATTAGTAATGATTTCGGGTTTTATTTATAGGGTTCTTTAGCACGGCTGGATAGCTCAGGCATCAGGTGTGGTTTCGGCCGGTCTCTGGGGCGTGGGCCCGCCAACAGTTGGAGGTATATGCGGAGGGGTGGAAGGGTGCGTTGGCGGCACGTATTTCCCCGTGTTTGTTATAGATATGGCGGCTAGCTTTTGATTGAAATACGTGGAGAGAGCGCGAGTCATGTGGGTGCTGTTGATAGCGTCGACTGCCACAATGATTCTGATTAGTTGCTCCCCTAGTTGGATCCAAGCTGCCGGCTCGAATCCCCCAAACATTGAACTGATGATTTATGCTTCTTCTGTGTTGGGGTGTTTCTTACCTGCATACTTGTTTTTAGCGCGAATGGAAGTTTGCCGCCTGTTCTTGGATTGTGTTGAGGGGTTGGGGGGTTGGGGCGCAACTCCCTTTTCCTTGACCATTTCATTTGCATTGATATCGCCCGATCCTGTCGGGCGTGTTTGAAGGCGAACATTCTGGGGGCGAGGAGGGGTGTCCATTGGCGAAGAGTATCCACTGTTCCCTTGAAGCTCATTCGCTCCAGTTCGACATGGTGGGTCCAGGTCGCCTCTACCATGAGTGCGCGGATCGGGTTGTAAGCGATCACTTGCAACCACACTTCCTTCTCGATCAGCGCCGGGGACGTGCAGCGCAGAACGTCGAGTCCAAGTGTCGTTTTGATATCGCGGAAGCACAGTTCAACCGCCCCAGCGCCTCCGGTACAAGGCGATGATCTGGTCGTCGGGATTTGCTGTTGGTCGAGGAGTGTCGTCGTGAGGATCACCTCTTGGGTTCGGAGGCCTGGTACCTACATTTTGAAGCGCACTATGCGAACCGCGATCTCCTTGGGCAGCTCGGCCCACAGTGACCTGGTCCACATCGCCTCCGGCCTCTGCGGCTTCGCCCAGATCATCGACGAGCCCGTGAGCTTGCGTGCTTGGTGAGCACGCATCACCACCCCAACTCCCTTGCGGTGGAGCAGCGCGATCAGTCTCCACCCGCAAAACCCTCGATCCGTGACGACCACATCGTTCGGCTCGATCCACCCGATCAACTGACGCGCGAGCGGAATCTCGTGCGCCTTCCACGAGTCGAACACAAAGCGCATCAGTCGACCGGTGACCGAATTCGCTTCATGAAATATCCGGGCTAGGCCGCCGCAGCACGTGGTCCACAAGGCGACACGGAGAGCACTGCGGAGGCGATCACAGACGTTGCCATGGGCAGGATGAAGGGGAAGTGGTATCGGACTTCCGGGGTCGCCGAGAAGATCACCATCGGGAAGGCGTACACCAAACTAAGGATTAGCGTGAGACCAAAGCCTTTTAGCTCCTGGCTGCTGCGCCGCCTCGCGTATGCGGCACCTGCCGAGACGAGGCAGAACACAAGCCAGAGGGCCGGACTGGAGAAACCGTATCCGTTGGACCACGTTTCAGCACGTAAAAACCAGGCTCGAACGACGGTGGGTTCCATCCTGAGTTCTGGCCAGGGCGGGGGAATGTCGTAACGGCCGATTTCCAGATTGGGCAGTGGTGACCGAATACCTAACCATGCGGCGTAAGTCTCAGCATTGGCGGCCAGCCAGCGTTCGGGGTCTTCAAGGAAACTCCGACCGTAAGCCACCACGAGCCTGCCAGTGAGTTCGCGGTCCGTGTGGACCCGGTCCCAGTTTATACTCGAGAGCGATTGCTGGGTCCAACGTCCAAGCGTGTAGGTGGCGGGATCGATCGTTGTCACTCGCTGGCGGACAATATCCGGCAAAACCCCACGCACTGCTACATTGTCTGGGTATTGGGCGTCCTGCATCCACAGCTTGAGGGCAAGGCCCTCCGATGCCGTGGTTTTGAAGTACGCCGTCCGATCCAGCTGACGCGTCAGCTGGACCGGAAGAATGAGACAAACTGCTGTGCCAATCAATGTGACTGCCACCCGGAACCGTCCCGGGCGGACACTGCACCAGATCACTGCGGGCGCCAGAAACGCAAGAAATGTTACTGCGTTAAGCCGCAGCGCCGTCAGCACGACACCGAGAAGGAGCGGCAATACCAGCCTGGCAATTTGCGTTCCTTGGCTTCGCTGCTCCCGGTCGTCTCCTCGCAGTCTGTCGACAGCGACTGAGATGAGGACGCACACCATCACCGCTGCGAGCGTGTCGGAAGAATGGAATACCGCTATGTTGATCACATTCGGCCATAAGCAAAGCAGGAGGGTTCCGGCAGCCAGCGGATAGCTCCAGCGACCCGCCAAGGCTCGGGCCAGGGAAAGTACCCCGAAGTATAGGGCTGTCGCCTGTAGCCAAGTGTAAAGGACGCCACCGTCCGGGTGTAGACAGAAGGGTACTTTCACCAGTGTATTCATCACGGGCCACTGGCTCTGGATATCGTAATCGGAAAACGCGCGAGGCAGACCTTCGGTCGCGATCCTTCGGGCCCACTGCCACTGCGTCGAGGAATCCCAGAAGAGCCATCCTGGCTTGAGCAGAACGGTGGCCAGGGCTCCCAGTACCAGGCTGGCGAGGGCGCAGGTGAGCTGTGGACGGAGGCGGAGCGTTGTCGTCAAGCTGGCCATGACGCGATGTCTAACCTTGGGAGCAGAAGAACGCGGCATAACTTTCCACCACGGAGCACCACCCAGGCACCGTCGCGCCAGGGGACCGGTGGGTTGAGCGCCCCGCTTTTGCTCCGATGTCTTCCGCAATGATCTGGGCGAAGCGTTCCACTGGATGGCACTGGACGATCCCCGCACCCAGAATTCCGCCCAGCGCACGATGCTCGGCGATGTCACTGAGCAGCGCGGGGAGTCCACATGCCACGGCTTCGAGCACGGTATTAGGCATGCCCTCATACGTCGCCGCACTCACCAGCAGATGCGCGGTTTGGTATTCGGACCGTAACGACGCCTTGGAGAGCCAATTCAGCCAGACGCAGCGGGAAGCAATTCCGAGTTTGCCTGCCAACGCGGTGAGTTGGGGTCGTTGGGGCCCGTCGCCGACCAAACGCAGCTCCCAGCCGAGCAGTCCAGGCATCGCCGTGAGTGTAGAAACCGATTTGAGAAGTGCGGGGAGGTTTTTCTGCTCTTGAAAACGGCCGACAAAGAGCAGGCGGAAAGGCGTGGGCGTGGGCCGGTTTTCAGGAGGAACCCAAAAGGTCGTGTCCACGCCGTTTGGAACGATGCGTACTGGATAGGGATCGGCCGATCGCGATGCGCGAGCCAAGGCGTCCGAGTTGGCCACGATCGCAACCGCGTTCCGCAGGACGGCTCGGCGCGTCGCCTGCACCACCCGATGAACACCCACGAGCCTCGGCTCGTTCCCGGGTACGTCGCCGCCGCGCAGGGACACGATGTAGGGAATTTTTGTTGCCCGCCAGCCCCACCAGGCGATGGGGCCGCAGGGCATGCTGAAGAAGGCGATCATGCCTTCGATTTTTTCGCGCCGGAGGAGGCTGCGGATGCGGAGGGTGGCGCTGAAGACAAAGGTCGCCATCTCCAGGATGCTGCAACGGTCCTTCCGACGGCGGATCGCGGGCACTTCGATGACTTTGATCCCAGGATTCGCCGTGTCCGGCTCGCGGTGCTTGTAGCGGGCAGTCAGCACCACGGGCTCGTGGCCGAGTTGCACCATCGCGCGGGCGATTTCCCAGGTGGCGTTGGAGGCGCCGCCGCCCACCGGGGGATACTCGTAGTTGATCAACAGGATTCTCATGCGGTATGCGCTGCCTTCCACTCCGACAAGAGCCACAGGTTCCAGAGGAAGGCGCGCTCGTCGCTCCGCCCGGTGCGATGAGCTTCCTGTCGCGAGCGCGTGAATACCGGGTTCAGGGCGGGGGAGGGGATCGGCAAGAGGTCACGCTTGAACCACGCTCCGACCGGCATGCCAAAACCCTTCTTTCGACGATGAACGATGTCGCGGGGCAGCAGGGGCTCCACCGCCTTCTTGAGGAGAAACTTGGTGGTGCCGCCTCGCAGCTTCCACTGCCAGGGTATGCGCCGCGCGAGGTCCACCACGTCGATGTCCAGAAGCGGGGCACGCACCTCCAGCCCCACCTGCATCGACGCACGGTCGACCTTCACCAAAATATCATCCTGCAGATACAGGTCGGTATAAAACTGTAGCGTCCGGTCCACTACGTTGGCCTGCGCGCAAGTATCCCAGGCCTCCACCGCCTCGGAAAAGATGTCATCCGCCTTCACGGGCTCTCCAAAGAGGTCGGTGAGTTCGCCCACGCCGAGGGGCGCCATCCACACGGGCAGGCGGAGGGCCGGGGATGTCCCCATCCCGCGTATGAACCGCTTCAGCTTGAAATCGAAGCTCATGTTGCGGTGCGACACCGGCAGGCGGGACGCCACCAAGGCAATCGCCTGGTGCACGGGACGAGGCATCCACCGGGCATATCGCTCGGCCGCACGGAGCGCTTTAAAGGGATCGTAACCGGCGAAAAGTTCATCGCCGCCATCACCGCCGAGGGCGACCGTGACGTGGCGGCGCGCATACCGGCAGAGCAGGGCGGTCGGCAGAAGCGAGCTGTCGCCCATCGGTTCATCCAGCTTTGCCACGATCTCCGGCAGCAAGGCGCGGCCGCTCTCAATCGAAAGACGCTCCTCGTGATGTTGTGTCCGGCAGTGCTGCGCCACCGTGCGGGCATAGGCACTTTCGTCGAACGAGGGCTCCTCAAAGCCCACACAAAACGTGCGGAGCTCGCCCGCAGGCACGGCAGCCGCAGCGAGCGCCGTCACCGCAGACGAGTCGATGCCACCGCTGAGGAAGACCCCCACGGGAACATCAGCCACGAGCCGGCGAGACACTGCGCGGGCCAGGGTCGCCCGGAGTTCTTCCGCCTTCTCCCGAGCAGCGGCGTCACCGTCGATGGGCTCCGGTGCAAGTTCGAAACGCCAGTACCGCTTCAGCTGTGGTTGGAGCGGGTTGTCCAGGCTGAGGTGCAGCGAGTGCCCGCCGGGTAACTTATAGGCCCGCTCCCAGATGCTGAGCGGGGCCGGGATGTAACCATAACCAAAATACTTCTTCAGCGCCCGGGAAGAGAGTGTGAGGCGAGGCCGGATAAGGCTGTGCGCCCGCAGGCTCTCCAGCTCCGACGCAAACGCAAAGCCGCCATGGATGGTGGTGTAGAAAAATGGCTTCTTCCCGAAACGATCGCGGCTGGCGAAAAGGGTGCGCGTCCGCAGGTCGTAAAGCACAAACGCCCACATCCCATTGAGTCGCCGCGGCAACTCCTCACCCCAGGCGCGAAAACCGTGGAGCAGGACTTCCGTGTCGGAATGATCGCTTTGGAAGTGGTGGCCGAGCCGTTGTAGTTCAGCGCGAAGTTCGCCGTGATTGTAGATCTCGCCGTTAAAAACCACCACCAGTTGTCCGTCCGCCGTGCTCATGGGCTGACATCCCGTCGCATGGTCCACGATCGAGAGTCGGCGATGGCCCAGAAACACGCCGAGCTCGGGCTTCATCCAGCACCCCGCCGCGTCCGGCCCGCGATGTGCCACCGCCGCCGTCATGCGCTCCAGATCCTGGCGGGTGCCCGGACCGACGAAACCGCAGATGCCGCACATCGGGCGTCAGGTCGCGTCAGAGCGAGGCCGCAGGTTGTCGGTCGTGCCGATCAGGTAGGTCGGCTTGTCCTGCGTCTCGTGATAGATGCGAATGCTCAGCTCCGCGAGCAGCCCCAGCAGCACACAAAGCACCGCGGTGAGAAAGAGGAAGCCACTCGCCAGGGGGAGTGGCGTTTCAATCAGGGTTTTGCCGCCCCAGAACTTGTAATAGATCGCTCCACCCGCCGCGCCCGCACTGGCGAGCAGGCTCACCACTCCGCAGTACCCGAAAAGGTACATGGGCTTCTGAGAATACCGCTGGAGAAAGACGACCACGGTCAGGTCGAAAAGCACTTTCAGGACACGCTCGAAACCATAGTTGGACGAGCCATGCAGGCGTGAATGGTGGCGGACCGGCACTTCCGCGAGGCGGGCGCCGCTCAACACCGCGTAGATCGGCACAAACCGGTGCATTTCACCGTAGAGGTGTACATGCCGGATGATCGATCTGCGGTAAGCCTTTAGGGCGCAGCCAAAGTCATGGAGCTTGATCCCGGTGGCGGACGAAATCAGGCGGTTCGCGAGGACGCTGGGAATGTTCCGTCGGAGCGCATTGTCCTTCCGATCCTCGCGCCAGCCGGAGACCACGTCGTAGCCCTCCTCCAGCTTGGCCAAAAGCACCGGAATGTCCTCGGGGTCGTTCTGCAGGTCGCCATCCAGGGTGATGATCACGTCGCCCAAGGAGTGGTGAAAACCCGCCACCAGGGCGGCTGTCTGACCGAAGTTGCGCCGCAGGTGGATACCTTTGACCCGCTGGTCGCCGGCCGCTGCACGGCCGATCTCGTCTCGCGTGCCATCCCGGCTGCCATCGTTGACCAGGATGAGTTCATACGGCAGGCGTATTCGCTCCATCGCCGCGGTCACCTTGGCGACCAGGGGGGCGACGTTTTTCTCCTCGTTGAGAAGGGGGATGACGATGGACAGCATCGCGGGTCCCTCAGACCTCTGCGAAACCGTTCGCGCGTTTGGGACGGGGTGTGCCTCCACGTCCTCGCTGTGGGAATAGTCGGGTAGTTGAACGCTCATCGTTCATTGAAGGATTGGGATGGAGAAAGCCTCTTTATTCATGGAGGTCGTCGAAGATGCGCTCGACCACGTATTGAGGGCGTTTGCGCGACGCGTCGAGGGTGCGCCACAGGTATTCGCCGAGGATCCCGAGCATCATCATCTGGATACCGGAAGTCAGGGCGATTAGGGTGACGATGGTAGTGAAACCCTCAACGGGGGTTCCGTTCACGATGCGCAGCCATATCTGAACCCCTCCGTAGAGAGCGGCCAGCCCTGCCAATAGAAAACCGGCGATCGAAACGGCCCGGATCGGAGCGAAGGAAAACGCGACAAACGAGTCGGCGAACAGTTTTAGTTTCTTTGCCAAGGTCCAGCGCGACTTTCCATGCCGGCGCTGGCGGCGTGTATAGGGGACCCAAGCTGCGGGGAAACCCAGCCAGAAAATCAGGTTCATCAGGTGAGCGTTTTTTTCATCCATGCGGACGAGTTCGTCCACCACTTGCCTGTCGAGCAGGCAGAAGTCGAAACCGCCCGCTGGGTAGCCAGGTAGTGCATACCGCCGCAAGAGACGATAATACAGCCCGGTAGTCAGTCGCTGAACAGGGCCCTCCTCGCGGTCCCTCCGAACGGCGAACGCGCACTTAGTCCCTCGCGCCAGTTGAGCGTACATCTCCTCAAAAAGCTCGGGAGGGTCCTGAAGATCCGCCGAAATCATGCCGACCGCCCGACCCCTCGAGACGGCTAGCCCGGCGAGGATTGCCGCCATCGAACCAAAGTTACGTGTCAGCTTCACCACCCGCACATGGCGCCGATCCGCAATGCGCTGCTGCTCGAGGACCGCAAGGGAGGCGTCCTTGGAGCCGTCATCCACAAAGATGAGCTCAAAGTCGTCTCCGACGATTTTTCGTGCCGCGGCCGCGAGCGCCGGCACCGTCTCAGGCAGGCTTTCCGCGTTGTAGTAGACGGGCACTACGATGCTCAACGCGGGAGCCGCCAGCGTAGCAGGTCGTGAGGACTGAGAGGGTGTCATGAACGGTCACGCTGGGTGAGGGTCACGCCGGCTTCAAGCCGGGGATGGGGTCCTATACAAAACCAAGCAATTACGCCCTTCACAGCCAGGACCAAAGATCCCAGCACCATCAAGGACCAGCCCAGCACCGCAAGCCAATAAGTCCAGATTACCGGGGGTGGGGCACGGTAGATCAGCCGTACGACACTTTCGCCCGAGGGCACGGGCACTGCGATCAGACCGTTGTTGGGCCAGACTGCTTGTTCCGTCCGTTTGACCTCGGCAGACTACCCCGGGATATAGTGACGGAAGGTTTCGACCCAGCCATCGACGGGTGACCTCACCGAAGCTGTATAGGGAAGATAGGACTGAAGTCGAATGGGGAGGGGTCTGGATCGTGGTTTATCAGATCAAGCGATGCGAAATTCCGCAGCAATTCGGCCGGCACACTCGAATTCTTAGAAATGTAGAGGAGCCTCACTTTCAGGGTCCTCTTTTGTTGACTCCAAAGGGGGACAAAGGGGCTGGTTTCGTCCAATGCGCCGAACGCCCCGGCTCCACCATAACGAGGCAAGACGTACTCCCGAAAGAAGCCATCATCCGTGAATTGAAGAACCCTTGTACGCATTGGCTTCTCTTTGAAGTCCATAGCCAGAACGTTGTGTTTACCGGGCTCCAGGGTCAGTTCTGGCGACGAATTGATGAAGCTGTGATCTGCGGACTCCAGTAGCCCTCGGAAGCTCTTGTTGTTGGGTGTGATTTGCAGAAAAAGCGGAGGGCTGGACAGCGTGAGCGCCGATTGAGTCGTAGTTACCGGCAATATACGTTTTGAAGTCCGAACCAAGGATGCGTTGCTCGAGCGGGAAATGCATCAGCCCGTGCGAATAAAAGCCATTGTGCTGTGGCAGCAGGGCTAGGGGATACCGGGTGAGAACGAGGTTCTCCTGAAGAGAAAACTTATCGGATCTCTTCTTCGGAACGGTGATCCCCCGGGCCCTCTCAAGAAAGGCCGAGAGTTGGAAACCACTCCAGCCGACGCCAGCGAGCAGACAGATCAAAGCCGCGCCCCTAAAGGCCGGTTGGCGTTCACCACGTCTTGCGAGAATCCACGAGACCAATACCGCGGCGGCCATGGCAAGCGGTGGATAAGGCCGCTGTCCAGGTGCTGCATTGGTGGCATCGCGCACGGCCCCTGGAACATGGTCCACAGACCAAGAGTAAGCCCCGGAATGGGCAGCAATAATTGTCGTGCAGGCAGGGGCGGCGGGTTTTTGTGTATGTCCCTATCACGTGCTCGCCAACAGACGGTAGGTGTCCAGACTGATAGTGCTGCGTGGCCTTCGCAGGAGCGGGGAGGAACGCGCAAGCCCGCAACATCGAATGCCGCAACAGTCCCACCAGGCCGGGCGGCGGAAGTGGACAGGGGCGGGGCGAGGTGGGGCACGGTGCTAAGCGGGCGAGTCACTGCCCGCGCGTTAGCCGCAGGAATTCGTCGTAGTCCCGGATGTAGTCTTTGGGGTCGTACGCGTGAGAGGCGAGGACGAGGAGGACGGCGTCGGCGGAGTAGCGATACTGGACCGCCCAGGTGAGGGGAGGGAGGTGGACGCCGAGAAGGCGGTCGGACAAGTGGTACTCCTCGCGCGCGGTGCCGTCGTCCGCCACCACCGAGCAGGAACCGTTCAGGCAGATGAGAAACTGGTGGCAGCGGCGGTGCGCATGCTGGCCGCGGACCTCCGGGCTCGGGACGTTAAAAACATAAAAATGGCGGCGGACCGTAAACGGCACGTCCTTGCCCAGCTCGATCACCCCCAGCTCCCCGCGCATGTCGGAGTGATGAGCCATGCGGCGGAGACTGACGCCACGTACGCGGGTCGGCGTCACGCCGCCGGCCTGGTGCGTTGCGGTGATCCTGGCCACCTTTGCCTGGTCGTCCGTGCCGGCGTAACCGGTGATCCGGGCGGGGTTGCCCGCCACGATGGCAAAGGCCGGCACCGACTGGGTCACCACCGTCCCGGCACCGATCATGGCGTGCCGTCCAATGCGTATCCCCGGCATGAGGGTGGCATTCGCGCCGATCGAACACCCGTCCTCCAACACGGTGGACGGGTACGCCGTGGGGCGCCGTTTGCTCCGGGGATACACATCGTTGGTGAAGGTGGCATTGGGCCCGATAAAAACGCCGTTGCCGACCTGCACCCCTGACCAGAGCTGCACGCCGCATTTGATCGTCACGTCGTCGCCCAGCGTGACGCCACCTTCGATGAAAACATGGTCGCAGATGTTGCAGTTGCGCCCAATCACCGCCCCGGCAAGGACGTGGGCAAACGCCCAGATGCGTGTCCCCGCGCCGACGGAGGTGGATTCATTCAAAGCCTGGGGATGGGTGTGGACGCGGGGGGCATGGATAAGAGCGAGGGTGATCAACGACGATGACAGCACCGTTTTGCA
Organism: Verrucomicrobiota bacterium; assembly: GCA_023428905.1. GTDB lineage: Bacteria > Verrucomicrobiota > Verrucomicrobiia > Opitutales > Opitutaceae > EW11. The sequence goes on from JAEYWP010000004.1 coordinate 170,546, forward strand.
GTCTATTTGGGCGCGGCTGGCAATCAGAGCTTTGGATACTTCACGGCTTCCTCGCCGCCAGTGCCATCAAGGTCCCGTTTCCGCCGGCAGGGCGTGGGCTACCCGCTCGGTACCTCAGTCGAATAAAACTAACTGAAAACTTCGCGGCACCCAGCCCGGTTTTTCCGGTCCCGGGCACCGGGAAGACTGGGATTTCATGGTTGCAATCGCATTCGAAATATCGCCGTCTCCCGCTTTGGCCCGCACCCAGGAAGATCATACAAATGTTTCTGAAAACCTTGGCCCTTCACCGCTTCCGACTCATCAGTCCTTTCCTTGTGGCTCTCCTTTTCGGGGGCGCGCCAGTCGCGGCGCAGACGATGCCTGCGGCGATGCCTGAGGACATCATGCCGCCGCTGAAAAGCGTGTTGGAGAACGCGGTAAAGCAGTCACCCACGACGCTGGCGCGCAGCCTGTCCGTCGCACAAGCTCGTGCAGACTACATCGTGGACCGCGCTGGTATGCTCCCCACCGTCAGTGGCAATGGCTCCTATACGTTTCGCGAAACGGCAATCTCCACCAATACGGACTCAAAGAGTTCGAATGATGGTTTTTTCTACAGCTTCAGTGCGCTGCAGCCCGTCTTTTATTGGGGAGCCCTGAAGAACCAGGCTGAGATTGGGAAGCTGAACATCAAACTTGCCGAGGGGCAGTATGCGGAGGCCTATCGCATGCTCGCGCTCAACATTCGCTCCCAATACTTGGGCTTGATTGAAAAGAAAATGTTGGTGCGGAACCAGCGCTTCAGTCTCCGTGTGGCGGAGTCGAATTTGGCGCTGCAGGAGGCAAGGCTGCGCGACGGTCGCATCTCCGCGGGTGAGATCGTGGCGCCGCGCCTTTCTGTCGACGAGGCGCGTATCTACGCCGAACGCGCCGAGTCCAATTACGAGTCAGCTCGACAGGCGCTTGCAGCTGCAGCAGGCCTCTCCTCGATCTCCGACGAGGACATTCCGGATGACATCCCCCGCCCTGCCTTTGCGCGCGAAACATTGACCGCCTACTTCGAAGGGATGAAGGGGTTCGACCCGAGTCAGACGTTCCAGGGGACAAATTACAAGCTGCTCATCGAGCAAAGTCAGCGGCGCTACGATATCGCCAAAGTCCGACTTTTGCCGAAATTCTACATTTCGGGTGGTTTTAGCCAGGACAACATCACTTCGGTTATCGCCGGGGTTCCCATTCAGACTGCGGTCACAAACATCAACTACGGCCTCACGGCAAACTGGATGCTCTTCGATGGACTTGCCACCCGTGGAGCGAAGTTGTCTGCGCTCGCCGCCAAGCGTCTCGCAGAACGCAATCTCGAAACCTACAAGGAGTCCATCGGTGAGCAGGTTCGTCTCCTGGAACGTCAGATCGGATTCTCGGGGCGTCTGATGGACCTGACGGAGACACGGAAAGAGCTCGCTCTTGCCGCAGTCAAAAAAGTGGGCGACGACGTTCGCAGCGGCGTCACGTCACAAAACATGCTAGATGCCGTCACCACCACCGCCAACAAAGCGGAATTGGAAGCGTTGACCGCCCGGGCGGAGTTCCTGTCGCGCTGGTCCGAATACGTCTCCCTCCTCGGGGTTGATCCCATCCTCGAGAACGTCTCGCCGCGCCACCTTCGCAATGGCAAGTAATCGTTCCGTTCTTCTGCGCGTCGCGATCGGCGCGGTGGTGCTCCTCGTCCTCGCCTTTGTCGGGGCCTTCCTCATCCGTCCGGAAGCGGTCGTGGCCAAGGTCGCCGCCGGCAAGGCGATCGACCAGGTGCCGGGCAGCGTCACCGTGCGCGCTGAATATGCGATGCAGCTCAAAAGCGAGCACGGCGGCCGGGTGCTCGAGAGCGAACTGGACGAGGGCAAGGAGGTCCGCGAGGGCCAGATCCTGGTCCAGCTCGATCCCGCCGACGTCCAGTTGGAAATCGCCCGCATCGAGGGCGACCTCGTGGCGGCACGCAGCCGCGCCGAGGTGGGCCCCTTGTCCGCCATCGACCTCGAGGGCGCCAAGGCGGACCTCGCCAACGCCGAACGCCAGCTGCGCCTGGGCAGCATCTCCGAAAGCGAATTCCAGCAGCAGCAGCGCGTCGTCCAGCAGCTCGAGAAGAAGGTCCAGCTCGAGGACGTGGCCAACAAACAGGCGGTCGACATCCTGGAAAACCAGCTGGAGACCAAAAAGCGCCAGCTCGAGAAGATGCGGATCTTCGCCTCCTTCGACGGCAAGATCTCCGAGGTTTTTGCCCGCAAGGGCGACTTGATCAGCGGGGGCGCCCCGATCGCAACTGTCATCTCCACCAGCCGCACGGTGGAAGCCAAGATCAGCGAGGAGAACTTTGCCGGGATCAAACTGGGGCAGCGCGCACGGGTGCGTTTCCTCGGCTACGGCAGCGAACTCTACGACGCCAAGGTCACCAAAGTGCTGCCCACCGCCGACCCGGAGACCCAGCGCTACATCGTCCACCTCGAGGTTTCGATCGACCCTTCGCTCCTTGTCCCCGGTATCACCGGCGAGGTGAACATCGTGGTGAACGAACGCGAATCGCGCACCATCATCCCGCGCCGCGCCCTCTTTCAGAACTCCGTCTTTGTGGTCAACGGCAGCGAGATCGAACAGCGCCGGGTCGACACCGGCTACATGGGCCTCAACCAAGTCGAGGTCCTCAAGGGCGTGAAAGAAGGCGAATTGGTCGTGGTCGAGAATCTGGATACCTTCCGCCCGGGCGACAGCGTGCGCACCCGGCTGGTGGAATAAACGCCGCCCCGCCGCGGTTTTTTCCGGTCGTTTCCATGTCGCCGACGCTCCGCATCGCCTTTCGTTTTCTGACCGCCAAAAAGCGGTCGATGATGATGAGCCTCTCCTGCATCGTGCTGGGGGTGGGCTTGTTTGTCGTCACCCAGGCGACCACCAGCGGTTTCGAGGAGTTTTTCATCAAGACGATCCTCGGCACCAACGGAGCCATCCGCATCGAGGACAAGATCCAGAGTACGATCCGCACCATGTCCGCGGACAACAAGGACGGCGCCTCGGGTTTCCAGATCATCAATCGCGAGGGAAGCAAGTTCATCGAGGGCATCGAGGAACCCAAGCTGGTGATCAACGCCATCCGGGAGTTCGAAAACATCGCCGGTGTCTCCGAGGTGCTCCACGGGGCAGTGGTGATCCGCAGCTCCTTCAAAAACGAGACCGTGCGCGCCTACGGGATCAACCTCGAAGACCACGAGCGGGTGTCCGACATCCGCAGCCAGATCATCCATGGTGCGATCGAGGACTTCCGCTCCACTCCTTCCGGCGCCCTCGTGGGCAAGGTGATGGCCGATCGCCTCCTCCTTTCGGTCGGCGATTCCTTCATCCTCGAATCCATCGGCGACAACCGCCAGGTGCGGCGCTACCGCGTCTCCGCCATCTACGAAACCGGCGTCAGCGAAATCGACCGCAGCCGACTTTACCTCAACATGGGCGAGTGCCGCTCGCTCCTGCGCAAGCCGACCGGCGCTTCCTTCATCCAGGTCGCGGTGCATGATCGCAATCGGGCCCCCTACGACGTCCAGCGCATCGAAGAGGTGGTCCACCACAACGCGCAGAGCTGGCAGGAACGTGAGAAAAGCTGGCTGGAGGTCTTCCGCGCCCTGCGCATTTCCACCGGCATCACGGTCTCAGTTTTCACCCTCATCGCCGGCCTGGCGATGTTCAACACCCTGGCCATGATGGTCCTGGAGAAGACCAAGGACATCGCCATCCTGCGCTCGATGGGCTACACCCGCCAGGACATCTCCCGCATCTTCCTCTGGCAGGCCATGATCGTCCTCGCGATCGGCACTGTCCTCGGCGCCTCGATGGGTGCGCTCGTGACCTACGCCGTCTCGCAGGTGCGAATCAGTATCCGGGGTATTTTCGCCACCGATACCTTCATCGTGTCATGGTCCCCCTGGCACTACATCGCGGCAATCGGGACCGCGGTGGTGATGGTGATGATCGCCAGCCTCTGGCCGGCCCGACGCGCCGCGAAACTCGAGCCCGGCGACGTCATCCGCGGAACCGCCCAGTAAGACCCGCCATGGCCACCTCCCAAATCGCACTGCGCTGTCAGGACGTCCACCGCTACCTCGGACAAGGGGAGGGCAGGGTGCATGTGCTGAAGGGCGTCTCCTTCGAAGCGCACCGCGGTGAGGTTTATGCGATTGTCGGCCCATCCGGTTGCGGCAAAAGCACGCTCCTCTACCTCCTGGGCCTGCTCGACAAGCCGGACGGCGGTGAGATCTGGATCAACGGGCAGCTGATGTCCAACACCCTGGATGAGGCCCGGACGGCCGCCCGCGGCGAACACATCGGCTTCGTCTTCCAGTTTCACTTCCTCATGCTGGAGTTCAGCGCGCTGGAAAACGTGATGATGCCGATGCGCAAGCTCGGCAAACTGAGCCTCCCGGAGATGACCGCGCGTGCCCACGACCTACTCGACTCCGTCGGACTTGGGCAAAAGACCCACCGCCTGGGCACCCAGCTTTCCGGCGGCGAGCAGCAGCGCGTGGCGATCGCCCGCGCCCTCGCCAACCAGCCCTCGATCATCCTCGCCGATGAACCGACCGGAAACCTGGACGTGAAAAACTCCGCCATGGTCTTCGACCTGATGACGCGCCTGGCGAAGGAAAACGGCCAGGCCATCATCCTCGTAACGCACAACCCGGAGATCGCCAACCGGTGCGACAGCGTCCGGCCGATGCGGGACGGCCTGTTCGTCTGAGGTGCGGCGTCGCCCGCCTCGCCGCTGCAACCCCGGAAGCGGCGATGGATCGCGGCGGCCGATCAAGCAGCCCACGGCGGCTGGCCCAGACCCAAGCAACGCCCTGCATCCAAAGCCTGGTTACGGGACCTGAACGCCGGCGTTGACGTACCGCTATCAGCGCACCCGGCCGCGAAGGATTGTTCAGCGGCCCTCGCTGCGCGGCTTTACCGCGCACAGTGGCTTTGCTGATCGTGGGGTTGGAGACCAACGGAAAACCGGCCAACTAATGACACAAGTTCAGCAGGATCTGCGCAGCCAGGGTTTGCGTGCAAAAATCGGCCGGTGGGCGGCTTACGAAAGCGCAGAAGGGTGTGAGAAGACCGCAGCAGTCCAGCTTATGGACCCGGCCGGATAAGCCTCACTTTGGGATTTTCCCAGCTTGTTGCGCAATAAGCAGAAACGCTTCGCCGCTTCCCGCCGGCGGGCCGCCGCGATTAAGGGGAAGCAATGAGAATTTTTAGTTTACATTCAAATCGTCGCTCCCTTGCCTCCGTCCCTTTCTCGAACCCACACCACGACCTGTGAGCCCTCGACAAACGCGTAAGACTTTTTTTGCCAAGTTTGCAGCCCTCGTGGCCGCGATTGGCATTGCCCCAAAACTCTTCGGTAAGACGAGCGCAGCCGCCCCTGAAGCGGCCCCGGCCGCACCGACGCGCTTTGCCATCCGCAACGACGCCCGTGCGATCGCCCGCACGAGCGAGACCCTTTAACCCGGGCGTTGCCCGAGTCCTTTTTCGATCATGTCGAAAATCTTCCCGAAGTCGGCAAACAAGCTGCCGCTCCAGATCATCCTCTTCCTCTTCCTCCTGGCGGGGGCGGTGACGGCGGCGACGACCTATTACGCCACGCCCAAGTATACGCGCGTTGGATACGCGCCGGTTCAGCCGGTGCCGTTCAGCCACGCGCTGCATGTCGGCCAGGTGGGGCTGGACTGCCGCTACTGCCACAGCAACGTGGAAAAGTCCGGCGTTGCCAATGTGCCGACCGCGCAGACGTGCATGAACTGCCACTCGGCGATCAAGACGGACAGCCCGCTGCTGGCGCCTGTGCGCGCGAGCTATGAATCGGGGGATCCGGTGCCGTGGAAGCGTATCCACCAGATGCCCGACTACGTGTATTTCAACCACGCCGCCCACGTGAACCGCGGCGTGTCCTGCGTCGAGTGCCACGGCAAGATCAACGAGATGGAAGTGGTTGCCCACTCCAAGCCCCTCAGCATGAGCTTCTGCCTGGATTGCCATCGCCAGCCGGAGAAGTTCGTCCGCCCCCTCGACCAGATCACCAATCTGAACTGGACCCCCGAGCAGATGACGGACCACGCCGCGTGGGCCGCCGATTTCGTGAAGTCCAACAAGATTACGCCTCCGACTAGCTGCACTGGCTGCCATCGATGAAACGAAAAGTTGAACATCCCGAACCGTCCGCCAACGAGCTGAGCGGCCGCAAGTACTGGCGCAGTCTTGACGAGCTCGCTGCCACCCCCGGCTTCCGGGAGCAGCTCGAGCGCGAGTTCCCCGAGGGCGCCTCGAACATGGAGGGCGTGGATCGCCGCCGCTTCTTCAAGCTGATGGCTGCGTCGTTCGCGCTTGGCGGCATGGGTTTCGCCACCGGCTGCCGGCGCCCCGAGTCCTACATCCTTCCCTACGGCAAATCCGTCGAGGGTGTGGTCCCGGGTCTCCCGCTTTATTTTGCCACCGCCATGCCGCTCCGCAGCGGGGCGATCCCCCTGCTGGCCGAAACGCACCAGGGACGTCCGACCAAACTCGAGGGCAATCCGACCTACGCCCCCTATGGCGGCGCCACCAACATGATCGCGCAGGCCGCGGTGCTTGATCTCTACGATCCGGACCGCGCCACCACCCACACCCTCAAGGGCGCTGCCCAGACCCTTGGTGCGGTGCAGGACCTGCTCGCGTCGGTTTCCCGCAACTACAGCGGCAACGGCGGCGCCGGGCTCGCGTTTCTCGCGGAGCAGTCAAGTTCGCCCACCCGCGCCGCACTGGTCGCGCGCTTGCGGCGTCGCTATCCCCAGGCGGTCTGGGCGGAGTATGACGCCGTTCAGGACGAACTGAGCGAAACCACCGCCCGCGCCGCCTTTGGCTCGCCCGTGCGCCCGATCTATCAGTTCGGCCGCGCCCGCCGCATCCTCTCGATCGACTCCGACTTCCTCAACGCCGAGTCGCACAGCCTCTACTACGCACGCGAGTTCGCCAAGACCCGGCGCGTCACGTCCAAGGACGACGTGATGAACCGCCTCTACCAGGTGGAGAGCAACCTCTCCATCACCGGCACGATGGCGGACCACCGCCTTCGCCTCGCCTCCAGCCACATGCTGGCCTTCACCGCCGCACTCGCGGCCCGCATCACCGGCGCGACGAACCTCGGCGGCCTGGTTGAAGGTGCTGAGCTGAACCAGCAGTGGGTCAACGAAGCCGCCGCCGATCTTCAGGAGAACCGCGGCGCCTCCCTCGTGGTCGCGGGCGCGCATCTGCCCGCCGCCGTTCATGCCCTGGTCCACAGCATCAACGTCGCACTGGGCAATGTCGGCACCACCGTCGAGTACGTCACCGTCCCCGCCGCCAACGCCGCCAGCATCACCGACCTCGCCACGGCAATCCAGGGCGGCGGTATCCGCACCCTGGTGATTCTGGGAGGCAACCCGGTCTACAACGCCCCGGCCGATCTCGATTGGGCCGCGAAGCAGAAGTCCGTTCCGGAAGTCATCCGCTACGGCTATTATTTCGACGAGACGTCGGCCGCCTCGACCGCCCACCTCGCCGCCGCCCACTTCCTCGAGTCGTGGGGCGATGCCCGCACCTCCGACGGCACGATCGTCCCGATCCAGCCGATGATCCTTCCGCTCTTCAACGGGCTGACGGAACTCGAGGTGCTCGCGCGTATTGGCGCTGAGACGACAACGGATCCGTACACCCTGGTGTTCCAGACGGTGACCGGGCTCGCCCAGGGGACTCCCGAGGCCGTCTTCCGTACCTTCCTGCACGACGGCCTGCTCGCAGGTTCGGCCTATCGCCGCGCCGATGCCGGCCCGAATGCCGCCGCCATCACGGCCGCGGTGGCCGCCGCCGCCCGTCCAACCGCGCTGTCCGCCCAGAACCTCGAGGTGCGTTTCGTCGCTGACACCAAGGTCGACGACGGCCGCTACGCCAACAACGGTTGGCTGCAGGAATGCCCTGAGCCGATCACCCGCATTTCCTGGGACAATCCGATCCTGATCAGCCCGCGCCTGGCGCGCGACCTGGGTATTTATCCCGGCGGTTCTGCGCTGCAGATTGCGCGGGTGGAGCAGGGTGGCTTCCTCCAAGGCAAAGAAGTGGCCCCGGTGGTCGAGCTGGCCCTTCCCGGGCTGCCCCCGATCCGCGCCGCGGTGCACATCCAGCCCGGCCTGGCCAACTACACCGTCGTGCTCCCGCTGGGTTATGGCCGCGAACTCGCCGGCCACGTGGGCAAGGGCGTGGGCTTTAACTTCTACAAGGTCCGCTCGAGCCAGAACCCGCATTTTGTGACGGGTGCAACGCTCACGGTGACGTCCGAGACCTACCGTCTGGCCAACACCCAGGAGCATTGGTCGATGGAAGGCCGCGATATCATCCGCGAGGCCAACTTCGAGGGCCCCGGCAGCTATCAGGAAGATCCTGCCTTCGTGACCAAGATCGGCATGGAGTCTCACACTCCGCCGGTCCTGGGCGCGGCCGGACCCCGGCGCGAAGGAGAGTCCCTGGAAGCGTACCGCAAGCGGATCAACACCGAGACGCCCCGCGGCCAGTCGCTCTACGATCACCCCAACTTCAACGACGCGCATAAGCAGTACCACGGCGTCCACCAGTGGGGTATGAGCATCGACCTCAACACCTGCATCGGCTGCAGCGCGTGCGTGGTGGCCTGCCAGGCGGAGAACAACGTTCCCATCGTCGGCAAGGACCAGGTGATGCGCGGCCGCGAGATGCACTGGCTCCGCATCGATCGTTATTATTCGGACGGCAAGATCGAGGGTGCCGCCTTCGGTGGTGAAAACAACAAGCTGCTTCCCGAGGACCCGCAGGCCGTGGTGCAGCCGATGTTGTGCGTCCACTGCGAGACTGCTCCCTGCGAGACGGTCTGCCCCGTCAATGCCACCGTCCACGACGACGAAGGCATCAACGCGATGGCTTACAACCGGTGCATCGGCACGCGCTACTGCGCGAACAACTGCCCCTACAAGGTGCGCCGCTTCAACTTCTTCGACTGGAACAAGCGCCAGCTGGACAACCTGTACATGGGACCCCTCGGTCCCAGCGGCATGCCCGAGCTGGTCAAGATGGTGAAGAACCCGGAAGTGAGCGTGCGCATGCGCGGCGTGATGGAGAAGTGCACCTATTGCACGCAGCGTATCCAGAACGCCAAGATCCAGCAGCTGGCGAAGGCCCGCGGTTCCGACAACGTCAAGGTCCCGGATGGCACGATCAAGACGGCCTGCCAGCAGGTCTGCCCGGCCGACGCCATTCTCTTTGGCGACATCAGCGATCCGGAGAGCGCGGTCTCGAAGGCGAAGGAGCGCAGCCAGGACTACGCCGTCCTCGGCTACCTCAACACCCGCCCGCGCACGACCTACCTCGGAAAGCTCCGCAATCCGAATCCCAAGATGCCGGACTACGCCGCCCTCCCGCACAGCCGCACGGAGTACGAGAACAAGAACCATTCCGGAGGCCATGGGGATGACGCGCACGGTCACGGCGACCACGGTCATGACCACGGCGAGACGAAGGACAAAGGCCACTCTGCCCTCGAGACGTTCAAGAAGATCGGAGGACTCAGCTAATGGCTCACGCAGCTCATCATGCCGGCGCGCATCCCGCGCCGGCCATCCTGAATGAGGTCAAGCCCGCGGTCCTTCCGCGCGCGACACTCGTCGAAAACAACCGGAGCTTCGCCTGGATCACGGACAAGATCTGCGGCATCATCGAAGGGCCGACCCCCACCTGGTGGTGGGTCTGCTTCGCGGTGGCGTGCTTTGTCGCCTCCTTCACCGTCGCGGGCATCACCTACTTGGTGGCCACCGGCGTCGGTGTCTGGGGTCATGCCAATCCAGTCAACTGGGCCTGGGATATCGTCAACTTCGTCTTCTGGATCGGTATCGGCCACGCCGGTACGCTGATCTCGGCCATTCTCTGCCTCCTGCGCCAGAAGTGGCGCACCTCGATCAATCGCGCCGCCGAGGCCATGACCATCTTCGCGGTGGTTTGCGCCGGCATCTTCCCCGTCTTCCACGTCGGTCGTGTATGGTTCGCCTGGTACCTCTTCCCGATCCCGAACTCCAACGCCGTATGGCAGAACTTCCGTTCGCCCCTGGAGTGGGACGTGTTTGCGGTTTCGACCTACGGAACGGTGTCGGTGCTTTTCTGGTACGTCGGCCTCATTCCCGACCTGGCTGTCCTGCGCGACCGTTTTGCCGCCGCCGGCAACCGCCTGCGCGCCTTCCTCTACGGTCTCTTTGCGATGGGCTGGCGCGGTTCGAACCGCCACTGGAGCAATTACGAGATGGCCTACCTGATCCTGGCCGGTGTCTCCACCCCGCTGGTGCTTTCCGTGCACACCATCGTGTCGTTCGACTTCGCCGTCTCGCTGATCCCCGGCTGGCACACCACCATCTTCCCGCCGTACTTCGTGGCGGGCGCGATCTTCTCCGGCTTCGGCATGGTGCTGACGCTGATGCTGCCCCTGCGTGCGATCTACCGGCTCGAGGACCTGATCACGCAGTACCACATCGACTGCATGTGTAAGATCACGTTGGCGACTGGCACCATGGTCGGTTACGCCTACGGGATGGAGTTCTTCATCGCCTGGTACGGTGCGAACCCCTACGAGGGCTTTGCCTTCATCAACCGCGCCTTCGGCCCCTACGCCTGGGCCTACTGGATCATGATCACCTGCAACGTGATCACCCCCCAGTTCTTCTGGTTCAAGAAGGTGCGCGAGAACACCACCCTGGTCTGGATCCTCTCGATCTTCGTCAACGTGGGCATGTGGTTCGAGCGGTTCGTCATCATCGTGACCTCCCTCGCCCGCGATTTCCTGCCCTCGAGCTGGGGTTACTACTCCCCCTCGATCGTCGAGATCTTCACCTTCTTCGGCACCTTCGGCGTCTTCTCCGTCCTGTTCCTTCTCTTCATCCGGTTCCTGCCGGTGATGCCGATGGCGGAAATCAAGGCGGTCACGCCGCAGGCCGACCCGCATGCGACGGGCCCGCACGGTGAGCCGGGTGGCTTCACCGGCCATGGCGACCCGATGGTTCAACGCGGACACGCTTAATTCACGACACCATGGCTGCTCTACCTCATGGCTTGATCGCGACGTTTGAAACGCCGGGTGCGCTGATGCACGCGGCGGAGCAGGTGCGCGATGCCGGCTACAAGTTCTGGGATTGCATCACGCCTTTTCCCGTTCACGGCCTCGATGCCGCGATGGGTGTGAAGCGTTCCAAGGTGCCGCGGTTCTCCCTCGTTGGCGGCATCACCGGTTTTGTCACCGGCATGTCGCTGATCTGGTACACCAATTCCTACGACTATCCGCTGATTGTCGGCGGCAAACCGTATTTCAGCCCAATGTTCGCCTTCCCGGTGTCCTACGAGCTGACGATCCTCTTCACCGCTTTTGCCACCATCGGTGGCATGTTCATCCTCAACCGGCTCCCGATGCATTACCATCCGGTGCTGAAGTACGATAAGATCCACCGTGGAATGGACGACCAGTTCTTCCTCGTGATCGAATCGCGCGACCCCCGCTTCAACGCCGCCACCACCCGCGCCCTGCTAGAAAAGGCCGGCGGCCGGGAGATCAGCGAACTGGAAGCCTAAGCCATGCGCTACGTCTATTACGTTTTCCTCTTCGTCTGCGTGCTCACGGTCTCGATCTTCGGACTCCGTGGCAGCTTGTCGAACAAGCCGCCGCTGGAGGTGTTTCCCGACATGGACCGCCAGCCCAAATACAAGGCCCAGGGGGCCAGCGCCTTCTTTGCTGACGGCCGTTCGGATCGCCCGCTGCCGGCCGGCGTGGTCGCCCGCGGACAGCTCCGCGCGGATGCCGAGCTGTACGCCGGCCGTGCCGCCAACGGCGAGTGGACCAACCGCTTCCCCGAGACGCTCACGATCGACGCGCGCCTCCTGGAACGCGGGCGCCACAACTACACGATCTACTGCGCCCCCTGCCATGGCGCCATCGGCGATGGCAACGGCATCACCAAGCAGTACGGGATGGGTGCAACACCGACGTACCACAACGACCGTCTGCGCCAGATGAGCCACGGTGAACTCTACAACGTGATCACCAACGGGCGTAACACCATGCTTCCCTACGCGGACAAGATCGCGCCCGAAGACCGCTGGGCAGTGGTGGCCTACCTCCGCGCCCTCCAACGCGCGCAGATGGGCACCGTCAACGACGTGCCCCCCTCGCACAAATCCAATCTCGGCCTCTAATGAGCTCTCACGCAGCCAACGCTCCCGTGGCACTCGCCTCCGATTCCTCGACCGCCGCCGGCGCCAACAAAGCGCTGATCGTCGGGATTGCGGGCATCCTCGTCACCCTGGTCGGCATCCCGCTCTCCGGCACCCACGTCTTCGCCATGTCGTGGATGATCGGTGTGGTCTTCTGGACCGCGATCGCGATCGGCATGCTGCTGATGGTGATGATCCATCACATCTTCGACGCCTCCTGGTCGGTCATCCTCCGCCGCCAGTATGAGCATGCCCTCACCGCCTTCGTGCCGCTGGCGCTCCTCTTCGCTCCGCTGGTGATCTGGTCCTGGGTGCAGCGTGACATCATCTGGACCTGGATGGATGCCAGCCACCCGCTGCACGGCGGACACGGCACCGTGGCCGACGACCCGCTTTATGTGAAGAAGGCCGCCTTCCTGAACATCCACATGTTCACCTTCTGCACCGCCGGCGTGTACCTCGTCTGGATCTGGCTCTCCGCCCGGCTCCGCAAGGCGTCCTTCAGCCAGGATGCGGATGGCGATCTGCGCTGGACGCGCATGAATCGTGTGACGGCTGCCATGGGCATCCCGCTCACCGCGGTTGGTCTCACGCTCGGTGCCATCTTCTGGATCAAGAGCCTCGAGTACCACTGGTTCTCCACCATGTACGGTGTGTGGTTCTTCGCCAATTGCGCCCGCGGCGCCCTCTCGTGCGGGGTGCTGATGCTCCTGTGGCTCTACAAGCGCGGCGACTTCAAGGGCATCCTGAACACCAACCACCTGCATTCGATCGGCCAGCTGGTGTTTGCCTTCACCGTCTTCTGGGCCTACGTGACCTTTTCCCAGTACTTCCTGATCTGGAACGCCAACGTTCCGGAGGAAACCTTCTGGTACAACGTGCGCGAGCTCAACGCCGACGGCACCCCCAACCAGTGGAAGTACGTGGGCATCATCGCCATCCTCTTCGGTCACTTCGTAGTGCCCTTCCTCTTCCTCCTCTCGTACAAACACAAGGTCACCCACTCCAAGATCCGCTTCGTGGCCGTCTGGATCCTCGCGGTGATCATCGTCGACCTTTGCTACAACGCGCTGCCCGCGCTGAAGGACCACGACGGCAACGCGATTCCGTTCTTCTCGCTCGGACTGGTCTGGACTCTCACCGCCGTGATTGGCGTCGGCGGCGTCTGCATCTGGTCGTACCTGCGCAGCCTGCCCCGGACAAAGCTGATCCCGATCCGAGACCCGCGTATCGAAGAATGTCTTACGCACCATGAGCAACACGCCCACTAACAAGAATCTCTGGGTGACCTTTGCCGCCGCCGTCGGTGGCTTTGCGATCTTCGCGCTCATCCTCACGATTGCCTACCTGCCGAAGCGTCCGGACCCGCTGCCGGAGGGCGCACGCACGCCGGAACAGCGCGCGCAGCTCCTCCAGGAACTGCGTGCCAAGGAGCAGAAGGCGGTGCAGACGTACGGCTGGGTCGACCAGCAGGCTGGCGTGGTCCAGTTGCCTCTCGATCGCGCGGTTGAGCTGACCATCCAGGAGCTCAACGCCAGGAAGTAGAGCGATGGAGTGGCTCTTCTACGGCCTGGCGGCACTCATCGCCGTACTCATCACTGCCTCGGCCGTGTACGCCCTGCAGTGGTCATCCAAAAACGGGCAGCTGCGCGATTTTGAGAAGGGCGCAGCCTCGATTTTCGATGAGAAGGAGCCGATCGGAACTCCGACCGACTCCTTCCCAGGCAAGCGCCCGCGCGTCGCGGGCAAATGACATCCCTTAGCAAACCCTGACGATGGCTTCCGCAAACAGTTTCGCTGCCTCGCTCAATCCGACGACATCACCGGAGGTGGTGGAGCGCGCGGAGTTGAGTGAGATCGACGCGTCGACCAAGACGCCAGCGCTCTTCTTCCTGGTCTCGAGCGTGCTCTGGCTGATCGCCGGCACGATCTTCGCGCTGGTCGCATCGTTCAAGATGCACACGCCGGACTTCTTCGGAGGCAGCGAGTGGCTCACCTTCGGCCGTGTCCGGACCGCGCACCTCAATGCGGTGATCTACGGGTGGAGCGTCAACGTGTCCTTCCTGGTCGTGATTTGGCTGATGGCACGCCTGTCGCGCTCGGTGTTGCGGCATCCCAACCTCCTGCTCACCGCGGGGGCGTTCTGGAACATCGGCCTCACCATCGGTATCGCCGGCATCTTCGCGGGCGACGGCACCTCGGTCGAGTGGCTGGAAATCCCGACCTATGCGACCCCCCTGCTGTTTGTCTCCTACGCGATGATCGGTGTTTGGGCGGTGATCATGTTCCGCTTTGGGCGTTCCCCACACATCTACGTCTCCCAGTGGTACATCCTGGCCGGCCTGTTCTGGTTCCCGTGGATCTATTCGGTCGCGCAGATCATGCTGTTCTGGGCCCCGGCCCGCGGCACGGTGCAGGGTCTCGTCAACTGGTGGTACGCCCACAACGTGCTCGGCCTCTGGTTCACACCCGTCGGGCTGGCGTCCGTCTATTATTTCCTGCCCAAGGTCCTCGGTAAGCCGATCCACAGTTATTACCTCTCGATTCTAGGTTTCTGGTCGCTCGCCATCTTCTACAACTGGGCCGGCGTGCACCACTTGATCGGCGGCCCCGTGCCCGCCTGGGTTCAATCCGCCGGCATTGCGGCGAGTCTGATGATGCTGATCCCCGTGGTGGTCACCGGTATCAACCACCACATGACGATGATCGGTAGCTTCAAGGCGCTGAAGTACAGCCCGACGTTGCGCTTCATCGTTTTCGGCGCAGTCAACTACACGATCGTCAGCGTAGTGGGATCCTTCATGTCGCTCCGCAGCTACGCCGAGGTGACCCACTTCACCCAGCACACGGTCGCCCACGCTCACCACGGCCTGTATTCGTTCTTCACCATGGTGATGTTCGGGGCGGTGTATTACATCCTGCCCCGGCTGATGTTGAAGGAGTGGCCCTCGGCCACGCTTATCTCGGTCCATTTCTGGGCCACCGCGGCTGGTTCCATGATCATGGTCCTCGTTCTTACCGTGGGCGGCTTCCACCAGGGATTCCTGATGAACACGCCGGCCCTGGCGCAGAAGCTTGGGCTGCAGGCCGACGCAGATCCGGTGCCCTTCCTCGAGATCGTGGGTGTGATGAACAACTACCTCGTCTGGCGCAGCATCTCCGGCATCCTGATCTTCATCGGCCATGTGGCGTTCGCCATCAGCGTTGTCTGGATGCTGCTCAAGCCTCGCGCCGCGGAGACGACCGCCCCCACGCTTTTCCGCAATCCCCCTGAGATGGAGGTTGTCGCTCGATGAACCGTGCCCCGCTTCTTTTCCTCGGCATCTTCTTCGCCGTGGCCTTCTCCTGGACAGGCATCATCCTGACCAACCAGATCGCCTACGGCTCGCTCAAGCCGGTGGTCGACCAGACCGACGGCAAGGCGTATCCGGAGAGTCGCTCCGGCCTGGCCTCCCAGGGCAAGCTCGTGTACCAGGATCTCGGATGCCTCTACTGCCATTCCCAGCAGGTGCGCCGGCCCGGTTACGGTGCGGATGACCTCCGCGGCTGGGGCGAACGCCAGAGCGTCGCCCGCGATTACATTCGCGAGGGCCGTGTCCTTCTCGGCACGATGCGCACCGGACCCGACCTCCGCAATATCGGCGCCCGGCAGACCTCCCTGGAATGGCATTACCTGCACCTGTACGATCCGCAGATCACCTCCCCGGGCTCGAACATGCCGCCCTACGCCTTTCTCTTCGAGAAGCGCAAAATCGTGGGCGAGCCCTCCCCGAAAGCCCTGCGTCTTCCCGCCCCGCACACCCCCGAGCCGGGTTACGAGGTGGTGCCGACGGCGCGCGGCGAGGCACTGGTCGCCTATCTGCTGAGCCTGAAGGACACGTACACCTATCCGGAAGAGTCCCGCCGCCTTTATGTGCCTCCCGCGCCGGCTGAGGGCGCGGACGCCGCGCAAAAGCAGGAGGGGTCCCCATGAGCACTCCCCAGCCGAAAAATCCCAACTCGCGCCTGGAGCAGGCCGGCGCGTCCGACCAGAGCATCCAGGACGTGCACGCCATCCTGATGCGCGAGAAGGATGAGCCGCAGGAAGGGTATTCACCCATCCCGCTTTTCATTCTCGGTTTTGTCTCCGCCATCATCTTCATCGGCGCGATCTACATCGTGCGTTACCGCGGCGGGTTTGACCCGCTGGCGTACGACGAACGCTTCGAGCCGAGCATGGCCAACGCAACCGCCGCCAAGGTCGCGATCGATCCCATCGCCGAAGGACGCAAACTCTATAATGGCAACTGTGCCGCCTGCCACCAGGCCTCCGGCCAGGGTGTCCCCGGAGCGTTTCCTCCCCTGGCAGGCTCCGAGTGGGTCACCGGTTCGGACGAGCGCTTGGTCCGCGTGCTCCTGCACGGTCTGACGGGTCCAATTACGGTCAAGGGTAACACCTACAACAACAACATGCCCGCCTTCGGGCAGGGCAGTGGGTACAACTGGTCCGACGAACGCATCTCCTACGTCCTGACGTTTATCCGCCAGAATTGGGACAACAAAGCCGAGCCCATCCCGGCCGAACGTGTCACGGAGATCCGCACAGCGGTGGGTGCCCGCACCAAACCCTGGACCGAAGCTGAGCTCGCCGCTCCCTGAGACACTCGCCCGTCCGACGCACTGCCCCTATTTGCCGGCGCTCTCCAGGCGCCGGCTTTTTTCTGCCTGTCAGGTGCGCCGTTTCAGCTTCAGCCAGACCATCCCTACGTATTCGCGGATCGCGCGGCTGGTGCGCTCCAGAGCCCCAATGTCCCAGGCCAGAAAACTGTCTTCAGGGTCCCGGAGTTCGTAATTGGCAGGGCAGGGGAAGGCGTTGACGCCCATCGCCTGGCAAAGCTGCAAGGTACGCGGCAGGTGCGAGGCGGAGGTTACGATGGCAACGGGTTGAGCCCCGTACCGCGCCTGGACCGCGGCGATTTCGTCCTCCGTGTCCCGCGGTTCATCGAAAAGCACCGCCCGCTCTTTAGGTAGTCCCAACGAATACGCCGCTTCCGCCATCACCCGAGCGTGGGTGGGCGGAGGCCGGTGATTCCCACAGAAAACCACGTCGGCCTGCGGGAGAAGGCGTGCGAGGCGGAGCCCCTCCGCCACCCGAGACATCGCTGCGGGCACCAGTTGGTTAACCCGCGAGAGCTTGGTCGATTCGCCATGGCCGCCTCCCAGGATCACGATGGCCACGCAGGTCTGCAAAGCGGGCGGGAGGTCGGCCGCCTGCTCGGCTTCCGGCACCGGCGGGTAGCGGAATTCAAGAGGACCGTAGAGGAAGCGGGCGACGCCCTGGTTGGCGGCCAGCCCAAGGATGAGCACGCTGGCGGTGACCAACACCGGACCGGAACGCCGGCCCCGGCGAAGCCAGAGGAGCAGGCACCCCACGACCCCCAACCCGAGGGAGAGGTACAAGGGCAGGAGTGGCAGCGTCAGGGTCTTTTTTAACCAGAAGAGCATGGTGCGCTGGGGACGATCGAGGCAGGTTTGCCCGGCGTCGAGTGTCGGGTTGCACGCTGCGGGGGGCGCAACCCTGCACGCCCATGGCCCGGTACTCCCGCAGCCGAGCTTGCGGGAGAACTCCCGGTATCCCTTGGGGGGAAAACGGATTTCGGGGCTCGCCGCGGTGGGCTACAGTTGCGCCGCAATGTCCAGGCTGATCCCGACACCCAAGCCGAACCTGATGATCATCGATGATGACCCGGACCAACTCGGCCTCTTCCGGATCACGGCAGAGCGCACCTGCCTCTACTGGCGGATTGCCACCGCCGAGGACGGGGAACTCGCTCTGCGGCAGATCACGGCGTGGGCCGAGGAGCTGCCGCGTTTTGTGCCTCAGATCGTTTTGAGTGACGTCAAGATGCCGCGCATGGGAGGTATCGAGTTTGCCCGTACACTGCGGCACGATCCGCGCCTGCCGCCGATTCACACCGTGGCGATGAGCAGCTCGCAATATCCACCGGAGGTCCAGGCTGCGCTCGAAGCGGGCTGCGTCGCTTTCTTCCAGAAACCCGGTAGCTTTTCGAAGCTGACAGAGCTGTTTCAAAAGCTCCCGGGCGTGTGCGGCCTGGGGCCGGAGGCGGATCGCCACCACGGCTTTGTGATTGAGAGTTTCGCCGGGGCGTGACGTGGTGCGCATGCCGCCGTTAGGCGGCAGGCAGCAGGACATGGAAGCGGCTGCCCTGGCCGAGCTGCGAATCGACCCAGATGCGGCCGTTCATGCGCTCGACGGCGCGGCGGACCACGGCGAGGCCGATTCCCGTGCCCGGATACGCGCTTTGGCCGTGCAGGCGTTCGAACATGCCAAAGATCCGTTCGTGGTCCTGCGGGTCGATCCCGATCCCGTTGTCCGCCACCGTCAGCCGGACTCCGGCTTCCTCGGTGGTGGTGAAGATTTGCACCCGCGGTTGCTGCCCCTGGGGCGCATATTTGAGCGCATTGGTCAGGAGATTGCTCAGTACCTGGTTGAGCAGGTCGCGTGAGGCCGTCACCGCAGGAAACGTATTCGACACCTGGATATCCGCGTCGGCGTCCTCGATGATTCCGTGGTGCTGGAGGAGGGTTTCGGTGACGAGGTTGCCTAGATCCACGGCACCAAGATGCATCTCCGCGCGCGACACCCGGCTGTAAACCAGCAGGTTCTGGAGAACCGCATCCATCCGCTGAGCCGCTCGCTGGATTCGAGCGAGGATATCACGCGCCTCCGGCGCCATCGCGGCGCCATGTTCGCTGGCGAGAAACTCAGAATAGTTGGTGATGGTGATCAGCGGCGCGCGGAGGTCATGCGAGATCGAGTGAGTGAACGCCTCCTGCTCGGCGCTCGTCTCCCGGAGCGCATCCTGCGCCCGCTTGAGCACGGTCACGTCGGTGATGCCCATCCTGATCTGGAGGGGCACGCCCGGGGTTCCCTGAGCCCGGCGACTGGAAAGTTGCACATCCACCGCCTGCCCCCTGCGCGTCTGCAGCGTGGTGAGCAGGACCTGTTGCGACGGTTCGGCCACACAGCGGGCGAGATGCTCCTCAATCGCGGGCCACACCCCCTCTCTGCAATGGGAACGCAGCGACGTACCGAGCAACCCGCCATGGGGAGCGTCCAGGAGTTCGGCTGCCGCCGGGTTGCCCTCGAGGATGGTGCCCTGAGGGTCGAGCGTCAGGGCCCCTATGGGAAGGGAGTCGTAAAGGTCGGTGTAGCGGTCCATTGCCGTCTGCGATCGGTGAAGCGGCGCGTCGGGCACTGTTAGGGATGTGTCGCGGTGCATGGAGACGTCGCGGTGAAGGTGGTAGCGTCTCTGACCGCGTACGCCGCGGGCAGAGCCTTGGTCCGACCCGTAAACCCGGGGAGGAAAAATCCCCCGCCGGGAGGCCCGGAAAAGTGGGCTGGCGGTGCCTCTTGACCCCGCGCGCCGGCGGAAAAAACGGTCAAGAAGATGGGATTGACAGGCCGAAACGCGCTGGCGACATTCCCCGACTCTTTACGGCGGCCATAGCTCAGCTGGTTAGAGCACAAGATTGTGGATCTTGGGGTCGCGGGTTCGAACCCCGTTGGCCGCCCCATTTTACCGGCGGGAGGGATGCGAAGCAGGGGCGCCTGCTTGGCGAAAGGACTTGGGCCGTTTCCCGGTTGCGAAGGCGACCGTTACGCGGGACGTTTCAAAACCTCATGCAGCGGCTCCGGATCGTCACTTACAACATCGCCCACGGGCGGGGGCTCCAGCCGATCCAGGGACTGACCTCACGGCGGAAGATCCGCGCGAATCTGCTGAAGATTGCGAAACTTCTGTCGGAGCTGAAACCCGATATCGTGGCCCTCCAGGAGATCGACCAGGATTCGACCTGGGCGGGCAGTTTCGACCATCTGTCGTTTCTGCGAGACTTTGGCGGGTTTCCCCAGGCGGCCTTTGGCATCAACAACCGGCGAGGCGGACTTCTCCGCCTCAACTATGGCAACGCGATCCTGTCCAAACACCCCATCGTCGAGGTGGAAAACGTGGTCTTCGGCACACGCACCTTGGGGGAAAAGGGATTCCTTTTCGCCGAGATCGAAGTGAATGGCCGGCTCCTGCCGGTGGTGAATATGCACCTGCATTATCGCTCCCGGCTTCACCGGTCGGTCCAGATCGAGCAGGTGATGCAATATCTCACCCATAAGCTCCACCACCGCCGCAAGCACTGGCTGTCGTCCCCGATCGTCTGCGGCGACATGAACTGCCCGTCGCATACCGACGATGCGACCGCCTCGCTCTTCACCTATTTTGCGCAGCACGGAAACTACACACTACACCCGCAGCGCGCGGCGACCTTTCCCTCGCCATTGCCCCGTCGCACGCTCGATTTCGTCTTCCTTCCGCCCGGCTGCGTGGAGGTCTATTGCCTGGTCGTGCGCTCCTGGCTGTCGGACCATCGCCCTGTGATGGTGGAGTTCAAGCTGCCCTGACGGGGCCCGGGGAAAAATCTCTTTGCGCGAGGCGGGCCTTTGGGGTGATGTCGCACTCCCGTTTCCCATGGACCGTATCGCCGAGACCTTCGCCAAAGCCCGTTCCGAAAATCGCGCCTGCTTCGTCGCTTATCTCTGCGCCGGAGATCCGGATTTCGAGACCTCGGTGGCCGCTTGCAAGGCGCTCGTCGAAAACGGCGTCGATGTGCTCGAGTTGGGGGTTCCGTTCTCGGACCCCCTCGCAGATGGCCTGACGAACCAGCTCGCCGCCCAGCGGGCGCTCGAGAGCGGCATGACGGCCGGGCGGGTCTTTGAACTCGTGCGCCGCATTCGCGCCTTCAGTCAGGTGCCGGTCATCTTTTACACCTACTACAACCTGGTCTTCGCCAACGGTGTCGACGCCTATGTCCGGGCAGCCCAAGAGGCGGGAGTCGACGGCTTGCTCACCCTCGATCTCCCGCCGGAGGAGTCAGGAGAGGTGGAGGCCGCCTGCAGCCGCCACGGTCTGAAAACTGTCTTTATCGTTGCCCCCACCACGCCGGATGCCCGACTGCCCAAGATCGCGGCGCATACGACCGGGTTCATTTATTACGTCTCCCGCGAAGGCGTGACGGGCGTGCGTGACCAGATGGCGGGCAACATTCCCGAGGCGCTCGCCCGCATCAAGCGGTCGACTCCGCTGCCCGTCGTGGTGGGCTTTGGTATCTCGTCGCGCGCGCATGTTGCCGAAGTGGCGGCACACGCGGACGGCGTGGTGGTCGGCAGCGCCCTGGTGAACTGTATCCGAGACAACCTCACCCAGCGTTCTGCTATTCCCGCCGCCCTGGCGGCAAAAAGCGCCGACCTGGTGGCCGGCACCCGCCGTTAGTTGCGATGGCTCGACGCGTCCTGCTGATCGACGACGACCGGTTGCAGCAGCGCCTGACGGAGGCTCTGTTTCGCCAGTTCAAACTGGCGGCGTTTGAGCTCGAGTGCGCCGGCACCTACGAGACTGGACTCGGAAAATTGCTGAGCGGCGACTACGCGGCCTGTCTCCTCGATTACCAACTGGGACGCCGCGACGGGCTGGCCCTGATTCGCGCCGCCGTCGCGGCCGGTAACCGGACCCCGATCATCTTCCTGACGGCGGAAACCGGCGAAGGCATTGACCAGCAGGCGATGGAGGCGGGCGCACTCGATTACCTGATCAAGGGTGAATTCAACGCTCGGAGCCTCGAGCGCTCCCTGCGCTACGCGGTCAAACTGGGCGAGACGCTGGAGGCGCTGCGCCTCCTTGCTACCCGGGACGAGCTCACGGGCCTCTTGAACCGCCGCGCCTTTGACCAGGCGCTGGCGGAGGAAGAGGAGCGCGTCAGACGTTTCCAGCGCTCCCTCGCGGTGGTGCTGCTGGACATCGACCACTTCAAACGAATCAACGACGGTCACGGGCATGCGGCGGGAGACGTTGTGCTCAAAGAGGTTTCCCGCCGGCTCGCCTCAGGCGTTCGCAGTGTCGACCGTCTGGCGCGTTACGGCGGCGAGGAGTTCGCCGTCCTGGTCCCCGAGGCCGACGCGCTCGGGGCCTGCGCGATCGCTGAGCGCTTGGTGGAAATCGTCCGCGCCTCGCCGGTGGTGCTGCCCGATGGGATGTCTCTCTCCGTGACCATCAGCGCGGGGTGTGCCGAAGGGGTGGGAGAGCGGGCACAGCGCGCGATGCTGCTCGCTGCGGCCGACCGCGCGCTTTACGCCGCCAAAGCCGCCGGTCGGAATCGCTCGGTTTCCGCGGACTGAGCATTCGACCGGCCAGCGCTGCCGGCCGGAATGATGAATGGCGCTCGCCGAAGGTAGGCGGTAGTGACCAATGACCAGTGGGCAGTGATCAGATTCTCGATTGTGCCCCGTCCCTTCCCGGTCGGAGAGGTTCGCCCAAAGTCTAGCTGCCGCGGCCTTGTCACCGAGGCCGGAGAGGCGCAAAGACTCGAGCGCGGTCGAACTCCCTTTCCCCATGCCGAAGCTGAAAGCGCCGAAGTTGAAGCACCTTGCCCTGTTTGTGAAAAATCCGGAGTTGGGCGATCCGGCGCTGCCGGCCGCGCCGATCGCCCTCGGCCTGTCGGAGACGCGCGAAGAGGCCCTGATGGAGGACGGACGGCGGGTGGGTGGGGTTAGCGTCACAGTGGGCGCGCGGGCGCACCTCGTGGTGATCAATGATCGGGGAGATCCAAACACCGACGGATTCCTCGATCTCGGTGGCAAGGGTGAACCTTCAGCCGATGACCCCGAAGCCGCCCCGGCCATCGAACCGCCCGTGCCGTACGACCCGGACCGCGCCTACCTGGTGGTGACCGGGGCATCCGCCACTGGAAAACTCACCGGTGACGCCGGGACGTCAGCGCTCACCGTCGGGCTCGACGCCTCTGGCGAGCTGACGCTGGCCAGCTGCACCGCGTATCCACGAACCACGCGGCTGGTCGATGCTGCGGATGATGCCCTGGAGCATTTCAAGACCGTGTTCAGCCTGGAAGACCTCCTGGCGCTGCGACCGAACGAGACGCTAATGCTCGGCGTCGGGGGACGGCTTTCGCTTTCCCTGGAGATCCCTGCGTCCTGCCTGGGCGACGCGGTCGCCGCGGGGATCGAAGCGGTGCTGGCGCGGACCTTCCCAATCGCGCTGAATGTCGCTTCGACCGCCAGCCTGTCGCTATCCGCGGAGATCCAGGACGGGTTTCGTTTGTATGCAAAGCGTGGTGACGCGGAGGGCGGGGTGGAGTTTTCCGTCCGGCGTGCCGCCTCCCGCACGCTGCAGCTGGACGGAGCCGCCGGTATCCGCGTTGAGCTTATCGACGGGATGGCCCTGGTTTCGACCTTGAGCGCCACCCTTGCCCGCATCACCGGGCTTCCCGGCGCGCTGATCGACCGCGCCTTGAACGACGCGTCAGAAGACTCGCTTTCCACCGATGAGCGCGCCTGGGTGGAGCGGGCGGTGGATCTGCTAAAACTGCGCGAGCCGCATCGTGCGCCCTGGAAGCGGCTGACCGAGGCGTTGCGGGCGATGGAAAAGCGTGCGCGCGAGGTGGTGCCGCAAAAGGTCACGGCGGGCTTCCGTTACACCTGGCGACGGATCACGTCGGAAAGTCATCTGGCACGTTTCCGCCTCAGCCCTGCCATGCTGGCGGTGCACCATGCCGATGTGCTCCGGCTGAGGCTGGATCCATTGATGGCGCTGGCCCGCGGGGGAACGCCAGGGGTGAGTTTTGACCGTTTCCTGGGGAAACGGATGCAGCGGGTGGAGATCGGCTACGGCTTCTGTTTTGGGGTCAACGAATTCACCTTTCTGAAGAGCTGGGATTCACGCCTTTCGCGCTACCTCTGGCTGCGAGATCTCGACGAACGCGTGCAGGTCGCCTTCCTCGGTCGCCGTGGTTATGAAAGCACGTGGCTGGGCAGGTCCGAAGGGCACGAGGTGGAGATCGACGCCGCGATGCCGCGTTTCGCGCCGGCCCCGCCACGGCCCCTCGATTTCGAACTTGGCCTCCATGTCGCCTTTTCCTGGAAGAACCGCGCGCTGGCCGGGATCACGCGCGATGTGGCCGACCACGCCGCGGCTCTCGGGGTAGTGAGCGGCGACGACCACGCCGAGCTCGTACAGACATTCGACCAGGGGCTGGGTGCGGGTGCGCGCGAAGGTGACGCGTATGTTTCCCTCCTGGTGCCGCCCGCGGTGGCGGATGTGCTGCTTGCCCACCTCGCGGGCGCGGCGGGGCCGCGCCTGCTCGCACGTGCCCTGGCGCGGGCGCTTCCCTGCGGAGAATTCGGCGCCGAGTTTGCACCTCGGCGGGACATCGAGGAGCGCATGCGTGTGTATGGGCCCGTCTGGGAGCAGATCCTCGAGCAGCGCATCACCTCGCTCGACCGAATTGGGGCGCTGGCCTCGCGGCAGCTGAAGGCGGTGGAGCCGCGGCTGGCGCGGCAGGAGTCGGATGCGGAGCGCTTCTGGGGTTGGTCGGTCCGGGGGCTGGTCCGCAATGCCGGCGGGGGCGCCGTGATGCTCCGGGCGCTCGAGGACCTCCGGTATGCCGGTGGTCTGCTGGCTGGGCGCGGTGAGGCCGGGGCCACACTTTCTGTATTTGAACGGGCCTTACGCGCGGCCTCGCCCTTGTGGGCGGACCGTTTTGGGGCGCGCACCTTCGGAGCACTGCTCTACCTGGCGGCGGACGAGATCCCCGGAATCCTGCGCCGTGTGTCACGCAAGGTGAGCCTCACCTGGACAGAAAACGGCTGCGAACGCGTGCTGCTGTACAAGCAGGGCGATGAGACCGCGTAAGCGCGGCGGAGCCGCGTTCACGCGGTCTCATCGCATTCGTGTTTCGTGCCTTGTGATTTGAAATTTTTGGGCGGGAGCGAGCGGACCGTGACCTGCGTCTCTGGGCTTCGTGTGGGCGCAAAAAAACGGGATCTGGAGTCGCCTCCAAATCCCGTGTCTCGAATCTAGAATCTGAATCTCTGTTTATTCCACCACGGCGCCGGTCATGTCGCCGGTCTCGAGGAAGCGCTGGTGGAAGGCGAAGGCCTTGCCCAGCGAGTGCGGCGTGTGACCCTTCTTGGTCGCGTTGCAATAACGCAGGAGGGCGTCGCGGTACTTCGGGTGGGCGCACTTCTCGATGATGGTGAGGGCCCGGTCATGCGGCGACTTGCCGCGGAGGTCGGCCACGCCCTGCTCGGTGATGATCGCAGCCACCGAGTGTTCGCTGTGGTCCATGTGGCTGACCAGCGGCACCAGGGTGCTGATCTTGTCGCCCTTGGCGGTCGAGGGGCAGGTGAAGATCGAGAGAAAGGCGTTGCGTGTGAAGTCGCCCGAGCCGCCGATCCCGTTCATCATGTCCTTGCCCAGCACGTGGGTGCTGTTGACGTTGCCGAAGATGTCGACCTCGATCGCGGTATTGATCGAAATGATACCCAGGCGGCGGACGACCTCGGGGTTGTTGCTGATCTCCTGGGGCCGGAGGACCAGGCGCTCCTTGTAGAAGGCCAGGTTTTCGTAGATCTGGTTGCGCATGGCCGCGCTCGCGGTGAGCGAGACGCTGCTGGCGAACTTGATCTTGCCCGTCTGCATCAGGCTGAAGACGGAATCCTGGAGCACCTCCGAATACATCTCAAAGGGCGGGATGTCCGGGTTCTCGCCCATCGCCCCGAGGACGGCGTTGGCAATGTTGCCCACGCCCGACTGGATGGGGAGGAACGTGTCCGGGATGGTGCCGCGGCGCAGCTCGGCGGCGAGGAAGTTGGCGACGTTTTCACCGATGCGGCGGGTGTTGGCGTCGACCGCATCGAAGCCGCCGGTTTCGTCGGCGATGTTAGATTCGACAATACCGACAATCTTGTGGGGCGGGATCTTGATCACGGGCGATCCGATGCGGTCGGAGGGCTTGTAGATCGGGATCTCGCGGCGGTGCGGGGGATCCGCCGGCTCGTAGATGTCGTGGATGCCGTGCAGAGCCTTCGGGTGGGCGGAACTGAGTTCGATGATGATCTTGTCCGCGCAGCGGCAGATCGTCGGGGCCACGCCGACCGCGGAGGTGAGGGTGACGGAGCCGTCCGGCTTGATGTCCGAGGCCTCGATCACGGCCCAGTTCATGTGGCCGAGGAAACCGTAACGCAGCGCCTGCGGCAGGAGCGACAGGTGCATGTCGAAGAACTTCACCCGGCCATCATTGATGGCGCGGCGCATCTCCGGATCTGACTGGAAAGGGGTGCGGAAAAGCGCCGCGTCAGCCTTGGCCAGTTCCCCGTCCAGGGACGGACCGGTGGAGGCACCCGTGATCATGCCGATCTTAAACGGGCGCCCGGCGGTGTGCTCTTCCCGCGCGTGGGCCGCGATCGCCCGCGCGACCGCCTTGGCGACACCCGCCGGAGTGAAGCCGCTAAAGCCCACCGTATCGTTGTTCTTGATCATCGCGGCAGCCTCAGCCGCGGTCAGTTTGGCAAATGGAAGAGACATACTTGAGGGAGAGGGTAGCGCTAAGAGGGGGGGGGCGCTGCGCAGAGCTTGCCCAACCTTGTGCGTATGTTGCCGCAGTCTCAACTTGCTGGTTATCAGCACGAAAAAGATGCGAAAAACGCATTGTACCGGCGGCCGCTTTCGTAACTCGGTTATCCGGAATTTCTCCTAGTGGAGGCTAGGATCGACGCCCGGTGCACCTTCCCGCGTGCTTCGGTATGCTGGGGCGTATGTCTGATTGGTCGTCCGGCGGGCTGGCGTGCCCGCTCGATTCGCATTTACCCCGAGACCTGGCGCGGCGGCGTCGGGCGGCGTGGATGCGACGTGGCTTGACCGGGCTGACTCTGATGTGGGCGGGCGTGTCCCCTCTGCAGGCGCAGTTGAGCGTCTCGGAGCTGAAAGCGTTAAGCCTGGAGCAGTTGATGGAGCTGGAGGTGACGTCCGTCTCGCGCCGGCCGGAGCCGTTTTATGCGACTGCAGGGGCCGTCAGCGTGCTGACCGGCAGGGACATTGCGCAGACGGGGGCGACCCACGTGGCCGACGCCTTGCGTTACGCGCCCGGTGTCCAGGTGGCGCGTATCGACACCCGGACGTGGGCGGTCTCGGTGCGCGGGTTCAACGCTGCCAATCCCAACAAGCTGCTGGTCCTGGTGGACGGTCGCACCGTTTACACCCCGCTTTTTTCCGGCGTGCCGTGGGAGGCACAGGATTTCTTTTT
The DNA here is from genome assembly GCA_023428905.1 of Verrucomicrobiota bacterium. Lineage (GTDB taxonomy): Bacteria > Verrucomicrobiota > Verrucomicrobiia > Opitutales > Opitutaceae > EW11. The sequence continues at coordinate 197,987 of JAEYWP010000004.1, forward strand.
GCCCGACCTCGACCGGGTCGAGATCGTGCGGGGACCCGGTGCCACGCTCTGGGGCGCCAATGCGGTTAACGGGGTGCTTTCCTTCACGTCAAAGGAGGCGCGGTACACGCAAGGGGGACTCATCATGGCCACGGCCGGAACCGAGGAGCGCCTGTCCGGCGGCGTGCGTTACGGCGGAGAGGTGGAGGGGAAAGCGTTTTACCGGGTGTACGCCAAGAGCGTGCGTCGCAATCCGCTCTCCACCAACTCCGGAGTGGAGGGCAATGACGCGTGGAGCATGGGCCAGGTTGGCTTCCGGGTCGACAGCGCCCGCGCCCCCGAAGACGGCACCTTCACCGTGCAGGGGGATTATTACGACGGCTGGTTTGGGGAGGACAGCGCGCTGCGTCTCCCCGCCAGCGGTGGCGATCTCCTGGTGCGAGGCATGCGCTCCTTTACGCCGGAACTCGCGGTCACGCTCCAGGCCTATTTCGACCATGTCTCCCGCGAGGTTCACGGCCAGTTTGGGGAGACGCGCGACACCTATGACCTGGACGCCCACCTCAACTGGAGTGGCTGGGAACACCACGACATCGTCGCGGGCCTGAACGCACGCTCCTCGCGCGATCACACCACCACCCGTGGTGTGGTTCAGTTCGCGCCCGTGAGCAGGAGGCTGGAGCGTTTCGGCGCCTTTGTTCAGGATGAGATTCGCTGGGCCGACGGGCGGTACGGGCTCGTGGTGGGATCCAAGTTCGAGCATCATGATTCCGTGGGTTTCGAGGTTCAACCCAGCATCCGCGCCGCGGTGCGCGACGGCCACAACACGTGGTGGACGTCGATCTCGCGCGCCGTACGCACCCCCAGCCGTTATGACGAGGATCACCGGTTTCCCTCCGTCGAGCGCCCCATCACGAGTGGCTCCACCGATTTCCGGTCAGAGGTGGTGGTGGCGTACGAGGCCGGCTACCGCGGCCAGCCTTTTGCGGGGCTGTTGTGGGACGTTTCCCTTTTCTTCAACGACTACGAGCGGCTCCGCAGCTTGGAGCCGCCATCGGGGCGCGGGCCGCGGCTGGTGGGCAATGGATTGAAGGCGCACACCTATGGGGGCGAGGTTTCGCTGACCTGGCAGCCGCTGGCACGGTGGCACCTCACCGCATCGTACTCCCGACTCGAGCAGACCTTTGGCGCAGAGCCCTGGAGCCGGGATCTCTCACTCGGCTCCCGGGAGTACAATGACCCGAAGCAGCAGGCCAGTCTTCGTTCCGCCGTTCATCTGCCGCACGGTTTCGAATTCGACTTCGGCATCCGGTATGTCGACGCGTTGCCCCATCCCTATCAACCTGACTATGCCACCGCCGATGCGCGGCTGGTGTGGCGCTCCTCCACCGGGGTGGAGCTCTCGGTGGTGGGGCAGAATCTGGCGGAGGAGTCCCACACCGAATTCGGCAGCGACGCCGGCCGTCAGGTCGAACGGTGTTTTCACGCGAGCATCACATGGCAATTCTAAGGCCATTTCTGCTCTTCCTCCTCCTCGCCCTCGGCGCGCTGCCGCAGCCTGCCGTCGCGGCGCGCGGGCTGTCAGAGCAGGAGCTGAGGGCAGCGGCACTTTTTCAGGTCCTCAACTTTACCCGCTGGGACGGCGACCGGTTCGAGACGCCGGATACGCCGATCCGCGTCGGCATCTTCGGCCAGGACCCGTTTGGCCCTGTCCTGGATGAATTGGTGGCGGGGGAACGCATCTCGGGGCGGCGGATCGAGATCACCCGCTTTTTTTCACCCGAAGAGGCGGCGCAGCACCATGTCGTGTACGTCGGTTTTCACGATGAACGGTCGGCCACACGCCTGCTCCACCTGGTCCGCGACGCGCGGGTGTTGACGGTGGGGGACTCCGAGGTTTTCTGCGAACGCGGCGGCGTGATCGCCGTCACCGTCCGAAACAACCGGATCCGCATCATCGTCAATCTGGAGGTCGCCCGGCGTTCCGGTGTGGCACTTAGCTCGAAGCTGCTGCGGCTCGCCCACATCGTGGAACCATGACGCCCTTCTCCGAACTCCCGTTGCGGCGAAAGCTCCTGGCGATGGTCCTTGCGACCACCACCATCGTGCTGCTGGCGTCGTGTGCGATCCTGGTCGCCTTCGACCTGTTCTCCCTCCGGCGTGAACTTGCGCGCGAGCTTGGGACTTTGAGCGACGTGATCGCGGCCAACAGCTCCGCCGCGCTGGCCTTCGATGCGCGCGAGGACGCCGCGGAACTGCTGCGGACCCTCGCCGCCGAACCGAGCATCGTCCAGGCCGCGCTCTACAACGAGGAGGGTTTGCTCTTCGCCTCGTTTGGCAGCGCCCCCGCGCGGGCACACTGGTCCGAGTCGCCGGCGCGCAGCCAGCGCTTTGAGCACGGTCACCTGGTCACCCTAAGGCCTGTGGTGCAGCAACACCGGGTGCTCGGCACCCTGGTCGTCACCTCCGACCTCTCCTGGTGGTACCGCCGGATGTGGATTTACACCGCGATATCGATCGGGGTCGTGGCGCTTGCTTTCGCCGCCGCCACCGCCTTCTCCGCTTTTGTGCGCAGGGCGATCACCGGCCCCGTGGATGAGCTCGCGCGTGTCGCCCGCGCGGTTTCGACCGAGGGCGACTACCGGGTGCGGGCCCGGCGCTTCGGCAATGACGAATTCGGCGCGCTGACCGATACGTTCAACGCCATGCTTGAGCGCATCGAACAGCACGAGGCGCGACTCAATCAGAGCGAGGCCGAGCGCAAGCTTGCCCTGGAGGCCTCCGGGCTCGGCACATGGCGTTATCACCGCGGGACCCGACGGTTCATCAGCGAGGGCAGCCTCAATCGTCTCCTCGGACTTCCGGCCGCCCCGCGCGAGAGCAGTTGGGAGCAGTGGATGGACCGCGTGCATCCGGAGGATCGCGGCCGGGTTGACGAGGCGTTTGCGCGCTCCCTGCAGACCGGCGTCGACCTCGAAATCGAATACCGGCTGATGGCTTCAGACGGAATCCGCTGGGTGCGCGACCGCGGGCGCTGTGTGGAGGCCGGCCCCGAGGTCGCGGAGATGGCCGGCACCCTCCTGGATATCACGGAACGAAAGTGCTCTGAGGAGGAGATCCTGCGGCTCAATGCCGACTTGGAGCGCCGCGTCACGCAGCGCACCGCCGAGCTCGAGGACAGCAACCGGAACCTCGAGGCCTTTGCGTATTCCGTTTCCCACGACCTGCGGGCACCGCTGCGGATCATCTCCGGCTACGCCGAGGTGCTGCTGGAGGACCGAGGGGAGGATCTGCCGCCGGACCACAAACTCTGCCTCGGTCGGATCGTCGACGGCGCGCGCAAGATGAACCGCCTGATCGACGACCTCCTGCAGTTTTCGCGTCTCGGGCAGCAACCACTCAAGCTCCAGCGCACCTCGATGGACCGGCTGGTCGACGAGGTTATCCAGGACTTCGATACGGAAGTGGCGCGCCGCCAGGTCGAGTGGATCCGGCATCCGCTGCCCGCGATCGAATGCGACCCCGGCCTGATGCGCCAGGTCCTGTACAATCTGGTGTCAAACGCGTTGAAGTACTCGCGACCGCGTTCGCCCGCCGTGATCGAGATCGGTTCGCGCCGCAGCGCGAGCGACGAGCTCTTCTTCGTGCGCGACAATGGCGTCGGTTTCGACTCCAGCGCGAGCACCCGTCTCTTCGGCGTGTTCCAGCGGCTGCACAGCGCGCAGCAATTCGAGGGCAACGGCGTGGGCCTCGCCACCGCGGCCCGGATCATCCGCCGCCATGGCGGGCGCATCTGGGCGGAGAGCCAGCCGGACCAGGGAGCCACGTTCTTTGTTTCGCTGCCCCTGGCCGAGCCATCGTCGCAGGAAGGCGCGGTCCTGACCGCCTCCCGCTGATCACGGGCTGGGACGGTGGGGTGCCTGGCGTGCGCGGTAGAGCTGCCAGGAATTCCAGAGATTGTGCCAGAGCACGTAGGTGGTGGGTCCCAGCGCCACCAGGGGGTTGGCGTAGGCGGTCGCGACGTAGATCGTGAGGCTGGTGTTCTTCTGCCCGAGGGACTGGCTCGCCTCGCGCCGGAAAACCGGTCCGCCGATCCATCGGCCGAGGGCGAAATTGGCGGCGCAGATCACCGCGCTCACGGCGGCAATCTCCAGGGTGACGAGAGCCGAGACCTCGGACTGGGTGCGTAGAAAGTGGCTCGCGTTTGCCGTGATGATGAAAAGCGAGAGTACCCAGGCGCTGAAGGAAACGACCCCCAGCCGTCCCGGCCACCGTGACGCCGACGGGTGCAGCGCGCGCAGCCCGAGGGCCGCAGCCAGGGGCAGGAAGACCAGCACCGCCATGGTCATCAGCACATGGGTGAACAGGTCCGGGGTGGGCGTCTGCAGCACCGCGGGGAGGAGGACGGGAAAACTGGCGGAAATCCCGACGTTACCGAGGACAAACGCGGTCACCACATAGTCGGTGCGCCCTCCGAGGAAATGGACGATGACGGGAGCGGCGGTAGCCGTCGGGGTGATACCCGCAAAAAAGCCCGCCAGGGCCAGGTCGCGTCCTCCCACCGCATAACCGAGGAGCCAGCCTGCGCCGCCCATCAGGAGATTGGCGAGGAACAGGACCGCATGGCTTCGCTGCAGGGAGTCGCGGGTGAACCGCGTCTGCAGGAAGACGAGAAAAAGCATCCCGATGATCAGCCACCGCACCAGGGGCAGGGCTTGATGTGCCTGCGGCAGCATCCCGCCCGCGAGCAGCGCGCCCAGCAGGGCGAAGGTGCGAAGAAACCCCGGCTTCATCGTGCCGGGGTGGAGGGGAGGGCGGGCCCCGGGGCCGGCTCCGCGGAGACGGGGCCGGCGGGGCAGGCAGCGCTTATTCGAAGGCGTTGCCGAACCACTTCTGGAAGTGTTCCCCGAGGACAGGAACGGGCTTCATCTGCCCGCCCGCGGCTGCGATCAGCCCCATCAGCCAGAGCACGAACAGGCCCAGCCAGAGGCCCAGACCCACCAGCCATCCGAGGATGGGAATGAAGGCGAGGACGATCCAGCTGAACCCGAGCACCACGCTCGTCACGATCAGCCCGAGCGACTGGCGGAGGTGGAAGGAGCCGAGCCGGGTCTTTTTGTTTCCATGCAGCACGATCGCGATGATGAAGCCGATCAGGTGGAGATAGCTGACGATCGCGACGGTCTTGTCCTCGGTCGCGAGGACGGGAGCCGGTGAGGGTTCGGGCGGGGGCGGGGTCGGGGCAGGGGGAACAGTATCCATGGTTTGAAGACGGTTGAAGGGACGCACCCAGGCTAGGCGGCGCTTCCCGGTCCGTCAATCCCGCCTCAGGCCGTCGCCGGGGCGCGGCTGCGAACCAGGGCGGCCACCATCTCCGCCGCCTGGGTCAGCGGGATGGTGGTGGTGTTGATCACCAGGTCGTATCCGCCTGGGGAGGTCACATCGGCATTGAAGGTCGAGCGGACGTACCGGCTCCGCGCCGCGTCCTGGCGGCGATTGAACTCCATCGCCTCGGCGATATCCATGCCCTGGCGGCGCGCCATCGCCGCCGCGCGGTGGTGCGGCGAGGCCACCAGCCGCAGGTGCAGGCCATTGGGGACGGAGGAGGTGGCAAAATTGGCGCCCCGGCCGACCAGGATGGCATGGCCCGCCCGGGCGACCTCCCGCATCAGGTCGTGTGTCTTGCGGATCAGCTCCCAGAGGCTGGGGTGCAGCCCCACCAGTTCGCCGACCGATGCGTTGAGCTCCGACACGCTGTCCTCCGGCAGAAAACGCGCGAGCCGGGGCTCCAGGCCGTTGGTCTCGAGCATCCGGTCGATCAGGTCGGAATCGATCACCCGCCAGGGCGGGGAACCGGGCTGCTCATGGCTGAGAAGGTCGGCGAGGATGGCGGCGAGGGAGGATCCACCCGCGCCCGATTCGCGTGAAAGGGTGACAAACGGGCCCTCGGGGGAGGAGGACCAGCCGGGACGTGTGTCACCCAGCTGGACGTTCAGGTAGGCCGGGGTTTTTTCCAGGGCGGGGTGCGTGTTCATGGGGCAGTGGGGTTGGCTGGCAGTTTATCTCCGCGGGTCGCGGGTGCAAACGCTCGTCTGTGGCCCGCAAGTCCCGTGTTTACAGGGAGAAGTGAAGATTATTTTCCCTGCCGCTGCGACGCGGTGTCCCGGGCGCCGACAGGGCGTCACCCGCGCGCTTTTTCTTCTGGTGGAATCGCGTGGCTGCCTCCCTCCTGACCTTGCGCATGTGCCCCCTTTCAAACTCCGCCGTCGATGCCGGTTTCCGCAAGCTTCGCCTGGAAGAGGCTGGGCGGCATGCCTTCCTCTGCATCGGGCCGGACTGTTGTGCGGAGGCCGAGGGTCTTGCCTCGTGGGAGGTGCTCAAGGCGGAGTTGAAGGCGGCAGGTGTCCCCGTCTTGCGGACCAAGGCCGCCTGCCTGCGGGTGTGCAGCGGGGGACCCTGGCTCGTGGTGTATCCAGAGGGAGTCTGGTACGGCGCGGTCACCGCGGAGCGCTGCCGCCGGATCGTGCAGGAACACCTGGTCGGCAATCGCCCGGTCGCGGAGTGGATTGCGCGGGAGCATCCCCTGAGAGCGCCTCCGGTGTAGTCGACCTTTGGCGACGTGGGGAAAGAACCCGCCGGACTGCAATGCCTGTGGACAACGCCCGGCGGACCTCGTATCGCTGCAACACCCCGCTCTCATGGCAGACTCGCTTTCCATGCCGCAAGAGGCGGCCGCCGGGACGCCGTGGGCCGCACTCCATGACGCCGCGACCCACGCGGCGACCCCCCGGCTGTATTCGGAAAACGCCTTCCGTCTCCTGGGTTTGCCCGTGCTGGCCAGCCTGCGGGACCTGCTTCGCCGCGGGGATGAGCTGGCGATGGGGCTCGAGCTGGGCACAGCCACCTGGGACTGGGCCTTTGCCCCGGCCACGACCGCGGACCTGGCGCTGGCACGCACCGCCGCGCCGGCGCTGAAGGACCCGCGCCGGCGCCTGGTCGATGAGTTTTTCTGGTTCTGGCCTGAATCGTATCCGGAGGACGGAGCGGACCCGGCTCTCCAGGCCCTGGCCCGCGGCGAGCCGGGGGAGGCGGTGGCCTTGTGGGCCGCCCGCAGTGCGGACGAGGCGCCGACGACCCTGCATAACCTCGCGGTGTACCATCACCTGATGGCCCTCGAGCAGGAGCAGGCGGCCTACGGCGTGCCGGACGAGGACAAGATGGCCTGGTGGCAGGCCTCCGCGCGCTATTGGGAGAGGCTGCTGCACCACGAGCCCTGCTGGGAGCGACTGCGGGCGCGCGTCCGATCCTGGCAGGATCCGCAGGTGCCGCCGGAGGCGGTGGACCGGCTTCGCCGCCTCCTCCCCGAATACCTTTCCGCCGTGAACGCGGCCCTCGCCCTGAGATACGCCGAGGCGGGGGATACGTCCGCGGCCGGGCGGCAGGTGGCCGTCCTCGGCGCGATTCACCCCGAACCCGCGGCCGCGCGCCGGGCGCTCGACCGCGGGGCCGCGCCGGTCGTCCGCCGGATCGACACGCGCATCGCCGACGCGAAGCGGGTGGCGGCGGCGGATGCTGCCGCCGCTGGCGACGCCGCCCATGCGCTGGTGGCACACAGCCTCGCGGATATCCACACGATCGATACCCTGTGCGGCCGGGAGTCGGAGTTTTTCATCGAGACCTGCACCCGCCTGGCAACCGCCGTTCTCGACGCCCTCGTCGTTTACCAGCGTGCCACCCAGGATGACGCGGGCTGCCTTCCGCTCCTCGTCCTCCTCGGTACCCTTCCGCTGTTCACCGATACCCGTATCCGCGTGGAGAGTACTTTCGACGTGATCTTCGCCAACACCGTCTCCGAGGCGGGGCCGGGCGGGGAGGATCCGCCGGACGACACCGCGGAGACCCCGCGTTATGCGCGCGCCTACCGCATCCTGCGCGAGCACCTGATCCCGCGCTGGCTCCAGTTGGAGATGGATGAGGCGACCCGGCGCGCGGGGGCCGATCAGATCGCCGCCCTTCTCCTGGAGACGGCGCAGGCGGCATGCGATCAGCGGGAGGACATCGCCTTTGCCCTCCACATCCTGGAGACCCGGGCCATCCTTCCGGCGACGGAAGGCGTGCGGGAGCGCCGCCACGGGGAACGGGCGGAATTTGAGCGCCGTTATGAGGAGGACCGCTCGAAGGAGCTGCGGCTGCCGCTCGGATTGTCCTATTTGGAGATCACGCGGCGCGGCGTGGTCTGGGATGGCGTGGTGACCGAGCTCCCCGCAATTGAGGCCCTGCGGTGCGGCATCCTTCAGCCGCCCCCCGGGACGGGCGCGCCTCTGCGCCACGTCGTTGCCTGGCTGACGGCGGAGGGTGAAACCGTCCTCGACGAGCAGTCCGCCTTCAGCGAGCCGGAGGTAGCGGCCGAACACTACGCGCGGGTCCTCGATGCGCTTTATTACTTCGTGGTGCCACGGGTGGTCGGCCGGCTGGTCGAGCAGGTACGGGCAGGGGAGGCCGTCCGGATTGGCAACATCGCCATCAGCGCCACCGGACTCTCTCGGGTGGTGGGTTCGCGCGTCTTCAAGCGCGAGCAGCAGATTGCCTTCGCCCGAGTGAGGCATCGGCTGGAGGCCGGCGTGTGGATTGTGGGAAGTGCGGACGCGCCCCGGCAGGAGGAGCATTATGTCACCGCGGAGGTGTGGAACGCGCTTCTGTGCGGATATGTGATTGATGCCCTCGCTTCCACGTAGACAGTCTCACTTCACCCCATGTCGAAACCGACCTTCTTCAACCAGCTGCTCGCGCAGGATCCGCGCCGGCTGGTCCGTTTCCCGGACTACCCGCTGGACGCGGCCATGGCGGAACTTCGCCAGTTGCAGCAACAGCTTGCGGAGGCTGCAGCCCGCCCACCCGCGCCTGTGGCCGTGGTAGCGCCGGCGCCCGCACCTGCGGCTGCGCCCACCCTGCCCGACGGCATGGCGTCGTCGATCGCCGCGCTGGCGACCCACGTCTGGCGGACGCGAGGCAAGATGGTGGATCCGGACTCCGGCGAACCGAGGGAGGAATCCCGCAAGGCCTACCGGCACGTCGAAGCCTCTTTCGAGGCCTTTGCCCAGATGGGGGTGACGCTGAACGACTGGATCGGCCAGCCCTTCGATCCCGGACTGCCGGTCAAGGTCCTCACTTTTCAACCCACCCCGGGCGTGACGCGTGACACCGTTGTCGAGGCAGTCCGCCCCACCGTGATCTGGAAAGATCAGCTGTTGCAGTTGGGTGAGGTTATCGTTGGCATTCCAGGAAACACAGAGAACACCTAGTGAGTCGCACGACCATCGATTACGGCATCGATCTCGGGACGACCAACAGCGCGATTGCCGTGCTGGCGGGCACCGGGACCGAAATCATCAAGAACAACGTGGACTCCGACGTCACCCCGTCGGCCGTTTACATCAATCGCGCGGGCAATCTCTGGGTGGGCCAGGGTGCGCGCTCCAAGCTTGCTGACGAGCGGGCCGAGGACGACGTCTTCCTCGAATTCAAACGGCGGATGGGAACCGGTTTTGAATACGTCTTCCGGGCCAATGGCCGGCGGATGAGGCCGGAGGAGCTTTCTGCCGAGGTGCTGAAGTCGCTCCGCGGCGACGTCTCGCAAAAGCGGGGAGAGGACATCTCGGCAGCGGTGATCACGGTGCCGGCCGCGTTTGAGCTTCACCAATGCGAGGCGACGAAAAAAGCCGCCGAGCTGGCCGGTTTCCGGACCGTCGCACTCCTGCAGGAGCCGGTCGCGGCCGCGCTCGCCTACGGCTATCAGAAAATCGAGGCCCAGGCCTACTGGATGGTCTTTGATTTTGGCGGGGGCACGTTTGACGCCGCCCTGATCCGTTCGGATGAGGCCGGCATGATCGTGGCCAATCATGGTGGCGACAATTTCCTCGGCGGCTCCGACATCGACTGGGCCATCGTCGAGCACGTGCTCGCCCCCCGGGTGATGAGCGAGTATTCACTGCGGGACTTCAAGAGCGGCGCCGAGCGCTACAAATACGACATGCTCCGCCTCAAGTCTGCGGCGGAAAACGCCAAGGTGGAGCTCTCCCGCAAGGAAAGCACCTACCTCGAGGTGACCCTGCGCCGCGTCACCAGCGAGACCGTCACATTTGAGACTGAAATCACCCGGCAGGACGTTTTCAGGGCGGCCGAGCCGGTGGTGAAAAAGGCGGTCGGCATTGCGAAGCGGGTGCTGGCTGAAAAGGGCCTCTCCCCGGCGGACGTGCAGAAACTGGTGTTTGTCGGCGGCCCGACCCTGGCTCCGTATTTCCGCGAACAGGTGCGTGAGGCACTGGGCATCCCCTTCGATTTTTCCGTGGATCCACTGACGGTGGTCGCACGCGGCGCCGCCATCTTTGCCGGCACCCAGCGGCTGACCCCGGCCACGGTCCGCCCCGCGGGCCCAGCCACCCGCCTCTCGATCGAACTGTTGTACAAGCCGGTGGGCGCCGACCCGGAGCCCCTGGTGGGCGGCAAGGTTGTCCCTGCCTCCGGGACGTCCCTTTCCGGATACACGATCGAGATCGTGAACCAGCAGTCGCGCTGGCGCAGCGGCAAGGTCGGGTTGAAGGAGAACGGCGCGTTTCAAATCACTGCCCGGGCCCAGCGCGGGGTGCAGAATACGTTCACCATCGAGGTGCGCGACGGCACCGGCACCTTGCACGAGGCCTCCCCCGACCATTTCAAATACACCGTTGGGATGGTGGTGGAGGAGCAGCCCATCATCCACAATCTCGGTATTGCCACCGCGGATAACCGGGTCGGCGTCCATTTTGTCAAGGGGCAGGGCCTGCCCGCCAAGTACACCAAACCGTACCGAACCTCCCTCGGGCTCAAGCAGGGCGAGTCCGGCAGCGTGATTCGTATTCCCGTGGTGGAAGGCAATCGTGATCTGGCCGACCGCAATGTGCTGATCGGGATGCTCGAGATCCGGGCGGAGAACCTGAAGCGCGATCTGCCGGCGGGAAGCGAGATCGAGGTCACCCTGCACATGGACGCGTCGCGGATCCTGACGGTCCTGGCGTACGTCCCCCTGCTCGACGAGGAGTTCCCCTCCAAGATCGAACTGGGCGGCAAGATCCGGCAGCCGGATGTTGACCTCCTCCGCAGTGAATTTGAACGGGAGAAAGCCCGCCTCGACCAGCTGCGCAGCTCCGTTCAAGTCACAAGTGACGCGGGCGCGGCGGACGCTCTCCGCACGATCGAGGGCTCGCCGGCGGTGAAGGACCTCGAACAGCGCCTGCACCAGGAGACGGTCGATTTTGATGCCCTCCTCAAGGCCGAGCGCGAACTGATCGAGATCCGTGGCCGGATCGACGACGTTGCCGGCCAGGTCCTATGGCCCGCGGCGGTCAAGGAGGTCGAGGACTGGCTGGTCGATCTGGACAAGATGGTGACCGACACCGGAACCGCCGAAGAGAAGGCTCGGGTCAAGGCGCTCCGCGAGCAGGTCCGGGCAATCGTGGCCGACCAGGATCGGGAACGGTTGAAGAAGAAGCGCGAGGAGATCGGCGACGTGTATTCATCCATTCTCTACCGGCAGACCTCGTATTGGGTGAAGCACTTCGAGGGCCTGGCCGACAGCGTGGGCCAGATGCGCGATCCCGATCGTGCGGTTGCGCTTGTCGCCCAGGGCCGCCTGCACGTGAAGAGCAACCAGCTGGCTGAGCTGAAGGCCGTGGTCTTTCAGCTACAGGATCTGCTGCCCAAGGCGCCGCTCGACGAGGGCGACCGGGGATATGGCTCGGGGGTGCTGGTGTGAGCACGGCCGATCCCTCCAATCCGGGTACGATTTCTCTGAGCCTCAGGCTGGCCAAGGCGATGGCGCTTGCGCGAGCGGGCCGCTACCGCGAGGCGCAAAGCCTGATCGCGGGCGACCGCACCATTCCCGACCACCCGCTGGAACTGCATGCCCTCGCCTCGCTGGTGACCAGTGAGGGCGATTACCTGCGCGCCCTGAAACTCTGGGAGCTGCTCCTCCAGAAAGACCCGCAGCACGGCGAGGCGCGGCGGATGATTGATGCGATCGAACTTTGGCTGAGCCGTTCCTCGTGGATGAAGTACTGGCAACTGGGAGCGGCGGCACTCGCGGCGTTGCTCGTGGCTCTGATCCTGTGGGTGACCACCTCGGGACCGGCCACCGCCTCCCGCCCCGTCCCTGCAGCAGGGGCCACGGGTAACGACGACTTCGGCGTGATCAGTCCCTCTCAGGAGACGGCGCGACCGGCCGAGGTGCGTCCCACTCCCCGTCCGGTCCAGCCCGCCTACCAGGCGCCCGAGCCGGCTCCGGTTGTACGGTTTCCCGGCGTTTCCACGCCGCCGAAAAAGCGGACCAATACCCGCTGACGCGCCGACGGGCGCCCGAGTGAGTCGCTGAAGAGGCAACCCGGCGCTCGTCACCGACAGGTGCCGGTCTTTGCCGCGGGTTAGTCGAAGGCGTATACGTTGCCGTCCGCGCTGCCGATGTAGAGCTCCCCGTCGGCCAGGGTGGGGGAGGCGAGGAAACTGCCCACCTTGAGAAGGTTGGCGCCCATGCGAAACCCGTCTTCGAAGAATTCGGAACCGCCGAGCACGCCCCAGTTGGGTTTGCCGTCGGAACCGAAAAAGCCCAGCGGATCCTGCTTTCGCGCCTCGGTCTGGTACTGCGAAAGCACGGCACCGGTGCTGGCGTCGATGGCAGAGAGCGTCCCAGCGAAGGTGCCGACATACGCGACCCCGTCCGCGATGGCGGCGGACGAAAACACAATCATGTCGGTCTCTTGCTCAAAGCGCGCCTTTCCGGTCGCTAGATCGACGGCGTAAAACTTGTGCGGGATGGAGGAGCCCACGTAGGCCACGCCGTTGTGGATTGCGGGCGTGGCGTTGATCCAGGTGGGCTTGATGGAGAAGGCCCAGCGCTTCTCACCCGTGGCGGCATCGACCGCGTACAGGTTGGCATCGCGGCAGCCGAAATACACCACGCCGTCCTTCACCGCCGGCGACGACTGGATCCCGGTCTGATTGTGATTCTCCGGATCCTCGCCTGTCTTGAAGCGCCAACGTTCGGCGCCCGTCTTGGCGTCCAACGCATAGAGGTGGGCGTCCCAACTGCCGATGTAGAGGACACCGTCGGAGAGGGCGGGGGAGGCGTGCACCACATTGCCCGTCTTGAATCTCCAAACCAGCGCCCCGGTGTCGGCCGCCAGCGCATACACGTGCCCGTCTCCGGATCCAAAATACACGATGCCGTCCGACACCAGCGGCGAAGAGAGGTAGAAGTCCCAGAAGTCGGGAATGGTCTGGCTCGCCGGCTTCTGGCCATGGAGGCCGCGCGCCTCGAAACGGCGTTCACCGCCGGTCTGAAACACCCAGCGCGGTTTTCCGGTGGCGGTGTCGAGGGCGTAGAACGCGCCGTCATAACTGCCTGCGTAGACCATGGACCCCGCCACGGCCGGCGTGCTGCGCACATGCCCCTTGGTGGCGAATCGCCAGCGCTCCGCGCCGGTGGCGCGGTCCAGCGCGTAGATGTTACGATCGTCGCTGCCGACATAAACGGTATCTTCGTCCACCGCAGCCGAACCGATCACCCATCCCCCGGTTTTGAAGGTCCATTTGGGCGACGTCAGGACCTTGGGTCCGCTTCCCGGCGCCTCGCCCGTGCGAGCTGGGTTGTGGCCAAACATGCTCTGGGCGACGCCCGTCGAGACGAGCAGGGTGGATAAGCACAACGAAAGGAATCGGGTGGGTAGGGACATGGGTGGAAGAAGAACACCGCGGACGGGCGAATCCCTTCAAGCTTTTGCGGGCGCACAGGACTTGGATCGTATGCAGAAAACCACGTCACGATGGCCCGCCGCCAACCTGAGGGCAGGACTGCGTTGGTAGGTGCGCCTCGTTTCATCGGCCCGCTTTGCCGTTGTCGCCCGCGCGAACGGCGGGTTTGCTCGGCCACAGCCATGAGCACTTCCCGCCCCCATCCCGCCCCAGCCTGGCGAGCGCTTCTCGCCGGCGTTTTTCTTTCGGTTGCCCCGCTGGCTCTGCCGGCGGCGGACGCCCCTGTCGCCCTCCCCGAGGACCTCGGTCTCAGCAGTGAGCGTCTCGGACGGCTCGACTCCGCGGTGGAGCGTGCCATCGCCCAGGGGCAACTCCCCGGCGCGGTGGTGCTTATCCGCCGGGACGACCAGACTGCGCGGTTGAAGACCTACGGCCTGCGGGACATCGAGGCCGGCAAACCGATGGAGGAGGATACGATTTTTCGCATCGCCTCAATGTCCAAGGCCGTGACGACCGTGGCGGTGATGATGCTGTACGAGGAGGGTCACTTCCTCCTCAACGATCCGATCGGCAAATACCTGCCCGCATTCCGAAATTCCGTCGTCGCGGTGCCGGCACCCGCCGGCTCGACCGACTCGTTCGTGACCGTGCCGGCGAACCGCCCGGTGACCATCCGTCATCTTTTGACCCACACCGCCGGCATCAACTACGGCGACGGCCTGGCGAAGGAGCGGTACGCCGCGGCGCGCTTGACCGGTTGGTATTTCGCCGATCGCGACGAGACGATTGGCGAGGCCATGAACCGGCTCGGAGGACTGCCTCTGAGTGCCCAGCCCGGTGAGGCGTGGGTTTATGGATACGGCACGGATGTCCTGGGTCACCTCGTGGAGGTGATTTCTGGAATGCCACTCGACCGGTTTTTCGAGGAGCGGATCTTCAAACCCCTGCGCATGCCTGACAGCAGTTTCTTCCTGCCGCCCGAGAAGACCGACCGCCTGGCGAACGTCTATGGATTGGAGAATGGCCGACTCGTCTTGAAGGAGACAGCCCAGACCAGCGCGTATGTGAACGGACCGCGGCGCTGTTTTTCGGGCGGGGCCGGGTTGCTTTCAACCGCGCGCGACTATGGGCGCTTCCTGCAGATGCTCCTCAACGGAGGTGAACTTGACGGCGTTCGGCTCCTCAGTCCGAAAACCGTGGCGCTGCTATCGGAGAATCACACGGGAACCTTGTACCGCCGCGACACCTCGGCGTTTGGGCTTGGTTTTTGGGTGAACCAGGATCCCGGTTTCTACGGTGAACTCAGCAGCCCGGGTGCCTATGGCTGGGGCAGCGCGTATTTCCCGCAGTACCTGGTCGATCCGGAGGAGCGCATGGTTGCGCTCTTCATGACACAGCTGATGCCTTCCGGCGGCTCTGACCTCAACCAGCGCTTCAAAGTCCTGGTCGAACAGTCGATCGTGAAGTGAGGGGCCCCCGCTAGCAGCGCGCCCTGCGGGATCCTGTAAAGCTCCGACTACCTGTTGCCAGCGGGCGAGACGTCGCCGGGCGCAGGAAGCGCTGTCATCTGCAACGCTCGTCTCCCCGCAGCCTCCCGGTCCTCAAAGCATAAATCACAATCAAGGAGTATGAATGCTCCGCGAGCGTCGCTCGCGGAGCTTCGTCCCCAATTATTCGACCATTCCGTAGACCATCTCGGCGGCGTCACGGCCCTCGGCGATCAGTTTGCCCTGCGCATCGAAGACCTTGAAGTGCGGAACACTCCGGATTCCGTACTGCTGCACGACTGGGGACTTCCAATCGATGCCCTTTACGTCGGGGCGATTGATGTCGACCTTCACCACAGCGATGTCGTCGCGCGTCTGGTGCAGTGCATCGAGCTTCGGTGAAATCGCACGGCACGGCGGGCAGTAGTTGCTCGTGAAGTCGACGATCGTGGTCTTGCCCGGGACGAGGTAGTCCGTGATCTGGACCTCGGCACCGTGCGACACCTTCAACGGTGCCTCGCCTTTATCGGCAGCAAGCGCGGACAGGGGAAGCAGGGCAGCGAGAAGCAGGGTGGTGAGGGATCGTTTCATGATGAGGCTTTGAACGAATCGTGCGCCGGCGCGGAGGCAAGCGAGGGTTGATGGGAAAGCCGGTACTGTTTCGTAAGGGGTCATGTCTTGACTCTTGACAGAGTGTGACTTGATAAAGTGCACCGGTCGAGCGCTCGACCGGGAGATAGAATTTGTTTGTCCGGCCCGGAGGATAGTCCTGCTCCAGTCTGAGGTGAGCCCCTCATGGCCGGTTGCCTCTCTCGTCCGTAGACTTTTCTCCATGGAAATCTCCGCGAGCGCCATCGGGGTCGATCAAACCGATGAAATTCGGCAGGCGCTCCTGCTCAAACGGGCGATCAAAGCAGAGCAGGCCCAGCAACTGGCGCTGCTCGAATCTGCCTCCCTCACCGCGCCGGGTCAGACGCCGGACACGCGGTTGGTCGGCAGATTGTTGAACGAAAAAGCCTGACCCGCGTGTGGAGGAGCGAGGGCGTGTGACCTGGCGTACCGGCGAGATACGCTATGGTATTTTCGCTGCAGAGGGACTGGCGGAGTGCAGCCTGAGGATTACGGTGTGCGATGCCATCGACGAACGACGATTCTGTTTCCCCCCACCTTCGCCACGACGCCCAGGCGCCCGCGCGTCGACCACCAGACTCCCAGCCTGAACGTCGGGGCGAGGGCAAACTGGACTCCGTCGAAGACGGCTCACCGCCTTCCGAGGAAAATGTCGCCGATCAGCCGGCCAGCGGCCGCGACCGGATCGACCTCAGCCGTGAGGATCACGGCACAAGCGGTCAGACCCGTTTCCCGTTCTAAGGGGTCACGTCTTGACTATTGACAAGCCCTTCCCCGCAGGCCTTCCGCACATTGGCAACGCGGTGTTCCCGCTCAGGCCTCGGCCATCCGGATGGCCTTTTTACGCTTCCATCGGTTGTATCCAAACTCCACTGGGATGCGGAAAAACAGGTGATACAGGCCAAGGATCAGAGCCATGCCGGCGATCGCATACACAAGGCCTTCTACCGTGGTTGGCACCGCTGGTTTGTAGACTGTCCAGGTGGCCTGCGCTATCTCTGTATCCAGGTGTTGGAGGAAGGCGAAGGGTCGCCCGAAGAGTCCCGCGTCCATGATCGCCTGTTGCGAATTCTCAAGATCGCGCAACCGCTCGGTCGATTGGTGCATGACTGAGCCCAGGCGCGAAACCGTTGCGTCCGGATTGGTCTCTGTGTGAGTGATGAAACGCTCCAGCGACATCCCTGACTCTGTGGCCACGCGTTCATATTGCGCCACTTGAAGCCGAGCCTCGTTGACATGCCCGCCCAGGCGCTGGGCGTACTGCTGCATGAACTCAGGTGCCTGCGAGAAAAAGACGGCGCCCGCGACGCAAAGCACCCGATCCAACAGTCCACTGCCAGTACTGGCCATGCGGGTGGTGAAACTCATGGCCGGTAGGGTAACCGGCTAACCGGTGACAGACAAGTCGGTCGTCAAGGGGGAGGCATGGCTGGGGAAGAGAGGATGAGCCTGACAGCGCCGCGAGGACCTCCCATGGTATCCCGAATGCTACCGCCCTCTTCGGCTGATAGTTTCCTCCCGCTTTTTCCCGCACCCATGACCGCGGTGCGGTTAGCGGCCCGCTTCCCTTCGTCGTGGGAGGGGGTGTTTGACGATGCGTATCCCCGGCACGAATTCGACGCGCTGCTCGGGCGGGTGGAGGAGGCATACCTGACGGGCGACGTCTGCCCGCCCGCGTCGTTGCTCTTTCGGGCGCTTGAGTCGGTGCGTCCTGCGGACGTCCGGGTCGCGATCGTAGGTCAGGACCCGTATCCAACGCCCGGTAACGCGGACGGCCTGGCGTTCTCGGTCAGCAGGTCCGCACGGCTGCCCGGCTCGCTTCGCACGCTTTACCGAGAGCTTGAGCGGTCGGTGCAGGGCTGGCGGTGCCCGCCGCACGGCAGCCTTGAGCGCTGGAGCGAGCAGGGAGTGCTGCTGCTGAATACCGTGCTCACGACGCGGGCGGGCGACCCCATGAGCCACGGCGGGCTCGGCTGGCAGGCCTTTACCCGAGCTGTTCTCCGGCACGTCCAGCGCGCCTCACCTTTTGTCGTGTTCATGCTCTGGGGGCAAAAGGCCCTCCAGTCGGTCGGCCCCGTGGTGGACGAGGGGCGGCACCTTGTTCTCCGTTCCTCGCACCCCTCGCCCCTTTCGGAAAACCGGGCCATCAAGGGGCAGGGGTTTGTGGGTAACGACCACTTCACCGAAGCCAATCGGCAGTTGGTCAAGCGTGGGTTAGCGCCCATTGAATGGTCCCTCGTCTAGTGGGTCCCGTCCCGAGGCGAGTTGGGCGGTGATGGCGGGGCTCCGAGACGTCGCTGCCGGGGATGTCGCCCCGCGAGAGCAGGTCGCCGCGGGGGCGAAAGAACGGTTGTTCAGGCCGGAGGCAGTCAAGGAACAGCTTTGGGCGGGAATCCCGCGATGTCGCGGGGGCTATGCCTTATGTACGCGGGGAGGGAGCCAGTTTATCCTGCCGCCATGATCCGCGTCGATGCCGTCGCCCTCCAGTCTGATCTCGCCCGCGAGCAGCTGCAGGTGCTGCAGCAGCGACGCCAGGACGAAGCACGGAAGCCGCAGCGGGTGCAGCCCACACAGGAAACCGGTTCCAGTCAGGTGAATGATCGCCGGACGGGACAGCGGCTGAACACACGCGCCTAAGTCTCAGCGCGACCACGGATCAGGCCTCGTGCATGAGGCGTTGTCGGGGTTCTGTCTTGTGGCCGGTCAGACGGTGCACAGCGGCTCGCACAAGCTGGTTTTGTCAAGAGTCAAGACATGACCCCTTAAGGGTATGTGGGGCAAATGAAGCCGCGGGGCTGCGGTTAGGGGGGCGTGGGCCCAGCGGGGGCCGACGGGAGCAACCTGACGAGAGAGGCGTGGCACGGCGTAGTTGCGGCAAACCAGCTTTGTCAAGAGTCAAGACATGACCCCTTAGTCTGAGAATGCAATGTAGTGGACGTAATACTACGGGGAGGCGGGCGGGCGGGTAATGGCGGGGTAAAAGTGCGGCCGTCCCCGGTTCCGGGATTGAAGTGGGCGTGAGGGCTCGGCTTGGTGCGTCCCTCCCTATGCCCACGGCTCGAAATCTCCTCTTTGCCACCTGCGGTGCGATGCTGACGTTTGCTTCAACCCTTACGGCCGAGCCGCCGGCGGCTCCCTTCTCGCTCGTGCGCACGCGAGCAGAGCGGGCGTCAGCGAAGCTGGACACGGTGAGGGCGCGGATCCCGGAAATCGCGCACCAGCATGGCATGAGCGCCGCCGCGCTGGAGGGCATGATGCGGCGCGATCGCGATCTGTGGCTCGATGAGGGCGCGCGGCTCTTTTATGCGTGCGAAGGCCTGGAAGTGCCTGCTTTCGCGTCGGCTGCCGAGATGGCTCCGGTGGGCGCAGCCGCTGCTAGCAGCGTTCCCAACAGCACCGACGTGTTCAAACTGCACAGTTTGCCTGGAGCGTCTCGGGTGATCTATCTCGATTTCAACGGCCATACCACGCGGGGGACCCAGTGGAATGTGACCAAGACCGGGGGAGCAGACATTGTGTCCGCGCCCTTCGACATGGATGGAAATCCCGCCGCTTTCAGCGCAGCGGAAACCGATCGGATCAAACGTATCTGGCAGCGCGTGGCGGAGGACTTTTCGCCGTTTGCCATCAACGTCACCACCGAGGAGCCGGCGGCCGACGCCCTCCGACGTATCGACGCCAATGATACCACGTACGGTGTGCGCGTGGTGATTTCACCCACGAGCAGCTGGTATGGCAGCGCTGGCGGGGTCGCCTATGTCGGCTCGTTCCTCTGGAACAGTGACACCCCCGCGTTCGTTTTTGCGGATCGACTGGGGCCGAACCATGAGAAGTACGTCGCGGAGGCCATCTCGCACGAGACCGGTCACACCTTTGGGCTGAGCCATGATGGGAAGTCGGATGGCACGTCCTATTACGCGGGCCACGGCAGCTGGGCCCCCATCATGGGCGTGGGTTATTACAAGCCCGTTACCCAGTGGAGTCGGGGCGAATACGCATCGGCCAACAACCTGGAGGACGATTACGCGAAAATTTCCGCCAATGGCGGGCCTGTCTCGACCGATGACTATGGCAATGACCTCACCACCGCCGAACCGCTGGCCGGGCCGTCCGTCCTCACCTACGGGCTGATCGAATCGCGGACGGACGTGGATGTCTTCCGCCTCGCGTGCGGCTCGGGGGCGGTGTCGTTTTCCGCAGCGGGACCCTCGGTCGAGTCGAACGTCGATCTCAAGTTGGAGCTGCTGAGTGCCACAGGCGTGGTCCTGGCCTCCAGCGATCCCACCGGTTTGTCTGCCAGTGTCAGCGTCACGGTTGCCGCGGGAACGTATTACCTGCGTCTTCAGGGTGTGGGCGCGGGCGACGCAGTCACGACAGGGTATTCTGACTACGGCAGCATCGGCGAATACCGCTTGAGCGGCTCCTTTGCAGCCGCGGCGGTGCACGTGAAGCTGGGTGGCTTTGATGGCAGCTTCGAGGGAGTGACCCACACCCGCACGGGTTACCATGCGTTCACCTATCGGCCAATCCTGGCGCCCTTCGTCTTTGTCGCGGACGCGGGCATTGCCGCCAATGGCTGCGGTTTCACCGCCAGCAATCCCGTGGCACCCTCGGGCACGCAGGTCGCGTTCATCCAGAAGACCGGGCGCATTGAACTCACGCTCCCGTACCCGGCCGGCACCTACAAGATCAACGCCCGGGTTGCGAATCGCGCCAATGTGACGGCGAAGCAGACGGTCGACGTGCTGATCGATGGCCAGGCCGTGGGCAGCTTCAGCGGCACACGCAGCTATGCGGCCGTTTCAAGTTCCACCTTCGTGGTGACGGAGGGGGTTCACACCCTGACGCTGGCCGGCCGGGCCACCCTGGACGCGACCCTGCTCCTCGACCTCCTCGAGATCGAGCGGGTGAATTAACGCTTCGTCCGCTCCCCCACGCGTCGATCCGCGCGCTTCCCGGCGCGTGGTACCCGGGCAACGGCGCGCCACCAAGGCACGACCCGATCGGCTCCACCGCTTTTCCGGGGTATGCTTGCGGCGCGCAAAAGTACCCCACTGCCCCGAGCTTCGCCTCCGCCAGCTGCCGGACCTGGTCGGCTGAAGATCGGTGGGGTACAGCTGCAGGAGGTTGTTCACCCCCCTTGCTTTGAGCGAAGGACATCTTGACCGGCCGACACCATCGGGCCGCGGATGGAGGCAAACCAGCACCGCCGCCATCACGTGGAGCCCGCGCCTTCAGCGGGCGGGCTGCCGCGGGGCGGGGCCCAGCAGCTTGGTCAACACGTCCTCGATCACCGCGTCCGGCTGCGCCAGAAGGGCGGAGGGACCCTGAAACGTGGATTCCGCGATGGTGCGCTCCGAGCGCGGATCCTGCACCGACAGGTTGAGGTAGGTGAGATGGTATCGAAAATCCCAGTTCCAGCGGTCGTCGTAGCTGATGATCGCCTGGGCCGTGCGCGGGAGCATCGTCAGGGGGCCTCGTTCGGCCTGAAGGCCCCGCGCTTCCAGGGCGCGGACAATCCGGATCGAGATCCCGCGGTTGTCGTTGAGGTTGGTCTTCACGAAGTACCGCTGGTAGCTGCCGAGGCTCCGCCCCGGTTCGACGCTCGAAACGACGGAACTGCAGCTGGAGAGAAGCACACTGCCGAGCAGCAGGAAGCAGGCGAAGATCTTCACAACGGCAGGACAACGCGCCCGCCTGCGCGGGCAAGGCGGAAGTGTCGCGGCGGGTGGAAGAAAACCGTCCGAAACGCCTGCGCCGACGGTTGAGAGTGGGGGCACTCCCACTACGTTGCTGGCCCCCTGAATGGACCTGCAGACCAAACTCTCGATTCTCGCCGATGCGGCCAAGTATGACGCCTCCTGCTCGTCCAGCGGAACGGAGCGGCGCGACTCCCGCGCGGGTGGCCTGGGCTCGACGGTAGGAACGGGGATTTGCCACAGCTACACCCCGGACGGACGGTGCGTCTCCCTGCTGAAAATCCTGCTCACCAATTATTGCGTCTACGACTGCCTGTATTGCGTCAACCGGGTGTCGAGCGCGGTGCAGCGCGCTCGTTTTTCCCCGGAGGAGGTGGTGTCCCTCACGCTCGATTTTTATCGGCGCAACTACATCGAGGGCCTCTTCCTGAGCTCCGGGATCATCCGCGATCCGGACTACACGATGGAGCAACTGGTTCAGGTCGCGCGCTCTTTGCGAACCGAGCATCAGTTCCGTGGCTACATCCATCTCAAGACGATTCCGGAGGCCAGCCAGGAACTGATCGACCAGGCCGGGCTCTGGGCGGACCGAATCAGCATCAACATCGAGTTGCCCCGATCGGAGGACCTGAAGGCGCTTGCGCCCGAAAAGGACCAGACGCGTATCCGTTCCGCCATGCAGTCGATCCGGGCGCGAATTGAAGACGCGGGGGAACAGCGCAGCCGCAGTGCGAAGGCGCCCGCCTTCGCGCCGGGTGGTCAGAGTACCCAGATGATCGTCGGGGCAACCGACGCCAGCGATGCGGTGATTCTCTCGCAGGCCTCGGGCCTTTACCGTGACGCACGGCTGCGGCGGGTCTATTATTCCGCCTTCAGCCCGATACCGGACGCCTCCAGCCACCTCCCGCCCGTCGCACCACCGCTTGTCCGTGAGCACCGACTCTACCAGGCGGACTGGCTGATGCGCTTTTATGGTTTCGAGTCGGGGGAGCTGACGAACGCCGCCTCACCCAATCTGGACCTGCGGATCGACCCCAAATTGGCCTGGGCACTGCGTCACCGGGACCAGTTTCCCGTCGACCTTAACCGGGCACCGCGCGGCCTGCTCCTCCGCGTCCCCGGTCTCGGCGTCAAGAACGTCGATCGCCTGCTGCAGGCGCGGCGCTGGCACAAAGTACGTCTGGCGGATCTCGCCCGACTGCGCGTGCCCCTCAAAAAGATGCTGCCCTTCATCGAGACGGCGGATCACATCCCCAAGGGGCTGGAGGCGGCGGACCTGCTCCAGCGCGTGGCGCCTGCGGCCGAGCAGTTGGACCTGTTCGCGTCGGCAGCGGAGATGCGGCTTTCGCCCGAGTTTTGATGCACGCAGTGGTGTTTGACGGTTCGTACGACGGCTGGGCTGCTCGCGCACGGGAGCAGCTTCGGCTGGGGCGCGACCCCGCTGGCATCACCTGGGTGGATACAAGTGCGCAGGCGCCCGAAAGCCTCTGGACCGGGGAGGTGGCGGAGGCGGCGCCTGCCATGGCGCCTTCGGCTGGCGTCACAGTGCCCACCCCACGCGTTCCCAAACGCTTCCTCGAGCTTTCGAAGGAAGTCGGATGCCACGCCTCGCCGGAGCGGTGGGACGCCCTTTACCGGGCGCTCTGGCGGTTGACCCACGGTGAGCCGCACCTGCTGGAGGATGCGACGGACCCGGACGTGCGGGCGCTCGAGGGGTATGCGAAGGCGGTGAGCCGCGAGGTGCACAAGATGCGGGCCTTTGTCCGCTTCCGCGAAGTCCGGTCGGAGGACGGCCCCTGGTTTGTGGCCTGGTTTGAACCCGAACACCATGTGGTGGCGCGCAACGCCGCCTTTTTCCGCGACCGCTTTGCCTCGATGCGCTGGTCGATCCTGACACCCGACCAATGCCTCCATTGGGATGGTAGGGAGGTCCGGGTCACCCCGGGAGTGGACCGCTCTCAGGCGCCCACCGGAGACGCAGTGGAGGATCTTTGGCGTACCTACTACGGGAGCATTTTCAATCCGGCGCGTATCAAAGAGCGCACGATGGCAGCACAGATGGCGCGACGTTACTGGAAGAACCTCCCGGAAGCGCAGGAGATTCCCAAACTCCTGGCGGAGGCTCCGGCCCGCGTGGACACCATGCACAAACGGGCGAGAGCGCAGACACTGACCGAGGTGTTTGAGCCTTACGCCGTGCCCGCGACGCAGAGCCTCGCGACTCTCGCAGAGGCGGCGCAATCCTGCCGTGGCTGCCCGTTGTGGAAGCAGGCGACCTGCGCTGTGTTCGGGGAAGGCCCCAAAGGCGCCCGGGTGTTGGTCGTGGGCGAGCAGCCCGGCGACCAGGAGGACCGCGCCGGAAAGCCCTTTGTCGGGCCGGCGGGCCAGCTGCTCAACCGGGCCTTCGAGGCGGCGGGACTCGACCGTAGTGGACTTTATGTGACAAACGCGGTGAAGCACTTCAAGTGGACCCCGCGCGGCAAACGACGGCTTCACGCCAAACCCAGCGCGCGCGAAGTCGCTGCCTGTCGTCCCTGGCTGGAGGCAGAGGTCCAGCGGGTGAAGCCTGAGCTGATCATCTGCCTCGGGGCCACGGCCGCCCAGTCGGTCTGCGGCCCCGGCGTCAAAGTGACAGAGCAACGGGGGCAGACGCTTCCCACCGAGTGGGGCATTCCTGCCTTGTTGACGGTACACCCCTCATCGCTGCTCCGGTTGCCGCCCGGCTCGGACCGCGAGGCGGAGTTTGATCGGTTTGTCGCCGACTTGGGGCTCGCCGCCCGCTGACCGCTTGCTCGGCTACGCGCCGATGGCGCGTCGGCGAAGCTGGCCGCAGGCTGCATCGATATCGCGGCCGCGAGGCCGCCTGAGGTGGGCCACCTGTCCGCGGCGATGCAGCACGTTGAGGAAAACTGACGCCTGCGCCTCGTCTGTCGCGGTGTAGGTGATACCGTTCAGGCTGAGCCCGGTTGCATTGTAACGCAGGAGGTTGATGTGCATGCGTCGCGAGCCGAGGAGATCGGCCAGCAGTTCCGCCTGGGCGACGGAGTCGTTCACGCCGCTGAGCAGACAATACTGGATTGTGACCGGTCGGCCGCTCGCCGCCTGGTAAGCGTCGGCAGCGGCAAGAATATCGGCCACGGCAAAGCGGCGCCCCATCGGCAGCAGCCGCGTGCGCGTGGCGTCGTCCGGCGCGTGCAGCGAGACGGCAAGGTGGACCTTGAGCGCCGCGGCCTGCAGACGCTCGATTCCCGGGATGATGCCCACGGTCGACACCGTGATCTGGCGCCAGCCGAGCGCTCCCAGCTCGTTGGGGGCGATGCGTCGGATAGCCTCGATGACATTGTCGAGGTTAAGCATCGGTTCACCCATCCCCATAAAGACCAGCGTTCGAAGTTGTCGCCCAAGGTGGAGCGCCTCCGCGCGGAGGGCGAGGAACTGGTCAATGATCTCCGCGGCGGAAAGGTTGCGTTCGAAGCCTGTCTTGGTGGTGGCGCAGAAATCGCAGCCCATGGCGCAGCCCACTTGGGAGGAGATGCAGCCGGCCGCGCGCGCGGGATGGAAATCCGGCATCAAGACGGACTCGACGGTGCGGCCATCCTGGAGCCGAAGGAGCAGTTTGACCGTCTCGTCCTCGGATACCTGCCGCATCGACAGCTCGGCCGTGGAAAGCGGCCATGCCCGGAGGCATTCCGCGGTGGCCCGGGGCAGCCGCAAGGCCTCCCAGTCGAGCGTGCCGCCCCGCGTGTAGTAGGAGCGCAGCAGTCTCCCGGCGTGGGAGGGTTTGCAGCCCAGCGCGACCAAGGCTTGGGCGAGGCTTTCGGGCGTGTATTCGGAAAAGGCGCGCATGCTCAGTATTTCTGGATCGGGAGGTCGCCCGCGAGAAGGGGACGTTTCAGGCGCTGCCGCAGGCGCGCGCAGAGGACCAGGAAGAGCTCCGCGGTGGTAAACGCGTCCCCCGCGGCGGTGTGGCGGTCGATCATCGGGATGCCCAGGTGGGTACAGACCTCATCCAGGGTAGGCGGGTGCTGATTGGCGTAACCGGTCTTGGCAAAGGCCTCGAGGGCCCGCATCGCCAGGACGGCGGTGTCGAGGGTGGGATTGCGCAGCTCGATGCGGAAACGGCGCAGCAGGGCGTTGTTCAGCAGGGAGGCGTCGAACTGCACGTGGTGTCCCACGATGATCGCCCCATTCAGCACGGGCAGGAGCTCGTCCATCATCGAGGCCTCCGGCAGGCCTGATTTTGTATCCGAGGGCAGGATGCCGTGGACCTCAGCGGCGGCAGTGACCGGCATGTCCTCCTGGTAGAGCATCCAGTCGTGCATCGCCGCCACGTCGATCCGATCCCCGCGCACGTCCACCCCGGCGAAGGAGAGGATCTTGTCGCGGTGGATGTTGAAGCCGGTCGTCTCCGTATCGATGACGAGGAAGCGCAGCTCCTCCACCGGACGCTTTTTTGGATACGTGCGCGGGGTGGAGGCGATGTAGCCCTCCACCACCGGCAGGCGTTGTTCGCGGCTGAAGAACCACTTCATACGCGGCGTTGGAGTTCGAATTCGAAGCGGACGGTGTCCTGCACCATCCGGACGACGTCAAAGATGTTGGCGAGCTGCGCACGCTCCAGCTTGGTCAACGAGGCAGGATCGATATAGCGGCCCGAGTCTCCGCGGCGCAGGCCGTTGAGGGTGCGGAATTTCAGGAGCTGGTCATAGCTATCGCGCGCCAGCGTAGCCAGCTCCTGGAGACGGGGAACGTTGCGGCGCAGCTCGTCCCAGCGCCCGCCGGTCGAATGCCTCTGGGTGAGGCGATGGTGAAAGGAAAGGAGCCGGGCGCCATCGCGCAGCGGCGCCATGGCCCGTTGTTTGATGTCCAGCCCCTCCTGGCGTCCGCCGAGTTTTTCCACCACGAAACGGCCGAAAAAATTGAGGGGCGGGGGCGTGTCCACCACCAGCTCGGCGAGCCGATACTGCAGGTCGCGACTCTCGCAGACGGAGTCGATCATGACGCGTCGCACCTCCTCGGCCGGGGTCGCGTCACCGGCGACAAAACGCATGTCATAAAGAATGACCGCGCGCAGGAGCTGATCGCCGCCGGTGGTGCGATTGACCGCCTTCAGCTCGTCGATCCACTCGGTGGTGGTGCGGCACCAGCGCGGATTGGACGCCATGACTCCTCCCTGGCAGCGGGCGAAGCCGGCGTCCACCAGGCGGGCCACCACGCGGGTCCCGAGTTCGACGAGGAGGGCGCGGTCGCGCTCCACCGCGGCGGCATCGCCCCGCGGTGAAAACACCAGCGCGTTATCCATGTCGGTCCGCAGGATTTGTTCGCGCCGCCCGTCACTGCCGACCGAAAGCCAGGCCCAGGGCACGTCCGGAAGCGGTTTGCCTTCATCTTCCAACTCTTCGCTGGCGAGGACGAGGAGACGTTGCACCAATTCGTCGTTCAACTCGGCGCACATCTGTCCCAGAAACACGGCCGACACGCCTGCCTCCAGATAACTGCGCGCAATCGCCTCGATGTCGTCGCAGAGCTCGCGAAAACGTGCCGGAGAGCGGGCGTTGCGAATCTCGCGCAGGAGGCCCGCGGGGTGGTGTCCGCTGAGGGCGAGCAGGTCCTTCTCCGAGCAGATGTCGAGCACAGGGGAGGCGGAGGTGCCGTCGGCCGTGACGCAAACCTGACCGATGCGCTGGCGCAGCATCAACAGCAGCGCGGCGGTCGCGCTCGAGCCCGCGGAAACGGTCACGACCGGGCTGGTCATGATGGAGCGGATCGGCTCGGACTTCGGGGTCGAGCCCACGACAATTTCCCGCACCAGGGTGCTGTTGGTGACGATGCCGACCGGCCTTCGTTCCTCATCGGTGACCACCACGGACGGCAGGCGCCGCGCAGCCATCAGCCCGGCGGCCTGCTGGATCGAGTCTTCGGGGCGGCAGGTCAGGATGTTTGCGCCGGGGCGCGGTCGGACGGTCTGGGCGCCGTCGAGGTGCGCCTGGAGGATGTTTTTAGTGCGGCCGGCAATGGTGTCCTGCGTGGGTTCGGGCAGGGCGATGGGGCTGCCGACGCGCGTCGCCCAAAAGAGGTGGCGGCGGGCGTAGTTGCGCGCCTGGTCGTGGACGTCCAGCTGCGCCTTGAACGGGAGCCAGGGCAGTCCGTAGAGCAGGCTGTCCTCCACCACCTGCGCGGTGACGCGAAACGGTTCTCCTTTATAAAGTGCTGTCAGCCCGAGGACGTCGCCGACGTCGCGCACGTCGACCAGCTCGGTGCGGTCATCGCTTTGCCAAACGTATTCGACGCGCCCGCGCGCGAGAAAAAGCAGTTCGGAGCCGGGGATTTCGCCCTGCTTCCAGACGGTGTCGCCGGCCACCAGGACGCGAACCGAAGCCTCGCTCGCAAGCTGGCGAACGGCCTCGAAAGGGAGCATCGAGAAGGGCGGGAATCGGCGCAGCGACTCTGCGATGCGCTCGGGGATGACATTGGTAGCCACCCCGTGACGCTAGAGAAGCACGAGCCGCGATGTAAACGGAGGACCGCCGGGCCGCGCAGCGGCCCGGAATGGCGCGCCGGAGGCGCGCGAGTGAGCAGTGACCAGTGACCGGTCAGCAATGACCAATGACCAATGACCAATGAGCAGTGATGAGCAGTGACTCCGGCCGCGGATCGGGAATCACGAATCAAAAATCACGAATCGCGATTCTCGTCAGTATCTCCAGCCCAGCCTGCCGTACGGGAGGCCGTAGGGGCCGTAGCCATACCGGCCATAACCGTAGCGGTCGAAGTAGTCCCAGTCGTAATACGGGAGATGTCCGCGGAATTCGGAATAACCGACTCCGAGGGAGTAACCCTTCTGGGGATCGGTTTGTTCGACGTAAACGGAACCGCCGTAAAAATTGCGGCCGCTGCCCGAAGTGCCGACGGTGAAGGAGACCTCCCCGTGCAGGATCGGCTTGGGGGCGACGCCGCGCACCGCGTCCGCATGGCTGACGGCACGGGTCTCGGCGTAATCCACCGAGACGGGGCGGCTGGCAATGGCTTCGGCAACAAGCGTGTCGAGGCGTTCCACTTGCTCAGGGCTCAATTTGTCGATGCCTGCCTTGGCGCGTTCGGGCGCGGACCGGCGTTTCGAGAAGTCTGATGCAAACGCGGTCACGTTGCCCTGCTGCGCGAGCCGGATCTCCCGCTCCACCAGGTTATTGAGCACGGCACGCTGGTCATCGGAGAGGGCGGAGACACCGGTCGAGGTCCGCTCGTCCTCCTTCAGCCTCTCGGTGAACGCAGGCTGTGCCGCCCCAGCCGTTGCAACGCAGGCGAGCAGGGTGGTGGTGGCGAGAAGGTGGCGGAAGACGCGGGGCATGGCAGGTATGACGTCCGGGGTCGTGCAAGGGTTCCAGAGAAGTGAGCCGCCGGCAAGGGTGCGCTTCCGTGCCCACACGGCACCGCCGCCCCTGGGTCGAAAGACCCGGGGCGTTGCGCTGCACCTCAGGCGGCGCCGGCGCCCCCCTTACCCACGCGCATCGTAGTCGAGGTAGGGTCCCAGCCAGCGTTCGGCCTCCGCGACGGGCATGCCTTTGCGGCGGGCGTAGTCCTCCACCTGATCCCGACCGACTTTCCCAACCCCAAAGTACTTGGAGTCCGGGTGGTTGAAATACCAGCCGCTCACGCTGCTGGCCGGCGTCATGGCGCAGCTTTCGGTGAGGCGGATGCCGGTGGCCTGCTCGACTCCGAGGAGCGAGAAGAGGAGTGGCTTTTCGGTGTGATCGGGGCAGGCGGGATAGCCGGGGGCGGGGCGAATGCCGCGGTACTTTTCGCGGATCAGCTCCTCATGGGTGAAGGTTTCGGCCTTTCCGTATCCGCAGGCCTCGCGGGCGCGCTTGTGGAAAAGCTCTGCCATCGCCTCGGCCAGGCGATCGCCCAGCGCCTGTGCCATGATGGCGGAATAATCGTCGTGCTGCGCCTTAAACTCCAGGGCGAGGGCCTCGACTCCGTGGCCGGAGGTGACGGCAAAACCGCCCATGTAGTCGATCCGGCCGCTTTCCTTCGGAGCGACGAAGTCCGCGAGCGCGTGATTAAACTGGTCCGCCGGCTTTTCCATCTGCTGCCGCAGGGTGTGGAAGGTGGTGAGCACGCGCGTACGCGTTTCGTCGCTGTAGATCTCGATGTCATCGCCCACCGCGTTGGCCGGCCAGAAACCGATCACGGCCCGGGCGGTGAAACGTTTCTCCCGGACGATGCGCGCGAGGAGTGCCTGCGCGTCATCAAAAAGCTTGGTGGCCTCCGAGCCCACCAACGCGTCCTTAAGGATTTCCGGATAGCGCCCGTGCAATTCCCAGGCGCTGAAGAACGGACCCCAATCGATGAAGGGGACCACCTCCTCGAGCGGGACGTTGTCGAAGACACGCGCGCCGAAAAACTCCGGTCTGGGGATATCGACCTGGGTCCAGTCGAAAACCTGGCGGCGGTCGCGCGCTGATCCGAGGGGGAGCAGGGGCTTGCGGGCGCGGCGCGCGGCAAACTCCTCGCGCTGTCGCTCTTGTCGCGCGCCGATGTCGGCGAGGAAGGCCGGTTTCTGCTCGGGGGAGAGGAGGGAGCTGACCACGTTCACCACGCGCGACGCATCGAGAACGTGGACGACGCCGTGAGGATACTCAGGGGCGACCTTCACCGCGGTGTGCGCGGGGCTGGTGGTTGCACCGCCAATCAGGAGCGGCACCTCGAAACCCTCCCGCTTCATCTCGCGGGCGACATGGACCATCTCGTCGAGCGACGGAGTGATGAGGCCGGAGAGGCCGATCACGTCGGCCCCGATCCGCTTCGCTTCGGCCAGGATCTTGTCGGCGGCGACCATCACGCCGAGGTCGACGACCTCGTAGTTGTTACAGGCCAGCACGACCCCGACGATATTCTTGCCGATGTCGTGGACGTCGCCCTTGACCGTGGCGATGAGGAATTTGCCGTTGGCGCGCGTGGCACCACCGGCGGCGGCCACGCGGCGTTTCTCCTCCTCCATAAACGGGGTGAGGTAGGCCACGGCCTTTTTCATCACGCGGGCGGATTTCACCACTTGCGGCAGGAACATCTTTCCTGCGCCGAAGAGGTCGCCCACCACCCGCATGCCATCCATCAATGGTCCCTCGATGATGTCGAGAGGACGTGGATACTTCTGGCGTGCCTCCTCCGTGTCGGCGTCGATGTAGGCGTCGATGCCCTTGACGAGGGCGTGGCTGAGGCGGGACTCGACCGCGGCCTCACGCCAGGCGAGATCCTCTTTCTGTTCCGTTCGCGAGGCGCCGCCCTGCTGGGCCTTCAGATCGTCGGCCAGCTTCACCAGGCGCTCGGTCGCGTCGGTGCGGCGGTTGAGGAGGACGTCTTCGATCTTCTCGCGCAGCTCGGCGGGAATCTCCTCATAGTTGCCCAGCATGCCCGCGTTGACGATGCCCATGTCCAGGCCATTGCGGATGGCGTGAAAAAGGAAGGCGGCGTGCATCGCCTCGCGCACCGGGTTGTTGCCGCGGAAGGAGAAGGAGACGTTGGAGACGCCTCCGGACACGCGGGCGTGCGGGAGCGTGGCCTTGATGATCTTCACCGCCTCGAAGAAATCGACGGCGTAGTTGTTGTGCTCCTCGATGCCGGTGGCGACGGTGAGGATGTTCGGATCGAAAATGATGTCGGAGGCGGGAAAACCGATCTTCTCCGTCAGCAAACGGTAGGCCCGGGTGCAGATCCGCACCTTTTCATCCCGTGTCGCAGCCTGTCCCTGTTCGTCAAAAGCCATCACCACGGTGGCGGCGCCGTAACGCTGGATCAACCGGGCGCGGCGAAGGAACTCGGCCTCGCCGTCCTTGAGAGAAATCGAGTTCACGATGCCCTTGCCCTGGAGGCACTGAAGTCCGGCCTCGAGCACCGACCACTTCGACGAGTCGATCATCACGGGGACGCGGGAGATCTCCGGCTCGGCGGCGATGAGATTGAGGAACTTCACCATCGTCGCCTCCCCGTCGATCAGCGCCTCGTCGACGTTGATGTCGATCACGTTGGCGCCGTTTTCGACCTGCTGGCGGGCGATCGCGAGGGCGGCGTCCCAGTCGCCGGCCTTGATGGCTTTGGCGAACTTGGGCGAACCGGTGATGTTGGTGCGCTCACCGACAACGAGGAAGGCGGACGCGGTGCGTGGGGACGTGGAGGACATCAGGCGACGGTGAGAGGTTCGAGTCCGCTGAGGCGCAGGGCGGGGGGCAGGGTGGGGCGGGTCCGTGGCTTGAGGCCGGCGACTGCCTTGGCGATGGCGGCGATGTGAGCGGGGGTGGAGCCGCAGCAGCCACCCACCAGGTTCACAAAACCGTTGGACGCAAAATCGCGCAGCACCGTTCCCATGTCATCCGGCGTTTCGTCGTATCCACCGAATGCATTCGGCAGGCCGGCGTTGGGATAGCAAGTGACGTAGCAGTCGGCGATGGAGGACAACTCCTCCACATACGGGCGCATCTGCCGCCCCCCGAGGGCGCAGTTCAGGCCGACGGAAAACGGGTTGGCATGTCGGATGGAGTGGTAGAAGGCGGTGATCGTCTGGCCCGAGAGGGTCCGGCCCGAGGCATCGGTGATCGTGACTGAGATCATCACCGGCACGCGTTCACCGCGCTCCTCAAAGAGGGTCTCGATGGCAAAGAGGGCGGCCTTGGCATTCAGCGTGTCGAAGATCGTCTCGACGAGGAGGGCATCCACGCCCTCCTCGAGGAACACGCGAATCTGTTCCGTGTAGGCATCGACCACCTGCTTCCAGGTCACCGCGCGATAGTCCGGGCGGTTCACGTCGGGCGACATCGAAAGGGTGCGGTTGAGCGGGCCCACGGCGCCGGCCACAAAACAGCGCCGGCCGGGGGTGGCGGCCTCTGCGTGGCGGGCGGCGCGCCGCGCCACCGCGACGGCGGCGCGGTTGATCTCGGCGACGTGCGCTTCCATGCGGTAGTCGGCCTGGGAGATGACGGTGGAATTGAAGGTGTTGGTCTCCACCATGTCGGCACCGGCGGCGAAATAGGCGCGGTGGATCTCCTCGATGACGTCGGGACGCGTCAGGCAGAGAAGGTCGTTGTTGCCCTTCAGATCGTGGGCGTGCTCCTTAAAACGTTCCCCGCGGAAGTCGGCCTCCTGGAGTCCATAGGTCTGGACCATGGATCCCATCGCGCCGTCGAGCACCACGATCCGTTGTTCGAAGAGCGCGCGCAGGGCGGCGAAGGAGGGAGACTCACAGGTGGCCGGATTCATGTATCTTCATATCAAGATATGATGATATGTGCTTGGCAAGTGCTGTTTCGGGCCATTTCCTGGCGGCTGTTTCGGGCCCACGGGCGCGCAGTCCTTGCCAAAATATGATCACACTCCGGCGTTGCCGGGCGGGGACGATGTTTCGCAATGTCGGGCCTGGTTCGCCGTTCTTTCACTCGCTTCGGGGTATAGGGAATGCCGTGTAAATCGGCGACAGTTGCGCTGCGGTAACGCACCACAACCCTCCACTGCGCGAGCGAACGCGCGGGCAAAGCCAGTCGGTCAGCAACCGGCGAAGGCGGAGGGAAGGCTATGAGTGCGGAGTCCGAAGATCTTATCCCGGGGTGCTCACGCGTCGGCGCGGTTTGCGCGCGCTGATCGCGAAAACTTCATCGCAAAAATGAAGCGTGAGAGCGGCGTTCTCCCCTGTCTGCAGCGGGGTGCCCACGTGTCTGCTCTTGCCTGTAACGTCAGTCAGACACCTATGCATCCTTCCTCACTGTCCCGCCTGTCGGGATGGTCTTTCATCGCCTTGACCTGCGCGGCGGCCCTGCCTGCCCGCGCCCAAACTGCCGATCTCGTGGCCCTGCCCGAGAGCGTCGAACTCGACCGTTTTGTGGTCTCTGCCTCGCGGACGCCGCAGGATCCGGCGATCACGCCCAGCAGCGTGTCGATCATCGACCTGGAGGCCCTCGCGGACCTTCAGATTGTCGATCTGCGCACCGCGCTCGCCCAGGAACCGGGCGTGGTGGTCGTGCAGACGGGCACCCCCGGTGGCCCCACCTCCGTGTTCATGCGTGGCGCGAACGGCGATCACACCCTCTTCGTGGTGGACGGGATTCGCATGAGCGACCGCTCCGCCACTTACCTGAGTTTCCTTGGCGGCGCGGACCTGGCCAACCTCGGCCGGGTGGAAGTCCTTCGCGGACCCCAGAGCACGCTGTACGGCAGTTCCGCCATGGGCGGAGTGATCCTGTTGGAGAGCGCGCGCGGAGCCGGTCCGTTTTCGGGCGTAGCCACGGCCACCGTCGGTTCTTTCGACACCTGGGGCGGCTCCGTCGCCATCGCCGGCAGCACCGGTGCCCTCGGTTACTCCGCCTCGGTCGGACGCCGCGAGACGGCGAATGACGCGCCGAAAAACGCCTTTGAACAGTGGACCTATGGCACGCGCCTGGAGTATGCCGCGGCCGAAAACCTGGCGGTGGGGTTCACCTTCCGCGGCCAGAATGACAGCTACGAGCAAACCGGATCGCGCCTCTTCTATGCACCCGGGCAGGTCGAGAACGAGAACTACCTCGGCACGGTGTACGCCGAGATGCGTGTGGCGGAGAACCTCACCTCGCGCCTGACCGCCGGCCTGCACCGCCGCAATTACACGTTCACCGACCAGTGGGGAACGTCGGATCTGCGGAACCGCCGCGAGGTGGTCGACTGGCAAAACACCTGGCAGGCGGCCCCGTCCGTCGAGCTGGTGGCGGGCGCGAACTATGAGCGGTCCCGCTACCTGGTGGACGCGTCGCGCTCCCGCGACGAAGCCGCTTCGGGGTATCTTTCCGGTACCTGGCATGCCGCCGACACGGTGACCGTCACGGGCGGGCTCCGTTATGACCATTTCGACAGCGCCGGCGACGCCACCACCGGGCGCGCGGGGGTGAGCTGGCGCCCCGTATCCGGGACAAAGTTACGCGCCACCTATGGCACGGGCTTTGCCGCTCCCGGATCGGACGACCGGTTCGGCGTTCCGCAGTGGGGCCAGCTGGCCAACCCGAACCTCCGCCCGGAGGAATCGCGCGGATGGGATGTGGGCATCGACCAGTCGCTGGGGAACCGCGTCACGCTCGGTCTCACCTATTTCCGCAACGACTTCGACGATCTCTTCCAGTGGGAATACGTCGATTTTGTCACCTTCCAGGGACGCACCGCCAACGTGGCTTCGGCCGAAACGCATGGCGTCGAGCTGGGGGTCAGGGCGGAGCTCACCGAGACGGTGCAGGCGCGGGCCAGTTACACCTACCTGGAGGCAACGAATTCGGACACCGGCGCCCGATTGCTGCGGCGCCCCCGCCACGTGATCGACGCGGAGGTGACCGCGCAACTCACCACGCCCTGGATGCTCGGGGCCGGCGTACACGCGGTGGCCGACCGGGTCGAGCGCGCCAGTCCGATCGAGGATTATACGACCGTGCGCGTCTTTTCCGCGTATGCGCTGCGCGAGGACCTGATCCTGAAGGTGCGGGTGGAGAACGCACTCGATGAGGAGTATGAGGAGGTGCTGGGTTACGCCTCGCTGCCCCGCGGCATCTTCGCCTCGGTGGAGTGGCGTTTCTAGTCCTCGAACCAAACGTGCGGATGAACACCTCCCTCCTCGTCAGTGGCAGTCCCTTGCCTGCCGTCCCTTTCGCCCCCGGCCGGCGTATCTTCTGGTCGCCGGCTTCGTGGGTCCGTCGGGTGACGTCCTGGGCGCTGCTGCTCGTGGTGGTGGTGTTTTCCGCGCGTGCCGCCGGGCCGCGGCGCGTCGTTTCCCAGACGGTGGGAACGGATGAGCTGCTGCTCGCGCTGGCCGAGCCCTCGCAGATTGCCGCGCTCAGTCACCTCGCGCGCGAGGAGGTCTTTTCCGCCGTCTCCGAACCGGCCAAGGCGTACCCGGTGCTCGAGAAACAGCACGACGCGGAGGCGGTGCTGCGTTTCGACCCTGATCTTGTATTGGTCGCCAACTACAGCCGCGGTGAACTGGTGACCCAGCTGCGGCGCGCCGGGGTCCGGGTCTTTGTGATCGAGCGTTACGAATCCCTGGAGGACGCGTTTGACAACCTCCGCGCACTCGGGCGCGAGCTGGGTGCCGAGGCCAAGGCGGAAGCGATCATCGCGGACGGTCGGCGGCGGGTGGAGGTGTTGCGGGAGCGCCTGCGGGGCGCCACGCCGGTGCGCGTGATCGCACCCTCGACCTACGGCGTGATCGGCGGGGCTGAAACCACGTTTCAGGACCTGTGTGATCACGCGGGGGCGGAAAACCTCGCCGCCACGCTGGGCAAACTGGTGGGGCATGCGGCACCTCCGGCGGAGCAGATGCTGACCTGGCCGGTGGACAAGGTGGTTTTGCCGGGCGATTCCGTGAGCACGGCGCTCGAACCGTACCTTTCGCTTCCCCCTTACAAATACATGCGCGCGGTCCGCGAGCGACGTGTCGCCCTGGTGCGCGCCTACCAGTTGAGCAGCGTCACCCACCATCGCATCGAAGGTTACGAGCAGTTGGCGCGGGCCCTTCACCCGGAGCGCTTCGAATGATTCATCCCTGGGCCAGGCGGATCGCGCTCCCCGTCACCCTCGTGCTGCTCGCATGCGTGTCGGTCGCCTTCCTTGCGATTGGCGACCTGCGACTCTCCCCGGCGCGGATCTGGCAGGGACTGCTGCACCGCGATGAACTGGCGGCGACGATCCTCTGGAACATCCGCCTTCCCCGGCTGCTGGTGGCGATGCTGATTGGTGCCGCCCTCTCCGCCAGCGGGCTGGTGATGCAGGCCTATTTTCGCAACAGCCTCGCCAGTCCAGGGCTCCTCGGCGTCAGCAGCGGAGGCGCGGCCGGAGCGGTGGTCGCGATCGGTTTTGGCTGGGTCTCCTTTTCCCTCTGGATCATGCCGCTTGCCGCGGTCCTCGGAGCCGCCCTCGCCACCGGGGCCGTGCTGATCCTGGCGCAGAGCGGTGCCAGCACCGAGCGTCTGCTTCTCGCCGGCGTGGCCCTCAATGCCCTGCTCGGCGCGATCACCAGCTACGTGCTTTCGAATTTTACCCTCACCTACGAGCGCAATGCCCAGATCATTTTCTGGCTGCTGGGAGGCCTGGAGGACCGCACCTGGGAGCATGTCTGGATCGCGGCCCCCACCGTTCTCGCCGCCGCCCTGCTCTGGCCGCTGGGCCGGTCGATGGACCTGCTCAGTCTCGGCGCCCAGGAGGCCCAGAGCCTCGGGGTGGACGTGGTCCGCCTGCGCCGGTGGATGCTGGCGCTGTCGACCGTGCTGACCGCGCTCGCCACCGCCGTCGCCGGCACCGTCGGTTTTGTCGGCCTGGTCGTCCCGCATGTCCTGCGGCTGATGGTCGGGCCCGAACATCGGCGGCTCGTGCCTCTGTCCCTGGTCTCAGGCGCGAGTTTTGTGGTGGCGTGCGACCTCATCAGCCGAAGCGTCGGCGGACTGCGACTCGGCATTGTCACATCCCTGATCGGCGGCCCCTTTTTCCTATGGCTCCTGCGCCGCAAAGCCTGATCGGCCTCGAGATCGTTGAGGCGAGCGTGCCGGAGCGCCTGCACGGCGTGACGCTGCGGCTGCCGCGCGGAGCGCTGGTCGGGCTGGTCGGGCCCAACGGTTCCGGCAAGTCCACCCTGCTGCAGGTGGCGGGCGGATTGTTGCGCGGCTCGGGATCTGTCGCCTGGGCGGGCCGTCCCCTCGCCGGCATCCCCGTGCTGGAGCGCGGCCGGCTCGCCGCCTGGGTCCCGCAGGAGGCCCGGTTCGAGTTTGGTTTCACCGTGCGCGACGTGGTGGCCCAGGGGCGTTATGCCCATGGCGACGACGGGCAGGGCATTGCGGACGTGCTGGCGCGTTTCGACCTGACCGGCCTCAGCCTTCGCCCGGTGAATCAGCTTTCCGGCGGAGAACGCCATCGCGTCCTTCTCGCCCGCGCCACCGCCACCGACGCGCCGCTCCAGCTTTGGGACGAACCCCTGGCGCAACTCGATCCCAAGCATGCGCTCGATGTCCTGATGCTCGCCCGCCAGCTCACCCGGTCGGGCAAGACGCTCCTCTTTTCCCTGCACGATCTACGCGTGGCCCACTGCCTCGATCTCGTCGTCGTACTGCAGCAAGGCCGCCTCCGCGCCGCCGGCGAACCGGAGCGTGTGCTCACGCCGGAACTGCTCCTCGATGTCTTTGGAGTGCGCGCGCGGACCACCCCCGGCCTCACCCTCGAACTCCCCTGAGCGCGCCAGCGCGGCACGACCCACCGATTTCATCCCCGTATCGTACCACCCATGACAAAACCACGCACCACTGGATCGGAAGACGAGCATCGCGAGGCGATGCAGGAGCTGCAGAAGGAGATGCGCGACAAGATGCGCGCGGCGCAGGAGAAGCGTGGCCTGATCATCGTGCACACCGGCGATGGGAAGGGTAAGACCACCGCCGCGTTCGGCATGCTCATCCGCATGCTCGCGCACGGTCACAAATGCGCGGTCATTCAGTTCATCAAGAGCGGCTCCGATGCGGTGGAAAAACTCCTTCGCGGACCCAGCCTCGCGTGGCATCGCATCGGCGAGGGGTTCACCTGGGACACCCAGAACCGCGCCGCCGACATCGCCAGCTGCCAGGCAGGCTGGCGGCTGGCCCGTCAGTATTTGGAAAGTGAGGACGTGGACTTCCTCCTGCTCGACGAGTTGAACGTGGTCCTCAGCTACGAATACCTGCCCAAGGACGAGGTGCTGGCGGCGCTGCGGGCAAAGCGCCCCGACCAGCACGTGGTCATCACCGGACGAGGGGCGCTTCCGGAGACGATTGAACTGGCCGATCTCGTCACCGAAATGCGCGAGCTCAAGCATCCGTTCCATGCGGGCGTGAAGGCGCAGCGCGGGATCGAGTTTTGAGCGGACGGGTGGTGGTGGCATGAAGGCCCTTTCGGTTCTCGGCACATCCTCCAGCGCGGGGAAAAGCTGGATGACGGTCGCGTTGTGCGCCTGGCTGCGGCGCCAGGGCGTGCGGGTGGCGCCGTTCAAGGCGCAAAACATGTCAAACAACGCATGGGCCACGGTCGACGGCACCGAGATTGCGCGCGCCCAGGCGGTGCAGGCCGAGGCCTGCGGGTTGCTGCCCACCGCCGAAATGAACCCGATTTTGCTCAAGCCCACCGGGGGCAGGGGCGCCCAGCTGGTGCTGCGCGGGGTGGCCCAGGGCCATTTTGCCGCGGTCGAATATTACAAGAGTTTCGAGCGCCTGTGGGGCGTGGTGGCAGACACCCTCGAGGGCTGGAAGACCCGCTGCGACGTGCTGGTGATGGAGGGGGCGGGCAGCCCGGTGGAACTGAACCTGATGGACCGCGACCTCGTGAACCTGCGACCGATCGACTATCTGGACGGGCGCTGGGTGCTCGTCGGGGACATCGACCGGGGCGGCATCTATGCGCAGCTTGCGGGCACCTGGTCGCTGATGCCGGCGGCGTCGCGCGCACGCTCTCTCGGCGCGATCATCAACCGTTTCCGCGGCGACCTGGCGCTTTTTCCCGATCCCCAGGCGTGGCTCTCACCACATGCTCCCGGCCTGCGTGTGCTGGGGACCGTCCCGTTGCGCTCCGAACTGCAGCCGGAGGAGGAGGACGGACTTGGGGCGGCGGACGAGGATCGCGGCGAGGGTGACACCATTGCGTGGATACGTCTGCCGCATGCCTCGAACCTGACGGATTGCCAGCCCTGGTGGGATGACGAGGGGGTGCGGGTGCGGTGGGCGGCCACCCCGGACCAGATGAGCCAGGCGCGCGTGGTGGTGTTACCGGGCTCTAAGAACACCATCGCAGATCTCCGCTGGCTTCGCCGGACCGGGATGGATCGGGCGATCCTCACCGCCGCCGCGCGCGGCGCGCTGGTGGTCGGACTCTGCGGCGGGTTTCAACTCCTGGGCGAGCGGCTGGAGGACCGGGAGGGCGTGGCGGGCGACGTGGGAGACGAGGCCGGGCTCGGCCTTCTCCCGGTGCATACCCAGTTTCACGCCCAGAAGATCGTCCGCCAGGTCACGGCGGAATGCGACGGTCGCACCTGGGATACCTATGAAATCCACATGGGACGCAGCCTCCTCACCGCTCCCTGTGAACCGCTCCAGCAGGTGCGGGAGAACGGGGTCGCCCGGCCGGAGGGACTGCGCGCAAAGAATGTCTGGGGCACCTACCTTCACGGTTGGTTTGAGGCCCCCGAGGTGCGGCAGCGGGTGGGGGAGGCGGCGCGCCTGAGCGGCCACCACGTCTATCCGGCGCCCTGGTCTGAAAAACGCCGCGCCATTTACGCACAAATGGCGGACCATGTCGCCGAGCACGTGGATCTTGAACCGATCAAGCGCTACGTGGGGCTCTGACCATGCTGCTCGGACACGGAGATGACGCCTACCGGCACCCAGATCAGGTGAAAGCGAACTTCAGCAGCAACGTGGTTGCGGACGATCCCTCGCTGGCCGAGCTGCAGTCCTATCTCCACGCCCGCACCGGCTGCATCACCTCGTATCCGGAAGCCTGCGCGGAAAGCCTGACCCAGCGCCTGGCGGAGGCCGAGCAGGTTGCGCCTGAAAACGTGCTGGTGACGAGTGGGGCCACCGCCGCCATCCATCTCCTGGCCCAGGCACATCGGCGGCGCCGCTCCATCGTGGTGGTGCCGACCTTCTCCGAATACGAGGACGCCTGCCGGATCCATGAACACTCGCTGACCTTTGCCCGGCGGGAAGAACTCGGCGGGAGCACCCAGGCTGACCTGCTCTGGCTGTGCAATCCCAACAATCCCACCGGCGAGATGACACCCCGCGAGGACCTCCTCGCGCGGGTCGACCGGAGCCCCCGGTGCATCCATGTGGTTGATACCGCGTACGAGGCATTCACCCCCGTGGCCGGGCCGAGGGCGGTCGACGCGGTGGGGCGCGGCAACCTGGTGCTGGTGAAGTCCATGACCAAGGCTTTCTCCATTCCCGGGCTGCGCCTTGGTTACGTCATCGCCGGCGCCAGGCAGATCGCGGAGCTGCGGGCACACGCCATGCCCTGGGCGGTGAACAGCCTGGCGCTGGAAGCAGGGAAGTTTCTCCTCAACCGTGGCTATGCCCTCCCGGAGGCAAGGCTGCGGGGCCTGCTGGCGCGGCGCCTGGCCCTGCAGGAGGCCCTACGCGTGCTACCGGGCTTTTCCGTGTACCCATCAGACACGCACTACTTTCTTTTTGCACTGGCGCGGCCCGCTTCCGGCGAGCTGAAGGCATGGTTGCTCCGCGAACATGGGTTGCTGGTCCGGGATGCCTCGAACTTCCGAGGGTTGGACGGCCGTCATGTCCGCGTTGCCGCGCTGGAGAAACGGTCCAATGCGCTCCTCGAGGCCGCGCTGACAGCCTGGAGCGGTCGAATGGAGGCTGCGTCGTGAACGAAGTGTGGATTGCGGCTGGAGCATTGCTCGGTGGATACGCCCTCGACCTCGTGCTGGGCGACCCACGCTGGCTGCCGCACCCGGTGGTCGGGTTTGGGTGGCTGATAGGGGCGGGGGAGCGCCGACTCAACCGGGGCCGGGGCCGGTTTCTGAAGGGCGCGGTGTTGGCCCTGGTCCTCACGGCAGGGATCTTCGCCCTGGTGTGGAGCGTCGAGCGTGAGCTGGCGCAGCGGCACCCCGGACTACACGCCGTCTTTCTCGGGCTCGGGGTCTTTTTCGGGCTGGCCAACCGCACCCTGGTGCGGGAGGGGCGGGCGGTCTTTGCCGCCCTGTCGCGCTCGCTGGACGAGGGCCGCGCCCGCCTGCGGTGGATCGTGGGCCGGGACACGGACCGTCTCGATGCCCAGCAGGTGAGGACAGCGGTGTTCGAGACCATGTCGGAGAACTTCAGCGACGGGGTGGTCGCACCGCTCTTTTATTACGCCGTCGGCGGGCTGCCGGCGATGTTGGCGTACAAGATGGTGAACACGCTGGACTCCATGATTGGCCATCGGGATGAGCGCTATCTCTGGTTTGGGAAGACCGCGGCCCGGCTCGATGACGTGGCGAACTGGATACCCGCGCGGCTGACCGCGCTCCTGATGGCGGTGGTGTCGGGCAGCGCACGGGGCATGATTTTCGCCTGGAGGTACGGGCGGGCGCACGCCAGCCCAAATGCCGGTTATCCGGAGGCGGCGCTGGCCGGGATTCTGAACCTGCGGTTTGGCGGCCCCCTGGACTACGACGGCGAGCGGGTGGAAAAGCCATGGATCGGCCGCGAGGCGCGCGAGATTGAAGACGGGGAAATTGAAACGGTCTGCCGGCTCAACCATGCCGTGGCGGCGGTGGGCGTTGTGCTCGCGGTCGGGGTGATCTGGCTTCGAATGCACTAAAATGGGACATCTCAGCTACATCACCGGTCCGGTGAGGAGCGGCAAAAGCCGCTCCGCAGTCGAACGCGCCAGGGCCTGGGGCGAGGGGGTGGTGTTTGTGGCGACCTACCGGCCTGATCCTGCCGACGCCGAGATGCGGGAGCGCGTGGCGCGGCATCGGGCGGAGCGGCCGGGCTGGCGGACGCTCGAGGCGCCGAACGACATCGCCTCCGCCCTCGCCGAAGTCTCGCCCCCGCCCTCGGGCGTGGTGATTGACTGCACCACGCTCTGGCTGGCCGATCGTCTGGAGTTCCCGGACGAGGAAATCCTGGGGGCCTGGCGCCGCGC
Source organism: Verrucomicrobiota bacterium (assembly GCA_023428905.1). Classification (GTDB taxonomy): domain Bacteria; phylum Verrucomicrobiota; class Verrucomicrobiia; order Opitutales; family Opitutaceae; genus EW11. Next base: position 240,222 of record JAEYWP010000004.1, read on the forward strand.
ACTCGCCTTCCTGAGGCAGGTGCCATTCCCGTCGGTGATTGTTGGCAATGAAGTCGGCTGGAGCCTCGTGCCGGACCACGCCGTCCTGCGCCGCTACCGCGACCTGGCGGGCACGGTCGGGCAGCTCACGGCGGCGGCTGCGGAGGACGCCTGGCTGATGGTGGCGGGCTGTGCGGTGCGCCTGAAATGACGTTCTCTGCCAACCACGGTTCGGTGGGTCCTTATCCGTGTCCAACCGTGGTGAATACGGGCGGAAGAGATGTCACGACGAACGGGCATGAATACCTTTATGTGGAACCCTCCTGAAATTCCCGCCCTCGCCACCGGCCTGACAGCCGGCCTCCGGGGCCGCATTGATGACAAAACGAAGCCGGTCGGCTCGCTCGGCCGGCTGGAGCAGCTCGCGCTTCAGCTTGGACTGATCCAGCAGACCCTGCATCCCACGCTCGAGCGCGGGCAGGTGGTGGTGTTTGCGGGGGACCACGGGCTGGCTGCGGAGGGGGTGAGTGCGTTTCCCCCGGAAGTCACCCCGCAGATGGTGCTGAACTTTCTGCGGGGCGGTGCCGCGATCAATGTGTTTGCCCGTCAGCACGGGCTGCCGGTGCTGGTGGTGGATGTGGCGGTGGCGGCGGAGCTGCCGGTGCACCCAAGTCTGCTCCACCACAAGATCCGGCAGGGCACGGCGAATGCCCTGCGGGAGCCGGCCATGACGGAACCGGAGCTGGAGCGATGCCTCTCCGGCGGAGCGGCGCTCGCCCATCGGCTTGCGGGCGAGGGGGTCCAGGCCCTGCTTCCAGGTGAGATGGGCATCGGCAACAGCTCGGCGGCGGCGCTCCTCATCAGCGCGCTGCTCGGCCTGCCTCTCGACCTTTGTGTGGGCGCCGGGACGGGGAAAGCGGGCGAGGCGCTGGAGCATAAGCGCGAGATTCTCCGGCAGGTGCGCGACCGGCACGCTGCGCCCGGCCGCCCTGAACGCGCGCTGCAGGCTTACGGTGGCTGTGAAATCGCGATGATGACGGGAGCGATGCTCGGGGCGGCGGAGAAACGCATGGTGGTGGTGGTCGATGGCTTTATCGCCACCTCGGCCGCCGTGGCAGCGGCACGCTTCAATCCGGCCGTGTTGGACTACTGCATCTTTTCGCATGCTTCGGCGGAGAGCGGGCATGCCCACGCCCTGAGGGCCCTGGACGTGAAGCCCCTCCTCGATCTCGGGCTGCGGTTGGGTGAAGGCACGGGGGCTGTGCTCGCCTGGCCCCTTCTGCAGTCGGCCTGTCGCTTCCTTTCGGAAATGGCCACATTCAGCTCGGCGCAGGTGACCGCGGCTCCGGCCGACGCCCCGGCGGTGCTCCCGCGCACCCAGCCGTGAAGGTTGTCACCCGCGAGTTCCGCGCGCTGCACCAGGCGGTGATGTTCTTCACCCGCGTGCCGCTGCCCTCGTTGCGAGACTGGGTGAAGGCCGACCTCGAGCGGGCCTCCACCTACTTTCCCCTGGTGGGCTGGCTGGTGGGAGGCGTGGCCGCGCTCGTCTGGTGGAGCGCGTATCCAACGTTTGGTGCACAGGTGGCGAGCGGCCTGAGCCTTGCCGCCACGCTGCTCCTGACCGGTGCCTTCCACGAGGATGGTTTTGCCGATGTCTGCGACGGTTTCGGCGGTGGCACCACCCCGGACCGGGTGCTGGAGATCATGCGCGACTCGCGCGTTGGTGCCTTCGGCGCCATTGGCGTGGTGATGGTGCTGGGACTGAAGTGGCAGCTGGTGGCCTCCCTGCCATTCGCCCTCGGGCCGGTACTCCTGCTGGCGGGCCACGCGGTCAGCCGGGGTGCCGCGGTCAGTCTCCTCGCCACCGCCTCCTACGTGCGCACCGAGGAGGGCAAGGCGAAGCCGCTCGCCACCCGGCTCGGAGTGGGTCGCGGCGTGGTGGCGCTGGCCCTGGCCCTGATGCCGCTCCTGCTCCTGCCGGGCTGGCTACCGGTCGCGGTTTTCGGTCCGGTGGTGGCGCGCGTGGTGTTGACGCGCTGGTTTGTGCATCGAATCGGCGGATACACAGGAGACTGCCTGGGCGCGGTGCAACAGATTGCGGAGCTGGCCTTCTACCTGGCGGCACTGTTTGTCCTCCGATGGCTGCCGTTCTGATCCGACACACCCGGCTGGAGGGCAACGCGGGACATTGCTACGGGCGCCATGATTTTCCGCTGGCGTCCTCATTTCCCTCGGAAGCGGCGGCGGTGCGCGAGCGCCTGCCCTGGCAGCCGACGCGCGTCTGGTGCAGCCCTGCGCACCGATGCCTTCGGCTGGCGGAGGTCCTCGCGGGAGCCGCGCCGGTGGAGGTGATGGAGGCGCTGGCCGAGCTGGATTTCGGCGCGTGGGAGGGGCGCCGCTGGGAGGAACTGACGGGCCCGGATGTGGAGGCCTGGATGCAGGATCCCTGGAACGTCCGCCCCCCGGGAGGCGAGACGGCGGGCGAACTGGTGGAGCGTGTCCGGGGCGTTCGCACGCAAGCGCTTGCCCTGTCCGCCGAAAGACTCCTGGTCATCACGCATGCGGGCGTCATCCGGGCCTGGGCCAGTATCAAGGAGGGAACGACGCTGGAGGCGGCTTTCTCTCTGCCGGTGGGGTTTGGAGAAATCCGTTCCGGCGATTGAGCACCTTTGCCATGAACGACCGGGCGAGTGTAGTTTGATTTCTGTTACGACCGGCCCTTCCTTATCCCGCCGGGCGCGGCCCAACGGGGAATTGCACCGAATGGAGGTGCTGCCAGGCTGCCCGATGCGATGAATGCAAAACCGGTGAGCGAAGCGGAGCAGCGTGAGATCACGCGGCTATCCGTGCAGTGCGGCCTGCTCCTGATGCAGCACGGTGCGGAAAGTGCGCTGGTGGAAAACGTGATGCGCCGGCTCGGCCTCGCCCTGGGGGTCGAGGCTGTGGAGGTCGCCATCATGGCGAATGCGCTCACGGTCACGACCCTTCACCAAGGCGGCTCTTTTACCACCGTGCGTCGCAATGAGGATCGCGGGATCAACATGCATGTGGTGACGGAGGCGCAGCGGGTGATGCTGGAGGTGGAGGGGGGCCGTCTGGACCTGGCCGGCGCCGCACGACGAATCGATGGGATCAAGGCTGAGCGGTATCCGCGATGGCTGGTGGTCCTGGTGGTGGGTCTTTCCTGCGCCTGTTTTGCGCGCCTTGCCCACGCCGATGTCATCAGTTGTGCGGTGACATTTGTCGCGAGCGCCGCGGCGATGGCGGTGCGGCAGCAGCTTGCCCACCTGCATTTCAGCCCGCTGGTCACGTTTTTTGTCACTGCCTTTGTTGCCACGTCGGTGGCCGCGCAAGGGTTGCTCTACAAGATCGGTGAAAAGCCGACGGTGGCGATGGCATCGAGCTGCCTTCTCCTCGTGCCGGGGGTGCCCCTGATCAATGCGCTTTCGGACATGGTGAAGGGATATATCAACACCGGACTGTCCCGCGGCACGATGGCGTTGCTGCTCACGCTGTCCACCTGCGGTGGCATCGTCCTGGCGATGGGCGTCTGGAAAGTGTGGGCCTGGCTATGAACCTCTTTTTTTCCCTTCTCGAAGACATGCTTCTCGCCGCCGTGCCGGCGGTCGGTTTTGGCATGTTGTTCAACGTCCCGCGTCGCATCCTCCCGTATTGCGCGGGCGCCGGGGCGGTGGCCCACGGGTTGCGTTTCCTTCTGACCGGAGGGGGGCTGCCGCTCGAGTGGGCGACCCTGGCCTCGGCGGGGCTGGTGAGTTTTTGCGCGGTCTTTTTCGCGCAGCGGCTGCGTGCGCATCCCAAGGTGTTCACGGTCGCGGCGATGATTCCGATGGTGCCCGGGGTGAAGGCGTACACCGCCATGCTGGCGATGGTGCAGATCGAACAGCACGGTTACACCGACGAGCTCTTCCGCACCGCGCTCCAGAACGCCCTTTCCACCTTTTTCATCGTCGGCGCCCTGGCGGTGGGCCTGGCCCTGCCTGGCTTACTGCTCTACCGTCGGCGCCCGGTGGTCTGAGCGTCAGTTTGCGTCCCGTAACCGGCCTTCGAGCCGTCCCAGGTATTTTTGCGCGTACCAGACCGCTCGCTGGCGAACCGCTTCCGGCTTCAATTCTCTCTTGAACCCGAATTCGGGGGCGACGGTGAGGATGGTGCCGGCGCGTGCGTCCAAAATGAACCAGGCGAGCAGGCGGCGCAGCTCGGCGTGGGGTTGCGCTTCCCGCAGTTGGTCGTAAACGATGCGGCCGATGTCTGCCTCGCGGATGTCCGCGTGGATGTCGGCCATCGCCGCCAACGAAAGCAGCGCGCCGAGACGCTCGGAGGCGGGAAGCGAGGCGGAGGCACGCGGCCACTGCCTGATCTGGTCACTCAACGGCAAGACACGAAAGCGTTCCTCAATAGTGGAGAAGGGCGGGGCCAGCCGGGTGACGAGTTCGTTGTCCCCCGTCAGTTCGGTGTACGTGATCCCCGCGATTTGGTCTTCCGTGATCTGTTCGGGTCCCGAGAGGTCGGCCGTGGGGGCGAGCCTGCCGGTGGCTGCCGCCACACCACCGACGACCACCCACAAAAGCAGCGCCCCAGCGATCGTCGCACGGGCGCGCGGCGGCAGGCGGTCGTCGTTGTCCCAGCGAAAACAGGCGGCCCCGGCGACCAGTGAAACGACCCCGATGGCCGCCAGCGCGAGAATGGGGAAAAGGAGCGTTTCCGGGGGCGCCGGCGTGACGGTGTGCTGCAGGAGTTCGACCGCGTAACGCCCCGGCATAAAACCAGAGGCCACCTGGGCCCAGTCGGGCAGGGCGGCCAGGGGAACGCCGACTCCGCCGATCATGATCATGGGTAGGAAAAGGCACTGGCCCAATGCCTGGACGGCGGGTACGTCGCGCGCCAGAGCGGCGACGAGCAATCCGATCCCGAGGAAGGCCAGGGTGACCAGGAAAAAAACCGGCAGGGCGAAGGACGGAGAGGTGGGCCAGGGCGTGCCCAAGGCAGAACGTGCAAGCGTCAGCTGGAGGAGCACGGCGGAGAAAACGATCACGATGCGCGCGAGCAGCGTGCTGAGGAGAAGCAGGACCGGCGGCACAGGGAGGAGGCGATAGCGTCGCCAGACCCCGCGATCCCGCTCCGCCACCAGGGCGGTGGGCAGGCCGAAACACGCCCCGCCCAGGATGGTGATGGTCACCAACTGGCCGACCTGGTCCTGCAGAGGCGGCTCCCCGGCCCGGAAGACGCTGGCGAAGGCGAGAAGGAAGAAGACCGGAACCGCGTATCCGTAGGCTAATGACTGCGGACTGCGCAGGTTGAGGAGCAGGACTGCCAGGAAGTGGCGGGCGAGGCCGCGGAGTGCGAAGTGGTTCATTCGCTCGTTCCTCCCCCGGCAGCGGTCCAGGCCTGGCCGGTGGCCTCAAAATACACGTCCTCGAGCGTGGGCCGGCGGATTTCCAGGGCCTGCAGGCCGGCCGCGCCGAACTGTGCGACGAGGGCCTGCAGGGTGGCGTCCGGCTCGCTCGACTCCAATTCCCAGCCCCCCTCCGTTGCCCGCGTGCTGCTCACACCCGCAAGGGTGGAGAGCAGGGCGGGCTCGCAGGGCTGGGTCGCGCGGAAAAACACCCGCGGCGGGCGGCGCGAGGTCGCAACCAGCGCCGACGGTGTGCCTTCGCGAAGGATTACGCCCCCGTGGAGGACGGTGATCCGGTCGCACAGGTGTGCCGCCTCCTGCAGGTCGTGGGTGCTGAGGAGGACTGCCAGGCCTTCCGCGGCGAGTTGTCGGATGACGGTGTGCAGCTCGCGGCGGGCGTTGGGGTCCAAGCCGGCGCTGGGCTCATCGAGCACCAGCAGGGAAGGGCGGTGAATCACTGCCAGGGCCAGAAAGAGCCGTTGGCGAAAACCGCCGGAGAGACGGGCGAAGGCCCGGTCGGCGACCGGCTCCAGATCGAAGCGCCGGAGGGTGTGGGAGACGGAATCGGCGTTCTCATAGAAGCCGGAGAAAAGCGCCAGGGCCTGGCGCGGAGTCAGCGCATCCTGGAGCGCGGCGGATTGCAGCTGTGCGCCCATCTGCCGCCGCAGGGCGGCGGAGGGCCGCCGCGCGTCGTGGCCCGCCAGACTGATCTCTCCCGTATCCGCCGTTCGGAGACCGAGGATGCACTCCAGGGTCGTGGTCTTGCCAGCCCCGTTCGGTCCGAGCAGCCCGCAGACCTCTCCCGGCGCCACCGCGAGGGTGACCCCGCGCAGCACGCGTTGGGCACCGTAGGACTTGGTCAGTCCCTTAACCCGGAGCAGAGGTGGCACGCCGGACGACATGGAAGCGCAGAGCGAAAGGCGCGCGCCCGGGTGCGTCAATGCCCCGCTCGGCGGCCGCCGGACCGGGGATCCCGCAACTGCTGGCAGACCGGCAGAGCTCGGGTCGGGACTCGGGATCGTGTTCTTGGCAGGCGCCCCTGAAGGCCAGCTGGGTCTTGATCCGGGTCGATCCGTGTCCATCCGTGGTGAATACGGCTTGGAAGAAATTAATGACGAACGTACCCGAAACGACACCAATGACGGAAGAGATCCCCAGGCCTCCAAGGGTCGGAATGTCCGGGACTCTATTCGTGTGAATTCGTGTCCATTCGTGGTTCGATTGTTTGCCGCGGACGGACGCGGATACGGTGGAGTAAACCGCACGCGTGCCGTTCGACGCGCTTCGGTCGGTGTTTTGCAATAGAGGATTTCCGCTGGACGTGGCTCAGTAATTGAAGTTAATTGCTCGCCTTTATGCCTAATCGAGCGAGCAACCCGGATTCGGAGAAGCACATCCGTCGCATTGACAGCACCTCAGAAACGAAAGGCACCTGTCGCGGTTTTCAGGTGCATTTTTCTCGAGGTGGAAAGCTGTGGACCAAGTTTTTCAGCGACGTGCTGCTGGGTGGGAAGGAAAAGGCCCGGCGTGCCGCCCGGCTGCATCGCGACAAGCTCGCCCGCGAGATCCCGGAACCCAAGAGCAGTGCCCCCATCCGGGACAATGCGACGGGGTATTCGTTTCGCCGGCGCAAGAACCGGGATGGCAGCGTCACAGAGTACATCAGCGCCAGCGCCCGGTCTCCCGAAGGCAAGGCAGTGCGCAAGGCTTTCCGCGTCGACGGCGACATGGCCAGGGCGGTCAAGCTGGCGCTCGACTGGCGCATGGCGATGGCGGTGAAAGTCGTGCGGAGCGCATCGCGCTCAAACGCGCGCCCGATGGCGAGCCGCACGGTGAAGCAGGCGTCAAAACGCGCGGCCAAACGTACGGTCAAACGCCCGCGCGCCACCCGTGCGGTGACGCGACGTCGCCGCACGGCCCGTCGCTGACGCCACGGCAGTCATGGCATCGCCCCTTCCTCGGCCCGCGCGCAATCGATCCCTGCTGGTGATCATCGCGGTGGCGCTGCTCATCGGCGCTTTGGCGGGTGTCTGGCGCGGTCGACAACGCCTCGCCTCCACGCCCGAAGCCCGGCCGCCGGTGACCCAGGAGACGGCGCTGCCCGCGATCCGGGATAACCTGCGCCGGATTGCGGACGGCGCGGCATCTTATTTCACCGCCACCCCGTCGGCCACGGAGGTCTCGTTTGAAACGCTGGCGCAACGGACTGCTGGCGGGATGTCCCTTTCCCCGGTGGCGGGTGAGGATTACGCCACCGTGGTGGTCAGGCGCGACGCCGCGACCGTCAAGGTCAGCCTGCCCGACGGGCGCGACGTTTCCGTGCCGGCGCGACCCGTTGACTGACGCGGTTGCGGCGTGCGCGTGACGTCGGCCGGGGCCGACCGGATCGGCTCGATGTCAGCCGCGCATCGACGCGGGCTTTCCTGCGTGCTGCTCCGGATGCGACGCGGCAACGGCAATGCCCGCTTGAGCAGAGCAGCCCCGGCTGTCATCGTGGAGGCAACCTCCCGACCCCATGCTCAAACCCCTTGGCCTCGTCGTTCTCGCACTCGTGTCATGCCTCGCCTCCACCGCCCCGGGTGCGCCGGGAAAGATGGAGGAATGGACCGACACCCAGGGCAACCGCTTCCGCGGCGAGCCGGTCGAGCTGTATGGCCCGCTGGCCCTGTTTCGCACCGGCCGCAATGCCGGCCGGCGCCTCCCGTTGCGTTTCCTCAAAGAGGAGGACTGCCTGCGCCTCCAGACGGGGGTGGATGCCCAGCCTGCCCGCGCGTCGGACTGGGCCTCGGCCAAGGCGGAACTGAGCGCTGACCTGCCCGGGCGCGTTTCCCGCGTCGTGGAAAAGAAACTACAGGAGGCCGATCTGCGGGGCCGGCCTGAGCCCCTGCTTTATGTGGTGTTTTTTGCGAGCAATGGCGAAGGCGGCTCGTGGGACATGCTCGGGACGGCGTCGCAGCCCTATTGGGATCTCCAGGGAAAGTTTCCCCAGCAGGTCGAGGGTGTGTTGTATGGGCTGAGGCACTCTGTTTCCGAGCACAGCAATATGGCTGTGACCATGAATGTGCCCTACCTGGTTTGTGATTTCTACGATCAGGGAAAAGTGGATGCGCTGGAGCGGCTGGCGCCTGGGGAAGGCTACGCGCTGGCGGTTTTGTCGCGGCACGGCGTCCCGGTCTTTTTCCTGGCGAATCCGGACAAGGAGGCGACGGCGAAGGTCTTTGCGGATGTCATGGCGATGCTGGAGCTGATGAAGCCGGAGAATCCCAAGGCGTGGGGCGACCGCCGGTATTATGTCAGCGCGCTCCAACTCGCGAAATTTGCGCAGGGCCGTGCCGATCCGGTGCTGATTGGAAATCCGATCATGGCGGAGGGCCTGAAACAGCGGAAAATCTACCAGTTTGAGGCTCAGCTCCAGGTGAAGGCGGACGGGACCATTGGGTCTGTCACGGTTTCGCCGAATCCCGCCATCTCCGAAAAGATGGCAGCGGCCATTGCCACTGCGCTCGGCAAGGCCGCGCTGGTGCCGGCGGTTGAGAACGGCGTATTTGTCGACGGCACGTACACCTATCGCTTCGACGTCGCGCCGTAGGCGACCCGCGCTTCAGGTGTCGAATCCGACGGGGTTAGGCACGTAGCTGGCCCGGCACTGCTTGAGGTATTTCAGGCCGTGGACCTGGCCGGTGAGTTCAAGCGCATCCTTGTAGACCGGGTCGTGCCAGCCCTCGATGTCGATCGACCCTTTGTAGCCGTGGCGGCGAAGTTCGCTGATGACCTCGGTCCAGTTGGTGTCGCCAAATCCGGGCGTGCGATGCCAGGCGAAATAATTGGGCCCGTGGATACCCTGGGTGCGCACGACATCCCAGTGGATCGTCGCGTCCTTGCCATGCAGGTGAAAGATCTTCGGCACCCACCGCCGCAGCTGGGGGAGCGGCTCGATCAGCTGTGTCATCTGGTGGCAGGGCTCCCACTCGAGCCCAAGGTTCGACGCCGGCACCGCGTCAAAGATCAGCTCCCACGCGGTGGGATTGTGGGCGATGTTCCAGCGTCCTGTCTGCCAGCTTCCCCCCATTGGGCAGTTTTCAAAGGCTAGCCGGACCCCGCGGTCGGCGGCGCGCTGGACCAGCGGACCGAAGACTTCCTTGAACCGTGGCAGGCTTTCCGGGATCGGGCGATCGGGCAGGCGTCCGGTGAAGCCGCAGACCAGGTCGCAGTCGAAGTCGCGCGCATGGTCGATGCAGGTCTCCCACGCCGCACGGGTTTCCAGGTCGATCGGCTCAGTGCCCAGCGGGTTGCCGTAAATGCCGAGCGACGAGACCACGGCGTCGCTGCCGGCGAGCACATCGAGGACGCGCGGGGCGAGCTCGGGGAGCGCGGTGGCATGCAGGTGCTGCCAGAAGTTGATCTGGAAGCTTTCGAAACCGTGCGGGAGCAGGGCCTCGATGTAGTCGGCGGTGCGGGGTCCCTTGCCGGCGAGGGTGCCAATGCGGATGTCGGGCGTGGTCATAAAGAGAGAGGGAATGTGGAGGGGTCGGTTGCGCAAGGCGCTCAGCGCAGCGTGATGGTCCGGCCGGCCTCGTGGGACCGTTCGCACGCGTCGAGCAGGCGTTGGATCTGGGCACCGCGGGCAAAGTCCGGCTGGTCATTTTTACCGCGCTGGATGCTGCCGACAAAACGCTGGTAGAGGGTGGGCACAGCGGGCGCGGTCACGGTTTTCCAGGGGCCGGTCTTGCCGTCCTTTTTCTGGATAAAGCAGGCCTCATAGTCGTAATAGGACTTATCCAGATCGAGGCGGAAGGCACCGTATTCACCATGGATGGACAGGGAGAGGGAATTCACGTGGCCGGTGGCGAGGCGCGTGGTTTGGAGTGCGCCGGTGGCGCCGCCCTCGTATTCGACGGTGATGATGGCGCTGTCGTTGGCATCGAGCGGATACTCGCGGATCCGGTCGCGCGGGGCCTTCTTGAAGGTCTTGAGGTGGCAGTTGACGGACACGATGTCGCCCACGGGAAAGCTGGCGAAGTCCAGCAGGTGCACACCGACGTCGCCGAGCACTCCCTTGCTCCCATGCTTTTGGGAGAGCCGCCAGAGCCATTGGGGGCCGGTCTTCCAGTCGCCCCATTCCTTCGAGGTGAGCCAGCTCTGCAGGTAGTGGGCCTGGACGTGGAAGATGCGGCCGAGGTCGCCCTTCCTCACCCGGGCGGCGACCTGCTGGAGTGCGGCGCTGTTGCGGTAGGAGAAGTTGACCAGGTTGATTCTGCCGGATTCGGAGGCGATTCGCGCCATTTTGCGTGCATCCGCGTAGTCGGTGGCGAGGGGCTTTTCGCAGAAGACATGTTTGCCCGCGGCGAGCGCCTCCATCGACAGCGGCGCGTGGTAGCGGTCTGGCGTGACATTGGAAATCGCGTCGACCTCGCAGGTGTGCAGGAGCTGGGTGAGGTCGGCGTAGACGAAGGGGATGTGGAACTCCGTGGCGAAGTCCTGGGCCTTGCCCACATCCACGTCACAGCAGGCCATGAGCTTCACCCCGTCGAGGGCGGCGAATTGGCGGGCGTGCGAGTGGGCCATCCCGCCGGTGCCGACGATTGCGAGCTTGAGCATGATGTTAGGACACCTCTCCCGGACCGCGCGACAACCGCAAACACGCCAAAAAATCTCCGGGGTGGAGGACGAATCTTTGCGTCCCCCCGGCTCCGGCTTCGTCCAGAAGGGTGAAATGAAGACCCAACCTGAATCCGAAACCATCCGTGAGGCCGTGCGGCGCCATTATGCAGCGGCCGCCACCCAGTCCAATGAGGGCACGATCACCTACTGCTGCTCTCCCGAACCGGCCGAATCCTCCTGCGGCTGCCGCGCCGATCGCCAGGCGAAGACGCTCGGTTACACCGAGGGCGACCTCGCCTCCGTGCCGGAGGGCGCCAACCTCGGGCTGGGGTGCGGCAACCCGGTCGCCATCGCCTCGTTGCAGGCGGGGCAGACGGTCCTGGACCTCGGTTCTGGTGCCGGGTTTGACGCCTTCCTGGCCGCACGGGCGGTGGGGCCGACGGGGCGCGTGATCGGCGTGGACATGACGCCCGAGATGCTGGCGAAGGCGCGCACCAATGCACGGACCGGCGGCTACTCCCAGGTGGAGTTTCGTCTGGGTGAGATTGAGGCGCTGCCCGTGGCGGACGGAACCGTCGACGTGATCATCTCCAATTGCGTGATCAATCTCTGTCCCGACAAGAGGCCCGTCTACCGCGAGGCCTTTCGGGTGCTCAAGCCCGGCGGCCGCCTCGCCGTATCCGATGTGGTGGCGCGCGGGGAGTTGCCCGAGGAGGTGAAACGGGACCTCGCGCTGCACAGCGGCTGCCTGGCCGGCGCGACCCCGCACGCCGTCCTGCTGGAGATCCTGCGCGAGTCGGGCTTTGAGGAGATTGCAGTCCGCCCGCGCGGCAACACCGACGACGTCATCACCAGCTGGGAGTCCAAGCGCGGCTTCGAGAAGGACGTGTTTGCCGCCGAGGTGACGGCGCGAAAACCCGGCGGTGCCTGCTGCGCAAAATCCTGCTGCGCCGAAAGCGGAGAGTCGTCATGATGCTGGCTTCCGTGAAGACCGACATCGTTTACCGTGCCCTGACTGCGGAGGACATCCCGGCTGCGCGCGCCCTCTGGGGCGCGGCGCCCGGGGTCGAGCTGGCGGAGGGGGACAGCCCCTCCGAACTGCTGGCGTATGTCGCCCGCAACCCCGGCATGAGCCAGGCGGCGGTCGTGGGATCGACCCTTGCCGCGGCGGTCCTCGCCGGGCAGGACGGGCGTCGCGGTTACCTCTACCACCTGGCGGTGGACGCGCGGTTCCAGGGGCGGGGGATTGGCCGGGTGCTGGTGGAGCGAAGCCTCGCTGCGCTCCGTCAGGCGGGCCTGACCCGGGCGCTCATCCTCGTGGCGGCGGATAATGCCGGGGGGGCCGCGTTTTGGTCCCGCGTCGGCTGGGAGCCGCTCGAGGAGGCGCGCCCGATGGGAATCGATCTCTGACATGGTCTCGCACGCATCCCCCTCCGACACGATCGAGGCCCTCTGGCGCGAGCTTGCGCAACCACTTCGTGGATACTTGCGGCGCCGCGCTCGCAGCGAGGTGGATGCGGACGACCTGCTGCAGACGGTGTTCGTGCGGGCCCACCGGCAGCTCCCGACCCTGCGGGACCCCGGCCGGCTCCAGGGCTGGATCTACCGGATCGCCCGCAATGCCGTGATCGACTATTACAGGACTCGCCGCGAATCCCTCCCGTTGGAAGCCGAGGCGGAGCCCTCCGAGCCCGACGGGCGCGATGCGGTGGACCTGACGGCTTCGCTGCGCCGTTTCATCGCCGCCCTCCCGCCGCTTTACCGCGAGCCCCTGGTGCGCCACGAGTTCCAGGGCCAGCCGATGGCGGAGGTGGCGGCGGCCCTGGGTCTGACGGAAACGGCGGCCAAATCGCGCGTGCGGCGGGCGCGGCTTCTCCTCCGGGAGATGCTGGACCGCTGCTGCCGCTTTGAGTTTGACCGCCGCGGGCGGGTGATCGACGCGGTGCCACGCGAGACGCCGTCCGGTTCAGGCGACTGCCGGTGCGGTGCCGGGCAGGAGCGGACGGTGCGCCCGCGGGTCAGGCGGCGGCGCGGCTGACGGAGCCTCCGGCGGTGGTCGGCTCGAGGGGACGTGCCTTCGGGTCGGGCTCGTCCGGCCGGGCGGGCACGTAGAGGAGCGCGAGGCTCAGGGCGGAGAACAGGGTGCAGCCGATGAAGACTCCGCGGTGTCCAAAATTCCCCGACAGGGTGCCGAAAAGCAGGTAGCCGAGGGTGGAGCCGATGCGCTGCGCCGTGGCATAGAGGTTGGTGGCGCTGCCCGGGTGGTGCGGCAGGTAGTTTTGGAAATAGGTGATGGCCACGCCCGAGGTCACCGCGACAACGGCGGCGGAGAGAACCTGGATCGGATAAATGTGCCAGGGCGCGCGCACCACCGCCAGCAGGGCGTAGTAGGCAATGGCGATGAACACACCCAGGCGGATGATCCGGGCGGGATCCTGCCGGCTCGCGAGCAGGCCAAAATAGAGCATGAGGGGCAGCTCGAAGACGGGGGCGATCGAATAGATGATGCCCACGTGGTGTTCGTTGCCCCCGAGGTCCTGGATCGCCAGGAGGGGCAGGTTCATCATTCCAATCGTGCCCGAGGCGAAGATCAGGACGAAGCCGGCGAAATGGGCGAAGACATCGGGGCGCCGGAGCACCGTCACCACTGACTCACTACGGGGCGCGGTGCCGGCGGAGGGCAGCGCGCGGGGCGAGGCGGGGACAAAGAACCAGGCGGTGCCAAAAAAGGCGGCAAAGCAGGCCGCGGCCGCGAGAAACAGCCCGGTGTAGGAGAAGGCCACCATCATCCAGGAGGCGATGGCCGGGCCGACCGTCCAGGAGAGCGCGAAGAACATGCGGAAGGCGTTCATGTAGAACGGACCCTCCGCCTTGGGCAGGCCGGAACGGCCGAGGTGCTCGCGCGCCAGGGCAAAAACCTGGGAGAAGGTGATGGAGGAGATGCCGAGGACCAGGGCGCCGATCAGGAGCAGGGCGGCGTAGTCGCGGACAAAGGCGAAGCCGATGTACCCAATCGCTCCCGACGCGCTACCGAGCAGGAGCATCGACCGGCGGCTGTAGCGCACGTCGGAGTAGTGGGCGAGGACCGTGCCGAAGCCGATGCCCGCCACGGCCGTGCAGGTCATGAAGACGCTGAAGGCGCCCGGGCTCATGCCCGCCTCGATCGTGCCGAACATCGACATGAACGGCACCACGAAGGAGTAGGCGAGGCCCAGCAGGACGTTCAGGACCAGAACGACCCGAAAATCGCGTTGGAGGAAAAGAGGGCGGCACCGCTGCACCAGGCTGTACATGGAAGGAACCCGGAAGCCTGCCCAGGGGTGGGCGCCGCCGCGAATGCGCGGCGGGAAACACGTTAGAATGCGAAGCGACAAAAAGAGCGGCCCGCAGGGGGGCCGCTCGAAAAGATGCCGGGGCGGGCAAGGATGCCCGTGGCCCTCTGACTTAGCAGGCGGGCTTGAGCTTCGAGGTATAGAGTGCCACCAGGGCCGCCCCGATTGCCTGCGAGAGTTCGCCGAGGGTGGCGGGGACGATGCGCATGCGCGCGCGCTGGGCGGGCCAGAGGTAGGGTGCAGCCGCCTCCTTGAGGATACGGAGGTAGCGCTCGCGGAATTCCGGAGTGGTGGATTCCGGATCCATCAGGCCACCACCAATCACGACAAATTCCGGGTCGAGGGCCATGGCCAGGCTGGCCACGTGGAGGCCCATCACCTTGGCCTGGAAGTCGAAGATCTCGAGTGCGAGGGCATCGCCCTTCTGAGCCCGGCCGCGCAGCGAGAGCACCTTCTCCTTCGGGGTAAGGGTGGAGGCGTTGAGCTCGTGACCAGGAAATTTCTTGAGGATGTCCTCCAACAGGTGGGGCAGGCCGGAAATGGTGGTGTACGCCTCGACGCAGCCCCAATCGCGCCCGCAACCGCAGGGATACGGGCGAACTCCGCCGAGGAGATGGAGCGGGGCGGGCATGTGCGCACCCTCCATTCCGGCAAAGGTGTCGCCATCGAGCGGGAGCCCGTTCGGGTCGATGTAGGCGCAACCCAGGCCGGAGCCGGGGGCCAGCATCAGAACGCCCGCCTTGCGATCGCCACGCACGCGATGGGCTTCACCCACACCGCCGTAGTTGCCGTCGTTGCCAACCACGAGGGGGATCTGACGCCCCGCCGCCGCCGCCAGGGCTTGGCTGTATTCGGTGTAGAAGTCCCAACCTTCGAATGACTTCGGAAGATTGGCGGAGCGGTCCAGCACCCCGTAACGTTGGTACGGCCCGGGGATTGCGAGACCCACGCCCTGAACCTGGGCCCAGGTGAGCTGGTTCTGGGAAAGGAAGCCGCTCACCCCTTCGACCCAACCCTTGACCACGGCGGCAGTGCCGAGCTGGGAGTTGGTGGAGCTCTGGAGCAGCTTGGTCGAGATGATCGAACCATCTGTCCAGACGCCGCCGGTCTTCGAGGTCGTCGCGCCGCTGTCTGTGCCGATAAACACGCCTTGGTTTGTCATAGAGGGTGAAGCCCTCGTTGGTGAAACAAGGTGATGCGGGTGGCAACACGTCTCTCGGTCGAACGTACTCAGACGTTTGGGCGAAGGGGATTTCGGATTCTCGATTCGTGATGCTTATTGGGTGATTTGCAGAGGCTGGGCGCATGCCCCTGGGCTCGCTGGCTAAATCTCGTAGTTGTGGCGCGCGCCGGAGCGCGCCCGGTTGATCATCACTGCAGTGGCGACACCGGCGACCGCGGCCATGGCGGCGGTGGTCCAGCCCGGATGCATGCTGGCCTGGGTGTAGAAGCTGCGTTTCATCACGTACCCCGGATGGGAGCCTCGCACGCGCCCGCCCTCGCCCGCGCGGTGCAGGGTCCCCTCGTAATCGCGGGCCGGCTCGTCCTTCATCTGGCCGGCGACAAAGGCGCGGCTGGCCACCTTGTCCATCACTCCCGGCATCGTCCGCATCCCCACACTCATCAGTCTCGAGCTGCTGCCGATATAGAGATCGCGTTTTGGGTGGGCGGCGGCGAACAGGATGGCGCGGGCGACCTCCTCCGGCGGATACACCGGGGCGGGGACGTCGGGCTGATTGGGCACATATTTCTTCGCATGCTCCGGGAAGGGTGTGTCGATGCTGCCCGGCTTGATCAGGGTGACGGAGACCGGCGCCTGGTCGTGAATCAGCTCCATCCGCAGGGCGTCGGTGAAGCCCTTGATTGCGTGTTTGCTGGCCGAATACATCCCCTGCAGGGGAATTGCCATGTCGGAGACCACGCTGCCCACGTTGATCAGGGCGCCGCCGCGGGACTTGAGGTGAGCCACGGCGATGAGCGAGCCGTAGACCACGCCCCAGAAATTCGTCTGGAAAAGACGCTGGCTGTCCTCGTCCGCGATCTCCTCGAGTTTGCCGTAGATGCTGACGCCGGCGTCGTTCACCCAGGTGTCGAAACCGCCGAAGCGGGCGATCGCCGCATCAGCGATGCGCTGGACATCGTCGCGGCGCCCCACGTCCGCCACGACGTGGGTGGCTTCGCCCCCGTTGGCGGTGATTTCTGCGCTGATGGCGCTAAGCGCCTCTTCGTTGCGGGCGGCGAGTACGACACGTGCACCCTGCTCGGCGGCGGCGCGCGCGGTTGCCAGGCCAATGCCACTGGACGCGCCCGTGATGACGATGACCTGCTGGGAGACGGGTTTGAGTTGGAAGGGCATGATGAATCCTCGGTTAAGTTGCAGAAGCGGGCTGCGCGCAGGCGCGACCCTTGTTTGCCGTCACTTAACCCCAGGGCTGGGCGCGGGGCCATCGGGGCGGACGCCCATTCGCCTCCGGGAGACTGTGGGGCGGGTGGCCGGGGTGAGGTCGGGTGGGGGTGCGCCCTCGGAGTGTCGGAGGGCGCCGCGATCGGCGTGGGGGAGGGGCGTCGCGGTCGTGCGGGGTGGGGCACTCCGCCTACAGCGGAAGGAGACCAGCCTTACCTCGTCTGCGCGAGAGGGACCAGGGCTTGGGCGGGGGCGAAACAGGCGCCCGTCTCGCAATCCAAAGGGGACGGACGGTTGGTCCAGGCATGGAGCAGCGCGACGCCGCCGGCGATCAACAGTCCATTGAAAAAACGCACCCGGCGGGCGCGGGGGGACTGGCGCTGCGGGTGCGCCGGAGGCGACGTCCGCTTCATGGCTGCTTCACCGGCAGACCGGCCTCCTGCCAGCTGGCAAACGCGCCAGCGTTGGTCACCTTGTAACCTTCCTTGGCGAGAACGGCGGCGGCCTTGCCCGAGCGGTTGCCCGACCGGCAATAGAGGATGAGCTCCTTGTCTTTGTTCTCGGCCAAGGGCGCTTTCCACGTTGCACGGGTGCCGTTCAGGTCTGACAGCGCCAGCAGGAGCGCGGGTGCAGCGACACCTTCTTTCCACTCGTCCGCTTCACGGACATCGATCAGCACGGCCTCGCCGGACGCGACGCGGCGGTGGGCCTCCTGGGCGGAGATGCGCTCGATTTCACCAGCGCGCGCGGTTTTCACGACCACAAACAAGGCGGCACCCACGATGAGAATGGCGAGGAGAAAGGTCATGCGCATCGGCGGAGGATATGCCCCGACGGTCCCGGCGCAAGTACGCCGGGCGCGGGCAACTCAGAAGCGGGTGAAGGCTTCCAATTCGCGGTAGCGGGCGTCGACGGTCTTGCGGCCCCCGGAGGAGAGCCGGTTCACGCTGAAGCTCTCCACCGTCAGGCTGGCGCACGCGGTGGCGTAGGCGACCGCCTTCTTCAAGGCGGGCAGATCGGTGCGGTTGACCGAGGCGAGGTAGCCGATCATGGCGCCGGCGTAGCTGTCGCCCGCGCCGGTCGGATCGACGAATTTGGTCACCGGATACGCAGGGATGGCGAAGAAACCCTCGGGATGGAAAAGGAGGGAGCCGTGCTCGCCCTTCTTCACCACCACGATGCGCGGCCCCATCTTGCGCAGCTTGCGGCCGGCGAGGATCAGGCTGGTTTCGCCGGTGAGGAGCTTGGACTCGTCCTCGTTCACCACCAGCAGGTCGACGCGGGGCAGGAGGCGGTCAAAGTCCTCCCGTGTGGTCTTGATCCAGAGGTCAAAGGTGTCGGCGAGGATGAACGCCTTGCGCGCCTTGAGCTGGTCGACGACGTGGTGCTGGAGCGACGGCTGGATCGCGCCGAGCATCACGTAAGGCGTTTCCCGATACAGTTCGGGCAGGGTGGGGGAGAACTTCTCAAAGACATTCAGCTGGATCTCGAGGGTGTCGCGCCCGGCGAAGTTCTCGTGGTATTTGCCCGACCAGAAGAAGGTTTTCTCGTCCTTTTCGACCTGCAGGCCGGTGGTGTCGATCCCGTGTTTGCGCAGGCGGTTGAGGAAGGGTTTGGGGAAGTCACCGCCGACCGCGCCGACCAGCCGGGTGGGTGCGAAGTAGCTTGCGGCGATGGAGGCGTAGCTGGCGGCCCCGCCGAGGATGTTGTCGCTCTGGGCGGACGGGGTGGCGACGCGGTCGATCGCGACTGAACCAACAACAAGGCAGGGGCGGGCGGATTTTGGATACATGAAAAGGTGAAAGGTCTGGAAAGCCGATTGTGGTGGCGAAGGCAATCTCGGCCTGGGGGGGCGGTGCCTCAGCTGCTCACGATCAGGCTGGTGGCGAGGAGAGGTTCCTCGTCCACCTCGACCAGGATGGAATAGTCTCCCGGCTGGCCGAGGGTGAGGTTGCGGATCTCGTTGATCAGGTTGATCCGCTGCACCGGGCTCTGCGACTCGAAGGTACGGTCGATCAGGGGAACGGTGTTTGCGGGGTCCAGACCGAAGGAGATGCGCACCCGGTGTTCCCCCGCGGGCACGTCGCACAGGGTGAGAAACCAGACCATGAAAGGGTGGACGACGGGAAACTGGCGCGCCCGGATATTGGAAAAGGCACCGAGGAGAGTGTGCTTGCCCGTGCCCGGGTCGATGTGCACCCCGTCGCAGGTGATCCAGACGAGGACTTGTGGCTTCGACCGCATGCGGGCGGATCGTGAGCTGCGGGGATGCCCCCGCAAGGGCGGAATTGCACTCCGGCCCAGCGGTGCTCACGGTGCCTGCCGATGGACGAACTGGTTCAATTCTGGACCCGGCAGTGGCACGCGTATCCGGAGCCGCTGGTGGTGTCGTCTGTCGTGATTGTGGCAGCGCTGCTCCTGTGGTTGGTGCTGAAGTTCGCCGCCTGGCTCGCCAAGTGGCTGTTGATCTGCGCTGCGCTGGTGGTGTTTTTCGGCGCGGCTTGGTACTTGGTTTCCGGTTCGTGAGCCGCCCCGACCGCGCGGCGTTCGGAGAGTCTCTCGCGAAGGAACGGAAGGATGGAGAGGGAGGGGTAGGGAGAGGGTGTCACGCGAAGCGCGCGAAGCAGGCAGGGAGGCGCCGCGGGCGCAGCGGCCGACTCTTTACTTGTCACTGTTTCGGGGGCCTTCATATCCCTTCCCGATGAAGTACATTTTCGTGACAGGCGGAGTTGTTTCTTCGCTGGGCAAAGGCCTCACGGCGGCCGCGCTTGGAGCGCTGCTGGAGATGCGCGGCCTGACGGTGCGCATCCAGAAGTTCGACCCCTACCTGAATGTGGATCCGGGCACCATGAGCCCGTTCCAGCACGGCGAAGTGTACGTCCTTGAAGATGGCGCCGAGACCGATCTGGACCTCGGTCACTACGAGCGGTTTACCAGCGGCAAGCTCTCGCGACTGAACAACCTGACCTCCGGCCAGGTGTATGAGAGCGTGATCCAAAAGGAGCGTCGCGGCGCCTTTCTCGGCAAGACCGTCCAGGTCATCCCGCACGTCACGAACGAGATCAAGGAGCGCATCTACCAGGCGGCGAAGGACGTCGACGTCCTCATCACCGAGATTGGCGGCACCACCGGCGACATCGAGGGCCTGCCCTTCCTCGAAGCGATGCGCCAGTTTGCCCTGGAGGTCGGGCCCAAGGACGTGATCTTCATCCATGTCACACTCGTGCCTTTCCTGGCCGCGGCCGGTGAGCTGAAGACCAAACCGACGCAGCAGTCCGTGGCGAAACTCCGCGAGATCGGCATCCAGCCGCACATTCTCGTCTGCCGCTGTGACCACGAGCTGGACCACGGCCTGCGCGACAAGCTTTCGATGTTCTGCAACGTGCCGGTAAAGGCCGTGATCGAGTGCCGCGACGTCGCGTCGATCTACGAACTGCCGCTCGCGCTGCAGAACGAGCGGATGGACGACCTCGTGGTCGAGCTCTTCGGGCTGAAGAACCCCCCGCCGCAGAAGAACATCTGGGAGGAAATTGTCCGCCGCGTGAAAAACCCCGCTCACGAGGTGACGATCGGCGTGGTCGGCAAATACATCGAGCTTCAGGACGCCTACAAGTCGGTCTACGAGTCCATCACGCACGCCGGCATCGCGAACAACTGCAAGGTGAACATCGTCCGAATCGATGCCGAGGACCTGGAAAAGAAGAACGGCCCCGCGCTGCTCAAACCCCTCGATGGCATCCTTGTCCCCGGCGGCTTTGGCGACCGCGGCACGGAGGGGAAAATCGCTGCGGCGCGCTGGGCCCGCGAAAAGAAGATCCCGTACTATGGTCTGTGTCTCGGGCTTCAAATCGCAGTGATCGAGTTCTCCCGCAACGTGCTCAAGCTGGAGGGTGCGAACAGCACCGAGTTCGACGTCAATGCGCCGCATCCCGTCATCAACATGATGGAGGAGCAGAAGAAGATCATCGACAAGGGTGCGACCATGCGTCTCGGCAGCTATGAGTGCGCACTCACCCCGGGCACGCTCGCGGCGAAGGCGTATGCGAAGGAAAGCGTGCGCGAGCGCCACCGGCACCGTTACGAGGTCAACAACGCGTATGTCGGCCAGCTTCAGCGGGGCGGCATGGTGATCAGCGGGGTGAACCCCCGCCGCAATCTGGTCGAAATCGTCGAGCTGAAGAACCACCCGTGGTTCCTCGCGGTGCAGTTCCACCCCGAGTTCCAGTCCAAGCCCAACCAGCCCCACCCGCTTTTTGCCGCGTTCATCAACGCCACCCTGAAGAACCGCAAGGGTGGGGCCCGCCCGGTTTCCGGCGCCAAGACCCGCCGGAAAACCCGCAAGGCCTGAGCCGCTCCCCGCCGCCCGCACTCCCCATGCTTTACGACCCGTCGCGGCTCCTGCTCATCGCCGGCCCCTGCTCGCTGGAAAACGAGGCCACCTGTCGTTCCGTCGCGGATACGCTGGCGCAGTTGCGCCAGGCCCATTCCGACCTGAACATCGTTTTTAAGGGATCGTTCGACAAAGCGAACCGCACCTCCTTGGCGGGCGAGCGCGGCACCGGCTTGGGCGAGGGGCTGCGCCTGCTCGGACTGATCAAACGAGAGTACGGTTTCCCCGTGCTTACCGACGTGCACGACACCGCGCAGGTCGGACCGGTCGCCGAGGTCTGTGATGTGCTGCAGATTCCGGCCTTCCTTTGCCGGCAGACCGACCTGCTGCTCGCCGCCGCCGCCACCGGGCGCGTGGTAAACGTGAAGAAGGGTCAGTTCCTTTCCCCGCAGGAGATGGTGTACGTCACGGGAAAACTGAAGGACGGCGGCGCCGCTGAAATCTGGCAGACGGAGCGAGGCACCACCTTCGGTTACCAAAACCTGGTGGTGGACATGCGCTCGTTCTCGATCATGCAGGGCAACGGCTACCCGACCGTCTTTGACGCCACACACAGCGTGCAGCTGCCGGGCGCGGGTGCCGGAAAAAGCAGCGGCCAACGCGAGTTTGTACCGCCCCTCGCGCGTGCCGCCCTCGGTGCGGGTGCGAACGGACTGTTTATCGAAACCCATCCCGCGCCCGAGCGTGCGATCAGCGACGGCCCCAACATGGTGCCCCTGGCCGAATTGCCCGCCTTGCTCGCCCAGTGCCTGGCGATCTGGCGCGTGGTCCGCACTCCCGTCGCGGCTCGCTGATTAGGGCTCGCAGCGCACGGAACGGCGACTGGGAAGAGAGCCCGAGGCAATCGGGGCGGGCACCAGGCGCGGCGCTGCGCCTCCCTTGGACTGCGCCAGCCGCTGGGCGTGTTTATAGGCGGTGAAGGCAAAGCCGATCACCCCCGCCACCAACGCCGGGATCAGCAGGGTGGAGTAGCCGTAACGGTGAAACCCGACCGCACCGAGATAACTGCCGCCCAGGAATCCGGCGCCGAGGGCACCATACAGTTGAAAGCGGCGCCACTCCACCGCCTGCCCGCGCAGGACGTGCCCGCAGGCGATCCCCAGGTCCGTGATCATGCCCGTCATGTGGGTCGTCCGGATCACCGCTCCACTGTAGCTGGAGGCCATGGCATTCTGCAGGCCGCAGGCCATGGCGGCGAAATACACGCCCCAGTTCGACGCGTGATGGAATCCGGCGGTGGCGGCGAAGAGCAGGCCGGCCTCGACCGACAGGGCCACACCGTACCGGCGCCCCGCTTTGAGCGTGCTCTGGCGGATGATGGCGCCGCTGAGCAGGGCCCCGAGGAAAAAGGAAAGCAGGACGCGGAACGCATGCCAGACCAGCGCGGTGTGGCCATTTGCCCATTCCATCCCGACCGCACACACCGTCCCTGACATGTGGCTGAGCGGCTGTCGCTGGGCACTGAGGAAGCCCACCGCGTTGATACAACCGGCGAGGAGAGTGAGGGAAAATCCCCCGGAGAGGACCCAGAGTGGAATGGGTTTGCGCAGCATAAGCACCCCGTTCCTTGCAGACGCCACGCCAGAAACCTCGGTGCTTCCGTATTTGGGTGATGGAGACGAGCATGCAATCTTCAGCGGTTGCGACCCGGGTGCCCCCGGGCCTTGTGCGCGCAGGGATGTGCAAACGATGCATAGCTTTCGCTGCAGAATTTGCGTAGGCTCGCGGGTGTGACTCCCGCCAATATCACGGTTGCGGTCTTGGATCGAAACGCGGCGGACCTGACGGTCCTGACCGGCATGCTGGAGGACGTGGGGTACCGCGTGTTGGGGGCGAGCACGGAGGCCCATGTGGAGCGGTATGCGGCGACGGAGGCACTCAATCTAGTCGTGCTCGGTTACCATGCCGGCCGGCTGGAGGTGGCGCCGGTGTTGCAGCGCATCCGGGCGATTTCACCCGACACCGAGTTTATCCTGTGTGCCGAGGGCGGGTCGGTCGCGGAGGCCATGGAGGCGGTGCACCTGGGGGCGCGCGATTTCCTGACCAAGCCGGTCGACGCGGCTGCCCTTCACACCGCGATTCGCAGGGCGTTGGAGCGGCAGGCCCTGGTGGCGGCCGATCCCAACCTCCGCCGCAGTCTGAAGCGCCGGGCGGAACCGGACGTGTTTGTCGGGACCAGCCAGCAGATGCGTCAGGTCAGCGAGACACTGGGCGAGGTCGCCGGCACCAGCGTGCCGGTCCTGGTCACGGGGGAGAGTGGCACAGGCAAGGAATTGGTCGCCCGCGCACTCCACGACCGCAGCCACCGGCGGCACCGCTCCTTTGTCGCGCTCAATTGCGCTGGCCTGCCGGACAACCTGATCGAGTCGGAGCTCTTTGGCCATGTCCGCGGGGCGTTCACTGGTGCGATCTCCGACCGCCCCGGCGCGTTTCAACTCGCGGATGGAGGCACGCTGTTTTTGGACGAAATCGGCGACCTCAGCCTGAAGGGGCAGGGCGATCTGCTGCGGGTGCTCGAGGACGGCGTGTACCGGCCGGTGGGCAGTTCACGTCCGGTCCGGGCCGACGTTCGGATCGTTGCCGCCACGCATCGAAACCTCGGCAAGTGGGCGAATGAGGGACGTTTCCGCGACGACCTGCTCTACCGCCTCAACATCGTCGAGGTGGTGCTGCCCCCCCTGCGGGCACGGCGCGAAGACATCCCCGCCCTGGTGGACTCCTTCAATGCCCATTTTGCGGCGCGGCATGGGAGGAAAAAGAAGACCTTCACCCCCGACTTCATCGCGGCGCTGCAGACTCACCCCTGGCCCGGGAACATCCGCCAGTTGCGCAACCTGATTGAACGCCTCGTGGTGACGGTACGCGCAACCGGCATCGATGCCTCCCATGCCCCGCAACCGCCGGTCCCGGTGGTTGCCGATGGCACGGCGTTGTTCACTGTCGCCGCCGGCTCAAGCGTGGCTGAGGTCGAGTCGCGCCTCATCCGCGAAACGCTGGCCCGGGTCACCCAAAACCGCCGCGAGGCGGCTCGGATCCTGGGCATCAGCCCGCGTGCGCTCGCCTATAAGATCAAGCTGTTGGGCCTGCCCTCCCGCCAGGGGTGAGGGGTGTGCGCGCACCGGGCGCCGGTACTCAATTGACGACGTGTCAGCGACCTTGCGAACCGCCCGAACTCTGTCTCTACTGCGGGCCTGATGGAAACCTTCCTGATTGATGTCCCGGTGCCCTCCATGGGTGCCACCGTCAACGAACTCACGGTCATCGACCTGACCGTGTCCGCTGGTGCCAGCGTGAAGAAGGGGCAGAAAATTGCCGAGCTGGAGAGCGACAAATCGGTCTTTGAATTTGAAGCGCCGTGTGACGGCACCGTGCGCGAGGTCGTGGGCAGGGCGGGGGACATCCTTCCGTCGGGAGCGCCGTTCCTGCGGATTGAAACTGCCGACCTCTCCCTGAAGCACCTGCAGTCTAGCGGTGCGCCGGTGAAGGTCTCGCCCGCCGTGGCGGCGACCGGGGCCCGCGTGGACCGGGGTGTACCCGCGGCGGCTCCGGCCGCTGTCGCGACCTCGCCCGCACGCACCGTCGTGCCACCGGCCGCCCAAGCCCCGGCCACGGGTCCGGCGTGGACGCCGCGCGCGAGCAAGATGGCGGCCGAGGCAGGTCTTGATCCCGCAACGATCACCGACATCGAGGCGACGGGACCGGGGGGGCGTGTCTCGGGGGATGACGTGGTCCGTTTTCTGGAGAAGCGCCGGAATGCGCCGGTTGCAACACCGGCACCCGCCGCTGCCCGTTCGCCCGAGCCGGCGAAGAGTGTGGAGACGGTTTGTATCGCCGGTGTTGGATACGCATTTCCCACCGGGGTCCGCTCGAACACGGACATCCTGAAGGCCTTTCCCGACATGACCGAGGCGGAGGTCATCAAACTCACGGGCATCCGCGAGCGCCGCTATGCGGCGGAAGGTGAAAGCGCGACCAGCCTCGCGGTGACCGCCGTGCAGCACGCCCTCGAGCAGGCCCAGGTGGACGTGAAGGAGATCGACGGCGTGATCATGGCGACGCTGATTCCCGACCAGCCTGTCCCCGCCATGGCGAGTGCGCTGGCGCGCGAGCTCGGCATCCCGCATGCCCTCGCCTTTGATCTCAATGCTGCCTGCGCCGGCTGGCTGTATGCGCTCGAGGTGGGCCGGGCCTTCATCCGCGGCGGCACCGCACGCAAGCTGGTGGTGGTGACCGCCGAGCTGCTTTCCCGAATCACCAATCCGAAGGACCATGCCACGGCCTTCCTTTTTGGTGATGGTGCCGGCGCAGCCATTTTGACGGATGCGCCGGACGGCCATCGCCTCGGTCGGATGACACTTTCCGGCGACGCCGAACAATTCAGCGCCATTCAGCGCCCGGGTGGCGGTGCGCGCCGTCCCTTCCCCCATCCCGAGGGTTTGGACCGCGATGACTTTTTCCTGCAGATGAACGGGGCGGCGGTCTTCAAACACGCCGTCATCGCCTTCGCCTCGCAGATCGAAAACACCCTCGCACGCAACGGGCTCACGCCCGAGGACGTCGCCTGGATTGTCCCACACCAGGCGAACGAGCGGATCCTGCGCGCGGTGAGCAAGCGGGTCGGAATTCCCTACGAGCGCTTTGTCGTGACGATCGGCAAATACGGCAACACGAGCGCCGCCAGTGTTTCGATGGCGCTCGGCTGGGCCGCGGAGGAGGGCATCTTTAATCCCGGCGATCGCATCATCTTTTGCAGCGTCGGCGCCGGCCTCACCTTCGCCAGCGGCCTGTTGGTCTGGTGACGCGCGGTGGCGTGGGCGCCACCGGGCCGTTCATCCACCCAAGGCGTACGCACTCACGCTGAGGGCGTAGGTTGCCGCGGTTTCGCAGCGCAGGACAAGCGGCCCGAGCGTGACCGGGACAAAGCCCGCCGCGATCGCCCGATCGACTTCGGCGGACGTGAAATCCCCCTCTGGTCCGATCAACCAGAGGACGCGCGGCCGGGCAGGAAGGCTATCCTGTGAGCCATGCCGCGCGCGGGCTTCCTCCAGGACCGTCTTCAGGCTGCGCGCCCCCGGGTGCAGGCTGGCGATGAGTTTTACGTCATGGGCCGTGGGTCCAGCCAGCAGGGCGTCCAGCGTGGCGAGTGGGGCGATGTCGGGCAGGAAGGGGTTGCCGCACTGTTTGGCGGCCTCGAGGGCCACGGTCTGCCATTTCTCACGTTTCCGGTCCTGCCTTTCTCCCTGAAGGTGCACCTGGCTGCGCTCGCTGGTGAGAGGCAGGATTGCGCGAGCGCCGAGCTCGGTGGCCTTGCGAACAATTCCGTCCATCGCCGGCCCCAGGGGGAGAACCTGCGCCAGGGTCAGGTCATGGGGCAGGGGCGTGTGCTGCGTCTCCCGGAGGATGTGGAGCACCGCGGCGGACTTGTGCGCCGTGGCAACGGTGCACTGCCATTCGCGTCCCGCGCCATCAAAGGCGACGACCGGATCGCCCGCCCGGGCGCGATTCACAGTCACCAGGTGGTGTGACTCTTCAGGGGAGAGGAGCAGTTCCCCCCCTGCGGTAGGGGCGGGCGAGTGGACACGAAAATCAGGCATGTGGCGCGAAAGGCGAGGTGCGCGTAGGTGTGTGTAGATACGGCTCCGTCACGCGAAATTATAAGCCGTTAATGTAAAGATAGTTAAGAAAATTTTCTGTTTTCTGTTCAAACTTTGAACGTTCCGACCGGGGCTGCGTCTTTCCCTCTGTAGTTACCCGTTCTTTTTCGTAGTTCATAGTTTGTAGTTCAAAGTCGGCAAGGGCGCTGGAGATCACTCTCTAGCGCCCTTACTGTTTTTGGACCCTAGGCGGGGGGCCAACTTTGCCGTTTACAGTCCCCGGGTGGTTCATACGTTGGCGCTTCTTCCCGGCCCGGATGGCGGAATTGGCAGACGCGACGGACTCAAAATCCGTTTCCGAAAGGAGTGTCGGTTCGACCCCGACTCTGGGCACCATCACTGGGCGGCGTGTGATCGCTGCCAGACGCCGAAGAATTCGATCCGGTTGGTTTCTCCGACGGAGGCGTACTGTTGAACGGCGGAAATTGTGAGCAGAGCGAGGGCACGCTCAACGAAGGCCTGGAAGGTGTCGGAATCCCAGACATGGACGTGCTCGCGGCGGGTGCGGGCGCGCTCGAGGTGGATCCGCTGGGCCTCGGGCGACTCCTGCAGAAGGTGAGGGGCGACCTTGCGCAGAAAGTCCCAGTAGTGCTCGTCGGATACGTCCACCGTCCCGGCGGCGTATTCGGCCGCGAGGTGTTCCCACGTCGTCAGGTCGCGTTCAAAATCGAAGGTGAACCGTTTGTCCGGCACCGCCAGGACGACCAGGCCGCCCGGCGTCACGATCCGGAAGAGCTCGCGGACCAGGGCGATCGGGTTGGCGATGTGTTCAATGACGTGGTTGCAGATCACGAAGTCGAACTGGCCGTCGCGAAATTGCGCCAGCGCACCGCGGTCCACATCGCCAGTGAACTCGACCTCCACCAGGGAGGCCGGGTCGATTTCCGGGAAACGGGCCCGGGCGGTGGCGGTGTCGATGACGTCAAAGTACTGGATGCCGCAGCCGGCCGGCAGGGGAGCCGGCTCATTGAACGCACCGATCTCCAGGCCATTTCCTGAGAGCAGCGCGTAACCAGGGTCGCGGTGCGCATGGAGCACCTTGGCCCCCGAGGGTGCAGTCAGGTGGGATCGGGTCTTGGTCGCCCGCACCGCCACACCGTCGTGCTGGATTCGATACCCGAAACCCCGCAGGGCGGTGGCAAGCGGGGCCTGCTCCTGCCCAGGACGCGCGGGATATGTCACCACTCCTCCGATACGGAGGACGCGGTCGAGCTCCCCGGGCGGGACCGGAACCTCCGCGCCCGGGTCGAGCCGGAGGACATCGCAGCACTCTGAGCAGAGATCAAAGCCACCCTCCTGTCGCCACGCGATCGGTACGGGGGACAGGGGCCGGCCGGCCGACAATTCGTCACCGGTCCAGCGCAGGGTCGCGCGATCAGGACCGCCGGAGAGGTCGAGCAGCACGGCGGCGGGTGCGTTCACCGTTTCGTCTCCTCGGGCCAGATCCAGGTGGTGAGAAAGGAGGCCCAAGCGCCGCCTTCCAGCCGGGCTTCCAGGCTCAGCCACGCGCGCGTCGCGGGCCGGGGAAACACCAGGTGAAAGCCGGCCCGGCTACCCGGTGGCAGGCCGAGCTGTGCGGTCGCAGCGGCGTCCTCGACCAACGGAGCGGCGGGGTACTCCCTGCCACCCACACAGGCCCTCACTTCCGCCGGCTGGCCCGACTCTGGCCACACCCAACCGCGCAGCTCCACCCGGTCGCCGCGTACCACTTGGTAGGGGCACGTGTGCATGAAATACGGCAGGGGCGCCGGGGGGGAGTGGCGTTTTTCCGCCGCTGGCGGCGGCCGCAACCCGCGGAGGCGTTTCTCGACACCCCAGAAGAGGTGGACCAGCGCCCAAGTCCAGGACCGCGTGAGGGACTCTAGCCTCTCGCGAGTGCGGTCCAGCGCTTCGGTGGCCACGCCCAACCTGCCGGCGTACCAGCCGAGATCGTCGTGCGTCCGTTGAAGCTGATCCTGGAAGGCACGCGCCTCCTGATGGAGGCGATGGATTTCCGTGTCGCGCTGCCGGATGGTGTCACGGCTCTTGGCGTCTGCCTCGCGCAGGAGCGAAACGGCTTTCCTCAGTTCTAGATTTTCCCAGGTCAACTGCGCGCGGAACCACGCTTCGCGTTCCAGGCGCGCGTGCGCCTCCTGCTCTGCCATCGGTTCCTCTGGGGTGCCAGACATGCGCGCACCTTAGGAGCCGCCGGCTCCAACGGTCAATTCGCGGGGAGTCGAGCCGACCGTTTTGGCGCAGCGCGGGGAACGGCCCTCACCGCGGGGGCACCGGCGCGCCCCCTGCCGGTGCGTCGAGGACCTCGCACACCCGCCGGATCAGGGCGCTGGCGGTGAAGGGTTTCTCGAGCAGGACCCGATCGCTGATCTCGCCCACGCGACCGAGTGCATCACCGGTGTAACCGGACATGAACAGCACCTTCACCTGCGGGTGGAGGGCGGTGATCCGGTCCGCCAGCTCCTTTCCATTCATGTCCGGCATGATCAGGTCGGTCACCAGAAGGTCGATACGCCCCTGCACCTCCGAGCAGCGCTGGAGGGCGGCGGAGGCGTTTTCCGCGGGAAGGACGGTAAAGCCGCAGTTGCGGAGGTAACGCAGGGTCACGCTGAGGACCAGCTCGTTGTCCTCGACCAGCAGGATGGTCTCGTGTCGCTGCTCAAACGGCGAACGGCTTCCCGGCACCGGGGTGGGCTGGGGGGCACCGGGCACGACCGGCAGGTAGATATGAAAGGCGGTGCCGCGCTCCGGCTGCGTCTCCCAGGTGATGATCCCACTGCTTTGCTGCACAATCCCGTAGACGGTGGAGAGACCGAGTCCGGTACCCTTGCCCACGCCCTTGGTGGTGAAGAAGGGCTCGAAAAGGTGGGCTTCCACCTCCGCCGTCATGCCGCTGCCGGAGTCGATCACGCTGAGCCGCACGAAGTCACCCGCCGGGATCGTCTGGTTGGCCTCGGTGCGCGGAGCGGAGAGGGAGACGGTGCCGGTGCGGATCACCAGGGAGCCGCCCCGGTGCATGGCGTCGCGCGCGTTGACCGTGAGGTTGAGCAGCACCTGCTGCATCTGGCTGGGGTCGGCGCGGACACTGGGCAGGTCGGGGGCCAATTCGCAGGTGAGGTGAATGTCCTCGCCCAGCAGGCGGCGCAGCATGGAGTCCATCTCCACCACTACGTCGTTGATCAGGATGGTGCGCGGTTGCAGGACCTGCTTGCGGCTGAAGGTGAGCAATTGCCGGGTGAGGGAGGCCGCACGCTGTCCAGCCTCGCGGATATCGTGGGCGAGGCGGGAGATCTCCGGCAGGTGGGCCGAATCCTCGAGGATGCAGTCAGTGCTGCCGATGATGGCGGTGAGCAGGTTGTTGAAGTCGTGGGCGACTCCGCCCGCAAGCTGGCCGATGGCCTCCATTTTCTGGGACTGCCGCAGCTGGGTTTCCAGCCGCTTGCGTTCCGTCGTATCCACCAGGTAGCCCTTGATCTCGGTCAGCTCCCCGCGTGGGGCGAAGCTGGCAATCAGGTTGGCCTCGGCCGAAACACTGGCGCCGTCGAGCCGCCGCAGGTCGAGCTCGAGATTGTCCAGCCGGCCCGCCTGGGTCAGGCGCTCGACCAGGCTGAGGGCATCGGCGCGATTGGGGAAGAGACGGATGAAATCCAGGGGCGCCGGCGTCGTGCTGGTATCAATACGGAACATCCGCGCGAAGGACGGATTGTACGTCACCACAGTGCCGGCGGCGGTGGCGATGAAGGCGCCGGCGAGGTCGTCGTTGAAAAAGCTGCGGTAACGCGCCTCACTCAGGCGCCGCTCCGAGATCTCGCGCTGAAGCTGCAGGTTGCTTTCCTGCAGGGCGGATGTCCGCTCCGTCACCAGCTGCTCGAGGTACTCGCGGTAAGTCTGCAGTTCGCGCCGCGCCTCGGCGTGCTCCGCCACTTCCGCGCGCAGTGTGGCAGTGCGCTCATTGACGGTGGCGACCAGCTCGGCCTCCCTTCGACGCAGGCGGCGAACGCGGAAGCGGTGCAGCCCGAAGGCGAGCAGGGCCACGGCGAGGCCGCAGACGACGTAGAACCAGACTGTCTGATGGAGTCGCGGCCGAAGCAGGATCGAGACGGCGGCGCCCGTTTCGTTCCAGATGCCGTCGTCGTTGGAGGCGATCACCCGGAAGCGGTACTTCCCCGGCGGCAGATGGGTGTAGTAGGCGGTGCGACGGGTGCCGGCGTCGATCCAATCCCGGTCGAAACCCTCCAGCTGGTATTTGAAATGAACGCGTCCGGGGGCCAGGAGGCTGAGGGCGGTGTAGTACACCTCCAGATTGGCCGTCCCGGGAGGCAGTTCGACCGGGCCGGAGGCCGGGAGTATCCGCCGGTCAACGACAAGATTCTCCACTACCACGGGCGGGATGCGCAGATTGCGCGGCAGGTGGTCGGGTTCCACCACGACCAGGCCCTTGCGTGTTCCAAAATAGAGCCGTCCATCCTTGGCCCTCCAGGCGGAGGGCTGCTGGTCGCTGCCGGCGCATTCGTCGGTCTTCATTCCGTCCACCATGCCGTACACGCGGGTGGCCAGCGTCTGGGCGCGGCCCTCTGCGTAAGCATCGATGTCGCCGCGGGCGATGCGCACGATCCCGTGGTCGGTCCCGAGCCAGAGGTTGTGTTGGGCGTCGGTCACCACCCGGCCAATGTTGCCGGAGAGGATGCCCGCCTCGGCGGGGAAAATGTCGATCTGATTGTCGAGCTTGCGCAGGCGGACGATGCCCCGGGTTTCCGGTCCGCAGAGCCAGAGGTAACCCAAGCCGTCGTCGTAAAGCGCGTGGACCGGGTGGTCGTACCCTGTCCGTTCGGCCTGTTCCGGGCGTTGGCCGGCTCTCACTTTCCAAAGCCCTGCGGTCATCGCAAACCAGAGTGTGCCCTCGTCGTCCCGATGCATGGCGTACACGTATTTTATGCCCCTCGGTCCGCGTTGCGTGGGCACACCGAGGGGATAGGGCTCAAAGACTCCCGACCGGTAGCGGTAGAGACTGAGCTGGGACGTGCCGAGGACGATCCCTTCTCCGTCCGAGGCCACCGCCGAGATGTAGGAGTTGCCCAGCAGTCCGTGGTCGGGGTGGTGTCGAATCCGGCCTCCGGCGTAGCTGAAGAGTCCGCGCTCACTTCCGATCCAGAGCGTGCCGTCTGGAGCGGCGTGGAGGGTGCCGGCATGGTTCGAGCCGAGACCATCCTGCCGGTTCAGCGAGGTGAAGCGCCCGTCGCGCATCACGGTGATGCCTCCGCCGAAGGTGTAGACGTAGATCTCGCCCGCCACCCCTTCGGTCACAACCACCGCATTGTCGTGAGATAAGCCTTCCCGGTGGGTGATCGTGGTTAACGGGGTATCGCGCAGGCGGTCGAGCCCCGCGCGCGTGCCGATCCACAGACTGCCTTCCGCGTCCTCAAACAGGCTGCAGACGCCGTCATCCCCCAAGCCCTCGCGGCTGCTGTAGTGGGACCAGGTTCCGCGGGCGCGCCGGTAGAGGCCATGCCCGTCGGTGCCGACCCAGAGATTTCCCTGCCGGTCTTCCAGCAGGGTGGAAATATGGAGGGTACTGACCGGCGCAGTGGGGTCATCGCGGACGAGGGTGTCGTTCTCAATGCGATAGAGTCCGCGGTGGGTGCCGAGCCAGAGCACACCGTGACGGTCCTCCAGCAAGGAAGTCACCGCCCCCTCCAGCCCCGCATCATTGCGCAGGACCCGACCGGGGAGCATGCGCTGCTCCACCCCCTCGTTGAAGCCGTTGGGGAAAAGGTCGAGCGTGTCGCCGCGGAGGCGATACAAGCCGGTGCCCGCGCCGATCCAGAGCGTGCCCTGGCGGTCTTCGCAGAAGGTGGAGATCCAACCGGAACCGTACGCGATCGGCTCCAGGACGCCGTTCCGGACGCGATGGATGTTGCTGTCCGCGCCCAGCCAGAAGGTGCCGTCGCGCGCCGGGTGGACGACGCGGTCAAACCCATCCTCCAGGCGGGTCGGCGGGACGGCATCGCTGAACTTCCCGTCGGCGAGGTAGAGGATGCGATTGCGGGTGCGCAGGACAATGCGCTGGTCGGCGGTGAGGGCCAGCGCGCGTACGTCCTCCTGCACCGGTGCACCGGCCACCTCAGGGGTGACGCGGGTGAAACGCAGGCCGTCGAAACGCAGCAGTCCGCTCGCCTGGCGCAGCCACAAATAGCCATCGGCGATCTGGACGATGTCGTAGACTGCGCCCCCCGGCAGGCCGTTTTGATAGTTCCAGGAGTCGTGACCGTACTGGGTGATTTGCCGCTCCGGATTGAGTGCCCGTGCGGACGGGCCCGCGCAGGCCAGGAGCCCGGCAATCACCAACACAAGGCAGCCTCTGGGGAAAAGGGACGGCACGGGAGGGGAATTGCGGCGGGGGACCAGTGAGCGTCGCAACGGCTTCCTGATACTGCGTGCGAGGTGCCTTGGCACGTCCAAAAGCGCGACCCGAGGGGCGATACGGGATGACACCGGACGTTACCGCTTTCGCCGCAGGGTTGCGTGGAACGGACCCTGCTCCCATCTCTGATGCGCATGCGGTCTGGTCCTGCCCACGCGTTGGTGTGTCTCCTGGTGACGCTGTTTTGCGTCGCGGGGGGACGGTGCTTGCGCGCCGATGACATCACGGTGCTGGCGGCTGCGACGTTTTCCGACGTATTGGTCGAGCTTGCGCCCGCGTTTGAGAAAAAAACCGGGCATCACCTGCGTTTTGGTTTTGGGGGGTCGGGGACCCTGGCCCGGCAAATCCGCGAGGGGGCGCGCGCGGACGTGTTTATCTCCGCGGATGCCGACCGGATGGATCTGCTGGAGGCGGGTGGATGGATCAAACCGGGGACGCGGCGGGACGTGGTGGCGAACCGCCTGGTGCTGGTCGCGCCGGAGGCCGCCGCCGTGCCGCTGACGCGGGTGGAGGATCTGGCGGGGCCCGCGGTGCGTCGGGTCGCGTTGGGCGAACCGGCCACCGTTCCCGCCGGTACCTATGCGCGGCTCTTCCTGGAGGAGCGGGGCCTCTGGCGCCCGCTCGCGGCGAAGTGGGTGCCGTTGGACTCGGTGCGCGCCGTGCTCGCGGCGGTGGAATCTGGAAATGTCGACGCCGGGTTTGTGTATCAGACCGACGCGCTCCGCTCCCGACGCGTCCGGTTGGTGGGCGGACCGCTGGAGAGCGAACGCCTGCGGATCGTTCATCCCGGCGCCGTGGTATCCGGCTCTCGGTTACAGGGTCCGGCCGAGCGTTTCCTCGACTACCTGCGCGAGGAGGCTGCGGTGCTGGTGTTGCGGCGGGAGGGATTTCTCACCCCGGAGGCGCCGGTCGCACCGTGAGCGATTTGACGGTCATCACCCTGTTCACGCTCGCGATCGCGGCGGCGAGCACCGCCTGCATCTTCCCCCTCGGGGTGGGGCTGGGCTGGCTTCTGGCGCGCCGCCACTGGCGCGGCAAGACGCTGGTGGAAACTCTGGTGACCCTGCCGTTGGTGATTCCGCCAGTGGCAACCGGGCTCATCCTGTTGCGGCTTTTCGGGCGGCAGGGGCCTCTCGGCAGGATCCTGGAGTCCCTTGGGGTGGAGGTGGTGTTCACCTGGAAGGCGGTGTTGTTGGCCACGGCGGTGATGTCGTTTCCCCTCCTGGTGAGGAATGCGCGCGTGGCGTTTGAAGGCGTGGAGCCACGCCTGGAGGGGGTGGCGCGGACCCTCGGGGCCGGGCGTTGGCGGGTGTTTTTCGAAGTCACCTTCCCACTTGCCCTGCGGGGACTGGTCGCGGGCGCCCTGCTCGCGTTTGCCCGGGCGCTTGGGGAATTTGGTGCGACCGTGATGGTGGCGGGCTATTTTATCGGAGAGCGGGCCACCCTTTCACTCGGGATCTATCACCTGGTGCAGCTCGGCCGGGACGGCGAGGCCCTGCTCCTGGCCGGTGTGTCCGTGGGCCTGGCCTTCGCGGCGGTGCTGTGCAGTGAGCGGCTGGTGCGGCGCGCGGGGGTGCTGCGATGATCCGGCTCGACAAAGTGCGCTGGTCGGCGGGGCGGTTCGTGCTGGCCGCGGACCTGGAGATCGGCCCCGGCGTGACGGGACTCTTCGGGCCCTCGGGCGCTGGCAAGAGCACCCTGCTTGAGCTGATCGCAGGGCTCCGCCGCGTGCAGGAAGGGAGAATCCGGATCGGCGGCGAGGTGGTGGACGATGCGGGGGCGCGCCGCCATCTCCGGCCCGAACATCGGCATATTGGATACGTGCCCCAGGACGGGGCGCTCTTTCCGCACCTCAATGTGGAGCGCAATCTGCGGTTTGGGGAGGCGCGTTCCACCGCGCGGCGCGCGACGGGTGCGCAGGCCGGAGCGGAGATTGACCGGGTCTGCGACGTGCTCGGCATCGAGGGCTTGCGCCACGCCGAGGTGGGGGGCCTTTCGGGAGGGGAGCGTCAGCGGGTGGCGCTCGCGCGGGCGCTGCTCTCGCATCCCCGCCTGCTGCTGCTCGACGAGCCGCTGGCGGCGCTGGATGTTTCCCGCAAGGAGCTGATCCTGCCTTACCTTGACCGGGTCCGGCAGGCTTTTGGGCTTCCGATGCTGTATGTCAGCCACGCCGCCGAGGAGCTGGTGACCCTCTGTGACGAGGTGATTGTCCTGGACGCGGGCGAGGTGGTGGACCGCGGCAGCCCTGCGGACGTCTTTCGCGCGGAGCCGACCCAGCGCTACGTGCGGCGTCGAGCCGCCAAAAACCACCCTTGACGCACCCTCGCCAAGGGACAATTTGCACCGTTCCCACTGCCTGGTGGTGTAATGGTAGCACCGGAGATTTTGGATCTCCTTGTCCTGGTTCGAATCCAGGCCGGGCAGCCATCTCGCACCATGCTCGTTCACACTGTTTTGTTCTACGGCAAGCCGGAATTGACCGCCGAGGGGCGCGCCGCTCTCCGGGCCGGCCTTGAAACCCTCCGCCAGGTGCCTTCGGTCCAGGCGCTCTATATCGGTGCCCCCGCGGGAGTGCCGGACCGGCCGGTGATCGACAAATCCTTCACCTACTGCCTGACGACCGTCTTTGAGGACGTGGCGGGCCACAATGCCTACC
This sequence comes from Verrucomicrobiota bacterium, assembly GCA_023428905.1. GTDB lineage: Bacteria > Verrucomicrobiota > Verrucomicrobiia > Opitutales > Opitutaceae > EW11. Next base: position 276,066 of record JAEYWP010000004.1, read on the forward strand.
AGGTCCACCCGGTGCACCTCGCCTTTGTCGAGAACTGCAAGGGGTATTGGACCCGCGTGCAGATCTACGACGCGGAATAAGCGCGTCGCAGGTGGGCTCGGCCGCAGGCGCGGTCCTAACGCGCCTTTTGCACCACAAAGGCTGAGAAAAGGCCGGACTGTGCGGCGGGGAAGCGGCCGTGGATCAGGACGCCGTCATCGCGTTGCTCCTCACTCTGCACGTGGCCGAGGGCATGGAGCTTGGCGATCACGTCGTACCGTGAATGCGGCACCAGCAGCTCTAGGCTGGCGAACTGATCGGCGATCAGCTCGGCGCAGCGCTGCTGCAGAAGGTCGATGCCCGCGCCGGTCAGCGCGCTGACAAAGATGCCGTCGCGCGCCAGTCGCCGGGCCTGGGCCCGCATCTCGTCCGTGGCGGCGTCGTCCTTGTTGAAGACGGTGATGATTGTCCGCTCCTCGGCCCCGAGTTCCCGCAGGACGCCAAGGGTGGTGGCCTGGTGTTTATCCACGTCGGGGTTGGTAACGTCGAGAACGTGTATTAAAAAGTCGGCGACAACGACCTCCTCGAGCGTGGCCTTGAAGGCCTCGACCAGGCCGTGGGGGAGGCGGCGGATGAATCCGACAGTGTCGGTCACCAGCAGCTTCTGGCTGTTGGGCAGCATCAGCTGGCGGGTGGTCGGGTCCAGGGTGGCAAAGAGCTTGTCCTCCGCCATCACCTGCGAGCCGGTGAGGCGGTTGAGGAGGGAGGATTTGCCGGCGTTGGTGTAGCCGACGATGGACGCGGTCGGCACCGGGACCCGGAGGCGGCGCCGGCGCTGCACGTCGCGCTGCTGCACCACTTGCTCCAGTTCGCGCCGGAGGTGGGAAATGCGGTCTCGCACGATGCGGCGGTCCTGCTCGAGCTGGGTTTCGCCTTCGCCGCCGAGGGCACCTTTGCCCCGCTGCCGCGAAAGATGGGTCCAGGCACGCGTCAGGCGCGGCAGGGAATACTCCATGCGCGCCAATGCCACCTGCAGCACGGCCTCGCGGGTGTGGGCGCGGTCGGCAAACACCTCGAGAATGACCTCCTGGCGGTCGATCACGGCGATGCCCGAGAGCTCTTCCCAGTTGCGCTGCTGCGCGGGCGAGAGCGCCTCGTCGAATACGATTACGTCGGCGCCGTCCTCCTTCGCCTGGGCGACCAGTTCTTCGGCCTTGCCACTGCCCAGCAGCAGAGAAGGGGTAGGGTTGCGCAGGTTGACGAGGGTGGTGCGAACGACGGTGAGGCGGAGGTTTTCGACCAGCTCCGTCAGCTCGTCCAGCAACTCGGCCCCCTCGCCGGCTGGCATTTCGGTGGTTTGCACCCCGATGAGAAATGCGCGTTCAAGTTTCTTGGGGCGGGAGTCGAGAAAGTCGGCCATTCAGGGACGCAGAGCCTATGCGTGGGCGTGCATCCGAGTCAAACGGCGCGTCGCGGCACCCCAACGGACGGCCCAGTTGACGCCACGGAGACACCGGCGTTTGTAGTACGTCTATGGCTCCCCTCTCTCCAGCCCGGCATCGCGCCCGCGCGGCGTTCAGCGTGCGTCCAGGTAACGGGAGGCAATGGCGTGGGACCGCAGCCGTACTCTTGGGGCTCGTCCTTGCCCTGTCGGGCTGCGCCACGGGCGCGACAGCGCCCGCTCCGCGGGCAAACGCCAACCCGCCCTCCCAGACGGCGCCTGCGGGCCCCGAACCGTTGAGGGAGGAGGCACCGGCTGCCACCAAGGCGCCGGCCCGGGAGAGAGAGAACGCGATCGCGCCGGCGAAAACCGTGACCCCGCCGAAGGCCGCGGCGGTCAAAACGGCAAAGGCGCGGGAGGCCCATCGCCCGGCTCCCAAGGCGGGAAAGCGCCCGCCGCGGGGGGAGAAACCGCCGTTTCGGTACGAGTCCCTGAATGTGCGGAACTCGTGTTTTGTGGAGTCGGTGAACTTCTACGACGCGTATTTGCGACACTACGACGGTGAGGTTCCCTGGGCCCAGGTGTTGCAGTGGGGAAATGCCGAGGGCGACATCAAGATCGGACAGGGTCATGCCGTGACCGTGTATGCGGCGAAGGGAAAGCTCTGGTTTTACGACATCAATTTCGGGGTCGTGCCCATCGATGTGCCGGTGGAGCGCCGAGGCGATCTGACCGATGTGGGCCCGCGCATTTTCGCCTCGTATCCACAATTTCGGCCGGTGCTGGCGCGCTACCGTGAGGACTACCGCCAGACACCTCCCGAAAAGCGGCCGGAGCATCTCTTCTATCACAAGAACGCGGACGTGCGCGACGCCACCCGCGTGGCACGCGAGCTGGGCCGCTCGCGGCCGACCGCGGTGGTGGAGTTCGACATGAAGGAAAAAGGGAAACTAACGCCTTCTGCGGCCGCCGTCTTCGTGTTCGGCCGGCGCGTCTGCGTCTATTTCCCCCGAGGCGGTACGCACGTTTCGCCGGCATTTCGGGGGAGCGGGGACGACCTGCGCTATATCGAATATGTGGTGAAGCGGCTTCATCCCGGCTCGCGCAACGTGCGCTGGCAGCCGGGCGGTTATCTGGTCTTTCCTCCCGCACAAGGCTGAGGCGGATGCCTGTAGTGACGCGGGCGTTACGGTGGCATCGGGGTTTCCCCGGGGCCGCTTTAGGGTGGGTCCGAGGCCCACTGGGACCGGCCGTACTTGTGGGAAGCGCGCAACTCTGTTGAATCTCAGTTGCCCCAAGCGCAGCGGTGGTTACGATGCCCCTGTCGTCGCCCGCTGGGAGATTTTTTCGTCCACCCTTTTACCTTGGCCACATCTTCAGAAACATCGGGATCCGGGAGCACGGTGTCCGTTCCGCCACTGCCTGCACCTCTGGTTTTGATCATCGACGATGATGAGGCGATCCGTGTGCTCAGCCAGTGGATCGTGCAGCGCGCGGGCTATCGGGCGATCACCGCGCGCGACGGACCCGAGGGCATCGAGCTGGTGAAGGTTCATGGGAGCGATATTTCCCTGGTCTTGCTCGATCTCACCATGCCCCGCATGGGCGGGGGTGAAGTTGCGGCAGAACTCCAGCGCATGGGTTTCCCGGCGCCCGTCGTCCTCGTCACGGGTTATGGTGAAGAGGGACTGCGCGAGGACGAACGGTGCGGAGTGGCCGGCGTCCTCCAGAAGCCCTTCTCGCCCGATATCCTGCGGGCCGCGGTGGGCAAATACCTGAAGCGTACGGCTTGAGCGGTCCGCCTCAGCGCGACCGGCCGTCCTTGTAGTGGCGGCGGCAGACGGAGACGTAACGTTCATTGCCGCCGATCTCGACCTGCGCGCCTTCCTTCAGGGCCGCACCGGCGGCGTCGACCCGCAGTACCATGGTGGCTTTGCGGCCACAGTGGCAGATCGTCTTGATCTCGATCAGGTCGTCGGCCCAACCGAGCAGGGTGGCGCTGCCCTCAAACAGGTTTCCCTTGAAGTCCGTGCGCAGGCCATAGCAGAGAACGGGGATGTCGAGCTGGTCGGCAACGTCGGTGAGACCGCGTACCTGGGCGGTGGTGAGGAACTGGGCCTCGTCAACGAGTACGCACGAAAGCGGTTGCGCGCGGTGGGCGTCGCGCACGAGGGAAAGCAGGTCATCGGTGGGCGTGAAGACCGTGGCGGGCGCTTCGATGCCGATGCGCGACGTGATTTTGCCACTGCCAAACCGCGTATCAATCGCGGGCGTGAGCAGATAGGTGTGCATCCCGCGCTCCTGGTAATTGTAGCTGGACTGGAGGAGGACGGTCGATTTTCCGGCGTTCATCGCCGCGTAGTAGAAATAAACTTTGGCCACGGACCGAGTTAGGGCGAGCGGGCGGCCCGCCGCAACTGCGCGGCGCGGAGGCCGCTGGTGGCGGCACGGGGGCCGGAGCGTCCCGCGCTGAAATAGGCCTCAGGGACAAAGGCTGGCGTGTCGATTATACCTTGGAGCGAGCGCACGAAGGCGTAGGCTGCCCGTCTCTCGCCCTCCCTTTATGAGTTTTGCCTGTCCCCACTTCGACCTCGAGCGCGACCGTTGTCTCCGTCTGAAGACGGACTGCATTCCCGGCCGCCTGGGCTGTGTGTTGCGGGACAATTCGATCTTTGCCGTGCCCGCCGAGCGCCGGGTGGAGGACCGCGCCGCCGAAAATCGGCCCAATCCCTTCATCGAGCGCAAGAAAGGGTAGGACGGCACGCGGACCGGCCACGCGTCGTCCGGGACGGGTCAGCGTGTGTCCCAGAGTGGGAAGGCCCCGCTTGAGGAGTTGCCTGCCGCTTTGGCAGCACCCAGCGTGTCCGGTCCATGTCTCTGGTTTCCCTTCTAGATGTCAGTCTCTCGTTCGGTAGTGCCCCCGTGCTTGACCATGTGAACTTCCAGGTCGACCCGGGCGAACGGGTCTGCCTCGTCGGGCGCAACGGCGCCGGCAAATCCACCCTGATGCGCGTCTTGGCTGGAGATTTGAAACCGGACTCCGGCAGCGTTTTCCGGCAGCCGGGGAGCACATTCCGTCGGCTCGAGCAACAGGTGCCTTCGGAGCTGACCGGGACCGTCCACGACGTGGTGGCGGGCGGGCTGCGCCCGCTGCATGACCACGAAGAATCCTGGGAGTCCGAACTGCGCCTCGAGCAATGGCTTGAACGGTGCCGGCTGGATCCCACACGTCCGTTTGAAGCGCTCTCCGGTGGACTAAAACGCCGGGTCATGCTGGCGCGCGCCCTGGTGGCCCAGCCCGATCTCCTCCTGCTCGATGAACCGACCAATCACCTGGATTTCGAGTCCATCTCCTGGCTGGAGGACTTCCTCGCGGAGGCGCGTCTCACCCTGTTTTTTGTCACCCACGATCGCGCCTTCCTCCGCCGCCTTGCAACGCGGCTGGTCGAGCTCGACCGCGGGGTGTTGAGCAACTGGGCCTGTGACTACGAAACCTATCTTGTGCGCAAGCAGGCGGTGATCGAGGCCGAGGAAAAGCAGCGGGCGGCGTTCGACAAGAAGCTGGCCCAGGAAGAGGCGTGGATTCGGCAGGGTGTCCGCGCGCAACGTTCGCGCGCGCAGGCCCGGATTCAAAACCTCGTCTCCATGCGCAACGAACGCCGTGACCGCCGCGAGCGTCTCGGCCAGGCCGCCATGCGCCTCTCGGATGCAGAGCGCTCCGGCATGAAGGTGATCGATGTGGAGAACGCGTCGTTTGCCTATCCGGGCGGACCGGAGCTGGTCAGCGGCCTGACGACCACGATCATGCGTGGCGACAAGATTGGCATCATCGGCCCGAACGGGGCCGGCAAATCGACCCTGATCAAGCTGCTGCTCGGCCACCTCACCCCCACCGCGGGCGCCATCACCCAGGGCACCAACCAGCAGGTGCTTTATTTCGACCAGCTGCGGGAGCAGATCGACGACAACCGCAGCGTGGCGGACAACATCGCCAATGGGAATGAGACGGTGACGATCGACGGTCGCACGCGCCACGTCATCAGCTACCTTCAGGACTTTCTTTTCGAACCGGCGCGCTCGCGCACACCGGCGCGGGTGCTTTCCGGCGGCGAGCGCAACCGGCTGCTCCTTGCCCGTCTCTTCACCCGCCCGGCCAATGTCCTTGTCCTCGACGAGCCGACGAACGACCTGGATGCGGAAACCCTGGAGCTGCTTGAGTGTTTGCTCGTTGAATACACGGGCACGCTCCTCCTGGTCAGCCATGACCGTGAGTTTCTCGACAACGTCGTCACCAGCACCCTGGTGATGGAGGGCGAGGGGCGAATTGGCGAATATGTGGGCGGCTATGCCGACTGGCTCCGTTACCGGAAGCTTCAGGAGGCGAAGGCGGCGGAGCTGAGAATGGCGTCACCGAACCGTGCGGCTGCACCCGCCCCGGCGAAATCCAGGAAGCTTTCGCAAAAAGAGCAGCGCGAGCTCGAGTCGCTCCCTGGGGTGATCGAGACCCTCGAGTCGGAACAAGCTGACCTCACCGGGCGGCTGGCTGATCCGGGGTTCTACCAGCGCGAGCCTGGCAGTGCGGCGGCGCTCAAGGCGCGTCTGGAGGAGATTGACGCCTCGCTCGCCCACGCTTTCGGGCGCTGGGAAGAACTGGAACAGCGCAAGCAGTCGAACGCTTGATCCGGCGGCGCGGAGACGGTTGTATGGCGGTGCGCCCATGACCCCGACCGCCACCCCGACTCCGGAGGACTCCCCGGCCGCCCGCGCCGACCCGTTGCTGCCTGGCAGCGAACGCTGGCTCCGGCTTTGGTCGCGGGTCGCCGAAAGCTCCGCCGACCTGGTGGCGGTGGTGGCACAGCCGTCATACCAGATTGAATACCTGAATCCGGCGGGACGGCGCATCCTGCGCCTCCCTGGAGGCGGGGACGGCGCCGGCTGCCTTTTAATGGAATGGGTTTCCAACCAGAGCCTGTGGACACTGCTCAACGACGCCACCCCGGGCGCCTGGCGGGCGGGTTCCTGGGGCGGCGAGCTGGAATTTCGTCGGGCGGATGGAGACGAGTTTCCTGTCTCCGCCACCCTCATCAGCCAGCCGGCCGCGGACGGCTATCCCGAATGCCTGATCCTGACGGCGCGCGACACCACGGAGACGCACCGGAAGCTCAACGCCCTGCGCCGGGACCAGCGCTACTTGCGGGCGCTGCTCGAGAACCTCCCGGACATCATTTATTTCAAGGACCTGGAGAGCCGCTTCCTGCGGGTAAACCACGCCTTTTCGGTGAAGTTTGGGGTCACCGACCCGGAGAAGCTGATCGGCAAAAGCGACTTTGACTATTTCTCGGAGGAGCACGCCCGCGAAGCCTACGACGGCGAGCAGCAGATCATCCGGTCGGAGAAACCCCTCCTCAACGTGGAGGAGCGGGAGACATGGTCGGATGGTCGGATCACGTGGTGTGCCACCACCAAGCTCCCTTTCTACAACGAATACGGCCAGGTGATCGGCACCTTCGGCATCACGCGCGACATCACGGCGCGCAAGCATGCGGAGGCGGCGCTGGCGGAGTCGCAGCGGCGGCTGATCGACGCGTCTCGCATGGCGGGCATGGCGGAGGTCGCCAGTGGCGTGCTGCACAACGTCGGCAATGCGTTTAACAGTGTGAATACCTCCGCGTCGCTGATCTCCGATCAGCTGCGGGGATCGCGGATGCCCAACCTGGCGAAGGCGGTGTCGCTGCTGGAGGACAATGCGGCCCAGTTGGGACGTTTCCTCCAGGAGGATACGCGCGGCAAACAGCTGCCGGTGTACCTCGGTCGGCTCACGCGCGAATTGCTGCGCGAGCGCGAGATCCTCGTGGCGGAGACGGAGACGCTGCGCACCGGGATCGATCACATCAAGGCCGTGATCGCGATGCAGCAGAACTACGCCCACGCCTCCACCCTCTGCGAAAAACTCGTGCTGCAGGAAATCATAGAGGAGGCGCTGGTGATTGCCTCCGCCGCGCTGGAACGGGGAGGGGTCGTAGTGGACAGGCAGTTTTCCCCCATGCCCCTGATCCTTGCCGCGCGTCATCGCGTGCTGGAGATCCTCGTCAACCTGATCAACAACGCCCAGCAGGCGATCCACTCGGCGCAGGCCTCAGACCCGCGCATTATTTTTGTCACCGCGGTCGAGGGCCCGTGGGTTGAGCTCCGGGTGCGCGACAACGGCATGGGCATCTCGCCGGAAAACCTGCAGCGCATCTTTTCCTTTGGGTTTACCACCAAAAAGGAGGGCCACGGCTTTGGTTTGCACAACAGCGCGCTGGCCGCACGGGAGATGGGTGGGCAGCTGTTTGCCCGGAGCGACGGCCCCGGGCTGGGGGCCGAGTTTGTCCTGCGGTTGCCGGTGGCGACCGGGTAAACGGGATCGCCAAGTCTGCCCGCGCGGCCACGCTGGCGCCGTTTGCCATGAACCGCACCGACCGACTCGTTGCCATCGTGATGTACCTGCAGGGCCGGCGTCTCACCCGGGCGGAGGACCTGGCTGCGCATTTCGAAGTCAGTGTGCGGACAATCTACCGGGACATCTCCGCCCTGGCCGAGTCGGGGGTGCCGCTGGCGGGCGAGCCGGGCGTCGGTTATTCCCTCCTCAAAGGGTATCACCTGCCGCCGGTGATGCTGACGGCCGAAGAGGCGGGGGCCCTGTTTGTCGGCGCGGAGATGGCGCGCCAGTTCACGGATCGCTCCCTGCATGCGCCGCTCAATGCGGCGCTGCTGAAATTGCGCGCCATTCTGCCTCGCGAGCGGCAGGACTACATTGACCAGGTGAGCGGAAAAACCGTGGTGGTGGGGCGCACGTCACGCCCCGCTGACACCCGGGACGGCGACCGCGAGTGGCTGCTGCCGCTGCAGGAAGCGACGGTGAAGCGGCGGGTGGTGCGCCTCCGGTACCGTGGCCGAAGCCAGGAGTTTGAGTCGGAGCGCGAGGTGGAGCCGCTCGGTGTGGTTTTTTACGGCGAGCTCTGGTACCTCGTGGCCTGGTGCCGGCTGCGCGGAGACATGCGGCACTTCCGTCTTGACCGCATGCTGCGCGTGGAACTCGCCCACGAAACCTTTGAACCGCGGCCCGAGTTTTCCCTGGCGCGACACCTGCATGACGTCGCCAACCAGGACCAGATGTTGCCGGTGCGAATCTGGTTCGCCGACGCTGCCCTCGAACGCGCCCGCCGCGAGAGTTATGTCGGCCTGATTGAGGAGCGGACGGTGCAGGGCGGCGCGGTTGTCGGGATGGCGACGTATTCGCTGCGCTGGCTGGCGAGCTGGCTCCTGTCCTTTGGTGCGGACGCGGAGGCGCTCGAGCCGGAGGAATTGCGCCTCCACGTGCGGGACCTGGCCCGGGCCAGCCTCGAGCGCCATGCCAAGGTTCCCCAGCCGCAGGGTGTGGCCAGTTAGGGCACCCCGCAGGACGTTGGCGTTTTGCTCCTGACATAACGCTGTCACAACACGGGTGTAGGCTGGCGGGACTATGGTCACTGTCACAGAAATCGCCTTCACCGGTTATCCGGTCACAGACATGCCGCGCGCCCGCGCGTTTTACGAGGGACTGCTGAACCTGAAAGTCACCACGACCTTCGAGCATGAGGGTAAGGCGTGGATCGAATACGATATCGGTCCCGGGACCCTGGCTATCACGAACATGAGCCCGGAATGGAAGCCCGCCTCGGATGGTCCCTCGATCGCGCTGGAGGTGGAAAATTTCGACGCCGCCGTCTCTGCGCTGAAGGCGGCGGGGACGTTCTTCAGGGTTGAACCCACCGAGAGCCCGGTGTGTTGGCTGGCGGTGGTGCAGGATCCCGATGGCAACTGTCTTGCCGTTCACAAACGCAACCCAGCGCCCCGCTCGTGATGAACGCCCTCTGCATGCGCGCGAGTGCCCCGGTGCGGTCGATCAGCCGACGGGTGCAGGTGGTCTTCCAGCACGCCTTTGTCACGGAACGTTTTTATCAGACGTGGGATTTCTACACGGAGGTCCTTGGTTTCCGCACCGTGCAGGCGGAGGACGCGTGGGTCACGCTGGAGCATCCGGAGGGCGGACAGCTTTGTATTTACGAAGCGGAGACAGCGGCCGTGCCCGAGGGAATCCTTGGGCAGCTAGACGGCCGGGGCCAGTGGCTTCGGCTGCTGGTCGACGACCCCGGGGAGGCGCGCGACCGGCTGATCGCCGCGGGCGTTGCGGAGGAGGAACTGGAACCGTCGGACGGCGGATGGCAGGCGGGATTTCGCCTGCGGGATCCCAACGGCAGGGTCATCCAAGTCCTACGAATTGGCTGACGGCCGGCACCCCGCCGGTTTGAAGGTGTCCTGCGAGAGCGTCCGTGCTACGACCGCCTGTCCCGGCGACCGTCCCTCCCCCTATGAAAAAAGTCCTCCAACTCAGCATTGTGCCCACGAGTGCCGACCTGGCCCTCCTCGTCCTCCGCCTTTGGTTCGGTCTCGCCATGGTCCTGCTGCACGGTTGGCCCAAGCTTGCGACCTTCAGCAGCCTGGCCGGGTCGTTTCCCGATCCGCTGGGCGTGGGATCACAGGTCAGCCTGATTCTCGCCATCTGCGGCGAGGTGTTGTGTCCTGTTCTGCTTGTGCTGGGTCTTTTTACCCGTTTGGCGGCGCTGGGTGCCGCTGTCACGATGGGCGTCGCCTACTGGATTGTACATAGCGGCGCCCTTCGGGGGGAGAACAGCGGCGAACTCGCGTTTGCCTACCTGGGTGTCTTCGTCGTCCTCTTCATTGCTGGTGCCGGACGGTTTTCGCTGGATGGCAGGGCAGGGGACAAGGTGGCCGCTTAAGCGGTTTGGGCTGCGTCCGCATCCACCGTCGGGCTGGCATGCACCGGCCCGTGCCACACAATCACGCCGCAGTTCGGGCAGACCACCGAGCTGCGTTCGGCGCACAGATCGGCCTGAAGGGATCGTGGCAGGCGCAGGTGGCAGGCGGGGCAGGAGGTGCCACTGGCGCGCATCGCGCTGGGTCGACCTTGTTTCGCCAGGCGATCGTGAAAGCTCAGGAGCGAGCGCGGCAGATGGGCGCGCACCTGCTCCATCTGTTCATGGATCAGGCGATCCTGGGCGGAGCCGGCCGTGACGTGCCGCGCCTCCTCGGACAGCCAGTTCAACGAAATCAGTTCAGAGAGCGAAGAGTCGATGTGCATACACCGAGACTCTTGCATCGCCCTTGCCAGCCTCGGCCCGTGCATGACAAGCCGCTTTGGGACAGATACTTGCGGGGGAATTGTTTTGGCTGGCTTCGCGAGGATGCAGCGTTCAACCCTCCGGACCGCAGAAGTTGCAGCGACTTAGTGCACCCTTTGCAGTTGGAGGTTATCCGTGGCGACTACGGTTTGGTAGAAGGTAACCACGAATGGACACGACTGTCGGAGGGGACCCGGGCCTCAGGGGTCTGGGTGTCCGCGTCTCTCTTCGTGTGAATCCGTGTCCCTTCGTGGTTCTTCTTGAGTAGGTTTTTCACGAATACGGGGAACGGCGCGGCAAAAAAAAGCCCCGCACCGGTGAGGTGCGGGGCTCGCGAAGGTCGTTGAGCGCGGCGGCTTACTTCTTGCCCTTCTTGGCGGCGGCCTGGAGGTCGGCCACCGCGGCCTGGGCGGCGGCAAGGCGGGCCACCGGCACGCGGAAGGGCGAGCAGCTCACGTAGGAGAGGCCGATCTTGTGGCAGAACTTGACCGAGTCCGGATCGCCACCGTGTTCGCCGCAGATGCCGAGCTTGATCTCGGGGCGGGTCTTGCGGCCCTTCTCGATCGCGATCTGCATGAGCTGACCGACGCCGGTCTGGTCGACGGAGGCGAAGGGGTTCTTCTTGAAGATCTCGGCCTCCTGGTAGGGGGCGAGGAAGGAACCGGAGTCATCGCGGGACATGCCCAGGGTCGTCTGGGTGAGGTCGTTCGTGCCGAAGCTGAAGAACTCGGCGGTCTGCGCGATCTCGTCGGCGGTCAGGGCGCCGCGCGGAACTTCGATCATGGTGCCCACGGAGTAGGCGATCTTGACCTTCTTTTCCTTCTGCACGGCGGCGGCGGTCTCGTGGACGATCGCGACCTGCAGATCGAGCTCCTTCTTGAAGCCGACCAGCGGGATCATGATTTCCGGCTTGGCCTTGATGCCTGCCTTCTGGGCATCGGCGGCGGCCTCGAAGACGGCGCGGGCCTGCATGCGGGTGATCTCCGGATACTTGATACCGAGGCGGCAGCCGCGGAAACCGAGCATCGGGTTGAACTCATGCAGCTCGTGCACGCGAGCGATAATCTTCTCGACCGGGATGTTCAGCTTCCGGGAGAGGTCCATCTGCTGTTCCTTCGTGTGGGGAAGGAATTCGTGCAGCGGGGGATCGAGGAAGCGAATCGTCGCCGGGAAGCCCTTCAGCGCCTTGAAGATGCCGAAGAAGTCGTCGCGCTGGTAGGGGAGCAGTTTCGCCAGGGCGGCCTCGCGGTTGGCGAGGCTGTCGGCGAGGATCATCTCGCGCATGGCGTCGATGCGGTCGCCCTCGAAGAACATGTGTTCCGTACGGGTCAGACCGATGCCGCTGGCGCCGAAGGCGATTGCGTTGGCGGTCTGTTCCGGGGTGTCCGCGTTGGTGCGGACCTGCAGCTTCGTGACCTGGCCGCACCACTTCATCAGCTGGGTGTAGCTCTTGAACTTTTCCGTGGCCTTGGAAGCCTCGTGGTTGTTCAGCAGGCCGGAGATGATCTCCGACGGGGCGGTCTTGATCTGGCCGGCATAGACCGTGCCGGTCGTGCCGTCGATCGAGAGGAAGTCGCCTTCGCCGAAGTTCTGGCCTTCGATCGTTGCGACCTTGCGATCGTAGTCGATCTGGACGGCTGCGGCGCCACAAACGCAGACCTTGCCCATCTGGCGGGCAACGAGCGCGGCGTGGGAGGAAACACCACCGCGGGCGGTGAGGATGCCCTCGGCGGCGATCATGCCGCGGAGGTCTTCCGGCGAGGTCTCAACGCGGACGAGCAGGACCTTCTCGCCCTTATCCGCGGCCTGGACGGCGCGGTCGGCATTGAAGTAGATCTTGCCGGTGGCGGCGCCGGGGCCGGCGGGGAGGCCGGTGGCGATGACCTTGGCCTTCTTGACTTCGGCGAGGTCAAAGATCGGGGCGAGCAGCTGGTCGAGCTGGTCGGCCGGGTTGCGCATGATCGCGGTCTGCCAGTCGATCAGCTTCTCCTTCACCATATCGATGGAGAACTTGAGCGCGGCGGCGGCGGTGCGCTTGCCGTTGCGCGTCTGGAGCATGAACAGCTTGCCTTCCTGGATCGTGAATTCGATGTCCTGCACGTCCTTGAAGTGCTTCTCCAGGGTCGCGCGGACCTTGAGGAGCTCGGCGTACGACTTCGGCATCACGTCCTTCAGCTTGATCACGGGCTCGGGCGTGCGGACGCCGGCGACGACGTCTTCACCCTGCGCGTTGACCAGGAACTCGCCGTAAAACTCGTTCGCGCCGTTGGCGGGATTGCGGGTGAAGGCCACGCCGGAACCGGAGGTCTCGCCGGTGTTGCCGAAGACCATCGCCTGTACGTTCACCGCGGTGCCCCACTCGGTCGGGATGTTGTACTTGCGGCGATACACGATCGCGCGGTCGTTCATCCAGGAACCGAATACAGCGCCGGCGGCGCCGCGCAGCTGGTCCCAGGGATTGTTGGGGAACACCTTGCCGGTGCGCTCCTTCACCAGGGCCTTGAAGCGCTTGACCAGTTCCTGCTGGTCTTCCGCGGTCAGCTTCGAGTCCTCGACGTCGTCGTGGTATTTCTCGTACTTGAAGGTGTGGATGACGGTCTCGAACGGCTCGTGGTCCTCGCCCTCGCGCTTCTGCACGCCGAGAACGACGTCGCCGTACATCTGGATGAAGCGACGGTAGCAGTCCCACGCAAAACGCGCGTTGTTGGTCGCCTTCTCCAGGGCCACCACGGTCTGGTCGTTCAGGCCGAGGTTGAGGATGGTGTCCATCATGCCCGGCATCGAGTCGCGCGCGCCGGAGCGGACTGCGACCAGCAGGGGGAAACCGGAGGCGTCGCCGAAGCGCGTCCCCATGATGCGTTCCATGTTGGCCACGCCGGCTTCCATCTGGGCCTGCAGGGAGGCCGGGTAGGTCTTCTTGTTGGCGTAGTAGTACGTGCAGACCTCGGTGGTGATGGTGAAGCCCGGAGGAACGGGCAGACCAATGCGGGTCATCTCGGCGAGGTTGGCACCTTTACCGCCGAGGAGCGCCTTCATCGATCCGTCGCCATCGGCTTTGCCGGCGCCCCACGTGTACACGTATTTGGTGCCTTTGACGGCGGACGCTTTGGAGGTGGAAGGCTTGGCCTTCGCTGCAGGTTTCTGGGCTTTTGACTTAACGGCCATGATTGGGAGTTGAATCGAGGTTGGGAAAACGGACGGGGCCGCCGGGCGGCGCAAAGTAAGGAGCCAATAGGCCCAGCCTCTGGTGTGTCAACGGCGCAGAGGCGCGGGCGGCCCCTAGCGCCCCCTCTGCTGACGGGTAGTAGCGTTCTCGGCCCGCCGAATGCTGATGCGAGCATTCCTCGCTTTCTTTCGCGCGAAAAACGCTTCACCTTCCGACCTTTCACGCCCGTGCCTTTGCCCGCCGACGAAAATCTCCAGGACCAGGAAAACCCCGCCAACCCGCGGGAAAAGCCGATGGGGTTTTTCGAGCACCTCGAGGACCTGCGCTGGACCTTGGTGAAATGTGTGGTCGTCTTCGCGGTCTTTGCCGCCCTGATCGGCATCTTCCTCCGCGAGTTCAACCACCTCGTGCTGTGGCCGCTGCAGTACGTGAAGGAGGGAAACCCGAACTTCGTGATCGAACTGGGAACGACGACGATCATGGAGGGGTTTTCCGTGGTGGTGCAGCTCTGCGCGGTGGGCGGCCTGATCCTTTCCGCGCCCTTCTTCCTCTTTTTCGTCGGGCAGTTTGTCGCCCCCGCGCTGACGGAGCGGGAGATGAAACTGCTCCTGCCCGGATGTATTGCCGCAGCGTGCCTTTTCCTCCTCGGCGCCGCCTTTGGTTTTTTCATCCTGGTCCCCAGCACGGTCAACGTTTCCGTCCAGCTGAACGAATACTTCGGTTTCATCACGCGGTGGACGCCGGGGAGTTATTATGGGCTCCTGACGTGGATGGTGCTCGGCGTGGGCGCGGCGTTTGAGTTCCCCCTCCTGATCGTGCTGCTGGTGTACATGGGCATGCTGCGGGTGGCGACGCTGCGGCACTACCGTCGACACGCGATCGTCGCGATCCTCATCATCGCCGCCATCGCCACGCCCACCCCCGATCCCGTGACCCAGCTTATCTTTGCAGCGCCGCTCTATGTGCTGTTCGAGATCTCGATCATGGTCTCCAGCCGGGTGGAAAAAGCACGGGCACAACGTGCGTAAGGCGACTCCTGCCCGGTGACGCTCGCGACGGGAGAGCCGCGGGTGGACCACGCCAGGCGACAGCCGCCGGCGGATAGTCAGCCGGATGAATCGCGGGCCGCGGACACAATCTCGCTGCGGGCCTGGGGGGTCGCCTGAAGAAAGCGGGAGAGGGCTTCGATCGCGCGGAAGGTCTCCGGGCTGATGTGGTGTTCGAGGCCTTCCACATCGGTCGCGATCACCGCCTCGGGGAGTTCGAGCAGCCTCAGGAACTCGGTGAGCAACTCGTGGCGGTGCGCGATGCGCTGGGCCACCTGCTCGCCGGCACCGGTGAGGACCATGCCCCGGTATTTCTCATATTTGACCAGTCCCTCGGCATCGAGCCGCTGGATCATGCCGGTCACACTGGCCTGGGAGATCTTCAGTTCGGCGGCGATGTCGACCACCCGGGCGTAGCCCTTCGTGCGGATCAGGTCGCGGATCCGCTCGAGGTAATCTTCAACCGCTGCGGTCGTCCGCGGCGACGGGGGTGGGGTTTCTTCGGCCATGGATCAGCGCCCGGGCCGGGGACGGGCTCCAGCCTTTCGGGGGCGGGGCGCTATTTGCGATTCGCCTTCTGCGCCTTGTAGACCACCCGGCACATCTGTACTGCCAGCCAGAATACGCCGCTCATGCAGGCGGAGGTCAACCCGGCCCAGATCGCGATGTCCATCTTGTTGTTCGACGGCACGTGCGGGGAAAGCACGAAGAACATGAGGACAAAGAACGCGCCGACGAGGATCGCATCGACGAGCAGGGAGAGGGGCGTGACAAGCTTGGTATCAGACGAAGCCATGGCGCGGAAAAAGACCCATTTGCGCGGGCCTGTCCACTCGGAAAACCGGGCGGACGGCCGGGTGTCTCGCTCTGCAGAAACGCTTAAGCAGGCGGGACCGCGCTGGAGCGCTGTTTCTTCCGCAGCTCGTACGCCTTCGCCACGGAGAGGAACTCGTAGAAGCCGTGCAATTTTGCGAAATAGAAGCCTTCCCGACCGTCGAGAATGCCACCCTGGCCGAGGTATACGTAAAGGAAACGGAGCAAGGGGCGGCAGGGCAGGCGCCGGGCGATCTCCTTGAGTTTTCGGCGGGTTTTCGTCGCACCGAGCTGCAGGTGCTCGGCGGCGTGACGCCGGTCCTGCACCTCGAGCGCGGCCTCCCAGTTGGAGTACCGGTTGTGCTTCTCCACAAAGACGTCCACCGAGGGGAAGGCGTAATGGTCCATCTCACTCTTCAGGCGCCCGGAGGACCCCTGTACGGTGATGTGTTCGTGGACTTCGTTGTCGCCGCTCTGGGTCGCCCCAACCACCAGCTGCTCGTAGCGTCCCAGACGGTGCTTCAGGAGGCGCAGATTCCAGTTAGGGTAATAGGCATGCTTTAGCCATTTGCCCATGAACATGAAACGGCGGTTGATCCAGTAACCGGTGTGCCCGTGGCCGTCCGCAGCGACGATGGCGGCAAACTCCGCTGCGGTCTCGGGCGGGAGCACCTCGTCTGCGTCCAAGATAAATACCCACTCGTTTCGGAAGGGCAGGTTCTCCAACGCCCAGTTTTTCTTCTTCGGCCAGACGCCGTTGAAATGGAACTGCACCACCTTGGCTCCGGCCTTCTCCGCGATGGCCTGGGATCCGTCCGTGCTCTGGGAATCCACCACGAAGATCTCGTCGGCCCAAGCGACGGAGGCCAGGCAACGCGGGAGGTTGGCTGCCTCGTTTTTGATCGGGATGAGAATGGAGACGGGAACGTTGGTGGCTTTCACGCGTGCAAGTGTGGCCAATGAAACCGGGCCGCTTCCGCCGCTGGCGAACCAATTCGCGGTCTGGCACCTCTCGCAGGGCTGCAACCCGGGTTTACCTTGCGCGGCGAACGGGCAGTTCCCGGAGTTTTTCGGGGAGAGACGCACGTCCGAGCCCACCGTTCTGAAGCGGGGCCCTAATGCTGTCGCGCAGGCCCGCTCGCTTTGATGGCTTTCTTACGGGTTTGGTAAAACGAATGTGAGTTGTAAAAACGTTGCAGTGCCAGTGCGTAAAGAGCCTTTAAATGAATGACTTGGGGGATGTACCCAATTGACCGAGCGGGGGTGGGAGGCTTTGTCGAGCGTGAGCCGCATCCACCCCTCGCTTCTTATGCACGCATCACCGTTCCCTGCCTCGAACCCTGTCCTGATCGCCCTGCGTGCGCTGCTTCCCTTGACACTCCTCGTTCCCCTTGCCCAAGCGGGTTTCAAGGACGACGTGGGATTCTCCAAGTTGAAAACGGAGCACGGCGCCAAGCTCCCCGACGGGGCGGGCGTCCGGGTGATGCTGGTGGAATACGTCCGCGACGGCGCCTGGGCGCCGCAGGCGACGTCGGACCTCGAGGGGAAGCAATTTACCTACGTGTCGTCGACGTACGGGAAGTTCTCCGGGCACGCGACGGAGGTCGCCAAGCACCTGGCTGGAGCGAGCTTCAGCATGACCCCGGGGATCGATGGTATCCAGGCAGCGGAGGCGTGGACCTTCACCGGCAGTGGCGCATTGAATGGCACCCGCACGTTTGCGCCGGCCTCCTCGTCCTGGGACATCGAGAATCACAGCTGGGGCGGCAATGACGCGATCTGGGCGCTGAAGATTCTGCGCAAACAGGATTACCGGATCGAACGCGACAACATCGTCGCGGTGGTCGGCGTCGATAACGGGGCCTCGATGTCCCACATCATCGGCAACGGCCATAACGTGATCTCGGTCGGCACCTCCACGGGCAATCATCCCAAGACCGGTACGTCGACCGACACCGTCGGCCGGATGAAACCCGACCTGGTGGGCACGGCGACGTTCACCAGCTATGCCACGCCCATCGTTTCCTCGTGCGCGGCGCTCCTGATTGGAGAAACGCAGCGCAATGCGGCGCTGGCAGACGCTCGTAATCCGCGGGTGATCAAAGCCCTTCTCATGGCGGGGGCGACCAAGGAGGAGTTCCCTGGCTGGTCGCACACCTCGACCCTTCCCCTCGATCGCGTGTACGGCGCCGGCGAGGTGAACGTGTATCACAGCTACAAGATGCTGCTTTCCGGCAAACAGGCCCCGTCGATGGCGGCCGCCGTGAAAGAGCTGGGCTGGGACTTGAACACCACTTCCGTCACTCCGCGGCGCCTCTACTTTTTCAACGTTCCGGCCGGAAAACGCATGACCCTCTCCGCGATCCTCGCGTGGCACCGGCAGGTCACCACCCCCGACAATTGGGTGACGACGGTGCAAACCCTTCAAAACCTCGACCTCACGCTGCACCGCAGCAGCGGGTTTCAGTTGGGAGCGCAGGTGGCCACCAGTGAGAGCAAAATCGACAACGTGGAGCACATTTATGAGAAAGGCCTCGTCGCTGGCCAATACGCGCTCGAGGTGCGGGCGCCGGCCGCCGGTGAGCGCTACGGGCTCGCGTGGCGCGCTGTGCTGACCGACGACCCCAGCTCCCTGCCCGCGAGTGCCGCACCTACGCAAGCACCGACCCCAGCACCCACGGCCAACCCGACGCCGACGCCGAAACCGAGCCCCACACCGACGCCAAAGCCGAGTCCGACGCCGACCCCAAAACCCACCGTCACGCCCACGCCCGTGCCCGTCGTCAGCGGAGGAACCACTCCGGTGCCAACACCCACGCCGAAGCCCTCGCCGACACCGGTCCCCACCGCGAAACCCTTTCCAACGCCGGTTCCCACGCCTGCGCCGACACCCGCGCCCGTGGCCACCACACCCGCGCCCGTGGCCGCCAGTACGCCGGACTTTTCCGCCGTTCTCGCCTCCGCGGACGTCGGCGTGGTGGGCGTGACCGGAAAGACCGTCTTTGATGCCGCCGCCAACCTGTATTCACTGAGTGGAGCCGGGACGGACATGGGCGGCTGGCGCGATTCCCATCACTTCGCCTCCTGCGATGTCAGTGGCGATTTCGAGGTGAAGACCCGGATTGCGGGATTTACCGCCGGCAATGGCGAGGCGCGGGCCGGACTCCTCCTGCGCGAGGGCTTGAGCAACAATGCGCGCTTTGTCGGGGTGCTCGTTTCCCCGAGCGGTGCGGTGTCGATCGCACGGCGGCTCCAGGGCGGCACATTTGCGCTCTCCAGCCCCGGTCAAAAGCTGGCTTTCCCCATTCACCTGAAGCTCGCCCGCATCGGTTCGGTGGTCCACGCCGCCTACTCCGCGGACGGGCTTCGCTGGCTTCCTCTCGGCGCGGCCGACCTGACCCTCCCCGCGTCGGTCAAGGTCGGCCTGGGGGTGATGTCCAAGAGCACCTCGTCCCTGGCCGTGGTGCGCGCGAGCGAACCCGCCTTTCAGCCCGCGGTTCCGCCTGATCGCCTGGGCGGCCTGGAGGTGCACGACGTCGGAGCGTCGGTCAGCGAGGCGCTAGCCGGTCTGTCCGGAACACGCCATGCCCTGACCGGCACCGGCCTCCTCCCCGCGAGTGGACGCGATGCGGCCGCCTACCTTGCGCGGCGTACCGCCGGGGTCGCCGCGGTATCCACACGGATCCTACCCGCACGGCCCGGGGTTCCGCCGGCCCGCAGCGGAGTGATGTTTCGCGAAACGCTGGTCGACCACAGTCGGATGGCGAGTCTTGCGGTCGATGCCACTGGCCGGGTGGTGTTTGAATACCGCACCTCGGCGAATGGCTCGGTAGTGAACAAGGCCTTTGTCGAGAGCGGGCGTTACCTGCTCCTCGATCGCAGGGAAAGCGCGGTCACGGCGATGGTTTCGAGTGATGGCATCACCTGGCGCACCCTCGCCACGGTAACCGTGGCCCTCGGTTCATCCCCTTATGCGGGGCTGTTTGTCATCAGCAGTGAGCGCACGACGGCGGTGACGGCGGACTTTGATGGCGCGGACATCATCCAACCCTAACACATCCGCTGGTGCGCGGCGCGGGCAGGTTGCCCGGCCGTGAGCCAAGCGAAGCGGACACAAAAAAGCCTCTCGGACTCTGCCGAGAGGCTTCTTGCTTCGGGATAACGAAAGTAAGGTCGAAAAGCTTACTTCTTCGCAGCGCGACGGCGCCAGGCGACGAGACCCAGGAGGGCACCGGCACCCATCAGACCGTACGTGGAGGGCTCCGGAACCGGAGTGAACGGACGACCGTCACGGTCAAAGAACTGAACCGCGACCATGAAGTCGTTGAAGTCCTGGTCCGCGCCATCCGCGAGACGCCAGTCTTCGAAACCAATGAGCCAGGTCTGGACATTGGCGGTCGAGATGTCGTCGGTGGGATCTTCGTCGAAGTTGTCGACGGAGAGGGCGGTCTGGGACCAGCGGACGCTCGGGGTGGCGGGATTGCCACGGGTGATATCGAAGGCGGTGTAGTAGCCGCCCGGAGACGTGTTTGAGCTGGGATTCCAAGCGGAGGTGCTGCGGGAGCCGCTCAGCCAGAAATCAAAACCGCTGACCTGGCCAGGACCGACCGCGAGGTCGAAATAGGAACCGTAAGCCGGGTTGGACTGCGGGGGCAGCGCCTGGATGTCGTTGAACAGCGAGTAGCTGTTCGGGCCCTTCGGGTTGCCATCGGTGGTGAAGCCGAAGTCATTCCACCAGCCAGCGGACTCACCAAGGAAGATAACACGGATCGAACCGCCCCCCGTGATCGGATCGGCCATCTGCGACAGGATGTTGTTCACACCGGCGCTCTTGTTCACCGACCAGCCGAGACTCAGCGGATCGTTGTTCGGGCTGGGAGTGTTCAGGTTGTTGTCGGCCGCAAACTTGAAGGCGGCGAGGCCGTTGGGGTCGCCCCAGTAGGCGGCACCGGCATTGGCGCCGATGGCGGTGGGGGAACCGTAGGAGGGGGGCAAAGGCGTGAGCTGCGCATAGGCGCTTCCCGCCAGGGCCGTCAGTGCTGCAAGAGCGATGACCTTTTTCATGTGTATTGTTACTTGGGTTATCTGAAGCGATGAGCTGTCGACGGGAAACAGGCTAACACAGATGCAACCGACCAACTATAGAGCCTCCACTCATTGCGGCTTCAGGGGGGCGCTGCGGGGCCTGTGAGGGAAACCCTCAATTTTAGGGGTTTTTGACAGGCGACTTGCAGTAAACCCCCTAAATAGGCCCGGAATAGGCCCATTTGGCATGCTTTTGCCTGTCAGTGGCGTTCGTGCTGCAGAAAGGCTGTAACAACAAAAACCGCCATCCCACCGAGTTTTTCCCAGCCTTACTCGGGGCGCGTTCCGAGTGAACGAGCCGGGTTCCCGGCGACGATCACACCGGGGGGCACATCCTTCGTGACAACGGCAGCGGCGCCGATGATGGCGCGTGGTCCGATGGATACACCGGGGAGCACGAGGGCGCGTGCGCCGACAAACACATCGCGGCCGACATGGATGGGCGCCGTCTGAAGGGGCAATGCGGGCGAGGAAAAGTCATGCGTACCCGTGCAGAGGTAGGCTTCCTGGGCAACGGTGGCGCCCTCCTCGATGATGATTTCTGCGAGGGTATAGGCGTTGGCGCCGTCTCCCAGGCAGGCGCGGTGGCGCATCGTCAGGTTCCAGGGAATCTGGATACGTGCGTTGGGGTGAACAAAGGGCTTTCCACTGAGCTTGGCCCCGAAGCACCGCAGCACGAGCAGCCGCCAGGGATTGAGCGGCTTGGCGGTCCAGCGGCAGAGGAGGGTCCAGGCGGAGCCCCAGAGGAGCATGAGGATGCGCTGACGCACCGTCCACGGGGAGGCGTAGGCCGAATCCTGCGCATGGGTTTTCAGAGGGACACGGGCGCTCATGGGAGGATCAAGGGAGGCGGGCGGCGTCGGGGCGCAGCGAGGCGAAATCGTCGAGAAAGAGTCCGGTCACCCGGTCCATCGTGTATCCGCGCGCCTGATGCCAGGCGGCCTCGCGCAGTTGCTCGGTGCGGGCGGGATCCGCCATCAGGTCGCCCAGTGCGGTCGCAAGCGCTCCCGCCGGGTCGGCGGCGCGGTGGTCGAACACGACTCCGTTGTTCCCGTGCGTGATAAAGTCGCCGAAGCAGGCGAGGCCGGAGACCACCGGCGCGCAGCCCGCCGCCATGGCCTCGAGCGCGGCCAGGCCAAAGGTTTCGCCTTTCTCCGCCAGCGACGGATAGACGAAGATCCGGGCTCCCGTGTAGAGCCCGATCAGTCGGGCCTCGTCGAATACACGGCCGACAAACTCGACCTGGCCGGCGACGGGCGCGGCGAGGGCTCGGAGCTGACCGAGGTAGGTGTCCCCACCTCCGCCAAAGGCGACTTCCCACGGGCCCACGATCTTGAGGTCCCAGCCTTCCCGACGGGCGGGGGCGAGGCGGGCAAAAGCCTCGATCAGGAGGTGCACGCCCTTCTCCGGGTGGACCCGGCCGGTGTAGAGGAGGGTGCGGGAACCTTCCGCGACCCGCGGCTGCAGGTAGGCGTTGGCGAGTGGATACGGGATGACCCGTGTCCGCTCCGCTGCCTGCGGGTCGTCCGCCACGATCGCCTGCCGGATCGGCTCGGAAACTGTCTGGAGGATGGCCCGCCGGTAGAGCTTCATCTGGCCCTTGGGGTACCGGGCCACATGGACGTAGGGCAGCCCGCGCCGGCCGCCGCGGCCGACCAGGACCGGGAGCCAGAATGTATTGGTGACGAGGATATCCGCGTCGGGCAGGCGGCTGCGCGCCCGCAGGGCAAACCAGAGATCCAGCGCCATCCGGCGGGCAAAGGTGGGCGGGGAGGCAAAGCCGGACACGCGGAGATGGCGCACTCCCTCGATTTCCTCACTGGCGGGCAGGGTGGGGTAGGCCCGAGAGATATGGGTGACCTGATGGCCGCGCTTCGCGAAGGCCTTACCCAGGTTGAACCAGACCTTCTCCACAGCGCCGCCGAGCAGGGCGGGGACGGGAAGAAAGGGTCCTTGGACAATCGTGATGCGCACGGCTGTCAGCCGGAGGAAATCGGACGGGCAATCAAGCTAGAAAGTTCTGCGGCCAGGCTGTCCGCCACCTTCGTCACTTCAAATTGACGCTCGAAACACGGACGTGCTGCCTCGCGCATCCGCCGCCGACCGTCCGGGTCCAGCCGCAGCCAGCGGGTGAACAGTCGGGCCACGCCCTCGGTGGTGGGAGCCTCGACCATGGCCGCGTCCGCATCGGCGATCTCGCGCCAGATATTGACGCGTTCGGAGAGCAGGGTGGGCGTGCCGACCGCCAGCGCCTCGACCACGGCGATCCCGAAATTCTCCTGGTGAGAGGGAAGGACAAAGGCCTCCGCCCCGGCCAGGGCTCCCCATTTGACGTCACCGGTCAGCATGCCCGGCCAGTGTACCTTGCCATCGATTCCGCCCTCCCGCGCGATGCCCTTGAGCAGCTCGAGGTAGTGGCGGTCGAGACACGGTCCCGCCAACACCAGGTCGGGCAGGGCGTCGGCCCGGCCGGCGTAGGCCTGGGCGTGGACCTGGGCATACGCGCGCAGCAGGGTGTCGACACCCTTCTTCGAATGTATGCGCCCGAGAAATACGAAGTAGGGGCGCTGCGCCACCGCGGGAGTGCGCTGGTGCCAGGCCTGCAGCCAGAGGCGGCGGTCGCCGTCGGGAGCGGCGGTGCCGTAGGCCACGACCCGCTCGTTGGCGCGGTAGAGGGGGAAGGTGGTGCGGGCGAGCCGCCGCTCCTCCTCGCAGGTGAAAAAAACGGCCCGTGCATCCCGGATCACCCGCCGTTCCGCCAGCAGCCAATAGAGCCACTTTTTGACGTGTTTTCCTGGATACGTACGGCGCAGCGTCGGGTCGAGCATGCCGTGGGGAAAAATGAAATAGGGCGGAAAACCGGGCTGCCGGCTGATCTCCCGGACGACCGGCCCGAAATGCTGCCAAAGGCCGTGCACGATCAAGGCGTCGAAGCGCCGGGCATTCTTCTCCAGCCAGCGCCGGACGCGCGGCGTGTAGGAGTAGCCGCCGCGGGCGGGGCCGACGGCGTTCACCGGGGCAACGAAACTCTGGAGGTAGCCGTCGGTATCGCGGTCGACGGTGAGAAATTCCGTGTGGTGCCCGAGTTTTGTCAGCGCCGGCGTGACCGCCCTCAGACCGGCGACAGGGCCGCCGGTGGCGGGATCGACGGTGGCGATGATGCGCAGGATTCTCATGTCCCTACAGCGGCCAAAACGGCGGATTCTTGAACCGCTCCGAGGTACTGATCCTCATACTCCTGGATCATGCGCCCGGTGCTCCAGCGCGCGGCGGACTCCAGGCCGCTCCGGGAAAGCGCTGGCAACTCGGGGAGGTGATTCAAGATACGTTCCGCCGCCGCGGCCGGGTCCGCGGGATCGATGTAGCGGGCTGCCGCTCCGCCGACCTCCGTCATGGGGGCGCGGTCGCTGGTAAAGACCGGGCAGCCGCACGCCTGGGCCTCGGCGATAGGCCAGCCGAATCCCTCCTCCCAGGAGGGGAAAATCAGCGCACGACCGATTGAATACAGGGCGCGCAGGCCCTCATTGGAAACACCCTGGAGCCGCAGGACATCGTCAGCGAGGCCCGCGTCGCGCAGCACTTCCTTTTCCTCCTCGACCCAGGGTGAGCCCACAAAGACCAGTCGTTGCGGCCCGGTTCCGCGCTTTCGCAGTTCCGCCACGATGCGGAGCAGCCCGGGACGGTTCTTGTACCACTGGGCTCCGCCGATGCCGACCCAGAAGCCGTCCGCCAGCAGCTGGGTTGCCCGCGACTTCATCAACCCGGCCCGCGCCATCAGTTCGAGCACGGCGGACTCCGCGACATCGCGTGCGAGCGGGGCATACGGGTAGTTAAGTCCCATATACACCACTGGCGCGGCGGCGGGGGAGAGCCCGGTCAGCCGGCAGAGATCCTGTCGTGTCTTGTCCGATACGCAGATGGCGCGTCTCAGGCCGGCGAGGTGGCGCAGGATCCACTGCTGGTACTTCTGGCCGGAGCGGGAAACACGATGGCGCGGGAACTCACCGAGGGCGGACCGCACCTGGAGCAGGTCGTGGCAGGTGAGCAGCAGTGCACGCCCCTCGAAAAGCGGGGCATACACCGCATTGCTGTGGTCGGTGATGTGAAAGACGGTGGAGCGCTTCGCCAACCGCAGGCGGTGTTTCACCTGCCGCGGAAAGACCACGAACTTGTCGAGATAACCGAGGTATTTCGGCAGGCCGCCGTAACGGTAGGTGCCGCCCCAACGGGCAAAGCGCGGACGGGGGCTCCACGTATCCACCGTCCAACCGCGCGCGGCAAACTGGCCGGCGATCAGTTCGGTGAAACGCAGCATGCTTTCCTGCCGGTCGGGCGGGAAATTCCCGATCAAGACGAGCTCGCGGGGATTCGTGCTCACAGGCCGCGCATCCTCCGGCGATGGTGCTGAAGTGGTGATTCCGGCTCCGGGGTCTCCTCCTGCTCCTCGTCGCCGGAGTCATCCTCCTCGTCTTCTTCGTCGTCCTCGTCTTCGTCCTCATCGTCGACGTAGTTGACGGAGGCGGCAATCAGGCCTCCACCAAAAGCGGCAAAGCCGAGCACGGTCGGCTGCGCCCACTGATAAAACAGGATTGTGGTGGGCGCGACCGCCGCCCAAAGCATGAGGGGCAGGGTGTCGCGGTGCTGGTTGAGGGCTTTCCACGCGAGCTTGAAGAGGTAGGCGACGAGCAGGACACGGAAGATCAGGAAGGCGCTGCCGAGCAGCGGCCCGAGCTCGAGGTAACATTTGCTCCATTCGTCCTCGGCGAGGAGGAAGCCGCGTTTGCCGGTGAGCAGGCGGGCCGCGACGCTGGAACCGTAACCCACGCCGTGACCGAACAGTGGCGCCTCCGTCAGGTAATACACCGGGACGCCGGCGACGCCTGCGACGCGGTCGATGAGGGAGCCCCACCCGCGGCCGCCCGATTCGTTAGCGGCAATGGTCCAGCGGTCCATGAAGGCGGAACGCGCCTCATCAAAAACGGGGGTGAATGACAGCGCGGCAAGGACGCCCAGGCTCACCAGGGCCAGCCGCACCATCGCCATGTTAAGCAGACCCAGGCGAAGCAAGCCGGCGGTAAAGGTGGCTCCGACCAGCAGGGCGGCGATCATGGTGCCGCGGCTGATGGAGACCGGCAGCGCAACCGCGAGGCCGAGTCCGCACGCGATGAGGACCGGAAACCAGACACGTCTTCCGGCGGACGCCTGGTGGAGGATAAAGGCGGTGAAGATGGGAAGAAAGACGGTGGGACCGATGATGAAGGAGAAGAAGCCCGGAGGGCGGATGCGGCCGCCCGCGCCGTGGATCTGTGTTCCCTCCTCGCCGCCGACGCCCACGTTGACCCAGGCGCCCGACGACGAGCGGAACTGCTGCACCATCAGGGCAGCGTTGGCCAGGCCGAGGAGGAGCACCCAGGTGCCCATCTTCTCCACATCCTCGCGGTCGAGGACCTCTGCCATGACAAAGATGAGCGGCAGGTGCAGGTAGTTGGTGCGGATACCGTAGGCCAGAACCACCAGATTGGACTGGCCTGCCATGAAGGAAAAAACGACGGAGGCGCCGGCCATGGCCGCGATGAACCCGATGAACGGGTTCCGCGGAATCCGCCCCGCCGCGATTGCGCCCGCGTAAATCGCGAATACCACGGGGTCGCGCACGACCAGGAGGATGTCAGCCATCCCCGGCACGATCCACTTGCGGAGCGCGCCCTCAAAGATGAGGAGCAGGAAATAGCCCCAGATCCCCCACTTGGTCAGCTTCAGCATGCGGAATGGCGCGGGGGGTGTCCGCGGACGAAGGACGATCGGTAAGCGGCGCGCATGAGGCCTCCACTTAGCCCCGAGCGGCGACCCCTTGGCAAGCCTCCCGCACCGAGTGCGCCAGCCGCTCGCCGTAGGCTTCCCACGTAAAGGCGGTGGCGCGAGCCCGGGCCCGGTCGCCCATGTGTTC
Organism: Verrucomicrobiota bacterium; assembly: GCA_023428905.1. Lineage (GTDB taxonomy): Bacteria > Verrucomicrobiota > Verrucomicrobiia > Opitutales > Opitutaceae > EW11. The sequence continues at coordinate 302,767 of JAEYWP010000004.1, forward strand.
GGCCCGTCCCCGGTCGCCGTGCAGGAAGAGGAGCTTTTCCGCGATCGCTTCGGCGGAACGGATGGGGATGATAAAACCTTCATCGCCGTCCGTGATGAGGTCCGGTCCGGCGGTGTTGGGCGTCGTGATGATCGGGAGACCCACCGCCATGGCCTCGAGCAGCACCAGGCCAAAACCCTCGAAGAGAGAGGGAAAAACAAATACATCATGCGCGGCCATCTCCTCGAGCACCTGCTGATGGGGGCACGAGGGGATCCAGCGCACGGCCTTCAGCTCCTCATCCAGCACGGCGCAGGGCTCCAGGGGTTTGGTGCCGATGACGGTCAACTCGACCGACCGGCCGGCGAGGCGGCAGGCGTCGAAAAGGTAGGAGAGTCCCTTCCGCTGGCCGAGCGAGCCGACAAAGATGACGCGCAGAGGGCCGCCCTCCGCCCGGCGGTGGCGTTGCGGGGCGGCGGTGGTGCGGCGCGGCGCTCCATACGGAATCACCGTGATGGGAGCCCGTACCTGGGTGGCCAGGCTGAGGGTCTTGAGCGTGAAGGTGCTGGCCACGTAAATGCGATCCGCGAGTGCGAGTTCCTCGTCCTTGCGCGCGGTCTTGGCGGGGCTGTCGTCGTTGCCGATCAAGGTGGAGGCCCATCGCGGCTCGCGCTGTCCCTCTTCCACCAGGAGTTCGCGCGCGGCCCGCCAATAGCCGATGGGGAGGTCGTAAAGGGTCGCGATGCCCCGCCGTCTGGCCTCACGGAAGGTGTAGGCCGCACCGTCCTCATACGCATACGCGGCGGCAAAGCCCCGGCGCAGCTGACGGGCGACCCGGCGGTCGAGCGAGCGGTACACTGCATCCACACTGAGGATACCAGTCTCGTGGCGGGCAAGGCGCCCCAGTCCCGTGCGGTGGGCGACGAGGCGGCCCAGTTCGCGGTAGGGATGGGCGCGCATCACGGGCTGGAGCTCCTCAGCGAAGGTGCGGCGTCCGAGCTGGGTGCGCACCCCGCCGGGCAGGAGCCGGCTCCACGCGCCGGCGCGGTAGTTCACGCAGGTCCAAAACTCCCCGAGGAGACCTGCTTGGTGCAGGCCCTGCGCGGCGTAGCGCACATTCGCATTTCCAGTGGGATGGGAGAAGAGGACGGACATGAAGGGCGGGTGGACCGCGAAAGCGTCAATTGGTTGAGGGAGGGATGGCCCCGGCGGCGGGAGCCGCGGTTAGAACAGGTGGCGCAGGCGAAACCAGAAATACCGCCAGACCAGACGCCGGTGGCGCCAGACGGTGTGCAGCGCCGCCACCACCTCGTAGGTTACCTGCTTGCCGAGCCAGCGTTGCGCCGCCTCGCGGATGCCCGGGTCCCGGGCGTCACGGACAATCTGCTCAAGGGCGCGGCGGTGCCCATAGATGTGCACGGGTTGGAAGGTGGCCCGCAGGCTGCGAAGGAAATAGCACTGTTTGGGCGACTCGAAGCGACCGAGGCGGCCCCCCAGGTTCATGGCGCGAAAAACGAGGTGCAGGTCCTCCGCCCCGTCAAAGGCCGCATCGTACCCTTCGAGGTGCAGCAGGAAGGAGCGCCGCCAGAGGAGCCCGCAGGGGGCGACATTGATCGGGGCAAAGCGCGGGAGCAGTTCCGGCCACATGTCAAAGGGCCGGATGGGGGCGCGTTCCGGCTCGGTGAACGGGATGCTGCCGGCGTCGGCGAGGCGAACCGGGCAGGAAATGAGGTCCAGGTCCTGTCCTGCAAACGCCTCGGCGGCGAGGGGCAGCGGGTGGTCGTCCCCATCGATGAAATCCAGCCATTCACCCTGGGCTTCGCGCGCACCCAGATTGCGGGCGCGCGAGCGGCCGAGGTTGCACACCGCCGTGAGCACGCGGATGCCACGCCGCTCCAGCACTGCCAAGAGGGCGGGCCCAGGCGGATCATTGGGGGCATCGTTGACCACGATCCACTCCACCCCGGGGAGGAAAAGGTCGTCCCGCGCGACCCACTGCTGCAGGTAGGACCACTGGCGGTAGCAGGTGACGATCCGACTGAGCCGCGGTGTCATGGGAGGAGGCCGGCGGACGGTGGCAACGCTGGGGCGGCGGCAGGGCACACGCCGTCCGCGGAGAGCCGCGCTCGGGCGGCCGGAAGGTGAAGGAAGCAGGAGAGCACCGCTGGAAGGACGCCGTTGTGCCCGCGGGGGCCGGTCGGGTCAACCTTGGGGCGCCCGGCCCTCGAGGTACTCGAACCACCGGAGGGCGACCACCTGGGGGGCAAACTCGGCGTCGTACACCGCCCGCTGGGCCCGCCGGGAGGTCTTGCCGGTGAGGATCCGGTCGACCAGGCGCAGGGTGGAGGCGAGCACGTCCGCCCCGTCATGGGGATTCAGCACCAGCTCACAGTTGGCGGGACTGACCATCAGCTCCCGGGTGCCGCCGCGGTCGCTTGCGACCCACGGAAGGCCGGCGGACATCGCCTCGATCAGGCTGAGGGGCATGCCCTCGTTGTGCTTGGAGAAAAGCGCAATCGCGTCCAGTTCGTTCAGGATCTCCCCGTAGCGGGCGAGATCGCGGTAGGGGCCATGGTAGCGCACGTGTGGATACGCGGCGAAGTGACTTTCAGGATACTCCGGGCTGGCCCCGTAGAGGTGCCAGATGACCCCGCCCAGTTCGGGGCGACGGCTCAGCTCGCAAAGGGTGTCGATGCCCTTGGTCGCGATCAGCCGTCCGACAAAGCCGAAGGCGAGGGGCTGGCCGGGGGTGTAGGCGACGTCCTTCACCTGGTCGGAGGCGACCGGGCAGGCGGTGAAATAGGGCAGAAAACGCACCCCGCCGCGGCCGATCGCCTTCTCGATGTTGGTGCAGGTGGCGCGGCTGCAGCCGACCACCTCGGGCGCCTGCCTCAGGACCTTGCGGAAGCCGGGGGCCCAGGATTTTTGTTCCTCCGCGTCGGCGGCGGTGTGGTGATGGTGAATGATGCGGGTGCGACGTCCGGCCGCCTTCCAGCAGATGCTGGCGAGGGAGCTCTGGCCATTGGTGTAGATCACATCCCAGGTGGTGAACCTTGCCTGGAGGATTTCCCAGCCGAGCCAGGCGAGCTTGCGTGCCGCGGTCACCGCCTCGCGGGCCACCGGCATTTCGCGAAAGTCGACCCCGTAATCGAGCAGGCTGCGGCGCGCGACCGGATTGAGCGAGTTGCTGGTCGTGAGCATGCGCACGTGGTGGCCGCGTTTGGCGGCCTCCTCGGCGAGCACGCAGACGTGCCGTTCAATGCCACCATAGGTGGCCATTTGAGGGACGTAGAAGAGGAGGTTCACGGCGGGTCAGTCGAAGGGAAGTGGATACGCGGGCGCCGGTCGGCGCGGCGGGGAGACCCCGCTCAGGAGGTCGGCACGCACTGGCGCAGGACGTCCTCCAGTTGGTCGAGGTCGAGCTCGATGTCGGCCTTGAGGTCCTGGGGCAGGGTTCCCGGGGGCGGACGGTCGCCGCGCCCGATCAGGGCGGTGAAATCGAGGCCGAGGTTGGCTGCGATCATCCAGTTGTAGCACACCACCCACCCGGGGGCGAAAAACTCGATCACCCGGCATTCCGGGTGCGCGAAGAGCAGATTGGCGAGGGCGGAGCCGTTGGGCCCCATGACCACCGCCGCCTCCGAGAAGAGCTTTGCGCCCTCCTCCAGGGAGTAGCGCGACATGGCCACCTCCTCAAAGCGGTATTTGGAGAGGAGTTTCGCCAGGCCGTCGGCGTTCGTGACCTTGCGGTAGGCGGCGTCGGCGCGGCCGACGTAGAGCCGTCGCCAGGCCGTACCGGGGCGAGGTTCCTGGGGAAGGAAGACCCGGCGGACGTAACGCATATCCGCCGGTGGCACCCGGACGTCGGCGAGATGCAGCGAGGGCACCACCAGGGTTTCGGCCTCGATATGGGTGTCATCCTCCACCACGCGGATACGCGCCTCCTCGATTCCGCAGCGGCGCAGGCTTTCCTTCTGAAAGGGTAGGGCGCGGTATTTCACCAGCACGTGGTCAAAGTCCCGTGCGGAAAACCCTGCCCGCTCGAGAAAGCCCAGGCGCGGGAGCAGGTCCATCATCCAGTGGTGGTAGTTTCCCGCGGCTTCCGGTGTGACCAGGGAAAGGGTGCGTCCGGGCAGCCACTCGGGGCTGGGCAGGCGCACGCTGGCGAGGGCCGAGTGGAGGCGCGGGCCCCAGATGTCCTTCGAAAGGTCGGGGATGAGGTGTCCGTTGCGGGTGAAGACGCTGCCGCCGTAGTTGCACCAGATCCGGCCGCGGTTCAGCTCGGCCACAAACGTGGGGTGGTAGGTGCCGCGGTGTTCGCGCCGGAAGATCTCGTGGACCTCCGTCTCCCCGGGCATCCGCGGCAGGGCGCGCTCATAGGCCTCCTCGGGAGCCACCCGGTGAATGCGGACTCCGTCCGCCGACGAGGAGACGGTCTCGAACATCCGGTTGCGGGGAAGGTGCAGGGCGTTGCGAAGCGTGGGGACCGCCCGCACCGCCCCCAGCGCATTCACCTTCAGAATACGCGCCGCCTTCTGCCCGGTCTTGGCGAACCGGCGGACCCCGTCCTTCAAGGGGGGCCAGGCGGGGAGGGGGGCGCTGGCGCCGCCGGTGCCCGTGGCACGACTGGAGGGGTCCGGTGAGGAAGCGGGTAGGGTCATCAAAAATCAGGCGTGATAGGAGACGTCGCTGGTGGCAGCTTCGAGGCTTTCGAGAAACGCCCAGGCAACACCCGGCAGTCGCGGCGCGGGCGCGGACTTGCGAGCCAATCGCCCCGCCATCAGCTCGGGAGGCATCTCGGAGAGCGGAAAGGTGAGCCGATCGATGGGCGGCACCACGATGGGGCGGGTGCGCAGGACCCAGTCGTCGCGTGGCACCACGACGGGCAGGCCGTGGTCGAGCATGGCGGCCACCGCCCCGCTCTTGCCGAGAAGGGCCCAGGGATGGGTGGCGATGCCGAAATCCAGCGTCTGCAGCAGGCGCGACACCTCCTGCGGCGGCTTTTCCCCCACCACGGAAAACTCGATCGTTTCGGCGTATTCAGGAGCGAGGGCGGAGAAAAGGTTCTCCCCGAAATCGCCCAGGCGCCCGATCCCGAGGATGCGCAGCCTGCGACCGGAGGCGCGAGCGCCCTCGGCCAGCACGTCAAAAAGCGGGATGGGCGGAAACTGCGGATGGACCGTGCCAAAGATCGCCCCGACCCACTCCGTCGCACTCGGCACGGGAGGCATGATCTCGGTGATCGGGATGTTTCCGAAGAGCGGCAGGATCTGCGCCGCACACCCTTCCCGCCCCAGGACGGTCTGGTAAACGACGTTGCTGGTGTGGACGATCGCGGGGTTCAGCGCCCGGAGGAAGTGCATCAGGCGGCGCTTCTGCAAGGCGCCCCAGGCCAAGTTCTTCAGCGGTTCGCCGCGGGACAGCCCGATCCATAGCTCGTGCAGCATCACATGGACAAGCCGGTCCCGCCCGAGCGCGGCAAACGCGGTCGCCTCGTGCGGCATCAGGCCCTTGGGATGGAAACCATATGGCACCACGTGCCAGCTGACCCAGTCCGGGGCGAATTCATGGGTAAAAGCCTGCGCCGAGGCGAGGCGTTCGTCCCAGCGTTCGTGGGGGCTGAGGCGCGCGCAATAAAGCTCGTGGCTGCGGCCCTTTTGCCACTCCACCCCGCCGCTCGCCAGGTGCTGGTCGTTCAGAGCAAGAAGTCGGCATTCGTGTCCCGCGTCGATGCACGCCTCGGCGAGGAGGCGTACGTAGTCCCCCACGCCATCGCGACCGGGTTCAAGCGACGTGCAGACAAAGAGCAGTTTCATGAACGGCGGTCAGACAGAGGGAAGGGCGGTGCGTTCACGGCAAGCAGTTCGCGGCGGCATGGTTAGGCACGACGGTAAAAGCGCCCGATCATCGCTGCAAAGCGCAGGGAGCGTTGCAGCTTCCGCTTCTGGGCTGGGGAGAAAACCGGGATGGGAGACTCCAGATGGTCCATGAAGGACTTTGCGGCAGTGGAGGGAGGGAAACCCTGCAACGCCTGCTTCACAAATCCGCCGAGCCAGGGCTTGCGACCTCCGATGGCGTGCGAGAGCAGGTGCCCGCCAGTCTTGAAATCCATGCCCTCCGGACCGGTGGCATTGACCGGCGCGCCGGTGACCATCAGCGCGATGTTCATCGCATCCTGGTCCTGGGAGTGGAAAAGCGAGTTCGGGCCACCCTGTTTAAGCGAGGCGAGGGATCCGCTGGCGCGGCCGATGCGTGCGATCAGGTCGGACCAGGTCTGGAGGAACGACGCCTGCGCGCGGGGAACCCCGATGTAACCCGCCGAAAAATAGCGGTCGCGGTCTGTGCGCGCCACCGTGAGGCCCTCTGAGGCGAGCCAACGTTTCCAGCCGGTGCGGAGCGGGTGACCCGGCGGGAGGTAATTGTTCACGTCCTCACACAGCGCCAACCCGCCATCGGCCCAACGCTCCAGGACGTCCCACGAGCATTTCAGAACGATGTCGGGGTCGAGGTAATGGAAGGTCTCGGCGCCCGCCGCCGGGCCCTGCCACATGTCGAGCAGGAAAGTCGGCTTGTAATTGGTGAAGTGGAGCTTCGCATCGAGCTGCACAAACCACAGCTGAAGACCGTCGCCCAGGTCCCGGACATGATGGCCGCTGCCATCGGTAGCGCCAGGGTGTGCCCACGGCGGCAGGGGACCGCGGTAGCCGCAGATCACGCGGCCGCGAAACCCGGATGCATGCAGGGAATTGACCAGGGCGGCGGCGCCGAGGTGGTAATGGCCCTCAAAGAGCGTGCAAACGGCAGACGTCATGGAACGGCCGGACAAATACGAAAGTGACGGAACGGGCGAGTGGGATTTATGGCAGGAGGGAGGTGACGGGCGAGCGACATACCGCAAGGTCTTCGGAGAGAATACCTTGTTGCTCATCCCCAGCGCTGTGCAGCAGGTGCTGAGCCTGGCGTCGGGATTTCCCCGGCATGGGGCCACCCTTCGCCACGGAGTAAAGCCATCCGTCCGCGGTACAACCGTGCCACGGACCATTCTGCAAACGTCGCCGCAGCGCTGCGGCGCACGTCAGCTGGCCCACCGGCGGCTTATTCCTTCTTCCGCGCTTCGTCGCCTCCCAAGAGCTTGTTCAGCCCCTTCTCCAGCAGGCCACTCTCCACTGCAGCGCGGCCCGCGGCCCTCACGGCCTGCGCCGTCACCTCCTTCATCACCGCTACAGCGAGCTGCTGAGGCGTGAGACCTCCTTCGGCCGTGCCCAGGTTTTCGAGGACCAGTTCCGGCATCGTGACCGTGGCCGCGTTGCCGGCACCCATCACGGTGATGCGCGCGTTTTGGAGACGGAAGTGCTTCACCTCAATCTTCTTGGTCGAGGCGTCGGTTTGAGGCTGCGTCGCTTGGTCGCCGCCTGCCGCAGTCTGGATGTTTTTCATCAGGTCCTGCAGATTGCTGCTGGTGAGACGCGACTCGAAGATGATGTCGGGGCTGTCGATCAGTACATTGTTTACTACGATATGCTCGCCGATTAACGAGCGGGGCTCCAGGTCGATGGCCACCTTTGCGAGCGAGAAGGCGTGGCTGCTCTGCCAGCCGGCTGGATTGCCGATGACGAGGTTGGTGAGCGTGCCTTCGCCGGACAACGCCGATACGTCCGCATCCGCGACCTCGACTTTGGATTGGGTCAACTGGGGACCGACACGGTTGATGCCACCCTTGACGATCGAGCCCAGGGACGAGCCGAGGACCACAACGGCGATGACCAGCAAGAGCAGGAGGACTCCGAGGACGGTGAGAAGGCGTTTCATGATGAAACGCTGCTGACAGCACCAACGCGGGTCGGTGCGGTCGCGGCCGGCTGCGATCAGGTGCGGTGGCCGCGTAAAAGCGGCGCTGTTTGACCGCGCGCCTTAAGGACCGCTTTTGCCAGCAGGGCGAGTGAGGCCACGCGGGTGGGTTGCAGGCGCAGCGCCCGCCGGAAGGCGGTGACCGCCTGGGGTGCGTCGTAGGGGAGCAGGGTCATGCCGGCCCAGCGGTAGAGGTCGGCCGGTCGCGAGCGCTTGATGGCGGCGGGGATGGCCGCCCAGCTGGCAAACGCCTCGCAGAGGGCCGCACTGTCGAGCAGCAGTTCGGCGGCGCGTTTCGACATTGCGCCGGGGTGTTTTCGGTAGAGGCAGGTCGAGGCGTTGCTGTAGGCCATGCGGCCACCGGCACGCAGCAGCCGGAGCCACAGTTCCGTGTCATTGACATGCGGATACTCGAGGTTGACCGCACCGTGGCTGAGCAGGGCCTGCCGTCGCACCATGGCGGAGGAGGGCAGGACGGAAAGCCGGCCGAGGAACAGGGCGGCGGGCAGCTCCTGCAGGTCCTGTTCGGTCGGGACGGATTGCTGCACGATGCGTTCGGTCCCGTCCTCGAACCACTCCGTGCCCGAAAACGCCACGTCCGCCCGGGCGGCATCCGCTGCCGCCACCAGCAGTTCCAGGTGTGGCGGTTTCCAGAGGTCATCGGAATCGAGGAAGGCGATCCAGGTCCCGGCGGCCGCGGCGATCCCGGTATTGCGAGTCGCGGGCAGGCCGCGGTTGACCTCATGGCGGTGGTACAACACGCCCTGCGGCACGCTGGCGGCGAAGCGCCGCACAATCTCCTCGGCGCGGTCGCGGGAGCCGTCTTCGGTCACGATCACCTCCCAGTCGCCGAGGGTCTGGTCGGCAATCGAACGCAGCGTCGGCTCCAGGTAGCGTTCGGCCTTGTAGGCGGGAATGCAGACGCTGACCAGGGGAGCGCGGCGGTCGGTGGAGGCGGGATCAATCAGCATGGCAGGCGCGGTGGTCAGGGAACGGACGGAGCCGGAGGTTGGGTCCGCAGCAGGCGCCAGCGTGACACCGCCCACTGCAGGGCGGCGGTGGCGGAGGCGGGCCGCAGGCGCCAGGCCCGTGCGAGGGCGGCGGTGCTGGTGCGCGGGTCGGTACCGCGGGAGACACGGCCATGGTTGAGCAGCGCCTGAAAAAGGTGGGACTTGCGCGCGGAGGCGGGCACGGCGGCGAGCGACTGGTGTTTCTCGTAAAACGCGACCTCCTGCTGGGCCCAGAGGAGCGTCTTGGCCATGGTGCTGCCGGCGTGTTTGGCGTAAAAGCAGGTGATTTCGCCGGAGTCGGCAAAACGCGCCCCGGTGGCTGCGCAACGCATCCAGTAGTCGCGATCCTCCCCGATGCGCAGGGCGGGATCGACGCGGCCGGCCCGGTCCGCCAGGGCCCGGGTGAGGGAGACGCAGGACGAGGTCATGATCGAACTGCGGCTGAAGAGGTGACGCAGCGGGTCGGCAAACAGGTCCGCCGGCGGCACCACCGTCTCGAGCAGGCGACCTGTCGCCAGGTCCACCGTCTGGATACGTGCGACCACCAGCCCGGCGCCGCCGGCATGGGCGGCGGCGGCCCGCTGAAGGTGCGCCGGTGTCCACCAGTCATCGGCATCGAGAAAGGCGACGGCGTCGCCGGCGGCGAGGTCCAGCAGGCGGTTGCGGGCCGCCGCCACCCCCTGGTTGACCCCCAGGTTTTCGTAGCGCACCGGCTGGCGTACGGAGGCGGCGAAGTCCGCCACCAGCTGTTCCGTCTGCCCGCGCGAACCGTCCTCCACCACCACGACCTCCCAGTCCTCATGCAGCTGGGGGCGCAGGCTCTCCAACGCCTTTGCGATGGTGGCATCGGCCTTGTAGGCCGCGATCAGGCAGCTGACCTTCATGCGGCGCGGGGGGCGGGCGGGCGCCCCTGGGCGAAGCGGAGCCAGGCAAAACTGCGGCGCATCGCCTCCTCAAAACTGACCGGCGGCACGTAACCGAGGGTTTCGCGGGCCTTCTGGTGCGGAACCTTCCAGCGGCATTGCTGGAGCAGGGCCATCTCCTCGTCGATCGCGGGGCCCGGGGGCCGCGGCAGGGTCCAGGCCTCCGGGGCGGAGGGTGGATTCCACGAGGCGATCAGGGTCTTGGTGGCACGCTTCAGGCGGAAGGGTACGGCGGGGAGGAGAGACTGTACCCACGGTTTGGCGACGGCGCTTTCCACCTTGTCGCGAAAGCTGCGCTCGAACGCGGGCAGTGTCTTCACCTGATGAATACGCGAAAAGTCCTCTCCGAGGTGGACCGCGGCGCTGCGGTAGAAGTCGGCCCAGGTGACGGTCTCCTCGTCGCCGACCAGATAGGCCTGTCCCGCCCCGGTGCCGGCGGTGAGGCAGCGGTCGATCCCGTGGATCAGGTTGTCGACGTAGATGCTGTTGCAGAGCCCGCGGCCCTCGTCGTAGAGCCAGGCGGTGCCGCGCGCGAGGGCGTCGGCCACGTCGGCAATCCAGCGCGAGCGCGGTCCGTAGACCACGCCGGGGCGAAGGGCATAACCGTCGAGCCCGAGGCGCTGGCAGTGCGAGAAAAACGACTGCTCGGCGCGGACCTTGGCGTTGTTGTACTCCAGCGAGTGCTGGGTGTGCAGGGCAGTTGCCTCGGTTGTGCCGGCCGGGATGTCCTGCCCGTGCACCGACGCGCTGCTGAGGTACACGACCCGGCGGATCTTGGCGGCGGCGGCGGCCTGGCAGAGGATTTCCGGCATCCGCTCGATCTGCACCGGATCGCCGATGGCGGCGTGCACCACCCCCTCGCAGCCGGCGAGGGCGGCCTGAAGGGAGGTTGCGTCGAGGGCGTCGCCGAGTCTCCAGTCGAGGGAGAACCGCGCCGGGAGGGCGAGGCTGGAGGGCTGGCGCACGATGGGCACGACCTCGTGGCGCGCGCCGAGGTGGAACTGTTCCACCAGCCGGCTGCCGATAAATCCGTTGGCTCCGATGATCGCTAGCTTCATGGCTGGGAGGCGAGGTGTTGGGCCCGCGCCGCCTCGGTGGCGGTCAGCCAGGGCTGTTCCACGAGGGTGCGGTTGCGATAGCAATTTTCGATCAGGGTCAGGCTCCGCATGCCCTCGCGGCCGTCGACCAGGAGCGGCTCCTGTCCGCGAATCGCGGATACAACGTTGAGGAGCTGGTAGATGAAACTCTGCGGGTTGGTCGCGAGCGGGAGGGGGGCGGTCGGACGCACCTCCTCGATCGGGGTGACGAGCTGGCTGTGCAGGGCGGCGGGCAAACCCTTGAGCTGGACGGTGAGCCCGTTGGCGTCGTTGGTCGTCCAGGTCACCACCCCGCGCTCAAATTCAAAGCGGTACTGGTTGGGCGTCTTCCAGTCGCGGCTGAGGTGCACGTTGCCGGTGGCGCCGCCGGTGTACTGCAGGGTCAGGTGGACGTTTGTCTCCAGTCCGCCCATCGCGTCGTCGGCGTATTGGAAGCGCTCCGGCTCGCCGAACCACCAGAGGAGCAGGTCGAGGACGTGGACACCGATGTCCAGCAGCACGCCCCCCGGCGTCTGGGTCTTGTTGAAGAAGGAAGGGGTTGCCGCGGGCCAGCGGAAGGGCCCGCCTTCCGAGACGGTGAAATGGCGGAGCGCCCCCAGGTGGCCCTGCCGCACCAGGCTGTGCAGGTAGCGGCTGGAGGGGAAAAAACGCTTGTAGAGGCCCACCGCCAGGAGGCGTTGCGCGGCCTCGGCCGCGGCGACCATGGCGGCACACTCGGCTGCGCTCGATGCCATCGGTTTTTCACAGAGCACGTGCCAGCCGCACTGAAATGCGGCCTGGGTCTGCGCGGCGTGAAAGCGGGGGGGCGACGCAATGACGGCGAGCGCCCCGGCGGGCAGCTCCACCTGCTCGAGCGTGTCGGCTTGCCGAGCCTTCGGAAAGGCGCGCGCGAGCAGACCCCGTGCCGCTGTCGACGGATCGACCAGGGCGGCGACCTCGATCGCTCCGTCGCGGACCGCCGCGCGGAAGGTCGGGATGTAGAATTGCTGGGCGACGGCTCCGCAGCCGATCAGGACGACCGGGACACGGGTCGGCGCGGTGCTGCTGGCGGCGCTGGAAGGTGGCGCTTTTTCGTGCGTCATCGCCCGTCATGCTGGGGACGGCCCCCCGCTCGTCCACTCTTTCCTCTTTTCCCGCCCTCCGGTGCCGGGGGTCGGGCGGGAACGGAATGGCGTGTAGTAGTAACGCTGAGGGCCGCGCTGAGCGGTCGTTCAGGCGCCGCCGAGGCTCCGCTCCAGCTCGTTCTGGATACGCACCGGATCGAATTCACCGCGGGCAAAGCTGAGGGCCAGTTCCGCCCGATTCTCGCGAAAGGCGGGGTCTTTCAGCCGCTCCACAAAGGTCCGGATGCCGTCGGTGTCTCCGGGAAGAAACACGTCGGGGAAGCGGCGGGCGCGCGCCCACTGGACGACGGCGGTGTCCTCCTGCGCCACGATCATCAGCGGCAGGCCAAGGTGGCAGTATTCAATCAGCTTGCTGGGGAAACTCGTGCGCGCCCACGGCATTTCACCGCTCTCGCGGGAGTAACTCACCACCATTGCGGCGGCGTGTTCGCGAAAAAAGGCGAGGGCGTCGGTGTTTTTTGGGAAAGGAGCGCGCCAGGCGACGCCACCCGCCTGGAGCGTATCGGCCACGCCGCCCTCGTTTTTCATGACTGCGAGCAGCGAACCGCCCCCGGCCGTGACCACTGGCGCGAGGTCGCAGAGCAGCGGGATCTGCTGGGCCCAGTGGCTACCGGCATACACCAGGAGGGGAGTGTCCTCGTGACGGTCACGCACGCTGGCCGGGATTCCTCCACCCTCGGGAATGGGCGGGAGAAGGCCGACGATGGAGTCATTCAAGCGAAACGTCTGGGCCAACGCCGGGGAGGCAAACCAGCCCTTGGTGGAGCGTTCGAGGATCCACTGCCGCCGGGCGTGGGCGCGACGGCCCTCGTCCTCGTTTCTCGCAAAACAGCGCGTGTCATCGTGGACGATCGTCGCGAGCGGAAGTCCGTAGCGCCGGGCGAAACCCACCGCGGCGAGGGAGAGGGTGTCGCTGAAGGCCGAGAGATAGGTGCACACCGCGTCCGGTTTCGACGCACCCAGCCAGGTACGCACCTCGCCGGCCCAGAGCCAGGTGCGAAGCCGACGCGAAAGGCGGTTGTCGGGGTGAAAGGGAGGCCAGTGCGGTTTGCGGTGACTGAGCGTCATCACAGGCCAGCCGTGCTGGTCGCAGCAGTCCGTCGACTGTCCCCAGTCGGCCACGACACGCACGTTCCAGCCGTTTTCCTGGAAGCGCCGGAGGTGGCGGTAGACAATGATCCCGCTGCCCGCGCCCTGCGCGGGCACGTGGCCGAAATAGACGAGGGTGCGGCTCATGTGCGAATCAGCCCTAGGGCGTGTTTGGCCACATAGCTGGCGACACGCCAACTCTGGGGATGCAAGGGACCCGCGCGGAGGCTGCGGAAGACGTAGTACCAGGGCCGGCCCTTCGCGCCGTACTTCAGGGACGTGACGGCGAACTCGTTAAAATTGTCCCGCGTGATCGCGTCGGTGTACACGGGCGGGCGCAGCTGGTTGCGATCGAAGGCCAGGCCCCGTGCGGCGTAGGCTTCGGCCAGAATTCCCCATTTGCGTTCGAGACGTCCCTGGTTGCGGGTAAAGTTCACGCTCTTCTCGTGAAGACGGTACTGCAGCAAGACGTCGGGCAGGTTTGCCAGCGTCCCAACGCGCGCGAGCCGCAGGTACAGGTCGAGGTCCTCGATCCACTGCGCTTTTTCCCGATAACGGCCGACCTGATCCACGGCGTTGCGGCGGAACATCGCGGTCGGGTGGATAAGCGATCCCCCATTGCCCTGGAGCAACTCGGCCTCGATCTCGGCGTGGGTTCGCGGACGGGGCACCTCCTTCAGGCAGTAGCCCTCCGCATCAATGTAGAGGAACGCGGAGCCGACGCAGACACACTCCGGGTGGCGGCGCAGGTGGTCGACCTGGACCGCGAATCGCTGGGGAAAGCAGAGGTCGTCGGCGTCCATCCGGGCGACAAATTCCCCGCGGGCGAGGGCCAGCCCGTCGTTGAGCGCGCCCACGATGCCGGTGTTGGGGCGGCTGACGACGCGCACACGCGGGTCCTCTGCCGCCAGGCGTTCCAGGATCGTGCGCGAGGGGTCGGTCGAACCGTCGTCGACCGCGATCAGCTCGAAGTCGGCGAAGGATTGCTGGAGCACGCTGCGCAGCGCGCTCTCGAGGTAGCGGGCCGCATTGTAGATGGGAACAACGACGCTGACGACGGGATCGGGCATGGTCCGAAACTCAGGCGGTCGCAGCCGGTGCGGGGGACGCCGGGGCGGGCGCGGGAGCAGCGAACCAGGTGCGGAGGCGCGATTTCAGGTTGGACCGGAAATCGAGGGGCGCCCCGCAATAGACGCGGGTGAAAAGTTCGTCCTTGTAGCGATCCGCCGCCACCGTGCTGGGATGCACGATCGGGCCTTCGAAGCGTCCGAGGCTGAGGTCCAGCCGGTTCATGTCCTCGCGGGTGTGGGTGGAGTCGGCAGAGAAACCCAGGTTGCGGATCAGGTTCTCGCGCGGAAGAATGCTGAGCCCGCCGCTGGAGCGGCAGCTGTACATCCAGGGAAAGCCCCACGTATTCGCTTTTTGGAGATCCCGGCGGGCCTCGTCCCAGGTGGAGAGCCAGTACTGTGATTCCCAACGGCTGGCGAAGGTGGACGTCATCAGAGGAAGGCGCTCGCGCCACGTCGACATGGTGAAGTCGTACGTCTCCCAGGCCCGCCGCCAGGTGGCCCAGCCCCAGATCCAGGAGTGGCGGGTGAACCAGTAACTGGTCCGGTCCTGGTGGTACGGAGCGATCATGTTGGTGCCGCCGATGTGCACGATTCGCGCGTCATCGCGATAACGCTCCAGCATCGCTTCGCAGTAGGTGAAAAAGCCGGGGGAGGGCAGGCAGTCGTCCTCGAGGATGATGGCGGATTCCACCCGCGCAAAAACGGCGTTGAGCCCCGATGCGATGCGATCGCGGCAGCCCAGGTTCTGTTCGGCAAAGTCACAGTGCAGCTCGCAGGGCCAATCCACGCCGTCCGTGATCAGGCGGCGCACGGCCGTGACTTTTTCCGCCTCGCCCGTCTTGTGGGCCCGGGGCGCGTCACACACAACGAAGAGCTGCGCCGGCCGGTAGGCGCGGATCGCGGCAAAGACCTCGGCGGTGACGCCGGGGCGGTTGAAGACAAGGAAGACGACGGGAGGCTTTTGCATGGCTCAGGCCACCGTGGCGGGATGGTTCGAGCCCACGGGGTGCTCGGCCGTAGCCGAATCCCCGCGGACTGTTTCCAGCACGCCCTGGTAGCAGGCCTCTGGCGACAGGTGTTTCGCCACTGCGTTCGCCGTTCGTTTCTGAAGTTCTTCGCGCAGCGAGGGGTCGTCGAGGGCGCGCAGCAACGCCACGCTGAAGGACGCGGCGTCCGTTGCCTCGAGAACGGCATTGCGAAGGAACGCCAGGCCCTGGAGCCCGACCGGCGTGGTGACACAGGCCTTGGCCATGCTGCAGGCCTCCACCAGCTTGATCTTCACTCCCGTGCCGTGCAGGAGGGGGACCACCACGACCTCGGCGGCGCCGTATTCAGACTCCAACTCCGGGACACGTCCGAGCAAGGTGACCCCCTCGGGGACGGCGGTCTTGATCCAGCTGCAGATCGCTCCGCAGACATGGAGGGTCGCATCCTCGCGGGAGGCGCGGACCGACGGCCAGACCTCGCGCAGGAACCACTCCAGGCCTTCGCGGTTCGGCGGGTTCGCCCCGCCGACAAAAAGGCACCGTCCCCGCACCGGTTTTCCCGTGGGCGCGCCGGCGGTGGCGGCCTTTGGCACCACGAGTACGCGCCGGGTCGGCACCATCGTGGCAAAGACGTCCGCATCCTCGCGGCTGATGGCGAGAACGGTGTCGGCGTAGGAAAGGAGGCGCGTTTCACCCTGGCGGGTGGCAGGGGAAAGATCGGCGGCGGGTTGACGCGCGGAGTGCGTCGGGAGCGCGAGACGGTGGGAGGCGACGTCGTGCGCCAAGACGAGTTTTTTCGCGTCCGCTTCCTCGAGCAGCGGCGCCATCCAGCAATAGTTGGCGAGTACCGCGTCCGGGGCGAACGCGCGCAGCCGCTGGCGGTAGAAATGCGTTTCCAGATGCGTGGGCGTGTCGCTCCAGGAGCCGGGGGCGCGGGCATTGCGCTCGGGCGAAAATGCACCTGCCTTCGCCGCACCGGGCGCCGGTGCGGGCGCGTCCGCCGGCTCATGCCACAAACGGGTCGCGGTGAGGACCGACTTGATCAGGCCCAGCACCCTGGCCTTGAACGGCCCCCACCAGAAGAGGCGGTAGGGACCGACCGCCAGGCTGCCGATCACCTCGAGGTGTGCGACGCGCCGAAACCGAGCCGGCACGCGCCAGGAGCCCTGCTTGACGAAACGCGATTCCGCCTGGACCCAGACCACCCGGATATTGACGCCGTGGGCGGCCAGGTGGGAGAGCAGGTCAAAGAGGTACGCCCCGGCCCCGTCGTTCTCCGGAAGCGGGCAGTGCCGCGTGACGACGAGCAGTTTCGGGCGTGCCATGGCTCAATGAGGAAGGGCGGAGCAGTGGCAGCGGGAGGATCAGGACGTGACGGTCACCGTCGGTGGGATACGGCACCCGCCAAATCCGCGGTCGCTGATCAGGTCCTTGCGGCTGGTGATGACTTCCCAGACAGCGACGCGGGGGAACACATCGTGGTAATGCGCGCCGGAGGCGATCGCCACGTTGAGGAAATACTGCGCCGGATGCAGCGGCAGGTAGGGCAGCTTGAGATCGAAGACATGACGCCCCGGCTTCAGCGTCACTGGCGTGCTGTTGGTGTCGGAATCGATCGTGAGGACGCGGCCGCCGTCCATGGTGTCGAAGCCCACCCCAACCATGGCGTCCTGGACCGTGTCGGTCGCCTCAACGGTCACCTGGAGGTGGAGCGGCATGCCATAACTGAGGGCGGGGTCGCCGAGGGCATCCACGCGGATGATACGCACTTGCTTGCCGCGCCCGTGGCCGCGCGGAAGCTTGGCAGTGTCGATCGCATGCGAGGACTCACCGAGGCGGAATTCAGAGTTGTACACATCGATGGCGGCCTCGACGTCCATGAGCGGGCTGGCGACACCCTTCTTCAGCACCACGCAGCGCTGGCAGAGGCGGCGCACCGCCGGCATGTGGTGGCTGACAAAAAGGATGGTGCGGCCCTCGCCGGTCGCGACCTGCTGCATCTTGCCCAGGCACTTCTGCTGGAAGGCTTGGTCGCCGACCGCGAGCACTTCGTCGACGATCAGCACCTCGGGCTCCAGGTGGGCCGCGACTGCGAAGGCGAGGCGCACGTACATGCCGCTGGAGTAGCGTTTGACCGGAGTGTCGATGAAGGAGCCGATCTCCGCGAATTCGATGATCTCATCGAACTTCCGGCGGATTTCCGCGCGGCGCATCCCGAGGATGGCACCATTGAGGAAGACGTTTTCACGACCGCTGAGCTCCGGGTGGAAGCCGGTGCCCACTTCGAGCAGGCTGGCCACGCGCCCGCGCACCCGGATGTTGCCCTGAGTGGGTTCGGTGATGCGGCTGAGGATCTTGAGGAGGGTCGATTTGCCGGCGCCGTTGCGTCCGATCAGGCCCACGACCTCCCCGCGCTGCACGTCGAAGCTGACGTCTTTCAGCGCCCAGAATTCGCGGGGCGAACTGCCATTCGCAGTCTCGGGGGCGCGACCTCGGACTTTGTCCATCATGCGCCCGAGCTCGTCCCGGAAGCTGGTCATGCCAACTTTTCCGAGTCGGTACTTCTTCGAGATGCCTCTGACTTCGATGATCGGGTCTGCCATGGGAACAGGGAAAGTAGGGGAAATCACCGCCGTTTGGCGAGAAGCGAAATGCAAGACTTATGCTTCAAATCACTTTTGCTACCGCCGCTTGCTTGGCTAGCGCCGCTAGCGCCCTTGAGCCCGTAACGTGAGGGCCTTGAGGGCCTGACGGGTCGCGATCCAGCGCGAGAGCGGTCGTTCAAATTCATCTTCCCGTGGTGTGTAGCTGCCGTCGTACCAACGATTGAGGGACTGGCCCTCGTCGGCCTGAAGTTGTCTTACGAACTGGGCGAGTGTCGTTTCGTCGATCGACCTCGCCGCGCCCGAACCGGCGGCCGAGGACGCGAGGGAGAGGCAGAGGTTGGCGGCGTAAACCGGGCTGGTTTGGTAGTTCAGGTACGCACGCAGGAAGGCGCCGTCGTTGGCCAGGGTGCGGAGTGCCATCTCCGGACCGAACATCCCCATGGTGGTCAGGAGCGGGAAACGGTGGGCACGCCGCAGTTTGAGGAGGAAACGCGTGCCGATGGAAAACGGGTCGAGGTCCTCCTCGCTCGCGAGAATGGCGCCCGCGGTATCGATGTAGAAATCGAGAATCTGCTGGTCCCGGCAGAACACCGAGACGGAGTTGTTCACCGTGAGCTGAAACTGCGGGACACCAAAACTGATGCGGTCGAGCCAGACCTCGCGGCAGAAAGCGTAACCACGGGTCATCGGAATCTCAAAGGCCCGCGGTGCGAACACGAACGCATCGGCGTCCATCCAGACCGCCCGATCGTAGCCCTCCGCGAGCAGGTCGCGCGCGGCGACAAGGCGTGCGTAATCGGCGAGGAGCAGTTTGCTTTTTGAGGCTCGCACGCGCAGGGCGGGCGGGACGAGGTCGAAAAAGCGGTCGTCGTAGAACCGATACGCAAAGCCCTGCACGTCCGCCCAATGACGGACGGACTGCATGCAGGCATCGATCCAGGCGGGTACATTCGCCGTCCGGAACGACTGGTACACCACCGTTTTCATCGGCGGGGTGAGGGCCCCGTCAGACGGTATCCACAAAGGTGCGGGCGGCGCGCTGGAAGAGCATCAGCCCGATGAAGAAAAGCACCGCGCTCAGGCCGAAGGAAATGCTGTAGTAAGCGTAGCTAAAGGTGCCGCGTCCCATCGTGCTGTAGCGGAAGGCCTCGACGATCATCGTCATGGGATTGAGTACGCCGACCCACTGCAGGCCCTCGGGGAGCTTGTTCTGCAGAGCGGAGAGCGGGTAGATGATCGGCGTCGCATACATCCAGATCTGCACGAGAAAGTTCGAGAGATGGTGGAAGTCCCGGTATTTGGCGGTGAGGGACGACAGCATCATGCCGACGCCGAGGGCGAGCATCGCCATGTGGATGACGAAGACGGGCATCATCAGGAGCATGCTGTTGGGCAGCAGATTCTCCGCCTTGCCGGTGAAGTGGTACACCACGTAGATCGCGGTGAAGGTGCAGAGCTGAATCAGGAAGGTGAACAGGTGTGACGTGGCCAGGCCGAGGGGGACGATCAGGCGTGGAAAGTACACCTTGCCGAACAGATGCGCATTGCTCGTGAAGGTGGAGCTGGTGGCGTTCAGCACGCTGGAAAAATAGCTCCAGGCGACCAACCCGCACATGTAGAAGAGCGTGGGGTTCATCCCATCCGTGGAGACTCCCACCACCCGCCCGAACACCAGCGTGAAGACGATCGTGGTGACGACCGGATTGATGATGAACCACAGCGGCCCGAGGATCGTCTGTTGATATTTGGAGACGAAATCCCGCCGGACCAAGAGGAGGAGCAGGTCGCGGTAGTCGCGCAGCCCCTTCCAGTCGATGTTGAACCAGCCCTGGTTCGGGCGGATGTGGATCTCGAAGTTAGGATCGTTGGTGGTCATTGGCTCGGGCGTGTGGATGCGAAACGGGCGTGGGACGGGCGTGGAAACGCCGTCGCCTGCAGCTGTGATGCGCGCGGCCAGACCCCAAAATCAAGCTTTGGTGCGGTCCGGCCGTGCAGCGGCAGGGCAGCGGTGTTCCGTTGTCCAAGGCATAACTCCATGATCGTCCGGGGGCTGCGGGCGATCAGGAGGCGACCTTCTCTGACTGGTAGCTCTTGTAGTATTCGGCGTTGTAGGCGCCGTAACCGTCGTAGCCGTAGTTCATCACGGAGGAGGAAGGCACGGCGTTGAGGACGACACCCAGGACCTGGATGCCGGACTCGGAGAACTTGGCCAGCGTCTTGCGGATGACGGCCTTTCGGGCGGTCTTGAAGCGGCAGACGTAAACCATTTCCGCACAGAAGCGGGAAAGAAGCAGCGCATCCGGGAAAACCGCGGCCGGCGGGGTGTCGATCACGATCAGGTCGTACTGCTTGGAGAGTTTGCCGAAGAGATCGCAGGCCGAGATCTGGTCGATGACCTCGGTCGGATTTTTGATCGCGTCGCCCGCCGGGAGCAGATCAAAGGCGGGGCCGATGTTCATGATGCCCAGCTTGTGGGGCTCGATCGCGGTGTCTGTGCGATGCGCATTCTCGCGCAGCCAGGGCAGCAGGCCGACGCCGGCGGTGGCGCCAAAGTACCGACGCAGGGTGGGACGGCGGAAATCGCAGTCGACCAGCAGGGTCTTGCGACCGTGGGCGGCAAAGACCGCGGCGAGATTGGAGGCCGTCAGGCTCTTGCCTTCGCTGGGCACGCTGCTGGTCACCAGCAGGCGTTTGGGGAAGGGGACGAGGGAGCGGATTTCGATTTCGCTGAAGACCCCGCGGTAGGCCTCCGACAGAGAGTCGTCCTTGCCCAGCCGGAAGACATTGGGTCGCTCTGTTTCGCTGAGCTTCTTCATCGTCTTGATGCCGCCGAGGAGGATCTGCTCGAGACCCACTTCGACGTCATTGGGCGACTTCACCCGTGAGTCGAGGAAACCGAGGCCCAGCGGAATCCCAAAGAGCAGGAGGATGCCGATGGCGGATGCCTGTAGCGCAGTCTGCTTGGGCGTGGCGTTGACCGGCACGCTGGGAACGTTGGCGCGATCGAGGATGCGGATGTTGACGTTCTCCAGCTGGGTCAAAATCGAGGTCTCCTGCAGGCGGCCCAGGATCTGGCTGAGGGAGCTCGATTTGAAGTTATAGTCGCTCTCCAGGAACTTGTACTGGTCGAGCCGGCGATCGAGTTCCATCAGGGACTTTTCCGCCTCGGCGAATTCGGCCCGGAGGCGTTTCTCGCGTTGTCCGGCAACGTCGTAGCGGGTCTTGATCGCCTCCACCGCCACCGCGACGGCGTCGTTGATGCGGTTCTGCATTGTATCGATCGCGAGTGCGTTTTCGCGCATGCGGGGATGCTCTTCGAGGAAGCGCTGGTTGAGGAGGATACGTTGGGCGCGCAGGTCTTCGATTTCAGAGCGCAGCTGGCTCAATTTCCCGGAGGCGGCGATTTCCGGCACATCGAGCAGATCGCGGCCCGCTTCCTGGTAATTCTTGATTGTCTCCAGGACGGTGCGGAGGCCGGTCTGTTCGAGCTCGGCGGCAACGAGGGCGGTGCCGAGAGAGGCGACTTTCTGGGCAATGATTCCCTTGTTTTCGCCGATCGCGGCCATGTTGTGACGCTCGCGGAATTCCTGCATGGCGCGGTTGGCCGTCTCCAGCTCGGCCCGCTTCTCCTCGGACTGGTTGCGCAGCCAGAGGATGGCGGAGTTGGTGCCGCTCATCGCCTCGTCCAGCATGTAGTCGATGTACTTGCGGGCGTATTTGTTTGCCACCAGCGCAGCGGCTTCCGGATCGCGATGGGCCATGCCGATGCGCAGGATGGTGGTGCCGGACTCGGGGCTGATCTTGAGGGACGGGCGAATGATGCTTCGCACGCTCGGCGCCCCGGCGTTGGGGAGCTCGGGGTTGCGATAGGCATTCTGGATCAGCTCGATTTCCTTCGGGGAGAAGGAGCCCTGCACGTAGTCAAAAAACTGATCGCTCCGCAGCCGCGCCATGTGGGTGTGGAGGTCCAGGGCGGAGGAGGTCGTGGTGTCCACCACCTCGGTGATGTTGAGCACCTTCTTTTCCTTCGGCTCGAAGAGGAGCTGCACCTCGGTCCAATACACCGGCTTCTGTTCCGGCTGGGCGAGGACGAACGCGACGGCGGCGACAGCGCCGGCGATCAGACCGATCCACCAGCGCTCCAGAAACATGTTCAGGAGGGCGCGGGGGGAGAAACCGGCGAGCGGCTTGGCAGCCGCCTTATCGTCGTTGCGTTTCGTGGAAGAGGATTTGTTGGATTTAGCCATGACGCCTGGAATTGAGGTGGATTACCACAGCCGCTCTGGAACGTAGATGCGGTCTCCAGGGTAAATAAGAAAGCTACGCGGGGCATTGCGGTCGCGCCGGGGATTGATCATCGCCTCCACATCGACCTGGGTGACGGTTTCCTTACCGTCATCCGCCGTGCGGGTGACCTGGACGTCATTGCCCTTGGCGGTCGGGCGAAGACCACCCATTGCGGTGATCACATCGACGATCTCCGCTTCGGACGCCTCGCGCGGCATGTTGAACTTGCCCGCGCGACCCACGGCGCCGAGGACGGATACCTCGCGTGAGGAGTACTCGCGCACCACGATTGTCACCATCGGCTCGCGCAGGAGCTTTTTGTCCTTCAGCAGGCCCTCCAGGTACGTCTCCGCCTCACGCACGGTGCGATTGGCGAGGTTGATCTCGCCTGCATAGGGCAGCCGGACGATGCCGCGGTTGTCGATCCGCTGGGCGACCGAAAACTCGCCTTCGTTAAAGACGTTGATCGAGATTTCGTCCCCCTTCAGCAGGCGGTAACCGGGACTTGTGACCGGCGTGTCCGCACTGTCGGACCCGCTGCTCTGCCCGGCGACGCCCGCCGAACCTTCGGGCCGCGATTCTGCCGTGCCGGCGGCGGTCGCACAGGCGCCGACGAGGCAGGAGGCAAGAAGCAGGCAGACTGTTGGGCGGAGACGGGCGAAACGTTTCATGGGTCGGCGAAAGTCGAAGCGGCGAAGGAAGGGATCAGAACAGATTTCTCACGAAGACGCTCGCCAAATGCCGGTCGTAGTCGGTCGCGCGCATCCTGCGGTAACTGAAGATCGGTGAATCAGAACCGCTTGTGTCATTCTTTTCGTAGGTATAGCTGGCGCCGAAGCTCCAGTAGCGCGTCAGCTGGTACCCGCCCGAAAGCGTGAAATCCAAGGTGTTGTCGCTGCGGTCCAGGTTGGAGTAGTCGCGCCACACATAGGAAAGCGAGGCACTGAGGCTGGTCGCGATGCCCACCCGCTGATTGACCGCGACGGTTGCCCGGGTCGTTTCCACGCTCAGATCGGAGGCGGTCAGGTTGACGGAGCGGTTGGCGGAGAGGCTGACATCGGTGCGTTCACGCGCCTGCCACGAGAGGCTCATGTCGCCGGTGAGCGTCTTTTGGCCGGTGTCGTTGATGCCAGGGCTTTCCGATTCCTGGTAAGTGATGGAGGCGGAACTCTGGACCTTCGGGAAACGGGAGGGGGGGAGGAACGGCCCGGAAAGGGTGGCGCTGTAGAAGGCTCCCTTGATTTCTGTCTGGCCGATGTCCGTCTCGCGCGCGGCGCGGTCGAGAATGCGGTACCCGGCGGTCACCGTGCCGCGGAGAGGACCGGCGATTGGCCGCGAGAGGGAGGCGGAGAAGGAATTGGACGTCTGGTCCAGCTCCGCATTGCGGGCGTTGAGCCCGCTGGACGTGGTCGAGGTGTAACCGTGGTTCAGGCTGAGGCTCGTGCCGTGAAGGAAATCTGAATACACAAAACCCAGGTTGTTGGTGATGATCTCCTGGTCGCTATAGCCGCTGCGGTCGGTGTTGCCGTAGCTGAAGCGCTCCGTCAGCGAGGTCTTCACACCGAGCTTGTACTGGAAGTTGATGCTCGCGCGGTAGGTCTCGGCCCGCACGCGATCCATCACGTCGTAGTCGACCCGGGTCGCCTCGGAGTAGGTGAGGTCGACAAATCCGGAAAGGCGTGCGCCGTCGGCAAAGGGCAGTTCGGCCCGCAGCTTGGCACTCAAGTCCTCCGAGTCATACCGGTCATGGGTGTCATACCTCATGATCGCGACGCCGACATCGCCGGTGATTTCCGCAAGGCCGGCGCGGCGGACATAACGCAGGGTAGGCCGCAGCGAGGCGAAATAATCATCATCCCCCGGGATATCCGCTCCAATGAAATACGAGTCGTAGGTGAGCCGCAGCTCCGTATCCAGCGTGAGCGCACCACGGGCAACCTCGGCGAAACCGAAGCTGTTGACGGCGAGGAGGGGGGAACCCACCAGGGCGAGGAGCGCTGGTTTGAGAATGGACGAGGTGTGAGGAGTCACGTGGTGTCGGGTCGATGGTTTTGTCCAGTCACTTACGATAAGCAAAGGTTCGCACTCAAAGCGAGGAGCTAATGAGGCATCCAGCCTTCAAACACGATAATTTTGCGGAATTCACGTAAGCTGTTATAAAAACGCGGCCTATAAAGGTTTTGTGGACCGCGTTTTCCGGTATTCCGCGCGTCGGACAGCCATTTCCCCCCGCCGTTGCAGCATTTTGTACGCCCGCCGGCGGTATTTGCCATGCTTTTGCCCGTCTCCTCTTCCCGTCATAACGCGGGACCGGGGCAAAGGCCTCAGCGGTCCCGGTGGTTCTCACGATTCGACGGGGGGAAGCCCCTGGCGGATGGTGTCCGCGAGGGTGGATTCCTCCGGGAGGGCGGAGCCCGCGTCAAACTGTTCGAGCTGTGCCCGTGCCCGCGGCGCGTCGTTCTGCTGGGCTGCCACGGCGGCCCGGAGGAGGCTGACCTGGAGGGGGCCGGTCTCCCGCGGCGTCTCGATGCGGCCGAGGATTTCTGCCGCGTCCGCCCCGCGACCCTGCTTGTAGAGGGAGAAGGCGTAGGTCTTGGCCCGCAGGGGGTCGTTCTGGTCGGCGTCGTAAGCTTCGCGCGCCAGGACGTGGGAGCGGTTCACGTTCACGTTGGTGAGCAGGCTGTAGTAGGCGAAACGGCTCTTCGCCTCGGCGTCGTTGGGAATGCCCTCGAGGCGTTTTCCATACAGGCTGGCGAGCTCGCTCGTCTGATTGTTCTTGGAGAAGTGCTCCACCAATTCGTTGAAGGCCTTTTCGTCTGACGGGTCTCGCTGGAAGAGCCGGTTGACGATGTCGATGTGTTCGGCCTCCCAGTTCCAGCGTTTGGCAAATTCGCCGAGCACGGTCAGGTGGGTGCTGTTGGAGCCGGCTGCGGCGAGGGCAGTGCGCCAGCTGGCGCGGGCGTCGGAGTCGCGGGACTGCTGACGCTGGGCGTAGGCGAGGATGGCCAGCCGGAGAAACTCCCGTTCGGCCCAGCGCCCGGTGGTGAGGGCGGACTCCAGCCCCTTGTAGTCGTCGCTTCCGTACAGGGAGTCGGACAACTCCATCTGGACGGAGGGGGTTTCGCGAAGGGTGGAGGGCAGCGATGCGAGCCAGGACTTTCGGTCGGGATTGGACGAGGCCTGGCTGGTGAGGGCGGCAAGGCGATTGGCGCTTCCCTGCTCACGGCGCGCCCGGTCCACACTGGCGAGGGCATCGTTGAGGAGGCGTCGTTCCTCGGGAAGGAAGCCGTCGACCTTGAGCGGCATGGCGAGGTTCGCCCCTTCCTCGGTGCGGCCATTGGCCACGAGGATGACCGACTGCAGGAGTGTGCGCTCCGGTACGGTGAGGGAGGCGATGCCGATCGACTGCATGACATCGAGCGCCTCCTCGTATTTACCCTGCCGGTACAGGGCGAGCGCCTGGGTGGTGGCGTAGAAGGGGTTCTTCGGATTGCCCTGGTAGGCCTCGCGGGCGATTTGATAGGCCCGGTCCAGGTGGATGCCGAGGAGCATGCTGGTGTAGGCAACGTTGTTCTTTGCGTCGAGGTCGCTGGGGTCGTGCTCGACGATGCGGCTGAAAAGCCGGTTGAGCGCCGAGGTGTTGCCACGGCCCTTTTCCCAGACGATGAGCTGGTTGCGGATGCTCTGGTTGCCCGGGTCGAGGGTGAAGCGCCGCCAGAGGAGCTCGAACCGCTGTTCCTGCCAGCCCCAGCTGGTGACCTGCGCGAGCAGGGTCTGGAGACGCCGGGGGTTGTTGCCCACCTCGATCATGGCGCCGCGCCAGGCTTCATTGAATTCGCGGTCGCGGTTGGCGGCGCGCATGCGGTAGGCGAGCAGGGCCTGCCGGGCGTATTCGTTTTCCTCCCACTTGGCGCTGCGCAGGAAACGCTCGAGGTCATCGAGGGCGCGGGTCAGGAGCAGGGAGAAGGCGTAGGTCACCTGCACGCCCTCGGTCTTGCGCACGGTCTCGTCGAGGCTCTCAATGTACCGCCGGGTCTCGGCAGCCTGTTCGTTGCCGATCAGGTAGTTGGTGAGGATGATGACCTGCTCGGGGCTGCTGGAAAACCGTTTCTGCAACTCCGGCAGGTGGGCGCTGAAGCGTGCCGGGGCGAAACGGCGGTAGGCGTCGAGAACCAGGATTTGATTGGGCGGGGAGAGGTCGGGCTGTTGCGCGAGCTGGTCCGCGAGGTCCAGCGCCTCGGCGTTGTTCTGAGAATTCAGCGAATCGGACAGCAGGAGGGAAAGCGCGCGCACCCGCAGGGCGGGGTCAGTCGAGAGGTTGCGAATTTCCGCGCGCAGGGACGGTTTGTTTTCCGTTACGCCCTCCTGGAGGCGAAGCTGGGCGAGTTCGAGGCGGGCCGCAGTGTTGCCCGGCTGGAGGCTCACCAGGCTCATCAGGTAATATTTCGCCTTGGTGGGATTTCCGAGACGGCGGCTCACCTGTGCCGCGGCCTCCAGGAATTCGGGGGATTTTGCCCCGTCCGCCCCGATTTTTGTGATCATGGCGTCCGCCTCGCGGAAGGCATTAAACTTGATGGCGAGGGTCAGGAACTTGAGCCGGTTTTCCAGCGTGGGCTGCACGTTTGCCAGCTGCTGCTGGTAATACACCACGTCGGGCGTGCCCTGCTTTTCCGTGATCTGTACCGCCAGTCGCCACGCATCGCTGTTGAGCTGGTTGTAACCGAGGGTCTTTCGGACAGCGAGGAGGGCGTTGGGCATGTCGCCCCGCTCAAAGGCCTCCCGGGCGACATCGTTCGCGCGCTTTTCGCGGTACGTCTTGAACATCGGCCAGGCAACCCACTTGGCACCCGCGTAGCCAATGCCGAGCAGGACGACGAGCGCGCCGAGAATGACGGCGACGCGAACACGACGATTTTTCGGGAGAAAGGAGGGCATCGGGTTACCGAGTGGCGAGGGTTGGGGGGGAAGACTTGATGATGAGGCTGAGCTCCTTCTGGACGATCTCCTCCGCTTCGTAGAGTGAGGTGGTTCCGACCACGGAGATACCGATCACACGCTGGCCGAGGTTGCGGTGGCCGCGGCGGACGGAGTCGAGGCGCTCTTCGCCGGCGACCTGGCGATACTCGATCTTTTCGCTGTCAGCCGCCGGGCGGTCCTCGATGATGGCGTGAAAGACATAGACGGGGTTGGGCCCGGATTCGAAGAGGAAGGCGGTGAACGGAATTTCGAGATCCCCCACCTTGCACCGATACGGACCGAACTCGGTTTTGAACTTTAGTCCGGTGGCGGGCAAGCAAACGGTCGGATAGTGGGCACCGGAGAGAAACTTAGAGACGCGCCCCGGGAACCACCGGATGTAGTACATCTGGTAGCCATAACCCTCGTTCGTGATCCACGAAGCGGTGTCGGCCTCGTTGTACTTGAGGATGGCGCGGGTGCGGTCGGGGAATTCGCCGACCTTAAAGTTCTTTGCTTCTTCCGGCCAGTCGACGGCCCACTCCGCGGGGGGAGCCAGCTTTGCCTCGTGATACCGGTAGTACGATTCGGTGCCGACCTCGGCGACCACCAGGCACACCAGGCCAAAGGCGGCAAAGGCAGCCGGGAAGGGGATGGGCGGCGCGGGGAGCACACGCGCCGGGTCAGCGGGGGTGGATTCCGGGGGGCCGAGCAGGTAGGTATTCAGCTTGTCGAAGCCGATGGCGAGGAACCACAGGCTGGCCAGGCAGAGCACCATCACGGCGGTTCCGATCGGATCGTGCCATTTCTCCAACGCCTCGGAGCCATGCGCGCCACTCAAGTAAGTGAGCGTCATCGTCCGCCCAATGTTCAGCACAAAGGCGACGACGAAGGAGGAGAGCATCAACAGTCCCCGCAGGAACAGGTTCATGCGGTAAAACTCCCCGAGGAAGAGGGACATCATGAACGAAGTCTGGAGGGAGCGGATACCGCTGCAGGCCTCCTCCACGTTCACCCAGGTGGCGCCGATTTGGATGAGGTTGCCTTTGGCAACCGCCGGCATGCCAAACATCGTCAGGGTTTCGGCGCTGACCTCGGTGTTCCAGCGGGTGAGCGTCTGGACGAGATTTTCCTCCAGCCACACAGGCCAGGGCAGCGCGGTGTAGACGAAGAGGATGGGAAATCCGAAATGGAGGAGGTACCGCAGGCGCCCCATCGCAAAAAGCACCCCGAAGGAGAAGAGGACCACGAGGCCCGTCATGTAAAAATTGATCTTCACCCAATCCGGATTGGCTTCGTTGACGACCCGCACGGGTGCGTAAGCCAGAAGGATCAGGGCTGGCAGGAGGAGCCAGGCGGGATGGGGCGCACGTTCCGCCGGCGCCGGGCGGTCACGCCAGCGTTCAGCGAAGAGGTAGCCGGCCAGGAAGGGCACCGCCCACCCGTAGGAATAGAGGGTGTTGACGGTCCATTCAGTGTGCAGCCGGTTGAACAGGAGCAGCCAGAAGACACCGATGAGGGCGGCGTTCAGGAGCAGGACGGGCCGGAGAGCGAGAGACTTCATCCAATCGAGGGGGACTGTCGTAGCGTGTAAGCGGCGGTTTGTTCCCGCGAAGTGGGCGGCCGGACGCAGGCTGGGAAGAGAAGGAGGGCGCAGGACGGAGGCTGGTAAACGTGATCCGCCGCAGAGTGCATAGCCGTAGGGGTTGAAATCCTCGCGTCAGACCTATTTCAACAACAAACCTGTTGCAGTCTGGCTTGCCGGAACTCGACCGGCCATTTTGTGACTAGCCGGGCCTGCAGCCCACCAACCGACGCCACCGCGTGAAAATCACTGTCTGGGGAATCAACTACGATCCGGAGCCGACCGGGATCGGACCATTTAACACCGATCTCTGCGCCTACCTTCGGGAGCGCGGCCACGAGGTCACCATGCTGACCACCTTTCCGTATTATCCGTGGTGGCGCAAACCCGCCGAGGCCAAGGGGAAGCTGTACGAATCGAAGACGCTGAAGGGCGTGCAGGTGCATCGGTGCTGGCATTTTGTGCCGGCGAAGCCGTCCACCCTGAAGCGCCTCTTCCACGAACTCAGTTTCGTGGCGACCTCGACGTTCAAAGCGCTCTTCCTGCCGGCATCCGATATATATATCGTGGTCAGCCCACCGCTGTTTCTCGGAATGGGCGCGTTTCTTGTCACCCGGTTGTTGCGGCGCCGGTACACGTATCACGTCCAAGACCTTCAGCCCGACGCCGCGCTGGGTCTGGGCATGCTCAAACCCGGGCTTTCGGTGCGGGCGTTGTATGCGCTGGAAAAATGGAATTACCGCAACTCCGCCCTGACCTCCGGCATCTCCGGGGGAATGCTCGAGGCCTTTGCGCGGAAGGGTATACCGCCGGAAAAGATCTACTTTTTCCCCAACTGGATTCCCGACGGCGCGCGTCCCGCGCAGTCCGCGAAGGGGGCGTCGTTCCGCGCCGCTCATGGTATTCCCGCGGATCGTCCCCTGATTGCGTACTCCGGCAATGTGGGAATGAAGCAGGGCTTGGAAGTCGTGGTGGACGCCGCCGCCCTGGCCGTCGCGGACGGCGCGGGCGCCGTTCCCTGGCATTGGGCGATCTGCGGCGAAGGCGCCGCCAAGGAAACCCTGGCCGCCGCCATCGCGGAAAAGAGGGTCGACGGGGTGCACCTGTATCCACTGCAGCCGGACGATCTCTATCAGTCGTTGCTCAACGAGTCCGATATTTCCCTGATCGCGCAACAGCGGGGCACGGGCCAGTTTTTCTTTCCCAGCAAACTGCTCTCCATCCTTCAGTACGGCCGGCCTGTGCTGGCCGTGGCGGACGAGTCCAGCGAGCTCGCCCGGGCGGTGCACGAAGGCCGCTTTGGCGTCGTGGTGCCGCCGGGTGACGCTCCGGCGCTGCGCGATGCAACACGGATGATGCTTTCTGCCACCGAGGAGCAGCGCCGGTCGTGGGCGGACAATGGCCGCGCCTGGGTGGACCAGTTTCGTCGTGCCCGCGTGCTCGCCGCCTTCGAGGCCAAGCTGCAGCAGCTGGTTTTCCCGGATTCTGCCCCAGCCACTCCCGCCGCACCGGCCCTCGAGGGGGCCGGCACGGGCGGTCGGGGCCGGGTGTGGTGAGTCAAGGATGGGCGACCTCACGTTTCCGTGGCGTCGCCCGCGCGCTCATGGCACCTCGTACACTTCGGCGAGTGCCACACCCGTGGCGCTGCCAACGCCGGAAATGATGGCGGTGTAGCCGCCCGGCGGCAGATCAACCATCAGCACCGCGTCCTTGGCGTCGGGCGTCAACGAGGCGCCGACGGCGGTCATGGTCGCCTGGAGTTCGGCGACATTTGCGCTGGTGCCCCAGTCGTCATTGGTCTCCATGGGCTGGGTCTCGCCGGCCCGGAAGAGTTGCAGTTGCGGGTTGGCCAGCACGCCGGTGAGGTTGTACGGCGCGCGCGACAGGGGCTGGCCGATGCCGCGGATGAGCACGCGCCTCGGCGTGCTGCCTCCGATCACAAAACCGACGATGAGAACGTCCGACCCCGTGCCGACCCGGGAGCGCGCCGAGATGTTGACCAGGCGGGCGGTGGCCGACGTGTACAGGGTGGATGCGTCGTAGAACTCAGCCAGGGCGACGCCGGAACTATTGCCCGTGGCCGCATTGACGTGGGCGGTGTACGTGGTCCCTGCCGGCAGACTGGCGAGGAGAGCAGCATCCTTCGAAGCGGCACCATCATAAACGCCGGCGCCGACCTGGTCACCCACGGCGGTGATCTGGGCATCCCCGCCCCAGTTGTCGTTGCTCGAGTGCACTGTCTGGCCGTGGTAGAGCGTGATCTTCGGGTCGATCAGCGGGTTTGTGACACCGTGGCTGGAGAGGGAGGGACCGACGCCGCGGACCAGCAGGTCCTTGGGGGCGTTGCCCTCCGAGAGCGCGATCCCCACGATCAGGGTGTTCTCCGCCGTGCCGGCAACAGCGCGCGCGGAGAGATTGATCAGTCGCCCGAGGCTGTTGCCGTCGGCCACCGTGATGGTGGCCGCATTGCTGGTGACCGAACCGAGGCTGTTGGTCACCACCACGGTGTAGCGGCCCGCGCTCGCGGCGGAGGCCGAGCTGATCCGGTACGTGGGGGCGGTGGCACCATCGATCGCGGCGCCGTCCTTGTACCACTGATACGTGAAGGGTGCCTGGCCGGTCACGCTGACCGAGAGGGTCACCGTGCCGCCGGTGGCGACGGCCCGCGAAGCGGGCTGGGCGCTGATCACCGGGGCGGACGTCGATGTGAGGTAGCCGGTTCGGCGCGTATTCTGACGGTGCATCGGCCAGGCCGAGTTTGCGGTCAGGGTCTGGGGGAAGAGGAAGTAGATCAGCCCGTCCTCGCTGCCGAACATGAGGTTGCCGTCGATCAGGAGCGGCGAACTGCGCACCGGGCCACCCGTGGGGTAGGTCTGTTTCACCTTACCGTCGGAACCGACGGCGTGCAGCTGGTAGTCGTAGGAGCCGATGTAAACGGTGCCGTCCTGCGCCACCGCGGGCGAGGAGGCACGGATCTCGCCGGCCGTTTCGTAGCTCCACTTCAGGGTCCCGGTCGACGTGAGCGCATAGAGCTTTTTGTCATAACTTCCAAAATACAGGGTCCCATCCGTGCCGATCGCCGCGGAGGAGCTGATCGCACCACCTGTGGTGTAGACCCACTTCCGCGCGCCCGCCGAGGTGATGGCGTGGAAGCGGCCCTCGAGCGTGCCCACATACAAGGTGCCATCCGAACCGATCGAGACGGACGCATACACGGCGCCGCCGGCATCATACTTCCAGCGCAGTGCCCCATCGGCCGACGAGACGGCGTACACCTGGTTGTCCTCCGCGCCGATGTAAATGACACCATCGCTCCCGATACTGGGCGAGGAATAGCTGGCGCCGGGCACGGCCGTGGTCCACAGCTCCGAGCCGCCGGACGAGATGCCCCGCAGGAAACCGTCGTCGGTGTGCACGATCACGGTGCCATTGGGTCCGATCGCGGGGGAACCCGAAATCCCACTTTCGTATCGACGTTCCCACTTCACCGCCTGGTTTGTACCGACGGCAAAGAGGCCGCGGGTCGTGGTCACGTAGATGGTGCCGTCGCTCCCGACGGCGGGCGTGCTCACGTCCATGTCTCCGGCGATTTTCTTGAACCAGTAGGTCTGGTTGTCGGTGTAGAGCAGGTTGCCTCCGCCGCTTGCGAAGATCAGGGCGCTGCCGGAACCGGCGACCGGAGAGGTCGGGACGGTCGCCCCAATCTGGAGGGCAAAGTACGCCTGGAGGACGCTGAGGGTAAAGCTGCCGGCGGCGCTCGAACTCGAGTCGACCGCGAAATAGTAGACGCGGCCAGCGGTGGCGGCGAAGGTGACCGCGGTTTCACCGGCCTCGACCAGCGTCAGCGCATTGACGCTGCTGCCGGTGTAAACGCCGACGACGCTGTTGAAGCTGTCGGACTTGGCCACGACGGAGAAGTCGCTCGTGGACGGTGCGGTCCACTTGTACCACACGGTGAAGCCCGAGCCTGCGGCCTCGCCGGTGGAGACGGTTGGCTCTCCCGCCTGACGCGAGGCATTCAGGGTGTTGCCGAGGGTCAGCACGCTCGGCCCCGTCAGGGCGATCGCGCCGCCGAAATCGTCGTTCTGTGGACGGAGGGAAATCGCCAGCGCGGCCATGCCGGTGGCGCCCCCTTTGCCGTCCACCGCCAGGTGGTAGGTGGTGTTGGCGGCGGCGTTGAAGGTGAGACGGCTGGTGGTGCCGCCGCCGGCGTCGTCGACCGACGCGACCGGGGTCAGGCTGCCGACCGCGCCGCCGGTGTAAACCGCCAGGGTGGTGTCGAAGGTGCTGCCCCTTGTATCCACGACCGCTATACCGGAGGACGGCGCCGTCCAGGACCACCAGAGCGAGGTGCCGCCGGCGGCGGCATGCACCGGCTCCCCGCCCTCCGAAGTGGCGGCAACGTTGGAGCCGCGGGAGGCCACGGCTGCTCCGGAAACGCGGGCGCGGTTGGCGAAATCATCGTTGAAGGGCCGGGTGTTGGCGGAGGCCAGCGCGCGTGCGAGGTTGAGGCGGCCGCCGGTCTGGACCTTGCCGGCAAGTGCGGCGACCGGATCGACGCTGCGCAACACGCGGTTGATCAACTGGCGCGGGGTGTCGCCGGGAAACTGCGCGCGCATCAGCGCGAAGGCACCGGCGAGAATGGGCGACGAGAGGGAGGTGCCGCCCACCGTCCGGTAGGCGGAGTCACTCTCGCGCGCGGCCACGAGGATGTCCGTGCCGGGGGCGGCCAGCTCGGTCATGCCGCCGTAGGTGCTGCTGGGGCTGAGGCTGTCGTCCGTGGTGCTGTTCGCGACCGCGACGACGTTGTCGAGGAGGTATCCGGCGGGGTAGCTCAGCGAAAAGTCGTTTTCGACGCCGTCGTTTCCTGCCGCCACCACCACGACCATGCCCGCGTCGCGCGCACGCTGAAGGGCGTCGCGCTCGGCGTTCGAGTACCAGGTGCTGCCGTAGCTGATGTTGAGGATGTGAGCTTTCTTCGCGATCGCGTAGTCGATGCATTCGACCGCGTTGCTGATGAAACCAGAGGAACCGAGGATCCCGTCGGCATCGTCAAACTTCAGGGCCATCAGTTTCACGGTCCACGCCACGCCCGTGATCCCCGTGCCATTGTTCCCCACCGCACCGGCCGCGCTGGCGACGGAGGTGCCATGGCCCTGGTCATCCATCGGGTCGCCGCTGCCGGCGGTCCCGGCCGTCACCAGGCTGTTGATACCGTGGACGTCGTCGATGTAGCCGTTGCCGTCATCGTCAAGCCCGTTGCCGGCAACCTCGGCGGGGTTGCGCCACATGTTGGCGGCGAGGTCCTGGTGGGTGTAGCGCACGCCCGAGTCCAGCACGGCGACGATGGTGTCGGGGGCGGCGCTGCGGATATCCCACGCCGCGGGCGCGCCGATCTTTGTGAGTGCCCATTGCTCGCCCAAGCGCGGGTCGTTCGGGGTGGCGAGGCGGTGGCGGACGTAGTCCGGCTCCACGTATTCGTAGAGCCCCGATGCCTTGAGGGCCTCGATGGAACCCTCGACCTTGGCCGATCCGGTCAATTCGAGGATGCGCAGGTTGCCCACGTGCCGGAGCTGGCGGCGGAGGCGCAGATGGTTGCCCGCCTCCGCACGATCGAGGGCGGCACCGACCGCGGTGGGGCGGGGTTTGGCGATGATGACCCCGTCGCGGTACCCGCGCTGGAGCTCCGCCGCGGTGGCGGGCGGGTCGCGGCGCTGGGGCGCCGGCGAGGGCTGGGCAACGGCGTTCAGAACGCAGCAGCAAAGGGCAAGGCAGCGGAGGAGCAGGTGTCGGAGGTGCACGTGGAAGAAAAGTGGCCGCGGCAGGGGTGGATGAAACCGGACATGCCTGGCCCGGCTTCGGGCGCCCCTCCCGTCGGACGTCTGTGCGTCTCATCAGGGCGATGATGCAAAGCGGAGGCAAGCGGGTTCTCCGCCCGAATTCCACGGGGGCGCACTGGGCGGTCTCGCTGTGGCAACCGCACAACGCCCGGCATCAGCGCGCCAGCGGCGCCTCCAGCCAGCGCTGGAGGTCCGCGTCCTCCTCGAGCCGGCGGCCACCCTGGTATTCAGGAGCGAGCAGGTTTGCATAGGAGGTCTCCGCAAACCGTCGGCAGTGCAGGAGGATGCGCGCCTGCTGGCCGGGGGCGCGCACCAGCCGCCCGAGCGCCTGGTTCACTTTTTGAATACCGGGAATCTGATATACGCGCCGGAACGCAGCCTCGCGGGGGAGGCCTGCAAGCGCGGTGGTGCGCGCGCGCTGGATCGCGTTCACCTCGGGCAGGGCGGGCCCGACCACCATCGCCCAGCCGACCCGGCCGCCCAGGATATCGACGCCCTCGGCAAAGCTGCTGCCAAGGGCGAGAAAGACGGCGTCTGCGCTGTCGAGCGCCGCCTCCATCCAGCGCTGCTGCGAGGCGAGGTCGGGCAGGCGCGGCTGGAGGGTGGCGCGCACGGCAGACCCGAGGTCGCCGAGCTGACGGAGAATCTGCTCCGCGTACCCATAGCTGGGAAAAAACACCGCCACGCAGGCGGTGCTGGCCGCGCCTTGGGGGCGTTTGGCCGCCGCTGCGCAGAGGGCCTCGACCGTCCTGGCGGTGGCGGGATGGTGCCGCGCCCGCTGCTGGTAGCTCGTGTCGACGCGCAGGTCGACCGCCACGTCGTAGGCATGATCACGCCAGGGCGTGCCCGCGCGCACCAAGGCGGGCGAGCTGGTTTCGCGTTGCCGCCCGACCGCCAGCAGATCGGCGCCGGTGGAGAGCTGGCCAAAGAGTTTTTTCGTCTGCCGTTTGTTCAGGCTGCCGAGCCGTTCCGGAACCGGGGCGACGGGGTCGGGCAACTCAGGCGTCCCGGTCGTGTCGAGCCCGCAGGCGGCGGCAAACGCATCCACCGGGCTCAGGGTGGCGCTGGCGAGAACGGTGCGGCGAAACGACCGCAGGGCCGGACCGATCGCGCGCGCGGCGTCGAGGCAGGTGACCAACAATTCGCCCGGCCGCGGGCTCCACCACAGCCGCGGCAGGTCGAGGTCCAGGCCGGAGAGGAAGCCCGGGATGCCCCAAAGCGCCTCCGAGACCGCCGGCCCGAGGGCGGCGTAGTCGAGGCCGATCGCGCCGAGATGTTTGGCCACCGCATGGAGCAGGTCGCGCGCATCCTCCTCCTCCGCCGGCCGCAGGGCGTCGGAGACCGGAAGGTGTTGGAGGAAATGGACCCAGTGTCCCCAGGCGGAAACGAGCGGCTCGTAGGTCCTGTGCTGATACAAGACCTCGGCCACACCGGCGGCGGCGGTGGCGCTGAATCCGTGCGAATGGGCGTCGGCGACGCGGCCGGGCAGGTTGTGCGCCTCGTCGATGATCAGGAGGGTGCGGGCGGGGTCGAAACCCGGCTGGTCGAAGAACAACCTGCGGTTCGAGGGCGCAAAGACGTAGTTGTAGTCGCCGATCCAGACGTCGTTGAAGGCCAGAACGGTGCGGGTGATCTCATAGGGACAGATCCCGGCGGACTCGCCCGCCTTGCGCACTGCTTCCATCGAGCGATCCTCGTTCTCGTGAAGGTAAAAGCGCGAAAGGCTGTGCTGGGTCCAGCGCTGCGGGATGTCGTGGAGGAACCGGCAGTTGTCCCTGACACAGTGAAACGCAGTATTGACGCAGTGTTCGCGCTTGTTGCGGACCTGCCAGACCGCGAGGGGCCGGCCTTCAGCGTCCGGCGAGGCGGGCAGTGTCATGTTGCCGAGTTGGAGTGCGACCTGCAGTTGCCCCGTCGCCTTGCTGGTGAGGTAGAGCACCCGCTCGACCGCGCCCGTTTTGAGGAGGGAGAGCGAGGCCTCCAGGAGCGCGCCGGTTTTGCCGAAGCCGGTGGGGGCCTCGAAAAAGGTGATCGGTCGGTCCGCCAAGTGAGCCTGCAGTTCGGACTGCACGGTCTCCTGGCCCGGGCGCAGGCTGGCAAATGCGGGCCGGTACTGGAGCCTGGAAAGGCGCTCCCGGGCGCGCAGACGCAAGTTGAGGAATTCGCAGAGGCGCTCCAGCCGGACGAGGAACAGGCTCTCGTCCGCCGGCCCGAGCAGGATGCTCTGCGCCAACCCGCTGCCGGCCTCGACAAAAAGCAGTTCAGCGCGAAGCGGAGTTTGAGGGCCGATCCCGGGATGAAGGGCGGGCCCCAGCTTTGCCAGCGCGAGGTAGGTTGCCAGTTGTGCAAAATATTCCGGGTGCTCCGCGCGTAGCTCCTCCTCGGCCGCAGGGATGGGCCGGAGCACCGTCTTGATCTCGCGCAGCACAGCGGGGGAGGCAGTCCGTGTCCCGGAACCCGCCTCCGGTGGGAGGAGCTGGTCGATGCGACCCGACAGCGAGATGGTCCAGCCCTGGTGCACAACGGTGCCGGCGATCACGACCTCGAACGTCGCCTCCTTTCGTTCGACGCTAACCTGCTGGCGGAGCTCTTGATGCCAGCGGGTGCCGAGTTGCGCGCGCCAGATCCCCTGGGGCC
The DNA here is from genome assembly GCA_023428905.1 of Verrucomicrobiota bacterium. Taxonomy (GTDB): domain Bacteria; phylum Verrucomicrobiota; class Verrucomicrobiia; order Opitutales; family Opitutaceae; genus EW11. Next base: position 339,804 of record JAEYWP010000004.1, read on the forward strand.
CATCGCCAGATTCGCGCGGGCCGATCTGGAAGTCGGACAGCTCACCGACGCTCAGTTGGGCGGTTCGGGCTTCGAGGGAAAACTCCATCGCGGGTGTCGGGTGGGTCCTGGGTGAAAAGGAGGTCGCGGCGCCGGCTTCGCCTTCACTCCAGTTGGATCTCGGTGTGGCCGCGGAGATAGTCCTCCATCTTGCGGAGCAGCCGCGAGACGGTTTTGGGGTCGATCGTTTGTCCGGCCACGGGTGCATTCAGGAGGTCGGCCGCCGCCTCGCGCTCATGCGATGGCAGCTCCTGAAACCAGGCCTGCTTGAGCGGGTAGCCCTCATCCCGGCAGAAGCGGTAGAGCGATTTGAAATACACGATCTCGGGCCGTTCCGTCTCCGAGAACGCGCCGAAGGCCTGATGGAGGAGGGCGAAGACTGCGGACCTGCTTTCCTCGTTCACCGGATTTCGCGCCACCAGCGTTGCGAAGGCGGAGGCGTGGCGAAGCGTCTCATAGCTGCGACCGATTCCCTCATGGCGCTGGAGCAGGCGCGCCTCCTTGAGGAAACAGACATGGCCCTGCCCCCCTTCCTCGAGCAGGACGGAGGCGAGATCAAAGAGGTCCAGCGAGGCGAGCGGGGTGGCCTTGCGGGAGACTCGCTGCAGGCCCTGCACAAGGCCTTGTTCCACGGAAAAGAGAGAGAGAGTCTGGAAAGTGTCCGACGGCGGCTTTTTGCCGAGCACCCAAGCCTCCACGTGTAAGGTCGGTCCGGCCACAGCGGTGTCAGGCGTCGCTGCGTCCCGCGGCAGGAGTGAGGGTACCGTTGCCCATGGCGGCGGCCGGGTACGGGGGGACAACCGCCCCGCCGGAGATGATCATCTTCATTCCGTCGCCGACCGACATCTCCAGCTCAGTCAGTTCACTCCTCGGCAGCATGATGAGAAAGCCGCTGGTGGGATTGGGCGTAGTCGGGATAAACACCGTCCAAAGCTCCTGGACGGTTTTTGCCTGCGGCTCGCCCTGCGCCTTGTTGGTCAGGAAACCGATCGAATAACAGCCTTCCCGGGGAAACTGAACCAGGACCACCTTGCTGAAGAGCTGGCGGTTGGTGCTGCTGAACGTCGCCACGATCTGCTTCACCGTGGTGTACACCGCGCTGACGCCGGGAATGTTCTGGATGAAGCGCTCCGCCAGGCCGCCGAAGTATTTGCCCAGTACATACCGGGAAATGTAGCCGAGGGCGGTGATCAGGATGATCACGATGAAGGTCGCCAGGATATTCCAGACGATGTCGTAGCGCTGGAGTGACTCCGGCAGGTAGGGAAAGAAAAGCGGACGGAAACTGCCCCCGACCCTCTCGAACAAGGCGGCAAACACCAGCCACGTGACCGCCAGAGGCGCAAGCATCAGCAGCCCTGAAAGGAAGGCGTTGCGCAGAGAGAACAGCTTGGAAGGTTCAGCCATGGAGATGCCTAGAGTGGCGTGAAAACGCGTGCGGCCGAAGGATAAAGTGCCGGGCCTTTTCCGGGACCTTCCCCCGTAGCCTGCCCGTAAGCGCCTTTCGCGCGGTCCTGTCGCGGTGAAGTTTCGAAACCCGTGCGCCCTCCCCCCGGAGCCGGCGCGTCCCAACCGGATGCCCTCCGGTCAGGGAAGGTCCCAAACTTCAAAGAGGACCTGACCCGGCGAGCCGCCGCCGGGGGTGACCTGCGCGGTGTACGAGCCCGGTTCCAGGTCGAGAAGCATCCACGCGTCGGTGGCGCCGTCCTTCAGCGGGTAGGCGCCGGATGCGAGCTGGGCGCGCGCGAGCTCCGCCAGGTCGGTGGAGGTGCTGGCAAGGAGGTTCTCCTTCGCATCGTAGACGCGGAGCGCGGGGGCGGTCGCAACGTCCGAAAGCCCCATTTCCTCCAGGGTCGGGCCGACCGCGCGCACCAGGACGCGCTTGTGTCCAGCGCCCGAGGTGCTGCCGACAATAAAACCGGCAACCAGGGCGTCCGCCCCCTGCCCGGCGCGGCCGCGCAGGGACACGGTGAGGAGCCGGGGTGTCTCGGGCGCCGCCAACTTGGGCACGACCGTCAGGGAAACCTGCTGGGAATCCATCGAATGGATACCGAGATATCCCACCTTGTACACGCCGCTGTCCGCTGGCGTGGCGGCCGGGAGGATCAGGACGCGACCGTTGGCCCCGGGGATCGGCATGCCATTCCGAAACCAGAGGTTTCCGGAAAGCACAGGGATCGAAAGGGTGACTCGCTCCCCCTCGAGCACGGTGATATGCTGGGTCTCCAGCGACGGGGCGACACCGACCTTGTTGAGGACGAGTTTCGTCTCGGCATGCGCGGCGGCGGTCAGGGCGGCCAGGAGCAGGGCGATAACGGTGGGTCTCATGGGGAGGGGACGGACCGACAACAAAGCGCTCAGTGGCGGGCTTGCAGCAAAAAAGTCGGCAAGGTGTTTGCAGCTCTCAGCAGGCCCATTGCCCGTTTTTCGGCCGCACGCATCTGGCGTTTTTTCTCGGGCTTGAGGTCGTCGTAACCGGCGAGGTGCAACCAGCCATGCACCACGTAAAGCGAGAGTTCCTCCGAAAAGTCCCGCGCATGCACCTTCGCGTAGTTGGCGGCGGTATCGGCCGAGACACAGATTTCGCCCGCGCTCTGAAGCGCAGGGTTGCCCTCGAAGGTGATCACGTCGGTCGTGGTCGGGTCAGCCAGAAAATCCCCGTGAATCCTCGCCAGGGCCGGATCGGTGAGGAAGGCGATGGAGAGTTCTCCGGCGGGGCACCCGTCCCGGAAATCGCGCGCGTGGGCGTCGAGCGTGTGGATGATCCGCACGACTCCGCGGCGGTCGAGCTTCAGGCGCGGATGCGCGTTGTGGACGTGAACCTCACGCAGGGTGGGCATCCCCGACGATGGGTCGGCCCGGCGTGGGACTTCAACCGCGAAGTCGCGCCGACTCAGGACTGGGCCTTGGCGGCGGGCAGGGCCGTGGGGCCGCCCGCCTGGGGCTCCTCGGCCGGCGTGTATCCGACACGCGAATGCAGCATGTTGAGCAGGGTGAAGGTGAAGCTGCTCCGGATCTTGCTCAACTCCTCGAAAGTGATCGGCGCCTCCTCGAGCTGGCCGTCTTCGATGCGGTCACGGAAGATCTGGTCGATCAGTTCGCCCAGGTGCTGGGGCGTGATCTTGCGCATCGAGCGCGAGGCCGCCTCCACTCCGTCAGCGAGGTGGATGATGGCGGCTTCCTTGAACTGCGGCTTTGGACCGTCGTAACGGTAGGTGCTTTCGCAGACTCGGGTGGTCTCCGCGGCCCGCGGGAAGGACGGACTGGAACTGCCAGCCGGCCGTCCCTCGTTCACCGCGCGTTGGAAGAAAAAGCGGATCAGGGTGGTGCCGTGGTGCTGCTGGATCACGTCGATCACGGCGCGGGGCAGGCGGTGTTTGAGCGCGAGGTCCACCCCGTCCTTGACGTGGGCCTTGATGATCAGGGCGGAGAGGGAGGGATTGTTCTCGTCGTGAGGATTGGCCCGGTCGCGCTGGTTCTCCGTAAAATATTCGGGCTTCTTCGTCTTGCCGATGTCGTGGAACAGGGCGCACACCCGGGCCAGCAGGGGATTGGCGCCGATGGCGTTAGCCGCGTTTTCCGCCAGTTGAGCAACCACCAGCGAGTGGTGGTAGGTGCCGGGCGCCTCCATCTGCATTTGCCGGAGGAGTGGGTGGTTGAAATCGGTGAGCTCGAGCAGGGTGATGTCCGTTGTGCGTTTGAAGAGTCCCTCCAGCACCGGCAGCACGCCGACCACGATGACGCCGGTGAGGAAACCCGTCGCAAGCCCTGCGGCCATCTGCTGGGCGATGAGGCTGAAGGGCAGCTGCTCGACGATGCCCATCAGCAGGGCAAAACTCGCCACCGTGACGCCGCCCAGGCCTGCCGCGCGCACCAGCCGGCCGCGCTTGCGCACGTTCTGGCAGGCGACGATGCCAACCATCGAAGCGAGGAAGGTGAGGACCAGGATGTCCAGGCGGTTGCCGTAAATCACCGAGGTGAAAATCGAGATCAGCAGCGCCATGAAGATCGCCGAGCCCGCGTCGATCAGGATCGCGACAATCAGGGGGGCGAGGGCTGTTGGCGCCACATAAGGCAGGAGCGACGCCGCCGTTGAGTTGGTCAGAAAGAAGGGGATTCCGCCAACGGAGTAGGTCACACGCACGAGCGCGAGATTGCCGATCACGACCAGGGCGAGGAGCGCGAGCCGACCATTGCTCTGCAGGGTCTCCCGGTCCTCCAGCCGGATGTAGAACGCACTCGCGATCACCATGCCGAGCACCAGCAGGATGCGCCCCACCAGCTGCAGGCCTTCCTGAACGCCGGCGTCGCCGAATTCAAGGATGTGGCGGCGGTAGGCCTCGAGCATCTCATACTGCTCGGGCGTCACGCGGCTGTTCGGCTCGACAATGGTCTGGCCGCGCTCGACGCGAACGATGACGGGCTCGATTGCCTGCTCGGCTTCGGCGTGCAGGCGCGCGGTGGCCTCCTGGTCGAACATGACGTTGGACGTCATGCCGTTCTTAAAGAGGCGGAAAAGTGCGTTGGAAACTTCGCGACCGTTTCCCTCGGCGGAGAGGTTTATCCGCAGGAAGGTCAGGGCATCCTCCATCGTCTGCACCGGGCGCTGGGTGATCTCCCCATTGGGCTTGGTGAACTGGAAGACAGTCACCCCGTTGCCGCGGGACATGACCCCAAAGGCGCGGCCGTCCATGATGCCTTCATTGTAGCTCTCACGAAGGGAGAGCAGGCCGCTTTCGATCAGCGCGGCGCGGGCCTTGGCGTCACCCGCAGTCATCACCGTGATGACATCGTCCACACTGGCGCGGTAGGGGCCCTTGGCATTAAACTGCTCTACGAATTCCGCGATAGCGGCCCGTCGCGCGTTGGCATCGCGTGCATGGTCCTTTTCCGCCCGTTCGACCTGGGCAAACAGCTCGCGAAGGTTGACCTCAAAGTCCCGCAGGGGCTGGAACTCGAGCCGGTACACGGGCGGGAGTCGGTTGACCCGCTGCTCACGCGAGTCCCGGGTTTTTTCCTCGCTCGCGTAGGAGAACGACGCGCTCGAGACGATCCGCACGGTCGACAGCTGGTTGGGCTGCACCGGCAGGGTGCTGGTGTTCACCCCGACAAAGCTGATCAGCACGATCGCAGCGACGGTGGCGAAAAAGATCAGCGCCCCGACCAGGCGGCTGGTCTCGAGAAATTCCATCGTCCCGGAGATCTCCGCGGTCTTGCGCTTCCGCGGGGGCGGAGGCGTGGCGCCGGGAAGCAGCCGCAGCTTATTGAGGATCGACATGGGACGGAAGGGCGACGAACGGCATCAGTCTATCATACCCGGCTAGCCCGGGCGGGTACCTCAGGTGGGATTCTCGTCGCTGATCGGGTTCTTGTAGCGCTCGTAAGCTTCTATGATCTTGAGTACCAAGGGGTGGCGGACGACGTCGGCCCCGCTGAAGTGGTGGAAGTCGATTCCTGGAATGTCGTTGAGGATGCGGTTTACCTCAACCAGGCCTGACTGCTTGGAACGAGGCAGGTCGATCTGGGTGACGTCGCCGGTGACTACCATACGCGACTCCTCTCCCAGTCGCGTGAGAAACATCATCATCTGCTCAGGGGTGGTGTTTTGCGCCTCGTCCAAAACGATAAAGGCGTGGCTGAGGGTCCGCCCGCGCATGTACGCGAGGGGGGCGATTTCGATCACGCCCTTCTCCGTCAGCCGCGAGACGTCGTCCCCGTCGAGCATGTCATGCATCGCGTCGTACAGGGGCCGCAGGTACGGAAGAATTTTTTCGCGCAGGTCGCCCGGAAGGAATCCGAGGGCTTCGCCGGCCTCCACTGCGGGGCGGGTGAGGATCACCCGTTCCACCTGGTTCTTCAGCAGGGCGGAAATCGCCGCGGCCATCGCGAGGTAGGTCTTACCCGTGCCGGCAGGGCCGATGCCGAAGACCACCGGGTTCTTCAGGATGGACTGCAGGTAGAGCTTTTGGCCGAGCGTCTTTGGGACGATCGTCTTCCGATTGGTGGCAATGACCAGCGGTTCGCCGAAGAGGGACTTCAACTGGGCGATCTCTCCACGCGCCAGGGTATCCACAAAGCGATGAAAATCAGGCGTGCGAATCACCAGGCCCTGGGTGCGCGCATCGTTGAGGAAGCCAAAGAGAGCCTCTGCGTTTTCGACCGCCGCGGCGGCTCCGTCGATCTTCAGCCAGTCCTCCCGCGTCACGAGGGTCACGCCGAGGTGTTTCTCAGCATAGCTGAGGTTGTCCTCCCGGCCTCCATACAACTGGTGCAGGTGGCGGGGGCTGGGGTACCGAAGGGTTTTGGAAACCATGAACGGAGGTGGCCTCAACCTTGGGGGGAGAGGGGCGGAAGCGCAACCTTGGTCAGGCGCTCCCACATGCTGTCCAGGGCCTGCGGAAGGATTCGGGTCTGGCCCAGCACAGGCATGAAATTGTTGTCGCCCGCCCAACGCGGAACGATGTGCCCATGCAGATGGGAAATGCTGCCGCCCGCAGCGGACCCCAGGTTAAAGCCAATGTTGAAGCCGTCCGGTGAAAGCGCGGCCTTCAGCAGGCGTTTGCCGTGCGTGAGAGTGCGAAACAGGTCAGCACTCTCCTCGGCGGTCAGTTCCTCGATGTCCGCCACGTCCCGATACGGAATGGCCAGGAGGTGGCCCGGATTGTAGGGGAATCGGTTGAGGATCAGGTAGGAGAGGGGGGAACGATAGACGATCAAAGCCGCCCGGTCGTCGCCGAGCTGAGGCAGCTCGGTGAACGGGCGTTTGCTCGCGGGATTCCGCGGCGCTTCGATGTAATCCATCCGCCAGTAGGCGTGCAGTTGCTGCATGGGAGGAAGAGCGGGAGTAAACGAGCCTCCGGCCGGCGCGCAATGACGCTCTTCTTGCCAACCCGCGGGTTTCTCTTCGGTTTGGTGGGCTCGCCGGATCCCTTCGGCGACCCTGCCATGTCCCACACTCCCTCCTCCCGTCGTCGTGTTGTCATCACCGGTCTCGGTGCCGTTACTCCCCTGGGCCTGAGCGCCGGCCAGACGTGGTCGGCCCTCCTCGCCGGCCAGAGCGGGGTCGGACCGATCACCCGTTTTGATCCCACTGGCTGCCCCGTCCAGTTCGCGGCGGAAGTGCGCGGCTTCGACCCGACCGCGCCGGTGCTTTCGGCCGACCAGGCGGTGCGCCCGCGCGGGAGCGAGACGGAGCCGGTGATGGCACCGGTGTCGCCCAAGGACGCGAAGAAACTGGGCCGCTTCACCCATTTCGGCCTGTCCGCCGGTCTCCAGGCCTACGCGGACTCGGGGCTCGACACGATCCGCGGCGCGCTGCCGTCCGAGCGTTTCGGGGTGAACATGGGCGTGGGCCTGGGCGGCCTGCCTGAGATCGAGGCGATGCAGGAGACCTATCAGAAAAGCGGATACCGACGGATCTCCCCCTTCTTCATCATCCAGATCGCGCCCAATATCCTGTCCGGTCAGCTGGCCATTCTCCTCGACCTGCGCGGTCCCAACATGAGCAACACCGCCGCCTGCGCCACCAGTGGGCACAGCATTGGCGAATCGCTTCGCGTGATCCAGCGCGGCGAGGCGGACGTCATGCTCGCCGGAGGCAGCGAGGCCGCGATCACGCCGCTTTCCGTCGGCGCCTTTGCCCAGATGCGCGCGCTCTCGACCCGCAATGATGCCCCGACCGCCGCCTCGCGCCCCTACGATCGCGATCGCGATGGCTTTGTGATGGGTGAAGGCGCGGTCGCCTTTGTCCTGGAGGAACGCGAACACGCGCTTCGCCGTGGCGCCCGGATTTACGCGGAACTGCGGGGCTACGGAGCCACCGGCGACGCGTACCACCTGTCTTCCCTCGCGGCGGAGGCGGAGGGATCCGGCCGGGCCATGACGCTCGCCCTAAGCGACGCCGGCCTCGCTCCCACCGAGGTGGATTATGTTTCCGCGCACGCGACGTCCACCCCAGGGGGCGATGCAGAGGAAAGTGCGGCCATCGCGGCGGTGTTTCGCGACAACCGCGCCGGCCTGAACGTGAGTGCGGTGAAGTCGATGACGGGGCATCTCCTCGGCGGCGCTGGCGCCCTGGGTTGTTTTGCCGCGACCCTGGCGATCCGGGACGGGGTTGTCCCGCCCACGATCAATCTTGAGAACCTGGATCCCGCCTGTGAGGCCCTCGGCCTCAACTACACCCCCAAGACGGCGGTGCAGCGCTCCGTCCGGGCCGCGCTCGCCAACGCCTTCGGTTTTGGCGGCACCAACAGTTCGCTCGTGCTCGCGCGGCACGCCTGAGCATGGGTTCTGGTGCGGGCCGCGCGCCCGCGCCGGGGCTCCTAGAGCTTCGGGTCGATGATGAACCGAAAGAGGTTTTTCGGGGCCAGTACCCGTGCCGCCAGGGCATTTAGCTCCGCCACTGTCACTGCTTCGATATCGCGGCGGGCGGCGCGCGCCGCCTCCAGCCGCTGCGGGTAACGGTCCAGCCCGGACACCACGTCCTCCAGCCAGTAGCGATTGCTTTCCTCTTCGCGCGTGAGGCGGGCGAGCGCCTGCACGCGGGCGCGCTCCAACTCCTCCGCCTGCACGCCTCGGCGCGCGAGCTGCGCCGCGAGTTCGGCCACGACGTCCAGGAGCCGCCGGGCCGATGCCGTCTGCACCTGCAGTTCGCACCGGAGGTGGGCGAAGCCGGGGTGAGCCTCGGAGGTTTGAAAGACTGACCTGGGCGCGTAGGTGGCTCCCATTTCCTCCCGCGTTTTCAGCCGCACCCGGTCGCCCAGGATGTCGGCAAGGAGGTCCAGCCGGCGTCGTGCGGCAGGGTCCGGCTGGTCGCGTACCGGCCAATAAAGGGAGACGGTGCTGGGACGCTCCAGATCCGCCTGATAGCGGAAACGCCTCAGCGCCGGCGGCAACGGCGGCGAGGGTGGGGTCACCTCCGCCAGGGTCTCCCGGCGCGGCGGGAGCGTTCCCAGGCTGCGCGCCACCACGGCGCGGGCGGCGTCCGCTGTAATGTCTCCGACGAGCGTTACCTCCAACGGATCGGCGGCGAGCTGAGGGCCCAGCCAGGCCTTCAGGTCGTCCATGCCCTGGGCACTCACCACTTCGTAGGCAGGGATGCCAAACCTCGGGTCGCCCCCCGCCAGGAAGGGCAGGACGGCACGCTGCGACGGGCCGGAGGCCGACCGTCCCAGGTCGGAATAGAGGGCGTTGAGGAAAGGCACCACCCGCTCGCGCGCTGACGGCTCGAAGGCGGGATCGGAAATGAACGCCGTCGCCAGCCTGAGAAAAAAGTCGAGGTCCTCGGATGACGCCTGCCCGGCCAGGATGAGGGCGTCGTCGGCCATGGTGGCACCAAAGGCGCCCACCCGGCCATTCATCGCCTGCACGACCTCGTCGAGCGACTGGCGCCGGAGGCCGCCATGGATCCAGCCTGGGCCGGCCCACTGGGAGATGCCGGGGAGGGAGGCTGGCTCCAGCGCGCGCCCCTGGCCGATGCGGAGGCGGAAGCGCACGATGTTTTTTTCGAGGGCGGTGGGCCGGACGTTCAGCCTCACTCCATTGGCGAAGCGGATCAGGAACACACCGAGGTCCTCCACCTGCCGCTGTTCCAGGGCAATCCCCGGGTCACCGAAATCCGAATACGCGAGGGACACGGGGACGATCGGCCCGGGCGCGGCCACCGGCACGGCGCGGCTGGCCTCGAGGGCTTGATGGGTCGCGCTGAGGGACGGCGCCGCGGCGGGATCCACCCCGACAAAAAGCATCTCCGTCCCGCCCTGCCAGACGGCTTTCAGGGCTTGCCAGCACTGCTCCACCGTCAACGTTTCCAGCTGTGCCAGCTTGGCGTCGCGCTCCTCGTCCGCCAGCTGGAACACCCGGCCGGAGTCGATCGCGTTCGTCAGGTCGTCCGCCAGTTCCGTAGCTCCGCGGGTGGGTGCCTCGGTTGCGGCGGCCCGGATCGCAGCCCGCAGCGAGGTGCGGCAGGCCGCGAGCTCCGTCGGGTCAAAGCCGTGGTCGAGGGCGCGGCGTAGTTCCTGTTCCATGACACCGAGGACCTCCTGCCAGCGTTTAGCCGGACCAACCGCGGTGAGAAAGAGCCGGTCAAAGCTGTTGAAAACGCGGTCCTGCCTCACCGCAAAATTGCTCAAGGGGCTGCCGGGTCGGGCCTGAATTCGGCGCAGACGCTCCCGAAGCATCGCCAACGCCGTGTTCAGGCGCAGCTCCTCGCGACGGCGTTCCGCCGTGTCGGGGGCGGTGGGTGAGACGCGGATGGAAAACAGGTCGAACTCGACCCCGGCGCGCGGCGCGGCATGGATGCTGATGCGACCCGCACCCTCGGAGAGGTCTCCAATCCCGGGCTCCACCGGCGCTGGACCGTGCCCCTCCAAGCCGCGGAAGCGAGCCTCGATCTCCCGCGTCAGCAGGGCGGGGTTCACGTCCCCCGCGACCACCAGGACCATCCGCTCCGGACGATACCAGGTGCGGTAGAAGGTCCGCAGGCGGTCAGGGGTGGCCTCGCGGAGGGCCGCTTCGGTGCCGATGGGTGCGCGCAGAGGCACTCGCGTACCCTCATAGAGGAAGCGGTTCATGGCGTCGTTCCACGCGCGTTCGGAGGTCTGCCGCGCCAGCCGCTCGCTCAACACCACCCCGCGCTCCTGCCGGACTTCGCGGGCCTCGAAGAGAATCCCGTCCGCAAAGTCGCGGAGCGCATCGAGGCCGCGCGCCAGCGCCTCCGGGTCGCTCGCTGGCAACTCCAGTTTGTAGGTGGTGTTGGTGTAGCTGGTGTAGGCGTTGGCATGGGGCCCGAAACTGATCCCGACGGATTGGAGCGCGCGCACCAGCTGGCCGGCCGGATGGCGGCGGGTGCCATTAAACGCCATGTGCTCCACGAAATGGGCGTACCCGCGCTGATCATCCGCTTCGTGGAGCGAGCCCGCGTTGACCAGCAGCCTCAGGCTGACGCGACCCGCCGGCACCGGGTGGGGCAGGAGGGCGTAGCGAAACCCGCTCTCCAGGCGGCCCCAGGTGACGCGGGCGGTCGGCGCCAGTTCACTCTGTTCGTGCGGCCACGCGGGCGCGGCAGCTGCCGCCACCTGCACGGTGACCAGAAGAACGAGGAAGGCGACGGGCCGGAGCCTCACTTGGCAGCGGGGATCACGACAAAGCGGAAGGCCCGCCGGGAGGGGAGGTATTCCCGGGCGAAGGCCTCCACCTCCTCCCGGGTCATGCCCTCGATATCGCGGCTGCGGGAGCGGCTCCAGTCGAGGTGTTCGGGGTATTCCTGCGACGCTGCCAGGACGGAGTTGAGCCAGTAGCCATTGGTTCGGACGGACTCGCGGATGGAGGTGAGAACGGGTTGTTTCGCCCGGGTGAACTCGTCCTCGGTGATGCCGTCGCGCACGAGGGCATCGGCGATTTCTAGCACCGCCTTCTCCACCACCGCGGCCTTGCCGGGGTCGATTGTCACCTGCGAGTAGAGGAAACCGTAGTCACGGTAGGTTGAGTCCGGCGCGCTGCCCGCATCCGGGCTATAGCTTTCCCCGAGCTCCTCGCGCACCCGGACCCGGAGGCGGTCGGTCATCACGCTGGCGAGGAGATTGAGGCGGCGGGTGCGCTGGATCTCGCGGGCGTCATCAGTCGGCCAATACACAGCCAACAGGCCCTTGGGGATGTCGGTCACGACCTGGAAGGTGCGCGCCACCGGCTCGGCTGGAATCGTCACCTGCCGTTCGGCCTCGAGCGGCGGTTTTTCCCTGCGCGGGGGGAGGGAGCCGAGAGTGGAAGCGACCGCGGTGACAACCTCAGCCGGCTCTAGGTCACCCACGAGCGAGAGTTCGATCGCACCCGAGGCGAGCTGCGGCTGGAGCCAGGCGCGGGCCTCCTCGAGCGTGCGCGCCAGCATCGTCTCCAAGGGAGGCAGGCCGAAACGCGGGTCGCCGCTGGAGAGGATGCGGGGCACCTCCAGCTGCAGCGGACCGGAGGGGGTGTGGTTGAGCTGGCGGTAGATGGGTTCGATCCGCTTTCGGGCGCTGCGCTGTGCCTCCTCGCGGTAGCCCGGATCGGTGAGAAAAGCGGCCAGCAGCTGCAGCTGCAGGAGGAGATCCTCGCGGTTGGTGGCCGCGTTGAAGACGAGGGCGTCTGCCGCCACGCGGAAGCCGAGACCCACCGTGCGCCCGGCGAGGATGCGCTGGAGGTCGTCGGCGCTGTGTTTGCCCAAGCCGCCCGCCGTGAAGGTGAGGGAGGAAAACAGCGCGAGGCCCGGTTTGTCGCGCGGCTCCACCAGTTGCCCCGAGCCTGTGCGGAGGACAAGGTGGATGCGCCCGGCTTCGAAATCGGTTTTTTTCAAATTCAGGCGGACGCCATTGGAGAAACGGACCTGGTGGAGATCGAGGTCCGCGACATGTGATTGCCGCTCGACCTGGCCCGGACTGCCGAAATCCGTGTAGGCAAACGCCGCCTCCTCCTGCTGCTCACGGGCGCTGACCGGGTTGCGCGCGGCCGTCTCGTAGGCGGCCAGAATCTGAGCTTCGGCCGGTGTGTTGTCCGCCAGCGTGGCATTGCCCATCACCGTCAGGTAGCGGCCCGGGCTGCTGAATGCCTCGCGGAGTGCGTCCCGGCAGGCCTCCGGGGTCACCGCTGCCAGGGCCGGCTCGTACAGCGCGAGGTCGGTGGCGGGGGTGGTGAAGACCTCGCCATTGACGAGGCACTGGACCAATTCGCGCGCCAGCCCCTCGGAGCGGCGGGTCGAAGCGGTCTGCACCGCCTGCTTCAGGCTGTTCAGATAGGTGGCGGTCGCCTCGCGCAGTTCATCCGCGCCGAAACCGTGCTCGAGCGCGCGGCGTAGTTCATTTTCGGCGACCGTGAGGGCGGCGGGCCACTGCTCGGGCCGGCAGGCGAGCTCGATCGAGGCATTGAGGAAGAAATTGAGGCCTACGCTGGCGGTGGCGGAGCCGCCGATGAAGGGCGCGTCCTCGCGTTTGGCGAGGATGGCGAGCCGGCGCGTCAGCATCGACGTGGCGAGGTCCCGCGGCAGGCGTTTCAGGCGAAGGGCGCGGCTGTCAGGCTCGGGTGAATACGGTGCCACCGTCTGGATGCCCACGGTGGTCGCGCCCGCCTCGGCGTCGTGGTGGTGTCTGGCCCGCAGTCCGGAGAAACGGGTGATTTCGCCCATCTCCAGCGCGGCGGGTGCGGGGCCGCGGGCAGCCAGTCCGGCGAGAGCCTCGCGCAGGCGCGTCTCGACCGCGGCGGCGTCGAAGTCACCGACCGCGACGACGGCGAGCCGCTCGGGGCGGTAGAAGGCGTCGTAGTAATGGGTGAACCGTTCCCGCGGGGCCTGGGCAATCACCTCCTCCTTTCCGATGGGAAGGCGGTGCGCGACGCGGGTGGATCCAAGCAGGAAGTCGAACTCCGCGACCATCTGCCTAAACTGCACGGAGTCGCGCGCGCGCCGCTCGCTGAGGATGATGCCTCGCTCGCGGTTGAGTTCCTCTTCACCCAGGAGCAACCCGCCGGCGTAGTCGGCGAAGACACGCAGGCCTTCGTCAAGGGTGGGCGCCTTGCTGTCCGGCAGCTCCAGCATGTAGACGGTGTGATCAAACGAGGTGTAGGCGTTGGTGTCGCCGCCGAAGCTCATCCCCATCCGCTGGAAGAATTCGATCAGGGTGCCGGGCGGATAGTGGGTGCTCCCGTTGAAAGCCATGTGCTCGAGGAAGTGGGCCAGCCCGCGCTGGTCGTCCTGCTCATGCAGCGAACCGGCCATCACCACCAGGCGCAGGCTGCTGCGCTCCTTGGGCTCGGCGTTGGCCAGGATCGCATAACGCAGCCCGGAGGGGAGCTCACCAAAACGCACCCGTTCGTCCACCGGCAGGTCGCTCTCCCGGTGCGTGAACTGGGGACGCTCCAACGGCGCGCCGCTGAGGGCGGACAACAGGCTGAGAGCGACGACGAGGAGGAGGGGAAAACGAAAGCGCATGGTGGGGCAAACTGGGGGAAATCCGTCGGATTGCACATCAAACTCGACGGACGGTGGGTTGGGCTCAACGCTCCGACCCTTCGCCGCGCTCCCGCGTTCCCGATGCTCTGGCTGTACCGCCTCCTCTTTCTTCCCGCCCTGGTGATCGCCTCGCCCCACTACCTGCTGCGGATGAAGCGCCGCGGTGGATACACGGACGGTTTTTCGCAGCGGTTCGGCGCGCTGCCCCCGCTGCCGCCGAAGAGAACCGGCGTCCGGCGGGTCTGGCTGCAGGCGGTGAGCGTGGGCGAGATGCTCGCGATCGCTCCATTGCTCGAGCGGCTGGCGCGCGAGCCGGAGGTCGAGGTGTACCTGACAACGACCACCAGCACCGGCTACGCGCTCGCCCGCGAACGGTATGGGCGCCTCACCATCGGCGTCGGCTACTTTCCCACCGATGCCTGGCCCTTTTCGGCCCGCGCGTGGCGCGGCGTGCAGCCGGACCTCGCGGTCCTGACCGAGGGCGAACGCTGGCCCGAACACCTCCATCAGGCCGCGCGCCGGGGGGTGCCCGTGGTTTGCGTCAACGCGCGTTTGTCCGACCGGAGTTTTCGGCGGATGCGCTCCTGGCGGCCTCTGATCCGCCCCCTCCTGAAGGGCATCACCCGCCTGCTCGCCTGTTCGGAACTGGACGCGGCGCGGTTCCGGGAGCTCGGCTTTCCGGCTGAAGCCATCCACACCACGGGAAACATCAAACTGGATCTTTCGCTGCCGGCGCTCGCCAAGGAGGAGAAGACTGCCTTGCGCGAGGAGCTTGGGCTGCCCGATGGGCTGATCGTTCTGGGGTCGTCGACCTGGCCCGGCGAGGAAGCAGCGCTGCTCGACGCCCTGCGTGCGGCGCGGGCCCGGGGCCTCGCGTGCCGGCTTTTGCTCGTTCCCCGCCATGCGGAGCGCCGCGCGGAGGTGGAGGCGGAGGTGAAGGCCTCCGGCTTTTCGTACCAGTTGCGCTCGCGCGGCCGGGCCGAGCGGGCGGTGGACGTGGCGGTCGCCGATACCACGGGGGAGCTGCGCCGGCTCTCGCAGCTCGCGGACCTCGTCTTTGTCGGCAAGAGCCTCCCGCCTCACGACCAGGGCCAGACGCCCGTCGAAGCTGCCGCGCTGGCGAAGCCCCTCATCGTGGGGCCCGGCATGAGCAACTTTCGCGCAATCGTGGAGGATTTGAGGGCCCGGCGCGCGGTGCGCGAGGTCGCGGACCGGAATGGGCTGACCGCAGCAGTCTGTGAGCTGCTCGCCTCCCCGGCCGCCCGCGATGCGTTGGCTTTGGCTGCAGCGGACTGGCACAAAGCCAACCAAGGTGCGGTGGAGCGCACGATGGTGGCGCTTCGAGAGATGCTGAGGCGGACAGTCGCGCGTCCCGGACCGTAAGCGAAGCGTAAATTCGAGGCGGCGAGGTGCCCTGCGACACGCCCGGCGAACGGCTTGTGGAAGACACGGCGTTGGGTTCGGGAATCGCACCGGTTTGCCGCTTTTGAGCATCCCGCCTGCTACACCCCGTGGGCATGCGTTCCGCCGCTGAAAAAGAGATTGCGCCGCCTAGGGGCCGTCCTACGGTCACGCCTTTTCGTTTGATGCAATCGCACGGCCCGAAGCGCGTCTACACACCCCACTCGCTCGAGTTCTGGTTTGGAAAACTTGCCGTCGAGTGGTCCGACCACTTCACGGCCTCGCAACTCGAGGAGGGCCGACGGATTTACCGCGATGGTGAGGTGCGCGAGCTGGAGCTGACGGGCAAGGATGCGATCATCCATCGGCGGGTGGACAAAAAGGATGAATACGCGGTGATCGAGTGGGGGAGCAGTGTTCCCACCGTTCGTTCGTCGTCCAACGATCGCGACCTCGCCCATGCGCTTGCCGTCGCGGGGCTCCACGAAATCGAGGAGCTGGTGTGTGATGAAATTTCGCCGCTCCCGGAAGACGCACCGGCCGGCAGCATCGCGTCTGGCACCACCGCCGTGGCGGCCGCGCCGGCCCGGGGTTCGTCCAACGGGAGCAATGGGCACAGCGTGGTTCCCAGCACCCCGGCGCGCAGCGGCACGTCCGCCGGCGCTTCGGCAGCAGCCCCTGCCACGGGTCCGTCGCGCACACTCACGCTCGTCTTTGTCACGACCGCGGAGGGGCTTCGCTTCAACGCCTTTTGGCGCAAGGATGCGACCAAGGTTCCGGCCCTGGGCCAGGGGTCCGGAGGCATCGGCAGCGCCACCTCCAGCGAACGGGCCAAGCTGATCGGCCTCGCCGCATATGCCCGCAAGGCGCACTTCACCTATAACCAGACCAGCGGCGAGTACCTGCTGGAGTCGGTGGTGGAGATCCCGAATTTTCTGAAGGTGACCCTGCCCGCCTGGAAGCGGCTCTTCGCCATCGAGCTCGATGACAAGGCCCTCAACCTGATGAAGGGTCCCCGGACGATCGAGATCGAGGCCGTGGCCCGGCGCGTCAATGGTCAGGGCCTGGACCTGCGCTGGATCTTCAAGGCCGGCGAACAGCTGTTGACCGACGAGGAGGTGGAGTTGATCACGCGGCGCGGCACCTCCCCCCTGATCCTGCCGAGCATCGGCATCGTCAGCCTCCCCACGGAACGTTTCGAGTCACTGAAAGCCTGGCGGCGCAACATCGCCGAGACCCACGCCGACGGACCGCTCTCCCCCTATCTGATTTTTTCGCTGTTCAGCGACGCGCGGCTCAAGCTCACCCTCTCTCCGGAGCTCGAGGCCTGGCGCAAGAGTGTGCTTTCGCCCAGCCCGGCCCCGGTCGAATTGCCTGAGATCCTCCGGCCCTACCAGCGCCGGGGCGTCGAGTGGATGCACCACCTCAGCAGTGTCGGCTGCCACGGGCTCCTGGCCGACGAGATGGGCCTGGGCAAGACGCTCCAGGTGCTCTCCCTGCTGGCCAGCCGTCCGGTCGCCGGCCTGCCCAGCCTGATCGTCTGCCCCGCGAGCGTCGTCCCGGTCTGGCGCGAGGAGATCGCGCGCTTTTTCCCGGCCATCGAGGTCGACGTGCTGAAGACCGGACACGACTTCACCTCGCGCGACGACCAGGTGATCTGGCTCGCCAGCTACACCCAGCTCCGCAAGCACCGCGCGCTCCTGGAGGCCCATGAGTTTGGCTATGCCGTCCTCGACGAGGGGCAGTTCATCAAGAATCCGGACGCCAAGGTGACCCAGACCTGCTTCGCCGTCCGGGCGCGCCACCGTATTGTCCTGACGGGTACACCGCTGGAAAACCGCCAGCTGGATCTGTGGTCAATCTTCCGGTACCTCCTGCCCGGACTACTCGGTTCGCGCTCCGGTTTTGAATCCGCCCTCAATGCGGACCGGGTGGGCACCCTCGACCGCCTGCGCGCCCAACTGGCGCCGTTTATCCTCCGGCGCACCAAAAACGAGGTCGCCACCGAGCTCCCGCAGAAGGTGGAGATGGAGCTGCTCTGCCCGCTCACCGATGTCCAGCGCGCGGAGTACGCCAGGATCTGCTCGGAGGGGCTCAGCCGCCTGGGCGACGACGTCGGCGCGGCGATGCGCGAAAAGAGTTTCGGCTTCCTCGCCCTGCTCACGCGCCTGCGCCAGGTCTGCTGCGACCCGGACATGCTGCCCTGGATGAAGGCGCCGCTGACCGATTCCGGAAAGATCACGCTGTTGGTCGAAAAACTCTCCGAGGTGATCGGCAATGGTCACAAGGTCGTGATCTTCTCGCAGTTCGTGATGCTGCTGGACCGCGTGCGCGAGGCGCTCGCCGCCCAGTTCCCGGACCTGCCGCGCTTCGAACTCACCGGCATGACCCTCGACCGGCAGAAGCCCGTCCAGGGTTTCCAGGGCACCCAGGGAGCCGCCGCGATGCTGGTGTCGCTCAAGGCCGCTGGAACCGGCATCACCCTGCACGCCGCCGATTATGTCTTCCTGCTCGATCCGTGGTGGAACCCCGCGGTGGAGGCGCAGGCGGTCGACCGCGTGCATCGCATCGGCCAGAAGAGTACGGTTTTTGTCTACCGCATGGTCACGGCCGGCACGATCGAGGAGCGTATCCAGGCGCTCAAGGCCTCGAAGAAGGACCTCTTTGACCGGCTGATCGGCGGGCTCGGCGGGGACTTCGACCTGAGCCAGCATTTCACCTCGCTCGAGTCGCTGATCCAGCTGACCGCGCAGGTGGAGACGGAAGCGCAGACCGCCTAGCGGTCCGGGAGGGAGCAAAGGCGCGACGCGGGGCCCCGGCGGGCCCTGCCTCTTTACGTGTTCGTAACACGGCTGCCGCACGGCCGTGACAGGTACGCTGCATTGTCGGGCTTTGGCTGCCGGGTTCCTGCCGGCGCCAGCTTCACGATCAACACCAAGCACGTATGGTTAAACTCCCTTCGAAATGGTTCGCGCTGCTCGGCAGCGCCCTCATCGGTGCCGCCTCCGCGGCGTATGCGCAGGACAGCGGTCCTCTCGTCGATCTCCTGGTCCGCAAGGGCCTGATCAACGACCAGGAAGCTGAAGACCTGCGCGTCGAACTGACGAGGGACTTCGGCTCCACGCCCGCGGGCAAGCTGAACCTGAGCAGCTCACTCACCGAACTCCGTCTCGCCGGCGACGTGCGCGTCCGCTGGGAGGAACGCGGCGGCGAACTGATGAACGGCGACAATCTCGAGCGCGGCCGCTTCCGCTACCGTTTTCGCACCGCCCTGACCGGGCGCCTCCTCAACGACTGGTCCTTTGGCTTCCGTCTCGAGACGGGCAGTGGCAACCGTTCCAGCAATGTGACGATGGGCACCGACGGCGGTCCCTTCGGCAAGAGCGATGACGGCATCTACATCGGCCAGATCTACGCCACGTACACGCCGACCCCGGCCTTCTCCGCGACGATCGGCCGCATGCCGAACCCGCTCGTCTCCACTTCGATGATCTGGGACGGCGACATCAATCCGGAAGGGCTCGCGGAAACCTACCGCACGCGCCGCGACAAGACCGAATACTTCTTCACCGCCGGCCAGTTCCTTTACGGCGGTTCCAACACCCGCAACCCCTTCGGCAGCGGCAAGGTCAACGACACCTTCCTCCTGGCCTGGCAGGGCGGCGTTAAGTACTCCTTCGACGCGTCCTCTCTCCAGATCGCTCCGACGATCTACCAGTATGTCGGTGCGGACCAGTCGAAGAATGCCTCCGCGTTCCGCGGCGCCTTTGGGCCGAGCAATCCCGCCGGCATCAACGATCTCTTCATCATCAACGTGCCCGTTGAGTACAGCTGGAAGGTCAAGGATGTGCCGGTCCGTGCGTACGCGGACATCGCGCTCAACCTCGACGCCGAGGAACGCGCCCGCAAGTACGGTCGCCCCGATCTCGACGGCGAAGACATGGCGTACTCTTTCGGCGTCCAGTACGGCAAGGCCGCGAACAAGGGCGAATGGGACGTCCGCGTCGGCTACCAGTCCGTCGAGGCCTTCTCCCTCGATGCCAACCTGGTCGACTCCGACATCTTCGACAGCCGCACCAACATGGAAGGCTTTGTCGTGAGCGGGAACTACGCCCTGGGCGCCGCCACCATGCTCAGCCTGACGGTCGCCAATGCCGACCGCGTCACCTCCTCGCTCAACGCCCCCGGTGCGGGCGACGTCGGCTCCAACAACGCCCTGAAGGACTACTGGCTCTTCCAGGCCGACCTCAACCTGAAGTTCTAAACTGAATACGTTTCCCTATCCTCTGATGAAAACCGCACTTATCTTTGTCACCGCGCTCCTCGCCGCCTCCGTTGCGCAGGCGCAGAAACTCGTGATCAAGGGTTCCGATACGCTCGGCGCCAAACTCGTCCCCATGCTGGCCGAGGAATACAAGGCCGCCAACCCGGGCGTGAGTTTTGAAATCGCCGCCGAAGGTTCCACCACCGGCATCACCGCCATCACCGACGGCACCGCCCAGATCGGCATGTCCTCCCGCCGCGCCAAGGCGACCGAGATCTCGGCCGCTGCCGCCAAGGGTGTGACCCTCAAGCCCATCATCGTGGCCTATGACGGCATGGCGGTGCTGGTGAACGAGAACAACCCGATCACCAAGCTGACGCGCCGCCAGGTGGAGCAGATCTTTACCGGCGACGTGACCGACTGGTCCGCGGTCGGCGGCACCCCGGGCAAGATCTCCATCTACACCCGCAATACGTCCTCCGGCACCTACTCCGACTGGAAGGAACTCGCGATGAAGCGCCGCGACTACGCGTCGAGCTCGCAGAAGCTCGCGGGCAATGAGCAGATCGCCTCCGAGGTCGCCAAAAACGCCAATGGCATTGGCTATGTGGGACTGGCTTACGTGAACTCGCCCGGCACCAAGGTGGTCGCGATCGATGGCGGCACCCCCGACAAGGCTTCGGTGCTCTCCAAGAAGTATCCGTACGCCCGCCCCACCTTCTATTACACGAATGGCGAGCCGTCCGGCGAAGCCGCCAAGTTCATCGCCTTTACCCACAGCGAGCAGGGCAAGCAGATGATCGAGAAAATCGGTTTCATCGCGCCGCCCACCACCGCTGCGGAATAAGTTTCGTCGTTAGTAGTTTGTTGTAGCAGGCGCCGGGTCATGGGACCCGGCGCTTTTTTTACGGGGCGGCGGCGCGCGGCGAGGGAAAGGCGAGCCGGAAGCGGGTGCCGTCCGGCCCCGTGCGCTCCAAGCCCAACTCTCCGCCCAGTTGGCGCGCCAGCAGGTGACTGATGGCGAGGCCGAGCCCGGAGCCGCCCACGCGCCCGCTGCGTCCCGGTTGGAAAAGCCTGTCCTGCACGGTCAGGCAGATGCCGGGCCCGTTGTCCGTCACCGTCAGGGTGATGACATCCCCCTCCTGCGTGAGCGTGACATGGATACGTCCGCCGGGCGCGACGGCCTCGGTGGCGTTTTGGACCAGGTTGTTGGCGATCAGGCAGACCAGGCTGGCTCGGTGGCTGTCGAGTCGGAGAGGCTTCTGTGCGTCCACCTCCAGGATCACACCTCTGGCGTGGGCGGCGGGGCCGTTGCGTTCCCGGAGGGTGGAGGCGATTTCGTCGCTGCCGAGTTCAGGGTGTAGCGGCGCGTTCATGTCACCGAGCATGCCGACCGTTTCGGCGATCATGGACTGAAGCCTCTGCGTGTAGGCGCCCGCCGCCTGCCACGCCTCCGCATCCGCCTTTTCGTTCAGCACGGCCTGGAGCCCGGCGACCGGTCCCTGGAGGCCATGGAGAAGGTGCGAGGTGACCTGGCCCAGGGCGGAGGCTTTGGAGGAGAGCGCGAGTTCGAAGTGCGTCCGTGCGAGACGTTCGTTGCGCTCCGCGATCGCACGCTGCGCACGGCGAAGGGCAACGGTCGCCGCCGCCATGATCACGGCGATGAGCAGCGTCCCAATGGTCAGGGTGCCCGCGAGCTGGCGGTCGATCCTCTGATCGATCTCGGCGAGTTCCGCGCTCAGGCCGCGGGCATCGATGGTGTAGCGAACAAAGCCCAGCAACTGTCCCGACCGGGGGCTCTGCAGCGGAAGAAGGACCTCGAGCAGGGGAGTCACGCCGCCGCGTGAAGAGAGTTCGGTGACGTCAGCGGGGACGCGGACCGCGGGATGGTAGCGGCTGATGGGCCCGGCGTTGCGAAGCCGCGTGTAATCATCAAAGGGGAGATCCCGGAAGATTTGCGGGTTGGGCACACGTTCCAGCGTCGCGCCGTCGGAGTCGAACAGCGCCATTGCGAGCACGCCGTCCTGCCGCGCACTCCGCAGGACCGCCAGCAAGTGGACACGCGGGTCGACCGGTGCGGTGGCGGACGCCTCGCTGTCGCGGATCAGCTGACGTGCCATCGGGTGCAGGAGCGCTGCGCTCCGGCCAATCATTTTTTCATGGATCTCCGCCCGCAGTTCCTGCCCGAAGCGCAACACCATCGCGGCAAACAACACGCTCAGCAGCAGCCCCGTGGCCAGGGTGGTGGCGCCCAGGCGGGCCGACGGCGCGCGTCGCGTGGCGCTGGGAGGATCGCTGCGGCGCACCGTTGTCATGGCTGCTCCGCGCGACCGGCCTGTAGACGATAGCGCAGGAACTCCCGCGTCACGCCGAGACGCCGGGCCGCGGCGGAAACGTTGTTGCCGCTGAGGCGCAGGGCCTCGGCCACGAGGTCGTTGATGACACCCTCCAGGGCAAAACCGCTCTCTGGCAGCTGCCACGCGGGGTTGCGCCAGGAGGGCGGGGGCAGGGAGCCGGGGCCCAGGTGGGCGAGATCCAGGGAGGGGCCGGTGCTGAAGATCACCGCGCGTTCGAGTTCATGCGACAGCTCCCGCACATTGCCCCGCCAGGGCTGGGCGAGCAGACGCGACTCACCCTCAGGCGTTAAGTGAAGGTCTTTCAGCCGGTGGCGCCGCATGATGCCTTCGAGGAGGTGGCGAGCGAGCGCGACGGTATCGGTGCCGCGGTCTCGCAGCGGCGGAAGGGTGAGGTGCAGGAGGTGGAGGCGGTGGTACAGGTCCTCGCGAAAACGTCCCTTGCCCACCAGCTCCTCCAGTGGCTGGTTGCTGGCGGCGAGGAGGCGGGCATCGATCCGCATCTCCTTGGTGGAGCCCAACCGGCGAATCGTGCCATCCTCCACCGCGGTGAGGACTTTGGCTTGAGTGGAGGGGGAGAGCGCGCCGATCTCGTCCAGAAAAAGGGTGCCGCCGTCCGCCGCTTCGAAGAGCCCGATGCGCGCTTGGCGCGCATCGGTGAAGGCGCCCCGCTCGTGTCCGAACAGTTCCGCTTCGGCCAGAGTCTCCGGCAGGGCGGCGCAGTTGATGGCCACAAACGGTCCCGCTCGGCGGGGACCCTCCCGATGAAGCCAGCGCGCAAGGGCGCTTTTCCCGGTGCCGGTTTCGCCCTCGATCAACACTGGGGGCAGGTGCCGCTCCAGGCGGCGTTCGGTCGCAAGGATGGTGGTGAGTTGCTGGCGCACCGGCTCGAGGCTCGGGCCGAAAAAGAGTGCCTCCGCGGGCGCGACACCGCCCGCGCGCTGCTGGTCGCGCCGGGCCGCACCCCGCGCAGCCCGGCACCGCACAAAGGCCAGGACAAGCTGGTCGGGCTCAAAGGGTTTGGCCAAGTAGTCGCCCGCGCCCAGCTTCATCGCCTCCACCGCTTTGCGAACACCCCCGAACGCTGTCATGACGACGACCGCGGTCGTTTCGGAGAAGGCGCCTTCGCGGAGCAGGTCCAGTCCTTCGCCATCGGGGAGTTGCAGGTCAATCGCGGCGAGGTCGAAGCGTAGGTCTTTCAGCACGCGTCGAGCGTCGGCCACGCGGTCTACCTCGGTCACCTCCATGCCTTGGGAGCGCAGGTGCTGGGCCAGCCGCTTCCTCAGGATCGCATCGTCTTCGAGCAGAAGAATTTCACACCCGGGGGGTAGGGCTAGGGGGTCCGCCATGGCTGGCGTAGATCCGGGCGAAACAGACGATGGTTTCAACGCAAAAACCGGCCGCGCGCAGGCGGTCACTGTTGCAGAATCGTAACAGGGGGTACCTTGACCGGGCTCGGCGCCCCTCTGTCATCTGCGCTCGTTTATGAGTTCCAGCGCCACCGAACCGACCCGCTCCTTTGACGTCGTCAAAGCCAGGACGCGCTTCTTTGGGTTGTCGCTCGATGAGTGTATCCAGGCCTTTTTCGGCGGCAACGCGCTCGTCGCGGTGCTGGTGCTCGGCTTGATCACCGTCTTCCTGTTCCGCGAGGGCATGGATTTCTTCCGCCAGAACCGCGAGGACAGCCTCGAGGTGTACCGGATGGCGGGGCTCGAGTACGTGGACATCGTGCGCCAACAGGAGCAGGAGCACGCCGCTCTCAACCGGTACCTGGCCGACATCCGCCTGCGGTCGCTCAACCATTACCTGAACAAGGAAAAGCTCTCCCCGGCGGACGCCTTTGCGCGACTGGAAGCCTTCGATACCTTCGCCGCCGATTTTTCCGATGCGATCGATCCGATCCGTGCCAAAGTGGCAGACTGGACTGAGGTCGCCGCGGCCACCAAGACCAAGTTCACCGTGGCACAGGACCAGCGGGTTGCCCGCCAGCAGTTGCTCGAGGCGGGCAGGGCCCAGGATGCGGAGGCGGTCAAAATTGACGACGTCGTCTTTGCGGACGAACTCCAGCCGCTCTTCCTTGACCGCCCTTCGTATGTGGAGGCAAACCGCGCCGTCGCGGCCCGCCTGACCGAGCTGGCCGGCCAGCTCCCGCAGGCGCCCACCCCGGAGCTGCAAAAACGCGTGGCCCGCTTTGGCGAGCTGGTTCCCCAATATGTCGCCAGTTTTCCGCGCGTGGAGGCTGATCTCGCGGCCTGGGATTACCAGAAGCCCATTCCGTGGCATGCGCCGTACTCGCGGTTCTTCTTCGGCAAGCAGTGGCTGACGGCGAGTTTCTGGCAGGACTGGTATGGCATCCTGCCACTGCTCACCGGATCGCTGATGGTCGCCGCGGTGGCCCTCGCGCTCGCCGTGCCGCTCGGCGTGGGCGCGGCCATTTATGCCAACCAGATTGCCCGCAAGCGCGAGCAGCGCCTGATCAAGCCGGCGATCGAGTTCATCGCGGCATTCCCCTCGGTGGTGCTCGGTTTTTTTGGCATCGCGGTGCTGGGGGAAGTGTTACGTGCGCTTTCGACGGTGGAATGGCTTCAGTGGCTCCCTGGGTTTCCGATCGCGGAACGGCTGAATGTCCTGACGGCAGGCTGCCTGCTCGCCCTCATCGCCGTCCCGACCATATTCACCCTGGCAGAGGATGCCTTGAACAATGTCCCGCGCGCGATGAAGGAGGCCTCGCTCGCCCTCGGCGCGAGCAAGCTGCAGACCGTGCTGAAGATCATCGTCCCGGCCTCCCTCTCCGGCATCATCTCCGCCGTGCTCCTTGGCTTCGGGCGCGTGATCGGCGAAACGATGGTGGTGCTGCTTTGTGCGGGAAATCGGATCGCTATCCCGGATTTCTCGGACGGCCTGGCAGCGTTCACCCAGCCGGTCCACACCATGACCGGCATCATCGCCCAGGAGATGGGGGAAGTCGTCCGCGGCAGCCTGCACTATCGGGCGCTCTTCATGGTCGGCATCGTGCTTTTCTTCCTGTCGTTGCTGATCAACTACGTGGCGCAGGGCATCGTCCGCCGTTACCGCCTGCCCGCCACCTGAGGCCATGGACACCGCCACACCCAATCCCTTTGCCCGCCGCGTCACCCTCTCCAAGCGGGTCGAGATGCTGACCTTCGGGTTGCTGCGCGCGGCGACCTACCTGGTCCTGCTCTGCGGGTTCGCTGTCTTTGGCGACATCGTGATCAAGGGCTCGCAGACCGTGTTCACCCGCGAAGCGCCCTTCATCAACACCGACTTTCTGACCAAGGCGCCGGAGACCCTCTACGTTTTCGACTACGCCGGAAAGAAGCACGAATTGGGAGCGGGGGACTACCGCGCCTTCCTCGAAGCGGAAACCGCCAAGGCGAAGGCGGCTGGTGCACCGGCCCCGGATTTCGGTCACGTCGAATCGATCGTCTATTCCGCGGGCGGCATTTTCCCCGCGATCGTCGGTACGGTCCTCCTGGTGATCGGTTCGATGACAATCGCCCTCATCCTGGGAGTCGCCAGCGCGATCTACCTGAGTGAATACGCGAAGCAGGGTCCGCGGGTGCGGGCCATCCGGCTGGCCATCGTCAACCTGGCGGGCGTGCCGTCGATCGTCTTTGGTCTGTTTGGTTACGGCATGTTTGTGATCTTCTTTGGGTGGAACGTCTCGCTTCTCGCCGGCTGGTTTACGCTGGCCTTCATGGTCCTTCCGGTGGTCATCACCGCGAGCGAGGAGGCGCTTCGTGCCGTCCCCAAGGGCTTCCGCGAAGGCTCCCTCGCCCTCGGTGCCACCAAGTGGCAGACCGTGCGCAAGGCGGTCCTTCCCTACGCTCTTCCCGGCATCCTCACCTCGTCCATCCTCGGCATTGCCCGCGTGGCAGGGGAGACCGCCCCGATCATGTTCACCGCCGCCTACGTCGTGCGGGACAAGCTGCCCTGGCAGGCCGACGGGATCGGCGACTTCTTTTTCCAGGGCGTGATGGCGCTGCCGTACCACATCTACGTTGTCAGCTCGAAGATTCCACAGAACGAATACACCAGCCGGGTGCAGTACGGCACTGCGTTCGTCTTCCTCGTCATCGTCGCGGGTGTCGCGGCAACCTCCATCGTGCTTCGCAATAAACTCCGAGGACGCTATCAATGGTAAAGTCATCCCATTCTTCCGAGATCATGGATTCCTCCACCGCGCCCGGCCGTCCGATGCCCACCCGTCCGATCGAAGTGCCGAAGGGCCGAGCCGCTTCGGCGGCACCCGCCCGCACCTTGATCGAGATCGAGCATCTCGATTTTTATTACGGGGCCAAGCAGGCGCTCTTCGACATCAACCTGCGCCTGGATGAAAACCGGGTCACTGCCTTCATCGGCCCGTCCGGCTGCGGCAAGTCCACGCTCCTGCGCTGCCTCAACCGGATGAACGACCTGATCGACGGCACGCGGACCGCCAACGGCACCATTCGTATTGCTGGCGTGGATATCCACCGCGCCGACGTGGACCCGATCGAGCTCCGCAAGCGGGTGGGGATGGTTTTCCAGAAATCGAACCCGTTCCCCAAGTCGATCTACGAAAACATCACCTACGGCCTGCGCATCCAAGGGGTGCGCAACAAGACCCGGCTCGACGAGGTGGTGGAGAAGAGCCTGCGCGGCGCCGCCCTGTGGGACGAGGTCAAGGACCGCCTCCACGAGAGCGGCCTCGGTCTCTCCGGCGGCCAGCAGCAGCGGCTCTGCATCGCCCGCGCCATTGCGGTGGAGCCGCGTATCATCCTGATGGATGAACCGTGCTCGGCGCTTGACCCGATCGCGACCGCCAAGATCGAAGAGCTGATCCACGAGCTGAAGCGCGACTACACCATCATCATCGTCACCCACAGCATGCAGCAGGCCGCGCGTTGTTCGGACAAGACCGCCTTCTTTTACCTCGGGAAGCTGGTGGAGTACGCCGACACCCGCACCATCTTCATGAATCCCGCGAACCCGCAGACCGAGGCCTACGTCTCCGGCCGTTTCGGCTGATTCCACGACCCGCCCCATGAAACGCTTTTTCGACTCCGAATTGGAGACCTTCCGCTCCCACCTGATGCTGATGGGCGAACGCTCCATCGAGCAGGTCCGCCTGGCCCTGCGCGCCCTGGTGGAGGGCAATGTCTCGCTGGCCGACCAGGTCATCGCGGCCGATGACGAAATCGACCGGCTGGAGGTCAGCATCGATGACGAGGCCATCCGTTATATGAACTTGCGCGCGCCGATCGCCACGGAGCTGCGCCTGGTGATCGTGGGCATGAAAGCCTCCCACGACCTGGAGCGCGTAGGCGACGAGGCGGGCAACATCGCGAAACGTGCGGTCAAGCTTGCGGCCGAACCGCCGCTCAAACCCTACGTCGATATTCCGCGCATGGCGGAGATCGCGATGGAGATGCTGCGGGAGGCAATGGATTGCTTCCTCAACGCCGATTGCGACCGCGCCATGGCGGTGGTCCGCCGCGACACGGAGGTCGACCAGATCAACAAGCAGCTCTATCGGGAGCTCACCAGCTTCATGGTGGAGAAGCCCGGCACCATCTCGCGCGCCCTGGAGTTGATGTTCATCTCCAAGTCCATCGAGCGCATCGCCGACCACGCGACCAACATCGCCGAAGAGGTGGTGTTTCTCGCCCAGGCCCGCGACGTCCGTCACACCGACGAGGTGAAAAAGACGAACTTCGCCGCCAAAGAGAACTGAACCTCTCCGGCCGTTGGGTGCAGGCACCCATCCGGCCGCGCGCCTGCATCAATGGCGTGGGTGCAGGCACCCACCACCGTGTTGCCGCGCACGAGGGCGGTGCCGGCGGATTTAGTGTAAGCCGCTACAATAGAGCGACTAGCGGACACAGCAGTACATTTGGCACGTGCGAGGCATCCAGGGGATCCGTTTTTTGATCCCCTGGGCCGTTTGCCCCGCAGGTGTCGCCGCCGCCTCTCCACTGAGGCGGTGACCGTATTCACCCGCCCCGGTCGGAAGGTGCCGTGCACCGACCCGATGCCTGCGGCGCAAACGCCCCCGGGACTTGCGGCGGCAACGGAGGAGGCCGCGCCGCAAGCGCGCGGCGTACCGACGTCGCTGCGAGCGATTATTCGTGCATGCCGCCGTACACCGCCAGGCGCATGAGGAAATAGCCGAGGATTGCCGTCACCGGAATGGTGAGGACCCAGGCCCAGACGATCCGGCTGACGATGCCCCATTTCACTGCGCTGAGGCGCTTGGTTGCACCCACGCCCATGATCGAGGTGGAAATGACGTGGGTGGTGGACAGCGGAATGCCGGCGTGCGAGGCGGTGGCGATGATCGCGGCCGCGGTGGTTTCGGCGGCGAAGCCGTGGACCGGCTGCAGCTTCACCATCTTGTGGCCCATCGTCTTGATGATGCGCCAGCCGCCGGCGGCGGTGCCCGCGGCCATCGTGATCGCGCACACCACCATGACCCAGCGGGCCACGTCCATCGACGGTGTATTCAGGAAGTGAAGCCACTCGGGCGCATGGGCGAAGGCGCCCGACTGCGTGCCAGTGAAAAGGGCGAGGGTGATGATGCCCATGGTCTTTTGGGCGTCATTGGTGCCGTGGCTCAATCCCATGAAACCCGCGGAGATCAACTGGAGGAAACCAAAGGTGCGGTTGACGGTGCGCGGCCGCCAGGTCTTGAGCAGTGCGTAGAGGGAAAACATCACCAGCGCACCGACGATAAAACCCACCAGGGGGGACAGGAACATGGGGGCGACCACCTTCGGCCAGAGGCCGTTGTGGCTGCCGTCGGCGCCGACCACCGACCACTTCAGGACCGACCAATTGCCATGGGACGAGGCGAGCGCGGAGCCACACAGGCCACCAATCAGAGCGTGGCTGGAACTGGAGGGGAGGCCGAAATACCAGGTGAGGAGATTCCACACGATGGCCCCGATCAGGGCGCACAGCACTGTCGGCATCGAGACCACGGAGGTGTCGACCAGGCCAGATCCGATCGTCTTTGCGACGGTCGTGCCGACCAGGAGGGCGCCGATCAGGTTGGTGACGGTGGCGAGCAGGATCGCCTGGCGCGGGGTGAGGACCTTGGTCGAGACGACCGTGGCGATTGAATTGGCGGTGTCGTGGAAGCCGTTGATGTACTCGAACGTCAGCGCGACGAGCAGGACCAGCAGGAACAGCGTCATGGCCGGCCCTTAGGAGTATTTCAGCACGATCTGGGAAACGACGTTGCCCGCATCGCGGCAGCGATCGATCGATTTCTCCAGCATCTCGAAAAGGTCCTGCAGGATGACCGTCTCCTTTGCGTCATAGTCGCCCTGGTAGAGATCACGCAGCAGGCCGAGCATGTATTTGTCGGCATCACCTTCCGCGGCCTGGAGCCGGTCGTTGGCCTCGGCGATCCGCTCCATGTTCGAGCCGTGGCGCAACTGCTTCACCATGAAAACCACCGCCTCGGCCGCCTTACCCAGGAACTCGGCCTGGCGGATCAAACCCTCGCGCGGGACCCGCCCGGGATAGATCGAGAGGCGCTCCACCAGTTTTTCGACCGTCTTTGGAATGCGGTACAGAGACCGCGAGAGCTCGTCGATATCCTCACGTTCGAGCGGGGTCACGAAGGTGCGACAGAGCTCCTCCGTGATATGGGTGGTGATCTTTTTGTCCTTCCGGCGGCTCTGGATGAAATCGTCGAGATCGGAAGCCGTCCGGTACGCGTCCATCCGCTGGAGGTAGCTTGCCAGGAGTTTGGTGCTGGCGAGCGCTTCCTCCGCGCTGGCTTCGAGGAGGTCGAAGAACTTCTGATCTTTGCCGATGAGTTTGGAGAAGGAGAACATGGGCGGGAGCGCGGAGCGTGTGAAAGTGTGACGAAAAAGTCACAGCCGCCCTCTGGCGAGCATAGATTCCACGCCGCCCGGAACCGCCCGGGTTCCCCGTCAGCCCTGAAACTGCTGCTCTGCAATCCTTACCGCTTCGTCGTGCAGCCCCGTGGAGCTCCAGCACAGGTCGCTGGCGAGGTGAGGGACAATGCCCGCATCCAGGAGTGAGAACATCACGCCCAGCACACAGGCGTCCGTATCCACCCCCGCCACCGTGACTTCCGTCACGTCGCGCTCGCGCAAGGCGGCGATGTGAGCTTCGGTGAGACCGTAGGTGGACTTGACCAAAAGCAGATCTCCGGGCCCGGGTTGAATCACAAGCTCGGTCTGGGGATCCCCGGGGGGACAGGTGGTGGAGTTGAGATGCGTCCGGAAGATCGACCCCGGCGGATTCACAAACTGGGTGTAGATGCGGAGCGGGAAGTCGCCACAGCGCGCACGGATCCTTTTGACCAGGTCGGGTGGCACGTGGAAGGCCACCTGAACGTCGACGATCATCAACGCATGCATGGCAGGGGAGCGGGGTGGCGGCCGGGCAGGAGAAGGGCGATTCCGGCTCGCGGTTGCGGACGGACGGGCGCGGACGGTGGGGGAGGCGGGGGTGCGCTCCGTTTAGGCCAGACAGGGAGAAATCGGAACATGGGTTTTGTTTTGGCTCTAGACGGCACCCGTCGCGGCCGGGTTCCGGACCCGGATCAGCTTGGTGGTGGGGGTGCTTCCGACCTTTGCGACGCGGCTACCTCCCGTTGACAAACGGGTGGGCGTTCCCCCCGTCGATGTCCTTCCCAGCCATCGGGCGGGCACCCGATTCACGCCGGGCCAAGTCCCAGCCACACTGGGGGCAATGCAGGTAACACACGGAGTTATGGTCGATATGGACTTGGGTGCCCAGGTGATGGACGGTGGCGTGCGCTATCGTGTATGGGCGCCCGACCACACGCGCCTGGCGGTGGCGATCCAGTCGGACGAGGGAGAACGGACGGTGGCGCTGGAGCGGGAGACCGATGGGCACTTCTCGGGCTTCGATGCGTCGGGGAAGCCCGGCGACCGTTATCGTTACCGCTTTGAATCGGGGGCGGCCTTTCCCGACCCGGTGTCCCGCTTCCAACCGGAGGGGGTGCACGGACCGTCCGAAGTCATCGATCCTGCGCGTTACGGGTGGAAAACTACGGGCTGGCAGCGGCCGGCCTGGCGGGGCCAGTCCATCTACGAACTGCACGTGGGCACCTTCACCGCCGACGGAACCTTCCTCAGCGCGCTCCAGCACCTGGACCACCTCGTCGCACTCGGGATCGAGGCGGTGGAGCTGATGCCGGTGGCGGATTTTGGCGGCGACCGCAACTGGGGGTATGACGGCGTGGCCTTGTATGCGCCGGCCCGCTGTTACGGGCACCCCGACGACTTGCGCGCCCTGGTGGACGGCCTGCACGCCCGCGGCATCCTCGTGATTCTCGATGTGGTCTACAACCACACCGGTCCGAACGGCAGCTACCTGACGCAGTTTGCCGGCCGCTATTATCATCCGACCCACCGCACCCCGTGGGGTCATGGATTCAACTTCGACGGCCCGGAGTGCGGTCCGGTCCGCGAACACTTCATCGGCAACGCGATGTATTGGCTGGATGAATTCGGGATCGACGGCCTCCGGCTCGATGCAACCCACGCGATCGAGGACAACTCGCCACGTCATCTCCTCACCGAGATCGCGGAGCGGGTGCATGCCCGCGGGGGTTTTCTCGTCGCGGAGGACGAGCGCAACAGCTGCGCGGTGCTCACGCCCCGAGACCAGGGCGGCCACGGGATCGACGCCGTCTGGTCGGATGATTTCCACCATCAGGTGCGGGTCGCCCTCACCGGGGTGAAGGAGGGCTATTTTGCCAGCTACAGCGGCACGCTCGACGCGCTCGCCACCACCCTGGATCACGGATGGTTCTACACCGGGCAGGCCTATGCGCAGTGGAAAGGCCGGCCGCGCGGCACCGCCTGCCGCGAGCTGGCGCCCCGGGCCTTCGTGTATTGCATCGAAAACCACGACCAGGTCGGCAACCGCGCGCTGGGCGAGCGTCTGGAACACCTCGTCGCTCCCTCCTGGTTTCGCGCCTCCAGCGCCCTGTTGTGCCTGAGCCCCTACGTGCCGCTGATCTTCATGGGGCAGGAATGGGCGGCCACCTCTCCCTTTCTTTATTTCACAAACCACGGCGGCGACCTCGGCCGGGCGGTGTCGCAGGGCCGGCGGCGGGAGTTTGCCGAGGCGGGCATCAACACCCACCTCGCGGAGGAGCAGATTCCCGACCCGGAGGAGCTGACCACCTTTGTCCGCTCCAAGCTCGACTGGCGCGACCTGGGGCGGCCGGAGCACGCCGCCGTCCTGGCCCTTTACCGCGCCTGCCTTCGCGTCCGCAAGGAGTGGATACAGCACGCGCTCGACGACCGTGAGCATTACACCGTCTCGGTCGCGGGCGACGTGCTTGCCGTCCGCTACGAGCCGCGGGACCGGCCTGCCGTGCTGGTGCTGGTGGCGTTGAAACCCGCGAGGATTGAGCACGCCGCCACCTTCAGCGTGCTGGCGCCGGCCGCGGAGACCACGTGGCGCTGCGCCCTCCAGACCGAGGCCGGGGAGTTTGGCGGCCGCGCCGGGGCCATCCACGGGACCGCCCTCTCTCCAGGCGGCACCGGGCCCTGGCTGCGTTTTGAACAGGCCGGAGCCGTGGTGCTCGTGGCGGAGAACCTTTGACCATGCCGTTACGCGACGCCGCCCACATTCCCTTTGCGACCTATCGCCTGCAGCTGCACCCGCAGTTCGGCTTCACTGACGTCGAGGCGCTCCTGGACTATTTTCACCACCTCGGGGTGAGCGACCTCTACTTCTCGCCGATCTTCCGCGCGGCGCCGGGAAGCCAGCATGGGTATGATGTGAGCGACTACCGCAAGATCAGCCCGGAGCTGGGGGGAGGGGAGGGTTTTGTGCGGGTTGCGGAAAAGCTCCGCGAGCGCCAGATGGGCGTCCTGCTCGATTTCGTTCCCAACCACATGGGCATCCAGGGACCGTTTAATGCCTGGTGGCGGGACGTGCTCGAATGCGGTCCCCAGTCGCCTTACGCCAGTTATTTTGACATTCAGTGGAACGCGTCGCGGGAGCCGGGTCGTCCGCGGGTGCTGGTGCCGATCCTGGAAGAGCATTACGGTGCCGTGCTGGAAAGTGGGAAGATCACCGTGGCCTACCAACAGGGCGCATTTTACGTCGTCTACGGGGAGGTGAAGTTTCCCGTCAACCCCGACACTTATCCTCTCGTCCTTGCGAAGTTGGCGGAGCAAAGCGGCCTTTCGCGCGCGGCCCGGGAGTCGCTGGAAACCCTGATCGACAGCTTCGGCAACCTGCCGGTGGTGGACGGGGCCGAGAATCCCGATCGCGGCACCGCCCGTGCCGGCGTGATCGACCAGCTCAAGCGGCGGCTTCATGAGGTGGTGGACGCCCACGCGGATCTCCGGAGTCGGCTGGAGACGCGTCTTGTCGAACTGAATGGCACCGCCGGCAATCCCTCCAGTTTCGACGAACTGGACCGGATCATCGAGCGCCAGCACTACCGCCTCGCGCGCTGGAAGGCGGGGGTCCATGAGATCAATTATCGGCGCTTTTTCGCGGTCGATTCGCTGATCGGTCTGCGGATGGAGAATCCCCAGGTTTTTCACGAAAGCCATCTGCTGCTCCGGAATCTGTTGCGCGGGGGATGGGTGAACGGCCTGCGCATCGACCATATTGACGGGCTGTGGGATCCACGTGGCTACCTCGATCGTCTCCAGACCCTCACCACGGAGGACAACCAGGCGCCGGAACGGCCGCTGTTTGTCCTGGTGGAAAAGATACGGGAGCGGAATGAGGAACTTCCGGCGGATTGGGCCACCCAGGGCACCACCGGCTACGAGTTCATCTCCCAGCTTTCCGGGCTTTTTGTCGACGCCAGCAACGAGGGCCGCTTCACCGCCTTCTATCAGCAGTACGCGCAGGACCTGACTGAATACGAGGAGGCGGTTTACGCCAAGAAGCGCCTGATCCTCGAGGAGATGTTTGCCAACGCGGTCACGAGTTTCGGCACCACCCTCGCAGAACTTGTGATTGGCGACCGGAGATGGCGAGACCTCACCGCCCATGAGCTGGTCACGGCGGTGCGGGAGGTCATCGCCGGCCTCGAAGTCTATCGGACTTACCGCCGCGACGGTGAGGTCAGCCCCGCCGACCGCCGCGTGGTGGAGGCGGCCTGCCGGCGCGCCCTGGCGCACAACCCCCGCTTTGACCCGCATCCCATCGAGTTCCTCAGGATGCTGCTCTGTGGGGAGTACCCGCCGGCCGATGCCGATTCCGAATACCGCGAGCGGCTCCAACGCTGGGTGATGGAGTTCCAGCAGTACACCGGTGCGATCATGGCAAAGTCGGTGGAAGACACCGCGTTTTACACCTACTCGCGGTTTGTCGCGTTGAACGAGGTTGGCGGAAACGCCGGCGTTTTCGGCGGGACGGTCGAGGATTTTCATCGGACCAACGCGCTGCGCCTGCAGACCGCGCCGCTCTCGATGAATGCAACGTCCACCCACGACACCAAGCTGAGCGAGGACGTCCGGGCCCGGCTCTATACCCTGTCGGAGATCCCGGCGGAGTGGGAGGACTGGGTCGCCGAATGGCGCCAGGCCACCCAGCGGCACCGGGTGGTGAAAGGCCGGATGGTGGCGCCTGATCCGGTGGATGAATACCGGTTGTACCAGATCCTGATCGGCGCGTGGCCGCTGGAGGCGACGGAGCCGGACGACACGTTTCGCGCCCGTATCCGCGAACACATGCGCAAGGCGGTGAACGAGGCCAAGCGCATCAGCTCCTGGACCAACCCGAACGACGCGTATCTGTCGGGCTGCGACGCGTTCATCGATGGGATCCTCACCCGCCCGGGAGGGGATGCCTTTCTCGCCGCCTTTATCCCGCGGGCGCGGCGACTCGCCCACCTCGGGATCGTCAACTCACTGGCCCAGGTGGTCCTGAAGGCGACGGTTCCGGGTGTGCCGGACTTTTACCAGGGCAATGAAATCTGGGACTTCAGCCTGGTCGACCCGGACAATCGCCGGCCCGTCGACTATGCGCAGCGGGCGCAGCTGCTCTCCGCCATGGAGGGGCGCGCCCCGCGCGATTTGCTGCGCGAGTGGATGACGGGCGGGATCAAACTCTGGACCACCCAGCGGGTGCTCGCCCTGCGGCGCACTCATCCCGACCTCTTCCTTTACGGCAGCTACACGCCCTGCCTTTCGCGCGGGCGCTACGAACGTCATGTCACCGGTTTTGTGCGGAGCGCCGGTGGCACCCATGTGGCCGTGGTTGTGCCGCGCCTCAGCGCCATCCTCGGCGTGCCGCCGCTGGGGTTGGTCTGGGATGACACGGAGATCGACTTCGGTGAGACACATGCGTGGGAGGATTGGTGCACCGGCCGAAGGCTGCCGCACAGCTCCTCGGCGAGCATCGCGACACTCTTTGGAGATTTGCCCTACGCGATCCTGGTGAGTCGTTCGTAGCCCGCGAAGCCCGGTGTGACTTGCATCCGCCTGGACTGAGCACCCGCCCCACAGCCACGGCGCCGAAAGGCAACGAAGATCCGGACTAGACGTTTCCGGTCCGGCTTCATAACACCTTTCCTCTTCGGCGGACTGCAGTGCCGCCGACTTGTTAACCATGCACACACGCGCACTTGCCGTCGCCCTTCTCACCAGCCTGACCTCGGCCGCCCAGGCCCAGGTCACTCCGACAGAAAATGTCGTCACCGCCCCTGCGGTGGAGGTGGAAGGGACCAGGCTGCCTGCGGCCTCCCCGCACTCCACCGCGATTCGGCCCGATTCGAATGGCGCGGACGGGGTCGGGGTGGCGGGGCTCGCGGCGGAGTTCGCCGGGTTGCACCTCGCTGATGCGGGGGCGCGTTCGTTTACCAACACCCTTTCGCTTCGGGGTCTCACCAACACGCCCCTTTTCGGTGATCCCTCCGTCGTGATGTACCTCGACGAGGTGCCCCTCGGCGGCGCGTTCACTTTTCCCACCGACCTGG
Source organism: Verrucomicrobiota bacterium (assembly GCA_023428905.1). Taxonomy (GTDB): domain Bacteria; phylum Verrucomicrobiota; class Verrucomicrobiia; order Opitutales; family Opitutaceae; genus EW11. The sequence continues at coordinate 375,803 of JAEYWP010000004.1, forward strand.
TAGGTTTTGAATCCGCCGAGCTGTTTCGGGGCCTGGCGCATAACACCCGCTTTGGTCGCGCTGGCACCGCCGGGGTGCTGCAGGTGCGTACGCCCGCGGCCTTTTCCGGCACGGACGCCCGCGTGTCGTACGGAAGCGACCAGGCCCGCGCAGCAGTGGTGCGCACCGCGCTCGGTGGGGACGAGCTCGATGTGTATATCGCTGCCGGATACCGGGCGCGCGACGGCTACATCGTCAACCAGACCCTCGGCACCGACATCGACTGGCGCGAATCCTCCAGCGCATTGGCCCGCCTCCGCTACCGTCCACGCGAAGGGACGGAGTGGGTTTTGCTGGCCGCGCTCCAGCGGGTGCGGGACGGGGTGCAGCCCCTGGTCCCACTGCAGGGCCCCTATTTCGAGGTGAATCGCTCGGGGGAGGGGACGACCCCGCTCGACACGCAGTTGGTTTCCCTTCACGGGCGTTTTGACCTGGGGCGGTCCACGTTTAGTTCCACCACCAGCTTTACCCACTGGGATCTCGGCCCGGCGGGGAATGTGCTGGGGCTCGGCTTTGCCGAGCTGGCCAACGACACCGAACTGAGCCAGCGCGTCTTTTCCGAGGAACTGCGTCTGGTTTCCAGCGACGGCGCCGCCCGGCCCTGGTCCCTCATCCTGCACGGTTCCGACGGCGAGGCCGAGGGTGCTTTCACGCGCTCGATCTTCGGCCAGACCTTCGAGCAGTCCGCCTTCTCGATCACCCACCGCAGCCTGAGTCTTGCGGGTGAGTATGGATTTCCGCTCTCTCCGGCGTTGCGCCTGACGGTGGGTGCCCGGGCCGAAGGCAATTGGAAGGAGTTGGAGCGGACCGAATATGTGCCCGGCTCGCGCCGCTTCGATCGCGAGGGGGATTCCTCAGCCCTGCTCCCGCGGGCTGAACTGACGTACGCAGCGACGGCGTCGTGGCAGGCCGCGATTGGCGTGGGCTCCTCCTACAAGCCGGGCGGCTTCTCCGCCTTCACCGGGCGCGAGGACCTCGCCGCCTTCGGGCCGGAGCGGGCGCGCGGTCTCGATGCATCGCTCACCCACCGCAGCGCCGACGGGGCCTTTGCCGCCACCCTGCGCGCCTTTGCGTATCGGGTTTCCGGTTACCAGATCGAGCGCTCCTTCCAGACCGGTGGCATGTCCGACGACTACCTCGTGGTGAATGCCGGCCGAGCCCGCAGCGTGGGGACCGAGCTGGAACTCGCCTGGAAACCGGCACAGGGCCTCACCGTGGCCGGATCCGCCGGCCTTGCCCGCGCGACGCTGCGGTCCTTCCGCGACCCCTATACCGGCGAGAGTTATGATGGCCGCCGTGCGCCCTACGTGCCGTCCCACGACCTCTCCGCCCGCATCGAATATCGACTGCCGTCCGGATGGTATGCCCGAGCGACCTACACACGGGTCGGCCGCACGTATTACACGGAGGCGGAGGCCGATGTCTTTGCGCAGCGGGCTTACGGTCTGATCGGCGCCCGCCTTGGGTGGGTGGGTGAACGCGTGGAGGTGGTGCTGTATGGGGACAACCTGGAGGATCGCGCCTATTATAGCGCCATTATCCCGGGCACGTTCCACGGCACGCCTGGTGCACCGAGAAGCTACGGCGTGGAGGTCCAACTCCGCTTCTAGGGCTGGCTCTTTCCCCCTTCGCCGCCTCACGCCCTCCCGGCGCCTTCGGGGCGGGGATAGATCCGTTCTACCCTAGAAACCCGCCTGAGTGCGACGGGCGGAAATCGCCGCTTCCGCGCCGGTCGACGGAACGGTTGGGCCCCGGGTGGGTCCGGAGGCCGGCTCGACCCTTTTACGATGGCACTTACCTATTCTTCCGACCTGAACGCGCTGGTGCGCGATCTGGAGACCCGCGGGTTCCAGGTTGAACGCGCTGACCGTATCGACGCGGAGCCGAATGGCGCCGCCGATGTGCATCTCACCAATGGCGTTACCGTCCGTCTCGACTCACCGAGTCGCAGTCTCTGGGCGACGGGCCCGATCCTCGCGGTGCGCAAGGTGGAGTATCGCCTGGCGGACCGAGGCCTTGCCGGTGCGCTGCGTCGGGTTTTCCAGCGCGACCAGGACGTACCCTTGGCGCGGACGGCGCAGCCGATCGCCGGCGGGGCTGCCGCCCGCGTTTAAGCAAGTTTGCGGCCCACGGCGTCATGCTGCGGGCCGACTCGTCACACCCGACGCGTCCCCGTCACCAGAGGCGGGGACGCGTCGCACGGTTCAATCCATACTTGGGGACGGCACGTCCTCCTCAAGGACCGTGGGTGTCCCCACATCGATCACGGGCACATAGTGATCCGCAACGTCCACCATCACGGGACGATTCATCTGCCTTCCGATGTTGGGCGCGGCTACGGAGAGCATCGCAGGCAGGACTTCGTGCAGATAGTGTCGATTGGCGGGACAGGAAATTCGGGTCTTCCAGAGGACAACCGCCTTTTTCTCGTTCGCCGCTTGCAGGTCATAAGCTGCGATGGAGATGGCGTAATAATTGTCGGCTCCCATCTCGTAGAACGTGCTCGCGTCGGGATTGGCCAGGCGGAGCCCGGGCGCGAGGCCCGTTTCCATTCCCGGTTGGTCGTGGGTCCGCCCCACCCCCATTTTATAACCGCCGACAAAATCTATTATCTGGCCTCGGTTGAGCACCGCGTTGGGATAGCGGGAGTCCCCCAGGAAAAGGCTGTTGGCGTACAGCGTTCCCCAGGCGTACACGATCATCAGGGTGGGGGGATTTTGATTGGTCGCCAACCGGTAGCCTTGGGAGGCCAGCGTTTTTGTCATCAGGTCCAGCACGGTCTTCTGATCAGGCTCTCGTCCGCCTGCGATCGGCGCACCAAAGTCCCGATAACCGGCGGATACGGCGACGTAATACACCGGTTTGTCGCGGGTGGGGCGGGGGATGGACTCTTCCTTCGCCAGCACGTCCGAATTGGTGATCACGTAGCGGTCTCGGGGAAACAGGAAGGAGAGCAGACTCTTTCCCGGACAAGCCGGGGCGAGGAGCGTGGCCGCGGCCACGAGGCACGGCAGTTTGCTGAGTTTCATGGGGAACGTTGCGCAGGGAGCCCGCCTACACGGCGGCACTTTGCCTCAGGGCCCGCTGACTTGCAACCGCCTTTCTGGCCCACTCACATCCTGGGATGGACGTCGCCTTTCTCGGAACCGGAACCTCGCAGGGGGTGCCGATGATTGCCTGCCCCTGCGCGGTCTGCCGGTCCCCCGACCCTCGCAATCAACGCTCACGCGCGAGCATCCATGTAGTGATGGACGGGCTGCACGTTCAGGTCGACGCCGCCCCCGAGTTCCGGCTCCAGTGTATCCGTAATGACGTGACATGGATCGACCTTTTCATCCTCACCCACGGTCACAGCGATCACATCGTGGGAATGGATGACCTGCGGCGGTTTTGCGACCTGCTGGGCGGTGAAGCCCTGCCGGTTTATTCCACCGATGAAGGCATCTCCCGCGTCCTGGCCGTTTACCCTTACGCGAGCCTCGACCGGCCCGCGGTGCGCGGTTACCCGGCGTTCCGCCTGGCCCAGATGCCGGGCCTGCTCGAACTGCCCCAGGGGACGATCGCGTCCACCCTGTTGCCCCACGGCGGCGTCAACACCCTCGGACTCGTCTTCACGGAGCGAAGCACCGGGCGCAAGTTTACCTACTACACGGATTGCAAGCGGGTCCCCCGGGAGGCGGTCGAACTCGCGCGGGGGTCTGACGTGGTCGTGCTGGATGGACTTCGGCCGGAGGAACACAGCACCCATATGAGCATCCGGGAAGCCTGTGCCGCCGCCGCAGAGATCGGAGCCGAACGCACCCTGCTCACCCACATGACCCATGCGGTTGATCACGGACCCGACTCTGCCGCGCTGCCCGCGGGCGTGGCTTTCGCACACGACGGGTTGCGTCTGCACCTCTAGTTCCCCCTTGCCCGGAACTCCCATCAGGGCGTTTCCGGGTGAACGAATTTCCCGAAAAAACGGCTTGATCTTAATCCCCTGTAGAGTTGTGTGCATTCCATAGCACACCTTCTTTATAGGTTTACACATGAATGCCTCCCCTTCGACCCCTCTTATGCCCGAATGGCTGCACATCGTCCGCTCAAAGGTGGAGTCGCTGGCATTCGGTACCGTGCAAATCGTTGTGCATGAAGGCAAAGTAATGCAGATTGAACGTACGGAAAAAACGCGGCTTGAAAGCGGACTCCAGGAGTCCGCGCGCAGGCGCGACCTGTAATCCCCTTTACCTCGACCGAACCACCGGAGAGCTCCAGCCAACCAAAATCCATCCGCACCTACATGAAACACCACACATGGGTTACCCGCACTGGAATCGCCTCCGGTCTTCTGCTGGCCAGCGCCTCAGCCGCCTGGGCGGACAGTCGGGACGACGAAATCCGCCTGCTCCGTGAGCAGATCCAGCAGCTCGATCAAAAGCTGCGTGTCCTTGAACGTAAGCAAGAGCTCAAGGACGAAGAAAGCGCCGCCGCGGGCAAAGCCGCCGCCAAGGTGACTGCCACCGATCGGAGTTTTGCCCTCGGTTCACCCGATGGCCTGACCTCACTTCGCCTGCGCGGATTGGTCCAGGCCGACTCTCGCTGGTTCTTCGGGGACAACGTCAGCAACAACGATGCCTTCCTCCTTCGTCGCGCCCGTATCATCTTCGAGGGTACGTTCAACAAGCTCTACGAGTTTCAGCTCGTGCCCGAGTTTGGCGGGACCAGCGGCAACGGGAGCCTGACCCTGCAGGACGCGAACATCAACGTGGCCCTGAAGCCGGAACTGCAGATCCGCTTCGGGCGGTTCCGTGAACCGGTGGGCTTGGAACAGCTTCAGTCCGACTCCGTGGCCTTCTTCGCCGAGCGTTCGATCGTGTCCCAATTCACGCCCAACCGGGATCTCGGTGTACAAGTTTCCGGCGATGTTCTCGGCGGGAAACTGAGTTACGCGGTGGGTGTTTTTAACGGGGTCGCAGATGGCGCCAACAATGCCAACAACAGCGATACCAACGATGACAAGGACGTCGCGGCACGACTTTTTGCCCATCCGTTCAAGGACTCCACTGGCGCGCTCTCCGGCCTCGGCATCGGCATCGCCGGCAGCGTGGGACGGCAGTCCACCACCGCCGGCGCGACCAGCACCTTGACGGGCGGGTATCGCACCGACGCCCAGCAGACCTGGTTTTCGTACCGCAGTGGGGTGGTCGCGGAAGGCGACACCTTCCGTGTGTCACCACAGGCCTATTATTACCACGGGCCCCTGGGGGTGATGGCCGAATACGTCGTCTCCGGGGTGGAGGCGCGCAACGGCGTCAACCGGCGCAAACTTGAGCACAAGGCGTGGCAACTCGCCGCCGGTTACGTGCTCACTGGCGAGGACGCGGGTTATCGTGGGGTCTCGCCGAAACAGAACTTCGCCGCCGACTTCAGCACCCTCGGTGCGTTTGAAGTCGTGGGCCGCGTCTCCGGCGCCTCGATTGACCGCGAAGCTTTCGCCGGCGGCAGCGTGTCTCTGGCCAATCCGAACACGGCGGCGCGCGATATCACCTCGTACGGCATCGGCCTCAACTGGTACCTCAGCCGTGCAGTGCGTGCATCAGTGGACGCCTTCCACTCGGACTTCTCTTACGCGCCGGGGGCGAGCCCGGCCAACGCCACCGTGATCGCGGAAGATGAGAATGCCCTCATCACCCGCCTGCAGGTCGCCTTCTGAAAACCGTTCCCGACGCCTCGTCATGAAAACACTTTTCTTTTTCACCGCACTCGCGCTCGCCGTCTCCGCTCCCGCCAAGGACGTCGAACTGCTCAACGTTTCGTACGATCCCACGCGCGAATTCTACACCGACTACAACGCCGCCTTCGCCCGTCATTGGAAGGAAAAGACCGGCGAAAGCGTCAGCGTGAAACAATCGCACGGCGGTTCCGGCAAGCAGGCCCGCTCCGTGATCGACGGCCTTCAGGCCGACGTGGTCACGCTCGCCCTGGCCGCCGACGTGGACGCACTACATCAGAACGCCAAGCTGATCCCGGCGGACTGGCAAAAGCGTCTGCCCAACAACAGCGCTCCTTACACGTCCACCATTGTGTTTCTGGTCCGCAAGGGGAACCCCAAGGCCATCCGCGACTGGGACGACCTGGTGAAGCCGGGCGTGAGCATCATCACGCCCAATCCCAAGACTTCCGGCGGCGCCCGCTGGAATTATCTGGCCGCCTGGGGGTATGCGCTTCGCAAATACGGAAGCGAGGATCAGGCGAAGGCATTTGTCGGCAAACTTTTCAAGAACGTCCCGGTCCTCGACTCCGGCGCGCGCGGCTCCACCACCACCTTTGTGCAGCGGGGCATCGGTGATGTCGCCCTGTCCTGGGAGAACGAAGCCTTCCTTGTCCTGAAGGAGTTCGGCGCCGACAAATACGAGATCGTGGTTCCGTCCGTCAGCATCCTGGCGGAACCGACGGTTTCGCTGGTCGACCGGGTGGTAAAAAAGAAGGGCACCGAAAAGGTCGCCCAGGCCTATCTTGACCACCTCTACAGCGAGGAAGGCCAGCAGCTCGCGGGCAAGCACTTCTACCGGCCGCGCTCGGCCACCGCGCTCGAGAAATATCGCGACGTCTTCACCCAGGTGGAGCTCTTCACCATCGACGAGGTGTTCGGAGGGTGGGGCAAAGCTCAGAAGCTCCACTTCGCCGACGGCGGAGTGTTCGACCAGATCTACGCTCGTTGACGTGGGTGTGACGGCGCCGCGGCGCCGTCACATTTAACCCGAACTACGTCCGCCCATGCACACGCTTTCGTCACGACTCCCGTCGCTCACCCGCCACCGCGCGCTGCCGCCCGCCGCGTCGCAGGCATTTGCTGGAAGTCTCTCGCGCCTCTACGCGCTTTCCCAGCAGTCGCAGCATGTTTTCGGTTCTCCGCTCGGACCCTTCTTTTACCGGGGCCGCCAGCATTCTCTGCCTCGCTTCGTCTATTTTGGACCGCAGACCCACGACGATTCTCTCCGTCTGGCCTTCCTTGCGGGTTTTGACGCGCGAGACCTCAGGACAAGCCTCTCCCTTCTGCATGTAGTGCAGCGGGTGGTGGAGGTTCCACAGTTGGGTCAGGGCTTGAATCTCTCGTTCTTTCCCCTCGTCGATGTTCTCGGATTGGACGGCAGCACAAACGCCCGGGGGCTATCGGAACAGAGCTGGGACGAACGGGCGGCCCCCGAGCTCGCGCTTCTGCAACAGGACGCGCGTCTGCGCGGCTATCACGGCTTTGTCCGCGTCGAAGAAACCGATTCGGAGGCGATTACCGTACGGCTGCGCCACGAGGCAGGCCTCGCACTCCCTGCCTCGGGGGTGGAGCTGATTGCCTCGGATGATTTTGGTCGCTGGCCCGTTCGGTTCGAGGCTGACCACCCGGGCGCCGTTGCAGGGGATGGCCCGCTCTCCCTGTCGGACGATCTTCCGCTCGCGCCCTTCGAGCTGACTCTCAAAATGCCGGATTCCTGGACTCAGGAGGAGCAGCAGGACGCCCTCTCCTTTGCCCTTCATCAGTTCATCCTTCGCCATCGCGCCCACCACGCCTACGGCCTGCATCTCTGACCCATGAAGACTCCTCGCCTTGCCTCTCTCTGCCTCGCCTTTGCGACTGCCGCGGCCGCCCATGCCGCCGGGCTGCTCAACGTGTCCTACGATGTCACGCGTGAGTTCTACAAGGACTTCAACAATGCCTTCATCGCTGACTGGAAGGAAAAGACCGGCGAGACGGTCACCGTCCAACAATCGCACGGCGGTTCGAGCAAACAGGTCCGCAGTGTGATCGACGGGCTGGCGGCGGATGTAGTGACGATGAACCAGGGTCTCGACATCGAGCAGTTGGTGGCAGCGGGGGTCGTGCCGGCCGACTGGGCCAGCCGGTTTCCCCACAACAGCGCACCCAACACCTCCACCATCCTCTTCCTCGTGCGGAAGGGGAATCCCAAGGGCATCAAGGACTGGTCCGATCTGGTCCGCCCCGGCGTCTCCGTCATCCTGCCCAATCCTAAAACCTCTGGCAACGGGCGCTACAGCTACCTCGCGGCCTGGGGTTACGCCTGGAAGACGACGGGGGGCGACGAGGTGAAGACCCGCGCCTTCGTCCAGCAACTCTTCAAGAACGTCCCCGTGCTCGACACTGGCGGCCGCGGCGCCACCACCACCTTCGCCCAGCGCGGCATCGGCGACGTCCTTCTCACCTTTGAGAACGAAGTGGCCCTGACCCTGAAGGAACTTGGTGCCGGCGGCCTCGAGGTGGTTGTTCCCAGCATCAGCATCGTGGCGGAAAATCCGGTGGTGGTGATCGAACGGGTGGTCAAAAAGAAGGGCACGGAAAAGCTTGCCCGGGCGTATCTGGATTTCCTCTACAGCCCGCAGGGCCAGGCCCTGGCGGTGAAACACCACTTCCGCCCGCGCGATGCCGCCCTGCTGGAGCAGAACCGCGACCGCTTCCGCGACATCCCGCTTTTCAGCGTCGAAGAGGTGGCCGGCAGCTGGCCGGAGGCGCAGAAGGTGCACTTCGCCGACGGCGGGGTGTTTGACCAGCTTTACGACAAACGCTGAGCCGAGCCTGCCCCCCCATGGTGCAACTGCGCAACCCCGACCGGCTGCCCCGCGATTCGCGGGCGCTCCTGGCCCCGCTCTTTGAACTCGCGGCCGAAAACCCGGAGCTGATCGGCTCGATGGCAGGCACCTTCGTGCACGCCGGGCGCCGGTACGGGATCCCGCGTTTCCTCCTCGTCGGGCCGGAGGCGGAGCACCCGCCGATCCGGCTCGGGCTCTTTGCGGGGATCCATGGGGACGAGCCCGCCGGCTGCGTCGCCCTGGTCGAGTTCCTGATCGAACTCCTGCACCAGCCGGAGGTGGCGCTCGGCTACGATCTGGTGGTCTATCCGCTGTGCAATCCGACCGGTTACGAGGATGGCACCCGTTTCAGCCGCGCCGGGGTGGACCTGAACCGCGAATTCTGGCGCAGCTCCCTTCAGCCCGAGGTGCGGATCCTGGAGGCGGAACTGCGCGCCCACCGGTTCGATGGCCTCATCACCCTGCACGCGGACGACACCTGCGAGGGAATCTATGGATACGCCCACGGACGGCTGCTCAACGAGGAACTCCTGCGCCCGGCTCTGAGCGCCTGCGCGGGTATCCTGAAGCGTGATACCCGCGCGTTGATTGACGGTTTTGCCGCCACCGAGAGCATCCTGCGGGACTGCTTTCCCGGCGTGCTGGCCGCCCCGCCCGAACAGGAGCCCAAGCCTTTCGATTTGATTTTCGAAACGCCCGCCCTCGAGCCGATCAGTGCCCAGGTGGACGCGGCGGTGGCGGTGCTAAAATGTGTCCTGCGCCAATACCGCGGGTTTATCGCCTACGGTCAGAATCTCTGATCCTCTCGCGCCGCTCACCATGTCGTCGTCCGCTTCACGTCGCTCCATTCTGCCCGGTTTTGGTCTCTCCCTGGGTTTCACTGTCTTTTACCTGGGACTGATCGTCCTGATCCCACTCTCCGCGGCCTTCCTCCGGACGTTTGAGATGACCTGGGCGGAGTTTGTCGCAGCGGTCGCGTCGCCCCGGGTGCTCGCCTCTTACCGGATCAGCTTTCTCGCCTCCCTTGCGGCGGCGCTGGTGAACATGGTGTTTGGTTTCCTCCTGGCCTGGGTTCTCGTGCGCTATCGCTTTCCGGGAAAGCGCGTGGTGGATGCACTGGTCGATCTGCCTTTCGCCCTGCCCACCGCGGTGGCCGGCATCGCCCTGACGGCGATCTATGCGGACAATGGATGGATCGGCTCGTGGGCGAATCCCGCCCTCACCCGCGTCGCTCAGTGGGTGACCGGTGACCCCGCCACCAAACTCACCCTGGTGTATTCAGAACTCGGTGTCTTCATTGCCCTGACCTTCATCGGGCTGCCTTTCGTTGTCCGCACGCTCCAACCCGTGATGGAGGAACTCGAGCCGGAACTGGAGGAGGCCGCGGCCAGCCTCGGAGCGAACCGCTGGCAGACCGTTACCCGCGTCATCCTCCCCGAGGTCCTTCCCGCCCTCCTGACCGGCTTTGCCCTCTCTTTTGCGCGGGCGCTCGGTGAATACGGGTCCGTGGTTTTTGTTTCCGGCAACATGCCGATGCGCACGGAGATCACTCCGCTGCTGATCATCACCAAGCTGGAACAGTATGACTACCGGGGCGCGACCGCGATCGCGGTGGTGATGCTCGTCGCCTCGTTCCTTCTCCTGCTCCTGATCAACCTCCTGCAGAAGTGGAGCAGCCGCCGCGGCTGACCCTCCCGTCCCCCCCGGCTCCAACGCTTTCCCATGTCCGCTGTCGCGTCCTCCCTTTCCACCCGTACCACCGGCTCCGCCGTGCCGCGCGCCACCCATGATCCTGCCTGGGTGCGGTGGACGCTGACCGCGCTGGCTCTGCTGTTTGTGGGCTTCTTCCTGCTGCTGCCGCTGGCGGCGGTGTTTGCGGAGGCCTTTCGCAAGGGGGTGGGGGCGTACCTCGCCTCCTTCACAGATCCCGACGCGCTCTCCGCGGTGAAGCTGACCCTCACCGCCGCGGTCATTTCCGTACCGGCCAATCTCGTGTTCGGTGTCGCTGCCTCCTGGGCCATCGCCAAATTCCAGTTTCGCGGCAAGAGCCTGCTCATCACCCTGATCGACCTGCCCTTTGCCGTATCGCCTGTAATCTCGGGGCTGATCTACGTGCTGGTGTTTGGCGCCCAGGGGTGGTTTGGCCCGTGGCTGATCGAGCACGACTACAAGATCATCTTCGCCGTGCCGGGAATCGTGCTGGCGACGGTCTTCGTGACCTTCCCCTTCGTCGCGCGTGAACTGATTCCGTTGATGCAGTCCCAGAGGACAGACGAGGAGTACGCCGCGATCAGCCTGGGTGCGAGCGGCTGGCAGACCTTCTGGCGGGTGACCCTGCCCAACATCAAATGGGGCTTGTTCTACGGCGTCATCCTCTGCAACGCGCGGGCGATGGGCGAGTTTGGCGCTGTATCCGTCGTGAGCGGACACATCCGCGGCGAGACCAACACCATGCCGCTCCACATCGAGATCCTCTACAACGAATACAACTTCGTGGCCGCGTTTGCCGTGGCCTCGCTCCTGGCGCTTTTGGCCATCGTCACTCTCATCCTCAAGAGCGTGATCGAGTGGAAGCACCTGAAGGACCGCGCGGTCGAATGACCGCTGCGTCCCCCGTCGGCTACCCTTTCAAAAGGATGATCCCATGAGTATCACCGCCACCCAGATCACCAAGCGCTTCGGCCGCTACACCGCGCTCGATCAGGTCTCCCTCTCCGTGCCCAGCGGGAAGCTGGTTGCCCTCCTCGGGCCGTCCGGCTCGGGAAAAACCACACTGCTGCGTATCATCGCCGGCCTGGAACACGCCGACGCGGGCAGTGGGAGCATCGCCTTTGCCGGCGAGGATGTGACGCGGCGCCCGGCGGGGGAGCGCGGCGTCGGCTTCGTTTTCCAGCACTATGCGCTTTTCCGCCACATGACGGTGTTTGAGAACATCGCCTTCGGTCTGAAGGTGCGGCGTCGCGGGCAGCGGCCGGGCGCCGATCGGATCAAGGCGCGGGTGAAAGAACTGCTTTCGCTTGTCCAACTGGACGGACTGGAGAAACGATTGCCGACCCAGCTTTCAGGAGGACAGCGCCAGCGTGTGGCCCTTGCCCGCGCCCTGGCGGTCGATCCGAAGGTCCTTCTCCTCGACGAGCCCTTCGGTGCCCTCGATGCCAAGGTGCGCAAGGAACTGCGCCGCTGGCTCCGCGAATTCCACGAGCAGGTCCACCTCACGACCCTTTTTGTCACCCACGACCAGGAGGAGGCCCTGGAAATTGCCGACGAGGTCGTGATCATGAACCAGGCGCGTATCGAACAGGTGGGGACACCGCAGGAGGTCTACGACCGGCCTGCCAATCCCTTCGTTTATCAATTCCTCGGCAACGTGAATGTGCTGCGCAATGTCGATGCCTGGTCGGCGACCGGACCGGTGCATGACAACGGCAGGCTGGCAGCCGATGGGCTCCTCTACGTTCGACCGCATGAGATCGAAATCCTGCCACCGCGCGCGGGCACCAGCAGCGTGCCCGCCGTGCTAAAACATGTCCACGGGGCTGGTTCCCAGGTCCGCGCCTCGGTCGAGCTGGTCTCGACCCGGGAAACGGTCGAGGTCGAACTCTCGCGCCCCGAGTTCCTCGCCCTCAACGCCCGCCTGAACGACCGGATCGGCCTGCGCCTGAGACCGTCCAATCTCATTGCCCAGGACTACACGATCTAGAGCTGGAAAATGCGCTTGAGAAACAAAGCACAGTAAGTTCATCTGCTCACTTAGGATTGTTTGTGGCAGCTCGTTCCAAACCCCTCATCTTCTTCCTCCCATGGCTAAAATCCTGAACGACATCACCGAAACGATTGGCAACACCCCGCTCGTGCGCCTGAACCGCACCGCCGCCGCGCACGGCGCCCTGGCGGACGTCGTCCTGAAGCTCGAGTTCTTCAATCCGCTCTCCAGCGTGAAGGACCGGATTGGATACGCCATGATCGAGGACGCGCTCAAGTCCGGTAAGATCAACAAGGATACCGTGTTGATCGAGCCGACCTCGGGCAACACCGGCATCGCCCTCGCGTTTGTCGCGGCGGCGAAGGGGCTGAAGCTGATCCTCACCATGCCCGAGACCATGTCGATGGAGCGTCGCAAGCTCCTCAAGATTCTCGGTGCCCGCCTGGTTCTGACTGAGGGCCCCAAGGGCATGAAAGGCGCGATCGCGAAGGCGGAGGAGCTGCAGCAGAAGATCCCAAACAGCGTCATCCTCCAGCAGTTCGCCAACCCGGCCAATCCGGAGATCCATCGCCAGACGACCGCGGACGAGATCTGGCGGGACACCGACGGCAAGGTCGACTTTGTGGTCTCCGGTATCGGCACCGGGGGGACCATTACCGGCGTCGGCGAGGTCCTGAAAAGCCGCAAGCCGGGGATCAAAATCGTGGCGGTCGAGCCCGAGGCGTCACCGGTCCTGTCCGGCGGCCAGCCGGGCCCGCACAAGCTGCAGGGTATCGGCGCGGGTTTTGTGCCCCCGGTCCTCAACACCAAGATTTACGATGAGGTGATCCGCGTACGCGAAACCGACTCCGGTCCGGTATCCAAGCAGGTTAACCAGCTGGATGGCATTCCGGCCGGCATTTCGTCCGGCGCCGCCGTCTGGGCCGCATTGCAGCTCGCCAAACGCCCGGAAAACAAAGGCAAGTTGATCGTCGTGATCATCCCGTCCTCCAGCGAGCGTTACCTGTCCACCTGGCTGTTCGCCGACGTGAACACCGACAGCGACACGATCGACGACCTGCTCGGGGCCGCTTCGGCCACGGCCTGAGCCCGGCGATCCCACGTTTTCCCACGAGCCCGGTCCCTCGCGGACCGGGTTTTTTTGTGCGCCATGACAACGGACTTGCCAGCCGCCACGCGGTGGAGTCCTTTTCAAACCCCTCTACTCTAGTCGGATTACAGATGAAGCTCTCGAAACGTGGCGAATATGGTCTGCGCGCCCTGATCGATATCGGTCTGGCGCATGAGCTTGGGCGCGATCTGCTTCAGCTGAACGAGTTGGCGGAAGGGGAGAAGATTCCCGTCAAATTCCTGGAGCAAATTCTGATCGATCTGAAGCAGGGAGCTTTCCTGGAGAGTGTCCGTGGGAAATACGGAGGTTACCGTCTGGCCCGCCCGGCCAGGGAAATCGTTGCCGGCCAGGTGGTGCGTTATCTGGACGGCCCCCTCGCACCGATCGGTTGCGTGAGCCAGACCGCCTACGAACGGTGCTCCTGTCCGGACGAGGTACATTGCGGGCTGCGCATGCTCATGCTCGATGTGCGAAACGCGATCGCTAACATTCTGGACAAGTATACACTGGCAGACGTGGTCGAGGTCACCCTGCGAAAGATGCGGCGGGACAACGTTAACCTCCCGTTTGTGGTCAATCCCCGCGTGCGCCCGACCAAACCGAAGCCGCCGGAAAAAACCAATAAAGTCACCCCGCCGGTCACCCCATTCGAGACCGGCTTGGGCGAGTTCCTTTATCGAGAGGGCATATGAGACGCTTTCTGACCTGCCTGATGGCCCTGCTGCCCGCCCTGGTTGCCTCCGCGGCAACAACGCTGCGCGTGGGCTATTTCCCCAACATCACGCATGCCCAGGCGATCATCGGTCGCGAGACCTCCGCCGAGGGCAAAGGTTGGTTCGAGCAACGCCTCGGGCCCGATGTGAAAATCGAATGGTACGCGTATAACGCGGGTCCCAGCGCGATGGAGGCGGTTTTCGCCAGTTCGATCGACCTGACCTACGTCGGCCCCAATCCCGCGCTCAACGCCTACATCCGTTCCGCGGGCAAAGAGGTGCGGGTCGTCTCCGGCTCGGCCAGGGGAGGGGCGGCCCTGCTCGTTCGCCCGGGTTCGGGTATCAAAAGCCCGGCCGATTTCAAGGGACGCAAGCTCGCGACACCCCAGCTCGGGAACACCCAGGACGTAGCCGCGCGCAGCTGGCTGCGGCAGCAGGGCTTCCGCATCACCCAGCTTGGCGGGGAAGTGTTTGTCCTGCCCACCGCCAATCCGGACCAGCTTTCTCTCTTCCAGCAGGGCCGGCTCGACGCCGTCTGGACGGTGGAGCCCTGGGTCTCACGCCTGGTGAACGAGGCCGGAGCCACCGTGTATTTGGAACAGCGCGACGTGGTCACGACCCTGCTTGTCGCCCGCGCCGCCGCCCTGAAGGAGCAGCGCGAGGTGGTGGAGGCCTTCGTGCGCGCCCACCGCGAATTGACCGACTGGATACGGGCCAATCCCGCCGAGGCCCGTCAGCTGGTGCAGAAGGGCCTCAGTGCCGAGATGAAGCGGGAGATCAAGCTGTCCCTGGTCGAGTCCGCCTGGGAACGCCTGACGTTTTCCACCGCCATCGACCTTCCCTCCCTTGAAACACAGGTGGCCGACGCGCGGGCGCTCGGCTTCATCCGCGGCAACGTGGACCTGTCCCGCCTCCTGAGCCTTCCCCAATGACCGTCCAAACGGAGTTGGTTAACGAGACGCCGTCCAAGCTTTCGGTCGGCGCCATCACCAAGCGCTTTCGTACCCCGCGCCGTATCGTGCATGCCCTCGACCGCGTGTCCCTCGACATCGCGGAGGGTGAGTTTGTCTGCCTTGTCGGCCCCAGCGGTTGCGGCAAAAGCACGTTGCTCAACATCATCGCGGGACTGGATTCCGCCGACGAGGGCAAGGTGCTGTGCGACGGCACGGAGGTGCAGCGCCCGGGCCGTGACCGGATGGTGATGTTTCAGGAGCACGCGCTTTTCCCCTGGCTGGACGTGATGGATAACGTGCTCTTTGGCCTGAAGCTGAAACCCGGCCTGACCAGGAAGGAGCGACAGGAGGTTGCCCGCTTTTACCTGAAGCTCGTCGGCCTGGAGAAGTTCGCCCGCGCCAATATCCACGAGTTGTCCGGCGGGATGAAACAGCGTGTCGCGCTTGCGCGCGCCCTCGCGCCGAATCCGCGCGTGCTGCTGATGGACGAACCCTTCGCCGCCCTGGATGCGTTGACGCGTGAGCAGCTCTACGGCGACATCCAGCGCATCTGGCAGGAGCGCAAGAAGACCATCGTCTTTGTGACGCACAACGTACGCGAAGCGGTCTGCCTGGGCGATCGCGTGGTGCTCTTCTCGCCCCACCCGGGCCGGATCTGTGACGAGTTCAAAATCGATCTTCCGCGCCCGCGGGACATCAACAGCGTGACCCTTGCGCAGTTTTCGTCGCAAATCACGAAGGCCCTGAAGAGCCACCTCAAACCCGACGCGGAGGCCGGCGAATGAAACGTTTTCTCACCGCCGCGGGTTTTTTCACCCTGCTCCTCGTTGTGTGGGAGATGCTGGTTCGCGCCGAGGTGTGGAATCCGATTCTCATTCCGTCCCCGGTCGCCGTCGCACAGTACCTGCTCTCGGCCGTCCAGGACGGCTCCCTGTTGGAATCGTCCTGGGTCACGACCAAGAGACTCCTTCTCGGTTATGTCTTCGGCATCGTGCTCGGCCTTCCGCTCGGTTTGTTGACCGCGCGTTTCAAGGTCTGCCAGGACACCCTGGGCCTGATGGCGCTGGGCCTCCAGACCCTCCCGAGCGTTTGCTGGGTGCCGCTGGCGCTGCTTTGGTTCGGGCAGACCGAGGCCGCGATGTTCTTTGTCGTGGTGATGGGAACGCTGTGGTCGGTGGTCATCGCGACCGACAACGGCGTCCGCACCATACCACCCATTTATGCGCGGGCTGCCCGCACCATGGGCTCGCGGGGCCTGCATACGTGGACGCGGGTGATGCTGCCCGCGGCCCTGCCGTTCGTGGTCAGCGGCATGAAGCAGGGTTGGGCCTTCGCCTGGCGCTCCCTCATGGCCGCTGAAATTTATGTCACCATCCTGACCGGCTTCGGCCTCGGCCACCTGCTGCATTACGGGCGTGAACTGCACGCCATGGAACAAGTGATCGGGGTGATGCTGATCATCGTCCTGATCGGTCTCCTCGCGGACAAGGTGATGTTCTCACCCTGGGAGCGGTTTCTCCACCGCCGCTGGGGGACGCAGGGCAAATAAGCCGCCTCAGCCGAGTTTTCCGCTCTTTGCCATCTTGCGGCCAGGAGCGGCGGCACCCTTCGGCGGGTGCATGAGTTCGGACGCGCGCGACGAGGTGCTGGGCTGCGCATCGGCCACCCCTCCGGGATTTTGTGCGGCGGCACCCTTCAGCTGTTCGGCCGCAGGCGGGACCGAGGCGGGCTGGGCAGAGGCAGCGTTATCCAGCGCTTCCGCGGGCGTCTGTGTGCCGCGGAGTTGCCGCTCTGCTTCGTACCAGATTTCCTCATCGCGGCCCTCCGGGCAGCCATACTGCTTCCAAAGCTCTTCTGCGCGTCGGGAAATTTCATCACGTGCAGCCTGATGCCGCACCACGGCGGGTTTATTCGGGGTTTCATTCATGGCACGGAAACTTTCGCACAACGGCCGGCGGGAGACCATCAGGGCCCGGTCGTAGCTGCCGTGGGGAGATTTTCCTGCGCCCGCGGCCACAGTCAGTGTGCAAGAGGCGGAATCGTTTCACGTGCCTATGCGGTTTGCGCACTTTCCGCCGCGGCAGGTGGGCAGATTGCATCGGCCGGCGGCCGCATCCTCTGGGTCGCGAAAGTGTAAGTTGCGGAGTGGCAACGTCAGCGGCGTTTCTTTGGGAACTGGTGCGGTTTAGGCGTAGGCCGAGGGGTCCTTGTCTGCTTTTCACCCCCGCTCCCCATGATCACCACCGCCCCTTCCGGAACTGTTATTCAATCCACCGTCGATTCACGGCCCTCGCGACTCCTTTCCTGGGGCGCGATTCTGGCGGGCTGCTTCGCCGCTCTTAGTATTCACATTCTCCTGACCATGCTCGGAATCGGGCTCGGGGTCCGGCTGGTGGACCCACTGACCAACGACAACCCGGTTGGAGACTTTTCGGTCGCTGCCGGCATCGTCTGGAGCATCAGCGCCTTGGTAGCGATGGCGATCGGCGGATGGGTGGCGGGCCGTTCGATCGACATGGGTGAACGTCGCACTGGCGGGCTCCATGGCGTGCTCGTCTGGAGCCTGTCGACCGTGGTGGTCTTTCTTTTTATGTCGGGCGGAGCGGGCCTGGCCCTGAGCGGCGCCGCCAGCGCGATCGGCAAAGGCGTTTCCGGCGCCGCCACGGTCGCAAGCCAGGCCGCCCCTCGGGCCGCGGAGGCGGTCCCCGGTGAGAACTGGGCGGACGACATTGTGGGTGGGTTTGTCAACGAAGCCCGCCTTCCAGGCCAGCAGGGCGAACTTCCCGTCGCGGCGAAACGTGAGATCGCATGGTCCCTCACCCGCTTTGCCGCCGAGCCTAATGCGGAGCGTCGCAATGCCGTGGTGACCTCCCTCACCAACGCCGGTGCTCCGCGCGATGCCGCCGAGGGCATGGTGCAGCGTTGGGAGGAACAGATGAACCGCCTGCGCGCACAGGTGGAGGAGATCAAGGCCGACGCCGCCCTGGCCGCTCGACAAGCCGCCGACAAGGCAGCCTCGGGTCTTTCGCAGGGTGCGATCTGGACCTTTGTTGCCTTCCTTCTGGGAGGTGTTGCAGCCGGCATCGGCGGACGGATGGGCGCAAAGAGCGCGATGGAGGCTCCCGTGCGTGAGTACACGGACGCGTATCCACGACGCGAGGACGTCTCCCGGCCCTGACGCATTGATTCCTCCATGCGCGCCAGCCCGGTTTGGCGCGCCACCGCTTTATGGATATGCAAGAAGACGAACCGAAAATCGGAGTGAACGTCCACCGTCGGACCACCCAGCTCAACCTCTGGATGATCGTGGCCATCGTGGTCTTTTTCCTCGCCGGCGCCCTGATTGTGATTCGTTTCCTGCGAGATCCTCCCGACAGCCATGAGGAGATGAAGACCGGCGGAAGACCCAGCCAGGAACGCCTGGCTTGGGTCAAACGCCTGTGCTGAGCGCCCGGGACGACACCGAGTCGCCGCCCGTCGTCACGTGCTTATACATCCGGCGGTGTGACCTTCGGGTCGGTGTCCCCGCGCCTCTGCTTTGAGGAGGAGTCCCATGCCGCGGCTGGACTCGCGGCTCGCGGCGGCCGCAATCCGCTCGAGAAAAGCCACGCGTTCTTCCGTGGTGGTGGGATTAAAGCAGGGACGGATGCGAAGGGTCAGTACGTCGCCCTCCCGCACCAGCAGACCCCACCCGTCAGGCACCTCTCGCTGGTCGAGAATGCCGTATTCACTGACCAAATACAGCAGGCTGGCACAGCGCCAGCGGGCGATGCGGGCAAACTTCGTTCCCTCGAGCAGACGGTTTTGAGCGGTACGCAGGCGCGCGGTCAGCCGTTGGTGCGTGTCATGGCGGACGCCGCGCAGGTCCACCGCCTCGAACTCGGGGAAGAGTTCCTCACCCAGTCGGAGGTCCGGCCGATGCTGTCCAATCAGGTCCCGCAAGGCGCGCACGCGCTCGGTGAGCGATGCGACCTCGGCCCGGGTGGCGCGTTCGTCACCGCCGTCACGGAGAAAGTCCGAGCGGCTCGCCTTGCATTCAAAGACCGCGGTGGCGGCGTTGGTCGCGGCGATTCGCGGGGTCGCTGCGGCGACATCCGCGCGGTAATTACAGCGGGGCACCCGCACCTCCGTCGAGCAAAGGGAGAGGCGGTGGGCAAGCGCCCATTCCACGGCGAGCCTCTTGAGTGCGGCATGTGCGGCGGATTCGCCGAGGCGGCGCGTCTCACTGGTGTCGCGCGACGACATGGACCGCAGGCTGTGGCGCGGCCGCCAGGAGATCGAGCGCGGAATCCGGGCGCCTGCTGGATTTTGATGCCGAACCGGGAGGCGAGGTTACGCGGCCGTGACGGCGCAGCCGTTGGCCTCGCAGAGGGCGCGGACCTCTTCGCCGGTGAGGGTCTCACGTTCCAGCAGCGCCTGCGCCACGCGATCGAGCGCCGCACGGTTGGACGCGAGGATTTCACGGGTGGCCACGTACTGCTGGTTCAATAAGTCAAAAACGTGCTGTTCGGCCCGGGCCATGGTGTCGCTCGATCCGAGCGTCTGCCGGCTGTTTGAACCCGCCAACTGACCTTCGCGTTGGGTGAGAGCGATAAAACCGAGGGGGGACATTCCCCATTCAAAGACCATGGAACGGGCGATGCTCGATGCCATCTCGATGTCACCAGCTGCGCCACTGGTGATCTGGTTGAGGGCCAGTTCCTCCGCGACACGCCCGCCCATCAGGCAGCGGAGGCGGGCGAGCAACTGCACCTCGGAATAGTTCAGGCGGTCGCGCTCAGGCATGAAATGGGTGCTGCCCAACGACTGTCCCCGCGGGATGATGGTCACCTTGTGCAGGCGCATGCCTTCCTCCGCGGAGTAGATCTGCAGCAGCGCGTGTCCGGCTTCATGATACGCGATGGTGGTCCGGTCCTGCAGCGTCATGGCGCGGCGTTGTTCGCGACCCCAGGAGATCTTTTCGCGCGCTTCGTCGAAGTGGGGGAGTTCGATGGCGGGTGCGTTGACCCGGGCGGCATGGAGTGCTGCCTCGTTGACCAGATTGGCAAGGTCGGCACCCGAAAAGCCGGGGGTGGCGCGGGCGATTTCACGGAGATCGATGGTGGCGTGGAGGGGCACCTTGGCGGCATGGACACGCAGGATCTGCTCGCGCCCTTCCAAATCAGGCAGGTTGACGTGAACCTGGCGGTCGAAGCGGCCCGGGCGGAGGAGTGCCTTGTCGAGAATCTCCGGCCGGTTGGTTGCGGCGAAGACGATGACGCCTTGGGCACCGTCGAAGCCGTCCATCGCCACCAAGATCGCGTTCAGGGTCTGCTCCCGCTCGTCATTGCCCTGGCGCCCGGAGCCGCGCTGCTGGCCGATGGCGTCGAGTTCGTCGATGAAGACGATGCAGGGCGATTTTTTTGCCGCGGTCTTGAAGAGTGTGCGCACGCGCGCGGCACCGACACCGACAAACATCTCCATGAAGTCGGAACCGCTAGCGCTGAAGAAGGGAACGCCGGCTTCGCCTGCCACTGCGCGGGCCAGGAGCGTTTTTCCGGTGCCGGGAGGCCCCACGAGCAGGATGCCCTTGGGGAGGCGCGCGCCGGTGCGCGCAAATCGGCCGGGATTCTTCAGGTAGTCCACCACCTCGGAAATCTCCTGTTTGGCCTCGTCGCACCCGGCGACATGGGTGAAGCGGGTGGCGTTGGGCTGGGTCTTTTCCTTGGCGCTGGAAAAATGGGTGTGCTGCGTGCCCATGTTCTTTTGCAGCAGGGGGACGGCGAGCAGGATGGCCGCGACGAAGAGTGCGATGTAGACGGTGTTGACCGCGATCTCGCGGAGCAGGGCGCGCCGGGGCAGGGCGGCCTTGTTCTTGCCCGCCAGGGTCTCGGAAAACTCCGCGCCGCGGAGGAGACGGAGGTCCTCGCCATCAAGCCGTCCCTGCGCCGTGCGGTGGCGGGCGGGTTCACTGCCGGCCAGGCTGCCTTGAAGCACGGCAAAGTCGGCCGAGGCTTCCGAGTAGGTGATGGTGCCCGTCGGTATCCGGCCGTCCCTTACCGCATTCAGGAACTCCGCCAGCGGCATCCGCTCGGCGTCGGGCGCGGTCAGGGCATCGGCGTTGGTTGCCGGCGTGAGCCAAACCGCGAGGGCGATGAGGAGGACCAGGGAAGCGGCGAGGTATTTGTTCATGGCGCGATACCGCTGAACGCTTCGGCTGGCTCGAGGGGTTCAGCAATCCCGACGTATCGGCACGCCGGGCCCCAGATTCACTGGGAATGCGTGCTTTCCCCAAACTTCTGCGCACGTGACGTGCGCTTACGCCTGAAGTTGAGCCAGGCGATAAAAGTGTCCCCGCTTGCTCAGGAGCTCCTCGCGCGTGCCGACCTCCACCACGCGGCCTTTTGCGAGCACAACGATGCGGTGCGCATGACGAATGGTGGAAAAGCGATGCGCCACGATGAGGGTGGTTCGGTCCGCGGTGAGGCGCGTCAGGGCTTCCTGGACAAGGCGTTCCGACTCCGTGTCGAGAGCGGATGTCGCTTCGTCCAGGAGGACCATCCGTGGGCGGCGAACGAGGGCGCGGGCAATGGCCAGACGCTGCCGCTGACCGCCGGACAGACGGGTGCCGTTGTCGCCGAGCGGGGTGTCCAGCTGATCGGGAAGTCCGCCCACAAAAGCGGCGAGATTTGCCTGCTCGAGTATCTCCCAGAGTTCGCGGTCCGAAATGCCACCGAGCCCGTAGGTGATGTTGTCCCGCAGCGTCCCGTTGAAGAGCAGGGTCGACTGGGGAACCACACCGATCTGCTGCCGATAGGTGCGCAAATCGAGCGAGCGGAGGTCAAGGCCGTCCAGCAGCACGCGCCCGCGGCTGGGATGGCGGAACCCCAGGGCCAGGTTGATGAGGGTGGATTTTCCCGCCCCGCTTTCGCCCACCAAGGCGACGGTTTCACCCGGGGCGATGTGCAGGGAGACATCGCTGAGCGCGGTTTCCCGGCCCTCGGCATAATGGTAACTGACTGCGTCGAAGCGGAGGTCTCCGCGCAGGGGCGAGGGCGCGGCCGGCCTCCCGCTATAGTCCTCCACTTCGGGCGCTTCCAGCACGTCACCGATGGACCGGATTGCGTCCGCGCCCTGCGCGAGGGCGGGAAAAACGCTGAGGACCTGCTGCACCGAGCCCACCAGCATGCCGAAATACGTGTGGTACATGACCGCTTCGCCCACCGAGATCCTGCCGTCGATGACAAGCCAGGCGGAGAAGACCAGGCAGGCGAGTTGGAAGAGGCTGAAGGTCAGCCATGAGGTGGCGGCGAAAAGTTCAGTCAAGGTGTCCACCCGCAGCCCGCGTTTGCGCAGGCGATGAAAGCTCGATCGGACGCCGCGCGTTTCGTGGCCCTCCAGCCCATGTGCCCGTGTGACCGGCAGCATCTGCAGCATATCGGCGACGCGCGCGTTCATCGACTCTGTCTCCGTGCGCAGACCCTGGTAATGCTCGCGGAAACGCCGGTCGAAGAGTTTGAGAAGGGCCACCCCGGCCGGCACGGTGAGAAGAAAATACACGGTGAGGAGCGGCTGCTTTGAAACCGAGATCACCGTCACGTAGGTGATGATCAAAAGGCCATTCAACCCGTTGTGGAGGAGATGGCGGCAAAGCCCGTCGATCGCATCGACGTCCCGCAAGATCTTCGTCTGCAACACGCCGCTCTGCTTCGCATCATAGAAGGCCATCCCGAGCTGTTGCAGCCGCTCAACCAGGGCGCTGCGCAGGATAAACTGCATCTGACGCAGCACCCGACTCATCCGTCGCACGAAGAAGGTGTGCATCACCGGGTTTTGCAGGAGCAGGAGCAGGTAGCCGCCCGCGATCCAGAGGACGCGTGACCAGGCGCCCGGCCGAACCGGCGTCAGGGCATCAATGACCATGCCCACCACCAAGGGCAGCAGCGACATCGGGGCCTGCTTGACCACGTAAAGCGCGACCGCGCCCCAGACGGAGGCACGCTGCTCCGCGAACAGCCCCCACAACGTCCGGATGGGCTTCCGCGAATCAAAGCGCCCGTCCAACAGTTTGTCCCAGGGTGAACGGGGGGGATTTATGATGTGTGATTGCTGGTTGATGATTTTTCAGCCCGGGGATGACGCGGCGGCCCCGGGTTGCCGATGTCGTGACTGCTTGGGTGTTCTTCAAATCATCCATCAAAAATCATAAATCATAAATCCCGAATCCCACCCTGTGCCTGCTTGGCCCCGGCAGCGCTGTTGCCCATACTCCCGGCATGCTTTCAGGGATCAGTCTCCGCCGGCGCCTTCAGTACGCACGTGGTTACCTCGACCTCGGTATGCATGAGGCGTGCGCGGCGGAGCTGCGGGCAATCAATCCGGTGGACGAGTCGGAGCTGCCCGTCCTCGAACTCTGGGTTGACCTTTGGATGGAAACCAAGGCGTGGGACGGCGTTATCGCGGTGGCCCCGGACGTCTGCCGGCGGCGTCCCGCGGCAGAGCGCGCCTGGATTGCCTGGGCGTACGCACTTCGTGAAAAGCAGCAGGTGTCGGACGCGCGCGCCGTGCTCCTCGACGCCGAAGCGCATCACGGCGGCAGCTGCGCGGTCCTGCATTACAACCTGGCCTGCTACGAATGCCTCCTCGGCAATCTCGATGAAGCGGAGTGGCGTCTGCAGCGCGCCTGCAAACTCGATCCGCACTGGCGAGAGCTTGCGCTGGAGGATCCCGACCTGCGTGACCTGCGGCCGCGCATGCTGGCGAATGACTGATTCTTTTATCTCAAGCGTCCGCTTTTGCGGCCGATAGCAGACACATCTCTCTTTCCTCCCGCGCCATGGTCATCGGACTTTTTATCCAGATGGACTGGCATTGGCATTGGCCAAAAATCTGGCCGATCGTTGCCGGCGCGGTCCACGCCGCCCGCAGCCGCGGGGTTCGACTGTTAATCTACAGCGATCCTGGTCTGGCCGGGCGCCCGACGGGCGATTTTGAAAACCTACCGCGCGATTTTGGGTATGCGGAGCCGCTGATCGACGGTTTTATCTTCACCTTTCCCGATGCGGAAATGCGGAGGTACGCGCAGGCGCTCAAACAGGCTGGAACCCCGGTCGTATTGATCGGCCGCAGGGCGGGGGACGTGCCCCGGGTGATGGCGGAAAATGCCCGCGCCTTCCGCGAGTTGGTGGCACGGATGGTGGCACGCGGGCACCGCGACATCGTCTTTATCGAAGGGCCGGCCGACAACCTCTGCGCGGTGGATCGCTTGGCTGGATACAGGCAGGGCATGGAGGCGGCCGGACTTCCCGTTCCGCCCACCTTGCGCTTCGAAGGAGGGCCGGGCCCGGACGCGGCACGTGCGGCCATCCGCGAGCGGCTGAGGAACGGACCGCCCTTTACCGCAGTTCTCTGTTTTGACGACGTCGTCGCCTTTGGCGTCCTCGACGAGCTCCGCCGGGCCGGCCGCCGCGTGCCGGAGGATGTGGAGGTGGTTGGCTTTGACAACGTCCCGGGCTCCCGCTGGTGCCAGCCGCCGCTCTCCACCTATGAAATGCAGGCCTTTCGCCTCGGGCACACTGCAGCCGAGGCGGCGATACGCGCGGCGAGCGGCGAGACGTTGCCGCTCGAAACTGCGATCACGCCCGAGTACCTCCCGCGCGGCAGCACGCGAGACCCGGTGCGTGCCGGCACGGGACGTTTTCGCCTCCTGTCCGACTGGACGGAGGGGGCGTTCGATTGCGCGGCGCAGATGCAGCGGTTGCAGGCGTTGCCGGATGCGGCGGCGTTCCTCCGCCGACTGCGGGAGCAGCTGACCGCGGACGAGCTGGTGGAGATCGTGCGCGGCCTGATCCGCCTCGCGGCGGAAGCCCGTGTCTCGGTCGCCGTCCTGTATCCAGTCATCGATACGGCGATGGCCGACCTGACCCGGGTCGATGGCGAGCGGGTGCGCGCGGTGTTTGATCAGCTTTCCTCCGCCGCGGTGGATGAGCAGCGGCAACGCATCGAGGTGGGCATCCGTTTTAACGCCTCGTCGATCCCTCTGCGCGAGTCGGCCCTGGCTGTCACCCGCGATGACGTCGTGATCGAGCAGCTTCGCCGCGTCCTCTCCGACCTGCGGGTGCGCCACGCCGCGCTCATCCTCAACCAGGACGATGCGGATGCCCGAGGCAGTGGTCGGTGGTGGGATTTTGCGCGGGTGGGGGGGGCGGCCGAGCCCGTGTCCGGGCGGGAGTTCCAAACCCTGCTTGAGTGGCACCCGGAGGTGCACGCCTTTGCTGTCATGCCGCTGCACTACAAGGGGCGTCAGCTGGGCCTGGTGGCGGTGGATGCGGAGGCCGAGGCGGTGGTCCATTTTCCGGATCTGGTGGGCCAGCTTTCGATCGCGTTTCATGGGGTGCGGATGCATCGCGCGCTGGAGCGCGCCAACCAGGAGCTGGTCGAAACCTCCCGGCTGGCCGGCATCGCCGAGATGGCCACCGGCGTGCTGCACAATATCGGAAATGCGCTCAACAGCGTGAATACATCGGCCAACGTCGCCGCCGACCGGCTGCGTCGTTCCAAGGCCGAGCATGTTTCCAAGGTGGCGGCTCTTCTCGCGGAAAATACGCACCGCCTCCCGGAGTTTCTCACCCAGGATCCCCGCGGCAGTCTGCTGGTGGACTACCTCCGGCGCCTGGGTACCACGCTCGAGAACGAAAGGGCGCAGGGGCTCGGCGAACTCCACGACCTGTGCGACAAGATCGAGCACCTCAACGAGATCGTCGCCTCCCAGCAGGGCTATGCCAACGCGGGCACCGGCATCATCGAGGACATCGAGGTTGGCGAGGTGGTCGAACACGCGCTTCGCATCAGCCTCGGTGGAGAGAGCGACGGCCGGCTCTGGGTGGAGAGAAACGTTGAAAGCGGCCTCGTCCTGCGGGTGTCACGCCACAAGGTGCTGCAGATCCTGGTCAACCTGCTGCGCAACGCCCGCGAGGCGGTCGATCAATCGCAGACGCCTGAGCCGCACCTGAGGCTGCGGGCGCGTCGGGTGCGTGACGGCGTGGTGGAAATTGCAGTCGAGGACAACGGCAGCGGGATCGAGCCCGAAAATCTCACGCGCATCTTTGCCTTCGGTTTCACCACCAAGCCTGAGGGGCACGGGTTTGGGCTGCACAGCAGCGCCTTGGCCGCCCGGGAAATGGGTGGGACCCTGGTCGCGCGCAGTGACGGTCCGGGTCGGGGAGCCACTTTCCTGCTGGAATTGCCGGCAACCCACTGAGACCGCCTCCGGTGGTCGCCCGATGACGCCGACGGGGCGCACCGGCGGCCGGTTTCGCAGTCTCTCAGCGCATGGAAACGCCCGAGACATGCGACGTGGTGGTGGTGGGTGCGGGAGCTGCCGGATTGATGGCAGCCCGCGAACTTGCTCGCCGGGGGCTTCGCGTGAGCGTGCTCGAGGCGCGGGACCGCATCGGAGGAAGGATTTTGACCCACCGCATCGCGGAGGGTCCGGCGGTGGAACTCGGGCCGGAATTTGTCCACGGGGACAACGAAGCCCTCGCCGACGTGGCTACCCAAGCCGGCCTCGCCCTTTCCCCCTCAGATGAAAAACAATGGTACCACGATGGCTCGAAGCTCGAGGGCCTGCGGGCGCTTTGGGAGCGCCTGGGCAACATCATGGATCGCCTCGACCCGGAGCGGTACCCCTCGCTCGGAGCGTGGTTAGAGGGGCACAGCGGGACGCTCTCCGACCAAGACCGGGTTTTGGTGCGCGAATTCGTGGAGGGTTTTCATGCCGCCCCCGCCGCCTTGATGAGTGCCCGCACCCTGCGCGACACCCGCGGCGGCACCGACGAGGAACAGCAGCACGTGCGCAATGGCTATGATCGGGTGCCCTACGCCCTGGCGGAACAGTGCCACCGGCTGGGCGTTCGCCTTTTTCTCAACCGGCCCGTTGGCGCGGTGGAGTGGGCGCGCGGTTCGGTCCGTGTCTCAACTGCGACCGAGATGGATGAGCCGGCGTGGGTGATCCACGCCCGCGCGGCGGTCGTCACCCTTCCGCTCGGCGTCCTGAAGGCACCGGCGGGCGAACCCGGCGCGGTGGTGTTTCGTCCGGCTCTGCAGGGAAAACGCGAACTGCTGGAGCAGCTTCAACCGGGGCATGTGGCCCGCCTGGTGCTTCGATTCCGGGAGGGATTCTGGGAGGCGCCGCAGCTGCCCGCGCCGTTGCGGGAGAATCAGGGACGGGGCTTCGGCTTTATTCACGCCCCCGGAGCCGGTTTTCCTGTCTGGTGGTCGCTCGCGCCCGAGCCGGTGTTGGTGGCCTGGGCCGGCGGGCCCGCGGCGCGTCCGCTCATCGGGCTCAGCCACCAGGAGGTGCAGCGTGTGGCGCTCAACGCGCTCGCCCGCATCCTGGACTGTCCGCTGGCCACACTGCGCGGCTGGCTGGTCGACCAGCACCGCCACGATTGGGGCGCTGATCCATACTCGCGCGGGGCCTACAGCTTTTCGCAGGCCGGATTGGAGGATGCGGGCGAGCGGCTGGCCGAACCGGTGGAGGATACCCTGTTCTTTGCGGGCGAAGCGACTGCGGGCCCGGACGCGTTGGGTACGGTCGGGGGCGCCCTGTCGAGCGGGTTGCGCGCAGCGCGGCAGGTGGCCGGCGCCCTCCTGCCGGTTCTTTCCCGGGATTCTCACGAATGAGTGGGGCGCGAGCTTTCGCGACGTAAGGAGCCGGCGAAGGTGGGCTTGCGCCCATGAAGCTGCTGCCCCTGCTCCTGCTCGCGTCCTACACCCTCCTGCCGCTACTCGGGAAGGCCGACGCGGCCTTGGCTGGACCCGTGTCGGCGTCGGAACACGCGTCCCGGATGGCGGAATACCGGGGGCGGGCCGAGCGGGAGCTGCGCGACAACATTCTCCGCTTCTGGCTGACCCACGCGGTCGACCGCGAGCGCGGCGGCTTTTTTGGGGAGATCACCGCCGACCTGCAGGTGCGCCGCGACGCAGTGCGCGGCTCCCTGCTCACCTCACGCATCCTCTGGACCTTTTCCGCGGCCTACCGCCGTTTCCAGGACCCGGCCTATCGCGAGATGGCGCGTTGGGCGCACCGCGACCTGCGCGAGCGTTTCTGGGATCCCGAGTTTGGCGGCGTCTATTGGTCCGCCACCGCGGACGGCAAGCCGGTCCAGCAGCAGAAGCAGGTTTACGCGCAGGTCTTCGCCCTGTATGCTCTGAGCGAATACCACCGTGCCACGCGCGATCCGGAGGCCCTCGACCAGGCCGTGGCACTTTACCGGCTGTTGGAAAAGCATGCGCGCGATCCGCTGCACGGGGGTTATTTCGAGGTCTGCACCCGCGCTTGGGGCCGGGAGGAGGATCCGCGGCGCAGCGCGCTGGAGCCCCTGGGCAAAAAATCGCAGAACACCCATCTTCACGTCGTGGAGGCCTACACCAGCCTCTATCGGGTCTGGCCCGAGCCGGAGCTGAAGGCTTCGCAGTCGGCCCTAGTGGAGATATTGCTGACGCGAATCCTCGACCCGCGCACGTCCCACCTGAACCTGTTCTTCACCGCCGACTGGAAACCGACCACGGAGTCGATCTCCTTCGGCCACGACATCGAGGCGGCGTGGCTTTTGACCGAGGCGGCGGAGGTTTTGGGTGACGCTGCGCTCCTCTCGCGGATCCGCCCGCTGGCGGTGGAGATCGCGCGCGTGACCCTCCGCGAGGGGGTGGATGCGGATGGCGCCCTGTTTTATGAGGCGGATTCGCAGGGATTGACCCGCCGGGAGAAGGAGTGGTGGCCGCAGGCGGAGGCGGCGGTCGGTTTCCTCAACGCCTATCAGATCGCAGGGGATCCGCAGCACCTGCGGGCAGCGTACCGGGTGTGGGATTTCATCGAGGAGCGGCTGGTGGATCGCACCCACGGCGAGTGGTTTCGCGCCATCTTGCCGGAGGGCAAGCCCTCCGATGCCCCCAAGGTCAGCCTGTGGAAGTGCCCCTACCACAACGGGCGCGCCTGTCTGGAGATGATGGCACGGCTGGAGAGCCTGGAACAGGCCGCACGCCCTTGAGCAAAGGGTCTCAGCAGCGGAAAGCGGGGTCGCAAGACTCCGCTTTTGACCTTCCACCCGGCGAGATGAGAACGTTTTCCCCTTCCACGATGGATCCCAAGACCCGCGATTCCTACCTCCAGCGCATCGAGAACGAACTGCGCGGCAACATCCTGCCGTTCTGGCTCCGCCACACCGTCGACCGCGAACGCGGCGGTTTTTTCGGAGAGATCACGAACGACCTGCGGGTGCTCCGGGACGCCGAGCGGGGTTCCCTCCTCAGCTGCCGCATCCTTTGGACGTTCTCCTCCGCCTACCGCCATTATCCACAGGCTGAATACCTGGCGATGGCCCACTGGGCCTACGCCGACCTGATGAAGGTGTTCTGGGACCACGAGCACGGTGGCGTCACCTGGTCCGCCACGGCGGACGGGAAGCCCCTGCGCACGCGCAAACAGATCTATGGCCAGGCCTTCGCCATCTATGCTTTTACCGAGTATTTCCGCGCCTGCGGGGAGAAGGAGGCGCTGGAGCACGCCATCGAGATCTTCCGGCTGATCGAGCAGCACTGCCGTGACCCGAAGCACGGCGGGTACTTTGAGGCCTATACCCGCGAATGGACCCTGGAGGAGGATGTTCGGCTGAGCGCGATCGACATGAACGAGCCGAAGTCGCAGAACACGCACCTCCACGTGATGGAGGCGTACACCAACCTCATGCGGGTGTGGCCCGACGCGCAGCTCCGGCGGGCGCAGACCGAACTGCTGGAGGTGATGACCACCCGGATCCTGGACGCGCGGACCTACCACCTGGGCCTGTTTTTCGACAACGCTTGGATGCCTCGGACTGACCGGGTTTCCTTCGGTCATGACATCGAGGCGGCCTGGCTGATGCATGAAGCGGCCGCGGTGCTGGGCGACGCCGGGCTCCTCGGCCGCATTCGCGCGATCGCCGTGCAGATCGCGCGCGTCACGCACGAGCAGGCGATCGATCCGGACGGCGGCCTCCTTTACGAGGCCGACGCCCGCGGGATCACGGTGGACATCAAGGAATGGTGGCCCCAGGCCGAAGCGGCGGTGGGCTTCCTCGACGCGTATCAAATTTCAGGTGACGAAACCTACCTCCGCCTTTCCCTGGGCCTTTGGGATTTCATCGAGGCCCACCTGGTGGATCGGGCCAATGGGGAGTGGTTTCGTTGCGTCACTCGCGAGCGCCGGGTCGAGGGCGACCAATCCAAGGTGAGTTTCTGGAAGTGCCCGTACCACAACGGGCGCGCCTGCCTGGAACTGGTGGACCGGCTGAAGACGCTCTAGCCGCCTCAGGGCCGGAAGCTGTCGCGATAGGCCTTGCCTCGCTCCAGGCGGGCCCGCACTTCCGGCCAGTCGCGATTGGCGATGGCGGCATGCATGCCCTGCAGCTCGTCTTGGAACTGGCGAAGGGCGCGCAGGACCTCGTCGCGGTTCTGCTGGAAGATTTCCACCCACATCGTGGCATCGCTGGCCGCGATCCGGGTGCTGTCGCGCAGGCCGCCTCCCGCGTAGTTGCGCCAACCGGGCGTTTTCCCGGCGAGGAAGGTCGCGAGGCTCGTCGCCACCGCCTGCGGCAGATGGCTGATGTGGGCGACAATCTCGTCGTGCTGGTCGGGCGCCAGAGAGGTGACCTCGCTGCCCAGGTCGTCCCAAAACTGCACCACCGTCTGCGTTGCGCGTGCGTCCGCCCCGGGGAGGGGAGTGACAAAGCAGACTCGGCCGCGGAAGAGGTCGGCGGAGCCGTTTTCCCATCCCGTTTTGGCGCTGCCGGCCATGGGATGAGAGCCCACAAAAAAGACTCCGTGAGGCATGGCCGCGGTGCAGGCCCGGCACAGGTCGCCCTTCACGCTGCCGACATCCGTCACCACCGAGCCGGCGGGCAGATGCGGCGCCACCTGCGCGGCGAGGTTGATGATTCTTTCCACCGGTGCGGCGATGACCACCAGGCTTGCCTGGGCGACCGCCTCCTCGGCGGTGTCGCAGACGCCATCACACCAGGGCTGACGCGACAGCTGGAGGCGGGTTTCGGGGCGCCGGGCCCAGACGACAATCCGGCGCGCGGCCGAGGTGGCCCGGGCGGCCATGGCCACGGAGCCGCCCAGCAGGCCGGGCGCCAGGACGGTGAGTTGCTCGATCACGGTGGGACGCTCTCCCGGCTCAGCCTGCGGCTGCGGTGGCGGCTCCGGCGCGATTGGCCGGGGAGGCGCCCTCCGACTGCATTTCCTTCAGGAGGGTGCCGATGTAGGGGATCAGCTGCTTCTTGCGGCTGACGATCCCGGGCAGGTCGAAGATCTCGTCCTTCTCCACGTGTGGATAAGAGATGCGGCTGATGAAGTCGGCATCACCCTTGACCAGCAGGAGCGAGTTTTGGGTGTTGATGTCGGTCACCAGGAGGCAGGCAAAGGCGAGGCTTTCGGCCTCCCTGAGTTTCTCCAGCGCGCCGCAAAGCGACTTCGAATGCTGCCAGAAGTTGCCGAAACCCAGCTCCTCGACCTGCGAGACGGCGAAACGAACGGTGTCCTCCTCGTAGATCTTGAAATCGGTGCGGATCACCTTCTCCGGCGGATTGGCGAGGATGACGGATCCGGAACTGAAAATGGCGTCCGCCAGCTCGCGCGAGTTGACCCCGGCAATCTTGCCCAGCCAGGCCAGCACCTGGGCATCCTTCTCGGTGGAGGTTGGGCTGTTGAGGTGGAGCGTATCCGAAATGATCCCGCCCATCATCACCCCGGCGATTTCCGGGGAGGGGGTGAGACCGTCGCGGCGGAACAGGTCGGCCACGATGGTGCAGGTTGAACCCACCGGTTCGTTGATGAAGAGGATCGGCTGCTGCGTATTCACGGCGCCGAGACGATGGTGGTCGATGATCTCGGAAATGGTGACTTCGCTTGCTCCGGAGACGGCCTGGGTCATCTCATTGTGGTCGACCAGCACCAGGCGCGTCTTCACCGGCTTCAGCATGTCGGTCTTCGTCATGATGCCGAGGAGCTTGCCCTCGTCGCTCAGGACGATGAAGGCGGCGGTGTTGGTGGTGCCAGCCTTGCGGCGCAGTTCCGTGATCCGCATGTCGGGCGAGACGGAGGAGAATTTTCGCTCGATCAGGGAGTCGATGGTGGTGGCGGTGCGCACGACCCACGCCGTGGTGGCCGAGTCGTAGGGGCTGACGATCAGGCTCACGCCTGCCTCCTTGGCCTGTTCGATCACCTCGTCATCGACGGGGAGGTTGCCGGTGATGACCAGCACCCGGACGTTGATCTGGATCGAACGCTGCTGGATGTCCCACCGGTCGCCCACGATGATCACGGACTGGGCGGCGGGCACGTTTTCGTTCTCCGAGAACTTGCCGAACGAACGCACGTCCATCGCGCCGATGCGGACAAAGAGGTCTTCGATGCGCTCCGCGTCCACCATGTGGACCACCCGCGCGCGGAGGGCGCGGGCGATATGGGCGAGCGACGAGGTCACCTTGCGCATCTCGCGCGGGGCGCGAAGTTTGGGTACAAAATAACCGCCGAGTTGGAAAACGGATACGGTGCCGAGGACCCGGCGGTCGGCATTGATCACCGGCAGGATGCGCACATCGTGCTCGTCGATCAGCTCCAGCGCTTCGGCGCAGGTGGCGCCAGTGGGCACGCTGACCACGTTGCTGACCATCAGGTCGCGCACCCGGGGGGTGACGTCGCTCAGGTACATCGGCAGCGGCTGCTTGAACCGCTGGAGGATGGTGTCGATCCGCGCGTTCGAGTTGCCGCAGCGCGCCGCCACATAACCGTGCAGCCCCTTTGCCTCCTTGTAGGCGGCGTAGGCAATGGCCGAGCAGATCGCGTCTGCATCCGGATTCCGGTGTCCGATGATATAGGTGGGAGCAGTGGCTGACGCAGAGGAAGCGGCGGTCATGAACGGTGGCCCAGTGTGTGGGGGCGCATCAGGAAAGCAATTGCCGGGCGGAGTTCAGCCGCAAAGTGAGAATTTCAGCCGCTTTGCGGGATAACCGGAACCGCCGCGGGGGCTTTCCCGGCCTTTCCCGAGTGCGGGTCGGAGCAGCGGGGGAGCAGGACCGCCACCAGGATGCCGCCCAGGGCAAGGACGGTGATGAGTTCGATGACCCGGGGAGGGCGGCGCGCCGGCATGGGGCCACTGGATGCGGCGGCGCTGCCAGGATGGCAAGTGTGTGGTGTGCAAGGCGCGGCTGGGGCCCCGGAGACTGGACAAGCCTCGCGGCGCTCCCCAACTTCGCGGCGATGAAGATCTATCTCGACGGAAAATTCGTGGACGAGGCTGATGCCAAAATCTCCGTGTTTGACCATGGGCTGCTTTATGGCGACGGCATCTTCGAGGGTATCCGTCTGTACCAGGGCAACGTCTTCCGCCTGGAGGAGCATCTCGAGCGACTGGAGTATTCAGCGAAGGCAATCCTGCTTCGGATGCCGTGGTCACGGAAGGAGATTTCCGACGCCACCTGCGAGACCTGCCGGCAGAACGGGCTCTCCGACGGGTACATCCGGCTGGTGGTGACGCGCGGGGTTGGCGACCTCGGCTTGTCTCCCTGGCTCTGCCCCCAACCCTCGCTCTTCATCATCGCCAACAAGATCGCACTCTATCCAGAGGAGCACTACACGAGCGGCCTCAGCATCGTCACCGTTCCCACCCGCCGCATCAACCCGGCCGCGCTCAGCCCGTCGGTCAAGTCGCTCAACTACCTCAACAACATCCTGGCCAAAATTGAGGCCAAGCAGTTTGGCGCCCTCGAGGCCATCATGCTCAACGACCAGGGTTACGTGGCCGAGTGCACCGGCGACAACATCTTCATCATCCACAAGGGCGAAATCATCACGCCGGCGGCCTCGCAGGGCGCGCTGAAGGGCATCACCCGCGGCACGATCGTCGACATCGCGAAGGAATTGAACGTGCCGCTGCGCGAGGCGGACCTTACCCGCTACGACGTCTGGAATTCCGACGAGTGTTTCCTCACCGGCACCGCCGCCGAGGTCATCCCGGTGGTCAAACTGGACGGCCGTGAGATTGGCAACGGGAAGCCGGGTCCGATCACCCAGCGCGTCCTCACCTCCTTCCGCCGCCGCGTGCTGGTGGAGGGAACTCGCATCTGAGTCCCGAAAAAAGGGGAAAGCCGCACTCGGGGTAGTGAGCGCGGCTTTCCAGAAACCCAGAGCGTGTTAGGCCAGGGTAAGCGTCAGTTGAGAACGTACTGCCACTGATTCTCGCGCGCGGCTCGCGCGGCTTTGAGAGCGCCGATCGCCACGTACCGTTTGTAGTCCTGCCCGGCCAGCTTGACCTTCGGTGCCTCGAAGCCGTCGTCACTGAGGCGCTTCTGGAGCACGGTGTCGATGCCTTTGATCTGGGACCCGCCACCGGTGATGATGATGTTCTGCAGGAGCGTGACGATGGAGTCGGACGATGCGCGGGAGATGAGCGCCGTCAACGCGGGGTAGAGCTTCTCGATCATCATGTTGGTCGCGTTGCCCAGGGCCTCACCGAGCTCGAGGGTATGGGCCTTGCCCCCGATGATCACACGCACGTCGATCGGCTTGCGGATCGGGCCGACGTAGGAATGGGTCTCCTTGATCTCGCGCACCTTCAGGCGGGAAAGACCGTTGTTGGGGTAGAGGCGGTTCAACTCCTGGTGGAGGAGTTCGTCGATCGCATCGCCCGCGAACGGAATGCTGACCTGATCCTCCCGGCTGGGAAAGTAACCCTGCACCAGACAGAGGTCGGTCGTGCCTCCGCCGATGTCGATGAAGAGCGAGTTGGTGACGGGGTCGACGTAACCGGGCTGGCCGACACGGCTGTCGTCACGAAATCCGAGAGCGGAAAGGAAGGGCTCGGGCACGAGCAGGATGCGGTCGAAGACGCCAAGAGAGCATTGGCGGATATCCTCGCGCGACCGCTCATCGGCATTGGCCGGGATCCCGATCACGGCGCGGATTTCAGCCGAGTTCGAGGGGTCCACCTGGCTCCGCACGTGGCGGAAAAAATCCTTGGCTGCATCCGGCCGTGAAATCACGCCCTCGCTGATGGGCGCCACCATATTGACGTGCAGCAGGTTCTTCAGTGCCTCCTCGCCGAAGAGGACCGGATTGTTACCTGCAATGATGCCTTCGACGATGCCCTCCTTCACATAACCCACCACGGTGGGTACGATCTTGCTCAGGCTGATGTCGTTGCTGCCCGCGGCCCCGGCGAGCACGCACGACTTGTTGGTGCCCAAATCAAAGCCGATCAGGATGGTTTTTGTCTTCCCCGCGCGGGCGCCGGCGGAAGGAGCGGCGCCGGCGGCGGTGGGCTGCACGGGAGGTTTTTCGAGTACGGCGGGAGTTGTCATAAATGTATGGTACGGGGTGAAGGAGAGGGGCGTTACGAACGGCGCGGCGGCGTTCGGTTCCGGATGTCAGCACGCTCTTGGTCAAGCATGCCCTCCAGCAGGTCCGCGATGCCGGGCGGCTGTGCGCGAGCCGGTGTAGTGGAAACTTCAGTACGCAGGGTCTGGCTGCGCACCGTCTCGGTCGCAGGGGGCGGTGGGGGAACGCTTTCTCGTTCCGGGATGGGCGCGGTCCGGGCCGGGCGTTCCCGCAGAAGTTCCGAAAGCCTGGGGAGGAGCAGTTCCGCCACCACCGCGGCATCGGCCACCCGCTTTTCTTCCTCGACCACCACCTCCCAGAGCTCTGCCTCGGGCGGGGCATCGTCTCCAAAACGCGCGCGCACCTCGGCCAGCGCTCCGAGGAAATCGGTTTCCCGTCCGGCGGTCGTCCCTTCCCGGGCGTAGCGAATCAAGATGCTGCGGCAGAGCCGGCTGAGTTCAGCCCGCGGTGCATCCAGCACCTGGGGAGGTTTGGAAATCGCAGCGGTCAACTTGGGCACGCCTAGACCGGTGCAGACGCCGACGGTTCGCACCAAACTCGGAAAATCCCCGCCGGCTGGTTTGCCATCGCCTTGCGCTGAGGGGGGGGCTCTGGTTGCATCCACCGCTCCGATGAGCCTGTCCGTCTCCTCCTTCGACGCGTTGGTCCAAGTGTCGCGTTCCGGCGCGTGCGAATCGCTGCACTTGGGCGCGGTGGCAGTGATGGAGGGGGGAGGGCGCCTGGTCGCCTTTGCCGGTGACCCCCATGTCCCCGTGTTTTGGCGTTCCACCGCCAAGTTGCATCAGGCCCTCGGGTTGCTCTCGCATCCCCGCGCCGGCGAACTCGAGCTTGGCAATGACCACGTCGCCGTGATCTGCGCCTCCCACCACGGCCAGCGCTTCCAGGTGCAGCGGGTGGAGCAAGTGCTGGCGCGCGCCCGCGCGGACGTGGGAGCGCTGCGGTGCGGCTGCGTGGAACCACTCGGGCGAGCCGCCTTGGCCGAGCTGCTCAAAACCGGTCACCGGCCCAGCCCGCTGCACCATATGTGCTCGGGCAACCACGCCGGTCTGCTGGCGCTGTCGCACCTGCTGGGCGACTCGATGCCGTACGATGCGTCGACCGCTGCGGTTCAGGTGCACCTCCGCGCCCTGATCGCGCGGTTCATCGACCGCGAGCCCGACCAGGTGCCCCTCGGGATTGATGGCTGTGGCATTCCCACCTACCGCTCCAGCCTTGCCTCCCTCGCCCTGGCTTACGCCCGGCTGGCAGTGGTGCCGCCTGCGTTTCCATCGACGTGGCGAACCTCTGCGGAGCGTCTCTTCGCCTCCGTCGCGGAGTATCCCGACGTGCTCAGCGGTCCGGGAGAAATCGACGCCGAGGTTTGCCGGGCGATGGAGGGCACCGCGCTCTGCAAGATCGGTGCCGAAGCCTTGGTGGCGGCGTCCTTTGCCCCGAGCGAGCGCTGGCCTCAGGGGTTGGGCATCGCTCTCAAGATTAGCGACGGCACGGGCGATCGCGCCCGCGGTGTCGCCCTGCTCGCCTGTTTGGAGCAACTGGAGATCGGCACCTCTGCCCAGCGGGATGCCCTGCGCGGGCGTATCAATCACACCGTCCACACCAGCCGGGGTGAACCGGCGGGAGACCTGACGCCGGTCTTTCGACTACAGCGCCCCTCCCGCGAGGCGCCTTAGGGCTGATCGGCAGCTTAGCGCCGGAGGGGAGCGACGGACGGCTCGACTGCCGGCAGTTTCTCGGCAGGTGTCCGGGTGGCGTACACGTAATAGGCGATGCCGAAGCCGCAGAAGAGCAGGCCGAGGGCGACGAAAAACAGGGTGAGGCATCCCTTGCGGGTGTCCGCCTTCAGGTTTTCGGGGCCGCTCCCAAATTGATCCAGGATCTCCTCCGCCATGGGTTCGCTGACGCCTGCCTCCGTGGCGGGTTGCGGGAGCGGTGCTCGCGACGCGGGGAGACGGGTGCTGGCGTCCGCCGGGCTTTTGGGCGCCCCGCTTTCCCGCGCGATCTCCCGGTCCAGCCACAGCAGGTGCTCCTGAAGGAGCCGTCGCTGGCGGTGGAGTTCGTCGAGTCGGTCCGACATGGCGGCAGCTGAACATGAAAAAACGCAGCCCGCGAAGGCTGCGTTTTGCGAAAAGCGACGATTTACAGAAACTTAGACGATCTCGACGCTGCGGTGGACCTTGTCGTACTTCACCGTTCCGTCCTTCAGGGCGAAGAGGGTGAAATCGCGACCGGTGCCGACATTGCGTCCGGCGTGAATCTTGGTGCCGCGCTGGCGGACCAGAATGTTTCCAGCGATCACGGACTGACCGCCAAACTTCTTGACCCCGAGACGCTTCGAATGGCTCTCGCGGCCGTTGGACGTGGTGGATTGACCTTTTTTGTGCGCCATGGCGGGGGATCCTTAAGCGTTGATGGACTGAATCTTGATGACCGAGAGGTCCTGGCGGTGGCCCTGTTTGCGCTCCATGCCCTTGCGCTTCTTCTTCTTGAAGACGATGACCTTCTTGCCGCGCTTGTTTTCGAGGATGGTGGCAGTGACGCTGGCTCCGTCCAAAATGGGGGTGCCGACCTTGAAGGCTTCGCCTTCGCCAGCCGAGAGGACTTCATTGATCTGCACCGTCGAACCGGCTTCCGCGTTGGGATAGCGGTTCACGATCAGAATGTCGCCTTCGGATACGGCGAACTGCTGGCCCTGAGTTCTGATGGTCGCTTTCATAAATAAAACCGCGAACTAAGAGTTTTTTGCGGAGGCCTAGCAAGGCTTAATTTGGACGAGTTTTGCGCACGGATAGGGCGTGGCTGCACTCAGGATTTCGGCTCGTCCTTGGGCGCTTCGGTGGGCTGCGGCTTCTGGGGCTCGCCGGGGCGGCCCGGTGCCTTCAGCATCTTCTGGCTGCTCTCGTAGTTCTTCATGTCCACCTCCATGTAGTAGTGCTGGCGGCGTTTGTAATCCACAGGGTAGATCGACCGCGCGAGGATCTCCGCCTTCTGGGCGCTCTCCGCCTCGAGTTCCTGTTGTCGGCGCAGGCTGGCCAGCCGGGCTGCCTCGCGAT
Source organism: Verrucomicrobiota bacterium (assembly GCA_023428905.1). GTDB lineage: Bacteria > Verrucomicrobiota > Verrucomicrobiia > Opitutales > Opitutaceae > EW11. The sequence continues at coordinate 414,370 of JAEYWP010000004.1, forward strand.
CGGCCTGCTCGCGTTTCTCGCGCTCGGCATCGGCGAGTTTTGCGAGAGCGGCGCGGCGGGCCTCCTCCATCTCGGCGGCCTTACGCTCACGTTCCTCCGCCATCCGACGGGCCTCGCCCTCCGCAGCCGCTTTCTCACGTGCGGCGCGCTCCCGCGCCTCGGTTGCCAGGCGGACTTCCTCCTCGGCGGCGCGTCGCTTCGCTTCCGCGGCGGCTTCTTCGGTGCGCAAGCGCGCCAACTCGGCGGCGGCCTCCTCCGCTTCCTGCTGTGCCTTGGCCGCGGCGAGTCGATGCGCCTCTGCCTCGGCTTCCGCCCGTTTTTTGGCCTCGGCTGCCTTGCGCTCCGCCTCGGCCTGCTCCTGCGCGGCCCGGCGCGTCTCCGCGTCACGCTCCTTGCGGGCTTCGTAGTTGCGATAGCCGATGATGCCGCCAGCCAGCAGAGCGATGACGATCAACGTGATGACGATGCCTCGTTTCATGGATGCAATGACCCTGCAGTGGGTAACTGGTTCAGATCAAAATCCGCCACTCCGGGGTGGGCGGCGTTCGCTGCCGCATACGGTAACGCCGCCTTAACTGCTTCGGCCAGCCTAAGTTTCATGTTTTCACGGGCATGAAGCAGGCATGCGAGCAGGACGTCGCCCGATCCGGTGGGCGAGACCTCACGCACCACTGGCGGGTGCAGGCATTGGGGGCCCGTCGCCGCATCCGCCAGCCAGACCGCCCCCGGGCCATCCGTGATCACCCAGGCGCGCACCGGCCAGAGCGCCAGGGCGCGGGTCAGGAGGGCGTCGAGGGGTGCGTCGCGTTCCCCCTCCGGGAACAGCATCCGAAATTCGTCGCGGTTGACCTTCACCAGCGCCACCGGGCGCTCCACCCCCCAGGCGAGGGGTGGGCCGTAGGTATCCACGACGCACTTACCTGCGTTGATCCACCGCTCGACCGCACGCTGCAGGGCGCGCGCCTCCGGCGCCCCCCACCCGGGGAAGCTCCCGCACAGCGCAAGCAGGGCGCCGGGAACAAGGGCGACCTCCAGGGCGGAAGCGCACGCCGCCAGCGCCGCCTCGTCCACCGGTCGGTCCGGGGCGAGGAAAGTGGTCTCTGCCGTATCCAGGCTCCGGATCACCACACCCGTCCGGGTGGGGGCCGCGGAGGCGAAGGCGCGGTGGGGCAGCCCGGTGCGGGTGAGCCATTCCCGGCACTCAATCCCCGCGGCCCCGCCGGTGAAACACCAGGCGCTGGTGGGCGCGGCGAGGCGCACCAGCATCCGGGAGACATTGATCCCTTTTCCGCCCACCTGGAAGGACTCGGCGGCGGCGCGCTGGGTGCGCCCGGGGGACCAGCGGCCGAAGTCCAGGGTGCGTTCGGCGAGCAGGTTGCCCGTGAGGGTGAGGATCATTCGCCCATTTCGGGGCGACCGGCGGGGTTTTCGACCACAAAGTCGCGTTCCTCCCCCCCGGGCGTGGGGCGACGCGGGTTGCGCCGCCCGTGGGTCTGACTAATGGGTTGGCCTCTTTTCCGCCATGGCTGCCGTCATCAACCCCGAGCTGTACCGTTCCGAGGATACCGTCGATATCGCACGGAGGCTGGTGGGCCGGGTGCTGGCGCGCCGGGATCCGGAGGGCACCGTCACCCGCAGGGTGATCACGGAGACGGAGGCGTATCACACCGCCGACGACAAGGCGTGCCATGCGAGCAAGGGGCGGACGGGGAGGACCGACGTGCTCTTTCGGCCCGGTGGCATCTGGTATGTGTACCTCTGCTACGGAATACACGAGATGCTCAACCTCGTGGTGGGTCCGGAGGGCTTTCCCGCCGCGGTGTTGATTCGCGGGGTGGAGGGAGCGGTGGGTCCGGGACGTCTCACCCGCGCTCTGGGGATCAACCGCTCATTCAACGGAAAACCGGTCGCCCCCGCGTCCGGGCTGTGGCTGGAAGAGGGCGAGGTGGCGTTGCCGGCGCAAAGCATCCAGGCGACCCCGCGCATCGGGGTGGACTATGCCGGCAAGGAGTGGGCCTCCAAGCCCTGGCGTTTTGTGATTTCGCCGTCCGCCCTCGACGCGGCACTCCGGCGCTGACCTCACTGCGGCGCTTCGGCACCGGCCGCAGGCGCCGCCGCCACCGCGGTCCCTCCGCCCTTGGGCGGGGTGTACTCGGTCAGCACGGCCACGCCGGTGCCGACCTTCATCGAGACTTCGAATTTCACCGGCAGCCTGAGGTCGTCCTGGGAAATCCAGACCCGCACCTGCCCGCCGCGCTTGAACATGCCCTTTGGCTCGCGCTCCATCACCGGAACCAGGAGCAGGGTGTCGAATTCGCCCATCGGCGTACGGACCTTCTCGTAGCGCTCGGCGATCACGGTGAGATCGTAGAAATCGCGCTCGAACATCACCGTCGCCGGGCTCCGGTCCCCCGGTTTCAGATCCCAGTTCCGGGTTTGGACCAGGCAGGTGATCAGGTCCATGGGATTGCCCTCCGGCATGGGCAGCTCCGCATTCCGCTCCGGGCGGATGTAGTCCACATACTGCACCGTCTGGTTGGGGTGATCGAAGACCGCCATGCTGCGTGTGCTCTTCTTGCTGGTGTGGCTCGCCGCCTTGATCGCCAGCAGCCTGCCATCGCGGCCGTCGAAGATGCACTCCCCGTCGCCATCAAATACATACAGGCTGCGAACGAATCCGCGCGTGCTGGTGCGGGTGGCCACGTTGATCTGGGGCAGGCCGGCGGTCTCGCTCTCCCGCGCCTGCACCACGATTTCCCCGGCGCCGGCAAAGAGCCCCCAGCGTACGCGGTATTTCAGCGTTTCGCCGTCACCGAGCGCGATCGCGCTGTCCTGCGCGGCGCGCGCCTGGAAGACGGTCAGAAGGAGGAGGAAAGTGGCTAGGATTCGTTTCATGACAGCGCGGCCGGACCGGGAGGTTGTGCGGATCTGACCGCGAAGATGCGAGAAGGTGCAATCGCCCAGAGATTTTCACCGGGGTCAAGCCGCTCATTCCACGACACCCCTGCCGCCCACGGGGAAAAGGCGGGCAGGATCAGGCGGGACGGCGATGCCACCAGGGCGGCCAGCCGCACACGCGCGCCGGCGCCGTCGCGCAGGGTGGCGGCGGGGTGGTGGTGGCCGATCACCTCCACGTGGCCCCGGGGAGGAGGCAGCGCCTGGTCACCGTGATGGAACATGTATCCATCGCGCTCCAACGTGCGCCCGCCCGGAACGCTCCAGCGCCGATCGTGATTGCCCGCCAGGACGGTGACGGAAACCTGCCTTCCCCGCACCTCCTCGAGAAAGGACTCCGCCGCGGCGCGGCCGGCAAGCGCGTGCAGGGAGTCACCCAGCCAGAGCATCTCGGCGGGGCGGTACTCGTCCAGGAGGGCGCGCAGCGTGCCGGCGATCAACTCGTCGCCCCACAACGGCAGGAGGTTCCCGGCCGCGCGGTGGGAGACGGCGTAACCCCAGTGCAGGTCGGCGACCACCAGCAGGCGCGCACGCGTCAGGTAGAGGGCGCGCCGGCTGTCCAGGATCACCCCGGGCTGCACCTCAACTCGTGTCGTCTTCGTCGGCGCCATACATTTCGTGGTAGAGACGCTCGATCGTCGTCTCGGGATCCTCCAGCATCATCGTTTCCTTGATTCGGCTGACATAGATGCCGAAGGAAAAAGGGCTGACCCGCGAGAGCGGCTGCAAGCGCCAGTCGAGGGCCTGGGCCGACTGGAGGAAGGCGAGCGCGCGCGGTGTATCCAAGAAGCGGAGGGTGGCCTCTGCATAAGCCTCCTGGAGGAGGGGATGGTCGGGCTCATGCCGCCGCAGGACGTCAAAGAGGATCTCGGCACTCCATTGCATCGCCCGGACTCCGCGCTCCTGCCCGAAAACCCGGCGCGGCACCATCAGGCCCGTCTGTGCCACAGCCCGGAACTGCCATTTCACCAGGTCGGCATCGGCCAGCGCGGCGCGAAGCGAGTCCTCCGCTCCCTCGGGCCGGAAGAGGGTTTTCCACTCCTCCGCGTCCATGGTTTGAAAGCGACGCAGGGAGAGAAGAAAGCCGTAGTCATCGATTGTCACGAGGGCGTTGCCCCCCTTCTTCTGCTGCACGCGCTGGGCCACGATCCGCGAGAGCGCGTCGTTCGCCGAGCGACCGATCAGGGAGTGGAAAAAGTAGTGGCGAAGCTCGTGCTCATCGTACGCCTCGATCAGGAAGAGGTCCGCCGTAGGCACGATCGACACCTGCGCCTGCACCCGGAAGTGTTTCACGATCGCCTCGGCGTTGGCCCGCGAAATGTCGTATTCGGAAATCAGCCAGTCCCTCGGCGGATCCGGCAGGTCTGCCTGTGGCACGGTCACACCCGGGCGGGGTAGGACCGGCACCAGGGGGAGGCGCCTTGCCACCTCCGTACGGAGGCGCACGACCTCGGCGGCGAGGCCGGAGCCCAGGGGGATCTTGTTCGCACCCCAGCGTGGAACGGTCGGCAGCGATGCCTTGGCTTCCACCACCTTGGCGGTCAACAACCGCGTCTCCACCAGCCGAACGCTCCGGCCATTGAGGATGAACACATCCCCCGGTCGCAGCGCCTTGATGAACCATTCCTCCACCTCGCCAAGATTCCTCCGTCCCAATCGCACCTGGATCATCGGCGGAGCCACGATCGTTCCGATGTTCTGGTAGAAGTCCCGTGCGGTGCGGGCGGTGGGAATGGTCAGGACGCCGTCGACGAGGCGAACCTTTCCGAAGACGGCGCGATAGTTCTGCTCCAGGGAGGCACCGCCGCCCTCAAGGTACCGGAGCACACGGTCGAACGTCTCCCGGGCGAGGGCATGGAAGGGGTGTGCCCGTCGCACCAGGGCAAAAGCCTCGTCGGGGGTGACGGAACCGAACACGGCCAGCCCGACCAGGTGCTGCGCCAGCACGTCGAGCGGGTTCTCATGCAGCTTCACCGGCTCCAGTTCGCGGCGCTCCATCATCCGGGCGGTCACGGTGCACTCGACGAGGTCGTTGATGTTGGACGCCACCAGCACGCCGTGGCTCGTCTCATTCATTGAGTGGCCGGACCGGCCCACCCGCTGGAGGGCCCGCGCCACACCCTTGGGCGCCGAAATCATCACGACGGTTTCAATCGACCCGATGTCGATGCCCATCTCGAGACTGGTGGAGCAGACCACGGCCCGGAGTTCCCCGCGCTTGAGCTTGTCCTCCACCTCCAGCCGCACCGAGCGGTCGAGCGAGGCATGGTGCACCTCGATCTGGGCGGCGAGATCGGGCAAGTGCTGCTTCAACCGCATCCCGATACTCTCCGCCCCGCTGCGCACGTTGCAGAAGATCAAGGTGGTCCTCTTCTGGCGGATGAACCCCGCCAACTCCTGGAGGACGCGGGCCGCACCCCAGCCCGCCGGGGGGTAGGGATTGCGTCGCAGCGGGGAAAACAGCTCCACCTGCATGCGTTTGCGCTCGGTCACCTCCGCGATTCGGCAGGGGCGGCCGGGCCCGGTGAGAAACAAGGCCATCGTCGGCAGCGGAGCCACCGTAGCGGATAATCCAATACGAATGAGTCCCGAGGCCGGGGCCGTGCGTGCGTCCGGTCCGCTGCGCCCTGCGGTGGCGACGATGTCCTCCAGGCGCTCCGCCGCCACCATCGCGAGGGAGCCTCGCTTGCTCTCCGCCAGGGCGTGCAACTCGTCGAGGATGAGGAAACGGGTGTGTCGAAAGGCGGGAACCCAGGAGGGCTGGCTGAGGAGCAGGGTCAGGCTCTCCGGGGTCGTGACCAGAATGTGGGGCGGCTTCCGCTTCTGCGCGGCCCTGTCCTTCTGGCTGGTGTCACCGGTGCGACTGCTCACGCGCACAAAACCCCAGCCGAGTTCCTCCAACGGACCCTGGAGATTCTTCTGCAGGTCGTACGCGAGCGCGCGCAGGGGGGAAACGTACACCGCCACGATCGAGGCGGGGAGCGTGCGGGTGTCGCGCGCGCGCCCCAGGTGGTCGAAGACGCCGAGGAAGGCGGCCAGGGTCTTGCCCGTCCCGGTGGGAGAGGAGAGCAGGGTGGAGTGGCTCTCCAGGATGTGCGGCAGGGTCAGGCGCTGGGCGGGGGAAAAAGCGCCAAAACGCGCCACAAACCAGGCGGCGAGTTCCGGGTGAAGACGGCGGCAGAGGGCCGTGTCGCTCTCCGACGTGCTTGGGTTGGGCGTGGGCGTGTCGCGCATTCAGGGAGTCGCGACCGCGTTGAAGCCGGCACCCTCCGCCAGCCGCCGGCACGTATCCAGCGTGTCAATCTCGGCGACGGTCTTGTCCGGCCGCAGCCTCAGGATCCGCGGAAACCGCAGGGCAAAACCGCTCTGGTGACGTTCGCTCCGCTGGATGGTATCGAAGGCCACCTCGATCACCAGGGTGGGTTCCACGTCGCGGTAACGCCCGTAGTCCTGCACCGTGTGTTCCAGGAAAAAGGGTGTCAGCTCGGCGATCTCGGCATCAGTCAGTCCGCTGTAGGCCTTGCCCACCGTGAGCAGCCCGCCGGTGCGCTCATCGCGGACGGAGAACGTGTAGTCGCTCAGCACCCCCCGCCGCTTTCCGTGGCCATACTCCACGCCGACCACCACCACATCCAGGGTAGCGTAGGCCTTCTTCAACTTCAGCCAGGCCAGTCCGCGCCGTCCCGGCGTATAAGTGCTTTGCGGGTCCTTCGCCATCAGCCCCTCATTGCCGCGCTGGCGCGCCGCGAGAAAGGCCGCCTCCACCTCCACCGCGGACTGCGCCTGGGAACGGGGCGCCAGGACGAGCCCGGCGCGCGTGGCGGCGGGAAACAGGCTCTCGAGCAGGGCGCGCCGGCGAGCGAGCGGCTGCCGGAGCAGCGGTTCGCCGGCCAGCCAGAGCAGGTCGTAGGCTGAAATGGATACGGGAATCTCCGCGCCGAGAAAAAAGTCATCCCCTCCCTTCCGGCCGAGGCGCTTCTGCAGTTCCGCGAAGGGCAGGGCGCGGCCCTCGCGCCAGGCCAGCAGTTCCCCGTCGATGATCACGTCCTTTTCGAGCGCGCCCGCCGCGCGCACCACGTCGGGGAACTGGTCCGAAATCCGATGCAGGTCGCGGGAGTAGAGCTCCACCCGGCCGCCCTGCTTGTGCAGCTGGCAGCGAATGCCGTCGTATTTCTCCTCCAGCCAGAGGGGTGTGCCGAGCCTTTCGATCAGGGCCGATGCCGTGGGCTCCGGGCTGGCGAGCATGAACTGGAGGGGATTAAACACGCGCAGCTGGATGCGCTCCAGTCCGCCTTCGCGCGCCGCCCGGGCGACCTCGGTCAGATCCCCGCAGAGCATGTTTGCTTCGCGGACGAGTTCGGTGGGCTGTCCGGTTGCGACCGCGATCGCCTCCTCCACCAGGCCTTCCTTCAGACCGATGCGCAGGTCCCCGGTGAGGATCTTGATGAGGTATTTGGCCGCCGCGGGGTTCAGCTGCTGGAGCCGGTCGCGCAGGGCGCCGATTTTCAGGAGCGGGCCGCGCGCCGCCGCCAGCTCGCCGAGGAGGGTGTTGAACTCTGCCAGCGAGAACGGAGCCGGCCGGGTCCGCCCTTCCAGGAGCGCCGCCGCGGTGTCCCCGCTGTCGCTGTATTTCAAATACGCCTGGCGGAAGTCCGCCTCGTTTAGCCCCGTCGCCTCCAGCACCGCCCGCCGGATCGCCGACCAGCCGAGGTTCAACCGGCGTTCGTCCGACTGGGGAAAGGGCCTGCCGGTGAAAAAGAGCGCGGCCAGGGGCATCGCCACGGCATCGAGCGAGGTGAAGTACGTCCGGAGCAACTCGATCTTTTCCAACTTGCGGGTGGTCTCCCGGATCTGCTCCGCGACCCGCGCGAACTGGTCCAGCGATTCACAGGTGCCTCCGCAGTCCTCCGCCACCTGGGTCACCGCGGCGGGAGCGACGGTGGACACTCGGGCCGAGGGGATGGCGAACTCGAGCTGGTTGTCCTGCCCGATCGCCCAAGCCTCAATCCCGCGTTCGCGCAGGGTGCGGGCGAACTCGGCGGCAAAACCGTGGAGCGTCAGCACCCGCTGCGGTTTGACCAGCTCGACAAAACGCAGCAGGTCGTCGTAGTCCGCGTGGTCCGACAGGGGAAAGGCGGCGTCGCACTGGTAGCGAAAGATCGCCCCGGGATCGAGGGCCCAGCCCGTGATCACGGCACAGCGCTTGCGGGGGATCTTCTTCAGGAAAGTGGACTGACCGGCCTGCGGCGGGCAGATCACCACGTGGCCCGCGACCTCCTCAGCCAGGAAGGGTCGGTAGGCAGGGAAGGCGATGCCGAGTTCCTCGTACACGCGCGTCATCTTCACCGTCTGGGGGTGAAGCATGAGCGGCAGGCGGGCCTCGGCCAGGCTGCTGAGCAGTTCCTGGCTCTTGCCGAGGCTGTAACCGTAAAGGACCGGGGTCTCGCCATCCTCGAGCGTCTGGTGGCAGAAACGCACGATGTCGGAGAGGACCTGTGCGGTGGGTGGAAAGACGTAGTGCGGGCGCCCATACGTGGTCTCCATGATGAGGAGCTCCGCGTGCGGGGTGGCACAGGGCTCGGCGGAGAGTCCGCGACGAAGCTTGAAATCGCCGGTGTAAAGCAGGCTGCCATGCTCCTCGTGGACGAGGAGGGACTGGGCAGAGCCAAAGATGTGGCCGGCGGGGTGAAGGGTGATGGTGGTGCCGGGGGCGAGGGGTGCGGTCTGGCCGAACTCCAGGATATGTTCCCGCCTCTCCCCGGGAATCCGCACCTGCATCAGGCGGGACGTCCCCCGAGAACAGACCACCTCGCGGTGCAGCGCCGTATGGTCGCTGTGCGCGTGGGAGACGAACGAGCGTTCGACCGGAAAGTGGGCGTCCAGCCACCAGCGGATTTGGGGCAGGTGCACTCCGGCGCGGAACTTTACATCCCAGGGCATTGAGGGCGAAGCATGACAGAAGCCGTCCACAGGGCAAATGGGGGGGAGGAGATGACGGACGGGCCGGCCGGCCGGCACCCCGGGCGGAATGACGAAGGACGAAGCGCGAAGGACGAATGGCGCACGCCGGAGGCGCGCGCAGTGACCAGCGACCGGTGCGGATCAGCGCAGGAGGCCGAGGACGGCGAGGGCGAGAACGACGATCAGGAGGATCGCCACGTACATCCACACGGGGGAGAGTTCGCCGCGCCGGCGCGGGGAGGTTTGTTCCGATTCGGGTTCCGGCAGGTCGAGGCCGTCGTAGATGCTCTGTTCATCCCAGCCGGTGCGTTCATCCGCGCCGCACTCGGGGCAGGCGCGTGCGTTCTTCGGGATGTCCGCGCCACACTGGGCGCACGTCGGGGGAGCGGAGCGGTCGCGCGGCATGATCAGTTCAGGCCGCCGGCAGGTACTTGTATTTGAGCAGGCGCCACGCCGTGACGAAAAACGCGGTCAGCGGAATCGCCAGCACCATGCCCAGCACGCCGTCGAGGGCCGTGCCCCAGAAAAACACCGCGACAATGATCGTCACCGGATGCAGTCCGGTGCGGTCGCCCATGATCTTGGGGGTGAGAACCCAGCCTTCCAGGGTCTGCACTGCCACTTTCACCAGGAGGACAAGCGCGACCAGCTGCATGCCGCCACCCTCCTGAAGCAGGGCGAGCGGGATGGTGATGGCGATGCCAAGTATGGTTCCGAGGTAGGGTATGATGTTGAGCAGCCCCAGGAGCAGGCCGATGAAGAGACCGAACTTGAGACCGACGACGCTGAAGCCGATGGCGTAAAGCACGCCCATCATCAGCCCGATGAGGAGCTGCCCGCGGAAGAAGGACACCACGATGGCGATGAACTCCTGCACCAGGAAGACGACGTCGGCGCGAATGGACGGACTGAGGAAGGGCAGGTGTTCGGGCAGGCGCCGGGTTCCATCCGTGCGGGAGAGCAGAAAGAAGAACAGGTAGATCGGCACGATCGCCAGGTGCATGAGGAAACTAACCGACGCCCAGGCGCCCTCTGATATCACCTTGAGCGAAGGGAGCAGGAATGCCGGGATCTTTGCGGCCTGGTCCTGGATGGCCGTGACGGCGGCCGCGATCGTGGGGTTTTCCATCAGGCGGTTGAAGACCTCGATCCAGCGCGGCGAATACAATTTCACGTACTCCACGCCGTTGGCCCAGAGCTTCGGCACGTAGGCGATAAAATCGAGTATCTGCGATGCCAGCGGTGGCACCACCACCACCAGGACGCAGGCGATGGCCGCGACAAACAGCGCATACAGCGTCACCACCGCCAGGGTGCGCCGTCCATGGGTCCGTCGCTCCACCAGGTCCACCAGCGGCCTGAGCATCAGGGCGAGGATCCCCGCCACCGCCAGCGGCCAGAGCACATGGGCGAAGTGGCCGATCAACTTTCCGCTGAGGGCGAAAAGAAAGATCAGGAGCGCACCCGACGCCACCAGAGCGAAAAAGCCGACGGTAAAGGCGAGGAGCCGTCGCTGGCCTTCCGTGAAAAGCGGTGCGGGCGTTTGCTCGGACATGGGCGGAAACGTTCGTCCTCACCCCAGCGCTGGCAACGCGAAAGACGCCGACCGACCGCGGATCAACGCAGCCGGGAATGGTGGCGGAAGAACCACCGCGCGATCGCGGGCAACACCAGCATGGCGGCGAGCATGTTCACGAGAAACATGAAGGTGAGGAGGATTCCCATGTCGGCCTGGAACTTCAGGTCGGAGAATATCCAGGTGCTGACACCGATGGCGAGGGTGAGGCCGGTGAAGGCGACCGCGCTGCCGGTCTGGGTGTAGGCGCTGTACATGGCGTCCTCGAAGAACTCCCCGCTGCGCAACGCGCTTTCCAGCTTGGCGAAAAGGTAGATGCCGTAATCGACCCCGATGCCGACGCCGAGAGCGACCACGGGCAGGGTCGACGTCTTCAGGCCGATCCCAAGATAAACCATCATCACGTAGCCCAGGCAGGAGACCATCACGAGCGGGGCGATGATGCAGACCGTCGCCTTGAGGGAGCGGAAGGTGAGCAGGCACAGCACGATGACCGCACTGAAGACCCAGAGGAGAATGGGGAACTGTGCTGCGTCCACCACTTCGTTGGTCGCGGCCATGACTCCGGCGTTGCCAGTGGCGAGTTGGAAACGCGCCTTTGGCGAAGGATGGCTCTGCGCAAAACGCTTCACCGCGTCGGTCACGGCCTGAAGGGTCTCGGCCTTGTGGTCGGCGAGGAAAATCATGATCGGCATCACGCTGCCATCCGCGTTGAGAAGGCCGGTGGAGGTTTCGATCGGCGACACCGCCTGCGCCAGCGCCTGCTGGTTGCGCGGGAGAATCCGCCACTTCAGCGATCCTTCGTTCCAGCCGGCGTTCACCACTTTGGCCACGCTCGCCACACTGGTGACCGATTGCACGCCCGGCACGGCCCGCATCTCGCCCTCGAACGTATCCATCAGTTGGACGACATCGTAGTCCACGCAGCCATTCGGCACCGTTTCCACGATCACCGACAGGATGTCCACGCCGATGCTGAACTTCTCCGTGATCAACCGGGAGTCGCGGTTATAGGTGGAGTCCTGGTGCAGCTCCGGCACGCCGGCGTGCAGGTCGCCGATCTTGACCTTGCGCGAGGTCTGCAGGCCGTAGAGCGTGAGCAGGCCGCTCACCACCAGGATGATGATGGAGGGGGTCGGCTCCATCACCACGGCGAGGCGCCGCCACCACACGTCGGTCACGGTCTTCCGCGCCAGCACCCGCGCCTGGTAGCGGTCGCTGACCCGCTGGTAGGAAAGCAGGATCGGGAGGAGGAAAAGATTGGTCAGGATGATCACCGCCACCCCCAGCGACGCGGTGATGGCAAGCTCCTGGATCGCCGGAATTTTCATCACCAGCATGGTGATGAAGCCGAGGGTGTCGGTCAGCAGGGCGACGCCGCCCGGGACCAGCAGCTGGCGGAAGGCGGAACGAGCCGCACGCACGCTGTCAGCTCCGGCAAAGACCTCTGCACGGTAGGCTCGCACCATCTGCACGCCGTGCGAGATGGCTATGGCGAAGATCAGGAAGGGAACGAGGATCGAAAGTGGGTCGATCCCATAACCGAGGGCCCGCAGGAGCCCGAGTTGCCAGATCACCGCGGCGACCGAGCAAAGCAGGGGCGACACGGTCATCCGGAAGGAATGCGAATAGAGGTAGACGAGAATCGCGGTCAGGACGAAGGAGATGCCGAAAAACAGGAACACCTCCCGGGCGCCCTCGCTCACGTCACCGATCACCTTGGCAAAACCGATGAGGTGCACGCCGACTTGCTCACTCTGAAACTGGCTGCGGATGCGGGTCTCGAACGCGCGGGATACCTCCCGGTAATCAAGCGCCTGCCCGGTCTTGGGATCCGTATCCTGGAGTTGGACACTGATGAGCGCGCCGGTGAAGTCGTTCGCCACCAGCTGGCCCATCTTGCCGGATTTCAGGATATTCTCCCGCACGCGGGCGAAGCCCTCCGGGGTCGGTTGAAAATCGGCGGGAATCACATTGCCGCCGGCGAAACCGTCCTCCACCACCTCGACAAAGCGCACATTGGGGGTGAAGAGCGACTGGACCTGGCTGCGCTCCACCCCGGGGATGAAGAAGACCTCGTCAGTCGCGCGCTGGAGGGTTTCGAAAAACCCCGGGGTGAAGATGTCACCCTCCCTCGCCATCAGCGCGATCAGGACGCGATTTGCGCCGCCGAACTGCTCCTGGTGTTTCAGAAAAGTCGCGATGTAGGGGTGGTCCTGCGGGAGGCCCTTGGCAAAGCTTGCATCCACCCGGGTCCGCGCGGCCAGAACCGCCATCACCACCGTCAGGGCGGCAAAAACGAGGAGGAGGAGGCCGCGCCGCTGGAACACGAAGTCCTCCACAGCGCGTTTGAACGAGGTGAGGCTCACGGTTGGGAAGGCGGTCGGTCGGGCGTGGCCACGGTTTCTGCGGGTCCATCCGCTTTGTCCGCAGGGGGTGGTGGCGGCGGGGGCTCCAGTCGGGCCACACCGCCTTCGCCAAAGGCGAGGACAAAGCCGTCTGGAGCTTCCACCAGGGCCGAGACCACCCAGATCAGCGGAGTCTCCCAGCGCTGGAAGGTCTGTCCGTCGTCGTGACTGATATAAAAATGCCTGGCTTGCCCGCCCACCACAACGGTGCCGGAGGTGAGCCGCACGCCCGCGCTGAGAAGCACCGGGTCGATGCCGGCGGCGGGTTGCCAGGTGACTCCCTCGTCAACTGACCGGTAGACGTGCCCGCGCAAGCCGTAGACGAGCAGGGCGTCCGGCAGGGCGATCATGCCATTGAACGAACCCTCGTACCCGACGTCCACCGCCTCGGAAGGTGTCCTGACATCGCGAATACGGCGCAGGGTGCCGGCTTCGCCGGCGGCGAAAAAGACCTCGAAGCTGTGAACGTGGAGGTGATTGAGGTGCAGCTCCTCCTCCAGCAGCCGGACCGGGTTCCAGGTGCGGCCGCCATCGTAGCTGTGGAAGGCGGCGCCGTAGGCCCCGACGGCGAGAACATGGCGGTTGTCGAAGGTGGTGACGTCCAGCAGCGAGACGTCGGGTCCGAGCGTCTCGCCCTGGAGCGACCAGGTGGTGCCGCCGTCGCGGGTGGCCAGGATCGTGCCGAGGTGGCCCACGGCCCACCCGTGCTGCAGGTCGGTGAATGTGACCGCGGTCAGGGTCGCGGCGGAGGGGGTGTGCAGGACCTCCCAGCTGCGCCCGGAATCATCGCTGCGCACGATGTTGCCGCGTTCGCCCACCGCCACCACCGCGTGCCCGACCCGGCAGGCATCGAGCAGCAGCCCGCGGGTCACGACGGAAGCGGGTGCGGCGGACAGGGTGCCCGCCGCACCGGCGAGGGCGAGCAGGGCGTGAGCGGACCAGCGGCCCAACCAGTTCATTCAGCGAACGCCCTCGCGGCTCAGCGCAGCGGGGGTGTAGTCGGCGGCGGTGCGTTTGATGCTGAAGTCGTACATCTTGCTCTCGTTGTCCAATCCGATGGCGAGGTAGCGTCCGGCCTGCAGGTCCACGTGCACCTCGAGGGTGCTCCAGAAGACCGGAACATCATAATAGTTGATGCAATGCGCCTCGGACACCCGCCAGAGTTCACCGCGCTTGTCGTACTGGTCGACCGCGAGAATCTGCCAGCTGTCCTCGTCGACGTAGAAGGTGCGGCGTGGATACAGGTGGTTGGTCCCCGGCTTGAGCGTCGCTTCCACCACCCAGACGCGGTGGAGTTCGTAGCGGGTGTGATCCTGGTTGATGTGCAGGGGGCGGAGGATGTCCGCGTACTTCAGGCTGTCGCTATGCAGCGCGTAGGCGTTATAGGGAACGATCACTTCGCGTTTGCCCACCAGCTTCCACTCGTAGCGATCCGGGGCGCCGTTGAACATGTCGAACTGGTCGGTCGTGCGCATCCCGTCGGAGGCCGTCCCCGGATTGTCATAGGCCACGTTGGGGGCGCGCCGGACCCGGCGCTGACCGCTGTTGTAGACCCAGGCGCTGCGGGTCTCCTTCACCTGGTCGAGGGTCTCGCGCACGAGGAGGATCGAGCCGGCGAGGCGTGCCGGTGCGAGGACGTTCTGCTTGAAGAAAGTCAGGGTGTTGCCGACCTCCTCCGGGGAAATGTCGGCCCGGGCGTAGTTGAAGAAGAACTCATCCTCGAATTCGACCAGGCTGTAGCTCCCATTGCGGAGCGGGGCGGCCTGCGCAATGGTGCGGACGGCGGCGTCGCCACGGTAGCGAAGCAGATGATTCCAGATCACCTGCAGGCCGTTTTCGGGGATGGGAAAGGGGATGCCCGCCACCACGCCCTCCACCCCTGACCCGTCGTTCACCAGCCGGGCGGTGCGGGCGTAGGTGCGGGTGGCTTCTTCGATGCGGGCGGGGACCGAGGCGCTGCGCCGCGTCGGATAGAGCGGCATCTTGTAGGTGGGGTAGGCCTTGAGCAGGGCGACGTGGCCGGCGCTGAGACGATCCTGGTACTCGGACAGATTCGCCGCGGTGATGGTGGCGAGCGGGCGGTCGCCGGCGAAGGGGTCGGGATGGTGCTGGCCGCGCCTGTATCCCTCGGGGGCCTTCACCCCGCCGTCCCAGGCGGGGATGGTGCCGGCGGCGTTGCCCGCCTTCTCCGCGCCGAGGGGGGAGAGGTCGGCGCCGAGGCGGCCGGGATCTGGCTGGCCGGACGCGGCCGTGGCGAGGAGGGGCAGCAGGCCGAGGGCGAGGAGGTCGCGGAGTCTCATGGCGCAGATGGGTCAGAAGGAATATTTGATCGTGGTCGCGACATAATCGCGGTCGTTGAGCAGGTTGTAGCGCCCGCCGCCGAAGAAGTTGACGTATCGGAATTCCCAGGACCAGGCGTTCTGCCAGGAGAACTCCGCCACCAGGTTCACCGATTTTCGCCCTTCCACGAAGTTGCCGAGGGGAAGGGGAGTGTTGCCGCCGACGTCATGGACAAAGGCGATCGCGGGGAAGACGTTCACCCCCGCGAAGAGGTTGTTGTATTCGAGCCGCCCGATCACCTGGTAGCCCCAGGAAAAGTCGTCCGCGAAGGCGCCGTACGGCGTGGCGGCGAGGACGGTGCTCCCGGGCGAGGTGGTATTGGTCATCGCGGCCTGGCTGCCGCTGGTGAATGTCCCGGAGCCGTCAAAACGCAGGATGTTCTTGTCGGGCAGATCCGCCATCACTCCGCCGATCTCGCCCACGAGGGTAAACTGACCCGCTCCCAGCATCGGGCCGAAGACCTTGGTCAGGGTGGTCTGGCCGGTCCAGACGTCGCGCCGCCGGTACCCGGGCACATACCGGCCATACTGGCCGAAATAGCCCCCGAGCTGGTTGTTGGGCGGACCGAAGGTGGGGCTGAGGGTGGAGAGGGCGGCGAAAAGGAGTTCCACATCGTCCACCTGCAAGGGCACGTCGTGTTTGTAGGAGATTTCGCCCTGCCATGCGATCCCGGTGCCGCCGAGGCTGGTGTTGAAGCTGGCCCCGAGCATCTGGATGTCTTCGGGGAATTCGATGAAGTAGCGCGCAGTCCCGGCCGCGGTGAGGAGGGCGATCTGTCGGGCGCCGTTGACCGCGGCCTGCGTCTGCGGCGCCTGGAGCGTGGCCCGTTGCTGTGCGGTCAGGGCGGCGGGATTGGTCTGTGCCAGCGTGAGAAGTTGGAAAAGGCCCTGGGCCTGCGCCCCGGCCTGTTCCGCGGGGAGACCGGCGCGCAGGAACACCTGGGTGAGGGGGCCGGTGAGGTTCGGGTTGACCGCAGTGGTGGGGGTGCGGGCGCTGATCACCGGCAGCCGGCTGTGGTAGTTCGCGAAATAGAGGCCAAATTCGGTGTCGGCCAGGCTCGGCACGGAGAGGCGCAGGTTGGCTCCGAACTGGGAAAAATTGTTCCCCTCATGGTCGAGATCACGCGGCACGCCGCCGAGGGGCTGCAAGTCGGACAGCGCTCCAAAACCGAGGTAGACGGCGCGCCCGCCCGGGCTGGCAAAGTCGTTGGTGCTAAAATACGTTCCGGCCGGGTCGATCCGGGTGGGACGGAACTCGAGCAGCCAGAAGGCCTCCACCGTGAGATTGTCCGTGAGGCCATAGGAACCGCGGATCATGTTCACCGGCAGGAGCGCTTCGCGTAGTTCCGCGCCGGGGACGCGGAGGCGGGAGACGTCGATCGCGTTGATGACGTTGATGCCGTTTGGAATGAAGGTGCTTTCGCCGAGGTTCAGCACCTGGCGCCCAAAGCGCAGGTCGAGGGGGCGGCCTGAGAGGTCGAAGGAGCCGCGCACATAAAAGTCGAGGATCTCGGCCTCCGAACCCACCCGCTCCAGGGCTTCATTGGAGAGCGCGGTGCGCGCGCGGTTGTCGTCCTCGTTCTCAAAGTCGTAGAAATAGGTGCCGCGGATGAAGGCGCCGTAATTGCGCCACTTCAACTCGAGGTCGTGGGTGCCCTTGAGCACGGTCGAGGCCCAGCCGCGGGGATAGTTGAGGTTGCCGTCGTCGGTGTTGACCGAGTTCTGCAGGCCCCCGTTGGCGACGCCGTAATAGGCGGGGTCAGGGTCGTCCAGGCGGTAGAGCGCTCCGGCCGAGAAGGTCGAATCAAAGGTGATCTTCAGTTCGCCCACGTCATAGACCAGCGCCGAGGCGGAGGGCACCGACGCGAGTCCGAGGGTCGCGGCCAAGACAGGTAAAAGCGCCGGGCGAGGTGCACGCAGTTTGTTCGAGTCCATGGCGTGAAGGGGTGGCCTGCCGTTAGGCCCAGGGGGTTGGAGGTTGCAGACGCGGGGTGACGCAACGTACGCCGGTGAGAAAAACCACGCGTAGGGGCGGTTCAAGGACGAAAACCCTGCATGGATTGTCCGCAACTGTGCATCGGCAACTTTGACGCCGTGGCTGAAGTGGTGATCCTTGCCGTCCGCACCATGCAGGCCGCCACCCACATCCACGTCAAAGGCGCACGCGAGCACAACCTGAAGAACCTCGAGCTGAGGATTCCACGGGGCAAACTGGTCGTGATCACCGGGCCCAGCGGCTCGGGCAAGTCCTCCCTCGCCTTCGACACCCTCTATGCCGAGGGCTACCGGAAATACATGGAGTCGCTCAGCACCCAGGCCCGCCAGGTCCTGGAGCAGCTGAAACGCCCCGACGTCGATTTCATCCACGGGCTCTCGCCCGTGCTGGCGATCGAGCAGCGCACCGGCAACGGCTCACCCCGCAGCACCATCGCCACCGTGACGGAGATTGCGGACTACGCGCGCCTGCTCTGGGCCCTGCAAGGCGAGCAGCGCTGCCCGAAGGATGGCTGCCGGGTGGTGCAGCGCTCGCTCGACGACAACGTCCAGCGGGTGCTGACCGAAGCGGCGGGCGAACGCATCGTCCTGCTCGCGCCCTTCATGCGGGCGCGACCCAGTGTATTGCGGGAGGAACTACCGCGGCTCCGCCAGCGCGGTTTCCAGCGGGTGAGGATCAACGGCGAGATCTGCAACCTCGATGATCCGAAGTCCGTTCCCGGCGGCACCGCGGAGGTCGCCGTCGAACTGGTGGTCGACCGCCTGGTGGCCGCCGCCGACCAGCGCAGCCGTCTGGCGGATTCTCTCGAACTCGCGTTTCGCGAGGGCCGGGACCGTGTGCTCGTTCTCGCACAGAAAACGGCTGACCAGCCCTGGCGCGAACTTCCCCTCAGCCAGTCCCTCGCCTGCGAATGCTGCGGCGACGTATTCGAGAAACTGACGCCCCGTCACTTCTCCTTCAATCACACCGAGGGTGCCTGCCCGACCTGCGGTGGACTCGGCCGGAGTCTGCGTTTTGTACCCGAGCTGGTCGTGCCCGACCCATCGAAAAGCGTCCGGGAGGGTGCGATCAAGCCGTGGCGGCTGGGTGGAAAAAACCTCATCATAAAGCACAACGCCATCCTCAAGCAGCTGGCCGAACAGCTGCCTTTTGATGCCGACCTTCCCTGGAAGGACCTTCCGGAGGAGACCCGCCGGGTCCTCCTCCACGGTGCGGGGGAACGCCTATTCGCCTTTAAACTTCGGCGCATGCGCGAGGCCCGTGCGACTCCCTTTGCGGGGGTCCTGCCGCTGCTGGAGCAAAGCTGGCGGGAGACGGACAGCGAGGGCTTTCAGGCCCGGCTGACGACCTTCATGATCAGCGGCGACTGCCCGGAATGCCATGGCTCGCGGCTGAACGCCCGGAGCTCCGCCGTGCTGCTGTCCGGCCACCGCATCCCGCAGTTCTTCGCCCTCGACATCGCCGGGGCGCATGCCTTTGCGGATACACTGGTGCGGGAACAGGGGAACAACGAGGCCGTGCGCGACGTTGTCACCGGGATCCAGCAGCGCCTTCACTTTCTGCGCGAGACCGGCCTCGGCTACCTTACCCTCGACCGCGACTACAACACCTTGTCCGGTGGGGAGGCCCAGCGCGTGCGTCTCGCCACCCAGCTCGGGATGGGGCTGATGGGTGTGATCTATGTCCTGGATGAACCCAGCATCGGGTTGCACCCGCATGACAACCAGAAGCTGTTGGAGACGCTGACCGAGCTGCGCGACCGGGGGAACACCGTCGTGGTGGTCGAACACGACGAGGAAACCATGCGCCTCGCCGATGAATTGATCGAACTGGGACCGGAGGCGGGCGTGGAGGGTGGTCATCTCCTCTTCCAGGGCACGCCGGCGGAGTGCGCGGCGCTGCCCGCCAAGCGCTCCCGCACGGGCGCGTACCTTTCGCGCAAGCTCCAGGTCTCCAAGGAGGCGAAGACGAGGAAGCCGGACGATGCCTGGCTGACGATCCGCGCCGCCCGCGAGCACAACCTGCGAGACGTCGACGCGCGGTTTCCCATCGGGCTTCTCACCTGCGTCACTGGCGTCTCCGGCTCCGGCAAGAGCACGCTGGTAAACGATGTCCTGGCCTCCGCGGCCGCGCGGAAACTCAACGGCGCCAAAACCCTTCCGGGCAAACATCGCAGTATCGAAAACCTGGATTTTTTTGAGAAACTCGTGCAGGTCGACCAGGAGCCGATCGGCCGCAGCCCGCGTTCCAACCCGGCAACCTACACCAAGCTGCTGGATCTGCTGCGCGATCTCTTTGCCCAGGTTCCCCTCGCCAAGGTGCGCGGGTACAAGGCGAACCGTTTCAGTTTTAATGTCCGCGGCGGGCGCTGTGAACGCTGCCAGGGCGATGGGGTGATCAAACTGGACATGCAGTTTATGGCCGACGCCTATGCGCCTTGTCCCAGCTGCGGCGGCCGCCGCTTCAACCGCGAGACCCTGGAGGTGCTTTTCCACGGGAAGAGTATCGCGGACGTGCTCGACATGACGGTGCGCGAGGCGATGCAGCTCTTCCGAAACATCCCCCGGATCATGGACAAGCTGGAGACCCTGAACGCGGTGGGGCTGGGCTACCTGGCCCTGGGCCAGTCCGCCACCACGCTGTCAGGCGGAGAAGCCCAACGGCTCAAACTCTCCCTTGAACTGAGCAAGCGCCAGCAGGGGGAGACGCTCTACATTCTCGACGAACCCACCACCGGACTGCATTGGACCGACATCCAGAACCTGATGGACCTGCTCTTCAGGCTGCGCGATGCCGGGAACACCGTGATCGTGATCGAGCACAACCTGGATGTCATCAACCTGGCCGACTGGATCATCGATCTGGGCCCGGGCGGCGGCTCCGCCGGCGGCGACATTGTGTTCGCCGGTTCGCGCAGCGAATTGCTGAAGGCAGAGGCGTCCCTCACCGGCCAGGCGCTGAGACGGTATGTCCGGCCCGCCGGGCCTGAATGACGAATGTCGAGACGCGAAGGACGACCACGCACCGGAGGCGCGCGAGGGCCGGTGGCAAATGACCGGTGAGCAATCGCTAGTGACCACTGAGCGGCTGCTCAGCGCATGTCTTCGGCTTTGGGGGTGACCTCGATTTTGCGGTGTTCGCCGGCGTTCTCCAGGCGCTTGCCGGTGGCGGTGGCTTTCAGGAAACCGAAGAGCTGCACCATTTTGCTGGAGGGGGAGTCCCAATATTCCACGCTTCGTACGCGCACCCGGAGAAGGCCGAGGTGCGGATCGTCCGTGCCGCGGGGAAACCACGCCTTTGCGGCGGGCGTCCAGAGCTCCTTGGCGCGCGCCTTGTCATGCACCAGCGACGCCAAGCCGGATACGCTCACGTATTTCTGGTGGGCGGGCTCTGCATAACTGAGGCAGACATGGTGCTCCTGGTTGATCTCGTCCACCTTCGGCGAATCGTCGTCAGTGAAAAACCAGAGGTCGCCGTCAAACGGCGCGGTGAGGGTCGCCATGGGGCGGCTGCGAAGGGATCCGTCCGGCTGCTGGGTCGTCAGCATGGCAAATCGGATATCCTTCACCAGTTCGTTGAACCGCTTCACGGCTTCAGGATCGAGGGAGGTCGTGATGGAGGTGCTCATCCGCCCAAACTAGCCCAGAGCCAGGGCCCCTGCCATCGGGCGACCGGCGCAAGCGGGCATGGGAGTGACACCGCACCGTGCCTGGTCGAGGCCGCGGAAGGGAACCACGGCGTGGAGGCCACCTCCAAGACCCCACCATGCTCGCCCACGACCTTGCTTCACTCGACGGCCAGTCCGTCCTTGTCAGCACCACGGCCGACACCCACAACCCACCGATCGCGCGACGCGGCACGCTCCGGGTCGTTCCAGATTCCCCCGGAGGCAGTGAATCCCGGGTCGAGATTGTCCTGTCGTTTCCGGACATGTTCAACGAACCCGCGCACCAGCGTATCCTGCCGTTGGATGCCAGGGCGCTGGCCCGGCTGCTCGCCTCCGAGCGGACCGGGGCCTGGACCCTGACGATCGACCAGCCGCTGGATGCCCCGTCGGAACGCCCCCTCCGCGTACCGCCGCAGTCGATACAGCACAAGGACTGAGGCCAGCTCGGGGGGGCCACCGTCCCACGCCGCGCCATAAAGGCGGTGCGCTCAGGCCGGGCGGCGCGCTCGCGGAGATGCGCTTCGCTTTTTCGTGGAGGTGCGACCGATCTGCCAGCGCGAATCGGAGCCGGTGCTGAGAATGCGCGCCACTTCCGCGATGGTCTCCGGCGACGGCCCCGGAGGCGGGCGGGATCCCATGCCGAGCTTGTGAGCCAGCAGCATCGCGTCGTACGGCGAACGCACCTTCACGTCGTTGTCGAAATAGGCAAAGATATCCCTGCGGGCGACTTTGGGTGAGCGCCTGGCAATCCGCCGCGCTCCGGAGGGTTCTCCGCCGGCGGCCCAGGTGCGGATCTTTTTGGCCCAGGCATCAAGCGCCTCTTCCGTGTAGCCACTCACATAAAGCTCCTCTGAGCCGTGAAGGCGCAGGTACACAAAGTCGGCGGTTACGTCCTCCATCAGCGGCCACTTGCCCGCGGTATCCGCCACCACCAGGCCGATCCCATGCTCGCGCAGCAGTTCGACAAAATCGGGAGTCTCGTAGGAGGGATGCCGCACTTCCAGCGCGTGGCGCAGGGGACGGTTCTGATCGGTCTTCGTCCAGGTTTTACCCTTCACCCGGCTGTCGTGCCGTCGCGCCAGTGCTGCCGCATCGTCCGTGTCACGCGGGAGCAGCTCAAAGAAGCGCTGCAGACGGTCGGGGTCGTAAGGCAGCATCGGCGGAAGCTGCCACAAGATCGGCCCCAGCTTCCGGCCCAGGCGCAGCACGCCGGAGGCGAAAAAATTGGCGAGCGGTTCCTCGACCGCCTTCAGCCGTCGCAGGTGCGTGATGTACCGGCCCCCTTTGACCGAAAAAACGAAATCGTCAGGGGTCTGGTCGTACCACGAGCGGTAGCTGGCCGGGGTCTGGAGCGAATAGAAGGAGCCGTTGATCTCGATCGAGTTCACTTGCCGCGAGGCGTACTCCAGTTCCCGCTTCTGCACCCATTTCTCGGGATAGAAGGTTCCCCGCCAGGGGCGGTAGGTCCACCCGGAGATGCCGATGCGCACCGAGCTCACGCGCCACCTCCGGTGAGCGTCGGATTCGGCCGCCTGCCAAGCGATGCGCAGGGGCCGCCAACCGCTGCAGCGCCACGGACTGTCTGTGAGGCTAAACTGGGAGCATGAACACGCCGGTACATGCAGAGACTGCCGGACACAGCCGGCATTTCGGGCTCCTGGCCCTCGGGTGGGTGTTGATCGCGCTCAAATGCGTGCTGGTCACCTGGGCGATCGAACGCTGGCAGGTTCCGGTCCATCCCCTGTGGGTGGTCGGACCGACCCTGCTGTTCGCCGGACTGGTGACCGTGCTTTGGACCGCGCATCGCGAATAAGCCCTCAGGGAAGCTGCAGGGGCCAGTATTTGGGGATGAAATACAGGGTCATCCCCAGGATCACCACGACCAGCGGTGCCCCGATCCGGAGGAAATCGGTGAACTTGTAACGCCCGGGGCCATACACCATGAGGCAGGCGGGCTCGAGCGGCGTGAGGTACGAGCAGCTCGCCGCCACCGCGATGGCCATGACAAAGGCGCGCGGATTTAATCCCAGCTGGGTCGCGGTCTGCACCGCGATCGGAAGGATGACGGCCGCGGCCGCCTGGTTGGACATTGGCTGCGTCAGCCCGACCGTGAGCAGGAAGAAACCACCCAGGAGGAAGACAGGCGGTGCCTGGGCGGTCCACGACGCCACATGGCTGGCGAGGTACTGGGCAGCGCCGGTCTTCTCCATCGCCGAGCCGAGCGCGAGCATGCACGCGATCAGGATCACCGCCCGCCACTCCACCTCGCGGTAAGCCTCGGCGGGGGGAATGCAGCGCGTGACAAAAATGAGGAACGCGCCGAGGAGCACTGCGACCGCAAGCGGGACGATATTCCAGGTGGCCAGGGCGAGTGCCCCGATGAAAATCAGGACGGTCCGCCAGGCGCGCGGCCGGTCGGGGCGCCGCTCGTTTACCGCGTTGAGGACGCTGAAGGTCCGCTCCTCATCAAAGGCGGCGATGTTGGTCTTGCGCCCCTGGAGCAGCAGCACGTCACCGACCCGCAGGGGAATGCGAGCGAGTTTTTGCAGCACATTCCGGCCGTGGCGATTGAGCCCGAGCACCTGCAGTCCAAAACGCTCACGGAAACCCACCGTGCGAAGGGTGCGGCCGATGAGGGGCGAACCGGGGACAATCAGCGCCTCCACCAGCGCCATGTCCTCCGACTTCAGGCTGGGATCGGAGAGGGTGACATCCGCCCGGATCTCCAGCCCGGTGGTGTCCTTCACCTTGAGCACGTTCGCCCGTACGCCTTCCACCAGGAGCACGTCCCCTGCCTTGAGAAGAAAGCCGCTGCTGGGAAGGTGCGTTTCATCCGGTTCGCGGATGATGCGGATCACATTGAGGTCCATGTCCCGGCCGAGGTTGGCCTTGCCCAGCGGCTTCCCGACCAGGGGCGAATCGGGCTGGATCAGCACTTCCGTCAGGTAAGGACGGACGCCAAACTCCTCCATCAGGTCAGACTTTCCGGCGCGGTCCGGTATCCAGTGGCGCGCGACGAAATACATGTACAGCAGGCCCACCACCGCGATCGGGATGCCGACCGGAGCCAATTCAAACATCCCCATCGGCTTCAGTCCCGCGTTGGTCATCAGCCCGTTCACCACCAGGTTGGTGGAGGTGCTGATGAGGGTGACGGAACTGGTCAGGATGGACGCAAACGCGACCGGGAGCAGCAGTTTCGAAGGCGACACCTTGGCCTTGGCGGCGATGCCCATGACCACGGGGATGAAAAACGCCGCCGCCGCGGTGTTGCTGATGAAGGCGCTGAGCACTGCCACCAAGACGAGAATGACGGCGAGCAGCACCTTCACGTTGTCGCCGACCCGTTTCAGAATCGCCTTTCCCACAATCTCGACGACCCCGGTGTTGAGAAGGGCTGCTGTCATGATCAGCAGCCCGAGGATCATCAGGACGGTGTCGCTGCCGAAACCGGCAAACGCCTCCCTGGGCGTCAGAACCTTCGTCAGAATCAAAGTCAGGACCAAGCCCAGCGCGACCACGTCCGCCTGGACCCATTCCGTCGAGAACAGAACCAGCGCAATCAGAACGAGGCCGAGAAGGAGAAGAATTTCAGGAGTCACGCGAGCACCCGAGGATGAAGCCGGACAAGACTGTCCTCAGGTGGGGCGACCTCCGGCGCGGCGCCCTCCCGCCAGCCGCCGTCACGCGCCAAGTTAAGGCAGCGCGACTTCCAACGTCCCCACTGCGCTGGCGTAGAAAGCGTATTCCGTGGCGAGGGTGGAACGGGCGCGTTCCCAATCCTTGCCCTCTGCCTGTCGCGCCTCCGCGAGGGCTTCCTGGAGTTTGGCCTTCTGCTTTTCGTAGGCATCGGTGGCGGAATCGACAGAGCGACGACCCGCTTCGTCAAGCTCTCCGGCACGCTCGCGCATCTGCGCGAGGCGCGCGTCGACCGCTTCGTAGCGAGCGGTGACCTCCTCGATCAGCGCGTCCTTGGCGGCCACTTCCTGGCCCTGGATGACAGACGCCACGCGTCCCGCATCCAGGCTGCCCGTTGCCGTCTGGCCAATCGGCGTGGAGGTGTCGGCGGTAGGGAGGAGGCGGGAGGCTGGCAGGGCGGGAGCCGCGGCGGGCGTGGTTGCAGCGGCGCGTTCCTGGGTGTTGGGGGCGGCGGCTGCCGGGTCGGCCGCTGGCACGGTCGAGGCGGGTGCAGGACTCTGCGCGCTGAGCGGCAGGGCGCAGGTCAGGGAGACGACGGAGGAGAGGAGCAGGAGGGAGGTATGTCGTTTCATGGGTAGAAGCATTTTGCGCGTTCTTGCTCTTCCCATGCCAACGCGCGGCCGTAGCTGTAAGCCGTTGAGCTAAAAATAGAAATAAACGTGCATCACTTACTGAGGCGCCCATGGGGTTCTGCGAATTGCACGAACCGGTGGCCGAGACTCGGCATCCTGCACCGGGCGCGGCGCGGGAACCTCGATGCACGGGCAGGTTCGATGGGCCAAAACCACCCTGAACCACACCCACCCCACCTATGAAAACGCAACTGTGCCTTCTCTTCCTCGCCGCGTCGCTCGCCACCGGCTGTAGCAGTTCCTCCCGCACCCAACGTTCCGCCGCCTTGGGCGCCGCCACGGGCGCCGTGATTGGAGGCGTCATTGGCCATCAGTCCGGCGAAGCGGGCGCGGGGGCCGCCATCGGCGCCGCCGTCGGCGGCACCGCCGGGGGCATCTATGGCAACCGCCAAGACCGTGCGCTCGGCTCCAGCAGCGCCTTTGAGGAGGAGGATTATTATATGTCGCTGATGCGCCCCGACGAGGTGGATATCCTGCGCTCCCGGGCCCGCGCTTCCGGCCGTAGTGATTACCGTCTTACGGATTTCCTCACCGAGGAGGAGCGTCAGAACCTGCGACGGCGCGACGCCGCGCGCAGTGAGATCGGGCGCTGAGCGGCTCCGCCGGTTTCGCCCGCCTCCACCCTGGCTGCGGGCTTGTCTCTCGCGCGACGGGCATTCCTCCTCCGGGGATGCCCGATCCCGTCCCGCCACCCCTCACACCCGTCCCCGGTCTGCGCGACCCCGATGCAGTGCTGGCCCGCTTCCTCGAGGCGATGGCGTCGCGTGGCATCGAGCTCTATCCCGAACAGGAGGAGGCGGTTCTCGAGCTGTATGCCGGCCGCAATGTCATTTTGAATACGCCGACCGGCTCCGGGAAGTCGCTCGTGGCCTCGGCCCTGCATTTCCAGGCCCTTTGCGCCGGGGAGCGTTCCATCTACACCTGCCCGATCAAGGCGCTGGTCAACGAGAAGTTCCTCTCGATGTGCCGGGAGTTCGGCCCGGAGAACGTCGGCATGATGACGGGGGATGCCAGCGTGAACCCGCGCGCTCCGATCCTCTGCTGCACCGCCGAAATTCTCGCCAACATGGCACTCGCGCGCGGAGCGGAGGCAGGGCTGGGAGCGGTGGTGATGGATGAGTTTCATTATTATTCGGACGTGGATCGCGGTTATGCCTGGCAGGTGCCGCTGCTTACCCTGGCGCGCACCCGGCTGCTCCTCATGTCAGCCACCCTTGGCGCGACGGAGTTTTTTGAACGCGCCATTGAGAAACTGACCGGAGCGCCCTGCGTGACGGTACGCAGCGACCGCCGGCCGGTGCCCCTGGACTTCGAGTATTCCGAGACGCCCCTGGGCGAGAAAGTCCAGGAGCTCCTCACCACCAAACGCGCTCCGGTGTACCTCGTGTATTTCACCCAGCGGGCCGCCTCCGAGGCAGCTCAGGATCTGACCAGCCTTTCGATCTGCACCCGGGAGGAGAAGGCTGCGTTGGCGGAGGAGCTCGAGCGATTTTCCTTCAACAGCCCGTACGGAAAGGATGTGAAACGCTGGCTGCGCAGCGGCATCGGGGTGCACCACGCCGGGCTGCTCCCCAAATACCGCGTGCTGGTCGAGCAGTTGGCGCAGCGCGGTTTGCTCAAGGTGATCTGCGGAACGGACACCCTCGGCGTGGGGATCAATGTGCCCATCCGCACCGTGCTGTTCACCCAGCTTTGGAAGTATGACGGCAAGAAGGCTGCCATCCTCAATGTCCGCGACTTCCGCCAGGTGGCGGGCAGGGCGGGGCGCAAGGGGTATGACGACAAAGGATACGTGGTGGTCCAGGCGCCCTCGCACGTGATCGAGAACCGCCGCGCCGAGGAGAAAGCGGGGACTGATCCCGCGAAGCGGCGCAAACTGGTGAAGCAAAAGGCGCCGGAGGGGGAGGTGGGCTGGGATGCCAACACCTTCGAGCGCCTGATGAAGGCTCCGTCCGAACCCCTGGTCTCCCGCTTCGACGTGACCCATGGCATGCTCCTGCTCGTCCTGGGGCGCGACGCCGACGGCTGCCGGGCGATGCGACAGCTGATCCGAGACTCCCATGAGACCGAGCACAAGAAACGCGGGCTGCGGAGAAAGACGTTCCAGCTCTTCCGCTCCCTGCTCGAACGGCGGATCGTCGAGTGGATCCCGCCCGAGGCAAGCGGGCGCAAGCTGCGGGTCAACGTGGAGCTGCAGGACGATTTTTCCCTCCACCAGGCGTTGTCCCTTTACCTCATCGATACCCTTCCGCTGCTGGACCGGGAGTCGCCCGATTATGCCTTCGATGTCCTCACGCTCTGCGAGTCGATCGTCGAAGATCCGGACGCGATCCTGCGCAAGCAGGTCGACCGGCTGAAGTCCGAGAAGCTGGAGGAAATGCGCGCCGCCGGCGTCCCTTACGAAGAGCGGATGGAAAAACTGGACCAGGTCGAGCATCCCAAACCCCTGCGCGAGTTCCTCTACGATACCTTTAACCAGTTCGCGGCGGCCCATCCCTGGGTCGGGCAGGAAAACGTCCGGCCCAAATCCATCGCGCGGGAGATGTTCGAGCAGTACGTGTCCTTCGCCGAGTATATCCGGCGTTACGAACTACACCGCTCGGAGGGCCTCTTGCTGCGCCACCTGTCGCAGGTCTGGAAAGTCCTTTCGCAGACCGTCCCCGAAACCTTCAAGACCGAGCCGGTGCTGGAAATGGAGCTCTATTTTCGTGAGCTGATCCGCGCCATCGACTCGAGCCTGCTGGAGGAGTGGGAGCGACTCCGGAATCCAGACTACGTTGCCGCCGAGGCCGCGGGGGACAAACCGGCGCGTCCCGACAGTTTCGACATCACGCGCGATCGCGACCAATTCCTGCGCCTGGTCCGGGCGGCGCTTCTCTCCGTCCTGCAGGATGTGGCCGTGCGCGACTGGGACGCGGCCGCGGCCAAGCTCGCGTGGGAGGCGCCGGCCGGCGGGGCCGTGCTCCCGAGCCCCGCGCGGCAGGTGGAGACTGCCTTTCAACCGTACCTGCAACTCAAGGGGCGCTTCCGTCTGGATCCCGAAGGGCGCTCGGCAAAACACACCCATGTCACCGCCCCGCCGGACGCTGCCGTCTGGGAAATCAGCCAGGTGTTGGTCGACCCCGAGGACCTGAACGATTGGGAGGTGCAATTTGACCTCTCGCTCGCCGACTCCCGGTCGCAGGACCGTCCCGTGCTGCGTTTACGCGCGGTACAACCGATCGGCCGATAAATTTCTTCTCCGGGCGATATCTGCATTTGCGCCGCCGCAAAAACCGCCCATCCTGCCGTTCTTCCGGCGACCGCAAACCCCTTGTGCCGGACTCGGTTAGTTGCCCCACGTATCCTGGATCTGCAGTACGACACCCCGTGTCGTCTCGTCACAATGAATACGCCCTGTTCCTCCGCAGCTGAGCGTGCACACGCCCCGGATGGGCCCCCTCCTGTCGCCGACGAGTGGTGCCGCATCCATCGTTTGATCGACGAACTCAGTTCGGTGCAGGTTCGGCTCGGCACCCCGCTTGAGCAACCTGACGATTATCGCCGCGTCCGCGGTCTCGGCAGCCATCTGCGCGAGCGCCTCGATGGGCTGCGGCCGTGGGTGGAGGGGGGCTAAATTTAGCTGCCTGAGTCGGTATCTTTAGTAACTTACCAAAGTAAGTAATTTATACTTGCGAGGGTGCTCTCCGGGAGGCAGCTTACTTGCTTTCATGAGCTCTGTACCCGTGGCGACCACCAAGCCCCTCGTTGCTAACGAAGGCCTCAAAGCGGCCTCGAATTTCCTGCGTGGCACGATCGCGCAGGATTTGGCGGACACGTCCACCGGCGCCATTTCCGAGGAGAATTCCCAGCTCACCAAGTTTCATGGCCTTTACCTGCAGGACGACCGCGACCTGCGAAAAGAAAGGGCCAAGCTGAAGCAGGAGAAGGCCTATTCCTTCATGCTGCGCGTGCGTCTGCCGGGTGGCCGGTGCACGCCTCAGCAGTACCTCATGCTCGACCGCTTGGCGGATGAGTGTGCGAATGGCAGCCTTCGGCTGACCACGCGCCAGACGTTCCAGTTTCACGGAGTCGTGAAGGGGCATCTCAAGCCGCTGGTGCGGGGCATGCACGCAGTCCTGTTGGATTCGATCGCTGCCTGCGGCGACGTGAACCGCAATGTCATGGCGCCCTGCAACCCGGAGCGGTCTCCGGTGCACCATCAGATTTACGAGCTGGCCAAGGGCTGGAGCGATTACGCCCTGCCGAAGACCCGCGCGTACCACGAGATCTGGATCAACGATGAACTGGTCGCCGGCGGCGAACCGGAAGTGGAGCCGATGTATGGCGCGACCTACCTTCCCCGCAAATTCAAGACCGGCTTCGCGGTCCCGCCGTCGAACGACGTCGACATCTTTTCCCAGGACCTGGGATTCATCGCCATCATCGAGAACGACAAGCTCCTTGGCTTTAATGTCTGCGTCGGCGGTGGCATGGGCATGAGCCATGGCAATGCGGAGACCTTTCCGCGGCTGGCCGACGTGATTGGCTTCATCACCCCGGACAAGGTGAACGCGGTGGGGCATGCCGTGATCACGACCCAGCGTGACTTTGGTGACCGCACCAACCGCCGTCACGCGCGTCTCAAATACACCATCGAGGACCGCGGGATCGCCTGGTTCAAAGCCGAGGTCGAGAACCGCCTGGGCTTCACGTTCGAGCCGGCCCGCCCCTTTGAATTTACGACCATCGCCGACGACTATGGCTGGCATAAGGCCGCGGACGGCAGCTGGTATTGCATGCTCTTCATCCTGTCCGGCCGCATCAAGGACATGGATGGCTGGGCCATGCGCACCGCCTTGCGTGAAATCGCCAAGGTCCACCAGGGCGACTTCCGCCTGACCCCCTCCCAGAACCTGAGCATTTCCGGGGTGCCGGAAGACCAGAAGCCGGTGATCGAGGGCATCCTCGCCAAATACGGCCTGGGTGAAACGCATCTCCAGTCGGGCCTGCGTTTGAACGCGCTTTCCTGCGTGGCCCTGCCCACCTGCGGTCTCGCCCTGGCCGAGAGCGAGCGCGCTCTTCCCGGGCTGTTGGAAAAGCTCGAGACCGTGATCGAAGAGGCGGGGCTGCGGCACGATGCCATCAGCATCCGCGTGACCGGCTGCCCCAATGGCTGCGCGCGCCCTTTCCTCGCGGAGATCGGCCTGGTCGGAAGAGCACCCAACAAATACGCCTTGTACTTGGGGGCCAAATACGATGGCACCCGCCTGAACCGCCTGTTCGTGCCCTCCATCAGCCTCGAGGATACAGTCACCCTCCTGACGCCGATCATCCGCCGTTTTGCGGTGGAACGTCAGCCCGGCGAGCGTTTCGGCGACTTCTGCCTGCGCACCGTGCTGGCCGAGCAGGCCCCCGCCGCCCCCGCCGCTCCGGTGGCGACGGCCCCGGTCGGCGCCTAGCCTCCAGAGGCGCCGCCCATCACCAGGGCGGCGATCTTCTCGCGCAGGGCGTCCATGCTGAAGGGCTTCTGGAGGAAGCCGTGCAGCTTGAGTCCCTGAAAGCGTTTGGTGGCCTCAGCCCCGTCAAAGCCGCTCATGAGCAGCGCGCGGACATGCGGCTGCAGGGCGCGCAAGGCCTGGAGAGTGGCGACGCCATCCATCTCCGGCATGGTGAGGTCGAGCAGGACGCCGTCCACGGCGGGTGATTTTTCAAACAGCTCGACCGCCTGGCGGCCGTTGGCCGCAAGGAGCACCGCGTAACCCGCGCGCCGCAACATGCCGGCCGCGGTATCGCGTACCGCCGCCTCGTCATCGACCACCAGGATGGTGGCGCTCAGGGCGGGAGAAGGGTGGGACGCGGGAGGGATTGTGGCAGCGGAAGGTGGCGCCGGCGACTCCACGGTGGATTCAGGAAGAAACGCGCGGAAGACCGACCCTTTGCCGACGTCCGACTGCAGGTCCAGTGCGCCGCCACGGGAGCGGAGGATGCCGAGCACGGCACACAATCCCAGGCCGCGGCCGGTAAACTTGGTGGTGAAAAAGGGATC
Source organism: Verrucomicrobiota bacterium (assembly GCA_023428905.1). Taxonomy (GTDB): domain Bacteria; phylum Verrucomicrobiota; class Verrucomicrobiia; order Opitutales; family Opitutaceae; genus EW11. The sequence goes on from JAEYWP010000004.1 coordinate 445,631, forward strand.
GAAGATACGCCTCAGGGTCTCGGGGCCCATGCCGCACCCCGTGTCCGCAACCTCGATACAGACAAAGGATCCGGCGGCGGCGTCACAGGGATGGGCAAAACGGCTGATCTCCGCGGCCTGCAAGTGCTGCGTCCGGGTGGTGAGCGACACCTGCCGAACCGGGCCCGACAGGGCTTCCGCCGCATTGATCACCAGGTTCATCACCACCTGCCTGAGTCGGGCGGGGTCTGCCTGCACCCGCGGCAGGTCAGGGCTGAGGTGGACCGTCAGGGTGGCATCGCGGGGCACGGAGGCGTGCAGGAGTTCGAGCGTTTCCTGCACCAGGCCATTCACGTCGATCGTTCGCACCACCATCTGACCCTTGCCGGCGTACGCCAGCATCTGCTCGCACAACTCGGCGGCGCGCAGCGCGCTTTTTTCAATTTGCGCGAGGTAGCGGTGGAGCGAGGGCTGGGGCGGGCATTCCATGCGCGCCAGGGATGCGCTGCCGAGGACGCCGGTGAGGATGTTGTTGAAATCGTGGGCGATCCCGCCGGCGAGAACACCGAGACTCTCGAGTCGCTGGGTCTCCTCCATCTTCCGCTCCAGCTGGCGCCGCTGCTCGTCCAGCTGCGCCCGCTCCTCGCCCTCGCGCCTGAGACGGTCGAGGGCGATGACCAGGTCGTTGGTGCGCGCCTGGACCCGCTGCTCCAAACCGGCAAGCTGCGCCTTCGTCTGCTGGATCAGCGTCCACTTCGCGGTCAGGGCGTGGGCCAGCTGCAGCACCTCCACGTTGTCGAAAGGTTTGCGCAGGATCACCCACTGGTGGGGATGGCGCAGCTGTGAAGTCATATCGCCCCACGAGTGATCCGCGTAGGCTGTGCAGATCACAACCTGCACGTCGGGATCGATTTCCCACAGCCGGGCTGCGGTCGTTACTCCATCAATACCCGGCGGCATCCGCACGTCGATGAAGGCGAGGGCGAAGGGCCGACCTGCGGCGAGGGCCTGTTCCGCCAGGGCGAGCGCATCCGTGCCTTGATGGGCGGAGGTCAGTTCAAACTGCGGAATGGACTCGGGCGCGCGGTCGAACAGCACTGCCTCCGCCTCCTCCATCACCCGATCCGGAGCGGGCCTGACCAGGATTTTGCGGAAGTCTTCGTGGATGGCGCGGTTGTCATCCACGATCAGCACGCGGTTGTTGTGCAGGGTCATCATCCCGTCCCTCCTCCTTGAGGGAGGTCGGGGCGACCTGTCTGAGCCTCTCCCGGCCGAGCGCACGTCTTCACGACGACAAACATTGCGAAGGCGTGGGAGAAGTCAGCCATTTACATCAGCACCATCGGCACGGCCACGCCGGCCTTGATGGCTAACTCTCTGCCGGGAAGCCGGGAGTTTACCCCTGGCGGCTGCGCTCCGGACCGTGGGCCGGGGCGCTGAGGTCGAAATCCGGCAGGGTGGCGCGTCCCGGTGTGGGCAGGGCGTCCTTCCAGACGGGAAGCGTTAAGGTGAAGGTCGCGCCCCGTCCCGGACCGTCGCTGTAGGCAGACAGGGCGCCGCCCATCTGACGCGCGGCGACAGCACTGGAATGCAGTCCGAAGCCGTGTCCGTCCGCCCGCGTGGTGAAACCATGGGAAAAGATGCGCGTGAGATTTTCGGCCGGGATTCCGATGCCATTGTCGGCGACTTGGATCACGACGCTTCCGTCCGGACCGGCCTCACTGCGCACCACCAGGCGACGCTGGGAGGGCTCCTTGCAGTCCATCGCCTTTTTCGCGTTGCTCACGAGATTGACGAGGATCTGCAGCACCTTGTGCCGCTCGGCGCGGGCGGGAGGGCAGGGGCCAAATTCCCGTACCACCTGGACGTTGTGTCGCACCAGCGCTGTCGTGCTCAGTTTGAGCGCATCCTCGATTGTATCCGGAGCCTGGAGGGGTTCCACGATGCCGGAGACGGAGGCATAACTCTGCTGCATCCAGATGATATCCTTCACGTGGCCGACGCTTTTCAGAAGCGTGGTGAGCTCGGTCATGCTCTCCTGCCGTTCCTTTTCCAAGGTAACCGCGAGGTTTTCGATGAATGCGGTGAGCTTCGCGGCGCGAGGATCGGTGGAAAAAAATCCCGGGAGGTCGCCCGCGTGCTCTTTCAGCAGGGCACTGACCCGCCCGAGACTGCCGATCTTCGAATCGCGCAGACGGTCGACCAGCAGGTTGGCGGTGACATTGATGCTGGTGAGGACGTTTCCAACGTTGTGAAGCACGCCGGTGGCCACCTCGGCCATGCCGGCCTGTCGGGAGGCCTCGGTCAGCTGGAGCGACATCTGTTCCAACGCGTGCTGCGTCTCCTGGAGCTGCCGCAGAACGGCCCCGGCGTCCGCGGGTGCGGACGCGGGAATAGAGGAGGCGCCGGAGGCGGGAACGTCGGAGCTGCTCATGGGGTGGACGGCGGTTGTCGCTGGACGGCGATCAGCTCAAGGTTGCGCATCAGCACCTCGCGTATGGCTGCGATGGTGACGGGCTTCGAGAGGTAGTCGTCCATGCCCGAGCGCAGGAGTCGCTCGCGCTCGGTCGGCAGCGCGTTCGCGGTCAGGGCGACGATGCGGAGGTGGGCGGGGAAGTTGGGTTCGCCGGCGGACTGGTTGCGGCGGATGACGCGGGTGGCTTCCACCCCGTCGAGCACCGGCATCTGCTCATCCATGAAGATCAGGTCGTAACTCTGGCGGCGGAGGGCGTCGATTGCCTCCTGGCCATTGTTGGCAAAGTCGGCGCGGTAGCCGAGGCGCTGAAGCTGATGTCCGGTGACGGACTGGTTGATGGCGTTGTCGTCCACCACCAGGATGCGCACGTGGGTTCCGATCGCCGGTGCGGGCGCCGCGGCCCGCGGGCCGACCGGCTCGGCGGCGCGCGTCGTCATCGCGACACCGATTGCCTGGAAGAGGGTGGCAGGCTTGATCGGTTTGAGGATGCAGCCCGCCAGCTGGAAACTCTTCATCTGCTCGGGCGTGAGTTTGTCCCCGAGCGAGGTGACGAGGATCATCTTCGGCTGCGGAAGATCTGCATGGGCGCGGATCGCCTTGGCCAGCGCGAGGCCATCGACCTCGGGCATGTGGTAATCCAGCAGCACCAGGTCGTAGGGCGCCCCTTCGAGCGCAGCATGTCGCAACGCGGCAAGAGCCGCCGGGGCGCTGCTAACAGTCTCGTTGGAGATGTTCCGGTAGTTGAGCTGGTGGCGCATCACCTTCCGGTTCGTGTCGTTGTCGTCGACCACGAGGGCGCGCCGGACGGCCACGGTGAAGGGCGCAGCACTCTGCGCGTCCGTGGTTGGGCGGGTAAACTGCGCCTTGAAAAAGAAGGTGCTGCCTTTGCCCGCCTCACTGCGCAGGCCGATCTCTCCGCCCATCATCTCCACCAGGCGTTTGCAGATCGCGAGTCCGAGGCCCGTGCCGCCGTACTTGCGGCTGGTCGAACTGTCGCCCTGGGTGAAAGGCTGGAAAAGCATCTCCTGGATCGCCGGTGGAATGCCGATGCCGGTATCGCTGACCTCAAATTGCAGGATGCAGGCCGACTCCGTCAGGCGATCGAGAGAGATGTGCAGGAAAACTTCCCCGTGATCGGTGAACTTCACCGCATTACCCAGCAGATTGAACAGCACCTGCCGCAGGCGGGTGGGGTCCCCGTGGAGTCGGGTGGGCACATCTGCCTCGATCAGGAAGGCGAGTTCGAGCTTCTTGGTCGCCGCCGGTTGGGCCTGCAGGTCGAGGGCGGCGTTGACCACTTCATTGAGGGAGAAATCCTGTGTCTCGAGGGTGACCTTGCCGGCCTCGATCTTCGAAAAGTCCAGGATCTCATTCACCACCGTCAGGAGCGCTTCTCCACTGTTCTGCAGGGTCTGGACAAAATCCCGCTGCAGGTGGGTCAGCTCCGTCTGCATCAAAAGGTCAGCCATGCCGATGATACCGTTCAACGGCGTGCGCACCTCATGGCTCATGTTCGCGAGGAACATGCTTTTGGCATGATTGGCGGCCTCGGCGGCGTCCTTCGACTTGAGCAGCTCGGCGGTGCGCTGGGCGACGGTCTCCTCGAGATCGCGGAGCCGGGCACGATTGAGGGCCATCAGGTGCCACTTCTGCGTCAGGGTGGCGGTGAGTTGGCGAACCTCGATGTTGTCGAAGGGCTTTTTGAGGATGAGCAGGCGGTCGCTGGTTCCGAGGCGCCCCATCATCTCCTCCCACGAATAATCAGAGTATGCGGTGCAGATTACGGCCTGCAGGTCGGGATCGATCGCCCAGATCTGCTCCAGGGTCTCGATGCCGTCCATGCCCGGAGGCATACGCACGTCGACAAAGGCCATGGCGTAGGGGCGGCCGCTGGCAAGCGCTTCCTTGATCTTCTCCACGCCGTCAGCCCCCTGAAACGCAGAGTCCAGCTCGTAAGTGTCGGGAGTGAATTTCGGTGCCGTCTGCTCGCCGAAGAGTTCCGACTCCAACGCATCGAGACCCTGCTGGGCGCCGTCCCGCGCGCGGAGGATCTTCGCAAAGTCCTCATGGATCGCGTGGTTATCGTCGATGATGAGGATGCGACGATTTTTTTCGCTGGTCGGCGCTGACATGGAAGGGGTGGGGAAATCGACGACAAACCCGGGACGGCGAAGGGAAGCCGCTCCGGGTGAAAGGCGACGATAGAGACGAGGAGTGGGTCAAAGATCGACCCAATATCACCCAGCTTGAGGAGAAATATGCCCGCTCCCTCGGGGACCCACCCCAGGGGGTCGAACGCGCCTCAGACCGTAACGCTGGCCAGCCCTGCCTCGGAAAGCGGAGGATGTCCGGCCTCGGCGGCGAGTTCGTTGAAGGCATCCACCTCCGCTTTGGAGAAGAGGAGCCCGCCCGCCGCCGCCGTCTTGCGCGCCCATTCGGCCTCCAACTGGCCCGGAAGCATCGAGCGTTCATTGCCGTGGCCGAGGATGTCCTCGATCACGGCCTTCACGTTGGCGGACTGGTTGCGACCTTTGGCGAACGCCCCGCTGCTGATCGCGTCGGGATGGATCACCTGGAAAAAGAAGGCGCAGGTGTGTTTGTCCCCGTCGTCGGCCCAGCGGTTGCGCAGGGTGGGGGTGGAACCGCCGATAAAGGCGGCCACGATCTCATTGATCAGGGAGAGCCCGTAGCCCTTGTGTGCGCCGAAAGGCAGGAGGGAAACGGCGAGATTCGGGTCGGTGGTGGGGTTGCCATCCTTGTCGACGGCGGCCAGCGGCGGCAGCGCCTTGCCTTCGCGCTTGAGCTGCTGCACGCGGCCCATCGCCACCACGGAGGTGGCCCAGTCGACCACCACCGGGTAACCGATCGCTTCGGTGGTGGGGAAACCCCAGGAATGCGGATTGGTGCCCAGGGTGGGAAACTTGCCCCCAAAGGGGACCACCTCGGCGAGTGCGGCCGTGCAGTTGGTATAGGCGATGTAGCCCTTTTTAGCCGCATCCATCACATAACCGCCGCCCCAGAGATAGTGGAAGGCGTTGTCGACTGACACCGTGCCAACGCCGTATTCGTCCGCCAGTTTCATCGCCATCTCCATTGCCCGGTAGGCGGTGGACTGGCCGAGCTTGCGATTGGCGTTCCAGATGCGGGTGGCGGCAAAACGCGAGGGACGCTCCTCGATCTGCGCTCCCGGGACGCACCCCTGGGATCCGCTGCCGAAGAGGTGGTCGAGGTGCAGGGCCTTGATCCCGTTGTGGGTGCGAATGCCGTGGCGCGAGGCCTCCGCGCAAAACCGCGCCCCCTCCGCCGCCTCATCCGGCAGGTAACCACGGTGTCGGTACGCGGCTTCGATCAGCGCGTTGTGCTTGGCCTCGGGGACAACAAGATAGGTTTCAGGCATGGGAAGGGCCGGGCCGTTGGCCCGGAATGACGAAGGATGAAGGACGAATGACGACGGGGGGAGTCACCAATGACCAATGACCAGTGACCCGTGGGGCCAGCGGCTCAACTTACTCCTGAGCCGCCGGTGGGATTTACCAGCCAAGAATCATAAATCAAAAATCATAACTCACACGGCTCTCGCCACCGGGGGTTTGCCGGCAAGGAAGAGCGTGAGGTTTTCGACGGCGCAGCTGGCCTGGCGCTGCACGCTTTCGTGGGTGCGCGAGCCGATGTGGGGGGTGATGATGGCGTTGGGCAGGCCGAGCAGGGGGTGGTCTGCGGGGGGCGGTTCCTGATCGAGGACGTCGGCGGCGTAGGCGTGCAGGTGCCCCGACTTGAGGGCCTCAACCAGGGCTGACAGCTCGACGATCTCGCCGCGGGCGCAGTTGACGATCACCGCGCCCTTGCGCATCCGGCCGATGTTTCCCGTGTTGATCAGATGGCGCGTCTCGGGGGTTAACTTGGTGTGCAGCGAGATGAAATCGGCGTCCCGCAGTACGTCTTCGAAACTCTGATACCGGGTCACGTCGTACCAGCGGGCGAAATCCTCGTCCCAATAGTTGCCGTAGCCGATCACCCGCAGGCCGAAGGCCTTGGCGCGCACCGCCACTTCCTTGCCGATCCGGCCGAAGCCCACGATCGCAAGGGTCTTGCCGCAGATTTCGCTTCCCGTGATGCGCTTCCACTGGCCCTTCGCGGTGTGATTGGCCTCGACCACCAGGTTGCGGACGGCGGCGAGGAGCAGGGCGAAGGTGTGTTCCGCCACCGTGGTGTGATTCACGCCCGGGGTGAAAAGGACCGGCACCTTCAGGTCGCCCGCCGCCTTCAGGTCGATCTTGTCGAGCCCGATCCCGTATTTGCTGATCACCTTCAACCGCGGGAGCGACTTCTGGATCACCGCGCGGGTCATAGCATCGTCGCCGCACAAATACGCGTCGAACTCGCCGGCCAGTTCCAGCATGCGGGCCTCGCTGAGCGGCCCGCGTTCGCGGACGATGTCAAAGCCTGCCTTGGCGAGCAGGTCGTGGTGCACGCCGGGCGTGTCCTGGAAGGACGTGGTGGTGAGGAGGACGCGGGTCATGTGGGAAACGGAGGTATCTCCAAACAGGGAGGACGGACAAAGCCAAGCAAAACGAGGACACGTGACCTTTGACGGTCATGCCGCCGACTTCCGAAGGCGCTGTCCCGGGGGAGTCCGTGCTTTTGCTTGTGAGCCGCGCCCGCCGCGTTCCAAGTCCAGAGCCTCCCGATGAAGACACCTGCCTCCGCCACCCGCTTGCTCGTGCGCCGCCTGGGCGCTCGGGTAGCCACGTCGGACTCCGCCCGATTCGCCGCCTCCTTTGATGGCAGCAAGCTCTCGTTTCTGCCCGACGCGGTGGTTTACCCCAAGGCGCGTGAGGAGATCGCCATCGTCCTCAAACTGGCGAACACCCACCGGATCCCCGTCACGGTGCGCGGGGGCGGTACGTCCCTGACCGGCTCCGGCTCCCCCCTGCGCGGGGGCTGGGTGCTCGACCTCTCTGCCTGGCAGAAGGTGACGGTGGATGCCGAGGCCGGGCTGGTGCAGGCCCAATGCGGCGCGCGTGTCGCTGCCGTGCAGGACGCGGCGGAGGCACAGGGCTGGTTCTATCCGCCCGATCCCGCTTCCAAACGCTATTCCACCATCGGTGGAAACATCGCCTGCAACGCCGGGGGCATGCACGGCGGCAAATACGGCGTCACCCGCGACTTCGTCCTGGCCCTCAAGGGTTTCCTGCCGACCGGCGACTATGTCGAATGGGGTCGTACGACCAAAAAATTCTCCGCTGGCTTTAACCTCCGCGACCTGTGGATCGGCAGTGAGGGCATGTTGGGCGTCGTCACCGACGCCACCCTCAAATTGATCCCGCTGCCCACGGCGCGGTGGACCGTGCTGACGGTGTTTGAGGACGAAGTCGCCGCATTCCGGGCCGCGCGCGCCCTCTTCGCCGCCCGCGTCCAACCCGCGATTTGTGAGTTTCTCGACCGTTATTCCGTGCGCTGCGCGGAAGAGAAGACGGGAGTGACGGTGTTTCCGGGGCACGCCGGCCGCCCGGTGATCCTGATCGAACTCGCAGGCACTGCCAGCGAGGTTGCAGACGTCAAAGAGCAGGTGGTGGCCTGGGCCGCTGCGCACGCCCTTGCCTTCCGGGAGGCGAGGGACCGCACCGAAGCAGAGGAGCTCTGGTCGGTGCGCCGAAAGTGTTCCGGCGCGATGTTCGCCCTCGGCGACTCAAAGTTGAACGAGGACATCGTTGTCCCGCTCCGCAATTACGAGCGTTTTGCCCGCTTTCTCGAAAAACTCCGGAAAGCATCGCGGCTCCCCATCCCCACCTTCGGCCACCTCGCGGATGGCAACCTGCACGTCAACATCATGTATCACCGGGAGGACAAGGCGGAGTACCTCCGGGCGGAAAAAGCCGTGGTCGTGCTGATGAAGGAAGTGGTGCGGCTGGGCGGCGCGATCTCCGGCGAGCACGGCATCGGCCTCGCCAAGAGCCCCTTCCTCCGCCTGCAGCACTCACCCGCCGAGATTGCCGCCATGCGCGCAGTCAAAGCCGCGCTGGATCCCAACGGCATCCTCAATCCCGGCAAGATGTTCGACGTATTCAAAGTCTGGGAACACCCGCGTCTCAAGATCGATCTGCCCTGGGACAAAAAGTGACGCGCGCGGGAGCGCGCGAGTGACCAATGACCAGCGATCAGTGGTGCGGTCAGGACCTGGTATCCACGCTTGGGATCATGGAGGTATGCGACCGCTGTCCCCTGCGGCTGCGCGATCGGTTGTACCGCCAGAAATCCCACCTCCCGGGTCGCGATTCCCAAATCATAAATCAAGAATCATAAATTCCTCCTCATGCCTCATCTCTTTGATCCGTTCACCCTCAAGTCCGTCACGCTGCGCAACCGCATCGGCGTCGCGCCGATGTGCATGTATTCGTCCGACGATGGGCGGGCGAACGACTGGCACCTGGTCCACCTGGGGACGCGGGCAGTGGGTGGGGCGGGGCTGGTGATCGCAGAGGCGACGGCCGTGCTCCCGGAGGGTCGCATCACCCCCGGTGACGCCGGCCTGTGGGACGACGGGCAGGTAGAACCGCTCGCCCGCATCAACCGTTTTATCCAGCAGCACGGCGCCGTGCCTGGGATCCAGCTCGCCCACGCCGGCCGGAAGGCCAGCGCCTCGCGCCCTTGGGAGGGCGGCGCACACCTGGCGGACGAGGAGGGCGGCTGGCCCGTGGTGGGGCCGAGCCCGCTGGCGTTCGGCGACGACCTGCCGAAGGTCCCGCGTGCCCTGACCGTTGCGGAGATACAGGACACAGTCGCCGCATTCGTCGCCGCCGCCCGCCGCGCCCTCGATGCCGGCTACCAATGGCTCGAACTCCACGGGGCGCATGGTTACCTCGCCCACCAATTTCTGTCCCCGCTCTCAAATCAGCGGACCGATGCCTATGGCGGCAGCTTTGAGAACCGCGTGCGTTTTCTCCTGGAAATCACCCGCGCCGTGCGCGCGCTCTGGCCGGACCGGCTGCCGTTGTCGGTTCGCCTTTCGTGCACCGACTGGGTGGAAGGCGGCTGGAGCCTCGAGGAATCCGTCGCCTTGTCCACGCTGCTAAAGGGGGAGGGGGTTGACCTGATTGACTGCAGTTCCGGCGGCTCCGTGCCGCACGCAAAGGTTCCGACCGGACCGAATTATCAGGTGCCCTTCGCCGAACGTATCCGCCGCGACGCCGGCATCGCCACCGCCGCCGTCGGTCTCATCACCGAGGCGGCGCAGGCAGACGCGATCGTCGCCCGGCAGCAGGCTGATCTGGTGTACCTGGCCCGCCAGTTCCTCCGCGATCCGTATTGGCCGTATCACGCCGCGAAGGTCCTCGGCCGGGCGGACCGCCTGCCGCCAGCGCCGCAATATGGGCGCGCCCTCGGCTGAGGCGGCCGCGCGCGCCATTCGCCGGTGCGAATAACCGGTGAACAACTGCGAGCTTTTTCCGTTTGCCGCCTTGGAAACCGGGCCCTCAACTGCCCGGCTTTCATGTATCTCAAGGCCCTCAAGCTCCACGGTTTTAAATCCTTTGCCGATCCCTCCACGCTCCGCTTCGAGCCGGGGGTCACGGCGGTGGTCGGGCCGAACGGCTGCGGGAAATCCAACATCGCCGACTCCATCCGCTGGGTGCTGGGCGAACAGAGCGCGAAGGCGCTCCGTGGCGGCAAGATGCAGGATGTTATCTTCGAGGGCGCCGACACCCGCAAGCCGGCCCAGCTGTGCGAGGTCTCCCTCCTGCTGACCGACTGTGAGAAACAACTCGGCAGCGAATTCCACGAGATCGAGATCATGCGGCGGGTCCACCGCGATGGTCAGAGCGAATACTTCTTCAACGGTCAGCCCTGCCGCCTGAAGGACATCCAGAAGCTCTTTATGGATACCGGCATCGGCCGGACGTCCTACTCGATCATGGCCCAGGGCCAGATCGATCAGATCCTGTCGTCCAAACCCGAGGAACGTCGCGCTGTCTTTGAGGAGGCGGCCGGGATCACCAAGTACAAGAGCCAGCGCCGCGAGGCCCTGCAGAAGCTTGCCCTGACTGACACCAACCTGGCGCGCGTTGCAGATGTCATCGGCGAGGTCGGCCGGCAGATCGGCAGCCTCCGCCGCCAAGCCTCGAAGGCCCTGCGTTACAAGAAGCTCACTTTCCGCCTGCGCCACCTCAGCCTCGCGTATAGCAATTACCACTACGCCCAGATCAGCGCCACCCTCGCCGGCCTGGAGGAGCAGGTGATCAAGCTGCGCGCGGCGGCCGAGACCCGCCGCACCTACCTGCAGCAGCAGCAGTCGGAGCTCGAATCGCGCAAGGCCGAGCGCAGCCGGCTGAACCAGCGCGTGCAGGACGCCCAGCAGGCCGTCTTCGACCTGCGTTCCGAAAAGGAGCAGGCGGAGAATGCGGCCAACCTCGCCCAGATCAAACGCACCGGGCTGGCCGACCGCCTGGACTCCTCGCGCGACAGCCTCGGCGAACTGGAGATGCAGTTGCGCGAACTGAGCGCGCAGGTCGACAGCGGCGCGCAAGACAAGCAGGAGCAGCTTTCACTCCTCGGCACGTCCGACGCGGTCTTCCAGAATCGCAACCGCGAACTCGCGCTGGTGGAGGGCGAATTGACCAAGCTCGACCAGGAGTTGCAGCAAGCAAAGTTCCAGCTGCTCACCCTCGAAAGCACGGTGGCACGGCTGCGGACCGACTGCTCCAGTTACGAGGTCGACCAGAAAACCAGCGTGCACCGCCACGACAGCCTCGTGCAGGAACTCGAGGGGGTGCGTCAGCAGCAGTCGGCCGCCGCGCAGATGGTCTCGGAATTCGAGGCCCGGGTGGAAGAGGCGCTGATGGCGAAGGCCCGCGCGCATCAGGAATCGACCGAAGCCCAGCAGACCATCACGGACACCACCCGGGAGTTCCGGGACGCGCAGAAGAAACTTCAGGACATCGACCGGCAGCTCGCCCAGCGGACGGCTCGCCTGAAACTCCTCCAGCAGTTGCACGAGAAATGGGAGGGTTTTGGTGAAGGCGCGAAGGCGATCCTCCAGGGCCGCCTCGACGGCGCCCTGAACGGCGCGAAGCCGGCCCCGATCACCAGCGGCCTGGAAATCCGCCAGGAGTTTGGCAAGGCCATCGAGGCCCTGCTCGGCAATGCCGTCGAGGCGATCTCTGTCGCCGACCTGCCCGTTGCGCAGCGGATTCTCTCTCAACTGGAGGCCGAACAGATCGGCAGCGTGTGCCTGCAGATCGCGGAAGTCGCGCCCGGCGGACAGACCCCGCCCGAGCCACTGCCGTCCTTCCTCCTTCCCGCCGCCCAGGCCCTCAACGCCGTCGACCCCACCCACCCGGCGGTCAGCCTGCTTTCCACCTGCTACATTGCGGATGACCTGTCGGCCTTCCTCGATTTCTGGAAAACGAACCCGGCCTTTCCCTTCCTCGCCGTCGCGACTCGCAAGGGCGAGGTGGTGGATCGCCGTGGCCTGGTTTTTGGCGGCCACGCGAAGAAACCCGGAAACAGCATCGTCCAACGCGAAATCGACCTGCGCGAAACCGGCCGCGCCCTGGTGGAGGACCAGCGCCTCCATGACGATCAGCGGGCCCTGATCGACGGCATCAATGCGCGCCTGGCCGAGGCGGAACGCACGTTGGAGGAAAAACGCGAGGAAGTGCTCCAGTCTACCCAGCAGGTGGCGGCGGTGCAGGCGGAGCAGCGCAATGCCCAGCGAGGACTGGAGGAGCTTTCCAACCGCCTGCGCCGCATGGAGTCGGAGGTCGGCGCGCTTGAGGCCGCCCGCAACGAGGCACACGCGCGCTGGGAGCGGGCCCAGACCCAGCTGGCCCAGGCCGACGAGGCCGTGACCGCCGGGCGCGCGCGTATCCACGAATTGGAAACACGTCTGGTGGAGGTCCGCACCGACCGCGACGTGAAGCGGGACACCCTCGGCCAGGCCCGGCTCGAGCTGGCGGAGCGCCGCCAGCGCGTGGAGGTCCTCGACCGCGGCATTGCCGACATGGAACGGCGCCGCTCCCAGCTAAGCGAACTGCTGGTGCAGCGCCAGCAGGAGATTGAAACCTGGACCGAACAGATCGGCGAACTCGAGCGCGAAGCCGACCATAAGCGGGCCCGCTCCGCCCAGCTTGCGGAGACACTGGTCGTGGCACAGCAGCAGGTGGAACAGATCCGCCTGGAACTCGTGGACGTGGAACGCCAGATCGGCGGGGTGGAGTCCACCCAGTTCTCCCTGCGTGACGAGGCCGAGGCGGCACACGACGAATTCAGCAAGTGCGAGGTCCGGCTGGCGGAAAGCCGCGCGCGGGCGCAGTTCCTCACCGAGGAAGTGACGCGTGAATTCCAGACCGACATCTCGACCCTCGACTGGAAGAAACTCCTCTGGCACGCGGACGACGAACCGGAAGGGATCAAACCCCTGGACCTCGACGATGAGGAGGATGACGAGCCTGTCGCCTCCACGATGAAGCCCGCGCTCGCCGCAGCGGCCTCACCCGCTCCGGCTGCGGTTGCTCCGCTGGCTGGCACCGAATCGGGCGAGGCGGCTCCCGCCGCCGACATGGAAGGCGCAGCCGTAGCGGCGGACGGTGCACCCGCGGCGGAGGCCTCGCAGCCGACAAAACGAAAGCGCAAGGCCAAGCAAAAGGGCGAGCCGACCGAGGACGACCTGAAGGCGCTCGAAAGCACCCAGTGGGACCAGGTCCGCGCCGATGTCGACGCACTGCGCCAGCGCCTCAACAGCATGGGCGCGGTGAACCTGGTCGCGATCGAAGAGTACGCCGAGCTCAAGCAGCGTTACGATTTCCTCAAGACGCAGAATGACGACCTGACCACCTCGAAGGCGGAACTTTTGAAGGCGATCGACGAGATCAACCAGACCTCCCAGCAGCAGTTCGCGATCACCTTCGAGCAGATTCGCAAGAACTTCGAGTACACCTTCAAGACCCTCTTCAACGGTGGCCACGCCGCGCTTGAGCTGGTGCAGGCGGACGACCCGCTGGAGAGCGGCATCGAGATCACGGCCCAGCCCCCCGGCACCAAGCTGAAGAGCATCACCCTGCTCTCCGGCGGCCAGAAAACGCTCACCGCGGTGGGGCTGCTTTTCGCCCTCTACATGGTCAAGCCGTCGCCCTTCTGTCTGCTCGACGAACTCGATGCCCCGCTGGACGAGTCGAACATCGGCCGTTTCACCGACCTGCTGAAGCGCTTCGTCCACGAGAGCCAGTTCATCATCATCACCCACAACAAGCGCACCGTGGCGGCCGCCAGTGCGATCTACGGGGTGACGATGGAGGAGCGCGGCGTCTCCAAGACGGTGTCGATGAAGTTCAACCACGAACGCGGTGAGGCGGAACACGCCAGCGTGAACATCGCCGACGCGGTCCGCGGCGCAAAAAATCGGTCCCAGGCGACCGCCCCGAACACTGCCCCGGCTGCGCCCGTCCCGGCGCCTGGCGCCGGAGAGGCGGCGGTTGTCGACGCGGTCAGTGCTCCCGCCTCGGAGACATGAAAGATTGACAGTGGAAGGTTTGATGATTCCCTGGCCCCATGTTCACCGGGTCGCAGGGAGGGGAGCAGAACCGTGCACGGGAGATCGGCGCACGTGGCGAGGCGAGGGCGGCGTGGTTTTTGTCACGCCGCCGCGGATATCAGGTTTTGGTGCGCAACTGGCGCAGTCCGCGCGACCAGCGCGATGAGATCGACCTGATCTGCCGGGATGGCGAGGTGATCGTTTTTGTGGAGGTCAAGACGCGGGCGACCCATGCGGCGGTTTCCGGCTACCATGCGATCGACCACCGCAAGAAACGGGCCCTGCTGCGCGCGGCCGATGCCTTTCTCCGGGCCCTGCCACGCCCCCGCCCGCGCACCTTCCGTTTTGACGTGGTCGAGTTGCGCAGTGTCCCCAAACCGGGAGACACCGACCTGCACCACTTCGAAAACGTCCCGCTCTTCCCCAAGTACTACTTCCCGTAAGGCTGGCCTCCCCCCGCGGCGTGAGGGCGTGCCGCCTACATCCAGAACTCCGCGTGCGCTTCGCTTCAAAGCAGTCGCATTGATTCTATTCTTGCGGGCGATAAAAAGGATTCATCTATCGAGCGGCGGTGATGCTGCGCGCTCATTGAATAACCGCTTGCCACGTTCCAGCGGGGTCCTGACAAACACCGCCCGTCATGGCCGATACACAACGTCATCCCTTTCTGCAGGGACTTAGCAAACATCGCGGTGCACCTCCCACGGTGGTGGTGATCTTTGGCGCATCGGGCGATCTCACCGCCCGCAAGCTGATCCCGGCGGTTTACAATCTGAGCTATGACAACCTGCTGCCCGCCGACTTTCACTTGGTTGGCTACGGCCGCAAGCCGATCCCCGACGACGAGTTTCGCGGGCTCGCGACCGATGCGATCAAGGAGTTTTCGCGCCGCGAGTTGAACGAAAGCGTCTGGGGCCGGGTGTCGGCCAACACCAGCTACGTGGCCGGCGGTTATGATGAACCGGCGGCCTTCGACCGCCTCGCCGAACACATCGCGGAGATCGAAAAGCGCCTCGGCCGCGAAGTGCAGTCCCTCTTCTACATTTCGACCCCTCCGTCAGTCTTCGCGCCGATCCTGCAGAACCTCGGGAAAAGCGGCCTCGCCCGGAAGTACCTCGGCCAGACCCACCATTCGAAGGTCATCATCGAAAAACCCTTCGGCAAGGATCTCGAGTCCGCGCGTTCGCTCAACGCCACCATCCGCTCCGTCTTCGAGGAACACCAGGTGTATCGGATCGATCACTACCTGGGCAAGGAGACGGTGCAGGACCTCCTCGTCCAGCGCTTCGCCAACTCGATCTTCGAACCGCTTTGGAACCGCAACTTCATCGATTCGGTGCAGATCACCGTGGCGGAGGAAGTCGGAGTGGGCACACGCGGCGGTTATTACGAGCAGAGCGGCGCCCTGCGCGACATGATCCAGAACCACACCATGCAGCTGCTTGCCCTCACCGCGATGGAGCCACCGGTGTCGCTCGATGCCGAGGCGGTTCGCGATGAGAAGGTGAAGGTGCTGAAGGCGATCCAGCCGCTGCGGGTCGGCGCCAATGGCGATGTCGCACGCGCCCAGTACGGGGCCGGCCTGATGGGCGGCAAGCAGGTGAAGGGTTACCTGGAGGAGGAGGGGATCCATCCCCAGTCGGGGACAGAGACCTACGCCGCCATCCGGCTATCGATCAACAACTGGCGCTGGCAGGGCGTGCCCTTCTACCTGCGCTCGGGCAAACGCATGGCCCGCCGCGTGACGGAGATCGCGGTGCAGTTCAAGCGCCCCCCCGGCACGCTCTTTGCGGAGAGTGACCGCTTCAACCTCGCTCCCAACACCCTGGCCTTCCAGATCCAGCCGGACGAGGGACTCAGCATGGTCCTCAACGGCAAGGTGCCCGGCCTCGAGACCCGCACCCAGCCGGTGAAGATGAATTTCCGCTACAGCACCACCTTTGGCTCCAACACTCCGGAGGCGTATGAGCGCCTGGTCCTGGATGCGATGATCGGTGACGGGACGCTTTTCATCCGCGGGGACGAAGCGGAGACCTCCTGGAAGCTCTACACGCCGGTGCTGGACGCCTGGGGCGCCTCGGGTCGCGACGGCATGGATACGTATGCGGCCGGGTCCTGGGGACCGGCCAACGCGGACGAGCTGCTTGGGCGCAACCGCCACGTCTGGAGGCAACCCTAACGCGGCGTCCCTGCCGCCTTCGTCCTGATGTCCTCCGTATTCGACGTCCTTCCCGGCATTGAGGTCTCGCCGGGCGTGATCTCCAAGAGCCTGGCCGAGATGTGGGTGACGGCCGCCGCCCGCGGGGGCGCCGCGCCCGCCGAGGACGACGGGCGCGCCATGCAGGTCAACCTGGTGCTCCACCTCGGTTTTAACACCACCTCCTCCGACGCGGTGGAGCAGTTCCAGATCGCAGTGCGTTTCTCCCGCCGCTACCCGTGCCGGGTGGTGGTGCTTTGCCCGCTTCCCCTCGCGGATGGCGGCACCGAGATCCGCGCCAAGATCTACGGCGAGTGCCACCTCGGCAAATCCAAGGGCGACACCCGCTGCTGCGAGTTTGTCATCCTCAGTTACCCTCCATCAGTCCGCCAGTACCTCGAGAACCAGGTCTCGGTCTGTCTCAGCACCGACCTGCCCCTGTATTACTGGGCCCACCGCTTTTCTTCCAGCGCCCGTCTGAGCGATTACCAGTACCTGCTGCGGCGCTCCCAGCGCGTGCTTTTTGACTCCGCGATCGTGCCGGAGGATGCGTTCCGTCACCCCTGGCCCAAGCCCGAGGTGGTGCGTGACCTCGCGCATGCGCGGCTCCTGCCGGTGCGCCAGGCGATCGGCCAGTTCCTCAGCGGGTATTCCCCCGCGGTCCTGGCGGACGGTCTCACCGCCGTGCGGGTCCGTTGCCATCCCGCGGTCTGCGCCGAAGGCCGGGTGTTGGCGCAATGGGTGCGCGAACGCATGGCCAACTGCGGCGCGGACGGCGCCGAGTATTCGGAGACCAGCGACAACACGCTGCCGGCGCGTGGTTTCGAGCTGCGCTTCGACTACAACGGCCCCCGGCATTTTGTCTATCGCGGCGACCTGGCAGCCCGGGCCGGCGAGGTCGATGCCGACTTCGGCACCGGGGCGGTGCGCCTGCCCGCCAGCGCGGGTCTGCTGGCGCCCGAGGCTGCACTCGGCGAAGCCATGTTCTTCTGAGCCATGACCGAACGCACCACGTCCTACGGCCGGCTCTGTGTCGGCACCCGTGATGAGCTGTTTGGCCGGGCAGCCAGCCTGGCGACGGAGCAGTTCGCCGCCACACCCGGCCCGGCACGCTTTACCTGGGCCCTGACCGGCGGGAGCACCCCGGGGGAATGGTACCGGTGGGTGGTGCAATCCAAGGCCCTCCCTGCCGAGCTGCTCGGCCGGACCCTTTTCACCGTGAGTGACGAGCGTTATGTCCCGCTCAGCAGTGACCAGAGCAACCTGGGCAACGCCCAGCGCCAGCTACTCGAACCGCTAAACGTCCCCGCGGCGCTCCATCGCCCCTGGCCCACCGACTTGCCTCCCGCGGAGGCGGCGCAGGCCTACGCCCGCAGTTGGGCCGGAGAGTTTGGTCCGGCCCGCGCTTACGACCTGTGCTTTGTCGGCATGGGTGACGATGCCCACACCCTTTCGCTTTTCCCCGGCAGCCCGCTGCTCGCCCGGCCGTCGTCCCGCCTTTTCGAGGCGATCGAGGTGCCCGGGAAAGGCTGGCGCCTGACCCTCACGACCGCGGGCCTCGCCGCCTGCGGTCGAATCGTGGTCATGACCTTGGGCGCAGGCAAGGCCCCCGCCCTGGAGCGCGTGTTCAAGGGGACCTATGATCCCCTCAACGCACCATCCCAGATCCTGCGGGACTGCGCCGACCGCGTGTATTGGCTGGTGGATACAGCAGCGGCCTCCCGGCTCTAGGGCAGCGCGCGGGCGGCGGCTCCCTCCCTGGATCCGGCGACCGCGCTGACGATTTCAATCGTGGCACGCCGGTCTTCTTTTCTGGGATGCCCCGCGAACACCGCCACGATTCCCGCCGTGGCGAGGAGGGGGGGCTTCGGGGAGGACACGACGAAGCTCAGCTTGAGGGCCGGCTTGCCATTGAGGTGCAGGGTCATGGGCAAGACGTAGCGGAGTGAGTCACCTGCGTCCGGCAGCCGCTGGATGTTTTTTGCATCGAAGTCGAGGGATGGATCGACCCGGCCGCCGCGTGACACCACCGACCAGAAGGGAATGTCGAGCACCTCGGTCATGATCTCCTGCACTCCCGGGGTGGTGAGGGCGATCTGGAAAAAACCAAGCAGGGCGGGGATGGTGCCGGCAAACGCTCGCTCCTCGTCCGGCGTCAGCCCCAGCGCGTCTGCACGCGCCCGGTTTGCTGGGATATCCTCGGGAGGGAACGGACTGGTTTTGAAGGAAAAGCCCATCCCGTCGGTGCTGTTTTCGCGCAGGCGGATCGCGGCACGGCAAGCCCTGTCAAAGCCGAGCATGAGGTGCTCGCTGTTGACCGCGGTGCGGGCACGCCTTTCCTCACCGGGCTTTTTGTCCGGGCGGCCGCGCTCCGCGAACGGTCCACGGGTACTCAGGTCGAGAAAGGCGTAGGCGTTTTTAAACGTCAGCGTTGTCCCGGTGTTGCAGTAGAGGGTCAGCGGCGGAGGCGCCTTGAAGTCCGCCTGCTCCTTTGCCGACGGTTCCACTGCCCGGATGCTGACGAGCCACTGGCGAGTTCTGGTGCCCTCGGTGAGGGTGACGATGGCGGCGGCGCCGTCTCCGGGTGCGAGGGAGTCGGCGTTGCTGCCCGTGTGAAATCGGCCCAGCCTCCAGCCGCTTTCACTCGCCGCTCGGAGTGTCGCCTCCAGGGGCGCAGGGAGGGACGGCAGTGGTGATGCGGCGGGCAGCGCGTCCGTCTGCGGTTCAACCGGGGCGGCATTTACCCGCGGTGGGAATAGCGCAAACACGGTGGAGAGGAATAAACAGGCCAGCCGCCCCAATGCCCGAGTCCTGCCCGCTGCCGGAGTGTTCATGAGCCTGTTCTACATCCGCGAAGTCGGCCGGGTTCCAGCCCGAAATGCCCGCGTCAGATGCGGGTGGCGGGAAACTCCGGGCTTCGTCCCGGCCCACCGATCCCGCCCCTCTGCCCCAGGGGAGGCACCGGCGAAATGCCCCCTTGCCAGCGCCACGGTCAACCGCAAGCCTACGCCCCTCTATGAGCACAGCGGTCAAGATCTACGACACCACCCTGCGCGACGGCACGCAGGGGGAAGGCATCAGCTTTTCGGTGACGGATAAACTCTTGATTACGGAGCGGCTCGATGCCTTCGGGGTGGACTACATCGAGGGCGGTTTCCCCGGCTCCAACCCGCGTGACATCGCTTATTTTGCGGAGGCAAAAAACCTGAAGCTCAAGCACGCGCGCCTCGCCGCCTTCGGCTCCACCCGGCGGGCCGGCGTGAAGGCCAGCGAGGACTCCCAGCTCAAGACCCTGCTCGAGAGCGGCATGCCGGTGATGACACTGGTGGGCAAGACCTGGCTCCTGCACGTGACCGAGATCCTCCGGACGACGCCGGAGGAGAACCTGGCCATGATCGAGGATTCGGTCCGGTACCTGGTCTCGCAGGGCCGCGAAGTGATCTACGACGCCGAGCATTTCTTTGACGGCTGCAAGGCCAACCCCGACTACGCCTTCCAGACCTTGGCGGCGGCCCTTCGTGGCGGCGCCAGCAACCTCACACTCTGCGATACCAACGGCGGCACGCTGGTGGACGATTTTAAGGCCATCGTGGGACGTGCGGTGGCGGAGTTTGGAGCCGACAAGGTGGGCGTGCATTGCCACAACGACAGCGGTCTCGGTGTCGCTCTTTCCCTCGGCGGTGTCGCCGCCGGAGCCACCCTGGTGCAGGGCACGGTCAACGGTTATGGCGAACGCACCGGCAACGCCGACCTGATCACGATCCTGCCCAGCCTGTTCCTGAAGATGGGCCGCACCGCCCGCTGCGCCAGCCACCTTTCACAGCTGCGGGAACTCTCCCTCTTCTTTGACGAACTGGCGAACCTGCGACCGAACACCAAGGCGCCGTACATCGGTGCGTCGGCCTTCGCCCACAAGGGCGGGCTCCACGCCAACGCCGCCCAGAAGGTGAAGAGCAGTTACGAGCACATCGACCCCGCCCTGGTCGGCAATCGGACCCGCGTGCTGGTCTCCGACATGGCCGGGCGCAGCAGCGTGGCGATGAAAGCGAAGGAACTCGGTTTCGAGATCGACGAGAAATCGTCGGCGATGAAGGACCTGATCGACGAGCTGAAGGACCTGGAGTTTCGCGGTTACGAGTTCGAGGCGGCGGACGCCTCCCTGAAACTCCTCCTCGCCAAGTGCCTCGGCCGCCGGAAGAGCTTTTTCGAGATCGAGACCTACCGCGTCATCGTCGAGCGTCACGGCACCGACCTCTTTTCGGAGGCGACGGTGAAGCTGAAGGTCGACGGCAAGGCCTATCACACCGTCGCGGAGTGCAGCGGCCCGGTGGGGGCGCTGGACAAGGCCCTGCGCCTCGCCCTCGAGCCGGTGTATCCGTCACTGCGCGAAACCAGCCTTGCTGACTACAAGGTGCGCATCCTCGACAGCAAACAGAGCACGGGCGCACGCACCCGGGTGCTGATCGAATCCACCGATGGCCACCAGATGTGGGGCACGGTGGGGGTAAGCGACAACATCATCGATGCCAGCTGGGAAGCGCTGCGCGACGCGGTTGAATACAAATTGATGCTGGGCTGAGCGGGGTTGCCGCCGGCCTCGGGCGACCGAGCTGCTCCGCCCCCTTGCAATGCCCCGACGCCGCCCGCTGCCCCTTGAGGCTGAAGGCGGAAGCCTGCCTCAAAGCAGCGGAGCGAGAAGTCGGCAGAGATCCTCGGTGATGTTGGCGACAAAGCCGAAGCGTCGCTTGCGCTCGGGTTCCAACGCGCGGCATTGCTCCAGCAGTCGGGCGGCCCAGGCGCGCATGGCGGCGACGTCGTGGGCTGAATACAGGACGACGCCGATCTCGAAGTTCACAAAGAGGCTGCGGAGGTCGAAGTTGGCCGAACCCAGCATGCCGATACGCTGATCGATGATGATCGCCTTGCTGTGCATCATGCCACGCCCGTACACCATCACGCGCGCGCCCGCCTTGCGGACCTCACGGGTGTAGTGGCGCCGCGCGTAGTCGGTGATGGGGTGGTTGGAGCGTTCCGGAAGCACCAGGGTGACGTCCACGCCAGCCCGAGCCTTCACGATCAAAGACCGCCAGAGGACCTCGTCGGGAATAAAATAGGGCGTGATGATCCAGATCGACTGTTGTGCCTCCTGGATCATCGAGACGATCCCCTCGTACAGCGGATCGCCCTGCACGTCCGGGCCGCTGGCCACCACCTGAAGCACGCTCTCTCCTTCATCTCGCACCGCCTCCGGGCGCAGTTCGCGGTGCAGGCTGTCGAACGGCTGGTTGGCGGCAAAACACCAGTCGGCGAGAAAGACGTCGTTGAGCAGGGCCGCGGCGGGCCCGCACAGGATCGCGCCAAAATCATTCCAGCGCTTCCGGTGCGGGGTGGGACCGGTGTATTCGTGCGCCAGGTTGTGGCCTCCCACGATCGCGGTGTGTTGATCGAAGACCGCGATCTTGCGGTGATTTCGCAGATTGGCGGAGGTGCGCGTCACCACCGGCAGGACCGGCATGAAGCGATGGACCTCGCCGCCGGCATCGCGCAGGGGCTGCACAAAGCGCCCGCCGGAAAACAGGCTGCCCACCGCATCCACCAGAAGCCGCACCCGCACCCCTTCGCGCGCCCGCTGCGCGAGCAGCCGCACGATCCGTTTTCCGGTCTCGTCCCGCCCCAGGATGAAGGTGGTGATGTGGATGTGGTGTTTTGCCTGCAGGATGTTCTCCTCGAGCGCGGCAAACATGTCCTCCCCCGTGGTGAGCAGGCGCACGGTGTTTCCACCCACCGGAGGCGAGGCCCCGCTGGCATTGATCGTTTGGGCGGTGGGATTGACCTGGCTTTGAACGTCGACCCTCGCGACCCCGTCGAGGGAAGGGGTGATCTGCGATTTGCGCGCGACCAGGCGTTGCAGCTTTCGCCCGCCAAACAGCAGGTAGAGCGGCACACCCACGTAGGGGATAAGCACGATCACGAGAAGCCAGGCAAAGGTGTTTCCCGGCTGTCGTTTTTCGGTGAGCAGGCGTGCCACCAAAAAGAAGGCGAGCAGGAACCCGCCCACGGTGAGCAGGTGTGGCAGCAGGGGTTGCTCGGACAGTCTCCGCAGGTACTCCATCCGTGCCGAAAGCGTGTTTCGCCACCCTCGAATAGCAAGCTGCGGCGAAGCTGCAAAAAAGCCTTGAACTCCTGCGTGGGCCCCTTGAACTTCCGCCTCCCGCGTTCGGTAGGATACTCAAGTGGCCAACGAGGGCAGACTGTAAATCTGCTGGGCATCGCCCTACGAAGGTTCGAATCCTTCTCCTACCACCATTTTCGCGCTTTGGCCGGGCGCGACACCGGATGACATAAAGGGACTAAGTTCCCCATTCACAGAGGCATACGCGGGGTTGTCCGTATCCGGGGTAAGGACATGGAGCGACAGCTCATGACCCTCGGCGCCGGATTCTTGTGAGTGCAGTTGTGAGTGTGTATCCGCTCCGGGGATCCACGGCAGCTTCGCGATTTCAGAGTGGAGGCCGAGCGCGGGAACGTCGGTGTAGACTTTGGCGGTCAAGGCCGGGTCGGAGTGACCGAGCAGCTCTTGGGCGGCACGCTGGTTGATGCCATAGCGTACGCCCATCGTCTGCCATGTTTTCCTAAACGCGTGAAAGTGGACGACGCGGCCGAGCTCGTCCCGGTGGGGAATGCCCGCCCGTTTTAGATCCGCGCGCAAACTCTCGTAGACAGGGAAACGTCCGAAGAAGACGCTCGTTGTCGCGGTCGCATTTTGCGGACGCATCGCACGAAAGACGTCGGCTAACTTTGGGTGCAGTGGCACCGCGCGCCTTTCCTTGTCCTTCGTGGTGGATTCCCGAATGAGCACGTACGGGGCCGGCGGATCCAGGTGAAAATCACCCCAAACGAGTGCACGCACCTCCTCTTTGCGCTGCCCCGTGTAGAGGAGCATCAGGTAAGCAGGCAGTCTGCGGTCTGCGACCTGGAACAAACGTTTCAACTCGTCTTCCGTGAATGCGCGCGAAGGGCGGACTTGCTTCCCACGGGTGTCGATCCTGTCCACTTTTGCGATCGGGTTCACACTCAGGCGATCCGTGCGAACGAGCCAATTGAGGAACGCACAGACTGACACCTGGTATTCCTTCGCGCTTTTGGCGGCACAGGTGAGCGTTGCTCGCCACCGCGTAAAGCTATCTGCACGGACATCGCCCAACGTCTTCCATCCGGAACCAGCGATCGCCCGCTTCAGCCTTGCAATGGTGTTTAGACGATGCTTTTCCGCCAGGTTTCGGCCGCGTAAATCCGCGGCGTATTCCTCGACTAAAGACGCGATCGCCGCTGCGGCTGCCTCGCGCATTGGGCGGGGAGCGATGATTCCCTCCAATTCGCGCTGCTTTTCAACGACAATGCTGCGAAGACGCTTACGGGCGATTTCCTTATCCGGAGTGCGGAGTGGCACCGTGACCGGTTTATCCCCTTTGTTCAGGGCGTAACGTCCGCTGAAAAGGCGTGAGACTTCCTTTTTACCGCCGGCTCGGCGTGTAGGGCGAAAAACGTACTCGATCATGATGTGTGCGCGTAGCTCACCACTGAAGCGTCCAGGTACGTTTTCAAATCTGCGGGGCGGATTCGCGGGGTTCGCTGTCCAATCCGTACAAACGGCAGTTTGCCCCCGTCGACGAGCCGACGGAATTGACGGAGTGAAATTCCAAGATGCTCGGCTGCTTGAGCGAATGTGAGCAGTTGCTGAGCGGAGAACTCGGGTGCTGTATTCATGGCTTCTTTTTGTGCTGAAATGACGCCCCAGTCCTCCGCTGCGCAATCTCAAGGGGCTACCGAATACGGGGTACGGACTGGAAAGTTCTGAATTTTCCCTGGGATGTAAGCAAACGAGTGATACGCTGTCTGCACTACTGGCCACTTCATAGATAGCAGCTCGAATACCGACGACGCCCTGACGGGTAGACCTCTGTCCAGGGTAGAAGGATGTCAGCGGCCGCGCCTATGACTTGGTGATCCTTGGGTCACTGGAGGCTATGCAGATTCCCCAGCCTCTCCAGGACGCATATCTCGACTGCGGCCGCCGTGATGGCGTACGGATCGCCAAGCCATTCGCAAAGGTCGGGAATTTTCGGCGCCGCATTTATTGCTCGCCTGTCCATTTTATACACGCTCCGTTCAACCGAGTGCGTGCGCGTACTCAAATCGGGGTAGGGCCTCAGAGTAGTACAGAGCCGCTCGAAGTGACCTCACGAACTCGGGAGGGTATTGCGTCTGACATAAACAAAGTGGGAGCGACTCACGAATAACGGTGGAGCTGGTTGCCCCTCCGATGGAGGAGATGGCGCGCGTACCTACCCTTTTCGGGGGACCGCTGGTACCCTGGATTCGGCATGGGCGCGGCATTGTGGGACCGCCGGGCGATGCCCTTCCTTCTCGGCGTGATCACTGCAGGTGTCAGTCGAACAGTGAGCGTTACTTTATCGCGCCATTCCGGGACAATGACTGCTGGTCAGCCGGAGCGAAAGAAGTGCATTGCGGCCCGGTTCAACTCGACGTCATCTCGCGGCATGTCATTGTTCTCCGTCCCTACGGGAGCAGAGCGATGCACCTACCCATTCTTAGATCCGCAATCCTGGCGCGGTCCGGTCTCCCCGGCGTACTGAGCTAGCGATTGTTCTCCCATCGAAAGCCTCTGCATGCGTCCTCCGCAGTCTTTACCTAGAGATCTCTCCTTTGCTGTGTTGCTCCTGCTCTTTTTCGGCAGCGGCTGCGCGGCTCTCATCTACGAGGTTGTTTGGTTTCAGATGATCGAACTGGTGGTTGGTTCGAGTGCCGTGTCGATGGCTGTCCTTTTGGGGACATTCATGGGAGGCATGGCGGCTGGAAATCTTGCGCTGCCCAAGTGGGTGTCTGAAGACGTACATCCGTTGCGTGTGTATGCCGTGCTCGAGTTCGGGATTGCCGCATCGGCCGCGGTGGTTTGGTTCGGATTGCCAGTGGCCGCTGACCTTTATGCTGCGTCTGCGCAGCCTGGCAGCGTCGATTACTGGTGGAGGGGGGGGCTCTGCGTCGTTTTCCTGTTGCCCCCCACCATGTGCATGGGTGCCACTTTGCCGGCAGCAGCACGATGGACCGAGATGACGCGTCAAGGCACTGCACGACTGGGCGCGTGTTATGGGATCAACATTGTGGGCGCAGTGGTGGGGGCACTTGTAGCGGGTTTCTTCCTGCTTCGCCTGTACGATGGCGCTGTGGCGACAGCGGGTGCTGTTGGGCTGAATCTGGCGATCGCGTTGGTCGCATTAGGGCTGGCTCGACGGCATCCGCGCTCAACACATGCGCTGCGCCGGGTCGACGTTGAAAAACAACCGCCGGTTTTTCGCGGACGCAGACGTGTTTGGATTGTCACAGCCTTCTCTGGCTTCTGCTCGCTTGTCGCCCAAGTTGTCTGGACCCGGCTTTTGTCACTTACGTTGGGTGGCACGGTCTACAACTTCTCCATCATCCTTTCAGTGTTCCTGACCGGATTGGGGATTGGAGCCCTGGTGGGCGCCTACTTGGCTAAGCGCAGTTCACAGCCGCAAAGCGCGCTGGGTGTGTGTCAGTTGCTGCAGGTTTTTACAGTGGTATGGGGCATGGATTTGCTCACCCAAACTATTCCATTCTGGGGAGATTCCGCAGCGGCCACAGTGTGGGCGCAGCTTCTCACCGATTTTTTTAGGACAAGTTTGGCGGTGCTGCCCGCTACCGTGGTGTGGGGTGCCAGCTTGCCATTGGCTTTGGCTGCGGCATCTGGGGCATTCAAGGATCCGGGCAGAAGCGTAGCTAGTATTTACTTCGTAAATACAATAGGAGCGGTCATCGGCGCAGTGTTGGCCAGTCTAGTTCTACTTCCTCAGCTGGGTACTAGCCGTTCCGAGAGCCTCCTTATCGCACTTTCTCTCGCTGGTGCCTTTTTGCTTTTGCGACCCAGAACGTGGATCGGCAGAAGCTTGCTGGGAGCGGCAGCGATCATCGCTGGCCTGCTAGTGTTGAAACCTTCCACTGTCCCGTGGCAGGTCGTCGCTTATGGCCGTCATGCAGCGAAAGGTGATCAAACCGCCCGCATGCTTTACCTCGGCGAGGGTAGCCAGGCAACGGTCGCCGTGTCCCAGAATATGCTCGGCGTGCGGTACTTTCATGTAAGCGGAAAAACCGAGGCATCGACGCATTTCTATGACATGCGATTACAAAGGATGCTTGGCCATTTACCCGCCTTGGTTCATCCGCAACCAAAATCCGTGCTTGTTGTTGGCCTGGGCGCTGGAGTGACTGCAGGCTCATTTGTCACTCATCCGTCAGTGGAGAGAATCGTGATCTGCGAGATCGAACCGCTGATCGTCAACCACGTGGCGCGGTTCTTTGCTGAGCAGAATCACAGAGTCTTGGATGACCCCCGCGTGGAGGTCGTTTTCGATGATGCGCGTCACTACCTCGCAACAACCCGAGAGACGTTCGACATCATAACGTCCGATCCCATTCATCCCTGGGTGAAGGGAGCGGCCAAGCTGTACTCCGAAGAGTACTTTCGCCTCTGCCGCCAGCACCTCAATCCAGGAGGACTGGTCACGCAATGGGTTCCGTTCTATTCCAGCAGTCGCGATGTTGTCCGAAGCGAGATAGGGACCTTCTTCAGCGTGTTTCCCGGCGGGACGATCTGGGGAAATGAAGAAGGAGGACGGGGCTACGATTCGGTTCTGATGGGTTCGTCGGAAAAGCTTTCAATTGACGTTAATACCCTTCGGACGCGA
This sequence comes from Verrucomicrobiota bacterium, assembly GCA_023428905.1. Classification (GTDB taxonomy): domain Bacteria; phylum Verrucomicrobiota; class Verrucomicrobiia; order Opitutales; family Opitutaceae; genus EW11. Next base: position 472,594 of record JAEYWP010000004.1, read on the forward strand.
CTCGGACAACTCGATCACGACAAGGTCCGTGAATCTCTCGAGGAAGTGCACCTTGGGTCAGCTGTGTCTCTTCTGAGCACTTATGCAGGCAGACAGCATGAACTGCAGGCATGGCTGGAGGGTGCGGAGATTAACCGAGATTCCAGCTTGCGTTTGCAGTATCTTGCGGGGCTATCGGTCCAGTCACGAGAAGGTGCGGCTGCCTACAAGGAGATGTTGGCGTTTCGATCCGTGACGCCGGATCTCTTCCGCGGAACAGAAGCCGATCTTAATCGTATCGTAAATCGAGCTACGAAGGTGGGGGAGGAGCGCTAGCACGGTTGACCAGGCCGGCGTTTACAGCCTGGATGTGAGTGGGGGAGGGGAAGGCCCTCCTGCTTTCACATGAAATCAAAATACCTCATAATAGCAGCGTTTAGCTTTATCGTTTGCGCGGCCTCTAACCTCAGCGCGCAAACTTCGTGGACCTCGAGAACATCCGGAACGTCATCCAATCTACACGCGGTCGCGTATGGGAACGGCACCTACGTGGCGGTTGGACAGGCTGGAGTGCTCTTGAGCTCCACAAACGGAACGTCTTGGACAGCGCGAACCTCAGGAACCAATAATCCTCTCTACGGGGTGACCTACGGCAATTCGCTGTTTGTTGCGGTTGGTGACAACGGGACGATCATAAAGTCCAGCGACGGAATCAATTGGTCGTCGGCCTCTTCGGGAGGGGCTCATTTGACCGGCGTGGTCTACGGTAACGGAAAGTTTGTGGTAAGTACGGAGGCCTCGCATGTTCTCACCTCAACAAATGGTAGCAGTTGGTCTGCGTCGTCGACTGGTTCGGCTGCGTACCTCTGGGGCGTTGCATATGGCGCGTCTGGATTTGTTGGCGTGGGCGAAGTCGGCACACTTTTGACCTCGTCCACGGGCACCTCTTGGACCGCACGCTCTTCGGGAACGGGGAATGATCTTCTCGGCACAACGTACGGGAACGGCACATACGTCACGGTTGGTTGGTACGGTACGATACTCACCTCCACTACCGGCACATCCTGGATCGGCAGAAACTCCGGGACGTCGAACGACCTTAATGCTGTCGCGTGCGGTAGCGTCTTCGTTGCTGCCGGGGATTTGGGCACGATTCGTACATCCTCGGATGCCGCAACTTGGACCCCCCGTGCTTCGGGGAAATCTAGTCATCTGAACGGAGCAGCTTATGGAAACAGTTTGTACGTTATCGTCGGCGACGCTGGGGTGATCCTTACCTCTAACAACTGAGCTGTCGTTAGGTCGGTCTCGTTTCGGTCGCCGGCGCTGAATTGTTCCATATTCGCGCTGGCGTTCGTCGAAGCCCTCTCTCCGGAGAGGGCTTACTTCTCAAGTTGAAGTTCCTCAGCGCCGTGTGTGGTTGCCTGGGCGTGATGTGAGCTGCCAGCCGTGCGGAAAGCCGAAACCGCGCGGTTTTGCGGTTTCATCATGTTTCAACCGTTGAGCCGGTCGGTTTCGCCTAAAGTGCCGAATGCTCCCGGACAAGTTCCAGGATCCGACTTCGAACGCTCAACGGTAGTGATGCCCAAGAGGAGGTCACGGCGCTAAGTGGCACAAAATCCTGTGAGTGTCTTTGTGCGCAGAGAGGGCAGCCGGTCGGGTAACCCGGCAATCGAGAATCGATTGGTGCACAGGTGGGTACAGGTTCGAATCCTTCTCCTACCACCATCTTTCGGGTTTTGCGGGGGGCGTATTCGCCTTCAACGACGCGGGATCTGAATCAGGGCCACGGAGTGGCCCCGGAGTTCAAAGTCGAAACGGGTCGAACCCGCTGCGCCAGAGACGGAGGGGAGGGGTGCGGGCATCAGCGTCGCGGCTTCGTGCAAGCCTGCAATCTGCTCGCGCGACGGAGCCTGCGGCTCGCCTAACGCGCGCCACCGGGTGAAGGCATTGGCGTGGTGCTCGTCGACTCGGGTGATCGTCGCCGCCGCGGTGGCAAAGTCTCCTCCCTCCAGGCGAAGCTGGACCGGGGTCACTTCCTCAAACCCGTTGGCCACATCGTGGTAATTCCAAACCAGAATACGCAGCGAATCGTCGTCTGCGCGGGTGGCCACGATGCCGACATCCGGTGCGCCCCGGACCCCCTCAGACAGAATCTGCGCCGTGGGCAGCATGCCGGTGGAGGTCGCGTGCACGCGGTTGCGTCCGAGCTTTCCAAAGAGCTTGAAGGCGTTGAAGACCGGCAGGGCGACCTCATTGGTCGTGAGGGCGCGCAGTCCGTTGAACCACGGCTGGTCGTGAAAGGTGAATGCCCAGGAGACGGCTCCCTGCAGATTGCCCCCGTGGCTCGAAACCAGGTCCTGTTTGCGCATGAAGGAGGCGGCACTGTACGAAGCAAACTGCGAGGTGCGCCGATAGTCTCGCTGCGGGTCCAGGGTCGAGGGGCAGCCCGCACAACCTTCCGGATCGGACTCGCCGATATAGACGGGCAACGAGGCGTATTCAGGAAACCGGGCGATGACACCGCTGTAGACATCGATCACACGCAGGTGATTGCGCAGGTCCATTTCCACCCGGTCCTGGGCATCCAGTCGCGTCAGGCCTTTTGCGTGATAAGCGACAAAATCGAGCGGCGCGCCCGGCTTCCCGGTCACGGCATTGGTTCCGGAGCGGCAATGCTCGAGAAAGGCGGCCATGAACGCATCACCCTTCTTCCAGGAGGGATCGGTGGTATGCGGAGCACCGACGCGCGCGCGTGGAGCCACCCGCTTCACCGCGGCGGCGAAGTGGTCGTAGAGGCGGCAGTAGTCCTCGACGCTTCCCTTGAAATACGGCGACTCGGGCTCGTTCCACAGCTCCCAGAGCCAGGCTGACACCGCGGACTCGCCATAGCGGTCCACGCAGTGTCGCACCCACGCTTCAATGAAGGCCTCCCATTTATTGTAGTCCTTTGGCGGATAATAGGCCCCGCCCTCCAGGATGTCCGCGGCAGGCAGCCCGCGCTTGACCAGGGTGGGCGTGTACGGGTCGGGCTGGGCGGAGAGGGCGCGAGGCATGAAGCTCGCCTGCACGAAGGGTTCCAGCCCGGGGCGCGAAAGCTCGTCCAGGATGGCATCGACCTTCGTCCAATCGTAGACCGGGTTTCCCGAAGCATCCTCCGTATAGACGTTGGTGCTGGACCACTTCAGCGCGAGGGCGCCGTCACCGCTCGTATGCAGGTGATGCACGCGGATGCGAATGGGATCCACCGCACTGAGCTCGTTCAATTCGCGCAAGAGATGCCTTCCCTCCGGCGTCAACGTGGTGAGCGCCTCGTCGTAACCGAAAAAGTTCCAGATGGGGCGGAGCTCGGCGGCTCGCTGGTCCGGGTGGACCACCATCTCGATTGCGGGGCTCGCCCCGTGGGCGAGCGCTGCGGTCACCACCGCCAGCGCGCAAAACAGGTGTCGGAGGATACTCATGGGGTACGGCGGGGGGAGCGGTGTCTGGATACGGGTAACGGTGGCGGTCGCAGCGTCCTGCCATCCACCCAACCGCCTTCGACGTAGGTGAAGGCGGATACGGCGGGCACGCCGAATTGATTCTGCTGAAGCTGGATTGCCAATTGTTCCATCGCAACTTCGCCGACCCGTTCGCAGTGGTGCCACAGGCCGGCCATCGAGCCATCCGCGCGGGTGAGAAAGAGGTCGATCAGCGCCATGTCGTCGGGCACGGCCAGCCCGAGCATATCGAGGTCCGGCTGGATGAAGGGAGTGTGGGCCAGGATCACGTCGGGCCGATATGCCTTCAGCCAGGCGGCAAAAGGGGCCACACCGGGCCCGCCGCCGCGAGACTCGCGCCGTGCATCGTGGTAGAGAATCGGGATTCGGTCTGCGCCGGCGCGGTCCTGTTCAAGCAGGAAGCCGGCGGACCAGGCCCAGTCCACCTGCTCGTCGAACTCCCGCGGCATCACCAGCCCGACCCGACGGCAGCCTGCCTCGAGCGCTTTGCGGTACGCCGTCCGCACCATTGCCGTCTGGTGGTTGGTGACGGCATTGAGCGCCGGCGAACGGGGATGGTAGTCGATTCGCACGCCGCTGATCTGCTCCCATTCCAATTCCAGCGGACCTTCCCGGTCGTGCCGGTGGGTGGCGAGCAACACACCCGTGATGCGGCGGGTGTGGAGGATCCGACTCAGGCGCCTGGCGTTCATGCCCTCGGCCCCCAGCCAGAAGTGCTCCAGCCGGTAGCCCAGCTGGGCCGCTTTACGCTCCGCCCCGGCATGAAACCCGGCGTGGGCCGGCATCTTCTTCCAGCCGAACTCCGTGTACCAGTCCGTCACATACGCCACGACGTGCACGGGCCGCTGCGCCGCCTGGCGCTGGCTGCGGTAGGCCATGAGGGCGGAGAGCGCGGGATCCGGATGGTACCCGAGCTCCGCGGCCAGCGCCTGCACCCGGCGGCGCATCTCCATCGAGATGGTCGGCGAATTGCGGAGGGCGAGGGACACGGTGGCGGGATGAACGCCGAGACGTGCCGCCAGGTCGGATTGTGTCACACGCGGGGGCATCGGAACAGGGTCTGCCGCGCTGCGCGGCGGGGGGAAGAGAAAACCCCTGCTCTCCGGCAAGTGCAAGGGCACAGACCGAGGTCACCGTCGCTGCCTGACGCGTTCGTTTGCGCTCGGACGCATCGGGCGGCTTGGGCGCGGCTTCCGGCAGCCCCACGCCTCAGGCGCGCAAGAGGCCCAGCGCGCGGGACCAGGCGGCGCGGGTCGCCAGCACGCATCCCGCCCGCCGGCCGAAGAGCACGCGGTTCACCCCGAGGGCGAACAGGGTGCAGGCCGCGACCGTCAGCGCCATCGCGTGCAGGAAGTGCCACGGCTTGGGCAGGCTGGGATCGAGCGCGTAGAGGGCGGGCCAGCCGAAGGAAAAGGCCGCATAAAAAAGCGCGCCGAAAACGATGGTCGCAATCACGGCGCGCGCATCGACATTGGTGAAAAGCAGGCCGGTGATGAAGGCGGAGAGGATCGGCATGGAAAAGAGCCCGATCAACTGCTGGATCAGCTGGATGATGCTCTCCGCTCCCATGTAGGCGGGTACCAGGGCGATGGATACGACGGTGAAGCCGACCTGTAGCCAGACGCTGAGTTGGCGGATCGGTCCAGCCCGTGAAACATAGGCCTGGTGCAGATCGCAGACGTAGAGGGCGGTGGCTGAGTTGAGGGTGGCGTTGTAGCTGGTCATCACCGCCCCGAACATCGCGGCGGCGAATGCCCCGAGCAGCCAGGGAGGGAGCAGCTGGGAGACGAGGTGGCCATAGGTGGCGTCGCCGAGATCTCCATACAGCTTGTACGCCACCACGCCCGGGATCGCGACCATCGGAGGGACGATCAGGACACGCACCAGGGCCGCCGCGTAAACGCCCTTCTGCGCCTCGCGCACCGACGGTGCAGCCAGGGCCCGTTGGGTGATAGTCTGGTTGGTGCTCCAATAATACAGCTGCGAGAACAGCATGCCCGTGAGCAGCGTTGGCCAGGGAATCGGTGAGTCAGGTCCGCCGATGAGGGTCAGCCGCTCAGCGGGGATGCCGGAGAGGTCCCAGCCCACCGCCTGCAGGGAGAGCACCACCAGCAGCAGGGCCATGCCGAGGACGATCACCCCGGCGTAGGTGTCCGAGATGGCGACCGCCCGCAGGCCCCCGCCGATCGCATACGTCGCCCCCACCATTGCAATGACGGTGGCGAGGGCGAGCAGCGGCAGCTCCAGCCCGAACATGGCTTTGATCACCAGGGAGCTGGTGTAGAGCATCACCGGCAGGAAGATCAGCACGTCGCCGAGGAGGAAGATCACCGCCACGGTCGCCCGGATGTGTTTGTTGTTGTAACGGCGCTCCAGCAGCTCCGTCACCGTCGTGCATCGGTATGCGTAATACAGGGGGACGAACAGTTTCGCCAGCAGCAGCAGGCCGACCACGCCGGCGAGCTCCCAGAGCGCAATCAGGAGCATTTGCGCGCCGTTCATCCCGACGAGGGTGTCGGTGTTGATGTTCGTGAGGGTGATCGAGCCGCAGATGAACACCCAGTTGAGCCCTCCGCTGGCGAGAAAATATTCCCGCGTGTCGCTGGTGGACCGCGGAGCCCGGCGGCAATGCAGCCAGGTGATCAGGGCAATCAAGAGGTTCAGGCCGATGAACACGGCCAGCTGCAGCGCGACGGGGGAGGGCATCGTTTGCGGGTGGGGCACTCCCACGCCAGCGCACCGTGCCGGCTTCTACAAACGCGGCCGATTCGTTCAGTCCGAAACGGGACGCCTCGCCAGCGAAGTTGCCGCGAGGTCGCGGACGGACCAGTGGGGCCGCCGCGGGACTTTGGGCCCGTGCGGCTCCACTGGCACCGTCGGCACGGCTCGTTCCACCCTCCCGTCCCGCGGCGCATCCGGCTCGTTCCTTACCCAACATCGGGAAAAATCCGGGCCCACGCAGCTTGCCGGAGGTGGGCGCCCACCGGTATTCACAGCCTGAGTGTCCACCGCCTCGTCTTCGCATCGGCCCCACCCCCCTGCCGCGTCCATGGAATCGGCGCTCGCGGCGTTTGGTGCCGGAGAGAGCGAAATGGGTCGTCTGATGGGGCGCCTCGATTGGGGCACGACCGCGCTGGGCCACCCGGGGAGCTGGCCACAGAGTCTGCGCACCGCGCTGAGCATCTGTCTGCAATCTCGGTTTCCGATGTTCGTGTGGTGGGGCCCGGAGCTGACCGTGCTGTATAACGACGCCTACCTTCCCATCCTCGGGGACAAACATCCGGCCGCCCTCGGCCGTTCGGGCCGTGAAGTCTGGGCAGAGATCTGGCCGGTGGTGGGTCCGCTGGCGGACTCGGTCATGCGTGACGGGGCCTCAACCTGGTCCGAAGACCAGAAGCTGGTGATGGAGCGCTTCGGGTTTATCGAGGAAACGTATTTTACTTTCTCCTACAGCCCGATCCGCGACGAGTCAGGCGGCGTCGGCGGCGTCTTCTGTGCCTGCACTGAAACCACTGCGCGAGTGGTGGGGGAGCGGCGCTTGAAGATGTTGCGCCGGCTCAGCGCGCTCTCCCGCCAGAACAGTGCGGCGGAGGCGTGCCGCGCGGCCGCCGCCCAGATTGGGGCTCATCCGGAGGACATTCCGTTCGCGTTGATCTACCTGGTGGAGGCGGACGGGATCACCGCCCGTCTCGCCGGAATCTCGGGGCTGCAGGACTCGCTGCCCATCGCTCCACCCCTGATCGACACCGCCTTGGAGACCGAGCATCCGGTGGCGCGCGCCGTGCGCGGCGCCGGCGCCATCACCCTCACGGGAATCAACTCCACTCTTGGTGACGTCGCCCTGGTGCTGCCCATTGCCACGAGTGGTCGTGACGAGGTGGCGGGTGTGTTTGTCGCCGGCGTCAGCCGCCATCGGCCTCTGGACGCTGACTACCGCAGCTTCCTCTCCGTAGTGGCGGGCCACGTCGGCACCGCCCTGACCGACGCCCGCGCCTACGAATCGGAACGGGCCCGGGCGGAGGCGTTGGCGGAGGTCGATCGCGCCAAGACCGCGTTTTTCAGCAATGTCAGCCATGAGTTCCGAACCCCGCTAACCCTGATGCTCGGGCCCCTGGAAGAAGCATTGCGCCAACCGGTGCCGGCACGCGAACACCTGGAGCAAGCCCACCGGAACAGCCTGCGTCTGCTCCGCCTGGTCAACTCCCTGCTCGATTTTTCGAGAATCGAGGCGCGCCGAGCGGAAGCGCTTTTCGAGGAAACCGATTTGCCTGCCTTCACCGCTGAGCTCGCCAGCGTGTTTCGTTCCGCCACGGAACGTTCCGGGCTTAGCCTCACGATCGATTGTCCACCGCTGGCGGAACCGGCGTTTGTCGATCGCGAAATGTGGGAGAAAATTGTCTTCAATCTCCTCAGCAACGCCCTGAAATTCACGCTCACAGGCGGAGTGACGGTGCGCACGACCGAATACCACGGGTCCAATCCGCTGGCGTCGTTCACCGGCGTCGGTGCCGAGACCGGGGCGGGCGTGAGCGACCACTGGCTCGTCCTGTCGGTCAGCGACACGGGCGTAGGCATTCCCCCCGAGGAGCAGGCGCGCGTCTTCGAACGCTTCCATCGGGTGCGAAACCAGCATGCCCGTTCACACGAGGGCACCGGCATCGGCCTGGCCCTGGTGCGGGAGTTTGCGCGGCTCCACGGCGGCCGGGTCGGGCTTCGCAGCCGGGTGGGGGAGGGTGCGGAGTTCCAGGTGGCGATCCCGCTGGGGGCGCGCCACCTTCCGACGGAGCGGCTGGGTTCAACCCACCGTACCCACTCCGCGGAGACAGCGGCGCGCACCTACCTCGAGGAGGCGGATCGGTGGGCGCCCGCTGCCAATCTCGTCGGCGCTCCCGGGCCGGTCGCGGTCCCCGCCCTTGACCTGGAGGGAGACATCCCGGCTCCGGCCCCCCGCCGGAATCGGACGGAAACGCTCGTCCTGGCTGAGGACAATCGGGACATGCGGGATTACGTGCGACGGCTGCTCGAGACGCAGGGATACCGGGTGCTGACCGCGGAGGACGGCGCGAGCGCACTCGAGTTGGCCCGCAAGGAACACCCCAGTTTGATCCTGAGCGACGTGATGATGCCGAGGATGGATGGATTTGAACTCCTGGCAGCGCTGCGCCGCGATGAGACCCTTTCGGCCACTCCCATCCTTCTCCTCACCGCCCGGGCGGGAGAAGAAGCCCGGATCGAGGGCGCGGCCGCCGGAGCGGATGACTACCTGACCAAGCCCTTCAGTTCGCGCGAGCTGCTCGCCCGGGTGGAGACGCATCTGGAGCTCGCGCGGGTGCGTCGCGCCTCCGCCGCAGCGATCGAACGCGAACGCCGGCGCCTCTACGATCTGCTGATGCAGGCTCCAGCACCCATGTGCGTCCTGCGCGGGCCGCAGCATGTCTTCGAACTCGCGAACGCGCATTATCTTCGTCTGATCGGACGCAGCGACGCCCGTGAAGTCATCGGCCAGGGCGTGCGCGAAGTCCTGCCGGAGGTCGCCGGCCAGGGGTACCTGGAAATCCTGGACGAGGTTTATCGCACCGGCCGTCCGTTCCATGGAAACGAGATGCGCCTCGAGTTGCTGCATCAGGGCGGAATGCGGGAGCATTATGTGAATTTTGTGTACCAGCCCACGCTGGACGAGGCGAACGCCGTTGATGGCATCCTCGTCCACGCGGTCGACGTTTCCGCCCAGGTCACGAGCCGGCGCGAGGTCGAGACCCTCGCCCATCGCCTCGAGTCCGAGCGGGATCGCCTGCGGACCTCGGAGGCCCGCTACCGCGCCCTCGTCATCGCAAGCTCGGATGTGGTGTACCGGATGAATCCCGACTGGTCGGAAATGCGCCGCATGGAGGGCAAGGACCTCGTTGAAGACACCAACGAACCGAGCCGGGGATGGCTGCAGAAGTATATTCATCCCGACGATCACGGGCGCGTCCTCTCTGCGGTGCAGGCCGCGGTCGCGGGGGGACGCACCTTCGAACTCGAGTATCGTGTGATACGCCGGGACGGCACCCCTGGCTGGACCTTCTCCCGCGCCGTGCCGGTGCGAACGCCGGAGGGTGAGGTCACCGAATGGTTTGGCACCGCCACCGACATCACCGAACGCAAGCTGGCGGAGGAGGCTCTGCAGCGCCTGACCGTGCGTTCGGAGCAGGAGCGCCGTCTCTACGACACCATCCTCTCCAGCACGCCGGACGTGGTCGGGGTGTTGGACCTCAATCACCGCTTCTCCTACGCCAATGCAGCGCTGCTGGCAGTGTGGGGGCGCTCGCTGGGGGACGTGATCGGCCGCAGCTGGCACGAACTCGGTTATGCGGACTGGCAGGCCACGCTGCACGATAGGGAAATCGAGGAGGTAATCACGACCCGCCGGCCGGTGCGGGGCGAACTGCCCTTCGAAAGCACCCAGGGCGTGCGCATCTACGATTACATCTTTGTACCCGTGCTTGGCACCCGGGGGGAGGTGGAGGCGGTGGGCGTGACAGGGCGGGACGTGACCGAGCGTAAACGAAAAGAGAATACGCTCCATTTCCTGGTCGATCTTCACCAGGAGACCCAGTCCCTCACCGATCCCGATGAAATCATGGCGACCACCGCGCGATTGCTGGGAGAGCATCTCCACGTGGACCGTTGCGCCTATGCCGAGGTGGAGAACGAGGAGACCTGGGTCATCACCGGGGATTACCCACGCGGCGTCCCTTCAATCGTGGGGCGCTGGCCGGTGGCAGCCTTCGGCGAGGCCTGCGCCCTGCAAATGCGAAAAAATGAGCCCTTTGTCCTGGAGGATGCAGAGACGGATCCGCGGGTGACAGCGGCGGACAGGCCGGCCTACACCTCCACCCGTATCCGTGCGGTCATTTGTGTCCCCCTTCACAAAGGAAATATCTTCAGTGCCGGCATGGCGGTGCATCAGGCGACGGTGCGCCGGTGGACGGAGGCGGAGGTGGAGTTGGTGCAGCTGGTGGCGTCGCGCTGCTGGGAGTCGCTCGAACGGGCCAAGGTCATGCGGAGCCTGCGGGAGAGCGAAACCCGTTTCCGGTTTTTGGCAGAATCGATGCCGCAGAAGATCTTCACCTGTCGGCCGAGCGGTGAGGCGAACTACGTTAATCCGCAGTGGTTGGAGTACACCGGGGCCCCTCCCGAGCGCATGCTGGGCTGGGAATGGCAGAACCTCCTGCACCCGGAGGACCTGCAACCCAGCATGCGAGAGTGGATTCACTGCGTCGCTTCCGGCGACCCCTACCAAATCGAGCATCGCTTCCGCCGCCATGACGGGGTTTTCCGGTGGCATTTGACGCGCGCCCGGGCGATGCGCGACGCGAATGGCGTGCTCCTGGTATGGATCGGCGCCACCACCGACATTGAGGATCAGAAACAAGCGGAGGAGACCCTCGAGCGAACGGTCGCGGAACGCACGGCGAAGCTCCGTGAGACGATCGGCGAACTGGAGTCGTTTTCCTACAGCATCGCCCACGACATGCGCGCTCCCCTGCGCTCGCTGCACGGGTTCTCCGAGGTCCTGCTGGAAGAGCATGCCGCACGCCTCAACGAGGAAGGGCGCGGGTATTTGCAGCGGATCGCCACGGCCGCGGGCCGAATGGACCGCCTGATCCAAGATGTCCTCAACTACAGCAAGATTGTCCGCGGGGAGTCGCCACTTGTCGCCGTGCCGCTGGATCTGTTGCTGCGGAGCATCGTCGAGACCTACCCGATGTTTTCGCCCGAGCGCGCCGACCTGGTGCTGAGGACTCCGTTTCCGTTCGTGCGGGGCAACGAGGCGATGTTGACCCAGGTGTTTTCGAATTTGCTGGGAAACGCGGTGAAGTTTGTCGCCAGCGGTGTGCGCCCGCGGGTCGAGGTCTGGGCGGAGCGGCGCGGCGACCGGGTACGTGTCTTTGTCCGCGACAATGGCATCGGCATTCCGGCCGATCAGCAGGGGCGCATCTTCGAGATCTTCCAGCAGGCCGAACTGGGCTACGGCGGGACAGGGATCGGGCTGGCAATCGTCAAGAAGGCAGTCGAGCGAATGGGCGGAGAAATCGGCCTGACCTCCGCCCGCCATGCCGGCTCTACGTTTTGGGTGGAGCTACACGCGGCAGCCCCCAAGGAGGGACGTTCGGCGTAAAGCGCCGCCCCGCCCGCACCCAAGGGGGCGATTGGGCCGGCGCGGTCGCGCACTCAGGCCTGCAGATCGTGGTATTCCGGATGCCGGGACAGATAGGCAGCGACGTAACTGCACTGCGGCACCACCTTCTTGCCGCGGGCCCGGGCGGTTTCGAGGGTCGCTTTGACGAGGGTGCCGGCGATGCCACCGCCGCGCAGCTCGGGCGGCACGAAGGTGTGGGTGACAACCCAGCGATCTCCTTGTTCGACGTAGTCGGCGATCGCGACGGCGCCCGCCGTGTTCAGTTCAAAGCGGTGTTCGGCTTCGTTGTGACGCACGTTTTGGTCCATGCGGGAAAGGTGGGTGCTGGCGGGCGATTCGTCAAAGCGTCGGCCCTGTTGATCAGAATTGGGTTTTCCTCCCACCAGGGCCTCGTAGCGTCTGCTCCATGCTTCCCGTTGCGCTCCAGCTCTGGTCCCTCCGCGATGACGTGGCCCGCGATTTTGCCGGCACCCTCAAGCAAGTTGCCGCGATGGGTTATAGCGGGGTGGAGATTGCAGGATTCGGGAACCTCGACCTGGCCGCCGGGAACCGGGCCCTGCGTGACGCCGGGTTGCGGGTGGCCGGGATGCATGTATCCATTCAACAACTCCGCGCCGACGTCATGCAGGCTGCGGAACAGGCCTATACGCTGGGGTGCAGCAACCTTGTCTGCCCGTGGTACCCGCCGCACCTGCTAGGCACGCCCGCCGCATACGAGGACCTCGGTGAGGAATTGAATCGCATCGGCGCCCGGTTGCGCGCGGTGGGCCTTCGTTTCCATTATCATCACCACGATTTTGAACTGCGTTCGACCGGGGGCCGCCATGGGCTCGACTGGCTGGTGGATGCCTGCGAGCCGCGCAACGTGGCGATCGAGGCCGATGTCTACTGGCTCAAATACGCCGGGGTGGACCCGGCCGTCTTCCTGCGTGAGCAGGGTCGTCGCGTGCACCTGGTCCACCTCAAGGACGAGAAGGAACTTGGCTCAGGTCCGGTCGATTTTAACTCCGTCTTCGAGGTGCTGGACGCCGTGGCTGCGGTCGAATGGCTGATCGTCGAGCAGGAGCAGTACACCTTCGCACCGCTGGTGTCGGTGCAGAAGTCCTTTGCCGCTCTGCGTGCGATGGGCCGCGCCTAGCGCAGCGTCACCGCGCCACCGGTTCCAGCGGGGCCGCGTGCTCCACCGGCCCGCTGGGTGGCGAAGCGACCGGTGTTTGAGCGGGAGCGGAGGTAAAGGAGAAGTTCTCCCAGTGCCCGCCGGGCAGGTAGCGGTAGCAGTGGTTCTCCTCGAGTGCGAAGAGATGTATCCAGCCGTTGTCGAAGAGAGCCCGGGGGGAGGGCTCCTCCTTCAGGACGAGTCCAATCTTTTCCCGCGGCGCCTCGACATACACACTGAGCCGCCGCGGCTCGTGGACAAAGTTGTATCCATCGTGGACGCACTGAAGAGGCAGGCCCGACCGCAGGTCCCCGCCGTTGCCGTCGAGTACGCCGATGCCACCGACCACGTTGTGGAAGACCTTGTCCCCCGCGCCGTGGTGTCCGGGTTGAACGCGGGCCGCGTAATACTGGAGGTTGATCCAGCTGGCGACAACCACGGGAGCCCGGAGGATCAGCGCGAGCAGGGATCCCCCGGGATCGTCGTCGGAGGCGTAGTCGTGGAGGAAAACGCGTCCGCCCAGGTCGAGACCCTGGCTTCGGGCGCGTGGCGCCACCAGCATGGACGCATTGTTGGCCAGGCCCCATTCGGGGCGAGTCTGGGAAATGGATGACCCGCGGCGTTGCATCGCACGATGCAGGGCCGAGTCATCGAGCCCTGACAGGCCGAGGGAGCGGGAGCGCTCCCGGCGCGACAGCCGCCCGGCGCGCGCGAACGCCTCCTTGAGACGCGAGACCCCAGCGCGATGGTGCGGCGGCACCTGGTCCTCAAAAAGACAGACGTCATCCGTGGTGGTGTTGTGAAGGCCCGCGATAAACCACGTGTCTTCCGGTAGGTGGATTCCCAGGCGCCGCAGCCCTGCGCGCACCGCCGGATCATTCAGGGTGTCTGCGGCGATCCGGGCGTTGACATCGCCCGCATGCCCTCCGCAAGCACCGCAGGCGAGGGCGTGCGCATGAGGATTGTTGGCGGCGGAGGCTCCATGACCACAGAGTAGGACCAATCGGGCGCAGCGCTGCTGCAACCCCATCCCACGCAGCGCGCCCGCGGCCTGGGTGATCCTCGCCTCCAGAGAGACGGAGGAGTTGAGCCGAGGAGGCGGGCTGGACGGTCGGCAGGCGGGCACGGAGGACCGTTGGCGGAACAGCGCCCCCGCGAAAGCCAGACCTGCGGTTTCGACAAAAGAGAAGCACGAGGCGGCCGAGATCTGGAACGCCTTCCACGCCGCTGCACCCGCGCGCAGCTCCGCGGTGTCGGGCTCGCGCTGGGCGCACGGCTCCGACGGAAGGCTGGGAATCAGGAGGGCAGGGCATCGAGCCGAGGGCCGGTCCTCTCCACCGTCGCGATGCGCCAGGGCGAATCCAAAAAAGCCGGCAAAGCCGATCGTCTCCACGTCCGGTGCGACCGCCTCCAGGTGCCGACGGAGCACCTCTGAGCGCACGTCGATGCAGAACGCCGCCTGGATCTCCGGTCGGAGCGCCTTCTGGGGAGGAAACGGCTGTGTGACCAGCCGCTGAGCAAGCTGGCTTTGATAAGTGAGCTCGTAAGCGTTCTGGGCAGCAATGCGGGACGTAAGCGGCTCCTGGCGGGTGTGCCCGGCCTGTTTCCGATACGCTGCCTTGTGTTCGGGGGATGTGGCCGGTGAGACCCAGAGGGCCCATTCGTACCCCAGCCGGATTGCGAGCAGATCCCGGAGGAGCGTGGCCGCACCGCCTCTGCGCTCAGACTCCCAATCGAGGTGGCGGGCGTATCCGGCCCAGCCCGACATCCGTGCCAGCACGGCTTGAAGGCCCTCGACTGCGTCCACCGCGGGAGGAATGAGGGCAGTTGCCATCGCCAGGATGGCGGTGTCCGGATCGGGCGCCAAGCTCGACACGGAAGCGCGAAACCCACCCAGGCCAAACACCTCGGGATTGCGGTCCAGACGAGCGGCCTCACGCCAGGCGCAATAGAGACCGGCCTCGCGCCAGGGTGAGCACCACATCGTCTGGTTGCGGTCGAAATAGGTCCCGCACCACTTGGAGAGCTCATCGGTGATAAAGGGCGCCCAGTGTGACCGCCCCTCCTGGCGATCGAGGTACTCGGAGAAGGTCCCCGGGGCGGGGATCATCGTCTGGTGGTTCAAACGCGGCTCCATCGTCCCGTGGCTGTGAACCTCCGCTGTCATCCCGGCAGGGTCCGCTGCCGCCCGTTCGCCTTTGGGAAGCAACTCCCGGTACACGGCAGACTCGAGCAGGGGCGCGGCACCGGTGGTGCGCTGCAGGAGGGCGCACGCGTCCGCAAACGGCACGTCCACAAAACCGAGGAAAGGATTAACCGCCACAAAACGGTTGAGGGGAAACAGGGGCGCGATGCGCTTCAGCGCAGCATCGATCGTGGCGCGGGAGGGTGTGGCAGACGGTGTGGTCATGGAAAGGGCGTTGAGTGACTCAGCGGCTCCACCCGGGCGTGCGGCGCGGGCGAAGCAGCCGGTGAACAGCGGTGCCCAGGTAAAAGCCATTCAGCGCGTGGACGTAGAGGCTGCGGCCGACGGCAGAACGACCGGCGCACCAGACGAGCCCCTGGCAGGCAAAGAGCCCGGCAAAGAGAAGTCCCACCAGCCAAAGCAGGGCCGGGGAAGGCGCGCCGGCGGGCTGGCCCCAGTCGAAGCCTCCCGCGCCGTGGTGCAGGAGCAGGCTGGCGCTGCAGACCAGCGTTGCCACCCAAACGCCCTGCAGCCGTGCCCGAGACGTGGATACAATCGACCACAGGCGGGCGAGACCATAGGCGAGGGCAAGGGCGAGGGGGAGAAGCAGGATGCCGTTGGTCCCCGCCGGGGGCAGGCCGGCGGCTGACACGACGGCGGAAAGTCCAAGCACCAGTAGGGTGGCGACAAGGGCCGCGATCGCGACCATCGACCCGCGCAGAGGGATCGCGGCGCGGGCTGGAGCATCCACCGTGCTGCCGGCGTGGAGGAACGCGTGTGCCTTGTAGACGGCGTGCGCGAGGAGGTGAAGGAAAGCCAATCCGTACGCGCCGAGACCGCACTGCAGGAACAGGAAGCCCATCTGGGCGATGGTGGAGTAGGCAAGGGCACGTTTGACCGTCGGCTGGGTCAGCATCACCACCGCGCCGTATGCCGCGGTGGCGCCCCCGATCAGGCCTAGCGTGAGTTGCGCGGCAGGCGCGGCGGAGATCAGCGGGCTGAGCCGCAGGACGAGAAAGCCTCCGGCATTGATGATTCCGGCGTGCATGAAGGCGGACACCGGCGTTGGTGTTTCCATCGTGTCCGGCAGCCAGGTGTGAAACGGCACTTGCGCGGAGGAGAGTGCCGCCGCCGCGACCAGGAGCAGCGCCAGCAGACTCACGTGGCCGGGAGCACCGGTCGCGGCGGCTGCGAATAGCGCGTCGAATTCCCACGTGCCGAAGGTGTGGTAGGTCAATGCGAGGACGCCGAGCATCAGCAGTTCAGCGAGGCGTCCCGCCAGTCGCTTTTGTCGTGCGGCGGCGTGTGCCCCGGGCCGGTCGACGCGGTGAGTCAAGAGGCGGTGGAGGCAGCGGCGGGTGCACAACCAACCCGCCAGGAGCACCAGCAGGTTGCCCGCGCTGGCCCAGGCCAGCACCGAGGAAAATGTCAGTCCCAGCCAGAGATAGTAGTCGCCCTCGCGCGTGTCGCCTTCCAGGTAGGTGCGCGAAAAACGGACCACGGCCCACGCCAGCCAGCACACCAGAAGGGTAAAAACGGAAGAAAGGGGGTCCCACCGCAGACTCACCGCTAACGCGGGATATTCCGGGACGGGTGCCCAGCGCCACCCCGCGGGTTCCCCGGCAAAACCGAGGACAGTCGCGATGGCGGCGATACCGAGTGTGAGCCAAGCACCGCCGGTCAGGGCGCGCCGCGCGACCCGGGCGTGCCGTCCCATTCCCGCCGCGGCTGCAAGGAGCGGCACGAGGGGCAGGGCGATGATCAAAACGGGAAGAAGGCGCTGCATCGCCTCCACTCTAGAGAAGCGTTGAGTTTTAGACGACTACACCTTTTAAAACGGTAGGTTAAATAAAACCTAACGTCCGATGGCCTTTCTCAACTACCATCACCTGCGCTATTTTCGCGCCATCGCGCGGGAGCGCAGCCTCTCCAGGGCGGCCGCCGCCCTGAACCTGTCGCCGCCGGCCCTCAGCATTCAGCTGCGCCAGCTGGAGGAGAGCCTGGGTCACGTGCTTTTTGATCGGAGCGGGCGCGGGTTGTCGCTCACCGAAGCGGGACGCATCGCTCTCGACTACGCCGAAATCATCTTTCGGTCCGGTGAGGAATTGCAGGACGTTCTGCAGAGCCGGAGCCGGGCCGGGCGGCAGGTACTGCGCATTGGCGCGGTCGCGACCCTGTCCCGCAATTTCCAGCTGAGTTTTATCCGACCGGCCCTGCATCGGCCGGATGTTGAACTGATCCTGCGCTCGGGTCCGTTGCGGGAGCTCCTGACCCTGGCGCAGACACATCAGGTGGACGTGGTACTCGCCAATCACCCGGTGAAAAAGGACGCGGACATCGCCTGGCAAAGCCACCTGCTGGAGCAGCAGCCCGTCAGCCTGATCGGCAGTCCGAAGTGGCGCCGGCGCGTCTTCCGCTTTCCCGAGGATTGCCGGGAGGTCCCGCTGATCCTGCCTTCGCTCGAGTCGGAAACCCGAGCCGCTTTCGATCGCCTGATGGATGCGGCGGGCATCCGGCCCCGGTTGATCGCAGAGGTCGACGACATGGCGATGCTTCGCCTCCTCGCGCGCGAAGGGGACGGCCTTGCCCTGGTCCCGCCCGTGGTGGTGCGCGACGAGATCGAAAGCGGCACCCTGCTCGAGAAACACCGCATCGCGCGCCTTCAGGAAAACTTTTATGGGATTACCCCGGGTCGGCGTTTCCCAAACCCGTTGGTCAAGGAGCTGATCCAGACGGCGGCCAGGGCGCGCTGACGCCGAGGCGGCTGCTCGACGCCGATTTCGCCCTTCAATCTCCCGCCTTAGTCCTCCACCGTCGCCCGGTCCATGCGCCCAGTCCCGCCCGTCCCCCCTGCCTCCGCGATAGAGCGGCATCGCTTTGAGTGGCATGGTTCCGGTCGAAGCTACCTGGACGCGCAGCTGCGGGCTATCGGGGCCGCGCGGCGCGCGGTCCGGATGGAGATGTATATATTTTCGGATACGCAGATCGGCACGGCCTTTCGCGACGCGCTCACGCAGGCCGCCAGGCGGGGCGTGGCGGTGCAGCTCCTGCTCGACGGCGTCGGGTCCGGTTTGCTGGGCCAGTCCTATTTTTCGGAACTGACGGCGGCGGGTGGGCAGGTGGTCTGGTTCAACAGTGTCTGGCTGGGGAAGTGGACGATTCGCAACCACCGCAAACTCCTCCTGGTGGACGAAACCCTGGCGTTTGTCGGCGGTTGCAACATTTCCGACGAATACCACGGCGACGGGGTCTCCTCTGGCTGGCGCGATGGCGGCGTGGCGGTGGCGGGACCGGTGGTGAATGCCCTGGGCAGGGAATTCGAGGAACAGTGGCAACGGGCGGAACGTCGCCAGTGGCAGCTGGTGCGCGGCGGGTATGCGCGGACGGTGGGCTCTCGTGCGGAGGTACTGGCCCTCTTCACCAAGCCGGGCCTCGGCCTCAGTCCGTTGCGCGCCGCCCTGCGGGAGGATCTCCGCCGCGCCAACGACATCGCGATCACCTCCGCCTATTTCCTGCCCACCCGGCGTCTGCGTGCCCAACTCCTCCAGGCGCACCGGCGCGGAGCCCGGCTGCGCCTGCTGCTCGCCGCCAAGTCCGACGTGCGGCTGATGCTCCTCGCCACCCAATCCCTTTACCGCGGCATCCTTCGGTCCGGCATCGAGCTTTTTGAATACCAGCCGCAGGTCCTGCACGCGAAGACGATGGTGCTGGATGACATCGTCTACGTCGGCTCTTCCAACCTCGATCCGCGCAGCCTGCGGATTAACTTCGAGGTGATGCTCCGGATCAAGGACGCTGCGCTGGCGGCGGAGGCGCGCCGTCAGTTTGAGACCGATCTCGCCCACAGTACGCGTGTGACCCTGGCGGATACAGCGGGCTTCCGGTCGTGGTTGCCGCGGATGAAGCAGCGGCTGGCCTACTTCATCCTTGCCAAGCTGGATCCCTGGGTGGCGCGCGAACAGCTCAAGACGGTCAAGGGCCGCTGATGCGTGCGGCCACGCGGCACGGCCCAGCGCCGCTCACGCCGCGCGGGCAAAGGGCGTCTCCGGGGTGGGGGCCGCCAGACTGTAGTGCCGCAGGGCCTGCTGCCACCAGGGAGCGAGGCGGTCGCCCGGCGTGGACCAGATCTCCTCGTGCAGCGCCGCCATCGCATCGGCGTCCATCAGAAGCGCGAGTTTGTCGCGGGCCGACAGTTTTGCCGGTCCTTCCCGGAGGAGCTTTTGGCGAAGCACGGCGAAGCGGACTTCTGTGTCGGGCGGAATCTCCTCCTTGGCACGCAGAAGTGAGAGGTGCACCGCGTTGACGTACGGGTCCAGGATTGCCTGCAGCAGGCCGTAGTCGCCACGCAGTGCGTCCGGGATCTCGTTGGACGACGACCGTGCCAGCGCGGTGTTGATCGCCACCACTTCCGGAGCGGGGCGCGATTCCACAGGCGTGGCAAAGAGGCCGTGTCGCTGGAATGCGTTTCCGATCGGCAGGGAGCCCGTGAGGAAGGAGAGCGGAATAGAAAGGACCAACCCGCCGAGGACCGGCGACATCCACGCCGTCAGCAAGGGGTCGATGCGATACGTCACAAGTGCGGCGACGATGCCGACCAGGGTGTGGCCCCAATGCGCCTCGACAGCTTCACCCCAGGCGGAGGCGCCCTCGCGCCCGCGCCGCTGGGAACCCCAGGTGACGCTTTGGCGAGCCAGGGTCAGGACGACAAACTTGGTGTGGAACAGCATCAGGACCGGCGCCAGCAACGTAAATACCACCGTCTCCAGTCCGACCCCGGCCAGGAGACGACGCCAGCCGCCGAAGGCCGCGATGTCGCTGCTCCTGCCGCGGAGATCAGCCAGCGAAACCATCTTGGGCAGGAAAAGAAGGACAAGGGTGAGGCCAAAGAGGGCGAGCGCTTCGGTGCGCATACTCCACCCCAGGGTGGTCGCGAAACTATTGATGTTGGCGGCCGGGTCGACGCCCATGCGTACGGCGTGCCAGGTGATCACCGAGGAGAGGATGAGGAAACAGAGCCAAAGCGGCGAGGCGAGGTAGGCGAGGATGCCGAGCGTGAAATGGAGGCGGTTCACAACGTGAAAGCCTCGCGCGACGATGAGTTTGGCATGCTGGAGATTTCCCTGCAGCCAGCGTCGATCGCGCTTGGCGAGGTCGATCACGTTTGCCGGGCACTCCTCGAAGTTTCCCTCGAGGTCGGTCGCCAGCCAAACCTGCCATCCGGCGCGCCGCAGCAACGCCGCCTCCACATAATCATGGCTGAGGATCCGGCCGCCAAAAGGACCGTCGCCGGGCAGCTCCGGCAAGGAGCAATGGCGGATAAATGGGGCGAGGCGAATGATGGCGTTGTGGCCCCAATAATTCGCCTCGGACAGCTGCCAGAAGTTGAGACCGGTGGAAAAAAGCCGCCCGTAGAGACAGGTCGCGAACTGCTGCAGGCGGGCGAGGATGGTCTCGCCGTTCACGAGCAGGGGCACACCCTGGATGAGGCCCACCCGCCGGTTGCGCTCCATCAGGCGAACCAGCGTCACAATCGCTTCGCCGCTCATGATGCTGTCGGCGTCGAGCACCACCATGTAGCGGTAATGTTTTCCCCAACGGCGGCAGAAGTCGGCGATGTTGCCCGCCTTCTTGTTGATGCCCACCCGGCGTTTCCGGTAAAACATCCGGCCGTGCGCATCCAGCTGCTGCGTCATGGCCAGCCACGCCGCCTCCTCCGCCACCCATTGGTTGGGCTGGGTGGAATCGCTGAGCAGGAAAAAGTCACAGTTCGGCAGCAGGCCCGTTCGCTGCACGGACTCAAAGGTGGCCCGCATGCCTTCCATCACCCGGCGAACCTCTTCGTTGCAGATGGGCATGACGACGGCAACGGGCACCGGCAGCGCGTCGCCGTCCGCGTCAAAATCCACACTCCGGCTGATCGTCAGCGGATCCCCGCCGCGCCGCCGGATGAAATAGCCGACTAACGCCTGCACAGCACCGAAGGCCACCAGGCTGAACAACAGCACAAAGAGGAGCAGGTGGACGACTTTAGCGAGGTCGTAACCCGTGTGCCAGTGGAGGTCGGCCATCAGCAGGACACCGGGTGCGGTCAACAGCAGCGTCAACGCCAGGACAAGGGCCCGCCGGCGCATCACCACCCGGCGATCGAGGGAGGCGGGGTTAAAGGGAGCGACCTTCATGGCTCAGCGGGTCGTTGCCCAGGCGACGCCCATCGCGCCGACCGCCAGGAGCCAGACCGTGACGGCCGCCCACGGCGCGCGCCGCGACAGCGTGGCAGGCGCGTCCTCATTGTCGCCCAAGGCAAACTCCAGGTGAGCGGGCGGCATCTTGCTGAGCCGCAGTTCCGGGCCGGGCTGGAGCTCCACGCCGTTGAGTCGCTCGGTGAGTGGTTCGGGAAGTGGCCGCTCGGCGAGGAAGTCGTTTGCCCACGACGACGGCATGTCTGTCAGGACCAACGCCAGCCGCCCACGTCGGCGCGAGTGCTCCTCCTTCCAGCTGTCTTCCTGGAAAACGTCACGGAACCACGCCGCCATCCGCCTTTGCAGGACCTCCATGGCGAGGCGGACTGGCGCTTCGTCCGGCTGCGTCGCAGCGTCGCGCCGCGCCTCCTCAATGATGCTGGTTGCCAGTTCGCTGACAACCAGGCGGCTTTCGATGCGGTGTGCGTGCAGGTAGCTCTCGACGCGGAGGAACGCTTCGTCCCAAGGCGCCGGGGCTGACATGCTGGAGGTGCAAGCTTTCACGCCGCGCGGGACCGTGGGGCCACCGCAAGGTTCCTGCAGCGCCGCGCCGCCCGCCGGAGCCGTCGCGCACCGCGGTGTCACCGAATCTTTGCTGCGTATTCATGGAACCCCTTCACAGCAGCAAGGCGGTTCGGCCGTCGCCAGCACCCGCAGGCATTGGCACGGCCAAATGATCCGTTGTTGATGAGGAGGATGCGACGGTGCGGGCCACTCGGCGCGTGCATCGGCGATGTTTGGGTCGAGGCGACGCGTCGTCGATGGAGCCATGAACGTCCTCGTGACTCGCCGGCCATTCAGGAACTGCGCGGAGGACGGGTCTCGGAAAAGCCCCGAGGGATCTGCCTGTGAATGCTAGGAGGCCGATGCCGCCGGCGCGTCACCGAGCGTGAGCAACATGCTGAAGGGTCCATGCGCTGCGCGCACCGCGTGACGGTGGTTCGGCGGCATGTGGAGGAGGCTGCCTGCCTCGAGGCGCTGCCACGTTCCCGCGTAGAGGAAATCGCAGGCGCCTTCCAGCACCTGGACAAGCGCGCGGCGGGTGCTGGTGTGTTCGGTCAGTTCCTGGCCCTCCGCAAAGCCAAAGAGCACGACGCGGAGCTCCGGGGTTTGGACGAGCGTGCGGCTGACAATGCCAGCCTCCGAAATCTGAGCCACGGAAGCGAGCGAGAGCGCCTCAGCGGCGTCGGCGGAAAGAAGAGTACGGGCCATGATTGACGATAACCCAGGCGCGGGCGTTCCGCCTTGATCGACATCAAGGGAGGCGACGGGACCGGAGGGTGCGGGCGAGGCGCGTTCGCAGGCTAGAGCAGTCCGGCCGCACGAAAGCTGTAGTACCCCAAGCCCGTTGGATCGTGAGCAGACGTTCCGACGATCACGTGGTCGAGGAGGTCAATGCAGACCGTCTTCGCCGCCTCCCGCAGCTGGCGCGTCACCTGGATGTCGGCGGGGCTCGGGGCGGGGTCCCCGCTGGGGTGATTGTGGACGCAGATCACGGCCGACGAGCCGACGCGGATCGCCTCGCGGAACACCTCGCGCGGATGCACCAGACTGTTCGTCGCGGTGCCCGACGTGACCTCCACGCGGCGGATCAGGCGGTTTTTCCGGTTGAGGCAAAGCACCCAGAATTTCTCCACCTCGAGTCCTGCAACCAGGCCCGCGAGGTGCGCGGCGACGAGGTCCGCCCGGGCGAGGACCGGAAATTCGGGGCTGGAGGCGGCCCCGACGCGACGCGACATCTCGAAGGCCGCGACAAGCTGGAGCGCCTTGACCCGGCCGATGCCTTTCTGGCGCGCGAAGTCCGCGTCCTTCCATGCCACCAGGCGGGCGAGGGACCCCGCCTCCGCCAGGACGGTGCTGGCCACGGTTAGCACGTCCTGCCCGCGGGTGCCGCTGCGCAGAAGCAGGGCCAGCAACTCTGCGTCGCTCAAGGCGGCTGGGCCCAGGCGCTCGAGCCGTTCCTGCGGCCGTTCACCGACCGCCAGCGTGTGGAGACGTCCCTGGGGTATGCCCTCTGATTCCCGCTTTTGGTGCATGGACGAAGCGAGTAAAGAAAAAGAGACAAAAGCAATAGAAGAGTTTCCGAGGTGCGAGAGTGGAGTGGATAAACAGCGGGCGCCGCCCGTATGTCGGTTGATTGACCTTTCTCCCCCGCTCAGCGTGACTCGGGCCATGAAAGTGGCCTTCATCAGCGGTACGAGTATTCTCCATTCCGACCTCTTTGCGGCCTGGCTGCCGGGGGTGGTCTCGACCGAGTATGGGGAGGTTCACTACAAGCAGCGGGCTGAACAGGTGATCATCAACCGCCACGGCTCGGGCACTCCGCTTCCTCCCCACCGCATCAATTACCGGGCCAACATCCGCGCGCTCCAGCAGCTGGGCTTCATGGATGTCGTTTCGTTGAACTCGGTCGGCTCGCTGACCGCCGAGCTGCCGCCGGGCACGTTTCTGTCGTGCGCCGACTACGTCGGCCTGCAGCAGGGTCCCGCCACGTTCTTTGACGACGAACTCAAGGGCGGCGCCCCCGGGATCGACAATAACCTCGTGCCCATGCTCGTGAGCCGGCTGGCGCCGGAATTCGTGGTGCAGACGGGCAAGATCTACGTGCAAATGCGCGGACCACGCTTTGAGACCAAGGCTGAGATACGGCTGATCCGGAGCTGGGGTGATGTCGTCGGCATGACCGCGGCGCACGAGGCCGACCTCTGTCGCGAGATCGGCCTGCGCTACAACTCCTTCGCCATCGTGGACAACTACGCCAACGGGCTGATGAACGAGGAGATCGATTTTGAGCGGTTTCGCGAGTTGGTGAAATCCAACCAGCTCAAGGTAAACCGCTTCTTCACCCGCCTGCTGGAGATTCTCGCCTAGGCGAGCCGGCCACCGCGCATATCTTTTCTATGAATACGATTGGAGTCCTTGGATTGGGAATCATCGGAAGTGTATGGGCGCGTCACTACGACGCCGCCGGCGTGTTGCGGGGCGCGTGGAATCGCACCCCCAAGCAGGACTTCCCCAAGTGGACCGACCAGCCGCTGGCCGTTGCCACCGCGGCGGATGTGATCCACCTCGTGGTGGCCGATCCCCCGGCGGTCCAAGCCATTCTCAATGCCATCGTACCCGCCCTTGGCCCGGGGAAGGTCGTGGTCCAGTCGAGCACGATCGACCCGGAAAGCAGCGAGACCTTTCGCCAATTTGTCACCGCCAAGGGCGCCCGCTACCTCGAAGCTCCCTTCACCGGCAGCAAGCCCGCGGCCGAGCAAAAACAGTCCGTCTTTTACCTGGGTGGGGAGACGGACCTGGTCGACCAACTGGAGCCGCTGCTCGCCCTGGTCTCGGCCACCCGGTTCCACATCGGCACGCACCGCCAGGCGACGTCGCTGAAACTGGCGATGAACCTGAATATCGCCGCGCAGATGCAGGGGCTGATCGAGGCGCTTGTCGTGGCGCGCCGGTCGGGGATACCCGACGCGCTGTTTTTTGAGGTGATGGGGAAAAATGTCGGTTACTCCGGCGTGACCAAGCTCAAGCAGCCCAAACTCACGGGCGGCGATTTCTCGCCCCAGTTTTCCGTGAAGCATCTCCTGAAGGACCTTCGCCTCGCCTCCCGCATGAATGGGTGCGAGGACTTCCCGCTGCTGGATACCCTGCGGGAGCGGCTCGCCGCAGCCGATCGCGCCGGCCTGGGCGACGAGGATTTCTCGGCGCTAATCAAGCTCTTCCCCTGAGTACAGGCCGCGTCCGGGGGGGAGTTTCCCGCCCGGACGGAGGTCGGACCGCGGGGCCCGGTTTTTAGCACGTTCTTACCGTCCAGTGGTTTGACGCCCGGGGTGGCGTGCCCACCTTGTGCCGGTCATGAGCGATTTTGTATCCGCCGCCGCGGTGCACAGTGCCAAACGTGTCTTCGATCGCCTGCGCGAAAACATGCGGCAGACCATCAAGGGCAAGGACGAGGTCATCGAGCAGGTCCTGGTCTGTCTGGCGGCCGGTGGGCATGTCCTGATGGAAGACCTCCCCGGGGTGGGTAAGACCACGCTGGCGTATTCACTCGCGCGCTCGATGGACTGCGCCTTTTCCCGGATCCAGTTTACCAGCGACCTGCTGCCGAGCGATGTCACCGGCGTCGCCATCTACGAGGAGGCGTCGCGCAGCTTCGTTTTTAAGCGGGGGCCCGTTTTCGCCAACATCGTCCTGGCGGACGAGATCAACCGCGCGACGCCCAAAACGCAGTCGGCCCTCCTCGAAGTGATGGACCGGGCGCGGGTCACCGTGGACGGCGAGCCGCACGCAGTGGGCATTCCGTTTCTGGTCTTCGCGACCCAGAACCCGGTCGACTACGAGGGCACCTTTCCGCTTCCGGAAAGCCAGATGGACCGCTTTCTGATGCGGCTCCACATGGGGTATCCACAAGCTGCGGACGAGCTCGAGATCCTGCGTTCGGCCCGGATCGCATACGATACGATCGAGCTCAACCCGGTGGCCAAACAGGCCGAGATCGTCGAGGCCCAGGCGCTGGCCCACCAGATCTTTGTCGAGGACACGGTCCTGGACTTTATCCTGAAGATCGTCGCCGCCACCCGCACCGAGGCGGAATTCAAGGCCGGCATCAGCGTGCGCGGCGGCCTGGCTCTACGCCAGGGCGCGCAGGCGCGCGCGCTGCTCCACGGGCGCGATTTTGTGGTGCCAGAAGACGTGCACCACCTGGTGCTCCCGGTCTTTGCCCACCGGCTTTCGTCGCTGCGTCCGAGTTCCGATGCGCGGGAGGAGCGCCAGGCCGTGGTCACCGCGCTGAAACGCATCGTGGCAGCCATCCCGACGCCTGTCTGAGGCTGCCCGCTGCCGTGACAACCCCTTCCTGGATGACGGCAGCCCCGGTTGAGGACCTCTGCCGATGAAACCACGGCGGCGCACCGCGGAGGAGGGCTGGTCGACGGTCGGCGCGGGCCGACACCGCTTCAGCTGGCGCGGCGTCCTCTGGATGCTCCTGTATCCACAACGCAACCAGCGCAGCGGGCTGACGCTATCAGGCCTTCTGGTCATTGCCCTGGCGATGGCGATCGGGATGGCGGCCTACAATTCCGCGAGCAACATTCTCTTTCTCACCCTCTCGCTCGTCCTGGGATGCATCATCCTCAGCGGGGTGCTCGCCTGGATCAATTTCCGCGGGCTTCACTGGCGGCTGGAAATCGAACCGCCCTGGCGTGCGGGGCATGAGCAGGTCGTCGCGTTGGTGGTGCGCAACGGCAAACGCTTTCTCCCCAGTTACGCACTGACGTTCGACGTGCGTCTGGACAGCACAGGGGATGTCCGCGAACTGCCGCTGCGGGAGCGCCTGGATCCGGGCGCGGAGATCCGACTTGAAACGACCTTGAAGCCCCAGCGGCGTGGTGAGGACCGGGTGGAACTGGTCGCGATCGGCTCGCTTTTCCCCTTCGGGTTTTTGCGCAAAGGCATTCCCATCGGCGCCGAGGAAAGGATGATTGTCTGGCCGAGCCCGGTGGAGTACCGCCGCCACCCGGTGCCGGCGTGGCAGCGCGCCGCAGTGGGCGAATCGGTGCGTTGGCTGGGCCAGGGCGGCGATCTGCTGTCGCTTCGCCGTTACCAGTCCGACGACTCCCACCGCCAGATTCATTGGAAAGCGAGCGCGCGCCTGCGGCAGCTGATGGTGCGGCAGACCGCGGCGGAAACCGGCCAGGGCTTCGCGCTCTGGGTGGATACGTCGGCGGATCGCTGGACGCGACCGGAGCAATTCGAGCTGCTGTGCCGTTTTGCGGCGACGCTGGCGGAGGACCTTTTCACCGGCGGCACCCTGCGCACCGCCAGCGTGGGCAGGGACGCACTCGCACCGATCCGGCGGTTGCGAGACCTCGAGCTTTTTCTCGATCGTCTTGCGCTCGCGCAGCCCACCCCGGGCTCCCTGCGGACGGGGGCGGCGCAACCGGGTCCGCTTTCCGGGCTCCCGTCGCGCTCGGGCGCCAACCTGCTCGTTTTTCAACCCGACGGCGCCCGGGGCGTCGTTGCTTCCCTCCATGGCGAACGCGCGGCCTCAGCTTAACGTTCACGAACTCCACCAGCTGCGGTGGCTCCTCGGCGGAGGGGTGGGCCTCAGCGGCCTGATGGCCGTTGTCTACCTGGACATCGAGGCGACGCTGCTCCTCCTCGTCACCCTCCTGAGCGGAGTGGTGGTGCTGGTAAAACCAAGCCTGGCGGGCCGCATGCCGGCGTGGTTCCACAAACTCGCCTTTCCCCTGGTCCTCTCGGTTTTTGTCTTCGACATCTACACCTTCGGCGAAGTGCTGCCGGCGCTGGTGCGACTGGGGGTACTGCTAGTTTGGTATCGATTGATCAGTTACCGGAGGCGCCGCGACGACCTGCAGCTGGTGCTGCTCGGGCTTTTCCTCGTTGTCACCGCGGGTGTCCTAACCATCTCGATCGGATTCGCCCTGCAGATTGTGGTTTTCGCCGCCCTCAGCCTGGCGCTCCTGTTCACGCGCACCCTGGTGGACGTGGCGGAGCCGGGTGGTGCGGAGGCGGCCCCGACGCGAGGCATCCCCGCGTGGGCGCACGTCAACTGGCCGGATTTCCTCCGCCGTGCGCGGTCGGTGGTGGACTGGCGGGTCTGGCTCTTTGCCGCGGGTCTGTTTGTGGGGCTGGTGGTTTTTTCCGCCGCGCTCTTCATGAGCATCCCCCGGTTCCAACTGGAGAACAGTCTCTTTCTCGACCGCTGGATGAACAAGCGTTCCGTCACCGGCTTCACTGACACCCTCCGTTTTGGCGAGGTGAGTGATATTCAGCAGGACGACTCCATCGTGATGCGGATCGACGTGGGGGACCGGGCAGAGATGCCGGCCGAACCGTACTGGCGGATGGTCGTGCTCGATGAATACCGGGAACAGACCTTCCGCATGTCGACGGAACTCAAGCAGCGGGGCTTTGGCCCGGTGCGCACGCGCTCGGGCCTCGGGGCGATGGGTATGCCGACACCCCTGGGGCGCTCCAGCTGGACGTTTTATCTCGAGCCCGGGGTCAGCAGGTACCTCCCGCTGCTGGGGGCCTTCGTCAACCTCCGCTTCACCGAGCCGCAGGAGTTTCGCACCAGTGACGCGTTGAGGATGATCGAGCTGGTGCGGGAGCCCTCGACGATGAAGGCCTACCGGATTGAACGCATGTCCACCGCGGCAGACCTCCGGGCGGAGGCCCGGACGGCAGAGGCGCTGCCCATGCAGGTGAGGGAGCTGCCCTTCACCGAGGCGGAAAAGCGCTCGTGGCGCGAGGCGGTGGACGAGATCACCGGCGGGGCGGCGCTCGATGCGCCTGAATTCGCCGAGCGGGCGACCCGCTGGCTGCACGCGCGCCACGCGTATTCACTCTCAAATACACTGCCGCGCGGCGAGGAGGATGCCCTGGTGCGCTGGGCGATGTCGCGCGAGCCGGGACACTGTGAATATTTTGCCGGGACCTTCGTGATGCTGGCGCGCAGCGCGGGCTTCCCCGCGCGCGTGGTGGGCGGCTTCCTGGGGGGCGCGTGGAATGAGGATTATCTGACGGTGCGGAGTTCCCACGCACACGCCTGGTGCGAGATCTTCTCCAATGGACGCTGGCTGCGGGTCGACCCCACTGCTCCTTCGTCAGACCAGGCCTCGACCCCGACCCAGCTTCTCGAGCGCAACCGAAGCCGCCTGCAGCAGGAGGTTGGCTGGGCGGCGCGCCTGGACCGCCTGCGGATGCTTTGGTACCGGAGGGTGGTGCAGTTCGACCGGGAGGACCAGGCCGGTTTGCTCAAGGCGGTGAAAGCCCGGACTGAGGGTACACGCCGCTGGATCAGCCGCTGGATCGGCGACGGGCTCCAGAAGGTGCGGACCTGGCTATCCGGACCTTGGGACGTGCACCGCGCTTTCCAGGCGGGAGCGGGGACCGCCCTGGTGGTGCTCGCGTGGATACTGTGGCGGCGGCGCGCCCGATTCTGGCTGGCCCGATGGCGATCTCCGCGTGGGCGGGGTGTGGACCCGGTGCGGCGGGAGGCAGGGGAATGGCTGCGTCGACTGCGGGCAATCCCCGGGGACGGTGCGGAGGTGGCGGCGGTGGAGCAAACGCTGCTGCGCCTGCGTTACGGGGCACGTGAGAGCTGGCCGGATTCCCGTGCTGTCTTCCGACAGGCCCGCGGCGCGGTGAAGCAGGCCCGGCGCGGGCGGCGGGTCAGCGAGTGAGGCCAGCGGTGGAAGCGGCGGGCCGGTTGCGCTTTTCCCACCAGCGCTTGAGCATCGCGCCGGCGACGGGAGCGGCGTAAACGCCACCGCCCGTTTCCTCGCCCGGGGTATCACCCTCGATGCAGATGGCGAGGGCGATCTCGGGTTTGTCCGCGGGCGCGAACGCGATGAACCAGGCCAGGTTGATCATGCCCCGGACTTCGCCGCGCACGAAGGGGGCCTGGGCAGTGCCGGTTTTGCCCGCGATGCGGAGGCCGGGAATGAGAAGTGGCGGACGGCTGAGGACGCGGGCCGTGCCCGTGGTCGTGCATTGCTCCATCCCTTCCACCAGCGCGGAATAATCGTCCAGGGTCAGGCCCAGCCGATCGGATTTCTGGGTGGGGCGCTGGGGATCGTGCAGCAGGGTGGGGGTGGTAAGCGTTTCGCCGCGCGCCAGCGAGGCGGTGAACGCGGCCATCTGGAGGGGGGTGACGAGGAGGAAACCCTGGCCGATGGACAAGTTGGCCGTGTCGCCGTCGCGCCAGTCATCCTTCTGCGTCCGTTTTTTCCATGCGCCGTCGGGAACGAGGGAGGAGCGCGTTTCGTACGGCAGTTCGATCCCGGTTTTGCGGCCGAAGCCCAGGCGTCGGGCCTCATCGGCGATCGCCTGGGGCCCCATGCGGATGCCGTGCTCGTAGAAGAATACGTTGCAGCTCTTCTCGATCGCCACGGGCAGGTCGATGTGCCCGTGGGCGTGGCGGTCGTGGCAGGGGAAGCTGCGACGTCCCACCATAAAACCGCCCGGGCAGTCGGTGGTGGACTCCGCATGCACCGCACCGGTGCGCATGCCCGCGATGGCCACGAGGATCTTGAAGGCCGACCCGGGAGCGTAGGTGCCCTGGGTGGCCCGGTTGAGCCACGCCCCCTGCTCCTCGATGGTCTGGGCCGTGGCCCACTTCAGCCGTGGAGAGGTGTCGTTCAGGTCGAAATCGGGTTTGCTCGCGAGCACCAGCACCTCGCCGGTGCGCACGTCCATCATCACCGCCGCGCCGGCCATTTCTGTTTTTTCCATCGCGGTTTCAGCCGCCATCTGGATGTCGACATCGAGGCTGGTGACGAGGTCTTTTCCCTGTACGGGGAGCCGCTTGGACAACGGCGGGTCGATGCGGAAGCCGTGGGGGTCGACCCGATAGATGGAGCCGCCGGTTTCGCCCTGCAAGGAGGGCTCATAGTGCTTCTCCAGTCCGGTGGCGCCCTCCGTGCCCCGCATCTTGAAGGTGGTGAGTTCAGCCCCGGGGAAGGACTCGCTGACTGAGATGTCCTCGTTCGTGGTGACGTAGCCCAGGGTGTGCGCGGCGGCGGACTTGTACGGATAATAACGCGTGCTGGTGGCGTACACCTGCAGGGGCGACTGCACCGGCAACTGTTCGATCAACTTGGCATATTCCTCCGGCGAAAGGTCATCCAGGAGGATGTAGGGCAGGAGCAGGTTCTGGTTGAAGTGACGGTTGAGCGTCTTCGCCTCGACCTTTTCCGTACGCCCGAGCGCCGCATTCACCCGGTCGAGATAACGCTGCACCACGGCGTAGCGGGCAATCAGCTTCATCTGGGTCGCGCTGGGGATGTCCTTGTCGGCGAGGTCCCGGTAATTTTTGCGAACCTTCAGGTATTCGCGCCAAAACTCCCCCCGCAGTTCATCGAGGTAAAGGGTGACGGCGAAACGCGCGCGGTTGCCCACCAGGAGGCGTCCTTCGCGGTCGTAGATGTTGCCGCGCGGACCCGGAACGAGGATGCGGCGCTGGTTTTGCTGTCGCTCGCGTTCGTGGTACTCGTCCGCTTTCAGGAACTGCTGGTAGACCATGCCGCCGACGAGAACCAGGAGGAGAAGCCCGACCGCGGGATAAAAAAGCATCAGGCGCGGGTCGTAGCCCTTGTGGGTCTCGACCAGGCTTCCGGAGCGTTCGGTGGTGCGTTCAGGCATGGCCGGATCAAACGATGCCGCGCTGTTCGCGTCGCAAGCCGGCGCCGCAGTATTCGAGGCTGTGTTCCACCAGGGCGAAGAACCAGGCGCCCACCACCGCGAGGATGCCGAAGGAAACGAGCGAGTCCGCGATCAAGCGCGGGATGATGGCGAGTGGCTCCGGACCGCGGTGGAGCAGGGCGAACGACAGAGCGAGAAACAGGGCCAGGTTGCAGAGCGCCGCGCAGCCGAGGCCGACCAGGGTTTCGTCGCGGGCCAGCCGCCCGCGCACCCCGTGGAGGACAGTGTGGCAGAACAGGAAGAGCAACGTATGCAGCCCGAACGGCACGGGCGACGCCGCGTCGAACCAGAACCCGGTGAGAACGAGGGCGCGCACGCCGTCGCGGTAGCTCAGCCGAAGGGCAGGGAAGGTGACGCAGAGGCCACCGATGAAGACGCTGAGCTGGGAGGGCGCGGTGTAGTGGTTCAACTGCGACTGCACGGTCCAGAGCAGCACGTTGGCCCCGAAAACGATGAAGGGCGTGCGCAGCAGCGGAGTCATTGGGAACGCAGGGGGACGAGCACCGCGACTTCCGAGACCGAGCTGAGGCGCGGATCCAGTTCGATCGTGCCGGTCTGGAAGAGCCCGTCTCCGCCGCGCTCCAGTTTCATGATCTGGCCGAGGTTGAGTCCGGGCGGAAAGATGCCTCCCAGTCCGGACGTGACCAGCCGTTTGGGTGCGGCCGGATTGGCGAAGATGTCGAGTGGCACAAATTCCACCACGCCGGTGGCTGGTCCAAAAGCCGGGTTGACGCCGCCTTGAAAGCTGATCGGCCGGGTGTCGCCCTCAAGGGTCGCCGCGATACGGACGCCCGGACTGCTGATCAGCTCCACCACCGCGGTGTAGGCGCCCACCTCCGTCACCCGGCCGACCACCCCGCCGACAAAGATGACAGGCGAACCGACGGCGATGCCATGAGTGCTGCCTTTGCGGATGACGAGCCTCTGCCACCAGGCGGTGAAATCGCGCCGCACCACCCGGGCCGCCTCGGTCCGGTATTCGGGGAATGAGGGCAGGCGGAGCAGTTCCTCAAGCCTGCGGGTCTGGGCCTGGAGGGCGGCGTATTCCCGGAGGCGCGTTTCGTATTGCGCGTTAAGGTTGGCCAGCTGGATCCCGGCCTCGATCAGTTCGTTTTTTGAGCGGGTGCGCAGCGACCAATACTCCTGAACGTCGCGGACCGCGGACGTGGTGGCTTCGATCGGGGCCTGAAACTCAAAGAAACTGGCCCGCATGAAACGCTTCAGCAGGGTGGGCAGGAAAAGCCACACGATCACAGCAATGCCCAGGACGAGGAAGGGTCTGGCTTGATCAAAACGTTTCTGAAGCACGACGGGTTGCGCCTAAGTACCGGGGCCAAACCGGGACGGGGCAAGGGCAAAACCGGGCGCCGAACGCAGCGGTGACGTCGCCGGAAAGACGCGCGGCGAAAACGAGACGGTTAACGACGGCGGGGAGCGGTCCCAGCCTCCGCCGGGTCAGACATTCTGCATCACCCAGTTCAGGTCGTTCAGCACCGCTCCGGTGCCATTGGCAACAGCGGAGAGGGGGTCGTCGGCAACGGTGACCGGCAGGCCCGTCTTTTCACTGAGCAGCCGGTCGATGCCGCGGATCAGGGAGCCGCCGCCGGCCATCACAAAACCGCGGTCGACCAAGTCGGCGGAAAGTTCCGGCGGGCAGCGTTCGAGCGTGGTGCGCACGGCATCGACGATCGCCGCGATCGTGTCGGAAAGCGCCTCGCGGATTTCCTGCGAGGTGATGTGGATGGTCTTGGGCAGGCCCGCGACGGAATCGCGGCCCTTCACCTCCATCGAAAGCTCTTCGTCCAGCGGATAGGCCGAGCCGATGCGCATCTTGATCTCCTCGGCGGTGCGTTCGCCGATCAGGAGGTTGTAGGCGCGCTTCATGTAGTTGACCACCGCGCTGTCGAGCTCGTCACCCGCCACGCGTATGGACTTCGAGAATACGATGCCGGAAAGGGAGATGATCGCGATCTCGGTGGTGCCGCCGCCGATATCGACGATCATGTTCGCCGCCGGCTCGTCAATCGGCAGCCCGACGCCGATTGCGGCCGCCATCGGTTCGGGAATGGTGATCACGTCGCGCGCCCCCGCGTGGGTGGCGGAATCCTTGACCGCGCGTTTTTCGACCTCGGTGATGCCGGAGGGAATGGCGATCACGACCCGGGGAGCGACACGCAGGGCATTGTTGTGCACCTTGCGGATGAAGTAGCGCAGCATCGCCTCCGTGACATCGAAGTCGGCGATCACGCCGTCCTTCATCGGGCGGATGGCAGTGATGTTGCCGGGCGTGCGACCAAGCATGCGTTTGGCCTCGTCGCCCACGGCGCGGACCTTGCGGGTGTTGGTGTCCAGCGCCACCACGCTGGGCTCCCGCAGGACGATGCCCTTGTCCTTTACGTACACGAGGGTGTTGGCAGTGCCCAGGTCGATGCCGATGTCGTTGGAGAAGTAGCCAAACAGGTTCGAAGCCATGAGGTGGAGAAGAAGCGCGGCGGCGTTTCCGCCGACGGAAAACAATCTTTGCGTGGGGTTTCTGTCAAAGAGTAAAAGCCCCTGGACCGAATCGCCCACCGCGCGAACCATCCGCGCCGTGAGCGGTCGGCAAAAGGCAGCTTGACCGGGTCCCCGCCTTTGCCCCGTCTCGCACGACTGCCCCCCTGATGCACGGCATCGATTTCATTCAAGACTTCGCCCTGATCCTGCTGGTTGCGGGCGCGCTCGGCTGGATTTGCCACCGGCTCGGTCTGTCAGTCCTGGTCGGATACCTGACGGCCGGGATGCTGGTGGGGCCGTTTTCGGGACCCTTCGCCCTCGTGACCAACGTGGTTCGGGTGGAGACACTTGCCCAGGTGGGGCTCGTATTTTTGATGTTCTCGATCGGGTTGCGCCTCAGCCTGCGCAAACTCCGCCGCCTCGGGTTTTCGCTCCTCCTGGGGGTGCTGGTTTCCTGCGCGGTGGTTTATTACCTGACGCGTGTGCTGGGCATCGCGCTGGGCTGGTCGAGCCGCGAGTGCCTGTTTCTGGCCGCCATCCTCATGGTCTCGTCGTCAGCCATCGTCGGTAAGGTCCTGCACGATACGGGCCGCACCCACGAGCGGGTGGGTCAGCTGGCGCTGGGGGTGTGCACGGTCGAGGACGTCGTCGCCGTGGTGATGCTGACGCTCCTGAATTCGATCGTTCAGTTTGACGGTCAGGCGCGGGCGACGTTTGGCGAGACGTTGGGGGTGTTTGGGGCCTTTGTCGCCGTGGCGGTGATTGGCGGGCTCCTGCTGGTGCCGCTCTTGCTGCGACGGATGAGCCGCAGCGCAGGGGAGGAACTTCAGACGGTGGTGATCACGGCGATCCTCTTTGGCCTGGCGGCCCTGGCTCAGGTCGCGGGTTATTCGCTCGCCCTCGGCGCCTTCCTGCTCGGCACCATTGTCTCGGAGACACCCCACCGTCCCCAGGTGGACCGGGTGTTCGAAGGCATGCGGGATGTGTTTATGGCGGTGTTCTTTGTCGCGATGGGCATGCAGCTCGACCCGCGGGTGCTGCTCAGTTCGGGCTGGCTGGTGGTGGGGCTCGCCGCCTTCACCCTGGTCGCGCGGACCTTTGCGGTCACGCTCGGCCTTTCGTTTGTGGGTACGAGTGTGAAGGAGTCGCTCCGGGTTGGACTCACGGTGACAACCATCGGGGAGTTTTCCTTCATCATCGCCCAACTGGACCCGGACGGCGGGGTGATTCCCCGTTCCCTCTTTCACCTCGCGGTGGGTGTGTCTCTCCTCACCTCCCTTTGTGCGCCGTTCCTCGCACGCCATTCAGCGACCATCAGTGCGTCAGTCCTGGAGTTTCGCCCCCAGTGGCTGCGCATGCTGCACACGGAGTATTACGGCTGGCTCGAGTCCTTGAAGCTCCGGGGCAAGCGCAACATGGTCTGGCAGCTGAGCCGCAAACGGCTCCTCCAGATCTCCATCGAGATGCTGTTTGTCACCGGCCTCCTGGTGTTTTCCGAGCGGCTGCACGACCTCGTGCAGCAGGCGCTGGGGCGGGACTGGCTCTTCACCAACGGCCCGGCGATTCTCTTTTGGTCGGGCATGACGGTGGTGGTGCTGGCGCCGCTGGTCGCGATCTGGCGCAACACGTCCGCCTTGTGCCTGTTTTTCGCGCAGGTGATCACCAGCGGGAACGCGCGGGCCAAAAAGCTCCGCCCCGGCATCGAGTTGGTTTTCAAGACCGTGGCCGGGGTCAGCCTTTATATCTGGCTTGCGACCGTGGCACCGATGACGGCCGGGGGCCGCTGGCTCCTGGTGGCCAGCGTGCTGGTGGGACTCGTCGCCCTGTTTTTTTTCAAGCGGCGGCTGGTGTTCTGGCACAGCGAACTCGAGGTGGGCCTTCAGGATGTGATCGCCGGCGGGCGGCAACTTTCCGCCGATACCCATGCACCCTGGCTTCGGCCCGAGGCGTCCTGGGACCTCGGGGTGAGCGAATGCGTCCTTCCGGATCTGGCGGACTGCCAGGGGACGCGCATCATGGACCTCGAACTGCGGTCCCGCTTCGGCTGCACCATCGTCGGGATCGGGCGCCAGGGCTACCTCATCGCCCTGCCGGTGCCGGAAACCGTCCTGTATCCACGCGACAAGGTGTTGCTGATGGGGACCGCGCCGCAGGTTGAGGCGGGCAAGCGTGTGCTCACGGCGGTGTCCGGCCAGTCGCCGGCACAGAGCGATTTCGAGGAGGTCCGCATGGAACTGCTCGATGTCCCGCCGGGAAGTCGGGCCGCCGGACAGACGCTCAAGAACCTGTCACCATCCCAGCACTACCGTATCCAGGTCGCAGGGATCAATCGCGCGGGGCTGCGGATTCTCAACCCGTCGGGGGAGGAGACGATCGTTGCGGGTGACCAGTTGTTGATCCTGGGGACGCCCGATCAGATCGCCGAATTCCAGGATTGGGTGGGGGACGTGCCGGAGCCCGGATTAAACCGCGCGGCGGGCTGACGGCCAAAAAAAGACGCGCTCCCCAAGGGGGAAAGCGCGTCTCAAAGGGGAGGGGAATCCGTTATTTGGAGACCGTCTTGGTGGTTTCCTTCGAAACTTCGGCCTTGGTCTCCGGCTTCTCCTCGGTGTCCTCGTTGGACGCCTTTTTGAACTCGCGGATCGATTGTCCGAGACCGCGTGCGAGGCTCGGCAGCTTTGCACCTCCGAAGATGAGCAGAATCGCAAAGACGATCAGCACGAGTTCGGTCGTGCCGAGTCCGAAGACTGCGAGAGGGAGATCGAGGAGGCTGTTCATGGAGGGAAGCTAGGCGGAAGGCCGGGAGAGTAAAGGTGGATTCGGTGAACGGCGCGGTGCCGGTGGACCGCCTGGTCAGGGCTTTTGAGGGCCTGGGCCACGCAGCGACACCTGCTTCAGCAGGTTCTGTGCATTGTCGAGCTGCTCCGCGTCAAAAAATCCGTGGAGCTGCCGAATACGCGTCGGGTGACGCATTTTGCGGAGGGCCTTGGCCTCGATCTGGCGGATACGCTCGCGGGTCACCTTGAACTGTTTTCCCACCTCCTCGAGGGTGCGGCTGTAACCGTCGATCAACCCGAAACGGAGGGAAAGCACGCGGCGTTCGCGTTCCGTGAGGGAATCGAGCACATCGATGATCTTTTCCCGTAGGAGCGAGAAGGCGGTCATGTCGTACGGATTCTCCGCCGATTTGTCCTCAATGAAGTCGCCAAAGCTCGTGTCGTCGCCGTCACCCACCGGGGACTGAAGCGAGATCGGCTGCTGGGCCATCTTCATGATCTGCTGCACCCGCTCGACCGGCAGGTTCATCTCATCGGCCACCTCCTCCGGGGTCGGCTCGTGGCCGTACTCCTGCAGCAGCTGCTTTTGCACCTGCATGACCTTGTTGAGGGTTTCGATCATGTGCACCGGGATGCGGATCGTCCGGGCCTGATCCGCGATCGATCGCGTGATGGCCTGGCGGATCCACCAGGTAGCATAGGTGGAGAACTTATAGCCCCGGCGGTACTCAAACTTTTCGACCGCTTTCATCAGACCCATGTTGCCCTCCTGAATCAGGTCCAGGAAGGAGAGGCCGCGATTGGTGTATTTCTTCGCGATGGAGATCACGAGACGGAGGTTGGCCTCGACCATTTCGGTCTTCGCCTTGTGGGCCTCGCGGATGTGCACGTTGGACTGGCGCACCACCTCCAGCAGCTGGGCCGGGTTGATGCGCTGCTCGTTCTCCATCTGGCGGAAACGCTGCTGGATCGACTTGGTGTCGATCGCCGCGTCCTTCTTCGTTTTCGGGTGCTTGGCGCGGTCGAGCTGCTCGTTGAGCTGCTCAATCTCCGTGAGGACGGGCCGGATCTGCTCCAGGTACTCCTCATACACCTTCAGTTTAAAGAAGAACTTGCCGAAGTTGGCCTTTTGCGCGCCCTCCCGCTTCTTGAACTTTGAAAGCGCCTTTTTCTTCGCGGCCTCGTCCTTGGCCTTGGCGAACTCCTCCCACGCCTCCAGCAGCCCCTGCTCGCCCTCCTGCGTCACCTCCACGAGCTTGGGCAGGTTCTTGAAATACGCCTCCCGGCTATCGATCTTCTTGTCGATGACGATCCGGTCGAAGCGCTCCTCCCGGTTGAGCAGCTTGGCTCCGAGTTGGGCGATGTAGCGGCCCACAATCGACGCCTCGAACAAGGCCTCCTGAGCCTTTAGCTCGGCGGTCTCGATGCGTTTGGAAATCTCAACTTCCTGTTCGCGGGTCAGCAGCGGCACTTGGCCCATCTGCTTGAGGTACATGCGGACGGGGTCGTCCAGAATGTCATGCTGCGAGGAGCGGGACTCCTCTTCTTCCGCTTCCTCCTGCCGCTGCTTGTAATCCTCCACCTGCTCCGGCTCGAGGATCTCGATCTCGAGATTTTGCAGAATCGAAAGAACGTTATCGATCTCCTCCTGGTTCTCGACCGATTCCGGCAGCGCCTCGTTGATGTCGTCGAAGGTCAGGTAACCCTGTTCTTTCGAAAGACGGATCAGGTAGCGGATCTTTTCGTTGATTCCGCCCGCCGGAATCTCGGCCCCTGGCTGCCCCTCCGCGGTCGCTGCATGCGTCTGTTCAATCGCAGCTTCCACTGCTTCGGATTGGGCTTCGGTATCGGCGGACTTGGCTTTGCGCGGCATGGTTTGTGACAAAAAAAAGGGTCAGACAGCGACGGACAACCCCACTGGAGTCCGTAGCTGCTGCTGGAGTTTCGTGCGTTCTTTTATCAGAGAAATTGCGTCGAGATTACTGTCCGCCGCGTGGGTGGCTAAAGCAAGTTCTATTTGGCGCAGGCGGGGTTCCAGAGATCGGGCTCGCAGTTGTCGAAGTCCCTCGCTCGCCACCTTTACCGGATCCTCCAACTGAGGATCTTCGAATAAAAGGGACGCGACCAACGCCTTTTCCTCCGGCGTCTCGAGCAGCTCGTCCACGTGGGTTCGGCCCGGCCAGGCATCCTGTTCAAACTCGCTCAGAATGCGATTCAGCACAGCCCCTGCGAGGCAGCCTGAGTCAATCCACTCGTGGGGCAGGGCCAGGCTGAGGGGTTTTCCCAAATGCTCGTAATGCAGACACAGCAGAAGTAAATGGTATTCAGGTCGTTCTGTATCGCGGGGGGCGGACGACTGCACGATCCGTACCCCGGCGCTCGAGGTGGCTTCGGCAGCCGTGGTGGGCGCGCCGGCGCGCTGCTGGCGGCGGCGGAACTGGTCAAAGTCTTTCTGCAGGCTGGCGACGGGAAGGCGGAAGAGGCGGGCCGCCTCAGTGAGGAACTCCGTCCGGGTGATTTCTGACTCCACGGGGGCGATAATCTCAAAAAGTGTGTGGCAGGCGCGGGATTTTTGCTCCGCAGACGCCCGGTCCGGCGCAGGGAGCAGGCTGTGGCAGGCAAAGGTGATGCCCGTGACCGCTTGGGCACGCAGCTCTTCGTAGGCGGTGGCCCCTTTTTTGAGGAAGAGCAGGTCCGGATCGATCTTTTGATCTGATCCCGTGCCGAGGTACCGCACCTCCAGTCCTGCTTTGAGGGCCATAGGCAGGAAGCGCAGGGCGGCTTTTTGGCCTGCGCTGTCGCTGTCGAAAAAACAGTCTACCTGCGGGTGATACCGTCGCATCAGCAGAAGCTGGCTATCGGTAATGGCAGTGCCCTGGGGCGCGATGGCGGTTTTGATACCCACGCTCCAGCAGCGCATGGCGTCGAGTTGCCCTTCCACGAGGAGGAAGGGATGCCCCTCGCTGGCGGCGGCGCGGGCCCGGTCGAGGTTAAAGAGCAGGTGCCCCTTGGTGAAGATCGGGGTCTCGGGCGAATTGACGTATTTTGCCTCGCGCGCCGGATCGTCGACGGGTGTCAGGTCTGTCTGACGGGCCGTAAACGCAACCACCCGCCCCTGGTGGTCCCGGATGGGAATCATCAGCCGACCGCGGAAGCGCGGGCGGAGGGCGCTCGCGGTAAGGAGGGCGCCCTCCCGGATAAAAAACAAACCCGACTGACGAATCGCGTCTTCGGAGAAGCGTCGTTTGAGAACCACGGCGCCCAGGCCGTCCGCGGGATCGGCTGCGCCGACCTTAAATTCCTCCGCCAGGGAGAGCGAAAACGTTCGGGCGGTTTCCCAGTACCGCCGCATAAAATCTCCCGTCGGGCTGCGCGCCAGGAAGGCCTGGTGATAATGCTCTGCGGCCAGTTCGTGCAGATCGAAGAGCTCCTTGCGCAGAGAGCGTTCTTCGTGGGTCGGACCGGCGCCGTCCTCATACTCGATGGCAAAGCCGAAGCGCTGGCCAAGCGCTTCCACGGCTTCCACGAAGGAGAGCTGCTCCGTGTCCTGGACGAAGCGAATCACGTCGCCGGCCTTGCCGCAGCCGAAGCACTTGTAGAAGCCTTTGTCGGAATCGACGTGAAACGAGGGCGTCTTCTCGTTGTGGAAGGGGCACAGGCCCTTAAAGCGTGTGCCGGCCTTCTTCAAGGCGACCACCCGCGATACGACATCGACAACGTTCACCCTGACTTTCAGGTCGCGAACGCAGGTGGGCTTAATGGCGGGCATGGAACGGCGGGACGCCGGGTATCGAGTGAAGTTTGCACTTTTAAGTCTGGGCGGGGTCTGTCAAGTACGCCGGGTCCGTGCCCGCGCGCACGTCACACTCTGTAGTTTTCTTCATGCACTCCTTCTTTCGCGCACCCATCCTGGTCGCGTCTTTCCTCACGCTCGCCGCTGCGTGCTTTTGCCCTTCTGCGTCTGCGGCCGATTCCGGGACAACCCCCATTTTCGAGGCGCGCCTCTCGAGCTTTGATGAAGCGGCTTACGCCGCTCAGGTGGAGGCGCTGCTCGTTCGGTTCGAAAAGACCACCGGGCGTGCCCTGCAACCGGGACCGAAAGGGAAGGTGGGGCTGAAGATTTATTCCGACTCAGGTGCCGGACTCGCGACGCCGGTCCCCCTGGTCAAGGCGCTGATCGCGGCCCTGGAGCGCCGCGGCTTTGCACCCCAGGGTATCTTCCTGGTCGGCCTCAACCAACTGCGGTTGCGCATGACCGGCTACCTGCCCTCGCTCGTCTCCGGCGAAACCCCCTTCAAGGGCTACTCGGTGTACGTGCTCGAATCCGGCAAGTTTTACGATCCGGTGTGGTTTTACGACAGCCCGC
Source organism: Verrucomicrobiota bacterium (assembly GCA_023428905.1). GTDB lineage: Bacteria > Verrucomicrobiota > Verrucomicrobiia > Opitutales > Opitutaceae > EW11. The sequence goes on from JAEYWP010000004.1 coordinate 513,701, forward strand.
TGCCATCGCGCTTCGATCCGATTTTTGCGGAAAAGAGCGTCGAGGGCATCGACGGCAACACCACGGTCGAGCAGGACCGCAAAAGCTTCCTGGCGACCCCGCTCTTCCTTGATGCGGATTTTTGGATCAACCTGCCGGTTTACACCGACCACCCGACCTTGGGCGTGAATGGCGCGCTGGTGAACGCAACCCTCTGGAATGCCAGCAACACGGCCCGTTTCTTCCGCAGCCCGGCCAATGCACCTGCCGCCGTGGCGGAAATGAGCGCGATCCCCGAGTTGCGTCAGACGTGGGCCTTCACCCTCGCGAGCCTTGAACGTTACCAGTACATCGGCGGGCCGTATTTTAACTCTCTCTACACGGTCTCCGAGCCCTTGCTCTGGTTGAGCACGGATCCGGTGGGCTTGGACGCCATGATGCTCGAGAAAATCAACCAGTGGCGGATGCGCACGGGCTTTCGTTTTGTCTCCGAGGAGATTCGAACGCTGGACTTCGCGGAACAGCTTGGGGTCGGCTCGCAAAAGGCGGATGCCACACGCCTCGTTCGGGTGGGGGAATAACCGGAGGTCAGGCGGGGGGCGGAAAGTGTAAATTCACCTTGTCTCAGGTGGATTCCTCCCCCCATTTCTTGGTCAACATGTCCTCTGCAGCGTACTTACCAATCCTGATCCAGCTGATTCTCGCCACGGTGGTGGCTGGCGTGGTGATCGGCGCGAGTCATCTCGCCGGACAGCGCGCGAAGAAGAACGCGATCAAGGACACGCCGTATGAGTGCGGAGTGAAGCCGGACGGCGTGGTGCACACGCGCTTCTCGGTGAAGTTCTATGTGACGGCGATGTTGTTCATCCTCTTCGACATCGAGGTTGTTTTCCTCATCCCGTGGGCGTTTGTGTACCGCGAGTTTCTCGCCCAGAACATCGCTATCTTTACGCCCGTTATGGTCTTTATCGGGCTTCTCGTTCTGGGCCTGATCTATGAAGTGAAGAAGGGTGCCCTCACCTGGGAGAAGTGATCCGTTGCGGCTAAACCGGTAGTTGTACTTCGATGCGGCTCGAGAAAATCATCGCCCGGGGCCGCATCATCGAGCTTCGCAGTTCGGACATGAAAGGCGCCCTGGAGGAACTGCTCCAGGTCTCCGTGGCGCGGTTTCCCGACCTGAAGCCGGAAGCGCTGCTCAAGGGCTTGCTGCAGCGGGAAAGCACCATGACGACGTACCTCGGCGAGGGCGTGTCCCTGCCGCATGTCCGCGTCAAGATGCCGCGACGTTACATCCTCGCGATCGGACGCAGCCGGATGGGGGTGCGCCACGATGGCGGTAAGGAGGATGAGGCAATTCGTCTGATCCTGATGCTGGTGGCGGATGAGAAGGCGCGCGACTACCTTCAGGTGCTGGCGTCGCTGGCGCGGCTGGTGAAGGAGCCCGATTTGGTCCGCACCCTGATTGAAGCGCCGACCCTCGATGACCTGCACGAGCGCATGTACGCCGCTTTCGGCGGACTTTTGTCCCGCCCGGTGCAGGCTCAGCAAAACCGCATCAACCGCATGATGATTCGGGAGGCCGCCCGGGTCGCGCAGGGCGCGGGCTGCAATGCCATCATGCTCTTTGGTGACACCTTTGTCGGGGGGATCGAACCGGAGGGCTGGTTCGAAAAACGGCGTACCATCCTCGTCACGCGCAACCTCGTCGAGACGGGGGACGGCGACGACGACATGACGGAGGTGATTCAGGTGCGGTCGTTCTCCAACCAGCGCCTGGCCCAGCTGCGAAGTGCGGTCCTGGTCGCGCTGACACGCGGAGTGATTTCCTTTAACGACCGGGTCTGCTGCCTGGGCGGCATCACCGGCAGCAATCAGTTCGACACCCTGGTGGTGGTGGACGTGGAGCGCGAATTTCAAGCCTTGCTGACCGGCCAGAACGACCTGCTTCCCGAGGACGTGAAGCCGGAGGTGCTGGAGCGAGTGATCGCTGTCGCTACCGAACTTGCAGTGGAGGGCAGGGAGGGCCGGCCGGTCGGATGCCTGTTTGTCGTCGGCGACACCGGGCGCGTGGAGAAGCTGACCAAGCCACTCGTCTTGAATCCATTTTATGGGTACAAAGAGGAGGATCGGAACATCCTCAATCCCTTCATGGATGAGACGGTGAAGGAGTTCTCGTCCATCGACGGGGCCTTTATCATCCGCGGCGACGGCGTGGTGATGTCGGCGGGCAGTCTGATTCAGGCGACCGACTACGACCACGCGCTGCCGAGTGGCCTGGGTTCCCGGCACGCCGCGGCGGCCGCCGTTTCCGTCGCGACCCAGTGCATCTCCATCGTGGTCTCCTCGAGCACCGGTCAGGTCACGCTTTTCCGCCGGGGCGTGATGTTGCCGTTGACGGACAAGAAGATGACTGCGACCTGACCTGGTCGGGGCAGGCGGGCCAAGCCTCCGGTGCAAAAAAGAGATTGCTTAGGCTGAGGCGGGCCGGTTTGTTCGACCCTTTCAACCCATTCTCCTTATGCAAGAAGTCGTCATCCTGGAATGCACGGAAGCCAAGAAAGAGGGCAAGCCCGTGTCTCGTTACCTCACCACGCGCAACAAGAAGACCGTGACCGAGCGCATCGAGAAGAAGAAGTACAACCCGAATCTGCGCCGTCACACCCTCCACAAGGAGATCAAGTAAGCGGTCGCCAGGTCGTCCCTTTCCAAAACTGATCCTTCGGGATCAGTTTTTTTTTGCCCCGCAGCAGGGGGGCGCGGCAGTTGCGACTCAGCGAGCGCCCGAAGCGGGCCGGTTCTGCTCGGAGTCAGACGATTGCTGCTGCTGTTGCTGCTGCGCACGACGGGCGGCGCGCCAGCCCTCGCGATGTTTGCGAATCCAATCCAGCAGGGCGCGCTCAAACCCGATGTCGTATCCAAGCCGTTCCGACTCTATCCATTTGTGCCGGAGGATCTCTTCACGTTCGGCGAGAAACTCCTGGTAAAGGGTGGACTGCTTTACGAAGTCACGGGATGGCTCGGTCTCTTTTGCGGATGGCGTCATGGCGACCACGGCGAAGCTGGTTAAGAGAGGGCGGCATTCGGACATCGAGGTTCCGCTGCCCAGAAGATCTCCGAAGAACGACAAAAAGCGCGAATGTCCCATGCGTGAAGTGCCAGGCCGCCGAAGGCTTCGGAAAGCGTGCGCCCACCCGGGGACGACGCCGCAGAGGTGAGAAGGAGGGTCCCAGTCGTTTTCAGGAACATCACCACTACGTGGAAAGGCGGCATGGCGTCGGAACAAAAGGTAAGTTTGGTCAGATGCCTGTCAATCCTGGGGAACCCCCCAATTTTGTGCAGCGGACCGACGCGCGCCGCACGGTGCCGCTGCCCCGGAACGTGGGTCTGCTGCGGGCGGCTCATGCCTCGCGCGCCGGTGCCTTTGAGAGGCGGGCGAGCAGCGCGTGGGCGATGCCGCGGAACACGTCGGCGGCCTCGCTGGTGGGATCACCGACAACAATCGGTTGGCCGCGGTCTCCGCCCGCACGGATTTCCGTCAGGAGAGGGACCTGGCCGAGAAGGGCGGTGCCGAGCGATTGGGCGGTCGATGCGCCGCCTCCTTCTCCAAAGAGCTCGTGGCGCACGCCGGCCGGATCGACGAAATAACTCATATTTTCCGCTACGCCCAACAGCGGGACATTCACTTTCTGGAACATGAGACCACCCTTGCGCGCCACCTGCGTTGCCGCCGGCTGGGGCGTCGTGACAAGAAGCGCGCCGTCCAAGGGAATGGTTTGGACGAGGGAAAGCTGAGCGTCGCCCGTGCCGGGCGGGAGATCGATCAGAAGGATGTCCAGTTCACCCCAGGTCACGTTCTGCACAAACTGCTGCACCGTCTTCATCACCATGGGCCCGCGCCACACCACGGGGGTGTTGTCGTCCACGAGAAACCCCATGCTCATCACCTTGACGCCGTGGTTCTCCAGCGGAACGAGCGAATCTCCCTCGACCTCCGGACGCCCTTGGATGCCCATCATCAATGGGACCGACGGACCGTAGATGTCACAATCCATCAAACCGACGCGTCCCGGCCGCCCTTCGGCTTCCGAGATTTGAGCGAGGGCGCAGGCGAGGTTGACCGCGAACGTCGACTTGCCCACCCCGCCCTTGCCGGACGCGATTGCAACCGAATACCGGATACCTTTGGGCGCATTGCCTGAGCCGGCGAGATTGCTGCCTCCGACCGGTGTCTTGGGCGCGGAAACCGCGACGTCGATGATCGTCTCCTTCACCCCTGGAAGGGCGCGCAGGCATTTCTCGACCTCGGTCTTGAGGAAAAGCGGGATCTTCGGATCCGAAGTGGTCAGTGCCAGCGACACCTTGGCGGTGCCCTCGACCAGAGCGGCGGAGCGGACGAGCCCAAACGACACGATGTCGCGGCTGAATCCGGGATACTTGACTTGTTTGAGCGCCTCTTTGATCGCTTCGGGTGTCACGGTTTGAGTAGTTAAAAGACGGAAGGTTTTACGTTGTTTAGGTTCGCTCCCCTGTAAATAGAAATGGCCTTTCGATCTCACCGTTAAGCCTCCCTGTTCACTCATGCAAAAACTCCTGCGAATTTTCCTGGCATTGATCTCCCTCATGGCGCTCCCGCTTTTCGCCCAGAAAGGCAAATCCTCCGAGAGCATCGGCGAGGTGGTGGTGGCCGGCTTGAACCAGATCCCGATCTCGATCAGCGGCTCGCCGGAGCTGAGCGAGCTCGCACATCTCGCCTTTTCGGCGCATGGCCGCTACCGGCGCGTCGCCAGCGGCGGACAGTTTGAGCTGCGCTTCACGTCCGCCGGTGGAAACCAGGTGCGGGTCGATGTGTTGAAGGGAGGCCAGGCGATCACCTCGCAGACAGTGAGTGGAAACAGCCCCCGCAATGCACTCTTCCGCGCCGCCGACGTGGCAGTAAAGGCCACTAGCGGCCTGAACGGTTTTTTTGCCGCGAAACTGGCCTTCGTAAGCGAGCGCAGCGGCCGCTCGGAGGTGTTTGTGAGCGATCTCTTCCTTGGCGACGCACGCCAGATCACCCGGGACAACGCGCATGCGCTCACCCCGCGCTGGGCGCCGGACGGCAATCGCCTCCTCTACACCAGCTTTTTCAAGTCCGGCTTTCCGGACATCTTCCTCATCGACCTCTCGTCCCTGCAGCGCACGACGTTTGTCAGCCTGAAGGGGACAAACAGCGGCGCACGCTTCAGCCCCACGGGTTCGCAGGTCGCCATGGTCCTTTCCGGCGAAGGCAATCCCGAGCTCTACGTCAGCAATGCGCAGGGCCGGGGAATCACGCGCCGCACCCGCACGGACGGTGTCGAGTCTTCACCCTGCTTCTCGCCCGATGGCAGCCAGATCGTTTATGCCGCCGAGCCGGGCCCGCAGCTCTACATCATGTCGGCCGCGGGCGGTTCACCGCGCCGCGTCACGTCAGGGATCAGTGGATACTGCGCCGAGCCGGACTGGAGCCGCGCCGACCCCAACAAGATCGCCTTCACCATGCGCGAGGGTCGCAACTTCCAGATCGGGGTGCTGGATCTTCGCACCGGTCAGTCGAAGCGGGTCTCCAAGGCCCCGTTTGACGCGGTCGAGCCGGCCTGGCTGGCGGATGGACGCCACCTGGTCTTCACCGCCCGTGCGGCCAACACCCGTAGTCTTTGGATCCTGGATACAGAGAATGGCGTGGCGAAGAAGATTAGCTCCATCCAGGCGGAAAAGGCTTCACCGTGGTGGCCTTGATTCTGCGCTGAAATCGACCAAGGCCGGCGCATCCAGCGCCGGCTTTTTTATTTGGCGAGTCCGGCCGCTTTCTCGAGCTGCGTGACCAAGCCGTCGACGTTTTTAGCGCCGGGCGCCGTCTCGGCCGCCTCGATTGGCTTTTTGTTTTTGAGCAGCGGGGCAGGGGAGTTGAACCAGGCGCGGGCGGCGCCTTCGTCCTGATTGCAAAGCGCCAGGACCCGCTTGTAGAGCCGGCCGATGCGGAGGAAGGACGCGTTCTTCGCTTCGTCCACCGCCTCTTCCCCGCCCCTTCCCCGCCGCAAGCGGTGGGGCGAGACGCCGCTGAGGCGCTCAAACTGCTCGGCGGACATTCCCACCCTCGACGCAACTTTCCACAGCTCCCGCGCGGTCAGGGGCGACTGCAGTCGGACGAGCATTTCGTCGACGGAAGCGAAGGGGCTGGCGGAGGAGTTCGCCGGGTCGGGCGAAGCGGGTGAACTGGACATCGCCGGAACGTGGCGCAGCCGTGCGGTTCAGCAAGGAGAGATCCGCGGATTTTGACTGGAATGCACCCGGCAGGGGCACGTCACAGGCCCGTGCACGAACCCGCTGCGGGGTGACCCTCTCACGCGACGCATGAGACATGCTCATGGACCTCGAAGGCGTTCGATCGTACCTTTCATGCCCGGCCGCTGGGGCGAGAGCCGCCAGGCGGGTCTGCGTCAGCACGGAGGCTAATAGCTGCCCGTGTTTGTCCACGCCAGCGGCACCCCGAACTGCCTCAGGATGGCTTCGATCTCCACCTGCCGGCGCGCGAGGGCCTGATCAATGGCGTCGCGCAGGGCATGTTCGTCACGTTCGACGCCCAGGCAGACTTCGTACCCCTCCAGAATGCCTTCCGACCCGTCGCCGCCCCCGATCGGGACCAGGGTGACGTTTCCCGGGTACTGTTGGGCAAGATAACCGGCACGCGGGCCCCAGAGAATCGCCGTGTCGATCTCGCCGCGTGCCAGCGCGTCCAATAGCGGCGAACGGGTGCCATCACCGGCGCGATATCGCTCGATGTTGGCCGTCAGTCCGCGCTGTGCCAGCGCCTCCTCGACTGACACGCCACCCTCCGGGCCTTCCTCCATCTGCACGCCGATCCGAAGCGAGCGCAGGGCAGGATCGTCGAGGGAAGAAAGCGGGAGGGTTCGGTCGGATCGGTAGACCAAAACGTACCCGCTGCGGTAATACGGGGCAGTCGTCAGGGTTCGCTGCGCGCCCTTCGCCACCGCGGCGACGATCTGGCAGCCTGCCTCCCGCAACCCCTGCCGGAACGTCCCGCGGTGCGTGGGCGTCCAGACGTATTCGACGGTTGCTCCGATCTCATCGGCCAGGAGCGCGACGATGCGGTTTTCGAAGCCCTCCAGTCTTTGATTGGAGAAAGGCAGGTTGTCGGGATCGGCCGCGACGCGCAGCACCGGGATCGTCGGTGAGGCGACGACCGCGGGCTGGGTGATCGGGATCTCGTTACCGACCATGCCTTCACCTGGAACGGTAGCCTGTGATGCAAGGGCGGCGGTGAACGCGGTCTCTCCGCTCCCGGCGCCCTCGATTGCATCCATAGGCAGCGGAACCAGGCAGAGCAGACAGCCAAGTACGGCGCTCCACTGCCGAGACAGGCGCGGTGAAGAGACGTTTGATTCGCGGTGGAGGGGGCCGGCCACGTTCGTCAGACTCCCAGAATCCACGAGGGTGTCGTAGCGACCTCCCGAGCGGGGCGTCCGGGGAAGTACTGTGCCTCCTGCCTCCGTTAACGGGATTGCCGCGTCCTCCGAGCGCGGGCAGGCTTGGCGGTTTTCGCATGCCCTGGGTCATTGGCAGCATCCTCTCCGCGCTCTTCCTCGGGTTTTACGACCTGACGAAAAAACACGCACTGCGCGACAACGCCGTGATCCCGGTGCTCTTCTTTAGTACGGTGGCGTCCGCCTCGGTATGGGGAGCGCTGATGCTGACTCACGCGGTCGCTCCCGGGCGCTTGCCGCCGTCGTTGACGGTGGATCCGCTGAGCCCCTCGCAGCACCTGCAGTTGCTCACCAAGTCCGGCATTGTCGGGCTCTCATGGTTCTTCACCTACTTCGGGATTAAACACCTCCCGCTCTCCCTGGCCGCTCCCATCCGCGCGACCGGCCCGCTTTGGACCTTGCTGGGAGCGGTCCTAATTCTCGGAGAAAGGCCAAATTGGGTGGAGGGCCTGGGAATCGCGACCACGCTCGCGTCTTTCCTCAGCCTCTCGCTCGCTGGCCGGAAAGAGGGCATCCACTTCCATCGCAACAAATGGATCGCCTTCATGCTCCTGGGCACCCTCTGCGGCGCGGTCAGCTCACTTTACGACAAGCACCTGATGGGAACCCTGCAGTTCAGGGCCGGAACCGTGCAGGCGTGGTTTTCCATTTATCTGGTCGCCGTTTTCCTACCCCTCGTCATCGGGTGGAAACTGCGGCTCTGGCCGCGCAACACCTTTGAATGGCGCTGGAGTATCCCGTTGATCGGGCTGGTTCTGCTGGTCGCCGACTTCGTGTATTTTGATGCGCTGCGGGACCCCGAGGCCCTGGTCTCGCTGGTTTCAAGCATCCGGCGCGGCAGCACCCTGGTGGCTTTTCTCGGCAGCCTTTGGTTCTTCCATGAAAAACACGGGCTGCGGAAGCTTCCCGGGGTGCTCGGGGTGCTGCTTGGGATCACCCTTACCATCCTCGGCTGAGGACCGTGGGTGAGGGCTGTCACACCGGTTGCCACCGGACCGTGGGTGAGGGCTGTCACACCGGTTGCCACCGGACCGTGGGCACGCCAGGCGAAGAGGCTGACTGCGAAAAAGGCCAGCAGGTGGGTGATCACCGGCTCCCAGCCTGCCGCGGACTCGCCCGCGAGGGGAAAGGGCTCCCGGTGCGCGGCACCCATATTCCGAAAGGGTAAAGGGGCAGGCGGACGACAATGCCCGGCCGTGCAGGAGGCGTTGAGGCGCGAGCGCGCGGCTGGGGGCGGTTCACTGGCGCGTTCAAATGACTGCATCCCGGTGCGCTCGTGACCCCCGGGGTCGCACCGTACTTGTGCCAGCATGATACGCCGACTCGCCCATCTCTGTCTCATGACCAACGACCTCGAGCGCCAGATCGGCTTTTACCGGGATCGCCTCGGGCTGCCGGTCAAATTTCGCTTCACCAATGCCGAGGGCCAGCTTTTCGGCGTGTATTTTGAATGTGGCGACACGACCTTCATCGAAATCTTCGACCAGGTGCTCGCGGCCAAACAATGGGGCGGCGACCTGGCTCCCCTGCACGCCGGCAACCGCTACAACCACCTATGCCTGGAAGTGACCGGGCTGCCTGAGCTGCGGGAGAAACTGATCGCACGCGGGGTGGACCTCGGTCCGATCAGCACCGGGATTGACGCGTCGCTGCAGGCGTGGACCGCCGATCCCGACGGCAATAAGCTGGAGCTGATGGAGTACACGCACCGCAGTTGGCAACTGCAGCCGTCTCGCGGTTGAGGGCGTTGGCGGATTTGTCAATAGTCAAGGCATGACCCCTTAAGGGGTCATGCCTTGACTATTGACTAGCCTTGCGTGTGCGGGCTGCGGTGCTGATGAGCTGCGTGCGTCAGCGCACTGACTTATCGGAGGGCAGACCCAGTTGCTTGTAGAGGTCGCGTCGCGCGTTTTTGTCGCCCTCGAGGATCTTGTGGGCATACCTGGCCACCTCTAGTGCCTGCGCCCGAGGTACCACCAGCACCCCCTCGCCGTCGGCCACGATCACATCGCCGGGCATCACCAGCACGCCGCCGACCACCACGGGGCGATTGACCGATTCCAGTTCATTGCGCCCCGGACGGATGCCGCGTCCGACCTGCCTGAGGTACAGCGGCACCTTCTGCGTGATGATCTCGTCGGTGTCGCGTGCGGTGGCATTGGTCACAACCCCCACCATGCCCCTGGCTTTCCAGATCATGATGTTGGCCGAACCGATGGACCCCACGTCCGCGTTGGGTGCATCCTCCATTACCAGGACACTGCCTTTGCGCAGCAGCGGGATGAACGGCTCGCTGGAGAGCTGGTTGTACCAATTGCCGACCCATTTGTCGTACTCCTCAATCGCGATTTTTCCCGCCGGCGGGCGCTGGGTCGGCACATAGCGGGCCGTCACTGCAATCCCGATAAAACGATGGCTGTAATCCTGGGAGTCGCGCCAGAGGGGAGCGATTTCCCGATCCATCAGGCCAATGTTAAAGAGGCCGACCGCATCCATCCCATCGGTCACATCGGCAACCCGCAGGCCGTCGAAGGCGGCGAGGATCTTCTCGTCGTCTTCTTGTGAATACGTCTGGGTGGCGATGAAGTTGCGCCCCTGCGCGAGCGCTTCCGGACCCGGCTCCGCGGCCTGCAGGCTGGAGAGGCTAAACGAAGCGGCGAGTCCGACGCAGAGAAGGGAGTGCTTTCGAAGGCGGGGGGGAATCATGGCAGGGTGGACGTGGACACGGGGTGGCGGGCGGTCCTCGGGGAGAGGAGGGGGCTCGTGGGGTGACTCAGGTCGCGCCGCTCAGGCGGCGCACTCGGTGCGGCGACACTTTCCGCCGGGCCCGCCGCGGCCGTCAACTCTCCACCGTGTTCGTGGGCGAGGCCTCCGGGAAATAGAGGCAGAAGCGCGCGCCTTTGCCCGGTTCGGACGCGAGTTCGACCCAGCCGCCGTGCGACTGCATCACGCTCATGACCGACGCGAGCCCAAGGCCGGTGCCCTTGCCCGGTCCCTTAGTGGTGAAGAAGGGCGCGAAGATTCGGGCGAAGTTCTCGCGGCTGATGCCGCAGCCGTTGTCCGCAACCGAGACGACCACATGGGTTCCCGTGGTGCGGTCGCGCCGGAAAAGTGATCGGTAGTCCCGCAGCTTCACCGCGGACACGGTCAGGTGCAGGGTGCGGTTGGATCTGCCTTCCAGTGCATCGCGAGCGTTTAGCACCAGGTTCAACAGCGCGCGTTCCACCTGGGAACGGTCGTACAGCACGGCGGGCACCGGCCGTTGGATGTCGACGGTGACGGTGACATACTTCGTCGCGGCCTGGCGGAGGAGGGGAAGGGAGCGTTCGATTTCATCCGCCAAATCGCCCAGGTTCTTTTTGCCTGGCTCGCTCCGCATGAACTGCATCAGGTCATGCGCGATGCGATGCGCCTGTACCGTCGCGGCCTCAATTGCCGCCAGGCGAGGGGGCACTTCCGCGGGGTCGTAGCCGGAAAGCTTCAGGATCTCGGACTCACCGTGGATGACGGTGAGCACGTTGTTGATGTCGTGCACGACGCTGCCGGCCAGGTTGCCAAGGGACTCGAGACGCTGCGAGACGCTCAGCATGTCCTCCATCAGCCGCTTCTCCTTGGCCAAAGCCTCCTGGCGGCGGTTGCTCCAACGCACCGCCCCGTACAGCAGGACCGCGGTCAGGGTGACGTACGCAGTGCCCTTCAAACTCTGAAGGGCCCGCACGCGCGCGGGATCGCCTCCGGCCCACGCCTCCACCACCGCATCGGAACCCCAGATCCAGGCGACCGCCGCAGCCAGGTAACAGGTGGAAATCAAAAGCGCTCGGCGATCCAGCCAGTGCGTGGGCGCTGCGGAGAATGCCATGGGTGGAGGGTGGATACAGCGTCTTAAGTTAGCAACCCATTATCCTTTAAGGGTCCATCAGCGAAATTCCCAGGCGGCGCGGACGGCGGGAACTGGCGTGCGACCGCCCGGTCACCGCGAGATCCCACCACCCCATGGCCTCCGTGTCCCCTTCCAGCAACGCACTCAAACCTGCCAGTCCTGAGAACCGCGGCAACCGCCCGGGCAGGGGCGAACGGAAACGCTTTTGGTTATGGCTCGGGGTCTGTCTGGTCTTTGCCTTGGGCGGCTATTTTTGGCTCACCTCCGCGCGTATTCTGCGGGAGCCGGTGGAAGTCTCCTATGGCCCGGCGGAACGGGTCTTTGCGGATACACTAGGCCCCTTGGTCGGCGCCGACTTCATCGGCGGTAACCGCATCCGGGCGCTGATCAATGGGGAACGCTTCTTCCCGGTCATGCTGGAGGCGATCCGCGGTGCGAAAAAAACCATTACCCTGGAGACGTATATCTGGACCTCAGGCAAGATCAGCGACGCGTTCATCGAGGCCCTGTCCGAACGCGCGCGCGCCGGTGTTAAGGTGCACGTCCTCGCCGACGGCATGGGCACGCTGAAACTGAAGGATGAGGACAAGCAGCGGATGCGTGATGCGGGAGTCGACTTCCTGATCTACGGCCGCGAGCACTGGTACGATATCAAGCCGAACATCAATCACCGCACCCACCGCAAGATCCTGGTGGTCGACGGCCAGATCGGCTTCACCGGCGGGACCTGTATCGATGACAGCTGGCTCGGCGACGCCGATTCCGAAAAGGTCTGGCGTGAAACCCAGGTCAGGCTCGAGGGTCCGGCGGTCCATCAGATGCAGGCGACGTTTGCGATCAACTGGCTGCAGACCACCGGCGCACTGCTCACTGGACCGGAGTATTTCCCTCCGCACACGCCCGCCGGCGATAGCCTGGCCCATGTCTACCGCAGTGGCCCCAACGAAAGCCCCGAAACTGCGCGCATCGCCTACCTGCTCGCGATCGCCTCGGCGCGAAAAAGTATCCGGATCGCCAATGCCTACTTTGTCCCCGACGACCTTGCGATCGAGATGCTGGTGCGCGCTGCGGCTCGAGGTGTGCAGGTCCAGGTCATCATGCCCGCGATCAACGATTCAAAAATCGGCCGGGCAGCCTCACGGTCACGGTGGAAGCGTCTGCTGGAGGCAGGCGCGGAGCTGCACCTCTACCAGCCCGCGATGTACCACTGCAAAGTGATGATCGTGGACGACGTATTTGTGACGGTCGGCTCCGTCAATTTCGACAATCGCTCCTTCGCCATCAACGACGAGCTGGCGGTCAACCTGATCGACCGCGATGCGGCCGACCAATTGCTCCGGAGTTTTGCCCAGGACCTCAAGCGGTCCGTCCGCGTCTCACGCGAGGAATACGAAGCCCGCCCCGTGTGGGTGAAGGCCTTTGACTGGGCCTGCGGCCTGCTCCGATCGCAGCTTTGATCGGTCGGGCCTGCTCTGGACAAGCAGTGCTCGCTCCGGCAGGCTCGCCGGCCATGGCCACGATTTACGAACAGCTGCGCGCCGATATCCTGACAGCGGTGAAAGCGCGGGACACCGGAACGGCAACGATCCTGCGCACCGCTGACGCCGCCATCCAGCGCGCGTCAATGGATCAGAACAAGCCGATCGATGACACGCTCGTCACGACCACCCTCCGCAAAGCGGTGAAGAATCTCGCCGACGCAAAGGAAGAGTTCGCCAGGGGTGGACGGACCGATCTCGTGGCTGCCAATGAAACCGAGATCAAGGCGCTCGAGCGGTACCTGCCCGCCGGCCTCGATCCGGCTAAGGTCGAGGCGCTTATCACCGCCGCCATCGCGGAAACCAGCGCCGCGTCAAAGAAAGACATGGGCAAGGTGATCGGTGCTTTGAAGAAACACCCCGACGCCGCCCTGATCGACTTCGCCCTGGTCAGCAAACAGGTGCAGGCACGTCTTCCCTGACAATCGATCGCCCCGCCGGGGCGGCGGGCCTTGGAAAGGGATCGCTTTCGACGGCGCGGCGATTTTCTGCAACTTCCCGTGAGGCTGCGGTGTGTTGAGGACGTGGGCGATTCGCCCGCGCAACCCTTAAACTCATGAAGACCACATTCCGCACCCTGACCGCCGCCGCCGCCCTCTGCCTTGCCACCGTTGCCGCCCAAGCTGCCGATGGCGCACCCTCCTACCTCGATTTCAGCGACATCGCCCCTGGGGCCGCCGGAGAGTCTGTCGAGGTCGACCTCGACGAGGGCCTGTTGACCCTCGCCTCACGGTTTGCCGACGGCCACGAAAAAGAGGCCGCCGAGGTGCTGCGCGGGCTGAAAAGCGTCCAGGTGCGCGTCATCAGCCTGGACGACAAAAACCGCGAGGCAGTGGTAAGCCGTATCGGTCATGCGCGTACACACCTCGCCAGAGACGGCTGGAAACGCGTTGCAGTCGTCAAACAGGGCAATGGCCAGGACGTGGCCGTCTTTGCCCGAACCAAGGGAGCCGAAGCCATCCAGGGCATCGCTGTCACCGTGCTCGAGGGCACCAAGCAGGCCGTGATCGTCAATGTCATCGGTGAGATCCGGCCCGAGCAGATCACCGCGTTGGGCGCACGCTTTGGGATTGAGGAACTGAAGGACCTGCAGATCGCGTCCAAATAAAACGTCCGCAACGCTTCCCCCCATGGCTACGCTCCCCTCCACGCCTTCGCCGACCCCGCGCCGCTCCACGGCCCGCACCGTCCTTTTCTGGTGCGCCGTCGCGGTTGGCGTCTGCCTCTTCGCCCTGGGCTCGGTGGTCTGGAGCGCGGTGACTCTGTCCCGGGAGGCGCGCACTCTCAAGGACGCGATGGTCGCCACGCTCGACGCGCCGATCGCGACCAAGGTGCAGATGACAGCCGGTCCGGGACTGCTGGCCGCGGCGCGCTCGGTGTTGTGTTTTCTGCCTGACATCCCGGCAGAGGCCACCACCGCCCTCGCGTCGGTTCGCTCCGCCAGTGTGGGCGTTTACCAGCTGACGTTTGAGGCCGCCGACCGGCGCGACTGCGTGCGGCAATCTGATGTGCGTATGTCCGCCCGCGGCTGGCGGCGCGTGGTGGGCGTGAATGACGGCAACGCCACGGTCCTGATCTATGCTCCGCAAGGTGCGTCCGGGGGCGGACGGCTCGACCTCTGCGTCGCCGTGCTGCAGGGACGCGATCTCGTGGTGGTGTCAACGGAAGTCGAACCCGATGTCTTGCTCCCGCTGCTGCGCCGCCACCTGCCGGCTCGCTCCGTGGAAATCTGAACCGCGGTGTCAGGGGTGAAAATCATCCCACGTATAGGTGTGACCTTGTGTGGTGGTGAACTGTGGAAACTGCGCCTCGAGGAAGCTGTTGAGCTCCTCCGCGGACGCATCCATCTCCATCGCCACCTTGAAGGCGATCGACCAGAGGGTGTCCGCGTCCCCGGTTGACCCGGAGAGCAGCCAGGCGTCGCGCGGGGAGAGGAGTCTGCCCCGGTTCGACGCCAGGCGCACGCGGCGCTTTGCTTCCAGGATCACCTCGGGAATCAGGTTCATCGGGCAGGGGTACCGACCAGCCGCAGTCTGTTGTAGTGGGTGCTTCAGGACAACCTCCGAATTGTCCGCCTTCCACTGAAGTGGAGGGGAAGCGCGCCGATAGACAAACCGTGCACCACTCGCAGATTCCCGGGCGGCGGACCCTTCTCTCGGCCGCCGTGACTTCGAACGGACGGCCTTTGCCCACCGCCGGGCGTGTTGGGTTTCCCGCGGATGCAGCGATGCGGCTCTTGCGGCCACCTGCACAGGACCCGCAGGTCGTTTTCTCGGACGGGCATTTCGTCTATTGTGAGTCCAGCCCCCACGGGATCTTCCTCAGGCGAAGCCCCACCCTGCAGGGCTTGGCGGGCGCAACCCGTCGCCGCATCTGGGCCCCGCCCGCGCGGGGTCCGTATGCCCGCAATCTCTGGGCACCTGAACTTCACGCCATCGGCGGACGATGGTATGTGTATTTCGCGGCCGATGACGGCAGGAATGAGAATCACCGCATGTGGGTGCTTGTATCCGAGAGTGCACATCCGTTCGGCCCCTACCGGCTCGCCGGGCAGCTCGATACGCAAGGGTGGGCAATCGACGGAACCGTTTTCAGAGGTGAGGGCGAGCAGCTGTATTTCCTCTGGTCGGGATGGCCAGGTGCAGTCGACGGCCAGCAGAACCTTTATCTGTCGCGGATGCGCAGCCCCACGGACCTGGTCGGCGAACGCGTCCTGCTGGCGACGCCGGATTGCGTATGGGAACGGAGAGGCATGCCGATCTGTGAGGGTCCGCAGGTGCTGAGCCGTGGCGGCAGGTTGTTTGTGGTTTATTCCGCCAGCGCCTCGTGGACGTCGGACTATTGCCTCGGCCTCCTCGCCCATGACGGCGGGAGCCTGCTGGACCGCGCTTCGTGGAGAAAAGTCGGGCGGGCGTTTGGCGGCAACGAGCAGGCGTGGGGCGTGGGCCACTGTGGTTTTGTGACAGATGGCGACGGGGCTGACTGGATTCTCTACCACGCGAAGACGAAGCGGAGGCCGGGCTGGGAGGACCGCGAAGTGCGAGCCCAGCGCTTCAGTTGGACGCGAGCGGGCGAACCCGCGTTTGGCGAACCTCGGCTTCTGCGTGCGCCCGTTTCGGAGCGATCACAGCGATCTGTCGGGGCGGCGTGAACCTAGGGGGGCGGGCAGGGGTCCGTGGCGCCATGCTGACCTCCACCGCTGCGCTCACTTATAGCAACCCTGTATGGGACGGCTACCTCGCCGACCCGTTTGTGCTTCGCTACGGCGATTTCTATTACGCGTTTGGAACCGGTTCGGACGTGGGCAGTGGCCGTCAGCCAGACGGACGCGTTTTCCCCGTCTTGCGGTCCCCGGATCTGGTCACGTGGCAGCATCTTGGCGGGGCGCTGGAAGCGCCTTTCGAAAAAGCGGATGTGGCGTATTGGGCGCCCGAGGTGGCGGAACGCGGCGGGACCTTTTTCCTCTATTACGCCGCCGATGGACGGCTGCGCGTCGCGGTTTCAAATCGACCCGAAGGGCCGTATCGGGACGCGGGCCAAGACCTGTTTCCCGGAGAACCCTTCACAATTGATGCGAGTCCCTTCTGCGATCCGCGCGACGGTGCGTGGTACCTGTTTTACGCGAAGGACTTTTTCGATCTCCGCGTCGGGACAGGCACCGCGGTGGTGAGGCTGGGCGACGACATGGTCTCCACGGTCGGTGACCCGCACCTGGTCGTGCGAGCCACCGCGGACTGGCACATCTACGAGCGCAACCGGCGATGGTACGAACGCGACTGGGAGGCCTGGCACACCGTGGAGGGACCTTTCGTCCTGGAGCACGAGGGGCGTTATTACTGCCTGTATTCGGGCGGAAACTGGCAGGGCCCCGATTATGGTGTGAGTTATGGCGTGGCCGACCATCCGCTGGGGCCGTGGCGGGACGAGTGGAGCCATTCCGGCCCCGTGGTGCTGCGCGGCATCGAGAACAAGGTGCTCGGACCCGGACACAACTCGGTCGTGACGGGGCCCGACGGGAAGACCCTCTTTGTGGTGTACCACGCGTGGGATCCGGCCAAAACCGCCCGCCGCATGTGTATTGACCCCTTGCACTGGACGGCGGAGGGACCCCGCTGTGACGGACCGTCCGTCGGTTCTCGCACGGTCCTGAGCGGGTTGTAGGGACTCCCCCGGTTGGTAGGTCGGAGCGCGAACAAACCGGTTCCGCGGGCGTCTGGGCCCGGCGCTTGAGCCCACATTCTCCTTTCCTCCTTCACGCTTTTTTCTGTGTCGCCGCCGCCAGCGCCGCCCTGGGGCAGGAGCCGCGCGATGTGCGCAAGCTCTACGAGCAATATTGCGCCGGCTGTCATGGCGCGGACCTGCGGGGCGGCAAGGCCTCCAGCCTCCTCGACCAAACCTGGCGGCAGGGGGGCGACGATGAAAGCTTGCGCGCCACCATTGAAAACGGGATTCCGGCCTCGGGCATGCCGGGCTTCAAGGCGACGTTCACCCCGGCGGAAACGCGGGCCATGGTGATCCTGCTGCGTGAGACGGCGGAGCGCAGTGTCGCGCCCGAGCTGAAGGGCGTTCGCCCGTTGCCCTCCGGCGTCCAGCGCGCGGCGGGCCAGGAGTATCGGATCGAAGACTACGCGTATGGCTTCGATGTCCCGTGGGCCATGGCCTTCACCGGTCCCGACGAGCTCTTCGTGACTGAGCGCGCGGGTCGCTTGCGCCGGATTGTGGAGGGAAAGCTCCACCCGGAGCCGATTCGCAACACCCCGCGGGTGTGGGCCCGCGACGAAGGCGGCCTGCTCTGTGTGGCGGTGGATCCAGACTACCGCCAAAACGGGTGGGTCTACCTGAGTTTCAGTGATCCCGGTCCCAACGATACAGCGATGACCAAAATTGTCCGCGGGCGGGTGCGGGACCATGCGTGGACGGACGAGGAGGTGCTGTTCGCGCTGGAGCACGCGGCCTACAGCGACAGCGGGATGGGCTTCGGCTGCCGCCTCCTTTTTTCGGGGGAACACCTCTACTTTACCCTCGGTGAACGGGGGCGCGTCGGCGCCGCCCAAGATCTCGGAAGTCCCTTTGGCAAGGTGCATCGTATCCACCGCGATGGCACGATCCCTTCGGACAACCCCTTCGCCGGCAAAGCCGGGGCCCTGGGATCGATCTACTCGCTGGGGAACCGGAATCCGCAGGGACTGGCGATCGATCCGCGCAACGGCGACCTCTGGTCGACTGAGCATGGTCCGCGCGGGGGAGACGAGTTGAACCAGATCCGGCCGGGAGCGAATTATGGCTGGCCCATCATCACCCACGGGATGAATTACGACGGCACACCGGTGTCTGCCCTGACCGAAAAGCCCGGCCTTGAGCAGCCGCGCCGCCACTGGACGCCGTCCATCGCGGTATGTCCGATTCTCTTCTATTCTGGTGACCGCTTTCCCGCCTGGAAAAATCGCCTTTTTCTCGGGTCCCTCGCCCAGCAGGAGTTTCTCATTTTTACCGTAGAGGACTCGCAGCTGGTGGCAGAGGAACGCGTCTTCAAGGACCTCGGGCGGGTGCGGGACATCCAGACCGGACCGGATGGTTTGATCTATCTGTCGATGGAGCCGCCCGGGACGCCAGGGCGCATCCTCCGCCTCGTGCCCGTCGAAGGCTCCCGCCCTGCGCCGTGATCGGCCGACTTGCGGCTTGAATCACCGCGGACGGCCGGACATCGGTGGGCGATGAACCACAGCACCCAGCCGTCTCGCATCGTCCTTGTCACTGGCGCCTCCAAGGGTCTCGGCCGCACCATGGCGGAAGGCGCGGCGAGAGCCGGGCACCGGGTGGTGGTGAATTACTTCAGCTCCGCCGCCGGTGCCGAGGAGGTCGTGGCGGCGATCCGCCAGGCGGGCGGCCAGGCTCTGGCCTGCCGCGCGGACGTGCGTGATCCCGCGGCCATCGCCGCCCTCCAGGCGGAGGTTAAGCGCGCCTTCGGCGGCGCCATCGAGGTGGTGGTCAACAATGCCACCGGCCCGCAACCCATGTACCCACTGGAGAAATACACCTGGACGGACTTCCAGGATCAGCTGGACTTTTTCGTCAAGGCCCCGGTGCTGCTCGCCCAGGCGCTGGTGCCGGCGATGAAGGCGGCCCACTGGGGTCGCATCATCAACATCGGAAGTGAGGTCGTCGACCTGGGGAATGCCAACTTTTCCGCCTACGTTGCGGCCAAGGCGGCCCTCTTCGGGCTCACCCGCGCCTGGGCCTCGGAGTTCGGTCCCTGGAACATCACCGTGAATACCGTCGCGCCCGGCTGGATACCGGTGGAGCGGCACGCGGACATTCCGGAGTCGGGCCGCCGCGACTACGCCCGCAGCCTGCCCCTGCAGCGCATCGGAGTGCCTTCGGACCTGGTCGGGGTGGTCAACTTTTTTGCCAGCGACGCCTCCGGGTTCATCACCGGCCAGAGCATCGCGGTGAACGGCGGCAACACCTTCTAGGCCCCCCGGTCAGTCCTCGGTCGACTGCGCCGACGCCGGGCGCGGGGGCAGTTCCCGCGACTCGATCGCCTTCATCAGTTCGCCTGCACGCAATTCAAGGTAGGCGGTGTCACTCTCGTCGATGTGGCGCGGCTTGGCGTCCACGACCGTGAGATAACCCACCAGCCGGTTGCCTTTGCGGCGCAGCGGCACGCAGGCGTAAAAACGAATGCCGCGCTCGGTCAGGAGCCGCGTATCCGAAAAGCGCCGATCCTTGTGGATGTCCTCCACCAGGATCACGGCGTCCCCATTCACCGGCTGGCTGCCTTGAACGAATTCCTGGACGATGGAGAGGTCGGCGGCGGTCGCGGCCCGGGCACGCCAGAACTCCGCGTCGGTGGTCAGGATGCCGACGAGCGAAAGGGGAACATCAAAGTGACGCGCGAGATCCTGCGTGACCGCGCTGATGACCTCCTCGCCGTCTGCGTCGTCGAATTCAATCGGCTGGGCGTCGGGCACCGGCACGGACTCAGCGGCGTGTTCGCGCGGCGGCGTGTCGGCATGCTCCGGGGAGAGCAGGCGTTCCACCTGGCAGGTCGCTTCGCCCAGGGTCTGCACGACGGCATCCGGAGCGGGGTGGCGAAGGCGGAGCCGTACATCGGTGGAGCGTCCATCCTGAGACCAGACGCCCACGATGAGGCGCGCATGCGGGCAGGCTTCCTTCAAGCGGCGGCAGAGTTGACGCGCTCCAAAAAGAGCGGCGGGTGGCAGGGCGGAGACCACCACGATGCGGATGCCGTGCTGGTTGATCCAGTGGATCGCGTCGTCGAGAGACGTCGTGGCGGACACCACTTCCGCCTCGATGCCGCGCGCACGCAGGAGGTGCTGGAGCATCCGACCGACCAGCTCGTCCGCATCGTCGCGTGCGGGCAGGGCAAACACGCGGGGGCGCGGAAGCCGGTCGTTGAGCCAGCGGTCGCCGGGTTCAAGGCCGTCCTTGTCCGTCGGCTCATCCTTGCGCTCCAGGTCCTCGATCAACTCCTCGCTGGATTCGAAGATGAACTTCTGGCGCACCTCGGCCAGGGCGCCGCTGTGACGGTCCTGCTCGGACATGTAAAGCGCGGGCACAAAAACGTCGTTGTAGAATGTTTCCAGACCCTTTTCGCCGGCGATCCGATGCGCCAATTCGGTCATCTCGCCGGAGTCCATCGACAACATCCGCTGGTAAAAACGCGCCGCCGGGTCGAGCCCCGGTTCGCTGCCGAGCAGCACGCTGAGAAACTGCAGGCCGGCCACGTGTTTGCCGATCACCATGATGCAGACGGTGAGGGGAGTGGAGAGGAAGAGGCCCGGCGTTCCCCAGACCCAGGTCCAGAACACTGCTGCCACCATCAGGGCGAGGTTGGAGATGCCGGTGCTGGCCCCATAGAGCCAGGGTTCCACCAGATTGTTGCTCACGACCTCCATCACGATGAAGAGGCACAGGGTGTACATCAGGGTCGTCCAACCCGGATCCACCGCGGCCGCCAGCGCCACGGGAAACGCCGCCGCCACCCAGGGGCCGAGGAAGGGAATAAAGCGTAACAGCGTCGCCAATACGCCCCAGAGCAGGGAATTTGGAATGCCGATGAGGTGCAGGCCAATGCCCACGGGGATGCCATAGGTCGCATTCACCACCAACTGCATCGTGAGATAGCGGTTCACGCGGCGGGCCGCGTCGTCCAGCGCCTGCGTGGCCAAGTTGAGCCTTCCCGCGGAAATGACGCGGATGAACCGGTCGCGCAGCTCCTCGCGTTGGAAGAGCATGGCGACGACGAAAACGATCACGATGGCGGCGGTGCCGAGCGGCTCCAGAAGCGGGCCGAGAAACGTCGTGGCCAACGCCAGGAGCCCCGGTTTTCGCTCCCTCACCTCCACCGGTACCGGTGGCGGAGCGGCCGGGCCCCCGGGTTTGGTCGGCGCCTCTTGGGCAGCCTGGGCCGGAGCCGGTGCCGCCGCGGGGGGTTGTTCCTCCAAGTCCTTTTCCAGATTGCGGATCATCTCCGTCATCCGCGACAGTCCCTGCGGATCGCTCGGCGCCCGGATTGCGGCAAGTTTTTCGCGGATGTTCTCTTCGTAGTCGGGCAGTCGCTTTGCCACGGAGATGCCCTGGGTCACCACCACCACGCCGACCGCGGAAATCACGCCCAAGGCAGTCACCACCGTGAGGATGATCGCCGCCACCCGCGGCAGGCCCCAGCGCGTCAGCTTCACCACAAAGGGGGTGAGCAAAAAAGTGAGCAGGACGGTCAGCGCGATCGGTATCAGCACCGTCTCTGCAATCTTCATCACCGCCACCACCAGGACGAAGGTGGCGAGCGTGAAGAAGATGTGGGAACGTGAGGCTGGACGCGTGAGTTTCACCAGGGCGCGGGCGCTGGAGGGCACCCGGGGCAGCCGACCGGCCGGCAGGAGAGCCGTTCCAGTCGAGCTCTCCTATCGCCGCCTCCGGCGGTTTACCGCACGTTGCTGTAAGACGCCGTCCGGCAGCTCCTTACCAAGCAAGAGGTGCGGCGTGGATTTCCTGAGCACGCAGTGGCACATTCCTGGCCGGGCCGGTGTCGCAGGGGTGGGCGGTCTTTTTTGTCACCCCACATGAAAACCCTTCTTCGACTCTTCCTTGGTTGCTGCCTTGCCACCGCGCTGGTGGCGCAGGAGACACCGCCCGAGGACGGACCGCGCCGTTCCCAGGCAGACCTCGACAAACTGGTCGCGCCGATCGCGCTTTATCCGGACGCCCTGGTTGCCCTGATCCTTCCCGCCGCGACGTCCACCGCCGATATTGTGTTGGCGGCGCGCTTCCTCGACGCCGACGGCAAGGAAGCCGACATCGAGCAGCAGGCGTGGGACGATAGCGTCAAAAGCCTGGCGCGCTACCCGGACCTGATCCGATGGATGGATGAAAACCTGGAATGGACCCGCGAACTTGGGTCGGCGTTCCTCACCCAGCCGGCTGATGTGATGAACACGGTTCAGGCGCTCCGGGAAAAAGCGCGTGCGGCTGGTTTGCTCACGGACACCCCGGAACAGCGGGTCGTGGTGCGCGAGAACAAGATCCTGATCATCCCGGCGCGTGCCCAATATGTTCACATCCCGGCCTACGATCCCGAGATCCTGTATGTTCGGGAGTATTACAACCCGCGGCCCTTCCTCACCTTCAGCGTCGGCTTTGCGGTCGGCAGTTGGTTGAGCTACGATTGCGACTGGCACCGCCACACCGTCTGGAAACATCGACGTCCACACGGCTGGGTGTACCGACCCGACTGGCGCTGGCATTACGCTGGTCGCCCCCCGCTGGACTGCGACGAGTGGAGACCCCATCCCCATACATGGAGGCGTCATCGCGAGCGCCACGCCCATCTTCACGCCCGGCCAGTTCCCCATGTGCGCCACCCGCGCTTTGAACGTCACGGGGAGCGCCGCGACGGGTTCGGCCAGCATGACCTTGGCCGCCGGGATCGTCACCGACGTTCAGACGACGGCCGCAACCGGCTCGGTCCGCGCGAACCCAACCCCGACCGGATGGGAGGCCCGGCGGGCGAGCGCCGCCACGTGCGCGGTACCCACCGCCCGGGCGGATCCCTCGCGCCCAACGGAGATGCTCCGGTTGTGGCGCCAGCCCCCGAGACGGGAGCACAGCGCTATCTGGACAAACGCCTGCAGCAGCGGCATCGCGATCGACTGGATCGCCCGAATCCCGCGGAGGCTCCTGAACGCGGGCTCACACGCGCCGCACCGGCCATTGAACGCGGCAGCCGCACCTCCCCGGGGGTGACTCGCGCCGAACCCGCCGTCCGCGCGGCGATGCGGAATCGGGAGGCGCGGGAGGGCGGGGGCCGTTTCGATCGCGCCCCGCGTGCAGGTGTCTCCGCCCCTCCGGCAGCAGTGGCGCCGAAGGGGGAGGCCCGCGCGGAGCCGCGTCAATTGCCCCCCGCACGGGTGGAGGCACCGCCGCCACGCATCGAGTCCGCCCCGGTGCGCGAAAGCCAGCCCGCCATCCGGGCCAACCAGATTCGAGAGAATCGCGGCGGCGGCGGCGGCGACCGCGGCAACCGCTTTGGCCGCGGCTCGCGGGAGAACTGATCCTCAGCGGGTGACGGGCGCCACCCGGTCGAACACGACGATCGTATCGATCGGGTCGCGCACCTCTGCCGGCAGCTCGATCACCGTGGCGCCGTCCACCTCCACCGTCCGTACCGGCTTCCCATCCTGGAGGAGCCGAGGCCGGGAGAGGCCCTGCAAACCGGGAACAGCGAGCCAGCGATCCTGCCATTCCAGGACGTGCAAATAAACGTGCTCCGCCGTCTGAGTGGACACTCCCCAGGCGCGTGGGGAAATGGGTCCGCCGCGGGTTCCGTAGACCGAAACGCCGGCGGTTTTCAACCAGGTGCCGACGGCACGAAGACGTTCGGTCACCTCCGGCTGAAACTCGCCTTCCGGGGTAGGGCCCACGTTAAGCAGCAGGTTGGCGTTGTGTCCCGCGGCACGTACGAGGCGATGAATCAGCTCCCTCGGAGATTTGAAGGCGGTGTCCGAACGATTGAAGCCCCACGACCTGTTCATGGTGTCACAGGTTTCCAGGGGCAGCGCTCCCACCACGGCGTCGGGCGAATGTCCCGCCGTGTTCTGGCCCGGCAGGTCCTGCTCGAACATTTGGAAATCCTCCCCCGGCTTGGGCGCGCGGTGGTGGTTGTTGCCCACCAGGGCGGCGGGCTGGAGCCGGTGGATCAAGCCGTAGGTCCGGTCGAGGCGCCAGTCCGCGTCGGGACGATCCCACCAGCCGTCGAACCAGATCCCGGCGATGGGCCCGTATCCGGTCAGCAACTCCTCCAGTTGCGCGTCGACGTAATCGAGGTAGCGGTCAAAGTTTCCCGTGTCGGGACGTCCTGAATACTGGCCGGTCCAGCCCCGCGGATGGTAATCGGGATGGTGCCAGTCGAGCTGTGAGTAGTAGAGGAAAAGGGGCATTTTCGCCTTGGCACAGGCTTGGGAAAGCTCCCGCACCACATCGCGGCCCAAGGGCGTGCCATCGACCACATTCCACCGCGACTGCCGGGTGTGCCAGAGCGCGAAGCCGTCGTGGTGTTTGGCCGTGAAAGTGATGTAGCGCATGCCCGCCTCCTGCGCGGTGCGCACCCATGCCTCCGCGTCGAAACGCACGGGGTTGAAGTGGTCGGCGAGGGGGGCGTAGGCGGTCAGGGCCATCTGCTTCCGGTGCAGGGCCCACTCGCCTTCGCCCAGGACCGAGTAGATGCCCCAGTGAAGGAAAAGGCCGAAGCGGGCATCCTGGAAGCGCTCCTGGGATGTCCGAGTGAGCCTCTCGCCAGCGTGGAGGGGGGCGACGCAGGCGAGGACGAGCGCGAGGAGTCGGGGCATGGCCGCATGCTGATTGGCGGTCCTGAGGGCTGACAAGCCCGCGGGAGCGGACGGCGACGCTTCCTCTCCGGCGGCTCTAAGATTTGTCCGGTGCATATCGGAATATTGAACCGCGGCGGCATCGAAAGCGCCGAAGGACGCAGGGAGAGTGGTCCCGTTCCCCAAGACCCCCTCCCCCTGGTCCGTGGCGGGAACGTTTCCCTTACCGTCCATGAACGACTTTTCCTCCACCTGGCTGCGCGAACGGGCGTCCGGCGTCCTGGCCCATGTTTCATCCCTGCCGGGCGAGTTCGGGATCGGCAACCTCGGCCCCTCGGCCCGCCTCTTTGTCGATTTCCTCGCCGACGCCGGATTTCACTACTGGCAGATCTGCCCCCTTGGGCCCACTGGCTATGGAGACTCCCCCTACCAGTCGTTTTCCAGTTTTGCCGGCAATCCCTACTTCATCGACCTGCAGGCACTGGTGGACGCGGGACTCCTTACCCAGGAGGAGGTGGAGCCGCTTCGGCGCCTGCCTGCGGCGCGGGTGGACTACGGCGAGCTGTACCGGCAGTTCTGGCACATCCTCGGGCAGGCGAACCGCCGGTTCGAGGCGCGGGGCCGGGCGATCGAGGGCTGGGAGTCGTATGCATTGTTTTGCGACACGCACGCGGGTTGGCTGCGGCCCTTCGCCGAATTCATGGCGCTGAAGGGGTGTTTTGGGGGCCGCGCATGGACGGAGTGGCCCGCCGTGGTGCGCAGCTGGCAGGCCGGGCTCCGGGCGGGATTGCCGCGTGAAGCGGCTGAGGTCGCCGACCTGCATTCATTTGCCCAATACGTGTTTTTTCTCCAGTGGCAGAAGCTCCGCCGCTATGCCCATGCGCGGGGCGTGCGCATCATTGGCGACGTCCCCATCTTCGTCGCCCTGGACAGCGCCGATACCTGGCATCACCGGGAGGTCTTCCGTCTCGATTCCGAGGGCCGGCCCCCGGTGGCGGCGGGTGTGCCGCCGGATTATTTCTCCGAGTTCGGCCAATTTTGGGGCAATCCCCTCTACGACTGGGAGCATCTCGCATCGCAGGGTTATGGCTGGTGGGTGGACCGCCTGCGCGCCGCCTTCGAATTGTACGATGTGGTGCGGCTCGATCATTTCCGCGGCTTCGATACCTTTTGGGAGGTCCCGGCGGACTCGGCCGACGCGCGCAGCGGGCGCTGGGTCAAAGGCCCCGGGCTGCATTTCTTTGACGCGTTGGGGCGAGCGCTGCCTCAGGCCCGCATCATTGCGGAGGATCTCGGGTACGTCACGGAGGATGTCGTGGCGCTGCGCCGGGCCGCCGGCCTGCCGGGAATGAAGATCCTCCAATTCGGCTACGGGCATGACGACAACAACGTCAACCTGCCGCACTTCTTCCCGCGCGAGTGTGTGGTTTACACCGGTACCCATGACAACGATACGGCACGGGGCTGGCTCGAGTCCCTTTCACCGGACGCGTTCCACCAGGTGGACCGTTACTTCGGCCTCGGTTCGACCGTCTCGGCCTGGCCGCTGGTGCGGGCCGCCCTGGCGTCGGTCGCGCGCCTCGCGGTTATTCCGATGCAGGATCTGCTCGACCTCCCGGGCTCAGCACGGATGAACCGTCCCGGCACTGCTGAGGGCAATTGGCAGTGGCGCTTCACCGCGGAGCAGCTTTCCTCTCTCGCCGCCCAGAAGACGACGGCGCTCCGCGGCCTCCACGCCCTTTACGATCGCACTCCCGACTCCAAGCAGCGTGACTACAGCGCCCCTCCGGCAGCGCTTTCCGGGCTGCACGGCTGAACCGACCTCCTGCCGGAATCCCCCCACCCATGACCCACGTCCGTCGCCTCTCTGTATTCGAAATCTGGAACATGAGTTTCGGGTTTCTCGGCATCCAGTTCGGCTGGGGACTGCAAATGGCGAATATGAGCGCCATCTACCAGTACCTCGGCGCGGAGGAGAGCGACATTCCCCTGCTCTGGCTGGCAGCTCCCGTCACCGGGCTGCTGGTCCAGCCGGTGATCGGTTATTGCAGCGATCGCACCTGGACCCGGCTCGGCCGCCGTCGGCCCTATTTTTTGGTCGGGGCACTGCTGGCGAGTCTGGCGCTGATTGCGATGCCGAACTCGTCGACCCTATGGATGGCGGCAGGCTTGCTCTGGGTGCTCGACGCCTCGGTCAACGTTTCGATGGAGCCGTTCCGGGCTTTTGTGGGTGACCTCCTGCCACCGGACCAGCGCAAGGTGGGATTCGCGATGCAAAGCCTCTTGATCGGGCTCGGCGCCATCGCTTCGTCCTCCCTTCCCTGGGTACTCACCAACGTCTTCGACCTCGGCGGTTCGGCAGGGGAGGGGCGCATCCCCTTCACCGTGCACCTTTCTTTCTACATTGGTGCGGCGGTGTTTCTTGCCGCCG
Organism: Verrucomicrobiota bacterium; assembly: GCA_023428905.1. Classification (GTDB taxonomy): domain Bacteria; phylum Verrucomicrobiota; class Verrucomicrobiia; order Opitutales; family Opitutaceae; genus EW11. Next base: position 540,898 of record JAEYWP010000004.1, read on the forward strand.
TACTTTACACCATCCTCACCACCCGCGAACACCCGCCCACCGAGCCGCTTCCGCCGGTGAAAGGGGGGGCGTTGGGGGTCCTTTCCGAGATCTTTGGCGGCATCGTCCAGATGCCGAAAACGATGCGACAGCTCGCAGCCGTCCAATTCTTCACCTGGCTGGGCCTCTTTTGCCTGTGGATCTATTTTGCGCCGGCGATTGCCACCGTGATTTATGGGGCCCAACCCGGCACGCCGCGGTACCAGGAGGGGGTGGAATGGGGCGGGGTGTGTTTTTCCACCTACAATGGAGTGGCCTTCGCCTTCTCGTTTCTCCTGATCGCGCTGACCCGCCGGTTTTCCGCCAAGGCGATCCATGCCGTCTGCCTGATCTGCGCCGGCGCCGGCCTCCTCAGCGTTGGGTTTTGGACCACCCCGTCGCTGCTCCTGATCTCGATGGTCGGCGTGGGCATCGGCTGGGCCAGCATCCTGTCCATGCCGTACGCGATGCTGGCGAACGCCATCCCCGCAGCGCGGATGGGCTTTTTCATGGGTGTATTCAATTTCTTCATCGTTCTGCCCCAGATCGTCGCGGCCACCGCCCTTGGCCAGGTGGTGAAGCACCTGCTCGGCGGCCGGGCCATGCCGGTCGTGATGCTGGGAGGGGCCTCTCTACTGGTGGCGGCTGCGATGCTGATGTTTGTGGAAGACACTGCCGAGGCGACGCCGCCCGAAGCACGCGCCTGAGGGGTGGTCGGTGGGGACGAGCCTACGCTCGTCGCAGGCGGTCAGTTCTGGCTCACGACCATCGCGGGATGGCCGTGCGTGTAGTCGACGCGATCGAAATAGATGGTCTTCGGCCGGTCCTCCCGCGCGCTGCGCTGCAGGTCGAGCCGGTCGCGGAAATCCTGCGGCGACTCGCCTTTGTGCTTCTTGAAAACGCGCGCGAAATACGCCGGATCGGCAAAGCCACTGGCGTACGCGATTTCCGAAATATACAGCGGTGTCGTTTCCAGGGCCAGGATCGCACCCTCGATGCGGATCCGCTGGATGTAATGGATCAACTTCTCACCCGTTTCCCGGTGGAAGAGATGGGAAAGGTAGTCGGGAGAACACTGCAGCTTTTCCGCGATGACCTTCACATTGAGGTCGGGGTTGGAGAACTGTTCGCGGACAATCCATTTCACCTGAAAAACCTTTCCGATGTCGCGGTTCAGTTTGCCGCTTCCGGTCTCCACCGTGTTCAGGAACATCCCGATCAGGGACATCAGCAGCCCCTTCACGACGTGCTGGCGGGCGGGCGCCTGCATGTGAAAGGTCTGCACGAGGGTATTGGTCAACGTCAGGTAGACGTCGAGGTTCGGCACATCGAAAAACTCGATCACCTCGATGTCCGGACGGGTGGGAGCCACCTCCCGCGCAAAATGCAGGCTGAGGGTGTGACTGTAGAAGCCCGCCACGAGGTTACGGAAAGGCTCGTGCGCGTCGCTGAAGACGCGCTCCCCATGCGGCACGCCGGCGGGCATCACACACATTTCGCCGGGCCGCAGTTCGAAGGACTCGCGAGGGAAGTGAAATTCCGTGGTGCCCTGAAGCTGGAGGAAGATCTCCGGCTTGAAGTGAAAATGCATGTCCGCGTGCTTCTGCATCAGGCTCTCTTCGCGGGGAATCTTCAGCTTCAATTGCTGGCGATCCGCCTGTCTGATCAGGCGTTCAAAAATCTCGCGCATCTCTGCGCGGTCGTGGAACTGGAGCGGTTTGCCGGGGCAACCGGTATCTAAGAAACGTCCGTCCTTCATGGAAGTGAACCGGGGTTTACTGCGCTGCGGTGGGGTGGGACACGCCGGCAAAGCGGCGGAGGCGGTTAGATGTCGCTACGGTGTCCGCATTTCCGTATAGATCAACTGACATCGCCCGATCCGTTCTCAAATCTAGGTTTTGTCCTATGCCTCGCTGGTTTCTCAGGGCTGTCGGCGAGCGCGGCTTGCCTGGTCGGCGAGAGCGGGCGGACGTGGTACAAGGTCTGTATTAGAGCCGCCGCCGACTGGATAAGGCGCAATCATGGCAAGGCGGCTTGCTTGCGCCGCGGCAGCAGGGACATTTCTGATGCACTCCCTGTTCGTGAAACTGAAAGGTTGCCCCTGACAAGCATTTTTACGCGTATGTAAGCCGCGTTGGGATAACGAATTACCGAGGCGCATTAGCCGACGTTGCGCGGGGAAATGGGCATCAGCGCCGCTGATGGCAGGTAGTGCCGTCGCTACTCTAACGACAGAGCATCACACTCTAACGTCAGAGCGGTGGGCCCGTTGCTGGTCCGTTTGGCAGAAAACACACCAGCGCTCGCATGCCGCGCACCGGTCTTCGGAACGCCGCGTGTTTGTTACCTCAACCACCACCTCTTCCCCCGTGCACCGCGGAAACGTCCTCAAACGTGGCTGCTTGCACGCTGACTGGCGTTAGGAGCGCTACGCCTGTTCAGGACTCTTCCCAAGCGTCTCCCCACATCCGAATGCAAAGCCCTACACCAAGAACCGTGACCTCGCGTCACACCACGCAGCTTGCGCTGGTGGCAACGTCTCTGCTGGCGGCGCACATCGCCACAGCGCAGACCGCCCCCGCCGAGCCAGCGGCCACTGACGAAGAAGTAGTCCGTATGTCCGAGTTCAGCGTGGCGACCGATCGCGACTACGGGTACCGCGCCTCGAACTCGATCGCGGCCACCCGCAGCAACACGCCGATCAAGGACGTCCCGATGAACATCGCCGTGTTCACCAAGGACCTCTACGACGACCTCCTGATCACCAACCAGGTCGACCTCGAGCGCTACAATGCGTCGATGGTCAACGGCCAGGCTGATGTTCGCTCCGACAACCCGATTCAGCAGCAGTACAATGCCTTCCTCTTCCGCGGCTTTGTGCAGAATTGGGGCCTTCGCGACGGCATCCGCCAGTATGACCCGGTGGATACACAGGGCCTCTCCCGCGTTGAGGTAATCAAGGGTCCGGCCGCCGCCATGTACGGTCTTTCGTACGCCGGCGGTGTGATGAACAACATCACCAAGGACGTCGATTTCACGAAGGGTTTCACCCAGGTGCGTCTCACCACGCAGTCCGAGGGTCACTGGCGCGCCGCGATTGACTCCAACTACACCGGCAAGCTTTCGCGCGGTGAGTTCGGTATCCGCTACAACGGCGCCCACACCAAGTCGGAGGACGAGCGCGCCCACTCCAAGGGCAAGGTCAAGCACCAGCAGGTCAATCTGGAGTACCGCCCCGTGCCGTCCACCCAGGTGAAGTTCCTCGCTGAACTCGGCTACCGCGAAAAGCCCAACGGCCTCGGTTATTTCACCCGCGGCGAGACCGATGCCTCGGGCACGGCGCTGAACAACGGTTCTGAAATCCCGCTCCAGATTTTCCACCCCGAGATTCCCTGGGAATGGAACTGGTCCAATGGGCAGAACATGCGCTCGCTGGATACCAAGCTCTACCGCGCCACGATCAACCAGACCGTCGGCGAGAACTTCTCCGTCACCGGCTACTGGCAGTATTCGACCCGCCAGCAGATCGACGGCAACGGTTGGGACGCCAACGGTTCCGGCGGCGCCAACAGCTGGGAAGCCGGCGGCGGCTGGTTCGGTGACATCGGCGCAGCCGATGAACGCATCGAGGCTGGCTACAGCTATCGCGACTGGAGCAACGACATGCACTCCTACGGTGCCACCGCGGTCTACAAGCTGGACCTCGACCAGGTGAAGAACACCTTCACCTTCGGCGCGAACGCCTGGGGCGAAAAGTTCGTTTCCCGCGCCTACAACCAGTCGCTCAATGGCGCGACCAACCCGAACCCGATCCACATCGCGTACCCGGTTCGTGCAGGAATCGCCACCGACATCCCCTTCGCTCCGCCGACGGACTTCCGTCCGATGACGGCCAGCAACGGGTTCACCCACGAGAACAGCTCCAACGACTACTACTTCGCCGCCTGGCAGAGCGCCTGGCTCGACAACCGCCTGAAGGTGAACATCGCCGCCAACCGCACCAACATCAAGTTGCTGCAGTGGGCCAATGGTGAGGACGCCGACGGTCCGAATGTCACCGAGGTCTCCAAGACGTCTCCGATGTATGGTGTCGTTTTCGACATCAACAAGGAGTGGTCGCTCTTCGCGGTGCACGGTTCGTCCCTGTTCCCCTCGACCGACAAGGATAGCTTCGGCACGCAGATGCCTCCGGAAGTCGGCAAGAGCTACGAGGGCGGTGTGAAGTTCGATGTGATGGACGGCCGCTTCTCCGGCACGATCAGCTATTACCAGATCACCAAGGAAGGTGGCGGTCGCAATGTGGTGCCCGCGGACAACCGCGACACTGCACGTTGGGATGCGATGACACCCGCCGAACGCGCGGCCAACTTCCCGGGTCAGACCCGCGACGACCTGCGCAACGACGGTGACTGGTTCCCCGCCGGCGAACAGGAGTCGAAGGGCTTCGAAGCGGACGTCGTCATCCAGGCGACCCGCAATTGGCAGATCATGTTGAGCTACGCGAACAACGATGTGGAAGTGACCAAGTCTCCCGACCCGTCCCAGCTGGGCCTCAAGTCCATCGGCCATATCAAGCAGCAGTTCGCCATGCTGAACAAATACAGCTTCGACAGCGGTGCGCTGAAGAACAGCTTCGTGGGCTTCGGCCTGCAGCGTGCGGGCAAGGCTCTCCAGGACTACAGCGGTCCGGGCGGCTCCGCTCGCTACAACCCGAGCACGCTCTGGGTTGAGGTGTTCGCCGGCTACCGCTTCAAGATGCTCGGTTACAACTCCTCCGTTCAGCTGAACGTGAAGAATCTGACCAAGCAGGAAGAGTTCGTGGGCTGGCAGGCGACCGGTTCCTCCTCGATCCGCGCGACCCAGCGCTACGAGGTGGACACCAAGATTCGCTACGCCCTGACGCTCGGCATCGACCTCTGAGTTTTGGCGGAATTTCTGAGTCTGTAGTGTTGCGGAGGAGGGCGAGTTTTCGCCCTCCTCCTTTTTTTTGCCCATCAGCACGGTTGCGTTTCCGCCGCCTCCACCGTCCGCTTGCTGCCCGTGTCGGCCCCATTCCTCCACAGCCCCCTGTTTCGCCGCCTCGCCGGCCCCGTGGCCGGTTGCGTGGTGTCCGGTCTGATCTGGCGCGTCCATGGCGGAGCGGTTCCCCGGGGCATCTTTGTGGCGACAGTCCTGCTGGCTGTCCTCGCGCTCGTCGCACCGCGGCTCTACGCGCCGGTGCAATGGGCGCTCGAGGGATTTGGACGTGCGGTCGCACGGGGCGTCACCTGGGTGGTGCTCGGCCTGCTTTTCGTGGGCGTCTTTATTCCCGGGCGGCTTCTCCTGGCGCTCCGTCGCAAGGATCCGCTCCAGCTGCGCCGGCCCGCAGTGGACTCTTATTGGGAGTTGCCGCGCCCGTCGCGCGGCGCGGAGTCCTTTGACCGTCAGTTTTGACATGCGCATCCTGGGAATCAGCGCCTTTTACCACGATTCCGCCGCGGTCCTGCTGGAGGATGGGCACATCGCCGCGGCCGTGCAGGAGGAAAGGCTCACCCGGATCAAACACGATCCGGCGTTCCCCACCCAGGCCATCCGCCATTGTCTCGAGCGGTGCCCGGGGGAAATCGACGCGGTTGTCTATTACGAGAAACCGATCGTTAAGTTCGAGCGGATCCTGACCACTGCCTTTGCCGTGGCCCCGCGCGGTTTTGGCGCCTTCGCCGCCGCCATCCCGGCCTGGGTGCGACGCAAGCTCTGGGTGCCGGCCGCGATCGAGCGCGAACTCCAGCGGCTCGGCCACGATGTTTCCGCCCGTATCCATTTTGCCACCCACCACGGCTCCCACGCAGCCAGCGCGTTTTTTGCCTCTCCCTTCCCGAGCGCCGCCATTGTGACAACCGATGGAGTGGGGGAGTGGACCACCACCGCCCTTGCGCACGGGCGGGGCAACCGGATCGAGCCGCTGCGGGAACTGCGCTTTCCCCACTCCCTCGGTCTCCTGTATTCGGCGTTCACCTACTACTGCGGCTTCCGGGTCAACTCTGGTGAATACAAGTTGATGGGACTGGCGCCCTACGGGCAGCCACGTTACCGCGACCTGATCCTCGGCAACCTGATCGATCTCAAGGAGGACGGCTCCTTCCGGTTGAACCTCGATTTTTTCGGCTATCTCCGGGGCGAGACGATGGTCAACGAGCGCTTCTGCCGATTGTTCGGCGGACCCGCGCGGTCCCCCTCTGCCGAAACCAGCCAGCGCGACTGCGACCTGGCGCGTTCCATCCAGGTGGTGGCCGAGGAAGTCATCCTGCGCCTGGCCCGCACGGCCTTCGCCTGCACCGGGGAAAAACGCCTCTGTCTCGCCGGCGGGGTGGCCCTCAACTGTGTGGCAAACGGACGACTCCTGCGGGAGGGGCCGTTTGAGGAGATCTGGGTCCAGCCCGCGGCCGGTGACGCCGGCGGGGCACTGGGCGCGGCGCTGAGTTATTATTACGAGTGCAAAAACGCCGAGCGCCGAGCAGATGGAAAGACCGATCTGATGCAGGGGACACGCCTCGGCCCCGACTACTCGGACGCGGCGATCGACGATGCGCTCAAGGACTACGGACTTTCCGCCCCACTCCTCGGCGACGGGGAAATGCTGGAGCGTGTAGCCGCGCGGGTCGCGGAAGGGGCGGTGGTGGGCTTTTTCCAGGGCCGGGCTGAGTTTGGCCCGCGCGCCCTCGGCAGTCGCTCCATCCTCGCCGATGCCCGCTCCCCGGAAATGCAGCGGGTCCTGAATCTCAAGATTAAGGGCCGCGAATCCTTTCGGCCCTTCGCCCCGATCGTTCTGGAGGAACGGACCGGGGAGTATTTCGACCTGGCGCACCCCTCTCCCTACATGCTGTTCACCGCCCCGGTGAAGGAGTCACGCCGCCGGTCCCCGGCCGACACCAGCGGAGACCTCCTTGCGCAGGTGAATGCCGTCCGTTCCGACATTCCCGCGGTCACGCACGTCGATTACTCCGCCCGGGTGCAAACCGTCGCGCGCGAGCAGATGCCGCAACTGCACGCCCTGCTTGCCGCCTTCGAGCGGCTGACCGGGTGTGCCGTGATGATCAACACCTCGTTTAACGTTCGCGGGGAGCCGCCGGTTTGCGCGCCGCGCGACGCGATCGAATGCTTCCTCCGCACGGAAATGGATGTGCTCGCGATCGGAAACCGCGTCCTAGAAAAACGTGACGTTCCCAGCGAACGCATCCAGCAACTGCCTCCACGCGTCTTCGCACCGGATTGAGCGTGGGACGAGGGGCCACCTTCCCCGCCATCCCGGTGATTTTCCCCTCGTCAGATTTCCCGTCCCGCTTTCCCATTCGTCCTTCGAGCTTTGCTTTTCGTCCTTCCGGCTCCTGGCGCCGGTATCCCCGCCATCCATGTCCGCCTTCCGACATCTTTCCCGTTTGCTCCGTGACGTCTGGGGTTTTGCGCGTGCACACAAGGCCTGGTGGATTGTCCCCCTGGTGGTCCTGCTCCTCCTGGTCGGCGCTCTGATCGTGGGAGTCTCGTCGATTTCGCCGTTCATCTATTCGCTCTTCTGACCATGCGGGCCGACGCGACTGTCCGCCGGTTCTCCTGGAAGGCCAAGGCCGTGCTGGGCTTTCTGCTCGCCGGCACCCTAGCCACGCTCTTGCTGCTAGGAACAGAGCTGGGCCTGCGCCTGGCCGGGGTGGGGCACGCTCCCGGCTTCTGGCGGATTGAGCCGGATGCCGAAGGCACGCGCTGGGTGCGGGACAACCCCTGGGTCACCATTCCGTATTTCGCACCCGATTTGGCGCGGCGACCCCAGGCCTTCCGTCTCGCCCTGGAAAAGCCGCCCGGCACTTATCGCATTTTTGTCCTCGGCAGCTCGGCGGCAATGGGCGACCCGGAAGCGTCTTTTTCCATCGCCCGCACCCTCGATGTCCTCCTGCGCGCCGCGTATCCGGAAATCCGTTTCGAGGTGGTCAACGCCGGTGTTACCGCGGTCAACTCACATGTCGTCCGGGGCATCGCCCAAGACTGCGCCGAACTGAAACCCGACCTCTTTTTTGTTTACGAGGGCAACAATGAGGTAATCGGCCCTTTTGGGCCCGGCACCGTCTTCACCGCCGCGTTGCAGTCCACCGCGGCGATCCGGGCCTCGACGTTTCTGCGCGGACTCCGGATCGGCCAGTTGCTGGGCCACGCCGCGCGCCGTGGGGCGGAGGGGCCTCCCGAGGACTGGGGAGGCATGGCGATGTTCCTTGAACAGCGCGTGCGGGCGGATGATCCGCGGCTCGAGATCACCCGTACGCTTTTTGAGGCGAACCTCCGGGCGATTTGTGAGACGGGTCGCGCCGCCGGCGCGCGTGTGGTCCTCGGCACCGTGCTGGCAAACCTGCGCGACTTTTCGCCCTTCCAGTCCCTCCACCGCCCGGGCTTTACGCCTGCCCAGGAGGCGAACTACGCCGCCCATCTTGCCGCCGCCGCGGAAGCCGCCGGCCGCCGGGATTTCGCCACAGCCGAAACGCGATTGCGCGCCGCGCTCGCCCTCGACCCCGAGTATGCAGAGGGCCACTACCAATGGGGACGGCTGCTCCTGGCCTCCGGGCGGGCGGGGGAGGCGCGAGGCCCGCTCCAGCGCGCTCTCGATCTCGACGTCCTTCGCTTTCGCACGGACTCCCGCCTGAACGAAACGATCCGGTCCGTCGCGACCTCCTTGGGGGACCAAGGGACGCGCATGCTCGATCTGGCGCGCCTCGCTGAAGAACAAAGCCCGGGAGGCTGCATCGGAGATGAGTTTCTGTACGAACATGTGCACCTTAGTTTCCGCGGCACCTACCTTGTCGCCCGTGCCTTGTTTGGGGCGGTCAGCGAGGATCTGAGCGCCCGGGGACGCATCCCCTCAGCGCCCGAGCCGTTGGGCATGGACGAGGTCCGGGAACGCCTTGCCTTCACCACCTACGAGCAGGGCATGGTGGTGCAGGAGATGCTGGCACGGTTGCAGCGGCCTCCCTTCACCCAACAGACCTCCAATCCGGACCGGGTTGCCGCTTATCGGCAGCGGAGCGCGCGTGTTTCACAGCTTCTCTCCACGCCGGGGGCGGTCGACGCCTTTGCCGCGATTTACGAGGCGGCCCTGGCGTCCCGTGCTCCGGAGGCAGACTGGGTCCTCCACCGGAACTACGGTATGGCCATGCTCGCGCTCGGGCGCGTGGAGGCGGGCCGCGGCCAGCTCGAACGTGCCCGGGCGCTCATTCCGGACGATCCCGACACCCTGGCTTCGCTCGCCCTTGCGTATCGAGCGCTTGGAGACGAAGCCGCCGCCGACCGCCTGATAACCGCGTTACGGGCAATTGCGCCCAGCCACCCGGCCGTACGCTGACATACGGGCTTCCGCTCATGCCTCGTAAGTGGGTGACGGTCAGGGCGCTTCACTCGTCGACCACCTCATGCAGCTCGATGAAGAAAATCAGAGGCGCCCCGCTGGGCACGCCTTGCGGCCAGGGGCCCTCGCGAAAGGAGAGGCTGGGTGGCAGATAGAGCAGGGCTTTCCCACCCGGAGGGAGGAGTTGCACGCCCTCAGCTATGCCCGGGAGGAGATCGGCAACCGCGGAGCGCACCCGTGGGCGTGAAAGGACCGGCAGCGTCTTCCCATCCGGGAGGCGTGCAGTGTAACTGAGCACCACGCTGGAATCAGGCTGAGGCGTCTCACCGTGGCCCTCCTCCGTGATGCGATAGTGGAGTCCGCTTTCCAGACGCTTCACCCCCTCCTTCTCCCGCAGAGTGGCGAAGTAGTCGTCGATGGGGTCGACCGCGCTCGCCTGGGTCATGGCTTGCACCTTGGCGCTGATCTGGTCGCGCAAGGCGACCGCGTCTTCATCCACCGCATAGCCTCGGCCCCCAAAACTCGATCGGACTCCGGCCTGAAAGGCATCGAACTGGTCCTGAGTCCACTGGAGGGACGGTATGTGATTATTCTCGGCGAGGAACGTCCCAAGTGCGGCATACGCCCGCAGTTCGCGCGGGTACACGGGGTCTGCCGCCGCTGACTTTGCCGGCGTGGCAGGGGCAGGCGTGGGCGTGGCTGTGGGGACGGCGCTCCCCGGCCCGGGCCGCGATTGCGCCTTCGTCCACGCGATCACGCCGAGTCCCACGTTGGCCGCGACTGAAAGAGCCAGGAGCACCTTCCAGCGACCGCCGCGGTCGGGCGTCAGTTCGCGCTGGGCTGTCGGAGGTCGATTCGGGCGGTGGCGTTTGTCCATGGGAAGGAGGATTCACTGCCGTCGGGCCAGCGCACGGTCAGCGAAACGGGAGGATGGGCGGTGGGATAACCGAAAAAGACGGCGGCGCTTGTCTGAGACAGGTAACCAGAGCCTGCATACACTTCCTGCGTCTGGGTGGTGCCGTCAGCCAGCGTGACACCGATTCGCGCACCGACGCAGCTCGGATTACCCGGTTTACCGTGCAAGCGCACCGCGAACGCATGGAAGCCCTCCGTTGGCGTATTCTGCAGCGCGAGGCTGCGACCATTGTTGCGAGTGAGAAATAGATCCGGCCAGCCGTCGCGGTTGTAGTCCAGATTGACCAGCGCCTTGGCGTCTCCTTTCACGACAAAGCCACTCTCCGCGTGCGGAACGGGACTCAGCCCGCCTTTGCCGTCACCGCGCAGGAACCAACCGAGTCCGCCGTCGAAACGACCGACCTCGGGAATCGGCGCGTGGGAGTTCTGCACCAGACACACATCGGTGCGGCCGTCGCCGTCAAAGTCACCGGTCACCATGCCGTAGGCGGGAGCGGTCTGCGCCAGGCGCGGCAAGGGACGAAAGACAAAGGTGCCGTCCGGCTGGCTGAGGAAAAGTCCGGTCTGAAACTCCGTAGCCTCCAGCCGGACCGCCGCATCCAGGCGGTCCCTGCCGAAGACCGTCTCGAGCGAGGCTTTGGAGTAGGCATCGTAGGTGGGAAAATTCCGCGCGACGGCCGGGAGTGCACCCTGGAAGGTGAGGAGGCTGCGGACGGGATAAAGGGTGCCGCCATTCCAGTGCGCTTCGATCAGCTGCGGCCGGTTGCCTGCGTCGAAGGTTCCGGTGTAGAGCAGGGCGGGCTCCTCGGGCGAGGCGCGGTAGCGCGTATTGAGACCGGCATTACCCGCAAGGTAGTCGATCTGCCCGTCACCATTCAGGTCCGCCCCGGTGAGCGAGGTCCACCAGCCCGCCCCGGCAGCGGTGAAGCCGAGGCGCGCGGAATGGTCCACCAGGCGCTCCCCGCCCTCGTTGATAAAGCAGCGCACCGTGCCCCACTCGAGGGTCAGCAGAAGGTCGGGCCAGCCGTCTCCGTTGGCATCGCTCCACAGCGCCGAGGTCACCAGGCCCGCCGACTTCAGGCCCGGGGCGCGCTCCTCCGTCACGTCCACCAGCGTGCCCGCCCGATTTTCCAGGAGCGCGCTGTGCGGCGTGGATGGATACGCCCCGGGAACCAGGCGTCCGGCGACAAACACGTCCAGCCGCGCGTCGCGGTTGTAGTCGGCCGCCACCACGGCGGAGGCACTCACGCGCAGGTTCGGCACCGCTTCAGCGGGCGAGGCGTCGAAACGCCCCGTGCCATCGTTGAGAAAAAGCCGCACCTGGTAGGCGGCGTGGCCGGCCTCGCGCCCATTGCCGCCCTTGGCGGCAAACAGGTCGGTGTCACCGTCGCCGTCCACGTCGAACAAAAGCATGCCCGCGTCCGCGGCCTGGGTGGCGCCGCTGAAGATCGAACTGCCAAAGGGGAGGTAGCTCCCGTCCCCGCCATTGAAGAGAAATCGGCCGCTTTCGCCGGTGGCGCCCCCGACAAGGACATCCTCCTCGCCGTCACCATCGAGGTCGGCGACCGCGGCAGCCGGGCCTTGGCGGTTGAGCCGTATCGGCAGGAGGCGCTGTCGGGCGAACTCGTTCACCGAAGGTTCGCGAAAAAGCAGGTTGAGCCCGCGCACCTCCGTCACGTCGACAAACCGGCCGACCGGGGGCTGGTCCACCGGTCCGGGGGCAGACGGAGGGGGGACCGTGGCCTCGGGTTCGTGGAGGCGGTAACGCCGGTTGGCGTCCAGATTTTCCAGGACCTGTGTGCGGCCGCTTGGCCACCGCACTGTTGCGCGCAGGATCTGGGTTTCTCCGCCGAGACCGAAGTGCAGGATGGGCTCGCTGCTGGAGAGATAACCGCGACCCGAGACGAGGGTGCGCGTCTGGACTCCCCGTGCAGTTTCGAGGTGGAGGCTCGCCCCCAGCGCGAAGGTGTTCGACGCCGAGCCGCGCAGTTCAAAAATCACGCGGTTCCCGTCCGGCGCGTCATTGCGCAGCACGCTGACCTCGGCGTTGTAGTTGGCGTGGACGAGGTCGAGGTCACCGTCGCCGTCGAGGTCGCCGAACGCCGCGCCGAAACTGATTCCCATCAGGTCGAGCCCCCATTCACGGCTGACGTCGACAAAACGCAGGTCTCCGAGGTTGCGGAAGGCCAGGTTCTGTTCCCGGAACTCGGGGCTTTCCTTCATCGGGCCGGTGCGGCCGGAGATGCTCTCGATCGCAATCATCTTGTTCACCAGATCGGCGTTGTGGAACTCGCGCACCGTACCGTTGGTGAAGAAGACGTCGTTCCAGCCATCGTTGTCGAGATCCTCGAAACGCACCGACCAGGTCCAGTCGGTGGCGTCGAGTCCGGTGAGGAATGCCGCCTCGAGCGTGCGGCCGCCCCCGGCATTGAGGAAAAGCGCGTTGCGCATGTATTGCGGAGCGGCGTTGGGCCGGGAGTCGGATTCCGGCAGGCCCACCCGCAGCTTGGCCATTCCTCGGTGATCCTTCACCCGGCTCCGGGTGGCCATGTCAGCCACCAGCAGATCGATCCGCCCGTCGTTGTTCACGTCGCCGAGGTCAGCCCCCATCGAGGAGTGCGGAGTGTGCGCCACCACCCAGCTCAGCACGTTCGTGAAGGTGCCATCGCCGTTGTTGCGATAAAGCTGGTCGGCCTCCTTGAAGTCGTTCGCCACGTACACGTCGGGCCAGCCGTCCTCGTTGTAGTCCCAACAGGTCGCCGAATGCCCCTGGGCGTGGCCGAAGAGCCCGGCGGACTCCGTGGCATCGTGAAAGCTGCCGTCTCCACGGTTCAAGTACAAGCGGTCGCGCTGGCCCTCCGGGCTGGCCTCGCTGTCGAGCACGTTGGTTTGGAGGAAGAAATCGACCCATCCGTCGCGATTGAAATCCGCGAAGTAGGCCTGGCCGGACGAATCCTTGACTGCGACGCCCCGGGCGGCGGCCTCTTCCGTGAAGCGGCCGCTCCCCTGATTGATGAAGAGGAGGTTGGGTGCGTCATACCGGCAGACATACAGGTCGAGCCGGCCGTCGTTGTTCACATCGGCAAAGGCGGCGCCCTGTTTCCAGGGGCCGGCCGGTCCGGCCACGCCCGCATTGTCGGTCACGTCCTCAAAACGGAAGCCCCCCAGGTTGCGGAAGAGCCGGTTGCCGGCGATCTTTCGGACAACGTAGACGTCGGGCAGCCCGTCGGCGTCGTAATCTCCGATGGCGATGCCGGTGCCGATCGCGCCGAGGGAAAACTCACGGTAGCGCTCCCGCCACATCACCGGATCGTCGTAGAGATTGGGCGCGGTGATACCGGTGCGTTCGGGAGGAAGGGAGGTAAACAGCGTCGTCCCCTCTGCCGCGGAGCGCGGGGCGAGGGCGGAGGTGGTGATGCCTCCGGTCTCCGCTCCGAGTGGGCAGGCGAGCGCGAGGGTGGCAGCAGCAAGAGAAAGGCGAGGGGCCATGTCTCCAGCCGGCAACTACGGGCTTTGGCGGGCAAGGGCGTCGGCGGCCAGCAGCGCTCCGCCGTGGGGGGGCCAGACCGACTCATCGAGCTCGGCCGTGAGGCCACCGGCGAGGAGCTCTCGGTCCGCCGCCGCCAGACCGGTCTCGGGCGAAGCAAGCACCGCGAGAAGGGCCAGGCTTTCTGCGGAAGGCGCTTCGCCGGCCGCGGGGGGGAGGGTGTAGGGGCGGTGCCAGAGTCCGAAGGTGTCGGTGCTGCCCACCGCGAAGCGGCCCGACGAGCGATTGAGGGCGGAGGCCGCAACCGACTGAAGCAGCTGCTTCGCTTCGGCTGCAGCCTGTTTGTCCCCCAGGGCTGCGGCTGCCGCCAGCAGGCCGCCTGCAAGTGCCGCGTGATCGGCCGGGACGGCCGCACTCTCGCTGCCTGCCAGGCGAAGCAGTCGCCGCGCATCGTCCCGCAGCAGGGCCTTGCGGATGAAGGCGAGGTTCTCGCGAGCTGCGTCGAGGAAGCGCGGCTCGGCGAGCACGGCGCCTCCTTGGGCGAACGCCTGCAGCATCCAGCCTTGCGTGGCTGAAACTGCGTTGTCGTCGCGACGTGCAGGCGCGCGTTTGGAGCGCACCTGAAGCAGTTTGGCGCGCGCGGCCTCCAGCCGCTTCAGGTCGCTGGAGCCGGCGGCGGGCGAGCCGAGAATGTTGCGTCCGCGGAGTTTCCCGCTGGGGTCGTCTTCCGCCGCGATGTTGCCGTCTTTAGTCGCGCCGTGAGCGGCGGCAAACACGGCGGCCTCTGCCGCACCGAGCGTATCCACGAGTTCAGCCTCGGTCCAGAGCGAGCCGAGACGGATGTCCTCCGGTGTCGAATCGAGGGAGGAAGCAAAGCCGCCGTCCGCGCGGCGCAGGTGGGCGATGGCGAACTGCAGGAGGCGGCGCGCCGTGTCGGCAAACGCCTGGTCCTGGGTGAGGACAGCGGCATCGAGATACGCGAGCGCGAGCCGGGCCTGGTCGGACGTGTGTTTCTGCAGATACGGCATCCGCCAGGAGACGTCGGTGGCGTAGCGGTAAAAACCGCCGTCCAGCGGATCGCGCATGCGGCTGGTGGCAAGCGTTCGCAGGGTGGCGAGCGCCGCATCGCGTGCGGCCCCCTCGCGGGTGAGGAGGAAGCGGAGGAGTTCGGGTTCAGGGAATTTGGGCGTTTCCCCGAATCCGCCGTGAGTGGCGTCGTAGCGCTCGAGCCAGGTTTCGGTCGCCGCCGCCAGTTTATCTCGCAGCGCATCCGCCGACAGCCGCTGGGCGTCGGGCGCATAGTCCGCGGCGATCGTGTCCGTCACGGCTTCCTCTGCTTTTTGCAGCTGGCCCTCGCGGTCGTTCGCCCAGGAGGCCGTCACCCGCTGCACCACGTTGATAAAGCCTTCCTTGCCCCACTCTTCGGACGGAGGCAGGTAGGTTGCGCCCTCCAGAGGCTTGAGATCCGGGGTCAGCCACAGATTGAGGGGCCAGCCGGTAAGCTGTTTTTTTGTGCTGACGTAGGACTGGTAAAGGATGGCGAGGTCGGCCTGCTCATCGCGATCGACCGCGACGGGAATGAAACTCTCGTTGATGCGCTCAGCGACCTGCGGGTTGGAAAACGACTGGCGCACCATGGCGAGGCTGAGCTCGTTGGAGGCGGACCCGATGAGGAGGTAGACCGGCTTTTCGGCGCGTTTTGCTTCGTCGGCCACCGCGGGCCCCCAGGTGCGCCAGCGAACAGGTGAGGAGGCGAGACCGCGGACGAAGGACGACGGGGCCGACGCCAGGGCGGGCGTGTCCGCAGTCGCGGGCAGGGCGCAGGCAAACAGGCACGGGAGGAGAAGGAAGCGGGGTAACGAAGACACGGCAGTGGGAGCGGGAGGTGCGGCGTGAAGTGCCGCAGGGCGGGTGGACGGGCGACCTTAGGGCCGCCGGTGAGCGGTTCGAAGGGTTAGGGGCCGTGACGTTAGAGTCGAGGGGTTTGCAGCGTTCGCTAACGTAAGAGTAAAGCGCCATTTGTGGGCGCCTACCGGACCGTCGGGAATGGGGCATGGTTTACCTGCCCCGCATGCCCTGGCGTTTAGCCGTTGCCGGTGTGGCGGCCTTGATGGTGGCGGTGGCGACCGGTTGTGGCCCGGAAAAGGCGAAAGTCCGCCGCCCGGTGGCGTCGGCGACCACCCAGGCTCCCTTTGGTTTCAACTCCCTCCGGGCGGAACCGGTGGGCGCGCCGATGGAGGGCCGACCCTGGATACCGCATCTCAACCCGGTTGACCTGGACCGCGACGGGCACGTGGACCTGGTCGTCTGCGACGGACAGAAGAACCTGATTTCCTGGATACGCCAGCGGGAGCAGGGAGCGTTTGAGGAGACCGTTCTGATGGACGGGATTGCCGGTCCCGTGCACACGGAGGCAGTGGACATGGACAGCGACGGGGATCTCGATCTCCTTGTCGCCAGCATGGGCGTGATCTTTCCCAACAACGACAAGATCGGTTCCGTCCTGATCCTGGAGAACGATGGCGCGCAGCGTTTCACCCGCCGTGTGATCGCGGAGAAAATCGCGCGGGTCACCGACGTGAGGGCGGGGGATTTCAATCGCGACGGGCGGCTGGACCTGGCCGTCGCACAATTTGGATACGACCAGGGGGAGGTCCGCTGGATGGAGAACAGGGGAGACTGGAATTTCCGGAGCAGCATCCTCCTGAATCTCTCCGGCGCGATCAATGTGCTGGTCGCCGACATGAACGGGGATCGCACCCTGGACATCGTCACCCTCGTTTCCCAGCAGTGGGAGGAGATCGTCCTGCTCCAGAATGACGGCACCGGCAACTTCACCCACAAAATCATCTTTGGATCGACCAATGAGGATTTTGGCAGCAGCGGCATCACCCTGGCGGACCTGAATCGCGACGGCAGACCCGACATCGTTTACACCAATGGCGACGGCTTCGACTATGCCGAACCGGGCTCCCGGCCCTGGCATGGCGTGCAATGGCTGGAGAACCTCGGTGGCGGGATGTTCCGGCAACAGCGGATCGGGGATCTGGCGGGTGCGTATTCACCGGTGGTGCTGGATTTCAATCGCGACGGCGCGATGGACGTCATCGCGGTCAGCGGCTTCAACGACTGGGCCAACCCCCGAGCCGTCTCGATGATGCTTTTTCTCAATGACGGGCAGATGCGTTTCCGCGGCATGGCGCTCGCCAAAAAACCCACCCACCTGATGTGTGCGGCTGCCGCCGACCTCGATGGATCAGGCCACCCCGTCCTCGTGACGGGAGGGTTCCATGCGTATCCACCCTATGATGCCATGAGCCGCGTGCTGGTCTGGAGGAGAACGCCGTGACGGTCGCCACAGGGCGGGGACGCGCCCGCCGGACCGTCCTCGCGCTGGTGGCCGCGGGGGCGTTTGCCGCCGCCGGGAGCTGGGCCTGGCTTCAACGGCCCGATCCCGGCCCGGACGCGCCGGTTTTGTCCACGGCGGACGTCGGCCCGGCGTTGGACGGGTGGCATCCCGAGTTCCAGGCGCGCGTGGCGGAGGCCCGGAGGCGCCTGGCGGATGCCCCGAATGACCCGGCGGCCCCGGGCGCGCTGGCGCGCCTTTACCTGGCCAACGGCTTCTCCGCCGAGGCCGAACCGCTCCTGCGTCTGGCGTCGGAGCGCAATCCGGCCGAAGCCCTCTGGCCGCATCTGCTCGCCACCCTGCTCGCGGGCTATGGTCAGCTCGGGGAGGCGGTGCCCTGGTGGCAGGAGGCGGCGCGGCGGGCCCCCGACTACGCTCCGATCGGCCTGAAACTGGCCGACGCCTTCCTCAAGACTAACCGCCCGGGTGAGGCGCGCGCGTGGCTCGAAACAGTTCTGCAGCGTGAACCCTCGCACGCCCATGCGCGGGTCCTGCTGGCCCGCTGCGAGATGGAGGAGGGCCGCTGGTCGGCGGCGCGCCGCGAATTGCAGCGCGCGATCGGCGATGATGCCGCTTCTTTCGGTGCCTACAGCCTGCTTGCCACCGTCTCCGAGCACCTGGGCGACACCCGCGGCGCGGAGGTGGCACGCGGGCGGGCCGCGGCGATGGGCCGCTTTCGGGACGTGGCTGATCCCTGGCAGGACCGCCTGGCTGAGGACTGTTACGACGTCTACCGGCTGCAGGTGCTGGCCGCGACCGCAGCCGCGGCCGGTGAGGGAGCGAGGGCCCAGGCGCTACTGGAGCGGGCGAAAACCCTGGCGCCGGACGATGCACGCACCTTCCGCCAGCTCGCCCGGTTGTATGCGAGAGACGGCGACACGGAACGGGCCCTGCTGGCCTATGCCGAGACCCTCCGGCGCGAACCGGCCGATGCTGCCAGCCACCTCGAACTCGCCCAGATCCACCGCGCGCGCGGGGAGCCGCATCGGCTCGAGGCGGCGCTGCGCGAGGGCCTGACGCACGCCCCGAACGCGGCTGGCCTGCATTTTGAGCTGGGCCGCCTGCACGAGGCGGAGGGCCGTCTCGATGACGCCCTGCGCGCCTACGCCGAGGCACGACGCTGCGACCCGGATACCCTCGCGGCCTACCACGAGCAGGCCAGGGTCCTCTTTCGGATGGAGCGGGTAGCTGAGGCAGAGGACGTGGTGGAGTCCGGTCTCCGTCGCAATCCCACCCACCTGCCGCTCCTGTTGCTGCGTTTGCGGCACCAAGTTGAAAGCGGCGATGAAGCTGGGGCCCGGGAGACGCTTCAACGCCTCGAAGGCAGCGGCGCGCCCGCGCCCACCCTGGAGGAGGCGCGACGGCTGGCTGCGGGCCGGTTTCGCACGTCCTAGGGGCGGCGGAGGGGCAGCTTGCCAACGCCCCGGCTAGCCGTGAAATAGCGGGGTGCACGTTCCCTGCGACGAGCAATTCCGCCATGGCCACACCTCCTGAGAAGTCCGAGGCAACGTCTCCCTCCGCCGCATCGTCTGTGGTGCCGGTGGCGGTTCAGCCCCCTGCCGCAACGCCGGGTCCGGGGCGGGGTCTCCTGCTTCTGGCCTCGCTCGGATGGGTTTTTGCAGTCCTTTTTGCCGGGGCGGCGGGATATCTCGGCCTCCGGTACCTGGAGCAACGTGCCGAGTCGGGCAGGAACTGGGAAGACGCGCAACTGGCGCGCCTCGAGTCCAGGGCCGCGCACAACCGGCTGGAGGCGGTGAACATCGTCGAGGGCAAACGCACCACGGACCTGCAGCGCGCCAGCGATGTATCCGTGCTTCGGATCGCCGGGCTGGGCGCACCGAAGACCCGCCGGCGCGACCTCACCGCTCTGGTGGTGTGGAACACTGCCCTCGGGGAAGGAGTGGTGAAGGTCGATCGTTTTCCCGCCACCGAGCCCACCGAGGACTACCAGGTTTGGATTGTGGATCCCAAACACCCCGCCCCCCTCACCGCCGGCGTCTTCTCCGTTGGAAGCGATGGGGTGGCGCGGGCGCTCCTCCGCTGCGAGCAGCCACTCTCAGACGAGGCTGAATTTGTCATCCGCCGCACCCGCAAGGGCGGGCTGGCCCGGCCTGACGGCGCCATCGTGGCGTCAGGCCGGTTCTGAGATCACGCTTTTCCGCGCGGCTCTTCCTCATGGACCGGGAAGGGCGCCAGCCAGGAGATGATGATTGGCGGTATCGACGCGATCAGGACAAAAATGAAGAAGGTCTGGTAGTTCTGGCCGCACCAGCGGAAAACCAGGCCGGCCATCGCGCCGGTGGACAGTTTGGTCAGGGCCATCACACCGGTGGCAAAGGCGTAGTGCGACATCTTGAACGGGCCGGGCGCGACCTGTTGCATCATGTAGAGCATGTGTCCGACGGACCCGAAGCCGAAGCCGAACTTCTCGATCGTCACCAGGAGGCCGATGACAAACACGTTGTCCGGCATCCAGAGGCTGAGCAGATAATAGGTGACGTGCGGGACATTGAGGGCGAGGGCGAGGATGACGAAGGAGCGGCGCAGGGTCATGCGTGCCGCGGCGAAACCGCCGAGGAGTGCGCCGACGATAAAGCCGATCGTGCCGACCGTCCCGTTAATGCTGCCCTGGAGCTGGTTGCTCAGGGCGAGGCCTCCGTTTGCGCGGGTATCCAGGAGGAAAAGAGGGCCGAAGGACTCGATGAATCCGGCGCCGAAGCGGTACATGAAGACCACCACCAGCATCCACCAGATGTGTTTCTTGGTGAAGAATGAGCGCCAGGTCTCCCCGAGGGACTTGATCGCACCGGTGAACCCCGCTCCGTGCAGGGCGGAGGGTTCTCCCTCCGGCAGCACGCGGATGTGCCAGACCCAGATCACCGCCATGATCACGGCGATGCCGCCCATGATCATCATCCAGGACTTCACCCAGTCGAGGCCGAGGTTGTCGTGCAGCAGCCCGGTGGCGGTGACGAGTACGCCCGAGGCGAGGACAGCGCCTGCGTTCCAGCACATGCCCTGGACGCCGGCATATCGCGCCTGCTCCTTGGGCGGCAGGGTGGTCATGTAAATGGCATCGGCGGCGATGTCCTGTGTCGCGGACGCAAATCCTGCGATCCAGAAGAACGCCAGCGACATCGCCAGGTAGTTGGGGAGCGGTAGTGAAAAAGCAACCACACCGAGTGCCGCCACCATGATGAACTCCATCGACAGAACCCAGAAGCGCTTCGTGCGGTAGGGCTCGAGGAGGGGGGCCCAGAGCGGCTTGAGCACCCACGGCCAGTACATCTGGCTGGTGTAGAGGGCGATCATCTCGTTGGAGAGGCCCAGGTTCTTGTACATGATTGCCGCCACCACCGACACGGTGACGTTCGGTATGCCCATCGCCAGGTAGAGCGACGGGACCCACAGCAGTGGGTGCTTGTAACGTGGGTTGCCGGCGGGGCTGGGGGCCGGTGCGGTGGTCTGGGTGGACGACATGGAAGAGAGGGAAGGGGCCGCCGGACTCAATAACGCCGGGCCTTACGGGGGGCGGTGGCGCCGTCGCGCCAGAAGCCGGGCACATAGGTGGCCGATGGATTGTCCGGCGCACCGCGGTGGTAGGTCTTTACCAATACGCCGAGCTGTTCCATCGCACGCATGCCCACCAGCCGGTGGTTCTGCACGATTCCGCCCATGTGGGAGGAATCGGACGGGACGTCAAGCGAGGCGAAGGCGAGGTCGTCCGGCACCCGCAGCGGGGTGGCGGAGATCCGGGGTGACTCGCCGGGCACGAGGGTGAGCAGTTCATGCCAGTTGGACATGATCGCATCGATGGAGTAGGTGCGCACCCAGTCCACCAGTTGGGCGGCAATCTTATCGATCCCGGCGCGTTCGAAAAGGAGGGGCGGGACGCATTCGCTGTCGGGCAGCTCGGCCTGCTCCACCAGCACGCCGGAGCTGAAGTTATCCTGGAGGCGGGATTCGTCGTCACGGGCGGTGGCGAGCCCTATCCGACGGTATCCGAGTTCGCGCAGCTTGCGCATGCAGAGCCGGGCAGCCTGGCATTGATCGTTGGAGACCACGTCGAGCTGGGGAAGCAGGTGGTGTGACTCGATCTTGACCGCGCTGTAGCTGTCCCAGTCCAGCTCGATCCCCTGGGTGGCGGGGGTGAAGGTGGACAGGAGCACGCCGCTGATGCCGCGGGAGGCGATGATGGTGTTGAGCCGGGTGGCAGTCATCTCGCGCGTGCCGAGGGGGAAGATCTCTACCGAGAGGTGCTGGGCTTCCGCGACCGCGCGCACCCCCTCGTAGACCAGCGGATGGTAGGCGCTGCCGAAGAAGTAGGGGGAGGAGTTGGCATCCACCACAAATGCGATCGACGGCGCCTGCTTGGCGGCCAGCTTGCTCAGGCGGTGGTAGTTGAAGGCATCGAGCAGCGGGTCGCGCACATAACCGATGCGGCGCGCCGCCGCGACGATCCGCTCGCGGGTGGCGGCCGGGATGCTGGGGTGGGCACGCAGCGCCATCGAGACCGTGGTGGGGTGCACGCCCGCCTCGGCCGCGACATCGTCCATCGTGGCGTAGGCGATCCCGCCGGCGCGGGGAGTCTTGGGCGTGCGCTTAGTGCTTCGCCGGGGCTGACGCCCCATCTTGCCAGTAGCTTCGGACATACGTGCGGGAGGCGTAATCGGGAACCCCCCGGTCGCCCGACTTCAGGATGGTGGTGAGGATGGACATCGCCTTGACCCCGACCATGTGGAGGTTGGGGCAGACGCCGGCGAGACGGTGTTGTTTTTCCAACAGGCAGAGGCAGGCGCAGGCGACGTCGCGGGGGATGGAGAGGCCGGCCCGCTCGAGCAACTCGTCCACGATCGACCAGTTGCAGAGGACGGCGTCGACCTGGTGCTGGCGGACCCAGCGTCCCAGCAACTCGGATACCTGGGTGGCGCTCGAGTTGTAGGGGAAAAGCAACTCCGGGATGCGGTCCTCGAGCGGGACGGTGGCCTGCTCGATCAGGTACCCGGCGGTGTAGCGGTGCTCGGTGCCGTCCTCATCTGCGCGGCCGACGGCCAGGCCGATGCGGCGG
The DNA here is from genome assembly GCA_023428905.1 of Verrucomicrobiota bacterium. GTDB lineage: Bacteria > Verrucomicrobiota > Verrucomicrobiia > Opitutales > Opitutaceae > EW11. The sequence goes on from JAEYWP010000004.1 coordinate 563,153, forward strand.
TAGCCCAGGTCCAGCATCCGCCGGAATGCGAGACGTACGTCCTGGCGCTGGTCGTTCGCCACGACCGGGCACTTGGGATCCATGTGGAGGGAATTGATCTTCACCACCGCGTAGTTGTCCCAGTTGAGGGAGACGGTGGCGAAACCGGGCTCAAAGCTGGCGATCACGATCCCGGGGATGTTCTCCGCCCGAAGGTGCCGTTCCAGGCTGCGGGCGTCATGGTAGCCGTCGCCCACGGCGAGAAGTTCGAGGTCGTAGCCCAGGACGCGCGCCTGCTGGCGGGCACCTTCGAGGAAGGCATCCTGGTGACGGTAGCGCACCGCGCCGGAGTCGAGGGCGTGGTTGATCAGGTAGGCAATGCGAGGCGGATCCGCGCGCACACGCCCGTTGAGATGAAAATGGGTGAGGGCTGAAAAAACCGGGTTGGGCACATAGCCCAACCGATCTGCCGTCGTGCGGATGTAATCGCGGGTGGTCGCAGGGATGCTGGGATGCCCCCGGAGGGCGAGGGACACCGTCGTAAAGTGCACACCGGCCGCCTTGGCGACGTCCTTGATGGTGACACGGCCTTTCTTTTCGTCCCGCGCGGCGGGTTCGAAGGGGGCTATGCTGGCCAAAGCCGCGGTGCGGGCGGGGGTCTCAGGGGGCATCGGGGTGGGCTATCACGGAAAGCCGGGGGTAATCGGCCTGGGTCGACCAAGGTCAGGGCAACACAGCGGCCGGAGGCTGGTTTAGCACTCCCACGAAGCAAATTTACCTACACTCTGACGTTAGAGTAGCTCCGGCATTGAGGCCCGGACAAACAAAAGGGCGGGGCGTCGCAGTGCCGGAACGACGCAGGACGAAGCGCGAAGTAGCCGGACGCGGAGTTCGTGAGGCGGGCGAGGAAGGCCTGCGCGCTTGAAGAGGCAGGAGCGGTTCCGAATCGCCAGTGAGGCGCGCGGGCGGTCAGCGGGCAGGTTCCGCGAGGTCGGGAGCGAAGATGGAATACGCCACGCCGTTTTCGGAAGCGGATTCAAACAGATCCCGCATGGTATTGCGGCCCACGAAATCCGAAGCGGAGAAACCCTCCTGCGCATCGGAGAGCGACACGGCCCGCAATCCTTCGTCACGAAGCACTTCGACGGCGCGGCGCGTGCATTCCCGCGGATCGTTCTCGTCGAACATAAATTCCGCGATCTCCTCCACGGCCTTGAAGGATTCATAGCTGGCTGCAGGGCGGACGTGGAATCGGAGATAGATCATGCGAACGTAAGCGTTGCACCATCCTATCCGCACAAGGTGTGCGACAAAACCCGGCAAGGGGCCCCCTCTGTCACCCGGATTTTTCCGGGTAGGTGATAATCTGTTTCCTGAATAGGAATACCCGCGGAACGCCCGAAGCTGGCACGGGTCGGCGTGATTCCTGCGGTAAACAGGCACTGATCTATGGCCGTACGATTTCGCAAAAATCTTTCTTCTCTTGTGAGGGACCTCGGGCGAGGAGGCTTCTCCGTGCGCCTTGTTGAAAATGTATCCAGTGGACGGGGGCGTAACGCCGACGTCTACCTCCTCAATGGAGTGGTTGTAAGCTGGGACGCTCACAGCCAGACGATCTGGACCGAAGGGCCCCGCCGGCGCGCCGAGCGGGTCGAAAAATACCTGCGCACGCGCTATGAGTCGCGAGGGCTCCGTCGCTGGTCGCTGACAGGCTGGTACATGGCGACGGCGTTCTTACGCGCCCCGCTCGCGCGGTTGAGTGATCAACTTCGCTCGTCACCGCCCGAAGGCGCGTCTCGTGCGCCCTTTGGAAGCGAATTCGAACCGGCCCCGCGCAAATAGCTGGCTCGTAGGGCGACAACGGTCGCCTCTTTTCCAATGCAGCGTGCGCCTGGGCCGATGCCAGCCACGCTCAACCGTTGAGCCACGCCGGGCTGATTTCTGGACGAATCATCGCGTCTGCCTCCGGAACGCCGATTGCCTGCATCTTCTCTCGATCCCAACGGATTCGTTTGCCGGTCCTTTGCGCGAGGGTGCCGAGAAGTACCGCCTCTGTCAGCGGCGCGCCATAACCGAGGTGGGCCCCGGGCAAACCATCCTCTCGGATCGCGCGGAAGAAGTCGTCGAAATGATTCCCGGCCACCCGCGGGAGTCGGCGCGCAGGCGCTTGGGTCAAGACACTGCGTTCTTTCTCCAGCGGGTAGAGTCGCGGGCGCGCACTCACCCGCATGTCCTCGACGAGGATCGTGCCTTCCGTTCCCACAAAGACGATGGCGTTGGTCAGTTCCGCGAGCACCTCGGGCGGCACGTGCGGGATGGACTCGGGCCGCTGCAGGACCCCGTCACGGGTCCCATTGTACCACCTAAGGTCGAGCGCGGCCCGTTGGCCGGTCGCGGCGTAATGCCAATGCGCGCGGCTCCAGGGCGGGGCGGTGAAGGGGCTGATCGCCGGTACCTCCGCCTCCACCCATTCGGGAAAGCCGAGCTCAAGCGCAAATTCGACCACGTCGAACATGTGAACCCCGATGTCGCCGATGGGGCCCGTGCCGAACCCCCACCAGTTGCGCCAGTGATTGGGAACGTAAAGTCCGTTGTAGGGACGGGCGGGGCGGCCCGCCAACCAGAGATCCCAGTCGAGTTCGGGAGGCACCGGTTGCGCCTCCGGCAACGTCTCCGACCAATGATAACGCGCGGGTTGCATCCGGTCCGTCCAGAGGTGGAGTTCCGTCACCCGCCCCGCCACCCCGGCGTCGATCCACTCCCGCAGCATGCGGAGACCCGACGTACTGTGACCTTGGATACCCAACTGGGTCTTGACCCGGTGCTGGGTCGCCGCGTGGGCCATCGTCCGGCATTCCCACGCGGTCGGAGCCAGCGGCTTCTCGATGTAGACGTGTTTTCCGCGGGCCATGCAGGCCAGGGCGATCGGGCAATGAGAGTGGTCGGGGGTGCTGATGATGATTGCGTCGATCTCGGCCGCCTGCCGGTCGAGCATGATCCGGAAATCCCGATATCTTGGCACCGTGGGATGGGCGGCGTACGCGCGGGCTGCACTGCGTTCGTCCACGTCCGCGAACGCGACATAATGCTGGTCGGTCAACGCCTCTACCGCGTGGTAACCTTGTCCGCCCACGCCGATAAAGGCGAGTCGCAGCGCGTCGGGCGCAGGTGCGGGCTGCGCGCGCGACTTGCGCGGCAGGAGGAGCGCGGCGGCGCCCGTGGCGAGGCATTTCAGAGCGGTGCGACGAGACAGCATGAAGGCAGGAGACGTGGATGATGCGGGGGACGACGGGCGGCGGCGGTGCGGGCTAGAGTTGGAAGACCTTCCCGCCGGCCAGCACTTCCTGGCGGGCCGTGTCGAAGGTCACGCGTTCCCCCGTGCGCGCCGCCGCATTCGCCATCACGCAGGCGATCGAGTGCTGGTAACCTGCCTCGACCGGAGCGTTGGGCTCGGCGCGGCTGCGGAGGCACTCCATCCAGTTGCGCATGTGGGCGCTGGTCATCGGATCCGCACCCATGTTGGCGGCGGTGGAGGCGGCGGCGTGATCCGCCAGCTTGGACGGTGCCAGCAGGTTCGGCGACATCCCCATCGCTCCGGCCATGCCGGCCTCCAGCCCGCCATTGGGCGAGATCTCGTTGGTGGCGAGATTCAACTCACCCCCGTTGGAGTAATAGATTTCCTTCACCCCGCCGGCCGAATTGGTGAAGCGGGAGCTGTAGACCACCTGGAACCCGCTCCGCGGATCCTCGAGCGGACCGTAGTCAAAGACCGCGGTCATGGTGTCGAAGTTGCGGCGCCCGTCCTTCCAGAGGTAAACCCCGCCATTGGCGGTCACGCTGCGCGGATGGGGCAGGCCGGTGAACCAGTGGACGGTGTCGATCTGGTGGCACATCCACTGGCCTGGAATGCCGGAGGAGTAGGGCCAGAACAGGCGGTACTCGATGTATTTGCGCGGATCCCACGGTTCAAAGGGGCGGTTGAGCAGGAAACGGCCCCAGTCCGTATCCGTCTCCCGGATATTCTCCACCAGTTGGGGGCGGCGCCAGCGGCCCGGCTGGTTCACGTTCCAGCTCATCTCGCAGGCGACAATCGGGCCGAAGGCCCCGGAGCGAAGGTAGGCGAGGGCGGCGTGATAGTTGGCGCCGCTGCGGCGCTGGGAACCGATCTGGACGATGCGGTCGCTCCCGCGGACGACCCGCAGCGCGTCGCGCGCATCCGCCATGGTCTCGGCAAAGGGTTTTTCGACATAGGCGTCGCACCCGGCCCGGACCGCCTCGATGCAATGGAGGGCGTGCTGGAAATCGGCGGTGGCGATGATCACGCCATCCAGCCGCGCCTTCTCGTACATCTCCTCGTTGTTGCGGTAGACCGCGACCTCCTGCTGGTATTTGTCGCGAAAATACGCGATGGCTTCGTCCCGGCGGCGGTTCCAGATGTCGGAGACGGCCACGATCTCGCAGTTGAGGGCGGCGGCATGCTCCTGGAAGCAGGGGATGAGGGTTTCGCGCGAGCGGTCGGCAAAACCAACCAGCCCGATGCGAATGCGATCGTTCGCGCCGGGCACACGCGCGTGGGCGCGGGGGCCGAGCGCGGCGGAGCCCAGCAGTACGCCGGCAGTGCCAAGGGACAGGTCGCGGACAAAGGTGCGTCGGTTCATGGGGTGGGGGAGAGGAAGCTTTTCACCGGGACGTCCGGAGTGGGGGCGGAGGGCTGGAGATTGTCGGTCTGGATGCGCAGGTTGCGCCAGGCAACGGTGCGTCCGGCCTCTTCGGCCTTGGCGATGGAGTGGACTTGCACGGCGATAAAACCGCGCGGAGTGGTGGCATCCTCCACGTGTGCGACCGGTTTTCCGTTCACCCAGGTGCGCAGGCTGGGCCCAATGGCCTCGATGCGGTAGTGGTTCCACTCGCCCACGCGGAAGAGCCGCAGGGCGGGCGGATTCAGATTCACTGGATACAGCCATCCGCGCCGCGCCTCGTCGTAAATTCCACCGCTGTAGCCGCGCTCGGAGGGGTCGATCTCGACCTGGTAGCCATGGACCCGCCCGTTCTGGACCTCGGGGAGGCTGAGGCTGCGGAACTGCACTCCGGAGTTGAAGGTGCGTTCCGGCTCCATCCGGACCTCAAACTCCAGGATGAAGTCGCCGTAAAGCTCCTTGGTGGCGAGGAAGCTGTTGGGTGATTTTTCCACCGTCGTGCCGACGATGGCGCCGTCCTTCGCCACAAAGGGGGCGGTTCCATTGACCTGGTGCCAGCCCTCCAGGTTCTTTCCGTTGAAAAGTGGCTTCCAGTCTCCGGCGTGGAGAACAGGGGCAACGCAGAGCAGGGCCGAAAGGGAGAATGCGGCTTTCATGGGATTGGGTGAACGCCTCCGGGGGTGGGAGACAGGGTGCCACGACCAAACCCGAATCGCGGAAAAAAGCCAACGCACAGAATCGGACGGTTTGACTGCGCGTTCTCAGGCCAGCTGGGTGCCGGTGAGAAGCGGCTCGCCGCGGTGGAGCCGCCTCAGGTTGGCCGTGGTCACCCCTGCAATCTCCGTAAGCGCCTCGCGCGTGAGGAAGGCCTGGTGGGAGGTGATGAGGACGTTGGGAAAGGTGAGCAGGCGCGACAATTCGTCGTCCTGCAGGACACGCCCGGAAAGATCCTCATAAAAGACCCCTTCCTCCTCCTCGTAGACGTCGAGCGCCACCCCGCCCACCTGGCCGCCTTTGAGCGCGTCGATCAGGTCGGCGGTGTTGATCAGCTTTCCCCGGGAGGTGTTGACGAGGAACACCCCCGGTTTCATCAGCCGCAGCGTCCGTGCGTTGATCAGGTGTTCAGTTTCGGGGGTGAGCGGGGTGTGGAGCGAGACGACGTCGCTCTCCCCCAGGATGTCGTGGAGTTCTCCATACGTGACGCCGCGCCGCTCCGCCCAGCCCAGGTCCGGCTGCAGGTCGAAGGCGCGGACCTTCATCCCAAAACCGGCGAGGATCTCCGCCGTCAGCCGGCCGATCTTGCCGGTGCCAATGACACCGGCGGTTTTCCCGTGGAGGTCAAAGCCGACCAGACCTGACAGGGAAAAGTTCTGCTCGCGCACCCGATTGTGCGCCCGGTGGATCTTGCGGTTGAGGGTGAGCAGCAGTGCGATCGTGTGTTCCGCCACCGCATGCGGTGAATAGGCGGGCACGCGCGAGACGCTGAGGCCGCAGCGGCGTGCCGTCTCGAGGTCGACATTGTTAAACCCGGCGCAGCGCAGGGCGACGTGACGGACCCCCACCGCCCGCAAGGCTTCAATACAGGCTGCGTCCACGCGGTCGCTCACGAAGACGCACACCGCCTGCGCACCGCGGGCAATGGGCGCAGTCTCCGTATTCAGCCGGAACTCGTGGAACTGCCAGTGCACCTCCGCCTGCGCCGCAGCGCCAAAATACTCTCGGTCGTAGGGCTTCGTATCGAAAAAGGCGGCGTGCAGCATGCGCGCAGCTAAGCCCAACCCGCAGCGCACTCAAGCGACCGCCCGCCTCTGGACCGGTATTTAGGACAAAGGCTTGTTGGAACAATTAGTTTGCCTTGATCCCGGGACATGCGAACGTGCGCGCGTCTGACGGCCCCGAAGCCTGCCTCCGAGCGGCGGGGATGTCGTCACCTTCGGCGCGTTTCTTCGATGAGAGACTGTCAGGAGTCTCCACATTCATCGAACCAATGACCGCCTGGCGTATTGCGAGCGCCGGCATCCTCTGTGCGCCCCCGGGCGCATTGTATCCACATGACTGATTCCACTGTTTCCTTTGCATCCCTGCGCCTGGCCGAGCCGATCATGCGCGCCCTGGCCGACAAGGCCTACACCCATCCCTCGCCCATCCAGGCGAAGGCCATCCCGCCGCTGCTGGAGGGACGCGACCTGATTGGTGTCGCCCAGACCGGCACGGGAAAGACTGCCGCCTTTGCCCTCCCCATCCTGCATCGCCTTTCCGCCCATCCGGCACCCCGCGTGCCGCGGCAGCCGCGCGCCCTGATCCTGACGCCGACGCGCGAACTCGCGGTCCAGATCGCCGACAACCTGGCGCTTTATGGCCGCTACCTGCAGCTGCGTTATGCGCTCGTTTTTGGCGGCGTGGGCGAGGTCCCCCAGATCCGTTCCCTCGCGGCCGGCACCGATATCGTCGTGGCCACGCCGGGTCGGCTCCTCGACCTGATGGAACAGCGCCATATCTCGCTGGAGCGAATCGAAATCTTCGTCCTCGACGAGGCCGACCGCATGCTCGACATGGGCTTTGCCCCCGCGGTGAAGCGCGTCCTGGGCAAGTTGCCGAAACGCCGCCAGTCCCTCCTCTTTTCCGCCACGATGCCGGGCGAGATCCGGAGCCTGGCCTCCGCCTTCCTGCACGATCCGCTTCATGTCGAGGTGACACCGGTCGCATCCACCGCCGAGAAGATCGACCAGCGCGTGTGCCTGGTGGATCGCAACGGCAAGCACCCGCTCCTCGTCCATCTCCTGAGACAGAACACCGAAGGCCTCGCCCTGGTCTTCACCCGCACCAAGCACGGCGCGAACAAACTGGCGAAAAATCTGGTGCGCGACGGCATCAGCGCAGACGCAATTCACGGCAACAAGTCGCAGTCGGCGCGCCAGCGCGCTCTGGAAGACCTCCGCACCGGTGACCTGCGTGTGCTTGTGGCGACCGACATCGCCGCCCGCGGCATCGACGTCAAAGGCATCACCTTGGTGGTCAATTTCGACATTCCGAATGAACCGGAGTCTTACGTGCATCGCATCGGCCGCACCGCCCGTGCCGGCGCCGAAGGTCTTGCGGTTTCCCTCTGTGACGAGACGGAGCGCGACTACCTCCGCGACATCCAGCGGCTGATCCGCAGAACGATCCCCGTGATGGAGAATCCAGTCGCGGGCAAGGGCCAGGCGTCTCGTCCGTCCGCACCGCAGGGGTCCACTGCGCACGGGGAGCCGCGTGCAACTCCGGCTCAACACCAGCACGCCCAGCGCCAGGGAGGACACCCTCGCAGCAGCCATTCATCCTCGCAGGGCGGGCCGTCGCGCGGCGGCCAGCCCGGTCCTTCGCGCCAGGGTCATGGCGGCGGTGAACGCCGCGGTTTCCAAGGTGGCCAGGGTGGCGGCGGGCATCATGGCCAGGCCCGCCCCGGGTCGTCTTCCCGACTTCAGCGCGGGATGCGTCCCCGCCATTCGCGCTAATCCTGCTGTGTGCCCTGTCCGGCGCCCCCTTCTCCGGTGGGCGGCGGAACCGGCACCACCAGAAAACGACTTCGCCGCCCGGCGTCGCGTCCTCGCGGGCCGGCGCGCCGGGAGGGATCGCTGTAGGCATTCCGTCGATACCCAGGACGATTGGGATCCGCCGCGCACTGCAGCTGGTAGGTCTGCATGCGATCGAAGACGGCGAGCAGCTGCTCTGGCAACGTGTAGTGGTCCAGCCCTGACCGGGCCAGGTTCACCAGCAGCTCATGGGTGGCCTCGAGGGTCGACAGGCAACCTTCCTGGGGTTGCTGCTTGATCACGTAGCGGCTGCGCGTCGCCGCCGAGAACATCACGCGCGGCAGCGCCTGGAGATTGGCGCTGAGCTTCAGCATCTTCCGGGCGCAGCTCCAGGTGGCGTCGAGGAGGAAGACCACCAGCCGCCGGCCGCCCAGCGCAGAGGCGGTCAGGTCGCCGGTGGAGAGATTCAGCGCCGTCGGCCCAGGGTAGAGGAGAACGCAGTGGTTTCGGGGATCCGCAATCAGGCCATTGACGGTGTCGTCGGCGTCAAAACTCACCCCCATCACGATCTCGCTGTTTCGCAGGCAGAGATGGGTCAGGCGCCCGGTCGCCGCCTTCTCCTCCTTGAATTCCTTGGGGTGCATCAGGATCACGAAGCGGGTGCGCGTCTCCATCGGCACCAGGCTGGGACACCAGCACAGGGCCTTCGGCCAGAAACACCGGTAACACATCTCGCGAGCCATGGGATGTGATGGTCTCAGACGGGAACCGACGTGTCCATCCTGCGGGTACGGGCCCACGCCGCTGCGGCGGTGTGGCGGGCGCGACCAGATCAGGGAACCGGATCGCCGTTGCTGACAAAGGCCAGCCGGCGCGAGTCGGGCGCCCAGGAGTTCACATTGATGGATCCCTGGCCCCCGTAGAGGTAAGCCACGACTGAGATGACTCCGGTGGAGAGGTCGAGCCGGCGCAGGTAAACGTGGCGGTAGAAGGGGTGCTCGCCGGGGGCAACGTCCGGGCCGTAGGAGAGGAAGACGATGCATCGACCGTCGGGTGAGGGGTGGGGAAACCAGTTGTTAAAACCATCGCTGGTGACCTGCTCCTGCGCACTGCCATCCGGCTTCATCTTCCAAAGCTGCATCCGACCCGTCCGCTCGGAGTTGAAGTAGATGAGGGACCCGTCCGGGGTGTATTCCGAACCGTCATCCAGCCCCGGCGCGTCGGTCAGACGTTGTTCGGCGCCTCCTTCCACCGGTATCCGATAAATGTCCGGTTCACGGTTTCGAATACCGGTGTAGACCAGATAACGGCCATCCGGGGACCAGCCATGGAGGTAGGACGGATTTTGCGTCGTCACTCGCGACGGCGTTCCGCCCGTGATGGGAAGTACATAGACGGTGGATACATCGCCGCTGCTGATCCCCAGCCGTTGCCCATCGAAAGACAGGGCGTGGTCGTTGTTGTTTTTCGTCTGCTCCCCGGTGTCGACCAGCTGCGAGCGCCCCGCTTCGAGGTCATGGCGGTAGATCCGGCCGTTGTGATTGTAGATCAGATGGCGCCCGTCCGGGGTCCAATTGGGCGCCTGGAGTGAGTCGGCAGCGTGGAAAAGCACGGTCCGGCGCCCGCTGGTCACGTCGAGCGTCTCCATCTCGCTCCCAATGTACTCGCGGTAGGGGACGAAACCGTCGCGAGCCGGACGCACCAGCCGCACATTGTGGAAGACGGCGTCGCCCGGGTCCTTTTCATTGGCGGCATACAAGCCGACATCGGCGGTCTCAGGCATGTCGGGCAAGGTCACGGTGTGACTCTCCAAGAGCTCACCGAAGACCGCCGCGGAGAGCGTGAAGACAGGTCCCTTTCGCGTGATTTGAAACACGTCGCACGTTTTAGCGGCAAACGGGATCACCTCCCCTGGACCCTCGTCGCCATGGCGCACGCGGACCGTGGTGGTGCCGTCGGTATTCCTGGCCAGCAGCAGTTCAGGGCCGGTGGGGCGGCCCGATGCACGAATGACGAGGCCGGCTCGTGTGGCAGAGGACTCCCGGGCGAGCAGGGCCTGAAAAACCACATCACCGCGCACGGTTTTGGTCAGCACCTGAGCACTGTTTCCAGCCGGGCCCGGCCGGGGACTGGTGAGGTGGTAGCGCTGCTCGGATGCCTCGTAGTCGGAGGTCCCGCCGCGGGAGACTTCACCCAGGTCAGCACCTACTGAAAAAACGCCGAGCTCCGTGCTTTGAGCCTGCCCGGCAACGGTGAGGAAGAAGAGAAGGCAGGGCAGTGCAGTGGTGGGGAGCTTCATGGTGGGGGTGCAGCCAGCTTGCCGGCCGCGCGCGTGGCGACGATGGAGGGGGCATTAACTCGTTTGAGCCGCGGTCGCACCACGGTCTCATGCCCGGCGTGATTCCCCGGGCTGGTGAACTGCGGAAGGGGAGACGCCTTCCGCACGGGTTTTTTCTTCCGCCTCTTCCAAGTCTTCTGCTTGCGCGTCGAGACCCCCGTCCCTCTGCGCTTCGGCTTTTGGATCCTCGAGCGCGAGGTCGATCAGCACGGGAAAATGATCCGACCCGCAGGCCTCCAGGCGGTGCAGCTCCAGGAGGGTGAAATCCTTGCTGTGGAAGATGTGGTCCAGCGGCCAGCGAAAGAGCGGAATCCTTGCGTGGTAGGTATTGAACATTCCGCGACCTACGCGCGGGTCGAGCAGGCCGCTCAGTTTGCGAAACAGGCGGGTGGTGCGCGACCAGGCCACATCATTGAGGTCGCCGGTGACAATCACCGGGTGAGGAGAATCCGCGACACTGCGGCCCACCATCACCAGCTCCGCATCGCGCTCGGACGAGGATTCGTTTTCCGTCGGACTCGGCGGCGCGGGGTGCAGACAGTGGAGGCGGATGCGACGCTGGTTGGGTAGCACCACGAGGGCGTGAATGGACGGCACCCCCTCCTCGACCAGAAATTGCAGCGCGGCATCCTCCAGCGGATACCGCGAAAAGAGATGCATCCCATACAGATTATCGAGGGGACAGTTGATGCCGTGGGGATGCGTTTCCCGCAATGGTGACAACTGCTCCTGCCACCAGCGATCGGTCTCCACTGTGATCACCACGTCCGGGTCCTCGCGGCGAATGATGCAAAGCAGGTCCTCCACCCGCCGGTTTGGGGTGAGGACGTTGAACGAAAGGATGCGCACGTGAGGGTGCGTGCCCTCACGCGTGGCATTCCGGACCTCGCGGGGAGCCAGGAACGTGTAAGGCGCAATCCAGACAAGGTGGTAGGCGAGGCACCCGATCTGAGCGGCGAGCATCAGCAACTCCACGGTCCCTTCCAAGTCGAGGCGCCACAGACTCAAGCCCAGGAGAACCACCGAGAGCACCACCAGCTGCCCACGCGGAAAGTCGAGGGCCCGGACCCACCAGACCGGATTGCGTGACAGAGGCACGAGGGTGGCGATCACGAGGATCGCCGTACACACAGCGAGGACAGGGGTGTTCATTGAGGCGGACGGGGATACAGCATCATAGTGCAGCGTTTTGGTCCGCAGTTCGCCCGCCTGCGCGGGATTCTCTGTACCACGTCAAGTCTCAGTCGTGGCGCGCGAGGTGCATCAAAGCTGCGATCCGCTCTACTGTGTGCACAGTGGGAGCGCGCGAATTCTTTGCGACGGCGGAAACGAAACTTGCGCCCGACCGCATGCACACTTCCTATCCGCACCTCGTGAGCAGGACCAAGCATACGATCTTGTTGGCGGAGGATGAGCCTGCCAGCGAACTCCTCACCTTGAAGGTGCTTCAAACCGGTGAGTTTCCGGTCGATGTCCATGTGACGCGCGACGGCCGCGCGACGTGGGAGTTCCTGAAGGATGCTTCCAACCCGCGACCCGATCTGGTCCTCCTGGATCTCTGCATGCCCGTGATGGACGGGATGGAGGTGTTGCGGCGAGTGCGCTCGGATGAAGGCCTGCGTCTGCTGCCCGTTGTTGTACTCAGCTCCGCCAACCTGCCGCTCACGATTCGCGACGCTTATCTGGCCGGAGCCAACGCGTTTGTTGCCAAAGGCCAGAGCCTCGCCCAACTGCGCGAGGATTTGGCGGCCACTCTCCGCTTTTGGCTGAAGGCGTGCGTACGCCCGACCCCCGCGCCGGTCGCTGAGGAGTTCGGTGCGCTGTAGTCTACGCTTGGCGACGCGCAACGGCCGCGGTGCCGGCCGTCGCGCGTCGAGAGTCATACTGCGTTAGCGCCGTGGTTCCACCTGGAGTTGGTTGTCCACGCGCCAGCCTCCCGCAGCGGACTCCGCTTTCTCCTCGAAACGTTCCTTGAGCTCATCTGTGGGGACACTGCCGCGGAGAATCACGCGGTCGCCGCGCGCCACCACGTCCACGTTGTCGGCTTCATCGCGCAGGCGATCGTCCGTCTGGAGCGCGCGGCGCACGATCTCGACCGGAGCGGGTTCGTTCTCCCGGAGCGCGCGCTCGGAAGCCCGGTCCCTGGAGGAGCCCTCCCGATCGATCACCGGGGCCCAGCGGTACACCGACGTGTGCTCGCGGTCCGTCCAGCGATCATTCGACAGGTCGTCCGCCGAGCGCAGGCGCTCCGGCGCGAGCTGGGTGGTCAGTGCGCCGTCATCCATCCGGCTCACCGCGATCTGGTTCACCGGGACGACATACCGGTCGTTCCCTGCGGAGACCGTGTCAGAGGGATCGAGGAGGAGGGCCGCCTGGCGTTTGTCGAGCTGGACAACGACGTCTTCCACTTCGCCCAGCGCCTGGTCGCCGCTGCGCAGTTCCTTCCCGCGCAGCCACGAGCTGAGGGCGAGTTCACGCCGGGCACCGGCGTTGTCGTTGTCGCCGCGCGGGCGGGTGATCCGTGCGGGGTCACTGGAGTAATAGGTGTGAATGTCCGCGGCGCTACGCTCGTTGGAGAGCGTCGACAATTCCTCGGCGTGAAACTTGGGCGCGCTGGTCCAGCGTGCCTCGTCGATGTCCAACTCCGCACCGGCACGGGTCTCTTGGGAGAGGCGGAGCGCGGAAAATGGCACCGCGCGTTGGGTGTCGCCGATTCCCAGGACACCGCCGGTGCTGACGACGGCGAATACGATTTCACCGGTGCGGGTGTCGATCACGAGATTGCTGATGCGGCCGAGGGTTGCGCCGGTGGCAGATCGGACGGGCATCCCGATCACGTCGCTCCCGCGCTGTCCGTGCGGGTACATTTCGGCGAGTGCGCGATCGGCAGCGTGAGGTGCTTTTTCCCAACGATTTTCGCTGTCGGCTGCCTGCAGGGCGACGGGCGTAGAGGCGAGGGCGGCCAACAGGGTGGCGCGAAGGAGGGTGTATTTAGTCTTCATAAAAAGCAGAGGGGGTGGGGCCGGCGCAGCCGGACGGGGACAACCTAGCCCAGAGTCCGCGCGGCCGGTATGGGGCGGTGTCCGTAACGTGTTCCCGGTTTGAAGGGCTAGGGGAGGGGTGGAAGCTCCCGATGAAAGAGCGTGAACTGCTGAAGCCGCCGCGCAGACTTTAGCCATGGGCTTCCTCCGCCGTCTCTGCCGCCTCTTCCTCTTCGCCCTCGCAGGCCTCGGACTGCGGGCGGCAGAACCCGTCGTCGCGCCCACTTACCAGCCGCTGCTGGTCATTTCTCTGGACGGTTTTCGCTGGGATTATCGCCTTCTCCACCCGGAGGCCACCCCGACGCTCAACCGACTGGCCGCGGAGGGAGCGTCCGCACGCGCCCTGATTCCTGTCTTTCCGACGAATACCTTCCCCAATCACTACTCCGCGGTCACGGGCCGTCGTCCACGCGAGACCGGGGTGATCAACAACAGCATGTACGATCCGGCCCGGGGCCGTTTTTTTCGCAACACCCTCCCGCAGGCTGTCCGAGATCCTGCCTGGTGGGGTGCCGAGCCGGTCTGGGTCACCGCGATCCGGCAGGGCCGCAAGGCGGCGACCTCCTTTTGGGTGGGTTCGGAGGCGCCGGTGGGCGGCGTGCGGCCGACCTGGTTTCGTCCCTTCGACCCGGCCATGCCCTTTGCCACCCGGCGCGACGAAGTTTTATCGTGGATACGTCGTCCGGCCGGAGACCGGCCCGACCTGATCACTTTCTACCTTGAGGAATCCAACAGCGTCGGGCACCGGCGCGGCCCTGAGTCCGCCGAGATGGCTGAGGCAATGACAGTGCTGGACCGACAACTGGGCGAACTCTTGCGTCTGCTTGCGGAGGCGGGTGCGGAGCCGAACGTGGTGGTGATGTCCGACCACGGGATGACCGACACCCGCCCGGAGCGCTGCGTAGCGCTCGACGACTACCTGGATCTCAGCACCGTGCAGGTGGATTTTGCCGGCCCGGTCGCGGGCCTGCGCCCCCTTACCACGACGGTGGAGGCGGTCCTCGCGCGGCTCGCCCGCCTGCCGGGCGGCGCGCGCGTCTTCACTCCGGCCACCCTGCCGTCGCATCTGTATTTGTCAGGCAACGACAGGATCCCGCCCGTGATCGTGGTGGCGGGCGAGGGCGGCTGGATCGAGCGCCGCGCCCAGATCGAAAAATTCTTTCCCACCACCCTGGGGGAGCATGGTTACGATCCACTGCTGCCGTCCATGCACGGCACGCTGGTGGTGCACGGCCCGGCATTCCGGCAGGATGGCGCGGTGATTGAGGCCGTCGAAAACATCCACCTTTATGCGCTGCTCTGCGCCGTGATGGGCATCGAAGCGGGGCCCCACGACGGCGATCAGCGCCTGGTCGACGCGCTCCTCCGACGCTGACTCAGGCGAGCACCCGATTGAGAACGATCTCGAGGTCCCGTTCGCTGACGGGTTTCTTCAGGGTGTCGTCCGCCCCAAGTTGGCGCGCGATCCGAAGGTACTCGGGGGCGCCCATGCAGCCGCCGGCGGACATCGCCACGATCCTCACCTGCGGAAACAGGCGGCGGAAGCGCGTGAGCAGTTCGAAACCGTCGCACTCCGGCATGATCAAATCCGTCAGCACGACGTTGAAGCTGTGCTCCCGGTGCAAAGCCTCCGCGTTCGAGGCATTTGCAGCCTCCACCACATGATGCCCCATCTCCTCCAGCGCGTGCTTCAAAATCGCGCGGAGAAAAAAATCATCTTCAATTAGAAGCACATTGGCCATGAGCGGAATAGGGTGCCGTATTGTCGTCCATCCATCGACTCGAATCACCGGAAGTTGAGTAGGGATGAATGAATGGCATCTGCGTCCGGTCGCAACTGCTTAGTCGGCCGCCGCCGGCGTACGCGGTGACTCCGTCTCCGTTCGGGCGGGCCGGCTCATGTAACAGCCGGTTTCAGGCACCTCCTCGAAATAGGCGTCCTCCACTTCAAACCCCAACTTGCGCCAGAACCCGATCGGTGACCCTCCATCCAAGTCCACTGCAAGGACTTCGATCTTTTTGATTTCCTCCGGGAGGGAGCGCAGCCAGTTGGAGAACAGACGCCGTCCCCAGCCCTGGTGGCGACTGTCGCGGGGCACAAAGATCAGGTCCAGCCACGCGGTGTCTCCGGTGTGGTGACTGGCCAGAAAGGGTGTGTTGCCCAGCATCATGCGCGTCTTGGGGGCGGCGCGCCCAGCCGTGGCTCGCGCCTGCCTCAACATCGGCTCGTTCGCCTTTCGGGACAATCCGCAGGCGGTAACAGTTCCGTGAAGAAGCGGGCAACGGTGGCGTCAGCCCCCGGTGGTCTCCCCGCCCATCACCGGTAGCACGATGCCAGTGATGTAGGAGGAGTCGGCCTCGGAGGCGAGAAACACGTAGGCTGGCGCCAGCTCTTCCGGCTGTGCGGGCCGTCCGATCGGCGCCTGCTGACCAAAGGTCGCCACCTTTTCCGCCGTCATTCCGTCATCCGCCGGGTTCAGCGGCGTCCACACCGGGCCTGGGGCGATGACATTCGCGCGGATCCCTTTATCCAGAAGCTCCATCGACAACGCTTTCGTGAAGGCGTTGATGGCACCTTTGGTCGACGAGTAGTCGGGGAGTTTTTTCGAACCGAAGATGCCGGTCTCCGAACTCGTGGCGATGATTGAGGAGCCGGGTTTCATGTGCGGGAGAGCGGCCCGGGCGAGCCAGAAGTAGGCGTAGATGTTCACCTTGAAGGTGAGGTCGAACTCCTCGTCGGTGACGTCCTGGAGCGAGTCTTTGCGATTCTGGTGGGCCGCGTTCGAGACCAGGATGTCCAGCCTGCCGAAGTTCGACATCACCCGGTCGACCACGGTCTCACAGTGCTGCCGGCTCGACAGGTCGCCTGGGATGAGCAGACAGCGACGACCGACCTTCTCCACCTCGCGGCGTGTCTCGTCCGCGTCGCTTTGTTCCTCCTGGAGGAAGGTAATGGCCACATCGGCGCCCTCGCGTGCGTAAATCACCGCCACGGCGCGGCCGATGCCGCTGTCGCCACCGGTGATGAGCGCGACCTTGCCCTCGAGCTTGCCGGCGGGTTTGTAGGCGAGGGCTTGATACCGCGGGCGCGGCGCCAGCTCAGACTCGATGCCCACCCCTTCCTGATGTTGCTCAGGAAAAGGAGGCTTCGGCTGCGCGTGGATCAGCGGTTTTTCCCGGGCGAAGCCACCCTGGGTTTTTTCGTTTCGAGCCTCGGCCTGTTGGTTGGTGACGCTGTTTGCCATGGGAAGGAGTGCGGTGGTTGGAGGGGCGGGCTGGCCTTGGCACAGACTCGCGCCGGACGCGCTCGTCACAGCCCACGTTTCCTCAAAGCGCAATGGGGGGGCGCCTTTGCGGGAGATGGGGACGACTACGGAGAGCGGGAGCCCGGCGTGTTGTCGAAAGAACTGCAGGTTGCTGAAATTCCCCGTTGACGAAGGTAAAACCAGACCCTTTAACATCCGCCCTCTCCGCATTTTGGCACGGTAGCTCAGTTGGTAGAGCAGAGGACTGAAAATCCTTGTGTCACTGGTTCGATTCCGGTCCGTGCCACCATTTTTGCGGTATCAGCGGCGAGGCGCCCGCGGGCTCCAGGCGCACGGGAAAGCCGGTTATTCACCTCCCGGCATGGGCTTCCGGCTCAGCACTCCGGCCTGCCCTGCTTTTCGCATAAAATGTCAAACGCGGCGTTCTGCCGGTTTGGTAGGCTCGTGACATGCGCACCGCTCTCTTGCTCTGCTGCCTCGCGTGTGGGGTGACCTCGATCGCTCCGCTTTTTGCCGTCGCTGTCGGCCAGCGCACGCTCTCCCTGGTCGACGAAAGCCGTCAGCGACCTGTGGTAACGGAACTCTGGTACCCGACGGAGGAGGCGCCGACGGCTGCGGAGTCGCAGGGCTTCGGACCTTTTGTCCGTACGCCCACGCGGCGCGAGGGAGCCATCTGCGCCGGTCGTCATCCCCTCGTCCTGGTTTCCCATGGCACCGGCGGAGGTCGCCTCACGCTTGAATGGATGGCGGCAGGCCTGGCCGAACGTGGTTATGTCGTCGCCGCAGTGGATCACTGGGGCAACACCTACGATAACGTAGTCCCGGAATATTTCGTCAAAGCGTGGGAACGGCCGCAGGACCTGAGCTTCGCCCTCACCCAGCTTCTCCGCGACCCGCGCGTCGGGCCCTCCATCGATCCGGACCGGGTGTTCGCGATCGGATTTTCCCTGGGGGGCTACAGTGTCCTGGCGCTGGCCGGAGCTTCGATGGATCTCGACGCCCTTTATCGGTTTTCGGAGACGGAGGAGGGACGCCGCGAAAGTCGCATCCCTGAATTTCCGCAGCTGTTCGACTTCATGCATGAACCCGCCACTCGGGAAAAGCTGTTCTCTGAGTTCCGGCGCTCCCCGTCCGTGCGCGACATGCGTATCAAGGCGGCGGTGGCCCTGGCGCCTGCGCTGGGCCAGGCCTTCACCCATCCGGCCCAGTTCGATCCCGCGCGACCGCCGGTGTTGATCCTGGCGGCAGAGGTCGATCAAATCGCGCCCGTGAAGACGAATGCCGCGCATTACCATCAGCTGATGCCGGGCTCGACCTTTGAACTGCTCCGCGGGGACGTCGGCCATTTTGTCTTCCTCAACGAGGCGAATGCGGATCTGCAGGAACGCATGCCGGGCCTTTTCAAGGACGCCCCGTCGTGCGATCGCCGCGCGGTGCATGAGCGGGTCTTGCAGCTGGCGTCCTCCTTCTTCGCCCGGCACGCCGTGGGGCGCGCCGACCCGCCAACGCCGCGATGACGCAAACGGCGGACGTCCACCTGCGAGCGATCGAGGCGGCTCTCGACACGATCGAGGACGGCCTGACCGGGCCGCTCGACCTGGACAGGATCGCCGGCACCTGCGGGATGTCATTCTGGCATTTTCAGAGAGCGTTTGCCGCCTTTACCGGTGAACCGGTGGGCAGCTATATCCGACGTCGGAGGTTGTCGTTGGCGGCAGACCAGCTGGCGGGCTCGCGTCGCCGGATTCTGGATATCGCCCTGGACCATCAGTTCGAGTCCCACTCGGCATTCACCCGGGCCTTTCGTATCACCTTCGGACTCACGCCCGCCGCGTTTCGGAAGCATCCGCACACCCTGCGATCGGCCCGACCGAGGCTCACCCCTTCGCGGCTGCGGCATTTGCAGTCCATCCGCCTGGAGCCCGACGTGATCGAGTGCCCTCCGTTGTGCCTGGTGGGGCTCGACACCCGCTTCACTATCGCCACCGCCGGAGGCACCAACAGCCCGTGGGTGCTGCCGCGCCTTTGGCGGCGTTTTATGGGGCGATTGGGAGAACTTTCCGGCACGCAGGGAGCCGTGCGCTACGGGGCCTGTGACTGCATGCCGGCGACGCAGCGCGAGGACCCCGACGAACTGCGTTATCTCGCCGCCGTCGCCGTCAGTCCGCAGACATCCGTCCCGTCCGGCATGGTCCGGTGGCATGCACCCGCTTCCCGCTTCGCGCGCTTTGTCCACCGGGGGCCGATCGAGCGGATTGGCGAAACGATCAACTACGTTTACGCCGCCTGGTTTCCCCGATCGGGCAGGGAACGGGGCGACGGATTCGACATCGAGCGCTACGACGCGCGCTTCCGTCGGACCGGTACGCGCAGCGAGATTGACTATCTCGTCCCGCTGCGAGCGTGATCGGCCGCGCATCCCCCGCACCCGCGCGCCCCGGAGCCTACGCTGACCGCGTGTGCGCTCGCCTGAACGAATCTCAGTGTGGCTCGGACAGGCGGAGAAGCTTGGAACTCAAGGTCAACCCGGCCGCTCCCGCCGCCTCTGCGTTAATACGAAACCGGATACGCGCGCGCTGGGTGACAAACTGGATCATGCCGCCCTGCTCCACAAAGCGAGGCAGGCTCGAAACGGTCAGGATGGGGCGTCCCTGGGTGGCCGAGAGGATGCGCTCGAGACGCGGCGCCTCCGAGTTGGCGATAAAAAGCAGGTGGCAGTCCGGGGGAGGAACGGGGGTGGTGATCCGGCGGATCTCGAACGTTCGCCCGTGCACCCGCTCCCGGTGGAGCAATTGCTCCAGCTCGTCGCCGAAGGGGTCGGCACCGAGGATGGCAATCCGGACCGGTTCCGCCTCGGAGGCGAAGGCGTGGACCGGCCAGTCGACAAAGGCGACAAAACTGAGGAGAAATGCCGCCTTTACCCGCGCCTCCACCGTCGCCCCTGAGTCCGCGGCGGCCCGCACTATCCCCGGTGCGACCAGTCCCAGGCACGCCAGGGCGAGCAGGGGCCAGAGCCGAGAGGATCTGCCTTTCAGAAACGCCATGTCACTTGAACATGTACGCTGCGTTCGATTTCGAGCCGACTGTTGATCGCGCCTGCCTCGGGGTGGGAGGGATCGAGGAGGTTGGTTCCGGCCAAGGAAAGTTCATATCCGCGTCGGCTCACCCAGCCGAGTCTCGCATCGACCTGGTGGTAGGAGGGCAGGAAGCTGATGGTTCGGCTGGCGAGGGTGGGCACCTCGGCGATGTACCGGTAACCCGCGTCAAACTCCCAATTTCCGGGCAGGTCGACGGATCCGCGAACGTGGAGCTGGTGTTCGGGGTCAGCCTGTTCGACGAGACCGGCGTTCAGGTCACGGCTCCAGGGCTCCAGGGTGAAGTCCTTTTTCAGGAGGACGTAGCCCACGCTCCAATTAAACCAGGGCCTCGGCTCATGGCGGAAGGACGCCTCCACGCCGTAAGTGCGCGCATCCAGGCCGTTTTGAAAGGTGTACGGCAGGGGCTGCTCCAGGGTGCGCAGCCCGTCATAGTCATGGAGAAAGAGTGAGAGGCTGGCCGAGG
Organism: Verrucomicrobiota bacterium; assembly: GCA_023428905.1. Taxonomy (GTDB): domain Bacteria; phylum Verrucomicrobiota; class Verrucomicrobiia; order Opitutales; family Opitutaceae; genus EW11. Next base: position 583,547 of record JAEYWP010000004.1, read on the forward strand.
TATGGGCGACGACCGACGCCCGCCAGCCGAGTTCATAGGCGAGGAGGCGCTCGGACCGGAAGTTCGGTCCCCCCGCCGCGAGGTAGGGCGGCTGGGCGCCGACATAGAGGTCGCGATCCACCCGCGCGGGCGTGCGGACGGCGCGGGACACCGACGCCCAGACAGTGGTACGGGCCGAGGGCACCCAGGCAATCCGGACGTTGGGCTGGTAGTCCGAGCCGGAGTAGTTGTTGTACTCATACTTCGCGCCGAGGGTGAGGCGCACGCGGTCCTCCAGGAAACGAATCTCATCCTGGATAAATCCGCTGACCAGACGGTGGGTGAACTGCGCCGGGATGAACTTCTGGGTCGGCAGGTTGCGGACGTCATCCCGGCTTTCGCGGACGTTCAGGCCCCACACCAGATGGTGGGCCCGGCCGGGCAGGGCCAGCTCGTGCTGCAGGTCGAGGTCCACCGTGTCCATCTGGTCGGCAAAGGTGGTGGGGGCCCCACGGTAGGCCACGTCGTAAAACGCCTTCAGCGTCAGGCTCGAATCCGGGGAGAGCTCACGGGTCCACCGTGCGACCAGGTTGCCGCCCTCGAAGCGTCCCGGCCGCGCATTCGCAATGTCGATACGGCCCCGATAATAGTCTCCCGACAGCGTGAACTCCGTGTCACCGCCGGTGCGCAGGTCCCCGCGGAAGCCGGCCTGGGTGAAACGATAATCGTTGCCCGCATCCGCGCCATTGGACCGCACCGCGGCGTCCCGCTCGGTGTGTTTGGCGTAAACGCGGAAGGTGGCATTCTCGCCCAGGCGCCCGCCATGGCGGAACCCCCCGTAGCCGCGCTCCTCGCCGCCGGCGCCACCGTAGAGGAGGCTGCCCTGGGTGTCCTCGGAGTGCTTGGTCAGGACGTGGATCACGCCATTGACGGCATTCGAGCCCCAGGTGGCGCCACCGGGCCCGTTGACGACCTCGATGGTGTCGATATCGGGCAGGAAAACGTCGACGGAATCCCAATACGTCCCGGAAATGAGCGGGCGGTAGACGCTGCGTCCGTCAATCATCACCAGGAGCTTGTTGCTGGTGCTGCCGGTCTGGTTCAGCCCGCGCGCCCCCACCGTCCAGTAGCTGGCGCTGACCTGGGCGACCTGGAGGCTCGGGGCAAGGCGCAGGGCCTGCGGCAGGACAACGGCGCCGGAGCGGCGGATTTCCTCGTCGGTGACGATGCGGATGGCGGCGGGCGCCTCGGAGAGTTTTTCCGACCGGCGCGAGACGGAGGTGACCTCAATCTCCATCAGCTGTTCGAGGGTGAGTTTCCGCAGGTCCGCGGGGTGCGGAGCCTCCGCCGTGACCTGCCCAGAGAGAACGGGCGGAAAGACCGCCGCGGTGAGGGCGAGCGCGCACAGCGCGGAGCAGCGCCTGCGCGCGCAGCCGCCTTCGCGCCAGAGCGGGAGGGAAAGCCGTATCATCGCGGGAGGGCGAGTTCAGGCGCTTCGGCGCGCGTCGGCGGGAGGGAGCCGGTTGTGGGCGAGCCAGTAGGTCTTGATCAACTCGACCAGGGCGCCCAGCTGGTTGGGGTCTCCCGCCTTCACCAGGTAGGAATTGGCGCCGGCCGCATAGGCCTCCTCGATGTCGCGCGGGTCGCTGGAGGAGGTCAGCACAATCACCACCGGGTAGGGCCTGCCCCGCTGGGCACGCAGCCACTGGAGCACCTCCAGCCCGTTGCGGACGGGCAGGTTGAGGTCGAGGACGATCAGGCGCGGCAGGGGGTGGGCGACGCGGTCCGCGTATTCACCCACGCCCGACAACCGATCGACTGCGCTCTGGCCGTCCTTCACCACCTCAAGCGCGTTGGGAATGCCGGATTTCTGATAGGCGCGCTCAAAGAAAAACACGTCATTGGCGTCGTCCTCGATCAGCAGGATGGGAAAGGAAGGCGTTGTCATGGTGTGTGGGAAAGTCGAAGTTCGATCCAGAAACGGGTGCCCCGGCCCTCCAGCGAGTCGACGCCGACTCTGCCGCCCATCCGTTCCATCGCTTTTCGGACGATGGCCAGGCCGATCCCGGTGCCTTCGTACAGTTCGGGACGGTGGAGTCGTTGGAACATGCCGAAGAGCCGCTTTTGCGCCTCGGCTGGGATGCCGATGCCGTTGTCCTCAATCCAGAGGCGGACGGCGGGTTCCTCGGCCGGGGCGTCAGGTGCAGGTTCGCTGTGGATACGGACCTGGGGGACCTGTCCGGGCTTCACGAACTTGACCGCGTTGCCGAGGAGGTTCGAGAACACCTGGGTGAGCGCGGCGGTGTTGCCGTTGACGCGCGGCAGCGGGCCCTCCAATCGGATGCGGCTTTGGTGCGCCTGCAGATTTGGATACGTGGCGATGATGTTCTCCAGCAGCTGCTGGGTGTCGACCGGCTCCAGCTGGATTTCCTGGCGCACCACCCGGCTGTAGTTGAGGACGTCCTGAATGAGTTGGTCCAGCCGGTCCGCCGAGGCGACGATTCGCTGCAGAAAGGTCTGTGCCTCGGAATCGAGGGCGGAACCGTGTTCCTCGATCAAAAGCCTGGAGTAACCCTGCATGCTGCGGAGCGGCGCGCGCATGTCGTGCGCGATGCTGTAGGAGAAGGCCTCCAGTTCGCCCACGGCTTCGCGCAGCTTGGCGGTGCGCTCCTCGACGCGGGTTTCGAGGGTTCGGCTGTACTGCTCGAGCTCGGCGTGCGCCTGGGAGAGGGACGCTTCAATCCGCCGGCGGTCCGTCAGGTCCATCACCAGCACCACCACGCCGAGGGTTTCGCCGGCGTCGGAGATGTGCGGGATGTAGTCGGCGTGAATCCAGCGCGCCCCGCCCGAGGTGTAGGGCGCCTCGACTTCGAAGGTGCTGGTTTCCCCCTGGAGGGCGCGCTCAAAATAGGGACGCACCCGCTCGAACGTGGTTGTGCCGAGCACCTCCGCCATGGTCCGCCCCAAGTAGTGCTCTTTTGGATGCCCAAACCAGACCTGGTATTGCTGGTTGACGAAACGGTACCGGGTGGCGGGGTCGATGTAGGAGATGAGCGCCGGCGTGGCATCCGTCACCAGACGCAGCTGCTGCTCGGCGCGCCGCGTGCTTTCCGCCTCTGCGGCCAGGCGGTTTTGCGATTCCTGCACCGCGTCCAGCATGTGGTTGAAGGCGGTGGCGAGAACATCAAGCTCGTCGGTTCCGGGACGGTCCACGCGCACACGGTAATTCTTGTGGTCAGCGACCGCCGCGGCGGTTTCAGCCAATCGCAGAACCGGAGTCGAGATCCGGCGCTCCAGGATGCGGCCGATGACCACCCCGAGGACACCCGAGGCGAGCACGATGGCGAGGCCCGCCAGGACGTAGGAACGCATGTGTACATACCAGGGCCTTAGGTCCCAGCGAAGAAACAGCGTCCCGTACACACGTTCCGCCTGCACCACCGGTTCAAAGATCGCGAGACGGCCGGGTTCCCTCACCACTCCGGTCGGCCCGGGCGCCGTGGGAAGCGGCCGGGATGAGGTAGCCGAGCGATAGACCGCGAACGTTTTTCCCTCGCGGTCGAAAAGGACCGCATCCCGGACGGATGCTTCTGCCCGAAGGGTCGAGAGCACGCGTTGGGCGTCCTCTGCGTTGAGAAAGGCCAGGGCGGGCGAACTGTTTTCAGCCACCAGACCCGCCGCCGTTTCCAGCCTCTCGGTCTGGTCCTTAAGGGAGAGCTTCCATTCCAGGAGCGTGAACACACCCACACTCAGGGCGACCGCGAGAATCGTGGGGACGAGAATGGCGGAGTGGAGCCGTTGCCGGATGGAATGACTGCGGACCATGGGGCGCGTTCGTCTCAAACCCAAGCACCACACGCCGAAAGGCTGGCCGGGGAGGATAGCGTGCGTAGCGGCAGATTGGGCACCACGCCAAATTACGCGCAGGACACTGTGGCGGAGCAAGTCGCCACTGGCACACCCTCAAGCGGCACGCCCGGGAGGAACCCTAGGAAAAACTCCGGCGATCAGACTGGGGAGCATGCCGGATGTCGACCGCTGTCGTCGTCGAGTACGCGCCAAGGCGGATTAGGCACGCGGGATCGCGTTTTTAGGGCGCGTGCAAAGCGCTTAGCGTGTGGCGAGGACGTCGGCGGGCTGAAGACGTAGGATGAGGTCCCCTGCCAGGTTCATGGCCAGCCGGATGTCATCGGAATTCCCCGTGGCTCGCACGACCAGCAGCATCCCGCGCCGGCCGACGTCGCGTACCATAAAGGCTTGGTCGAGCATCTCGCCGTCGATCTGCAGACCGCGGGCCGCTGCGATCGCGATGCCATCGGTGAGGGCGTGGACGGTTTCGAGTTCGGGCTGCTTCTCGATGTAGTCCTCAAGCAAGGACGCCGCAAACGCCTCCGGTGTCGCGTCGGTGGGCCGCAGGTCCAGGTTGATCTGCATCCGGCCCCCGCCGTCAAAGACCAGCGTGCGTCGGCCGTCGTCGATCACGTGCCAGCCGTAGGGAATTTCGAAACTCGCCTCAACTGCTCCAGCACCGACGGTGACAGCTTTGCGATCATCGTCGCAGGAGAGAAGGTTTGGCATCAGGCCGACCCCGCGGTCGCGGAGATTCTGATTGATCGGGTGCTCGAGATTTGTGGCGCTGTCATCCGCGGCGAGGACGAGCTCCGCCCACTCTTGAGGTTCGAGCAGCAGGGTTTCCTGCGGTGACGGCGCCGAATTCTCCGCGGCGGCGTGCGGTGTGGACGCCGGCTCCGCGGTCGCGGCGGTCGTTGACATCGCACTGTTCGCGCCAGGGCCCTTGTCTCCCCCTCGGGCTCCCTGCGCCTCGATGCCCAGGGCGACGCTTTGACCACCGTCCTCCACGATTTCAAACGAGTGGATCATTCGCGCCAGGCCGTCGGCCGCAGCGCTCCAGAGTTGCACCGGAGCCATGGCGGTGAGGTTAAAAAGTCGCCCACCGTTTTCGATCAGCACCAGGCGCATCCGCATGGTGAGGCCCTCCCCCTGCTGAAGAGCGTCGCAACAGACACCGCGCAAGACGCCGATCTGAACGGCTTCAATCGCACCGGCATCAAAGCCCTCTTCCTGAGCGAGGTACTCGAGCCATTGGGCGACGTTGCCATCGGAGTAGGCGGGTCGCGCGGAGACGGTGAAGACCACCGGACCGTAATTGGCGATCATGACGCCCAGCGGGAGAAAACGTCGCAGGTTCTCGAGGTCGACGTCCTCTTCCGGCAGTTGTGCAGCGACAAAGTCGGCAGGAGCTTGGAAGCGGCAGGAGAGGAACGGGCGACCCGGGGGCACGAGGGTGTGAGAGCGCAGGTCGGAGGACATGGTGTGTGAGGCGTAGGCGGGTGCGGGGACGGTGGAGGACGGCATGCCGATAAGATCGGCAACGGGCTGGGCGATAAGGAGGAGGGCTCCGGCCGTGACCAGGCGCCAGAGGCGACGGCTGAGCGGAGCCGAAAGTCTGGGTAGAGCGAGAAGCGCGGTGTGGGCCATCGGTACGCCTCCATCCTGCCGCAGTGGACGTCGCCGGGCTATGGGCCGACCGGACGGGGGCCGGAAGGCGAAGGGGGTGTGCGATGGTTTAACGATTGATCCGGCCGCTTCGAAAACCTTGCATCGGCCCCATGCGGACCTGGAGCAGTTGGCTGGCGATCGGAATTCTGTTGTTGGGCGCTGCCTCACTCGGTGCGCAGCCGGAAAGCGCGGGCGCCGGGGGCCTCCGCCGCGACTTATCGCCAGAAGAGTTCGAACGGGCCGGGTTGAACAAACTTTCCCCCGAGGAGCTCGCCTACCTCGAGTCGCGGGTGAAGGTGCGTGCTCCGGCAGGCGGCGCGCCTGATCAGGTTGCGACCCCGGTAGCTGAACTGCCTCAGGGAGAGGAGGCGTTTGGTAGGGACGAGGAGATGCAGCGGGCGGTGACCACGCTCCAACGTGTGCCCGAAGAAATCCGCAGCCGGATCCGGGGTGAGTTCAAGGGCTGGCGCGGGAAAACCCGCTTCACGCTCGAGAACGGTCAGGTCTGGGAGCAGACGGGCAGCGGGGTTTTTGCCCTGATCGCGGATTCGCCTGCGGTGACGATCCGGCGGGGCGCGTTTGGCACCTACTTCCTCAAGGTCGACGGCTACAACAGCCGTACCAAGGTGGCACGGATCCAGTGAGCCTCAGCCCGTCAGCAGTGCCTTGAGGTCGCCCAGGCTGATGGTGGCGCTCACCGCGTCGCTTGCCTCAAAGACATCGGCCAGCAGCGCCCGTTTGGACTCCTGCAGCTGCAGGACCTTTTCTTCCACGGTGCCCGCGCAGATCAGCTTGTAGCTGGTGACCACGCGGCTTTGCCCGATGCGATGTGCGCGGTCGGTGGCCTGGGCTTCCACCGCGGGGTTCCACCACGGATCAAAATGAACGACCGTGTCCGCGGCAGTGAGGTTGAGGCCGGTGCCGCCCGCCTTCAGCGAAATGAGGAAGACGGGAATGTCGGACGACTGGTTAAAGCGATCGACCTCGGCCTGTCGCGCGCGCACCGTGAGGGACCCATCCAGATAGCAGAACGGCATTTCCTGCGCCTCCAGTTCCGCCCGCAGCAAGCCCAGCAGCGAGGTGAATTGCGAGAACACCAGCAGCCGGTGGCCGTCGTCGATCGCCTCGGCCAACAGCTCGCGGAACGTCTCCAGCTTCGCGGAATCCGCCGCCGAGGTGCGCGAGGCGTTACTGCGGTCGCCCGGCGCAGCGGACGCAGCGCCGCCGGGAAGGAGTCGAGGATCGCAGCAGACCTGACGCAGCCGCAGGAGTTGGGTGAGCGTGGCGAGCCGGAGTGCGTTTTCCGACGCACCCTTGGCCTCCAGGTCCAGCAGAGCGCGCTCCGACTCCTCCTGTACCCGGCGGTACACTGCACTCTGCGCCGGGCTGAGTTCGCAGTAGAGCACCTGTTCAATTTTCGGCGGCAACTCTGGAGCCACCGCCTGTTTGGTGCGGCGCAGGATGTAGCGAGCGGTCTTTGCGCGCAGTCGTTCATCGAACCACGCGCGTTCGTCGCCACGCGTGCCGGTGGGGACCTTTTCCACGAAGCCGGGCATCAGGATCTCAAAGAGCGAGCGGAGATCGTCGAGGCTGTTCTCCACTGGAGTGCCGGTGAGAAGAAAACGCGCCTGCGCGCGGAGGGTCCGCAGCGCCTGGGCATTCTGGCTGCGGCGGTTTTTCAGATGCTGGGCCTCATCGGCCACGAGGCAGGCACACTCAAGCCCTTCGAATAGCTCGCGGTCGCGGGTGAGCGTGCCGTAAGACGTGACGACCAGGTCATGCCGACTGGCCTGGTCTGCGTCCACCAGCCGTCGGTCGCCATGATGAACGAACACCACGAGCTGTGGCGCGAAACGCGCGGCCTCGCGGCGCCAGTTCTCCACCAGCGACGCGGGGCAGACCACGAGCGAAGGCAGACGGGGTGCCGGAGCGGCCTGGCGCGCATGGACGGCGGAGAGAACGGCGAGTGCCTGCAGGGTCTTGCCCAGTCCCATCTCGTCGGCGAGGACGCCGCCGAGGCGGTTCTGAAACAGGTGCCAGAGCCAGGCGGCGCCGATCCGCTGGTAGGGGCGCAACCGCTCCTCGAAGTCCGGTGGGAGGGGAGCTGGACGCAGTTTCGTCAGGTCACGCAGAGCCTCGCTGCGCGCCTTCCACGCCGCCGGCGGCTGGAAGTGGGGGGCGAGCTCCTCCAGGATTTCCTCCGCCTCGGCCAGCCGCGCTGTACCCATGCGGTGGGTACGCCGGGTGGTCATGCCTCCGCCGGCCAGATCGCCCGCGAGGGCGCGCTGTGCCCGGGCAAGGCGGTCGACCTGACTGGGATCGATCAGGAACACACGGCCGCCCTCCTCCACGTAGCCGCGGTTGGAGGCGGCGGCGGCAAGGAGTTGCTCTTCGGGTACGCGGCCGGCGCGCAGCGCGACGGTGACGTTGAACCCGTTTCCGTTGTCGACGGCATCGCAGACAATTTCCGCCTCCTGGAGCTTCGCGGTGTTTCGCTCGAAGTTCTCGGTGAACTCGGCCCGGAATTCGTCCCGCAGCCGGGCGCGCTGGGAGGCGAGGAAGTTGAGCACCTTGTGACGGTCCCGCAGCCACCACTTGCGGTTGGAGGGCTCCAGAACGAAGCCGCCTGCCTTCAGCAGCTCGACTGCCGCAGGGTAGCTGGCGCTTTCCCGTGAGGGCAGGGTGACTGCCAGGAAGTGCTCGGAGCCGTCAATTGTCAGCGAGGCGCCGGAAACCCGTGTCTGCGTCGCCGGTATATCGATACGCCGGTCGCCGGCGGGTCGCACCGGCGGTCGCGCCGGGGTCGTCTCCTTCGCCGGTGCCGGTGAGGCAGGTGGAGCTTCGTCGAGGTGCTCGCTGACCCCGCGCAGGCGGGGACCCACCCAGAGGAGCGGGACGGCGGGTTGGTTGACCCAGGAAAAGACCGGGCGGCCCGAAAGGCTGGACACCAGCTGGCGCAGTTGCGCGCGGGTCAGCTGTACAAAAGCCGGGGGCTCGGGTGTGCGACACCAGCTCTGGAGCAGGGCAAGGGCGGGGAGGAGGTCGGGCGGGGGTGGGCTGCTGACATCCACCTCCACCTTGACGGCCACCGCATCGCGGGCGGCGGCGGCGGGCAGGTTGGGGGGCAGAAGGAGGCGCAGCATCCCGTTGAGCGTCCGACCGGTCCGACGTGAGGCGAGCGGAAAATCAGGCGGAATATGCGGGGGCGTGGGCCGCGGTCGCGACAATGTCGCGATAGGTCGCCGAGAGCCGCCCGGCCTGCAGGCCGCGCCTGGTTTCGCGGAGGATTTGTTTCCAGATCGCGGGATACGCGATGTCGCCGGGATGCAGGCTGATACGCAGGAAGGGACGTCTCCGCTGCCGTCGCGCCAGCGGGGGATTCCACGCGAGGGAGCACACCCGCCGCCAGCCACTGCGGGTGCTATAACAGAGGCTGGTGCTGCGGATGGGCGCCGCGCGGTGGTGCAGAGGAAGGATGCAGGTGCGCGTGGTGGTGTAGGCGAAGCCTAGGTCCCGCAGCACCTCGCCGGTCTGGGGCCCCATCAGCCAGGCGGGGGCGATGAAACCGACCACCGGCCAGCCCAGACGCTCGAACAAGGCGCGCCCGGTGGCGATGCGTATCCGCGTCTCCTGGACACCGGCGATGCGGAACTCCGCCTCGGCCTGGGTATAAACGCGCGTCCAGAACCAGTCGCGCGCACGCTCGTTCAGGCCCACGCAGCTGTGCGTCCAGCCGTGCAGCACGACTTCATCGCCCTCTGCGACCCACTGCGAAATCGTTTCGACAAAGCGCGAATCGTGCTCGATCGGCTCACGGTGGTGCCAGAGGGGTACGATCAACAGGCTCACTCGCCTCACGCCCGCAGCGCGCAGGTCCGCCCGCTGGCGCGCGACGGCGTCCAGGCTGCCGGGATGGACATCGTGCAGCGAGACGATGAGTTTCATGCGCGTTGGCCCGTCATTGGGGCAGGGGGAGAAGCGGCCTCCAGGCGGCCCTCGAGGCGAAGGTCGCGATAAGCGGTGCAAAGGAAAACCCGCCCGCTGTAGTGCTCGCGGTACTTCGTGACCTCGCAGCGGTTGAGGATGTTAAAACCGAAGCGGGTGAAGAGTGCTTCGCCGCGCCGGTCCTCGAAAACAACCATCTGGCCGTACACCGACGTCTCTCCACAGGCGCGCAAGTGATCGAGGAAGGCGTTGATCAGGGCCTTGGTGCCGGGAATGCTGCGGGCTCCCGCGAGGATGTTGATGTGGAAATGCGGGGTCGCCTCGGGTCGCGGCGGTGTTTCCGATCTTCCTTTCGTAACCAGCCATCTCAGGTAACGCCGCGACGTCGCGTCGTAGCGGAAGGTGAGGGCCCGGGCCAGCGCCCGCAGCGCCACTCGGGTCCCGTGGGTGGCGAGGAAGCGCCGGCGGCGACCATAACAGCGGCAGCCGCAGAGGTAACCCTGCACTCGTCCGTCCACCTCCAGGACAAAGAAGGATTCCGGCTCCGCGTCGGTGTAATAGGCAGTCAAAAAATCAGCGAAGGTCTCCCGGTCGGCGAAGAGGGGATCGATCGGACTGCCAAGGAATCCTGTGTCGCAGCAGATGCGACGCACGGCCTCGCGGTCGGACGGCTGGTAGCGGCGGATGATGAAGTCGCGCGCATCCGGTGCGCGGCCCGGGGTAGAGGCGGCCCGCCGCCGGTCGGGACGGGGCCTCTCCGTCACCAGCTCACGGTACACCGCCCAGAGTTCATCGAGTACGACCGGCCAGGCATACTCGCGGGAGGCGCGGGCGGAGGCGGCTAAACCGAGGGCGCGTCGGTCGCTGTGACGCATGCGCTCGATCGCCGCAGCCAGCGACGTCGGCGTGTTTTCCGCGGCCCAGAGGTCCAGGCCGGCCATGGCGTTTTCATCGAGGCAGCTGCCCCGGATGCCACAGACCGGCAGTCCAGACGCCTGGGCCTCGAGCGGAACCAGGCCGAAGGTTTCGTTGAGGCTGGGATGCACCCCCAGGTCGGCGGTGCGGTAGACGTCCGCCAGGGCGCGGGAATTGCCGAGGTGGGGCAGCCATTGCAGGGCGCCGCCGGTCGCCTCTCGCGTATCCAGCAATTGCGCACGCCAGGGACCCTGGCCGATGCAGAGCAGGCGGTAATCGGTGGGCGAGGTGCGCCGGAGCAGTTCGAACGCGTCGAGCAGGGTGCGGATGTTTTTCTCCCCTGCCAGGCGCCCCACAAAAAGTAGGAGAAAGGAGGACCCTGGGAAACCGAGGCGGCGGCGCAACCCGGGGTTGGCGGGGCCCGGGTGGAAGGCATCCGTGTCGACCCCGAGTTTGATCGGGTGCACGTTCTCCACCCCCCAGCTCGAGAGCACGTCTCGAAGCCCCTGGGCGCAGACCAACGTGTAGTTGAAGTGGTTGTACAGATGCCGAACGTATCGGCGGGCCAGGGCGAGCACCCCGTCCCGCACCAGCGGTCCCCCAAAGCGGGTCGCGGTCCGGAGGTAGGCCTCGGGAAAATGGGAGTGGTAAAAACCCACCGTGGGCACGCCTTGGGCGCGCGCCTCGCGCAGCGCGGTCCAGGCCACCTGGTAGGGATCACCTGACTCAATCACGTCGGGGCGGGCATGGCGCAGGCAGGCGCGCACCGCCTCCTGGTTGACCAGGGCGCGGTAGCGCGAGGTTGCGCTGATCGGCGGAGACTTGATCGTGTAGGTGTGGAGTGGACCTTCCTGGGTGTAGCCGGTGGTCGCACCCGGGATGATCAGGACGTGTTCGTCGGAGGTGCGCTCGCGCACATAACGCCGCTTCTCCATGAGGTAGCGTTTTACGCCGCCCCCGTAGGGCGAATAAAACTGCGTGACGTCGCAGACTTTCATGGTGGTCAGTGGATGGCGTGCGTTTCCAGGGCGGGGGACGGCGCCGGTGCGCCCCACCGGCCTTTCAGGCTCCTGCGCCCGAGCAGCAGGAAAAGCGCCGCGAGCAAGATTGCGAGGCCGCCGAGGCGCTGCAAGAGCTCAGGAGACCCGTAGGTGCGGAGCAGCCTGCCGTCGAGGTTGAGGGCGAGCCCGCTCAGGAACGCGATGTTGCTGAGGGCAAGGCGCCGGGCGAAAACCTTGCCGTGGTTTCTCCCCGCCACCTCGTGCTGGAGGCGGGCATCCGCCGGGATCGTGATCAGTCCGGTGGCCCAGCCGGCCAGGAGGCAAAGCAGGGCGGTGCTGGCGTAGTTGGCGGTGTATCCAAGCCGCCATACAACGGTGCCCCAGAGCACCAGCATGAGCACGGGAGTCGGGCGCCAGTGGGCCAGCCGGGGAAAACGCCCGGCGGTGAGCATACCGACAAAAAGTCCCGCCCCGGTCACACCGAGAAGGACGATCAAACCGGCAAACGAGGCGTCCTTCGCGTCCTTCAGCCAGGGGGTCAGCCAGCTGCAGTCGAGGTGGCTGGCCACCTGCTCGGCGAAGAAGGGGAGAAAGAGACCGGTGACAAAGGTGAAGCCCACGGTGAGCCAGACCAGCAGGCGGACCGCCGGCGGGGCATGCGGGGAGGCGACGGGGCCGGCGGGGGACGGTTCCGTCACGCCCTGCGGCCTCAGGTCCGCGCGTATCCGGTAGATGAGCACAGAGGAAAGGGCAAAGCCCGCGGCGGCGGCGATGAAGCTGAAGGACTCGCCAAGGAGCGCGACGGCCAGGCCCGCGGTCGCCCCGGCGAGGTTGGCCGCGATCCCCGCAAAGGTCATCAGCGCGTTGCCGCGCACCAGGTGATCGGGGGGGACCAGCATGGGGAGGGCGGACTGCCGGGCCGGAATGAACAAACCGGTGAGGAGGCCACTGACGGCAACCAGGGCGAGCAGCGAGGTGAGCCCGAGGCCCGCGGACCAGGCGGCGAGCATCACCACCGCGATCACCCCGCGTCCCGCTTCGGCCCAGAACAGGATTTGTTTGCGGTCGCGCCGGTCGACCTGGCGGCCGATCCAGCGCGAGAGCAGGACGGGCAGCACCATCCCGCAAAAGATGACCCGGGCGCTGTCGCGGCCAAACGAGCCGATCATCCCGGTGGAACTTCCCAGGGCCAGGTGGAGCAACGCGAACTGGTAGAAGCGATCTCCGGTGGAGGAGATCACCTGGCCCAGCCAGAGTTTGGAAAAGTCGAGGTGGCGCAGGGTTGCGCGCAGCCCCTCGGCGGGGGGCCTAGCTGAAGCGGCGGAGGAAAGTGGCATTGTGCTGCGAAGGCCGAGCGTGGCCCCGGAGCACGGGCAAGGAAACCCTGATTCACGCAAAGTTCCGGCAGAAAGGGGGCCGAGACGCCGCCGTTGCGTTCGCATGCCCGGTGCGGAAACTCCTCCCCATGAGCACGCTTCGCTGCCTGATCACAGCCGGCCCCACCCGCGAGCACCTCGACCCTGTGCGCTACCTCAGCAACGGTTCCAGTGGCAAAATGGGGTACGCGCTCGCTTCCGCAGCGGTGGCGCGAGGCTGGTCGGTGGACGTGGTCTCTGGCCCGGTGAGCTTGCCCGCACCCCCGGGCGCCACCCTGCACCGGGTGATCTCGGCGGCTGACATGTTGGCCGCCTGCGAGCCGCTGTTCGCGCGCTGCGATCTGTTTATCGCGGTCGCTGCCGTCGCTGATTTCCGTCCCCGGGAGAAGGCGACCGGGAAGGTCAAAAAGACCGGCGGCGAAGTGACACTGCAGCTGGTCCCCACCGTGGACGTGTTGAAAACACTCTCGGCGCGGAAGGCGCCCCACCAGACGGTCGTCGGTTTTGCGGCGGAAACTGATCAAGTGGAGGCGTATGCCCGCCGTAAGCTGGTGGAAAAGCAGTTGGACTGGATTGTGGCCAATGATGTGAGCCGCCCCGACTTGGGTATGAACGCCGACAACAATGCCGTCCTCCTTCTCTCTAGGGAGGGACAACGCCTGGAATTTGGTCCGGCCACCAAAAAACTCGTCGCCGACTTCCTCCTCAACGCCCTTTGCCCTAGGGGCTCCCCTAATCTCCGCTAGGCGATGGTCGCGTGTGCTTTGTGGTGTGGGGCGTGCAGTCTGCATGGGCGCAGGCACTGCGGAAAGCCTGCCTGTTTTACCGGGGATTCTCCGGACTGACGGCTGTAAACGGTCGCCCGGAGAACCTTCCCGCGGGGTCCCGGTCTGCGGGGAGCCCCTCGAAACCGGGGACCTATGAACTCAAGCATGTCAGCGCGGCGTCTGTCAGTGAGGAGGGGCTTGCCTTCATTCTTTTGCGAATGGGTGGCCGGTCGTTCGAAAGGCGCGCGGGCGCTGCTCGTCCTGGCGACAGGTCTTTTTTTTGGCGTGGGCACCGTTCACGCCGATGCTCCAGACCGGTGGGAAACGCTTCAGGCAATCAATCTGGTGGAGAATCCCACCAACAGTTCGCGGATGGGGCGTCACGGGGAGCTCGGACCTTACCAGTTTCGTGTCGGCACCTGGAAAATGCACACCAAGAAGCCCTTTTACCTCGCTACCAATCGCGCCGAGGCCGACCGGGTGGCGGTGAAGCATTACGACTGGCTTACGCGCCAGCTGGAGCGCAACGGGATCCCGCCCACCGCCTACCACATTGCCCTGGCCTGGAACGCCGGTCTCACGGCAGTGGTTCGCGACCGCGCTCCGTCGCGGAGCCATGAATACGCCAGCCGGGTGGAGGCGCTGACCGAGGACCTGAAGCGCCGGCAGTTGGTGCGCGATCCCTGAGTTCGGCGGATCCGCTCGCTGAGCGTCCGTTGCTGCCGGACGGCGATGTGCGCCAGCGCGGTCGGCCGGGACACGCCGCCCTTTATTCGAGAAACGTGGCCTGTTTGGGGCTCGGCTGCACCGGACGGCGAGCCTCGTCCTCCGGGGTTGCATTCAGGTGCCTCGGCGGCTTCGAGACGCGCTGGGCCACCGCCGCCTCGCGGTCGAGGACGATGCGGTCGCAGATTGTCTGGATGTGCAGCTTCAGCCACTGGGCGGTGCTGCTGGACTCCGTATAATCCGCCGGGCCGTAATGGTCGATGCGGCCGACCTGCCGAAGGCGGTCGTTCTGGGCGAACTCGTCCGCCCGCGCCGGATTGTAGACGGCGTAGGCCTTGCCTCCGCCCTTCTTCACCACCGAAAAGCTCGGGATGTCGCTCGGGCCATCGGCGATGTAGATCATGTTCTGGAAGGGGATCCGCCGGTCTTCCGGCGCGATGTTGGCGTTCACGTCGATCGCCGGGTTCTTGTTTGTCCCCTTGTTGATCTCAAAGAGGGCGCGCGTCTTAGTCGTATTGTCGATCACCATACCGATCTGCGCGATCTCGGCCTCGGCATCGATTTCCAGCTCCTTCTGTTTGAGGAAGCCCGGTTGCAGCGGGCTCTCGATGAATTCGCAGCCCCAGATGCCCTCGACATATTTTGCGATCGCACTGCCGCGGATCATCTCCGCCAGGCCGGTGCTGACGATGTAGTGCTCCAGCTGGATCTCGTGCTTGCGGTACGCCTCCTTCTCGCGGACGTACACCTTGGACCGTTCGAAAAAGGCCGGCAGTCCCGGGTAAAACGCGATCTCGCGCCCGCAGTCGCGCAGGGCCTGGTTGTTGAGCTTGGCCATCGCTCCGGACATCACGTAGGTGAGGAGGTGATTCAGGTACGCAATCTCGCCCGAGAGATGGTAGCCGCGCCGCCGATAGTGCTCCATCAGGCTGTTGGTCTCGGCCCAGAAATTCGCCTCGTTGATACTGTAGCGCCGGAAGAGCGGCGTCTGCATGTATTCAGGGATAAGGGTCTTGTCGAAGTCCCAAATGCACGCGATGATGTTCTGAGTGAATAGCGTCGTAGCCATAGCGGAGCAGCACCTCTAGACGAGGCCGCTGCGGTCCGCTCCACCCAAGCCGCCTCTTGCGGCTTTCGCAATTAGCAAATCTCTGCAATGGGTGGTGGGTTTCAGCAGCCCCTTCATCTCGCTTCATGGATCAACTGCCCGACATCCTTCCGTTCCAGCGTCGCCTCGACGAACTCGACGCGCAGATGGCGGACCCGTCGTTTTATTCCCAGCCGCGGAAGGCGGCGGAGATTTCGCGCGAGCAACAGAAGCTTCAGCAGCTGGTGGGAGAGCACCGCCTTTTTGAAAAGACGGAGCGCGAAATCCGTGAAGCCCAGGCGCTGCTCAAGGACCCCGCGGGGGATGCCGACCTGAAGGAGCTTGCGGCCCTCGAATTGCCGGACCTGCAGCGCCGCCGCGAGGAGCTTCGCCAGTCAGTCCTCCAGTCGATGATTCCTCCGGAGCCAAGCGATTCGCGAAACACCGTGATGGAGATCCGTGCCGGGACCGGTGGGGAGGAAGCCAGCCTTTTCGCCGCCGAGCTCTTCCGTCTCTACACCAAATACTCGGAGGGCCGCGGCTGGAAGATCCAGCCGATGAGTTCCAGCCCGTCCGAACGGGGAGGCTTCAAGGAAGTGATCTTCCTTATTTCCGGCCAGGACGTGTACAAGCAGCTCAAGTTCGAGAGCGGCGTGCACCGGGTGCAGCGCGTTCCCGTTACCGAGGCGAATGGCCGTATCCACACCTCCACCGTCACGGTCGCGGTGCTGCCCGAGGCGGAGGAGGTCGACGTGGAGATCGATCCGCAGGATCTCGAGATCACGGTCAGCCGCGCCAGTGGGCCGGGTGGCCAGGGAGTGAATACAACCGATTCCGCCGTGCAGATCCTGCACAAGCCGACCGGCCTGATCGTGCAGTGCGCGGACGAGCGCTCCCAGCTGAAGAACAAGGCGCGGGCGCTCACCGTCCTGCGCTCGCGCCTGCTCAAGCGCAAGGAGGAGGAGGAGCGCGCCCGGTATGCGGAACACCGCCGGAGCCAGATCGGCTCGGGGGACCGCAGCGAACGTATCCGCACCTACAATTTTCCGCAGAACCGGCTGACCGATCACCGCATCGGGCTGACCCTCTACAACCTCCCCCAGGTGATGGAGGGTGACGTCGAGCAGATCGTCCAGGCCCTGCAGCGGGTGGACTTTGAGGAGAAACTCGCCGCCCTCACGGGGCAGGCCTACGTTCCGGCACGGGCGGGCGCGGGGGCGGACGACGAGTAACGCCATGCTGACCGTCCTCGAGGTGGTGCAGAAGACGACCGACTTTCTCCTCGGGAAGGGGGTGGAGAACCCGCGCCTCAACGCCGAGTTGATCGTGGGTCACGCCCTCGGCCTGAAGCGCATGCAGCTCTACCTCCAGTTCGAGCGCCTGCTCTCGGAAACCGAGCTGGAGCGTATCCGTCCGCTGGTACGCCGGCGCGGCCAGCGCGAACCCATGCAGTACATCACCGGAGAAACCGAGTGGTTCGGGATGAAGCTGAAGGTGGACCGCCGGGCACTCATTCCGCGTCCGGAAACCGAATACCTGGCAGAGTGGCTCACCGGGCGCATTCCCGGGGCCATGCGTGTCCTCGATCTGGGGACGGGCACGGGAGCCCTCGCCCTCGCGCTTGCCCGCCATTATGGGGCGGCGGAGGTCGTGGCGGTGGACCTCAGCGTGGACGCACTTTCGCTCGCGCGGGAGAACGCAGCCGCACTGGGCCTGGCTGACCGGATCTCCTTTCTCCAGTCAGACTGGTTCCAGGCGATCGCGCCCGACCAGCGTTTCGACCTCATCGTCGCAAATCCTCCCTACCTGTCGGAGGCGGAAACCGTCGGAACCGAGGCCGAGGTGCACGCCTTTGAACCCAAAGCGGCGCTGACGTCGGGAGACGAGGGGATGGAGGATCTGAAGGTGATCATCACCGGTGCCGCGACGTATTTGTCGGAGAGCGGTCATCTCGCCCTCGAAACCGGCATTCACCAACACGCGGCGCTTTCGAGCTTCGCCCGCCAGGCAGGCTTCCACTCGATCGAGTCGAAGCCGGACCTCGCGGGCCGCGATCGTTTTCTGCTCGTTTCCCGCTAGGTCAGCTCCCGCTATGGGAGGCCGGTGCCGTCAACGGTGGGTGTCCTGCCGCGGCCCACAGTTCGCGCTGGCGCGCGAGCTTCAGGGCATCGGCAATGACGCGAAGGGACTCGCGCAGGTGGATGTCCAGCTTGGCGTAGTTTTCGTCCAGATCGGTGCTCAGCTCCAGCTCGTCCGCGGGGTCGCCGGTCTCGGCCTTCTTTTCCGGCTTCGGCTTCGGCGGCTTCGGTTTACCCAGGAGAAATTCGCGGAAGGCGTAATGTCCCTCCTCCAGTTTGGTCTTCTCCGCATCCATCTCCTTCTTGAAGGTGGAATCGAGTTCTTTCTGAGCCTTGCGGTGCTCCAGGTTGAGCGAGACGTCTTTCTGCTCCTGCTTGGTGCGGAACCACTCGATGTTGCGCTTCAGGTAGGAGAATTCGGGCAGCGCTTCCTGACGCTCGATGCTGGAGGTCCGAAGAGAGGAAACGAGATTTGCCTCCAGTGGCTTTCCTTCGAAAAAGCTCGTGGGAATTTCGTCCCAGACCAGCGCGTGCGGAAGGTCTTTTTCGCCCACGGGCAGCAGGTCGTCGATCGACGGCAGCACGATGTCAGGGACAACGCCCTTCAATTGGGTGGAGTGGCCGTTCGGCAGGTAGAACTTCTGCACGGTTAGCTTGGTGGCGCCGGTTTTGACGGGGGCGCGCAGCAGGCTGGTTTTCACGTTCTTCATCTCGATGATGGTCTGAACGCTCCCCTTTCCGTGGGTGGAACTGTCGCCGATGACGATGGCGCGGCCGTAATTCTGCAGGGCGCCGGCGACAATCTCACTGGCGGAGGCGCTGAACTTCGACACCAGGACCGCGAGTGGCCCGGTGTAGGCGATCTCGGGGTTCTCGTCGCTGTCGACCTTCACCTCGCCGTAATAGTTTTTCACCTGCACCACCGGGCCTTGCTTGATGAAAAGCCCGGCGAGATCGATCGCCTCCGAGAGAAGGCCGCCCCCGTTCTGTCGCAGGTCCAGGACCAGACCGTCGATGCCCACGGCCTGAAGCCGCTTGATCAACTCCGCCACATCACCGGTGGCGCTGTTGCGCTCGGCGCTGTCGCTGCTGGCGTCGGGGCCATAAAATGCCGGCAGGGTGATGACGCCGATTGGCGAGATTTTGCCCGTCTCGTCCGGCACTTCGAAAATGGCGGCGCGGGCACGGGCGGAATCCAGGTTTACCAGGTCACGCGTAAGCGTGATCTCGCGGCGGATCGATGGGTCCGAGGCGTCCGCGGGTTGGACCACGAGGCGCACGTCCGTGCCTTTCTGGCCACGGATCAGATCGACGATGCGGCGCAGTTTCATCCCGATGACCTCGGTGGGTTCACCGGTTCCCTGGGCCACGGCGATGATCTTGTCATTCGGACGGAGCTGCTTGTTGAGATCGGCGGGACCGCCCGTGATGATTTCCTTCACCACGCAGTAGTTCTCCTCGATGCCGAGGAGGGCACCGATTCCGACCAGCTGCAGGCGCATCTGAATGCCGAAATCCTCGTAGGTTTCGGCAGAGAAATAGGTGGAGTGGGGATCGTAGAGGCGCGCGATCGTCGACAAGAACATCTCGGCGATCTCACTGGTTTCGATTTCGTCCACATTCTTCAGAAGCCGCTCGTACCGCTTGCGGACGTTCGTTTTTGCGTCCTCCACGGTCTTCTTGTTCAGGACCTCCAGGAGAATCTCGAATTTGAGACGTTTGCGCCACAGTGCGTCCGCGGCCGCCTCGTCGGCCGGCCAGGGCGCCTTGGAGCGATCGACATTGTAGCTTTCGTCCGCCGACAGGTCGAACTCCGTGCCCAGCTCCTGAATGATCCAGCTCACCCGCTTTTGCACGCGGTCCTCATAGACTGTGAAGATCGAGTATGCCGGGTCGATTTTCCCCATGTGCGCGATGTTCTGGTAAAGCCACTGGGTGGGGAACGTGGTGGTGAAATCTTCCTTGTCCTTCGCGAGGAAAAAGAGGCGCTGGCCGTCCAGCTCCGTCATGTAGTCGG
Source organism: Verrucomicrobiota bacterium (assembly GCA_023428905.1). Lineage (GTDB taxonomy): Bacteria > Verrucomicrobiota > Verrucomicrobiia > Opitutales > Opitutaceae > EW11. Next base: position 602,958 of record JAEYWP010000004.1, read on the forward strand.
GGATGACATTCTCGTAGTCCCGGACGCGCACCCCCTCGCGGTTGTAGTGCCATTCCTCCAACAGCTGGATCAGCGTACTGGTCTCGAGCTGCTGGGTGGGGGTGGTCTTCAGGACCCGGTCGCTGGCGCCAAATGAAAGCGTCGCGGCGGACAGGGTAAGGGACAGCCAGGCGCCGACGGTGCGGAAGAGGGAAGAAGACATCATCTGCTTATACGAGAGATCAGGAAGGGAAATGTTTCACAAAGCTGGCGAATGCAAAACCATCGTGGAGCGGGTATCCCTCAGGGGGCCTCGGGACTTTCTCTCATGCAGACGGGATGCCACGCGTGATCCGCAGCCGCCTCAGGCATCAATGCCGACTCAGCATGTCCTTGGCCTCGTCCAGGAAGCGTTTCTCCTCCTCGGTCAGGGCCGCAAACCCCTCGCTGTTGATCTTGTCGAGGATGCGATCCACCTCGTTCTTCATCCCCTGGCGATCGAGGTTGACCCGGAACACGGGGGGCTCCGTAACCGCGCTCTGCTGCTTCTTGCGCAGCCACTTCGGAAGTTCCACTTCGGTCCGGCCGTCCGGCTCACGCCATTCGCGCTGGTGCACAAACTGGAAATACAGGAAGCCGGCGAGGAAGCCGCCGAGGTGGGCCGAGTGGTAGCCCAAGGGACTTTCGAGCTGGCGGAGTTCTCGAAAAAAGAAACCGAGAAGGTCCAAGGCGAGCGCCGCCGCCAGCAGGTACTTGGGTTTCAACGTGACCGGCAAAACGAAAAAGATCAGGAGCGGAATGCGCTGGTTGGCATTGAGGCAGGCAAAGACGGTGAAAAGGGCAGCGATGCCCGGCCAGGCCCCCACCAGCGATGGGCCGCCGCCGCCGAGGGTCAGGTGCGTTGCCAGCCAGGCTGTGGCGCCCAGGAGGATACCGCCGATGTAAAGCCAGACAAAACGGGCACTGCCGAGGAGCAGCTCCAGGTCGCGACCCAACAAATAGAGGCAGAGGACGTTGAAGCAGAAGACCAGGATGTGAAACGGGTCTCCCGCCGCATGGAGAAAACCGTAGGTCAGTGTCTGCCACAGAAAACCGCGCTGGAAGCCCGGGATGGAAAGGGAAAAAACCTGGCGGAAGGAATCCGTTAATAGCCAGTTCTGGAAGAAGTTGATCAGAATGAAACCGCCGATCGTCGCCGAAAGCATCCAGACCAGCGCCGAACGCGTGGTTCGGGGGTAGCTGTCCCGCAGATAAGATCGGTCTGAAAGCATCTGGATTCGAAGTTTAGAAGTGCGGGATTTTAAACACAAGCCACCACCCGGATTTTCTCATGCAACGAATCAGCGGGCGGTGTACCCGGGGCCGGTCTCGGCGCGCCTCTTGACACCCCAAACCATTCCTTTTTTGTGCCTTGAACCATGGCCAACAAAGCAGACAAGTGGGAAAGCAACGTTCCCGGTAAGTTTTATGTAGATCAGCAGTGCATTGACTGCGATCTCTGCCGCGAGACCGCGCCTTCGTTCTTCACCCGCAACGACGAGGGTGGTTATTCCTTCGTCCACAAGCAGCCCACGACTGAAGAAGATGTGGCCCAGTGCATGGAAGCCCTGGAGGGCTGCCCCGTTGAAGCCATTGGCAACGACGGCGACGAATAAGCTCATTTGCCGGCCATTTCCCTCACCCCTCCCCGGAGGGGTTTTTTTGTGCCCGCAGGGAGGGCCGATGAACGTGCCAGCAAAAGGACGCGTTATGGATCCTCGCTTGTTAAGTGATCACTGCCTTGGTTGATAACAAAGGCTTGTTTTTCGACCCGGCGGCCGCACGGTGGTGCCCCTTCCTCATGCAGCTGCGTCGCTTATCTCTCCTGCCGCTCGCCCTCTCCGTCACCGCTTTTGCCGAAGAAGCGACCTGGGTCGATCTCCCCGAGGTCACGGTCCTCTCGCCACGTGTGGCGATCCAGGAACCCGTTGGTACCTTTGCCATGCCGGTTTCGGCCTTGCGCTTCGAACCACTGGTCGATGTGCAGGGGCGCAACCTGGCGGAAGGGCAGGCCGACATCGCGATCCGCGGCGGCATTTTTGAGAACAGCGGGTTTCGGCTGGGGGCGGTATCCCTGTACGATCCGCAAACGGGACACTATTTTGCGGAGATCCCCGTTTCCCCGGCCATGCTGACCGCCCCTGCGGTGCTCACCGGCGCGGACAACGCCCTCCACGGTTGGAACGCGAATGCGGGCACCATCGCCTACCGCTGGCGCCCGATCCAGACCACCGGGGTGCTCAGTCTCAGTGCCGGCACGCATGCGACCCGGCGGGGTGAGTTTTATCAGGGCTTCGCGAGCGAGGCCCCTTTCCTCAGCGGACGCCTCGCTGCGGACGTCTCCGTGGGCTACTCCCGCTCCGACGGTTCCCGGCCCTGGGGCGAGAGCGAGTTCTCACGCGCCAATGTGCGGCTGCAGCTTCAGCAGGCTCGTGCCCAGAGCGACCTTTTCTTCGGCGTCCAGGACAAGGCGTTCGGGTGGCCGAACCTCTACACGCCCTTCGCCAATGTCTACGAAACCGAGGACCTGCGTACCACGCTTCTCGCCTTCAACCATCACGTCGACCTCGGGGGGGACGACCACGTCGAAATCGGCGCCTACCACCGCTACAACAACGACCACTATGTCTTCAACCGCGCCGACCCGGGCGCGTTCAACCCGGCTTTTGCCACCGGGCCCGCTTTCCACCGCACCTGGGTCTATGGCGCCGGTATCGAGGCAGTGGTGACAGGTGCGGGCGCGCGCTGGAACCTGACCGGCACCTTCGTCGACGACGAGGTGGACTCCACCAGCCTGCTCTTCGGGCGTTATCGCACGCGGCAGCATGTGAAGGTGGCGGTGGTGCCGGAATGGGAGCGCCCGCTGGAAGGCAACCGCAACCTCCTGGTGCGGGCCGGCGCCTCTTATGACGACACCAACCGCGACGGCTCCGCCGTTTCGCCGGTGGTTGAGGTCTCGCTCCTGTCGCCGACGGCGGCGAGCGGGCTGCAGCGGGTCTATGCCTCCTACGCGAAGACCACCCAGACCGCGACCTACACCGCGCTGAATTCCAACCCGGGCCGCGGGCTTTTCCGAGGCAACCCCGACGCCGCCCGCCAGCGTGCGCAGACGATTGAGGCGGGGGTGCAGGGTGGCAGAGGACCGTGGTCGACCGCGGCGGCGGTGTTTTTCCGCCGCGACGAACGTCTGGTCGACTGGACCTACTCGGCGTCGGCCACAAATGCGCGTGCGGCCAGTCCGGTCGACATCGACACCCTCGGACTGGAGTGGGTCGCGCGGTACCAGTCGCGGGTGTTTGACCTAATCCTTGGATACACCGCGCTGCGCAAGGACGCCGACTACGGCTCGGCTGCGGTCGACGCCTCCTTCTACGCCCTGAATTTTCCGGAGCATCGCGCCACCCTCGCCGCCACCGCGCGGCTCGGCGCCGGGTGGGAAGTGCGCCTCGACAATGAATATCGCATCCAGGAGCCGAATACGCTGCGGCGGTCGACCCGGCGCCCATTGATCAGCTCCGCCGGCGTCTACCACACCGTGCGTGCGGTGCCGGGGCTCCGCCTTTCCCTCGAGGTGGAGAACCTTTGGAACAGCGGTTTTGAGGAGGTGCCGGCCGTCCCCGCCGCGCGCCGCCAGGTGTCCGTGGGCGTCCTTTACCAGTGGTAGTCCGTACCCCGCCGGCTCTCCGTTTGACAATGCGGGCGGAAACCCGGTCATTCCCGCCTGCATGCCCGAAAACCCGTTCCTGGACCCGTCGTTCGAGATCCGCTGGTCACAGCTCACGCCCGAGCTGATACCGTCCGCGATTGAAAGCGCCCTGGGACGGGCCCGCGTCGCAGTGGAGGCGATCGCGGCGCAGGACGTCGCCGGCGTCACCTTCGACAGCACCTTCCTTGCGCTGGAGAGAGCGACCGAGGAGCTGAACCTGGCGTGGGGCAAGGTTACCCACCTGCAGTCGGTGATGGATTCCGCACCGCTGCGCGACGCGCACAACGCGCTCCTCCCCGCGGTATCGGAGTTTTTTGCGTCGATCCCCCTCAACCCGGGGCTGTGGCAGCGGTTGAAAGCTTTCGCCGATTCGGACGCCGCCCGGGGTCTGACCGGCGTTCCCCGCCGCTTCCTGGAGGAAACGCTGGCAGATTTTCGCCAGCAGGGCGCCGACCTGCCGCAGCCACAGCGTGAGCGATTGGAGGCGTTGCAGAGCGAGCTCGCACAGGTGACGCAGAAATATTCGGAGAACGTCCTCGACGCGACGAATGCATGGCAACGTGTGGTGCACGATGAGCGGCGTCTCGCGGGTTTGCCCGAACACGCCCTCGCCGCAGCCCGGCGAAGTGCGGAGGCAAAGGGATTGGGGTCGGCCGAAACACCCGCCTGGCGTTTCACTCTCCACGGCCCCTCCCTGGAGCCGTTCATGACTTACCTGGAGGACGAAGCCCTCCGGCGCGAGATGTGGGAGGCCTCCGCCGCAGTGGGTTCCTCCGCCCCGCACGACAACACCCCGCTGGTGCCACGCATCCTCGCCCTGAGGGCGGAGAAGGCGGCGATTCTGGGCAAGCGTCATTTTGCCGATCTCACCCTCGAGCGGCGGATGGCGAAGTCGGGAGCCACCGCGCTCGCCTTCCTGGAGGATCTGGAGCGGCGGACGAAGGCGGGTTTTGCGGCGGAATGCCGCGAGCTCGAGGCCTTCAAGGCGGAACAGACCGGAGGCCAGGTGGGCCGTCTTGCGCCCTGGGAAGTCGCCTTCTGGTCGGAGCGTCTGCGCCGTGCGCGGTACGCCCTGGACGAGGAACAGCTCCGCCCCTATTTTCCGATCGACCGCGTGCTCGCCGGCCTTTTCGAGATCTGCCGCCGCGTATTCGGGTTACGGATCGTGGAGCGCCCCGCCGGGTCGGTCGAGGTGTGGCACGCCGAGGTGAGCTATTATGATCTTTTCGATCGCCGCGACCGACACCTGGGGGGCTTTTATGCGGACTGGTACCCCCGCGAATCCAAGCGGGGTGGGGCCTGGATGAACTACCTGATCACCGGCGGCCCGGTTGCCGGTGGAAAACGCGCCCCGCACCTGGGCCTGATCTGCGGAAACCTCACGCCTCCGGCCGAGGGTCACCCCGCGCTCCTGACCCACCATGAGGTGGAGACCATTTTCCACGAGTTCGGCCACCTCCTGCACCACCTGCTCGGCGAGGTGGAGATCAAGTCCCTCAATGGCGTGAATGTTGCCTGGGACTTCGTCGAGCTTCCCTCGCAGCTAATGGAAAACTGGTGCTGGGAAAGGGAGAGCCTCGATCTGATCGCGGCCCACCACCTGACCGGCGAGCGGCTTCCCGATGTCCTCTTCAACCGGATGGTGGCGGCGAAGAACTTCCGCTCCGCCTGTGCGATGATGCGGCAGGTGGCGTTTGCCCGGATGGATCTGCTCCTGCACGTGCAGGCCGGCACGTTTGCCCAGCTCCCGGATGTCGAACCAGCGGCGCGTGCGTTGATCGCGGACTGCCTGATTCCGACCCACCCGCCCGCGCCCACCATCCTCAAACGGTTTGGCCACGTATTTTCCGACCCGGTGGGGTACGCCGCCGGGTATTATTCCTACAAATGGGCGGAGGTGCTGGATGCCGATGCCTTCACCCGATTCCTCTCCGAGGGCCTTTTCAGCGAAAAGGTGGGCAGCGACTTTGTGGAGCACATCCTCAGCCGCGGGAACTCGGTCGACCCGGCGGAACTGTATCGCGCTTTCATGGGTCGGGACCCAGACCTCGGCGCCCTTCTCCGTCGCAGCGGACTTTCGGCAGCCTGACCCGCCCGACGTCTGTCGCAGCGGCTGCCGGGTTCGTCCATGCGCCGCCTCTTTCTCGTCCTCGCCTGCCTTGCCCTCGCCGCAGGGCTCCTGCTCGCCGCGCTGCCACTCTGGCTGGGTGGCGTGCTTCGCCGGGCGGGCCCGTGCGCCGGGCTGACCTTTGATGCGTATTCGACGCGCGGCTACGGACGCTTCGTCCTGACCGGGCTGGAGGTGCGTCAGCCCGGGGTCGAAGTGCGGGTCGACATCGTCGAGGTGGACAGCCCGCTGGTGCACCTCCTGCGTCTGCTCGTCGGCCGGCCCCGCGAGGTCGTGGCCGGACGCTGGTCGGTCGTGTTCGTTCCCTCTCCGCCGCGGACCGGCCCGCGTCCACCCGTTGGCTGGATTCCGTTGCGACGCCAGCTCCTGCAGGTGGCGGATGGGCTCTCTACCTGGATGCCCAGGGCACGCGCCGGCGCCGGTGCGCTGCAGGCCCCGGGCCTGGAACTCACGCTCGCCGGTGCGCAGTGGGAGGGTGGCACCCTGGCGGCGAAGGATTTCGGCTGGCGGGAAGAGCGCTTTGACGTCGAGTGCCAGTTTGACGGCGACGTGATCCGGGCCCGGACGAACGCGCGGCGATATCCCCTGACCGGACGGGTGGAAAGCCGGGACACCGCCGTGACCGGGGAGTTGGTGTTTGCGGGACAGAAGGCTCCGCTCGAGGCCACCTTTGCGCCCGCCGGTTGGTTGCCGCAACGTGCCACCCTCCGCGCGGAATCCTGGACCGTTGCCGGTTCGGAACTGGCCCTGCCGCGGTATCGCACCGTCACCGGCACCGCGACCCTCACCTGGGCGGACGCGCAGTTCAGACTGGAGACGGACGTGCGGGGTGAATCGGACGAGGGTGGGGCGCCGCCGCTCGAGGTTTCCGCTTCTGCCCGGGGAGGGGGCGAAACCGTGACGGTGGAGCGATTCACCCTCCTGGCCCCGGGCGCGCTAGCCACGCTTTCTGACCCGGTGGACGTGAACCTTCGCACTCGCGTGCTCGCTGAGGCGGCCGCACTGTCGGTGGACGTCGACCTCGCCGCGCTTCCCTGGGGAACGCAGGAAGGCCGTTTTTCGTGCCTTGTCCGGCTTGAACCGCGCAGCACGGGTTGGCCCAGCGTGCATTTCCAGGCAGAGGGGCGCGACCTGCGTTACCTGGACCGGGCGCGGCTAGACCGGGCGCAACTGTCGGGGCGCCTCGACTGGCCGAAGCTGCGGCTCGAAACGGCTGAGGTATTTGCCGGCGAGGATGGACGGGTGTCGGTAACCGGGAGCGTCGATTTTTTGACCCGCGAAGTCGCTGACGTCCGTGCCGAGGGCAATCTGCCTTTCGAGGTCCTGTCGTCCTTCGTACCAAAGGATCTCTGGTTCGCCCACGCCACCTTCGCAGTCAATGTGGCCGGAATCTGGACGGCGGTTCACCATGAAGGAACCCTGCTGGTGGACGAACTCGAGCGCCCCGGGCTGCGTCCGGCGGAGTTGCGGCTCTGGTGGCGGGGGGAGGGCACCCGGTTTCCGGAGGTCGAAGCTGGTATCCGCGCGGCGGACACAGAGGTCGTTGCTGCCGGAGCGGTCGAGGCGTCGGGTGCGGAGGTGCGCCGGCTGGTCTGGCGCCATGGGGGTGAGGACCGCCTGGCGCTGGAGCGCGCGGCCCGCCTGCAATGGGCGGACGGGACATTGCGCGTCGACGCCTTTGACCTGGTGGGGAAAGCCGGCGAGTTGCGTGCGTCCGGGAGCTGGGGCCCGCGCGGCGAACTGCGTTTTTTCGCGCGCGGGATCTCCGCGGAGTGGTGGCGCAACTTTGTGCCCCGGACGCCGTTTGAATGGTCGATCGAAGCACTCTCGCTCACGGCCGACTGGGACGAGGGCCCTGTCCGCCTGAAAACGGCGGGCAGGCTTTTCCTCGACCTGACCGCGGAGGAGCGGATCACGGTGGACCTGGCCGCCGCGGCGGACGGAAGCACCCTCGCGCTCGAGCATCTGCGCGCGTCGGAGTCGGGGAAGGAGTTCGCCTACCTCACCGGCGAATTGCCTTTCGCTGTGCGGGTGGCCCCGCGCCTCGCAGTGGAGTTTGCCCGCAGTTCGGCCCTGAAAGCGGAGGGTTTTGTCCGACCGGAGTCGCGGTGGTGGTCCGAGCTCGGCGCGCGCACCGGCCTCCACCTGCACCAGCCCCGCCTCAGCCTCACCCTGGGCGGCTCCTGGGATGCGCCGGTGGGGGATGTGCGGCTTCAGGTCTCGAAGGTGGAGATGGACGCGCGGCTCAAGCCCGAGAAGTGGCCGCCGCTGGAGGCGATCGAGGGAACACTTCGGGCCACTCCCCAGGCCCTCGAACTGTCGTCACTCTCGGCCCGCGTGGCCGGGCAACCCCTTGCGGTCTCCGGGCGGTTGGACCTCACCTCGGAGGTGCGCACGCAGCTGCGGAACGAACCGCTGCAGGCGCTGAAGGACCATCTCGAGGTGGGAGTGACCGCGCGCGACGTCGAACTGGCCAGCCTCGCTCCCTTTGTTTCCGGCGTATTGACTCCGCAAGGACGCCTCGACGCCGACCTGCGCGCCTCCAGTCGCGGCCCCTGGAGCGGGTACCTGCGGGTGAGCGGCGCCGCCACCCGGCCCTTGCCGGGCGCGGGCCCCTTGCGCGATATCGAGGCGGACCTGAGATTTGAAGGACGTCGCGCGGAGATTGCGCGATTGGAGTTGGGCTTCGGGGGCCAGCCGGTCCGGGCGAGCGGCTCGATCGAGCTGCCGGTGGACGGGGCCCCCATCCCGGATATCGTTGTGCGCGGAAAGAACCTCCCCTTTGTCCGCCAGGCGGGTTTTCTCCTCCGGGGCGACGTCGACCTGAAGCTCGGCCCCGGCCAGACCCCGGGCGTTCCAGAGGTGCGCGGCAAGCTTGCCTTGCGCGACGGACTCTTTCTTTCCGACGTGCGCGCCTTCATCCCCACGGGCGGGAGCGGACCGGAGCGCCGGCCGCCCTATTTTGCGGTCCAGGCAGCGCCGTTCGACCGCTGGCGGCTCGATGTCAGTGTGGAGGGGGAACGTTTCCTTCGCGCCCGGACCGCGCTGTTCAACGGCGTGGCCTCGATGCGCTTTCACCTCGGCGGGACCCTCGGGTCCCCCCGTGCGCTCGGGCTTGTGCGCATTGACGAAGGCCAGGTGTTGTTTCCCTTTGCCCGCTTCAACCTGCAGGACGCCAGCGTGCGGCTGACAGAGGAAAATCCGTACGACCCGCAGCTGGGGGTGTTTGGGACGTCACGGCGTTATGGGTACGACCTGCGGCTGGAGCTGACCGGCCCAGCGTCCAGCCCGAACCTGCAGTTTTCCTCGAGTCCGCCGCTGAACTCCGAGCAGGTCTTGCTCCTGGTGATGGCTGGCCAGACCCCGCGCAATGAGGTGAGCTACAGCACGAGCCAGCGCTTCACCCGGCTCGGGACCTTCTTCGGCCAGAGCCTGCTTAGCAGCCTTGGCGGGGCGGGCGGGGAAGAGCGCCTGACGTTATCCAGCGGCGAGCGCATCTCCCGCCAGGGGCGTGAAACCTACCGGGTCGAGTACGAGGTGGACGACCGCTGGTCGCTGGTCGGTGAATACGACGAGTTTGATGAATACAACGCCGGGCTCCGCTTCCAGGTGGTGCCGCGCAGCGACAAGCCGGAGGAGGACAAATGAGCGGTTGGCTGCATTGGAGGGCCCTGACGAAGCGCGCCTGGCACGGGTGGCTCGCCAGCGCGCTGGCGCTCTTCTGGGTTGCGGCGCTCGGGGCCGCGGAGCCGGAGCGGGAGCGTCCCGCTCAGCCGGCGGAGGTGCGGGTCCGCGGCCTGGGGCTGCTCGGCAACCGTGAGACGCGTCTGGGGGTGGAGCGGCTCTGGGGCGCCCGCCCTCCCGCTGAACTCGGGGCCACCGAGGTGGAGGACGCGATCCTCTTCATCGCCTCGACCCTTGAGAGCAAGGGTTACCTGCGCCCGAGCCTCGAGGTGGAGATTCCGCAGGGAGAGGACTCCGTGCGCTTTGCCGTCGATCCCACGCTGCAGAACCCGCCGCCGAGGGAGTTGAAGGCGCGACGCGTGGTCTTTCATGTCGATCGGGGCGTTCGGTATTTCCTGGAGTCAGTCCGCATCGACGGGCTCCAGGCCCTCACCCCGGAGGAGGGTCAGAACTTCTTTTTTACCGACGTCGCTCTCATCGTAGGGAAGGGCGCGCGGGCCTATTTCCCGGCGCGGCTGCGCCGCTCGGCCGATGCGATCGAGAGCACCCTGCGCCAGCAAGGTTACGGCGCGGCGCGGGCGCGGATTGGCGACGTTACATTAAATCACGAGACCGGCGCGGTGGTGGCGGAGGTATCGGTGGAGCAGGGCCCCCGCTGGCAGCTTCGTTCGATCGAGTTTGAGGTCGAGGGTACGCGGCTGCCGGAGCTGGATCCCCTGGCCAAGCGCGAGGGCATCCCCTGGTCGACCTTCAAGGGGCAGGACTTCGCGGAGGAACTCCGTCAAGCGTACTACAGACGCGGATACCCGGATGTGCGTGTCCGCCTGCGCGACCGCCTGGGCGACGAGCAGGACGGACGGCGTCCGGTCGACGTCCTCGCCACGATCGACAGCGGCGGCCATGTGTCGGTCGGCAAGGTCTCCTTTCGCGGTCATGAACGCACCCGTCCCCGGGTGCTGGAACGCCGCATCGGCGTGGAGACGGGCGAGCCCCTGAATCCGCTGAAGCTGGACCGCGCCCGCTACCGGCTGGGACGGCTCGGCGTCTTTCGCTCGGTGGAGGTGACCTATGAGCCGGCGGAGGGGCCGGTGCGCGACCCTGTGTTTGTGCTCCAGGAGGAGCGCCCGCTGGAACTTCATCTCCTCGCGGGCTGGGGTAGCTATGAGATGCTGCGTGGCGGCGTGGAGGTGAGGCAGCGCAACCTGTTTGGCCGGGCCCACCGCTCCCGCTTGGAACTGGTCCAGTCGATGAAGAGCACCAGCGGCGAATACACCTATTCGGTTCCCGAATTGTTGGGCGAGGAAGTGGACGGCACGGTGCGGCTCTTCGGCCTCCAGCGCGAGGAGCGTGCGTTCGACCGGCGCGAGTATGGCGGCACGGTGATGGTGAGCCGCCGGGTTCCATGGATCGATGCGGAGGGAAGTGTCGGGTTCACCTACCAGTCGTTGCAGAACCAGGAAAACGAGCTGACGACGCGGGACACGGACGAACGCAACTTCACGGTCGCCAGCATCGATCTCAGCCTGTCCCACGATGCCCGGGACAACCCGCTCCGTCCTCGTCACGGTTACCGATGGTTCACGCAAGTCGAGCTCGCGGGCCGCCAGCTCGGGGGCGAACTGAATTACCAGCGCGTCGAGTTTGGTGCGACCTACCACACCTCCTGGGGGCGCGGCCGCTGGGTGCACGCCGGCCTGACCCACGGCGTGGTCCTGACGCTGGGGTCGTCCGACACGTTCCTCCCGGTGAACAAGCGGTTCTATCCCGGTGGCGAAAGCAGCATCCGTGGTTTTGGGGAAGGGGAGGCGGCGCCTCTCGGGCCCGACGGGCGGTATATCGGCGCGAAGACGTACACCCTCCTCAATTTCGAACTGGAGCAGGCAGTGGCGGGAAACTGGTCCGTCGTGCTGTTCACGGATCTCCTGGGGAGTTCGGCGACCTTGTCGGACTATCCCTGGGACACAGAGCTGGTCAGCGTGGGGTTGGGACTCCGTTACCAAACCCTCATCGGGCCCATCCGCCTGGAGTACGGCCACAACGTGGTGAAGCGCGAGGAAGACCCGGACGGCGCGGTGCACATCTCGGTGGGTTTCCCCTTCTGATTGACGTGCCCGGGCGTGGTCGCTCTCAGCCGGCAGGGGGCAGACGCGATTACAACGCGCGGACGACTTTTCCACACGTGCGCATAAGCACGCAAATGCCAGCGAATAAGGCGATTTGTGAGACATTGTGGAACCGACTGGTCCGAGTTGCCAAACCTTGTATCCATTCGCTCACTGTGCCGTTCGCCGTTTCAACCTTCACCTGACTCACCATGCTTTTCTGGGCTATTCTCATTGGTATTCCCATCTTGCTCGGCCTCTACGCGCAGATGCGTGTATCCAGCGCCTATCAAAAGAACCTCCAGATTCCCTCGCGCGGCCGCATCTCGGGCGCGGAGGCTGCTTCGGCGGTGATCCGCAGCGCCGGCATTCGCGATGTGGAGATCGTGGAAGTGGAAGGGCAGCTGAGCGACCACTATGACCCGATGAACAAGCGCCTGGCGTTGTCGCGCGACAATTACCACGGCACCAGCCTCGCCGCCCTCGGGGTGGCTGCGCACGAGGCCGGCCATGCGATCCAGCACAAGGTCGGGTATTCCATGATGCAGTTTCGGCAAAACATGGTGCCGGTGGTGAAGTTCGCCGCGCCGGTGGCCTACTTTGTCACGGGCATTGGGATCTTTTTCATCGCCCAGGCGGGCGGCACGCTCCTGCTCAAGCTGGGCATCGGCGCGCTCATGGTGATGACTCTTTTTCAGTTGGTCACGCTCCCGGTCGAATTTGATGCCAGCAAGCGTGCCAAGGAGCAGCTGGTTGGCCTGGGAATTCTCGGCAAGGACGAGATGCCCGGCGTGTCCGAAACGCTGAATGCAGCGGCGCTGACGTACGTCGCCGCTTTTGTCTCTTCGCTCGGTCAACTCCTTTACCTGATGTCCATCCTGAGTGGACGACGGGAGGAATGATCGAGCGTGGTGTGATGTGAGTTCTCGAGCCGCGCCCTTGCGAAGGGCGCGGCTTTTTTTTGGCGCGCCCGGCAGGGCGCAGGAATCAGACCGCGGTGACCACGCTGTAGGTGCGTTTTCCCTTCCGCAGCAGGACGTATTTGTCGAACAGGAGGGCCTCGGCTGTGACCGCGCGCTGAAGGCCGGTCTCGCGCACGTTGTTCACATAGATGCCGCCCCCTTCGATGTCTTTTCTCGCCTGTCCCTTCGACGTCGCGAGCCCGCTGTGCACCAGCAAGTCCAGGAGGGGCACGCCGGGCCCGTCGAACTTGGCGCGCTCGAGGTCTTTGCTCGGCAACTCACCGACGACATCGCGAAACAACGCTTCGCTGATCCCCTCGACCCCACCGCCAAACATCAACTCGCTCGCACGAATCGCGTCATCGCAGGCCGCCTCGCCATGGACGAGGGTGGTCACCTCGCGTGCCAACGCCTTGTGCGCTTCGCGGGCCCCCGGATTGGCCGCCAACTCCGCCTCCAGCCGCACCACCTCCTCCTGCGGAAGGAAGGTGAGGACCTTGAGGAGTTTGATCACATCGCGGTCGTCACTCTGGACGAAAAACTGGTACATCCGGTACGGGCTGGTGCGCTTAGGATCCAGGTAAACGGCGCCACTGGCGGATTTGCCGTATTTTGTCCCGTCCGCCTTGGTCAGAAGCGGGAAGGTGAGCCCCCAGGCCGATACGCCCCCCTTTTTGCGGCACAGCTCGGTGCCAGCCGTGATATTGCCCCATTGGTCGGTGGCTCCCACCTGGAGCTCGCAATCGAGCGTGGTGCGCAGGTGGTAAAAGTCATTCGCCTGAAGCAGCATGTAACTGAACTCGGTGTAGCTCACCCCCGACTCGCTTTCCATCCGGGTGCGCACGGAGTCCTTGGCCATCATCCAATTCACGGTGAAGAACTTACCCACATCGCGAAGGAACTCCAGATAACTGACGGGGGCCGTCCACTCGGCATTGTTGACCAGGCGCGCCGGGTTTGCCGCGGCGTCGAAATCCAGAAAACGGCCGAGCTGCGCTTTGATGCAGCTGATGTTGTGGGCGACCTGGTCCGCCGTCTGGAGATTTCGCTCCGATGAACGACCAGACGGGTCGCCGATCATGCCGGTGGCACCGCCCGCGAGGGCGATTGGGTGGTGGCCGAAGGCCTGGAAGCGGCGCAGCGCGAGCAGGGGGACGAGGTTGCCGACGTGGAGCGAATCTGCCGTCGGGTCGAAGCCGCAATACAGCGTGAGGGGGCCCCGTGCGAGGCGCTCTGCGAGCGCGCTTTCGTCCGTGCAGTCGGCCAGCAGGCCGCGCCATTTCAGCTCTTCGAGGATGCTCATGGAAGGGTTCACCCAACCAAAGCCGGCGGCGTGGGCCAAGTGCTTTGTTGTGGGAAGGGGCCCTGCCGCGGCCGGGCCCTCGGATCCTGGCGCATCGCGCCGGAAGGCCGGCAACTAAATCCCCGCTCATAGCTCGCCGCCGCCTCTGAGAACGCCCGCTTCTTTTGGGAAAAACGGTTTGTGTCGATCGCGCGCGCTTATCTAGCTTGCGGCTTTTTCCAGCGCAGCCTCGCCGCTGCCCAGCTTGTAAACCTCATTCCGTAAACACCATGCCTATCGCTGTTGGATCCAAAGCCCCTGATTTTACGCTCAAGACCAAGACCGCGGAGGGGTTGAAGGATGTGACCCTCAGCACCCTGCTGCTGCAGCGACAGGTCGTGGTGCTCTTTTTCCCCCTGGCGTTCACCGGCGTATGTACCCAGGAGATGTGCGACATCACCGCCGGCCTGTCCCAGTACAGCGGCCTCAACGCCGACGTGATTGCGATCAGCGTGGACAGCCCTTTCGCCCAGGAGGCCTGGGCGAAGGCGAACCGGATCGGGATCACCCTTTTGTCCGACCTGAACAAGCAGGTGACCCAGGCGTATGACGTCGTTTTCCCCAACCTGGCGGGGGTGGGTGACACCTCGGCGCGCGCCGCCTTCGTCATCGGGATGGACGGGCTGGTGAAATACGCGGAAAAGACGCCGACCCCCAAGGACCTCCCAAATTTTGCCGCGGTGCAGGCCGCCCTCGCGCGCTAAAGCGGCGGCCCCTTCGTCTGGCCGCGTCTCGCGGCCGCGGTATCGCTCCCGAACGTCCCGAGTTAAACTTTCCAAATCCATGAGTCTCCCGAATCCCTTCAACACCCTGCAGTCCTTCACCGCCGGTGGAGCGAGCCACTCGTTCTACTCCCTCCCCGCGCTCGAAAAATCCGGGGTCGGCCCGATCTCGCGGCTTCCGGTTTCGATCCGACTCGTGCTGGAGTCGCTGCTGCGCAACTGCGACGGGAAGCGGGTCTCGGAACAGGCCATTCGCCAGCTCGCGACCTGGGGGGCCAAGGCCCCGCGGACCGAGGAGATTCCGTTCGTGGTGGCACGCATCGTCCTGCAGGACTTCACCGGCGTGCCGCTGCTGGTGGATCTAGCCGCCATGCGCTCCGCGGTGGTGAAGCTGGGCCGCGATCCGAAGATCATCGAGCCCCTCGTCCCGGTCGACCTGGTGGTCGACCACTCGGTCCAAGTCGACTTCAACGGTACGCCCGACGCCTACCTGAAGAACCTCGACATCGAATTCCAGCGCAACCGCGAGCGCTACGAGTTCCTGAAATGGGGTATGCAGGCCTTTGATACGTTCAAGGTCGTCCCGCCCGGCATCGGCATCGTCCACCAGGTCAACCTCGAGTACCTGGCCAAGGGCATCCTCCGCGACCGCCAGGGTGTGTATTATCCGGATACGCTGGTGGGCACCGATTCGCACACCACCATGATCAACGGCATCGGCATCGTGGGCTGGGGCGTGGGCGGGATCGAGGCCGAGGCCGGCATGCTGGGGCAGCCGGTGTATTTCCTCACTCCCGACGTGGTCGGCGTCCACCTCACCGGTTCCCTCCGCGAGGGCGTAACCGCGACCGATCTGGCCCTCACCCTCACCCAGCTCCTCCGCAAGGCCAAGGTGGTGGGCAAGTTCGTCGAGTTCTACGGACCCGGGGCGCAGGCGCTCCCGGTGGTGGACCGTGCCACCATCGCCAACATGGCCCCGGAGTATGGCGCCACCATGGGCTTCTTCCCGATCGATGCGGAGTGCGTCAATTACCTCCGCGCCACCGGCCGCCCCGAGGAGCTCCTCGCCACCTACGAGGCCTATTACCGTGCGCAGGGTCTCTGGGGCATCCCGCAGAAGGGACAAATTGAATACTCAACCGATCTCGAACTGGACCTCGCCACGGTGGTGCCGAGCGTCGCCGGCCCGAAGCGCCCGCAGGACCGGATCGAGCTGCCGAAGTTGAAGCACGAGTTTGTCACCGCCTTCTCGAAGCCGGTCGCCGAAAACGGCTTTGGCAAGAAGCCCGAGGACTTCGACCAGATTGCCTATCTCGCGGGCGGCACCCAGGCCGCGGTCCCCGGCGGCGGCAACCAGGACCCGGTTTCCCGTTCGCGCTCCCTGGCGCAGAACACCAATCCGACAACGGAGATGGAGATGGCGAACAACCGTCCGACCCCCGACGCGATCGCGGCGGATGTCGGACCGGCCAAGGGCGCCATCGGCCACGGCAGCGTGTTGATCGCCGCCATCACCAGCTGCACCAACACCTCGAACCCGTCGGTCATGCTGGCGGCCGGCCTGCTCGCCAAGAAGGCGGTGCAGAAGGGCCTTACCGTACGGTCCACGGTGAAAGCGTCGCTTGCCCCCGGCTCGCGCGTGGTCTCGGACTACCTCGCGAAGACCGATCTCCAGCCCTACCTCGACAAGCTCGGCTTCCACCTCGTCGGCTATGGCTGCACCACCTGCATCGGCAATTCCGGCCCGCTGCCGTCCTCGATCGAGGACGCGGTGGTGAAGAATGACCTTGTCGCGGCGGCAGTGCTGTCCGGCAACCGCAACTTCGAGGCCCGCGTGCACCAGAACATCAAGGCGAACTTCCTGATGTCGCCTCCGCTGGTCGTCGCCTTTGCCCTCGCCGGCCGGGTCGACATCGACATGTCCACCGATCCCCTCGGCGTGGCCGACACGGGCGAGAAGGTGTACCTGAAAGACATCTGGCCGACGCTCGGTGAAATCCGCCAGCAAATGGAAGCCGCGCTCAAGCCGGACGTCTTCCGCCAGCTTTACACCGATTTCGCCGCCCAGAACCCGAAGTGGAACGAGATCCCCGCCAGCGCGGGCAATGTGTACCAGTTCGAGGCCAAATCCACCTACATCCAGGAGCCGCCCTTCTTCCAGCAGTTCGGGATGAGCACGGGCACCATCACCAACATCGCCGGCGCCCGCGCCCTGGGCATCTTTGGTGATTCCGTGACCACCGACCACATCTCCCCGGCGGGGGCGATCAAGAAGTCGTCTCCAGCGGGTCGATACCTGATGGAGAACGGCGTGGCCTATGAGGACTTCAACAGCTACGGGTCGCGGCGCGGCAATGACCGCGTAATGACCCGCGGCACCTTTGCCAACGTCCGGATCAAGAATCTGATGCTCGGCGGCGAGGAAGGCGGCAATACGCTCTTCCAGCCCACCGGCGAAAAGCTCGCGATCTTTGACGCAGCCGTGCGCTACCGCGAAAAGGGCACGCCCCTGATCATCTTCGCCGGCCAGGAGTACGGCACCGGTTCCTCCCGCGACTGGGCGGCCAAGGGCACGAACCTGCTCGGCGTAAAGGTGGTGGTGGCACAGAGCTTCGAGCGTATCCACCGCAGCAATCTCGTCGGGATGGGCGTGCTTCCGCTCCAGTTCAAGGAGGGTGTCAGCGCGCAGACCCTGAAACTCAACGGCACGGAGCAGTTCGACGTGGTCGGCCTCGATGCCAACCTCAAGCCCCAGCAGGATGTGACGCTGGTGATCCGCCGGGCGGATGGCGTTGAGGAACGCGTGGCCGTCCGCTGTCGGATCGATACTCCGATCGAAATCGACTACTACCAGCACGGCGGCATTCTGCCCTACGTTCTCCGACAGATCGTGTCGAAGAACTGACCGTCGTCCGTCCTAAAGAACTTGTCGCCCGGAGGTCCGGCATTCGCCAGCCTTCCGGGCTCGGTTACGTTTCCTCCCCATGCCTGACGCCTCCAAGCCGATCTACCTGGTTGATGCCTACTCGGACCCTGTCCTGGTGCGGATCGAGGGTCGGGCGTCATTCCAAAACAGCGGTTGCCTGCACGACTTTTTTGCGGAGATGCGCCGTCAGGGGAGGACGCGGTATGTCCTCGATTTCCAGCAATGTACCAGCATGGACAGCACCTTTCTCGGGGTGCTTGCTGGCGCGGCGCTGCAATTGCGAAAACTCAACCCGCCGGGACGTCTGATCCTGGTGCGGGTGGGGGAGCGCAACCTGGAGTTGATCCGCAACCTCGGCCTCCATCGCTTGGTGACGGTGGATTCGGGCAACTTTCCGATGACCTTCAGTCCCTCGGCCGCGCCCCTTCAGGAGTGCGACCGCACGGAGTTGGACAATGCCCGCCTTGTGCTGGAGGCGCACGAGAATCTCGTCACCACGGACGAGGCAAATCGCGGCAAATTCCAGGACGTGCTCGCGTTTCTGCGCAATCGCGTGAACCAGAAATAGCCGACGCGCGGCACGGGAGCGCGTTTGCAGAGCCGCGCGGTGCGACCGTGAAGCCGCACCGCGATACCTTGGGCGGAGGGTGTGCCTTCAGCCGACGATGGAAGGATCCGCGTCGATCAGATCGCAAAAATGGTGGACGAGGAAAAGATGCGCTTCCTGTGCGGTGCGGCCGGAGTCGCCTGGAACGATCAGGTCGACAGTGGCCAGGCCCTTTGCTTTGCCACCCGCTCGGCCGAGCATGGAGATCGTTTTGAGGTTCATCTCCCGCGCCTTGGCGAGGGCCGCCAGAATGTTGGGGGAGTTGCCGCTCGAGGTGATGCCAATGACCACGTCGCCGGGCTGCGCCAGGCCTTCGACCTGTCGCGCGAACGCGAACTCAAATCCGTAGTCGTTGCCGATGCAGGTCAGCAGGGAGCCGTCCGCCGTGAGCGAGACCGCGGGCAGCGAGCGTCGATTCTTGAAATAGCGCCCGACCAGTTCGGTGGTGAAATGTTGGGCTTCCGCCGCGCTGCCCCCATTGCCGCAGACCAGCAGTTTATTGCCCGAGCGCAGGCAGTTGAGAATCAGGTCGGCGGCGCGATCGATTTCGGTGCGGATCTGTTTGAGCGACTCAAACGTCTGCACGGTCGCGGCGATGGAAGCGTCGAGGGACATGGTGTTGGGAGGTCACCCAAGCCTGCCCCGGAGGAAGAGGGACACAACATGTCTTTGCGTGGGGTGCCGGGTTGCGTCACGTTTTTCGCCGATGCCGTATTTTGATCATAACGCCACCACCCCGCTGTCACCCGTGGCCCGGGAGACCTGGCTGCGCGCGTGCGATGAACACTGGCACAATCCGTCGAGCCTTTACCGGGACGCCGCCAAGGCGCGCATTCGTCTCGACGGCGCGCGCGAGCAGCTGGCGGAATTTCTGGGCATCGATGCCGCGCGGGTTGTGTTCACGTCCGGCGCGACCGAGGCCGCACACGCCATTCTCCATTACCTCGCGCGACGGTTCCCCACCGACCCGGTGCTGCTCAACCCCACTGAACACCCGGCGATGCTGGCCGCCGCCGAACGAAGTTTTACGGGGCGCGTGCGTACGTTGGACGTGACGCCCGACGGGGTCATCAGGCCTGAGGCCTTGCAGTCAGCGCTCGCCCTCGGGCGCCCCGCCGCTGTGGTGGTGATGGCGGCAAACAACGAGACGGGGGTCCTCCAACCGTGGGCGGACCTGCAGGCGTCCTGCCGCGAGGCGGGTGTCCCGCTGGTCTGTGACGCCTCCCAGTGGTTCGGCAAACTGGCCGCGTCCGGCTTGGGCAAGGTCGATGCTGTGATTGGGTCGGCGCACAAGTTCGGCGGGCCGAAGGGGGTGGGTTTTCTCACCTTGCCTGCGGACGCAGACGGCTTCACCGCACAGCCGGGTGGAGGGCAGGAGAACGGCCACCGCGGCGGAACCGAAAATCTGCCTGGCATTTGGGCCATGGTTGCGGCTCTTGCGACCGCTGAACAAAAGCAGGTCTTCCTGGAGTCGGAGCGGCTTTTTCATCGCCAGGCGTTCGAGCAGGCATTGCTCGCGCGCCTGCCGGGCGGACGGGTTGTTGCCAGCGCGGCCGAACGGCTCTGGAACACGGTGGCGTGGCTCGCGCCGGCGGGCGAGAACCACCGCTGGGTGACCAAGCTCGACAAGCTCGGCTTTCAGGTGTCCACGGGTTCGGCCTGCGCCTCGGGGAAAGAAGGGCCTTCTCATGTCTTGGGCGCGATGGGTTATTCCGCCGCGGAGGCCAAACGGGTGCTCCGCTTCAGCGCGAATTGGGACACCACCCCGGAGACATGGGCGGCACTGCTCGACGCCCTCGCCTCGGTCGCCCCGGCCTTTGAAAACACAGCTACCGGCGTGGTGACCGTGCCATGAGACTGCGCCGCGTCACGCTCCAGCATTTCCGCAACATCGCCTTTGCCGACCTCACCCTCTCCGGGCAGCAGCAGTTCCTCGTCGGCCCCAATGCGCAGGGGAAGACCAACCTGCTCGAGGCGATCGGGTTTATCACCGCCCTGCGCTCCTTCCGTGCGTCCGACAACAAGCTCCTGATCGCCCAGGGCCAGCCCGAGGCGGCCATCGCCTGCGAGCTGGAACACGAGCGTTTTGGTGACACCAAGGTGCTGATCCGCCTTCGCGTTTCAGGTAAGGATGTGACCTGTGACGGCGAACGCCTCACCCGGGTGGGCGATTACCTCGGCCGCTTTCCCACCGTCGTTTTTTCCTCCCAGGACCAGCAGCTGGTCCGGAGCGCCCCCGCCGGCCGACGGCGCTGGGCGGACCTGACCTTGGCGGCGATGGACCCCGCCTACCTCCAGGCCTTGCAACACTACCACCGCGCGCTGGCCGAACGGAATGCGTTGCTGAAGCGTGGTGCGACTCCGCGCGAGATTGAAGCGTTTGAACAACCGCTGGCCGCCGCCGCTTCGATCCTCGTCTCCAAGCGCATCGAGGGCGCCTCCTGCCTCGCGACGTATTTGGGGGAGGCCTACCGCCGCATCACGGATGGTCGCGAGGCAGCCACGCTTCGTTACGAGGCGGATGCTTCGCTGACCGGCGCCGCGGACTGGGCGGAACGGTTTGCCCGCAGTCGCACACGGGACCTGGCTCTGCGCAGCACGTCCGTCGGCCCCCAGCGGGATGATTACGGGCTTTATCTGGACGGCAGGTTGGCCCGCGATTTTGGGTCCGAAGGACAACAGCGCAGCCTGGTATTGTCGCTGCGCCTCGCCCAGCTGGCCTATTTTCGTGAGCGCTCCGGCGTCCAGCCGCTGCTGCTGGCCGATGATGTCCTGGGCGAACTCGACCGTCAGCGTCGCGAGCGTTTCTGGTCCAGCCTGGGGGATAACCGACAGGTGATCGCCACCGGTACCGCGCTGCCCGACGCCGACCTGGGTCAATGGCAGGTGTTTGGAGTTGAGGCAGGGCGCTTTATCCCGTCCCAGGCGCTACCGGAGATCGGCTGATGAACCTGGAAACCTGGCAATGGGCGCTCGCCCTTCTGGGAGCCCTGCTGGTCGGCGTATCGAAAACCGGCATCGCGGGCATCGGGATGCTGTTTGTCCTGCTCTTCGCCTACCTGCTGCCAAGCACGCGGCAATCCACCGGCATCGTGCTGCCCCTGCTCATCGTGGGTGACGTTGTCGCGGTCGTTTCCTACCGGCGGCATATGTTGTGGGGTCACATCGTGCGCCTCTTTCCCTGGACCGCCATCGGGGTGATGATCGGCTGGTTCACGCTCGGCCGAATCGACGATCGCATGGCGCGTGTGCTGATTGGCTCGATTGTCCTCGCCATGGTGCTGCTTCACGTGATGCGTCGCCGCCACGCGCTGCGGCGGGAGGCAGAGGCCATGCAAGCAGGCACGCCGGTGTCCCAGGCGGCCGAGCATGGGCGGGGGTTTGCGGTGATGATCGGAGTGTTGGCGGGCTTTACCACCATGGTGGCCAACGCTGCCGGCCCGCTCATGGCGATCTACCTCCTTGCAATGCGTCTCCCGAAGATGGAATTCGTCGGCACGGGCGCCGTGTTCTTCATGCTGCTGAACCTTTTCAAGGTCCCGTTCATGGTCGGGCTCGACCTCATCACCTGGGAATCGCTGCGTTTTAACCTGCTCCTCGCACCGGCGGTTCTGGCCGGGGCGGTGCTCGGTCGATGGCTCCTCACCCGGATCGACCAGAAACTTTTTGAGACGCTCGCTCTGGTGTTGAGCGCGGTGGCGGGCCTCAAACTCTTGTTTTGATCACGGCGCAAAAAGGTCGATAACTGGACTCACGATGCCGCGCGCGACCGTCCGACAACTCTGGGCCGCCAAGCTGGCCGGCGCGCTGCCGCAGCCGGGGAGCCCCGCACGGACACCGGCTCCCGGGGCACCGGTCAACCAGGTTGCGCTGCTGGCGAGCAGCGGCGCCGCGGCGGGCCGTGGCCTTTCGCGCTCCGGTTCTGCGCTTGCGGGGCGACTCATCGAAAACGCGGCGAGACATACTGCGGTGCGCGTGCCCTTCGAGGGGGTGGTCCTTGGCGTAGATCCGAGCTTGCGGGGCACCGGTCTCGCCTTGATCGAGTTCTCCGCCGGTGGACGCCGCGTTCTGCTGCGCTGCCGCACCGTCTCTGTCCCTGCGCGGGAGCCCATGCCCGCGGCGTTGGCCCAGATCCACCGCGCGGTGACCTCCTTCCTCGACGACTTCGAGGTGCGGCATGTCGCACTCGAGCAAACGATCTTCGTCCAGAACTTCCAGACGGCGCAGATCCTGGGCGCGGCGCGCGGCGCTGCCATTGCCGCCGCGGCCCTGCGGGAGAAGCCGGTTTACGAATATCCCCCGCTGCGGGTGAAACAGGCGGTGGTGGGGGTGGGCCGTGCGAGCAAGGACCAGATGGCCCGCACCGTCATGGGCATCCTCGGCCATGGGCGGCCCCTCGCTTCCGACGAAGCCGACGCCGCCGGCGTCGCGTTGTGCCACGCCTTCACCTGGCGCGGGTGAGGCCCGCCCGCCGCGGAAGGGCCGGGCCGGTGGGTTTGTAATCAGAATTCAACTACCAGGGTCCGAGGGATGCGCCATTGCGTTCCCGGCAATGTTCGTCTGAACTCTGCGCACGATGAACACCGCCCGCGGTTTTTTCGTCTTCCGGCCGAAGTTGGTGGAGGCGTTGCGCGACTATTCGCGGGAGCGGTTTCTCCGCGACACGATGGCCGGCCTGACCGTGGGGGTGGTTGCGCTTTCCCTCTGCATTGGGCTTGGGATCGCGTCCGGCGTGACACCGGCCTCGGGCCTTTACGCGGGAATTATTGGAGGCTTTGTCGTTTCGGCGCTGGGAGGCTCGCGCGTGCAGATCGGCGGGCCGGCAGGGGCCTTCGTCGGGCTGGTGGCGCTGACCGTGATCCAGGTCGGTTTTGAGAACCTGCTCGTCTGTACGATGATGGCCGGCGTGTTTATGTTCATCATGGGCGCGGCGCGGATGGGTGCCCTGATCCGGTTCGTGCCCCAACCGGTGACGGTCGGTTTCACCTGCGGTATCGCCATCACAATCCTCACCACGCAAATCCGCCCTTTCCTCGGCCTAACCCTCGGCGAGGAGCCCGCGGAGTTCCTGCCCCGGCTGCTGGCGCTGGGTCGGGTGCTGCCCACGATCCACTGGCCCACCGTGGCCCTCGGGGTGGGTGCACTGGTGGTCGCGGGCTGGTGGCCGGCACGATGGAGTCGGCGCGTGCCCGGCTCGATTGTCGCGGTGGTGGCGAGCACCGCCGTGGTTTATCTGGTGCAGCGGATCACCGGAACGGCTTCGCCCCTGACCGAGACCATCGGATCCCGCTACGGCGGCATCCCCCAGGGGCTGCCGGCCCTCGCTTTGCCCGCGTTCGATTGGCAACGCCTCAATGAGCTCCTGCGCCCCGCGCTCACGATCGCCCTTCTCGGTTCGATCGAGTCGCTATTGTCGGCGGTGGTGGCGGATGGACTGATCGACGACCGCCACGACTCGAACCAGGAGCTGATGGCCCAGGGCGCGGCCAATGTCATCACCCCGCTCTTCGGCGGCGTGCCGGTGACGGGGGTGATCGCGCGCACCGCCACCAACATTCGCAACGGTGCGGTCACGCCGGTCGCAGGCATGGTGCACAGCGCGTTTCTTTTGCTCGTCCTCCTCGTGGCCGCGCCGCTCGCGTCGGGCATTCCCCTGGTCACCCTGTCCGCCGTCCTGATCGTGGTGGCGCTCCGCATGGGGGAGTGGGACGAGTTTCTCCTCTTGTCGCGCCGTCCAAAAAGCGACGGACTGGTCTTCCTGACCACCTTCGGGCTGACGGTGTGCTTTGATCTCACCATCGCGGTGGAAGTGGGAATGCTGCTCGCGGCCTTTCTCTTCATCAAGCGTGTGACGGACACCACCCAGGTGCAGGCGATGGCGGGGGATGAAAACGTGGCGCCGCACGAGCAGCTCACCGACCTGCCGAAGGGGGTCGTGGTTTACCGCGTGTTTGGCGCCCTCCTCTTTGGCGCGGCGGACAAGCTCGAAACCGTTCTTCGTCGGGCCCGTGTGGATACACGGGTGGTGGTGCTGCAGATGGCCAACGTCACCGCGATGGATGCGACCGCCCTGGACCGGCTCGAAACCCTCTACGAGAAATTGCACCGGCATGGGCGGCACCTGATCCTCTGTGGGCCCCACACCCAGCCCTTTTTCGCGATGGATCGGGCGGGTTTCCTCGATCGGGTGGGGGCTGAGAACCTGGTCGCTGATCTCCCGGCCGCGCTCGAGCGAGCCCGCGTTCTGCTCGCTGGCGAAACCCCGTCGGTCGGCCGGTCCTAACCGACCACCGACTTGAGGGCCTTGCCCAGGTCACCGACGCGGAAAGGTTTCGTGAGGTAGCCGCAAAACCCCATCTCGAGGTAATGGCGGATCATGTCCTCGCTGTCGTATCCACTGCACACGATCGCGCGCACATCGGCATCGAGGGCGCGCAGCTGGTGAAAGGTCTCCTCGCCCCCCGCGCCGCCGACCACGGTCAAGTCGAGGATCACCGCGTCATAGGGCCGCCCCACATTCAGGTAGCGTCGGTAGAGGGCGATCGCCTCCTCGCCGTTGCGCACGATGTCGTACTTGTAATCCAGGCTGGCGAGCATCCCGTCGGCCAGGCGGCAGATGTCGGGATCGTCGTCCATCAGCAGGACACGTCCGGTTCCAAAGCGCAGGGACGGCGCCCGGCGCGTCTCCGCCACCTCTGACCGGGCCGCGCCCGCCGGCAGATAAACATGGAAGGTGGTGCCGTCCCCGACAATGGACGACACGGCGACCTCGCCCCCGAACTTGCGAGCCAGGCTCCGCACCATCGAGAGTCCCAGGCCGGTGCCGTGTTTTTTGGTGGTGAAGAACGGCTCGAAAATGCGTTCCAGGTTTTCCGGCGCGATGCCGCAACCATTGTCGCGCACATCGATCCGCACGTAGTTGCCCGCCGGGAGGCGCTCGATCTCGTCGTCCCCGAGCGCCACGTTTTCGCCGGCGAGGATGAGTTTGCCCCCGCGGGCCGGGATCGCCTGCAGGGCGTTGATGATGAGATTCTGGAAGACCTGAAGGATCTGCGCCCGGTCGGCGGAGAAGGCCGAGACTGAATCAGGAATCTCGATACGGATATCCGCCGCCGTCCCGGCGCGTGAAAGGCGCACCGCGTCTCGGATGACCTCGGCGGCGGCCAGGGTTTGGATCGCCTCGGACTTGCCGCCCTTGGCGATGGCGAGGAGCTGCTTGGTCAGCGCCTTGGCCGCCATGCAGGCGCGCTCGGCGTCCGCCAGGTAGTTGTAGTCCTTGTTGTCCTTGGCCTGGGAAATGCCGCCCAGGATGGTGGTGAGAAGATTGTTGAAATCGTGGGAGATGCCGCCCGCCACCACGCCGAGCGTCTCAAACCGGTTGATCCGGAGCAGTTCCTCGGGCGTGAGGTTCATTTCTTCCGGATCGCGGAAGACCACGATGATGGCGCGAGCGGCCCCTTCGGCGGACTCGACGCGCCGCGCCGACCAGACGATGGGCCGCGGCGTCTCCTCGCCCCAGACCAGCAGGGCATTGTCGCCATTCAGGCGGCCCTCCTCGCAGGCCGCCAGGATGGTCTCAAAGGTCGCGCGGCAGGGAGTGCCGGAGCTGGCGTCGACGAGGCGGAAGACCTGCTCGACCGAAAGCCCGCAGGCGCTGGCGTTTTCGTAACCGGTGAGGCGCGCGGCCCGTTCGTTGATGTAGAAGACCTCTCCGCGGCCATCTGCGATCACCACTGCCTCGCTGAGTGTGCCGAGGACGGGATCGACCAGGCTCGCGGGGAAGGGCGTCGCGGCGAGTTCGACCAAACCGTGCGGCAGGGGGCAGCAGAAGCCGACCACGCGCGTGAGATCGCCCTTGCGGGAGAGCTGCCGGTGGGCGCCGAAGATCACGTCCACGTCGGCACCGTTGACTCGGCGAAGCCGCAGGGCCTGCAGAAAGGTCGGCCGGCCGACGTTGGGCTCGACAAAGAAGGCCTGCGCGCCGCGCAGGGCGAGCTCGGGGGGCAGGGCCTCCACAAAGGCGCTGAGGGCAGCGGCTCCGCTGGTGGCATCCGTGCCGGTCAACCCGGACCAACTGCCCGAGAGCCAGAACTCCTGGGCGGGAAAATTGAAATCAAAAAGAGCGAGTTCTCCCTCAAGGGACAGCCGCTGGACCCGCTCATCGTTGAGCAGGCTCTGTTCCTCGGCGTCCTTGCGTTCGCTGATGTCGATCTGCAGACCGGTCACTCGCTCGAGATCGCCATAAGGCCCGTACACCTGGGTGCCCAGGCAGTGGACCCACACGTGATGACCCCGGCGGTGGAGCATGCGGACCTCGACCGAAAAACTCTTGATGCCGCGCAATTGTTTTCGACTCGCATGGTCGGGGGCGGCCGCCGAGTCCTCCGGATGAAGGAGGCGAAGCCAGGAGTCGTAGGTGTTGGCCAGGTCGGTCTCGGTGTAACCCAGCATCCGTTTCCAGGCCGGGGAATAATAGACCTGCTCCGCCTTGAAATTGAGATCGAAGAAACCGACTGCGCCGCGGTCGGCCAGCAGGGCCAGGCCGGTGTCCACCAGGACCGGTGGGTTCGGAGAGGAGATGGGCTCCGCCATCTGCACCCACGCGAAATACATGTCCGACTCTCCATGGGCCTCTTCCAGGCGGAATTGGACGGACGCCGTGGTGCCCTCTGGCAGCAGGGCGTCACAGGTGGTCGTTGCATTGAGCGCGGAGCGGGTGAGCGCTGCCCAGTCGTCGACCCCGGGAGCCGGCGTGGCGGCGTGCAGCAGTGACGAGAGGGAGCGACCTGAAAGTTCACCGGCGGCGGCCAGCCAAAACCGCTCCGCTGAACTATTGGCGCTGCGGACAATGCCCGCTCCGTCGACCCGCAGCATGGCCGGGGAGGCGAGTCGGGGGCGGGAGGCGGTGGCGGCAGGAGTGGCCGTGAGTGGAGTCACGTGGCGTCAATGCAGTGGAGCGCGGAACGCGCGACGACCATATCGACCGGACGAGCGCCCGGGGGCCATCCCAAAAGCGCTGAAGGCGCCGCGGCCCAGGATGACGGATAACATTTGGGGTTCGGCGTAGCCGGGAAGGTCGTTTAGGCGTGG
The DNA here is from genome assembly GCA_023428905.1 of Verrucomicrobiota bacterium. Lineage (GTDB taxonomy): Bacteria > Verrucomicrobiota > Verrucomicrobiia > Opitutales > Opitutaceae > EW11. The sequence goes on from JAEYWP010000004.1 coordinate 630,245, forward strand.
GCGTGCAGCCTAGCCTGTCGGTCTGTCGGGCTTTCCCCGGCCAGCCACGCGGTGACGCGGCCTGCCAGGAAGTCGATGTAGGCAGGGTGGTCGTTGAGGCAGGGGATCTGCTGGAAGGTGGAGCCCCCCGCCTCGATGAAGGTTTCTTTCCCTTCCACCGAGATCTCTTCCAGGGTCTCCAGACAGTCCGCAACAAAGGCCGGGGTCATCACGAGCAGGCGTTTGACGCCCGCTTGGGGAAGGCGCTCGAGCTCAAAGTCCGTGTAGGGAGAGAGCCAGGGTTCGCCGGCGAGACGCGACTGGAAGGAAACGGAGTGTTTTTCGGCGGGAAGCGCTGCCCGGCGGGCGAAGGCTTGGGTGGTCTTCATACACTGAGCCCGGTAGCAGGTGCGATGCAGGGGGGAGCAGGTGTTGCAGCAATCCGCCACCACGGTGCAGTGCGCTTTGGACGAGTCCGCCTTGCGCAGGTGCCGCACGGGTATGCCGTGGTAGCTGAAAAGAACGTAATCATGAGGCTGCTCGAGGTAGGGTTTGGACGCGGTGTAGAGCGCCTCGATATAGTCGGCGTCCTCGTAGAAAGGCTGCTCACAGGTGACCTTCAGTTTTTCACCGTGGCGGGCCGCCTCCTCGTACACTTTCACGACCACAGTCTCCCACGACGACATGGCGTAATGCGGGTATTGCGGGATGAGCAGCAGGTCGGTGACGCCATCTGCCACCAGCGTGTCCACCACCGAGGCGATGGACGGGGTTCCGTAGCGCATGGCGAGATAGACGGGAAGGTCGGCGCCCAGCCGCGCACCGAGCTTTTCCTGGACCGAAATGGACGTGCGGATGAGGGGTGAACCCTGCTCGGTCCAGACCGACTCGTATGCGTGCGCCGACTTGGGTGCGCGGAACGTCGTGATGATGCCATTCACCAGGATCCAGCGGAACGGCTGCGGCGGCACGTCGATCACGCGCTCATCGCCGAGAAATTCCCGCAGGTAGCGGCGCACGTCCGGCACGGAGGTGGAATCAGGGGAGCCGAGGTTGACGAGGAGAACAGCGCGTTTGGGCACAGGGCCTTAGTGGCAATACAGCAGCGGCCGTGTCAAATGCCTGCCCCTGTTTTGGGCGTCCGAAGCGCCGTCTGAAACCGCAGGCGTGGTGCGGTGGGAGAGGAGGGCGAGGGATGCCCGGGCCGCCTGGCCCGACGATCCGGGAAATCTGCAACGCCCTCGTCGTGCGTTGCGCCCCTTACAGGCAGTTCACGCCGCGTATCTTCTGGATCAGCTGACCGACGTTTTCCGGGGCAATCCGGTCGGTGATGACGGATCGCGGGTAGTTGGGCTCGATGTCCAGCCGTACGCCGTTCTCGCTCCCAGGCCGGACGAATTCCTTCACGAAGTCCATGCCACCGCGGGCTTTGACCCACCGGTAGTAGGTGTCGATGTCGTCCGACTCCATCACGATGTCCATCTTCATGAACACCGCGCAGTAGAGAGTGAGGTCGCGGAAGGACAGGAACCAGGTCGGCGGATTCACCAGTTGGTCTCGGATGATAAGGGTCATCGCTGTCTCCTTTCAGGACTCCTTCTAGCAGCCTTGCTGCCAACTTGGGGCGCGGAGCGCCGAATTTAACGGACGGATCATGGCGGTGAATACCCCCAGCCGCCTGGAGATTTGCCTTTCGTCCCCGGGCATCCGGGGTCATCGGTGGTGGTTTTATACCCGTCTATGAGCACTCCGCGTAAACCCGTACTTCTCGTCATCCGCGATGGCTGGGGCAAGAACCCCGATCTGTCCCAAGCCGCCACCAACGCCGTCGCCCAGGCCAAAAAACCCTGTGACGACCTGCTCCACCAGACGTCCCCGGTCGCCCATGTCCGCGCCAGCGGCCTGGATGTCGGCCTGCCCGACGGGGTGATGGGCAACAGCGAGGTCGGCCACGAGAACATCGGCGCGGGCCGGATCGTGGACCAGGAATTGGTTCGCCTGAACAAACTGTTCTCGGAAAAACGCCTCGCCACCAACCCGGTGTGGCGCGGAGCGGTGGAGCGCGTGAAGGCGCGCAAGTCGAAGCTCCATCTCATGGGCATCGTTTCGGACGCGGGCGTGCACGGCATGCTCGACCACCTCTATGGCATCCTGCGCCAGGCCAAGGAGGACGGCCTGACTGAGGTGTTCATCCACGCCTTCACCGACGGCCGAGACACCCCGCCCTCGAGCGGCCTGGGTTATGTCCGCCAGGTCAACGAGCAATGCCGCGCCATTGGTATCGGAAAGATCGCTACGGTGTGCGGCCGGTTCTGGAGCATGGACCGCGACAACCGCTGGGAGCGGGTGAGCAAGGCCTACGACCTCCTGACTGGTCGCAAGGCGGAGGCCACCGCCACCTCGGCCGAGGCCGCGGTGCAGGCGTATTACGACCATCCCCTCAATGCCTCGCAGAAGGGTGATGAGTTTGTCCCGCCGACCGCCATCATTGGTCTCGACGGCAAGCCGCTGGCCACCATCCAGGACGGTGACTCCGTCGTGTTCTACAACTACCGGGGCGACCGCCCCCGCGAGATCACCAAGGCCTTCGTGGTCGACGGGTTCAAGGAGTTCGATCGCGGGGCCAAGCTGGATCTGTTTTACGCCACGATGACCGAATACGAGAGCGGGTTGCCGGTGAACGTCATCCTGCCGAAGCCGGAGAAACTCAAAAACATCCTCGGCCAAGTGGTGGCAGACGCCGGCATCGCGCAGTTCCGCTGTGCGGAGACGGAAAAGAATCCGCACGTGACGTTCTTTTTTAACAACTACCGCAAGGAGCCCTTCGCCGGTGAGGACCGGGCGTGCCCGGCGAGCCCCAAGGTTCCGACCTACGACCTGCAGCCCGAGATGTCCGCCGCCGAGGTGACCAAGGCGGCCAAGGATGCGATCCTGTCCGGCAAATACGGGCTGGTGGTGGTTAACTTTGCCAATCCCGACATGGTCGGGCACACCGGTTCCCTCGCGGCCACGGTGAAGGCGGTGGAGGCGACGGATCACGGCGTGAGCGAACTGCTCGGCGCGCTCCAGCAGGTCGGCGGCCGCGCGGTGGTCTGCGCGGACCACGGCAATGCCGAGCAGATGTGGGATCCCACCGTGAATGGCCCCCACACCGCCCACACCCTCAACCTGGTGGAGGTCTTTGTTGTCGGCGAAGGGCTCGTCGCGGGCAAAACCCGGATGCGCGAGGGTGGCCGCCTGGCCGATATCGCGCCCACCGTGCTCCACCTCATGGGCCTGCCCAAGCCCGCCGAGATGACGGGCGAGAGCCTGATCCTGGGCTAAGTGCGAGGGGCGGAGCGTCTTCCCCGGGGCTCCGCCTGCGGGGAAGGGGCGGCCCGCCCACCTCCGTGCTTGCGGAGCGGGCCGCGGACAGGCTTTCTTGCGCTTTTATCTCCACACGCATGCACCGGACCCACCACTGCGCCCAACTCACTCAAGCTGACATCGGAGGCACGGTCTCCCTCGTTGGCTGGGTCGACTCTCTCCGCGACCACGGCGGCATCTTGTTTATCGACCTGCGCGACCGGAAGGGCATCACCCAGGTGAAGTTCGACCCCAGCGTGGATCCGGAGCTCGGCCGCCAGGCGTCGCACCTTAAACCCGAATCGGTTATCGCCGTTTCCGGCAAGGTCGTCGCGCGTCCCGAAGGCACCGTCAACAGCTCCCTTCCCACCGGCGCGGTGGAGGTCGATGCCCGTGCGCTCGAGATCTACAACGTCTCCGACACCCCGCCGTTCCCGCTCGATGACGCCGGCGGCGACAAGGTGAACGAAGACCTGCGCCTCACCTACCGTTACCTGGACCTGCGCCGCCCGAAGATGCGCAAGAATCTCCAGGTCCGCCACAAGGTGGCCAAGTCGATCCGCGATTATTTCGACGCCCAGGAATTCATCGAGGTGGAGACCCCGGCGCTCTTCAAGAGCACCCCCGAGGGTGCGCGCGAATACCTCGTGCCGTCGCGTATCCACGCGGGGCAGTTTTACGCGCTTTCGCAGTCTCCCCAGCAGTTCAAGCAGATCCTGATGGTGGCTGGGGTGGAGCGCTATTTTCAGATTGCCCGGTGCTTCCGTGACGAAGACCTGCGTGCCGACCGGCAGATGGAGTTCACCCAGGTCGACGTGGAAGCCTCCTTTGTCGACCGTGAGGCGATCTACGCGCTCTTCGAAGGCATGCTGAAGAAGGTGTGGAAGGACGTCCTGGAGGTCGATCTACCCACGCCGTTCCAGCGCATGCCCTACCACGAGGCGATGAATCGGTTCGGGGTGGACAAGCCCGACCTGCGTTTCGGCCTGGAGCTGGTGGACCTGTCGGAGACTTTCAGGAACTCCGCCTTCAAGGTGTTTCAGGCCACCGTTGCCGGTGGGGGTGTGATCAAGGCCGTCAATGGAAAGGGCCTCGCCGATCTCACCCAAGGTGAGCTGAAGAACCTCGAGGACATCGCAAAATCCCTCGGCGCGAAGGGCCTCGCTTTCATCAAGGTCGAAGGCGGCGAATGGAAGTCGCCGATCGTGAAGTTCTTCACCGATGCTGAGAAAGCCGCGCTCACCCAGCAGCTGGGGATCGAGGAGGGCGACATCGTCTTCTTCGCCGCTGCGCCCTGGGAGAAGGCCTGCGCCATCCTGGGCCGTATCCGCCTGGAGGCGGCCGGTCTGCTGCAGAAACGCGGCAAGCTGACGATCCGTCCCGACGACTGGCGTTTCCTCTGGGTGATCGACTTCCCCCTGATGTCGTACGACGAGGACGAAAAGCGTTACGTCGCCACGCACCACCCCTTCACCGCACCGGTGTTCGAGGACGTGCAGTTCCTCGACAGCGATCCGAAGCGGGTGCGTGGCCAGCACTACGACGTGGTGCTGAACGGCATGGAGCTCGGCGGCGGGTCGATCCGTATCCACCAGCCCGCCCTGCAGAAGAAGGTCTTCGAGGATGTGCTGAAGATCCCGCAGGACGTCGTTGAAAGCCGTTTTGGATACATGCTCAAGGCCTTCACCTACGGTGCGCCTCCGCACGGCGGCATCGCGTTCGGCCTCGATCGCATGGTCGCGCTGCTCTGCGGCACGACGAGTATCCGCGATGTGATTGCTTTCCCGAAAACGCAGAAAGGTCAGGATCTCATGGCCCAGAGCCCGACGCCGGTCACGGCGCGCCAGCTGAAGGAACTGCACATCCAGACCGTCATTCCTGAGTGACAAAGTGCGGCCGCCTGCGGGCCGCCTTTGCCGCTTATCCACCTCGCAGCGCCGCTGATACCACGTCGGGAGCGGCGCTTGTCACCTCCGGCGACTTGCCAAGCCGGAGTGCCCTCCCAAAACTGCCACGGAACCCTCAAACAACCACCAGAATGAAACTCATCATCGCCGTCATCAAACCGTTCAAACTCGAGGAAGTGAAGGAGGCCCTCGCTGAAATTGGCATCGAGGGTATGACCGTCACGGAGGTGAAGGGCTTTGGTCGCCAGAAGGGACACACCGAGATCTACCGCGGCAGCGAGTATACGGTGGATTTCCTTCCGAAGGTGAAGCTGGAGATTGCCGTGGGCGATGACCTCGCGCCGAAGACGATCGCCGCCATCACCAAGGCCGCAAAAACCGGCAAGATTGGCGATGGGAAGATCTTTGTGGTGCCGATCGAGGAAGTGGTGCGCATCCGTACGGATGAGCGCAACGAAGCCGCGATCTGAGTTTTCTCCTCCTGCCGTTTTTTCCAGCCGACCCTTCCGGGTCGGCTTTTTTTTTACCCCGGGCGATAGGTCATAGGTTCTTGGATACGCAGAACTTCAGCAGGATTTTTGGGATGGCATGTGAGCTGCTTTGGAGGGGCAGTGGTCGTCCCTCCCGCTTCGACCTGCTCATACATCAACCATAACGACTTATGCTTCACAAATCCGCACGCGCGCCTGGCTTGAAATGGCTGGGTCTGTTGCTCGCCCTCGCGACCATAACCTCGGTATTTGCGCAAGATGCCGCGCCCGCTGCGGCAGAAGCCCCCAAATACGCCGACCTGGCCGCCTTCCAGGCCTCGCCAGGATACTCCATCTTCACGACCAATAACCTGTGGATGATGCTGTCGACCGGCCTGGTCTTCATCATGCACCTGGGTTTTGCCACGGTGGAGTCCGGGCTCACGCGTTCGAAGAACACGGTCAACATTCTCTTCAAGAACACGCTGATTCCCTGCATCGGCCTGCTCACGTATGCGGCGATCGGTTTCAACCTCATGTACCCGGGCGCGGACTACGCCGGGAAGTTCTTCGGCTTCGCCGGTTTCGGCGTGAGTGCAGGCGACGACGTCGCCGCGCTGACGGACGTTTACAACGCGGGCTACACCTATTGGACCGACTTCCTCTTCCAGGCGATGTTTGCCGCCACGGCCGCAACGATCGTTTCGGGCGCGGTGGCGGAGCGCGTGAAGCTCTCCTCGTTCCTGGTCTTCTCCGTCGTCTTTGTGTCCATCTCTTATCCGATCACCGGCATGTGGAAGTGGGGCAACGGCTGGCTGAACAACCTCTCCACCCCGTTCTACGACTTCGCCGGGTCGACCCTGGTGCATTCGGTGGGCGGCTGGGGCGCGCTGGCCGGCGTGCTGATTCTCGGACCCCGACTCGGCAAATACCGCGACGGCAAAATCTATCCCATGCTGGGCCACAACATGCCCCTCGCCACGATTGGTGTGTTTCTCCTCTGGCTGGGTTGGTTCGGTTTCAACGGCGGTTCGGTCCTCTCTGCCAATCCCGGTGCGACCTCACTGGTGTTGGTGACGACCTCGCTGGCGGCGGCGGCCGGTGGTGTGGCGGCAGCAATGACCTCCTGGGTCCTGCTGAAGAAGCCCGACCTTTCCATGGCCCTGAACGGAATCCTCGCCGGGCTCGTCGGCATCACCGCCGGTGCGGACCAGATGGGGGCGCTCAGCTCCATTCTGATCGGCGCCATCGCTGGTGCGATCGTGGTCTTCGCGGTGCTCTTCTTCGACAAGCTGAAGATCGATGACCCGGTGGGCGCGATCTCCGTCCACCTCGTGTGCGGCATCTGGGGCACCCTCGCGGTGGGCCTGTTCGGCAAACTCGCCGGCGGCGCACAGCTGATGTCACAGCTGATCGGCATTGCCTCGGTCGGCGCCTTCACCTTCGTCTTCGCCTTCGCCCTCTTTATGGTGATCAAGATGATCATGGGCCTGCGCGTCAGCGCCGAGGAGGAGACCGAGGGCCTCGACATCGGGGAGCACGGCAACGAGGCCTATCCGGACTTCCAGGAGGCTCATAAATAATTGCACCCACGCCGGCGCCCACGGGCGCCGGCGGCAACCACAAGGATTTCCCATGAAACTCATCATCGCCATCATCAAGCCGTTCAAGCTCGAGGAGGTTAAGGCGGGCCTGTCCGAGGTCGGCATCGAGGGTATGACCGTCACGGAGGTCAAGGGCTTCGGTCGCCAGAAGGGCCACACCGAAATCTATCGCGGATCTGAATACACCGTCGATTTCCTCCCCAAGGTGAAGATCGAAGTCGCGGTGGTCGACGAGCTGGTCGCCAAGACCATCGAGGCGATCACCAAGGCCGCCAAAACCGGCAAGATCGGGGACGGCAAGATCTTCGTTGTTCCGCTCGAAGACGTGGTGCGTATCCGCACCGACGAGCGCGGCGAATCTGCCGTCTGAACGTTTTAGCCATAACGCGCCGGCCCCTCCCACGGGGGGCCGGTTTTTTTATGCCCCGAAGCCTATTCCATATGCTGATGGGATTCGGATGATGAAATCTGTTCATGGCATTGATTTTGCTCAATCGCCGCTCGCACATCATGAACAACCTCACGACCAGACCCTTTCGCGCCTTCCTGGGGGTGCTCCTTTTCTGCGTCAGCGCCTTGGGTGCGCTGGCGCAAACCGCTGATCCATCGCCAGCTCCGGTACCTGCGGAACCCACGATGGAGCAGCGAATCGCCGATCTCGAAGCCTATGTGAACAACACCGCGCGTACGCCGGACGTCGCTTCCAAGATCGCAGGACCGGGTCCGGGCCACAACGCGTGGCAGATGGTGAGCACCGCGCTGGTCATTTTTATGACCATGCCCGGTCTGGCTCTTTTTTATGGCGGCCTTGTGCGTCGCAAGAACGTGCTTTCGGTCCTCGCCCAGTGCATGGGCATCGCGGGGCTGGTCACGATCCTCTGGTGGGCGGTGGGCTACAGTTTCTCGTTCGCGGGGGGCAATCCCTTCCTCGGTGACCTGACCCATATGTTCCTGCGCGGGGTGGAGCCTGGCAACACGGGCGCGGGCTACTACTGGATCAGCGACACGATGTGGGCGATGTTCCAGCTCAGCTTCGCCATCATCACTCCGGCACTGATCATCGGCGCCATCGCGGAGCGGATGAAATTCGCCGCCGTGCTGGCCTTTGTGACCGTCTGGATGTTCGCGGTGTATTTCCCCTTTGCCCACATGGTGTGGTCGGGCACCGGGTTGATGTGCGGCCCGCTCAATCCCAACGCCGCGATCAAGGCGATCGACTTCGCCGGCGGCACTGTTGTTCACATGACCTCCGGCTGGAGCGCGCTGGTGCTCTGCATCATCCTAGGGAAGCGCCTCGGCTTTGGTAAGGAGAAGATGGCTCCGCATTCGCTGGTGCTCTGCATGGTCGGCACGGGCATGCTCTGGGTCGGTTGGTACGGCTTCAACGCGGGCTCCGCGCTGGGCGCCGATGCGATCGCTTCGAATGCCTTCGCCACCACGACCGTCGCGGCCGCAGTGGGTGGCTTCTCCTGGGCGATGGCGGAATGGGTCACGCGCAAGCATCCCAGCGTGCTGGGCTTCTGCTCAGGCATTGTCGCCGGCCTGGTCGTGATCACCCCCGGCGCAGGTTTCGTCAGCGTTTCCTCCGCCGTCCTCATCGGCATCCTCGCGGGTGTGATTCCCTACGTCGCGGTCGCCTATCTGAAGGCGAAGCTCGGTTACGACGATGCACTCGACACCTTTGGCGTGCACGGCGTCGGCGGCACCCTGGGCGCTCTCCTCACCGGCATCTTCGCGGACGAGAAGGTCAACTCCGTGGTTGGTCCGCTGAAGGAAGGCCTGGTGGTCGAACAGCTGAAGGCCATCGTCCTCACCATCCTGTGGAGTGTGATTGCCACCGCGATCATCGCGTTCATCATCAAGGCCGTGATCGGTCTGCGTCCTGCGCCTGAGGTCGAGCGTCAAGGGCTCGACATCAATGAGCACGGTGAAGAAGGTTACATCGACTAACACCCATCTACTTCCCTCATCCTATGAAACTCATCGTTGCCATCATCAAACCCTTCAAACTTGAAGAGGTCAAAACGGCCCTGTCGGAAATCGGGGTGGAAGGAATGACGGTCACTGAAGTCAAGGGCTTCGGCCGCCAGAAGGGGCACACCGAGATTTATCGTGGAAGTGAATACACGGTCGATTTTCTCCCCAAGGTGAAGATCGAGGTCGCGGTTTCCACCGAGATCGTGGGCAAGGTGATCGAGGCGATCACCAAGGCTGCGAAGACCGGGAAGATCGGCGACGGAAAGATTTTCGTCATGCCGGTCGAGGACGTGATCCGCATCCGCACCGAGGAGCGTGGCTCCGCCGCCATCTGACTTTCTTGAGCGTCGCCGCGGTCTTCACACCCGGTGACGCGTTGGGAAAAAGCAAAACAGACCATAACACCCGCCGGCCCTCGCAAGGGGCCGGCGTTTTTTGTGCACGTTCGCCAGGGCCGCGGCCGGTCCGATGTAGGCGGCGTGCCCTCACGCCGCGTGCGACGTGGATGGGGCTGAAGACACGTGCCGAAGCCAGCGGGGTGGGGGCACCCGGCACAGTGCCACGACATCGTAGACACAGAGTGCCAAGACATCGTGGACAGTATTTGGCACTGCGATGCCGAGTACATGCCCTGATTGTAAGAGTAGGCGATGGAGGTTTTTGCAGGCGCTTCGGGC
>JAEYWP010000019.1 GCA_023428905.1 Verrucomicrobiota bacterium
CATCCTGCAGGTTCGCAAGCGCGCCGCCCGCATGGGCCGCAACCCGGCGACCGGCGAAGCGATCAAGATCAAGGCGTCGAAGAAGGTCGCCTTCCGCGCCGCCAAGGACCTCAAGGAAGCGATCTGAGCGATCGCTCCCTTTGGGTATGCAAAACCCCGTCGGCTTCGCCGGCGGGGTTTTTGTTTTTTGGGTGGGGCGCGCACGGGTTGCGGCGCTTGACATCATTCCTAGATAGGACTATATAGGGAGCTATATACGAGTTGACACCACGCCAAAAGCGTGATTCTATGGGCACAAATCAAGGATTTGACCCATGCTCAAACAGTTCAAGTCTCTAGCGGAATTAAATCTGGCGTTTGCTGATCCGCAGACGGCAGTTGACCATTTCACCGCGATCCGTTGGAAAAACGGGCAGTTTTGCCCCCACTGCGGCCACGACAAGGTCTATTCCCTGAGCCGCAAGGGCCAGTACCGCTGCGCTGAATGCCGCAAGAACTTCTCGATCACGGTCGGGACCATCTTCGAGAATTCAAAGCTTCCGCTACGGGTGTGGTTTGGCGCGATCTGGCTGATCACAAACCACAAGAAGGGCATTGCGAGCACCACCTTGGCGCTGGACTTGGGCATCACGCAGAAATCGGCGTGGTTCCTGTTGCATCGTCTTCGCCATGCAGCGCGCACCCGGTCATTCAATCGCCCGCTGGGCCGTTCCGGCGGCTCGGTTGAAATCGATGAAACCTATGTCGGCGGTAAGGCCAAGAATCGTCATGGCCGCCGTAGCGGAACCGGCGGCGGGACGGAAGACAAAACGCCGGTCATTGGCGCGGTACAGCGCGGCGGCGATGTGATCGCCCGCGTGTTGGACAAGGCGAACCGTGCGGAAATGCAAGAGTTCGTTCGTGATGTGGTGGCACCGGATGCGAAGCTCTTGGCCACTGACGCACATCGCAGCTATCGGGGTCTGGACGGCTTCCCGCAGCATGAAATCGTCAATCATCAGAAAGGTGAGTGGCGGCGCGGCGACGCGCACACGAACGGGATCGAGAGCATTTGGGCGCTTTTGAAGCGCCAGATCATCGGCATTCATCACCACGTTTCCCGCAAGCATTTGGGCCGCTATGTTGATGAAATGACTTGGAGGCTCAATCGTCGCGCCCTCTCTGCGGAAGAGCGCGTCAACGCTCTTTTCGGCATGGTCGAAGGCCGGTTGACCTACAATGCGCTGATCGGGAAAGCGTGACGCATGGCAAAAAAGGCGAAGGGTCCTCTACCGCTTGGGCTCGACATTGATCCCGATGAGGCGCTTGAACGCTTCATCGGGACCGATCCCAAAGAGGTCGATGACTTGGAACGGCGGTCAAAGAAGAAGAAGCCGCCGGGGAAAAAGAAAAAACCGGGCGGAAAGAAACCGCCCGGCTCACTTGATGAGAATGTCGTCTCTTTACGCGAGAGACGGATGCGGAAACGGAATTACGGTCGCTGACTTGCGAAACTTCGGCCACTTCCGCCAATGACTACGCACAAACACTAAACGCCCGTTACGCACGCGGTAGTAGCTTTCAACAAAGACCCTCATCGGAGCCTCCGTTCGAGAGGCGGCCCTGTCGCGCGGCTTGCTGTGCTCTTCTACGGCATACAGCAGCCGTCGCGGCGGGGCCGCGAGTTGATGGAAAAAGCGGTTTGTCTGTGTGCCCCGCTGGTTTACCGGGGCGGTCTGCTTATGCGGATGCCATGCGTATTCTCCATCAAAGGGACGCGCCCGCGCCTCACGGCGTTGGCTGGTCGTGTCTGGCCTGGTGAGCAGGCGGGACACCTCTGCGGATCATCCGTGCATGGGTAGCCGGAGAGCGGCAGGTGACAGAAGCGTAGTCGATTCGACTTCAAGAGTCCGAAAAAAAGTGACAACACGTATATAGGTCCCACTATATACGTCCCGTCCTGCTCAGCTGGGGGCGTCATCTAGAGGCGTCTTTTTGACGGAGCAGGATGCGGTGCCCGCGGCCGGGGGAGGTAACGCAACCTCCGGGCTCGGGCGGCGACGGGGCTCCGCCCGCCGGCAATAAGACCGGCCGCGAGGAGCTCGCTGATGGTGAGCGCTACCCGTTCACACTCGAACGGATCAGCCGCCAGAAGCGCGGCCCGTGCGCCGACAAGACACCGCGATGGAGCGCCGCGGGGCGCAGGCGTCCCTTCGCAAGGGATGCCTCGCACCCCCAAGGTGCGAACATCAAAAGGGCGCCTCGCGGCGCTCCATCCCCTCGGCGTTTGCCGAGGGAAGGAAGAGGAAGGCAGGCCGCCCCGGGCCTTTAAAGAACAGGGGCGATGAAACTCGCCGTCATTCCGGGGCGCGCGTGTAAACGCGCGAACCCGGAATCCAGCGGCACATGAGGGCTTGGCTGGATTCCGGATCGCCGCTGCGCGGCGTCCGGAATGACAGCGAAAAGGTCTCCGTCACGAGCTCACGGCCGCAAAATCACCTTGCCCATCACCTTGCGCGCGGCGATCGCCTTCAGCGCCGTGGCGGCCTCGCTCAGCGGATAGACCGCATGGACATGCGACGACAAATGGCCTTCCGCGGCCCATTTCAGCAATTGCGCCGTGTTGGCGCGATGGCCGTCCGGATCGCGCTCCGCCCACGCGCCCCAGAACACGCCGAGTACATTGGCGCTTTTCAGGAGATACAGATTGAACGGCACTTTCGGGATGTCGCCGGCGGCAAAGCCGATGACGAGATAACGGCCTTCCCAGGCGATGCCGCGCAGCGCTGCTTCTGCATAAGAGCCGCCGACCGGATCATAGATCACGTCAACGCCTTTGCCGTTCGTCACGCGGCGCAGCCCGTCCTTCAGGTTTTCCGCCGTATAGTCGATGCCTTCATCGGCACCGCGCTGGCGCGCGAAGTCGAGCTTCTCCGGCGACGACGCGCAGGCGATCACCCGTGCGCCCATCAGTTTGCCGATTTCTATGGCGGCCACGCCCGTGCCGCCGGAAGCGCCGAGCACCGCGAGCGTCTCGCCCGGTTGAAGGTTCGCGCGGTTTTTCAGCGCATAGAGCGTGGTGCCATAGGTGATGCACAGGCCGGCGGCGCGATCGAAGTCAAGTTCGTCGGGGATCGGCGTCAGCAGTTTGGTGGACACGGCGATCTTCGCGCGCGCGGCGCCATAGCCGGTGAAGCCGAGCACACGGTCGCCCGGCTTGAAGTCGGTGACGCCGGGGCCGACGCTCTCGACCACGCCGGCAAACTCCGCCGACGGCGAAAACGGGAAGGCCGGTTTGGTCTGGTACTTGCCCTGGATGATCAGCGTATCAAAGAAGTTCAGCGCCGCGGCAGCGATGCGGACCACGGCTTCGCCGGCGTCAGGTACCGGATCTGGCAAGTCAGCAAGCTCGAGTTCATCGGGAGTTCCGTAGTGGGTGCAGAGCAGGGCTTTCATGGGTGTCCGCATTTGGCGTGAGGTCGCGGGCCTGTGTAGCACAGGCGCGCCGCCGCCCACGTCCTCAGGTAACGGAGGGAGGCATAGCGCCATTAACCTTTGGTGGGTAAGGTGGCCAAAGAAGGCGATTTGGCGCCTTCACTATGCCGATATTGGCCCCTAGGCGGTTGATATCTCCCCGAAATCGAGGCGGCGTGCCACGCGTCGTTCCATTCAAACGGTAGGGCCCGAAGAGAATGAAACACCCAAGCCCCGCGATTG
>JAEYWP010000007.1 GCA_023428905.1 Verrucomicrobiota bacterium
GTGGATGCGTTGTTGCTTTGCTCATAGAGCATGCCGGCTTTGATGGATGTTCTCATGGCTGGAGTGACGGAGTTGAGGTGACGGTTAGCTCGATCGGCAGGGACTCAGGAGGCGGTGGAGCGCACGCAACAGTCCACGATGCAGCCGGTTTCGCGGTCGACTGTCACATGGAGGTAAGTCGGCCCAAGTTCTCGGTGTGCGCCAGGGACAGAGGCCTGCAAATCGAGGGGAGCGCAGTCGCTCTCAAAGCGACGGCAAGCGGCCGTCGTAGACATCGTTTCGACTTTCGAGCGGTGCCGATGTTTGACGGTAAGGGCCTGGCGGGCCGTGGCGGGCTTGATGTCGAGCGACATGGAGCGGCGTTTCTGTTCTGAGGACGGATGTCGGTTCGTTTTCATGATGAAATCATGCGGAAGGGGTTACGGGTCAGGAGAGGGTGAGTGAGGTCGACTGCCCAAGCGCGGGTTGCGATTTGATGCCGGGCGATACGGGCGGCCGTTCCGGGCCGGAGTTGGAGCTTCGCGTCGCAGTCAACGACCATCTTGCCCCAAGCGGTTTTACCGAGGAGCGGACGCATGCAGGTATCGGCGCGCGAGATAGTGTCTGCGCTGATGTCATCCACGGCTCCCGGGCGAAGCATGGCCCGGACGAAGGTCAGGTTGTTGGCCAGTTCACGCGGCACGCTCCTCTCCGTCATGATGACGAACTCGTGTCCCTGCTGTAGGTGGTAGGCCTGCTCGATAGCCAGCTTCTCTACCACCCGACGCTTACGAAGATCCTTCGAGTATTTGACGGCGATAGCGCGCTCGATCGTTGTTCCGTCCGGCCGCCGCACTTTAACGACGAAGTCAGTTGTCATGACCACGTCGGTTCCAAATGCGTTCGGGTGCTTAGTTTTGAGAAACTCGGCGATCGCGCGAGTCTCTTCGCGATCGAGAGGAACTTGCTCTTTCAAGCCAACGATTTCGATGGCAGCCTCCAGCAACAGAAAGATCAGCCATTCGAGCGTCGAAAAGAGGTGAATCACCCGGAGAAATTTCGCGCTCATGGTCATCGTGCGGTAGCCCTTGGAGGAGAACTCAGGCACCAAGAACCAAGGGAAGTAGTCACGGCCTTCGCCCTTGCCGCGGCCTTCGGCCCAGCGACGGTCGATTCCTTCTTCAGTGGTGAAATCTGGCCGGTTGCGTTTGCGACGTGCCCGCAATTCGCCGAGGGGCCGTTTCTGGGTGCGTTCCTTTGGGTTCATGTGCGCAGTGTTAGGTGCGGCGACGCACAGCCATGTTGGCGCGGGAGCGGTTGCGCTCCTCGAAGACGTTTTCGGGGCGATACCAAATCTGACCGGTGCAAGGCTCACCAAAGAGGATGCAGTTCAGGTCCTCTCCGTGATACATCTGGAGGTCTTTCTCATCATCGTGGCAGACGATGGCAGTTCCCTTACCGTCGATGTTAAAATGGAGGATGTGGATGCGCTCGAATCCGTAGGGATTGTGGACCTTCGGATTCGGCACCTTCTTCAGTGTGAGGATGGGTTTCATGTCTGGATGGAAGTAACAAGACGGGCGGGGTCTTATGCCCGGGCTTGCGCCCGGCATCGCAAGCGCTTGCGATGTCATCGATGGACATGATCGAGATCGCGAAGCGATCGGCAGAGGCACGCGCTGCTTTGGTAGCGCTGAGTGTGGCGGCGAAGAGACTTCCGCCGCCGCGGTTCAGCTTCGCGCGATCGATTCAGCTTCTTGGACAGCTCGCCGACTGGGCAGAAGCGGGTGGGGATGCGGGTTCGTGTCCGCACCCCAAGCTTCTCTCCGAGGTTCTTGAGGCTACTCTCGATTCTGGTTGTCGTCAGAGAAAGACGCAGCCCGGTCCAAAACCGGCAGCAACGAAGCAGGAGGACTCGCCGACTCCATCGAACGCCACTGAAGCCGCGGCGTTGATCGGGCGCCTCGGCGGATCCGCTAGATCCAAGAAGAAAGTAGCCGCGGCTCGGGCAAACATCGCCAAGGTAAACAAGGCCCGTTGGGGATCCGACGGACGGTCGAGACCGCGCGGGTAAGGCAATCCTGCGTCGGTTCAAGGGGTGAGGAGAGTTGGAAACGGCGCAGGCTGATGCCCGCCTCGAAAGGCTGTTCTGTTCCTGGGGAGGACAGGCTGTCGAGGTGCTGCTCTGCCCTCCGCACGTGTGGTATGTGGCTAGTCGCATTTCGCGCGCTGCCGACAAAAGCCGTCGGTGCGCACTTTATTGATACCAGATCCGTGAGTCGAACGTTGAAAATTCCAGCGCTGGCGGTTTTGGCAACCGTTTCGGAACCGTGACAATAATATCGGAACACCGCGCATCCCCTCGGGGAATGTCGCGACGGAGCGGAAAGAACGCTCGTCTTTGATCGCTCGGAAAAAATCGCTCTACTGGGGAGAATCGCTTTTAGACGTTCCAAGAAGTTCCATGGACTCCCAGCTTGATGGAATGGGGCGGGTGCTGAGGTGCATCCGCGAGTATCAACGACGAGGTGGCACCCGGCGGGTGTCCAGTCGAGCTATAGGCGCTGCGACAGGCCTTAGTCACACGCAGGTTCTACGTCTTATCGCCGAAGCAACAACGAAAGGATGGCTGCTGCCTGACAGGAGCGGTCTGGCCTATAAGCGAATCGCAGTTGACGAGTGCCTGCCCGGCAGACGATGGATTCCGCTTACGACGTGCTCGTGGCATAATCCGATCAAGTGGGAGGTCAGGGACGGCGAAGGCGAATCAGTATCGGCCAAACGATTCTCGCTGCGACCCAGAGGAGAGATCTGGATGGTCGCCTTCACGGCGTGGGAGCCGGTCACCACCGATTACCCGCCCCGATTAGGTCCCGGAGTGATCGCATTTGTCCGGAGGCTGCGGGATAGGAGTGATGTCCGTGTCGGTGACTGGTGTTTGGTTTCGCTGCACGGTGAGGTCAGATCAATGTTTCGGGTTGCTGGGGGAGCGTTTCGTCCAGCCGCCGCGCTGGAGGGGAGGGAACCTCGATACGAGCTGATTGAGGCCAAAGAAGTGGCCGTAATCGAAGCGCTACACATCCCATGCACGCGCCGACAAAACAAAATTCGGCTGCAGGCCGCCGAGGTCGTTAGCGTGCTGGCTGAATCGCCTCTCGTTGAAAATAGGAATGGGCCGAAAAGCGGTATGGTGACCGTGAATACATCAAAACTGCGGAGATTTCTCCGGACTCGTGAAATGAAGCGGAGGGACTGAGGCCCCCTGCGTTGGTGGTCCTGATTGCTGCTAGATCCCACGTCGGCACTTGGAAATAGACCTGCTCGCCGCATTTCGATCGCTTTGAAGTTGTAAGCACGCCGCCGTCAGGGATGTCTTCGCGCCTAGGTGCTCAAAGCTTGCAGTTCCGGCAGCCGAACCGGCATGCTTGTGCGTTTGGCGCCAGGTCCAATCGCAGGACTTCTCGATGGAGTCACCTCAACTCACCCTTAATCAGCTGGAGTCTCACCTCTGGAAAGCCGCATGGCTTCTTAAAGGTCCCGTCGATGCGGCCGACTTCAAGACCTACATCTTTCCGTTACTGTTCTTCAAGCGGATCTCCGATGTTCACTATGAAGAGCATCTGGCTGCCTTGCAGGAGTTTGTGGGTGATGAAGAAGCGGCGCTATTCCCCGAAAATTACCGTTTCCAGATCCCAGAGGGGTGCCACTGGCGGGATGTTCGGAAAGTCGCCGTCAATGTCGGCCAAACACTTCAAACCGCGCTGCGAGGGATTGAGCAGGCGAATCCTCACACGCTTTACGGCATCTTCGGTGATGCTCAATGGACGAACAAGGACAGGCTCTCGGACAAGTTGCTACGGGACCTAATCGAGCACTTCTCCGCGCTCCCATTAGGCAATGGAGCTGCTGAAGCAGACGTTCTAGGCCAGGCTTACGAATACCTCATCAAGCAATTCGCGGACGCCACCAACAAGAAGGCAGGTGAGTTCTACACGCCTCGATCCGTGGTGCGGCTAATGGTGAACATCCTCGATCCGCGCCAGGGCGAATCGATCTACGATCCAACCTGCGGCACCGGTGGCATGCTGCTGGAAGCACTTCACCATGTGAAGGAGACGCATGGCGATGTTCGGACCCTCTGGGGCAAACTCTACGGCCAGGAAAAGAACCTCACCACCTCCGCGATCGCGCGAATCAACCTGTTCCTCCACGGCGCCACTGACTTCCGGATCGTGCGCGGAGACACCCTGCGAAACCCAGCCTTTTACTCTGGTGACAATCTCGCCATCTTCGACTGCGTTATCGCGAATCCTCCCTTTTCACTCGAGAAATGGGGTGAGGAAGTGTGGGCGAGTGACCCTTACGGGCGAAATTTCGCGGGGATGCCGCCCAGCAAGAGTGGCGACTACGCATTCGTCCAACACATGGTGAAGTCCATGGCCCCGAAAACGGGGCGCATGGCGGTAGTTCTTCCTCACGGTGCGCTTTTCCGCATGGGCAAGGAAGGCGAGATCCGGAGAAAGCTTTTGGAGATGGATGTTGTGGACGCGGTGATTGGACTCGGTCCCAACCTTTTTTACGGCACCGGGCTCGCGGCGTGCATTTTGGTGTTCCGCCAGAGGAAATCGAAAGACCGCCGAGGGAAAGTCTTGGTTGTTGATGCGTCGAAGGAGTTCAAAACCGGTCGCGCACAAAACGAGCTTTTGCCGTTTCACGTCGAGCGGATCCATGAGTGGTATAAAGCTTACCAGGATGTGGATGGAGTCGCTCGAGTGGTCTCCCTGGATGAAGTCGCGAGAAACGAGTTCAATTTGAATATCCCGCGCTACGTTGAGCCGAAGGTCGCGGAGACGGTTATCTCCGTTGAGCAAGCGACGCAGCAGTTGCGGGCGTCTGCTGAACGAGCTTTTGAAGCGGAAGAAAAGCTTATCGCGATTTTGAAACGGGAGAACCTACTTAAATGAAAGACGCACAGAAGCCCGATCACATCAGCCTCAGCACCCTCGTAAATCACCTCCGCGAAGGCCGCTTTGTTATTCCGGATTTCCAGCGCGAGTTCGAGTGGAGGCCGTGGGATATCCGCGATCTCATGCGCTCAATTTTTCTGGATTACTACATCGGCAGCCTGCTGCTGTGGAAGGGCAAGCCGGAGAGCTTCGACGCTCTTTCGTGTGAGCCTGTCTATGGATACACAGGGAGCGCCAAGCCAGAATACATTGTTCTCGACGGCCAGCAGCGCCTTACCGCGATCTACTACGCGTTTCTCGCGCCTGACGCTCCACTCCCCAATCGGAGCAACCGGTTCTTCTATTTCGTCCACGTCGACAAATTGATGCGGGAGGAATATGACGAGGCATTTGAATATGAAAGGCTCACCCGACGCCTTGCGGAAGTGCTCAGTAACAAAGAAGCGCAGTTCGCGGCGCATCTCTTCCCCTTCTCGGTAATCGGTGCGACTGGATGGGAGCTGCCCAATTGGGTGCAAGGCTACGAGGCCTTCTGGAAGGCAAAGGCTGGCGAGGCAGAGTCGATCGGGGATGTGGAAGCTGCGAAACTTGCGAGGAACCATTGCACTAACGCTAAAGCCTTCGGCGAACTGCTCCAAGGCATCACCGGGCAATATCAAATATCTTATATCGAGCTGGATAAGGACCTGAAGGTGGACAAGGTCTGCGACATCTTCACGCAGATCAACAGTCGGGGCATACGACTTGACGTGTTCGACCTGGTGAACGCATTACTGAAGCCAAAGGGACTTCAACTTAAGAAGATGTGGCGCGACGCATCGGCGCGACTCGATGCCGTTGATACGGAGAAGATGAACGTTTATATTCTCCAGGTAATGAGCATTCTTCGCCAGGGATATTGCTCGCCGATGTATCTCTATTTCTTGCTCCCCGGCCAAGAGAAGCCCGTCCGGGATCCGGATGGCACCCGGAGGAAGGAGATACTCATTCCGGACATTTCGGAATTTGAAACAAGATGGGATGCTGCGGTTGCTGCGCTGGAAGACGCGATCAAGGTTTTGAGGCATCCCCAAGAGTATGGGGCAGTGACCTCCAGTTTCTTACCCTACGTTTCTATCCTGCCCGTTTTCGCCGCGCTGCGGGCCCACTGCAAGACGTTGCCGGCGGCACGGCAATTGGATGCGCGCCGCAAGGTCCGACACTGGTATTGGGCGTCCGTCTTCAATAACCGCTACTCAGGTTCCGTCGAATCGACCAGCTCCCGCGACTTTCTTGATCTCAAGGCCTGGTTTGAGGACGATTCCGGCGAGCCGGCGCTCATTGCCGAATTCGCCCAGCGGTTCCGGAATCTTGAATTACGGAAGGAAACCAAAAGGGGCACCTCCGTTTACAACGGCGTCTTTAATCTTCTCATCCTGCAGGGGGCTCGCGACTGGATGACCGGCGACGTTCCCCAGCATGGGGACCTCGATGATCACCACATCGTGCCCGCGGCTTGGTGCAAAGACCATGTTAAGGGAGCATTGGGTAACTCGATCCTTAATCGAACTCCGCTCACCGCGGATACCAACCGCAAGGTGATTCGCGCCCGTCTGCCTAACGAATATCTCCCTGAGCTCATCGAGGAAAGCGGTGAGTCGACGGTGCGGGGCATACTTGAGTCGCACTTCATCTCGCCGACGGCATTTGACATACTTCTCCGGCCGAATTTTAGCCCCGATGACTTTGAGGCGTTCGTTTCAGAGCGCCAGCGGACGCTTCAGGATGCGATTGAGAACCTCCTGATCAAAGAACGGCTCGATCTGCCGCCGCAGCTACGCGAGCTTGATGCTTCAATCGAACGCGTGGAGCTTACACTACGGACGACGATCCATGCCGCGGGCGAGGCGGACTTGTCGCTCATCCCTTCCCACGTGCTGCAGAAGGTTGACGAGCGCGTAGCGCGCGCGGCCAAGAAGAATGCTTCGCTGGATAGCGACCGTCTTCAAAGACTAGCAGGGAAGCTGGAGTATTTCGATCTTAGGGAGCTGCAGGATACGATCACCAGCAAAGGCGCATGGCTGAAGTTTGAAGCACGCTTTGGAAGTAAGGAGGCCTTGGCGGCAAAGTTCGACCAACTTGCCGAGTTGAGAAACGGGATAAGGCATAGCCGTGCCGTGAGTGAAATCACTCGGAAGGAAGGCGAGGCCGCCATCCTCTGGTTCAAGGAGGTTCTGTCGAAGTGAGTCGTATCACCCAACAGCAACTCGAATCATATCTCTGGGGCGCCGCAGTCCTGTTGCGGGGGACGATCGACGCGGGAGACTACAAGCAGTTCATCTTTCCGCTGCTCTTCTACAAACGTCTCTGCGATGTCTTTGACGAGGAAGTGGTGACGGCATTGCGCGATTCTGGCGGCGATCAGGATTTCGCGATGTTCCCAGAAAACCACCGCTTCCAGGTGCCCGTAGACGCACATTGGCGGGAGCTTCGGAAGGTTAGCCGGGATGTTGGCCGGGCCCTGCAGCAGGGCACGAGGGCTATCGAAACGGCAAATCCGAAGAAGCTCTTCGGCATCTTCGGCGATGCGCAGTGGACGAACAAAGATCGCCTCCCCGACGCCATGCTGCGCGATCTCATTGAGCACTTCTCCTCACTCGATCTCACAGTCGCCAACTTGCCGGAGGATGAGTTGGGACAGGGCTACGAATACCTCATCAAGAAATTCGCCGACGATTCGGGTCACACCGCCGCCGAGTTCTACACCAACCGCACCGTCGTCCATCTCATGACCGAGATGCTCGACGTGCAGCCCGGGGAGTCCGTTTATGACCCCACGTGTGGTTCCGGCGGCATGCTGCTCTCGTGCGTCGCTCACCTGCGGAGCCGGAAGAAGGAGTGGCGCAACGTGCGCCTCTTCGGCCAAGAGCGGAACCTCATGACCTCCTCCATTGCCCGGATGAACTGCTTTCTCCACGGCATCGAGGACTTCCGTATAGAAAGAGGCGATACGCTCTCCGAGCCCAAGCTCGTCGAGGGCGATCGTCTCATGCGCTTCGACGTGGTGTTGGCCAATCCGCCTTACTCCATCAAGCAGTGGGATCGCGAGGCCTTCGCCTCCGACCCTTGGGGCCGCAATCTCTACGGCACTCCACCGCAAGGCCGCGCCGACTACGCGTTTCAGCAGCACATCGTCCAGAGCCTGAAGCCCAGGACCGGTCGCTGCGCCGTTCTCTGGCCGCATGGCGTGCTCTTCCGCCAAGAGGAAGCCGATATGCGTCGCAAGTTGATAGAGGCCGACCTCGTCGAGTGTGTCCTCGGCCTCGGTCCGAACCTCTTCTACAACTCACCGATGGAGGCCTGCGTCGTCGTCTGCCGCACGCAAAAGCCCAAGACTCGCCGCGGAAAAATTCTCTTCATCAACGCGGTCAACGAAGTGGCCCGCGAACGCGCCCAGAGCTTTCTGACCGACGCACATATTGAGCGCATCCTCGCCGCTTATCGCTCCGATACCGACCAGCCCGGTTTCTCCCGCCTTGTTCCGATGGACGAGATTCGGGCCAGGGACAGTAACCTCAGCATCCCCCTCTACCTTGGCGCCGCCCCGGAAGCGGCCCTGGTGGGCGAGGGCGCCGCAACTGAGACGGCCACACCCGACCTGCCCGCTGCGCTCGCCGCATGGCAAAGTTCCTCGCTCGCTCTTCGGGAGCGTCTCGCCGCTTTGCTTCAGTCATAATTTGTTTTACTGAATTCTCCCTTCTTACTCACCGGTAAGAACGACGGGAGGGGTAAAAACGGTTGCCATTCTCACCAAAGAGCCTTTCTTACTAACCAGTAAGAACCTGAAAACCGGTAAAGAGTCTGTCATCCGCCACAGCTCCGAACTTGCCCATGAGTTCGGTCGCTTCCTTGTGGAAGCTCCCAGACTTAAAGGGCTTCAGTTTTATCCTTCCCAAGACCCGCAACAGGCGAAACTGGATCTGGACGGCCGGCATCACTCCTTCGATCTGCGCTACGAACTCGCCCCGTCTGCCCAAGACCTTTCGCGCTGGTTTCCTACTCCCGATGCTGCCTCCCGCGCCTTGTTGGTCGTCCCGCATCTGACTTCCGCCCTGCTCGACGCTTGTCGCGAAGCACGACTCAGCGCCGCTGACTTGAATGGCCGACTCTTCCTCCGCGCGCCCGGTCTGCTGGTCGAGCTGCCTGCGATCAGCGGCCGCCGCTTCCGCTTCGAGCAGGAGCCGCGCAACATCTTTGTCGGGAAAAGCGCGCGCATCGTTCGCTCCCTGCTTGCCGATCCGCACCGCCTGTGGAGGCAGGCCGAGTTGGTGGAGCGCACCGGTGCGACCTCCGGCCTCGTTTCGCGCATCGTCACCCACTTGGAGCGGCAGGGCCTGCTCTCGCGTTCAGGCTCGGGCAAACGCTTCCAAACCTACCAGCTCCGCTCGCCCGACGCGCTGCTCGACGCGTGGGCGGAGGCCGACGACTTTGCGCGCCGCACCACTACGCATCGCTACCATTGTTTCGAGCAGGACCCGGTGCGACTTGCGCACAAGCTGCGCAACGCCCTCACGCACCACGGCCCTCACTTCGCCTTCACCCAGTGGATCGCCGCGTGGCTCCGCGTGCCCTACACCGAGCCGCCGCTGGTCTCGCTCTACGTGCCGCAGATCCCCCCGCCGGACCTTCTGGATTCGCTGGGTTTGAAACCCGTGGCCGACGGCGGCCGCGTCTGGTTTCACCTGCCTTCCGATGAGGGCGTGTTTCGCGAGACCCGCGTGGTTGACGACCTGCCCTTGGTCTCCGACGCGCAGATCTACCTCGACCTGCAAGCCACCGGCCTGCGCGGCCCCGAGCAGGCCCGCGCCCTTCGCGAGCACTCCAGCTTCTGCCGCTCATGAAGTTCGACACCTATTCCGAATACGATCCCCGGGCGACTTCGCAGACCCTCCCCGCCTTCCTCACCATCTGGCCGGGCTTGGGCAACTATCACGACGACCTCGTCCTGCTTGGTGGCATGGTTCCGCTCTACATCTGTAACCACCCAACTGGTGAACGCGCCCTGCCGCGCCCCGCCACGCTCGATGTCGATTTCGGCATCTCGCTCGGCGCCAGCGCCGGTCAATATGGCACCCTCGCCACCGATCTCCGGGCCCAGGGCTTTCGGCCGAGCCAGCAGCACGCCGGCCGCTTCGAGCGCGAGGTCGACGGCATTCCCGTCTATGTCGATTTTCTCGTCGAAGACGGCGACCAGCCGCGCGGCACGCGCATGGTCGATGATGTGACCGCCAGCGTCATGCCCGGCGTGGTGCGGGCGCTCGCCACCGCCCGGCGCGTGCAGGTGACCGGCACCGATCTCTACGGCGCCCGGCAAAGCGTCATGGCTCGCGTCTGCGGGGTCGGCCCCTTCCTCATGCTCAAGCTTCGTGCCTTGCTTCATCGTCAACAGGGCAAGGACGCCTTCGACCTGCTTTACACGCTGCTTCACTACGACGGTGGCACCGGGGCGGCCATCGCGGCCTTTGCCGCCGAGGCCAAGGCCAACAACCCCGCCATGCCCGACGCCCGCCGCGCGCTCGAAACCCTGTTTGCCGACGAAAACGCGCCGGGCCCGGTCAAAGCCGCTCACTTCGTCCTCGGCCCGATCCAGGTCGGCGAATCGTCTGGCACCGCCCTGCGCCGCCAGCAAGTCCGCCAAGACATGGCCTTCGCCGCCGCTGAACTCCTTCGCGCCCTGTAATCCGATTCTCCCGTGTCAGTTCTCACTTCGCCTCTCGCCGACCTCACGCCCAATCCCGATTGGGCGAAGCTGCCTTTGTTTGATCGCTCGGGGTGGAAACGCGTCCGCTTCGGCGACGTGGTGCGCCAGCTCAAGGAGCAGGTGGACCCCGAGGCGGATGGCATCGAGCGCTACGTCGCCGGCGAGCACATGGAGACAGAGAACGTTCACATCCGCAAATGGGGCACCGTCGGCGACGGCTATCTAGGCCCCGCCTTCATTCGCGGTTTCCGCAAAGGACAGGTGCTCTACGGCTCGCGACGAACCTATCTCAAGAAAGTCGCGGTCGCCGAGTGGGACGGAGTGACGGCCAACACCACCTTTGTGCTGGAGGCGGTCGAAGGGAAGCTGCTGCAAGAACTGCTACCGTGGCTGATGTTGTCGGATCGATTCACGAACCACTCGGTGGCGGAGTCCAAAGGCTCGACCAACCCCTACATCAACTTTCCCGACATCGCCAAATTCGAGTTCGAGCTCCCGCCGCTCGACCAACAGCGCCGTATCGCCGAGATTCTTTGGAGTGTCGATGAAGCGGTTACAGCTAACGGTAAAATCGAACGTGCCTGCGTCGACCTCGTGGAAAGCACGGCTAAAAACGCGGTTTTCCCTTTCGGCTATTCGCCAAGCCGTAGTGAGCTAGACGCGCGATACCATCGAAGATATAAGGCGCTTAGAGCTGGGGAACTGTATGGGGTGGCAAGCGGCAACGGAGAGCCATCGGCTTCCGGGAACGGTAGCGTCCTCTATTTTAAGGTAAATGATTTCAACATCAATGATGACGAGTTATTTATTGCACGCGGCGGAACCCTATTCGACCCAGAGGTGAACCCGAAAGTTCGGATCTTCCCGCCAGGGACCGTTATATTTCCAAAACGAGGCGCGAGCATATTTCTAAACAAGGTCGGTGTTACGCGACGTGCGGTCGCGCTCGATCCGAATTTAATGGGAGTTGTCCCCAATGAGCGGGTTATTCGTAGTGAGTATCTCTATTGGCTTATTAAGCTAACCGAGATCGGCCGCATCGCTGACACGACGAGCCTTCCGCAGCTGAACCATAAGCATCTGCTGCCGCTGGTGTTCCCTGTTCCATCTCTGGAGACGCAGGACGAGTTTCTCACGCATGTTGAGCGGCTAAGGGCAGCGCAAAAGCTGGGAGCGGCTCATGCGGGTAGTTTACAGACATTGAATCAGATTATTCTGAATACCTTTTTTGTTTCATGAGCTTCAACGAGTCCAACACCGTCGAGCAGATGATCCTCGATGCCGCGACCTCGCTCGGGAGCGACGCGGGTTTGTCGGTGCTGCGGGAAGACCCGCCGGCGGGCTGGGGCGATTCGTTGGGCAAGGAGTTCAAGCCGGCGAAGTGGACCTTTGTCGAGCCGCTGAAGGTGCCGCGCCAGCCGGGCGAGGTGATGGTGGAGACGTGGGTGCGGGAGGCGCTCATGGCCTTGAACCCGGAGATTGCCGCGCAGCCAGACCGCGCTGACGAGGTGATCTACGCCCTGCGGGCCATCCTGCTCGCCGTGGGCGGCGACGGGCTGGTGCGGGCGAACGAGAACTTCACGATGTGGCTGCGCGGGGAGAAGACGATGCCCTTTGGCCCGAACGGCGAGCATGTGCCGGTGCGCCTGCTCGACGTTGCCCAGCCGGGCCGGAACCGGCTCACCGTGACGAATCAATGGACCTTCCAGAGCGGCACGGTGGAGAAACGCTTCGACGTGGTCTTCGTCGTCAACGGACTGCCCCTCGTCATCGGCGAGGCCAAGACGCCCACGCGGAGCGCCGTGACATGGTTCGACGGCGCCTATCAGGTGAACGAAATCTACGAGAAGGAAGTGCCGGCCATGTTCGTGCCGAACGTGTTCTCCTTCGCCACCGAGGGGCGCTGTCTGCGCTACGGCAGCATCCGCATGCCCATCGATCTGTGGGGGCCGTGGCGCGACGACGACAATCAGGAGGAAGGGCAACTCCACCACGTCCGCGCCGCCGGCGAGAGCCTGCTGCGTCCCGCTGTAGTGCTGGATATACTACAAAACTTCACCCTTTTCGCGACCGACAAAAAGCACCGCCGCACCAAGGTCATCTGCCGCTACCAGCAATACGAGACGACCAACAAGATCGTTGCGCGCGTCATCGCCGGTTACCCGAAGAAGGGGCTCATTTGGCATTTCCAAGGCAGCGGTAAATCGCTGCTCATGGTCTTCGCAGCGCAGAAGCTCCGTCTGCATCCGCGCCTCGGCAATCCGACGGTGTTGATCGTGGTGGATCGCATCGACCTCGACACCCAGATCACCGCCACCTTCAACGCTGCCGACGTGCCCAACATGGTCGGCGTCCCCGACCGCAAGGAGCTGCAACGACTGCTCGCGCAGGACGTGCGCAAGGTGCTCATCACGACAATCCACAAATTCGCCGAGGCGGAAGGAAAGCTGAACGAGCGCTCCAACATCATCGTCATGGTGGACGAGGCGCACCGCACGCAGGAAGGCGACCTCGGCCGCAAGATGCGCGAGGCGCTGCCCAACGCCTTCCTCTTCGGTCTCACCGGCACGCCGATCAATCGCGCCGACCGCAACACCTTCTGGGCCTTCGGCGCCGACGAGGACGTGCAGGGCTACCTGAGCCGCTACTCGTTCCAAGACTCCATTCGCGACAAGGCCACGCTGCCGCTGCATTTCGAGGCGCCGGCGGTGAAATTGAAGATCGACCGCGCCGCCATCGACGAGGCCTACAAACAGATTACCGGCGACCTCAGCGAGCAGGACCGCGACGACCTCGCGAAGCGTGCCGCCAAGATGGCCGTGTTGGTCAAAAATCCAGAACGCGTGCGCGCCGTGGTTGAACACATCGTCGGGCACTACCAGACCAAGGTGGAGCCCAACGGCTTTAAGGCGCAGGTGGTGGTCTTCGACCGCGAGTGCTGCGTGCTCTACAAAAAAGTGATGGACGAGCTGATCGGCCCCGATGCGAGCGCGATCGTGATGAGCACCGCGCAACACGACCCCGCCGAATGGAAGAAGCACAACCGCGACAAAGACGCGGAGGAAAAGCTGCTCGACCGTTTCCGGGATCCCGCCGATCCGCTGAAATTCGTCATCGTCACCAGCAAGCTCCTCACGGGCTTCGATGCGCCGATCCTGCAGGTGATGTATCTCGATAAACCGATGAAGGACCACAACCTTCTCCAGGCGATCTGCCGGGTGAACCGCACCTACGGTCAGAGCAAAACGCACGGGCTGATCGTTGACTACATCGGCATCTTCGACGACGTGGCCAAGGCGCTCGATTTCGACGAAAAGGCCGTGCAGCATGTGGTGAGCAACATCGACGAGCTGCGGAAGGCTCTGCCCGTCCAGATGCAGAAGTGCCTCGCGTTTTTCCCGTCGGTGGACCGCACCGTGGGCGGTTACGAAGGGTTGATGACCGCGCAGCAATGCCTGCCCAACAACACGGTGCGCGATACGTTCGCGGGCCAATACAGCGTGCTCGGCACGATCTGGGAGGCGCTGTCACCCGATCCGTGCCTCAGCGCCTACGAGAAGGACTTCAAGTGGCTCACTCAGGTTTACGAATCGGTTAAGCCGGTGAGCGGCAACGGACGGCTGCTCTGGCACCGGTTGGGTGCAAAAACGGTCGAGCTGATCAATGCGAACGTTCATGTCGAAGCGGTGCGCGATGACATAGACGCGCTCGTGTTGGACGCCGACGTTCTGGACGGCATCCTTAAAGAAGCGAATCCGGGGAAGAAGGCCCGCGAGGTTGAAATCAAGTTGATCGCGCGACTCCGAAAGCACGCTGGAAATCCCAAGTTCAAGGAACTTGGCGAGCGATTGGAACGGATACGCGAGAAGCACGAGCAGGGGCTGCTGAACAGTCTAGAGTTTCTGAAGGCCATTCTTGAGATCGCGAAGGACACGGTAGAGGCAGAGAAGCAAACCGATCCGAAAGAGGAGCAGAACCAGGCGCTCGCCGCCCTGACGGAACTCTTCAATGAGGCGAAAACGAAGCACACTCACGTGATTGTCGAGCGCATCGTCGGTGACATCGACGCCATCGTGAAGCAGGTCCGATTCGACGGGTGGCAGGTGACTGCGCAAGGCGAGCGCGAGGTGAAGCAGGCACTTCGGCGAGCGCTGCTGAAATACAAGCTCCACACGGACCAAGAGCTCTTCGACAAATCCTACGGCTATATACGCCAGTATTATTGATGCCTCGACAGCGGCACCCCTGATCGAATCAGGCATTGCTCGGTTCAGATGGATTTATTCACACCAATAGTTTCACCGGACCGCTATCATCCCAACTTTCGTGCCGCCCTTACGGAGTTTGGTAAAGCAGAGCGGGATGTAATCAGCGGCTGGGCTGAGGGGTTTGTGGACCGCGACCACAAATTCGTTCAGGAATTCCAGACCACCTTCAACTCGTCGTTCTGGGAGCTTTATCTGCATGCGCTGTTTCGGCGTCTCAATTTTTCGATCGACTGGAGCCAGGCCGCACCGGATTTCCAGCTAAACAAAGGCGGGACCTTGCTCAATATTGAGGCGACCACGGCCAATGCTGCCCAAGGTAAACCGAACGAGTGGGATCGTGATCTCTCCTCTGTAGCAGTGAGCGCCATCTCGATTCCCAAGATCAACCACGAGGCAATGATCAGGCTTTCCAATGCTATCACAGCAAAACACAAAAGGTTTAGGGACTCTTACGGAAAATTGAACCATGTGGGTGGACGCCCCTTCGTTGTTGCCGTGTCGCCCTTTGAACAGCCGTTTTTCAATCTGCAGCATGACCGTCCCATTCGCGCGTTACTCTACGACTACTATGTGGACGAGGAGGCGTTCCAAAAAGATCCCGCCAAGTATCCCGATGGCCCACCCGGCATTTCACTTGGCGCCGTTACGAAGGACAGCGGCGCCGAGATCCAGTTGGGCTTTTTCAACTCAGACGCAATGGAGGAGATCAGTGCGGTGATCTTTTCCTGCATCGCAACGTGGGGGAAAAGTAATGCGCTTTCTGTTGGCGATGCCAAAGGATCACGCTTCGACTTTGTGCGAACAGATGCCACCGGACGCCCCGTTCCGCAAACGAACGTTGCGAAAGCGGACTATCACGAGAGCTTAGAGGACGGGTTGCAGGTTTTTCATAACCCATACGCCCGATACCCACTGCCTCCGGATCTGTTCCGAGCTGAGGGAGTCGTTCAGCACTATTTTGACGAAGATAGGGGAGACTGGGTCTACGAGGGAATTGAGGGGGCATTGACTTGCCGGTTCGTCAGGAGCGGGTTTCCGACGACCTTGGCAGGATCCTAGCATCCTGCTGACGCATTGGCACCGGAAGGCTCAGTGACGTGACCGTCCCAGTCATGGGTTGGCCGTGAAGGAGCGTCACTGATGTTATCAGTTCCCGCCGCTTCTTTTCAGCCCGGCCTTTGCCATCACAAGCTCAGACAACAAAAAGCCCGCGGGACTAAATCCGCGGGCTAAGAGGCTGCAGTTCTTTGATTCGTGAGTTCTACTCTAATTGCAGAAGGTCTCGAGATTTTTTCCAGAGACGCTGGACATTATTTCGAGAATACCGACTTCAATTCCATCTGCTCGACTTTAATAGAGGCGCTCACCCGCGTCGGGGGACCGATGGGCAGCGTTTGCAAGGCCGGCGAGCGCGCGTCCGACCGGGTGCGTGACCCGTTCCCCGCCGTGTATCAAGGAAGAGGCCCGGCCTTGTGCGCCGGGCCCCGAAGACGGAATCAAAACCGCCGAAAACAGAATTAATCCCGAAGAACGGAATTAAACCGGCTAACCAAACTTTACCGGTACTCCTCGCTGGTGATCGCGTTCACGATCTTGAAATTTTCGACGTGGTAGTTGAGGTCGGCGCGGAAGGCCAACTTCACTCCGAAGAGTTTTTCCATGCGCACGAGGAGCTCGGCGTCCTCGCTGCGCAGGCGCTCGAGGATGCTCGGGTGCACCAGGACGCGCAGGGAGTACTCCTTGCCGTCGTTGCGGGCCTGGAGGCGGCGCACCACGGAGGAGAGCTTGCGCTGGAGCTCAACCGACATGGTCGTGGCGGACTTTACGATACCGCGGCCGCGGCAGTAGGGGCAGTCGGTGTAGAGATTGGACGAGAGCGACTCCTGCTGGCGCTGGCGGGTCATCTGCATGATGCCCAGCTGGGAAATCGGCAGGATGTGGTTCTTGGCCTTATCCTCGGACATCGCCTGGACCATCTTCTCGTACACGGCGTTGCGGTGGCGCCGTTCCTTCATGTCGATGAAGTCGATGATGATCAGGCCGCCGAGGTTGCGGAGGCGGATCTGGCGCGCGATTTCCTGCGCGGCCTCCAGGTTCACGGCGTAGATCGTGTTCTTTTCGTCGCCGTGCCGGGACTTGTGCGACCCGGTGTTCACGTCGATCGCGATCAGGGCCTCCGTTTCGTCGATCACGATTTCACCGCCTGACGGCAGCGGCACCTTGCGCTGGAAGGTCTGCTCGATCTGGCGCTCGATGTTAAAGCGCTCGAAGATCGGGATGTTGTCTTTGTAGAGCGCGATCTTGCTGCGGGACCGCTTGCTGATCTGGCCCACCAGAGCCTGGGTGCGCGAGTGGTCCTCGGGATTGTCGATCAGGACGCGGTCCACCTCCTCGGTGAGGAAGTCGCGGACGGTGCGTTCGACCAAATCGGGCTCCTGGTAAAGGCAGGCGGGGGCCTTCTCCGACTGCATCCGGGACTGGATCGTGGCCCAGGTCTTGAGCAGGAGATGCAGGTCCCGCACGAAATAGCGGGTCTTCTTGCCCTCGCCGGCGGTGCGGACGATCACACCCATGCCCTCGGGGATGGTGAGTTCGTTGATCATCTGCTTGAGCCGCTGGCGCTCCTTCGGGTCCTCGATCTTGCGCGAGATGCCGCACTGGTCGGAGTAGGGCATGAGGACGAGGTAGCGCCCCGGGATGGCCAGATTGGTGGTGGTGCGCGGGCCCTTGGTGCCGATCGGGCCCTTGGTCACCTGGATGACAATGTCGGTGCCTGGAGGATACAGACCAGGGATGTCCTTGACCGTCGGCTCGCTGGTGCGCAGCGGGGCGTCCTTGCGTTTGTTGACGCGCACGACCTCCACGGAGGAGTCGGCGGCGGCCGGGAGCATGTCCCAGTAGTGCAGAAAGGCGTTTTTGCTGTAGCCGATGTCGACAAAGGCCGCCTTCAGGCCGGCGTCCAGATTCTTGATGCGGCCCTTGTAGATGCCGCCGACCATGCGGTTGTCGGAGTCGCGCTCGATTTCGAACTTCTCGAGGACGCCGTCGACGAGGAGGGCGACCCGCTTTTCAAGCGGCTCGGAGTTGATGATCAGTTCACGGAAGGACGTTTTTTCCTTCTTGAAGACGGAGAGGATCTTCTGGAGGAGCGGCCGCTGCTGGGCCCGTTCCTTTGCGCCGGCGCGCAGTTCGGACGGATCGACCGGATCCGGGGAGGTCTGGTGGGGAGCCTGGGTCAGCTCCTCGTCGTATTGGTCAGCGGGATCCGCTGGATTCGATCCGGCCACTCCGGAGTTGGGTTGGGAGGGTACGCTCATGGTGCGTGTTGTCGTTGGTTTCGACGGGGCACCAGGGCGCGGGAGTTGTGGCGCAGGAAATCCCGGCAGGGCGGTCGATACGGCGAAGAAGGGATTTCATGCGAAATCCTTCCTGAAGCGGTAGACGCTCTGGACCAGTCCTTGCAGCAAGCAGCAACTAAGCACGAAGGAGCCACCGTAGCTGATGAAGGGAAGTGGTATGCCCGTGATGGGCACCAGCCCGATGGTCATCGCGATGTTCACAAACACATGCACGGCGAAGAGCACGGTGACGCCGAGGGCGATCAAGGTGCCAAACCGGTCTCGGGCGAGACCTGCGATGCGTATGCCGTTGAACATCACTACTCCAAACAGGCTGAGAACCGTGAGGCTTCCCAAAAATCCTTTTTCCTCGGCGATGACCGAGGCGATAAAGTCGTTGTGCGCGACCGCGCGCGGCAGATAGCCCAGCTGGGCCTGCGTCCCCTGCGTCCACCCCTTGCCTGTCAGTCCGCCCGAGCCCACCGAGATGAGCGATTGTTGGCGGTTCCAGGCAATGCCGGTGCCGGTGGGGTCGATCTTTTCGGGCGCAACGAAGGCGATGATGCGGTTGCGCTGATAGTCGTGAAAGGGGAACCAGGTCTCGGGCTCGTATTTGCCGCGGTCGGTCAGGTAGGAATAGCCCTTCGCCTCCATGAAACGCACGTAACTGTAGCTGTCCCAGGCGACTAGGCCGACGACCAGAAGGAAGGCTCCGAGTGCTGCCGCGAAGAATCGCGTGGAGAGTCCGGAGACGTACAGCATCGAAAACACAATGGGGGGCAGCACAATTGCCGATTTGAGATCGGGTTGGAAAAGGATCAATAGCATGGGGATGCCTGCCGCAAGAGCCAATTTCCCCAGGGTTCCCAACGATTCGCGGATGGTGCCAATCCGGGACCGCGCGAGCAGGCTCGCCACCATCAACAGCACCGCCGCTTTTGCCGTTTCGGAGGGCTGGTAGCTGAAGAACCCGAAATCCAGCCAGCGCTGGGCGCCGTATGCCTCCGTGCCGACGCCCGGGATGAGCACGAGCACCAGGGGCACCAGGCAGGCCAGGTAGAACCAGTGGGCCACGCTGAGCCAGAAACGGTAATGGACGAGGGAAACGAGGGTGTAGAGGCCGGCGCCGACTGCGAGGAAGAGGATCTGTTTGACCCAGTTCTGGCTTACCAGCGTCGTGATCCACTTGAGGCCGAGCTCTTTGGGTAGCTCAGGCTGCCCCGAATATTGCGCGCTGTAAATGAAGGCGACGCCAATGGAGCACAGGGCAAGCAGGGCCAGTGGCGTGACCAGATCGTACCGTTCGCGCGCCGTCCGCCGGAAGATCCGGACATATTCGGGCAGGGAACGAAGGCTGGCGACGAGGGAGGACAACGCGGGGGACTGCGGTACCGTACGAGGGCCCCCGCCCAGGGCAAGATCACGTCATGAGGGATTGTGTGCAGCCGGGGAATGAGCGGTCCCCCCATCAGGCGAGAGGGCGCGCAGGCGCTCGAAGTTGCCCGCTCCCAAGGCGCTCCAGAACAGGACCGCGCCCATCGGGCCCTCCAGCACCACGCCAAAGCAGCTCGAGATAAAGATAACGCAGGCAACGCTCCACCAGCCCAGAGCATCGAGGGCGGCCGCACGATCCACGCCGGGAGCGGGACGGCGGACGGCGGAGAGGAGGGAATGCATGCCCATTCCCAGCGCCGCGGCCACGAACAAGACCGCGGCGAGCCCGACGGCGCCGAGGCGGCCGATCATGGTGAAAACAATACTGTGCGGGCTTCTGGCGCTAAAGCTGTCGTCGGCCCGCAGGCCGTACGCGGAGACAAAACCTTCGGCCAAATTGTGGCCGAAACCCAGGCCCAGGAGGGGATTTGCCCGCCAGGTTTCCTCGGCCACGGACTTCCACCAGATCTGGCGAAACTGGTTGTTCGCCCCGGAATCGGCGCTCTCTTCGCTGCGGTAAACGCGCGTGCCCTCGAAATCGAACATCGAGACCACGTGTTCGTAGACCGCATACGCCTTGGTGTCGGTGAATTGTCGCGAACCCACGGCGGCGTCGAGGCCGACCCCAAAAACACCGATCAAGGCGGCCACCCCCAACAGCTTCAACGGCCTCCACAGCCGCGCCCAACTCCAGCCGCCGGTGACGACCAGCAGGCCCAGCATCCCGGCGCGGGAGAGCCAGGCCAGGCCGGCAAACAGGGACGCCACCGCGGAGAGTTTTACCCAGGGGCGGCGCCCGGCGGGCCGGCTGAGGAGAAAGAAACTCGCGCTGAAGAGGAAGGTCGCGACCAGGTCGTTCTTTTGATAAATCAGGGGGACGCCGCGAAAGGTCAGGGTCTCCAGGAAAAAGTCTGGGGCGAGATTGTACAGCAGCGAGACCAGAGGAAGGACGATGCAGCCAAAGGTCATGCAGCCGCGTATCCATTGCGCGGAGCCGGGATGGCGCATCGCGGCCTGCGTGATAAAAAAGAATCCGGCGTAGTAGATGGTCGCGAAATCACGGATCGCGGCCGCTCCCCAGGTGCCAAAGTCGTGCCAGATGCGCAGGCAGCCCACTGCGATCCAGGCGGCGGCCGCGGCGTTGAACAGGTCCTTCTCCACCGGCACACGCCGGGCAATGGCGCCCCGGACGACAAGAAAGCCCACGCCCAGGCCGAGGCCGATCTCGCCCAGGAAAAGCGGTGCATTGCCCACCAGGGAAAGCTGCGCGAAACCGCGGTTGCCGATCAGGTATCCGGCGAGAAGGAAACCGACCACCAGCGCTTCCGGGAGCGGAGCGCCAAACCACTCCAAGGCAATCAGGAGCAGGAGCCCCGCCCCGGCGAGGGCGAGCAGGTAGTTCCCAGAGGCGATCTGCCAGCCGAGCACCAGGGCGAGGAGGAGAGCGCCCGCCGTGGCCAGCTGTAGGCGCAGCGCCGGTTGCATGGCGCGATTACATCCCCGAGCGGCGCGGAGGAGGCAAGCTCCGGCGAGCGCGTGACGTCGCCCGCCACCAGCTCCATTGCCAGGCGATCCCGCGGCTGACTCCCAGGACCGAGCCGGCGACAGCGCCGTAACGCAGACGCAAATACGCACGCTGCGTCGCGAGTCGAAAGGGAGAACGTTTTGACCGGAAGACCTCCGGCCAGGAACGGATCCCTCCGCCGGGGTCCTGGACATAGTCTGACACCGCCACCGGCCGGGGTGCGTAGTGGACCAAACGCGCCCGCGCCGCACCGAGCAGAAGGCAGGGCAGGCCGGCCCGACTCGCTTTGAGCGTGTAAGCGGTGTCCCCGTAATAGTGCGGAAAGGCGTACGGATCGGGCCCTCCCAAACGCTCCCAGGCGACACGAGGGATCCGCACGCAAAAGCCACTGAGACCGTCCACTGCCGCAGCCCGCCCTCCCGGATCGGAGCAGGGCACCCTGCCCGAAAAAGCGGTGGGGACCGGAGCCCCCGTCTCGGCGTTCACGCAAACGGGAGCCACCAGGGCACGGGGTCCTCCCGGACCGCCTTCAGCTGCCGCCTCCAGCGCGGCCAGGGTCCCCGGGTCGGGAAGGCAGTCGTCGTTTAGCCAATACACCGCCTCGGCCCCGCCGGCAAACGCGGCCTCCATCCCCAGCGCGATCGCCCCCGTCCACCATAGGTCGCCAGTTCCGGGGAGCAGGGCCACCTCGGGGAAAGCCTGCCGGATGGCAGTGCTGGTGCCATCGGTCGAACCGTCATCAATCACCAGGACCCGCCCGGGGTGCAGGTCCCCCTGGAGCTGGAGGTGTCGGAGACAGGCCAGGGTGATCTCCCTTCGGTTGTGGACCGGGATGAGGATGCGGTCCTTCATCGGCGTCGGGGAAGGGTGAGGCCCCGCAGCAGCAGGGCGCCTCCCTGCCAGCGGGCAAACGCGGCGCTGTCCCGCCAGGCGAGGGAGGACAGCAGATGGGTCGTTGACAGCGCCACCAAGGTGGCCGCCGCGGCGCCGGCGGACCCGAAGTCCCGGATCCACCAGGCGGCGAGGAGGAGGTTGAGAAGTCCACCGAGTGAATACGCGGTGAGAAGGCGCTGCATTCGGCCGGCGCCGACCCACCACTCGTAACGCACCAGCCCGCTCCCGAGCGGCAACAGGCAGGCGCCGAGCAGCCGGAGGGTGTTTTCGCTGCCGGCGTAGTCACCGCCGAACAACCCGCGCACGATCCACGGCGCACCGGCGAGCGCGGCACCGCCCACGGCCCAGGCCACGAGGGCGACGCGACTCAGGACCGCGCGCATCGTGGCCTCTTGCTGGGCAGGCGTGCCTGCCCGTGCGACTGCGATTTGCGGCACCTGGGTGGTCACGAGGGCAGTGAGGACAAAGGAGCCGAGTTCAAAGATGCGACCCGCGGCGGCGAAATGTCCGGCCTCGCGCGGGTCGGCCAGCCAGACCAGCAGGGCCTGATTGACCTGGGTAAATCCCACCGCGAGGAGGTTGACCCCGAGCAGCGGCCAGCAGGCCGAAAGCCACCGCCGCGCGCGCGCGCCCTGCCAGACCAGCCGCGCCTCCGTCGAAGCGAGTTTACGCCACCACCGGAGCAGGAGAAGGGCGCTCAGGGGGCCCTCGAGGACGATGGCCGCGGCAAACCACGGCAGCGGTGCGCCGCCAAGGATGAGGGCGGCGCGAAGCAGCGCGGAAAACACAAAGGCGGCGTTCTGCGCCAGCGTGGTGTATTCCATTTTGAGCCGCGCCTGGAACCAGAGGTCGATCGTCAGCGGCACATGCGTGACAAGCATCGCCGCCGCCACGAGCCAGGTGATGCGCGTGGCGGGGTCGCGCAGGAACAGGGCCACCGCCAGAAACCCGTAGGCAAGAAGTCCGGCGGCAAGCCGGAGGCCCAGGCAGGTGCCGAGGATTCCGGGGGCTTGCGCGGGTTCGCGGAGCAGTTCCTGTCGCACCACGCTGTCCAGCCCGAGGCCCACCACCGCCATGCCCAGCAGCGCCAGCGCCAGGGCGGAATTCAGCACTCCATAGTCCGCCGGGCCGAGGTGTCGCGCCATCCAGACGCCGATCAGCATGCCGACGGCGCCACGGAAGAGACGGCCCCCGACCAGCCACGCAAAGTTCGTGAGGGGGCGGGAGGGGCCCGCGTCAGTGCTCGGCACAGGGGGTGGCATCGGCGGCGCAGTGAAGCCGGGTGTATCCAGCTTGTCAGCAATTCCGGAGCTTCGGCCGCCGTCTTTTCAATTTACCCCGCCGCCGATGTTCCTGATCCTGCCCCGGTGCCCGTCACCCTTGCCGTGTCGATGCTCTGCGAGAATCCGTTCCGGCGGACCGGCCTGAGCACGCTTTTTTCGGAATTCGTCCGACACGGACTGAGGACCCATCCGCAGGTCAACTGGTTGCTCTTTTGCGGGGCGGCGCAACCGATCGACGTGATGGATGCCCGCGTGCGCCGGGTGGACCATTTCCCCTCTAATGAGCACCGTCGGCAGCGGCTGGCGGCCGATCACTTCCAGGTGGGCCCGGCGGCGAGACGGCTGGGTGCCGATGCCCTCCTCACCGTGGGATTTGTCCCCCTGCGCGCGCCCGTGCCCGTGATCATGCAGGTGTTCTCGCTTCACCATCTGGGCGGCGGCGGCGGGTGGCGTGGATGGTACCGGCGTCGCGCCCTTTCGAACGGTCTCAACCGGGCCCGGCTGGTGATTGCCAACTCGGAATGGACGACGGAACGGCTCCGGCATTTTTATCCCGCGGTCAGTCCCCGCCTCCTCACCAGTCCCGAGGGATTGCAGCGCGAGCGTTTCTCTCCCGCGGAGGGCCTGGCATCCCTGCCCGAAGCCCGCGCGGCGCTTGCGTTGCCGCCCCGTTACCTCCTTTGGTCGTCCAATTTTTATCGCTACAAACGCGCTGAGGCCGCCCTCGCGGTGTACGCCGCGCTGCCTGGCGAGACGCGCCAGTCCCTGCCGCTAGTCCTGATCGGCGGCGATTGGGAAGGCGGCCTGGAGCGGGTGCGAGCGGAGGCACGCCGCCTCGGCGTCGAGGGACAGACCCGGTTTCTCGGGTGGATCGACGACCGATGGCTGCCAGCCTGTTATGCCGGTGCGCACGCCCTCGTCCTCTCCACCGCGGAGGAAACGTTTGGGCGCAGCGTGCTGGAGGCAATGGCGTGTGGCTGCCCGGGCGTGCTCCAGGACCTGCCGGTCCTGCGGGAGGTGGCGGGGGACGCCGCCCGGTATGTCGATTTTCTGGATACGCCGGCGGCGGCGGGGATGCTGGAGCAGGTCTGCGCGGATGCGCACCTGCGCGACCGCCTGGCCAGGGCGGGGCTCGAACGGGCGGAACGGTTTAGCTTCGAACGTCTCGCCCGGGAGCGCCTGGACGCCATCCTCGCAGCGGTGGCACCGAGTCCACCCGTGACCGGATAATGGATACGCGTGGAGCGCGGCGACCCTCTGCGCCGCAGGTCCTTGTCAGAGTTGGGTCTGGGCGGCAGTGGCGGCGGCCTCGGCGGCGGCGGCCTCAGGCGCCACGGTCGCCGGCAGCACGGGGAGGGATTTCGCGGGAGCCGCGGGTGGCGTCCGGCGGCGCCAAAGTGGGGCGAGGAGGAGGGCGTCGAGCTGGGCGCGGGCGACAGGGCGGGCATCGGCCCAGGCGAAGGTGGCGACCACCTGGCTGGTGCAGAGGGCGAGCAGCGTGCCAATGGCGGCCCCCGGCGCGCCCCACTGCACCATTAGGATCGAACTGAGCACCGCTGCCATAACGATCCCGGCAGCCTGGGTGAGGCGGTTGCGCCGGGCCTGCACCGGATCGATCCATTCCGCGGCGCGGACCAGGCCGAGGGCAAAGGGCACCAGGCACACGCCCGCGGCGGCGAAGGTGAGCGCGGAACCTGCGAACTCGGGGCCGAAACAAAGCGGAGCGATCCAGCGGGAGAGGCCTGCCAGAACCGCTGCCGCCAGCCAGGCCCAGGCGACCAACCTGGCTTGGGCGAGGGAAAGCAGGGACGGTCCCTCCTTGGGGACGGGGACGCTGGCGACCGCCTTGGAGTGGAAAAGCCAATACGCGCCGAGCGCGTAGGCGAGGCACTCAAAAAGCAGGAGGGCAGCGCCGTAGCGTCCGGCGTCGGCGGCGCTGCAGAGCAGGGCGAGGAGCACCTGGTGCAGCGGCAGGAGGGCAAGGGCGAGGAAGGCCGGCCCTGCGTCGCGCCAGGCGGTGGAGAGCCAGCGCCGGGCGAGGGCGGGATCCCAGCCAAAGGCTTCATCGGCAGGCGCGAGCCGCCCGTGGGCGTAAAAGAGGACCAGGGCGGAGAGGGTCGCTTCGAGGGCGAGCGAGGCCGCGAACCACACCGCGGGAGCCCCGGAAAACACCAGCCCCACGCGAAGGAGGACGAGGGCGCCAAAGCCGGTGTAGGTCGTGGCCTGGACGTAGCGGACCTGACCCAGATGCGTCAGCCAGGCTGCCAGGCTATGGGGCGACTGCAGGAACCAGGCGAGGCCGGCGACAAGCCAGACCGCGCGCTGCCCGGTGGCGCCACCGGGCGCGAAGAGAAAAAGGGCGCCATACACCACCCCTGCCATCGCGACCCGCAGGGCCATCGCCGTGCCGAGTACCACCGCTGCCTCGCTGGGCTTGGCCGCCAGGTCTGATTTCACCTGGCGTTCGATACCCAGGTCCACTGCGGTCGAAAGCAGGGCTACAAGGGCGAACCCGGAGGCCAGGGCGCCGAAGTCGTCGACCCCTAACGTTCGTGCCACCAGCACACCCACAACGGTGGTGAGGAGCACACGGACGTTTTCGTAGGCGAACCAACGATAACGCGGCTGGGAATCCGGGGCGGGAGATGGCGGGGTTGGGGTGGGGTCCATGGATATGACGCGTGTCATCAAGGGTACTCCGCCGTCCGGTGTCAGC
Source organism: Verrucomicrobiota bacterium (assembly GCA_023428905.1). Taxonomy (GTDB): domain Bacteria; phylum Verrucomicrobiota; class Verrucomicrobiia; order Opitutales; family Opitutaceae; genus EW11. Next base: position 26,145 of record JAEYWP010000007.1, read on the forward strand.
GTCCGGACTGTCAAAGGATTGTGTATTTATGCCCGGTCACCTGTCCGAGGGCGGTGGGATTGCATCCCGGGCGGTTGAACGCACACTTCGCGGCGCTGCACCCACCGGCCCACGCGCTGCGGGGGCGCGGTCCGCGCAGGCGGCTTTTTGGGATGCCCGCACCTTCCACCTCCACTCCTTCCACGCCCGACTCAACGCGCGCACACGCATGGGCGGGAGCGGCCGTTTGCCTGGGAGCAGCTGGGCTGCTCTTCCATTTTTGGGGCAATGGCACACGCGGGTATATCGATACCGCGTCCCTTTTCGTCTGGTGGGCGCGGCAGTGGGCGGAGCCGGCTGCCGATGCGCAACACGGACCCTTGGTGATTCTGACCGCGGCTTGGCTGCTGTGGCGTAATTTGCGCGGCGAAAGCGCACACGCAGCGCCTGCGTCGGAGGCAGCGCGGGTGACGCGCCGGGCCCTCGGTGCGATGGCGTTGGGGTTGGGGGTTCACGTCTTTGCCTATGCGGTCCAGCAGACGCGCCTGTCGATTCCTGCGCTCCTGCTTTTTGTCTGGGGTGCGCTCGCCCTCGGCGGCGGTGCGCGCTGGGCGCGCGCGGCGGCATTTCCCGTTGGTTTTGTGCTGCTGGCGGTGCCCGTCAGTTTCCTGGACACCCTGGGTTTTTACCTGCGCTACGGTGTATCCATCTCAGCCGAGGGCATCGCCCGCGGTGCCGGACTGGAGATCCTTCGGCAGGGCACCCAACTCGTCTCGCCCGAGGGTAAGTACCATTACGATGTGGCGGCGGCATGCTCCGGCGTGCGGTCGTTGGTGGCGCTGTTCGCCCTCAGTGTCTTGGTGGGGTATCTCGCCTTCGCGCCCTGGCGTGCACGGCTGCTCCTGGCGCTCCTGACCGCACCCTTTGCATTTGTGGGCAACCTGGTGCGGATCCTTGCGATTGTCTTTGCGGGAGACCGCTGGGGGCACGCCGCCGGGGCCCGAGTGCACGACCTTTCAGGCGCGCTGGTATTTCTGGTGGTGCTGGCGCTGCTGTTGGGCGCGACCCGGTTGTTTCCCGCTCGCTGGCGGCGAAGCGCGACAACCGTGGAGACCGGCATCCCCGCTGTGGATCACAGGCCGCCGGTGAGTCCTTTTTCGCGGACTGTGGTGGCGACGGTGTGCCTGGCGTGCGGCCTCGCGGCGCTCGCGACCTGGCGGCTCGATCGACGTCCGCCCGCCGCGGAGGCCGGGGTGCGCCTGCTCCCCGACGGCGAAGGACCTGCCCCGTTGCCGGCGTTTCTTGGGACGGAATGGATCGGCCAGCGGGTGGAGGTGACGGCGGTGGAGCGCGAACTCCTCCCGCCCGACACGGGGTATTCCAGACGCAACTACGTTTCGGTGGCAGAGCGTCACTCGCAGGTCTTTTTTTCGATCGTCCTCAGCGGCCGCGATCGCAGTTCCATCCACCGCCCGGAGCTGTGTATCGCCGGGCAGGGATGGACGGTGCGCGAGCGGCGCACCACGACGTTAAACCTGCCCGAGGGGGCTCCGCTTGAGGTGTCAGTCCTTCAGCTGGAGGGGCAGTTGCCCGACGGCGCCGGACGGCTGCACCCGGTGACCACGCTGCTCGCATACTGGTTTGTCGGGCCGCGGTCGACCGAAGCCTCCTATCCGGGAATGTTGTGGCAGAATGCACTGGCCCGGCTGGGAACCTTACGGTCCCCGCGGTGGGCTTACGTCCTGGTGCAGAGCCCGGTGGTGCAGTCGCCCGAGGACTCCTGGCGTGCGATTGAGACGGTGGTGGGGGAGGTCTGGCCTCAGGTCCGAGCGCTGCCCGAGGCCCCGCGTTGAAGAAAGGTTGAACTTTGGCCCGGCCGTTCTACGGTGCGCCCTCTTGAAATCAGCCAGCGCAGCCGACTTTGCGTTTCTGATTGCCGCAAGTGATTCCCTGTCGTGGACGCTTGGGGTCTCCGCGGCTGTCGGGATTGCGCTCGGGTTTGTGGTCGGCTGGCTGTTCACCCGGCTCTCGCGCAAGAACGCCGCGGCCAATGCGACCCAACTGATCGAGGTCGCGCGGCGTGAAGCCGCCGTCGCCGCCCAAGAGGTTCGCCAAAAGGTAGAGGAGGAGATTCAGGGCCGGCGCGCGGAGATGAACCGCGAGTTCGACCGCCGCGAAATCGAGACCGACATCAAGCTGCGTGAGATTCGCGCGCATGAGGAATCGCTCGCGCTGCTCGACTACCAGCTCGAGCAAAAGCAGGAGCGGCTCTCCCGCGAGAACGTGGCGATCAAGCAGGCCCGCGATGCCATCCGCGCACTTTCGAAGAGCCTGCGCAAACGGCTGGAGGGTGTCTCCCAGATGGATGCGGAGGAGATCAAGAAGACCCTCCGCGAGGAGGTCATGCTGGAGTGCCAGGATGAGCTGCGGTCGATGCGCCGCGAGATTTTGGACAAGTCGGAACAGGAGCTTCTGAACGAGTCGAAGCGCATCCTGATCACGGCGATGCAGCGCCTCGCCTCCAAGCCGAACAACGACATCACGGCAACCATCGTCCAGCTGCCGAGCGAGGACATGAAGGGCCGGATTATCGGGCGGGAGGGGCGAAACATCAAAGCCTTCGAAGCGGCGACCGGCGTCACGCTGCTGATCGACGAAACCCCACAGATGGTGCTGATTTCGTCGTTCGATCCGGTCCGCCGCGAAATCGCCCGCGTGGCGCTCGAGGGCCTGGTCAAGGACGGGCGCATCCATCCCGCAAGCATCGAGGAATTCGTCAACCGGGCCCGTGAAGACGTGGAGTTGAACGTGCAGCAGGCGGGTGAGGAGGCGGTGGCACGCCTGGGAGTGAATGGCCTGCACCCGGAAATCATCAAGCTGCTGGGCCGGCTGAAATACCGTTTCTCCTACACCCAAAACGTTCTGGATCACTCCGTCGAGGTCGGCTCTCTCTGCTCGATGATCGCGAGCGAGGTGGGCCTGGATCCCAACGTGGCTAAACGCGCCGGCCTGCTCCATGACATCGGCAAGGGCGTGGACGCAGACTACGAGGGCAGCCACGCGCTGATCGGAGCGGACTTTGTGAAACGTCATGGCGAGACCCCGATCGTGGTGAATGCGGTCGCGGCCCACCATGAGGAGGTCAAACCGGAGACGGTGTACGCCGGGCTGGTGATTCTCGCCGACACCGTTTCCGCTGTGCGCCCGGGGGCGCGGGCGGAATCGATGACCAGCTATATCCAGCGGCTGGATCGCCTCGAAAAACTGGCCCTGACGATGGAGGGGGTGCAGCAGGCGTATGCGATCCAGGCTGGCCGTGAAATCCGAGTGGTGGTCTCGCCGCAACAGGTTACGGACGAAAAGGCCCGTGAGATGGCCAAGACGCTGCGGCGCAGGATCGAGGACGAGCTCCAGTACCCCAGCACGATCAAGATTACGGTGATCCGCGAAACGCGTTTCACGGAAACCGCCACCTGAGGTGGAGCACGAGCCCCGTGGCGCGGCGGAACCACGCTGAAGGAGCGGCAGGACACGGCGCCGCCGGAGTCCGCCCACCGCGCTGACGGGTCGCAGGGTTCGGCAACTTCCCCCTTTCAACTTTTGGCAACCTGCCTAGTTTTCGCCTTCCCAAATGGCTGATCCGAAAATCCTCGAGACCTTCCCGAATCCGGCGGGCCACCGCGACTACGTGATTGAACACACCCATCACGAGTTTACGTCCGTCTGCCCCATGACCGGGCATCCGGACTTTGCGAACATCACCGTGCGTTACGTCCCGGATAAAATCTGCGTCGAGCTGAAGTCGTTGAAGCTGTACTTCCACGCGTATCGCAACGAGGGCATCTTTTTTGAGGCGGCGACCAACAAGATCTGCGACGACCTGGGGGCTGCCCTGAAGCCCCGATCGCTGACGATTGTGGCCGACTGGAAGGCGCGCGGCGGCTTCAGCTCGATCATCACGGCGCAGTGGCAGGCCTAGGCGCTTGCGCCCGCGCCGCCGGTGGGCTTGGTGGAGTCCGACCATGAAAACGAAGTTGCTGGTGGTGGGACTCCTGAGCGCGGTGACGGCGTTTGCCGAGGGCGTGCCGGTTACGTTCAATGCCGTGCTTTCGATGGGGAAGGAGCGGCGTTTTGGAGTGGCAACAGAGGGCGGCACCCGCAGCGCCTGGGTACGGGTGGGGGAGTCATTCGAGGGATACACCGTCACGGCCTTCGATGAGACCCGGCAGGCCCTTACGCTGGAGAAAGACGGCACGGCGACGTCGGTGGTCCTCGCCGGGGGCGGGGTGCAGACACTGGACACCCAGGCGACTCTCCGCGATGCGGCCGAGGTGATGAGCCGGATGAAGTTCGATCAGATGCTTGCGCGTATGATCGAGCAGCAGAAGGCAGGCCTGGCGGGCATGGCCAAGCAGTTGCTGGGGGACACTGACTCTGCTATTCCAGCAGAGGAATTTGCCGCGCTGCAGTCGCGCATCATCGACGCGCTCTGGTCCGAGGTGCGACCCGAGGATCTCAAAAACGATCTCACGCGCATCTATGCGGATGTGTATTCAAAGGAGGAACTCCGCGCCTTGACCGAGTTTTATTCCACCTCCGCAGGGCAGGCCTTCATCGACAAGGAACCGGAGATGCAGCAGCGCATGATGCAGGTGATGCTCCCGCGTATGTTAAAAGCGGTGCCGCGCATTCAGGAGATGACCCAGCAGTTTGCCGCGGAGCAGGCTGCCAAGGGGAGTGGCGCCGGCGTTCCAGTGCCGCCAAAATAAGGGAGACGGGCACCTGGCGTCGCACCGGCGACGTGAGCGTTCAGTGGGTCTGAAATGCACCGGCTGCGTGAGTGTTCCGGTGGGCTCATATCGCACGCGGCGTGGGGGCACGCCGCCTAACAGCGGACCTGCGACGTGCCGATTAGCTCGGCGAGCCGTTGAGCAATTGGATCAGCCGTGCGTGGAGACCCGGAGCGGCGGCGACGGTGGACGTCGCATTCACCGGGTCCTTGCCCTGCCAGTCCGTGATCACCCCGCCCGCGCCGCGAACGATCGGCACCAGCGCCGCGATATCCCACGGGTTCATGATCGGGTCGCATGCGATGTCCGCCCAGCCTGCACTCAGCAGCAGGTAGCCGTAACAATCCCCCCAGGTGCGGTGGAGTTTGACGGAGCGCGCAACGCGTTCATACGCGGCGCCATCCTGATACCGTGCAGGGGTGAGGGTGTCGCTGGTGAGCAAGGTGGCGCTGGCGAGGTCATCGCACGGCCTGACGCGAACCACACTGCCGTTGAGGGTGGTGCTCTGGTTGTCGCCCAGCATGAGTTGGTGAAGGATGGGCTGGTGGATCGCGCCGAGGACGGGCTGTCCCTGGTGCATCAGCGCGATCAGGGTGCCAAAGAGAGGGCAGGCCGTCATGAACGACTTCGTTCCATCGATCGGGTCCAGCACCCAGACCCATTCGGCGTCGGGACGATCTGAACCGTATTCCTCGCCGATGATGCCGTGGGCCGGGAAGCGCGCTGCAATCAGGCCACGGAGCAGCTCCTCGGCTCCACGGTCGGCGGCGGTGACCGGACTTTCGTCCGCCTTGGTTTCGATCGCGAGGTCATGCCGTCCAAAATATGGGCGGATGAAGTCGCCGCTTTTTTCGGCGAGTTCGATCAGGAAGGAGCGGTACGGATCGAGATTCATGGAGGGCGGCGCGGCGGGTTGGGTGAACCACGAATGGACACGAATGGACACGAAGAGGGAATTGGAAAAACGGAGCGCGGGCGGGTGAGGCGGCAGGGGGGGCGCGCGAAAGACCGATGGGATGGCGCGGGCGGGAGGAAAAGGTCACGCGAAGGACGCGAAGCGAGAGCGGGCTTGACGGGCCGCGTCCCGCGCGGGACGGCTCGGTGGCGTGTGTGCGTTTTCTTCGTGTCCATTCGTATGCATTCGTGGTTTTTCTCCTCCATGCGCTGGTGCGACACACCCATCCACGTGATCGATTTCGAGGGGAACCTGACCTCGGGGGTGCTGGAGTTTGGCATCGTCACGCTGCTCGGCGGCGCGGTGCAGGCGGCCCGCACCCGGCTCTGCGGTGCGATCGGACGCATCCGAACGTCGGATACGGCGATTCACCAGATCGAGGGGGGGATGGTGGCGGGATCTCCGCCCTTCCGCGACGATTTTGATGCCTTTGCCCGCCTGCGGGAGACGGGTCCCCTCGCCGCGCATTTTGCCAGTGCGGAGAACACCCTGCTCAAGGCCACCTGGCCGTATCCACGGACTTCGCCCGATTTTGCGCGGCCGGGCGGGACGGTGCTGGATTGGGGGCCTTGGATCGACACGGGGCGCCTCTACGGGCAGGTGTTCCCGCAGCTGCCGTCCACCCGGCTGGAGGACCTTGTCACCGCGCTGGGACTACAACCGCGCCTGGACCAACTTGCGTCCGCCCACTGCCCTCCGCTGCGTCGGATGTACCATGCGGCGCTGTACGATGCCCTCGCCGCCGCGCTCCTCCTGCTCTCCCTGGGCGAGCGTCCCGAGTTTGCCGATATGACCCTGCCCTGGCTGCTGCAACTCAGCACCCTGAACCCGGAAAAGCGGGCTGCGCTCCGGCAGCAGGACTGGACCGGCGCTTCGGCGCCGGAATGACGCGCGCCCGAGGCGCGTGAGTGACCAGCGACCAGTGACCAATGACCAATGGTGTCCGGACACGGACCCGGGGCAGCTGACAGGTGCAGGTAGTGTGTGAGCGGTTACGTGGGTGAACCGCTCCGACGACGCGGCACGGGGCTGTTTTCCCGGGTGGGAAACCTCGCAAAAAACATCCCGGTCCCCGCCGTGTTTCCTCAAATCAAGAAACCCGAATTCCCCCTCCAATCATAAATTGTACATCATGGATCTCTGGCCGTTCTGTATTTGTCCGCTCCGCAAACCTGGGCCAGCACCCGCAGGACGAACAGAGGGTTGTTCTTCAGATAGCGGGGGGCGAGGCGGCGGGGTTCCTGGCAGAGGCGCCAGAGCCATTCGAAGCCGCTCCGCTGGACGAGGCGCGGAGCCTGGCGGACCCGCCCGGAGAGAAAATCAAACGCGGCACCCACGCCGAGGGAGAGGCCGACGTCGAGGCGCGGGCAGACCTCGGCCATAAAGGTCTCCTGCTTGGGAGTGCTGAGACCGACCCAGAAGAAGCTCGGGCGCAGGCGCGCCAGTTCGGACTGAAGGTCGAGAATCTCAGCCTCCGTCAGCGGACGAAAGGGCGGGCTGGACGCCCCGGCGATCTTCAGGGTGGGGAAGCGCTCACGCAGGCGCGCGGCAAGCGCCTGCGCCGTGCCCGGACCGGCGCCGAAGAAGTAGTGGGTAAGCTCGGTTCGGGAGGAGGCTTCGGCTACCGCATCGAGCAAATCGGGCCCATACACCCGGGAGGTGTGGGCATGCCCGGCGCGACGTCCCATCCAGACGATGGGCATCCCGTCGGGAGTGGTGAGGAAGGAGCGGTTAAGCCGGGCGCGGTGCTGCGGATCGCGGCGCGCGCAGGTGGCGCTGTTCACGTCACAGAAACAGACATAGCCGCCCCGCCGTTGGCGCGCCGCCATCATCACCAGGGCAGCGGCGAGCGGCAGGTTCAACGCATGCACGCCCACGCCGATCACGGGATACCGGGGGGGCAGCGGGAGGGCGGAATCAGTCACTCGGCAAGGGGTTTGGCCTCCACAAAAACGAAGCACGCGAGCACCGCCAGCGCATTGAGTCCCAGAAAGAGCGTCGCCACGAGGGCATGGCCGCCCCCGGCGAGAATGCCGATACCGGCCAGGGCCGCTCCCATGATAAAACCGCCGAGGACACTCTTCAGCGTCAGCCTGGTGCGCGGGGTCCGAAGCAGATCCGCCCTGCGGCCCGGGGCGGCCTCGGACGCTTTCAGCCAGCTACAGGCCGCCGCGTTCAGCAGGGCGAAGACAAAGGCGAGAGCCGCCAGCCAGGGACGTCCAGTGAACGCCACGACGAGGAAGAGGATGACGCCCACGGCGGTGGGCACCGTCATGGCCGCAGCGATCTTGGCCCAGCGCAATCGCAATTCGGAAATGGGGCTGCTCCGGATGAGGTCCAAACCCTCTTCTCCGGCGACGGCCACGGTGGTGAGCAGGCTGGAGAACTGAACCGCCATGAGGAGGCCGAGTGGCGCCAGGATCGCCCAACCACCCAGGGCGCGCACGCCGAAGACGGCTGGCAGGACGTACATCAGGGTGGGAAGCACCTGGGAGAGCAGCAGCGAATCCCGCGCGATCAGGCGCAGGTCTTTTCGATAGGTCGCCCGAAACACCCCATCGCGGAGGCGGAGTGTGCCCCGCGGAGCGCGGCTTCGGCGCTCTGTGGACTCCTGGACACCGGTGAGAAAGGTGCGCGCCAGTCCGCGGGCGCAAAGGCCGACGACCACGGTCGTGGTCAACACCAACCAACCGAGGTCCGGGAGGCTGCCGTGGGTGGCACGCGTCACGACGTGCGCTGCGGGGAAGGCCAGTGGGGTGGACAGCCACTCGAGCAACGGGCCGGCTCGATCGCCCATAAAACGGGGCAGCTGGAACGCCAGGTAGATGCCGGCACCGACAAAGGCGCCGAGCACCTGCACCAGCGTGCGTGCCCGACGCGCCCCCAGCGTGCGCACGAGCCCGAGGGTGATCCACGTGCCGGCCGCGGCGCAAAGCAGCGCCAGGAGCATCCACACCGCATAACCGGCAACGTACGAGCGGGGTAGTTGCGCGATCGCGCCATTGAGGAGCGGCACGAGGAAGAATGCGGCGCCCAGCCCCGCACTTCCGCTGATCGCCAGCATGCGGGCCAGCAGCACGATCCGCGGAGAAACCGGAGACGAAAGCAGCAGATCGAAGTCGCTGCGCTCGAAGAGCAGCGAGATCGCCTGCTGCATGGCGGATCCGAGCATGAGAAAGGCGAAAAACGCCCAGACAATCGTCTCCAACCGCTCCGCTGGTGCGGTGTCGAGTGTGCCGAAGAGCAGAAGCGTCAACCCGTGCAGAACGACCTGTGCGACGGCGACGATGACAAGAAGCACGGTCAGGCTCCACTTCCGACGCCAGAGCGAGCGCAGTCCCAGCCGGAGGTCGTTTCGCAGGATAAACCCGAGCTGCGCGGTCGCGGTCGTCATGGAGCCGACGGCCCGGTGGGCGGTTCCGCCGTGACGCTGAGAAAGACGTCCTCGAGTGTCCCGCCGGCCTGGCCAGCCCGGGCGCGCAATTCCTCCAGGGTCCCCTCCACTGCCAGCTTGCCTGCGGTGATGATCGCAATGCGCTCCGCGAGCCTCTCCGCGACGTCGAGAATGTGCGTGGTCAGGACGACGGTCCCACCACTGCGAACGAATTCCAGAAGGATATCCTTCACCTGGCGGGCGGCGGCGGCATCCAGGCCGGTCAGGGGCTCATCGAGGAGCATGAGGGAGGGCGCGTGGATCAGGGCGCCCGCCAGCGCCATTTTCTGTTTCATCCCGCGCGAAAAACTCTCGATGAAATCACCCCGTTTTTCCCAGAGCCCGAGCGTCCGCAGCAGTTCCTCCGCTTTGGGCTGACTGGCGGAAGCGGGCATCTCCCAGAGTCCGGCAACAAACTCCAGATATTCCATGGGCCGCAGCTTGCCGTAGAGCATGGGGTCGTCGGGCACGTAGGCCAGCGGGCGCTTGGCGCGCGCCGGGTCGGTCAAGACGGAGACGCCCTGGATATAGGCCTCCCCGGCGTCCGGGCGGACGAGGCCCGCCAGCATCCGGATCGAGGTGGTCTTGCCCGCGCCGTTGGGCCCGAGAAAGGCGTAGAGCACGCCCTGGGGGACACGCAGGTCGAGGCCATCCACCGCGACTGTCGCGCCAAAGCGCTTGCGCAGGCCACGGGTCTCGCAGGCGAGGGGGAGGGCGGGGTCGTTGCTCATGACGGTGGGAGAGGGATCAGGACCACCGGCTTAGGAGCGCGTCGAGGGTCGTTTCGGAAAGGGCGCCCAGGATGAGATCGACGTGGGAAAAGTCGTGGTCCGTGGTGGAGGGATTCGGAATCGCCACACAGCGGAGGCCGGCCCGCTTGGCGGCGAGGCTGCCGGGCGTCGAGTCCTCGAAGGCTATGGCCTCGGGCCCCTGGAGATTGAGGGCGGCAAGGACGGAGAGGTACAGTTCCGGCTCAGGTTTTCCGCGCGCGACGTCGTCGCGGCAGCGGATGACGTTGAAATACGAATACAGGCCCAGGCGCTGCAGGTGGCGGTCAACCCAGGCGTGGGTCGAGTTGGAGGCGATGGCGAGCTGGAGCCCGCGACTGCCCGCCTCGCGCAGGCAGGCTTCAATCCCGGGCAGGACCGGCTGGCGTTCCACCATCAGGCGGGTGCGGCGCTTGTGTTCCTGCTCCAGGGCCGCGCGGTCCGCGGCCGGGTCAAAGGCGTGCCAGGGATCGAAGGGCAGGTCGACATGTCCGACGATCCTGGACGCATCCGCGCGGGTGTACTGGATACCTGCCTCGTGGTGCAGCGCGACCCATGCGTCGATGATGGGTGTTTCGGTGTCGAGGATGAGCCCGTCGAAGTCGAATACCAGAGCCTTGATCATGGAGCCGCCCCTGCCGGTGACGTGGTGAGCATGCCCCCGTTATGGCGACGGAGCCGGCGCTGGCAACGCGGCTGAGGAGATATCAGCGCGGCTTTATCAGGGCTCCAGACCTTCCGTATCCACCAGGTAGATAAGGGCTGCGATCGCCGCCGCCCCGAGCTTGAGCTCGCGCGGATTGACCTGCTCGAGGGTGTCCACCGGGGTGTGGTGGTAGTCGAAATACCGCTGTGAGACGGGGAGGAGGTCCGCCACCACCGCGCCCTGCATCATCAGGGGGGCGACGTCCGCGCCTCCGCCGCCCTTGCTGAAGTGATAGAGGCCGTAGGGTTCCAGCAGGGGGCGCCAGCGCGCTGCCTGTTCGTGCGGGAGCCGGCTGGTGTGGCCGAGTTCAAAGCCGCGCGGCTGGAAGCCGCCGCCGTCCGTTTCGATGGCGAAAACGTGCTGCTCCTGCTTTTCCCGCGCCACCCGGGCGTATTCACGTCCGCCGGCGAGGCTGTTTTCCTCCGCGGTGAAAAGGACGCAACGCAGGGTGTGCCGCGGCTGGATTCCCAGGACGCGGAAGAGCCGGATCACCTCGATGGCCTGCACCACGCCCGCGCCGTCATCGTGGGCGCCGGGCGAGACGTCCCACGAATCCAGGTGCGCACCCACGAGGAGAATGCGGTCGGGAAAGTCCTTCCCCGGGATCTCGCCAATCACATTGTAGGAACGAGCCTCGCCCACCCAGCGCGCGTGTATTCGCATTTCCACCTGCGTGTCGGGCCGCGAGCGAAGGGCGGCGCTGAGGCGCTCCGCTGCGGCGGTGCTGAGCGAGCCGGCCGGAATCTTTGGCTGGTCGGGGGCAAAGGCAGTGTGCCCGGTGTGGGGAACGTCGTCGATCTCCTGGGTGAGGGAGCGGACCAGTGCCCCGACGGCGCCGCGTTGTGCGGCGAGGGCCGGACCGCGGTTGCGCTGGTCGCCGGTCGCACGGTAGGCCTCGCCGGGAGTGAAGACGCCGGCCGGCATGGCCCGATTGAAAAAGACGATCCGTCCTCGCACGGCGTCGTCCGGCAACGCTCGCAGCGCATCGAGGGAGGAGACTTCGACGAGGGGAGCCTTGTGGCCGTCCGGAGGCGTCGCAACTGACCAGCCCAGGGCGAGCCCGCGCAGCGGCTCTGCCGCGCCATCGGAGCCCTCGGGCGGCAGGAGGAAAAAGGATTCGGGAGCCCCGCGCTCCCAGTGTGGCACCGTCACCGGCTGCCGTCTGACCCGTTCGGCCCCTGTTTCCTGCAGTCGCTGTGCGGCCCAGTCCACCGCGCCCTGGAGCGCGGACGAGCCCGCCAGCCGACCCGGGTGGGTGGAGGTGAGGTGACGCAGGTCGTCATACGCTGGTGAGTGCACCAGTGCCTCGGCGTGCAGACGCGCAATCACGTCGGCCGCGTTCTCCCCGGCGTAAGCCTGGACGAAACCCGCAATTAACCACCCGCCCGCAACCATTCCGTGCCTGAAACGCATGGTTTTTCACGTTCCCCGCGCCCCTGCTGGACGCAAGGCGCCTTTTTGTTACCGTCCGCCTCCATGCACACAGTCACAGCAAAACTTTGCTGCACACTCCTCCTCTGTTCCGCCGCCACCATGAGCGCCACGCCCGGACTCAAGCCCGAGACGAAAAACCGCACGGAAATCCCGGCTGATTACAAATGGGACTTCACGCCCATCTTCCCCAGCTGGGAGGCGTGGGAGGGTGCGATCGCCGAGATGGAGGTGAAGATGGACGCGTATGCCGCCCTCAAGGGCACGCTCAGCCAGGGCCCGGCGGCGCTGCTCAAGGCGCACCTACTCTACGACGAGATCGGCCAGCTTCAGTATAAGGTTTTTCGATACCCGCAGCTGCAGCGCGACACCGACCTGCGCAACAACGAGATTTCGGGCCGCCTGCAGCGCGTCCAGGCGATCTTCGCCAAGTTTGGCACCGCGACGTCCTGGTTCACCCCGGAACTGCTGACCATCCCGCAGGAGACGATGGAGCGCTGGCTGGCGGAGACGCCCGCCCTGGCACCGTACCGCTTTGGCATCCTCGATGCCTACCGCGAGCAGAAGCACGTGTTGGATGAAAAGGGAGAGCGCCTTCTTTCGTACGCCTCTCAGTTCAATCGCACCCCTACAGCCGCCTTCCAGGAGCTGAGCACCGCGGACATCCGCTTTCCCAGCATCAAGCTCTCCGACGGCCGCGAGGTAAAGCTGACTCCCGGAAACTACCAGGAGATCATCAACACCAACCGCACCCAGGCCGATCGCGCCGCCGCTTTTGAGGCCTACCTCAACACCTACGCGGCCAACGTGAACACCTACGCCGCGCTCTATAACGGCGTGATGCAGCGTGGCTGGTTCATCTCCCAGGCGCGCAATTACCCGTCCACGGTCGAGGCCGCGCTCTCGGGCAACAATATCCCCCCGGCGGTGCTGCAGACGCTGGTCGATACCGTGCGCAACGGGACAGCGCCGCTGCGCCGCTACCTGCAGTTGCGCAAGCGGCTGCTCGGGCTCGAGAGCTATCACCTCTACGACAACTTCATCCCGATCTACCGGGATGACCGCCGCTACCCGTACACTCAGGCGACCGCGACCGTGATCGAGTCGGTCAAGCCGCTGGGCGACGAATATGTCTCACGTTATCGGAAGTTTGTCTCCGGCGGCCGCATCGATGTCTACGAGAACGAGGGCAAGCGCAGCGGGGCCTACAATGCCGGCGTTTACGGGGTCGGTCCGTACCTGCTTCTCAACTACAATGACACGATGGACGCGGTCTTCACCTTCGCCCACGAGGCGGGCCACGCCATGCACACCGTGCTCTCTTACGAGAACCAGCCCTTCTCCACCGCCGACTACACCATCTTTGTCGCCGAGGTTGCCTCGACCATCAACGAGCGCTTCCTCCTCAACAAACTGCTGGCCGAAACCACCGACCCGAAGGAGCGTTTCCTCCTTCTCCAGCATGCGGTCGACGCCATCGTGGGCACCTTCTACACCCAGGTCCTCTTTGCCGACTTCGAGCTCCAGGCTCACCGGCGGGTCGAGCAGGGCAAGCCGGTGACCGCGGAGGTCCTGAATGGCATCTACCTGCAGCTGCTAAAGGATTATTATGGCGACGCGGTCGTGATCGACGACCTCTACAAGGTGACCTGGACCCGCATCCCGCACTTCTACAATTCGCCGTATTACGTCTACCAGTACGCAACCTGCTTTGCGTCTTCCGCGCAGATCTTCAAGGAAATGACCACGGGCGACGAGGCGTCGCGCAAGGCGGCGACGGACCGCTACCTCGACCTGCTGAAGGCCGGTGGGAGCGACTACCCGATGGAGCTGCTGAAGCGCGCCGGCGTCGACCTCACCCAGCCGAAGACGGTGCAGGCGGTCGTCGAGCAGATGAACGAGCTGGTCAGCCAGCTCGAGGCCGAGTCAGCCAAGATCGCACCGGCCCAGGGTTGAGCCTCGCTTTAGCCAACCACGGATCTCGAAAGGGGTCCGTGGTTTTTTGTGTGCGTCGGCCAAGGCAGTTTTAGCCACGGAGGAACACGGAGGGCGAACCGCGATGCCTGAGCGGGCGCGGGGAGGCGTGGGGAAGGGGAACCGCGAATTCGCAGTCCCCGTGGCACGGCGGACTAGAGCCAGTGGCGGCGGCGCATGAAGAGCCAGGTTGCGAAGGTGCCGGCGAGGGCGATGCCGAACGCGAGCGGATATCCGTAGTTGAATTCCAACTCGTGCATGCGGCTGAAATTCATGCCAAACCAGCCGCCGATGAGCAGGGTGGGAAAGGTGAGGGCGGTGATTCCGGTGAGGACGCGGATGCCTTCGTTGGCCTCGTGACTGGATTTGTTGAGGTAGACGCGGAATGAAAGAATCAGCTGTTCTGACCAGGAGCCGGCCTGGGTTTCGATCCGTGAGAGCTCCTCACCGAGGTCGCGGAGGTAGGGCACGATCACACTCCGGATCAGACGGTATTTGCCCTGGGCCAGCTCGAGCGCGATCTCGCGCTGCGGACGGACGATCTGCCTCAGCTGCGACAACTGCTTTCGTAGGGCAACCACCCGCGGGAACAGTTCGTCGGGGGTAATGCTGCCGAGGACCCCCTCCTCGATGCGTTCAATCTCGCGGCGCAGGGTATCGAGCGCCGGTTTGTACGCCTCGACCATGAAGTCGAGGATGGTGTGGGCAAACCGGTCCGGGCCGCGCACCACCAGGTGGGGATTCTTGATAAAGCGTTCCAACGAGGCCTCCACCGGGCGGAGCGGCTCGCGGTGAAAGGTCACGAGGAAGTTCTTCCCGACAAACAGATCGAGTTCGGTGGTCTGGAATTCTTCCGTGGTGCGGTAGTCCACCGCATGCATCACGAGGTAGAGGTATTCGTCATACGGTTCGAGTTTCGGGAAAGGTGAATCGCTGACGCAGTCCTCGATGGTGAGTGGGTGAAACTGGAAGGTCGTCTCGAGCACCAGCTTGATCTCCTCCGGGGTGGGTGCGGACAAGTCCACCCACACCAGCACGCCCGGCTCCGCACGCAGCGCGGCCAGCGTCTCCGGTGGCGGGTTCTGACCCGCTATCTTGGAGTCACGATAAACGAGGGTGGAAATCATGACGCGGGGCCGGCGTGGCGTGGGGTCATATCCATTTCCTCCGTTTGCACCAGCGCCAGATCACCAGGGTCATGACGACGGTGACGGTGAGGGCGATCGGGTATCCGTAGGGTGACTTCAACTCGGGCATGTGCTCGAAGTTCATCCCGTACCAGGTGCCGATCAGGGTGGCCGGCAGGGTGAGGGCGGTGAGGGCGGTGAGGGCCTTGATGCCCTCGTTGGCCTGAAAGTCCGATTTGCTAAGGTAGAGGTCGAAGGAGATCAGGAGTTGGTCGGCATACGAGGCGGCCGTTTCGTCGATCCGGATCAGGTTATCCCGCAGATCGCGAAAGTAGGGGAGCATCAGGGCGCGGATGATCTTGTTGTCGCCATGGGTCAGGCGGTTCACGACGTCGCGCTGCGGGCGGATGATCTGCCGCAAGTGTGAGATTTCGGTGCGCACCTCCAAGAGGTCTGCAATCAGCGTTTGCTTGGATTCCGTGCCCAGCACGCTGTCCTCGATCTCCTCGAGCTCCTTGTGGAGTTCGTCCATCACCGGCTTGTAGTTGTCGACCAGTGCGTCGAGCAACATGTGGGCGAGGCGGTCCGGACCGCGGGCGACCACCCCGGTCGCCTTGAGGCAACGATCGATCGTACCCTGGACCGACTTGAGGGCGGTGGTGTGAAACGACACCAGGTAGTCCTTGCCCAAAAAGAGATCGAGTTCGGTGGTGTTGAACTTCTCCGAGCGCGTGAAGTCGACCGCATGGGTCACGAGAAACAGGTAATCCTCGTAGTCCTCCACCTTGGGCAGGGAGCTGGGGGTGACGCAGTCTTCGATCGCGAGGGGGTGGAATTGGAAAACGCCCTCGAGGACGGTCCTGATCTCGTCCTGAGTCGGACTCTCCAGATCAACCCAGAGCACCAATCCCTTGTCGCCGCGGACGAGCCGCAGCGCCTCGATTTCGAGGTCGCGGCCGACAAGCTTTCCATCGCTGAAGACGAAGGATCGGATCATGCGTGCCCGCCAGAATTGACGCCGGAGCGGTGGCCGCAAGCCCGGTGTGTCATCCGGCCCCAGGTGTGCAGCTCGCGCGCGCCACGGCCTGTCCCCCGCCCGCGAGCCCCGCCTTGTCAGGAGACGGCTTCCCGCTAGGATGGCCCGATGCGTAACATCCTGCGCCTGTTCCAGGCGGCCGCGCTGACCACGTTCGCGGCGTGCCTTTCGCTGACTACGCTGCGTGCCGATGAAGGCATGTGGCTGCTCAATGCTCCTCCGACGGAGCGCCTCAAGGAGGCCTATCAGTTTGAGCCGACCCCGGGCTGGCTCGAGCACGTGCAAAAAGCCTCGATCCGCTTCAACAACGGCGGCTCGGGCTCCTTTGTCTCGGCTGACGGGCTGATCATCACCAATCACCACGTCGCCTCGGACATCATCCAGAAGCTCAGCTCCGAGGAGAACAATTACCTCCGGGATGGCTTCCACGCCAAGACCCGGGCGGAGGAGCTCAAGTGCATCGACCTCGAGCTGAACGTCCTGATCTCGATCGAGAACGTGACCGACCGGATCAACGCGGCGGTGAAGCGGGACGCCTCCCCGGCGGATGCGTTTGCGGCGCGTCGCGCGGCGAAGGCCGCGATTGAAAAGGAATCGCTCGAGGCCACCGGCCTGCGCAGCGATGTGGTCACGCTCTACCAGGGGGCTGAGTATCACCTGTATCGCTACAAGCGGTACACCGACGTCCGCCTGGTTTTTGCGCCCGAGCAGCAGGCCGCGTTTTTTGGCGGCGACCCGGACAACTTCGAGTTCCCGCGTTACAACCTCGATGCCACCTTTGTGCGCGCCTACGAGAATGGCGAACCGGCGAAGATTCAGCACTACCTTCGGTTCCAGCCGAAGGGCGCGGTCGAGGACGAGTTGGTTTTTGTGACGGGTCATCCTGGCAGCACAAACCGGCTCCTGACCACGGATGAGCTGGAGTTCCAGCGCGACGTCCGCGTTCCCGCTGCGCTCGACTACATCAAGATGAACGAGGTTTCGCTGAGCAGCTGGTCCGCGCGTTCCCGCGAAAATGCCCGCCGCGCGCGCGATGACCTCTTCAGCTTCCAGAATGCCCGCAAGGTGTACGACGGGCGCATTGCCGCCCTGCTCGATCCCGCGCTGTGGTCGGAAAAGCGTGCCGAAGAGAATGCCCTCAAGGCTTATGCGCAGGGGCGGCCTGAGTTTGCCGACGCTGTCAATGCGTGGGCGGAAATCGCTGCGGCGCAACGGGTGATCGCCCAGCATTTCACGCGGTCTTATTTTATCGAGTCCACCGGCTTCAACTCGAACGTGGTCCGGCTCGGACGCACCCTCTACCGCGGAGCGGTGGAGAAGGCCAAGCCCAGTGGCGAGCGCCTGCGCGAGTACCGCGATTCCAACCTGCCGTCCCTTGAGCTGGAGCTGTTTTCCGAGGAGCCGCTCTACGACGACTTCGAACTGATCAAGCTGACGCAGTTTCTTACCTACCTCGCCCAGAACCTGGGTGCGGAGGACCCGGTGGTGGTAAAGATCCTGGGCGGGAAGACCCCGTCCGCGCGCGCCGCGGAGATTGTGCTGGGAACGAAGGTGAAGGACGTCGCCTTCCGCAAGCAGGTCTACGGCATGACGCCGGAGCAGGTCGCGTCGCTCGACGACCCGGCGATTGCGTTCGCACGTGCGATTGATGCGGAAGCGCGGGCGGTCCGTAAAATCCTGGAGGAGCAAAACGAGGCCAAGGAGCAGGCACACGCGCGCATCGCCAAGGTGCGTTATGCGCGGAGCGGCGCCGGGGTTTATCCCGATGCGACGTTCACCCTGCGCCTTTCCTACGGCTCGGTGAAGGCGTACAAGGAAGCGGGAAAACGGATCGAACCGTTCTCCACGATGGGCGGAACCTTCGCCCGTTCGGAGGAGCATGCCGGGCGCGAGCCGTTTGACCTGCCCGCCTCCTGGACCGCGGCGAAGGGCAAGCTGAAGCTGGACACGCCGTACAACTTCGTCAGCACCGCGGACATCATCGGCGGCAACTCCGGCAGTCCCACGATCAACCGAGCCGGTGAGTTCGTCGGCATCATCTTCGACGGAAACATCTACTCGCTGGTCGGCGACTACGGTTACACCGACGAGCAGGCGCGCGCGATCTCCGTCGATGTGCGTGCGATCATCGAAGCGCTGCGCGGCGTGTACGGTGCAGACGCGCTCCTCGCGGAGCTACTGCCGAAGCGCTGAGACGGAATGGTGCCGCCGAATGCTTCGCGCTCGGCGGCGCCTGTTGAGGTAGGCGGGGTGTCCCCACCCCGCGTCTTCGGCGGTGCGGGAGGTGCGGGGTGAGGGCACCCCGCCCACAACGGGAGGGCTCCGGCATTGCTGCGGGCTGGGGGCACCCGGCTTGGGCGCGGTTTCGCGCGACCACTCGTCCCGCGTCAGGCGGTGGCGGCGGCGGGAGTGCTGAGGCGCTCTTCGGCCTCGATCAGCGCGCGCATGAAGGCGTCCGGCGTTTCCGCGGACATCAGGGCCAGGCGGTTCGACGCATCCTTCAGGATCTTGCAGAGGGAGCTGACCACCATGAGGTAGTCCGTCGGGTTCGATTTCGGCGTACCGAGCACGAACATCAACCGCACCGTCTGATTGCAGTTTTCGAAATGGATTCCTTTTTCGCTCCGCCCCACGGCCAGGACGATTTTCTGGACGTGTTCGGTGCGGGCGTGGGGCAGGGCAATCTCGTTACCGAGGCACGTCGCATCGAGGCGTTCGCGGGCGAGGAGCTCGTTGTAGAAGCCCTGGAAATTCGTGACCTCCGGGTGGCTCTCCAACAGCTTCGCCACCTCGTTGAGCGCGGTGGTTCGTTTGGAACTCAGCACGTGCAACGTGATGCGCGACGGATCGAGGAGAGAGGACAGACGGGCGGGCATGCGACTCGAAAAACGACGTGGGCGGAGGAAAGAGGCAAAGAGACGCCGCCTCCATTTATTGGCAAGGGTGGAATCGGCACATTCAGGCAAATCTTGCCACAAAACCCGGGCTGATTCTGGAGATCGTTTGCGAGCGGGAATGTGCGCAAAAAAAAAGGCGCACCGGGTGGTGCGCCTTGCGACATCTGAGCCTGAACGTTGATCAACTGGCCGGCGGTTCGGCTGCGCCGGCGCCGGTGGTTTCATCGTCGGTTTCCACCACGCGTGCGATGCTCAGCAGTCGATCCCCTTCAGCGAGCGTCAGGAGCTTCACACCCTTGGCGCCGCGGCCGGTCTCACGGATCTCGCGCACCCGGGTGCGGACACTCTGGCCCTTCGAGGTGAGGAACATGACTTCATGGTCGTCATGCACGCTCAGCGCACCGGCGACCTTCACCGAGCCATCCTCCGGGAGGTCGATCGCGATCACGCCGGTCCCACCGCGACGGGTGAGGCGGTAGTCTTCAAAGGCGGTGCGTTTGCCGATGCCGTCCTCGCGCGCGACCAGCAGGCGGGAGGCGGAGTCGCACACTTCGATGGCCTGCAGGTAGTCGCCGGCGTATTTGAAACGCATGCCGGTGACGCCGACCGTGTTGCGGCCCATGGAACGCAGGCCCTCGGGTCTTTCTGCGGCGGGTTCGCCGGGCGTCGTGGGAACGACGCCGGGATCCATCGGTGGAGCGGAGTCGGTCTCGGTACTCGCTGCCGCGCCTTCGAAGAAGCGCACCGCCTGTCCCTGGTGGGAGACGAGGATCAGTTCGTTCTGGCCATTGGTCAGAACGCTCCCGATCAGGGAATCCTTTTCCTCGAGCCGGATGCCGGCGATACCGCCCTCGCGAGTGGCGTTTTCATATTCCGACAAGCGGGTCTTCTTCAGGATGCCGGCCTTGGTCGCCATGACGACGTAGCGGTCCTCCGCGAACTGATCCACGCAGATCATGGAGGCGATTCGCTCGCCTTCGCTGAGGCGGAGGAAGCTGGACACACTCTTGCCCTTGGCGGTGCGGGCACCCTCCGGAATGTCGTAGACCTTCTTCGCGAGGCACTGGCCCTGGTTGGTGAAGAACAGGATATAGTCGTGGGTGCTGGCGGTGAAGAGCCGCTCCACAAAGTCATCCTCATAGGTCTCGGTGCCGATGATGCCTTTGCCCCCGCGCTTCTGGCTGCGGTATTCGGCGACGGCGGTGCGTTTGATGAAACCGAGATGGGAGACGGTGATGACGCAGCCCTCGTTGGGGATCACATCCTCCATCCGGAACTCGCCCGCGGCGCCGATGATTTCGGTGCGGCGCGGCTGGGAGTATTTGTCCCGCAGGGCGAGGAGCTCGGTCTTGATGACGAGGAGCAGCTTGGTCTCGCTTTCGAGAATGCTGCGCAATTCCTCGATCAGTTTCAGGAGCTCGAGGTATTCGGCTTCGATCTTGTCGCGCTCGAGTCCGGTCAGCTGGTAGAGGCGGAGCTCGAGGATCGAATCCGTCTGCCGTTCGGACAGCGGGTATTTCGCCATCAGCTTCTGCTTGGCCTCCTCGCGGTTGGAGGAGCTGCGGATGATGCGGACAAAGTCGTCCAGGTTGTCCAGGGCGATCTTGTAGCCCTCGAGGATGTGGGCGCGGTCCTCGGCCTCACGGAGGCGGAACTGGGTGCGGCGGGTGACGACATCGCGGCGGTGATCGATGTAACATTCGATCAGCTCCTTGATGTTCATCTGCTTCGGCCGCTTCTTGTCGATCGCGAGCAGGGTGACGCCGAAGGAGGACTCGAGCGCGGTCTTCTGGTACAGCTGGTTGATGACGACGCGGGCCTGTTCGCCGCGCTTAAGTTCGATCACCACGCGGGTGTTTTCATCCGACTCGTCGCGGACGTCGCGAATGCCGTCGAGCTCCTTGTCTGTCACCAATTCGGCAATACGCGTGACCAGGGTGGCCCGGTTCACGTTGTATGGGATCTCGGTGATGACGATCTGCTCCATCCCGGTTTTCGTCTCCTCGGTGTGGGCCTTGCCGCGGATGCGGACGATGCCCTTGCCGGTGCGCAGGTAACTCTCGATCCCCTCGCGGCCCCCGATGGTGCCGCCGGTGGGGAAGTCCGGGCCGGGCACCATCCGCACCACGTCGTCGAGCGAGATGCCCGGCTTGTCGATGATGGCGCAGATGACCTCGACCAGCTCGTTCAGATTGTGTGGCGGGATGTTGGTGGCCATGCCCACCGCGATGCCGGTCGAACCGTTCATCAGGAGGTTGGGCAACGCGGCCGGCAGCACCGTCGGTTCGGTGGTCGACTCCTTGTAGTTGGGGGCGAAATCGACCGTGTCCTCCTCGATGTTGCGGAGCAGTTCTTCCGCGACCTCGTTTAAGCGGCACTCGGTGTAACGGTAGGCGGCCGGGGGGTCGCCATCGACCGAGCCGAAGTTGCCCTGCGGGTCGATCAGCGGGTAGCGCATCACCCAGGTTTGGGCCATGCGCACCAGGGTGTCGTAGACGGACGAATCACCGTGGGGGTGATAATTCTTCAGCACTTCACCGACCACGCCCGCGCACTTGTCGTACGAACGATTGTGGAGCAGGCCCTCCCGCAGCATCGCGTAGAGGACGCGCCGCTGCACCGGCTTGAGGCCGTCGCGGGCGTCGGGGAGCGCGCGGGAGATGATGACCGACATCGAATAATCGATGTAGGCCGTCTGCATGATATCGGTGATGTTCGCCGGCGAGATCTTCTCAGACGCGGTGTACATTGAGGAAAAGGAAGGGGGAGCGGGGCTCGGACAGGGAGGGAGGACGGGTGGCCGGGGCGGCGACGGGGAGGGAGCGCTGCGGCACCCCTGGTCTCAGGGATGCCGGGCAGCTCCCATCGCGCCGGGCCGGTTCACACATCCAGGTACTGGACGTTGAGGGCGTTGTCTTCGATGAACTGGCGGCGGGGGGGGACCTCGTCGCCCATCAGGAGGGTGAAAAGCGCATCGGCCTTGGCGCCGTCATTGATCGAGACGCGGAGGAGGCGGCGCTTTTCCGGATCCATCGTGGTCTCAAAAAGCTGCTTGGGATTCATTTCACCCAGACCTTTGTAGCGCTGGATGGTGAGGCCCTTGCGTCCCAGCCCGCGGATGTGGGTCAGCACGTCGAGGGCGGAGTGCAGCTGGGTGGTGGTCTCGGATTTTTGCCCCGCGTTTTCGGTAACGCTGTAGCGGGGCTCTTCCGTGGGGCTGAACTGGTTGATCTCCAGGCCGGTGGCGGCGATTGCCTTCAGCAGCTTGGTCATCTCGGTCGACTCAAAGATCTCGTGCAGCGTGATCCGCCGGTTGGCAAAGGGCGTCTTGGTGGCGGCGTCCGGTTGTTCGAAGAGGTCGGCGTCCAGTCCATGCTGCTGCACGAAGGTGGCGCGCGCGGTCTCGTCCATCAGAAACTCGTGCGACTCCTTGTTGCCCTCGCGGATGCGGGCGATGTAGCGGGGCAGGGCCTGGGTCTCGGGGTGGTGGCGATCGAGGTAGGCGTTGAGCGCGGCTCCGTAACGGGTGACACCACCGCCGAGTTTTTCGAGGGCGGCGAGGGATTCCACGATCCGGTCCACTGCGGCGGGTTCGAAGACGTGCTGGTCCTTCAGGCGGGTGAGGACCACATCCTCGGAGCCGAGCTCCAGGAGAATGCGGTTCAGCTGCTCATCGTTGTCGATGTACTGCTCGCGCTTCTTGCGCTTGATCCGGTAGAGCGGCGGCTGGGCGATGTAAACGTAGCCGCGTTCGATCAGCCCGCGCATCTGCCGGTAGAAGAAGGTGAGGAGGAGGGTGCGGATGTGGGAGCCGTCCACGTCCGCGTCGGTCATGATGATGACCTTGTGGTAACGGGCCTTGTCCGCATCGAAGGAGCCATCTGTATCACCATCGCCGATACCGGTGCCGAAGGCGGTGATGAGGGTGCGGATTTCCTCGTTGGAGAGGACCTTGTCCAGGCGTGCCTTCTCGACGTTGATGACCTTGCCGCGGAGCGGCAGGATCGCCTGGAAGCGGCGGTCGCGGCCCTGTTTGGCGGAGCCGCCGGCGGAGTCGCCCTCGACGATGTAGAGTTCGGTCAGGGCGGGATCACGCTCCGAGCAGTCGGCGAGTTTGCCGGGCAGGCCGCCGCCGGAGAGGGCGCCTTTGCGCACGGTCTCGCGGGCCTTGCGGGCGGCCTCGCGGGCGCGGGCGGCGTTGAGGGTCTTCTCGATCACGCGCTTGGCGATCGCCGGGTAGCTCTCGAAGAAAAACTTCAGCTTTTCGCCGACGATTTTTTGGACAATGCCGTCCACCTCGCCGTTGGAGAGCTTGGTTTTGGTCTGTCCCTCAAACCGGGGCTCCGGGACTTTCACCGAGATCACGGCGACCAGGCCCTCGCGGACGTCATCACCCGTGATCGACGGGTCCTTCTCCTTGATCAGGTTGTTGCCGCGGGCGAAGTTGTTGACCACGCGGGTGAGCGCGGTGCGGAAGCCGGAGAGGTGGGTGCCGCCCTCAATGTTGAAGATCGAGTTGGCGTAGGCGAAGACCTGGTCGTTGTAGCTGTCGTTGTACTGCATCGCCACGTCCACCGCGATCGGCGGTTTGGACGCGTCGTTTTCGTCGACCACGCTGTCCGAGAAGCTGATCGGTTTTTCGTGCACCACGTTTTTGTTCGTGTTCAGGAAACGCACGAACTCGGTGATGCCCTCCTTGAAGTAGAACAGGTCGGTTTTCTGGGAGCGTTCGTCGGAAAGCTCGATCCGCACCCCCGGGTTGAGAAAGGCGAGCTCGCGGAGGCGCTTGGCGAGGATCTCGTACTGAAATTCGCGGGTAGTTTTGAAGATCTCGGCGTCGGGCTTGAAGGTGATCTTCGTGCCGGTCTTCCGGGTGTCGCCGATCACCGCCATTTTCTGGGTCGTGAGGCCCTGGGCGAAGCGCATCTGATAGACCTTGCCGCCGCGGCGGACCTCGGCCTCGAACCATTCGGAGACGGCGTTGACGCATTTGGCGCCGACGCCGTGCAGGCCGCCGGACACCTGGTAGGCGCCTTTGCCGAACTTACCGCCGGCGTGCAGGTTGGTCAGCACGAGCTCGAGGGCGGGAATCTTGTAGACCGGGTGCATGTCCACCGGGATGCCTCGACCGTTGTCCTCGATGGAGCAGGAACCGTCCAAGTGGACGGTCACCTTCACCTCGCTGGCGAAGCCGGCGAGGGCCTCGTCGATGGAGTTGTCCACCACCTCAAAGACGCAGTGATGAAGGCCGCGTTCGTTGGTGTCGCCGATGTACATGTCCGGACGCTTCCGAACACCCTCCAACCCTTCCAGTTTCTGAATTTTTGAGGCGTCGTAATCGGCCGCGCCTGCCTGGGCTTTGGTGAGGTTCTGCGGGTCTAATTCGTCGGGCATGTCAGAGGTAAAAACGAGATAAGAACGAAGGTGAAATTCACTCCGAAAACGGTGCCTGTCACAACCCCTTTTTTTGGGCCTGAACGAGCGACTTGAGGCGCTTCCGAGGCCTTATTTGAGGTTGCCGACTCAAGATTAGAAATCTATCGGGTGGGCATGAAGCTTTCCGTCAAAGTCGACTATGCCTGTCGTGTTTTGGCGCAGCTGGCCCGGCAGCATGGCAGCGAGGGACTCGCTCACATCGAGGAGCTCGCCACCAGCGAAGCCGTTCCGGCCAACTACCTCGTTCAGATCCTCTCGGAGTTGCGCAACGGTGGACTGATTGTCAGCCGCCGCGGCAAGCAGGGTGGTTACGCGCTCGCGCGTGCGCCGGAGGAGATCACGCTTTTGGAGATCGTGCGGGTGATCGAGGGGGAACTGCTCGAGATCACGACGGCGGGCGAGGGTCAGTCGGGGCGCCGGGTCAACCAGATCTGGCACGAGGTGCGGCAGGCCCTCGAGGACAAGGTGAAGACCTACACCCTCGACAAGCTCGTGTCGCGGTCTGGCGAGGGCATGTATTACATCTAGTGACGCTGGCGTTGACGGCGGCGGTGCGGCGGCGCTTGCTGCCGGAATGCGTCACCCCGCACTTGATCGCCTGCTGATCCTGCAAGACCGGGACACCAAGCGGCTCGGACTCGAGGCTCAGTTAAAGGCTCTTCCGCGCGAGGTTGCGGCGGTCGAGCAGAAGATCGCCGCGGAGAAGGCGGCGATCGAGGCCGCGCGGGTGGAGCTGCGGGAATTGGAGAGCAAAAAGAAGCTCCTGGAGACGGAAATCGGGTCCGGTGAGGAGAAACTCGCCAAATACCGCACGCAGCAGCTCAGCGTGCGAAAGAACGACGAATACCAGGCCCTGGGCACCGAGATCGCACACCTGCAGGCGGCGATCGGAAAATTGGAGGAGCAGGACCTCGGCATCATGTATGCGATCGACGAGGCAAAACAGCGGTTTGCCGCGGCCGAAGCGGCGCTTCGCGAGAATATCTCCGGACACGAAGCGAAGATCCGCACCTTGAAGGAGCGTGACGTGAACCTGCAGGCGGAGCTAAAGGACGCGCGCGAGCAGGTGGCGGCGGCCCGCGCGACCCTGGAGGAGCCCCCGCTGCGGGTGTACGACCGCGTCGCCACGCGCCATGCCGCCCCGGTGGCGGCCCTGCGTGGCTCCAAGTGCGGGGGCTGTCACCTGAAAGTTTCCAGCGAAGTCGAGTCCGACGCCCGCAAGGGCGAAAAACTGGCGCAGTGCGACCAGTGCGGGCGTATCCTGTATTTTGATTATTGAGGGGACCCGGAGGCGCGCGCCGTGCCGCGGCATCCCGGCAGACGGTTTCAACCACGGATGGACGCGGATGGGCATGGAGTCGGAGAAGGGTGAGCGGACCAGCATACTCCCATGCTCCAGTCGGCCCCTTAACTTGGCCTGTCCGTCCTGGGGCTGCCGCGTCCCGGCGATTCGGCATTCGAGCTTCGTGGATAGCTTCCTCCCGCGGCCTTTCCCCGCTCTTGCCACTGGCGGGGTGGGGCGCGACACTGCCCCTCCTTAGTTTCGGAGCCAGGTTGCCGCTCCGTGTTCTTTGATCCGAGGCGCGGCTCACGCTGCGTCCGATTGTTGCATGGAGAGGAAAGTCCGGACACCCCCGGGCAGGATTCCCGGCGAGGAACGTCGTCGCGCCGATCCGGCAGGCCGCAAGGTCACCGGTCGGACTCGCTTCCACCCAAGCCGGGGCGCTGCAGGTCAAGCTGCAGTGACGGAGAGTGTCACAGAGAACAAGTAGCCTCCGCGGCGCCGCAAGGCGCGGCGGCGGTCATAGTGAAAAGGTGGGGTAAGAGCCCACCGCGTTCGCCCGCGAGGGCGGCGGCATGAAAAACCCAATCCGGTGCAAGACAAAATAGGCGACTGGACGGCCCGTCCTTAAGTCGCGGGTATGTCGCACCCCGCGCGAGCGGGGAAGCCGCGAAAGCGGCTTAGAGAAATGGCAGCACGGGGCGCCTCGGCGCCCCGACAGAATCCGGCTTACGGCTCCGGAACTAAGGACTTTTTGCAGCGGCTCAGAAGTGGCCGGCGTAGGCCTGTCGTTCCGCGGGCGTCTGCAGTTCGCGCCAGGCTTGGATGGCGAGTCGGCCGGAGACGTCGCCCTCGCTGAGGGACTCGTCGTAGTGGAAGAGGGCGTTGCCGGTGAGCTTGATGATATTGGCGACGGCGGAGCCGAGGACGTCGCCATTGCCGTTGATCGTCAGGTCGGCGTTGGGCGCGTAGATCACGCCGCTGAGGGCGCCGTTGCCGGCGATGGCGATCTTCTGAGACGCCGTGGTCGGGTTTTTGTCCGAGTCCGAGGAGGTGCCGTACAGCTGGAACTTGATTGGCTGCTGCGCAGTGACGGCGGTGAGTGGATCACCCACCTTGCTTGGCGTGCCATTGGCAACGCCGTTGCCGGCGATCTTCACGTCGCCCCCGGCATAGATGGCGAGGCTGGCACCGGTCGCGATGTTGACGGCGCCGGAGCCGCCGCCGATGTCGATGGACTCGGTGGGAACGATGAGCACGACGTCGTTGACCGGGCGGGAGGCGCTGTAGGTGACGCTCAGCTGCTCGTTGTTCATCTGGATGCCCATCGCGGTGTAATAATACTTGGTCTCCTTGGTGACCGGATCGGTGCTCACCTTGTCACCGGCGCGCGGGAGGGTGAGATCGTCCTTCACGGAGCCGAGGTCGTTGACGACCATCCAGCTGCCGGAGGGCGCGGAGATGTCGGGCAGGTCGGCCGAAAAATCGGTGGAGACACGGGTGGGGTCGATCTTCACGTTGTCGGGTGTGTCGTCGCCCTTGATGAAGCCATTGGGGCCGACGTTGTTCGTCAGGTCGCTGTCGTTGTAGGTCGCGACAAAGCCCCAGATGTTGGCGTTGGAAATGTTGACCGTATCCAGTTTGAACTTGTACGGGCTGCCCACAAAACCGCGGTCATTTTTTGTCGCATCGCCGTAGGCGAGGGGGGCGGTGGTGGGGTCCTTGTCGGGATCCGAGTTCCAGCTGTCGACGGTGGCATTCTGGCCGCTGAAGCTGATGGTGTATTTGGAGACAAGGCCGCGCGGGGCGCTGGGAGACCGTTTCAGTTTCACTTCCACCCATTTTTCGATGGGTGCGGATTCCGTCGCCATGCGCAGGGTGGCGCGGGCCACGATCGTGGGTGTGGCGGACGTGGCCAGGGTGTAGTCGCTGATGTACACCTTCACTTCGTCGGCGGTGGTGGTGCCGAGTTGGAAGCCACTGAAGGTTCCGTAGGCGGTGGTGCCCTTGATGGTCCAGTCCTTGAAGGCGGTGCCGTTGCCCTTGCGCATCTGGCTCATGGACCACATCGCCTCCTCGAGGCCGGCCTCGGCCACGTTCATGGCGGCAGTCGCGTGGTAGCTGCGGTTGGAGGCGCGGAGATTCTGCTGCACCACGTTGAGGTAGGAGCCGAGTACGAACATGACCGCGGTGAGGATCAGCAGGGTGACGAGGAGGGCGGAGCCCCGCTGGGAGTGGGCACGTGTTTTCATGGGATCAGATGGCGACCGGCTTGTTGCGAAGAATGAATCGGGCGGAGATCACCTTTTGGGTGCCCCCGGTGCCGTTCCCGCGAGAGCGCTCGGAGGAGAGGCTCAGCTGGAGTTGTTTGGTATCGTTGCTGGCGATGGTGAGATTGGTGAGGTCGACGGCGGAGGTGCCGCCGATCTTGAAGCCGCGCAGGTCGAAACTGCCGGCGACGATGCCGGAGAACAAAACGCGGGCGACGTTGGTGCTGGAGACGCGCGAAAAGGTGCCGGCGGTGGCGTCGTAGCGATAGGTCCAAACCTCGGTCGGATCGGACTCGCGGCCCGTCGGCACCACCAGCGTGACGGAGCTGGCGCTGTTCCAGGTCAGGGAAGACGCGGACCGCACATCGCGGGCGAAGACCTCGAGGCCATGGCGGGACTCCGACTCCATCTCCGCGTAGTGCTGCACCGCATACCCGTTGCGGTAGATCATCAAAGTGGTGCCCATCACGCCCGACATCACCGCCACGGTGAGGGACATGGCGATCATGACCTCCGTGAGGGTGAAGCCGCGCCGGCGGACCTTACGAGCGGTGGGTGTGATAGTAGTCATACAATCCGTCCTTGGAGTAGCGGGTGCTGAAGACGCGGCTGTGGGGGGCGCCGTTGGCGCTTTTCCACGACACCGTCATGGAGATGAGCAGCATGTCGGAGCGGGTGGCGTCGAGAGCCACGTTCTGCTGGAGGGAAAAACGCTCGACCACGTTTGCCACCTCGGAGGGTAGCATCGCCTTGAGCTCCTCCTGCGTGTAGACGCGATGGCTGAGGCTGGAGTCATCCGCGCGGGCCTTGAGGGTGTCCCAGTTGGCCAGGCGCAGGGTCTCGATCTCACTCTGCATCAGCTGGGCGGCCAGGGTGCTGCAGCGCGCGGTGTCGAGGGACTTGTAACCCGACGCCAGGGTCAGGAGCGCGGAGCACAGGGCCAGGGCCAGGATGGAAAAGGCGATCGCCACCTCCACGAGGCTGAAGCCGGAGCGGCGGTGCGGCCGGCGGCGACCCGGGCGGGTGGGAGAGGAAAGGGCGCACGTTGTTTGCACGTGCTCACCCTAACGGACGGATTTGCTTCGGCGTAGTGCCGAAGGGAGACAAACAACCGGCCTAGCGACTAGGCCTGTTTGGGCTTGGGCGCCGCCGCGCTCGACTGCATGTAGAGGGCTGCGGCCTGGGACCGCCGGCGGACGTGCAGCTTTTCGAAGACGTTGCCCAGGTAGTTCTTAACGGTGTTCTCACTCAGGCCGAGCTTCTCCCCGATCTCCTTGTTCGTTCTACCCTGGACCACGAGCTCCAGGACACGTTTTTCCTGGGGTGAAAGGAGCGTAAAAACGGAGTCCGTCTGCTGTGAACTCGCGCGGACGATGGCGAGCATGCGGGCGGTCAGGTCGGGACTGATGACCGACTGCCCGGCGGCGACGCGGTTGATCGCGTCGACCAGGCCGGCGGGGTCGATCTCCTTCATCAGGTAACCCTGGGCGCCGGCGGTGATCGCCTCGTAGATGAAGCTGTCGTCGGTGAAGGAGGTGAGGACCAGGACGTGTGTGTCCGGGTTGTTGCGCAGGATCTCGCGGCAGGCCACGAAACCATAGCCGTCGGGCAGGCGTATGTCCAAGAGCACTACGTCAGGGCTCATCCGCCGGGCGAGGTCGACCGCCTCGCCAACCGTGCCCGCCTCGGCGACGACGGTGATGTGGGAGGCGGCGGGGTGGCGTTCGAGAATGGCGCGGATCCCCTGGCGCACCAGCGCGCTGTCGTCGACGAGGAGGAGGCGGATCGCCTGGAGTGGTGCCGTCATGTATTAATAGCTAGAATACGAGAAGGTGGTGGCGGTTTCGCGGTCGGCCGTCAATTCCCGGCTTGCCCCGGGGGGCGGGTTGGTCACGGCGGCGGGTGCGGGGGCTTGCCCATCGTCGGTCACGCGCAGGAGGGCCTCACCTGCGGCGGAGGCAAAGCGGATCCGGACACGGCGGGCGCCGCGCTGGTTCGCCGCCTCGTGCACGACGGAGCGCAGGTTCTGGAGGGCGAGGGTGCGGGCCTCGATCGGCAGCCGGTCCGCGGCGGTCTCGTCGACCTCGACCGTGCAGGTGACGGAGGCGGGCAGGGCGAGGGAGGCGACGGCGTCGCGGCAGGACTCGGCGAAGGACTTGGGCAGGACCTCGCCCGATTCGAGACGCACAATGTGGCTGCGGACCTCGCGGATGGTGTCATTGAGGGCTGCCCGCACCTCGTCCAGCTTGGCCTGGGCGGCGGCCGGCTCCCGTGCGACCATGTTGTGGGCGGCGGAGAGGCCCATCCCTGCGGCGTAGATGTTCTGGATCACCCCGTCGTGGAGGTCGCGCCCGAGGCGCACGCGCTCGTCGAGGGCGCGGCTGACCTCCTGCTGGCTGCGCTTGAGGGCGGCCTCGGCCGCGAAATATTCGGTGACGAGGCGGGCAAGGTGCCCGAGCTCGGTGGGGGATTGAGCCAGGGTCTCCACCGGCCGTGTGTCATGCCGTGTGAGGCTCTCGGTGATACACCGGAAAGGTGCGATGACCCAGCGGCGGAAGGCGAGGGTCAGGACGGCGAGGATGACCGCGGCCTGCAAGGCGAGGAGCAGGAGGATTTCCCGCCCGTAATCGCCCAGGCTGACCAGCTGCTGGGATTGGTAATTCAGGTTC
Source organism: Verrucomicrobiota bacterium (assembly GCA_023428905.1). Lineage (GTDB taxonomy): Bacteria > Verrucomicrobiota > Verrucomicrobiia > Opitutales > Opitutaceae > EW11. The sequence goes on from JAEYWP010000007.1 coordinate 56,897, forward strand.
AGCTGGCCGACGATTGCGCCGTCGAGCCCGCGGAGGGGCCGCTGGATCTGGACCATCCCCAGCCTCTTCCCCGGCCCCGGCGGGCTGGTGGGAGCGGCGGTCTCGGCCAGGGTGACCTGGGCGCGGGAAATCTCGGCCAGGCTCTGGAGGGCGGCGTCATCCCAATGTCGCAGAGCGACCAGCCACCCCCGCGGCGGGCTGGAGCGCTGGATGTCACTCGAGGGCTGGATCGGTGCCGTCTGGACCTCGAAAAGCTGGTTTCCGCTGCGGACGAAAAAGTGCAGAAATGGGCTGCCCTTGAGTCTGGGGAGAAGGCTTTCCGCGGACAGCATCCAGCTCATCTCCCCCAGGCGGCCCCGGGTGGTGCGGAAGATGTGGCTGCCCTCGGCGTTGAGGACCCAGACTCCGGCAAGGCGGAAGGTGTCGACGCTGGTCTCCAGGTTGATCCGGGCCCAGTCTGGCTCGGGTTCGCGGACAAAATGAACCATCTCGTCCCACAGGGAATAATCCCTCGTGAATTGTTGAAGTGGATACGCGGTAAGGGCGAGAAGCTTGTCCAGCTGCTGAGCCTGCTCTCGCTGGAGGAGGAGGGTGGCCTGCCGCATCTGCCCGCGATGGGCCCGGGTGAGGAGAAGGACTCCCCCGAGCAGCACGGCGGAGAGGAGCCCGAGAAGCACGGCGAACCGGGTATTCAGTTTCATTCCGGAGGGAGCGGGTGGAGGCAGTGAGAGGCTGATTCAGCCGTCTTGCGAGAACGCGTTTTGCCAACAAATCCCTTGACTCACCGGGTCGCCTCTGGGTTTTTGGTCGGCTTCATATTGTACCAAGCCCATGGCCAACACCAAATCCGCCATCAAAGCCGCCCGTAAGACTGCCCGCCTGACCGCGCGCAACAAGGCGGTTAAAACCCGACTCAAGACGCTGCGCAAGAAACTGGATTCCGCGATCGCGTCCGGCAAGTCGGAGGACGCCAAGTCTGCGGCGATCGCGCTGTCTTCGGCGATGGACAAGGCCACCAAGTCCGGCGTGGTGCATAAGAACGCAGCTGCCCGCGCGAAGTCGCACGCGGCGAAGTTCGCCCAGGCCAAATAATCCACCGCCCTTACCACCATGGGAAATCTCAAGAAGAAGCGCCGTCTGAAGATGTCGAAGCACAAGCGCCGCAAGCGCTTGAAGTCCAATCGACACAAGAAGCGCACGTGGCAGAAGTGAGCCGCTAGACGCGCTCCCATCCCTTTGCACCCGCTCCTCACCGGAGCGGGTTTTTTATTGGCCTTAAGCAGGCGGCTATAGGGGATTTGCAAAAGTATGGCTAAAGAAACCGTAAATAGGTCTAACGTCATACTGGCGAAAGGCTTTCCCCTTGTCAGTGCTGGCGGGCGGCGGGCAGGTTATCGCACCCCGGTTTCAGAAGTGCGGTTCAGCCGCAAGTTTCAGTTCAGTTTTATCGGGAAAGTACCGACTCACTTTCTACATCCCCTCGTAGCGTGATGCTTTCGAAAAAATCCAAGGGTTACTTCGTCGAGCTCAGTGCCGGCACCTTCACGGTCGCCCGCACGTCCGCAGCCTCGGCGCCATTTGTCATCGAGGAGGTGAGATCCTGCTCGGCGGAGAAGAGCGGCGAAATCACAACTCTGCTGGCTGAACTCCAACCCAAGCGGTCCGGTGCCGGCAAATACGTGCACGCGGTCTGCGGGGTATATCCCCCGTCCGGCATGGTCCGGCGCGCGGTGATCGACCCCAAACGCCTTGAGGAGGCGGCCTATCTGGAGGAGGCGGCGGCCAGCAACTGCCGTATCACGCCGTCGGAGTATCTCCTCTCTGCGCTTTCCACCCAGTCGGGGCTCGACCTCGGTGCCCTTTCGGCGCCGGAAAAGGAAATCCTCTTCGCCGGTATCTCGCTGGCGGACGTTTCCGCGGTGCAAAAGCAGTTTCTTTCGCAGGGCATTTTCCCCGACCGGCTCGAACTTGGCACGGTGGCGGTGCTTGGCGCAGTGGCCGACTACCGGGCCTACGCCAAGGTCGATGCGCCGACGCTCGTCCTTGAGGTGAAGGACCAGACCATCGAGTCCTTCGTGGTCGGCGACAAGGGTGTCGAGGCCTCCCGTCCAGTCTCCCAGGGCATTGAGGCGATGATCCCGATCATCCAGAAAGAGCTCGGCCTCAAGGATGAGGAGTCGGCACGCCGGCTTTTCCTTTCCAACACCTTCGATTTTACCGGGATGGCGTCCGCGTTCACCAAGAAGCTGATCAAGGAGCTACAGTCCTCAATCGGCTTTTACGAAGTCCACACCGGGCAGTCGATCGGGCAGGTGCTGTGCACGCTGCTTCCCACCAAACTGGCCTGGCTCCAGGGCGCCATCGCCACGCAATTGGGCGTCGATTCCATGAAGATCGACTTCGAACCCTGGTTGAAGTCGCGCGACATCCTGCTCTCCGCCTCTGCGCAGAAGCAGTTCGCCGCCAATCCCGCCATTCTCGGCATCGTCAGCCTTCTGCTGGAGCACCGTCATGCAGCTGTTCAAGAAGCGTAACGAATCTTCCGAAACGGGCGCGATTGCCTGGCATCCGAGCTTCCGCAACACCGCGGAGCTGCCGGACACCAAGACGGTCCGCACGCATTTCTTCATCAACACCGCGATCGGCTGCGCGCTTATCGGCGCCGCCCTGTATTTCGCCTTCGGCGAGTACCGGCTGCAGGAAGCCAATCGCCAGCTGGCGGGGGTGGAGACCCAGATCGAAGAGCAGACCAAACCCAGCCGGGATGCGGTCGCCCTCTACAAGCAATTCCAGGCCGAGGAGGCGAAGCTGAAGGAATTCGTCGCCTTCACCGAAGGGGAGAAGGTCGTTCTATCCGACGCCATCATCTCGGTGGCCGAGACGCTGCCCCACTACGTGCGTATCAGCGGCATTCAGTACAACGGCGTTGAGTTCGTCGTCCGCGGCATCGTCGAGCAACCCGCCGAAGTGGCCGCCGGCACCGCCTCCCAGTTTGAAAAGCAGCTGCGCGAAAACGCGCCCGTCGCGGGCGTGGAAAGCGTGTCGCTGACCTCCCTCCTCCGCGATCAAAGCACCGGCTTTCAGCGCTTTGAAATGACCATCCGCCTCAAGCGCTAAGGACTTCCGTGAAATCCTCCTCTTTGCCTCCCGCCTGGAAGACCCATCCCTACCGCATCGCCGGTGTCGCCCTGGCCGTGCTGCTGGCCGTCGGTGCCTGGTACCGCGGAACGGTCCTGGATGAAACGACGCAGACCTTCGCCACCCGCGAAGTCGAGGCCAAGCGCCTGGCCGACAACGTGGTGAATGGCTCGAAGCTTCCCGCCCAGCTGGCGGAAGCCCAGCGGCTCAACGAGGCGGTGAAGGAGCGGCTGCTCAACGGGTCCGACCTTGCGGCCAATCAGCAGTATTTCTACCGGCTCGAATCCGAGACCGGGGTGAAGATCAGCGACCTGCGCCAGATCCCGGCCGCGCCCAGCACGGGCAAAAAGAGCGGGGTTTATTCATCCCTGCTTTATACAGTGTCCGTTAACGGCAGTTACGGGCAATTGATGGAGTTTTTACGCAAGCTCGAATCCGGCCATTATATCTGCCGTGTGATGAATGGATCGATCAATGCGCGCGCATCCGACGTCGCGACGGCGGATGGCGAGTTGTCTATACAGGTCGAGTTTCTCACTGCCTCATGAAATTATATACTCTTTTACTGATCGGCGCGGGGGTGGCCGGCGCAGCGCACGCCAAGTCTGATTTTCCCACCGCCGCGGCCCGCGCCACCACGCTTGAGGCAGCGGAGCAGCGCATCCAGGACCGCTCCTTCAAGCATGTCGTCGCACCCTCTAAAATGGTGGTGCCCTTCACCGCCAAGATGCCGGAAATCCCCTCGGAGGAGCCCGTCGCAAGCGCGGGTCTGACGGGGTACGATCTCCTCAACGCACTCGCCGCCCAACTCAACCCAAGCGGTGTCCTGATGCTCGGCGACAACGCGGTCATCCTCTTCGGTGAAAAGAAGATGAAAGTCGGTGACGTGGTGGACATAGCTTTTGACAAGCGGACGTACTCTGTGGAATTGACAGATATCACCCGCACGTCGTTCACGATTCGCTATAACAATCAGCAAGTCACGCGTTCTATCAAATCTTCCAAGGCCCCATGAGAACTTGTATATCCACCATCCTGTTGCTTGTAGCATCGGGATCCCTGCTGAGCGCCCAGACCGAGGCGGCTGCACCGGAGACGGTCGCAGCAACTCCGGACCGCCCGGCCCTGACGCGTGCGAAAGACACGCTTTCCGTGGACTTTCCCGACGAGGAAATCCGCACCGTGCTCCGGAACGTCGCCGACCTCTTCGAGCTGAACCTCGTCATCCCGGATACCCTCCAGGGCAAGACGTCGATCAAGCTGCGCGACGTGACCTGGCGCCAGATTTACAAGGTGGTGCTCGAGCCCGTGGGCTACACCTTCATCGAAGACGGCAACATCATCAAGGTGGTGACCGCCGAGTCCCTCAACCTCGAGCCGGTCACGACCGAGGTCTTTATCCTGAATTACGCCAAGGCCGGCGACGTCAAACCCAGCCTCGACGCCCTCGTCGACGCCCGGGTCGGCGGCAAGATCGTGGTCGACGCCCGCAGCAACGCCCTGGTGGTGTCCGAGCGTCCCTCCGCCCTCCAGCGGATCCGCCCGATCATCCTCAACCTGGACCGCGCGACCGAGCAGGTCATGATCGAGACCAAGTTCATCGAGGTCACCGATCGCGACGTGAAGAACATCGGCGTGAACTGGTCCTCGCTGCAGAAGTATCAAGTTGGCGTCGGCAAGATCGGCCGCCAGTACACTCAGACCAATGGTCGTGAACGTGGGGATCAACACACGGAGACGGACATCGATGTGCCGTTTATGCAGAACGGTTATGAGCGCGCCGATACACTGGCAAACCGCAATGTCCCGGACAGTGTCGCGGAAACGCTCAACCGCCCTGGCAAGGGAATCGGCCCGATCTACAGTGTCGACAAGGAGACCGGTGCTTACACCTGGGACGACTTCGGCCCCGCGTCGGAACTCACCTCCCTCTTTACCAACGACGTTTCCCGCGTCACCAGCGCCCTTTTCTCCGCCGACGACTTCAGCCTGATCATCAGCGCCCTGAAGACACTGAATGACACCAAGCTGGTTTCGAATCCGACGGTGGTGACCCTCAACAACAGCGAGGCCAGCATCAACATCGGTGAAGAGTACCCAATTCCGAACTACACCTACAACCAGGAGCGCGGCAGCTTCGAGGTCAGCGGCTTCATCTACAAGCCGATCGGCGTCATCCTGAAGGTCACCCCGCAGGTCAACACGGCCGGCTTCATCAAACTGACGGTTGAGCCGGAAGTCAGTTCCCGCACCGGTGTGGTCAACTTCGGTGGCGCGACCGGCGCCCAGATCCCGATCATTGGTATCCGCAAGACCAAGACGCAGGTCACCCTCAAGGACGGCTTCACTCTCGGCCTCGGAGGCCTGGTGGAAAACCAAAAGGAAAGCACCCAGTCCAAGGTCCCCGTTCTCGGCGACATCCCGGGCCTCGGCCGCCTCTTCCGCTCGGACGGCAAGGCCACGACCAATCGCAATCTGATCGTTTTCATCACCGCCAAGACCCTCAAGCCCGATGGCGCGGCGGTCGGCGAGGTCTTCGATCCGCGGATGATCCGTGAGATGAAGCTTACAAAGGACGAACTGCCCGGTTTCCGTGACGGTTCCGATCCCTTCTATCAGGCTCCGGCCACCCCGGAGAAGAAGTAAGGATCTACGGTTTCTTTCAGGCGCGGCCCTCACGGCCGCGCCTTTTTTGTGCCCGTCGGCGGCGATGCGCTGCTGCGGCGCACCCGCGGACAGGCCGCACCCTGCTGCGGGCAGAAACATCCTTTTCGTGCCCGCAGCGCACCTGCCCTCCTGCGTCCGCTCGCGGTGAAACCGTTCGACTTGACCCACCGCTCCGGACACAACGCCCTCCGTTCCCCTGCGTATGCAATACCTCGGTCTTTTCGGCATCCTGGCGGTTTTGTTTCTCAATCTCTGGGGCCTGGTGTTGGTGACGGGTTTTATCTTCCGATCGCGCTGGGTGGCACTGGCGGCCGGCCCGCTGTTACTGGTCACAGCAGGCTTTTGCCTGGAGTCCTTTGTTGGCTTGGGGCCGCTGCGCGGCGTGGGCCTGCTCGGGGCGATGGTCTCGGGCGTGCTGGTGGCGCTGAGCGCCGGGGCCATCGCGGCACCTGCCCGCTGGCGCAGCGCGGTGGACGCGTGGCGGAGCGAGTTTGGCCCGCGCCAGCTCCTTTGGCCGGCCGCCGTGTTTTTGATCCTCTTTTTTTACGCCTTGGGGTGGCGGTTCGCCTTTCCCGACATCGATGGGTCCTCGGAGAAGATTGCCGATCTCGCCTACATCGCGGGTTACCTGACCGGCCACCGTATCCCGGTGGTGGATGCGTGGCTCGACCCCCACCTCTCGGTGCAGTATTACAGCCTGCAGCATTACGGTGCCGCGCTGCTCGGCCGCCTCCTCGGCCTTTCGGCGGGGACAACCTACAATCTGGCGTTCTGTTTTCTCGTGGCCCTGATTGGCTCCGCCTTCGCCGGGGCGGTGGTGCTGCAGACCGGATCCCGCTGGGCGCGCGGGCTGCTCGTCGCCGCCTTCGTCCTCGGCGGCACCGGCGTGAGTGGACTGGTCCATCTGACGGACACGACGGTCCAGCCGTGGAGCGGCATGCGCTACATCGGCAGTTCCCCCTTCGACCAACTTCCTCTGGGGCCCTGGCTCAAGGCGCATGCCGATGGTTTTGCCCGGATGGACATGCCGGGTGAGCCCTTTTCTTATTCAATCTACCTGGGCGACTACCACGCTCCCTTGTCCGGCTACCTGCTGCTCTCGATCGCCGTGGCGGCGGCAGTGGTGTGGCATCGGTCCGGCCAGCGCCGCTATGCGGGACTGGTGGGAGCCACCCTGACCTGGTCGGTGTTATCGAACACCTGGATCCTCCCCCTGCAGGGACTGGGGGTGGTGGTGTGGATCGCGTTCAACCGCCGCGACTGGCTTCGCCTCGCTCTCCCCGTGGCGGTCGGCGCCGCCAGCGTGTGGCTCGCGGCCGGTGTGTACCTCAGCGCGTTCACCGCCGCCACCGCCGGCTACAACACCGCGATCCGCCCCGTTGCCTGGTCGCAGCATGCGCCCCCGCTCCTCTTCCTGGCATTCCTGGCCCCCACCATCGGCCTGTCGGTGCTGGCGCTCCTGCGGCGTGACCGGATCAGCCGCTGGATCGGTCTGGCGGGCCTCGGGTTCCTCGCCCTCTCCGAGTTCGTTTATGTCGACGACATTTATTCGGCGGAATTTGAGCGGTTCAACACCACCCTCAAGTGGTGGCCGTGGATTGCCGCCGCGGTGCTGCTGACTGCGGGCCCGCGCGTGCTCGCGGCCACGGGTCAGCGGACGGTCCGGATCATCGGTGCCCTGCTCTGTGGTTACACCCTAGTTTTTGCCATCGACCTCGCGGGAGTCTGGCTCCGAACCCCGAAACCCGCCTTTGGAAAGCTGGATGGCACCCGCTACCTGACCCAGCGGGTGGAAACCCACCTGCTGCTGGAGCGCCTCAAGCTGGAGCCCCACGGGCTCGCAATCGAGCGCCCCGACCCCAAGCCTTTCACCAACTCCGCGGTGCTGCCTCTCTTTGCCGGCCATCGGCTCTGGCTCGGCTGGCTGGGCCACGAACAGCTCTGGCGCGGCTACCGCGAGGATCTGCCCCAGCGGCTGGAGACACTCACTCGTTTCTTTGATGCCAGCCTGGAGCGGCCCGGAGACTGGCTGCGCGGGCAGGGGATCGACTACGTGCTGTGGTACCAACCCGACGATACACAGGAGCGCTGGGAGACGCTGCACGGACAAATCTCCGACCGGTATGCCTGGACCGAGGTCTTTGTATCCGGAGACGGACGACGGGTCGGGTATTGGAAGCGCGATTGAGCCTCCGCCGGCGGATGCTCAGGCCGCCCGCACGCCTTCACCGGCCGCCGCCAGCAGACGACCTGCGGTGTGGAGGGCACCGGCCACGACCTGATCCATGTTGAGGTAACGGTAGGTGGCGAGGCGGCCGAGGAAGGTCACGCCGGGTTCAGCGGCGGCCAGCGCGCGGTAGCGTTCCGCCATCGCCTGGCTTTCGACGCCGGGTACGGGGTAATAGGGGTCGGTCCGGCCCGGCCGATGTTCACCCGGAAACTCGCGCACCAAGTTGGTGAAGCGGCTGCGTTGCCCGGTGATGTGTTTAAGCTCCACTGTGCGGGTGAAGGGCTCGCTGCCGGGATAGTTCACCTGCAGGGCGGGCTGGGCGAAACCGGAGAGCGGGGCCTCCCGTTCCTCCAGTTGGAAACTGAGGGTGCGGTACGGGAGCCGGCCCCAGCGGCAGCCATAAAATTCATCCAAAGGGCCCGTGTAGATGAGGTGGCGGTAACGGAGGTGTGGCAGGATTTCCCGGTAATCCGTCTCCAGCCGAAGCTCGGCCCGCGTGCTCTCGAGCATCCGTTCAAAAAGGGCGGTGTAGCCCCGCGCGGGCAGGGCCTGAAAGCTGTCGGAAAAATAGCGAGCGTCCTCCCCCGTGCGAACGGGAATCCGGCGGCAAACCGAGGCCTCGAGGGCATGCGCCGGGCGGCCCCACTGCTTGCGGGTGTAACCTTCAAAAAACAGCGCGTAGAGTTCGGGTCCGACCGCCGCCAGCATGGCCTCCTCGGAGTTGGCCGGCTCCGCGATCGGCACACGCCGGACCTGGAGATAGCGCGCAAAATCGGACTCAGTTGCGCGCGGGTCCCCGCTCAGCTGGCGGAAGGTGGCGAGGTTGACGGGAAAACTCCAGTAGTTGCCACGCGCGTACGCCTGAACGCGGTAGTCGACCTCGCGCCAGTCGGTGAAGCGGCTGAGGTAGTCCCGGACCGCCGCCGAGTTGGTGCGGAAATAGTGGGGACCGTAGGCATGGTAAAGCAGCCCATTGCGGTCGGTGCGGTCGAAGCAATTGCCCCCGATATGGCTGCGCCGCTCGAGGACGAGGCAACGTCGGCCCGCTGCGGCGAGGCGCTCGGCCGCGACCAAACCGGAGAAACCCGCGCCGACAATGACGTAGTCGTAGGCGTCAGGCATGGCTGAGGGTGCGGAGATCGCGGATCAGGCGCCGCGCCTTGCGGGCAAAACCCCACCACTTGACCGAGGGGTGGCCGCCGAGGCGGTCGCGGAAATGAATCGGGACCTCCACGAACCCCTGCGGTTCGAGGGCGAGGGCCATCGCAATGTTGGCGAGGTCGAAGGTCGCCGGGATCCGCGCGGCGGCCTGCGCGGCGAGCCGGGCGGGGTAAAGCCGGTAGGGGACGTTCGTATCGTTAAGCCGGGTACGGGTGAGAAACTTGAGGGTCCAGCGGAGCACCCGCGTGACCAGCTTGCGGGAAAACCCGTCGTCGCGCTGGACACGCCGACCGTAGATCGCGGCGGCCTCGGTCCGGCGACGCCAGAGTTCGGGGAAGGCGGAGGGATCACATTGGCCGTCCGAGTCGATCTGGAACACGTAGGCCGCGCCAGTGGCGGCAGCCAGTTGGTAGCCCACGAGGCAGCTCTGTCCGTGGCCGCGGTTTGCATGGCGGTGGACCTGCAACTCCGGCCAGGCGAGCGCGGCCAGACGGGCCGGCGTGCCGTCGGTCGAGCCGTCGTCGATCACGAGGAAACGCACGCGGTCCACCACCGAAGCCAGCGCATGTCGCCACTCCGTCACTACGCGGGTGATGCAGTCCTCCTCGTTGTAGACGGGGATGATCACGACAAGCTCGGGGGAAAGGGGGGAGGCTTCAGCCATGGTCCGGTGACAGGGGTGGCGGCTGGAGTGCGGTGGGCTGAACGCCGGAGTGGAGGCGGGGAGGGATGCGCATCGGGGGCCGTGACAACGCGCTGGTTTTCCATCTCCGCGGGTGGTGCCGGCAATCGGTAACGTCCAGAGCATCCGTTTTTAACGCTTTGTTCGCGGCGCAGCGAGCGGCAGTCGCACCTTAGTGCGAGCCAGTTGCTGTGGGAGCGTGCGCCGCGGTCGTCGTGGGCCTGGCAGCGCAGCGTTTAGTATAGGCCGACGAGGTGGCCTTGAACCGCCTTGATCGCAATCACCCCCGCGTTTTTGGCGAGGTGCGCGGCAAAGCAGGGGGCGAGGGAGTGCTGCGGGTTGAAGGCGGCAAAGCGCACAAAATAAAACCAGAGGGAACCGGCGAAAAGGGCGCCGGTGGTGAACCACGCCTTTTCGGTGAAATGCCACGTGAGGGTGCTGTCTTCGAAGGTCCAGAAGTGCCCATGGAGCAGGGCGAATACCAGCGAGGCGGCGAGGACCACGGCCCATTTGACGGCGGCTCCGCGATTCTCCACCACGAGGAATCCACGGAAAATGATCTCCTCGACGAACGGTGCGACCAAGGTGTACGCGGCGAAAAGCAGCGTCATTTTTGTCTGCTCCTCCGAAATCCCCAGACGCTGCTCACCCCAGGTTTCCACCAGGACGAGAACGAGTCCGCCGATGGCCGCAATGACCAACGCCCGGGCGGGAGCCCGTGTCGAACCCGGGAGGGCCTTTGGGTGAGGCTCACCCCGCTGACGCATCCTCAGATCGTCGAACCAGAGTTTCGCGACGTAGAGGCTGACAGCGATCAGCAGGAGCAGGACGATGGGGTTTTCCATGAAGGGGGTACGAGTATTGGTTAGCCAATTGGAGAGACCTGCCTAATGTTCAACCCGATTATGGTCGTCAGTTCACCCGCAGCCTCGAACCGCCCCCCCGATCTTTCCTTTGCGTCGGTGTTTGGCCTGCTCCGGCCGCACATGGCCGCACTCGACCTGTTCCTGCGCGATCAGCTGGCGTCCTTTGAGCCGGAGATCCGTGCAATGGCCGATTATTGCATCGACACCTCGGGCAAACGCATTCGGCCGGCCCTGGTTTTCCTGAGCGGGTGGACGCCCGGCGGGCAGCCAGCGCCGGATCTGGTGAAGGCAGCGGCCGTGGTCGAACTCGTGCACCTCGCGACTCTCGTGCATGACGACATCATGGATGAGGCGGACGTGCGCCGTAACCGCCGCACTGCGGCGCGGGAGTACGGGCCGGCAGCCGCCGTTCTGCTGGGGGATGCTCTTTTTTCCCACGCGTTGAACCTCGCGACGCAGTTTCCCACCACGGAGGTGTGCCAGGCGGTATCCGAATCCACCCGCCGTGTTTGCGCGGGCGAGATCATCCAGACGCTGCGCCGGCGCAAAACGGCCGTGTCCCTGGCGGATTATCGCCGGGTGATCGATCTGAAGACCGCGGAGCTCTTCCGCGTATCGTGTTTCCTCGGCAGCCGGTTGGCCGGGTACGCGCCCACCTTCGTAGAGGATGCCAGCCATTTTGCCCGCCACCTAGGCATCGCTTATCAAATTTACGACGATCTCGCCGACTTTTTTGGGGACGAGACCAGCATCGGCAAGACCCTCGGGACAGACTTGGAGAGTGGCAAGATGACCCTTCCCCTGTTGCTTCTGCAGGAACGCCTGCCCGAAAGGGAACGGGCTGCCCTGTTGGAAGAGATCGAGGGACGCCGTCCTCGTCGCTTCGCAGAGCACCTCCAGCAAATGCGAGAACTCCAGGTTTTTTCCGGCGTCACGGACGCGATTCACGCGGAGCTTGCCGCCGCCGCCGCCCGGTTGGCGCCGCACACAGCGCTTCCGCCGTCCGCACTCCTGCTGCAATTGATCGACGTCCTTCGCCATCAGGTGGGTAAGCTCGGGGCTTGAAGCGCGGAAAATGCGTTTGATCCCGCCCCGTTCTGTGCCACCCTTGAACGTTGCCCCATGAACGTCGGATCGAAAGCTCTCGACAAGACCTTGGTCGCGTCGCCCGAGCGCCAGCAGGAGGCCGATAGCGACCTGACGGTTGTCCGTCGTGTCCAGGCTGGAGATCTCGCAGCGTTCGATTCGCTCATCCTGAAATACCGGGAGCGTGTCTTTGGCGTGGTTTACAACATGACGTCCAACCGTGAGGACGCCGCTGATCTGACCCAGGACGCTTTTATCAAAGCGTTTCAGTCCATTCATCGCTTCGCGGGGCAGTCCTCGTTTTTCACCTGGCTTTATCGCATCGCGGTCAATTCCACGCTCAGTCACCTTCGCAAGGCTAAGTTGCGGACCTTCTTTAGCTTCGAAAAGATCAACGAAGAGGACAAAAACACGGAGCTCCTCGGCCTGCTGACCGACAAGACCGGTGCGGATAGGGAACTCTTCGTAAAGGAGCTCCAGGAAAAATTGAACGAGGCGATGCAAAAATTGTCTATTAAGCATCGCACCGTGGTCACTCTCTTTGAAATCGACGGCCTCAGTCATGAGGAAATCGCCGAGGTCATGGACTGTTCCGTCGGAACGGTGCGTTCTCGCCTCCACTACGCAAAGCAGCTTCTGCAAGCCGAACTCCAGAGTTATACGCGTCCATGAACGATCCGCAGAGGAACCGCACGACTGTTACCCTTGAAGATCTCCTTCGCGTTAAGCGGGCGGAACGCCCCCCGGCAGAGTTTTGGGTAGAGTTTGAGCGCACCTTGCGCGCCAAACAGCTGGCGGCCATCGTCGAAAAACGCCCCTGGTGGCAATCGTGGCGTTCGGTCTGGCGTCTCGGCTTGCCCACGGGCGCCGCTGCCGCTCTCGCGTTCGGGGTCGCCTCTTTTTACCTGGGCCGCACCGCTTCTTATACGGAACGGGGAGCGCAGCCGATCGCCTCGGCCACCCAGGCGCCCCGTTCACCGTCCGTCGCGACCCTGGAAGCCGTTGAGACGGCTGTGGTTGAACCCCAGGCGGCCCCGCTGCTGGCCTCCGCATCCACAGAAGCGCTTCCGACGCCTGCTGACGACCTTTCCCACAGCCCTTCGGGCGTAGAGGTGGCGTCCGCTGCTGCGGACCACGCCGCCTCGCGCGCGCTGCCGACGCCGGACCTCGATGAGCGCGCGTCGTTTGCCTCTGCGTCCCTGCGCGAGGAGAGCACGCTGGCTGACCTGAGTCTTTTCTTTGAGCGAGCCGTTGCTTCGGTCGACGAGCGGGGCCATCTGCGTCAGCCGGTGCAGGACCCACTCGCCCAGGTGCCGAGCCCGCAAGACGCACGGCGCGCCCGCCTCCTTGCCTTTGCCAGCACGGTGGACCGCAATTCCCCCCAGTACAGCGACGCCTCGAACGTCATCCGTTCCCGCGAGCGCATCACCAATCACCTGAACGACGAGGCGCTTTACGATTCCATTCGCCGCCTCGGCGTCCGCGGCAACGGCGTATCCATTCAGTTCTGACACGGCGGTCTCCGCCCGGTCTTTCTTCAAGGCGGCTTCGGCCGCCTTTTTGATTTTTGGCGGCGCCCGGTTAGGCTGGGCGATGAGAACCGAACGCGACTCGATGGGTGAGATGCGGGTGCCGGACGATGCGCTGTATGGCGCCTCCACCCAGCGCGCCGTCCTGAATTTTCCGATCAGCGGCCATCGCCTCCCTGCTGCCTTCCTTCGCGGTCTCGCCCTGGTGAAACTGGCATGTGCGGAGGCCAATCGTGAGTTGGGGCTGCTCGACGGCGCACGCGCCGACGCCATCGTGGAGGTCGCGCGCGAAATCATGGAGGGCGGCCTCTCCAACCAGTTTCCGGTCGACGTGTTTCAAACCGGATCGGGCACGTCGACCAACATGAACATGAACGAGGTGATCGCCAACCGCGCTGCCCAGCGCCGGGGCGAACTGGGGGCGGGGAAGCGGACCCTGCACCCCAATGATCACGTCAACCTCGGCCAATCGTCCAATGACGTCATCCCCACCGCCCTCCACGTCTCGGTGGCGGTGGCGCTGGAGCAGACGCTGAAACCGGCCCTACAGGTCCTGCGCGCTGAACTCGGGACCAAGAGCCGAGCATTCGAGGCGATCGTGAAGATCGGGCGTACCCACCTGATGGATGCAACGCCGCTCACCCTCGGACAGGAGTTCTCGGGCTATGAAGCGCAGGTAGCCAAGGGTATCACCCGGGTGGAACGGGCGATCGAGGCCCTGCGTGAGCTTGCGATCGGCGGCACCGCGGTCGGAACGGGCATCAACTGCCACGAGGCTTTCCCCGCGCATGTCTGCCGGGTGCTCGAGCGTGAGACGGGCATCCGTTTCCGCGAGGCGGCGAATCATTTTGAAGCGCAGGGTGGCAGGGATGATGCCGTCGAAGTTGCCGGCCTCCTCACCACCATCGCCGCCAGCCTGACCAAGATCGCCAACGATATCCGCCTGCTGGGCTCAGGGCCGCGCAGCGGATTCCAGGAGATCCGGCTGCCCGCAACCCAGCCGGGCAGCTCCATCATGCCGGGCAAGGTCAATCCGGTGATGAGTGAGATGCTGGTGCAGACTTGCATCTACGTGCAGGGGCTCGGGTCGATGGTGGGCATCTGCGGCCGGGACGGCCATTTCGAGCTCAATGTCACGATTCCCCTGATCGCGCATGCACTGCACGAGGCGATCACCACGCTGGCCAACGCCAGCACGGTGTTTGCCCGCCAATGCGTGGCGGGGATCGAGGCGGACGAGGCGCGCTGCCGCGAACTGGTGCAGCGCTCGCTCATGCTCGTGACCGCGCTGAATCCACACATTGGCTACGATGCCGCCGCCGCCGTGGCCAAGGAGGCGTTTGCCTCGGGAAGGACCCTGCGTGAGGTCGTTCTCTCCAAAAACCTGATGCAGGCGGACGCCCTCGACCGCGCGCTTGATCCCGCCTCTATGACCGTGCGTGGGGCGGGCGGGCTTGCCCCCGGCGGCGGCTGACGCGACGGGAGAAGACTTGTCCTGACCGGCCACGCCGGGCCAGCGTTTCGCGGCATGACCGTCCATCAAAACACCCTCACCATCCGCACACGGCGCCAGGGCCTGCAGGAGGTGACCGAGCAGGTCGCCGCGATCGTGACCAAGGCGGGACTGACCACGGGCCTGGTGTCGGTTTTTTGCCAGCACACCAGCTGCAGCCTGGTGATCATGGAGAACGCGGACCCCACCGCCCGCGCGGATCTCGAGCAGTGGCTGAACCGGCTGGTGCCGGAGAATGATCCGCATTTTGAGCACACCCTCGAGGGGCCGGACGACATGCCGAGCCATATCAAGATGGCGCTGACCCGCAGCAGTGAAACCATTCCTGTATCCGAAGGGCGGATGCAGCTGGGCACCTGGCAGGGCATCTATCTGTGGGAACACCGGCGCACCAGCCACGCCCGCACCCTCCTCGTCACCGCGCTCGGCGCCTGAGGCAGGACCGACATTCCCCTCGCTGGCCTGACTCCACAAAAAAGCCGGGCACGAGGGCCCGGCTGAAGTGGGGTGTGGGGGCTGCTCCCCGCGTGCGCTCAGTGTTTGTCGTTGCCGCTGGGCACGCAGGCGCCGCAGCCATTGACGAAGAAGTCGTTCCCCTTATCGTCGACGAGGATGAAGGCAGGGAAGTCCTGGACCTCGATCTTCCACACTGCCTCCATGCCCAGTTCGGGGTACTCAAGCAGTTCAACCTTCTTGATGTTGTCCTTGGCGAGGACCGCGGCCGGGCCACCGATGCTGCCGAGATAGAAGCCGCCGTGCTTCTTGCAGGCGCTGGTCACCTGCTGGCTTCGATTGCCCTTGGCGATCATGACCATCGAGCCACCGAGCGACTGAAAGCCATCGACATAGCTGTCCATGCGGCCTGCAGTGGTCGGACCAAACGAGCCCGATGCGTAGCCGGTGGGGGTTTTGGCCGGGCCCGCGTAATATACCGGGTGCTTCTTGAAATAATCCGGCAGGCCCTGACCGGCATCGACTCGCTCCTTCAACTTGGCGTGGGCGATGTCGCGGGCGACGATGATTGTCCCGTTGAGGGCGACGCGGGTGGTGACCGGGTGTTTGGTCAGTTCGGCGCGGATTTCCTCCATTGGGCGATTGAGGTCGATGCGCACGATCTTGTCATCTCGCAGCGTCCGAAGCTCCGCGGGTATGAACTGCCCCGGATTGGTTTCGAGCTTTTCAACGAAGATGCCGTCCTTGGTGATCTTGGCCTTGATGTTGCGGTCGGCGCTGCAGGAGACGCCCATGCCCACCGGGCAGCTGGCGCCATGGCGGGGCAGGCGAACGATGCGGACATCGAGGGCGAAGTATTTGCCGCCAAACTGGGCGCCGACGCCGGATTTTTGGGCGATCTCCAGCACGCGCTTCTCGAGTTCGATATCGCGGAAGGCGCGGCCGTGCTCGTTACCGGTGGTGGGAAGGGCGTCGAGGTATTTGGTGGACGCGAGTTTCACCGTCTTGAGGCAGGCTTCCGCGCTCGTCCCGCCGATCACAAAGACCAGGTGGTATGGGGGGCAGGCCGCGGTGCCGAGAAGCTTCATCTTGTCCGCGAAGAAGGTATCCAGGCTCTTCGGATTCAGCAGCGCCTTGGTTTCCTGAAAAAGGTACGTCTTGTTGGCCGAGCCGCCGCCCTTGGCCACGAAGAGGAATTTGTATTCGCTGCCTTCGGTCGCGTAGAGGTCGATCTGCGCCGGGAGGTTGGTGTTGGTGTTCACCTCCTTGTACATGTCCAGCGCGGCGGTCTGTGAATACCGCAGGTTCTCCTTGGTGTACGTTTCGTAAATTCCGCGGGAGATCCACTCGGCGTCATTGGCGCCGGTCCAGACCTGCTGGCCCTTTTTTGCCACGATGGTGGCGGTGCCCGTGTCCTGGCAGAACGGCAGGATGCCTTCGGCGGCGATCTCCGCGTTTTTCAGGAGCGTGAGCGCCACGTAGCGATCATTGGCGGAGGCCTCGGGGTCCTGAAGAATCGCCGCGACCTGCTTCAGGTGCTTGTTGCGGAGGAGGAAGGAACAGTCGCGCATCGCCTGCTGGGCGACGAAGGACAGGGCCTCGGGCGCCACTTTCAGGATTTCGCGGCCCTCAAAGGTGGCCGTAGAAATGCCCTCTTTCGAGAGAAGGCGGTATTCCGTTTCGTCCTGACCCAGAGGGAAGGGGTCCTGATAAGTGAAGGGAGGCGTTGCCATGACGGGTAAACGTATCGGATTCGGGAGCGTTAGGGGCGCGGGAAAAGGCGCGCGCCACGAAGAATTAGCCGCGGTTGAGCGGCTGTTAAGTTGAAAGCGAGAGCAACCCGTACAATCCCGCCCGGCCGCTCAGACAATTTTCAGCTTCGGGAGGTCCTGCCCGTCGACGAGGCCTACCGGTTGCCCGCGCCGGTTCACCACGATCAAATCGTCGATCTTAAAGGCTTCGAACATGCGCAGGGCCTCCACGCCCAGCACGTCCTCCTGGATCGTTTTCGGAGTGCGGGTCATGAAGGTGGAGACGGGCCGGGCAAGGAAGTCCGGGCCGCTGAGGGCGCTGCGTCGGAAATCGCCGTCGGTGAGGATGCCGGTCAGTTTGCCGCCCCGGCCCCCAATGAGCGCGATGCTGCCCGATTTCGCCTTGGTCATGGCGAGGATCGCCTCCTGCAGGGTGCCGCTGTCCTTCATCACCGGCAGCCGGTCGCCCGTGCGCATGATGTCCTTGACCTTGAGCAGCAGAAGGCGACCGAGGTTGCCGGCAGGGTGGAAGCGGGCGAAGTCCTCGCGCGTCATGCCCCGGCTTTCCAGCACCACCATGGCCAGCGCATCCCCGAGGGCGAGGGCTGCCGTGGTGCTGGCGGTCGGGGCGAGTTTGAGCGGACAGGCCTCGCGCGGCACGCGGTAGAGCAGGCGGTAGTCGGCGTGGGTCGCGAGATCGGAATCGGCGCGGCTGGTGAGCGCCACGACTTTCACCCCGAAACGTTTCAAGACGGGTATCAGCCGCAGCACTTCCTCAGACTGGCCGCTGTTGGAAAGAGCGATCGCGAGGTCGCCTTCCGCGCACAAGCCCAAGTCGCCATGCAGGGCCTGGGTGGCGTCGAGGAAACAGGACGAGACTCCCGTGCTGTTAAAGGTCCCTACCAGTTTTTGCGCGATGTGGGCGGACTTGCCGACGCCGGTGAAAATCAGTTTTCCCCCGGAACGCGCCGTCGCCTCCACCCGGCCGGCCACCTCCACAAACGCCTCGTCCAGACTGCGTGCCGTCGCGCTGAGCGCGTCCATTTCGATGCGGATGCAGGCGCGCGCACGGTCCAGCGCGGTTTTCGGATCGAGGGCCATTTCAGGTTTGAGTCGGGAGTTGGGTTGCCGAAGTTAAAACCCACGTCTTTTCGTTCCAACCCTTTTCTGTGAACCACCGCCTCCGCTCCCTCAGCTTCGGGATTCTGGTGCTGCTCACGCTTTTCGTCGGCGCAGCCTGCGAGCGGTATGAGCAGACGCCCTTCATGGCGGAGGTGGATGAACCCGGCTACCGGCGCGGCAAGGAGTTGCTGAGGCAGGGGCGTAACCAGGAAGCCCTTACAGAATTTCAGAAGGTGATTGAAAAGCGGGGGCTGAACAACTCCGCCGAATCCCACCTCGAGATCGGACTGCTCTACCAGTATCACATCCGCGATCCGATCGCCGCGATCTATCACTACCGCCGCTTTCGCGAGCTGAAACCCACCAGTCCCCAGTCCGACCTGGTCCGGCAGCGGATCGACGCCGCCACGCGGGAGTTTGCGCGCACCCTCCCGGCCCAGCCGCTGGACAACCTGGAGCGCCTCGACATGACCGATGTCGTTCAGCGGCTGCAGCGCGAGAATGAGGTTCTTAAACAGGAGCTCGTGCGCGCCCGCACCCATGTGACGTCGCGCCCCCGTCCCGATGCCCTCGGATTCGGTGATCCGGAGGCGATGGTGGAAACGGACGGCCCGGCTTATGTTTCCCCGGGCGATTCACCCATCTCCAGCCCGGGAGGCGAGGGGCCACTGGAGGCAGCGGACGCTCTGCCTCCGCCAACGCGTCCGAACCCCACACCCGCTCCCGCCCTGGCCGGCACCAGCAACCGCACGGCGGTGCCATCCCCCACGCCCACACCCACGGCCACGGCCGCGCGGCGTCATGTCATTGCGAAGGGTGACACGCTTTTCTCCCTCGCGCAGCGTTATTACGGAAACCGCTCGCGCTGGAAGGACATCTTCGAAGCCAATCGCGACCAGCTCCGCAGCCGCGAGGACCCGCTCAAGATCGGGATGGAGCTGAGGATCCCGCAGTAGCGGCGGCTCGCTGTCCGCGCCTCCAACCGGGCGCGTGCAATTCGTGCAGGTGCTTCGCCAACGCCTGCGCAGATTTTGTCCTCTTGTTGGTGAATAATGTGCCGTCTCGACCCCTATGCATCTTCCGACCGACTCGGCGTCCGCGCGCGCTTCCCTCAGCTTTGACCCCGCCCTGGTGGCGAAATACGCCATCGCCGCACCGCGCTACACGTCGTATCCGCCGGCCACTCAGTTTACCGCCGACCTCGCCTCGGTTCGGATTGAAGACGCGATTCTCGATGACAACGCGCCCGGCGCGGGACCGGTCTCGCTCTATTTCCACATTCCCTTCTGCGAATCGCGCTGCTGGTACTGCGGCTGCAACACCGTCATCACCCGCCGCCGTGAGTCGGGTTCGGATTACGTGCGCGTCTTGGAAAAGGAACTACAGCTCACCGCCGCCCGCATGGACCGCACCCGCCCGGTCACCCAGGTGCATTTCGGCGGCGGCACCCCCACTTTCCTGCCGGCGGACGAGCTGGCCCGGCTGGGCCGGATCATCCGCGAACATTTCAACGTCGCAGAGGGGGCGGAGGTCAGCGTGGAGATGGACCCGCGCCGCCTTGCCCTCGAGCAGGTCCAGGCGTTGCGCGCCTTCGGCGCCAACCGCGCCTCCATCGGGGTGCAGGACACCAATCGCAAGGTCCAGCTCGCGATCCACCGCTACCAGCCCAACGCCTTGAATGCCCAGGCGGTGGCCTGGCTGCGCGAAACGGGCTTCCATTCAGTCAATGTCGATCTGATCTACGGCCTGCCCCTCCAGACGACGGATACCTTTGCCGAGACCATCCGCGACGTGCTCGCGCTCAAGCCCGACCGGCTCTCCGTTTTCAGCTATGCGCACGTGCCGTGGATCAAACCGGCGCAAAAAATCTTCGAAGACCGCGGCCAGCTGCCGGAACCGGAGCAGAAATTCGCGATGTTTGTCGCGGCGCACGAGCTGCTGACCGCGGCCGGCTACGTGGACATCGGGCTCGACCACTTCGCGCGCCCCGATGACGAACTCGCGGTGGCCCAGCGCGCCGGCACACTGCAGCGCAATTTCCAGGGGTACAGCACGCGCGCGGGCGCGTCGCTCTACAGCTTCGGCATGACCTCGATTTCGCAGACCGCCGACACCTACCGGCAGAATTACAAAACCCTGGAGGGTTACGTCGGCGCGGTGCTGGCCGGTGCGCTCCCGGTGGAAAAGGGCCTTCGCCTCACCCCCGAGGATGTGCGCCGTCGCACCGTCATCATGCGCCTGATGTGCGACCGCCGCCTCGACTTCGGCCGCCTCTCGGCCGAGTTCCAGGGGCCTTTTGAGGAAACGTATGCTGCGGAACTGTCGTCCTTGGCGGATCTGGAAGCCGACGGAATCGTGCGGCGGACCCCGGCCGGGCTTGAGATCACACCGGCGGGCGCGCCTCTGATGCGCGTGGTGGCCATGCGATTTGATGCCACCCTCAATCGGGCCCCCCAGCGGCATTCCAAGGTGATCTGAGTCAAGGCGGCGGGCAGTCCGACGCTTGCCGCGCTGCCACGGGGCACTAGGGTGGCGCTCTTCCATGAGCGACCTCAGCGACCTCTACCAGTCCGTCATCCTGGACCACAACAAGCGTCCGCGGAACCGCGGAAAGCTGCCCACGGCGTCCAGGGTCGCCTCGGGCGACAATCCCACCTGCGGCGACCAGTGCACGGTTTACCTGCGGCTGAGCGGGGATGTGATCAGTGAGATCACCTTTGAAGGATCCGGCTGCGCGATTTCGCAGGCCTCGGCCTCGCTCATGACGACGCAGCTCAAAGGCAAGAGCGCGCTGGAGGCGCAGGCGACGTTTCAACAGTTTAACGAGATCGTGAAGACCGGCGTCACTCCGGACGACTTCACCGAGCTGGCGGCGTTCGCGGGGGTGCACGCCTACCCGGCACGCATCAAGTGCGCGACCCTTGCCTGGCATGCCGCCCTCGAGGCCCTGAAGCAGCCGGAGGGCGCGTCATGAGCGCGGTGGTTGCACCTTACCGACTCCCCACCCGAGGCTGGTCCGCCGTGCGGGAGGATTTTCCCACTCTGCACCAAACCGTATCCGGAAAACCCCTCGTTTATCTGGATAATGGGGCGACGACCCACAAGCCGCGGGCGGTGATCGATACGCTCACCGCCTACTACGAACGCGACAACAGCAACGTTCACCGCGGGCTCCATGCGCTCTCGATGCGGGCGACCGACGGTTACGAAGCGGCGCGGGTGCGGGCGGCGACGTTTCTCAACGCCCGGGCGCCGGAGGAGATCGTCTTCACCCGGGGTACGACGGAGGCAGTCAACCTGGTGGCGCAAAGTTATGGGGCGGCTCACCTCAAGGCGGGGGATGTGATCCTGCTCACCGAGATGGAGCATCACTCCAACCTGGTCCCCTGGCAGATGATCGCCGCCCGCACCGGGGCCAGCCTCCGCTATGTGCCCATCGCCGGCGACGACGCGGAGCACGGACTCGACCTCGACGCCCTGGACCGACTCCTCACCCCCGAGGTGAAGCTCTTCGCCTTCACCCACATTTCGAATACACTCGGGGTGATCAACCCGGTGGCGGACCTGTGCGCCCGGGCGCGTGCGGTGGGCGCTGTGACCGTGGTCGACGCCGCGCAGTCCAGCGGGCACGAACCGCTGGACGTCCAGGCGATCGGCTGCGATTTCCTCGCGTTCTCCGGGCACAAGATGGCGGGCCCCACGGGCATCGGCGTCCTCTACGGGCGCCGCACTCTGCTCGACGCGATGCCACCCTGGCAGGGCGGCGGCGGCATGATCACGCAGGTCGACTTTTTCGAAAGCCGCTGGAAGCCGTCACCGGAGCGCTTCGAAGCCGGCACTCCCAATGTCGCCGACGCGATCGGTCTGCATGCCGCGATGGATTATCTCGATGGGCTCGGCCGGCCGGCGATTGCGAGTCATGACCACGAACTGGCGCAGCGGGCGTACCAGGCGCTGCGCGAGCTTCCCGGGATCCGGCTCTTGGGCCCGCAAGGCGGCCGCGCTGGCCTGGTGAGCTTCGCTTTCGAGGGGGTTCACGCCCACGACGTCGTGACCTTCGCCGATCAGGCGGGCATCGCGCTGCGCGGCGGCCACCACTGCAACCAGCCACTGATGAAAAAACTCGGCCTGGCGAGCACCACCCGGGCGAGCTTCTATGTGTACAACACGCCGGAGGAAATCGACGTGCTGGTCGCCTGCCTGCGCAAGATCCTGTCCTTTTTCGGAGCCAGCTGAGCGGCCTTCCGGGGCGGGCCCTCAGCGGACGATAAACTCCTCCACGTGGTCGCGGAGAAGTTCGCCGGCGGTGTGGAAAAGCTCGCGCGAGGCCGGCTCGTACGCCTCGTAGTTCTTCGTCCCCACGGGGGGCTGCCGGTAGTTTTGCACCGCGAAACGGCGGGCGCCGGTCACCAGCGGCGCCAGTGCCTTCAGGTCATCGTCCGCGTGCAGCCCACCCACCAGGGTGGTGCGCAGTTCGTACTCGATCCCTGAGGTACGGACCAACTGGATACTGAGTTCGATCATGCCCGGATCCACCGGGTGGCCGGCAAAGCGGGAGTAGTGGGCGAGGGGGCCTTTCACATCCAACGCCACAAAATCAAGCAGCCCCTCGTTGAACAGGGTCGCCAGCATCGCGGGACGGCTCCCATTCGTATCCAGCTTGATCGCATAACCCAGGGACCGGGCCCGCCGCACGAAAGCCGGCAGGTCTGCGTGCACGGTTGGTTCGCCCCCCGTTACCACGACGGCCTGCAGCTCGGCGCGGCGTTCCTGCAGGTGGGTGAAAACGTCCTCTTCCGGCACCGCCGGCTGGAACCGCGATGGAATGACGAGCGACCGGTTGTGACAGTAGGGGCATCGCCAGTTGCAGCCCTGAGTGTAGATCACGGCCGCCATCTTCCCCGGGTAATCCACGAGCGAGCATTTTTGATAGCTGCCGATTTTCATGGTGTGTGTCGGTGGCACGCGCGCATCGCCGCCGCTCCGAAAGGGAGCGGAAACTGCGGGGTACGCTGTGAGGATGTACCGCGGGCCGCCGGGCACAAACCTGCGCCGCGGCGAAGGCGGGAAAAGAAGGGTGGGTGATTGCGCCCTGAAGGAGGCCGAAACGTCCGCAGCTTGCCCCCGTGCGACCGAGTCTTTTCCCTCTCCCCATGCCGTTTCGCATCAGCAAATCGTTCGAGATCGAGAATGGTCACATTCTCTCCAAGCACCCGGACAAGTGCCGCTTCCCCCATGGCCACAGCCGCCGGGTCGAGATCGTGCTGGCAGCGGACGTGTTGGATGCCAACGACATGGTGTGCGATTTCAAGGCGCTCAAGCAGGCGATCCACACCTTCCTGGACGGCTGGGATCACGCCCTCTGCCTCAATTCCAAGGATCCCAATCTCGAGTTTTACCGCACCACCTATGGCGAGCGGATCGTTGCCTTTCCGTCGACCGATCCCACCAGCGAGGTGATGGCGCGCGTGATTTATGACGAGGTCAGCCGCCGCCTCGCGGAGGGCGCCCTTCGCACCGACGCGACGTACTCCGTGCCGGCGCACGTCAAAGTTGAACGCGTGCGTGTGACCGAGACCAGTTCGAGCTGGGCCGAGTATTCGGCTTAGGACTACGCTTGGCGGTCGGGTTGACTCAGGCGAAAACGTGCCGCGCCAGCCCGAGGACGGCGGCCAGCGCGATCACCGGGATCACCCCCAGCCTGAACCGCTGCAAGGCGACAAAGGCCGCAACCGCCACAGCCACGGCGAACCCGTCCACCAGAGGCCCGGCGTCCGCTTCGCCCGCACCGCTCTCTTTCAACCCGGGGAAAAGGGTGTGCCCGGCAAACCACACCGCGAGGTTGGCGATCACCCCGACGACAGCGGCGGTCACGGCATTGAGGGTCTGGGTCACGCGCTGATTGCCGCGCATGCGCTCGATGAAGGGCGCTCCCAGGAAGATCCAGTAGAAGCAGGGGACAAAGGTCGTCCAGGTGGTGATCGCGGCGCAGAGGGTGGCGGCGAGCAGCGGTGGCAGGCCGCCCGGGTGCTGCCACCCGCCCAGAAAACCCACAAACTGCACCACCATGATGAGCGGGCCGGGGGTGGTTTCGGCCATCGCCAGGCCGTCCAGCATCTGCTCACTGCTCAGCCAGCCGTGGCGCTCCACCGCCTGCTGGCCCACGTAGGGGAGAACTGCATACGCGCCGCCGAACGTCACCATCGCCGCCTTGCTGAAGAAAAGCCCCTGCTGGACGGGTGTGCTCCCAATGCCCAGCCACCCAGCCAGGGCGAGCAAGGGAGCGGCCCAGAGCGCCAGGCACACCGCGGACACCCGGAGGGAGCGCGCCAGGGAGGGTGCGACGGTGCGGACGGCCGCGGAGTCACTGATCACACTCTCGGCTCCTCCCGCGGGCGCGGCCGCCGGACCATCGAATACGCGCGGCCAGCGCCGGCCCCCCAGGAAACCGATCAGAGCGGCGGCCCCGATGATCGCCGGGAAGGGAATGTTCAGGAAAAAGATGCCGACAAACGCCGCGAAGGCGATGGCCCAGAGGGCGGGATGACGGAGGGTTCGCTTGCCGATGCGCAGGGTGGCGGCGGCGACGATCGCAGTGACCGCCGGTTGCAGGCCGGCAAACACTGCGGCGACCCAGCCAATCGACCCATAACTCACGTAGGCCACGCTCAACGCCCAGAGCAGAAAGGCGGAAGGCAGGACAAAAAGCGTTCCGGCGGCAATGCCACCCCACGTACCGTGGAGAAGCCACCCGCAATAGGTGGCAAGCTGCGTCGCCTCGGGGCCCGGCAGCAGCATACAGTAATTCAGCGCATGCAGGTACCGCTGTTCACCAATCCAGCGGCGGCGGTCCACCAGTTCGGTGTGCATGACCGCGATCTGGCCGGTGGGCCCGCCGAAGCTGATGAAGCCCAGCTTCAGCCAGAAACGCAGCGCTTCCGAAAAGGGCGGTTGGGCGGGCATGGTGTCAGCAGGGATGGAAGGGGGACGCAGGTACGGGCGAGAGGCATGAGAGCTCACGGGCCCGAAGGTTCATGCGGACAGCTCAACCCTTGCGCAGGCGCAGCAGGCGTTCGCCCGCCGCGTGCAGGGTGGCCGGGCGCTTGGCAAAGTTCAGCCGGATGTAGCGGTTCTCCCCGTTGGCAAAAAAGCTGGAGCCGGGTACCGGAGCCACGCCGATCTCCCGCGCCATCCAGTGCGCAAACTGGACGTCGGACGCGTAGCCAAACGATGAAATGTCGACCATGACAAAATACGCCCCCTGGGGACGGGTGTAAGGCAGCCCGATCCTGTCGAGGTAGCTGAGCAGGATGTCCCTCTGGCCGGCGTATTCGGTAGCCAGTTCCTCGTAATAGCTGGCCGGAAAACGCAGCGCGCTGACGACGGCATGTTGCAGCGGGGCGGCCGCGCCGACGGTGAGGAAATCATGAACCTTCCTCGCCTGGGCGATGATCGCTGGCGCGGCATGGACGTACCCGAGTCGCCAACCGGTGATGGAAAACGTCTTCGAAAGGGACGAGCAGGAGAGGGTGCGTCCGGCCATCCCCGGGAGGGCGGCGAAGGTGGTGTGGCGATGGGGCGGAAATACGATGTGCTCATACACTTCATCGGTGAGGACAAAGACGTCGAACTCCTCCGCCAGCGCGGCGATCTGCAGCAGCTCGTCTCGGGTGAAGACGCGTCCGCAGGGATTGGAGGGATTGCACAACACAAAGGCCTTCAGCCCCGAGGCAAAGGCGGCGCGGAGCTCCGCCGGATCGAAGGTGTACGCCGGCGGCTGGAGCGGGATGTGCACGGGCGTCGCGCCCGCCAAAATCGCGTCCGCGGCATAGTTCTCATAAAAGGGCGAAAACAGACCGACACGGTCACCCGGGTCACAGACGGTCATCATCGCGACCATCATGGCTTCAGTTGCACCGCACGTGACCACCAGTTCGCGCTCGGAATCGACCGGAAGCCCGGTGAACCGGGTTAACTTTTCCCCGAGGGCGGTGCGCAGTTCGGGCGAGCCCCACGTGATGGCGTACTGATGCCGCCCCGCGTCCATCGCCTCCTTGGCCGCGCGCACCAGGGCGGGTGGCGGATCGCAGTCGGGAAAACCCTGCGCGAGGTTGATCGCGCCGTGCTGCTGGGCCACCCGCGTCATTTCGCGGATGAGGGACTCGGTGAACTGTGCCGTGCGGCGGGAGGTGGCAGGCATGGAAAGGTGAGTGGAGGAGTTGGACGGGACCCCGGCGGTTTTAAATCCTTAACTGGTGGTGCCACCAAGGGAGGACGTGCCAATCGCGTTACGGGCGCTCGCTTGTGAAGCAGCCGACTGCAAAGATCTTACAATAAGGCTGGTGCCGCATGGGAGATTTCCCCATAAGTCCGTACGAAATTGCGCGAAAGAGCCCCTAAAACGACGGCCCTCTCTGCCGATATAAACACCATGGAAAAGAACCGCCCGAGCACCGACCTCCCGTACCCCATCGAAGAAATCGAAAGCATGGCGCGCGAGTGCGGCCTTACGGTCGAGCAGGTGGTGAGCACCCTTTATCTGAAGGAGACCGCACGCGCGCGTCGCCTCAGCAATGATGAGCTGGCCGACGCCCTGATCTGGAACGTCTGGGTCGACATCAATCCCAAGAAGTGCGCCTGGCCCTTCGCCTTGATGGACGAGGCGATTGCCCGCCTCCGCGACGCCAAGCCCTGAGCTGAGCCCGGCTTTCGACGCCGGGCTTTTTTGTGGGTGGGCCCGTGGGTGTGCCGCGGCCTTTATCCGCCCGGGGCCGGCTGGCACGTTACGCTGCCCGCCGCCGTGCCTCGTTCAGGTCCCGTTTCCGTTCCCCCGCGACCGCCCGCGCGATGGCGGCGAATGCGTCCGCCGCCGCTTTCCTAAAGGCGCCCCGACGCCAAACCAGTCCCACCGTGCGTTTGGGAGCAGGTCGGGTGAGGCGGAGGGTTCGCAGTCCCCGCCGGCCTCCGCCTCGCACGGAAAAGGCAGGGAGAAGGGTTAATCCCCCCGTCTGCTCAATCGTGGCAAGGATGCCGTCGATGGAGTTGAGTTCCAGGGCCACCCTGGGAAGCAGGCCCACCTGGCCGAAGGCGGTCTGGATCAATTCGCGGGTGCAGTAGCCCCGGGGCAGCAGCACGAGGGGGTGGGCGGCGACCTCGCGCACCGTCACCTCCCGCCGCTTTGCCAGCGGGTGCCGCGACGGCGCGATGACCTTCAATTCTTCCTCGTAGAGGCGTTCGGTTGAAAGCCCGGCGTGACCGGCGGGTGAGAAGCCGATCCCAAGGTCGAAGGTGCCGCCCGCCACTCCCGCCTCCAACTCGGAGCCCGACACCTCACGGGTGCTGACGTGGATTCCCGGATACGCAGCGGAGAAGCGCGCAAGGAGATCCGGAATGAGGGTCGCGTTGACGGTCTGCACCACTGCCACGGACAGTTCGCCGCTTCGGAGACCGCGGTGTTCGGCCACCGCCGTCCCCGCTTCCTCCAGCCGGTGGAGGATCTCTCGGGCAAACGGCAGCAGGGTGTGGCCGGCGGCGGTCAGGCCAACGGTCTTGCCGATCCGGTCGACCAGTGGGCTGCCCACCGCCGCCTCGAGCTGGCGGATCTGCTGGGAAAGGGTGGGCTGGGAGATATGGGCCGCCGCGGCCGCCCGCGTGAAGTGCTGCTCCTCCGCCAGGGCGACAAAATACCGGAGGTGGCGAAGCTCGATCTGGGAGGCGAGGAGGGAGGGAGTGATCATAGCTAGCACCAATGGTTATCAGACAAACGGCGACTTGGACCAATGATGACGGAAACGCTAGAGTGCAAGCGTCGCCCCCCATTGGGGCGGCATTTCAACCACAAACCTCTGTTCAAAACCATGAAGACCAAAGCCATCTTTTATCATGCCGGGTGCCCCGTCTGTGTTGACGCGGAGACCCTGATCGCGGGCTCGCTCGACCGGTCACGTTACGATCTTGAAAGCGTGCACCTGGGCAACGCGCGGGGGCGCCTGCCGGAGGCCGCCTCGGCGGGCGTGAAATCGGTCCCTGCCCTTGTGGTGGAGGGCCGCGCCTATCACATCAACCATGGCGCCGACCTGAGTGCCTTGGGCGCCTGACGCTGCCCAGCACCGCCTGAGGTGACCTGCGCCCGCTGGTGTGACCGGCGGGCGCTTTTTATTTGGCATGACCGGCCCCGCCGACAAGGCCGCAAGGTGGCGCGGGGAGGATGGGCAGGATTTTACATTGACCCAGGTTCAGCGAGTCGCCTTATCTCGGCCCCTTCGTCCTTTTTATCGGTGGCCCCCAGGCTGCCGGATAAGACACCTGGAGAGGTGACAGAGTGGTCGAATGTGCATGATTGGAAATCATGTGTACGGGAAACCGTACCGAGGGTTCGAATCCCTCCCTCTCCGCCATTCTTCGCGAACCGCAGGTGCGCGAAGA
The DNA here is from genome assembly GCA_023428905.1 of Verrucomicrobiota bacterium. GTDB lineage: Bacteria > Verrucomicrobiota > Verrucomicrobiia > Opitutales > Opitutaceae > EW11. Next base: position 85,520 of record JAEYWP010000007.1, read on the forward strand.
CTGCCTCGCCGAAGCTCGCAGAGCGAAGGCGGCCGTCCGGCAGAACGCTTCGACCGGGCAAGCCGTGCTTCGCGCCGCACGTAGATACCGGCGCGTCCACCGCTTTCTCAAACGCGCGCGGCCTGTTTTCTGCTCACGGCCGCTCCCCGGGCGCCGGCTCGCCGGGCGGTTTGTAGCAGCGGTTCCCTCGCCGGAACTTTCCCGAAAACCGCCTTGCGCGACCTACCCGCCACGCTAGTTTGGTCCCTCTTTGTCTTTAACCCATCGCTGATAACAACATGGTCTCCGCAAACACCGAACTGGCTTATAACAGCAAGATCGAGGGTGACGTTGTGCCCACCACGTTGGATGCGGCGATCAACTGGATCCGCAGCAACTCGATGTGGCCGATGCCGATGGGCCTGGCGTGTTGTGCGATCGAGCTGATGGCGGTGGCCGCCAGCCGCTTTGATATCGCCCGCTTTGGTGCGGAAGTGATGCGTTTTTCGCCCCGGCAGTCGGACTGCATGATCGTCGCCGGCACCGTCACCTACAAGATGGCTCCGCACCTGCGGCGCATCTACGACCAGATGGCCGAGCCGAAGTGGGTGATCGCGATGGGTGCCTGCGCGAGCTCGGGCGGCATGTACCGTAGTTATGCCACCCTTCAGGGCGTGGATCGGATCGTGCCGGTGGACGTTTATGTCAGCGGTTGTCCTCCGCGCCCGGAGGCGCTGCTGGATGCGCTGATCAAGCTGCAAAACAAGGTGAAGGGCGAACGTTCGCTCAAACGCCTCACCGCCTAAGCGCCGCCCCACCCACTCGATGACCGCGTCCGCCGACGTCACCGCCGCCCTTCAGGCCAAATTTGCGCACCTCAGTGCCCGCCCGTCCTCGGACCATCCGGCCTTCAATGTGCCGATGTCCGATGTTGTCGAGGTCCTCAGGACCCTGCGCGATTCCTTCGCGTATGATTTCCTGATGGACATCACCGCGATCGATTGGGCGGAAGGGGCCTCTCCGCGTTTCACCGTGGTTTGGCACCTCCACTCGTCCTCGGCCCACACTTACATCCGCATCGCCGCGGCCTGCGAAAGCGACGCCGAGCCCAGCGCCCCCACCGTCGTGAGCCTGTGGCCGGGAGCCAACTGGCACGAGCGCGAGACCTGGGACTTGCTCGGCATCCGTTTCACCGGGCATCCAGACCTGCGTCGCATTTTGATGTGGGAGGGCTATCCCTACCATCCGCTCCGCAAGGAGTTCCCTCTCGCCGGGATCGAGACCGAGCTGCCTGACGTCGAGGTCGCCGAGGCCACCCAGGCCAAGGTCAAACCCGCCCCCATGGCCGGCGGACCGTTTGTGGCGTCGTCCGGCGAAATCAGCCCCGCCGAGGCCGAGCCCCGGGCGAAGGATGAGAGTTGGAACGAGCGCCGCGAAAAGACCGAATAAACCAATTTCCGATGCCGACCGAGTACGCTTTTCCCGACGCCGGCGCCAAGACCGCCGCCGCCGCCGCCCAAGAGTTCGAGACCGAAAAAATGTCGCTCTCGATGGGCCCGTCGCACCCGTCCACCCATGGCGTGCTTCGGCTTCAGATGGAGCTCGATGGCGAGGTCCTGACCAAGTGCGAGCCGGTCCTCGGCTACCTGCACCGGGGCGACGAGAAGATCGCCGAGAACATGACCTACAACCAGTTCGTGCCCTACACGGACCGGTTGGACTACCTCGCCCCGCTCGCCAACAACGTCGCTTACGCCATCGCGGTGGAGCGGCTTGCGAACTTGGAAGTCCCGGCGCGCTGCCAGGCCATCCGGGTCATCTGCTGCGAGCTGGCCCGCATTTCCTCCCACCTGATGGGCTTGGGGGCGTACGGGATCGATGTCGGCGCCTGGACCGTCTTCCTCTACAGTTTCACCGAGCGCGAAAAGCTGTATAAGCTCTTTGAGGAACTGACCGGGGCCCGTTTCACCACCAGCTACACCCGCATCGGCGGCGTTTCGCGCGATGTGCCGGAGGGCTGGCTGGAGCGCGTGGACGGTTTCTGCGACCAGTTCCTGCCGATCCTCGAGGAGATCCTGCGTCTCCTGACTCGCAACAAGATCTTCCTCGATCGCACGGTGGACGTCGGCGTGATCTCGCGGGAGGACGCCGTCGCCTATGGCCTGACTGGGCCGAACCTGCGAGGCTCGGGCGTGGCGCTCGATCTGCGCAAGGACAAGCCGTACTCGGGTTACGAACAGTACGAGTTCGACGTTCCCGTGGGCTCGAAGGGCGATTGTTACGACCGTTATCTCGTCCGCGGCGAGGAGATGCGCCAGTCGGTGCGCATCATCAAGCAGGCGATCGCCAAGTTCCCGGGCGGCGACTGGTATTCCAAGGAAGCGAAGAAGATTTTTGCCCCGCCGAAGGACAAGGTCCTGACCTCGATGGAGGAGCTGATCCAGAACTTCATGATCGTCACGGAAGGGCCGATGATTCCGCCCGGTGAGGTCTATTTTGAGGCGGAGAACCCCAAGGGCATCCTCGGTTTCTTCATCGTCAGCAAGGGCGGCGGCGTTCCCTGGCGGCTGAAGATCCGCAGTCCCTCGTTCTGCAATCTCTCGATCATGCCCAAAGTCTGCCAGGGCGCGATGATCTCGGACGTGGTCTCGATCCTCGGGTCCTTCGATTTCGTGATGGGCGAGTGCGACCGCTAACACCTTCCTCCATGGCTCTGAACCTCAAGCCTGAGACTTCCGCTCGTATCGATGAAGTCATTACGCATTACCCGGTGAAGCGCAGCGCGACGCTGCCTCTCCTGCACCTGATCCAGGAGGATGTGGGCTTCATCTCGGACGAGGCGATCGAGTGGATCGCGCAGAAACTCGAACTGCAGCCGATCAACGTGTACGAGGTCGTGACCTTCTATCCGATGTTCCGGCGCAAGCCCATCGGCCGGCGTCACATCAAGGTCTGCCGCACCCTCTCGTGCGCCCTGATGGGTGGCTACAAGGTGTGCGACGAGTTCAAGAAGGAGTTCAACGTCGAGATGAACGAGGTCTCCCCGGGCGGCGACGTCACGATCGAGTTTGTCGAGTGCCTGGCCAGCTGCGGCACCGCCCCCGTGGTGATGGTGGACGAAACCCTGCATGAAAAAGTCGACTGCGCCCGCGCCCGCGAGATCGCGGCGCAGATCCGCAGCGAGTCAAAGCCGTAACCCTCACCTCGCGCGCGCGCCGCGGCAATCCCTCACTCTTTCCACATGCCTGCACCGGAACAACGTCGCATCATCTTCAAGCACATCGACGAGCCTGGTTACACCAACGACCTCGCGTGCTACCTGCGCAACGGCGGGTACGAAGTGTTAAGGAAGGTCGTCCAGCGCAAGCCGGAGGAGCTGATCGATGAGGTCAAGAAGTCCGGCCTGCGTGGCCGCGGTGGTGCGGGTTTTCCGTGCGGGGTGAAGTGGGGGCTGGTCGATCGCAAGAGCGGCAAGCCGATCTACCTGATCGTCAATGCGGACGAGTCGGAACCGGGCACCTTCAAGGACCGCTATATCATCCACCAGGACCCGCACCAGCTGATCGAGGGCATCATGATCAGCTGCTTCGCCAACAACGTGAAGCAGGCCTACATCTACATCCGCGGCGAGTTTCCCGAAGGGGCGCGGATCCTGGAGAAGGCGATCGCGGAGGCGCGCGCCCAGACGTTTGTCGGGCCAAACATCCTCGGCACCGGATACAGCTGCGAGATCTACGTCCACCGCGGCGCCGGTGCCTACATCTGCGGTGAAGAGACCGGCCTGATCGAATCCCTCGAGGGGAAACGCGCGTATCCGCGCATCAAACCGCCTTATTTCCCCGCCGTCCTCGGCCTCTACCAGTGCCCCACCATCGTGAACAACGTGGAGACCCTCTGCCACGTGAAGTTCATCGCGGAGCACGGCGGCCAGGCGTTTTCTCAGATCGGCACGCCCAACAACACCGGCACCCGCATCTTCTGCGTCTCCGGCCATGTGCAGCGGCCGGGCTATTACGAATTCGAGACCGGCAAGATCACGCTCGGCCAGCTGTTGAACGACGTCTGCGGAGGCCCGCTCCCGGGCCGCACCTTCAAGGCGGTGATTCCAGGTGGGTCGTCGGCGAAGATCCTCAAGTTTGGCGAGCGCTTCAAAGGCAAGCGCAAGGTCGGCAACGACATGGTCGACTACGACTGGGGGCTGGAGGATGTCCCGATGGACTTCGACTCCCTGGCAATGATCGGCTCGATGGGAGGCTCTGGCGGCGTGATCGTGATGGACGACACCGTCAACATGGTGGAGGCACTGGCCAACATCAATGCCTTCTACGCCCACGAGAGCTGCGGCCAGTGCACCCCGTGCCGCGAGGGTTCGCTCTGGATGAAAAAGATCACCACCCGGATGGTCCACGGCGACGCCCGCACCGAGGATGGCGCCCTGCTCAAGAGCGTGGCCGACCAGATCGCGGGCCGCACCATCTGCGCCTTCGGCGAGGCCTGCTCCTGGCCCACCCAGAGCTTCATCCAGAAGTTCGGCGACGAATTCAAAGCGTATCCAGAAACCAAGCGCCAGGCGAAGGCCGGCGACTCCCTCTCCCTCGTCTGATCTCCAACCGCGCGCACCGCTCCACCCAATCTCACGCCCACGCCGCTCCCGGGAGCGGCGACCGGCAAAGACCAGCGGTTCACGCCTTCCCTTTCCTGAAATGACCCAGCCCGCCAAACCTGACCTCGTCACCGTCACCGTGGACGGCAGGGAGATCGCCGTGCCGAAGGGCACGAACATGATCGAAGCTGCACGCCTCGCCGGCGTGGATGTGCCGCATTATTGCTATCATCCGAAACTCTCGATCGTGGGCAACTGCCGCATGTGCCTGGTGGAAATGGGCATGCCGGCCGTCGACCCCGCCACCAAGGCCCCGGTGATGGACCCGGCCACGGGCAAGCAGAAGGTCAACTGGATGCCGCGACCCACCATCGCCTGCGCCACCAACGCCACGCCCGGCCTGCACATCCGCACCAACACTCCGGCGGTGAAAGACTGCCGCGAAGGGGTGATGGAGTTTCTCCTCGTCAATCATCCGCTCGACTGCCCGATCTGCGACCAGGCCGGTGAATGCCGCCTCCAGGAGCAGGCGATGGGCTACGGACGCGGCTACTCGCGCTACATCGAGCAGAAGAACGTAAAGCCGAAGCGCACGCAGCTCGGGCCCCGGGTGACGCTCGACGACGAGCGCTGCATCCTCTGCTCCCGCTGCATCCGCTTTTCCAAGGAGGTCGCGAAGGACGATGTCCTCGGCTTCATCGACCGCGGCAGCTACTCGACCCTCACCTGTTACCCGGGCCGGGAGTTGGCGAACAACTACTCGCTCAACACCGTCGACATCTGCCCGGTCGGTGCGCTCACCAGCACCGACTTCCGCTTCAAGATGCGCGTCTGGTTCCTCAAGCAGACCGACAGCATCGACACCGAATCGTCTGTCGGCGCCAACACCGTGGTTTGGAGCCGCGAGGGTATCATCTATCGCATTACGCCGCGCCGGAATGACGCGGTCAATGACACCTGGATGGCCGACAGCGGCCGTCTCGCCTACAAGCAGGTGCGGGCGGAAAACCGCCTGACCGCGGTCAAGGTCAACGGGCAGGCCTCGGGCCTGGACATCGCGATCCACACCGCTGCCGAACTCCTCAAACGCGGCGGCGTCGCCGTGGTGGGCTCCGGCCAGAGCTCGGTCGAGGAGCAGTTCCTCACCAAAAAGCTCGCCGATGCCCTGAAAGCGCAGGCGCAACTGGTCAGCCGGATGGGGGCGGGGGACGGGATCCTCATCTCCGCCGACCGCAACCCCAACGTGCGTGGCGCGCTGGTGACCGGCCTGATCAACACCCTTCCGGAACAGCGGCTGTCCTCCCTCGGCGCCGCGATCGATGCCGGCACGGTCAAGACCCTGCTGGTGATCAACGAGGACCTGACCACCGCCGGGATCACCGCGGCGCAGCTGGCGCGCGTGGCGGTGGTGTTTGTGGGCACCCACGACCACGCCACCGCCGCAGCCGCGCAGGTCATCCTGCCCGGTCAGACGGTCTTCGAGAAAAGCGGCACCTTCATCAACCAGCAGTTCCGTATCCAGAAGTTTAACGCAGCGATCCCCGGCCTGGCGGGCACGACAGCCGACCTGGTGCTCCTCGGGCGGCTTCTCTCCGCAGTCAGCGGCGGCCCGGGCGCAGCGGACCTCTCCTCAGTCTGGACTCAGCTCGCATCCGATGTTGCGCCCCTGGCGGGCCTCTCCTTTGGCAAGCTTCCAGATACCGGCGTGGCCCTGAATGCCACGGATTTCGCCAACCTGCCCTTTGCGGAAGGCGAGACCCTCCACTTCAAGCCCGCGGCGAAAGCCGCCGCCGCTCCGGCCTAACGCGCCCGCCGCCACCACGACGATGGACTTCTTCTTCTCCCTCCCCATTTGGCTCCAGGCCACGCTCAAGGGCCTGGCGGCCATCGCCGTGCTTTTCCCGATCGCGGGCACCTGTTCCCTGGCGGAACGCAAGGTTTCGGCCTGGATCCAGGGCCGTCCCGGCCCAAACCGTGCGACGCCGATCCTGTTCAGCTGGATCCCGGTCCTCGGGCCGATCCTGCAGCGCCTCGGCATCGGCCATCTCCTGGCCGACGGCGGCAAGCTCCTTTTCAAGGAGGACCCGGTCCCGGGTCATGTGAACAAGTTCTATTTCATCCTGGCGCCGTTGATCGCGATGATCCCGGCCCTCACCACCGTCGCTTTTGTCCCCTTCGGCGCGTATTTCACGGAGGCGCGTGAGACCATCCCGTTGATCCTGGCCGATGTGGATGTCGGCATCCTCGGCATCTTCGCCATCGCCTCGCTGGGCGTATATTCGCTGATCCTCGCCGGCTGGGCGTCCAACTCGAAGTACCCTTTTCTCGGCGGCGTCCGCGCCTCGGCCCAGCTCATCTCGTACGAGCTGTCGATGACCCTCTCCGTCCTTCCGGTCTTCCTCTGGATCAATGCCCCTGGCTCCCCTGCGACCCTCTCGCTCAGCCGGGTGGTGGACTTCCAGAGCCTGCCTGGGCTCTGGGGCGGCGCCTGGTTTGTCTTCCTCATGCCGGTTTCGGCCTTCGTCTTCCTGGTCGCGCTTTTCGCCGAGACCAACCGCCAGCCGTTCGACATGCCCGAGTCCGAGGCCGACCTGGTCGGCGGTTTCCACACCGAATACGGCTCCTTCAAGTGGTCGCTCTTTTTCGTGGCCGAGTACGCCCACATGACGATCGGCTCGGCAGTTTTTGTCCTCCTCTTCCTCGGCGGCTGGAATCCGCTGCCCTGGGTGCCGCTCCAGACCCTGACCGACGCGATCGGCCTCTCCGGCCACCCCGTTATCGTCGGCCTGCTCTCCAGCCTGATCTTCCTCGGGAAGGTGCTCTTCTTCATCTTTTTCTTCATGTGGGTGCGCTGGACCATCCCGCGCTTCCGCTATGACCAGGTGATGCAGATCGGCTGGCAGAAGCTGCTCCCCCTCTCGATCGTCAACCTGATCGTTTACGCCGTCGCGATCGCCCTTCTGCAGAAGTAAGCCTCACTCCTTTTTTGCCATGGCCGTCATCCAAGTTGAACGCAAACCGCTGAGCCTCGCGGAGCGCACCTACATTCCACAGATCCTTTCCGGCCTGAAGACGACGTGGAAGCACATGTTCGCGCCGAAGGTCACGCTGGAATACCCGGAAAAGCGTCCGGAAATTCCGGCCAACTACCGCGGTGTGCCCACGCTGGTGAAGGATCCCAACGGCCGCGAGAAATGCGTCTCCTGCCAGCTCTGTGAGTTCGTCTGCCCGCCGAAGGCCATCCGCATCACCCCCGGTGAAATTCCCCCCGACGCCCCCAATCGCGTGGTGGAAAAGGGGCCGCAGGCCTTCGACATCGACATGCTGCGCTGCATCTACTGCGGCTACTGCCAGGAGGTCTGCCCGGAGGAGGCGATCTTCCTCCAGAATCAGTATTCGATGACCGGTTACACGCGCGAGGAGATGGTCAACCACAAGGATCGCCTCTACGAGCTCGGCGGCACCCTGCCGGACAAGCATTTCAAGTGGGAGAAAAAGCGCGAGGCCGAGGAACACGGCAACGCCCACTGAGGAAAACCGCGCTCCGCCCGCATCCACGAACCCGCTCTCCGCTTCATGGCCAACTCCCTCTTCTATTTTTTCGCCGCGCTCACGGTGCTTTCCGCCCTGGCCGTGGTGTTTAACAAGAACGCGGTCGCGGCGGCCCTGTGCTTCTTCATCAGCCTCTGCAGCGCCGGGGTGCTCTTTGTCCTCTTGGACGCCTACCTCCTGGCCTTCCTCCTCGTCCTGGTTTACGCCGGCGCGGTCGTCGCGCTCTTCCTCTTCATCGTGATGCTCCTCGACATGCAGGGTGGGCAGAGACCGGCGTTCAAGGTCACCTCCGTCGTCGCCGCCTTCCTCTCCGGTGCCCTGCTCATGGTCGGAGTCGGCACCCTCGCGGCCCACGCCAAGATCAGTGCGGCGGCACCCGCCCTCGCCCCCGACGCCGCGACCTTCACCGAACTCAAGCTGTACGGTGCGAAACTTTTCACCACCTACCTGCTCCCCGTGCAGGTTGTCGGCTTCCTGCTCCTGATCGCAATGCTTGGCGTGATCGTCCTGAGCAAACGCTTCGAAGGCCTGGAGGAATCCAAATGAACGTCGGACTCAACGATTACATCGTCCTCAGCGCACTGCTGTTTGCCGTCGGTTTCTTCGGCGTGCTCCTGCGCAAGAACACGCTCGTGATCTATATGTGCCTGGAGCTGATGCTGGTCGCGTCGACCATCGCCCTGGCCGCCTTCTCGCGCTTCAACGGCACGATCGATGGGAACGTCTTTGTCTTTTTTATCCTGACCGTGGCTGCCGCCGAGGTCGCGGTCGGCCTGGCCATCATCGTCCAGCTCTTCCGCCGTCGCCAGACCGTTCAAGTCGAAGAACTCTCCGCCCTCAGGAACTGAGGACCGAACCGCGCGCAGCGATTACTACCACATGCAGCCTGATCAAATCGCACTTCTTGTCTTTCTGCTGCCGCTCGCATCCGCGGCGCTGATTGCGCTGTTCCTGCGGCGCCAGGGCACGGTGGCCTCGCTGCTGTCCGTCCTCGCCTGCACCGGGGTCGCGGTCGGGTCGCTCGTGCTCGCCTTTGGGGGGCACCGCAACGAGGCGGTCAACGCCTCGCTCGAATGGCTGCAGATCGGCGACTTCAGCCTGTCCTTGGGGATCCAGTACGACGATCTCGCCGCCCTCATGCTTTCGATCGTCGGTGTGGTCGGCCTGTGCGTCCACGTCTTCTCCCTCGGCTACATGCATGACGACGGCGCGCGGGCTCGCTTCTTCGGCGGGCTGTCGATCTTCATGTTTTCCATGATCGGGATCGTCTTTGCGGACAATCTGTTCATGATGTTCATCTTCTGGGAGCTCGTGGGCTTCAGCTCCTATCTCCTGATCAATCACTACATGCACAAGCAGTCCGCGGCGGACGCCTCCAAGAAGGCGTTCATCGTGAACCGGGTGGGTGATTTCGGATTCCTGCTCGGTATCGTCTGGTGTTACGCCTCCCTGGGCACGGTCAGCCTGGCGGAGATCGCCGCGAAGGCGGGCCAGACGGGTTTTGTGGTGGAGGCGGGCATTCCGCTCCTCCTCTTCTGCGGCGCGGTCGGCAAGTCCGCCCAGATGCCGCTGCATGTGTGGCTCCCGGACGCGATGGAAGGCCCGACACCCGTGTCGGCCCTGATCCACGCCGCCACCATGGTGGCGGCCGGCATCTATATGCTGTGCCGGATCGAGCCCCTCTTTTTCGCCGCCCCCGCCATCGCCTACAACACGGTGATGTGGATCGGCACCATCACTGCCCTCTACGCCGCGCTCTGCGCGATCACGCAGACCGACATCAAGAAGGTCCTGGCGTACTCCACACTTTCACAGCTCGGCTACATGGTGGCCGCTTTCGGGCTGGGGCGTCATTCGGGCGCGGAGCAGGGTGTCCTCATCGCCGCCGGGGTGGGCGCCGCGATGTTCCACCTCACGACCCATGCGTTCTTCAAGGCCCTGATGTTCCTCGGGTCTGGCTCGGTCATCCATGGTTGCCACCACGAGCAGGAGATCTTCCGCATGGGCGGCCTGGCCTCCCGGATGAAGCTCACCTTCGCGACCTTCACCATCGGCGTGCTCGCCATCATCGGTTTCCCCTTCCTCGCCGGCTTCTTCTCGAAGGATGCCATCCTTTACCTGGCCTACGCGAAAAACACCCCCGTGTTTGTGATTCTCGCACTGACCGCCGTCCTGACCGCCCTCTACATGGTCCGGCTCTGGCGCATCGTTTTCTTCGGTAAGCCGCAAAGCGACGAGGCGGCCCATGCCCACGAGGGCGGGCTCTCCATGACCCTGCCGCTGGTGTTGCTGGGGATCCTGTCGATCGCAGGCGGGTACGTTGGCCTCTATCGCGGTGCCTTTGATGCCGTGTGGTCGCAGATCCCGCAGGTGCCCCATGAGCACCACATCTTCATCCTGGTGGTGAGTGTGGCGGTGATGCTGGTGGGCGCGGGAGCCGCGCTTGCGTTCTACAAGCCGGGTCCGAGCGATCGCCTGCAGGTGTCCGCCCCGGGCGCGTTCGGTGCCCTCCGCGGCCTGAAGGAATCCTTCGACGTCGCCTACACCTATTATGTGCGGAAGGTGCAGCAGCGTTTTGCCATCCTTCTCAACGGCATTGAGCAGATCTTCCTCGCCGGCGTGATCATCCGCGGACTCGCGGGTTTTGTCGGCCTCTTTGGCATGGGTGCCCGCGCCCTCCACGTCGGCAGCCTGCACGCCTACGTCTACTGGTTCCTCATCGGCGTGGTGCTGGTGTGGGGCTTCGCTTCCGGAACCTTCTAACGCGACCCTGTGATGACTCAGCATCTCCTGCTTCTGTCGATTGTGACGCCCCTCGCGGTGGCGCTCACCATCGCGCTCGGTCTTCCGAAGCGATTTTCCGTCAAGCTGGCCGCGCTCGGCTTTGCCGTCCCTGCCGTCCTCGGCCTGTACCTGTGGTGCAACTACGCGGCTGCCGCCCAGACCGACGGCTACGCCTTCCTCACCGCCTACGACACCGGCCTCCAGTCGATGGGCATTTCGCTGAAGCTCGGCCTCAACGGCATCTCGCTCCCGCTCTTCGTCATGGCCGGGGTGGTTGGCCTGGCCGCCGGGCTTTACGCGATGCAGTCCGCGGCGGAGCGGTTGAAGATCTACCTGCTTCTCCTCCTCGTCATGCAGGGCGGGCTGATGGGCGTGTTCGCCTCGGTGGATGTGTTCTTCCTCTACTTCTTCCACGAACTGGCCGTGATCCCGACCTTCATCATGGTCGGCATTTGGGGCGGGCGCGACCGCAGTTACGCCGCGATGAAGATGACGATTTACCTGACGCTGGGCGCCATGCTCTCGCTGATCGGCCTGGTCGCCCTCTACGCCGGCAGCACGGCGCAGAGTTTTGACCTGATCGCGCTGCGCCAGGCAATTGCCGCCCAGCCGCTCTCCGAACTCGCGCAGCACAACATCTTCGGCCTGCTGATGTTTGGCTTCGGCATCCTGGTCTCTCTCTGGCCGCTGCACACCTGGGCACCGCTCGGTTATGGCGCGGCGCCGAGTTCGGCCGCCATGCTCCACGCGGGCGTGCTGAAGAAGTTCGGCCTCTATGGTTTGATTCAGGTCGGCCTGCCGCTCCTGCCGCAGGGGGCGGAACGCTGGTCCTGGGTCCTGGCCCTGCTCGCCCTCGGCAACGTCCTGGTCGTCGGCATCGTCACCATCGCCCAGCGCGACCTCAAACAAATGGTCGGTTACAGCTCGGTCATGCACATGGGTTATGCCTTCCTCGGCCTCGCCACCCTCTCCACCGTCGGCGTGGGGGGCGTGGTCCTGATGATGGTGGCCCACGGTTATTCGGCTGCGCTGCTCTTCCTCCTCGCCACCAGCATCCACCACCGCACCCACACCTTCGACATGGAGGAAATGGGCGGGCTGGCGATGAAGGCGCCGGTCCTCGCCGCCTTTTTTGTCGCCGCGACCCTGGCCAGCATCGGCTTGCCCGGTTTCGCCAACTTCTGGGGCGAACTGACCATCTTTGTCGCACTCTGGGATTTCTCCCCGTGGGTCACCGCCGGTGCGATCGCGGGTGTGATCATCTCGGCCATCTACGGGCTGCGTGCGGCCGCCCGGGTCTTCTTCGGCCCCGCCTCCGAGGAGTTCAGCAAGACCGCGGAAAAGAACCCCATCGCGGACCTCCGCTGGTCCGAGCGTTTCCCGGCCCTCCTGCTTCTCGCCGCGCTCCTCTTTGTGGGCTTCTGGCCGAAGTCGGTCTCGGATGACCTCAACGCGACGCTCAAGACCGTGTACCAGCCCGCAACACCCGCGACCACCAGCGTGGTGCAGCGCTAATTTCCCGCCGCGATGAATTTCGAATCCTTCAAAGCCGCCGCCGAATCCAATCATTGGGTCGCGATCACCCCCGAGATCGGTCTCGGCGTGCTCGCGGTCCTATTGCTGGTGCTCGAGATGCTGCTCCCGCGGAAGCAGCACCGGCTCATCCCGGTGTTTTCCATCCTCGGCCAGCTGGCGATCCTCGGCGCCATCATCGGCACCTACGCGAACGCGTGGGTGGGGCAGGAGACCTTCGCCGGGATGCTCAAGCACAGCGCGGACGGCCAGTTCATGCGGATCTTTTTTGTGGTGTGCTCGATCCTGGTCACCCACCTCGGCGTGATCGCCCTCGCGCGGCAGACCATGCCTCGGATCGAATTCTTCCATATCGTTCTCGTGGTGGCCGCCGCCATGATGCTGCTCGTCCAGAGTAATCACTTCGTGATGTTCTTCGTGGCGCTGGAGACGATCACGGTCGGGTTCTATATCCTGGTCAGTTATATCCGGACCAATCCCCTCACGCTCGAGGCCGGCCTCAAATACCTCGTCTCCGGCGCACTGAGCTCGGCGATCATGCTTTTTGGCATCGTGCTGCTCTACGGCACGGCGGGGAAAACCCAGACCGACTCGATGCACTTCGGCCAGCTCCAGGCCTTCCTCACCGCCACGCCCGATGATTTCATCGCGCGGGTGGGCGTGGTCCTGGTGCTCTGCGGCGTCGCCTTCAAGGTGGGAGCGGTGCCCTTCCAGATCTGGATTGCCGATGTCTATCAGGGTGCGCCCACGCCCGTAACCGCCTTCCTGGCGGTGGCGTCCAAGGCTGCCGGCGTCAGCGTCTTGCTCCTGCTCTGCCGGGGGGCCTTCTCGCCCCTTGCGGATTTGCTGGTCCCGCTGCTCTCCGTGATGGCCGCCGCGACCCTGATCTTTGGCAATGTCGCGGCCCTCGGGCAGCAAAACGTCAAACGCCTGATCGGACTTTCCGGCGTCTCCCATGCCGGCTTCCTGCTCCTGGGCGTGATCGCCTCCTTCACCGCGCCGAGCGCGGCGACCGCGGTGTACTTTTATCTCTTCGTCTACCTGCTCGCCTCGTTCGCCGTCTTTGGCGTCATGACGCATGTGGCGGGGCCCGACGACACCGACCAGCAGCTCGATTATTACGGCGATCTGGCCAAGGAGAATCCGTTCCTCGGGGCCGTGCTCGCTGTGGGCCTGGGCTCCCTGGCCGGGATTCCCCCTCTCGCCGGTTTTATTGGGAAACTCCTCGTTTTCATCGCCGCTTACCAGGCCGGACTGCTCTGGCTGCTCGGGGTCGCGATCGTCTGCGTGGTGATCTCGATCTATTATTATTTTGGCTGGATCAAGGCGGCCTTCTTCCCCGTGTGGCAGGTCCCGGTGGCGGAAGGGGAAACCGATCCGCGTCCCGCCCGCACCGCCGTTTCTCCCGCGATTGGCGCGGTCATGGCGTCGCTCGCCCTCGCGTCGATCCTGCTCGGACTCTACCAGGCGCCCCTCACCGCCTGGCTCAACGCCCTGCGCTAAGGCACGGTGGTTCCCGCCGTGGCGGGCAGGGAAGAGGATTGCTCCCTTTCGCGCGTCGGCGTCTGCTTTGCGACGCCCATGAACGTTACCGGACTTGCCCTCGTCCCGCCCCCGTCGGCCGCAGCGCTGCCGAAGGTCACGCCTGAACTCCTGGCCTCCGTCCTGGCCCGGTATTCGCGAAGCAACGAGGGACTGGACGCCATCCTGTCCAGGGTCGACCTCGAGAATCCGGATGCGTCGATCGATCGCATCCTGAAGTTCGTCGACTATGGCCACGCGTCGATCGGGGGACTGACCGGCGGCCTCGCGATCGCCCTCGACGGGGTGTCGATGTGGCTCGCCTACAAGATATTTGAGATCGCCCAGATGGCGGACGGGCAGGAGTCGAGCACGCGTTACATCACGATGGACGCGTCCAGCCTGCCAACCCCCGCCGAGCTGGGGGTGCCGGACGACCTCGCCGAGCGCTGGCAGCGGGTGATGGCGCTGGCGTTCGCCTCCTACAACGCGGAATACACCCGGCTCGACCGACTCGCCACCGAGAACCCGGAGCGGGTGCGGGTGCCGAAAGACGCAAAGCCCGCGGTGGTGACGCGGCTGCGCAAGAATTACGCCTTGGACCGTGCGCGTTATTTCATCCCCTTCGCCACCCGCACCAACCTCGGGCTCGTGCAGAGTTCGCGGATGTGGGCGCAGACCGTCAAACACCTCGATTCCCTGCCGCAGCCGGAGGCGCGCGTCGCGGCCGGACTGATACGTGACGAGCTCCTCAAAATCTCTCCGCGACTGATGCGGCACAGTTCCGCGGAGGCGTCCTTCGTCGAGCAGGCCCGGCAGGAGCTCACCGAGAGCCTCGCCCTGGGACTCGAGCGACTGTCGACCGCGCCCCTGCCGGACGAGGTCTGGGTGCACGTCGATCGCGCCACCGCGCCGTTTCTGCCGGAGCGCCAGCCTCTCGCCGAGGCGTTGCGCCACCGCGCCAATCGTTATGGCCAGCATGGCTCCGCCTCGCGCCGCATGCGTGTCAGTTTTGCCTGGAACAACCTCGCGCTGGCCGAACTGCGCGACCTCAACCGACACCGCACGGGCAACCGCTACACCCCGCTGATCCAGGCGGGCTTTTACCTGCCTCCGGAGATCCGGCACGCCGACCATGCGGAGCTGCTGCGGGAGCAGGCAGATCTGACCCGGGAGCTGATGAGCCGCGGTTCGCCGGCTTACCTGTATTCGCTGCTGCTGGGGGCGCAGACTCCCTTCGAACACAGCACGCATGGCGACAAGTTCATCTACGAAGCCGAGCTGCGAACCGGCATGGGCGCGCATTTCCGCTACGCGGAACACCTCAGTGCCGCCTTGAAGGCGTTTTTTGCGCAGGTGCCCGAGGCAAAGGCCTGGGTGGTCGAAGGCACGGCCGAGCCCGAATAAGCGTCGTGGCGTAGTGCCCCGGCGACAGCGCCGCGTCGATGTGGGCGGCGTGCCCTTACGCCGCGAGCGACGGCGGCCGGCGTGAAGACTCGGTCCGCAGGAGCGGGGTGGGGGCAGCCCGCCTACAAGGCCCCGGCGGTTCGAGCTGTGGGCGGCGTGCCCTCGCGCCGCGAGCGACGTCGCCTGCCCGCTGCGTCAGGCCTTCGCGCGGCGGACGCGCTCCTTCTCGTCGTCGCGCTCCTCCTCGATTCGGGCGCGCTCGCTGGCCATCTGCTTCTTAACCTGCTCGACCTCGTCGTATTTTCCGCTGGAGAGGGCTTCCTCCAACTTCTGTTTCAGGAAGATCTCCCGCTCCGCCAGCTTGCCCTTGTAGATGCGATCGATCTCGGCGAGGCGGTCCTTCTGCTCGGCGGTCAACGGAGCGTTCGCCGTCGGGTCTGATTTGGCCAGGCGTTCCATCGCAAGTTCATAGGCGCTTTTCATGCCGCCACCTTCCGGCCACGGTGGCCGGGTTTCAAGCTCACGCGCGGCCCATTCACCACCGCACCCACCAGACCAGCGCCGCGGCCAGCCAAAGGAAGGGCGGCAGCACCCCGCCCGCCCTCCATTCCCACCGCCAGCAGTAACCCGCGCCGAGCAAGATCAGAAGGCCGGCGAAGGTCACATAGCCCGCTGTCGCGGACGTAAACGCCCCTTCGGCATACGCCACCGGCAGGACGACAAAAACGCGGATTGCCGCCTCCATCACCACCAGCACGAGGGCGCCGGCGTGGTTGAACACGATCGCAAGCGCGTCCGCCCGCATCAGCCCGCAGAGAAGCGAGAGGAAGCCCGCCCACAGTGCGAAGGAGGAAAGGGGCACGAGGACCAGATTGGCCAGGAGCGCGGCCGGCGTCGCCATCTTGAAATACAGCACCGTCGCGACCGTGCTCACGAGGGAGGTGGCCAGCCCGATCGCAACGCCAGACGCCAGCGCGCGCTGGAACCAAGCGAGCCCATGGTGCATGCGGGTCCAAAGCACCCGGGGCCGGTGGCGGAAGGGCCGCGTCATCTCCTGCAGCCACTCACCCAGCGGCAGCCCGAGGAGGAGCAGGCCCGCCACAATTCCGTAGGACATCTGGAAGCTGGCGCCGAAAAGTTGCATCGGCTCCACCGCCAGCGTTACCAGCGCCGCGGTCGCCAGGGTGGAGAGGGGATTGATTGGCCGCTCCAGGGTGAGTGCTGCTTCAAACACCATCACCATCACAAACGCACGCACTGCAGACGGGCTCGTTCCGGTGATGTCCACGTAGAGCCAGAGTGCGGCGACGGTGAGGAGGCTGCGCACCGGGGCGGGCAACCGCAGCAGTCCGACCAGCATGTGCAGCGCGACCGCGATCGCGGCGATGTGCAGCCCACTGATGGAGAAGAGGTGCATCGTTCCACTGCGCAGGAAAAGCGTCTCCTGGTCGGGTCGCAGTTCCGCCGTCTCTCCCAAGACCATGCCGCGGAGGACGGCCAGCAGGTCGGGACGGTGGGAAATGCCAAGCTCCAGGATCCGCGAGAGCCGCGCGCGTGCCGCGTCACAGAATGATTGATACACTCCCGGAGTCTGAACCCGCGTGAGAATCCTCCCTCGCGCGAGACGGTAGTTGACGCCGGCATTGGCGAGGTATCCATCAAAGCTCGACGGCGACGCCGTCCGGGGCAGGGGCTCCAGCACGCCAACAACCTCCAGGTGCTCCCCGCGGGCCGGGCGCGGGAACGCCGGCACCAGCGGCAGGGAGAATGCGATGGGCTGGCCCGCGAGGTCCGCTGCGATGGGCGGCGCCCGCACGATCCGGGCCAAGCCTCCGTCGGTCCTGGACTCCGCCCGGCGGGCGAACAGCCGCTCCACCTCGATCACAGCCTGCACCTCCCGGGGTGGAAGAGCGTCCCACGCGGGCAGACGGTCGCGCCGGAGCGCGTAGTAGCCGATACCCGCCAGGAGCCCCCCGCAGGTCAGGAGTGCGCCCCAGCAGAGGGGGCGCTGGGAGAGGAAAAGTGCGGCGGCAAGGACCAGTGCCGCGCCTGCAAGCCAGCCGACCGGCCTTGTCGCGCATCCGGCGACATGCGCGACGGCCAGCCCCCCCGCAAACGGCAGCACCAGCCACAACACCGGTGCGCGATGGCGCAGGGTGCGACTGAGCATGAGTATTAAAAAATGGACAACGGAAATGAAGGCAAGTCGGTGGTTGACCGGCGCGAACACCCAACGGCGATACCTTCAGGCGGGCAGTACGGCGGCGAGCGGGCAGGCATGCTGGTAGATCACCGCGCCGCTAAGCCTCCACAGCACGATTGCGATCAGGGTGGTGCCGGCCGCATCCGCGCTCGGGTCCACTGCGCGCTGGCAAACGCGAGCACCCTGCCTACAGTTCCGCCTCCATGTCTTCCGCTGAGCAACCCGACCTTTTCGGCGCCGATGACGCCGGCGACCGTTTCGGCAGGGTGGAGGAAACGCAGCCGCCCGCAGCTGGCCGCCCCAAGGCCCATCAGCCGCTTGCCGCCCGCATGCGCCCACAGACCCTGGAGGACATCGTCGGACAGGAGCACCTCACCGCGCCGGACTCACTGCTGCCCCGCCTCATCCGCACGAACCGCTTTGGCAGCCTGCTGTTTTACGGGCCGCCCGGCTGCGGAAAGACCAGCTTTGCTGAGGTGATCGCCCGGGAAACCAAGAGCCGTTTTGTGCGGATCAACGCCGTCATGTCCAACGTGGCGGAATTGCGCGAGATCCTCGCGACCGCGCGCCGCCTGCCGGACAATCCCACGTTGCTCTTCATCGACGAACTGCACCGGTTCAACAAATCGCAGCAGGACCTGCTGCTCCCCGACGTGGAGGAGGGGCATGTGCGCTTGATCGGGGCGACAACCCATAATCCCGGCTTTTACGTCAATCCGCCGCTGCTCTCCCGCAGCCATCTCTTCCGGCTGGTTCCGCTTTCGACCGAAGCGGTGGCGGGCGTGTTGCGCCGGGCCCTCGACGATACGGAGCGAGGGCTGGGGGCGCGTCGCTGCACGGCCAGTGACGCGGTGCTGGCGGACCTGGCGGTCTTGTGTGATGGCGATTTGCGCCGGGCGCTCAATGCCCTTGAGGTGGTGGTGCTGAGCGTTCCGGAGGGGACGGAGATCACCGCAGCCCAACTGGAGGCATTCGCACGCGAGCGGCGTATCCGGTACGACGCCGACGAGGACGAGCATTACGACACGATTTCCGTCTTCATCAAAAGCTGCCGCGGCGGTGATCCGGATGCCGCGCTTTATTGGCTGGCAAAGATGCTCGGAGGCGGCGAGGACCCCCGCTTTATCGCACGCCGTCTCGTCATCCTCGCCTCCGAAGACATCGGCCTGGCCGATCCGCTGGCGCTGCCCCTGGCGGTAGCCGCTCATCACGCCTGCGATTTTGTCGGTCTGCCCGAGGCTGAGCTCACCCTCGCGCATGCGACCCTCTACATCGCCCTCGCGCCGAAAAGCAATTCCGCCACCCTCGGGCTGGCTGCGGCAAAACAGGCGCTCGCCACCAAGCCTGTCCAGCCGGTGCCGATGCCTTTCCGCGACAAGGGGGGCCAGGCCAGCAAACGCATGGGCCAGGGCAAGGGATATCTCTATTCCCACGATTTTCCGGAAGGGATCTCCGGCCAGGAGTACCTGGAGAAACCGCTTCCGCTGTATTCACCCGGCCAGAACGGGGCCGAGGCCCGCATCGCCGAACGCCTGGCCCGCTGGCGCGACCTGAAAGCGCGGCTGCAAGGTTAGAAAGAGAACCGCGGATTCACACGGATAATTCCAGAGCCGCCTACCTGGTTTCCGGGTTCCGTATCCGTGTCCATCTGTGGTTACCCTGTATTGTATCCAAGATTTTACGCCACCTTTACGGATCGCCGCTTGCGGGCGCGCCGGAGCGGGTTTTGTGTGGAGCCATGAAGCTTAACCCCGGGCTGGCCAAGTCTTTGTTGATGGCGGCCTCGATCGGAATGGTCGTTCCGATCCTGGCGCAGTCTCCCGCGCCCGCAAAGTCCGGAAAAGCCTCGGCCCCTGCACCCAAGTCTCCCGCACGCCGCGAGACGCCGGCGGAGGAGACAAAACCGGAAGAGGCCCCCGCGATCAAGGGTGTGGAAGTGGCCCGCCCAGAGGGCCGCGGTTTCCTCGGCATCGAGCTGGAGGACGGCAAGTTCAAGCTGAGTTTCTACGACGCGGAAAAGAAGCCGATGAAGCCGGACGTCGCACGCGCGGTCGTGCGCTGGAATCCGGTGAACAAGATCAAGGACGAACGCATTGTCCTCAATCCCACTGAGGGCGACGTCCTCCGCGGCGCGCAGTTCGTGCAGGCGCCCCATGTCTTCAATCCCTTCTTTCTCGTCCTCCTCGACGACAAGGGCGAGACGGTGGAGTCCCATCGCCTCAACCTGAAGTTCTGAGACCCGCCCGCGGCAGACGGCGCGTCAGTACAGCCCCGGCAGGGCGGCGGTCTCTTGTATTCGCTGCATCACCACGGACACGGCCAGACGGTCGGTCGTGGTACCCTTGAAAACGCCCCGGGTCGGGGTGCAGTCATGGTAGTCTCTCCCGGTTGCCACCTTGACGTGTCGCTCTCCCGCCACACAGCGGTTGGTGGGGTCCAGCGGCCACCAGAAGCCACCGGAAAGGTAAACCTCCACCCACGCATGGCTTTCGCTTGAACCCACCAGGCGCACGTCCTTCGCACTCTGGACCGCCTCGTATTGAGCGTCGGTTTCGATGTAACCCGTGACATAGCGGGCCGGGATCTGCGAGGCCCGCAGCAGGGCGATCATGAGTTGGGCAAAATCCTGGCAAACCCCCTTGCGGTGTTGAAGCACGGCCGAGACCGGGGTGTCGATCCGGGTGCTGCCCGGCGCGTAGGTGAGCGTGTCCGTGATCCAGGTGTTGAGCGCCAAAAGCGACGGGCCGATCGGGGCGCTGGGACGGAGGAAACCCTTCGAGAGCCGTTCGATCTCCGGCGTGATCTCGATCGCGCTGGAACGCACCAGGTACTCAAAGAGCGCGAGCTTTTCCGAACGGTAGATCTGCTGCGACTCCGCCACGGAAATGTCGGTGGCCGCCCGCGGCAGGTCGATCGGGTGGGTCTCCACTTCCGAGCGACTCACCAGCATCAGTTCCTCATGCCGATGGATGATGGAAAAGGTCTCCACCTGATTCCCGAAATAGTCGGTGTAGGTGTGGATGTTGCAGCGCGGCGAGGTGCTGAACTGCCGGGTGATCAGGTGCTGCCGGTCATCCGTGATCGGCGTCAGCCGCGCCTCCATGAACGACTCCGACGCCGTCCCCGCGTAGCGGTAATGGGTGCGGTGCTCGATCTGGAAGCGCATGGACGGTCACACAGCGTCTCCCCGCACCCTTGACAGCGCAAGCTCCTGGCGGCCGGGTGGGAAGGGATTAACCACGGATGAACACGGATAAACACAGATGAAGGAAGGGTGTTGAAACGCGGATGTGGGCGGTTTGCCACCTCGCGCCCTTGCAGTCCGCGGGCGCCACGGGCGCTGCCCTTCGGCGGTGTCGCGGCACGGAGTTCAACCCGTGGCGGGGGGCGCTGCCGTGCGGTTGACAGCCGGGACGGCGGGGCGACGATGGGACCCTATGTCCGGTCCCGCACCGTCTCCTTTCGATAGCGTCGAAGCAGCCATTCAGGATATTGCCGAGGGCAAGCTGGTCATCGTCACGGACGATGAGGATCGCGAAAACGAGGGCGACCTTGTCATGGCGGGCATCAAGGCGACACCCCAGGCGGTCAACATGATGATCCGTTACGGCAGCGGCATCGTCTGCGTGCCCATGCTCGAACCGCAGCTGCGACACCTCGGCCTCGGCCCGATGGTGGCGCGCAACCGCGAGTCGCAACGGACGGATTTCACGGTTTCGGTGGACGCGGCTGACGGCATCTCCACCGGCATCAGCGCCTTCGACCGCACCCAGACCATCCTCCTCCTCGCCAACCCGGAGTCCCGCTCTGAACAGCTGGTGCAGCCGGGGCATGTATTTCCCCTCCGTGCCCGCTCGGGCGGCGTCCTGGAACGCGCAGGTCACACCGAGGCTGCGGTCGACCTCGCCATCCTCGCGGGCCTGCCCCCCTGCGGCGCGATTTGTGAACTGGTCAACGACGACGGCACGGTCCAGCGCCTGCCACAGCTGCTGGAATTCAAGCAGCGCTTTGGGTTGCGCATGATCTCCATCGCGCAGCTGATCGAATATCGCGCGAAGCGCGACCATCTGGTCGAGCAGGTCTGCACCCGGCCTTTCCCGTCGGAGTTTGGCGCCTTCACCGCCCACGTCTTTCGCAGCCGTCTCGACGGCCGCCACCACCTCGCCCTCACCCTCGGCAGCCTGGGCGGGGACCCCACCCTCGTGCGGGTGCACAGCGAAAACCTCCTCAGCGACGTGTTTCGCGGCAAGGGCATGACCAGCCAGCACGACCTGAATGCGTCCCTGTGCGCCGTGGCCCGAGCAGGGCGCGGCGTGGTGCTCTACATGGAACCGGCCAATGCCGGCGAGCTGTTGATCAAGCGCCTCACCGCCGCTCCCGGGGATGTGCCCGTGCCGATGAGTTTCCGCGACTATGGCATCGGCGCGCAGATCCTCACTGCGCTCGGGCTCGCCAAGATACGGCTCCTCACCAACAACCCGCGCAAGGTGATCGGCCTGGATGGCTACGGCCTCGAGATCGTTGAACAGGTCCCGCTCACGGGCGAGGGGAGCACGAGCTAAGCCGTTGCGGGGGAGCCCTCGCTGCGGGTGACGCGAGCCACTGGCTGGCCTTCGGACCGCGTCGGGGCGAAACGCCCCGGGGCGACCCCGCTGCCGGTTGTCGGCATTGGGGTCATTTACGGTTTGCATGAGGCAGGGCCTCTGCTCCCAAATGCGCGTTCCTCCACAACCGACGCTCATGAGCCTAGCCGCACCTGAACTGCTTAAACCCATCGATGGCAGCCGATTTGCCGTCGGGATCGTCGCCGCGCGCTACAACGCAGAGCTGGTGGATGCCCTGGTGCAGCAGGTGCAGGAGCAGCTCACCGCCTCCGGCGTGCAGGCGGACAACCTCCACCTCGAGCGTGTGCCGGGTTCCAATGAACTGCCGATCGCGGCGCAGTTGCTCGCGGAGGTGCGTCGGGTCGATGTGCTGGTCGCGCTGGGTGTCCTGATCCGCGGCGATACCATCCACTATGAGCTGATTGCCGACGCCACCACCCAGGCGCTCCACCGGGTGGCGCTGGACGCTGGCATTCCCGTGATCAACGGCGTGGTGGTGGCCGAAACCCAGGCACAGGCCGAGGCCCGTTGCCGAGGCAAGATCAACCGGGGCGCGGAGTTCGCCCAGGCCGCCCTCGAGATGGCCGCCCTCAAACGAAAGCTTTCCTAAATGAGCAAAGGACAGTTCGCCCAACGTCGAGACGGCCGTGTGGCCGCCCTGCAGTACCTGTTCTCGTGGAGTCTGAACTCCCCGGCGAACCTCATGGAGGATCTCCGCCTCTTCTTCGAGAACCAGGAGCATCCGCGTGAGCACTACGCCTTTGGCGAGGAGCTGATCCACGGCACCCTGCAAAACGTCGCCGACATCGACGCGCGCATCAAGGGCCTTGCCCACAACTGGGAGTTTGAACGCATCGCCAAGATCGATTTGGCCATCCTGCGCCTCGCGATGTACGAGATGATCTTCCGCAAGGACATCCCTCCCGTGGTGTCGATCAACGAGGCGATCGACCTGAGCAAACAGTTTTCCAACACCGATGCGAAGCGCTTCATCAACGGCATTCTCGACCGGTTGAAGGACCAGCTGGGCCGCGACGCCCGCAAGGTGGAGGGCTGAGTCGGGGCGCACCGCATGCTCGGCTTTTTCAAGAAGTTCAAGGACGGGTTCTCCAAGACGGTCTCGACGATCGCGTCGAAGACGGCGGCGCTCTTTGGGCAGAAACCGATCGATGCCTCCTCGCTCGAGACCCTGGAGGAGGCGCTGTACTCCGCGGATTTCGGAGTGGAGACCACCGAGGAGATCCTCGAGGAGATCAAGCGAGCCTATAAAAAGGACAAATCCCTCCGCGGCCAGGAAGCGGCTGCCATCGGGGCCTCCGTGCTGAAACGTGTCCTCGAGGGTGCGGAAGGGGTGCTCGACCGCGCCGGTACGCCTGACGGCAATCCAGTGGTGATCGCGATGATCGGTGTGAACGGTTCGGGCAAGACGACGACCTCGGCCAAACTGGCCTGGCGCCTGAAGGAGGAGGGCCACGGCGTCCTCCTCGCGGCCTGCGACACGTTCCGCGCCGCCGCCGTCGAGCAGCTCAAGACCTGGTCGGAGCGCCTGGAGCTGGAAATCGTGGCGAGCCACACCGGCGCCGATGCCGCCGCGGTTGCTTTTGACGCCTGGCAGGCGGCCAAGGCGCGCGAGCATGCGTATTTAATCGTGGATACGGCGGGCCGGCTCCACACCAAGAGCAATCTCCTGGAGGAACTGGCCAAGATCCGCCGCGTTCTCCAAAAGAACGATGCCACCGCCCCGCAGCACCGCTGGCTCGTGGTCGACGGAAGCCTCGGCTCCAACTCGATCGAACAGGCCCGGGTGTTTCACCAGACCTTCGGACTGACCGGCCTGGTCGTGACCAAGCTCGACGGCACCAGCCGCGGCGGCGCCCTGGTCGGCATCTACCGCCAGCTCAAGCTGCCGATCTTCTTCCTTGGCCTCGGCGAGAAGGCGGAGGACCTCCAGCCCTTTTCCGTCGACAGCTACACCAAGGCGGTCTTCGGCCTGGAGGATTAGCCGCCTCAGGCGGCCCGGCTCCACGCGCGGGCGGCGCGGGCCCGGGCGAGCGCACGGCGATGGACCGCGGGGTCCACGTTGCGTCCGCAAAGGGGGAGAACCACACGCCGGCCGCGGAGGTGCTCCAGCTTTCCCGTGAGACACGCCGCCAACGCGGTCGCGCCCGCACCCTCCACCACCGTGCCGTCTTCCTCCGCCAGGAGGAGCATCGCCTCGGCGATCTCGTCCTCGGTCACCGTCACCACCCGATCGACGCGTCCTTGGGCGAGCGCAAAGGTCTGGCGCCCGACCCGCGCGACGGCCAGCCCGTCCGCCAGCGTGGGAGACACGGGCACGTTGACGGGTCGCCCCTCCGCCGCCGCGACCGCGAAGCAGGGCGCGTGCGCCGGCTCCACCGCGATGACTTCGACCTCCGGGCGGAGCGCGCGGACCGCCGAGAGCACCCCGGCGAGCAGCCCGCCTCCACCGACCGGGACCACAAGCGCGTCGAGGTCGGGCACCTGCGCGAGGACCTCCAGGGCAAGCGTCCCCTGGCCGGCAATAACCGCGAGGTCGTCAAAGGGATGGACGTAGGTCAGGTCATGGGCCTGGGAAAACGCGAGGGCATGCGCGGCGGCCTCATCGAAACGGTGACCGTGCAGGAGCACGTGTGCGCCGAGCTCCCGGCAGCGATCCACTTTCACCGCAGGCGCGGTGCACGGCATCACCACCCAGACGGGGACCCCGAGCAGGCCGCCGTGGCGGGCCAGGCCGAGGGCGTGGTTGCCCGCGGAGGCAGCAATCACGCCGCGCCGCCGTTTTTCGTCCGAGAGGCAGAGCAGGGCATTGCGCGCCCCCCGCTCCTTGAAGGAGCCGGTCAGTTGCTCGATCTCCCGCTTGCAATAAATCTCCATCCCGAGGCGTTCGCAGAGCGGCGCGGAGCGCGCACACGAGGTCAGGCGCACGCCACCGGTCAGGCGCGTCTGGGCCTGGCGGAGGGAGTCGAGGGTGAGCGGGGAGGTGTTCATGTGGAAAAACAAAAAGCCCCGGGCGGTCAGGCCCGGGGCTTCGGTAAAGGTCGTGGTGTCGATGCGACTAAACGACGTCTCCGTGCCCGGGCCGGCGGCGAATGCTAATCATCATGCCGATGATCAGGGCGCGGGCGTTGTGGGCGAGGGTCGTCATGTGCGGTGGAGGCGTGAACCCAAACAGGAGTGGGGTGCAGTGGCAAGTCCGCGCAGCGCTACCACCGGAGCTGGACCCCCGCCGTCACGCTCCGTCCGGGCAGAGGAGCAATGTCCTTTAGGAAGGACACGTGGTTGCGGGCCGTCTCGTCCGAGAGGTTCTCCCCCCGGACGAAAAGCCGGACTTCTGCCCGTCCCGCCCGGAAGCTGTAGCCGCCGTGCGCATTCCACCAGACGTAGCCCGGGGTGGGCGTTTCGTCGGGCGCGAGATGCCGCGCCCGTTCGACCCCGAGGAGCGACACCCCGGCGTGAAAGCCACCACTACGGTATTCGACCCCCACCGAACCGCGGCGTGGCGTGATGCGAGGCAGGGAAGGACCGCCATCCCGTTGCCGGGCCCGAACGAGATCGCCGGTGAGGCGCAGGTCTAGGGTGTGTCGGGTTGACGCATGCAGGTGCACGATGGTCTCCAGTTCCAAGCCACTGAAGCGGGTGTCGCGCTGGACATGGCGGTGCACCGGCAGGCCGTGCTCCGCGTCCTCCTCCCCGGTCGCCTCGGGGAAGATGTATCCGTCGAACTGATGCGTGAACACGGTCAACTCGCCCGTCACCCGCCCCGCCCGGCGGCGCAGGACCGCCTCCGCGGACAGCGAACGCTCGTTGCGCAGCCCGGCATCTCCGATCTCATAGGTGCCGGTGCCGGCATGCGGGCCGTCGGCAAAACGCTCCTGCACGTTCGGAGCGCGCTCATTGCGGGCCAGGGTGCCGGCGAGCGACCAGACGGGGCTGATCTCCCAGATCGCGCCGCCCGAGACACTGAAGGCGTTGTCGCGAACACGCGTGCCCGCGGCGTCATCGACCTGGACATTCCGTCGGTCAAGCCGCGCGCCCGCCTGGTAGGTCAGGCTTCCTGCACCCAGCTCCTGAAACGTGAAAAGACCGAGGTCGCGTGTGGTCGACGAGGGCAAAAACGCTTCCTCCCCGGCGGCGGCGAACCGGCTGCGCCCCAGCTGCGCACCCACCGCGCCCTCCCAGGAGCCGCGGCGTTCCTGCACCAGTTCGAGGCGGCTGTCGTACCCGCGGTTTTGGAACGTTGTCCCGATCTCGTCACCTTCGAGCTCCAAGTGGCGGTACCGGACCAGCCCGACCTTCAGCTTGGCCTTGGCAAAGCCGGGCAGGGGGTCGGTGAGTTCGCCCTGCAGGTCGACCCGACGCTGCCGCAGGTCGATGCGCACACCCTCTTCACCCTCGGGGTTGTCGCCGTCGCCGTGGTCGTCTTCCGCGCCGTCTGTGTGCTCGTCGTGCTCCTCGCCATGGGCGTGGGCGCCCGGGGGAATGCCATACAGCGTGTTGTGCCCGCTGTAGGACAGCCCCACGAAGCCGCGTCCGCCCGCGTAGCTGAGCCCGGCGGCGCCGCCGTCCGTCCGCGTGGCGCTGTTGGGCAAAAAGCCGTGCGCGAAATCGAGCGGCTCCCCGTGCTCCAGGCGCTCCTCCATCGCTTCCGCCAGCATCCGACTGCTGAAGGCGTGGCTGGGGATTTCCACATCCTCCGTTTCACGGGAGTAGCCATCGAGATGCCACGACACCGCCCCCACCGCGCCCTCGAGGACGGCGGCATTCGACCAGCCGTCATCAGCGGTTCCGAGACGCGACTCGACGCGCGCACTGAACGGGGCGTCGAGGGTCCGGTGGTGTATCCGGTGATCCAGCACGTTGACCACGCCGCCGATGGCATTGCCGCCATAGAGCAGCGCCGCCGGGCCGCGGATGACCTCCACCCGCTCGACCAGGAGCGGATCGATCGCAACCGCATGGTCGGGGCTGATCACGGAGGCGTCGACCGTGTCGAGGCTGTTGCTCAGGACCCGGATGCGGTCGCCCTCGAGGCCGCGAATGACGGGGCGGCTGGCCCCCGGACCAAAACCAGTCGCGCTGATGCCCGGGAGCGTGCCCAGCGTATCGCCGAGCGTGTGTTGAAGGCTGAGGGAAAGGGCTTCGCCGGCGAGCACGGAGGTGGCCGCGGCGAGGCGTGCCTGGTCTCGCTCAAAGGGAGCGGCAGAGACCACGACATTTTCGAGAACGACGGCCTCGTGGGACGCGTCGGAATGGGCGCTCGCCGTCAAGGCGAGCGGAAGGGAGAGAAAAAGGGAGGATGCTTTCATGTGGTTTGAGCCGCGGGCCGCGATGGACGCATGCGGACGCCGCGAAGCAGGGCGCGGGCAGGTATCCCCTGCGGACGCGCGGGTTGGGGCCCGCCCCTCGGGCGGGTTTACGTCGGTCGGCGCCTAAGCGCGCGGCGGCGCCCGGCCCGGCGGCCGCAGGCGCGCGGGCTGCTCCAGCTGCAGGCTCGGTGTGGTCAGCGCCGCGACTGCGTTTACCCTCTCCCGCGGGGCCAGGCAGGGCTGCTCGGTGGAGACCGGCTCGATGCCGCCGGCATAAAGTACAACGGCACATCCGTGGCTGGCCTCGTGTGCGTCGTGATGGACGTGCGCATGCAGGTCCGGGCGCAGCGAGAGCACTCCCAGCACCACGACCGCGAACGCGCACGCTTGCGCGATCGCCGCGCGCGTGTGTGTCGCCCAAGGGCGGAGGTGGAAGTGCGAAAACATCGGTGAGATCGGCGCGTATTATGCCGAAGCCGTCAAGGGCGGGGTGCCGCCGCTCCCCGAGCATCTGGGGTGCGGGCGCCAGCCGGCGGGCAAGTGGCGCACGGGCTCCCCGTGGGTTGCGGCGCCTGGGCCGTCACCAGACGCGTCACGACCAGAGGCATACCGGTCTCGTCCGAAACGTACGCAACCAACAGACGATGCCCTCCGCCGGGCACCTCATCGAGCAGACAAAGCCGCGGGATGCTGCGGCGGGACGACGCCGGGAGCGTGGCCAGGCGCACGGGCACGCTGCGGGTGCCGTCGGGGCTGAGCCGCCGGAGCTGCAGGTAGAGTTGATCCGAGCCGGGGGCACGCTCCATCCAGCTGACGTATCCAGTGCCATCGCGGGTCATGGCCGTGCCGACCTGCCCGACGGGGGCGCCATCGTCGACCGGAGCCGCGACCAGGAAGGGTTCGCCGGCGTTTGTGGAGGTCGACACGTAGACCGCGGGCTGCCCCTTGGCGCCCGAGAACCACGCCACAATCGTGTGGTTGCCGTGACGAGCCATCGACGGCCCGTTCACCGGGCATCCCCGGATCTCCCACTCCTCGTGGCTGAGGCGTACGGGTTTTTCCCACGCGCCGTTGCGCCACCGCGCAGTGGCGTGGTCGCGGATTTCCGCATCGGACCGGTCGCGGTAGGCAGCGAGCGCGGTGCCGTCGTCGAAGGTCACCAGCGAGACCGGGCAGCAGTCACACACCCGCGGGTCCACCCGCAGTTCGTCATCCCCGGTGAAAAGGCGCCTGGCGTAGAGTTGCTGGCTGCCGGTGTCGGCTTCGGTCTCTGCATGACCTTTGTGTCCATGACCATGGCCGGTGACCGGCTTGGCGCGTCCGTCCAGCCAGGCAGCGAGAACGTCTCCATTCGGCAGGACGGTGAGCGCGGCAAAATCCTGGTAATGGCTGTGAACCGCGAGGCGCTCCGGCGCACTCCAGCTCGCGCCCTGGTCCAGCGTTCGGCTGACCCATCCGATCGTGGAGGCACCAGGCTCTCCACTGCTCGCCGTGTACCAGAGGGCAGCCGCCTCGCCCGCGCCACCGAGGGCGATGGTCGCTGTGTTGTACGGATTTGTCACCACACCCTCGCCGCTGAAGACGGTGACCCGTTGTTTCCAGCGGAGCGCCTCCCCGTCGAGGAAGGCGGCGCGCACTGCCGGCCGGTCAGGGTTCGCGAGATCGTACCAGATGGCGGCGATTTGTCCCTGCGCGGAGCGGGCCAGCTGGACCCCCATCGCCCGCGGCTCGGCTGGTGAGGCCACGAGGGTCTGTTCCACCACCAGGACGGGCGACGTGGCGGCCTGGAGCGCGGACGCCACGACCGTAACACCGATCGCGACGAGGAAAAAACGCAGGAGAAGGGGACGCACGGCCGCGGACCCTAGGCCCCGGCCAAGACAGCGCCAAGCTCGCGTGTGAGCCGGGTCGCGTGTCGCACCCCGGGGCTTGCCGGACCCGTCTCGCGTGTGTCCCTTGGGCGCTGTGTCCGATGCCCACGCCACTCCTGCCACGTTGCCTCCCGTCTGTCCCGTGACCGTTTTGTGCGGCTTCCTCGGCGCGGGGAAAACGACCCTGCTCAACCATCTTCTCGGACAGGCGGAGGGAAGGCGATGGGCGGCGGTCGTCAACGACGTGGCGGCGGTGAACATCGACGGTGCCCTGGTGCGCAGCACCCGCGCAGGCGAGGTGGTGGAGCTGGAGAATGGCTGCGTCTGCTGTTCGAGTCGTGACGCCCTGGGAGAGACGGTCGCGCGCCTTGCCGCCTCCGGCTCCTACGAGCACATCCTGGTCGAAACCACGGGCGTGGCGGAACCGCGTGGCATTGCCGCCCTGTTTCTCCAGCGGGATCTCCTGGGACGCTGCCTGCATGATTTCGCGCGCCTATCGGCGCTGGTCAGCGTGGTGGACGGCGCCGCTTTCCTCGCGGGGTGGAAGGCACACCAGGCCGCCGGCGGCAGGGGGCAGCCTCCTCCGAGCGGGGCGGAGCGCCCGCTCTTCGAACTCCTGATCGAGCAGGTCGAATGCGCCGATGTGATCGTCCTCAACAAGGCGGATCTCGCCTCCGAGCCGGACCAAGAGGAGCTGCGGGTAATCCTGCACGGGCTTAATCCCAGGGCGGAGCTGATCGCCACCGAGCACGGCCAGGTCCCTGCCGAGTTTCTCCTCGATCGCCCCCGCTTTGATCCGGCCTCCACCCTCAGGGCGGCATCCTGGATCCGTCTTCTGAATACGGCGGCCGAGGCGGCCGGTTCCGCCCCTCCCGCGGCTGGGGCGGGTGCCGGCGCTCGGGCGCCCCTCGTCGCGCGACCGGGCGGGCCGGGGGTGGGTGCCGCTGCCGCTCCCCGGCACACCATCCGCTTTGGGATCCGCAGTTTCATTTACACGGCGCGGCGCCCGTTCCTCACCGCCAGGCTCGAGGCGGTGTTTGCCGCAGGCATCCCCGGCCTGGTGCGTGCCAAGGGCTTTTTCTGGATGAAGGAGCGGCCCGACGAAATGGGCTTCCTCTCCTTCGCCGGCGGGGTGGTCCGGTACGATTTCCTCAACTACTGGTGGGGAGCCCTGGTGGAACAGGGCAGGGCGGCGCGGGCCGACGTGCCGGCCCAGGTGCAGCCGTATTGGCAGGAGCCGCACGGGGAGCGCCGACAGGAACTGGTGTTTATCGGGGTGGGGCTGGACGAGGCCGTGGTGCGCGCACAACTCGACGCGGCGCTCGGCTAAACGCCTGTTCTTGGGCAACACCGCGCAGGCGCGTCCTGCCTCAGACCCCGGGGGTAAGCACCGTTTGTCGCACCATCAGCTTTGTCACCGCCATGCGGGGGCGGGTGAGGGTCCAGCGGCGCGTGCGACCTTCCTCGAAAACGGCGATCACACTTTGCAGGACTGGACACCCCGGGTCCGAACATGCGAACTCGCTGACCGTGACCACCGCGTCCTCACCCAGCCCGAGGGCCTCGCGCGTCCAGCGTTTGATCGCCGTCACCTGTTCGGATCCTTCCGGCCCAGGATCGGAGCCAGGGCAGGGAAGGGCGGTGAACGTGTGCATAAGCCGGCTGTGACGCAGCGCCGCCTCGGTGGCGAGTCTGACCTGCCTTGTGCGCCGAAGCTTGCCACCCGCGGCTTCCCCCGGCGCGATGGTGTTCCCCATGCCGTCCCTTCCCGAGCCACGCCTGCTGGACTGCCGAGGCCGATCCCTCCGCCTGGGGGGCGTGCCTGCGATCATGGGCATCCTGAACGTGACACCCGACTCGTTTTCCGACGGCGGGCGTTTTTCCGGCTTCGACCAGGCCGTGCGCCAGGCGGAGCAGATGGTGGCGGAAGGGGCCGCGGTGATCGATATCGGCGGCCAGTCCACCCGGCCCGGTTTTGCCGAGATCACGGAAGCGGAGGAAATCGACCGGGTGGTCCCGGTGATCCGCGAGCTCCTCACCCGTGTTTCGGTCCCGCTTTCGATCGACACCTACAAACCTGCCGTTGCCCGCGCCGCCCTGGAGGCGGGTGCACATCTCCTCAACGATGTGCACGGGCTGCAGCGCAGTCCCGAACTCGCTGCGCTCGCGGCCGGCTTTGGCGCCCCGGTGGTGGCGATGCACTGGGATCCGGCCTTCCGCGCGTGGACCGGCGACACCCTTGCCGGACTGCGCAGCTACGTTGACCGCACCGTGGACATCGCGGTGCGGGCGGGCCTCGGCGCCGACCGCCTGGTGCTCGACCCAGGCATCGGTTTTGCCAAGACCCAGGCGCAGAATCTGGAACTGGTCCGCCGTCTGGACGAGGTCCGCCGTTGGGGATTTCCCGTTTTGCTCGGCGCCTCCCGCAAATCCTTTATCGGCGCGGTCCTGGCGCAGCCGGAACCGCAGGACCGCCTCGAGGGCACCCTCGCCACCACCGCCGTGGCCGCCTGGCACGGGGTCGAGATCCTCCGGGTGCACGACGTGGCGGCGAACCTGCGGGTCGCCCGCATGACTGCCGCGATCCGCGGCCTCCCCTTATGATGCCTGGACGTATCCAATTGAAGAATATGGTGTTCTTCGGCCACCACGGCGACCTGCCCGAGGAGCGTGTGCTGGGGCAGCGCTTCATCATCGACCTGGCGTTGACCCTCGATCTGGCGGAGGTCGCTCGCACCGACGCTCTCGACAGCACGGTCGACTACGTGGGGGTTTACTCCCTCTGCCGGGCAATGCTCGAAACCGAGAGACTCAACCTCCTGGAGAGCGTGGCCGCCCACCTCTGCGACCGGATCCTCGCCGCGCACCCGAGGGTGACGTCGGTCGAGATCGTGGTGAAAAAGCCGGCCGTTCCCCTCAAGGGGGCGATCGACTACGTGGCGGTCGAACTGACCAAACACCGTGAAGACGGCCTACCTGGGGCTCGGTAGCAACCTGGGCGACCGGGAGTCACTGCTGCGCTCCGCCCTGCAGCGGCTGGCGGCGGACGATCTGGTGATCACGGCCGTCTCGTCGGTTTACGAAACTGCGCCGGTGGGCTGGATCGACCAGCCCGACTTTCTCAACCTGGCGGCCGCCATCGCCACCGCGCTTTCCCCGCGTGCCCTGCTGGAACGGTGCCTGGCGGTGGAGGCAGCGCTCGGACGGGTGAGGGCAGAGCGGTGGGGGCCGCGCACCATCGACATCGATGTCCTTTGGTATGAAGGCGTGGTGCTCCAGGAGCCGGCCCTGACGTTGCCACATCCCCGGTTGACTGAGCGTGCGTTTGCCCTGCTCCCCCTCGCGGAGGTCGCCCCGGCGCTCTCCCTGGGGAGGGGCAGCGCCGCCCTTCTTGCCTCCATCTTGCCCGCCGACGGCGTGGTGCGCCGCGGGCCCCTGGCGCGATGATTCCGGTGGTCGAGGAGCTTGGCGGGCTGCCCGCACCGCACGTGGTGTTTGCCGGGCTCTGGCAGCGCCCCGGCGCGTTCCTCCTCGAGAGCGCGCTGGAGGAGCCGGGCCGGGAGGCGTATTCGATCATTGGATTCGAACCGCCCCTCGGCTTGCGCGCGGAAGGCCTGGACCTGCGGTGGACGGAGAGGGGGCGGGTGCGCCGTGAGCGGGGACCGGTGCACGAGGCGGTGCGGGCCGTGCTCGACCGCCACCGTGCGGCGCCGGCGCCGGGCGGCCTGCCCTTTGCCGGCGGCGCGGTGGGTTATTGGTCGTACGAGGCCGGCGCCGCCTGGGAACAGGTGGTTTCGCGTTCGGAGGAGGGAGGGGGCGCGGCCGACGTGGAACTGGGGTTTTACGACGGAGCGCTGCTTTATGCACATGCGACGGGCCGCTGGTTTGCGGTCGCAACCCCAGTGTTCCGGCGTACCGCCGCCACAATCCTGAAGGCGTTGCGGTCGGCCGCAGCGGCCTGGGCTGACCATGACCCGGAAGGGTGGCGCCGGGTGGCGCTGACCATGGAGCCGCGGTCCTTCGGCACCCGGGAGGATTATCTCCGCGGGGTGGAGGCGATCCGACGCTACATCGCGAGCGGCGACGTGTATCAGGTGAATCTCTCGCAGCGCTTTGATGCCGCAGCGGTGGTGGACCCGTATGCGTTGTACCAGCGCCTGCGGCGGCGCAGCCCGGCCCCGTTCGCCAGTTTTCTCACGACGGACTTTGGACATGTGGTGTCCTGCTCACCGGAGCGTTTCCTTCGCGTGCGTGGCCGCGCGGTGGAGACTCGTCCGATCAAGGGCACGCGTCCCCGGGGCCGCGACGCCGCGGAGGACGCCCGGCTCGCGGCCGAGTTGCGGGCGAGCGCCAAGGAGCGGGCCGAACTGCTGATGATCGTGGACCTGGAGCGCAATGACCTTGGGCGGGTCTGTGTCCCCGGCTCGGTGGCGGTCCCGGAGCTGTATCGGGTCGAGACGCATCCCACGGTCTTTCACCTGGTCGCGACCGTCACGGGGCAGCTGCGTCCCGGGGTGGGACCCCTGGAGTTGCTGCAGGCGGCCTTTCCCGGCGGTTCAATCACCGGCGCGCCCAAGATCCGCGCCATGCAGATCATTCGGGAGATCGAGCCGGTGCGACGCGGGGTGTACACCGGTTCCATTGGCTACCTCGGCTTTGACGGGGATTGCGACCTGAACATCGCGATCCGGACGCTCGTCTGCACGCGCCGCGCCACGTCGTACCACGTCGGCGCGGGCATTGTCTGGGATTCCGATCCGGCGAGCGAATACGAGGAAACCCTCGCCAAGGGCCGTGCCCTTCGGGAAGCTCTGATTGGAGCCGCACCATGAGTTCCCTCTCTTCCCATGTCTGTCTCAACGGCGAGATCATGCCTGCGCGTGAGGCGCGTGTGTCCCCGCTGGGCGATGGTTTTCAGTTTGGCCGCGGCGTGTTTGAAACCCTGCGCGTGGCCCGGGGGCGCCCCGCGTTTTTCGAGCAGCATGTCGCCCGTCTCACCCGGAGCGCCGAGGCGCTCCGCCTCCCCTGGGCGGTCGAGCCGGCGGGACTCCTCACACGCTGCGAGCGGCTCCTGGCGGCGAACCAGGTGAGCGAAGGTGGGCTGAAGGTCGTGGTCTATGCAGAGGTGGACGGGCCCGGGGAGTTGATCCTCACCCGCCCCTTGCCCTACACCGCCGCCGACTATGCCCGTGGTTTCCGTCTGCGTATTCAACGGGACGCACGCACGCTAGGAGCCGGGCCGGCGCACAAGGCGACTTCCTACCTGCATTCCTGGTTGGCGCGGGAGGCGGCTCGCCAGGCCGGCTTTGACGAGGCCCTGTTCGTCGATGACAGCGGGCGCGTGCTAGAGGGGGCGTCCACCAATCTTTTTGCGGTGGTGGACGGGGCCCTGCTGACGCCCAGGGCGTCCGATGGGATCCTGCCGGGCATCGTGCGGGGTGAGATCATCCGCCGTTTTGGCGCGCGGGAGGCGATTCTTACCCGCGACGTCCTCGCGTCGTCCGATGAGGTTTTTGTGACCAACGCGCTGCTGGGCATCATGCCCGTCTCGGTGATCGATGGCACCGAATATGACCTCACCGGCAATCCCCTTACCCGCGAGGTTGGCACCGCCTTTGCGGTCTGGACCGGCGCCTCCGCCCGAGGCGACGACCCCGAGGTCCTGCGCCCGTGAGCGCACCGGCAACTCATGCTCTGCCACGCCCGGCCAAGGGCGCGGCCCGCAACAGTTGGAAAGAGAAGGCGGCGTTTCTCCTCGTCCTGGCATTTTACGCGCTCTTCCCCGTGGCCAACCAGGCCCCACTAGCCACCGCAGAGCCTCTGGGACACTACCAATACCTCACGGATGCGCTGCTGTCCGGCCAGACGCATCTGAAGCTGGCGCCCCACCCGGGTCTCGCGGCGCTGGAGAATCCGTACGCCGGTGCCCAGGGTGTCCCAAGGCTTCACGATGCCACGTATTTCCAGGGTAAATACTATCTCTATTTTGGCGTCACCCCAGTGGTGCTGTTGAGCGCGCCCTGGACGTTGCTGACCGGGACGTTTCTCACCGACACGGCGCTTGCCTGGGTCTTCACAGCCGGAACCTTTCTCGTTTGGGCGGGCCTGTGGCTCTCGGTCGCAACCCGCTATTTCCCCCGGCTTTCCGGTGCGCCCCGCGCGGGAGGGGTGGTCGCAATCGGCCTGGCCAGCTATCTGCCGATCCTGATCGCTGCGCCGATGTTTTATCATGTGGCCTCTGCGGCAGGCTCTTTCTGCCTGGCCGCAGCCTTCGCTTTCCTCATTCGTGCGCGTCGTGACTGGGCGCGCAGTGCGGGCCTGGCTTGGCTGGCGCTTTCAAGCCTTGCCTGGGGCCTGGCGGTGGGGGCACGGCCCAATCTCCTGTTTACCCTTCCCGTGCTTGGAGCAACGGTGTGCGTGCTCGCGGCGGCTGGGCGAGGGTGGCGGCCGCGCCTGGCGGTGCTGCTATGGGGAGTTGTGCCGTGCGCACTGGTGGGCACGGGGCTTGCAGCGTACAACTACGCCCGCTTTGGCAGCGTGGCAGAGTTCGGCATCACCTATCAGTTCACCGCGGGGGACAATCGTTTCGTTCAGTTGGTGGGCCTCAAATATGTCCTGCCCAACACCGGAGCCTACCTCCTGAGCGGTGTCCGCTACCAACCCTACTTTCCGTGGGTTGAGATGCGTGACGGCGTCTTCGGCGTCCTGCCTTGGGCCCCCTTTGCCGCGGGGCTGGTGGCACTTGCGGGGGCGGCGGTCTTTCGATGCGCTCCGGCCGTGGGCTGGAGGCCGCTCTCACTCGGTCTGGTATCCACGGCCGCGCTCGGGTTTCTGAGCCTGCTGGTTTATGCGGTCCCGGTGGAGCGTTATGCCCTGGACTTCCTGGTCCCTGCAACGGCGGGTGCCGTGGTGGGCTGGGCGGCGGCATCTGACGTTGCCCCTCGTCGCCTGCGAGCGGTGTTGCAGGTGGTGGCGGCGGCTCTGCTGGTGAGTTCGGCGGCTCATGCCGCCGCCCTGGCCCTGGCGCTTTCCCCCGGGACCAGTCGCTCCGCGGCGCTCGCGCGCGTCGCAGACGGGCTCGTCCATCCGCTCGAGCGCCTGGTCGGCGTGGAGTATGGAGCGGTGCACGGGCGGATTCGTTTTCAGTCCCGGCCCGAGGGGACCATCGAACCGTTGCTCGCCACCGGGGGAGGGAGGGACGTGCTGGTGGTCGAACACCGGGCGGGCCAGCGGGTGCGCTTCGGCTTTATCCACTTCGGCACCCGGTCCCCCTGGAGCGAGGAGGTGGCCGTCACCGCGGGCGCGGAGCACCAAATCGAGATGGATCTGGGCTCGCTGTATCCAAGCCGTGAGCACCCGGCCTTCGGGGAGGCGCCTCCCTCGCTGGCCAGCCTGCTCCGCCGGCGCGTGCTGGTGCGACTCGACGGGCAGACGGTGTACGAAGCCTCCTCGGTGTTTTACCCGGCCTGGCCTGGCGCGCCAGTCCTGGGCCGGAGTCCCCTGGAGATCGGGATCGAGCGGGTATTCTCGGGCTCACTACGGACGGAGCGAC
Source organism: Verrucomicrobiota bacterium (assembly GCA_023428905.1). GTDB lineage: Bacteria > Verrucomicrobiota > Verrucomicrobiia > Opitutales > Opitutaceae > EW11. Next base: position 122,456 of record JAEYWP010000007.1, read on the forward strand.
GCGGTGGGATTCCTGCGGCGGAGGGTGCGGCCGGGTTGACGCTCGGGACGGGGGTCGCGCTGGCGGTGCAGTTTCCACCCTTTCGCGGGAGTGTGGGCGAGCCACTCGCCAGCGTGGGCCCGGAAGGGGCGGGACAACTGCTCTATGTCACGTACCTCGGCGAGGGACGTATGCGCCTTGGACTGGACTCGGCGCGGGGTGGGGCGATTGATTCCAGGCCCCTGTCGTATCATCCCGGGGAGACCCAGACCATTGTGCTCGCCCTGATTCCCCTTGGCGAAGAAGGCAGGCGCGAGTGGCGTGTGTGGCACCAGGGCAGGCTGGTCTTGCGGGCGGAACGCGCCGTGCCCGTGAGTTGGCTGGCGCACACCATGTTCGGCTTCAACGGCGTGGGCTCCACCGCGGCAAGCCCCTCCTTTTCAGGTCCGCTCCTGCGGGCCCGGGAAACCCACGCTCCTGACCTTGTGAATCCCGTGCCGGCCCGGGGCACGGTGCGGCTGACGCTGAGCTTGCCACTGGGGCGGGCGGGTGCCCAGGAGCCCCTGCTCGTGACGGGTGAGGCCGGGAGGGGTGATTTCGTTTTCTTAGACTACGTCGACGCGCACCACGTGCGGATCGGTTACGACCATTGGGGCGTGGGCGGTTTTTTGTCCGAGCCCGTGCTGGTCGACTACCGGGCCGTCAATCAGGTGGAGATCACCACCGGGGCGCTTCGCCCCGACGAAGAAGCGTGGGCGGGGCGGGTGCAGGTCCGCTGGAATGAGCAACCCGTGGTGGATCGCGCGTATCCGTCCCATCCCACGCAACTTGAGCAGATCACGCCCGGCCGAAACCTGCTGGGCGGGTCGAGTTGTGGCGCCACCTTTACCGGCACACTCCACGCGGTCGAGTTCGGCGTAACCGATCCGCAGCCCTGAACGCGGCTGAGCCGTGGCGGTCAGGCTTCACATTTGAGCACGTAGACTGCGCCCTGTTCGCTGCCGATCGCGAGGAAGGCGTCGTCGGGGGACCAGACCAGCTTGGTGGCGGGGTGCGGCATGCGCACGGTGGCGCGGAGTGGCTGCTTGCGTTCGGGACTCCAGAGCATGACTGCACCGTCCTGGGATGCGGTCGCGAGAATGCCGTGAGTGTGCTGGAACGCCACCGCACAGACCTTGGCGTCGTGCGGAAACATCTGCGGCTCGCGGCCCTCCGGACCGTCGCCCGTGCAGTCCCACAGGCAGGCATCCTTTCCTCCCCCGGTCGCGAGCCAGCGGCTGGTGCAGTCGTAGGAAAGCTCCTTCACCTTTCCCTCATAGCCACTCATGTGGAGTTCCACGTCGGTCTCGGGGATCCAGAGGTGGACGCTGGGGTCCTGGTTGCCGGAAACGAGCCATTTGCTGTCGGGCGACCAGACCAGCGCGTGGATTCCGTTGCCGTACGCGTATTCCTTCTGCGCGACAAAGTCGTCCGCGTCCCAGAGCACCACGCCCCCGAAGTAAGCCGCGGCGACGCAGCCCCCGGCCGGCTGCCAGGCGAGGGCGGACAGCGTTTTGGGCGCGGGTTTGAACCCGTGGCGCACGGAGCCGTCGGGATGGAGGAAAGTGAGCTGTTTGCCGCAGCCGGCGGCCAGGCAGTGCTCACTGGCGTGAGGCCGCCAAGCGAGCTGCTCGACCCAGGCGTTGCCCAGACGGGAGGTGGCCGTGTGCTGCCCGGCCTGCGCGTCCCAGAACTTCACCGCCCCCTCCTGTCCGCCGGTGGCGAGCAGGTTTGCCCCGGCAGGAGCCCAGGCCAGGCAGTTGGTCCCGGACTCGTGGCCGGGGAGCACATGTCGTTTCTCGCCGGATACGCGATCGAGGAGCGTGACCGGGCCGGCGGCGGACGCGGCTGCGAGGAGCGAACCGTCGGCCGACCAACCGAGGTCGATGGCATAATCGTCCAGGACCGCCGCCCAGTGTTTTGTCAGTTGCATGGCTCAGACGAGGCAGCTTTTGAAGCCCTCGGTGAGCGCGGTGCGGTCGAGGTTCCTGCCGATGAAGACAAAGGTGTTGGTGCGGGTTTCGCCCTTCGCCCACTCGCGGTCAAACTTGGCGTCAAACAGCATGTGGACCCCCTGGAAGACCATGCGTTTGGTGGTTCCCTTGACGCTGAGCACACCTTTCATCCGATAGATGTCCCCGCCCTTCGTCTGAAGGAGTTTTCCAATCCACTCGTTCAGGCGCTTGGGATCCAGGTCGCCCGGCTGGCTGACCCCGATGGAGGAAACGTCATCCTCATGTGAGTGCTGGTGCTGATACTCCGCCTGCCAGACCGGTTTGACGACCTCCCCGTTGACGTGGAGGTGGAGCGGGTCTTCTCCGCAGCCCTCGAAAACGAGGTAGTGACCGGCGGACGGCACCTCCACCTTGTAGTGACCGTGGCCGTCCTTCAGCAACAGCCGCTGGAGCGTCTGGCCCGGCTGGATGGTGTCGCCGTCCTTCACCTTGTTTTCCCAGTCGGAGAATGTAGTCACCGCCACATCGCGGACGGCGGCAATCGCCTTCTCGTCGAGGGAGGCGACGGGCGTCAGCACCACGTCCAGCTCATCGGGATTGCCATGGTGGTGGTGGTGATGCGCGTGGTCGTGTTCGGCATGATCATGGCCGTGCTCATGACCATGGTCGTGGTCGTGATCGCAATGCCCGATGACGAGTTCGTGGGTGCCGGCTGGCAGGGGGTAGGCGCCGGCCCATTCGAAAGGATATTCCGGCTCGAGGAAGGTCGGGTTGAGCTCGGTGGCGCGGGAAAGATTGAAGCCCCCGATGTTGAGGACGTGGTTCAGGTCGACGTTGGCGTTTTGCGCGCGATGGATCCGGGCCGCCGCATTCATCTTGCGGATACGCGCCTCGAGGCGGTCGAGCTCGGGCGCGGGCACGAGGTCGGTCTTGTTGAGGATGAGGACATCGGCGAACGCGATCTGCTTCTGCGCCTCCGGCGAATCGTCGAGGTGCTGCCAGATGTGCTTGGTGTCGACTACGGTGACGATGCCATCGAGGCGGAAGCGCTCCCGCATCTCGTCGTCGGTGAAAAAGGTCTGGGCGACCGGTCCGGGGTCGGCGAGGCCGGTGGTTTCGATCAGGATGCCGTCCAGGCGATCCTTGCGTTTCATCAGCCGACCGAGAATGCGGATGAGGTCGCCGCGCACCGAGCAGCAGATGCATCCGTTGTTCATCTCAAACAGCTCCTCCTCGCTCTGGATCACGAGCTGGTTGTCGACGCCCACTTCACCGAACTCATTTTCGATCACCGCGAGCTTTTTGCCATGCTGCTCGGTGAGGATGCGGTTGAGAAGGGTGGTTTTGCCGGCGCCGAGGAAGCCGGTCAGGACGGTGACGGGGATGGGAGAGTCGGTCGCCATGTGGAAAATCGTTTGAGGAGGAGGTTGAACGAACGGCAAGCCCCCGGCCGCGTCAAGCGACGGCCGGGTAGCATGTTCTCCATACGCTGCGCGAACGTCCGCGCTCAAGCCGCAGCGGCACGGGCCGGCGCGAGTCGCTGCGCATACGCGGCAATGCGCGCGCCGTAGGCCTCGGCGGTCCGTGCGTCGCCCGGGTGCAGTTCCGGCGCGGTGCCGGGCTTCGCGGTGTTTTGCGCCATCACGCCCAGGAAGGAGCCGAGACGGTTCACGCCCACCGGGTCCTGGGTGGCGCTGACTGGCAACGGTTCGCTTCCCACCCAGGTCATGCCATGCTGGGCGGCAAAGAGGGACAGGTAGGAAAGGGCGCTCTGTTTGTCGCCGCTGGGACTCCCACTGATGGTGAAGCCGCCCGCGACCTTGTCCTTCCATCCCCGGTTGTACCAGATGCCCCCGGTGGCGTCCGCGAACGCCTTAAACTGCGCTGCGACGCCGCCCATGTAGGTGGGCGTGCCAAAGACGAGGGCGTCAGAAGCCGTCAAGGCGTCGAGGACCGGCTGGTCCTGCCAACGTCCTTCCTTGATCTGTGCGCCGGTGAGGGGGAAAAGCCGGACCCCGTCGCCGAGGCGCGAGCGAGCTCCGCGCGCGATCGCTTCGGCGAGGAGGGCGGTGGAACCAGAGGCGGTGTAATAAACGATGGATACAGTATTCATGGGAAAAGAAGTTACGAACCGACTAGTCGGTAGGTTTTGTGATTATGCGTGAGGACGAGACAGTTCCGTTTTTGGCCACTAGGCCGTTGAGAGGGGGCCAGGGGCGATCAGGCCGCGCGCGCCGGGATGGCGCCGATGAGGCGCATCACACCCCGTTCGGTCTCCTCGATGGGCTGGAGGGAGTTCCTGATGCGTCCGAGCGTGAGGGCTCCCTCGATGAAGGTCACAATCAGCCAGGCGGTGCCATGGGGATCCGTGGCGTCCACTTCACCGAGGGCATGCCCCTCGCGGAGCGCACTCTCAAAATACCGTGCCATCATCCCGAGATGTTCGTCGACCTTGGCCCGGAGCGCAGGCTCATGCGCGCCGATTTCCGCTCCGAGGGAAAAGAGGGGGCATCCGCAGACAAAACCGCGCGTCTTGTTCCAGGAAACCTGGCAGGCGTGGTTTGCCTTGAGGAAAGCCCGGATGCGCTCGATCGGCGCGCGGGTGGGAGAAAACGCCTCGTCGAGCACGCGTTTGAACTGCTCCCAATCGCGATTGAGCGCCTCCACCGCCAACTCCTCCTTCGAGGCGAAGTGGTGATAAAACGAACCTTTCTTGATCCCGCATGCCTCGCAGATCTTGTCCACGCTGGTCGCGGTATAGCCGTGGATGAGGATCAGCTCCGAGGCTGTCCTCATCAGGCGTTCGCGGGAGTCTGGTTGGCGCGGCACGGCGACCAGAAAAGCAAAACCTACCAACCAGTCAAGAGAGAAGTGGATCTCAGCGTACGGTGCGCAGCTGGACCGAGTCGATCAGGCGATCCTGCGAAAGGATGTCCGTCACCACGATCAGCTTGTCGCCGGCCTTCACCCGCCCGCGGCGCGTGATCAGGTCGACGGCGTGCGAGATTGTGACGTCCGGATTGGCGTCGAAGGGCAGGAAAAAGCCCTCTACCGAACGCAGCAGCTGGATCTGGCGCAGGGTCTCGATGAAGGGGGTGAACGCGAGAATGGGTGCGCGCGGCGGACGCAGTGCGGCCAGGCCCCGGGCGATGTAACCCTGGCGGGTGAAGGTGATGATGTGCGCGTTCGGCATCTCGTGGGCCATCACCACCGCGGCGCGCAGCACCTTCATCATCTCCTGCTCGTGTACTGGGGGATTGAATACTTCATCCCCGACTTCGGCCTCGATCCGGCGCGCAATCTTGTCGAGAATCTCGACGCATTCGATCGGGTAGCGCCCGACCGTGGTCTCACCCGAAAGCATGACGCAGTCGGCCAGTTCGAAGACCGCGTTCGCCACATCGGTGATTTCCGCGCGGGTGGGCATGGGGGACGTGATCATCGACTCCAGCATGTGGGTCGCGATGATGACCGGCTTGCCGTGGGCGAGGCAGGCCTTGACCGCGCGGCGCTGGATGATGGGCAGGTCCTCGAAGGGGCACTCGATGCCGAGGTCGCCGCGCGCGACCATCAGGGCGTCGCAGCTCTCGACGATTTCCTGGAGGTTGGCGATGGCGCTCTGGTCCTCGATCTTGGCGATGATCTGGGCGCGGGAGTTGTTCGCCCGCAGGAACTCGCGCAGCGCCTCGACGTCCTTGCCCTCGCGCACGAAGGAGAGCGCGACAAAGTCGATCCCCTCCTCGATGCCCACGAGGGTGTCGGCCCGGTCCTTTTCGGTGAAGGACGGCAGGTTCACCTTCACCCCGGGAAGGTTGATGTGGCGCCGCGAGGTGAGTTGTCCCTGGGTGAGCACGCGGCAGCGGATGCGCGCCTCGCGCTTCTCGAGCACCTCCAGCCGGATCAGGCCGTTGTCGACCAGGACAGTGTCGCCAACCGCGATGTCGTTGACCAGATCCTTGTAGTTTACGTCGACGGAGCGCACCTCCTCGTTGTCGCCTCCGCCGGGTTTGACGGTGAAATCGAAGATTTCCCCCGGACGAAGCTCGATCGGGGCGGCGACGTCGCCGGTGCGGATCTCCGGACCCTTGATGTCCATCATGATCGCGATCTCGCGCCCCACTCGGTTCGCGGCGGCGCGGATGCGGCGGATCACCATCCGCGTCCATTCGTGTTTGGCGTGCGCCATGTTGAGGCGGGCCACATCCGCCCCGGCGCGGATGATCTTCTCGAGCATCTCCTCGCTCTCGGTCGCAGGGCCGAGGGTGAAGACGATCTTGGTGCGGCGGTGTGAGTCAGGAGACGGAGTCATGCTTGGGAGAGAGCAGGGAAAACGCCGGAACGCACTCCCGCAACACCCTTCCCGGGTCCGCTCGCACGCTGCCGTGCTTACATTAGCTCAAACAGCGGGGTGCCACCGCCCGGCGATACGATCGAGACCGGGCAGCGCAACCAGTCCGTCGTTCCTTCGAAGGTGCGCCGGACCGCGTCCACCGTGTTGCAGTCGCGGCTGAGGTGGGTGAGGCAGACCTGCTGCCACCGGGTGGTTGCATTGGCCTGGAGCAGCTCGCGCGTGCTTTGGTTCGAGAGATGTCCGTGACGGCCGCAGATGCGCTGCTTGACCGACCAGGGGCGGCGGACGTCCGCCTTCAGCATCTCGCTGCAGTGGTTGGACTCGACGATCACCACATCGCTTTCCCGCACGTGGCTGTGCACGTGCGCGGGTGCATGACCCAGGTCCGTCAGCCAGGTGAGCGAGCGCCGGGGGGAAAACAGATCGTCTTCACCGTGACAGAAGCGGAAGCCCACCGGCTCCTGCGCGTCGTGCGGCACGGAGAAGGTGTAGATCTCCAGGTCGCGGAAACGAAAGCGAGCGCCGGTCTCAAACACCTGCCAGGCAGGCCGAAACGCCAGATCCTGCTGTAGCGCGCGCGCGGTGGGCGCGTTGGCAAAAACCTGCACCTTCGGGAACTTGGCCAGGCCTCCGATGGCAGCGGCGTGGTCGCCATGTTCGTGGGTGATAAAGATCGCGTCGATGTCCGCCAGGGAACACCCGACCGCCTGGAGCAGCTGGCCCAGCCGCCGCGCAGAAAATCCGGCGTCGATCAGCACGCGGGCATGCTCGGTCTGCAGCAGGGCGCAATTGCCCGCGCTGCCGCTGCCGAGAATGGAGAACCGCATTGCCATCGCTCCGGATCAATGGGCCGCCCACCCGGCGCCGCAAGCTTCCGTTTCCCCGCAGAGGCGGGCGCCCACCGCCCTGACGGCGGACAGCGTGGCGCCGCCCTCATGCTGCCGACTCCGCCCGCGGGCGGCGGAAACTGGTCTCCCGCGTTGACCCTCGCGTTCAAGTGACATTCTTATGCGCTCCTTATGCCCGGCTCCGTGCAACCTGACGCTCCCACCAACCGATCCCTTGCCGGGGTCGTGTACGTGACACGCCGGGCGCATTTCAACGCGGCACACCGGCTGCACAATCCCGACTTCTCCGAGGCGTGGAACCAGGAGCAGTTTGGCCCGTGCAACAACCCGCGGTGGCACGGTCACAATTACGTGCTCGAGGTGACGGTGCGGGGCACGCCCCATCCGCACACCGGATACGTGATCGACCTGGGGGAGCTGAAGCGGATTGTGCACGAGGCGGTGGTGTCAAAATGCGACCATCGCAACCTGAACGAGGAGGTGGATTTCCTGCAGGGCATCCTTCCCTCCACGGAAAACCTGGTGATCGCCTTCTGGAACCAGATCGCACCGCGCCTCACTGCGGGAGAGCTGCACCGTATCAGACTTTTCGAGACCGAACGCAATTTCGCAGAATACCTGGGCCCGGCCCATCACCCAACAGCCAGCTAAGCGCGGCCCTGCGACCCGCGCCTACGGAGTTATCGTCACCCACCGCCTGGCTGAACCGTCAAAAAAAACGAGCCATGAAAAATACGTCCCGCGCCCGCTCCACTCGCGACCGCAAGGAACGCCGCCCGGCCGCCGCAGCAGCGGCCCCCGCCAAGGTCATGTACCTGCACAAGGGCCCCGGCGGCAGCGCGCCCAAGATTCAGCGCCGCTACGAGGCGGGTTTTGCGCCCGACGCCGCTTATCGGGAAAGCCTTCCAGATATGATGGAGGCGGTGGATGCGATCCAGGGCGCCAGTGTCGCCATCCAGCAGGTCGGCATTTCCAACTTCAAGCTGCCGCTGCGCTACGCCCGAGCTGCCGGTGATCCCGTTACGCTGGAGACCAGCGTGACCGGCACGGTCTCCCTCGATGCCAGCCTGAAGGGCATCAACATGAGCCGGATCATGCGTTCGTTTTATGAGCATCGGGACGAGGTTTTTACGCCCGAGCTCCTGAAGCGCATCCTGCAGAAATATCAGCGCAGCGTGGGATCGATCGATGCGCGGGTGCGGCTCTCGTTTTCGTATCCCATCGTCCAGCGAAGCCTGCGCAGCGGGCTCGAAGGTTATCAGTATTACGCCGTCTCCTTCGAGGGCACGGTCGACCGCAACGGCGTTTTTCGAAAATTCATCGAATTCGACTTCGTCTACTCCTCGGCCTGCCCCTGCTCGGCGGAACTCTCCGAACACGCGCGCGAGGTGCGTGGCGCCTACGCCATTCCCCACAACCAGCGCTCCAAGGCGCGGGTGAAGGTGGAAGTCGTCGACGGAAAGAAACTGCGGATCGAGGACCTGCACGCGCACTGCCTGGCGGCCCTCCTGACGGAGACGCAGGTGATGGTGAAGCGGGAGGACGAGCAGGCCTTCGCTGAGCTGAACGGCGCGCACATCAAGTTTGTCGAGGATGCGGCCCGTCTCGTCTACCAGCAGCTGGCGCGCGATCCGCGTATCCGCGACTTCCAGGTCGCCTGCGCCCATCTCGAATCCCTGCACTCGCACGATGCCGTGTCCGTGATCTGCAAAGGCGTGCCGGGGGGATTTGCCGCGGACTGGAGTGAGTTTCGTTCCCTGGTTTGCTGACGGCCATGGCGCGCAGCCCCGTCATCCTCATCACCGGTGCCTCCCAGGGAATCGGGGCGGCAATCGCACGGGTCTTTGCCAGCGAACTGCCCGGCTGCCGCCTGGCGCTGGTGGCGCGCTCGCGCGGCAATCTGGAGCGGGTGGCCAAGGCATGCCTCCGCCATGGGGCGGGCGCCGCGGAGATCTTTGTCACCGATGTCAGCCAGGAGGCGGATGTGGCCGCGCTCCAACGTGCAGTGGAGGGGCGTTTCCGAAACGTCGACGTCCTGATCAACAACGCGGGACTTTATCGAGCGACACCGTTTCTGGAGACGAGCGTCGAGGCCTTCGATGCCCTGATCGCCGCCAACCTGCGTAGCACCTTTTTGGTGACACGGGCCTTCCTGCCGGCGATGGCCAGGCGAGGGCGCGGCGACGTCTTCAACATGAGTTCAATCGCCGGACTCGGCGCCTACCCCAACGCGGCCGGGTATTGCGCCGCAAAATTCGGCGTGACCGGCCTCAGCCAGGTGTTGCGGGCCGAGTTTCGGGACAAAGGCATCCGCGTCACGGCGGTGCACCCCGGTGCGACCTGGTCACCCTCATGGCAGGGCAGCGGCGTAAAACCAGAGCGGATCATGCCCGCTGCCGATGTCGCGCGGGCGTTCCTGGATATCTACCGCCTGAGCAGGAACACCGTCGTCGAGGAAATCGTGCTTCGGCCGCAGCGCGGGGACGTTTAGTCACACGCGACCGCGGACGCACTCACGGATCGCGAAATGCCGAGGGCGGCGCCTGAGCGAGCGATGCGTAAGCGGTGGTGGTTCAATCGCTTAAACGGTGGGCCCGCCGGGATAGCCAGTCCGGCATGCAGTCCGCACGCTCGGCTGTTTGCGGATCATGCGGACTGCATGAAAAAGCTGTTAACGGCTTGGGTGTGTATTGTGTAAGCCTTTGTGTGTAAGTAGGTAGCGTCCGTGCCTGCGGGTTGGCATGCGTGGCGCTTAAGGGAACGCATTCCTTCATCCACTATGAATCCGCTGAACGCATTTGGTTTTCTTGCCTTGGGGTCCGTGATGAACGCGCTGCCGGTGCTTGCCCCAACCTTGGTGGATCGGGGAGCGGCTCTTTCCGCTGAAATGAGCAACGGCGCCCTGTGGCTCCATTTGATGGGAGGGGTGGTCGGCCTGATTGGCGGCGGTACCCTTCTCCGTGATGCTTACATGCAGCTGACGGCTGCGCGTACTCCTGCACCTGCGCTCCGTCCGGTCGCTGCCCCGCAGCGCTCCGCCTCCCCGGCCGTCCTGTCCGGCTCCGCACAACAGGCTGTGTGATAACAGGTCGAACGCATTAATAACGACACGAGCGCCCGGGTGATGCCGGGCGCTCGTTTTGTTTTCTGGGCTGCGTCTCGCGAGCAGACGCGCAGCGGATCTGAGTTAGGCGAGCTTCGCGTCCAGAGTGATGGTGGCGTTCAGCACCCGGGACACGGGGCAATTGGCCTTCGCGTCGGCCGCGATCTCCTGGAACTTGGCATTGTCGATCCCCGGGATGGTGGCGGTGAGGTCCAGGTGGATGGTGGTGATCGTAGGGGTGCCATTCGGCATCTCCAGCGTCACCGTCGCGGTCGTGGCTATCTTCTCCGGGGTAAAACCGGATTTCCCCAGCGTGGCGGACAGCGCCATGCTGAAGCAGCCGGCGTGTGCTGCGGCAATCAACTCCTCGGGATTGGTGCCATTCGCCGATTCAAAGCGCGTGGCGAAGGTGTAGGGCGTTTCCTGGAAAACCTTGCTGGGTGCACTGAGCGTTCCTTTGCCCCCTTTGAGGTCTCCCTTCCAGACAGCGGATGCAGATCGTTTCATACGGGGCTGAACCAAGCCAGACGGCCGGAGAGCACAACCCTGCTCACAAGAATGCCTTCATTTTTCACCGGAAACGTTGAGGTAGATGGGATTGCCCACCAGGAGCAGGGTACCCGAGGCATCCACCACATCGATCCGCACCCAATGCCACCCGGGCGGCGGCTGCCACTCAAAGCGGTGATCCTCGATCCTCGCCGCTTCTGCCGCATGCAGAAACGCAGGGTCCACATTGCCGTCTGCGATCGTCACGACGCGGGAGGCACCCGCTGCGCGCGCCTGCGCTGCAAAAAGCACACGCTCTCCTGGTCGCACGGTGAGCACACCGCCCATCACCGCCCGGGCGCCACCAGGCGTGCTGGCGCGAAGGTCGAGTGCGCTGTCCCTGGTACCCTGCACATCCACAAAAACCCGCCCGTGCCTCACCCCGTCCAGCAGGGCGCCCTCGGAGAGGTTGGACGCGTGCACCACCGTGGTGGGTCGTCCCACCCGGGCGGCGGTGGGCGTGGCATCGTCCTCGCGCCAGCCATGCGTATCGCTGCCGCCGATACCCGTCAGCCGCAGCCCGGCGTTGAGCTGCTGGTGCCAGAAAGGAATGCCGGAATAAGCGGTGCCGGCATCCGTCCCGTTCACGATTTCAATCGCCTGGACGCGGGCGAGGTCGGCGGGGTTGGTCCACCCGCACCCCATGCACGCCTCGCCCGACGGGCGCACCGGATGGTTGACCGACACGAGGGCACCCGCGTCCGCGGCTTGGTCGAGCAGCACGTCCCAGCTGGGAACGGCCGGCGACCCGACCCGAAAGTCCAGCGGTGCCAGCGTGCCGAAGGCATTGGCGTGACCGTGGAAGGTGGTGAGTTCCTGGCCGGGCAGCAGGAGCAGTCTTGGATACAGCGGCTGGAGCTCCCGAAGGGAATTTGCCACCGACGTGGTGTTGTGCTCGGTGAGGGCGAGAAAATCCAGGCCGGCGGCGACCGCCTCCTCGATGGCGACGTGCACCGGTGCAGGAATCCGGGCCGCGTCGGCGTGGCGCATCCAGCCATCGCTATGCCCCGTGTGGGCATGGAAATCGCCGCGGTACCAGCCTTCGCCGCCCTCGAGCACCGGCCGGAGAAACGCCGGCTCCGCCGCCACCGCGAGGCTGCGCGCGAAGTACACCTCGGCGGTGTAGGTGGAGCGCATGCCCGGACGGAGGTTCGGAATGCCGAGGAGCAGCGCCCATTCGCCGGGGACGACGGGAGCCGGGCGATAGGACGGTGTGGCGTCCACCGCCGAAACGGTGAAGACGCTCTTGTTTCCACCGCTCCACCCGTTGAATCCGTTCCAGCCCCGGAATCCGTCCGGTCCGATCAAGCCGAGGTCAATGGTGGTGCGCTGCTCGCGGCCGGTGTAAGCAAAACGCACCGTGATGCGCGCTGTGCCCTCCGGGACAACGAAGGGCACGGTGCGGTACGTCTGATGGTCATGCTCTCCGAGTTCGCCGCTCAGCACCAGGTCCGGCAGCGTCGCGGCGGGGGCCGCGCGCAGGGGCAGGTCTGCACCGGCCAGGCTCAACGCGCAGCATAACACCGCGGTCCGAACCGAGAGCCGGCGTGCGAAGGCGGGGAGCAGGTGCATGGTTAGAAACGGACCATCACGGCCGCGCGGTAGCTGCGACCAAGGATCGGGCGCGCGAAGTAATAACGCGCCCCCGCGTCGCCACTTTGGAACTGCCCCGTGCGCGGGTTGCCTTCGGTCAGGCCAATCTCGTTGGTCAGGTTGTCGGCGTAGAGGTACAGGCTGACGCGCGGCGACAGGTCGAAACGGGCGTTGGCGTTGAGGACCGTGTAACTGGGCAGCGAGACGGAGTTCGCTGCGTCCGAATAGCGCCGCCCATAGTGCTCGATCGGAAGCTGGAGGCGGAGACGGCCGTCCATCAGGTTAAAACCGGGGATGACGCGCAGGCTCAGCTTCGGCACGCGCACCAGCTGGTTTCCAGTGTAGTCGATCTCCGTGGGCTGTCCGTTGACCAGCTGGGTAAAACGGAAATCGCCGTACTCGGGCTGCTGCACGGTGGCGGTGGCGTTCAGGTCGAACCAGGCGGTGGGGCGGAAGAGTGTCTCCAGTTCGAGACCGTAGGCCTTCGTATTCGTATAGGCGGTACGGTTGCTGTAACCTCCGGAGACGGGGTCAAAGACACTTTCGGTGAAACCGAGGTTCTTGTATTCGGTGTAGAAGGCGGTGGCGAAGGCGTCGAAGGCGCGGCTGGTGTATTTGTAGCCGGCTTCGTACAGGTCCATCCGCTGCACGATCGGGAGCGCGGTCGCGTTGGTGATGAAGTCGCCCACGCTGGGGAGGCGGAAGGTCGGGGTGTAGCGGGCGAAGACGCCGCTGCGAGGGGTGAAAAGCCAGTCCGCGCCCAGGGTCCAGCCGAGGCGGTCAAAGCTTCGGTCAAAATGGTCGAACTGGCCCGTTCCCGCGAGGACGTTGTCGTCAGCCAGGGTGGTGCCGCCGAGATTGCGCGAGGTGCTGCGCTCGACCGAACCGTTCATGCCGATGCGCTCCCAGCGGGCACCGAGGTCGATCCGCAGCGCCCGGGTGACCTGCCATTCGTCCGAGGCGTAAAAGGCATGGGTGGTGGAATCACCCAGGCCGTTCGCGTACTCCGCGCCATAGCGGGAGAAACCGTTCTCGGTCACCACCCCGACCGGGGCCCCGGCGGCGTCGACCGCGACCAGGTCCAGCAGGCGGGCTCGGCTGCGCACGTCGGTGTAGGCATTGGCCGAATACCGGCGGAATCCCTCGTCAGAGTGACCGAGGTAATATCCGAGGGCGAGATCGTGGGTCTGGCCGCCCACCTCGAATTTACGGAGCACGCGAAGGTCGTTGATGATCTCCTCGAGGGCGACGCTGATCGAGCGGATCGACGCGTCGTGCACCAGCCCGTTCCCATTCTGGGCGAGCGGATCAAAGACGGTCGAGGGTGAGGTCACGTAGCGGAACTGCACATCGACCGCACCGGGGAAAAGGGTGAGGGCGGACGTCCGCAGGGCAGCGAGGCGTGCCGGACCCGCGGTGATCGAGCCGGGGAAGACACCGTTGCGGACCGTATCCGAATCACGGTAGCGGAAGCCGTTCTGCAGGCGCCAGCCGCCGCCAAGGTCGTATTCAAAACGCAGGGTCGCCTGGGTCAGGTTCACATCCGTGCCATTGTCCACCGCGATGGTCCGCGTGCCGTTGGCGTCGCGCACCGTGACCCGCGCGGTTTCGGGGCCGGGGAAGGTGCCGTGGTTGGCGTCAAAGCCGGGCACCTCCGCCGGGTCACCGCTGGCGTCGAAGGTGAGCGGGACACCGAGGAAGAAGATCACCTTGTCGTCCAGGTGCTTCAGGTTGAAGTCGATCTTGCCGCGCCCGAAGTCACGCCCGAGGGAGAAGCGGAACTGGTAACCATCGTTGGCGCGGAAGCCGGGATCGCGAATCCCGTCGTCGATGCGCCAGAAGCCTCCCACGCTGTAACGCCAGTCCCCCGCGGGGCCGCCATACCAGGCATCGACCCGGTGCCGGCCAAAGTCGCCGGTCTCGTATTTGATCACGCCCGACGGGGTGTCGGTGCCGCGCCGGGTCACGAAATTCACCGTGCCGCCGGGGGCGTTGGACGCGAAGACCGAGGAGGGACCCCCGCGCACCACCTCGAGGCGTTCGATCGTTTCGTCGAGCCGAAAACTCTGGTCCGCATTCATCCAGCCCAGGCCGGAGTCGTGTTGCACCGGGAGGCCGTCCTCGTGGAGGGCGACGGTGGAGTAACCCTCCGTCGGGATACCGCGGGCGCGGACGTTGGCACTGGCCTCACCGCCCGAGGCTTCCACCCAGAAGCCGGGCACGTTCTTGATCGCCTCGGCCACGCCGATCGGGGCCTGGAGGCGGAGCTGTTCGCCCGAGACATCAGTGATGGCGTAGCTGGTCTGCGCCTTGGTCCGGAAGTCGAGGCCGGCGCGGCCGGTCACAACGACGTGCGACATTTCAATCGGATCGTCGGCAGACGCCGGGGGCGCGTTTTGGGCGGAAAGGCCCGTGCTCCCGAGGGAGGACGCGAGGGTGGTGAACAGGGCGGTACGGAGTACGTGGGACATAGGTGTGCTTTGGGCCGGGCAGGCTGTCTGTACCGCCGCCTCGAATACGGACGGCGGAAGGGTTCCGAGAAAGCGCACCCCGCGCGGCGCCACAATCTTCCAGCAGCAACGTTTTCGTGGCGGCGTCACCCGGACGTCACGGCCGGTGGCGCCCGCAGGGTTGCGGCCCCGGGATTCTCCCGCAGGATGGCGTTCCTTCCCCATGCGACGTCGATTTTTTGCCCTCGTCATGACGCTCCTGCCTCTGGCCGTGTTGACGCCCAGTCTGGCCCAGAGCGGCGCAACCCTCAAGGTGATGACCTACAATCTCCGCTTTGCCAGCGAGACCCCGCCCCACGCCTGGCCGGACCGCCGCCCGCTGGTGGCGCGGGTCATCCGTGACGCCTCCCCGGATGTGATCGGGACCCAGGAGGGCGTGTATTCACAGCTCAAAGACATGGCGGATGACCTCGAGGGATACGACTGGATCGGCCTGGGCCGCGACGGTGGCAGCCGGGGAGAGTTCATGGCGGTGTTTTACCGCACTGGGCGGCTGGAGCCCGTGGCGTTCGACCATTTCTGGCTGTCCGACACGCCCGCGGTGACCGGGTCGACCACCTGGGGCAACAGCAACCGGCGGATGGTGACGTGGGTGCGTTTTCGCGACAAGGAATCCGGCGCGGAGTTCGCGGTGTGGAACACCCATTTCGACCATGAGGTGCAGCGGGCGCGCGAGAAAAGTGCGGAGCTTGTGCGAAGCAGGCTGGCTGAGCAGGCAGCGGATCTGCCCGTGATTCTGCTGGGCGATTTTAACGCCGCCGCGGAGGCAAACCCCGCCTACACGCTTCTGACGGACGGGGGCAGGCTGGCGGATGCCTGGCTGCGGGCCAGGCGACGCGAGGGTGAAGGCGAGGGCACCTTTAATGGCTTTGGCCAGAACCACCACGGGCCAGCCCGCATCGACTGGATCCTCGTTTCACCGGCGGTGGACGTGCTTGCTTCGGCGGTGGTGACCACGCGCTACCAGGAGCAGTATCCAAGCGATCATTATCCCGTGACCGCGGAATTGCGCCTCCCCTCTGCCCCGGTTCGCTGAGCCCGACAGCGCGGGCTGCCGCTGGCAGGGACCGTCAGGTGTAGGCGGGCGTTGCGCCTTGCTGACTGGCAACCCACTCGCCCCGGCGGCTGGCCGCGGCCAGAGCGGTGCGCAGGTGGGAGGGTTCCCGCAGCAGCCGCAGCGTGAGGGTGGCGAGAAAGGCGTCTCCCGCTCCCACCGTGTCGGCGACTGCCACGGGCTGCCCCGGCTCCCAGAGCCATTCGCCGTCGGCGAGCAGACCGGCCCCGCGCGCGCCGGCGGTGATGCAAACCATGCGGCAGCGGGTCTCCTGCTGGAGGCGGCGGGCGTGCCCCTCCTCCTGGCCGGCCTCCTCTTCCGCCCCGGCGGCCAGGCGTGCGGCCTCGGCGGCGTTGAGTTTCAGCACCGTCGCCTTGCCTGCCAGGGCTCCGACCAGGGCGAGGTCATCGAACGGGGCGCGCAGGTTCACGTCGAAGATCCGCCAGGCCTGGTCGGGCAGGAGGGCGAGCAGCTCGTCGAGAGAGTTGCGGTTGAAGGTGGAGCGCTGCGCAAGCGACCCGAAGATCACGGCGTCGGCCTTCCCGGCGGCGCGC
The DNA here is from genome assembly GCA_023428905.1 of Verrucomicrobiota bacterium. Classification (GTDB taxonomy): domain Bacteria; phylum Verrucomicrobiota; class Verrucomicrobiia; order Opitutales; family Opitutaceae; genus EW11. The sequence continues at coordinate 138,991 of JAEYWP010000007.1, forward strand.
AGCGTCGCCTCGGTCAGGTGTATTCGGTCCCATGCTACGTTTTCGTGGAGGGTGTAGCGGGCGTCCCCGGAGGGGCCCAGTTCCGCCGTGACCGTGCCGGTGGGGAAGGCGTCCAGGCGCGAGATTCCGGCGGTCGGGATCCCCCAGGCGGTGAGCCGACCAAGCAGTTCGTCACCGAGCGGATCGGTTCCGACCGCGGAAGCGACGCAGACCTCCGCCCCCTGCTGGTGGAGGTGGTAGCCGACGTTGAAGGGAGCACCCCCGGGATAGCGCCCGTGCGGAAGGATATCCCAGAGGACTTCGCCGAAACAGACGACCCGGGGTGGTGGCAGAAACATCATGACTTCCTCAATCATTGCGGAGACGTCGCGGATCGGCCTCCACCTCGTGACACGCCTTGATGAAGGTGGCGGCGGACCAGGCCTGGTAGGCCTTGCCCATCGGTCGGCCGGTCGTCCCGTGCGCCCATTCGTTGAATTCCCACTCGTGGTCGCGGCCGAGACGGTTGAGCTTGGCCAGCTGGACGAGCTCGCGACAGGCCACCTCGTAGAAGCCGAGCCGGTGGATGTAGCGCACCCAGAGCCCGCCGATGAAGGGCCAGATGCCGCCGTTGTGATAGTGGTTCGGCAGGTTGAGCAGGTTGACGGTGTAATACGGGCGCCAGTCGGGATCGCCCGATTGAACCACCGGATACAGATTCGCCACCGGCCAGGGCGTATTCACCCCGACTCCCCACATGAAGCGGAAGGCGGTGCGGGCGCGATCCACATCCAGGAGGTTCATCAGGTACGCCAGCACGTTGGCGTAGACATCGCAGCGCCAGTTGAAGGAGAACGGCGTGATCTCGGCCAGGAGGTACTGCGCATCGCCGAGTCCGTACTGGCGGTCGGCGAAGCGGTTGACATTGACCGGCGAGGACGGCGGGCGGGTGCTCGGCCAGAAGGCGTCGAGGATGCGCCCGCGGATCACCTGGGCCCAGCGCAGGTAATCGGCGGCGCGATCGAACTGGCGCATGTATTCGAGAAGACGCCCGTAGCAGACGTTGGCGCGGTACCAGAGGATCTCGTCGTAGAGAACATTGTAACTGCGGCCAAAAAGGTCGGTCCAGTCGCCGGCCTCGGGGATTTCGAGCAGGCCGTCGGTGTTGCTATCGTGTGCGCTGAGCCAGTTCATCGCCACCTGCAGGCGGGCGGCGTGGCGCTGAAGGAAATCCATGTCTCCGGTGTGCGAGACGTAGTTGAAGACGGCGATGATGACCCACAGCCCGCTGTCGATCGAACAGATGTTGCCGACGCCGCCGTAGTCGGGGGCTCCGGTGTCGAGGCGGACATTGGCGGGGATCTGTCCGGAGGGAGAGCTGGCTGCGAGCAGCGTCTCCAGCGTCTGGCGCTGCGCCTGCCGGATATCCTCAGCTTCGAGGTCGAGGGTGTAGAGGAGCGTGATCGAGCCGTCGCGGGCCCAGACGGAACGGTAGTTCTCATCGGTGCCCGTGACCTTGTTGTCCTCGAGGGAACAGGCGGAGAAGCCGAGCGGGGTGATGTTTTTGCGCAGCGCGATCAGTGCGTGCTGATAGCCGGTGCTGATCAGGCGCTTTTCCTCCTCGTTAAGCCCGCCGAGCTTGGTGCCGGTAAAGAGGAGCCGGTAGCTCGGCGACATGCGCCGCCGCGTCTGCACCGTCTGCTCCGCCGAAGGAACGCTGCTGAGAACGCCGTAGTGTCGCAGCCCTTCCAATACACCGTCGGCGCAGACGTGGCGAGCGGTGTAGAGCGGGATCTCGACCGTGGCCTCGAGCAGTTCGGGCTGGGCGTTCTCGACAATGATGCCGCGGACATTCGGGAGCCGGCACATGCTGCTGTCGTTGCCAGTGTCGCCTGCCACCAGCACAGCCTGGAGGGGGACGTTGAGCCGCTTGCAAAGCCACTCGAGGGCCCCGCCCTTGGTGGCGCGGCGGGGGAGGACGTCGAGGTCGCGCGCGCTGGAATAAACCACGTGCACATTCAGGCCGGCGTCCTCCAGCCGTTTCTCCAGACGGTGGATCAGATCCGGGGTGGCGGAGTCGAGGAACCAGCTGGATTTGTAGGTCGTCTGGTACTCCGCTGGCTGGGGTCGGATTCCCGGCGTGGAGCGGGTGATGTTGTCGACCATCGCACGGTCCCAGCCTTCGTTGAGGAAGGCGGTGAAATCGTCCATCGCAGCGCCGCCGCGCACGTTGAGAATCTCCGTTCCAACCCCGCCGATATAAAAATCCGGTTCGGGCAATTCGCCCCGGGTGACGAACTGCCGCATGTCCTCGATCAGTCGCCCGCTGTTGTAGACGAGCAGAGGCCTGACGTCCGCGGGGAGGGACACCCAGGCAGCCTTGAAGCGCAGGGTGCTCTCCGGATTGCCGAGCAGGGTGCCGTCGAGGTCACTGCTGAAAAGCCGAACGGGGGGAGGGCGATGGTCTGAGGTTGGAGCCATTGGAAAGCGTAGCGACCGGAGTGCGAGGGAAGAGTTCGGCGTAGCGCGCCGGAAGCCGCCCGACCGGTGACATCTTGGGCCGCAGCCGGGCCATCGGGGCCGGGGGCGGCGGGACGCTCACAGCAACGTCTGCTGATTGCCGCCCGGTGTGGGCTTCAGGCCGATCGCGTGGTAGCCACGTGCGGTGAGCATGCGTCCTTGGGGGGTGCGTTGCAGATAGCCCTCCTGGATCAGAAAGGGCTCATGCACCTCCTCGAGCGTCTCGGCTTCCTCACCCACCGCCACCGCGATGGTGCTCATGCCGACCGGGCCGCCCCGGTAGTTCTCGGCCATGACCCGCAGCATCCGTTTATCCATCTCGTCCAATCCGGCCGCGTCGATTTCGAGCAGCTCGAGGGCGGCGGCGGCGACGGGGCGGGTGATTTCCCCACCGGCGCGCTCCTGGGCGAAGTCGCGCACGAAGTTGATCAGGTTGTTTGCCACGCGCGGCGTGCCTCGGGAGCGGGCTGCGATTTCGCGGGCGCCGCCCTCGTCGATCGTGACTTTGAGCAGAGCACAGCTGCGTTTGACGATCGCGACCAGCGTCGCGGTGTCGTAATAGTCCAGGCGCGTCTGGAGGGTGAAGCGCGAGCGGAGGGGCGCGGTCAGCAGTCCCGCCCGCGTGGTGGCGCCGATCAGGGTAAAACGCGGCAGGGAGAGGCGGACGCTGCGTGCGTTGGGACCCTGGTCGATCATGATGTCCAGGCGGAAGTCCTCCATGGCGGAGTACAGGTACTCCTCCACCGTCTTCGGAATGCGGTGGATTTCATCGATAAAAAGCAGGTCACCTTCCTCGAGGTTGGTGAGCAGTCCGGCGAGATCGCCGGCCTTTTCCACCACGGGCCCGGAGGTGATCCGGACATTGCGTCCCATCTCATTGCCCAGAATCAGCGCCAGGGTGGTTTTGCCCAGCCCGGGAGGGCCGCTGAGCAGGATGTGGTTGAGGGCCTCGTTTCGACGCCGCGCGGCGCCCACCATCACCTGGAGACGCTCCACTGTCTTGGCCTGGCCGGTGAAGTCCGAGAACGACAGCGGACGCAGGGCCGCCTCCGCCGGAGAAACCGGTGCGGTGAGGGCGGACGTGACGTAGTTAACACCCTTATCCATTTATGATTTATGATTTATGATCGGTGCTTTTGGAAGCCTGCGCACGGGCGGCGGGTGAGGAATACCAGAGGAACCACGGAGGAACACGGATACGGATTGGAATCCGTGTTCATCTGTGTCCATCCGTGGATAACGGGTCTTTGCGTAGGCGTGCGACGCTCCGAGGCGCGCGTCTACTTCCACTCCACCTCCGCGCCGAGGGCGCGCAGGTTTTCCACGAAGCGGGGGTGGGCGCGTTTGATGGTGTCGGCGTTCTTCACCACGCTGCGCCCCGGGATGCTGGCGGCGACCATGAACAGACCGATCGCCGCGCGGATGACGTAAGGCGCGTCGACCACGGCGGGGCGGAGGGGGCGGTCGCCAAAGACGACGATCCGGTGAGGATCGCTCACCAGCACATGCGCGCCGTATTTGGCGAGTTCGGGCATCCAGGAAAAACCGTTTTCATACACCTTGTTCCAGAAATGGATCGTGCCCTTGCAGCGGGTGCTGAGCGCGATCATCAGCGGGAGCAGGTCGACTGAAAAATAGGGCCAGGGCGCGGCCTCGATTTTGGGAAGCAGATTGGAGGTATAGGGTTCTTCGATCAGCAGGGTCTGGTTGCGCCGGACGATGGCCGTGTCGCTCTCGTGTTCGACCACCACGCCGAGTTTGCGGAAGGCGCGGGTGATCAGGTCAAAGTGCTGTGGGAGGGACTTGCGCACCTGGACTTCGCCGCCCGTGATGGCGCCGAGGGCGAGGAAGGTGACCACCTCATGGTAATCGGTGCTGATGGCGACGTTGCCGCCGCCGAGGGTCTCGACCCCTTCCACCTTCAGCATGCTCGTGCCCACGCCTTCGATCCGCGCTCCCAGGGCGGTCAGGGCGACGCATAGATCCTGCACGTGCGGTTCGCTCGCCGCGTTGATCAGGGTCGAGGTGCCGCGTCCGATCGCCGCCGCCATGAGAAAATTCTCCGTCACGGTGACGGACATGTAGTCGCACCAGTGCCGGTTGCCCTGGAAACCATTGGGCAGGGCGATCACCAGTGGTTCGCCCGTGTCCACCACGGCCCCAAGTTTGGCGAAGATTTCCAAGTGTGGGTCGATCTCGCGCACCCCGAGCGAGCAGCCCTTGGTGTTCGCCGCGATGCTGATCTTCTTCAACCGGTAGAGAAGGCCCGGATACAGGAGCACGGTCGACCGCATGTCCTGGGGCAGCTCGTCGTTGACGAGTTCGTTGCGGAAGGTCGAGTGATCGACACGCATCACCCCGGCGGCCTTGTCCCACTCCACCGTGGAGCCCTGACGCACCATGAAGGCGACAATTTTGTCGAGATCCGTGATTTCCGGCACGTTGTGGACGGTGACCGGCTCATTCGTGAGCAGGGTCGCACACACGATGGGAAGTGCGGAGTTCTTGTTGCCGGACGGAACGATCGTGCCGGAGAGCGGTTTCCCGCCGTTGACGATAAGGTCGGCCATGGAGAGGAGGGGGCGCGGGGCGCGAACGCCAGAATTCGACCCGCCACCCCGCTCACTCAAGCGTGAAACGGAACGATTCTGCAGCCGCGGGCGGAGCGTGTGGCGGCGCGACAAAAAAAACGCCCCGGCCGGTGGGCACGGGGCGTTGGAGGGGAGGGGCGGGCTCAGCTTTCGCCGGAGCCGCTGCTGTTTTCTGAACGGGGCTCGCCGCCGCCGGGATTGTCACCCCGGAAGCCGCCGCGGCCGCGGCCGCCACGATGGCGGCGACGCCGGCCGCCGTCAAAGCGTCGCTCGCCGCCCTGGCCGTCGGACGGAGTGTCGCCGGCGGGACGGTCCTCGCGCGGACCGCGGTTTTCGCCGCCGCGATTTTCATGGCGGAAACCGCCACGGCCCTGGCCGCCGCGATGGCGACGCTGTCCGCCGTCGGGACGCCGCTCGCCTGCGGTGTCGGCCCGGGGGGGCTGCGGGGCGGGCGCGGGTGCCGCTGCCTCGGGCTCGCCGCTGAAGATACCCTTCAGCCAACCGAGAAAACCGCCGCTCTTCTTTTCCGGAGTCGGAGCGGGGCGGGGTTCAAAGGTGCGCGGGGGGCGCGGCTCACGGTTCTCGCGCGGAGCCCGGTTCTCGCGCGGCTCGCGGGCGTCACGCGGTTCGCGCGGTTCGCGATTCTCGCGGGGATCGCGGTTGGGGCGGCCTTCGCGGTTCTCGCCGGCACGCGGTTCACGCGGCTCGCGGCGAGGCTCGGTGGGGGAGCCCTCACGTCGTTCGGGGCGGAAGGTGGGCCGGTCCTCGCGGCGGTAGGGCTGGCGTCCCTCGGCGGGCGCTGCGCTGTCGGCCGGGAACGTGCTGCTTTCCCAGCTCTGGGCAGGGCGCTGGCGCTGTTCCGGGGGAAGGATCTTCAGCTCGGGTTTGGTCTCGGGCAACGCCGGGGCAGCCTCGGCGGTGGCCGGGGTTGTCGGGGCGGGGGTGGCAGTGGCAGGTGCCGTTTCGCTGACCGGTGCCGCTGCAGCCGCGGGAACCGCCGGAGCGATCTGGACCTTGGGGGCCGGTGCGGGAGCCGGGGCGGCGGGAGCCGGCGTAAACGCCGGAGCATCCGGGTTGAACGGATTTTTGTACTCGCGTTCAACCGCGACCACCTGGATCGCGGTCGGCTGGTAGTCACTGGCGGGGGCGCTGTTGGCGGTGGCTGCGGCGGAGGAGGCTCCGCGCTTTCCGCGCGCAAGGCCGGAGCCGCGGCTGGTCCCGAAGGTACTGGCGGGAGCAGCGGGGGCTTCCTTGGCCACCGGAGCGGCGGCAGGCGGCGCGCTGACGGTCTCAGCGGAGGCCACCGAAGGCTCGCCGGACGTTACTGGGTCTGACATGACGTATGTTGTTGTTGTTATGGTGCTCACCAAGGTGGGGCACCGGGTGTTGACACTGTGGGCGGAGCTCGAAAATCGACGCGCTCAACGCCTGCAGGTGATAGAACAATCGGCGCAACACCGATTTCCGCAATCCTTATCTCGAAAACCTTGCCCTCGTCAGTAGCCGCTGCGCAGCCCGGCGTCACCCGTCCGTGCGCGGTCAGCCCGGGGGCACGGCGCCCGCGCGCCTTCGCTTCCGTTGTTCGCCTTGCCTCGCGTGCTGGTGCCACATACCGAACTCGCCATGGACAAGCTCGACGAGATCTTCCGGATGCAATCGGCCCTGAACGCGCGCATCGGCGTCAGCCTTCCTCCCGCGACCGACGAGGAAAAGGCGAAGTGGATCCTCAACTACACCCGTGCCCTCCAGCAGGAGACCGCGGAGCTGATCGATTCCGTGCCGTGGAAGTGGTGGGCCAAATACCAGAGCTTCGACGAGCAGAACGCCAAGGTCGAGGTGGTCGACCTCTTCCACTTCCTGGTCTCACTCGCCCAAACACTCGGCATGACCGCCGACGATGTCTACCAGGCCTATCTCAAGAAAAATGCCGTCAACCACGCCCGCCAGGAAAGCGGCTACGTGAAGAAAGACGCAGACGATTCGAAGCACATTTGAGGGGCGCGCCGCCCACGCCGGCGCGCAATGCGCGGGAAGGACGAAGGCCGAAGCTCGAATGACGCCAGCCGGAGGCGAGGGAAGGGCTGGGCTACGTCCCGCATTTCCGTCTCTCTCCGCCTTCCTGCTCAGCAATCATCAATCACAAATTCCTCCGATGCTCGTCACCACCCATCTCACCCCGGAAGATTACCTCGCAGCGCAGCGGCTGCACTTTCGGCCCAAACCGGCGGTGCGGTGGATCGGTTGGGGACTCTTGGCGTTGTTTGTCGGCATGCTCCTGCAGGAGGTGATCATGATCGCACAGGGGCTCCCGCTCCCGCGGTTTTGGTGGGCGCTGCCCGCCGGCCTGGCATATGGAGCGCTCCTGTTTCTCATCATTCTGCCGTGGCGTGTGGGGCGCATTTTTAAGGCTAATCCCGCGCTGCTGGACCCCACCGAAACCCGCATTACGGATGAGGGTCTGGCTTTGCAGTCCAAACGCGGCCAGCTGCGCTTCCCCTGGCCCATGATCAAACGGTGGAAACGGAACTCGCGGTACATCCTGGTTTATCATTCCAGCACCCTGTTCCACATCTTCCCGCGACGCTCCTTTGCCAACCCCGAAGATTTTGAGGCCCTCGCCGCACGGCTTCGCGCCCACGTCGGACCCGAGCAACCTTGACGCGCCTCGGAGGTGCGCAAGTGACCCGTGACCGGTGACCCGTGACCGGTGTCGATGCGATGTCCTGACGCCTGCGTTTCCCGGGGTGTTTGCCCGGCCCGGACTGCTTTGACGGCGGCGGAAAAAACCTTCAACTTGCCCGTCACGTGACAATGGAAGTCAAAGCGCCCGGCCTGGAAACGTTCTTACACGAGATGATCCCGCTCGCGCGCGCCATGGGCGTGCGGATCGAGATGAGCGACGAGAACAAGCTGATCCTGATCGCCCCTCACGAGCCGAATCGCAATTCGCTGAACACGGCGTTCGGCGGCAGCCTGGTCGCCCTGGCCACCCTCGCCGGTTATGGGGTGATGTGGGAATTGATGCGCAACGAGCGCGCCGAGTGGCACATCGTGGTGAAGGACAGCAAGACGGCCTACCGTAAACCAGTCATCGGCGAATTGCGTGCCATTTGCGAGCGCCCGACCAAGGCCGCTATCGAGGAATTTAAGGCCGCGCTCCTTCGGTACGGAAAAGCCAAACTCAAGCTCCGCGCCGCCGTCGTGGAGAAGGGCAGTGTGGCAGTTGACTTCCAGGCCGCCTTCGTCGTCTCAAGACCGGCTTAAGGAATTCGGTAGTCTTGATTCAGATGTGTGATTCCCGGCCAAACGCCGCTGTGTTCACACCCCGGCGCGACGCGCCGGCCTGGCTTGCTAGGACGGGCCTCTCGTCCTACTCATGCCAGAAGTGACGACCCCAAACATTCGAGAACTGCGTCGCCAACGAGCCACCCGCGACGAGGGAACCCCCTTCGTCGTGCGCCTCCTTGTTGTGCTCGGTGTGGTTTACCTGCTGTACGTGCTTGCCGGCTTCTTCATCGCCCCCCGCATCCTCAAGGGGCAGCTCGAAACCCGCGCCACGCAGCAGTTGAAGCGCGAGGTGACCGTTGGGCGTGTGGCCTTTAATCCGCTCACCCTGTCGCTCACGCTGGAAAAACTCATCGTCAACGACCCCGACCGCAAGCCGCTCCTCGGCTGGTCCAGCCTATACGTCAATTTCGAACTCTGGGCCCTCGTCTCGCGCCAGCTGCATTTCGCCGAGATCAATCTCAACGGCTTCGCCGGCCGTCTCCACGTATCCAAGGACGGGGTACTCAACGTGGCCGACCTGGTGCCGCCTTCGGGCGCCGACGAGCCCGCGGGCGAACCCTGGGCCCTCCGCGTCGACCGCCTCGCCGTCAACCGGGCCGAACTGGACTACACCGACGAGAGTCGGGCCCAGCCGTTCAGCACACACCTGGGGCCGACGACCTTCGTTCTGCGCGATTTCCGCACCAGCGGGCAGACCGGCGCCCCCGGCGTCTTCACCGCCCTCTCTGAGGCGGGGGAGGACATCGAGTGGACGGGGCGGGTCGCCCTCGCGCCCCTGCGATCGAGCGGCGAGCTGCGCATCCGCAAGCTGGCGGTGAAAAAGTACGCCCCGTTCTATTCGCAAGCCGTCGGGTTCGACGTGCTCGATGGCACCGTCGACGTGCAGGTGCCCTATGAGTTCTTTCTCCAGGACGATCGCCCGCAGCTCCGGTTGACCGAAGCCACCGTCAAGGTTGACCTATTGAAGCTCGCGCCGCGCGGCTCCACCGAGCCGGCGGTCGAAGCCACCTTGATCGAGGTGGGCCCGGCCTCCTTCGATCTCCTCGCCTCCACCGCAGACATCTCGAAGGTGCTGCTTTCGGGCGGCAGGATCGTGACCCGGCGCACTGCCGAGGGGATCAACCTCGCCACCTTCGCCCCGCCCTCTGCGAAAAATGCCGCGACCACCGCCCCCGCCACAGCCGCCGCGCCGCGCTTCCAGGTGCGCGTGGGCGAACTCGGCGTCAAAGGCGTGACCCTCCGCGTCGAAGACGCCACCACCCCTCGCACGGCGGAATTCGAGGTCCAGCAGGTCGCGGTCAGCATCAAGCAGTTCTCCCTGGCCGAGCTCTCAAAACCCCTGCCGGTGGAGGTGCGCGGCGAGTTTTCTCCCGGTGGCGGAACCCTCCGCGTCAACGGGACCGTCGCGGCGCAGCCGCTCGCGGGCACGCTCGCGTTCGCAGTCGAGGGACTCTCGCTCCCCGCTCTCAGTCCTTGGGTGGAATCCGCAGTGCAGGGCCGCGTCCGCTCCGGGGTCTCGAACCTCAAAGGCAACGCCACCCTGCGGACCGCGTCCGGCGGAGAGGTCGCGCTCGCCGCCACTGCAGACGCGGATGTCACGCTGCTCGAGCTGACCGACGTCGCCGACCAGCGGGTAATGGCCTGGAAATCCCTCACCGTATCCGGAATCGACTACAACTCGGCACCCGCCCGGCTGACGATCGCGGAGCTGACCCTGAGCGACCCGGAGGTCACCGTGGTCCGTGCCGCGGACGGAGCCGTCAATCTCGCCGGCCTGGTCCGCTCCTCCGGCGCCCCGAAGGAGACGCCTGCCTCGGCCCGCTCTCCTGTGTCCACCGGCGAGCCCGCCGGCATGTTCATGGCCCTCGATCGGATCGCGCTCGCGAACGGCCGCATCTCCTTTAGCGATCGCTCTGTCTCCCCCGAGGTGAAGACCGGGATCGATCGCTTGGCCGGTACGATCACAGGGTTGTCCTCGGTCGACATCGACCGTGCCGACGTCGCGTTCAATGGGCAGATCAATGGCACCGCCCCGCTCGCCCTCACGGGCAAGATCAACGTGCTCGCCCGTGAACGCGCGATCGACCTGAGGGTGGAGGTGCGCAACTCCGACCTGCGTCCCCTCAGCCCCTACGTGGGCAAATATGTCGGGTACCAACTGGACCAGGGTGTCCTCACCCTGGATACGACGGCGAAGGTGAGCGGACGCCGGCTCGACAGCACGACCCAGTTTGTCCTTTCCGATTTCAACCTCGGCGCGGCCACCGAGAGCCCCGACGCGCCCAAGGTTCCGGTGAACTTTGCGCTCGCCTTGCTGCGCGACCGGGAGGGCAAGATTGCGCTCACCATCCCGGTGCAGGGCAGCTTGGAGGATCCGAGCTTCGCCTTCGGCGCCGTCTTCGGAAAGGTGATCTCGAATCTGATCACCCGCGCCGCCACTGCGCCGTTCTCGCTGCTTGGAGCGATGTTCGGCGGGGGACGCGCCGGCGAGGAGCTTTCCTTCCTCACGTTTGAGCCCGGTGCCGTGGATCTCGACCCTCAGGATGCGGTGAAACTGGAGGTGCTGTCGCGCGCCCTGCGCGAACGGCCTGCCTTGCGACTGGCGATCAGCGGAGGTTATGACCCCAAAGCCGATCTCGCGCTGCTGCGTGAGCGAGAGCTCGACCGCCGGATTCGCACCACCATCTGGGAGCAGGCGCGCCAGGTGAACCCGGGCCTGACCCTCGAGGAGCTGACGGTCAGTCGCGAAGGGGAAGCCCGCGTGATTGCCGAGTTTTATCGCGAGGCCTTCGTCAAGCCACACGAGCAGGTGATCGGTGCCGACGCCGCTGCGCCCGCCGCGGACGAGGCAGCCGAGCCGGAGCGGGCACGCCGGCGCTTCTTCCTCTTCCGTTGGTTCACGCGCGACCGTCCGGAACCAACCCCCACGCCCACTCCGACGGTGGTGCTGCGCACACCGACCCAATCCGGAGCCACCGCGGCCCGGCTGCCCATCGAAGCGGAAATGCGGTCGCGTCTGCTGGAAATCATCCCGGTTGCGGATGCCGACTTGGCGGGCCTTGCGCGCAAGCGCGCCCAGCGCGTGCTGGAGGCCGTGGTCGCGCAGTCGCAGGCCCCGGACCGCGTCCAGCTGGCGGAGGCCCCGACCACCGGTGGCGCCCGCGTTGACTTCCAGCTCCGGTGATTGCGGGCTCCGGGGCTAAGACGCCGGACTGTCGAACGGGGTGTGGTGCGTGCTGCATCGCGCCCTCCATCAGTTCACCGCTCCCCGGCATGCCCCATGGCAAGCCGGCAGGCATCCCCTGCGTGCATCTCGACGAGGCGTTCCGCTGCGGTCTGTTTGGGTCGCCCCTGCGCCCCGCTGTTTGTGGTTCGCTCCAGCCGCACCCGGCGATGTGCGGTGCGTCGCGCGAGGAGGCCCTGACTCATCTTTCCTGGCTGGAGGAGCAGACGAACCCTGCGCGTTGAGTGCCGTCCGCGCAGAGCGGCCTTGCGTCGCTATCACCCGGCCGCGAAAAAAACGCCTGCATGGATTCACCGTACGCCCGCCAGGCGCCTTCTGTTCAGCAGACCCTCGACCTCTTCAAGGGCAAGTGGGCGTCCCGGCTCCCGGCTCCGCACCAGCATGCGTCGGCAGGCGCCGCCGCCCTCTTCGAGGATGAGCGCGTGCCATGGGCAGCGGAGGCGCTGGCTTCGCTGGGAGTCGCGATCAACGGTGCCCACGTCCTCGAACTCGGGCCCCTGGAGGGCGGACACACCCACGCGCTTTCGAAATTGGGAGCGGGCTCGGTGACCGCGATTGAGGCGCATCCGGAGGCTTACCTGAAGTGCCTGGTGCTCAAAGAACTGCTGGGGATGGAGCGGGTGAACTTCCTTTACGGCGATTGCCTGGAGTTCCTGCGGGCGATCCGCCACCGCTACGACCTGGCCTTTGTCTCGGGGCTGCTGTACCACATGGTCGCGCCGGTCGAATTGATCGAGCACGTCAGTCTCCGGGCGCGTTCCGTATTTCTCTGGACGATGTGCTGGGACGCAGCGTTCTGCCAGGCCCACCCGGAGGCAAATGCCGGGTCAGGCCCCGCGCACCGGGCCGAACATGCCGGCTTTGTCCACACCCTGCACCGCCACGACTACGGCTCCAATCTCGCGTATGGCCAGTTCTGGGGCGGCCCGGCCAACCACGCGTATTGGATGGAGCCCGACGAGATTCTCGGAGCGCTCAGGCATTTTGGATACAGCCGCATCGTCTCAACCACCGAGCCGAATCCCTACGGCGTCGCCCTGCGCCTGGTGGCGGTCAAAGACTGACGCGCTCCCGGGGACCTTCAGCGGTTTTCGCCGAAGGCGATAATCAGGAGCACGACGATGAGGACGGCGAGGACCGCGAGGCTGATCTTCCACCAGCTCTTTGGATACTCCCCGGCGATGGTGCCGGTGTATCCATTGATCACGACCTGGAAGGGTTTGCCGTGAAACTGGTAACTCAGGAGCCAGACCGGGGTGAGGATGTGCTTGAAGGTCTGGCCGCTGTAGTTGGCGTCAACCCGCAGATTGCGGTGGGTGTCACCGGGCACCCGGCTGGCGCAGAGCTGGCGGAGGGTCTGGTCCATGCGTCCGCGCGCCTCCTGCGCCGCGGAGACCAGGTCGATCTGGTACCGCTCGACCACCCACCCGGCAAGATAGCCCGGATTGTAGGGCTTGAGGTCGCGGGTGGGGAAGGGTTCGACCTTCGCGAGCAGGGCGGGATGGACACCCCGCGATGCCGCCACCAGTTGGTCGTCGAAGAAGTGGTCGAGTGAGCCGCTGCTCGGTTGCCAGCGGACTTTCCGCACCTGGCGGGTGGCACGTTTGCCGGAGGAGTCCGTGTAGCTCTCCGTCACGTAATAGTAGTATCCACTTTCTGCCCACCAGTCCGCGTGTACCTGGGCGTCGAAGGTCCAGTACGGGATGTAGAGACCGTGCAGGGTGTCGGTCATGGCCCTGGATTTGAGCGCGTTGGGGGCGAACCAGCGCGAGCCGTACCACTTCCTGATCTCCTCGCGGACCTGGGTGTTGCTGATCTGGAATTCCAGCAGGCTCTCCGGACGGAACGCCTCCTTCACCTCCTCGTAAGGAACCAGGGAGGACGATCCGCAGAAATCGCAGCGCTGCCCCACACGGGCAGGGTCAAAGACCGAGATGGCCTGGCAGCTCTGGCAGCGCACCTGCGTCTTTTCCGCCTGCCAACCGCGCCGGTCGTCGGAAACGCCCCGCAGGGCGATGGCGAGGTCGTGCTCGACGATCGTCTCCTCGCCGGTCGGGGAGAGTTCGATGTTCGCGGGGGAAACGGTGCCGCAATACTGACACACCAGCGCCTTCTTGCCGGCATCCCAGGTCGCCTCGGCGCCACAGGTCGGGCAGCTGTACTTGTTGCGGGCTTTGGCTTCGGACACGGCGAAAAAAGAGGGTCAGGGTTTGGACGTCGGTTTGGACAAGGGGGCGGTTTAAGGGGCCGGAGCGATCCGCGGTCGGTTCCGGCCCTGGTCCTCGCGGCAGGGAGCGCCTGCGCGCAAGGAAAAGGCCTGCGTCGGGGCTCAGCTCCGCAGAAACTCGTCCAAGGCGGCACGTGTGATCCGCCAGGTGGAGCCGATTTTCTTTCCCTTCAGCGAACCGTCGGCAAGGGTGGCCAGTACGTCCGCCTCGGATACGCCGAGGGCCTTGGCCGCGTCGGCCGGGCTGAGCAGCTCCGGAAGGCCGCTGCCGGCCGCGCCCGGCCCTGCGGTCATCCCGACGGTGGTCGGTGCCCCGCCGGCGGAAGGGGTGGATTGCGGCGCCATCACGCCGCCGGGCTGGTTCATCAACTGCTGGGCGAGGCCGAAACCCATCGCGATCTCCGCCGCCGCACCGGCCGGACCGCCGCCATTTCCTTTCCCCAGCCCCTCGGCCATCTGGTACTTCACGTAGTCGTTGAGGTTGCCCACCGCCGCCATGCTGGACCGCTTGTCGATCGCCTGCTCGACCTCCGGGGGCACGGACACGTTCTCCACAATGAAACTGGGGATCTCCAGGCCGTACCGGGCCGTGAGCACCGGGTTGATGATGGGCAGGAGGGCCTCGCCGAGTTCGCCATAACGCGAGGCGACATCGAGGACTGGGAGCTTGGCGGTCGCCAGCGCGTCGGTGAAGACACTGATGATCCGCGATCGCATGGTGTCGGCAAACTCATCCAGGCGGAACTGGTGGTCCGTGCCGGCCACCTCCTTGAGGAAGGTCTTCACGTCCACGATGCGGAAATCGTACGTGCCGAAGGCGCGCACCCGCACGATGCCGAAATCCGGATCGCGCATCATCACCGGGTTGGAGGTGCCCCATTTGTTGCCCGTGAACAGGCGTGTGTTCACGTAATACACGTCCGCCTTGAACGGGCTCTCGAAGCCGTACTTCCAGCCCTTCAGGGTGGAGAGGATCGGGATGTTGTCGGTGGTGAGGGTATGCTTGCCCGGGGTGAATGTGTCACCGAACTGTCCCAGGTAGATGAACTGGGCCACCTGGGATTCGCGCACGATCAGCTGTGCGCCACGCTTGATCTCCTTGTCCTCGTCGGGGAACCGCCAGGACAGGGTGTCGCGTGAATCGTCTTCCCACTGGATGATTTCGAGGAACTGCGTCCGGAGGTAGTCAAACAGGCCCATGGTGGTCTTGAGTTTGGAGGTTGTGATGCCCAGCGGCGCATCAGCGGCGCCACTACAGAGCGCGGAGCCTAGCCAGACCGCGCGATTTGTGGAGAACGAAGTTTCCCGATGGAAACGCCGGGCGGCGCTGTAATCGCCCTGTGGCGAATGACCAAGGGCGAACCCGAATGACGATTGACGGGGGCTTCGGCCGCGGTCGCCACTGGCCATCCCCCGAGAAAAAGGGGGCATCGCAACGCATCACGGTTTCCGGCCCTGGCATCCCGTGGGTCTAACCAAGGGCGGCTCCGGGGCGATTGACGGCCGCGGTGGGGGCGGGTTGCTTGTGCGCCATGGCCAAACCCGACGAGCCCAAGGTGATTTTCTCGATGATCAGCGTCTCGAAGAAAATCGAGCGCAAGGAGATCCTCCGGGATATCTCCCTCTCCTTTTATTACGGCGCGAAGATCGGGGTTCTCGGGCTCAACGGCTCCGGCAAGTCCTCGCTCATGCGGCTCCTCGCCGGTCGCGACAAGGAGTTCGATGGGCAGGTGCATTTTGAGCCGGGCTACACCGTGGGGCTGCTCGAGCAGGAGCCGCAGCTCACCGCCGGCAGGACAGTGCGCGCCTCGGTCGAGGAGGGGGTGCAGCACCTGACCGACCTGGTCGCGGCTTACGATGCGACCTGGGACGAGATCAATGACGCGGAGGATGACGCCGCCAAGGACAAGATCATGGAGCGCCAGGGGGAATTGCAGGAAAAGATCGACGCCCTCGGCGCCTGGGATGTGGCCTCCCAGGTCGACATGGCGATGGAGGCCCTGCGCTGCCCGCCGCCCGATCAGGTGGTGGACAAACTTTCCGGTGGCGAGCGCCGCCGGGTGGCCTTGGCGCGCCTACTCCTCCAGAAGCCCTCGATCCTGCTCCTCGACGAGCCGACCAACCACCTGGATGCCGAAAGCGTCCAGTGGCTGGAACAGCATCTCAGCCGCTACGATGGCACGGTCATTGCGGTGACGCATGATCGCTACTTCCTCGACAACGTGGCGGGCTGGATCCTCGAACTGGATCGCGGCCATGGTATCCCCTGGAAGGGCAACTACTCCTCCTGGCTCGAACAGAAACAGCGCCGGCTGGCGGTTGAGCAGCGCACCGAGGACCGGCGGCAAAAGGCCATGGCCCGCGAACTCGAGTGGATCCGCAAATCCGCCAAGGCCCGCCAGGCCAAATCACAGGCCCGCATCAACGCCTACGAATCGATGCTGAAGGAAAACGTGGCGGAAAAGGAGCGGGAGTTCGAAATCCTGATTCCCCCCGGCCCTCGCCTGGGCACGCTGGTGGTGGAGGCGGACAAACTCACCAAGTCTTACGGCGAAAATCTGCTGTTCGAAAACGTCAGTTTTTCCCTGCCTCCGGGTGGCATCGTTGGGGTCGTCGGCCCCAACGGCGCCGGCAAGACCACACTGTTTCGCCTGATCACGGGGGTCGAGCAGGCCACCAGTGGTTCGCTCCGCGTGGGCCCGACCGTGCAGGTCGCGCACGTCGACCAATCCCGCGATGCGTTGCCGAATGGCGCCACGCTCTTCGAGGCGATCAGCGACGGGCAGGAGATTCTCAAGCTGGGGACGCGCGAGGTGAATGCACGCGCCTACTGCGCGCAATTCGGGTTCACCGGTGCCGACCAGCAGAAGAAGGTCGGCGTCCTTTCCGGAGGCGAACGCAACCGCGTCCATCTGGCGCGGCTGCTGAAGAGCGGCGCGAATCTGATCCTGCTCGACGAGCCGACCAACGACCTGGACGTGAACTCCATCCGCGCGCTGGAAGAAGGTCTGGAGAACTTCGCCGGCTGCGCGGTGGTGGTGTCTCACGACCGCTGGTTCCTCGACCGCGTCGCCACCCACATCCTCGCTTTCGAGGGAGACAGCTACGTGCATTGGTGGTCCGGCAACTACTCCTCCTACCTCGAGGATTTTCGCCGCCGGAAAGGCAAGGAGGCGGACCAGCCCCACCGAATCAAATACCGAAAACTGAGCCGCGCCTGAAGCACGGCTCAGGGGTAGGGCGAGACGCAGATCCGAGTCAGCCTTGCCCGTGCGCCGCCTCCCGGGACTCCAGCGGAGCCCGGCTGGCGCGCCGCCGTTTGTCGAGCCCGAGGCGGGTGAAGACGGCGGTCAGCTCCTGAACCCGCATCGGCTTGCTGATGTAGTCCGTCATGCCGGCTTCGAGACAGATGTCCCGATCGCCCTGCATGGCGTTGGCGGTCATGGCGACGATCGGAATGTCCTGGTGAATGCGTCCCGCGCGGATGCGTTGGGTGGCCTCGTAACCGTCCATTTCGGGCATCTGGCAATCCATCAGGATCACGTCGTACCGCCCGCGCTCGAGGGCTTCCAGGACTTCCAGCCCGTTGGCGACCACGTCCACGCGGTGGCCGTGTTTTTCGAGCTGAAGGCGCGCCACGCGCTGATTGACCACGTTGTCCTCGGCCACCAACACGCGGCAGCTGCCGGGAGGGGGGGCGGGCGAGACCGTCGCACCGGGTTGGGACACCGGAGGCGGTTCGAGTGGGACCTCCTCGGCGGAATGCGGACTGTGCGTGACGCTGGCCGGCAGGACGCCGAGGATCGCGGTGCGCAGTTCGTTTCTCCGGATCGGCTTGGTCATCATCTGGACGATGCCGCGCTGCTGGAGCTGCGACCGGTCGAACCGGGTGTCGAGTGACGTCAGGAGCAGGCAGCGGATCTCGCCCAGGCGCGTGTCCTCCCGAATCTGTGCGGCGAGCTGCAGACCGTCCATGTCCGGCATCTGGTAGTCGAGCAGCGCGACCTCGAAGGGGTTGCCGTCCGCAGCCGCGGCGCGCAGGGCCTGGAGCGCATGCTCCCCGCTGGCGAACGCCTGGCTGACGGCGCCCCAGGCGGCGACGTAGTGGCCGAGCAAACACCGATTGGTCTCGTTGTCGTCCACGATGGCGATACGCACCCCGGCGAGGCTGCCATGAAGGCAGCAGGGCTCGTCGCCCGCTGCACCCGTCCCCTTGGGCAGCTGGACGGTGAACCAGAAGGTCGAGCCTTTGCCCGCCTCGCTGCGGACGCCGATCTGGCCGCCCATCAGCTCGACGAGCTGTTTGCAGATGGCGAGGCCGAGGCCGGTGCCTCCGTAGCGACGGGTGGTGGAACTGTCGGCCTGGCTGAAGGGCTGGAACAGGCGGCTCTGGGCCTCCCCGCTCAAACCGATGCCGGTGTCGATGATTTCAAAAAGCAGGCGGGCCGACTCAGCAGTCTCCTCCTCGAGGCACACACGGATGACCACTTCACCCTTGGTGGTGAACTTGATCGCGTTGCCGACCAGGTTCATCAGCACCTGGCGCAGGCGTCCCGGGTCGCCCACCAGGGCATGAGGCAGATTGTTGGGAAGGAAGACCGCCAGCTCGAGGCCCTTGCCCGCTGCGCGCGAGGCGAGCAGTTCCATCGTGCCCTCGACCGCGTCCGCGAGGTCGAAGTCGAGCATTTCAAACTGCAGCTTGCCGGCTTCGATCTTGGAGAAGTCCAAAATGTCGTTGAGCACGGTCAGGAGCGCCTCGGCCGAGTTGCGAATGGTCTCGGCGAAATCGCGCTGTTCGCCGTCGAGCGCCGTCTCCAGGAGCAGGTTGCTCATCCCGATCACGCCGTTCATCGGCGTGCGGATTTCGTGGCTCATGTTGGCGAGGAAGGTGCTCTTCGCGCGGGCATTTGCCTCGGCGGCGTCACGGGCCTGGGTCAGACCCTCCTCGTAGCGTTTGCGCTCCGTCACGTCGCGCACCACCCCGAGCAGGGCGCGAGGCTGGTTTCCCTGCTGAAGCAGGCGGACACTGGTTTCCACCCAGACGCGTTCGCCCTCTTTTTTGCGGAAGCGACATTGGAAGGTCGCGGTGCCGTCGGCGTGTGGAGTCAGGTCCAGGGCCGCGATCCCGGAGGCGTGGTCTTCAGGGGCGATCAATTCGCGCACGGTCAGGGCGAGGGCTTCGTCGCGGGTGTAGCCGGTGAGGCGTTCGCCGGCCGGGTTGATCGAGGTGAGGCGACCGGTCAGGTCGGCGGTGAAGATGAAATCCGACGCGTTTTCGATGATGCCACGGTGGCGCGCCTCGAGGTCCGCGACCTTGCTGAGCTGGTTGCTGATCTCACGCGTCTGTGCCTGCACGCGATTGCGGAGTGAACGCACCCAGCCAAGTCCCCCCAGGAGCAGGAGCACCATCACGCCCGCGGCTCCGAGCGCGCGGTCCGCCGTCCACCAGGAAGGGGTGCGGAGCACGTCGACATCGCCGAGGGAGCGGAGCTGCAGTTGAAGGGAGAGGGGCTCGCGGTATTCGTCGCGAGTGAGTTCATACACGCCGGTCAGTCCCATCACCGTGCCGCGGGCCCAATCCGGCACGGATCCGGCCCCGGGCAGCACCGCGTCAAAACTCGTCTCGCCGCTCTGCAGGAGGAGCCGCAGGTCGCTGCCACGATGAACCGATTCCAAGAGTGTGGCCTCCAGCCGCACCAACTTGCCATCCAGGTCTTCCGAAAGGAGCGCGTCTTTCGCGATGGAGATGGGTTCGGCCGAGGCCACGGAGCCTACCTTTCGGTAAACGGCTTCGCGCAGGACCAGGCTCGAATTCTCCCGCCCAGGGAAACCCACGGCTTCGATCCGATCGCCCGGGACGAGGACGACACTTGAGGCGCTGAGGATCCGGATGCTCTCGGCCTGATCTTCGGCAAAAATCCGGCGGCCCGGTTCGTGGTGCACCACCGTGACGGCGATGCGCACCGGCCGATTCGTGGACTGGAGGACGTTGAATTGCTGCAGGCTGGCGAGGGTGTGGAGACGCGTGGTAAACGGGTCAGCCGGCGCCGGCTCCAGGATCTGCAGGTCGGCCCCGGTGCGCATCCAAAGTTCAATTCCAGTCAGTTGCCGGCGCGCGTTGGCGATGCCCGCGCAGATTCCGCGCACCCGGACGACAGCCCCCTGGGCGCGTTCCAGCTCCGGATCTTTGGGTGACCAGACGCTGAACTCGCCGCCTGACGTGAGGAGGCTCAGTTGGGTCCATGCCCCCGTGGCGGAGACACCCCTGACGTACCCTTCGATCTCCACCCAGCGCGCTTCCTCCGCACCCGTCAGGGCCTGCTCCAGGCTGGTGGGACGGGCGGCCGGTACCGCTAGATTTCCCAGCACCTGGGCTTCGACGATGGAGTGGGCGAGGACTTCCGGGGCAAAGGAGCCGACGGCGGTCACGCCCTCCACCACAATGGCCTTTCCAATGGCAGGCGGCGGGGTTCCCGCGGGAAGCCGCACCCGCGCGCCGCGGCTCGAATCCACCAGGTAGATGAATCCCGCTCCCGGATTGGACCAGGTGACCATGCCGATGAGGCGCGTTTGCAGTCCCCGCTCCGCCTCGGACGGTGCCAGCGCGACCACTTGGGCGGCGGTGCGCAGCACGTCCAGGCGCGTCTGCACGGCCTGCGGCCGGAGGTCCGGCCTGGGTAGGTAGATACTCTCGGTCAGGATTACCTGACCGTGCTCGGCCTGCACGCGACCCACGAGTTCAACCGTGTCGTGATAGCCGACGTGGCTCAACTGGGCGGAACGCGCGATGACCTCGCCCTGCGCGGATGATAGCACCAGTGATACGCCGGGGTCCCGGTCCTTCACCTGAGCGAGCACGCGCACCCACTCCCCGCGCGGTGCCGCGAGGAGCTGATCGAGCGGCGTTTCCGGCAGCAAAAAGCGGGGGTCGTCGGCCAGCCGGCCCAGAATATGCACGTCGTCCTGCGAGGGAATCCAGACGGTGAGGGAGGCGAGGCTGCCGTCGGGCGCATTGCGGGGCGCATAGACCCCATCGACGGAAACCCGCATCCCGGAATAATCGCGAACGCTGCCGCGGTGGAGCACGGTGGCCTCCACGCGTATTCCCTCCGTGAGGACAAAAAGCCGCACGTGGCTGTCATCGACGCGCTCCTGTTGCTCCACCACGCCCTCGACTCTCACTCTGCGGTTTCGCCATGACTCGAGTTCGCGCACGCGCCCGGTGGTCACCAGCGGCGCGGGGAGAGGATGATGGCCGAGGGAGCGGAAAGTCAGGGTGCTGGTGTTGATGTTTTCTCCGGCCCTGACGGTCCCGGTGACATGAAAACGTTCTCCGGTCTCCGCGGTGAGCGGACGGTCCCCGAGGGCGACGTAATAACCGGTGCCATTGTTGGTGATCCAGGCATTGTTCCAGGCGCGGTCGAACACCAGGATGTCCACCTCGGTGTCGATCGGCAGGACGTCCCGTCCACCATTGGTGGTGAGGCGCCACCATTCGTCGAGCGAGCGAAGCAGGCGGGGTTTGTCCTCTGCATCCTGCGTCTTCACGATCGCTCTCGGGAAAAAGGCTTCCGCGAGCGTGGGAACCCCATCGCGGATGGCGACGCGTCCGATCACCTCTGTCGGCTGCGAGACGGCGGGGAGGGTGCGCTGTGCGGTGCGGAACGTGAGCGAACGTCCGTCGGCGTCCAGCTGCACGGAGACACCGGGCGTCACTTGGGCCAGGGTGCCGGCCACGCGCACCCACCGGCCATTCACACCTTCGCCCAGTTGAGACAAGGGGGTGGGGGGCAGGGAGAGGCGCGGGTCGTCCGCCAGCCAGCCGCGCAGCTGCACGTTGTCGAAACCGGTTGCCAGGATGGTGACGCCCGTGGGTTCACCCTTCGCGTTGTACCCCCGGACATAAACACCATCGATTTGGACGTGGGCCCCGACGCAGGCCGGAATCTTGTCACTCGTGCTCACCAGAACATGCGCTTGGACAGGGTGGCCTTCCACCAGCAGTTCGAGTCGGATGTGGGTCGGATCGATCGCATGCTGCTCCTCCACCAAGCCCTCGATCCGCACACGGCGGTATTCAAACCGCGGAATGTTCATCACGTCGCCGGCGGTCGAGAGTGGTGCCGCCAGGGGCCGGCTCTCCAGCAAAGTCACCTGAAGGTTTTCCAAGGACAGGGTGGGTCTTGGCAGGACCGTCCCCTGCAACCGGATACGATGACCGGGCTTGAGGGGAGGGGGGACGCTTTGTCCGAGGGAAATATAGGTGCCTGCGTCGTTTTGGACGATCCAGAGGTTCTTCCAGGCGAGGTCGATGTGGTTCACGTCCGCGATCACATCGAGCTCGATCGGAACCACGGGAGTCACCTGAGACGCCGCCCACCAGTCGTTGACGTGTGTGATACGCCGGGCGGGCGCGACCGTCCCATCACCCCGGAGGGCCCCCGTCAGGAAAAGGGCAACGCAAAGCGTTGCCAGCCATGGGAGGGAGGGCAGGAAACCACGAGAACCGGACCGGAAAAGGAAGCTGACTTGCACCCGAGGAACGAGGAATGAGCAGGCGTGAGGAACCAGCCGTCCAGGGGACGGCTTAGGTTGTCCTTCGTCTCCTTGCCGCCCTCCCTTGAGTAAAAACGTCGCGGTGCGGTGGCTAACAATGCAGCGGCTCATTTGAAAAGTGCAGCCCGCGAAGCAGAGTGCTCGTCACCGCCCGCTTTTCCCATGCTTCGATCTCTCTTCTTTTGTCTCATGAGTTTTTTCACCGCCGCCGTCGCGTCCGCCAATCCTTCGCCTTCCCGCGCCTCGATCGTCCTGGGAGGCGGCTGTTTCTGGTGCACCGAGGCGGCATACGAACTGGTCCCCGGCGTGCTCGACGTGGTCAGCGGATACGCCGGTGGAAAGGTGAAGAATCCCCGTTATGCAGAGGTGTGCGGCGGAGGTACCGGTCATGCGGAGGTGGTCCGCATCGAGTATGATCCCGCGAAGGTGACGCTGGACGAACTCCTCGCGCTCTTCTGGGTGGTGCATGATCCCACCACCCTGAATCGCCAGGGGGCGGATGTGGGGACGCAGTACCGGTCGGTCATCCTCTACGCCGACGAGTCCCAGAAGGCAGCGGCTGAGAAGGCGATTGCCGCCGCACAACCGGGTCTGCGCGACAAAATCGTCACCGAGTTGGCGCCCCTGACCACGTTCTATACCGCGGAGGACGAGCACCAGGACTACTTCCGCAAGCACCCGGAGCAGGGTTATTGCCAGGTCGTGATCCGGCCGAAGCTGCAGAAAGTGAAGAAGGCGCTGGCAGAGTAACCGGAGGCTTGGGGGGCGAAACCGGGCGCGCGGCTTTACAACCTGCGCGGCTCCGCAACCTTGGCCCCATGCCAGAATCGTCTCCCGTCAACACCGCCGACGCCGGGCTCGAGGTCCGAACCTACTTTGTGCGGAATCGCAACGCGTTGGTGGCCCGCGCGAATTTCGGCGACCTCTACGTGGATTATTACCTCCACCTCGGAGCCAACCAGATCCAGCTGGACCCGGGGCCGGATGCCATCTTCAAGCGCGCCCTCGCCGCCTTCACCCTTCACTGCGCCTCACGGCCCTGGAAGGAGATGACTGCCTGGACGATCAATTTTCAGGAGCCGCTGGTGAATGTTTTCCTCACGGGCGACAATGAGACCGGCGGCGTCACCGGGCGGGTCTTCACCGAGAACGTGCGGCAGCTCGAGCAAAACATCTTTTATTCCGACCTGGTTAAACCCGGCCAGCCCCGCCGGCGGAGCGCGGTCAATTTTGACGGCACCGATCCGGTTGCAGCGGCGGAGGCGTATTACCGCCAGAGCGAGCAGCGTCCGGCGCGGTATTTCCAGCCCCAGGAGGAGGAATTTGTCATGGTGACCTCCCATCCGGACTGCGACGAGGCCTGGTTCAACGGGCTCACGGTCGAACAGATCCGAGACTTGGATACAAAGGAAACCCTCTCGCTGATGGAGCGGCGCGTCTACCGCTGGCACTGCGGCTGCAACCAGGGCCGGATGATGGAGGTGCTCGCCCCTACGATGAAGGCCGACCCCGAGGCCTTGTTCGGCGCGGAGACCAGGGTGGAGATCCGCTGCCCCCGCTGCGGCGCCCGCCACGTCATCACCCGCGAGGCGATGGAAGCCTTCGTGGATTTGTGATCGATGATTTGCGATAAATGATTTCGCAGGCGGAGGCCGGGACGCTATGCCGTGATCTCGGCGTCACCATGCCGTCCTCCGCCGCTTTCGAAATCATCAACCATCAATCGTAAGTCATAAATGTCTCCGGGTTTTTCCGATCGTTTCAGTGGAATCGCGCGGCTGGTGGGGGCGGCGGAACTCGAGCGGCTGCGGCGGGCGCATGTCTGCGTGATCGGACTGGGCGGGGTGGGATCCTGGGCGGTTGAGGGACTGGCGCGCTCCGGGGTCGGGCGGCTGACGCTGGTCGACCTGGACGACGTCTGCATCACCAACGTCAACCGCCAGCTGCCGGCGCTGGACGGCGAGATCGGCCGTCCCAAGGCCACGGTATTGGCCGCGCGGATGCGGCAGATCAATCCCGAGCTCCAGCTGGACGCTATCCTGGACTTTTTCACCGCCGCGACCGCAGAGCGGTTGCTCGGGACGAAATACGACGTCGTGATCGACGCGATCGACCACCTGGGAAACAAGGCCCTGCTTATCGCCGAGTGCGTACGCCGCGGGCAGCGATGCGTGACGGTGGGGGGAGCGGGGGGTAAACGTGACGCCACCCAGGTGAGGATCGGGGAACTGGGTGACTCCACCGGCGACGACCTGCTCCGGATGCTGCGCAAGAAACTGCGGCGGGAACACGGCTTTGCCGCCGGCGCGCACGTGCGCTTCGGGGTGCGCTGCGTGTATTCAGCCGAGCACCCCGTTTACCCCTGGGGCAATGGCACCTGTTCCACCGAGCCGGAGCCGGGCAGCGACACCCGACTGGACTGCAACAGCGGTTTCGGTACGGCCTCGTTTGTCACCGCTCCCTTCGGCTTTGCCGCTGCCCAGGAGGCGGTGCGGTTGATCACCGTCGGCGAAGCGATGTCCGATTCATGATTTCCGACTCGGGATTTTGACGGTCCCGGAACCCGCACTCGGCGTCTGCATCCAGTGCCAGAAATCAGGACTCCCGACTCACCGAGCGGGCTATCCTTTCCGTTCGCCGAAGAGGCGGCGGACGTTTGCCTCCACTGCGGCGCTGAGCTCCTCCAGCGGAAGTCCGCGCAGGGCGGCAAGGCCGGCGTAGACTGCTTCGAGGTTGGCGGGGTGATTCAGGGCCATCCCGCCGGGTCCTCGGGGGAGCTTGTGGGTGCGCCACTCGGGAGGGAGCGGCATGGAGGGCGCGTCTGTTTCCACGAGGAGGCGATCGAGCGGGACTTCGCGGAAGACCGCCTGCTGCCGCGGCTTCTGGTCGCCAAGAAACGACCCGGAGAACGAAAAATAAGCGCCGCGGGCGGCAAAGCGGCGCATCAACTCGAGGGAGCCGCCGTAGGCGTGCAGAAGGAAGCCGCGCGCCGGGAGAGGGGCGCTCGACACCGTTTCATCGAGGGCGCCCCACGCGTCAAGGCAGTGGATCGAAACCGGCAGATCGCGTTCGGCCGCGATCTGAAGTTGTTCCCTGAATACGTCGAGTTGCTCCTCGAGCGGGGCGCGGCGCAGGCCGGCGAGACGCGGGTCGTCGGGGCGGGCGCGTTCGAGGATCCACCGGTCGATCCCGATTTCGCCGAGAGCGGCGGAGGGATCACGGTCGAGGCGGGCGAGGAGCGCGTCGCGCCATTGCGGACTCCGCCCGCCGACCAGCCAGGGGTGGACCCCATAGCTCGGCTGGACCCAGGCGTGTCGTGCGGCGAGGTCCGCCACGCGCGGCCAGTCCTCCTCGCAGGTGCCGTTCACGACCGCGCGGGAGAGCGGGAGGGCTGCCAGTAGCGTGCACACGCCCTCCAGGTACGGCTGGAGCCACTCATCCTGCAGGTGGTTGTGGGCATCCAGGTAGCGAACCGGGCGCGCCGGTGGCAGGCGTGTCACGGCGAAGGCGGGGGGAGGTGTGCAGACGCGAGTGACCGTATCCGCTGGCGGACTGCAGCGAGGCCGCGGCGCCGGCTCGGCGAGAGGTCGCGCATCAGGTCCAGTTCCTCGAGGAGGCTCGGTTCGCTGGCGGCGACGTCCGCCGGAGTGGCCTGTTCGTAAAGGTCGCAGAGCAGGACCACCAATCCCTTTACCACCGGAGCCTCGGCGTCAGCGGTGAAGTGCATGCGGCCCTCCGACAGGATTCCATCCACCCAGACGGGGGACACGCAGCCCGGCACGCGGTGAAGTCCTGTCTTTTTTTGCACCGGCAGAGGCGCGCGACGCCGTGCTCGTGCAACGATGAGGGCGAGGCGTTCTTGGCGGTCGGGGATGACCTCGAACGCCTGCAGCAAGGCGCGGTGATTGTCTGCAACGGTCACGGCGGTGGACGGTAGGGGGCCGGCAGCGCGCTGCAAGGATGGCTTGGAAGTAGCCGCACTTATTCCGTTTCAAGGACGGACCGGGGTTGGCCGTTGTTATGCTTAAGGAGACGACGGCTATGACTGACAACGTGCTCATCCCTCTGCCCGGGTTCACGCTTCCGGGCGACTATCCATGGCAGATTCGCTTCGTTGCCGCCGTCGAGGAGCAGCTTCGTCGACTGAGGGCGACCGGCTCGTTTCACCCGCCCCGCTTTTTTGGCTATTATTTTCAGGGAGACCAGCCGGTCGCCGTGTCGGGCAACTGGACCGTGACACTGGATCCGGAGCTGCCTATCGCTGACCTCCCGGACCGGGTGGATGAGCTGACGCAGGGCCGGTTTCCGATCGCGAGCGAGAGCGAGGACCGGATGCCGGATTTTATCCTGATCCAGGACCGCCGTGATGGCGCCTGCTGGCTCTGGCGGTTTGCCTATGGCCTGCAGTTCGTGGAAGCGACCGAGGCGATCATCGCGGCGGACGACGACCACGGCAGCGCCGGTGGGGCGGGCAATCGCAAGCTTCTCGGGCCCTGAGCTGCGGGCGGGGGACGCTCGCCGGGCCGGGCGTCCTCGGCCTAGAACTCCACGTCGCGACCGCGCGCTTCGAACTGGCGCGTCAACAGTTCGATCTGCTCCTCGGTCATGGCGAGTCCACCCCGCAGGACCAGGGCGGGGATCTGGTTGGGATTGGCCACGCGGACAGTGCTGACGGCGTGCTCCTCCACCCACCAGCCCGGGAAAGCCAGGATCGGCGTTACGGGTACGCGGCGTCCGAGGACCTGGACGCACCAGTTTTCCAGCCAGACGGCATGGTCGCGGGCCTGGTTGAGCCCATGGAAGTCTTCACCCCACGGATACACCAGCTGCTGCCCGTCGAAGATGATCTTGTGATCCTCGAAACCGGGGCGGGATTTCTGCCGGCGGCGAGTTTTGGTTTCGATTGCAAAGATGCCGGTGGAGCCGATCACCACATGGTCGATGTCGAACGCCGGAGTGGCTTCCGCGGCAGGCACGTTGTGGAAGACACGGAAGCCCTTGGCGCGGAGATGATCGAGGGTTTCGCCGACCACGCGCTCCCCGTAATAACCGAGGTAGTGGTCGCGGCGTTGACCGAGGATGCGGATGAGCCAGCGGGCGGAGAAGAAGAGGACCGCCGCGAGGGCGAGCAGCAGAATGGCGAGGGCCCAGGGGTATACCGTGGGAGAGAGGGTGCCAATGATCCACAGGCCGGTGACCATCACCAGCAGCGGGATCAGGGCGCTGCCCACGAGGTGAAAAAGCAGTTTGTCGTCGAAGGCCTCGATCTTGCGGCGCAGCGACTCACCCGGCGCGCGCATGAGTTTTTCGCTGACGGGCGGGCGCTCCTGGCGGCGATTCAGTCGCCAGGCCCAAATGCCCCCGACGACGCCAAAGTAGACGAGCATGTATCCAACGAGATACGCGTATCCGGAGTAGTTCATGGAAAGCGGCTGGATTTCCTGCCCACGGCTCGCAAAAGTCCAGAGCCAGCCCGGTCCCGCGCTCCGATTCACCACCCTTTCACGCCCTCCCTGCACGGTCCCTCCACGCTCGTGAACCCGTTTTCCGCCCTCTCCTGGCTGTGGAAGGCCCTGCGACTGAACAGTGTGACGTTCGCGGCGCTTTTTGCCTTCGGAATCCTCGGACTGTCCGTCACGCGCGTCCTCCAGAACGTGCTGGGGGCGGCGGGGGTGCCATTTCTCGGGCTTCTCCTTTTGCCGATCCTCCTGATCGGGATGATTGCGAAGAAGGAGCGGAAGTGGATTCCGGATGAGGCGGAGCGGAAGCGATGGGCCCGGCGTCTGGTCTTCGGTGCCATCGCGCTGGCCGTGCTGATCGCGCTGGTCTTCCCGCGCAGGCCGGACCCTGCCCCGGGGGAGTCGGGGGAGAAAGCGATCGAGCCCCTGCGCCACCGCGGCCCATCCGGGAAATGAGGGTGGTGTAGTGGGGTTTTGCGTACGACGAGGCGGTCGTGGAGCCGGGGCTCACTCTTGCTTCCCCGTAGTCCGTTCATCATGGTCGGTGCGTCCATGAGTATTGTCACCCGCCGGGTTGCTGCCGCCGCCCTTCTCGCCGCCGTCCTGGTCACCCCCGTCGCCGCCGAGGAATCGCGCGCGCCGGCGGAGTCGCTCGGGCCGGTGGTGCCGCTGGCGGGGCCGGCCACACCCGCGTCGGGCGGTTCCCTCCTCACGTATCAATCGGCGGAGCGCGCCCTCGAACTCGGTTTCCCCTCCGCTGCCATTGAGCTGTACCAGGCCCTCCTGTCTGGCGCCGGCGTGGCGGGCACGGCCGCAGGCAACGAGCTTCTGCTGGGGTTGGCGACGGCCTATTTGAGCGACAATCGCGTGGCGGAGGCGGAGCAGGCCCTTCGCCGGTTTTACGGGCCGCCGACGCCCCCCCTGCGCCTGCGCCTCGCGTTGGTGGCAGCGCGGCAGAAACGTTATGATAGTGTCCGGGCTGAGCTGAGCGCGATGCGGGTGGAGGACCTGCCGGAAGCGGAACGGGGATGGTTTTATTTACTCGAGGGTGTGCTCGCGGATGTGGCGAATGATTTTAACCGCGCCGGGGAGTGGTACCAGCGCGCGGTGGACTCCGCCCAGTCCTCCCTCGTGCGCGCGCGTTTCGCCCTGGCGGAGCAGCAGTCGAAGATGATGCTGCGCAATCCCACCGATGCGGAGATCGCCAACCTGCGGCAGAACATTGAGCGGTACAGCGGGCGCTCCCTCGGATACCGGGCGGTCTCCGACCTTGCCGTCGCCCTGAACGCACGCGGCGAGCGCGCGGCGGCAGTCACGTTGCTCCAGACCCAGCTGCAGACGCTTTCGCGGGAGCAGAAGCTGGTCAGCGACGAGTGGTCCCTGCTCCTGGGGCTCATTGCCGGGCCCAACGACGGCACCGGCCGCAATGCCCTTCGCAACCTGATCACGCACGGGACGGACCGGGACAAACAGCGTGTGGCGCTTCAACTGCTCGCCCGGGGCTCGGCCGAGCCCGGCCGCGGTGCGGAGTTCCGCGCCAAGCTGGACGAACTGATCGGCGCAGCCTCCCCCCACCCGCTGCTGGAAGAGCTGCTGCTTTTCCGCGCCGCCCACGCGCTGACGGACCGCCGCGAGGGCCAGGCCAATCTCGCCCGGGCGGAGACGGATGCGACCCAGCTGCTGGAGCGTTTTCCCGGCACCCAATACCGGGCACTCGCCTTTGAGATCCTCACCAATGCGGCCTGGGAGCGTGGGCAGTATCGCAATGCCGCCAATCTCGCCACCCGGGCGCGCGAGTACCTTCCCCCCGGCGAACTGCGGTCCCAGGCCGGGGTGCTGGTGGCCGAGGCGTATTTTCGCGGCAACGACTTCAGCAGTGCGGCTGAAGCCTATCGCGCCGCCCTCGCCGAATTGCCGGCCGGGGTGAGCGCGGGAGACCTGATGTTCCAGCAGATCCTCGCGGAAATCCGCGCCGGACGGCTGGAGCCGGCCGCGGCGCTGCTGGATGAGCGCAGTCGAGACCCCCGCTTCGACGCGGCGAACCGCTGGCAGGCGGAGTGGAACCTGACACGGGCCCTCCAGGCCGCGGGCCAGACTGGCGCCGCCTACGGCCGCCTGAACCAACTGCTCAATGACCCCGCCAACGCCGCCTCGATTCCGACCGAGCTGGCCGCCCGCATGCGGTGGCTCCAGGCCCGGCTGTCCTTCGACGCGGGTGAGCCCCGGCGCACCCTCGCCCTGACGGAGGCGCTGCTCGGTTCCCTGGGGGACCTGGAGGAGGCCCTCCGCCGTGATATCGCGAGCACCACCCTCCTTCTGCAGGTGCAGGCGAACTTCGCCCTCAACGGGGACGCGCCGGGTGAACAGGCGACCGCGCTCCTTCGCCGCCTGCGCGCCGACTTCCCCGGCACCGATGCCGCGGTTTATTCCTATGTCGTGGAGGCCGACGCGGCGGCGCGCCAGGGACGGCTGGTCGACGCCCAAAACCTCCTCACCTCGCTGGCCGAGGGATTTCCAAAGAGTGAATACGCCCCTTACGCGCTGTACCAGGCAGCCCGATACGCGGAGCAGCGCGCCCAGCCCTCGAATTATCGCGAGGCCAACAACCTGATCGAGGACCTGGTGCGGCGCTATCCGGAAAGCGACCTGGTCTTTTATGCCCGGCTGCAGCAGGGCCACCTCTTGCGGAAGCTGACGGAGTTCGGCCGCGCCCAGCAGGTGTTTGCCGACCTGAACAACAACGAGCGTTTTGCCTCGCACCGCGGCCGCGCCGCCGCGCAGCTTGCCCTGGCCGATACCCATGCGGCCCAGGCCGCCAATGACCCCTCCCACCTCGACGCTTCGCATCGGATCTACGAGCGTCTTCTCGATCTGCCCAGCGCGCCGCCCGACCTGCGGGCCGAGGCGGGCTACAAATACGGGCTGAGTCTGGCGCGGCGCGGCCAGACGGAGAACGCGATCCGTATCTGGGGATTGGTGATGGGTTTTCTCACCCAGGCCGACCGCTCTCCGGTCGCCTTTGGCCCGGAGGGCCGTTACTGGCTCGCGCGCACCCTGCTCGAGTACGGAAACCTCCTCCGCCAGCAGGGCAGGGTGGGGGAGGCGCGGGAGGCCTACGATTTGGTGATCCGCACCAACCTTCCGGGTGCCGGCATGGCACAGGAGGCGGTGGCCCGCCTGCAACCGGCCCCGGCCCGCTGATCTTTCGCATTTACCTCGTCGGGCGAAAGAAATCTAACACCAGCGCGACATGTCTGCCTTTGACTTCAGTCTCTTCAGCCGCGGCGGCCCGATGATGTTCGTCGTCGCGGTGATGGCGGTGGTCTCCCTCGTGCTCTTCATCGAGCGCACCCTCTTCCTGCACCGGGGGCAGATCCGTTCGAAGCCCTTTCTCGACGGCATCCGCAACACCCTGGAGAAGCGCCGTATTGTCGAGGCCCTTACGCTGTGCGAGGAGACGCCCGGCCCGGTGGCCGCGGTGGTCAAGGCCGCCCTCCTGCACGCCAACGCCGATGCGGAGAAGCTGCGTTTCGCCGTTCAGGAGGCGGCGGTGGTGGAGGTCCCCGCGCTGGAGCGGCGGCTGGGTGCGATTGCCGCCGTCGGCCAGATCGCCCCCATCGTGGGCTTGCTCGGCACGATCCTCGGGATGATCAGCACCTTCAACGCCTTCACCCAAGGCGGCCAGTACGCCACCGCCCATGCGCTGGCGGACGGGATGTGGCAGGCGCTGCTGGTCACGGCGGGCAGCCTCTTTGTGGCCATCCCCACCCACCTCGCGTACCACTTCCTCAACGGGAGGGTGCGTTCGATCGTCCGCGACGTGGAGTGGGCCGGAAACGAGATCATGCGGTATTTGCTTTCTGACTACAGGACGGCCCGTCCGCCGGAAAAGGCGCCATGATCACGCGCCCACTCGATCTCTCCACCCGGCTGCGGCCCCCGCCGCGGAGCTATGACTATCTCTTTTGGGTTAATGGCGCCTTGATCGCCCTCTTCTTCACACTCTTCGGCTCGCGCTTTGTGCTTTCGCCCGGGATGGGCGTGGGACGCACCAGCGACCTGCTCCCTGTGCTGGACAACGCGGTTGAAGGCGCGGTTGCCACCCAACTCACGGTCAATGTCACGCAGGCGGGGCAGCTCTACGTCGACACGGGTTTTGTCAGTTTTGACCAGTTCAAGCGTTGGCTGGAGGGTCAGGCTCAAGCCAACCCCGGCGCCGTGCTGCTGGTGCACTTCAACGTGCGCAATCCGGCCGACCTGCTGGTGCGCATCACGAACGCGGCGAATGAGGCGGGTGTGCGGGTTCTGGTTTCAGCGGTGGAACGCCGGGAGGACGTGGATGGGCTGGGCGGGAAATAGGCGCTGGCTCGTGCCCACCGCGCTGGGGCTGGGCGCGGTCGGCGCGCTCTTTGCCCTGGTCACGCTGGGCGTTAGGCTGCCTGTCATTCCCTCGCCCCCGGCCGCTCCGGGGGGCGCGCCTGCCGTGACGCTTGCCCCGCCGGACGTCCGCGACCAGGAACGGCGGGACTTGACCGACCTGGAGCCCCTTTTCCTGCCGACCCGCCACAACACCAGCGTCCTGGCGTTGCCGGCTCAGGTGCGTCGGGAACCGGGGTCCATGGCCTTTACCTTCCCGCCCAAGCTGACGATTTCGGACGCCGGGGGAGGGCTGCCCGTCCCGGAACCTATCGCGCTGCCTCCCAGCCCCCTGCACGGCTTGGGGGTGGGGGAGCCACCCAATCCGTGGCCGGAACTCGGTCGCGCTGACGTCCCCCTCCCGGCTTTTCCTCAGCGCCTGGCCTATGTCGAAGTGCGGCGTGTGGGTACGGGCGAGACGGTGCTGGTGGAGTCGCTCGATCGGGGGACCGAAGCGGAGTTGCCCACCACGGACTGGGCGCCGATCGAGTATTCCATCGCGGTCGATCCTGCCGGGGTGGTGGGGGCGCCCTTGGTCACGCGGCGCACGACGTCAGAGGAGATTGAAAACTACTTCCGCACCGTGCTGCTTCGGCGGCTCCAACTCGGGGCGCGCTTGGCCCCCGGATTTTACTCCGTGCATGTTGGACCGTAGGTTTTTCCGAAAAAGAGGAAGTTTGCAGTTGACGGAGAATTTCCGGCATCCCACGTTCTCCGCTCTTTTTCTCGTTTTTTGACCCAATTCTTGGTCTGCCCAGATAGCTCAGTTGGCAGAGCACGTCCTTGGTAAGGACGAGGTCGCCGGTTCGAATCCGGTTCTGGGCTCCAGGTCAACGTCGCACGACTTCTGCGACGCTAAAATAGAGGTCAATCAACTCCTCATTCCCAACGCTCACACTCCATGGCTAAAGGTACATTCGAACGCAAGAAACCGCACGTTAACGTCGGCACCATCGGCCACGTTGACCACGGTAAAACCACGCTGACGACCTCGATTCTCGCGGTCCAGGCACGCAAAGGTCTCGCGGAAGTGAAGACCTACGCGGACATTGCCAAGGGTGGCACCGTTCGTGACGCCTCCAAGATCGTGACGATCTCGGTCGCTCACGTGGAGTACGAGTCGGAGAACCGTCACTACGCGCACGTCGACTGCCCGGGACACGCTGACTTCGTGAAGAACATGATCACGGGTGCCGCTCAGATGGACGGCGCGATCCTGGTCGTGTCCGCTGCTGACGGCCCGATGCCGCAGACCCGCGAGCACATCCTCCTCGCCCGCCAGGTCGGCGTGCCGAAGATCGTGGTGTTCCTCAACAAGGTCGACCTGATCGATGACACGGAACTCCTCGACCTGGTCGAGATGGAGATCCGTGAGCTCCTCAACAAGTACCAGTTCCCGGGCGACACGACCACGATCGTTCGTGGTTCCGCCACCGCCGCTCTCGAAGGCAAGCCGGAAGGTGAGAAGGCGATCGCCGAGCTGATGGCCGCGATCGACAACGACATCCCGACGCCGGTCCGCGAGAACGACAAACCCTTCCTGATGTCCGTCGAGGACGTGTTCTCGATCACCGGTCGTGGCACCGTGGCCACCGGTCGTATCGAGCGCGGCGTGATCAAGGTCAACGACACCGTCGAGATCGTCGGTCTCCGCGACACCGTGACCTCCGTTGTCACCGGTATCGAAATGTTCCGCAAGCTGCTCGATAGCGGCCAGGCGGGCGACAACGTCGGTATCCTCCTGCGTGGTATCGAAAAGGACGGCATCGAGCGTGGCCAGGTGCTTGCCGCTCCGAAG
This sequence comes from Verrucomicrobiota bacterium, assembly GCA_023428905.1. GTDB lineage: Bacteria > Verrucomicrobiota > Verrucomicrobiia > Opitutales > Opitutaceae > EW11. The sequence continues at coordinate 173,069 of JAEYWP010000007.1, forward strand.
TCGATCACCCCGCACAAGAAGGCCAAGGCTGAGATCTACGTCCTCACCAAGGAAGAGGGCGGCCGTCACACCCCGTTCTTCAATGGTTACCGTCCCCAGTTCTACTTCCGTACGACGGACGTGACCGGGATCGTCACCCTCCCGAAGGGCGTCGAGATGATCATGCCGGGCGACAACGTGAACGTTGACGTCGACCTGATCTCCCCGATCGCCATGGAGAAGACCCAGCGCTTCGCCATCCGCGAAGGCGGCCGCACCATCGGTGCCGGTCGTATCACGGAGATCACCGAATAAGGTCTCTGTTTTGTTAAGTTTCGACCGCCGAGGCCTCGAGAAGGGGCCTCGGCTGCGTCGTCTAGATGTCATTTTCCCCACAGGCGTGTAGCTCAATTGGTAGAGTAGCGGTCTCCAAAACCGTTGGTTGGGGGTTCGATTCCCTCCGCGCCTGCCAACTTTCCCGTTAATGAAAAACCCGTTTCGCAGCACCCGTATCTTCGTCGGTGAGATGATCGACGAGCTCAAGAAGGCCACTTGGCCTACGCGTGCGGAGCTGCGCGACTCGACGGTCGTCGTCATCATGGCGGCCTTGCTGCTCGGGCTTTTCACCAGCATCAGCGACTTTGCCCTGTATCAGGTCGTCGATCTGTTCACGTCCTGGGTCAGCTAAGCCCGATCTTTCATGTCTGCCCAAGTTTCCACGCCCCCGGGCGCGCAGTGGTTCGCGCTTCACACGCTCTCCGGTCAGGAGAACAAGGTGAAGACCTACATCGAGAAGTTCAAAAAGGCGGAGGAGCTCGATGACTACATCTTCGAGGTTCTGCTGCCGACCGAAGTGGTCTCCGAGGTGAAGGCGGGCAAGAAGACGACCAAGACCCGCAAGCTCTACCCGGGTTACGTCTTCATTCAGATGCGTCTGTTCGAAGACAAGAAGCTGATCAACAAGCCCTGGTACTTCGTCAAGGAAGTGGCGGGCGTGATTGGCTTTGTCGGCGGCGACAATCCGGCCGCGCTTCAGCAAAAGGAAATCGACGAGATCAAATCCCGCGTCGAGGCGGCCAGCGGCAAGGAAGTGCCCAAGGTCTCCTACGAGGTGGGTGAGGAAGTGAAGATCACCGATGGTGCCTTCGCCAACCTCACGGGCCGGATCGACGAGATCGACCCCTCCCGCGGCAAGCTCAAGATTTCCGTCTCCATTTTCGGCCGTTTTACGCCGGTCGAACTCGAATACTGGCAGGTGCAACGCCTCACCGATTGACGCGCGCCTCTTTGCAACCGCCGTTCACCCACCACGTATAGATCCTATCCACCGCCACCATGGCTAAGAAGATTCAAGGTTACGTTCGCCTCCAGTTGCCCGCCGGCGCGGCTAATCCCGCTCCCCCGGTCGGCCCCGCCCTCGGCGCGCAAGGCGTCAACATCATGGCGTTCTGTAAGGAGTTCAACGCCAAGACCAAGGACCAGAACGGCATGATTTTGCCGGTGGTCATCACGGTCTACTCCGACAAGAGCTTCACGTTCATTCTCAAGTCGCCCCCGGCGTCGGTCCTCCTCAAGAAGGCGGCCAATATCGCCTCCGGTTCGGCCCGCCCGAACCAGGACAAGGTCGGCAAGGTGACGAAGGCGCAGCTCGCCGAGATCTACCGGCTGAAGAAGGCCGACTTGAATGCCCGCGACGAAGAGGCAGGCATCAAGGTGATCGCCGGCACGGCCCGCAACATGGGCATCGACGTCATCGACTAAGTTTTCACTCAAACCCAAGTGCTCGACGCGGGAGTCCCGTCCGGGACGTTCGCACCGCAAGGAGTCTTACATGGAAAAACACAGCAAACGTTATCGTAGCGCCCTTCAGGTCGCCGACCTCACCAAGGACTATTCGCTCAAGGAAGCGGTCGAGATCCTGACCAAGTTCCCGAAGGCCAAGTTCGATGAGACCGTCGAGCTCTCCTTCCGCCTCGGCGTGGATCCCGCGCAGGGCGACCAGATGGTGCGTGGCACCACCCCGCTCCCCAACGGCTCCGGTAAGAAGGTGCGCGTCCTCGTCTTCACCGACAATCCCGCCGCGGCCATCGCCGCCGGTGCCGATCACGCCGGTCTGCAGGACATGATGGCCAAGATCAACGAGGGCTGGCTCGACTTCGACGTCGCGATCGCGACCACCGAGGCGATGAAGACCGTGCGCACGATCGCCCGCGTCCTCGGCCCGAAGGGCCTGATGCCCAATCCGAAGTCCGGCACCGTGACCGACGACATCGCCGCCGGCATCAAGGCCGTCAAGGCCGGCCGCGTGGAGTTCAAGATGGACAAGGCCTGCAACATCGGCGTCGGCGTCGGCAAGCTTTCGTTCACCGCTGACCAGATCGCGGAGAATGCGGTCGCCGTCATCGAGGCGATCGGCCGGGCCAAGCCCGCGTCGTTTAAGGGTCAATACATCAAGACCGTCACGATCTCGTCCAGCCAGAGCCCGTCCGTGCGCCTGGCGTCCACCGAGTACAACAAGTTCTAAGAGGAGCCCCGACCATGCGTGTTGAAAAACAGTATCTGATTACCGAGGTCGAGACCCACCTCAAGAAGAGCGATTACGTCATTCTGGCCAACTTCACCAAGGTGACGGTGGCCGATGTTGCCGAGCTCCGGAACCGCCTCGCGGCCGAAAAGGCCGAGTTCCACGTGGTCAAGAACAGCTCCCTTCGCGTTGCCGCGAAGACGCTGGGCCTGCCCGAGGTGGAGGACTCGCTCACGGGTCCGACCGCGATCGTCGTCGGTGGCAAAAACCCCGCCGGTGTCGCCAAGGTCCTCAAGAAATTCTTCGACGAAAAGCAGAAGCTCGAAGTGAAGGTGGGCGTGCTTGAGAAGAAGATCGTGACCGCGGCCGACCTGGCCAAGATCGCCGATCTGCCCTCGTTCGAAGCCCTCCGCTCGCAGCTGCTCGGCCTGTTCACCCAGGGCGGCGCCGCTTTCGTTCGCGTCCTCGACGCCAAGGTCAAAAAGGAACAACCCGCCGCCTAACCCTTTTCGGTCGCGCCGGCGTGTTCCTCGCCGGCGTCCGGAAAACCAATCAAGCGAGGTAGGCTAGGGGATACGTCCCTTAAACGCGCCCCCTGTTTCGGGCCGCTAGTCGCCTCAGGAGATCATCATGAGCAACATCACCAAAGACCAAGTCATCGAGTGGCTGTCCGCCCAGCCCATTCTCGAACTCGCCGCCCTCGTCAAGGACCTCGAAGCCAAGTGGGGCGTGTCCGCCGCCGCTGCCGTTTCCGCCGCCCCCGCTGCTGCTGCCGCGGCTCCCGCTGCTGAAGCCCAGACCGAGTTCACCGTCGTCCTGAAGGAAGCCGGCGCGAACAAGATCGGCGTCATCAAGGAAGTCCGCGCCATCACGGGCCTCGGCCTGAAGGAAGCGAAGGACCTCGTCGAAGGCGCTCCGAAGCCCGTCAAGGAGAACGTGGCCAAGGCAGAGGCCGACGACATCAAGAAGAAGCTCGAAGCGGCCGGCGCCAAGGTCGAGCTCAAGTAAGGCGCTTGGCGATCCTGATCGCAAAACGTCCGACTTTTCCAGGACAGGCCGTGCCGACGCGCGGCCTGTCCTTTGCCTTTTTTCATTTTTGTTCTTTGTTTGATTTTTCCAGCCAGAGCAGCCCCACCCTCCGGGGGCGCCTGAGCTGATTTCCGTGCGCTCCCGCCCGCGCTGCTTTTGTCACTCTTAACCGGGAAAATCCATGTCCGACCGCGTCAACTTCGGTAAGCTCAGAGAAGTCATCCAACCGCCGAATCTGATCGAGATTCAGATCACGTCCTACCTGGACTTTTTGCAGAAGGGCGTGCCCGAAAAGCAGCGCAAGCCCTTCGGCCTGGAGGCTGTCTTCCGCGAAGTTTTCCCGATCGAGTCGTATGACGGACGCCTGGTGCTGGAGTACGTCTCCTACACCCTGGGCGAGCCGAAGAACACCGAGATCGAGTGTATCCGCGAGGGTATTACCTACTCGGTTCCGCTCTACGTGAAGCTCCGCCTCCGCGAGGAGGACTTCATCAAGGATGAGGAGATCTACATGGGCGAGATCCCGATGGTCACGGACCGCGGCTCGTTCATCATCAACGGCGCCGAGCGCGTCGTGGTTTCCCAGCTGCACCGCTCCCCCGGTATCGCCTTCGAGGTGACGCCGCATCCGAACGGCAAGCCGCTCCACTCTTTCCGCATCATCCCCGACCGGGGTACCTGGCTCGAGGTGCAGTTCGACAACAACGACCTGCTCTACGTCTATCTCGACCGCCGTCGCCGTCGCCGGAAGTTCCTCATCACCACGCTGCTCCGCGCGATCGGTTTCAGCTCCGACATCGATATCCTGAACCTCTTCTACGAGATCAAGGATCTGAAGGTCGCCAAGGCGCTGGACCTGGAGAACGTCAGCACGCTGGTTCTGGTCGAGGACGCGATCGACGCCCAGAAGGGTGTTGTCTTGGCCCGTGCCTTCGAGCCGCTGACCAAGCAGATCGTCCGCACCTTCGAGAAGCATGAGATCGCCACCCTGCGCGTGATCGACACCGCGGTGGACGAAGGCGCCATCATCCGCGCCCTGAAGAAGGACCCGACCCGTAACGAGGAGGAGGCGCTCAAGGAAATCTACAAGCGCCTGCGTCCGGGCGAGCCGCCGACCACGGCGAACGCCAAGGCCCTGCTCAAGCGCCTGTTCTTCGATCCCAAGCGTTACGACCTCGGCCGCGTCGGCCGTTACAAGGTCAACCAGAAGCTCGGCCTCAAGGTCGACCTCGAGCAGCGCATCCTGGAGTCGGGTGACGTTGTCGCCGCGACCAAGTATCTCGTCCGCCTCAAGCGTGGTGAGGGTGTGGTCGACGACATCGATCACCTCGGCAGCCGCCGCGTCCGCACCGTCGGCGAACTGCTCGCCAACCAGTGCCGCGTGGGTCTCTCCCGCACCGAGCGCCTCGTCCGCGAGCGCATGACGATGTACGACCAGAGCGTCGACTCGATCACGCCCCAGAAGCTGATCAACCCGAAGGCGCTCACCACCGTGATCCGCGACTTCTTCGCCCGCAGCCAGCTCTCGCAGTTCATGGACCAGATCAACCCGCTGGCTGAGGTGACGCACAAGCGCCGCCTTTCCGCCCTCGGGCCGGGTGGTCTCAACCGCGAACGCGCCGGCTTCGAGGTCCGCGACGTCCATCCGTCGCACTACGGACGTATCTGCCCGATTGAGACGCCGGAAGGCCCGAACATCGGTCTGATCAACTCCCTCTCGACCTACGCCCGGGTCAACGAATTCGGTTTCATCGAAACCCCGTATCGCCTTTGCAAGGACGGTCGCGCCACTGACAAGATCGAATACCTCACCGCCGATCAGGAGGAGGCCAAGATCATCGCCCAGGCCAACTCCGAGATCGACGACAAGGGCCATTTCATCGGCAAGGTCACCGTCCGTAAGGACGGCGAGTTTCTCGAAGTCCCCGCCAATGAGGTCGACTTCATGGACGTGTCCCCCAAGCAGGTCATCTCGATCGCCGCGGGCATGATCCCCTTCCTCGAGCACGACGACGCCAACCGTGCGCTGATGGGCTCGAACATGCAGCGCCAGGGTGTGCCGCTCCTCCAGTCCGAAGCCCCGTTTGTGGGCACCGGCATTGAGGAGCGCGTGGCTCGCGACTCGAAGATTATTGTCCTGGCCGAAGAGGCCGGCGTGGTCGCTTCGGTCGACGCCAAGCGCATCGTGGTGACGAAGGACGGAGAACTCCCGCGCAACTTCGACCGCAGCCCGAAGACCGATTCCAAGAGCCACATCTACGTGTATGAACTGCGCAAGTTCATGCGCTCGAACGCAGGCACCTGCTTCAACCAGAAGCCCATCGTGAAGAAGGGCCAGAAGGTGAAGGCCGGTGACATTATCGCCGACGGTCCGTCGACCGACAAGGGCGAGATGGCTCTGGGCCGCAACGTCCTGGTGGCGTTCATGCCCTGGAACGGTTACAACTTCGAAGACGCGATCCTGATCTCCGAGAAGGTCCTCAAGCAGGACATCTTCACCTCGATCCATATCCAGGAGTTCGAGGTCACCGCCCGCGATACCAAGCTCGGGCCGGAGGAGATCACCCGCGACATTCCGAATGTCGGTGAGGAAGCGCTCAAGAACCTCGACCACAACGGCGTCATCCGCGTCGGTGCCGAGGTGAAGCCGGGCGACATCCTCGTCGGCAAGATCACGCCCAAGTCCGAGACCGAACTCGCCCCCGAGGAAAAGCTGCTCCGCGCCATCTTCGGCGAAAAGGCCGCTGACGTGAAGGACACCTCGCTGGTCGTTCCGTCCGGGGTGACCGGCATCATCATGGATGTGAAGGTCTCGAGCCGCGTGGACTTCGAGAAGGAGAAACTGTCTCCCTCCGATCGCCGCCGCCAGAGCAAGCAGATCCAGGAGGACTACAAGACGCAGATGGACAAGTTGCGCGAGGGCCTGACCGAGGCGCTCTCCAACATCCTCCTCGGCGAGAAGATTCCGCTGGACGTCGTCAACGGGCAGACCGGCGAAATCATCATCCCGGCCAATCGCAAGATCACCAAGACGCTCCTGCGCAAACTCGCGGCCGTCTCCAAGCACGTCGAGATCGATCCTTCACCGGTTCGTATCAAGATCATGGAGATCATCGGCTCCTACCAGTCGAAGTTCGATGAGCTGGAGCAGGACCGCGAACGCAAGATCGCCGGCATCGAGGCAGGCGAAGACGCCGGCACCGGTGCGATCAAGCAGGTCAAGGTCTACGTCGCGACCAAGCAGAAGCTCGAAGTCGGTGACAAGATGGCCGGCCGTCACGGTAACAAGGGTGTGGTCGCCAAGATCGTGCCCGAGGAAGACATGCCTTTCCTTCCGGACGGTACGCCGATCGAAATCTGCCTGAACCCCCTGGGCGTGCCTTCGCGCATGAACGTGGGTCAGGTGCTCGAGACGCATCTCGGCTGGGCCTGTAAAAAGCTCGGCTTGAAGGTCGCCACTCCTGTCTTCGACGGTATTCCTGAAAAGAAGGTCCGTGAGTACCTGAAGGACGCCAAACTCCCCTCCACCGGCAAGAGCACGCTCTTCGACGGTCGCACGGGCGAGAAGGTCGACCAGGAGGTTGTCGTCGGCTACATCTACATGATGAAGCTGAACCACCTCGTGTCCCACAAGATCCACGCCCGTGCGGTCGGTCCGTACTCCCTCGTCACCCAGCAGCCGCTGGGCGGCAAGGCCCAGTACGGCGGCCAGCGCTTCGGCGAAATGGAAGTGTGGGCGCTCGAGGCCTACGGCGCGGCGCACACCCTCCAGGAACTCCTCACCGTCAAATCCGACGACGTGCAGGGCCGCACCAAGATCTACGAGTCGCTGGTCAAGGGCGACAACACGCTGCAGGCCGGCACCCCCGAGTCCTTCAACGTTTTGATCAAGGAGATCCAGTCCCTGGGTCTCGACATCAAGCTCAACAAGCGCGACGCGCTCAGCATGGGCGCCTGAACGGCTGCCGCGAGCGTATCCACCCTTTAAACATAAATAGGGAATCCTAAATGAGTATCCAACCCGCAGAAACCGCCGCGTCCTCTGCACGTGAAGAAGCACGATCGGCTCTCGGTCTCGACGAGAACCCGTTCGATTGCGTGTCCATCACGGTCGCTTCCCCCGAAACGATCCGCAACTGGTCCAAGGGGGAGGTCAAGAATCCCGAGACCATCAACTACCGCACCTTCAAGCCCGAGCCGGGCGGCCTCTTCTGCCAGAAGATCTTCGGCCCGGTCCGCGACTACGAATGCGCCTGCGGAAAGTACAAGCGCATCAAATACAAGGATGTGGTCTGCGATCGCTGCGGCGTCGAGGTGACCATCGCCCGCGTCCGCCGCGAGCGCATGGGACACATCGAGCTCGCCGTGCCGGTGGCGCACATCTGGTTCCTCAAGAGCATGCCCAGCCGTCTCGGCCTGCTGCTCGACATGACCGCACGCTCCCTCGAGCGCGTGATCTACTACGAGAACTACATGGTGGTCGATCCGGGCAAAACCCCGCTCGAGCTCAAGCAGCTGCTGACCGACGTCGAGTACCGCCAGGCGCTCGATGAATACGGTGATGACTCCTTTGTCGCCAAGATGGGCGCCGAGGCCGTCCGCGACTGCCTCGCCAAGATGGACATGGACGCAACCGTGGCCGAGCTGCAGGAGCAGATGCGCGCCACCCGCTCGAAGCAGATCAAGAAGAAGCTCTCCAAGCGCCTGAAGGTCATCCAGGGCTTCATCCACTCGAAGTCCCGTCCGGAATGGATGGTGCTCGAGGTGCTCCCTGTCATCCCGCCAGACCTGCGCCCGCTGGTTCCCCTCGAGGGCGGCCGCTTCGCCACCTCCGATCTGAACGACCTCTACCGCCGGGTGATCAACCGCAATAACCGGTTGAAGAACCTGATGCAGCTGAAGACGCCCGATGTGATCATTCACAACGAAAAGCGCATGCTGCAGGAGGCAGTTGACGCCCTCTTCGACAATGGCCGCCATGGCCGTCCCGTCACCGGCGCCGGCAATCGCCCGCTGAAGTCCCTTTCGGACATGCTCAAGGGCAAGCAGGGACGTTTCCGCCAGAATCTTCTCGGCAAGCGCGTCGATTATTCCGGCCGCTCCGTCATCGTCATCGGCCCCGAGCTCAAGCTCAACCAGTGCGGCTTGCCCAAGAAGATGGCGCTCGTTCTTTTCGAGCCGTTCATCATCCGGCGCCTGAAGGAGCTCGGCTTCGTGCACACTGTGCGCGGCGCCCGCAAGATGATCGAAAAGAAGTCCCCCGAGGTGTGGGACATCCTCGAGGAAGTGACCAAGGGCCACCCGGTGCTGCTCAATCGCGCGCCGACCCTGCACCGCCTCTCCATCCAGGCCTTTGAACCGGTCCTGATCGAAGGCGAAGCCATCCGCGTTCACCCCCTCGTTTGCACGGCGTACAATGCCGACTTCGACGGCGACCAGATGGCGGTTCACGTGCCGCTTTCCCTGGAAGCAATCATGGAGTGCAAGCTCCTCATGATGGCGACCTCGAACATCTTCTCGCCGTCGTCCGGCAAGCCGATCCTCACGCCGTCGCAGGACATCGTGCTCGGCGCCTATTATCTGACGATCGAGCCCCGCAAGAAGCCGAGCGCGGACACCCGCGTTCCGCTTCTCAGCGGCCTGCAGGAGGTGCTTTTCGCCAAGGCGGACGGAGCCCTCAAGATGCACGACTGGGTCGAAGTGCCGAATCCGGACTACGGTCGCGAGACCGTGTTTGGTAACAAGGATCGCCGCGTCATCCGTACGACCGTCGGCCGCGTGATCTTCAACCAGATCTGGCCGGCGCCGCTCGGCTTCGTGAACTTCGCCGTGGCGAAGAGCAAGCTGGGCGACCTGATTCTCAACACCTACAAGGTGTCGGGCGACCAGGTCACGGTGGAGACCCTCGACAGGCTGAAGGAGCTGGGTTTCCAGACCGCCTTCCAGGCCGGCATCTCCATCGGTATCGACGACATGATCATCCCGGAGTCCAAGAAGGACATCGTGGCTGACACCCGTAAGAAGATCGCGGAAGTCGAAGGCCAGTTCAACAAGGGTATCATCACCGAGGGTGAGCGTAAGAACAAGGTCATCGACCTTTGGACCAGCGCGACCGACAAGATCGCCAAGGAGGTCTTCGCCAAGCTCGAGGCCAACGATGGGCGCACCGAGGTCAACCCGGTGTACATCATGATGGACTCCGGTGCCCGCGGTAACAAACAGCAGGTGCGTCAGCTCTGCGGCACCCGCGGCCTCATGGCCAAGCCGTCCGGCGAAATCATCGAACGCCCCATTCTGTCGTCCTTCCGCGAAGGTCTGACCGTTCTGGAGTACTTCATCTCGACCCACGGCGCTCGTAAGGGTCTGGCGGATACCGCGCTCAAGACCGCGGACGCCGGCTACCTCACCCGCAAGCTGTGCGACGTCGCGATGGACGTGGTGATCGCCGAGGACGACTGCGGCACCCGCGACGGCGTCTGGAAGCGTGCGATCTTCGAGGGCGACGACGAGATCGTCGGTCTGCGCGAGCGCATCATCGGCCGCTGCTCCAGCGACGATGTCTACAACCCGCTGAATCCGACCGAGATCCTGATCGGCTCGGGCGAGCTCATCACTGAGGAGATCGCCAGCAAGATTGAGGATTCCGGCCTGGAGCGCGTGAAGGTGATGTCACCGCTGACGTCGACCAGCCGCTATGGCATCGACGCCAAGTCCTACGGCATCAATCCCGCGACCAACCGCGTGGCCAAGATCGGCGACTCCGTCGGCATCATCGCCGCGCAGTCGATCGGCGAGCCCGGCACCCAGCTGACGATGCGTACCTTCCACATCGGTGGCGTTGCGTCCGGCGGTTTCAAGACCCCCGAGATCCGCGTCCGCTCCGGCGGTCTGGTGAAGTACCGCGGCCTGCGCCTCGTGCCCACCGCCGACGGCGCCAGCATTGTGCTGAACAAGACCGGTACCATCCAGATTCTGGATACGGAAGACCGCGAGCTCGAGTCCTACAACATCGTGGTCGGCTCCTACCTGCCGGTCGCCGATGGGGAAAAGATCGAGAAGGGCCAGATCCTGGCCCAGTGGGATCCGTACAACGTCCCCGTCCTCTCCGAGAAGGGCGGCAACCTGGTGTTCAAGGACATGATTCCGGGCGTGACGGTGAAGCGTGAGCTCGACGAGAGCTCGGGCCGCATCGCCACCGTGGTGATCGAGCACAAGGAAGACCTGAACCCGCAGATCGAGGTGCGTGACGCGTCCGGCAAGCCGCTGGCGGCGTACTCCATCCCGGTTGGCGCGCAGATCGCGGTCAACGAAGCCGATATCATCTCGCCTGGAGCGCTGCTCGCCAAGACGCCGCGCCAGGCCTCCAAGACCAAGGACATCACCGGCGGTCTGCCGCGCGTGGCCGAGCTTTTCGAAGCCCGCCGCCCGAAAGACGCAGCCGAGATGGCCCGCATCGATGGTGTGGTCTCGTTCGAAGGTTCGATTCGCGGCAAGCGCAAGCTGGTCGTGAAAAACGAGGAGACTGCGCAGGAGGAAGAGCACCTGATCCCCACCGGCAAGCATATCATCGTCCAGCCGGGCGATGTGGTGCACAAGGGCCAGCACCTCACGGAAGGTGCCGCCGATCCGCACGAGATCCTCGAGATCCTCGGGCCGTCCGCCCTCTACGACTTCCTCATCTCGCAGGTGCAGGAAGTGTATCGTCTCCAGGGCGTGACGATCAACGACAAGCACATCGAGATCATCATCCGCCAGATGCTCCGCAAGGTCCGCATCACCGATCCGGGTGACAGTGAGTACTTCTGGGGCGAACAGGTCGACCGCACCGCCTTCCTTGCTGACAACAAGCGAATCGAAGAAGCAGGCGGCAAGCCGGCGGAAGCCGAACCGATCCTTCTCGGCATCACGAAGGCCTCGCTCGAGACGGAGAGCTTCATCTCCGCGGCCTCCTTCCAGGAGACCACGCGCGTCCTGACCGATGCCGCCACGCTCGGAAAGGTCGATATGCTGAAGGGCTTCAAGGAGAACGTGATCATGGGGCACCTGATCCCGGCCGGCACCGGCCTGCCTTCCTACAAGAAGCTCAAGATCGCGCTGCCGTTCGGCGCCGAGCTTCCTCCGATCGAGGAAGTGAAGACGGAAGCCAGCTAAACCTCATCGACGTCACTTCAAAGAGCCGCGGCTATTCGCGGCTCTTTTTTTTTGTCCACAAAGCGTCCGGCCGGATCCCCCAAATTTTGGGGAAATAAGAGCTTGATTCGGCCCGTTTCTGAGGGATCGTTTTTCACGTCTCTCTTCTCTTCGCGATCAAGCGACCAAATCTCTGGCTTCCAAGCGGCTCGGCATAATCGCCGGGCTTTTTCATTTATGGGGATGGGGGGCCCACAGCCATAATAACGCGGGAGGGAAAAAAACAATGGCTAGCTGCGCCCCGAGAAAATCGCATTAAAACGCTCTGAAAAGAGGCATATTTTGCCGACGTAGCGCTGGAAACAGGGGGAGGGGAGGAGGCCGGGCCGCAAGCAAGTCCACGATTCGGGCCTCTCGGTGCGGTATCCTGGAACTTTTATGATTTCGCTCTTGCAGCCGTCCCCGGCGCCGCGTCGAATTCCCATTCCACTTTTTCGCCCACTTCCTGCGCGCTGCGGATCCAAGTCCGTGAGTGCTTTGTTGGAAAATCACGAGCGAACGCCTCGTAGGTTTTCCCTCCAGTATTTTTCGCGAAAAATATCTTGCCGAGCCTTTCGCCGGTGGTAGTTTTCGCGCCTTTTCCTCATTTTCAGACCATTTCTTCGTTATGCCGACCATCAATCAACTCGTGCGCAAAGGACGTCGCAAGGTGCGCGCCAAGTCCAAGTCTCCGGCTTTGGCGGGTAATCCCTTCCGTCGCGGCGTGTGCGTGCAGGTCATGACCCGTACGCCCAAGAAGCCGAACTCCGCTATCCGTAAGGTGGCGAAGGTTCGCCTCACGAATGGCAGCGAAGTGATTTCGTACATCCCCGACGAGGGGCACAACCTGCAGGAGCACTCGATCGTGCTCGTGCGTGGTGGTCGTGTGAAGGACCTTCCTGGCGTTCGTTACCACATTGTCCGTGGTACGCTCGACGCCACCGGCGTGGAGAAGCGCCGCCGCAGCCGGTCCAAGTATGGTGTCAAGCGTCCGAAGGCCGCCAAGTAACCCTGTTCTTTAATCCTATTTCGTCATGTCACGCCGCCACCGCGCCGAAAAACGTCACGTCGAGCCCGATATCCGCTACAACAGCCCGCTGGTAGCGCACCTGGTCAATGTCATCATGAAGAGCGGCAAGAAGAACCTTGCCGAGCGCATCGTCTACGGTGCGTTTGAGAAGGTTTCCGAGAAGCTCGAGAAGGGTGATCCGGTGGACCTGCTGATTGGTGCGATGGAAAACGCGCGCCCCCGCCTGGAAGTGAAGAGCCGCCGCGTGGGTGGTGCCACCTACCAGGTTCCGATTGAAATTTCGTACGAACGCCAGGAGAGCCTCGCGCTTCGCTGGATCGTTGATGCGGCCGGATCGCGCAAGGGTATCCCGATGAAGGACGCCCTCGCTGCCGAGATCGTCGATGCCTACAACAACACGGGCAGCGTCGTGAAGAAGAAGGAAGACACCCACAAGATGGCGCAGGCCAATCGCGCCTTCGCCCACCTCCGCTGGTAACCCGAGCCCGTCATCATGGCCAACGCCTCCGCACCCGTCATCACCGTCGTCACCGACAAGGCCAAGGTTTCCCCCGCCAACGCGAAGGAACGCCCGTTCCCGCTGGAGTGGACCCGCAACATCGGCATTGCCGCGCATATCGATGCGGGCAAGACGACCACCACCGAGCGTATTCTTTTTTACTCGGGCGCCGTCCACAAGATGGGCGAGGTGCATGAGGGAACCACCGTCACCGACTGGATGGAGCAGGAGCGTGAGCGTGGCATCACGATCACCGCCGCCGCCATTTCCTGCGCCTGGAACGCCTCCTGCGGCCCGTGGAAGGGCATCAAGCAGCGTATCAATATCATCGATACCCCGGGACACGTGGACTTCACCGCCGAGGTGGAGCGTTCCCTCCGTGTGCTCGACGGTGCCGTCGCCGTGTTCTGCGCTGTCGCCGGTGTGCAGCCCCAGTCCGAGACGGTTTGGCGCCAGGCCAACAAATACCGCGTTCCGCGTATCGCGTTCATCAACAAGATGGACCGCACGGGCGCAGACTTTTTCCGCGCGGTCACCGAGATGCGTGAGAAGCTGAAGGCCAACGCCCATCCGCTTTTCATTCCGATCGGCAAGGAAGAGAACTTCAGCGGTCTGGTCGACCTCGTCCAGAACATCGCCTACATCTTCGACGAGACCAAGGATCCGCTCGGCATGAATCCGGTCACCTCCGAGATTCCCGCCGACTACAAGGACCAGGCTAAGGAATACCGCGACAAGCTGATCGAGGCGGTCTCCGACTTTGACGACGTCATCGCTGAGAAATACCTCGGTGGTGAGGAGATCACGACCAACGAACTGATGTTGGGCGTCCGCAAGGCGACCATCTCCCTGCAGTTCACCGGCGTGGTCCCGGGCTCGGCCTTCAAGAAGAAGGGCGTGCAGCGCCTCCTCGACTGCGTGGTCAACTACCTCCCGAGCCCGATCGATGTCCCCCCGATGACGGGTCAGGACAGCGACGGCAAGTCGGTCGAGGTCACGGTTGACGACAAGGCCAAGCTGGCCGGCCTCGCCTTCAAGCTCTGGACCGACCCGTTTGTCGGCAAGATCGTCTTTTACCGGGTTTACACCGGTGTTCTGCCAAAGGGCACCTCGCTCTACAATCCCCGCACCCGTCGCAGCGAGCGCGTCTCGCGCCTCGTGCTGATGCGCGCGATGGACCGTGAGGAAATCGATCTGGCATATTCCGGCGACATCTGCGCCCTGGTGGGTGTGAAGGATGTCATCACCGGTGACACCCTCTGCAACGAGGACTTCGACATTCGCCTCGAGCCGCCGTCATTCCCGGAGCCCGTGATCTCGATGTCGATCGAGCCGAACTCCAAGGCTGACCAGGAAAAGATGGGAACCGCGCTCCAGCGCCTGGTGGCTGAAGATCCGACCCTGCGTGTAAAGACCGACCCGGACACCGGCCAGACCATTCTGGCGGGCATGGGAGAACTGCACCTCGACATCATCCGCGACCGCATGAAGCGCGAGTTCAAGGTGGAAGCGACCTCCGGCAAGCCGCAGATCGCCTACCGTGAAACCGTGACCGGCTCCGCCGACGGCGAGGGCAAGTTCATCCGCCAGTCGGGTGGTAAGGGCCAGTACGGCCACGTCGTGATCAAGATCGAGCCGAACGAAAAGGGTAAGGGCGTCGAAGTGATCAATGAGATCGTGGGCGGTGTCATCCCGAAGGAGTTCATCAAGCCCGCAACGGACGGTATCCTCGAAGGTGCCAACAATGGCGCGGTCGCCGGTTATCCGGTGGTTGATGTCAAGGTGCGCATCGTCGACGGCTCCTTCCACGAAGTCGACTCCTCTGAACTCGCGTTCAAGATGGCCGGTATCTTCGCCTTCAAGGATGGCATGAAGCAGGCCGGGCCGATCTTGCTCGAGCCGATCATGGGCGTCGAAGTCACGACCCCGGAAGAGTACCAGGGCGACCTGATGGGCGACATCAACCGTCGTCGCGGCCAGATCCAGGGCATGGAGAACAAGAATGGCGCGTGCATCATCAACGCGTTCGTCCCGCTCGAGATGCTCTTCGGCTACGTCACGGACATCCGTTCCCTCTCCAAGGGCCGCGCCAGCGCCGGCATCACCCCGTCGCATTTCGAACAGGTCCCGAACTCGCTCCTCGCGAAGATCGTGGAAACCTCGTCCAAAGCGCCGGCCCGTACCTAACCTCCGTTCTTTTTACGCCATGAAAGGCCAACGTATTCGCATCAAACTCCAGGGCTTCGATTACCGTGTGATCGACCAGTCCGCCCTGGAGATCGTCGAGACCGCCAAGCGCTCCGGCGCCCGTGTCTCCGGTCCCATTCCGCTTCCCACCCGGATCGAGAAGCTCTCCGTGAACCGCTCGCCGCACGTCGACAAGAAATCGATGGAGCAGTTTGAGACGCGCACGCACAAGCGCCTGATCGACATCATCGAGCCGACCGCCCAGACGGTCGACGAGCTGAAGAAGCTGAATCTCCCCTCCGGCGTCGATATCACCATCAACGTTTAATATCGAACGCTGACCGTATCCTAACAGTACATACATAGCAGTTGCCCATGTGCGCCTCCGGTGCACCGCTGGGTCCCTCGCTAATGTAGGTCCTAAACGGAAACCCTTCCACCTACCGCTTAGCCCATGATCTCTACACTCGTAGGCAAAAAAATCGGCATGACGCAGGTCTACGACGCTCAAAACGTCCTGGTCCCCGTCACCGTGGTTGAAGCCGGTCCCTGCCCGGTCGTCCAAGTCAAGACGACCGAGACCGACGGCTACAACGCAGTCCAGCTCGGATTCTCCAAGAAGAAGGCCAAGAACAGCGCCAAGGCTGAGTCTGGCCACGCCAAGAAGGCCGGCCTCGAGGACGCGCCCCGCGTTCTCAGCGAAGTTCGCCTCGAAGGCGCTCCCGACCTCAAGGTGGGTGATGTTGTCACCGTCGCCGCCTTCACCGAAGGCCAGATGGTGGACGTCATTGGCGTCTCCAAGGGCAAAGGTTTCCAGGGTGTGATGAAGCGCTTCCGTGTTGCTGGCGGTCCCGCCACCCACGGTTCGATGTTTCACCGCCGTATCGGTTCTGTCGGTATGCGCCAGACTCCTGGCCGCGTCTGGAAGAACCAGGCCATGCCCGGCCACATGGGCAGCGAGCGCCGCACCGTGCAGAACCTGCGCGTGGTGAAGGTGCTTCCTGAGAAGAACCTCATCCTGGTCAAGGGCGCAATCCCGGGCGCGAATGGGGACGACGTCATCGTCCGCAGCGCGATCAAGGGTCAACCGAAGAAAGCCTAAGGAGACTGACTGCAATGAAGCTCAAAGTATTTTCCCCTGACGGCACGTCTTCGCGCGAACAGGAGTTCGCCGGACTGCCGACCTTCGAAGGCGACAAAGGCCTCCAGGCCGTGAAGGAAGTAATCGTCGCAATCAACGCCAACAATCGCCTTGGCACGCACTCCACCAAGACCCGTGGCGAAGTCCGCGGCGGTGGCAAGAAGCCGTGGCGCCAGAAGGGCACCGGCCGCGCTCGCGCTGGCTCGATCCGTTCCCCACTCTGGGTGGGCGGTGGTGTGGTCTTTGGACCCAAGCCCCGCGATTACTCCAAGAAGATCAACAGCAAGGTGAAGGCGCTGGCGTTCAGCCGCGCTCTCTTTGACCGCGCTGTGGCCGGCGAAATCGATGTGATCGAAAGCATCGAGGTGCCGACCGCCAAGACCAAGGCGATCAACACCGTGATCGGCCGCATTGCCCCCAAGGGCAAGGTCCTCGTGGTGGATGACACGTTCAGTGCCGAGGCGGCCCGCGCCACTCGCAACCTCGAGCGCGTCAGCACCCAGGAGGCCTCCAAGCTCAACACCCTGGATCTCGCCCAGTACAAGAAGATCATCGTGTCCAGCAAAGCGCTCGAGACGATCATCGCCCGCGTCAGCGGAGGTAACTCATGAACGCCGACCAAGTCCTCAAGCTCGTCCGCCTGACGGAAAAATCGAACAAGCTCTCGGCTGAACTCGGCCAGTACACGTTCGAGGTTTCCCCGAAGGCCAACAAGAACCAGATCGCCGAAGCGGTGGAGAAGACCTTCAAGGTCACCGTGACGCGCGTGAACACGCAGAACTACCGCGGCAAGAACAAGCGCAGCCGTCTCGGTCGCCCGAGCACGACGTCCGACTACAAGAAGGCGATCGTGACCCTCAAGGCCGGCGACAAGATCGAGCTCGTCTAACCTGGAGAAATCCCACCATGGCTCTCAAAGCATTTCGTCCCCTCACCGCGGCCCAGCGCTTCACGCAGCTGAACCGTTCCGAGGGTCTGTCCACCAAACGTCCGGAGCGGGCGCTGACCAAGGCCAAGAACAAGACCGGTGGTCGCAACTGCTACGGCCGGACCACCTCCCGCCGTCGCGGCGGCGGTCACAAGCAGCTCTACCGCCAGATCGACTTCCGTCGTGATATCCTCGACATGCCCGCCAAGGTGCAGGCGATCGAGTACGATCCCAACCGCAGTGCCAACCTGGCCCTGATCGCGTACACCAACGGCGAGAAGCGCTACATCCTCGCCCCCGAGGGCCTGAAGGTCGGCGACTCGATCTTCACCTCGCTGAAGGCGACCACCAACGACTTCACCATCGGCAACAACTTCCCGCTCGAGATCATTCCTCCCGCGACGAAGCTGCACGCGGTGGAACTGCTCCCCGGCCGCGGCGCCCAGATGGGACGCACCGCCGGAACCTCGATCGAGCTGGTCGCGGTGGAAAATGGTTTCGCCCAGCTGAAGATGCCGTCCGGAGAAATCCGCACGGTGAATCCGAAGTGCCGCGCCACCATCGGTATCGTCGGCAATGGCGAACACGCCAACCAGTCGCTCGGCAAGGCCGGACGTTCCCGCTGGCTCGGTCGTCGCCCGCGCGTTCGTGGTGTCGCGATGAACCCGGTCGACCACCCCAACGGTGGTGGTCAGGGCAAGTCCAAGGGTGGTGGCGGTCGCCAGCACCTGGTGTCCCCCTGGGGCCAGCTGGCCAAGGGATTCCCGACTCGCCGTCGTTCGAAGCCCTCCAACAGCCTCATTCTGGTCCGCCACAACGGTCGTCCGCCGCGCGGCAAGAAATAACCTTTAAGGATCCCCTACCATGGCCCGTTCCATCAAAAAAGGCTTCTTTGTCGACTACCACCTTCTCGAGAAGATCGAGAAGGCGAACAAGGGTGGTGGCAGCCGCAAGCCGATCCAGACCTGGTCCCGTCGTTCGACCATCACGCCCGATTTCATCGGGCACACCTTCAATGTTCACAACGGCAAGGCGTTTGTCGCCGTGTACGTCACCGAGAACATGGTCGGCCACAAGCTGGGCGAGTTCGCTCCGACCCGCGTCTTCAAGGCCCACGGTTCCCACACCGCCAAGGCCGTCTAATCGTAGCTCTTAAGTTGATACACAAAAGGGCAGGGTCCCGCTTCGGCGGGACTGCTGTCGCCGAAACCGGAATCACATTCATGGAAGTTCAAGCTCTCACCCGCAACGCGCGCATGTCCCCCAAGAAGGTGCGCGAAGTCGCCCGTACGATCCAGGGTCGCAAGGCCCCGGAGGCGGTCGATCTCCTCACTCTTATCCCGCGCAAGTCCGCCCGACTTCTTGCCAAGACGCTCAAGTCCGCGATCGCGAACGCTGAGAACAACAACAACCTCTCGGCCGACACGCTCGTCGTGAAGAGCGCGATCGTCGAGAACGGCCCCGTGCTGAAGCGTTTCAAGGCCGGCGCCCGCGGTTCCGCGATGCCCCGCCGCAAGAAGATGTCGCACATCCGCATCGTCCTCACCGACGGCACCACCAACTAACCTACTTCCATGGGCCAAAAGACCAATCCTATCGGTTTCCGTCTCGCCGTCCGCCGTAACTGGCAGTCCCGCTGGTACGCCAGCAAGAAGGACTTCGGCAAGCTTCTCGCAGAAGATCAGCTGATCCGTGAAAAGCTGATGGAGAAGCTCAGGCAGGCTTCCGTTCCCCGCATCTTCATCGAGCGCGCGTCCAACCGCGTGCGCGTCAAGATCTACACCGCCCGTCCTGGCATCGTCATCGGCCGCAAGGGCCAGGAGATCGAGAAGATCAAGGAGGAGCTGGCCAAGCTCACCGGCAAGGAGATCCTGCTCGACATCCAGGAGGTGAAGAAGCCGGAGATCGAGGCCCAGCTCGTGGCCGAGAACGTCGCCCTCCAGCTGGAGCGCCGCATCGCCTTCCGTCGCGCGATGAAGAAGGCCGTGGAAATGGCCATGACCCTCGGTGCCGAGGGCATCCGTATCCAGTGTTCGGGCCGCCTGGGCGGTGCCGACATCGCCCGCCGCGAGTGGCAGCGCAAGGGCCGCGTTCCGCTGCACACCCTGCGCGAGAACATCGACTACGGTTTCTCCGAGGCCCGTACCGTCTACGGTAAGATCGGCGTCAAGTGCTGGATCTGCAAAAAGGACACCGAGGCAACCAACTGAAACATTTATGATTGATGATTGATGATTTGAGATCTCGCCCGCGAGAAGCGCGGCGGGGTCGGTGATCAGAGATCAGCGTCCAAATCATAAGTCATAAATCGAGAATCATAAATCACCATGGCTCTTTCCCCCTCCCGCACCAAGTACCGCAAGACCCAGAAGGGTAGCCTGGCCGGCAATGCCAAGCGCGGCAACACTCTCGCCTTCGGCGATTTTGGCCTGCAGTCCCTCAGCCGCGGCCCCATGACGGGCCAGCAGATCGAGGCGGCGCGCGTGACCATCTCCCGCCACCTCAAGCGCAAGGGCAAACTCTGGATCCGCATCTTCCCGCACAAGCCGGTGACGAAGAAGCCCGCCGAAACCCGCATGGGTCACGGTAAGGGTCCGGTCGAGTATTACGTCGCCCAGATCAAGCCGGGCGCGGTGCTCTTCGAGCTCGCCGGCGTCCCCGCCACCATCGCGAAGGAAGCCTTCCGGCTGGCCGACGCCAAACTGCCCTTCCGCTGCCGTTTCATCGTGCGCGAAGGCGCCATCGCCTGAACCGTAACCGACAACCGGATACGCACATGACTTCCAAAGAAATTAACGAACTCGCCCCCGCGGAGCTGGAAAAGAACGTCCGCGAGGCCCGTGAGAAACTGCTCCAGCTGCGTCTGCGCAGGCAGACCGGCCAGGTCGAAAAGACCCACGAACTGCGTGTGATCCGCAAGGACATCGCCCGCTTTGAAACCGCCTTGACCGCGAAGAAATCCGCGAAGGCCTAAAACGCTTACAGACCATGTCCTCTCCGACCCGCAACAAGCGCAAAGACCTCATCGGCTTCGTCACCAGCCGTTCCGGCGACAAATCGATCAAGGTGACCGTGCCGTTCAAGGCCCCGCACCCCCGTTATCAGAAGGTCATCAACCGCAAGACCGTCGTGCACGTGCATGACGAGAAGAACGAGACCAACGTCGGCGACAAGGTTGAGATCATGGAGACCCGTCCGATCAGCCGCATGAAGCGCTGGCGCGTGATCCGCGTCCTCGAGCGCGCGGTTGTGGCCGGTGCCGCCGTCACCGAGACGGATGTCGCCGAGCAGGTCCCCACCAAGACCACCCAGACGACCGAGAACCCCTCGGCCTAATCCCACCACCAGGAGGTTCGCGTCATGATTCAACTCCGTTCCATTCTCGAAATCGCTGACAACACCGGGGCGCGTCGCGCCGCGATGATCAGCCGCAAGGGCCAGAACACGGACACTGCGGCTGTCGGCGACATCATCACCGTTCACATCAAGGAGAGCTCCACCGATGCTTCCGTGAAGAAGGGCGAGGTCACCAAGGCCGTCGTCGTTCGCACCAAGGCCCCGGTCCGTCGTGCCGACGGGAGCTACCTTCGCTTCGACAGCAACGCGATCGTGATCATCGGCCAGGACGGGAACCCCAAGGGGACCCGCATCTTCGGCCCGGTCGCCCGCGAGCTGCGTGCGAAGAACTTCATGAAGATCATCTCGCTTGCGCCGGAGGTCCTCTAACATGCCTTCCCAAAAGTTTCACATCAAGCGCGGCGACCAGGTCGTCGTGATCTCCGGCTCCCACAAGGGCAAGGCTGGCAAGGTCCTCGAGCTGCTGCCCAAAAAGCAGCGTGCGATCGTCGAGGGCGTGGCCATGCTGAAGCGCCATACCAAGAAGTCCCAGGAGCATCCCAATGGTGCGATCGTCGAGCGCGAAGGCTCGATCCACGTATCGAACCTGATGGCCAAGGAGAGCTTCGACGCCTCCAAGCGGAAGAAGGCCTGAGGTCGCAAGTCCGGATCAGCTCCGTGTGTTTGACGTGGGCCGCCCCATCCGGGCGGCCGCTCACGTCTCCAGAACTTGGGGCTTGATCCCTCCGCGCGCCACTGGCTAACGTCTTCCCTTTTCCCTTTATCCATAACCACTCTATGCCCCCGGGTCGGAAATCCGGTGGCCTTGCACCATGAGTAACACAGTCCCCGTCCTCAAAAAGCTCTACGTTGAGCAGGTCGTCCCCGAGCTCATCAAGAGCCGTGGCTACAAGAACAAGCACCAGGTTCCGAAGATCCTCAAGGTGGTGCTCAACACCGGCATTGATGCCGACGCTGACAAGAACCAGATCGCGGATGCCCAGCGCGACCTCGGTCTGATCGCCGGCCAGAAGCCGGTGCTGACCAAGGCCAAGAAGGCCATCTCCAATTTCAAACTGCGCCAGGGCCAGGTGGTCGGTTCTTTCGTCACCCTGCGCGGCACCGCGATGTGGGAATTCCTCTATCGCCTTCTCGCCGTTGCCCTCCCGACCATCCGCGACTTCCGCGGCGTGTCGCCCAAGCTCGACGGCCAGGGCAATTACAACCTGGGCATCTCCGACTTCACGATCTTCCCCGAAATCACGGTTGAGAATGTGAAAAAGAGCATGGGCCTGGACATCACCATCGTCACCACCGCCGGGACCGATGAGGAAGGCCGCGAGTTGCTGAAGCTCCTCGGCATGCCGTTCCGCCGCACTGAACCGGCCACGCCCACCAAGAACCAGGCCGCCTAACTTAAAGTAGCACTGCCATGCCGAAAACGTCCGCCATCGAACGCAACAAGAAGCGCATCGCACTCGTTGAGAAGCACAAGGTGAAGCGCGCGGAGCTGAAGGCCATTCTGGCCAACCCCGCGACCGCCGACGAGGACTTCTTCGCCGCCCAGAAAAAACTGGCCAAGCTGCCCCGCAACTCCTCCGCCGTGCGTATCCGCAACCGCTGCTCCATGAGCGGCCGCCCGCGCGCCTTTAACCGGAAGTTCGGTGTCTCCCGTATCCAGTTCCGCGAACTTGCGCTCGCGGGCAAGATCCCCGGAGTCATCAAGTCCTCCTGGTAAACCCTTTTGCCGGCGGGAGTCGGATATGACCCGCCGGACCACGTCGAAAACATCCATCCATGACTGATCCCGTCAGCGATTTCCTGACCCGTCTCCGCAACGCCAGCAAGGCCGGTCTCGCCGAGTGCGTCTCGCCGCATTCCAATCTCAAGGAGAGCCTCGCGGCCATCCTCAAGGCGGAGGGTTACATCTCCGACTTCACCCAGGGGGCCGACAAGGCCGGTCACAAGACCCTGGTGGTCAAAATGAAGTACGTCGACAACGCCCCGGCGCTGTCGAACCTCTCCCGCGTGTCGACCCCCGGTCGCCGCCTCTATTTCCGCTACAGCGAAATCCCGCGCGTCCTCAACGGCCTCGGCATCAGCATCCTCTCGACCTCGAAGGGGCTGATGAAGGACCAGGACTGCCGCCGGAACAAGCTGGGTGGCGAGCTCATTTGCAACGTCTGGTAATTGGAGTACGAATACCATGTCCCGCATTGGAAAAGTTCCCGTGACCATCCCTGAAAAGGTGAAGGTCAACATCAAAGACCAGACGGTTTCTGTCGAGGGCCCCAAGGGCAAGGTCGCCAAGACCTTCGCCCCCGTGGTCAAGATCGAGATCGTGAACAAGGAAGTCACCGTCGCCCCGGTCGAGGAGACCCGTTTCGCCCGTGCCATGTATGGCACCGCCCGTTCCATCATTGCTGGAATGGTCAAGGGCGTGACCGAGGGCTACACCAAGGATCTCGAGATCCAGGGCGTCGGCTTCAAGGCCAACCTCAAGGGCAAGCAGCTCGATCTCGCCCTGGGTTACTCCCACGCGATCCTCTTCGACATCCCCGAGGGTATCAAGATCACGGTTACGGACGGCACCAAGCTGAAGGTCGAGGGCGCTGACAAGCAGCTCGTCGGCGCAGTCACCGCCAACATCCGCAGCTACTATCCGCCGGAGCCCTACAAGGGTAAGGGTGTTCGCATCGTCGGTGAGCGTGTCCGCCGCAAGGAAGGCAAGACCGTCGCCTAAGGTCCGTAGCTACTTAATCAATACTGAATCCCTTTCACGGGCCGCATAACCCATGAACACCATCCGCAAAGCTGATCTTCTCCAGAAACGCCGCTGGAGAATCCGCAAGAAGGTCCAAGGCACCGCCGCACGTCCGCGCCTGAGCGTCCGCTTCACCTCGAAGCATGTCTACGCCCAGGCGATCAACGACGAGACCGGCACCACCCTGGTCTTCCTTTCCAGTCTCGATGCCGAGCTTCGCAAGAAGAAGCTCGCCGCCAATCTCGCCGGCGCCAAGGAGCTCGGCGCGGTCTTCGCCGAAAAGGCCAAGGCGGCCGGTATCTCCGCCGTGGTCTTCGACCGCTCGGGCGCTCCCTACCACGGTAAAGTCAAAGTCTTCGCCGACGCCGCGCGCGAAGGTGGCCTTGTATTCTAATCCATGAGCACCGCTTCGAAATATTCCTCTGCTCCCTCCTCCGGTGACGCCAACGGTCCCGCGATGGTCGAAAAGGTCGTCTTCATCAACCGTTGCGCCAAGGTGGTCAAGGGTGGCCGCCGCTTCAGCTTTTCCGCGCTCGCCGTCGTCGGCGACCAGAAGGGCAACATCGGCATCGGCTACGGCAAGGCCAACGAAGTGCCGGACGCGATCAAGAAGAGCACGGCCCACGCCCACAAGCACCTCGTCAACGTGAAGCTCAAGGGCGACACCATCCCGCACGACGTGCTGGGTGTGTACGACGGTGGCAAGGTTCTCCTCAAGCCCGCATCCCCCGGCACCGGCCTGATCGCCGGCGGCGGCGTGCGTGCGGTCCTCGAGGCGGCCGGGGTGAAGAACGTCCTCACCAAGTCGATGGGGTCCAAGAACCACATCGCCGTCGTTCATGCGACGCTCGACGGTCTGCGCAAGCTGCGCCTCGCCGAGGAAATCGCCGCGGCCCGCAAGGCTTGAGCGGCTTTGAAGTGTCCTTCTGAATACGGGGTGCCCGTCACCCCGTATCCGCCGTTGGTGCGGGGTGACCACCTCCCGCCCGCGGACATCAGCATCCTTTCACATCATCCGAGTCCAATCCGCCCGCTGGGGCAGGGGAAGGCGCCTTTAGGAATCCTATGAAACTCCACGAACTCAAGAACGTCGCCGGTGCCGTGCACCGCAAGAAGCGTGTTGGCTGCGGCGAAGGCGGCGGCCACGGCAAGACCTCCGGCCGCGGTGGCAAGGGCCAGACCGCCCGCTCCGGCGGCAGCATCCGTCCCGGCTTTGAAGGCGGCCAGATGCCGCTCTACCGCAAGCTCCCGCACCGCGGTTTCAACAACGCCAACTATCGCATCAGCTATGCGACCATCAATGTGGGCGACCTGGCCAAGCTCGACACCTCGGTCAACGAAGTGACGGCCGAAGTCCTCGCCAACGCGGGCCTGATCCGCTCCGGCGAAACCACCGTGAAAATCCTCGGCGACGGCGAAGTCAGCCGCAGCTTCAAGGTCACGGCGGCCAAGTTCACCGAGTCCGCCAAGGCCAAGATCGAGAAGGCCGGTGGGCAGGCGATCCTCGCCGAATAAGCCTCGCAGGCGTCAAGGCCGGGCCCAACAGCCCGGCCTTTGATTCGCTCCTTGCGAACTTCGCCCGGTCCCTTCACTCCTCACGTTTTCATCCGCCCCTCCTGTGTTTTCCGCTTTTACAAACTCGCTGAAGATCCCAGAGCTGCGCACGCGCATTTTCTACACTCTGGCGCTGCTGTTTGTGGCGCGCGTGGGCGCCCACATCCCGCTCCCGGGCCTTGATCCCAAGCCCCTGCAGGACTTCTTCGCCGCACAGACGGCCGCGGGCGGCGGCGCACTGGTCGGCCTCTACAACATGTTCACCGGTGGTGCGCTGTTGCAGGGTGCGGTGTTTGCGCTGGGCATCATGCCCTACATCAGCGCATCCATCATTTTCCAGCTGATGACCGCGGTGGTTCCCGCGCTCAGCCGGCTCCAGCAGGAGGGCGATGTCGGCCGCCAGAAGCTGACTCAGTACACCCGTTACGCGACCGTCATCATCTGCCTTGTCCAGGGCACCCTCCTCATCTTTGCCCTGGAGAATCCGGGCCGTCTTTTCCCCGGCTATTCGATCGAGCAATTTGGCTCCATCGTGATCGTCTCCAAGACCTGGTTCCTCGTCACCTCCGTGATCTTTATGACGGCGGGGACGATGCTCCTGATGTGGCTCGGTGAACAGATCACCCAGCGCGGCATCGGCAACGGCGTCTCACTCCTCATCACCGTCGGCATTCTCGCCGACATCCCCGGCGCGGCCGCCGCGACCTACCGTCTGTTCTTCGCCCCGATCGGTGTCGCCAAGCTCGGCGCCCTCGAGGCCGCCGTCATGATCGCCCTCTTCCTCGCCGTGACGATGGGCATCATCATGGTGGTGCAAGGACAGCGCAAAATCCCCGTCCAGTACGCAAAACGCGTGGTGGGCAACAAGGTGATGGGCGGACAGAGCTCCTTCCTCCCCCTCAAGGTCAATTACTCGGGCGTCATGCCCGTGATCTTTGCCAGCGCCATCCTCCTTTTCCCGCAGCAGATCTTCTCGCAGCTCGGCGCCGCCATGAACTGGAAGTGGATGGTCGAGTTCTCTGAAGGCCTGCTCCGCGGCCATTGGACGTACTACGTGCTCTACACGATCCTGATCCTTTTCTTCAGCTACTTCTGGGTATCCGTGATGTTCAAACCCATCCAGATCGCCGACGATCTGAAGAAATACGGCGGCTACATCCCGGGGGTGCGTCCGGGCGAGCCGACGGCTTCCTTCCTGGATTTCATCATGACCCGCATGACGCTTGCGGGCGCGATCTTCCTCACCGTGATCGCCGTGACGCCGGACGTTCTGCTCTTCGAGCTCGATGTTCCCCAGCGCATCGCGGCCTTCTTCGGCGGCACCGGCATGCTCATTACCGTGGGCGTGATCCTCGACACCATGCGCCAGATCGAGACCTTCCTGCTGCAGCGCCACTACGACGGCTTCCTGAAAAAAGGCCGCATTCGCTCCCGCAGCGCGGCGGCGATCGGCGCGCAAGGGGAAGCGGCCGACATGCGCACGGTCGGTAAGCTCTGGCTCGTCCTGGGGACGATTTTCCTGGTCGGCATTGTCGCCTGGACGATCAAGTACCTGCAGGCGCAATAATTTCTCTTTACTTTGCTCGACGGAGCAGGCATCTCCGACCTCTTTTCTCGCTTTGGCGGCTCCGCCAAGAGCAAGATCCTGGTCCTCGGCGCGACCGGCGTTTCCTCGGAAGCCCTGTTGAGCCCCCTACGTTCTTTGAATATTGAGCACGTCTCTCCCGCCATCCTGATGGCGCAGGAGATTTCGCGTCGCACGCCGCTCGGCCAGAAGGCCGGACAGCTGCACCGGGCCGGTCAAACGGTCCCGGAGGACACCCTCTTCGCCGTCATGCGTCGATGGTTCTGGGCGCGCAAACCTGATGCGGGCTTCGTTCTGACGAATTTCCCGGCTACGTTGCTCCAAGCCAAGGTTCTCGATGAGTGGCTCGACACCCGCGATGAGGCGCTGAATGGCGTTCTTTTTGCAGGCGAGGTCGAGCCGGTACTTGTCGGGCATTACCGCACGCTCGGTCTTGAACCGACTGAACTTCGCGCCGCCTGATGATCCCTATCAAAAACAAGGAGGGCATCACCCGGATGCGTGAAGCCTGTGCCATCGCCGCCACGGTCCTGCAGCGCCTTCGGGCCTGTGTGCAGCCGGGCGTCTCTACCTATGACTTGGATCAGGCAGCCAAAGAACTGATTGCAGAGTATGGCGCCCGCAGCGCTTGTTTTGGATACCAGATCGGCAGTCGCCGCTTTCCTGCTTACAGCTGCCTCTCGGTGAACGAAGAAGTCGTTCACGGGATCGGTTCCATCAAGCGCATCCTGCGCGAAGGCGACATCATCGCCCTCGACATCGTGGTCGAATACAACGGCTACATTGGAGACAATGCCTTCACCGTGCCTGTCGGCCCGGTGTCCACCGCGGCGGCCAAGCTGCTGCGGGTGACCCAGGAAGCCCTGGAGATCGGCATTCGTCAGGCGGTGGTGGGCAATCGCATCGGTGACATTTCCGAAGCGGTCCAGGCCCATGTCGAATCCAACGGTTTCAGTGTGGTGCGCGACATGGTCGGTCACGGGGTAGGGGTCTCGATGCACGAGGAACCCCAGATTCCGAACTTCCTCGACCGCCGCAAAAACAAGACCGATCTGATCCGCCCTGGCATGACCCTCGCGATCGAGCCCATGGTGAACATGGGCGGCTTTCGCACCAAGACGCTGGCGGACGGCTGGACGGTGGTGACCTCCGATGGGTCTCCCTCCGCCCATTTCGAACACACCGTGCTCACGACAGAAAAAGGTCCGGAAATCCTGACGATTCCGCGGACCGATCTCCCCCTTTCCCGGAAGGCCGCTGCCCCCGCAGCCACGCCCTCCTCCTCCTAACTTTTCTCAAACTCGATTCATTCCTTATGCCACGTCTCCTCGGTGTAGAAATCCCCGCGAAGAAGAAAGTCGCGTATTCACTCCGCTATATCTACGGCATCGGCCCCGCCCGTGCTGACCAGGTCGTCCAAGAGGCCGGCCTCGACGCGAACATGCGCGCTTCGGATCTCACCGAGGAGCAGCTGAACAAGATCCTCCAGGTCATCACCGAGCACAAGTGGGTGGTCGAAGGTGATCTCCGTCGTGACATCGCCGGCAACCTCAAGCGCCTTCAGGCGATCAATTGCTACCGTGGCATCCGCCACCGCCGCAGCCTCCCGGTTCGCGGTCAACGTACCTCCACCAACGCGCGTACGCGCAAGGGCCCGCGCAAGACCGTGGGTGTGGCCAAGAAAGCTGAATAATTCCCGTCATGGCTGAAGAAAAGTCCGCTCCCAAGAAAGCTCCGAAGAAGGACGCCGCCCCGGCTCCCGCTGGCGCTGAAACCAAGGCTCCTGCCGCCGAGAAGCCCGCCAAGTCGGCCAAGGCTCCCGCGGGCGAAAAGCCCGCCAAGAAGGAAGGCGCCGAGGGCGCCGCCGCCCCTGCCGCCGCTCCCGCCGCCGAAAAACCGGTCGAGCTGGTCGGTGGTGTTGCGAAGCAGCCCACCGCCGAGGACCTCCTCAAGGAAGAACTGGGTGCGATCAAGGTCCGCAAGGCCAAGGGATCGAAGAACGTCACCTCCGGTGTCGCCAACATCCTCGCCTCCTTCAACAACACGATCGTCTCGATCACCGACCAGAAGGGTCAGGTCATCTCCTGGTCCAGCGCCGGCAAGTGCAATTTCCGCGGCTCCCGCAAGTCGACGGCCTACGCCGCCCAGGTGGTGGCTCAGGACGCAGCCCGCAATGCCATGGCCCACGGTCTGAAGGACGTCGTGATCCGCGTCAGCGGTCCCGGCCTCGGTCGCGACTCCGCCATCCGCGCCCTCCAGGCCATCGGCCTGGAGATCACCTCGATCATCGACGTGACCCCGATCCCGCATAACGGCTGCCGCCCCCGCAAGCGCCGTCGCGTGTAATCGATTCTAAACACCAAGGTTCAACCTTAACTCCCTTTTAAAAAATGGCTCGTTATACCGGCCCAACCACCCGCATCAGCCGGCGCTTCGCGCAGCCGATCTTCGGTGCGACCAAAGCGTTCGAAAAACGCAACTTTCCCCCGGGCCAGCACGGCCCGAAGCTCCGCCGCAAGCTCTCCGAGTACGCGGTTGGCCTGAATGAAAAGCAGAAGCTCCGTTACATCTACGGCCTGCTCGAGCGCCAGTTCCGTCGCGTGTTCGAGAACGCCAAGAAGGAACGCGGCATCACCGGCGAGCGTTTCCTCCAGTTGCTCGAGACCCGTCTCGACAGCGTGGTTTACCTGCTTGGCTTCGCCAAGAGCCGCCAGGCCGCCCGCCAGTTCGTCAATCACGGCCACATCCGCGTCAACGGCCACAAGGTCGACATCGCGAGCTACAATGTGCTGCCGGGTGACGAGATCGAGGTGAAGAACACCCCTACGTCCCGCCAGCTCGCTCAGCGCAACATCGAAGAGAGCCGCGCCCGCAACATCCCTGGCTGGCTCACGCTCAACGCCGAGTCGTTCAAGGCCGCCGTCAACCGTCTCCCGACGCGCGACGAGATGGAGCCGGGCATCAATGAACAGCTGATCGTCGAGTTCTACTCGCGCTTCTAACGTTTTGTTGGCGTCGCAAACCCAAACTCATCATTCAGAGTCACCGCCATGCCCAAACGTCTCGGAAAGTTCGAACTCCCCTCCAAGCTGACCAAGGTTGAAGAAGGCTCCACGCCGACCTACGCCAAGTTCGTCGCCGAGCCCTTCGAAGCCGGTTATGGTCACACGATCGGCAATTCGCTGCGCCGTGTGCTCCTCAGCTCCATCGAGGGCTCCGCTATCTCGTCCATCCGGATCGAGGGCGTGAACCACGAGTTCCAGAGCGTTGATGGTGTCGTCGAAGACGTCACCGATATCGTCCTCAATCTGAAGAAGATCCTCATCGTCTCGCAGAAGCGCGATGCGATCAGCCTCTCCATCAAGGTCAATCGCGACGGTCCCGTGACCGCGGCCGACATCCAGGCCGACGCGAACATCCAGATCGTCAACCCGGATCAGGTCATCTGCACCCTCGATAAATCCATGCCTTTCGAGGCGGAGATCGAGATCAAGACCGGCCGTGGTTATTACCCGGGTGAGCAGAACAAGAAGGAAGACCAGCCGATCGGCGTCATCCCGATCGACTCGCTCTTCAGCCCGGTCCGCCTCGTGAAATACGCGGTGGAAAACACCCGCGTTGGCCAGATCACCGATTACGACAAGCTGATCCTGGAGATCTGGACGGATGGACGCATCACGCCGGACGACGCCCTCAAGCAGTCCGCCTCGATCCTCAAGCACCACCTCGATGTGTTCGATCGCGTCAGCGACGAACAGTACGAGTTCGAGAGCCAGCAGAGCGAAGTCAGCGAAGAGCAGAACAAGCTCCGCAAGCTCCTGAACATGTCGGTCAACGAGATCGAGCTGTCGGTCCGTGCCGCCAACTGCCTGAACAACGCGAACATCACCACGGTCGGCGAACTCGCCATGAAGACCGAGCAGGAGATGCTGAAGTACCGCAACTTCGGCAAGAAGTCGCTGAACGAAATCAAGGAGAAGCTCGAGGCCCTCGGCCTTTCCCTTGGCATGAAGTTCGACGAGCGCCTGCTGGACGCGAAGAAGGACCTCTAAACCCTTGGGCCGCGTCCACCGGGGCGCGGCCTTTTTCCCTTTCCCGCGGCTTTCGCGCCGTCCAACCGCCTCACGCTGCGGCTGGGTTGCCGATCGGAAGCCCGACTTAAACACAGACCAAAATGCGTCATAACAAACACCGTTCCTCCCTGGGCGTCACCCGCGAGCATCGCTCCGCGATGATGTCCAACATGGCCGCCTCCCTGATCAAGCATGGTCGTATCCAGACCACGCTGACGAAGGCCAAGGCCCTGCGCCCCTTCATCGAGAAGGTCATCACCAAGGCCAAGAAGGCCGCGGCCAAGACCGACAAGAAGGACGCCCTCCACCTTCGCCGCCTCGCCCTGCGCGATGTGCACGATGAGGATGCAGTGACCCTGCTCTTCAACGAAAAGCACACCGAGTTCGCCAATCGCAGCGGTGGCTACACCCGCATCTACAAGCTGGGCGCCCGCCAGAGCGATGCCGCCGAGATGGCGCTGATCGAGTTCGTGAAGGCCGACGACCAGGGCTACAAGAAGACCCGCCGCAAGTCCGGCAAGGCCAAGAAGGCCTCCGCTGAGACCGCCGGTGCCGAGGCCGCTGCCGCCGCTGCTCCTGCGGACGGGGAAGCCAAGGCTTAAGTCGCCAGGTTGGCGGGGTGAGGTCACCCTGCCAGCGTGTTGACCAGGCTCTCTTTTGCAGCGCCGGGCTCACCGCCCGGCGCTTTCTTTTTGCCAGTTCCGAGCGCGCCACCGGGGCAGGCCTGGGTGCGCCACACCGCACCCTGGAGCCTCACGCCTTGTCATTGCCACCGGCGCGGGCAAACCTCGCGCCGCTGCACCATGGATCCACTCACCGCCGCCACCGTGCTATGCCTCCTGATCGCGGCAGCCTTTCTCAGCCTGTGGATTTTCTATGACCGGCGGGACCATGCGCTCTTCGAGCACGCGCGGCGCAAGTCCACGTTCTGTTGCGCACGCTGCACCCATATTTACGGTGCGGCGGGACGCCCGGATGTCTGCCGTTGCCCACAGTGCGGCCATGAAAATGCCCGGCTGAGGTTTTGACTGGTTAGAGCGAGAGTCAGGCTCCGGTCGAGCCCGGCTGGGTCGTAGCGTCAACGACGCACCCGCCACCATGCGTTTCGTCGGCGAATCCGAGCGATTCCCGAAATGCGGGCTGGAAGCCGCCTGGAATTCGCCTATTTTCCGCCGTTTCACCGGAACCCATCCGCATGCCTCAGACCATCGCCGTTCTCGATTTCGGGTCGCAGTTCACCCAGGTGATCGCCCGCCGCATCCGCGAGTGCCAGGTGTACTCGAAGATCTACCATTACGCGACGCCCGCGGCCCAATTGAAGGCCGATGGCGTGATCGGCGTCATCTTCTCGGGTGGACCGCAAAGTGTCTACTCCAAGGGCGCGCCGCATCCGGACAAGGGGGTCTTTGAACTGGGCGTGCCAATCCTCGGCATCTGCTACGGCCTGCAGCTGATGGGGCACTTCCTCGGCGGCAAGGTGGCCAAGGGCGAGCGCCGCGAGTTCGGCCACGGCAACCTCGAGGTGTTCGGCAACAGCGCCCTTTTTAAGGGACTGCCGAAGAACCTCAAGGTGTGGAATTCGCACGGAGACAAGCTGACCAGGCTCCCGGAGAACTTTCACGCCGTCGCTCGGACCGAGAATTCTGAATACGCGGCGATGGAGGACTCGAAGCGCCGCTTCTACGCCATCCAGTTCCATCCCGAGGTCTTTCACTCCGAACGCGGAGTCGAGGTAATCCGCAACTTCCTCGTCGGCATCTGCGGCTGCACCGGGGACTGGTCGATGAGCAACTTCATCGATCGCAAGATCTCCGAGATCCGCGAAATCGTCGGCAAGTCGCGCGTCATCCTCGGCCTCTCCGGCGGGGTGGACTCGTCCGTAGCCGCTGCGCTGATACACAAGGCGATCGGCCGCCAGCTGACCTGCGTTTTTGTGGACAACGGGCTGCTCCGCAAGGGCGAGCGCGAGTACGTGGTCGCCCTCTACAAGCGGAACTTCAAGATCGACCTGCGGGTGGCCGACGCGTCCTCCCTCTTTCTCCGGCGTTTGAAGGGGATCGAGGAACCCGAGCAGAAGCGGAAGATCATCGGGCGCACCTTCGTCGAGGTTTTCGAAAAATCGCTCAAGGAGATCGGCAAGGCTGACTTCCTCGCCCAGGGAACGCTCTACCCGGATGTGATCGAGAGCGTCTCGATCGGCAACAACCCGGCTTCTCTGATCAAGAGCCACCACAACGTCGGCGGCCTGCCGGAGCGGATGAAGCTCAAGCTGCTGGAGCCGCTGCGCGAACTCTTCAAGGACGAGGTGCGCGCGGTCGGCACCGCCCTCGGGCTGCCCCGCGAGGTGGTCTGGCGCCAGCCCTTCCCGGGCCCCGGCCTGGGTGTGCGCGTCCTCGGGGACATCAGCGCGGAGAAGCTGGGCATCCTGCGCGAGGCGGACGCGATCCTGCAGGAGGAAATGATGGAGTCCGGCTGGTATTGGAAGGTCTGGCAGTCCTTCTGCGTCTTCCTGCCGGTAAAATCCGTCGGGGTGATCGGAGACGAGCGCAACTATGCCTACGTCATTGCGGTCAGGGTGGTGGAGAGCATTGACGCCATGACCGCCGACTGGACCCGCCTGCCGTACGACCTGCTGCAGACCATTTCCAACCGCATCACCAACGAGGTGCGCGGAGTCAGCCGCGTGGTGCTCGACATCAGTTCGAAACCGCCCGCCACCATCGAGTGGGAATAAACGCCGACCCTTCCGCCGCCATGAAACACCTCCGCAACGTCATCTCCCTGGCTGCGGCCCTCTTGATTTCAGCGGTGGCGGCGCAGGCCGAGACGACGGCGATCCTGGCGAAGGCGCGCAGCTACCTCGGGGAGGAGGCGGTGCTCAACGGGGTGCGTTCCGTCCGCTACCGCGGCATGGTGGAGCGGCAGGAAAAGGCGGCGGACGGCACGGAGCGCCCCGTCGCCTCCCAAATCGAGATCATCTTCCAGCGCGACTATCAGCAGCTGGTCACCCAGACCGGCGTCGAGGGCCGGGTCCTCACCGCGCTCAATGGTTACGAGGGCTGGAGCATGAGCGAGGACGCCAACGGCAGGCAGCGTGCGCCGCTCCTTTTCGGCAAGGATCGGATCAAGCGCCTGCGGGCCAGCGTCTGGCAGAACCTTTCCTTTTACCGAGGCATCGAGTCGGTGGGCGGACATCTCGAGGACCATGGAGTGGTGGAGATCGATGGCACCCGCGGACACAAGATCAGCTTCGTGCACGAGCCGGGAATCGTTTACGTCCGTTATTTTGACGTGGATACGGGGCGCCTCCTGTTCACCGAGACCGACCTCGGAATCCGCATCCGCGAAGAGGGTGAACTGCGGGTGGACGGCATTCGTTTTCCCAAACGCATCATCAACATGACCACGGGGCCGGATGGGAAAGAGCATGTCGTCACCATCACCATCAATGAGGTGGCGGTGAATACACCCTTCCCGGACGAACTCTTCAGTGTGCCGCTCGCCCCCCGGCGTTGACCCTTACTTTTCATCCAGCGTTGCCCACTCCCGTGCGCGTCCTCCGTTCCTCCTCCAAAACCTTCACCTCCGACCTGGCTGAGTTCTGCCGGGGCGCGGTGGTCCCGAAAGAAATCCAGGAGAGCGTCGCTGCGATCCTCGCCGATGTGCGCCAGCGCGGGGACGAGGCGGTGGCGT
The DNA here is from genome assembly GCA_023428905.1 of Verrucomicrobiota bacterium. Taxonomy (GTDB): domain Bacteria; phylum Verrucomicrobiota; class Verrucomicrobiia; order Opitutales; family Opitutaceae; genus EW11. The sequence goes on from JAEYWP010000007.1 coordinate 207,560, forward strand.
ATTACGCGGCGAAGTTCGACAGCGCGAAATTGCGGGCCCGCGATTTTCGAGTAAAGCCGGCCGAGCTTGCCGCCGCCAAGGCCGGCCTGGGCGCAGCCGAGCGCAAGGCCATGCAGGGCGCGTACGAGAATGTCGTGGCCTTCAACCGCAAGAGCCTGCCGGCTGACTGGCGTGGCAAAAACAAGCACGGCGCCGAGGTGGGCGAGGTTCACCATCCCATCCGCCGCGTCGGGCTCTATGTCCCGGGCGGGCAGGTGCCGCTGGTTTCAACCGTACTGATGACCGCCACCCTGGCGAAGATTGCGGGTTGCCCGGAGATCGCCGTCTTCACGCCCTCGGACGCCTCGGGGCGCATCGCTTCCAGCATGCTGGCGGCCCTGGAAATGATCGGTATCGAGGAGGTCTACCGCATCGGTGGCGTGCAGGCCATCGGCGCCATGACCTACGGCACCTCGCACATTCCGCCGGTGGACAAGATCTTTGGTCCGGGCAATGCCTACGTCTGTGAGGCGAAGCGGCAGGTGTTCGGCACCGTCGGGGTCGACTCCCTTCCCGGTCCCAGTGAGGTGATGGTCATCGCGGATGAGACGGCAATTCCCGCCTTTGCCGCCGCCGATCTCCTCGCTCAGGCAGAACACGGCTCCGGACGGGAAAAGATCTACCTTGTCGCCACGTCCGAGGAAATCCTCACGGCGGTGGGGGCGGACGTGGAGACGCAGCTAAAGACACTTTCCCGCTCGGAGAAAACGCAGCGGGTGCTGCAGGACGGGTTTGTCGGCATCGTGGTGGAGTCGCTCTCCAAGGCGGCGGAAGTCGCCAACTATGTCGCCCCCGAGCACCTGGAACTCCTGGTGAAGGACACCGCGGCAAAGAAGCTCCTCCGCGAAATCACGACCGCGGGCGCGATCATGATCGGTAATCACAGTCCGACCGCCCTGGGCGACTTCACGGCGGGCCCGAGCCATGTCCTGCCCACCGGCCGGACTGGACGCTTCTTCAGCGGCCTGCGTGTTTCCGACTTCCTCCGCCGGACGAGCATCATCCGCTACGACGCCAAAACAGTGAAAAAGGGCAACGAGGTGGTCTCCGCCTTTGCCGCGATGGAAAAGCTCGATGCCCACGGGCGCTCCGTGGCGCTCCGCGCGCGCTGAGCCTGGGCACGCCCCCCATGCCACGCATCGACACCCTCGCCCTTCCGCACGTCACCCGGCTGCACGCCTATACTCCGGGGCTCCAGCCCACCGATACAGGCTGGGTGAAGCTCAACACCAACGAGTGCCCGTACCCGCCGAGTCCGCGCGTGGCCGAGGCCCTTCGGCACGAGGTGGGGGAGGACGGTGCCTCCCTGCGTTTGTATCCAAATCCCAAGAGCACGCCGCTCCGGCAGGTGGTGGCGCGGCTGCACGGGCTGGCCGAGGAAAACGTCTGCATCGGCAATGGGTCGGACGACATCCTCAACCTCCTGGTGCGCGTCTTCGCCTCCGGCGACGCGGCGGTGGGCATGACGTTCCCGAGCTACTCCCTCTATCCCGTGCTGGTCGCGATCCAGGACGGCCGGACGGAAATGATCCCTTTCGACCGGTCGATGACTCTGCCGGTGGAGCAGATCGTCGCCTCCAACGCGCGGATCTTCTTCCTCACCTCGCCCAACGCCCCCACCGGGGTGGCCTTTCCCCTGGCCGAGATCGAGGCGTTGCTCCGTCGGCTCAATGCGGTGCTCGTGGTGGACGAGGCCTATGCCCCCTTTGCTCGCGAAAACGCGATCCCGCTCCTCGCCCGGCATCCCAACCTCGTGGTGGTGCGCACCCTTTCGAAGGCCTATGCCCTCGCCGGTATCCGGGTGGGTTACGCCCTGGCGCATCCCGAGGTGATCGACCTGCTGGACCGGGTGCGCGACAGCTACAACGTCAGCCGCCTCTCCCAGGCCGCCGCTGCCGCCGCGCTGATGGACGGTGACTATTATGCGGCCATCATCGAGAGGGTGAAGGCCACGCGCGATCACCACGCGGAGACGTGGCGCGGCTGGGGCTGGTTCGTGTACCCCTCCGAGAGCAATTTTCTTTTTGTCGAGCCACGCAACAGCCGCGGCGAGAGCGGCGCGGCGGTGGCCAAGTCCGCGTATGATTTCCTTGTCTCCCGCAAGGTCCTGATCCGCTACTTCCCCAGCCACGCCTTGACCGCCTCCTTCCTGCGGATCAGCGTCGGCACCGACGACGAGATGCTGGTGGTCAATCAATCCCTCGAGGCATGGCGCAAGAACGTTTAGCAACCATCGCGCGGAAAACCGCCGAGACCGACATCAATCTGACCCTGGCGATCGACGGCCAGGGTAAGTCCAAGGTGGATACAGGGGTCCCGTTTTTCGACCACATGCTGACCCTGTTTGCGAAGCACGGGCTGTTCGACCTCGAGGTGAAGTGTGTCGGCGATGTGGCGGTGGATTACCACCACACCGTCGAGGACGTCGGCATCGTGCTCGGCGAGGCCTTCCGCAAGGCCCTCGGCGACAAGCGCGGCATCCGCCGTTATGGCTTCTTTCTCCTTCCGATGGACGAGTCCCTCGCCCGGGTGGTGGTCGACATCGGCGGGCGCCCGCACCTCGTTTATGAGGCGGATGCCCCGACGATGTTCGTCCGCGACTTCAACATCATCCTGGTGAAGGAATTCTGCCGTGCGTTCAGCAACGCCCTCGGTGCCAACCTGCATGTGAAGCTTGAATACGGGGAGGAGCCGCATCATGTGGCGGAAGCGATCTTCAAGGGGTTCGCCCGCGCCCTCGACCTGGCCACCCAGATCGATCCTCGCGCCGCGCACGCCCTGCCTTCCACCAAGGGCATGATCTGAGTTTCCGCCGCCGCGCCCATCCCGCATGTCCACCCGCATCGCCGTCATCGACAATGGCATCTGCAATCTTCGCAGCGTCACCAAGGCGCTCGAGGCCGTGGGTGCACAGCCGCAGGTGGTGCATGCCCCCTCAGACATCCGCGACGTAAGCGGGTTGGTCCTCCCCGGGGTGGGGGCCTTGCGCGACTGTGTGGCATCCCTTCGCGCCACCGGGCTCGACCGGACGGTACGCGACTGGATTTCCGCCGACCGGCCTTTCCTCGGCGTATGCCTGGGCATGCAGGCGCTGTTCGATGCTTCGGAGGAGGGAAACGTGACCGGCCTCGGTATTTTCCCGGGCCGTGTGACGCGGTTCCGTCGTCCCCCGCCATACAAGATTCCGCACATGGGCTGGAATCCCGTGCGTTTTGTGCAGCGGGCATCCCCGCTGGCGGCGGACCTCGCGGAAAGCGGCGAAGCCTTCTATTTCGTTCACAGTTTTCACTGTGTCCCGGAGGATCCCGCGCTGGTCCTGGCGGAGTGTGACTACGGTGGCGTCTTCACCGCAGCGATCGGCCGCGGAAATTGTTTCGCCACGCAGTTCCACCCCGAAAAGAGCCAGGCCAAAGGCCTGCAGATCTATCGTAACTTTGCGCGCGTGGCGGCCGGCGGCGTAGGGGTCTGACGGTCCGCATTTCCTGCGGCGTGTTGCAGGCGGCAACAAGCGCGTCGTGCTCCTTCTTACAGGGCAAGTTAGTTCAGCTAATGCTATAAGCTGGGCGACTTGGGTGGGTAACTTTTCTTTGCAAGGGAATCGATTTTTGCTCTGTTGGCCGCATGCCCAAGACCGCCCTGCTCAAACTTGAGGATAAAGAACTTACCCTGCCTGTGATCGTCGGAAGTGAAGGCGAAAAGGGTATCGACATCTCCAAGCTGCGAGCGGAAACGGGTTACATCACCTTCGACGACGGTTTCGGCAACACCGGCTCCTGCACCAGCAAGGTGACCTACATCGATGGTGAGGCGGGCGTCCTGCGTTATCGCGGTTACCCCATCGAGCAGTTGGCCGAACACTCGCACTTCATCGAGACCGCTTTTCTGGTGATCCACGGCGACCTGCCGACCAACGAGGAGCGCCGGCGCTTCGGACGGCTCCTGACCCAGCATGCTCCCCTGCACGAGGGGATGAACCGTTTCCTGCAGAGCTTTCCGCGCGCCTCGCACCCGATGGCGGTGCTCTCATCGTCGTTGAACTCCCTTGGCGCGTACTATTCGCACCTCGCGACCAACAACCACCAGCACGACCTCGAGCATTTCGAGGAGGCGGCGGCGATCGCCATCTCCAAGGTGCGCACGATCGCGGCCCACTCCTACCGCGTCAGCCACGGGCTCCCGCTGAACTACCCGCGTCCGAACTTTGGATACTGCGAGAACTTCCTCCACCTGATGTTCTCGGAGCCGTACAATGACTACGTCCCGACCTCGGAGGTCGCCCAGGCCTTGAGCCTCTTCCTTCTCCTCCACGCCGACCACGAGCAGAACTGCTCCACCTCGACGGTGAAGATGGTGGCCTCCGCCGGGGCCAACCTGTTCGCCTCGGTCTCGGCCGGGGTCAACGCCCTCTGGGGCCCGCTGCATGGCGGTGCCAACATGGCGGTGATCGAGATGCTCAAGAGCATCCACGCGGACGGCGACGATGGCACCCGCTTCATCGCCGCGGCCAAGGCCGGCAAGGGTGAGCGCCTGATGGGCTTCGGCCACCGGGTGTACAAGAACTACGACCCGCGCGCCAAGATCATCAAGGCGAGCTTCTACAAGGCGCTCGCCAGCCTGGGGATCAAGAACGACCCTCTCCTCGACATCGCGATGAAGCTCGAGGAGGTCGCGGTGAGCGACGACTACTTTGTCTCCCGCAAGCTGTATCCGAACGTCGACTTCTATTCGGGCCTGATCATGCGCGCGCTGGGGATCCCGGAGAACATGTTCACCGTGATGTTCGCCATCGGCCGCATGCCCGGCTGGATCGCACAGTGGCGCGAGGTGGCGCAGAATCCGAAGCTCAAGATCTACCGCCCGCGCCAGATCTACACCGGCTCCACCCCCCGGGCCTACGTCCCGGTCGAGAAACGCGGTTAAGGCCGTTCGCAGGCGCCGCCGTCCCGGTGTTCGATCCGCGACGGCGCCGGGCGGCTGACCTCACTTGTTCTGCGGCTGGAAGATCTCTTCCAGTTTCAGGTCGGTCAGTTTTTCGATCCGACTCACCAGCCACCACACCACCGCGACCGTGACCAGGGTGCTGGGCACGGCGATCAGCGGCAGGCTGAGGGCGTTCATCTTGGCCAGTTCAGCGTTGAACGCCTCGGTGCCCGACGGGCTCTTTAGGAGGTAGCGCGCGAGCCCGAAGTTCAGCGCCGCACTGAGCAGAAAGGACGCGGCCAGCCCGTAGCTTGCCCGCTGCAGCAGGCGTTCGAACGCAGGGACTGCCTGCCGTTCTTCCAGGCGCGCGTGGACACGCGCGACGTCAATCACCTGCTCGTTGTAGATCAGTGAGCGCACGAGGGGGCGCTTGGTCTTCATCGAGGCCAAGACAAAGGTCGCGATCACCAGCGGCACCGCCGCCTCCTTCACCGCGAACCAGAGACCATCCACTTTCAGCAGGCCCAGACCGCCGGTGAGGAGCACACTGATGAAACCGATGCCGGAGATAAGATTCACCTTCCGGCGCCGTACGAAGTCGTAGAGGCCGTAGCCCAGCGGGGAGGCCAGCGCGACGATCAGGGCCAATGCCGGGCCGAGGCGGTCCGGGCTGCTCAGCTTCGAGAGCACCAGGGTTGGGATCGCCAGGTTGAAGACGAGGTTGACCAGCAGATTTTCGCGGCGGGCGGGAGCGGCGTCGGCGTCGGGCATCGGGCAGTGTTTCAATCCGCAGAACGGCACAGCCGAAAGCACAATCGCGCGCGGGGTGTTTTCGGGATTTGCGGGGCCTGCGCTTTTTGCCTTTCTGGTCCCATGATTCTGCTCGGGGTAAACATCGATCATTGCGCGACCGTCCGCCAGGCCCGTTACCGGCAGGCGGAGACCACGGTGGGCGGGGCGGTGGAGCCGGATCCCGTCCTCCTCGCGGTGCTTTCGGAGCGCGCCGGCGCCGATGGCATCACCGTGCACCTCCGGGAGGACCGGCGGCACATCCAGGAACGGGATGTCTGGCGGCTCCGCGAGACGATCCAGACCCGACTGAATCTCGAGATGGCGTGCACGCCGGTGATGGTGGAGTTCGCCCTGGCCCTCAAGCCGGACTCCGTCTGCCTCGTCCCTGAAAACCGCAACGAGGTCACCACGGAGGGCGGCCTCGACGTCGTGGCCAACCGCGAGCGGGTGCGCGCCTGTGTGGACGCGATGAACGGCGCCGGGATCAAGACGAGCCTCTTCATTGATCCGGAGCCGGCGCAGATCGAACTCGCCGCCGAGCTGCGCGCACCCTGGATCGAGCTCCACACCGGCGCGTATGCGAATGCCTGTTACACGCCGCGTCGGGCTCCCGAACGGGAGCGCCTGCGCGCGGGCGCCGTTCTCGGCCACAGCCTCGGCCTGACGGTCAACGCCGGCCACGGCATCAATTACGTCAACATCGCCGAGATCCGCGACATTCCCCATCTCCACGAACTCAACATCGGCCACAGCATCATCAGCCGCGCGCTTTTCACCGGGATCGAGGAGGCGGTCCGCGAGATGAAGGCGCGGATGAACCCATGACGGCACCGCGGCTTATCACCCTGCCGCCCGGGGGGCTTTTGATCGGGCTCGGAGCCGATCTGGTCGATGTCGAGCGTATCCGGGGCGTGGTGGAGCGGCAGGGGGAACGTTTCCTCCAGCGTGTTTATACCGATGAGGAACGCGCGTATTGCCTGGGGATGAAGCTCCCCTTTCCGCACCTCGCCGCGCGTTTTGCCGCCAAGGAGGCCGTCTCGAAGGCATTCACCACCGGGATCGGCGCCGAGCTCGGCTGGCGGTCCATCTCGGTTTACCATGGAGAACGCCACGAGCCGCTCGTGCGTTTGGACGAAAAAGGGGAGCAGTTGCTGAAAGAAGTCGGCGCGACGCGCGTTTTGCTGACATTGTCCCACACCCAAACCGCGGCCATGGCGGTTGCCGCCCTGATCCGCACCTGACGCCATGTCCGACCCCAAGCCGCCCCGCGAAGCCCTCTCCCGCATCCCCTCCTGGATCATGGTCGGCGGGGTGGTCGGGTGTATCCTTACCCTAACCGTGCAACGGGAGATCAGCAGTCCGCCTGCCTCCACCAAGGCTCCCCTCGCGGTGACACAACCGGTGGAGCCGACGCCGACGCCCCAACCTGCCCGCCCGGAATTGGGCCTGGTCGAGATGGAGGAGCTCTTCGGCACGTATCACGAACGTGCGGTCTGGCGGCACGGCATCACCGAGGTGGCGTTCTGGAATCCAGCCACAAACGAATATTCGATCTTTGTGGAAGTGCTGAAAAACGGGGACGACTATTTCTTCCGCACCGTTCCTGCGCTGACGCGGCCGATCAACGAGTCGCTCAACGACCCCACTGTGCCGATGCGTTTTACGGAAACGGAAGAGGCCCGTGCGTCGCGGCGGCCCCAATACCTTTTGCCTTCCCGCTGATGAGTACCGGCGCCCTCGTTCCTGCGGCTGACCCGGTGTTGACCGTCGAGGAAACCAAGGCGCATGAGGAGGGCCTTTTTGGAGAAGACGACGCGAAAGCGTGGCGGGCGATGGTCGCGGCCGGAAGCGCCCTGGCCCGCGCACTCCTGCAGGACTACCGTGAGGTGCAGGCCTGGCCCGTCGCGCCGCGCCTGCTTGTCCTGGTGGGGAAAGGGCACAATGGCGGTGATGCCCTGATCGCGGCGCGGGTGCTGCTCGAAGCGCTCCCCGGGGCCACGGCTGACGTGCGCATGGTTTACGACGGGTTGCGGCCCCTGGCCCAGCGGGCCCGCCGCGAACTGCAGCACACCGGCGGCGAACGTGTGCGCTGGCTGCGTCGGGAGGCGCCGCTGACTGGGGCGTATGACGTCAGCCTCGACGGCGTTTTTGGCTTCCAGTTCAGACCGCCGGTGGACGCGGTGGCGGCGGCAGCCCTGGCCCAGGCCAACCAAGCCCGGGTGCATCTGCGTGCTGCCGTCGACCTGCCCAGTGGGTTGGGTGACCCGGCCGGCTTTGTTGCCGATTCCACGTATTGCACGGGCATCGTGAAGCAGGCGGTGCTGGAGCCCGCCGTCGCCGGTCAGGTGGGGAGACTGCGTTACCTGAACCTGGGCTTTTTCGAAGGTACCCCCAGACCGGATGACACGGACCGCGTTTCTGTACTCACCCAGGGGACGCTCGCCCCGCTCCGCCGGCTGCGGCCGGCCTCTGCGGACAAACGTCACTACGGGCATCTTTTTGTGATCGGTGGTTCCCGGAGCTATCCGGGGGCCGTGCTGATGGCGGTGCAGGGGGCACTCCGTTCGGGGGTTGGACTTCTGACGGCGTTTGTCCCGGAACCGCTCGCCGGTCCCTTTGCTGCTCAGGTGCCCGAGGCGATGTGGGTCGGCTGTCCCGAGACCCCGGACGGTGGTCTCGCCCTCGAGGGCCTTCATCTGGTCCGCGAACGCGCCGCCCGCGCGACCGCACTGCTGGCGGGACCTGGTCTGGCGCGTGAAGGGGAGACACTGGCGCTGGTCGGTGATCTGCTGGAGCGGCTGCCGCTGCCGGTGGTGCTGGATGCGGACGCCCTGCAACCCGGCCTCATCGGGCGCGGCCGGCATCCCCGCATCCTGACGCCCCATGCCGGTGAATACGCACGTATTGCGGGCAACCGTACACCGCGGACCTTTGCTCTCGAGAGCGAAGCGGTGGTGGTCTGCAAGGGCGCGCCCACGCGGGTGACGGACGGCCGGCGCGAGCATCTCAGCCTCGCCGGTGGACCGGTGCTTGCACGCGGTGGCAGCGGCGACATCCTCGCGGGCATGATCGGCGGCCTCCTTGCGCAATACCCCGACGCGCCGCTCGGTGTGGCTTGCGCCGCCGTGCTCTGGCATGGATTGGCCGCGGATGCACTGGCCCGGTCGCGGGGTGCGACCGCGGTGCGGACGACCGAGCTGCTGGATCACCTTTCCGACGCCCTGCGAGCAGGGTTTGAACCATGAGTGAAGGCCTGACCGACCACGACGCCTACCTGATCCTCAACGCCCTTCCGAATATCGGACCCGTGACGTTGAACCGCATCCTCCAGGAATTGGGGGGCGACGCGCGGTCGGTCTTTGATGCCTCTGCCCAGCGTCTCGAGCAGATCAAGGGCGTGGGACCGGCCATCAGCAGCACCATTCGCGGCTGGCGCGAGCATTTCCACCTGGAGCGGGAGAAGGAGCGCATGGTTCAGAGCGGAGCCACCTTCCTTACCGTTTCTGATCCCGCCTACCCGAGGCTGCTCAAGCAGATTTACGATCCGCCGATCGGACTGTATCGAAAAGGTAGTTACGGTTTCGAGCATCCCTGTGTGGCCATCGTGGGGAGCCGCAAGACCACGCTTTACGGCCAGAGCACCGCCCGGAAGATGGCCGGCGAACTGGCGCGCCTCGGCTTCTGCGTCGTCTCCGGCCTTGCCCGGGGGATCGACACCGCCGCCCATGAGGGCGCGCTGGAGGCGGGCGGACGCACCGCCGCCGTGGTGGGCTGCGGGATCGACATCGTGTATCCACCGGAGAACCTCGAACTCTACCGCACAATCGAAGCCTCGGGCGCGATCCTCTCCGAGTTTCCCTTTGGACGGAGGGCGGACCGGCAATCATTCCCCATGCGCAATCGCGTGGTCGCGGGCATGTGTGAGGCCACCATCGTGGTCGAGACCGACGTCGACGGCGGCTCCATGATCACGGCGCGTTTTGCCGGTGAACAAGGGCGCCTGGTCTTCGCCGTGCCCGGCCGGATCGACCAGCCCAGCAGCGCTGGCTGCCATCAGCTGATTCGCGATGGTGCGATCCTCCTCACCTCAGTGGAGGACCTGCTGCAGGAGTTGAACTACCTGGACGGCCTCCGGCCCCAGCCCATTCCGGAAAAACCGGCTTTCACCGCCGGCGAGAACATCGGCGAACTGACCGATGAGGAGCACGTCGTGTTCAGCTGTTTCGACGGCGGGGAAATCCTTTCGCTGGATGCCCTGGCGCAAAAGACGCCGCTGTCGCCCGCCCAGATTGCCTCCACCTTGATGATGCTGGAGCTGAAGTGCCTTGTCACCAAACGGTCCGACGGCCTCTTCGAGGCGCGCGGCCGTTGAGCGGCGAGGTGGTGCTGGGACTCGAGGACGTCCGGTGCGACGGCGCTCAGCCGACCGTCAATTCGCCATTGGTGAGGATACGGCAGCGCAGGCCGCCCCGTCCCTTCAGCCACGCCTCCGCCCCGGGGCCGATCGCTGTGTCCATCCAATAGCACGGACGGCACTCCTCCGTGCCCACGAGCTGAAGGCCCTGTAGTTCGAAGGTGCGCCCGACCAGGCCCGGAAGGTCGAGACCCTCGACCAGCACATTGCGACGAAGCGCCGCCGGCAGCGCGTCGGGCGCAGGCAATTCGCGACGGAGCGCGTCAAAGGTCTCCGCGGAAAAGAGGGTGAGTTGCCCCTTGTAGTCTGCCTTGTGATCGAAAAACCGGTCGCCCTCGATGCCGCGTCCCGCCAGGCAACGCACCCGCGTCACCTCGAGGATGGGATGGGTGCCCGCCGGCTTGCCGTGGTGTCCGAAGTAGTTGTGCCCTGGAGACACAAAGAGGTGACGTACGCGGGCGCTCATGGTGAGGCACCCTCCTCCTTCACCGAGTCGACGACATCGTCCTCGCAGATGCGGACGACCCGCACCCCACCTTCCTGGGCGATCAGAGTGTCGCACCACGCTTTGTTGTCGTAGGTGTACCGCACCTGCACTGCGCGCAGGTGGCCCTCGTGCAGCCCGGCGCGTGCCTGGTCGAGGGTGAGCCTCAGGGGGGCTGCCTGAGGCGCAGTGCGCGGTTGGACGGAGTGCACCCGCGCACAGGCAGCCAGGTCGTCGAAGAGTTGGTCCAGCGTGGCCCGGTCCAGAATCGTGACCTGCAGGGGAGGAAGCTTGAGGGGAGAGGTCATCGGCGGGGGGCGCTGCCGGCGGTGCGTCGGGGGACGAGCAGGACGGCATTTTCTGGAGCAGGGCAGACCTGGTGGCAAATCTCGCAGCCTGTGCAGCGATCCGCCCTCACACGGGGCAAGCCGCCCTCGATCACGATGGCACCTTCCACCGGGCAGCGTTCGGAACAGGTCGTGCAAAAGCTCTGCTGGTACGCGAGGCAGTGTCGTCCGGCGATCACCGCCACCCGTGTCCCGGTTGCGGCAGTGCGCGGGGCGCCGGTGATAGGCAGCGCGGGGCCTTCCACCCGGGCGGTTACCACGGGGCTGCTATCCACCGTCGCCGACCCCGGCGAGGCCGCTGCGTGCAGAGGCCGCAAACACGCCTCGAACCACGCGCGGCGCGTCAGCGGGGCGGAGGGCGTGTCGTTGCGGCGCATCATGGACGAGGAGGGAGCGGAGGGGGAATCTGGCTCAGCACCGGTCGCCGGTCGAGAACGGCGTTGGTGGCGTGACACTGCAGGCAGCTTTCGCGCTGGGGATGGGTCGTGCGGAAGGCGCTGCTGCCGCCGGGTCCGTGGCAGCTGAGGCAGCTTTCGCGCATGAAGGTGGCGTGCGGAATGACGGGCGGTGCTCCGTGGTACGCGCGGGAGCCGTCTGCCGGAGCGGGGCGACCGCCAAAGGTATTGGCCTCCGCCAAGGTCACAACCGGTTTGCCCCGCCAGGTGCTGGTCGGGCCGGCCGAGGACACATGGCACTGCAGGCAGTTGTCCAGGTGGGCGTGGCTCATCTGCGGCACGGAAAGCCCGCTGATTTGGGTCGGTTTTCCGTGGCAGGACAGGCAGGACGCGGCGTTCGACTGGTCGACGGGGTGGGGGGCCACGGGGGGAGCGCCGTCGTATTGGCGACGCGCGGCTCGCCGGAGGCGGGCGGCGGCTTGGTCGTCCGGTGTGCGTGCCAGAGCCTCGAGCGGAGCCCCGGTCACAAGCCGATCCAGGTGGTTGCTCCAGTCGCGGTTCGGGTTGAGGGCGCCGCCGGCGAGGTCCCGGTACCGCGGGGCGGTCGGGTACGCGGCCAGCCCGTTGTCCACCGCCGGCGTCGCTGTCCAGTCGGCCTTGAGCTGGTCGCTGGCCCGGTGGGTCTGGCGCATGCCCATAAAAAACCCGCTCAAGGCGACGGTGAGCGCGATGCTGGCGGCCACGACCGCGGCTTTCCGCGACCAGCGGCCTGACGGACGGGGCTGAGGCCGCGTACTCATAGGTCGCGCGGCCCCGGGTGGTCGGCCGCGGGCACGGCCGGCGGCTTCCGAAAGACTTTCACTGCGCACTTCTTGTAGTCGGGCTCCTTGGAGATCGGGTCGGGTTCGCCCAAGGTCACGTCGTTGATCATCAACCGCTCGTCGAAGAACGGGACAAAGACGCTCCCGCGCGGCGGTTTGCCGCGGCCGTTGGTCCAGACGGGCAATTCGATCCGGCCGCGACGGGACTGCACCACGGCGAGGTCGCCGTTGGCGAGGCCGGCGGCGGTGGCGTCCTCGGGATTCATCTCGAGGTAGGCGTTGGGCATCGCCTGGTTCAGCTGCGGCACCCGCATGGTGAGGGAGCCGGTGTGCCAGTGCTCGAGGACGCGGCCGGTGTTCAGCCACATCGGGAAGTCAGCGTCGGGTTCCTCCGCCGCGGGCACGTATGGACAAAACCAGATCAGGGCGCGGTCGTCCTTCGTCACCGAGTGATAAAACTGGATACCGCGGCCCTTCTCCACGTAGGGATCGCTGAATTCCATGAAACGGAAGGGGGTCTCCTTCCAGGAGCCGTCGGGCTGCTCCACCACCGGCCAGCGCAGGCCGCGGGCTTTGACCAGTTCGTCGTAGGGTGCGACGTTCTTGTGTTTGAGGAAGGTGAAGCGCCGGTAGTCCTCGTAAAGGGCGCGGTCCACATTGATGTCGAAGAAATGTGCGTAGTCCCAGGCAGGGACCTCCCGGCCGTCCTTGTCATGGACGGCGAGGATGAAGTTGCCGTCCTTGTCTTTCATGCCGGGGTGGCCGAGTTCCAGCAGGCGGTGCGCGACGGCGAGCGTGGCCCAGACATCGGCGCGGGCGTTGCCCGGCGGATTGACCATCTTGAACCACTGCTGGGTGCGCCGCTCCGAGTTGCCGTAGACGCCGTTCTTTTCGACCCAGAGTGCGGCGGGAAGAACCAGATCGGCAATTTCGGTCGTGGCCGTTGGATACACCTCCGAGACGATGAGAAACTTGTTTTCGAGGCCCTGCTTGGCCTTGAAGAGCTTGTGCAGGTTGGGGAGGGACTGCCCCGGATTGGTGACCTGGACCCAGACGGTGTCGATGTCGCCGCCCTGGTCGGAGGCGGTGCAGAATTTCTCCCACAGCAGCACGGTGTGGTGGCCGGGCTTGGGGTTGATCCGCCCCTCCGGCAGGTTCCACAGCTGCTCGCATTCGCGGCGGTGTTTTTCGTCCGCCACCAGTCGGCCGCCGGGGAGGAAGTGGCACATCGTGCCCACCTCGCGGGCGGTGCCACAGGCGGAGGGCTGTCCGGTGAGGGAGGTCGGGGCGTCGCCGGGCCGGCCCCAATGGCCGCTGAGAAGGTGGATGGAGTGGACCAGCCGGTTGATGGCGGTGCCCCGGGTGTGCTGGTTCATCCCCATGCACCAGAGGCTGGTGATGCGCAGGTCGCGGCGGCCGAAGAGCTCGGCCAGGAGGTGGAGCTGAGTGGCCGGCACGCCGGAGAGTTTCTCGACGTACTCGGGGGTATAGGGCTCGAGCAGCGCCCGGTATTCGTCAAGGGAGGACGGGAGGCCGTTGAGGTTCAGCGGCTCGGCGTCCTTGCGGAAGTTGCAGTGGCGGCGGACGAACTCCGGGTCCCAGGTGCCGTTGCGCAGCAGGAGGTGGGCAATGCCATTGGCGATGGCGAGGTCGGTCTGGGGGCGGAACTCGAGGTAGTCGTCCGCGTATTCGGTGCTGCGCGTGCGCCGTGTACCAATGTCAATGATACGGACCTTCCCGCCGCGCGTGCGCCGCTCGAGGATGCGGGAAAAGAGCACCGGGTGCATCTCGGCGGGGTTGTTGCCCCAGAGGATCACGACATCGGCGTGGTCGAGGTCCTCGTAGCAGCCAGCCGGCTCGTCCACCCCGTAGACGGAGAGGTAGCCGGTCACGGCGGAGGCCATGCAGAGGCGCGCGTTGGGTTCGAGGTGGTTGTTGCCCAGGCCCGCCTTCATCAGCTTCTGCGCCGCGTAACCCTCCGGGATGGTCCATTGTCCGCTCCCGTAGATCGCAAACCGTGATGGCGCCTGGTGGATACGCTGGGCAATGATCTCGATCGCCTCCTCCCAGGAGATGGGCTCGAGCCGGCCATTGCGGCGGAGCAGCGGCTCGGTCAGCCGGTCGCGCCCATAAAGGATGCCGCCGACGTGGTAGCCCTTGACGCAGAGCAGTCCCTTGTTCACCGGGGCGTCGAGTTCGCCCTGGATTGCGACCACGCGGCCGTCCTTCACGCCCACCCGTACATGGCAGCCGGTGCCGCAGAAGCGGCAGGGGGCCTTGTCCCAGGTGATGCCATCCGGAGCCGGCGCAGGGGAGGAGGGCAGGGCGCCCGACACGCGCTGGGAGACAACGGCGGTGGCGGCGGCCAGGGCGGATGTGCGGAGGAAATCTCGGCGTTCGATGACCATGGGGAAAGTAAGGAGGGGCTTAGGCGACGCGGGCCATCTCGACAAAAACCACGTCGACGTGGGCCACGCCGGGGAGGTTTTCCAGGTGCCGGTGGAGGGCGCGCGGATCCGCCGTGGTGGCGGCGGCGGCGATCCAGTGCGCGCTGAAGGCGCCCAGCTCGAAGTCGGGAAGGGTGGCGAGGGCGCGGCGCACGGCCAGGCCGGCGCCGGGGGTGGAGGAAAGCGTGATGACCAGTCCGACGGATACAGGATCGGGCGCGTCCATGGCTCGCACTCTGCAGAGGCCAACGGCAGTATCAATAATAAAAGAGTCTTTATTCTTGAATTGGACTGCGGCCGCCGTATGACGGAGACCGTGACCCCATTTCGCACGGTTGTCGGAGCATTGGCTGCCCTCGCTGTGGTGGGCGGCGCGGGCGCGCTGCTATGGTTGAGCGCCTTCACCGCCTGGGCGCGACCCGAGGTCGCCCCCGCTCCGCTGCAAACCGCAACTCCGGCCTATCCGGTGACGGTGCGGCCCGGCCCGGCCGTGCCGGGGGTGCAGACCGGACAGCGCACTTTTGCCGGCTCGGAAAGCGCGGCCTCCTGCTCCACCTGTCACTCCACGCGCCAGCCCCAGGTGGCGACGGTGCGGGGCGGCGAGCTTCAGGCGTTCCATCAGGGGCTGCAGGTGGCGCACGGCTCCGTCAGTTGTCTCAGCTGCCACAATGCGTCGAATTACGACACTCTGCGGAAGGCGGATGGGACGCCGGTGGCGTTTCCCCAGACCCAGCAACTGTGCGCCCAGTGCCACGGGCCGCAGCACCGCGATTACCAGCATGGATCGCACGGCGGCATGACGGGGTTCTGGGACTTGAACCGCGGCGGCCGGGAGCGGAACACCTGCACCGACTGCCACGATCCCCACGCCCCGGCCTACCCGCGGGTCCTTCCGGTTTTCCCGCCCCAGGACCGGGGCGCCCGCCAGCAACGCGATCGCGCCCGGCAGCATGGAGACCACGGACATGAATGAGCCCGCCCCCCAGCCTTTGAATGACGAGCCGGACGTCCCGGCAGGTTCCAGCCGGCGCACCTGGCTCAAGGCGGCCGGCGCGACCCTGGGGGCCGCGGCCTTCGCCAAAGCCATCGCACCGATTGCGAGCTGGGCGGCGGACCAGTCGCTCGACGATTTTCTCCAGCGTCACTACCGCGAACTCAGCCCGGCCGAGATGGAGCGGGTCCTTCGCCGGATCGAGGAGGACACCCGCCGCGAGTATGGGGCAGAGGTCACGGTGACGGATGCCCGTCCCCAGGAGGGGGTGAAGTTTGGATACGCCCTCAATCTCTCGATCTGTGTGGGCTGCAGGCGCTGCGCGGAGGCCTGTCACCAGGAGAACAATCACGATCGCGCCTCCGGCAACTCCTACATCCGCGTCCTCGAGATGCAGAAGGGCACGACCGACATCGCGCAGGGGAACGTCAACTACACGCATCCCGTTCCGCATCCGGACAAGTACTACATGCCGGTGCAGTGCCAGCAGTGCGACGCGCCCCCGTGCGTCGACGTCTGCCCGGTCGAGGCGACCTGGAAGGAGAAGGACGGGATCGTGGTGGTGGACTACAACTGGTGCATCGGCTGCCGCTATTGCGAGGCTGCCTGTCCCTACCACGCGCGGCGCTTCAATTGGACCAAGCCGCAGATCCCGGCGGAGGAGATCACTCCTGTCCAGGCCTACCTCAGCAACCGCGTGCGCCCGCAGGGGGTGATGGAAAAGTGCCATTTCTGCCTGCACCGGACCCGCAACGGGCGGCTGCCCGCCTGCCTCGAGGCCTGCCCGACCGGGGCCCGCGTCTTTGGCAACCTCCTGGATCCCAAGTCCGAGATCCGGTGGGTGCTGGAGAACAAGCGGGTCTTCGTCCTGAAGGAGGAACTCGGCACCAAACCCAGCTTTTTCTATTTCTTCGATGAGTGACCCGACTTCCGCGGCGGCGGCCCCCGCCGACGCCCTCCCGGCCCGGCAGCACCTGGTCAGCTATCCGCGCTTTCTTTGGCGTGCGGTGGTCGCGGCCACCGACGGTTCTCCCTGGTTCTATGCCTGGATGACCCTGCTCACCGGTGTATCCCTGGTTGGGTTACACGCCTGGGGTACCCAGATCCGCGATGGCATGATCGTGACCGGCATGACCGACCACGTTTCCTGGGGACTCTACATCGCCAACTTCACCTTCGGGGTCGGCCTGGCGGCGGGAGGGGTGATGATGGTCATCCCGTCGTATCTCTATCACGACGATGAGATGCACGACGTGGTCATCGTCGGGGAGTTGCTGGCGATCGCCGCGATTGTGCTCTGTATCGCGTTTGTGGTGGTGGACCTGGGTCGGCCCGACCGCTTCTGGCACCTCCTTCCCGGGGTCGGTGTCTTTCACTGGCCGGTCTCGATGTTGACCTGGGACGTGCTGGTCCTGAACGGCTACCTGCTCCTCAACCTGCACATCTGCGGTTATCTCCTGTACATGCGCTTCCTCCGGCGGCGTCCCAATCCCCGCTGGTACGTGCCCTTTGTCTTTCTCTCCATTGTCTGGGCAATCTCGATCCACACCGTCACCGCCTTCCTCTACTGCGGACTGGGGGGGCGCCCGTTCTGGAACACTGCCCTGTTGGCGCCCCGTTTCCTGGCGTCCGCCTTTGTCTCCGGGCCCGCCTTCATCGTGGGAGCGCTTTTTGTCCTGCGGCGGTTCGGCGGGGTGCGGATCGGCGACCGGCCCATCTCGATCCTGACGAACATCATGAGGGTCACGATCCTGATCAACCTGCTGATGGTCGCCTCCGAGGTCTTTACCGAGTTCTACAGTGGCACGAGCCACACCGCGGCGGCCCGGTATCTCTATTTCGGCCTGCACGGCGCGCATGGACTTGTGCCCTGGATCTGGACCTCGATCGCCTTCAGCCTGATCGCGGCGATCCTGCTGCTGCGCCCCGGCGTGGTGGCCCATCCGCGGCAACTCCTGACCGCGTGCAGCCTGGCGTTCGTTGCGGTCTGGATCGAAAAAGGCATGGGCCTGATCATTCCCGGTTTTATTCCCTCCAGCCTGCACGAGGTCGTCGAGTATTACGCCTCCACCGTGGAGTGGCAGATTTGCGCCGGGATCTGGGCGTTCATGCTCCTGGTCTACACTGCGGCACTGAAGGTGGCCCTGCCGATATTGCGCTCGCCACCCCCGCACGCGCCGCACCCTATGGACCGGAGTCCATGATGCGTTTTGGAAAGACCGCCCAGACTGCCATCTCCGTGATGAGCGTACTTGCCGAACACCACGGAGACGCGGAGATCATGCTGAGTTCGGCTGCGATTGCGCAGGCCCGCGACCTCAGCCAGCCGCTTGTGGCTAAACTGCTCACCGTTCTTTCCACCGCCAAGCTGGTGGACGGTGCCCGTGGCCCTGGCGGTGGATACTGGCTGGCGCGGCCTCCCGCCGAGATTTCCTTGCACGACATCGTCGCCCTTT
This sequence comes from Verrucomicrobiota bacterium, assembly GCA_023428905.1. Classification (GTDB taxonomy): domain Bacteria; phylum Verrucomicrobiota; class Verrucomicrobiia; order Opitutales; family Opitutaceae; genus EW11. The sequence goes on from JAEYWP010000007.1 coordinate 225,666, forward strand.
TCGAACGACCCGACAAGGCGTTGATGTGCCCCTTCGGGCCCAATTGGTGTGGCAATGGCGAACCCTGCCCGATGCATGACACCCTGCTGCGCTTGGGCGAGGAATGGGACACGTACCTCACCTCGACCACGCTGCAGGTCTTCGCCGAGCACAAACCAGCCGCCGCCCGCGGCTCGCGCCGCCGGCGCCAGGGTTAGGCTGGCGCAGACTTCGGCCATCTGCTTCCGTCTCCAGCATGAGATTGCTGTTGGTTGGCGCCGGCCTGGCGGCCGCGCTCAGCACCCTGTCGGCCCAGGCTCCGAAACGCCCCATCACCCACGAGGATGTCTGGTTGATGCGCGGGGTCGGCGCGCCGGCGGTCAGCCCGGACGGGCGGTGGGCGGTGGTCGCGGTGACCGAGCCCTCGTATGACACCCGTGACCGCGGGAGTGACCTGTGGATGCTGGCGGTGGTGGGCGACACGCCCCCGCGCCGGCTGACCACTTCCCGCGCCGCCGAGGCCGGCCCGGTCTGGAGCCCCGACGGCAGCCGGCTGGCCTTCTCCTCCCGCCGCGATGGCGACGAGGCGGCCCAGATTTATGTCCTCGACCTTGCGGGGGGAGGGGAGGCTGAACGAATCACCCGACTGTCCACCGGGGCACGCGACCCGCGCTGGAGTCCGGACGGGCGGATGCTCTCGTTTGTCAGCGATGTGTATCCGGGCGCGACCGATGACGAGGAGAACCGGCGGATCGCGAAGGAGCGTCGCGAGCGCAAGTACCAGGTGCGCGAATACGAGGGTTTTCCCGTTCGGCACTGGGACCACTGGCTCGATGAGCGGCGGCCGCACCTGTTTGTGCAGGAGGCGCGCGGTGACGGGAAACCCCGCGACCTTCTTGCCGGATCGCGGCTGGCAGCGCTGCCGGGCTTTGCCGGGGACCGGGACGACAGCGACGAGCACCTGCGCGCGGCCTGGTCGCCGGACGGGCAAGGGCTGGTGTTCTCGGCATCGGTCAACATGGACGCAGCGGCCTACAGCGAGACGGATTCCGAGCTTTTTTTTGTTTCGTTCGGCGGGGGCGAACCGGTGCGCCTGACCGAGGACTCGGACAGCTATGGACGCCCCGTCTTCACCCCGGACGGGCGCCACCTGGTCGTGCGCGTCACGCCCAATCCCGGCCGCTTCGCCTACAATGCGTCGATGATTGCCCGGTATCCGTGGCCCTTTTCGTCGTCGGAACGCCTCATTCTGACGTCGAGCTTCGAACGCGATCCCAAGCAGCCGGTGGTCGCCGGCGACGGCACCTGGGTGTATTTCACCGCGGAGGACGCCGGCCTGGAGAAGGTCTACGGCGTCGACATCGAGGGCGGGGTGACCCAGCTTGAGTACGAGCCGCCGGCCGGCGTCGTCACCCACCTGGCTGGCGGAGGCGCGGGCGAAACCTTCCGGTTGGTGGCGGTCTGGGATTCCGCGGTCTCCCCCGCCGAGGTGATCGCGCGGCAGCCGGGTGATCCGCAGACGCGCCAGCTCAGCCGCTTCAATGTGGAGCGTGCCGCCGCCCTGGACCTGTATCCAGTCGAGCATTTCTGGTTTCAGAGCAGCCAGAACCAGCGGATTCACAGCATGCTGATCCGTCCGCCCGGGTTTGATCCTGCCAGGAAGTATCCCGTCGTTGCGGTGATCCACGGCGGACCGCACGTGATGGCGCGGGACAGCTTTGCCGTGCGCTGGAATTATCATTTGTTGGCCGCGCCCGGATATCTTGTAGTCTCGACCAACTACACGGGATCGACCGGGTTTGGGGAGGCGTTTGCCCGCAACATCCACGGGGATCCGTTGCGCACGCCGTCCCTGGAGGTGAACGAGGCGGTGGACGAGGTTTTGCGCAAATATGCCTTCGCCGACGGCAGCCGCCTGGTGGCTGCGGGTGCGAGCTACGGCGGGCACATCGTCAATTGGCTGCAGGCGACCAGCACGCGGTACCGGGCGTTGGTGTCACATGCCGGCCTGGTGAACCTCGAGTCCCAGTGGGGCACCAGCGACCTGATCTTTCACCGCGAGCAGACCAATGGCGGTCCGGTCTGGGAGCAGGGAGGATCCTGGCGCGAGCAGAATCCGGTGCGGCTGGTGGGCAACCACTTTAATGGTACGGGCTGGCTGACGCCGGTGCTGTTGACCGTCGGGGAGCGCGACTTCCGCGTGCCGCTCAACAACACCCTGGAAAATTGGAGCTACCTGCAACGCCTGCGCGTGCCGAGCCGGCTGCTCGTGTTTCCGGAGGAGAATCACTGGATCCTCAAGGGCGAGAACAGTCGCTATTGGTACAGCGAGGTGCAGGCGTGGCTGAAACGTTGGCTGGACCCGCACGCCCCGGCGGATCCCGCCGCTCCCGCGCGGTGACGCGCGTTCAGCCTGGGGGCCAGGTCATCTGGCGGCCGGCGAGGAGATGGACGTGGAGGTGGGGCACGGATTCGCAGGCGTGGGCGCCATGGTTGATCACCAGCCGGAATCCTTTCTCGAGGTTGAGTTTGCCGGCCACCGTGGCCGCGGTCACGAGCAGGTGCCCCAGCACCGCCTCGTCCGCCGGGGTGGCTTCGCCGACGCGGGGTATGACCTGTTTTGGAATCACCAGCAGGTGAACGGGCGCCTGGGGCTGGATGTCGTGAATGACGATGCAGCGTTCGTCCTCGTGCTCGATGCGCGCCGGGATCTCGCGGTCGATGATGCGTTGAAAGAGGGTCTTCATCAGCCCGGTATCAAGGCGACGGGGATGGCAGCTGGCGAGAGGGCTGTTGGCGGACGCGCCGGTTTACAGGAAAAGCAGCTGCAGGTGGGCGGTTGCGGAGGTGCGCGCAGCGGCAAGGTCGCGGATGAACTGCAGCGTCTCCTCGTATTCGCGCGTGCGCCGCGGGCTGGATCGCTGTGTTTCGGGGAGCAGCGCGGGGCGGAGGTGCGTGACGAGGAGAGTCGACTCCCGGAAGCGTGCGAGGTGTTTCAGCCCGGTCATGATCTCCTCGCGCGCAAACAGCGGCGTGGCCGAAGTCAGGGTGCGGGCGGCATTCCAGTGGTAAAAGCCATGCCCTGGCATTTCCGCGAAACGTTGAGCCAGGAGGGAGACGGCAGCTTCGGCGAAGGCGGCGTCGTAGTGGGCGGCTCGCGAGGGATCGGCCGCCACCTGCGCCTCGAGATCGGCAAGGCTGAAGGCAATGGCGGCCTTGATCTGCTCCGCCAGGTAAAGGTCGCTGCCGGTGACGCGCGCAAACAGCGCGTTGATGTAGTGCAGCTTCGCCAGATCCTCGCGACCTGTGGACATCAGGGCTGCGCGTCCTTCGGCTTCTCCAGGTTGCTGATCTCGTGCATGAACTCGGACACGTCACGAAATTCCTTATACACGCTGGCGAAACGCACGTACGCGACCTGGTCGATCCGCCGCAGCCGCTGCATCACGGCGTCGCCGATGGCCGGGGAGGGGATCTCGCCGTCGTAGGTCGCTTCCACCACGTCGATCACGTCCTCGACCAGCATGCCCAGTTGCTCGAGGTCAACCGGGCGCTTGTGGCAGGCGGCCCGCACCGCGCGCACCAATTTCTCCCGGTCGAACGGTTCGCGCCGCCCGTCACGCTTGATCACCACCAGGCCCTCCCGCACCAGAAACTCGGTGGTGGTAAAACGGTGCCCGCACTCCAGGCACTCGCGTCGCCGGCGAATCGTGTTCCCCTCCTTGCTGATCCGGGAATCGATCACCTTGTCCTCGATCGAGGTGCACTTTGGACAACGCATGGGAAATTTGAGATTTGAGTGGGTGATTTATGATTTCCCGGACGAAGCGGCTGTCGGGTGCGGCCGGCGGCGCCCGCCGCACCGGTATCACACGTAACCCATGAACCGCTTCAGCGGAGCTGCAGGAAGTTTTTTAGGATACGCATCCCGCCATCGGTGGCGATGCTCTCGGGATGAAACTGCACGCCCCAGATCGGGAGGGAGCGGTGGCGGAGGCCCATGATCTCGCCCTCGGCCGTCTCAGCCGTGATTTCCAGACAGTCCGGCAGGGTGGACCGCTCCACCAGGAGGGAATGGTACCGGGTCGCGGCAAAGCCCTGAGGCATGCCTTGAAAGACGTCCGTATCCTTATGTTGGATAGGCGACGTCTTCCCATGCATCAGGCGGTCCGCCCGGATCACGTTGCCGCCAAAATAGTGCCCAATGGATTGGTGGCCGAGGCACACGCCAAAGATGGGAGTGTGACCTTTGAAGGCCTCGATGATGTCGAGGGTCACGCCCGCCTCCTTGGGTGAACAGGGGCCCGGGGAGAGCAGCACCCGCTCGGGTTTCAACGCGACCGCCTGCTCGGGCGTGATCTCGTTGTTGCGAAAAATGCGCTGCTCCACGCCGAGCTGGCCGAAATATTGGACCAGGTTGTAGGTGAACGAATCGTAGTTGTCGATGACCAGCAGCACGGTGGCATTAACCGCCGGATTGACAGGGTGGTCAAGCGCGGGGCTAGTGGGACGTTTACAGTCGCAACCGCTGCATGCCCGCACACTTCCAGCTTCTCAAAACCGACACTGCGACGGCCGCCCGGCGCGGTCGCCTGACCACCCGCCACGGGGTGATCGAGACACCGATTTTTATGCCGGTGGGCACTCAGGGAACCGTCAAGGCGGTCACGCCGGTCCACCTTCGCGAGATCGGCGCCCAGATTATCCTGGGCAACACCTACCACCTGAACCTGCGCCCCGGAAGCGAGCTGGTGCGGGAACTGGGGGGGCTGCACCGCTTCATGGGCTGGGACGGGCCGATCCTCACCGATAGCGGCGGATTCCAGGTCTTCAGCCTGGCGAAGCTGCGGGACGTGCGGGAGGACGGCGTTGCGTTCCAGTCCCACGTCGACGGCGCCAAGCTTTTCCTCGGACCGCGCGAAGTCATGGCGATCCAGCAAAACCTCGGCAGCGACATCGCGATGGTGCTGGACGAGTGTCCTCCGTGGCCCTGTGAACGCGACGCCTGTGCACGGGCGGTGGCGCGGAGTCTGCGCTGGGCCAGGCAGTGCCGCGACCTTGCGACGGACAGTGGCTTCCTCGCCGCCGGCCACCACGTCTTTGCCATCGTGCAAGGCTCCACCTTCGACGACCTGCGCCGTGAGGCGGCGGAGTCGCTCGCGGCGCTCGACCTGCCTGGATACGCGGTCGGCGGCGTCAGTGTGGGAGAGCCCGAGCCGGAGATGCTCAAGCAGGTGGGGGCGACCACCCCGTTCATGCCGGCGAACAAACCCCGCTACACCATGGGCCTGGGCACCCCGCCCCAGCTGCTCAAGATGATCGCGCTGGGGGTCGACATGTTTGACTGCGTCCTGCCCACGCGTGTCGCCCGCAATGGCCTGGTCTTCACCCCGGACGGCCCGATCAACCTGCGCAACGAACGTTTCCGCACCGATCCGAAACCAATCGTGGAGGGCCTGGACAACTACACGGCCAATTTTTCCCGCGCCTACCTGCGCCACCTCACCGTGGCGGGGGAGATGTTGAGCGGCACCCTGCTCACGATTCACAATCTCCACTTCTTTCTCGACTTGATGGACCAGGCGCGGAGGCACCTCGAGGCGGGGGATTATGGCGCGTGGCACCGTGGCTGGATCGAGCGCTACGAGGCCGGCGAAGCCTGACCGCGTTGTCTCCGCAGCGCGGACAAGGTGGCCGCGGAAGGGGTGGATTTTTGTCAAGAGTCAAGACATGACCCCTTAAACGAAAAAGCCCGCCGGGCGCCGGGGCACCCTGCGGGCGTGCTGCTTGCTTTAACTTAGAACTTCAGCGTCACACCGGCGACGTAGCCGACGTCGCCGCCTTCGATGAAGGACACGCCGGCGGAGACGGCGAGGGTGTCGGTCAGGAAATAGCGACCGGACACGCTGAGGTCGAAGCTGCCCTCGTCGGCATCATCGAAATCCGCGTCATAACCGACGCGAGCGGTGAGGACGACATTGGAGGCGACCTGGTACTCGACGCCACCGAAGGCGCCCCAGATGGAGTCGTCCTCCCAGTCGGCCCAGACGTAGCCGAGGGAGAGACCGCCGAAGGGCTTCAGGGCCCCGGAATCAATGTAGTAGATGCCGTCCACGCTCAGGGTGTGGGCGTCGACATCGCTGTGGGCCTCAAGCCACTCGTGGGTCCAATTGAACGCCACGTCGATGTTCGCGGTGGCCGGCAGGTTGACCGTCACGCCCGTAGCATAGGCGTCGATACTGCTGTGGTTGAGGTCGACGAAGGCGATGCCGGCGTCGAGGTAGCGCTGGCCGAGGAGTGAGCGCGAACCGGCCGCCGGGGAGGCGGGTTCGGTCTGCGCAAACGCGACGGTGCTGATGGTGAGGGCGGCGAGCGCCCCCAGGAGGTTCTTAGTCGTAATCATTTTCTGTAGTTTGTAGTTCCCCCGTGAATAACGGGGGAGAACCGGGGTATGCGGCGGACAGCGGCCGGCAACCGAAAAAGTTGCATTACGCAACGGAACAAACCCGGCTGATCCGTGTGGGGTCCCCCCGACGCGCCGCCCGGGGAGACCCGCGCAACCTTTTGCTGGCCAAAGCGGCCACGAATTCACAGGTTCACCGGCCTATGCGCATTCTGGTCACCGGCGGAGCCGGCTTCCTTGGCTCGCATTTGTGCGAGCGCCTCGTCAACGAGGGCAACGATGTGATCTGTCTGGACAACTTCTTCACCGGCCGGCGGGTGAATATCCAGCCCCTGCTTTCCAATCCGCGCTTCGAACTGGTGCGGCACGACGTGATTGATCCCTTCAAGTTCGAGGTCGACCAGATCTACAACCTCGCCTGCCCGGCCTCGCCCCCGCACTACCAGTACAACCCGATCAAGACGACCAAGACATCGGTGATGGGGGCGATCAACTCCCTCGGGCTCGCCAAGCGGGTGAAGGCGCGCGTCTTCCAGGCCAGCACATCGGAAGTCTATGGCGACCCCCATGTGCACCCCCAGAGCGAGGAGTATTGGGGCAACGTCAACCCGATCGGCAAACGCTCCTGCTACGACGAGGGCAAGCGCTGCGCCGAGACCCTCTTCTTCGACTATCACCGCGAGAACAAGGTCGATATCCGCGTGATCCGAATCTTCAATACGTACGGTCCGCGCATGCTGGCCAACGACGGCCGCGTGGTATCGAACTTCATCGTACAGGCGTTGAAGGGCGAGGACCTCACGGTGTACGGGGATGGCTCCCAGACCCGCTCCTTCTGTTATGTGGACGACCTGATCGAGGGCTTTGTCCGCTTTATGAACCAGAACGAGGTGGTCGGCCCGATGAACGTGGGTAACCCCGGTGAGTTCACCATGCTTCAGCTGGCGGAGGAGGTTCTGAAGATCGTCGGCGGCCGTTCCAAGATCGTGCACAAGCCGCTCCCGTCGGATGACCCCAAACAGCGCCGACCAGACATCAGCCTCGCGCGCCGGGTTCTGAAGTGGGAGCCGGCCATCCCGCTCGAAGAAGGCCTGAAGCGCACCGTTGCCTATTTCCGGACCCAAGTCTGAGGAGACCTGCCTCGCCCCGACATTTCAACATGTAGGCGGGGTGCCCCCACCCCGCACCTGCGGCGTCGCCAAACTGCGGGGTGAGGGCGCCGCGACCAGGACGGGCGCCTCGGCCACAGTGGACGCCCCGCCTGCCGGGCGCGCATCGCCCACATCGGCACCTCGCCAATCCCGTGCGCGTTGGGGCGTCCCGCCTGGAACTGCAATGCCTGCGCAGCTCGCGGGTTCCGGTCCCCGGCCGATGCTGCACTCCCGGCCCCACACCGCCTCGCGGGAGCATGCTCCGCCTCCTGCGCTCGCACCCCTATTTGCCGTTTGCCATGCGGTGGCGGCTGGCTAAAGCTTTTCCCCTTTCATGATCTCTTTCCTGCTGAAACGTTTTTCCGGGCGGCATTATCGGAAGTTCCTCGAAAAGTGTCAGCCGATCGTCGCGCGCATCAACGAGCTGGAACAGTCCTACCAGGCGCTGACGGACGACCAGCTGAAGGCGAAGACCGAGGAGTTCCGCGGCCGCTTGAAGGCGGGGGAGACGCTCGACCAGATCCTCCCCGAGGCGTTTGCCACGGTGAAGAACGCGGCCCGGCGCCTGTGCGGCCAATCCATCACGGTTTGCGACCACCAGCTGGAATGGAACATGGTGCACTTCGACGTGCAGCTGATCGGCGGCATGGCCTTGCACGACGGCAAGATCGCGGAAATGGCGACGGGCGAAGGCAAGACCCTGGTGGCCACGCTGCCGCTCTACCTGAACGCCCTGACCGGACGGAACACCCAGCTCGTCACGGTCAACGACTACCTGGCCCGCCGTGACTCGGAGTGGATGGGCCATCTCTACAGCTTCCTCGGGCTCACCGTGGGCTGCATCCAGCAGCAGATGTCGTCGGAAGAGCGCCGCGAGATGTACGCGCGCGATATCACCTACGGCACCGCGTCGGAATACGGTTTCGACTACCTGCGCGACAACGGCATGGCCACCCGCAAGGAGGACCAAGTCCAGCGCGACTACTGGTACTGCATCGTTGACGAAATTGACTCCATCCTGGTCGACGAGGCCCGCACGCCACTGATTATTTCCGGGCCCGCTCCGATCGAGCGCGAGCAGCCTTTCACCCGACTCAAGCCGGGCGTGGATCGCCTGGTCTCAGAGCAAACGCGTCTCTGCAATAAATTCGTAACCGAGGCGAAGGAACTACTCGAAAAGGCCAACATCACCCCCGAGGAAAAACAGCATGCCGCGCGCCGCATGCTGCAGGTGAAGCTCGGCAATCCGAAGAACAAGCAACTCCTCCGCCTGATGGAGACACCGGACTGGCGCAAGCTCCTCGACAAGACGGAGACGGAGATGCACAGCGACTTTAACAAGGAGGAGATGTACCGCCTGAAGGAGGAACTCTTCTACGTCATCGACGAGCGCCAGCATCAGGCCGACCTGACCGAGCCGGGCCGCACCCACCTGCGCCCGGACAATCCCGATGCCTTCGTCCTGCCGGATCTCGCCACGGAGTTCAGTGAGCTGGAGAAGGACAGCTCCATGCCGCCGGAACAGCGCGAGGAGGTGAAACTCGCCTCCCAGCAGCGTTATGCCGAGGTGTCCGAAGAGATCCACGCCATCAGCCAGCTCCTGCGCGCCTACTCCCTGTACGAACGCGACATCCAATACGTCGTGCAGGAGGGCAAGGTGATGATTGTCGATGAGAACACCGGTCGCGTCATGCCGGGCCGCCGCTGGTCCGATGGGCTGCACCAGGCGGTGGAAGCGAAGGAGAACGTAAACATCGAGCGGGAGACCCGGACCTACGCGACGATCACGATCCAGAACTACTTCCGCATGTACGAAAAGCTGGCCGGCATGACTGGCACAGCTGAGACCGAGGCCACCGAGTTCAACGACATCTACCGCCTCGCGGTGCAGGTCATCCCGACCAACAAACCCTGCATCCGCATCGACAAGAACGACTCGATCTTCAAAACCCGCCGGGACAAGTACAACGCGGTCGTGAAGGAGATTGAGCAGGCCAACGCCCGCGGCCAGCCGGTGCTGGTCGGCACGGTCAGCGTCGAATCCTCCGAAGTCCTCTCCCGCATGCTCAAGCGCGCCGGCATCGTGCACACGGTGCTGAACGCGAAATACCATGAGCAGGAGGCCGACATTGTGGCCCGGGCAGGCCAGCGGGGCGCCGTTACCATCGCGACCAACATGGCGGGACGCGGCACCGACATCAAACTCGGCGAAGGCGTGCGCTTCCAGGTGGAGGTCCAGCCGCAGCCTGATGCCGAGAAAAAGAAGGAACACCCCCACGTCTTTGTTCTGACCGAGCCGCGCACGGGCGAGGTGCGCCGCTATGATTCCGGAAGTCTCGAAGCGCAGGCCTGGCGCCTCACGCCCGAAAGCAAGGAGACGGGCGGTCTCTACGTCATCGGCACCGAACGCCACGAGTCCCGCCGTATCGACCGCCAGCTCCGCGGCCGTTGCTCGCGCCAGGGCGACCCGGGCATGACCAAGTTTTTCCTCTCGCTCGAAGACGACCTCATGCGCCTCTTCCTCCAGGGCAACCTGGCCTCCCGCATGATGGAGGGTTCGATGAAGGAGGGCGAGGAGCTCGAGCATCCGTGGCTGAATCGCTCGATCGAAAGCGCTCAGAAGAAGGTCGAGCAGCAGAACTATTCCATCCGCAAACGCCTTCTGCAGTACGACGACGTGCTGAACAAGCAGCGCGAAGTGGTGTATGGCATCCGCAACGCCGCGATCCACGCGGACCGCCCGAAGGACATCATCTTCGAGCAGGTCGAGGAAGAACTCGCGAACCGGGTTTCCACTGCAGGGTTCGGCGAAAAGGCCGGACCGTCACAGTCGTCGCTCGAAAGCTTGTTGGGCTGGGTGAATACCCATTTCCCGATCGCCCTGAAGCTCGAGGAGCTCACCGGCCGCGAGGTGGAGCCGATCGTCACGATGCTGCTCAACCGCATCAAGGAAGCGTATGGGGTGAAGGAATCGGTCGAGATTCCGGAGGCCCTCGGCGCCCTCGAGCGTTACGTGGTGATCAATGCCATCGACCACCACTGGCAGGAACACCTGACGGAAATGGAGGAGCTCCGCCGTTCCATCGGCCTGCGCAGCTACGGCCAGAAGGATCCGCTGGTTGAATACAAAGGCGAGGCCTTCAAGTATTTCGAGGAGCTGATGAACAATGTGCGGCTGCAGATCTGCACCGGCCTGTTCCGCAGCGCGACGAACCTGCAGTCCTTCGAGAACATGCTCAGCCTGCTCAGCCGCACGGTCCGCACCCAGGGCCCGGCCAATCCGCCGGTCGCACCGGCGGTGGGCTCACGTCCACCTCAGGCCCAGGTTCAGACGAGTGCCTCCGGCCCGGCCGGCGCCGCTTTGGCCGACGCACCCAGCGGTGCCGAGGAGGACGTCCAGCTGCCCAACGTCACCATCCGCCGGCAGCTGCCCAAGGTGGGTCGCAACGATCCCTGCCCCTGCGGCAGCGGCAAGAAGTTCAAGAACTGCCACGGCGCCTGAGGCGCGCCCACGGCCCGGCTCACACCGCCACGGCGGGATGTGAGCCCTCGGCCACGGGGTCCGTGCTCTTCAGCCATTTGCGGAACGCGGTGATCTGCGCAAGCGAGCCGAGCACCAGCACACGATCGCCGGTCTGAAGCACATCGGACGCGGTGAGGCTGGTGAGGCGCTGCCCGTCGCGCTCGATGCCGACGACGCGCACACCCGTGCGTTTGGTCACCTGCAGTTCGCCGAGAGTCCGGCCCGCCCGAGGTGAGTCTGCCACCGAGCAGGTGTCCAGGATGGCCTCGCCCAAGTCGTCCGAACCGCTTTTTTCGCTCACGCCGCAAAAGAACGCGGAGGCGGCCTCCAGCTGTTCCGGCTGTCCCATCAGCAGGAGCCGGTCACCGCTGAAAATCGCGAACTCCGGGCCGGGCGTCGGGATGGCGAGCCCATTGCGCTCCACCTCGACCACGGAGGCACCAAAACGCCGGGGGATGGCCAGGACGCCGAGAGTCTGGCCGGCGTGCGCGCTGTTTTCCGGGATGGCGCATTCCTCGAGGTGGATATCCCACTCCCCCAGGTTGCGCGTGAGGGTCTCACGGTTGGCCGATCGTTCGTCGGCGCGCGCCGCGCCGTCCGCCGGGGTGGCGAGCACGTCCCTCACCGAGCTCTGCCACTGGCTGTGCCAGTAGATCAGGCGGTTCGAAAAAACGGCGCCGATCACGAGGGCGGCGAGGGCGATGATCAGCCAGCCCCAGCTGGTCAGGCCGGATTCAGGGAGGAGCGGGTAGAGCCACGCGATCAGGAAGAGGGCGGCGGCGGTGCGCACCCCGGTCTCGATCAGCTTTGGCGCCACGCGCTCGCTGCCGAGGGATTCGGCGGCAATCAGGGCGATGGCGGAGAAATTGCGCCAGACCGCCACCAGGGGAATGAGGACGATGACCGTGAGCAGGCTCCAGTAGCCGTATGCAAAGAGTGGATGTGCGGTGAGGCGGTCGGTGAGGAAGTTTCCGGTGGCGCGGAAAAGCGGGAGGGAGAAGATCAGGACACCCGAGATGAAGATCATCTCCACCAGGATCTGCACCAGGCGCACCCGGATCAGTTTCCACGCGATCGGCGGAGCGGGGCGGTTCTGCAGCTGCTGCAGCCAGCCGTGGTACGCGGTGAGAAACGTCTTCATCCGGCGCGGCTCCACCCGCTCCATCCAATCCACGATCGGGCCATTGTAGCGGTTGATCAGCGGGGTGAAGAGGACGGTGAGGACGGAGACGCCGACCGCGATGGGATAATACTGCTGGCCGAGAATCCCGGCCGCGATGCCGGTCTGCGCGATGATGAAGGAGAATTCCCCCAGCGGTGTGAGCAGCAGGGCGGCGTGGCGTGCCTGCGTCGGCGTGTTGCCGGCGAGGATCAGGGCGATGCCGGTGGCGAGGGGGCGTGCGATCAAGGCAAAGGCGGTGAGCCCGAGGATCCAGGTCCAGGCCTCCGCCACGAGCCGCACGTCGATCATCATGCCGATGGAGACAAAAAACACGGAGCTGAAGATATCGCGCACGCCCGTGAACGCGTTTTCAACCGCTCCTTTCTGCGGAATCTCCGCGACGATCGCACCGAGGAGAAAGGCACCGAGCGCCAGGGAGTACCCGGCCTTGGCGGCGGCAAGGGCGAGAATAAAGAGCAGCCCCGCAACCACGATGGTCTGCAGTTCGGGGTCGGCGCGTTTCTCCAGGCGGCGCACCACCCGCGGCACAAAGAAAAGCCCCGCGCCCACCAGGAGCACGACGAAGGCGGTCAGGCCGCCGAGGAGGCCGCCGAGATTGTTCGAGCCGCTGCTCCCACTGGGCGTCTGGTTGGCCAGGATCGTCAGCATTGAGACCGCCACCACGTCTTCAAGGACGGTCACGGCGATGGCCAGCTGCGCGAAACGTTCGTGGCTGAGCTTAAGCTCGCTCACGATTTTCGCGATCACGGCCGAGCTGGAAACCATGAACATGGCCGCCACAAAAAGGCTCTGCGTGGGGGTCCATCCCACGAACTGGCCGAGCAGCCGGGTCAGATAAAACATGAAGAAGGCGCCCAACCCCGTCGCAAGCAGGGTGCCGGCGCCCATCCGCCCAAGACGGCTGATGCTCAGGCCGAGACCGATGGCAAACATCAGGAAGACCAGGCCGATCTGGGACAGCGTTTGTATCCGCTCGACGTCCTGAATGTAGGAGAAGGGCGGCGTGTACGGCCCGATGAACACGCCGGCGATCAGATAGCCCACCACGACGGAGAGTCCGGCGCGCTTGCACAGCACCCCCGCCAGCCCGGCCGCGAGCAGCACCACCGCCAGATCCTGGATTAAACTGATTCCACCATCCATGAGGCCAAAGTGAGTGGGGGAGGCTGCCGGTGAAAAGGGCGGAGTGTGGAAAGTGGAAAGAAAAGTCGGGCTGCGTCGCGGAGCGGCAGCGCGCCTGCCACCTTCTCACTTGAGGGAGCGGACGACCTGGTGGACACTGCGCGCTTCCATGGCCACCGCCGCGACAGAACCGGACTACGATCCTTACGCTGAGAAGCCCTCTTTCCTGAAGACCCACGCGCAAGCCGCCTCGGCCATCGCTGTCGCGGTGACCACGTTTGTTCTCACCCTCTTCAGCTTTCCGCCCTACACCGCCGCGGAGTTCGGCTACGTCAGCCTCGTGCCCGCGATTTATTGGGCCTATTTCCGGCCGTCCTTCCGCCTTTACGCGATCACCGTTCTGGGAACCCTGGCCGTCACCTGGACCGTTCTGCTCGGCTGGCTTCATCACGTCACCTGGGGCGGGCTCCTGGGGCTTGGACCGCTGGTGGGTCTCTGGGTCGGCGTGTGGCACCTCGCCGTGTGGTGGGCGATGCCGCGCATCGTGGTTCGGGATACCGGGCTCCGCATCCTCGGGGTGCTGGGGTTGGCCGGACTTTGGGTATTGATCGAGTGGACGCGGACCTGGCTACTGAGCGGGTTTCCCTGGCTTCCCCTGGCGGCCACCCAGTGGCAGCGCTCCGTGGTGCTCCAGATGGCCTCGTACACGGGCGCGTACGGGGTGTCCTTCGTCCTCGCTTTGTTTAACCTGGGTTTCGCTGCCTACGCCCACCGGCTACTCCGCGAAAAACACCAGGGCCTGCGCAAGCGCAGCCCGGAATTCATGATTGGGCTGATGGCCCTGATGCTGCCGACCTTTTACCTGATCTACGCAGAAACCACGGGGCAACAGCCGCAGCCGCTGATGCGGGTCGCGGTCGTCCAGCCCGATATCCCCCAGGCGGTGAAGTGGGACCGCACCCAATCTGACCTCATCTTCAACCGTCTCGGCGGGCTCACCGCCACCGCGGCGCGAACCTGGCCTGACCTCATTCTCTGGCCGGAAGCCTCCACACCCTGGGCGGTGCGTGGAGATCCGCGGGTGCAACAGTGGACCGAGCAACTGGTGGCTACCACGCGCGTGCCGCTCCTCCTGGGCTCCATCTCCATCCAGCGAGACGAGGCGGGTTCCGAGGTCTGGCAGAACGGTGCCTTTCTCGTGGAGCCCGAGGGTGGTCTTCATGCGCGCGGCTACGCGAAGCAGCACCTGGTTCCGTTCGGTGAATACATTCCACTGCGGCCCGTTCTGGGTTGGCTGGAGAAGTTTGTACCGATTGGCGGAGATTTTCAGCCGGGTGATTCCAGTGTCCCCCTGGTCGTGCCGACTGCCACACAGGTGCTGAATATCGCGCCGTTGATCTGCTACGAGGACATCTTCCCCGACATCTCGCGCCGTGCCGCCCAGGAGGGCGCAGAGGTTTTTGCCGTGCTGACGAACAACGCCTGGTACGGCACGGGTGGAGCCGCCTATCAGCATGCCGCGCATTCCGTTCTGCGCGCGGTCGAGACGCGTCGCCCGTTCGTTCGGTGCGGCAACAATGGCTGGAGCGGCTGGATCGACGAGTTTGGCAACATCCGCCAGGTGATGACGGATGAGCAGGGCAGCGTGTATTTCCGGGGCACCGAGACTTTCGAGGTGAAACGCGATGCGCGCTGGATTGGGGTCCAGAGCGCGTATGTGCGTTTTGGCGACTGGTTCGTGGTCGTCGCAGGGGTGCTGATGGTCATCGGCTACCTTGCCATTGGCGTCGGTAAACTGCCCCCCGCGCGCGCGGCCGAGGAGCAGGAAAGCTGACAGCTGCGCCGCCGTGCGGCGGCGCAGCCAGTGCGAGGCGCCTCAGCGTGCCGGCCGGTTGAGCAGGTCGTTGGCGGCGAGGACCAGGAAGACGTAGTCGGACGTCGGTTCACCGAGGCAATATTCCGTCTGTTGCCAGAGGAAGGGCCAGTGGAGCAGCTCGGGGTAGTCCGGCCGGATCAGAGCCGTGCCCGAGCCGATGCCGCCCGGGATGTAGGACCAGTCGCCGCGGTTCACGCCGTAGGCGGTGGTGAGCGAGTGGGCACCAACCCCGGAGACAAACGAGGCCGTGTTGCTGCCGGGGTGCACGCCGAGGACAAAATTCAGGGCGTGCAGCATGTAACCCTCGGGGAAGATGTCGGGCGCGTTGACGTGGAGAAAATACTGCTCCACGCCGAAACGCTGGATTCCCCAGCCTGCGCCCCAGATGTCGGGCTTGTAGGGAAGGCCATAGGGCGTCTCGCGTTCGAGGGCGTCGATCTTCGCGCGGAAGCTGCGGAGGGCCGCCTTGATCTTGGCGGTGAAGGTGTCGTCGTTGACCAGCGGGAGGGCGCGCGCCGCGATCCAGCCGACCTTGTCCACGCGGTCGACCAAGAGGTCGGCCTGGCCCTTGAGGAAGTCCGCGTAGGCGGTGTCTCCCGTCGCCTCCAGCAGCTCGACCGCGGCATCCAGTTTGAAGGTCGGTTCTGCGGACGTTGCCCCGGTCCAGAGGGTGCGAGCGATCCGCAGGCAGTCGTCCGCCAGCGCATCATTGTAGCCGCGCAGGGCGCGTGCCGCCGCGGCCAGTCCGGCGGCGACGTCGAGTTCCCGCCGCGGGTTCTGCTCGGTGAAGACCCAGCGGTCATCCTTGGCGCCCGGCCGCCCCACCGTCGGGGTGTTCTCGGTTTCGGGGCCCTTGAACACCACATTGTCGCTGTGGGTGCTGGCCTCCCCGAGGAGAACGTACTGGCGCAGGGTCGGCTCGATCACACCCCGGTAGAGTCGGCCCAGCGCCTTGTGACCGGAAACGATGGCGAGGGCGCCGTGTTCGATCTGCTGCAGCAGGTCGGGCTTGCCGTCCGGGCGGTGGATTTCCACCACCCGCGTCTTCTGGTCGATCCACGTGTTGTCGTGGGTCGGCTTGAAGCGCTCCCAGGCGTGGGCCAGCCACTGGATGGTGCCGGCCTGCGATTCGACCCGCAGGTCGTAATCGCCGGCGTCGTGCCAGCCGCCCACGTCCAGGCCGGGGACGTGTTCACCTGGTTGATACGTGGTGAGGGTGGAGGGACCCTGGAGATAACCGTCGAAGTGGTTGTGGTTGACCGGGGCCATGAGCGCGTCGTCGAGGTGGCAATAGTCATGCCAGACCCGATACCGGTCATTGACCCGCATGTGGCACATCTGCACGGGGAGGAAGTACTCCACCGTTGGCTGCCAGACGTGGCGCTGGTAGACCTCGGGGTGAATTTGGAAGGCATTGGATCTTTTCTCCCCATACTGGACCACGTAGAGGCCGGGCTCCGTCACCTCGGTAAAGTCGAGCTGGAGATAACGGTAACGGAGAAACTGGCCCCAGTCCTTTGGCTGGCGTTCCAGCACCTTCTGCAACCCGGCGCTGGTCGCGCGGTGGAGGCTGACGGGCAGCAGGGTCGTTTCCGCGCGGTCCAGTTCGATCACGGCGACCTTCTCCTGGCGCGGGTGGTAACCGACCTGGGACACCTGCACCACCGGCTCCGATTTCCAACCCGGAATGGGGTGCGGCGTGACCAGCCATTCGATCGCCCCGGCCGAGGCGCCTTCCTTGATGAGGGAGCGTACGACGAACCAGCCGTTCGAGTGTTGGGAGCGGCCGTCGAGGAGTTCGATCTCCCCGCCTTTCACCGCCTCGATCGTCATCCGTACCTCGTCGGATTCGGGAGCGACAACGAGCCTCGGTCCGCGGCCCAGGGGCTCGAGTTCATAGTCGAGGTGGCGGCCCGGGGTGAACTCCTCGAGGAGCGGGCGGGGGTCGGCCGCGGGGCCGTTGGCCTGACGCGGAAAGAGACCGATCCGTCCGCCCAGTTCGAAGCTCTTTCCGAAGACGTAACCCGGAAAAAGTTCGAGGTTGAAGCCCACTTTGCCCACCCAGGCGGCGGGCAGCGGTTCATCCAGATCTACAATGATGCGGAAGGCGGATCCCTCGGGGCGCACTCGGACGGCGTAGCTGAACTTAAGATCCGGATACACGATCGGGTTGAAACCCTTCCTGTTCTTGGACTCGTCGGGGTAGGTCATCCGCACGCTGACCTCCTGGGTCGTGCGGTCGATCTGGCGTTTGCCAACCACGGGGGTGGGCTGCCACTGGCCGGGGGTCGGTTCAAGGCGCAGGTCGCCGTTGGTGGCGAGCCGCAACCCGTTCTGGATGATACCGACGCCGCCCTGGTGGCTCTCCGGATAATAGTCGTGCGCCAGCATGACGTTGAGTCCGGTCATCTCCAGGTACTCGGAGGCGTTGAGCGTCAGGCCGTTCTTTGAGGCCTCGGCCGCGGAGGCGGCGAGCGGCGCAGCCAAGGCTGCGGCCAGCCAGCAGCAAGAGGGTCGGGGGAGTTTCAGCATGTGGGGAGTTGGGACAGATCGCTCCGCCGACTCGACGGCGGAGCACTCACGGAGGAGTCGCTCCCACTGTAGCGCGTTTTCCGCAATCACTCACCCAGATCGCGTTCGTTCATTAGGGAAGCGCGTGCTCCCTGCCTGCCTTCATTTGGGCGGCCCGCCCCAGGCCGCGACCGGCCCGGAACGGCTTACTCTTCGTTCGCGCGCAGGTGCTGCCCGGCGGCTGGCACCGGATAGCGTCGCGTCTTGCCACCCGGCCAGCGGACGCTGATTTCCTTTGCGGGGTCCGAGGCGGAAGTACCGAAATAGGCAATCGCGGCGGATTGGGAGAAATGGCTGCTCCCGGCATTGAGTTCGCGCGCTTCGATTCGGCCCGACGCGTACGTCACGGTGACCTTTGCTCCCACCGCGGCGGGATTTCCCGCAGGACCCTGTGCGCTCACAGAGAAAGCGGAGCCGTGGGGGTTGCGGTTTTCGAAGGCGAGCAGCCGGCCGGCGTTTTGTGAGACGAGGACGTCGGGGCGCTGGTCGGCGTTCCAGTCGAGGGCGACCGCGGCCTTGGCGTCGCCCGGGACTACGACGCCGCTCTCCAACGGCCACACCTCGGTGAAATTGCCCTGGCCGTCGCCGCGGAGGAAAAGGCTGATGCCGCCGTCGAAGCGGCCGGTCTTGGGCTCGGGCCCAAAAAAGTTCTGGGCGAGCCAGAGGTCGACGTTGCCGTCGGCGTCGAAGTCCTGGGCCAGCGTCCCGTATACGGGCGCCACCTGCGCCAGGGTGGGAAGAGGCTGGAAGGTGAAGCGGCCGCCGTGGTTGAGGAAGATGCCGGAGGCGAGTTCTCGCGCTTCCAGGCGACGTGCTGCCTGGAGTTTTTCCGCGCCGAAGATCTCCTCCACCGGCGCCTGGGCGAAGCCGGAGAAGGTCTTGTACTTCCGTCGGAGGAAAGGCATCGCGTAGGCCATCTTGCTGCGTCCACGGACCGGATACAAACGGTCGCCCTCGTGTCGGGCCTCGACGATCTGCGGTTTGCCGGAGGGGTCGAGCGCGCCGGCGAACAAGACCACGGGCTGGCCGGGAGTGGCGCGGTATTTGGTGTTCAAACCAAAGTTGCCGGCGATGTAGTCCATCCTCCCGTCTCCATTCACGTCAGCGGCCTGCAGCGAGGTCCACCAGCCGGTGAGGGCGGCGAGCCCGGCCTGCTCCGTCTGATCGATCAGACGCCCGTCCTGATTGTGGAAGTAGTGGACCGGCCCCCACTCCGTCGCCACCAGCAGGTCGATCCGACCGTCGTCATCCACGTCGCTCCAGAGGGCCGAGGTGACCAGCCCCACGTGGGTCAGCCCGGGAGCGAGTTCGTCCGTCACGTCGCGATAGGTGCCTTGGTCATTGCGCAGCAGCTGGCTTCGCGGCGTGTCCGGGTACTTCCCCGGGGAAACGCGTCCGCCCTGGAAGAGGTCGAGGTCTCCATCGCCATCGAAGTCCGCCGCCACGACCGCCCCGGTGCTGTCTGGGTTGGCCGGCAGGCTGTCGGCCGGCGCGGGCTCGAATCCGCCGTCTTCGCGCCCGAGCCACAGGCGGTCCGCCAACTCCGGCCTGCCGGAGGCGTGGGCGACGCCGCCCGTGGCGATGAAGAGATCGGGAATGTCGTCGCCATTGGCGTGGAGGAAAAGCGGAGCGACTGCCTTTGCCGACTCTGGCACGGCAAGGGACTCCCAGCGGCCGGATCGGCGGGTGAAAATGCGTCCGGGTACCGCGATCGCCGTCGGTGAGCCGTCGCTGCCCGACGCCTGCACGGCAATCCCGGGCCCGGCCACCGAGAGCCGGCGGGGGAGGAGGATTTGCCGGGTGAACTCGTCGAAGTGGGTCTCCTGACCCGCGTAGGTGATGCCAAGGGCTTCGTTCACCTCGGCAAACAGCGTTCCAGACGAGGGGCGCTCGTCCTTCCGCGCAGGGCCCGGTTTGGCGCCGCCGGAGGGTTCGGTCAGGGTCACGAACTGGTTCGCCGCAAGACCGGCGAGGGTCTGCCTCACTCCGCTGGGCCACTCGACCCGCAGTTCTTCGATCGTGTCGTCCTCACCGAGCCCGAAGTGCACCAGCGGTTCGTCCGTCGACATCAATCCGCGCGTCAAGGTCAGCTGGCGGACCTGGGTCCCGGAGCGCGTTTTCAACCGCACGGTCGCCCCGATGCCGAAACGATTGCTGGTCGTCCCGCGCAGGCGCAGGAGGAGCCGGGCGCCCTCCGTGCCATCGTTGCGCACCACCGTGGGTGCGGCCTCGTAGTTGGTGAAGACGAGGTCGAGGTCGCCATCGCGGTCGAGGTCGGCGTAAGCCGCGCCAAAACTGACCCCGTGATGATCCAGGCCCCATGCCGCGCCTGCCGGCGCGAAGCGCAGGTCCCGGGTGTTTCGGAAGGCCAGGTTCTTTTCGGCGTACACCGGCGCGTTGGTGTACACCGCGGCGCGCTGCGCCAGGGTGGCCGCGACGTTCTGCTTGTCCAGCAGGTCGGCGTCCATGAAGTTGCGTATCATCCCGTTGGTGACGTGCAGGTCGAGGAAACCGTCGTTGTCGAGGTCCACGAACCGGACCGACCAGGTCCAGTCGGTCGCACGCAGCCCGGCCAGGTGTGCGATCTCGAGCAGGCGTCCGGCGCCGTTGTTGAGGTAGAGGGCGTTGAACGGGTACTGGGGGCTGAGGGCGCGGGCCATCTCGCCCTCCCAGATGCCCCGTCCCATTTCTTCGATCCCGGTCATGTCCTTGTAGTGCGACGTCGCGGCCATGTCCGAGACCAGGAAGTCCACCCGGCCGTCGTTGTTGATGTCGCCCAGGTCGGCGCCCATCGAAGAGTAGGAGGTGTGGGGCGCGACCGACTCGATGATGTCGGTGAAAGTCCCGTCGCCATTGTTTCGATACAGCTTGTCCGGGTTCTCGAAATCATTGGCGGCGTACAGGTCGGGCCAGCCGTCCTCGTTGTAGTCCCACCAGATCGCGGAGTGCCCCTGGGTCGGGCCCCAGATGCCGGCCTTCGCGGTCACATCGCTGAAGGTGCCGTTGCCATTGTTGCGGAAGAGGTAGTCGGGCCGGCCCTTGAAGCTGGCGGCGTAGTTCAGGATGTTGGTCTGGAGGTAAAGATCGAGGTGGCCGTCCCGGTCGTAGTCGGCGAAGGAGGCCTGGACGCTGGCGTCCTTTACCGCCAGGCCGTAGGCGGCCGCGCTCTCCTTGAAGGTGCCGTCACCCTGGTTGATGTAGAGGAGGTTGGGGGCGTTGAAACGGCTGACGTAAATGTCGGGGTGCCCGTCATTGTTCACGTCGGCGGCGGCGACGCCGGTGTTCCAGGCCTTGTCCTCAACCAGCACCCCGGCGGCGGCGGTCACATCGCTGAACACGAGATCGCCGGTCTGGCGGTAGAGGCGCGAGGGCGAGGTCTTGTTGGTGACAAAGACATCGGGCCGGTCGTCCCCGTCGAAGTCGGCAATGGCCACGCCGGTGCCGACCGCGCCAAGGGTGAACTCGCGGAAGAGCTCATTCCACATCCGCGGGTCGTCGTAGGTATTCACCGCGGTCATACCCGAACGATCGGGCGTGAGGGTGGTGAAGCGGGTGGCGCCCTCCGGCTGGGAGCGCGGCTGCAGTGGCTTGACCGCCGGCGCCTCAGTCGCGGCCTGGGCGGCCAGGCAGGTGAGGGCGGCGAGGCAGGTGAGGGCGGCCAGTCGGGTCATGGGAAGAAGGGCCTCAGGGCAGTGGCTTCAGATAATGGGTGCAGACGTATTCGGCGATGGCGCGGCCCTGGGACTGACCCCAGAAGTTGGCCGAGGGGAAATGGATCCCGCCAAAAACGCGGCTCATCCCCACTTCATCGGCGGCGGACGAAAATCCCGGGTAGCTGCGGACGGCAGAGGTGAGGCCTTCGCCCGGCGTGCTGAACGGGATGTCATCGCGGCCGAAAACGTAAGCGAGGACGGTGGCTGCCCCGCGGCTGAAGGTGCTGTGCCCGGAGACATAGTCGGGAAAGGTGGGGCTCGGCATGAGGGGGATCCACTCCGGGTCGGGCTGGGTTCCCGGGTTGTCATCATTGGCGGCCTCCCGGATCGCGGTCTCCGGCCGCCAGTATCCATAGTAGAACTTCGACTCCCAGCAGCCGATCGCCGCATCCGCCATGGTGAGGTTGAGCAGGGCAAAAAGCCGGGCGTTCTCGGCCACGCCGAGGTTCTTTTCGCGGGAGACGGTGCCGGCAATCAGGTTCCAGTGACCGGGGGGCGTGGCGGTGCCGAGGTCGTCGGACCAGAACGCGGCAATGAACGTCTGGTCGTCGGTGCGAAGTTCGCTGTCGCGGCCTCCGTATTGCTTTACGATTTCGAGGTCCACCGCGTAGGCGGCGCTGCGGACGTCCGGTGGCGGGGGAGGGCGAAACTGGGAGCAGGATTTCAGGGCAAAGGGTTTGATGTTTCCCCACTGGGGCAGGGTGAACTCGCGGAAGAGGGGCGGGGTGGGGCGCCAGCGTCCCATCGCTTCGGAGCTTTTGAACGCTGCGCTGGCGGCGAGGCCGTCGTCCTTCCGGCTGGCAAGGACCTGGTCGGCCACGCGGATGCCCCAGGCGACACCGGCGTCGCGGGCGGGCCCTTCGGTGATCCCGGCAAGGGCGGCCTCATAATCGCTGGTGAAGACGCGCGGGTTGGCCACGGTCCCGAAAAGTTTCACCAGCAGGTGGTGGCCGGCGGCGAGGAGCGCGGCATCACGCGACGCCCCCGCGGGTGCGGCTTCGCGCAGCAGGTAAGGCTCAAAGCGACGTTCGAAACTGTTGGCCGTGTCGTGCAGCGCAGCGTGCAGCACAGCCAGCCGGTAGGACGCCATCGGGGGAGGCGTGCGTGAGACCCGGATTGCATTCAGGGCCTGGGTATTGAGGGAAAGGATCGGGTCGTCCGGGCTCGCAGCCAGCGCGAGGCCGGGCAGGAAGAACGTGAGCGCGACAAGTCGAAGCAGGAGGAGGGGTCTCATACGGGGCAGGAAAGCGCGCGACCGTGCGAACTGCCGACCCCGCGGTAAACACGCTGGGGGCGAATTGCCGGACAGCAGGGGCGAATGGCGGAGCCGGCGCTGCGCGCCGGAATGACGAAGTGTCGACGCTCGAAGGACGAATGGCGCGCGCCGGGGGTGCGCGCAGTGACCAGTGACCAGGGGCTTCAAAATCCCGAATCCCGACTGCCCCTCGTCATTCGTGCTTCGTCCTTCGGATTTCCATCCGCGGCTACGGCCGCGGATGGCTGAATCGTCCCAACTGGCCCCGGAGGCTGCGGCTGAGCGGGATCTGAGTGCCGTCGCGGAGAATCACCACATAATCGCCGTGAAAGGTGGGGTGCAGCTCCTGGACCTCGTGGGTGTTGACGATGGCGGAGCGGTTGACCCGCGCGAAATGGCCGCGGCCCAGTTTCTCCTCAATTGCCGCCATGGTCTCGCGGACCATCAAGCGTCGGGACGAGAGATGGAGGATGACGTAATTGTCCGCCGCTTCCACCCACCGCAATTCCTCCGGACGAACGAAGATCACGCGCCCGTCGACTTTGACCGTGAGTCGTTCGGGCTTCGTTTCCGGCGGCGCCGCCTCCGAGGTGGCGGGGGTTGCCTTGAGGGCACGGCGGGCGTCGACGGCGGCGATCGCCCGTTTCACCGCCGCCTGAAAGCGCTCCCGGTCGAAGGGCTTGAGCAGGTAGTCCACTGCCTCGACGGCAAAGGCTTCGACGGCGAAACGCTCGTGCGCGGTGACAAAGAGCACCACCGGTCGAAGTTCGCCCGGGAGAGCGCGCACGACCTGCAGTCCGTTGCACCCCGGCATCTCCACGTCGATGAAGATGATGTCAGGGGCGTGCTGGACGATGGCGGCGATCGCCTCGGGTCCATTCCCGAACTCGGCCGACAGTTCCAGCGTGGCCTCCCGCTTGACCAGGCCGCGAAGGCGGTCCCGGGCGAGAGGTTCGTCATCGATGATGAAGACGCGATACGTGCTCATGCGGCGGTTTGATAGGGAAGCTCGAGGCGCGCGCGGACGCCGCCTTCGGGACGGTTTTCGAGCAGAAAACGATGATCGTCGCCATACATCTCCTGCAGCCGGGCCCGGGTATTTGTGGTTCCGATACCCTGGCGCGCCTGTCCGCCGGCGGGCAGTCCGTTGCCCGTGTCGGTGACTTCGAGGATGAGCCGGTCCCTGTCGCGCGCGGCGCGCACCTCGATCTCGCCGGGGCGCGCGTGCGGCTCGATTCCGTGCCGGATGGCATTCTCCACGATGGGCTGGAGGATGAGGTTGGGGATGGCGGCCCCCTCCACGGCCGGGTCCACCGCAAAGCGCACGGTGAGGCGGTCGCGGAAGCGGATGGCTTCAATGCCGAGATATCGCTCCAGGAAGGCGAGCTCCTCCTTCAGCGCCACCCGGGGGCGCCCGGTCTGCGTCATCGTCAGCCGAAGCAGGTCCGAGAGTCGGACGAGCATCCGGTCCGCCGCATCCACGTCGGTGTGCATCAGCGAGGCCACGCCATTGAGGGTGTTGAAGAGAAAATGCGGTTTGAGCTGCCGCAGGAGAGACTGGAGCCGCGCCTCCGTGAGGTGTTTTTCCAGCTCGAGGGCCTGGACCGTCCGCTCGTGGTACTTGCGGTAATAATCGATGGCGTGACTGGCGGAGAGGATCACCCCATAAACCAGCACGTTAAAGGGGAACGTTTTGACGAAGAGCGGGCGAAAGACGTCCGCGAACGGCGCCGGGTCACCGATCACCCAGCCGTGGACCACACCGACGGCGGCGCGCAGGAGAACATAGCCCAGTGAGCAGGCCAGGGCCGCGCCGAGGTGCAGGAGCGAGGCGCGCAGCACCGACCCACGTTCCGGCGGAACCAGGCGCGCCATCCACACGATCGGCACCGAGATCACCGCCCAGACGTACCAGTCCGCCAGCGAATAACTGATCGCCTCGCCCCAGCTGACGCTTCGGCCCTGCAGGGTGCTCGAGAGGTAGAACTGACTCGCGAAGGCCAGCCCGACCAGGGTCCAGAACGCGGCGACGCCAAGGCCCCGGAGGAGCGAGCGATAGGGCAACGGCGTCGGCATGGCGGCGGACAACTGAACGCCGCGCCGCTGGAGGGTTGTCAACCCTCCACCCGGCGTGCTTTCAACAACCGCCCCCATGCTGGACCTGAGCACCGCCCCCGAGACCGACTGCGACCGCCCCGCCCCGCGTGGCGCCTCCGGACTGCCGCCCCTGGTGCCGGTGGTGGGCACGCTGGTCGTCGCCGCCCTCGTCCTCGGTGCGGTCCTGACCGCCACCCTGTCGCGCCCGCAACGGAGCGTGCCACCGGCCCGTTTTGCGGATGCGACGGCGGAAAGCGGGATTCTCTTCCGCCACCAGGCCGGGGGGCCGGAAGCGCCCACGACCCTGGGCGGTGGCGTGGCGGTGCTGGATTTCGACGCTGACGGCGCACCCGACCTCTTTTTTGTCAATGGAACCACCTGGCCCTGGCAGGAGGAGGCGGACGCGGGACCTACTGCCCCGGCGCGCTCCTCCCTGCTCCGCAACGACGGAAGCGGGCGCTTCACCGACGTCACCTCAGCGGCGGGGCTGCCCGAGGGTTTTCAGGGCATGGGCGCGGCCGTGGCCGACTATGACAATGACGGTTGGCCTGACCTGTTTGTGACTGGCGTGGGCGGCAACCGTCTCTTCCGCAACCGTGGTAACGGTCGTTTTGAAGAGGTCACGGAGCGCGCCGGGGTGGGTGGCGACGGGCATACCTGGAGCACCGGCGCTCTCTGGTGGGACCTCGACGACGACGGCAGGCTGGACCTGGTGGTGTGCAACTATGCCCGCTGGCCGCGCGAAATTGGACTTGATGTCGCCTTCAAAATCGCGGGCGTGGGACGCTCCTACGGCGCCCCCGCCGGCTTTGTCAGCGCCCCGCCCACCGTGTATTTGAATCGCGGTGACGGAACCTTCGCCGAGCCGGAGGACGGGCTTGGCTTGAGGAACCTCGCTCCCGAAACACGGCTGCCCCGACCGGAAACCCTGGGGGTGGCGCCGCTTGACGCCAATGGTGATGGCCGCTTCGACCTGTGTTTTTTCCACCACGCGGCCGAGCCCGCGGTTTTCCTGAATCTCGGTGGCGGGCACTATCGCGAGTGGGCCGCGCGCGGGGAGCGCCGGGAAGGTGCGAGCGCGGGCCTCCTGGCCTATGGCGCGACCCCGCCACTCCGGGGCGGGGAGGCTCCGCTGGCGCAGGTGCTCACGGCCTTGAGGGCGGCCGACGCGCCCTGGGCCGCACTGCCCGCCAGGCTGGGCTTTGTGCGCCTGGACTACGATCTCGATGGCCGGATGGATCTTTTCTCCGGGGGAGGGAGGGCCGAACCGGAACTCAACCGCTTCGATGGCGGTCGCGGCTTTGCCGCGACCCCGGAGGTGTATTGGAATACTGGCGACGGCTGGCAGTCAGCGGCTGTGTCCGCCACCGGAGAGCCGGGCGCAGCCCTGGTCGCACGCGGGCTGGCGTCGGGCGACTTTGACGGCGACGGGGATCCCGACGTGGTGGTGGGCCAGAACTCCGGCGAGGCGCGACTCTTCCGCAATGACCACCGGCAGGGGACAGCCTGGCTGAAGATCCGCCTGCAGGGAACACGCGGGCCCCGCGACGGTTTCGGAGCGCGGGTGGAGGTGCACACCCCGCGCCTGAAACTTTCCCGCTGGGCCCTGCCGCCGGTGGGGTACCTATCGCAGTCCGACACCACCCTCATCTTCGGCCTGGGGGAGGACGCGCGCGTGCGACGCGTGGTGGTCACGTGGCCGGGTGGCACCCGCCAGGAAATCACCACCCCCGGGACGAACCGGACCCTTGTCATCGTCGAACCCGGCGGCGGTGAAGGGGACCGTGCTCCCGGTGTAGTAGAGAAGTGAGCCCAGCGCGGTGTCCGCGGCTGTGTGGACGAGTTCGACGCGGGACTGTTGCGATGAGGCTCTCTTTTCGGTGGCCAGCCGGCATGCCGGGGAGAGGATCTTCTCTCGAAACGCGGCACGGGGCTGCGCATGCGGCCGCCGGAAGCGACTGGAATTTTATGTCCCTGGAACTTCGACCCAACTGTGAGTGTTGCGACTGCGACCTGCCACCGGGAAGCCGGGAGGCGATGATCTGCAGTTTTGAGTGCACGTTTTGCGCGACCTGCGCGGAGGAGAAATTGCGGCACCGTTGCCCCAATTGTGGGGGTGAACTTGTGCGTCGTCCCATCCGACCTGCCGCCAAGCTGGTCAACGCTCCACCTTCCCGCGTGCGCGTGCATCACCCGGTCGCCTGCCCGTAGCGGCGAGGGCCTCACTTTGCCCTTGCCGTTCCGTCCGGGACGGTGGGAATGGCCCCCTTTTTCATGCAGCTCCAGGACCTTCCCCTCGACCGTATCGATGTACATGGCGGCACCCAGACCCGGGTGCGCACGGATGATGAGGCCATCTCCAGCTACGCCACCGAGATGATGCAGGGAACGGTGTTTCCGCCGATCACCGTCTATTTCGACGGTGCGACCTATTGGCTGGCGGACGGGTTCCACCGCTACCTTTCCGCCCGCAGAAATGAATACGCGACCATCCGTGCGGAGGTCCACGAGGGAGGCCGCACGGATGCGCTCAGGCATGCCCTGGGTGCAAATGCGACCAATGGCGTGTATCGGAACAATGCCGACAAACGGAACGCGGTGGAGATCGCGCTCAAGGAGTGGAGCGACCGCGCCAACCCGGTGATTGCGGAGATCTGCCGGGTGTCGGTCGAACTGGTCCGTCAGGTGCGCCGGGAGATGCAGCAGCAGCAGCGCCTGCCGCAGACCGAGACGCTGGTCGGGCGGGACGGCAAGGAGTACCCGGCCGCAATCGAGCGCCAGCCCCGCGGCAAGTCGGAGGCGTCGTCCTCGGACGAGAAGGGCGCCGGCGGCGGACGTGGCGGGGCCGGCAAGGGAGACCCCGGCGCGCTTGGGGGAACCAATGTTGAACTCGAACGCGAAGCGCGGGCCATGATTCGCAAGGGGGAGATGAATCCCTTCGAACTGCCCACGCTGCTCACCGCCACGGCGCATGATTACGCCGAGACTGTCATCCGCCTGTTGAGCACGATCAAGAAGGACGATCCGAAGCGGATGGAGGGCCTGCAGCGCATCCGGCGTGCGGTCGACCGGATGATCGCCGGCGACTTTGACCCCGCCCAGCTGGGCCAGGACGCGGGCGGAGGACAATAGGTAGGAACTGCAGGGCACGGACAGGGGGCGCCGGCGGCCGGTCGCGTTGTTGCGGGATTGTCACCCTGCGCACCTTGCCGCCGCTCGCAGCGGGCCTTTGAGGTGAGCGCCTCATGATCCGACATCGCATCATCCTTCCGCTCGCGCTCGTCGCCGCTGCCGTTCACCTCCCCGCCCAGGTCGACCTGGTCCTCTCTGGCAAGGTCGATCTCCCCGGTGGCGGCGAGATCATTGCGTATACAAGGGATAACTACACGCTCGCGACCACCTATTTCACCGGCGGCGGTCCGGCTGAGACCCAGGGGGTCAATCTCTACACCTTCACTGGCACCGGCGCGACGTGGCGGGCCACCGCTGATCTTTCCGGGGTGTTCGGCGCGGATCAGACGTACTCTGTCAGCAGCGTTGCGCTGGATCCCTTGGGCCGCGGTTTCGGCGTTGCCACGGTCATCCCCGCCGCCAATACGACGAAGACAAGTCGCCTGGCGTTTTTCGATTACCAGACCGGGGCGGTCCTGCATGCGGTGGACGTGGGGTATCACGCCGACAGCGTCACCTTCTCTCGTGACGGCGTCCAGCTGGTGGTGGCCAATGAGGGCGAGGCAAACACGGGCACTCCGGCTGCCGGCGATGGCTCGGACGCCCCCGGCTCGCTGAGCATTGTCTCACTCGGGGGCATCAGTCAGGCATCACAGGTCACGGGACTGACGGCGGTGACGAAAGATTTCAGCACGGCCAACCTCGGCACCGGGGTCACGCTGGCCGGACTGCGGAATTCGTATCTGCCTTCCCTGGGCAACCCCGGAAACTCCGCCGGGCAAGAGGCGCTGAACACCCGCGTACCGGATTTCAACGCCCCTGAAAGCATCAGCGCCCTCGGCGTCGAGCCGGAGTACAGTGTGGTGCACAATGGCAAGGTTTACGTCTCCCTCCAGGAGAACAATGCCGTGGCGGTGTACGACCTCGCCACCGGCGCCTGGGAGAAGATTCACCACCTGGGCACGATCACCCAAACGATCGATGCAAGCGACCAAGCCGGTGTCGGAGCGTTTGAGCATGCCGTGCGCGGCTTGCCCATGCCTGACACCCTGAGTGTCGTCACCATTGCTGGCACGGATTACATCGTCACCGCCAACGAGGGGGACGCACGGATCGATGATCGCGACGTGGGGCGTTTCGGCGATGTCTCAGGCGCCGATGCGTTGACACCGCTCCTGGATCCTTCCCTGCCGGCAACCCAGACCGGGCTCCG
Source organism: Verrucomicrobiota bacterium (assembly GCA_023428905.1). Taxonomy (GTDB): domain Bacteria; phylum Verrucomicrobiota; class Verrucomicrobiia; order Opitutales; family Opitutaceae; genus EW11. The sequence continues at coordinate 254,923 of JAEYWP010000007.1, forward strand.
CGCGAACGACCAGCTGGGCCGGTTGAACATCTCGCGCATCGATGGTGACCTTGATGGCGATGGTGACATCGATGTGCCAACGATGTTCGGCACCCGTTCCTTCTCCATCTGGAACGCGGAAACCGGTGCCCTCGTTGGCGATTCCGGCAACCTGGATCAGCTGCTCTTTGCCCTGGATCCCTCGCGCCATGCCATCAACCGGGACAACCTCAACGTCGACAACCGTTCCGACGACAAAGGTGCCGAACCGGAGGCCCTCTCGGTTTTCAGTTTTGGCAACCTGACGTACGCCGCCGTCGGACTTGAGCGCCAGAACGGTATTCTGCTCTTCGACATCAGCGATCCCACGCGGCCGCGGTATGTCGACTACCTGAATGGCTTGGATTTCGGTCTGATCTCGCCCGAGTCACTGCTCTATATTTCCGCGGAAGACAGCCCGACGGGCATGTCGTATTTACTGAGTGGATTTGAGGGGGTGGATGGCAGCGGCGCCAATGCAGGAATCGGAATCTTTGCCGCGACACCGGTGCCGGAGCCTGCCACCTATGGCGTTGTTGCCGCGATTGCGCTTGCCGGGATGGCGCTCTGGCGCCGCCGGCGCTGACGGCACCGTTTCCGTCAGAGCGCCCTTCCCGGATCGCTGCTTGGGTTTTGCGCGATCCCGGGTAGGGTAGGTGCATGAATGTGGTGCTGGTGCATGGCTGGCTAAACCGGGGTTCGATCATGCGAAGCCTGGCGCGCGCTCTGCAGGAACAGGGCCACGTGTGTTATTCGCCGTCGCTCCGCCCGTGCGACGGGCGGGGCGGTCTGGCGGCCCTGTCGGGGTGCCTGCAACGCGAGATCGACGATCGCTTTGGCAGTGCGGCGCCGCTGGCCCTCGTCGGTTTCAGCATGGGAGCCCTGGTCTCGCGATACTACATCCAGATGTGCGGCGGACGTGGGAGAACGCAGGCGCTGTTCTCCATCGCAGGGCCTCACCTCGGGACGCTTTCAGCGTATCTTTACCCAAGCCAGGGCGTGTGTGACATGCGTCCCGGAAGTCCTTTCTTGCGGGAGCTGGACCGGACTCGCGACCGTCTGGCCGGATTGCCAGTGGTCTCCTACTGGACGCCTTTTGACGCCATGATCCGCCCAGTCCGGAGCGCCCAATGGACGCAGGGTGAGGTCGTACGCGTGCCTGCGCCCTTCCACGCCTTGCTGCCCTTCGACAAGCGCCTGCAGGGCGACGTGTGCGCCCGCCTCTCGCAGATGACGCCGCCGCCGGTGAAGGTCATGTCCCAGTCTTCACTCAAATCATCGAATCAACCGCTGGTGCTTTAGCGGACTTTCCGCTTTTCGGGAAGGCGGCGGGCGCGGCAGGCTCATGGCATGCGCTGGATCCGCCCTCTCTCCGTCTTCGTGTTGTCCCTACCTCTGGCCGCCCTGGGCGAGTCGCCCGCCACCCAGGTGCCGGAGGGGTGGTTTGCCTGGCCTTACGTCGAAGCCCGCGCCGGCAGTGCTCTCGACAACAGCGACCTGAACGTCAAGCCCGCCGGGGAGGCCGGATTTGTGCGGGTGAAAGAAGGCGTTTTTGTCACGACAGCCGACGGGCGTCGCATCCGTTTCTGGGGCTGCAACCTGAGCAGCAATGAAGCCTTCCCGGAGGACGACGCCACGGCCGATCGCATCGCCCGGCGCCTCGCCCAAGGAGGGATCAACATCGCCCGACTGCACCACCTGGATAATCCCTGGTCGGTCGACTCGGCGGGCAGTCTCTGGAAGCCCGGGACAAAGGACCGGATCCACATCGATCCCGCCCAGCTCAACAAGGTGCACCGCCTTGTCGCAGCGCTGAAGCGGCACGGCATCTATTCGAACGTGAACCTCAAGGTGTCGCGCACCCACACGGTTGAGGACGGGTTTCCCGCCTCGATCGCACAGACGCCGGGATTTCAGAAGCGGCTGGACTATTTCCAGAGACGGATCGTCGACCTGCAGAAGGACTATGCCACCCAGCTTCTGACCGCGAAAAATCCCTACACCGGGCTGAGCCTCGCGGAGGACCCGGCGGTGGCGATCGTGGAGATCAACAATGAAAACGCGCTGCTGGGCCTGCGCACGCGCGACATTGCCGACGGCCTGGAAACCCTGCCCCAGCCTTTTCTCGGGGAGCTGACCGGGCTTTGGAATGCGTGGTTGAAGAAGCACTACGCAAGCGACGCCGCGCTGTCCGGGGCCTGGACCACCGGCGCCACCCCGATCGGCGAATCCCCCCTGACTCCCTCCTCCCGCTGGCAGGCCGACGCCCAGCCCGGCAACGAGGTCCGGGTGGCGTCCCCCTCCCCCGCGGAGGTCGAGATCACGGTGAAGCCCGGGGACGCGGTGCGCTGGCGCTCGGCCGCCTTTCTCGACCAGCTGCGGCTGGTCGAGGGCGCCACCTACACCCTAAGTTTTTCCGCGCGCGCGGATCAAGTGCGCCCGGTTGAGGTTGCGGTGAGCCGGGACGAGCCGCTCTGGCGCACGGACAAGTGGCGCACACGTGGTCTCCGCCAGGTTCTCTCCCTGTCGCCGGAATGGAAGACGTTCCGCCTCGTTTTCACCACCCACTCAATCGTGGATGTCGGCTCCCGGCTCTCCTTTATCGCAGGCCATGCGCCTGGAACCGTCTCGGTACGGGACCTCAGGCTGGAGTCCGGCTCGGCAACCGCCGGCCTGCGCCCCGGGCAGACCCTCGCGGAGGCCAACATCCCGATCCCAACGGACGCGACCCCCCGCCAGTGGAATGACTACCTCACGTTCCTCCTCGACGTTGAACGCTCCTACGTGGCGGAGATGCGCTCGCACCTCATCGACCAGCTCAAGGTGCGTGTGCCGATCGTCTGCACCCAGGCGAATTACGGCGGCATCGCCGGCCTGGTCCGCGAGCAGCCTTCCGACTTCATCGATGCGCATTATTATTGGCAGCACCCGGATTTTGGCGGTGCCAGCGGGGTCTGGAATGTCGATAGCTACACCGTCAACAATACCCCGCAGCTGGGGGAATTCGGCCCGCGTTGGTTCGGTGAGCTGGGCGGAATCGCTTTGCTCCGAGCCAGTGGAAAGCCGTTCAGCGTGACGGAAATCGATCACCCCGCGCCGAACGACTATGCGGTCGAAATGTATCCGGTCCTGGCCACCTTTGCGGGTCTGCAGGACTGGGACGCCTTGTATCCCTTCGATTCGGTCGGTCTCGGGGTGGAATCGGGCACCGGCGCGATGCAGACCTTTTTCGACCAGAGTCACCATCCGTCCAAGTGGGGCTTCAGCACCTTTGCCACGCGGGTGTTCCGCCAGGGCAGGGTAACGCCCGCGCCCTCGGCCCGGGAGCTGTTCGTGCGCGCGCCTTTTTGGGAGGAGGCCAACCACCTCGATGTCTTGTGGCTGAAGCACCAGTCCGCGCAGGACCTCGGTTTTTTGACCGACCGGCTCAGTGTCAACGAGACCCTGCTTCCGGCCTCGGAGCGCACCCGGGTGGAGCGGCGCGGTGCAAGCCAGCTCACGTCCGTCCGCCTGCAGCAGGCTGCGCGCGGGCCCGTTTACCTGGCGGCCGTCCCCTCCGCCGCCGCACTGGTGGGGTTCGTCGGCGGCTCACATCTCGAGGCCGGCGACCTGAGGGTCGACACCGACCCCTTTGGCCTGCAGTTCGCCGCAGTGGGCGCGGTTTCGCTGGGCGACGAACCGCTGGTGCGGTCCCCCCGGGTCCTGATCACGGTGGCGGCGCGCTCCGAAAACCAGGGCTCCGTGTGGAACGCTGCCCGCACCAGCGTGGGCAACGTCTGGGGAAGCGGAGGCCCGACGATCACGGAGCGGGTGCCCGCCACCGTCCGGCTTCGGGTGGACGGGCCGCGGACGGTGGAGGCGCTTTCACCGGACGGCTCGGTGGCCGAAGTTGTCACCGCCGCGGTCGAGGACGGCTGGCTGACCTTTTCGACCCGCACCGGGTATCCGACGCTTCATTACCTGGTGCGTAAGCCCTAGCGCGTCTATTGAGCCCGAACGCGCCGCCTTCAGAATCCCTGGAAAAACGGCCTCGGGAATTTGGTAAACCGGACAGTCTACGGTATACTCCGCAGACCATGGGCGAGAGCGAAACCCTGACCATTCTCGTCGTCGACGACGATCCCACGGGCCGGTTGCTGACGGTCGAGCTGCTGCGGAAACGCTTCCCGCACGCCGTCATGCTGGAAGAGGAGTCAGCCGTGGTCGCCTTGGTGCACGTGCAGACCCGGCGGCTGGAGCTGATCGTCTCCGATAACAGCATGATGGAGCTTTCCGGTATCTCTTTCATTCGGAAGATCCGGCAGATCGATTCCCGGGTTCCGATCATCCTTCACACGGCCTCGCATGAACTGAGGCAGGAGGCGATGCGGGCGGGCGCAACCGCGTTTGTCCCCTCCAACGAGGCACACCGGCTGGCGGAGGTCGCCGAGGCGATCCTGCGCACCGCGGACACCCCGCCGTGTTAGCCGCGGAGTTCGGTTGAAGGACGCCGGGTTTTTCCTTCCCTCCGGCGCGGCTGCTGCCATTACGCCTGCAGCCCTTTTTCGAACCATGACCACGTCGCGTTTGCTTGGCCCTCTTGTCGTTGCCCTCGGTCTTTTCGTTGCGCCTGGGGGGCGGGCGGAAGGCGGGTGGACGGCGCTTCTCGATCGCGAGCTCTCCCACTGGCGAACCTACCTGGGGTATGCACACAAGGACGGCTACACGGGCGCCACGCCGGTGGACGCCGCGGGTGCGCCCCTGGCACCGGTCGGTTACGACAAGGATGAGCGCGGCGTCTTCACGGTGGTGGAGAAGGATGGAAAGCTCGCGCTGCGGGTGAGCGGCGAAATTTATGGCTGCGTCTTCACCCGGGAGTCGTACACGAACTATCGCTTTCGGGTGAAAGTGAAATGGGGCGAGGCCACACACGAGCCGCGACGGCAGAAGCTCAAGGACTCCGGCATCCTCTATCACTCCGTCGGTGAGGCCGGCGTCGATTATTGGCGCGCCTGGATGCTCTCCCAGGAATTCCAGATCATGGAAGGGCACATGGGTGATTATTGGAACATTGCCAACGCGGCGATCGACATCCGCGCCTTCCCGCCGGAAGGCGTGATGAGCGCGGTGGCCAGTGCTCGGCAGCCCTTCCGCGCCTTTGGTGCGCCGCCCAGCGTGGCGGGCTTCTGCCTGCGCAGCGAAGACTGGGAGAGCAAGGACGGTGGCTGGACGGACCTCGAGCTGGTGTGTTTCGAGGGCCGGAGCCTGCACCTGGTCAACGGCAAGGTGGTGATGGTCCTGCGGGACTCGCGGGCGATGGTGGAGGGAGCGGCCCAGCCCCTCCGCAGCGGTCGCATCCAGTTGCAGTCCGAGGCGGCCGAAGTCTTTTTTTCCGACATCGAGATCCAGCCGATCACGTCACTGCCGGCTGAATACGCAGCACTCTTCGAGTAGACCTCGTTCCCCTCAAAAAAAGGGCGACCGCGGATCGGTCGCCCTTTGTCGGCAGCGGAGGCAATAGGTCAGTCGACAGCGAGACGCTCCCCGTTGCGGATATCCTCGAAGGCGAAATGCTCGATTTCCCAGATGGGAACGAGCTCCGGACCCGCCTTCTTGTTCACCACCCGGGTGTCGGCGCCGACGAGGCGGAGGTACAGGTGCAGCCGCGCTTCGTCGAAACCGCCCGGGGTGCGGTACTTCAGCCAGTCGGCCGCGCCTTCCGGCAGGCTCAACCGGTCCGGGAGGGCCGGTTTTCCATTCATCACCAGCAGGCTCGGCACCGCGGTGGAGAAGTGGGTGTAGGGAGCGACCTCGGGATTGTCCCTTGTCAGGGCGGGCAGGTAGACGCGGAACAGCCCCTCGTCCTCCGCCTTTGAATACGCGTCCATCTCCGGCGTGACCGGGAAGCACTGCTGGTCGGCGTCGTAGCGATCGAGCGCGGCGCGCACGGTCACGCGGCACCGCACTTCTCCGGTGGAGGCGCTGGCGAGGGCGCCGGGCAGCGCCCCTTTGAGGAGGACGTCGGCGCGCTGACGGTCCTGGAGGGACATCGCGGCGCGCAGGCGCGGAGTCACCCGGGCGAGGTCGTAACGCGTCCCCTGCTCGGCAGCAAAGGCCTGCATGCGCAGATAGAAGCGGGCGGTCACGTTGCCGGTCGGCTCCGTGTATTGCCGTTCATCGAAAGGCAGCTCCAAGGGCTTCTGATGGATCGGATAGTCGGTGATCGACCGGGACGATTGCAGTCCCTGGCCAAAGCCGACGGTGAAGGCGAGGAGGAAGCCTCCGATCGCGATGGGGTGTCGGGAACGAAGTAAGTTTAGCATGACCCAGCATCGGACGAATCAGCGCAGGCGTAAACCGCAGCTGCGACGGCCAAATGCGGGCAGAAGAGACCGGACTGGCGCCCATCACGCGGCCCGCTACCCTGCGAACGCGGGGTTGTTCGGTCCGCCACCTGACGTACCACCTATTTGGAAGGGCCGGTAAGCCAGTGAGATGCAGATCGTGGCATCGGTCGTGCCAACCGGTGATACCGAAGTATCCCAGGTGGAGAACCGAAGGCATTTTGTGCCGAGATAGGCACTACAGCGTAGTGCAAAGGGCCCTACGGCGAGCCTGGGGGGCGTTCTTCAGGTGACGCCGGCCAGCTGCAGCTTGAGCAGCTGCCCGGGCGTCAGTTCCTCGTCGGTGTTGCCGAGCACGCAGGAACCAATGCGGCTGATGGCGAATTTGCCGGTGACGTGATTGATGGCGATCACCAGCTGCCCGCGTTCTGCGACAAGGATATCGGATTGGTCGGCGGGAAAAGTGTCGTGCAGGGCCTTGAAGCCTGCCGGCAGGGGCACTCGTTCCGCGTTGGTTCCGTTGGCCAGTTCGTAGATCGTCATGGTCGCGTTGCTGGGCTGGATGTTCGCACACAATCGGTGGCTCGACCATTCGGGTGCGAACGGGCTGACGTATCCGGGGGCGGCTTGTTTATGCCTCAGGCGAAACCTGAGGCGCTAGAGGCGGCGGATCGGGTCTCCGTTCCGGACCTCGCCGGAGCGGAGGACGCGGGCGAAGAGGCCGCGCAGGCGGAAGGCGTGGTTATGGGGTGCCCGTATCCACGCCAGGACGTCAGCGCCGTGGTGGAGCGCAAACTTCGCGCAGGCGTCGTTTTCCACATCCGACACCTCCAGTTCGGCGGAGCCCACGGCCAGCCGCGTACCGGTGGGCAGCGCTGCCTCGGAAAGATCCGCATCGACCAAGAGGGTGTCGCCCGGGTGGCGGGCGCAGGCGGTCCGCTCCTGGACAAACGCGATCAAACGTTGATCGGCAATAGCCACCTGGACGCGGGGGTCAGGGCGGCCGTCGGGAAGGTACATCCAGGTCCGGTGCTCCCAGCGGTCGCCGATGGCACCGCGGTCTCGATCCAGCTGCAGGATTTCGGGAAAACCACGCGTATCCGGACCCGGGCGGACGCAGACCTGCGTGACGCGAGGTTCGCCGCGCGGGATGCGGCGGACGTCGGCCCAGCGGGCGTCCCATTCCTCGATCGTCCAGGCCGGTCGGGGCATGACGCGTTTAGGCAGCGGGCAGTTCGAGCCAGAACTCGGTGCCCTGGGCGCGTGCGTCGCGGCCGATGCCGATCCGGCCATGCATGCGCTCGACGGCGCGGAAAACGATGGCGAGGCCGATGCCTGTACCCGGGTAGTTCGGGTGGAAGCGCTCGAACATGCGGAAGACCTTGTCCCGTGATTCCGGCGGAATGCCGATTCCATTGTCCGCGATGTAAACCCGGACGGAGCGCCCCAGTGCCTCCGCGCGGACCTCGATAACGGGCGTGGTTCCCGGGGCGACGAACTTGAGGGCGTTGGACAAGAGATTTTGCAGGACGGCTTGGAGGAGGGCCGGGTCACCGATCACCGGTGGCATCGCGGGTTGGACGATGAGTTGGGCGCGGGCCTCACGAATCTCCGCCTCGATCAGATCGGCGGCACTGCGCAGGGCATCTTCCAGACGCACCGGACGCAGCAGCATTTCCTGCCGGCCCACGGTGGAGTAGCGGAGCAGGTCGCTGATCAGGGCGTCCATCCGGCCCACCGACTGCTGGATGCGTTCGAGGTGGAGTTGGGCCTCCGCGGGCAGCTTGGCGGCGTAATCCTCCTTCAGGATATGGGTGAAGCCGGCGATGCCGCGCAGGGGGGACCGCAGGTCGTGGGCCACGGAGTAGTTGAAGCGTTCGAGCTCCTGGTTGAGCTGCTCGATCTCCACCCGGCGCTGCTCGCCGCGCCGCGCCGACTCGATCAGGGCAAAGACCTTGGGCACGAGCGGGAACAGCGCCACCGCGGTCGCGAGCGAGGCGGCGGCGGTGATCACCTTCACGTAACCGGAGAGCCAATACACCGGCTCCCAGATCACCCAGACCTCCATGAAATGGGTGAGACCGCAGGAAACGATGAAAAGACCGAAGGCGAGGAAGACCCAGTTGAAGGGGATTCCCCGGCTGGCGCGGTAGACGAGGTAGGCGAGGGTGCCGGAGATCGAGACGTAAGCGGAACCGATCAGCAGGTCGGACGTGACGTGCAGCCAGATCAGTTTGGGTTCGCGCAGGTAACAGTACTCGTGCGCCATGCCGATGCGCGTGAAGATCGAGATGTCGAAAAGCTCAAAGCCGAGGGCGCCAAGTACGACTGCGAGAAGGATGCCTGCGCTCCAGCGCAGGAAGGGTCGAGCCAGCCAGCCCGACGCGGGGGAGGGCGTCTCCATCAGACGGCGGGCTGGGGCGCTGGCAGGTTAAATTCCAGCCACCAGGTCTTCAGCGCACGCACCATCTCCTCCAGGCGCTCGGGTGCAGTGGGTTTCACCACGTAGGAGTTGGCCCCAAGGTCGTAGGCGCGCTCGATGTCCGAGCGCAGATTCGAAGAGGAAAAAACGATCGCGGGCAGGCGGCGTTCCGCCACTTGGGATCGACGCCAGTCCAGCACCGCAAACCCATCGGTCTGCGGCATCTTCAGATCGAGGAGGAGGAGGCTAGGCCATGGGTGAACGCGGCGATCGTGATACGCGCCGTCGCCCTGCAGGTACGCGATTAGCTCGGTGCCATTCTGAACCCGGATCATCCGGAAGATATCGCCGTTTTTTCGCAGAGCGCGCTGCAGGAGGAGCGCGTCCATCTCGTCGTCTTCCGCCACCAGTAGGACATTCGTACTCATGGGATGGCTCCAGAGCGCGCACGCGCACGCGCTGAGGCAAGACCCAAGTCGCCCTTTACAACGAGATCAGTGAAACGGCGGTCGGTTGTGGGGGATGCCGACGCCCGCTTATGGATGCGCTTCCGGCTCAAGGACAAAGATGTCATGTTTCTGAACCACCCATTCCTTCCCGTGAGGGTAAGGAGAGAGGATGGCGTGGATACGGCCGTTAAGGCTGCCACCCTGTTTGCGCACCGTCTCCGGCTCCAATGTCACCCGGATATCGCCGCTGGCTTGGTTGACCACCTCGCTATGGGCGATGGCGTATACGTTCTGGGCATCGGCCACCATCGCGCGGAGGGCCTCGTCGGACGGATTATACCCAAAACCGATCTTCACCTCGTGTTTGCCGGGGATTGCATTCTCATAACGCACCACAATGGCATAGGCGGAGTGTTCGGGCGCGGCGTCTCCCAGCTTGCGCGCATCGGCAATACCCAGAAAGGGCTCTGGCGGCGGTGGTACATTGCTGGCGCAGCCGGCGAGCCCGGCGCAGACGAAGAGGGTCATCAGCAGGGTAGGGGCTTTCATGGAGCGATGGACACGTGCAAGCGGCGGCGGTGTCAGACGGCGTTCCGCGGTGGACACCGGGTGAGCCGGGACCCCGCCGCCTTCCTCTCGGATAGAATCGCTGCAGAAGACTTGTGCCCGCAGGGGAACGGCGGCGTCGTGGGAAAAGACTTGTCCGGTCCAACCCAACTCCACCGATGGGCGTGTTACGAGGGAAGAGGGCGGGGCGGCCTCGTGCGGGGATGTATGTTTTTTTCTATCCATCGCGGTTTTTTCACCGCTTCGCACATGGCCGGTTCAAAAAGGCGGGTGCACGGTTTCGTCATACCCCGGGGCGCTCAGCGCCACGTGTACCTCATCCCACACCTGAAGAACCCACGGAGGGCCGTTCCAGGAACGACCCGCACAGCAAACCTTACCACCACCATGTCATCGAACACTTCCCAGTCGAAGCCGGCCTGCGGCGCCCTCCGGCTCAGGGCGGGGGCGGGCCTGCTCGCCCTCGGCCTGCCCCTGTCCGTCGCCGCCCAGTCCACCTCCTCGCAGCCGATGCTCCAGGAGGAGCCGGTCATGCTCGACACCTTCACCGTCGAGTCCGGGTTTCGCGGCAGCCTCGCCGCCGCCGCGGAGCTCAAGCAGGTGATCCCCGCCATCGCCGAGGTCATTGCCGCGGAGGACATCGGAAAACTGCCGGATGTCAGCATCGCGGACTCGCTCAGCCGCCTGACCGGCCTCGCCACCCAGCGCCTCAATGGACGCGCGCAAAAGATCGCGGTGCGCGGCCTGGCCGAGGACTTCACCGCCGGTCTGCTCAACGGCCGCGAACAGGTCAGCACCGCCTCCAATCGCGCGATCGAGTTCGACCAGTACCCGAGCGAACTCCTCAGCGGCGTGATCGTCTACAAGACCAACCAGGCCAACCTCATTGGCCAGGGCATGGCGGGCACGATCGACATGCGCACCGTCCGCCCGCTCAGCCAGGGACGGCGTACGTTTGTCGCGAATACGTATTACGAGTGGACGGAATACGGCGCGCTCAACGCCGGTTCGGACGACACCGGCCTGCGTTATTCCGCCTCCTACATCGACCAGTTTGCCGACGGCAAGGTGGGCATCGCGTTTGGCTATTCCCACGCCGACATCCCGGGGCAGGGCAAGCAGTGGAATGCCTGGGGATATCCCAACGTCGGCGCCGGGGTGTCTCCGTCGGAGCCCTACGTGCTCGGTGGCGCGAAGCCGTTCGTCCGGTCGAGCGAACTGAAGCGGGACGGCTACATGGGCGTGATCGAGTTCAAGCCCAACGACAAAATCCACAGCACGATCGACCTGTTCTACTCCAAGTTCGACGAGACCCAGCTCCTGCGCGGCATCGAAATCCCGCTGTTCTGGAGTTCGGCCCAGCTGCAGCCCGGCTTCCGGGTGGACAACAACGTGATCGTCGAAGGTACCTTCAACAATGTCTACGGGGTGATGCGCAACGACGTCGTCACCTACAAGAACGACGTCTACTCCGTCGGCTGGAACCTCACGATCAACGACGTCGCCGGATGGACCGTCTCGGCGGACCTCAACTACTCCGACATCAAGCGCAAGCAGACCGTGTTGGAGACCTATTCCGGCACCGCCTCCAACCAGGTCGGCACCGCGGACACGATCCACTACACCATCGAGAGCGGTGGCGGTGCGATCTTCACCCCTGCACTGGACTACACCGACGCCAACCTGGTGCAGCTGCGCAGCCCGCAGGGCTGGGGCGGCGACATCGTGCCGGGCGGCCAGGTCGGCTACCTGAAGAACCCCACCTCCAAGGACGAGCTGGCGCAGATCAAGCTGGCCGGAAAACGTGACGTCAGCCGGATCTTCAAGAGCATCGAGGTGGGCGCGGCCTACTCCGACCGCTACAAGGCGGAGGTGGAGGACGGTTATTACCTCGCGCTGGCGAACGGTGGTGCGAGTGCTCCCCTCCCTTCCTCGACCGGCATCACCGACCTGAGCTTCATCGGCATCCCCGGCATGATCAGCTACGACCCCCTCGCCGCCCTCGGCAGCGGAGTCTACACCCGGGTGCGCAATCCCAACGCCGACGTCGTCTCCAGCGACTGGAAGGTGAAGGAGAAAGTGAATACACTGTTCGTGATGGGCAACTTCGACCGCAAGCTCGGTTCGGTGCCCATGACCGGCAACATCGGCGTGCAGGCGATCCATACCGACCAGTCCTCCAAGGGCCTCGCCGCCACCGGTACGGGTAACTTTGCCCGCTACCTGCCTGTTCGCGGGGGCGACAAATACTGGGACGTGCTGCCCAGCATGAACCTCAGCTTCCAGCTGCGCGAGCGCACCCTTCTGCGTTTTGCCGCCGCCAAGCAGATGTCCAGGGCACGCATGTCCGAGATGCGCGCCGGCACCAACTTCGGCTACAACGAGGCGCTCGCCACCTCGACCGACGTGCAGCTCAGCCCGTGGGGTGGCAGCGGCGGCAATCCCACGCTCAAGCCCTGGCGCGCAGACGCGCTCGACCTGACCCTCGAGCACTACTTCCGCGACAACATGGGATACTTCGCGGTATCCGGCTTCTACAAGAAGCTGAAGAACTACATCTACAATCAGAGCGTGCTGAGTGACTTCACCGGCTTTCCCTACACCGGCGGGGCCGCACCCGCCCTCTGGCAGGGATATGTCACCCGGCCTGCCAACGGCGACGGCGGTTCGCTCAAGGGCGTGGAGGCCTCCCTCTCGCTGCCGAGCGAGTTGTTCAACGAAAACATCAAGGGCTTCGGCCTCGTCCTGAATGGTGCCTACACCGAAAGCTCGATCGCTCCCAACGGGCCCGGCTCCGGCACTGCATCAATCCCCGGCCTCTCGCGACGGGTGGCGAGCGCGACGCTTTATTATGAAACCGGGGGCTTTTCCGCCCGCATCAGCAACCGCTACCGCTCGGAGTATCGGGGTGACATCTATACGTTTGGTCCGCGCGGTGCCAACTATCAGACAATCCGTCCCGAAAGCGTGCTCGACGCCCAGGTCAGCTACGCCATCCAGAAGGGCTCGTTGAAAGGACTGACCTTCATCCTCACGGCGAATAACCTCACGGATGAGCCGCTGGTGACGGAGAACACCGGCGCCGACGGGCGCCTGGTGATCGACTACCAGCGTTACGGGGCCACCTATTCGGCCGGCGTTTCCTACAAGTTCTAGGGCCCGGTTCGGGTTCGCCCAAGACCCTGCTGCCTGCCTTCAAAGCCCCGGTCGAACGCCGGGGCTTTTTTGTGCACCCTCGGGGCGGGACTCCGGCCAACGACCGGATTGACCCGGCACGGCGGCCTGCAACGCTGGGCCCGAATGCCTGCTGCGCCGCACCGACCGCCCGCTTCCGCGGGCGTGCTAACGCCGAGTTCCTCACCCCGCTCCGCCGAGCGGGTGCTGCTGCTTTCGCTGGCAGTCACCTTTGCGCTCAAGCTGGTGGCAGCAGCGCTCTTTCCCCTGACCGGCGATGAAGCCTATTTCGTGCAGTGGGGACGGACCCTGGCCGGCAGCTATTACGATCACGGGCCCGTCACCGGCTGGATGCTCTGGCTTTTCCTTCAGGTGGGCGATCACCCGGCCTGGCTGCGGCTGCCCGCGATCCTGGCACCCATCGGCGTCGCGTGGATGGTCTGGCGGGCTTGGCGCAAGGAGGACCCCGAGCGGGCGGCGCTGGCGGCGTCTTTAGTGGCGTGGGCTCTCCCGAGTGTGATCAGCGTGCTGGTAACCACGGATACGCCGCTACTTTTCCTTTCCACCGCGTCTGCCGTGATGGCGGCCCGGGCGCACCGCAGCGACCGCGCGTGGGAGTACCTCGCCGCGGGCGCGTTGCTGGGGCTCGCCTTCCTCGCGAAGTATTTCGCCGTTCTCCTCGGCGTGGGTCTGGCGGTCTGGTGGCTGTTGGTCTGCCGGCCGCGCCGCTGGCGCGCCGTCCTGCTGCTCCTCGCCGGGGCCGCTCCCTTCATCGGCCAGCATCTGTATTGGAACTACCACCACGCCTGGACGAATGTGATGTTCAACGTCTTCACCCGACAGGAGGGCCTGAAACTCTCGCCGGCGAGTCCTCTGCTCTTCCTCCTGATGGCGGGCTGGCTTTTCGGTCCGGTCCTGCTGGCCCTGCGCCGCCTCGACAAGGACCGCTGGCTCACGGTCAACCGCCTGATGCGTAGCAGTTCGCTGGGGATGTTCGTCATCCCCTTCCTCACCGCCCATGGCGTGCTTTTTGCCGTTTCCGTCGTGCGTCCGGTGGGCCTGCACTGGCTGCTGTCCTTCTTCCCGCTCGGCTTTGCCGCCGTGATGCTGGCACTGCCTACCGCCGCGCTGCGGCGGCTGCTCCGCCCTGTCGCGCTTTTCAGCCTCCTACACCTGGGGATTGCCCTGCTCGTTCTGCTGCTGCCGGTGGAGAAAGCGCAGGGACACCGCAGTTATTCCAGCATCGTGATGGGACTCTACCCGGAGGAAACGCTGGCGGTGCTGGCCCCGCTGCGGGACAAGGCGGTGGTGGCAACGCCCAGTTATTCGCGCTCGGCCCTGCTCGAATATCACCTCGGTGAGGATGTCCCCGTGCTTGGACCGGGTTCCTTCCATGGACGGCAGGACGACCTGCGCACGGACTGGAGAACCCATGCCGGCCGCAATGTGCTTTTTATCACCGCCAAGGAAGACGAACTGGAACGCGCCCGGGGTTGGTTTTCCAGCAGCACGGTGCATCGGGTGGAGCTCCGCGGAGCCACCCTGCTGGTGCTGCAGGGGCGCGGTTTCGACTACGAGGCCTACCGGCAGGACGTGCTGAAACCGGTGTCGGACCGCTATTACGAGATGCCGGGATTTCTGAGGGCGTTTTCCAGCGGGTCGTTTTTCCGCGAGCGGTACGGGTTTGAGTGATTGGCCGGGGACCCCCTGGGGCCCCTGTCCGCCGCCGCGTGCTTCGTTCGTCGTCTCTGTGGAGCCCGGGCAATTCCGCCCGAGGCCCGCGCGCGACCCCATGAATCAAAACACAAGCGACCCCCGCGAGGCAGCCCAGCCCCGCTGTCTGGAAATGATGGAGACCTCGTCCGCCACCCCCGAGCACGCATGGCTCCGCCGCTTCGCGGGTGACTGGCAGGCGAAGGTGGAAGGTTACATGGACTCCGACACGCCCGGCTTTGTCACCCACGGAGAGGAGCACAGCCGCATGCTGGGCGACCTTTGGGTGCTGGCTGAAGGGCGAAACCTAAGCTTCCCCTATGCGTACCAGCTGACGCTGGGGTTTGATCCGGCCCGGGGCCGGTATATCGCCACCTGGACCGATACGATGCTGCCGCACCTATGGACCTACGACGGGACGCTGGACCCGGAGGGGCGTATCCTGACGATGGACACAGAGGGTCCGGATCCCGCGGAGCCGGGCAGGCGGGCGCGTTTTCGCGAGGTGACGGAGTTCCGGGGGGAGGACGAGCGGGTCTTCACCTCATCGCGGCAGGGGCTGGATGGCCGCTGGATCCTCTGCATGCGGGTGGAGCTCCGCCGCAAAGGCTGAGTCGGGGGAGGGGAGGGCGGCAGGGGCCCCTTCCCGCCAAGTCAGGAGGACTGCAGCGCCAGCTGGCGCTGCAGGTGAGACTGCTCCGGGCCCACCGTGGCCAGCTCGAGCGCGCGCCGGTAGGCCGCCGCCGCCTCACTCCGCTCTCCCAGGCGGGCGTGCAGTTCTCCCTTCACCGCGTGATAGAGATAATGGCCCTCCAGCTTCTTGAGCTGCGGGATGGCGGACAGTTCTTCAAGGGCGGCGCGGGCGCCCTGAAGATGGGCGAGGGCAACGGCGCGGTTCAGTTGGACGATAGGGGAGGGCTGCAATCGCTCGAGCTCATCATAATACGCCAGGATGCGCGCCCAATCGGTGGAGCGTAGGTCGGGCGCCGTGCAATGGCAGGCGGCGATCGCGGCCTGGAGGTGGTATTCGGTGAGTTCGTTGCCGACCGCGGATTGGGAAAGGTGCTGCAGGCCCCGTGCGATCAACGGCTGGTTCCATTTGGTGCGATCCTGGTCGTCCAGACGCAGCAGCTCGCCCCGATCGTCCACGCGCGCGGGGAAACGCGCGGCGTTGAGCAGCATGAGCGCAAGCAGGGCGTGGCTGCGCGGGGTCGCACCCGCCGGGTGTGAAAGCAGCAGATGGGTCAGCCGGATTGCCTCCTGGCATAACTCCTCCCGCAGGAGGCGTTCCCCGGCGGAGGCCTTGTAACCTTCGTTGAAGAGAAGATAGAGCGCACCCAGCACCCCATCGAGTCGGGCAGCCATTTCCGCGCCGAGGGGAATCACAAAGCCGATGCCCTGCTCCTCGATCCGGTGTTTGGTGCGGGTCAGCTGTTTCTCAATCGCCGCCTCGGTGCTGAGGAAGGCGCGTGCAATTTCCGCCGTGCTGAAGCCGCAAAGAACCTTGAGGGCCAGCATGACCTGCGCATCCGGCGCGATCGACGGGTGGCAGCAGACAAAAAGCAGGCGGAGGCTGTCGTCGCGGAGCTGGTCCTCACCCTCCTCCAGCCCTTGGGGGCGGTTGGACGTCTGCTCCAGGTAGGTGACGATCGCATCCTGTTTCGCCTGCGACATCCGCCGGTGCCGGAGGGCATCACGGGCGAGGTTCATCGCCACCCGGGTGATCCAGGCCGACGGATTGTCCGGCAGGGGCCCCTCGGTCCACGTCTGGTAGGCTTTGAGGAGGGCTTCCTGCGCCACGTCCTCGGCCAGCGAGAAATGCTCGGGTCCGAGCAGTCGGACCAGGGCGCCGTTCAGGCGCCCTGCCTCCTGTCGGAAGAACTGCTCGATCGCCTGTGAGGCGCGGGTGGCGGGGGGAGAGGCGGACGTCACGCTCAGCGGAGCTCGCGGGCCAGCCAGTCACGCAGGAGCTCGCGATCGTAGAACAACTCATCATTGCGGTTAAGCGGGGCGAGGTTGTTCTGGAACGCGAGATCGGTGAGGGTGCGTTCGCCTTCCTTCACAACCGCGCCATTGGCGTCCCGCAGGACGAAACGCAGCTCCATCCGCGGTGGATACACCGCCTTGATCACGCGGATATCCCGGCCGCTGGAGGCGGTGGGCAGGTAGTCGCCGGCGAGGTCGACGTCGGTGAAGGTCAGCGTGAGGGACTGGCCATCGCGCAGGTGCGGGGCGGCCAGCTGCTGCGCGTAGCGGGTCAGCATTTCCTGGTAGTCTTCGCGGCCGTTGGGGGTGCCGACCAGGCCGTCCTTGAGGTCGGTGAAGTTCTCCGGATCCTCGAACTGCACGGTGACGCGCGCGTCGTCGGCGAGGCTGGTTGAACTCGCGGTCTGGCAGCCGGCCGCGAGGCCGAGAGAAAGGGCGGAAAGCGAGAGGAGGGTGAGGGTTTTCATAGGGGCTTGGGATGCGTCCCGAAGGTGACAGGCGCCCTCCCGCGTTTGTGCCCTGCAAGTTCGCGCCACGCGCTCAAAAGTCCGCGTTGCCGGGGGTCCGGGCAAAGGGGATGACATCGCGGATATTGCCCACCCCGGTGACAAACATGAGCATGCGTTCGAACCCGAGGCCGAAGCCGGCATGGGGCACGCTGCCATAGCGGCGCAGATCCACGTACCACCAGTAGTCCTTCTCGCTCAGGTGGTGCTGGGCCATGTTCTCGCGAAGCACATCCAGGCGTTCCTCACGCTGGCTGCCACCGATGATCTCGCCGATACCGGGGACGAGCAGGTCCATCGCCCGCACGGTTTTGCCGTCGTCGTTCACCCGCATGTAGAAGGGCTTGAGGGTGCGCGGGTAGTTGTAAACCGTGACCGGGCACTTGAAGTGCTCCTCGGCGAGGAAGCGTTCGTGCTCGCTCTGCAGATTGTCGCCCCACGAGACCGGGTGCTCCCAGGTGCGACCAGAGCTGGAAAGGATCTCGATCGCCTCGGTGTAGCTGCAGCGCTGGAACGGGCGCTGGAGAACGAAGTCCAGGCGCGTGAGCAGCTCCTTGTCGACGAACTTGCTGAAGAACTCCAGGTCGGCTGCGCAGTGCTCCCGCGCGTCGCGGATGAGGTATTTCACAAATTCTTCCGCCAGGGTCATGTCGCCTTCCAAGTCGCAGAACGCCATCTCCGGCTCGATCATCCAGAACTCGGCAGCGTGGCGCGAGGTATTCGAATTCTCAGCACGGAAGGTGGGGCCGAAGGTGTAGATGTTGGAGAGCGCGCAGGCGAAGGTCTCCCCCTCGAGCTGCCCGCTGACCGTCAGGTAGGCCTTTTTGCCGAAGAAATCCTGCGTGTAGTTCACCGAACCATCCTCGGTTAGAGGCGGGTTCTTTGGGTCGAGGGTGCTGACCCGAAACAGTTCCCCCGCGCCTTCGCAGTCGCTGGCGGTGATGATCGGGGTGTGGACGTAAACGAAGTCCCTTTCCTGGAAGAAGGAGTGGATGGCGAAGGCGAGCCGGCTGCGGACCCGGAAAACCGCGCCAAAGAGATTTGAGCGGGCGCGCAGGTGGGCGATCTCACGCAGAAATTCCAGGGAATGCCCTTTCTTCTGCAGAGGATAGGTGGCGTCGGCTTCACCGAGGACTTCAAAGGACGTGGCGACCACCTCCCACTTCTGTCCCTGCCCCTGCGAAGGCACCAGCCGCCCCTGAACCGCGATGGACGCTCCGGTATGCGCTTTCTGGATATTGGCATAATCCGGCAGGCTGGCGTCGGCGATCACCTGGATGCCCTTCAGGCTGGAGCCGTCGTTCAGTTCGATGAAAGAGAAGGCCTTGGCGTCCCTCCGGGTGCGGACCCAGCCCTGGAGGAGGATGGGATCAATGGGAGCGGTCGCATTCAAAGCGTGTTTGACGAGCGTGCGTTGCATGGGATTTGTGACCACAGATCCAATGTGGGCGGGCCGGATGAGGCAAATGTGGAAGCACACCCGGCTGTTCTCCGGGGCGAAAGCTGCGATTCCCTCCTGCGACCGATATCGGAAATTGGCAGGGGTCCGCGGTCCGGAAAAAATCACTAGTCGTTATACCGGGGTTTGTCGGAGCTTCTTCCACAAACCCAGCGGGTAGGGACGTACGGATGAAGCGGCCGCAACCTTCGCCGGTTTTCGCTATCCGATTTCGTTCTCGTGGCATCGGTTCGAACATGAAGTGATCGGTTGTCCCGTGATTCAGGTATGAAGAAGAAGCACCCCTCCCGGAAAACGTCTGCCACTGGAATCCAAGGCCTCGACACCATCCTTTGCGGTGGTCTGCCGGCCAACCGCCTGTACTTGGTCAAGGGCGACCCGGGCGTGGGAAAAACCACCCTCGCCCTGCAGTATCTGCTGAACGGTGAAGCTCGGGGAGAGCGCGGACTTTACATCACCTTGTCTGAGACCGCGGACGAAATCCGGGCGGTGGCGGAGTCGCACGGGTGGGATGTTGGCAGCCTTGCCATCTTTGAGTTATCCGCGCTGGAGCAACAACTGGCGCAGGAGGAGCAGAACACGGTTTTCCAACCGTCCGAAATCGAGCTCAACCGCACTACGGAACTCGTGCTCCAGCGCATCCGGGAGGTCAGCCCGCGCCGGCTTGCCGTCGATTCGCTGTCCGAACTGCGACTCTTGTCCGACACCGCGCTCCGCTACCGGCGCCAAATGCTCGCGCTGAAACAGTTTTTCGCCGGCAGGGACGTCACGGTCATGATGCTCGACGACCACACCGGGCCCGATAGTGGCGATCTGCATGTGCAGAGCATCGCGCACGGGGTGATCACCCTGGAACAGATTTCCTCCGACTACGGTGCAGACCGCCGGCGCATCAAGGTGAACAAGCTTCGAGGCGTGAACTTCGTTGGTGGATACCACGACGCGGTCATCGTTCCCGGCGGAATTCAGGTGTTTCCGCGCTTGGTCGCAGCCGATCACCAGGAGGGCTTTCCCACAGGGACTATCGGTTCGGGCGTGGTCGAACTGGACGCCTTGGTGGGTGGTGGAATCGATCGCGGCACCAGTTGCCTGGTACTGGGACCGGCGGGCACGGGCAAATCGTCCATCGCCCTCCAGTTCGCCCTGGAATCCGCCCGGCGCGGGGAAAAGGTCTGCGTCTACCTCTTTGAAGAGAATCTCCACACCCTGAAAAGCCGGGCGAGGTCGGTGGGCATGCCGGTCGACCGCTTCATCAAGAACGGGATGCTCTGCGTCCATGAAATCGATCCCGGGCAACTGGCGCCCGGACAGTTTGTACACCGCGTGCGATCGGCGGTGGAGGACGGCGCCCGGATGGTCCTGCTGGATTCGCTGAACGGTTACTTAAAGGCGATGCCGACAACGCAGTTCATCGAGATCCAGATGCACGAGCTCTTCGCCTATCTCGCGCACCGAGGTATCGTGACCATAGTCACGCTGGCGCAGCATGGGATGTTGGGCCGCGTGGATACACCGGTCGATCTGACCTATCTTGCCGATACGGTCATCCTGCTGCGTTATTTCGAGGAGTCCGGGCGGGTGCGGAAAGCGGTCTCGGTCATCAAAAAACGCGTGGGGGCGCACGAGGACACGATCCGTGAGTTTCAGCTGAGTTCCCGCGGCCTGCGCGTGGGTGAGCCTCTGGCGGAATTCGAAGGTGTCTTGACCGGGATCCCGACCTTCCGGGGCCGGAGTGATCGCATGCTGGAATCCACCTGACATGGGCTCTGCCGCGGCTACCGAGGACGTTGTGGTCGTCGTCGCCCCGACGGGTGCGGACGCGAAGAACATCCATGCCGTGCTCACGGCGGCACGGGTATCTGCGGTCATCGGCAAGGACGCCCAGGACGCGTGTCGGTGGATCGATCGCAGCGCCGCGGCGGTGCTCATGACGGAGGAGGCGCTGGCACCGGGTGAGAACCCGGAGCTGACGGCGAGTTTTGACCGGCAGCCCCCTTGGTCGGATATTCCCCTCATCGTCATCGCCTCAACCGCCTCAATTCATCGCTGGGCGTCCGCGGCCAGCAAGGTCCTGGGGCCACGGAGCAATCTCACCCTCGTAGCCCGTCCCCTCCAGGCGTCCACCCTGCTGTCTGCGGTACAAACGGCGGTGCGTGCGCGGCGGCGGCAGTATGAGGTCAGGGATTTGTTGAAGGAACGCGACACCCTCCTCGCGTCCTTGGAGAGCCGGGTGCTCGAGCGAACCGCAAAGTTGCAGGAACTGGTGACGGAGCTGGAGTCCTTTTCCTACAGTGTCTCCCACGACCTGCGGGCGCCGCTGAGGGTCATGGCTGGCTATGCCCAGGTCATTCTCGATGAGTTTGGGGAATCGCTGCAGCAAGACGTCAGGTATTATGTCGAGCGCATCGCCCGGTCCGCCGAGCGGATGGACCTCTTGACCAAGGATGTGCTGGCTTACACCCGCCTTTCGCGCGGAGAAATTGTGCTGGGTCCTCTCGATGTGGAGCGGGTGGTGGAGGAGGCGCTCGACCAGTATCCACAACTGGGCGCCTCCCGCGCCGCGATCCGACTGCGGCGGCCCTTGGCGCCCGTGGTGGGCCATGGGCCATCGTTGATCCAGGCCCTGTCCAACCTCCTCGGCAACGCGCTCAAGTTCGCACGGCCCGGGATTCCGCCGCGAATCGAGATTTTCACGCGGCGGCGGGGGGGCCGGGTGCTGCTTTCGGTGAGGGACAACGGGGTGGGCATTGCTGCGGCGCACCACGCTAAGATCTTCCAGATTTTCGAGCGGGTGAGCGGACACGACGTGCCCGGCACGGGCATCGGCCTGGCCATCGTGAAGAAGGCGGCAGAACGGATGGGGGGCACAGTCGGGCTAAGATCGCGGCTGGGGCGCGGCTCGACCTTCTGGCTGGAACTGCAGGAAACGGCCTGAGAGGTGGCGGGTTTGTCAAGAGTCAAGACATGACCCCTTAAACAAAGGGGTTTCCAAGCCGGGGGTTTGGGTTTTTATCCCCGCATGCCACAGCCCGTGTCCGTTGAGACCGTGATCGAGATCCTGCGGGCGCTGCGCGCCCGCCGGCCTCTGGTCCACTGCATGACCAACCAGGTGGTGAAGAATTTCACCGCCAATGTGCTGCTGGCGGTGGGGGCCGCCCCTGCAATGGTCGAGCACGCGGAGGAGGCGGTGGAGTTCGCCGCGATGGCGGACGCGCTCCTGATCAATGTCGGCACGCTGGATGAGGCGCAGCGGGAGGCGATGCGCCGGGCTGTGCCCTCCGCGGTGGCCGCGGGCAAACCGTGGGTCCTGGATCCGGTGGCCGCGGGCCCGCTCGGCGTCAGGACCAGGTTTGTGCGCGAACTGCTCCCGCTGCGTCCCGCTTTGGTGCGTGGCAACGCCTCTGAAATCATCGCCTGCGCCGGCGAAGGCGGGCGCGGGCGTGGCGTGGATAGCGGCGACCCGGCGGAGGCAGCCCTGGCGGCCGGCCGCGTGCTCGCGCGTGTCACCGGGGGCGCGGTCCTCATCACGGGTGAGACTGACTATGCCCTGGACCAGGGCTCCTCCGTCCACGCCTGCCGCAATGGCCACGTCCTGTTGACGCGGGTGACGGGTGTCGGCTGCGCCCAGGGCGCCCTCGCGGCCGCCTGTGCCGCGGTCAGCCCAACACCCCTCACGGCGGCCGTCGCGGCCGCGGTGCTGATGGCGGTGGCGGGGGAGCAGGCAGCGCGACGCGCCTCGTCTCCGGGCAGCTTTGCGGTCGCGCTGCTCGACGCCCTGGACCAGCTGGATCCCGCCGCCCTGCGGGCCGAGACGAGGCTGGCGTGAACCCCGTCGATCTCAGGCTGTATTTGGTCACGGATACACCAGAGGCGTATCCAGATTCCAACCTCATGGGCGGGGTCGAGGCTGCGCTTGCCGGCGGCGTGACGGTGGTGCAGTACCGCCCGACCCGCGGCACCCGCCGGGCCTGGTACGAGACGGCGCGGACGTTGCGGGGGCTGCTCCGCCCGCGGAAAATCCCCCTG
Organism: Verrucomicrobiota bacterium; assembly: GCA_023428905.1. Taxonomy (GTDB): domain Bacteria; phylum Verrucomicrobiota; class Verrucomicrobiia; order Opitutales; family Opitutaceae; genus EW11. The sequence continues at coordinate 277,566 of JAEYWP010000007.1, forward strand.
CTGATCAATGATCACGTGGACCTTGCCCTCGCGGTGGAGGCGGAGGGCGTCCACGTCGGCCAGGAAGACCTGCCCATCGAGGTGGTGCGTACTCTGCTCGGCCCAGGCAAGGTCGTCGGCCTGTCCATCACCGCCCCGGGGCAGCTCGAGCGGGTCCCAGCCGGATTGATCGATTACGTAGGTGTCGGTCCTGTTTTCCCCACCGGGAGTAAGGCCGATGCCGCGCCCGCGCTGGGCCTCGAGGGCCTGGCGGCACGGGTCCGGGAAAGTGTCTGGCCGGTGGTGGCGATCGGTGGGATCTCCACCGACACTGCCGCCGCGGTCGCAGCCACCGGCGTGTCCGGCCTGGCCGTGATATCCGCCCTTTCGCGCGCGGCCGACCCCGCCGAGGCCGCACGCACGCTCCGTCGACATTTTCCCTCTCCATGATTCCCAACGTTCTCAGCATTGCAGTGCCCGACCCCTCCGGTGGCGCCGGCATTTTTGCCGACCTCAAGGCTTTCTCCGCCCTGGGCGCCTATGGCATGGGTGTGGTGGTCGCCCTGACGGCGCAAAACACGCAGGGAGTGACCGGCATCCATGTACTTCCCCCCGAGTTCGTCGACCTGCAGATCGACACCCTATACGCGGACGTGCGGGTGGACGCGGTGAAACTGGGGATGCTGGCCAACGCGCGCATCGTTGCGACGGTGGCGCAGGCGCTGCGGCGCCACGGTGTCAGCCGGCTGGTGGTGGACCCGGTGATGGTGGCGAAGAGCGGCCACCACCTGCTCGAACCCGAGGCGGTCGACACCCTGCGCTGGGAACTGCTGCCGCAGGCGGAGGTGATCACACCCAACCTGCCGGAGGCGGCCGTGTTGCTCGGACGCCCCGAGGCGGCGAGCCTGGAGGAGATGCGGGAGGTGGCACGCGCGCTTTGCCGGCTCGGTCCGCGGCATGTGCTCCTGAAGGGGGGCCACCTCGCCGGCAGCGAAAGCGTGGACATTCTCGATGACGGCACGACGCAGCGCGAATTCCGCACCGCACGTATCGCAACCAAGAATACGCACGGAACCGGCTGCACGCTGGCGGCGGCGATCGCCGCACTCCTCCCGCAGAGCGCGGACGTGGCCGAGGCGGTCGAGCGCGCCAAGGCGTATGTGACGGGTGCGATCGCCGCGTCCGGCGCGTTGACGGTCGGCAGCGGGCACGGGCCCACCCATCATTTTCACGCACTCTGGAAGCAACCGGGCGGGGCGTGACCCCCACCACCATCATCACCTAGTGCGCGGAGGGCGCGGGCGAGCCGGGTGAGGCCTTCCCCGACAGTGGCACTTCCGTTGCACTGACGTCGATCACGTCTGCAGGTTGTGACATGGGCCGGCGCCGCGCGGCGCGGGTTGGGCCGGCCCCGGGCGCCGAAGCGTGAGGGGCGGCGGCGTGGCCGGTCCAGCGCTTGACCGCCATCATCATCGCACCCACCGCACCGGCGATCAGGGTGACGAGCAGCCCGAAGGCGGCCGCGGCGGCCACGAACATCCCGATGAAAAACATCCGAAGTATGCGCATGGCCATAGAACTCGCGGTCATGCCCCGAAGTTGCAGCAGTTTCGTGCGGAAACAAGGCCGCAAACCGCAACCCGGGGGCAGTGGCAGGTGCCGGCGGGCGCGTTTGCGTGTGGGAGGAAAGCCACTATGGTCGGCTGCACCATGATCGACGTTATCAAGAAGACTCTTCTGGCGGGCGTCGGCGCCGCCGTCGTTACCAAGGAAAAGATCGAGGCGGCACTCGAGCCCCTGGTCCAGCAGGGCAAGGTTTCGGCGACGGAGGCGAAGGCCACCGCTGAGAAAATTGCGGCCGACGGGCGGCGCGAATTCGAGAGCATGAGTGCTGAGGTGAACGAGAAGTTGAAGGACTTCTTCGCGCGGCAGGATCGCACCACCCAGGACCGCATCGCCGCCCTGGAGGCGCGGGTGGCCGCGCTGGAGGTGGCCAATGCCGTGCGTGCCGCGACCCCGCCGCCCACGGTGTGAAGGCGTCCGACGTTCTGCCCCACGCGGTTCGTGCCAAGGAGATCCTGGCCGTCTTGATGCGGCACGGGTTCGCCGACCTGCTTGGCGAATTGGATCTGCCCGCGGCCTTTCTGCAGAAGCTGATCCCGTCGCCCAGCGGCAACCGTCCGCTCCCGGAGCGCATCCGGTTGGCAGCGGAGGAGCTCGGCCCGACCTTCGTCAAGCTGGGCCAGCTGCTGTCGATGCGTCCCGACGTCGTGCCGCACGACATCATCCTGGAATTGCGCAAGCTCCAGGACGGTGTGCAGCCGCTTCCTTTCGAGGCGATGCGACCGGTGCTCGAGGCCTCTCTGCCGGCGCCGGTAGACGTGCTGTTTGCCGATTTTAACACCGTGCCGCTGGCCTCGGCTTCGCTGGCGCAGGTATATGTGGCTCGCCTGCGTGCGGGCGAGGTGCCGGTCGCGGTCAAGGTCCAAAAACCGGACTTACAGCGGGTGATCGAAACCGATTATTCTCTCGCCCAGTGGCTGGCCGGCCTCGTGCAGGAGCGGGTGCGTGCGGTGCAGTCGGTCGACCTCGTGGCGGTGATCGACGAAGCGCGCCGGGGCATCCTCAGCGAGCTGGATTTTCGCAACGAGTGCCGCAACCAGGAGGTGTTCAACTCCCTCAACCCGCAGCCCGAACGGGTCTTTGCGCCGCGGGTGTTTCGCGAGTACTCCAGCGAGCAGGTGTTGGTGATGGAGTTTGTCCCGGGCACCCAAGTTGGTGACTTTGCCGGGCTGCCGGTGGATGTCCGGCGCCGGCTCGCCAGCGCGGGCGCCGAGTCGCTGATTTGGCAGGTCTTTGTGGCGGGGTTTTTCCACGCCGATCCCCATGCGGGCAACCTGCTCATCACCCCTGACCATCGCCTCTGTTTCCTCGACTGGGGGCTGACCGGCCACCTCACCCGCCGATTGCGGTACGCCTTGGCGGACTTCTGGCACGCGGCGGTCGAGCAGGATACTGAGTTTATCGTCCAGATCGCGGCGGAGCTTGCCCCGGTGGACGCGCGGCCGGACCTGCGGGCGATGGAAAAGGAGGTGACTCTCGCCCTGCGGGAGGAGCTGAATTTTGCAGTCGGACGGCAGGCGCTTGGACGAGCCATGCTCAAGCTCCTCTTTATTTTTGGTCAGCACGGCATCCCGCTGTCGCGTGATTATTCGCTGATGGCGAAAGCCGTGCTATCGATCGAGGAAGTGGGCCGCGCCCTGGATCCGGACTTCGACCTGCGAAAGCATACGGAGAAGGTCTTGCGCGAGGTCCAGCGCGAGCGGCTCAGCCTGCGGACGTTGGGCACCCGGACCCGAAGCATGATGCGGCAGGTGCTGATTGGACTGCAGGAGGTCCCCTTTGAGATGCGTCGCCTGGTGCGGCGGCTGGAGGCGGACAACCTCTCTATCAATTTGCAGATCCGCGGCCTGGAGGATCACGACGACGCCATCAAGATCGCGGCCAACCGCATCACCCTCGGTGTCATCATTGGAGCCCTGTTGATCGGGTCCTCGCTGCTCGTGACCACGGGCATCCGCCCCTATCTTTTTGGTTATCCGGCGCTGGGTATCGTCGGGTTCCTGATTTCCGCCGTGCTCGGTGTCTACGTCGTTTGGGACATCATTCGACACGGCCGGCACAAGTAGGCCGGCGGCCGGAGGGGCGTTAAGCGTTCACGGAGCGGGTTCCGGCCGCGACGCCGCGGTCCATTCAAAACGGGTTTCAGGGGCACCTGTCACGGTGGCCACCGGGGCGCCGCGCAGCTTTGCCTCCACGTAGGTCTGCACGTCGGCCACGGTCTTCAGGCGGCGCAGTTCCTCGTTCTCGATCGAGACCTGAAGGACCTCCTCAGTGAGCAGGATGATCTCCATCAACGTGAGGGAATCGAGACTGAGGTCCTCGACCAGTCGCACGTCGCCGCCGGCGGTGAGCCGAGCCCGCAGGCCGCTCTCGACAAAACGCTCGATGATCCCGAACACCACCACCGGCACATGGGCCAAGTCGCCGGAATTCCGGTACGCCAGGGCCGCCTCGATCGTATCGGGCGAGCAGCGACGGAGGGCTTCGCGCAGCCGTTCATCGGTGGGGAATCCCTGGGCATAGGCGACCGTTTGGACGGGTGTGGCCGGTTGGGGAACGTGCGACATAGGGTGAGGGGACGTGCGAACGTCGTCGGTTTGGTTGCCAGAAATGACAGCCCTGGCGGGATAACCCGCCATCGGACGCGGAGAATTCCGCGGACCGGACGAACGCGAGAGAGTGGTGTGAGTTGGCATTGCGACAGGGCTCGCGCGGTTTCGTTTCAGTGAAGTTGCAGACGCCCGCGCGCCTCCCGCCGAGCGATCTGTTCTACGGCCGCCGGGTCAGGTGTGTAAAGTGTGCGGTTGGTAAATCGCGGCGCCTCAGAACGTCGCCGTAACGCTGACTGAATACGTGCGCCCCCGCCAGTCGCCGTAGGCCTGGACACCGGAGCCGGAGGGTTCGTTGGCAAACCGGGGGAAATCGGCGTCGAGCAGGTTGCTGATCCTGACCTGGCCGCGCAGGCCGTAGCGGTCGCTTTTCCAGGGCAGCCATCGCTTCAGGTCAGCCTGGACGTACGCGCCGACCTGCCAGTAGGCCTCGATCGCATCCGCGCTTTGGGCGGCGCGCTCGGGGGCGGAAAGGGTGCGGGCGTGGAAATAGTAGGCGTCCAGGCCCGTGCCCCACTGGCGGCCGGTCCAGCCGGCCCCGAGGGTGGCGCGGTAGCGGAGGAGTCCGGGGGCGCTGCCGCTGGGATCCCTGAGCTCGTCAATCACCGGCTCGTCCGCCCGCGCCTGGCGCTCATATTTCTGGAAGGTGAGAAGGCGCGCATACAGGTCGAGCGTGCCGCCGAGGACCCCGCGGCGTGCGTAGTTGCCGGTCAGGTTCCAGTGCTGGGAATGGCGCCAGGCCATGTTGGCCACGCCCGTGCGGAGCGCTTCGATCCGCCCTGGCTGCCCATCGATCGAGGGAGCACGGCGGACCCGCTCGGGGAAAAGGGACTCAAAATACACCACCGCCTGGGGATCGAGGACGACAAGTTCGTCGGTCTTGCGTGTATCCACAAAGTCGAGGGTCGCCCGGAAGCGGTGGGTCCTGCCGCGCTGGAAGATGAAGCCGGCGGTCTGGGTCACGGCCGACTCGGTGTCGATATCGGGAGAGACGATCTCGTTGTAGAGGACGTCGTACCGGGCATTGCCCCGCAGGGGGTCGACCACGCTGGCGAAGTCGAGCCCGCTGTTGCCTCCATCGCCCTCGGCGAGGGGACGACTCATCCAGGGCGTGCGGCTGCGGTTGGAGGTGGTGAGGCTGCCGCGGAAGGTGAACCCTCCGGCGAAATCCGCCTTCACGCCCAGCGTGGGCGCGACATTGGCCTCATTGGCGGCGTCCGACGCGATGTAGCGCACGGCCAGGTCTGCCTCGACCGCGCGCAACGCGCGCGGCAGCCAACGCGCGGGCACCAGAGGGGCCTGGAGCTCTCCGAACACGCTGTATCGCTGCAGGGTCCGGCCCTTCCAGCGGCTGGGCGGCCCCGCCGTCTCGCCATTGCCGAACTCGGCGGTTTCGGTCACCGGAGCCATCCGCGTCAGGCGGTAGTCGAGGCCGCTGTTGAAGGAACCTTCGCCGGTGGGCAGCTTGAGGGCCCGGTTCATCACCCGGGCGGCGGTGTCAAAGGTCTCGTAGTCACCGAGGGTGACAAAGCGGCCCCGCCCGCCGCGGTAGACGAGGACCTCGTCGTAAAACGCCTCCGGCGGGCCAAAATGCTGGGTGTCACGCAAGGGCTGGTAACGGCCCTGGTCGACCAGGGCCTGCCAGCGGGTCTGGTCGGCGTAGCTGATTCCCCGATACCGGGTGAGCATCCTCGCGTACTGAAGATCCAATGACGCGCGCCACTCGCCGGGCAGCCGGACCAGGGCTCCGAGGACGGCGGAGGCGGACCGCAGCCGGCCTTCGGCATAACCCTGGCCGAGCAACGGGGTGGTCTCGTTGAGGGAGACGAGGATGTCCCGACCGAAGGGATTGAGCGGGTTGTCCGCGCCCATGCGCAGGTCCGCGGTCAGGACCTCGAACCCGCGCGGCACGGTGGTCTCGGCGTAGGTGCCGTCGAGGGCGAGCTGGAGCCAGTCGGTCACGTCCCACGTGGCCGAGCCGAAAAAAGCGCGCCGCGATTGCTGCTTGTAGTAGGGGGTGTCGAGCCCGTTGAGGGAGACGGCGAGCCCGCCGGGAGCGTCGAAAAAGTCTGTGCTGCGCACGCCCTCGCGGCCTTGGAATGCGGCCAGCCCGCCGGTGCCATCCGCTCCGGGTGCGACGGAGGTGTAAGCGGATGCGCCGGGAAGGAGCGGGCTGAGATCCGGGGTGCGCACGTTGGGGGTCGCGCGGTACAGCGCATCCTCGGGAAGGGGAAGGGTGGACGCCCGCTGCTGGCGGTAGCCGAGTTCCGACTCCAGGGCGGGGGCGATCTCAGTCACGCTGGCGTTCAGCCGGAGGCGAAGGCGGCCACCGAGCAGGCTGCGTGAGTGCAGGACCGAGGCCGTTTTCTGCGGGGCGTCATAATCTCCAAATGCATTGTTGTAGGTGGTCACCACCTCGGTGGAGTCCGCGTCGACGTCGGGTCGCAGGACAATGTTGATCACCCCGCCGACCGGATTGCCGCTGTAGAGCGCCGCAGCGGAAACAGGCAGGACCTGAACCTGCTGCACGAGGCTCATGGGAATGAAGTTCACGTCCGGAGGCTGCGGCCCGGAATCGGCCGTCAGCATTTCCGGCAGGCGGCGTCCGTTCACCAGGATGATGGTTTCATCCACGTCGTTGTAGCCCCGGAGGCGCAGGGAGGAACCATTGCTCAGCACCTCCCGGCCTTGATTGGCGGCGAAAGTGCCGGCGGTGATCTCCGTTCCGGCGACCGAATCGAGCAGTTCGCGCTGGAGGAACTCGTTGAGGGTGACGACCCCGCTTCGCTCGATCTGTGCGCGATCGTAGATCGTGTACGGGAGCGCGTCATTCTCTGTCCGGGCGAGGTCGAGGTTGCCCACGGCGGTGCGAGGTGGAAGCAGGGTGTGGCTGCGTTCGAAGGGGCCGGAGCGTGCCGGCTTGCTCTCGACGATGAAGGGCGCGAGCCGGGTGGGCTCGGTGGCGGACTGCAAGCTCTGCGCCTCGAGGGTGAGGGTGCGGTCCAACTCCACCTCGGCCTCCGTCAGGTGCAGGGTCTGGTAACCGGGCGCGGTGGCGATCACCCGATGGGTGCCCACGGGCACGCGCGCGAATTCGAACTCGCCGTTTTCATCCGTACGCGTGCTCAGTCCCTGCTCGGCGACCACGACACGCACGCGGTGGGCGGCGAGACCTTCCGGAGTGAGGAGTCGCCCGCGCAGGGAGCCGGTGGGCGGCGGCGCGCGGAGCACGACAAATTTGCCGCGCAGCGATTTGCGCGCCGTGAAACCGCTGCCCTCCAGGATGCGCTTGAGCGCCTCCTCGGGTTCCATCTTCCCTTCCACCGGCCGTGTCTCCACCGCGCGGAGCTCTTCCGAGGAAAACAGCACCTCCACGCCCGCCTGGCGGGAGAAGGAGAGAAGGGCGGCGTCACCCCGCTGGGCCTGCAAGTTGAACTCGATCGGGGCAGCACACGCCAGACCGGTGACAAGGCAGAGCAGGACAGGAAGCCGGAGGAAGGAACGCACGGGTAAAGGGAACGCGCGGCCTACGCAGGGTCGCCGACTGGGGAACCAGGCCACTATACACCGCGCAGCGCATCTCACTCCTCGGAGCGATGCCGTACGCGGAGCGCGCCGTTCAGGTCCCGGCTCACCGTGACCGGGAGCACGTCCTCCAAAGCGGCGAGAAACCCGTCGAGGTCATCGAGGCTGAAGCGGCCTCCGAGCTGCAGGCCGGCGGCCCGGGAGGAGGCATTGAGGGCGCGGCCATGGTGGTGCGCAAAACGGGCAAGGGCCTCGGCAAGGGGAACGCCGTCGAAGACGATCCGGCCCTCGCGCCAGGCGAGAACGTTTTCCAACTCGTCCGTGGAGACGGTGCGGACCTGCGGACCCTCCGGCCCGGCCGTGAAACGGCCACCCGCCTCTAGAGAGACGGGGGCCGCGTCCACGGACGTTTGGCCTTCGCCGGGACGAACTTGGACGGAGCCCTCCACCACTGTCACCTCCAGCGGTGCGTTGGTTTCGCTCCGGACATTAAAGCGTGTGCCCGTCACGCGGACGGAGCCCGCGGGCGTTTCCACAATAAAGGGTCGCGCGGGGTCCTTGCTGACGGAGAAAAACGCCTCACCGGCGGCGAGGCGCACGCGGCGCTCACCCTCTGCCTGTTCCACGACCAGGCTGGTCCGCGCGTTTAACTCCACCCGGCTGCCGTCCGCCAGCGTGAGCGCATCACGGAGTGCGACGGGCGTCGCGACATTGACCGGCTCCAGCCGGCTTCGCGCGGGCCAGAGAACCACCGTCACGCAGGCCGCGGCCACGAGCGAAGCGGCGAAAAGCCAGGAGCCGCCGCGCCACGGACGCCGGCGGGCGCGCGGCGCGGCAGGAGCAGCGGGGAGCGTCGCGGCTCCCGCAGCTACGAGGAGCGGAAGCTGTTCCTCCAGGTCGGCGGAGAACTGGCAATACTCGGAAAGCAGGGTGCGGTGCAGGGGATGATGCGCCAGCCACGCGTCGAGGGCGGCGCGGTCGGCAGTGCTGAGTACGGCGCCCTCCAGACGGGCCGCCCAAAGCGCAGCGGTGTCCTCAGCCTGGGGATCGGGAGCAGGGGTGGAGTTCATGCGTCGCCCTCCCCGGCAGACGGTGCAAAACGAGCGGAATAAAAGTCGCGCGGCAGGGCCGCTTTCAGGAGCCGCAGCGCCCGGGCATGCTGTTTCTCCACCGTGCTGACGGCGATGCCGAGCCGCTCTGCAATTTCTCGGTGGGAAAGGAGTTCCACTTTTCGGAGCAGCAGCACGGTCCGGCAACCCTCGGGAAGTTCGGCGATGGCCTCCTGGAGAATGCCGAATTCCTGGCGGGCCATCACCTGCTGGGCGACGCCTGGGCTGTTGGCCGGAGGCTCGGCGTTTATCTCCTCCGTGGCGATGGGGGAGATACTGCGGCGCCGCAGGCGGTTGATGGCGAGACGGCGGGCGGTGACGTACAGCAGCGCCTCGGGTTTCTCCACCGACTTTGACTCCACGGTCGGAAAGACCCGCAGGTAGGCGTCGTGGGCCACATCCTGAGCCTCGGCTTCGTTGCCCAGGAGGCGCGAAAGGTACCGCCGCAGCGGCATCAACGTCCCTCGGTACAGGGCGCCAAAATCGCGCCGCGGCGGGGCGAGGTCCTCATTCATGAGGCTGGCCTCCTCCGCAGGACAGGCGGATACGGCCGACCCGCGGTCGAACGTCGCCAGGGAAAGGGAGGACATGGGTCTCACGTCCGGGCACGACACCGGACACGGCGTGACCCGCTATCCCCCGCGTTAAAAATCCTGGCCCATGGCACATGGCGATCGCCCCGCAGCCTGGGCCGGGTGCAACCGCCGTGCAATGTCAGAACACGGTCAACGGTGGACCGCTTTATGCCGCCGGCGCGTGGGCGACCGGTCGCTCAAAGAGGAAGTGGCTGACGATCCACTCGTCGCCCCCGCGGTAACCCCAGAGTTCGGCACACGCCAGGTAGAAGACCCGCCAGTAGGCGAACCACCGCGTGGCTTCTTTCTCTCCGTAGACCTGACGAAACAGTGCGAGAATCGGTTCGCGGTGGCGGTCCATGTTTTCCAGCCAGAGTTCGGCGGTCCGCTGGTAGTGCCTGCCATTCACCTTCCAGTCGCGCAGCAGCCGGACGTCGTCCTGAAAGCGCGGGAGCAGATCATGGGCGGGCATCTGGCCGCCGGTGAAAAAGTGGCGCGCCATCCAGTCGCTTTCCGATTTCGCCTCGAAATGGTAGGCGTAGCGGTCGTGCGTGAAAATGTGGATGAACAGCTTTCCGCCCGGCTTCAGCCAGCGGGCCACCCGTGCGAGCAGCTCCTGATAGTTCTTCATGTGCTCGAACATCTCCACCGAGACCACGCGGTCGAAGCCCGCCGTCTCCGCCTCGAAGCGGTTCATGTCGCAGGTGAGCACCTGCAGGTTGTCCAGCCCCAGCTCGCGCGCCCGCGCTTCGATGAAGCGGCGCTGACCGGCGGAGTTGGAGACAGAGGTGATCCGCGCCGCGGGAAAGCGTTCGGCGAGGTAGAGGGACAGGGAGCCCCAGCCGCAACCCAGGTCGAGGATGGTCTGGCCGTCGCGCAGCTGCGCCCGCTCGACGTAGAGGTCGAGCATTGCCTCCTCGCCCTGGTCCAGGGTCTCGGTGCCCTGCTCGAAGTAGCAGGACGAGTATTTCAGGCGCCGGCCGAGGCAGCGTTCGAAAAATTCCGCCGGCACCTCGTAGTGCTGGGTATTGGCCTCGCGGGTGTGTTCCGCGATGGGACGTCCGCGGAGGTCATCCGCGTAGTTTCGAAGGTAGGACGGGGAGCGGGAGGCCTCCGCCTGCTCGCGCAGCCGCGCGCCGAGGAGACGCCGGATGCCGAGGCGAATGAGGGAGTCGGGGAGGATCCCCCGGGCAAGCAGTGTATCGATCATGGTGTGACAGGAGGCGGGGTGTGAACGGGGCGCGGAAACCAGGGGAAAAAACGGGGCGTGCGCCGCTGGTAATCCCGGTAGGCCTCTCCCTTCGAGCGGAGCGCCTGCTCCTCGGTGGTGGGAATCCCGGTGATGCGCAGGAGCAGCAGGAGCATGACGAGTGGTGAGAGCAGGCTGAGCCAGCCCAGCGGGGTGGCGGAGGCGAAAAGGAAAAGCGCGACCCACACCAGCCATTCGAAGAAGTAGTTCGGGTGGCGGCTGTACCGCCAGAGCCCCCGGTCGCAGACCCGTCCCGGGCCGCCGGAGCATTTGAAGGCGCGCAGCTGCGCGTCCGCCACCGCCTCGCCCAGGAGGGCGCCCAGCCAAAGCGCCGCTCCCGCGATTTCGAGCGGAGCGAGGCCCGGGGTCGGATTGCGGAGGACGAGGAAGTAGGGCCAGGCGAGCAAAAGCACCGAGACTGCCTGCAGCTGGAAGAACCCGAACATGGTCGGCGCAAAACGTCCCGCCCACCGCCGGCGCATCTCGGTGTAGCGGCCATCCTCGACCGGATGATGCGAGGCGATGCGGCGAAACAGGTGCGTGCCCAGACGCAGGGACCAGAGACCGACCAGGGTGGTGAACAGGAGGGTGCGCGCCGTCCACTCCCCCTGCGCAAGCGCGATGCCGACGGCGAGAAGCCCGAAGGCGTAACTCCAGACCACGTCGACGATGGAGTAGTTGTCCCAGGCGCGAGCTGCAAAAAAGGCGGCGGCAAACAGCACGCAGAGTCCGGCGAGGGAGCCGAAAAGCAGGGCAGCGGCGCTCATGGAGCGAGGGCGTAGGGGACCCCCCAGGCGGCCAGGCCCAGGATGGCGAGCACGGCCGGCAGGACCGGTCGCGGCGGATACCGGCGGGTAAAGACGGCATCGAGCGCGCGCTCGCGCGGGACGGAAAAGAGTTCGCGCAGGAAATAGGCGGCGATGGCCATGCTCCCCAGGCTGAGGGTTGCCAACAGCCAGAGGGCCCGTGTCACCAGCCCTCCTTCCTTCCACGCCGCCCAGGCGTAGAAGGCGAGGAAGGCGAAACCCGCGTCCGCCAGGGTGGCGATGAACCAGGGATGGCGAAGGACGGGATCGGGTATTGACCAGAGAGATACCTGCGAGCCGGCCCAGCCCGTGAGAAGCAGCATGGTCGCCGCCACAAGAAGAAAGAAGACTCGCAGGGTGAAGATCATCGCGGTGGTGGCTCAGCCCTGGAGGCTGAGGTTGTTGGCGCGGGTGTGCACCGTCTGCACCGCGGAGATGTTGCGCATGGCAAAGGCGGCCTCGCAGTACATCAGGTAGTAGGACCACTTCCGGTGAAAGGCCTCGTCGAAGCCCAGCTCCTCGAGCTGGCCGCGATTGGCCGCGAGGTTGCGCAGCCAGTGGCGCAGGGTCAGGGCGTAGTCGTGGCCGAGATCGGTGACCCCGTGGAGGACAAAACCCCCAGCCCGGGAGAGGTGCTCGTTGACGCGATTGAGCGAAAGGAGGAGCGAGCCCGGGAAGATGTGTTTCTGGATAAAATCCACCCCGGAGCGGAAGGCCTCGTAGCGGTGGTCCGGGCAGGTGATGAACTGGAGTGCGATCAGACCTTCCGGCTTGAGCACGCGGTCCACCACCGCGGTGAAGGCGGGAAGATAGGCGTGACCCACCGCCTCGAGCATCTCGATCGAGACGATGCGATCGAACTGCCCGGTGACTTCCCGGTAGTCCATCAGCCGGACTTCCACCTTGTTGCCGAGACCGGCCAGACGGATACGCTCTTCGGCGAAACGGCGCTGTTCCTCGCTCAGTGTCACGGTGGTGATGCGGCAGCCGTAGCGCCGGGCGGCGTGCAACGCCCAACCACCCCAGCCGGTGCCGATTTCGAGGACCCGGTGGGAGGGGCGCAGCTGGAGGGACCGGCAGAGGGCCTCGTTCTTCTCGAACTGCGCCTGCTCGAGCGACTGGTCGCGGTCGGTGAAACGCGCCGCCGAATACATCATGGACGGGTCGAGCATCAGCTGGAAAAACCGGTTCGAGAGATCGTAATGGGCGCTGATGTTCTCCCTGGCACGTGAGCGCGTGTTGGCGCGGGCGAGGTGTCCCCACCGGTTCGCCAGGCGCAGCAGGTTGATCGCCCAAACCCCGGGCCCGCGTCGTTTTGTCCCGGATACAGTGGGGGCGTTTTCGTGGTTGAGGAGAAACCACGCGATCACGGCGGTGACGTCGGGCGAGTCCCACTCACCGGCAAGGTAGCTCTCCGCAAAACCGATGTCTCCGGAGAGGACGCAGCGGGTGAAGAAGCGGTCGCTGCGCACCTGGAGGCGGGCGATCCGATTGATCCCCAGGGGCAGCTTGCGGCGGGCGAAGGGGGAGGGCTGGCCGAACTCAGTCACCGTGCCGTCCGGCAACTCCAGCCGCAGGTAGCCCCGCTGCATCGGCCGCAGGGTATCCAGGACGATCCGACGGGCGAGGCGGGCCAGCGCCTCGCGGGCGAGGCAGCGCCGCTCGCCGCGGCAGGGATTCCGGGTCTCGCGCGGAAGGCCCGCCGGGGTGAGGGGGAAGAGGGTTGGGCGGAGGGCGGTGGCGGTCTGGCTCATGCGCGGGAGGGATCGATGGAGGTGAGGCTGCGGTGGGGATGGTGAAGTCCGCGCTGGTCGGCGGGACGGGCGGATTTGCGAAACCAGGGGACGCCCTTGAGGTAGAGTCGGAAGGCGTGCCAGTGGATCAGGGTCATGACCGAGGCGGTGAGAAAGGGATACTTGACCGCATACCAGAGCAGACGCGCGTCCGTCAGGGGCCGCGCCCGCCCGCGCAGCGTACTGGTGAGGGTGCGGGTCTCGCCGGTGTAGTCGTCGATCTGGATGGAGAGGAAATCGCCGGCAGGGCGAAGGGTGAAATCGAAGGCCACGTCGACGTCGGAAAACGGTGAGACGTAGAAGTGCTTGGGGGTGCGCAGGTGGAAGCGGCCCCCGGCGTCCGGTTTCACCGGATACACCTTCACCTCGCGGAAGGTGTTGGTCACCTCGGCCAGCGCGACCAGGGGCTGGCCGGCGTTCCCGTAGCAGAAATAGAACGAAACGGGGTTGAACAGGTACCCGGCCACTCGGGGCATGGTCACGAGGTCCACGCGGGCCACTCGGTCGGGCAGCGCCACGCCCGCCAGCCGCTCCAGCACCCGGTCTTTGAGGTTCGCCTCCGGGCGAATGGCGCCCGGGAGGTAGTCCGCCTCGCGCAGGCTGAAGAGCCCGGGCCGGTTGATGCCGAGCACGCGGTGCCGGGCCCGCAGCACCGGCAGTTCGTCCAGGTCGATCCCAAGCATGAAGATGCGGTGGCGGAACTGGTGCCGCTTGGGCGCCAGTCGGCAGTGCCGCACGCTGCAGGTGTAGATTCGGGAGGGCATCAGACGGCGAGGGGGGCGGTCTCGGCAGTGAGCGCCGACGGGGTGGCCCAGGGGTCGCGCCCCAGGAGCTGTTGCGAAAGGGTGACCGCGCTGAGCAGGGCATCCTCGTGGAATCCGTAGCGAAAGTAGCTTCCGGCGAAATACGTGCCGGTGTGGTGGCCGGCGAGGTTGAGGGCGGGCAGGTCCGCCTGCGCCCGCACCGCCCCGAGGTCAAAGAGCGGGTGCTGGTACCGGAGAGTCCGGAGGATGCGCTCCGGATGGATGCGATCGGGCCGGTTGATCGAGACGAAGTAGTTCTCCCGTTCCGACACGCCCTGGAGGCGGTTCATCCAATAGTGCGTCGCGGGCTCGTCGGCGGTGGCGGCGTTGATCCGCTCGTAGTTCCAGCTGGCCCAGGCCAGCCGGCGTCGGGGCATCACGGATACATCGGTGTGCACCGTGGCGATGTTTTCCTGGTAGTGAAACGCCCCGAGGATGCGCTGCTCCTCCGCGGTCGCGTCCGCCAGCAGGGCCAGGGCCTGGTCGGCGTGGGTGGCGAGGATGACCTGGTCAAAGCAGGTGCGTTCACCCGTGGTGGCAGTCACCACCACCCCCCGGCCCGTGCGCTCGACCCGGGCGGCGCCCACCCCGACGTGGATACGGTTTTGCCATGGCGCGATCAGGCGTCGCACGTATTCGCGGGCGCCGCCCTCGACGGTCCACCACGGGTGCTGGGTATTGAGGCCGAGGAAACCGTGGTTGTGGAAAAAGCGCAGCAGCGTGGTGGCCGGAAAGGCCAAAAGCCTGGCGGGCGGCGTGCTCCAGACCGCGCTGCTCATCGGCACGAGGTAAAGCTCCAGGAAGTCGCGTCCATAACCACGCCGGGCGACGTAGGATTCCAGGGTCACGCCGCTCCAGGCGGGGTCGGAGAGCGCCTGCACCGCCTCGCGGTTGAACCGGTTGACCTGAGCCAGCATCCGCCAAAAACGCGGCCGCAGGAGATTTCCGCGCTGGGCGAAAAGGTGATTGAGGGACGAGCCGCACCATTCGATGTCGTTTACCCGGTCGCGTACGCTGAACGACATGTCCGTCGGTTTCACCGGCACGCCCAACGTGTCAAAGAGCCGGCAGAGATGCGGGTAGGTAACCCGATTGAACACCATGAAGCCCGTGTCGACGGGGAGCGCCCGCCCGGTGTGCGGTTCAATGACCTCCACCGTATGGCTGTGACCGCCCACGTGGCCCCCGGTCTCAAACACGGTGAGGTCCCAGCCCCTATGCAGGAAATGCGCACATCCCAGCCCTGCGATTCCGGTTCCAATGATGGCGAGCGTTGGCATGGTAGTGTCTTAGAAATGTCTAAGACAGGGCTGCGCGTCAAGACCGTCTGTTTAACTTTTGACTAGAATTGCGTAACCTCCGCAACCGGCTGTAGATGAGAGCTGAAGTTTATTCTTTCGAGCCGTGGCTTGCAGTTTTGAGTAGGATTTGTCTAAGTATCGGCGATGGATATCTCCTGTTCGATTCAAGTGGCGGCCAAACGGGCTGGGCTGACGGCCCACGTGATCCGTATCTGGGAGAAGCGTTATGGGGCGGTGACGCCCGAGCGTACGGACAGCAATCGCAGGCTCTATTCGGAGGAGGCGGTGACACGGCTCCGTTTGCTCGGTGTCGCCACGCGTGCGGGCCACCGCATCGGCGATATCGCCCGGCTGCCGACGGAAGAGTTGAAGAAGCTTGCCGCGGAGGGGACGGAGGATCTCGGGCCTGAAGACTGGAGCACCCCCGGCCAGGCGTTGGACATCGCACTCGGCGCCACGCGGCGCCTGGACCAGCCCGCCCTGGAGCGTCTCCTCAACAGCGCTCTGGCCCGTCTGGGTCAGCACGGCTTTCTCGCCAACCTGGTGGCACCCCTCGTACGCGAGGTGGGTGATGGGTGGTTGCGTGGTGACCTGACGGCGGCGCACGAACATTTCGCCAGCGGAGTGATACGCACACGTCTGCTTTCAGCGTCCCGACCTTATGCGGAACCGCGGAATGCCCCTCTCATGATCGTGACCACCCCGGCCGGCCAGGTGCACGAGTTGGGCGCGGCGATGGTGGCGGCGGCGGCCCGGGATGTGGGCTGGCGGGTCCTTTATCTCGGGCCGAGCCTCCCGGCGGCGGAGATCGCCTCGGCAGCGCTTCAGCACAAGGCGGAGGTGGTGGCACTGAGCCTGGTTTTCCCGGGCGACGACGATACCCTTGCCCACGAACTTCGCACCCTGCGTACGCTCCTTCCTTCCGCGGAGATCCTGGTGGGCGGTCGCGCCGCGCAGGCTTACGCCCCGGTGCTGGCCGAGGTCCAGGCGGTGCACGTGGACGCGTTGGACAACCTGTACGCCCACCTCGAGCGGTTTCGCGCAAAACGGGGCCGGGCCGCGTCGCCCGACGCGCGCTCGAACGATTGAATGCAGGCCGCTCCGCCGGAGGATGCGGCCGGGCTTGGCTCGCGGGCCCGAAACGTGCCTCCTTTGGCTCATGTCTCCCTCCGCCGCCGCCGAGAAACTTGTCGCTGAAATTGTCCGCCTCTTCCCGGAGTTTCTTGCCGATCCGGTGGACAGCGAGATGTGCAAGGGCAACGCCGCCCTCTGCGTGATCGATCCCACCGGGCGGGTGCACGGGCACATCTTCGGCCAGAGCCGCGAGCGCGGCCGGTGGTATTTCAGCGTCGCGACGCGAAAGGTCCTCCAGGTCTGGGCCACGGGCTTTGCGACCGGGCGCTTCGAGGAACTCGTGTATTCAGGGAAGTTGGACGAAGGAAAGTTCGGGTTGAGCCGCCCCGATTTCATCGGCTGGCAGGGCGGTCTGCCCCTGGTCGACCGCGACGGCCAGCTGCTGGCGGCGGCGTTCTCCGGTTTCCGCGGCACCTCCGACATCGCGATCATCGAAAAGGCGCTTGCGGCGGTGCCCGAGCTGTCGGTCAAACGCGAGTGAGCCCGCGGGGCGCATCAATGTGAGTGCGCTGGTTTAGGCGCCTCGTCCGTTCATCGTTTGCCATTCCGCCGTTTCGGCTAAGTTCCGCTCCTTTCACCATGGAAAACTTCACCTTTCACAACCCCACCCGTCTTATCTTCGGTCGCGGGCAGATCGCCGCGATGAATACGGAGCTTCCGGCCCAGGCCCGGGTGCTCCTCCTGGCCGGTGGCGGCAGCATCAAAAAGAACGGCGTTTACGACCAGGTGAAGCAGGCGCTCGGCAATCGCACCGTGGTGGAGCACTGGGGCGTGGAGGCCAACCCGGACTACGACACGCTGATGAAGGGCGTGGAGCTCGTGCGCCGCGAGAAGCTCGACTGGATCGTGCCCGTCGGCGGCGGCAGCGTCCTCGACGGCGCCAAGTTTGTTGCTGCGGCGGCGGTGTATGCCGGTGACCCGTGGGAAATCCTGACGAGTTCCGGCTCCGTCGTGGCGGCTGCGCTGCCGATCGGCGCGGTACTGACCCTGCCCGCCACCGGATCCGAGGCGAACACCGCCGCGGTGATCTCGCGGCGCGCG
Organism: Verrucomicrobiota bacterium; assembly: GCA_023428905.1. Lineage (GTDB taxonomy): Bacteria > Verrucomicrobiota > Verrucomicrobiia > Opitutales > Opitutaceae > EW11. The sequence continues at coordinate 295,113 of JAEYWP010000007.1, forward strand.
ATCCGCGAGAAGCTCGCGTTTCTCAGCCCGCGCGTGTTTCCCACCTTCTCCATTCTCGATCCGGAAACCACCTATTCGCTGCCGTCGCAGCAGGTGGCCAATGGCATCGCCGATGCCTTTACCCACGTGCTGGAGCAGTACCTGACCTACCCGGTCAATGCGGCGGTCCAGGACCGTTTTGCGGAGTCCATCCTGCGCATCCTCACCGAGGAAGGTCCGAAGACCCTGAAGGCGCCGACCGACTATGATGCCCGCGCCAACCTCGTCTGGGCCGCCACCTGGGCGCTCAATGGCGCGATCGGTTGCGGTGTTCCCCAGGATTGGGCGACGCATATGATCGGCCACGAAATCACCGCGCTACACGGGATCGATCATGCGCGCACCCTCGCCATTGTTCTTCCGAACCTGCTCGAGGTGCAGCGTGAGACCAAGCGCGGAAAGTTGCTCCAGTACGGCGAACGCGTCTGGGACATCCGCACCGGCACCGAGCAGGAGCGGGTGGACGCGGCCATCGCCGCCACGCGCCGTTTTTACGAGTCGCTGGGCATCGCCACCCGCCTGAGCGAGTACGGTATCAAGGACAACACGGCGGCCGAGGTGGCGCGGCGGTTGGCCGCCCGCGGTGCGGTCAAGCTGGGTGAGCGCGGTGACATCACCCCGGCGAAGGTTGAGGAAATTCTCCGCCTGGCCGTGTAAACACGCCGTCGCGCCTGCGCGGCGTTCCCATGGGGACGCCGCACCACGCCGGCGTTTCAGACCCGCGCGCGGCAAGCCTGCGGCGGCACCGTGCGCCCCATTTCCAGGGCGAGGGGTGCGGACGAGCGATTCGCAATTTTTGCGCAGGATCTCGCGGCTTGGATGTGCTAGCCTGACCGGCGTTTATGGACTGGCTCCCGGACTGGCTCACCCAACTCTTCACACACGAATCGGTCGCGCGCACCGTGATCCTCATCGGGGTCGCCGGCGCCGCCGGCACCGCCCTGGGCAAGATACGCGTCTTCGGCATCAGCCTGGGCATCGCCGGTGTCCTGTTCGCCGGCCTGGTGCTTGGGCACCTCAAGCTCACGCTCGATCACCACGTCCTGGAGTTCATCCGTGAGTTCGGGCTGATCCTCTTTGTCTATACCTTGGGCCTCCAGATCGGGCCGGGTTTCTTTTCCTCGCTGAGGAGCCGGGGCCTGACCCTCAACCTCTTTGCCGCCTCAATTGTGATTCTCGGCGGCGTGATTGCCTCCCTCTGGATCCTCGGGGGTTTTGTCCCGACCGAAGCCGGTGTGGGCCTTTTTTCGGGCGCGTCAACCAACACGCCCAGCCTGGCTGCGGGCCAGCAGGCGTTGAAGCAGCTGGGCGCCCCCAACGACGCGGGAGCCATCCAGGGTCTCGCGTATGCCGTGGCGTACCCCTTCGGCATCCTCGGCATCATCATCACGATGCTGCTGGTCCGTAAGCTCTGCGGCGTGAACGTGAAACAGGAGGTGGCGGCGGCCGAGGCGTCGCGCAAGCCCAGTGTTCCGAAGCCCTCCACGCGCAATTTTGAAGTGCGCAATCCGAACCTCGTCGGGCGTCCGCTCGGCAAGATTCCCGGCTTCTCCACCATGGGCGTGGTGATCTCACGCTTCTCACGGGGTGGTCACGTCGAGGTGGCCGATCCCTCCACCGAGCTTCATCTCGGCGACATCCTCCACGCGGTCGGCCCGGAGGACGGGCTCGACCAGCTCCGAGTGGTGGTCGGCGCGGAGGTGAGCCTGGACCTCAAGGCCGTGCCCGGGCCGGTCACGAATCGCCGCCTGATTGTGACAAAGTCGGATGTGCTCGGACGCCCGATCGATGAAATTTCTGCGTTCTCCCAGCGCCAGGTGATCGTGACCCGCGTGTCCCGCCAGGGCCTCGAGTTTACGCCCACGCCGAGCTTCAAGCTGCAGTTCGGCGACATCCTGATGGCGGTCGGCGAGTCGCCCCAGATCGACGAGGTGGCGAAGGTGGTGGGCAATTCGGCCAAAGCGCTCGACGCGCCGCAGCCCATCCCGTTTTTCCTCGGCATCGCGCTCGGCGTGCTTTTCGGCTCCATCCCGGTGTTCGTTCCCGGACTGCCCGCTCCTGTGAAGCTCGGTCTTGCCGGCGGCCCGCTGGTGGTGGCCATCCTGCTTTCGCGCTTGGCCAACACCGGCCCGCTGGTCTGGTACATGCCGATCAACGCGAATCACATGCTGCGCGAAGTGGGCATAACGATGTTCCTCGCGGCGGTCGGGATCAAATCGGGTGAAAAATTCGTCGAGGTGCTGACGGGCGGCGACGGCCTGCACTGGTTCGCCTTCGGCGCGGTGATCACGATCGTGCCGCTGCTGCTGGTGGGCTTCATCGCGCGGCTCTGGAAAAAGCTCAACTACGCCGAACTTTGCGGCCTGCTCGCCGGCAGCATGACGGATCCCCCGGCCCTGGCCTTCGCCCATCAGGTGACGGACAGCGACGCTCCGGCCGTGGCGTATGCGACCGTCTATCCGTTGACGATGCTCCTGCGCGTCTTCACCGCGCAGCTGGTGGTGTTCTTTCTTTATAAGGCGGCGGGCGGGTAACCGGGTGCCGGCGAGGTCTGCTCGCACGCACAAAAAAGCCGGAGCCCTCCGCGGGCTCCGGCTTTCCTTTTGCCGGGTGCCACCCTGCGGTGGCGGGGGTTGGGACTAAAGGGGTTCGATCCGAACGTTGCGGAACTGGACGGGCCGGGCGCCCGACTGGAGCCCGATGCGGCCTTCCGCCGGCACCGGCACCTCGAGCGGCGGGGGCGTCGCATTCTCGCCGGAGGCCTGCGCGCGCGGGTCTTTCACATTCAGCTTGGTCACGGCCTCGCCGTTAAGGAGGACGGTGAGTTCCTGACCCTGTGCGAGGATCACAACGCGGTTCCACTCGCCCGGGGTGATGGTGATCTGCCGGGTGGGGCCCACCACCCCGTGGATCGCGCCGACGAGGTGTTTGTCATCCTGCGCGTCGCCCTGGAGGAGCTGCACCGCCAGGCCATTTTCGCCGTTCGGGGCGCGCAGGCGCACCTTGCCCTCGCTGCCCTGCTGGCAGAGGAACTCCATCGAGAGGGCAAAATTGCCGTGGTTGCCCGGCGTCCACAGTTCCGCCTCACCCTTTGGCACCAGTGTGCCCTGCTGCACGCTCCATCCCGCGCCCTTGCTCACCGCCTGGCTGAGCTGGGCGTCAAAGAGCGGTTTGGGCTCCGGCCAACCGCGGGCACCGTAGCCGGTTTGCCGTTCCGACCAGGTGTCGGAAATCGTGGCGGTGAAGTCCGGCGGCAGTACCCGGTCGGCCAGCAGGTCTTCCATCGGCGCGACCGCCGCCTTCTTGAAATACGCCACGCTGCGCTCGACGTCGCGATCGAGCGACGGGGTCATGTGTTCATATTCCACATATGCGATGCCTGAGAACCCCTGGCGCCGGAGTTCGGCGATCTGGCCGGCGGCGTTGGACGCTCCGGTGCCCCAGGGCATGTCGTGCGCGCTCTTCACTCCGATTTCCGTGAGGTCTTTGAAGTGGAGTTCAAAGAGGCGTCCCTGCGCCTTGCGCAGCGTGGCCACCGGATCGTAGCCGGAACGCGCCCAGTGGCCGGTGTCGGCAGAGAGCCCGATCCACTGCGCATGCGGCCGCGACGCGCTCAGGGCCGTCTCCGGGTTCGCGTAAATCGAAGGGCTGGGGTGGTTGTGTAGCGAGACGCGGATGCCATTTTCCTTGGCGAGCTGGGCCACCAGCGGGAGCACGTCCTGCGCAGGCTCGGTGGTAATACCCTGCAGCCCCATCGCCTTGGCGAACGCAAAGATCTGCCGCCACTCGGCCTCGTCCTTGCCGTTGACCACACCATAACTGACCAGCGTGATGCCCTTGCTGCGGGTGAGGTTGAGGACGTGGGCCTGGGTAGCCGCGTCCATCGTGTGGTGGAAGGTGCCGGCGCCGTCCGGTGCCAGTTTCTGGCCGGGGTAGGCCTGGAGGTGTTCGACCCCAAACGCCTGAGCGCGATCGAGGGTTTCCGCGAAGCTGAGATTGCGGAAGGTATAGGCCTGAAGCCCGACCTTGGGGGTGCCGCCTGCAACGGGTGCGGAAGCGGTGGGCCCGGTCTTGCAGCCAGCCAGCGCGAGGGCAGCCAGGGCGGCGACGGCAACGAGAGAAAAGGTGTTTTTCATAGGCCTCCTTAGAACAGGCGGTACTTCTTGTGAATGAGGGCATCGGCCTCGGGCATGCCTGCGCAAGCGCCGCGTTTGGCATCCCACTGCACGGGCTTGCCCAGGCGGATCGCCAGATTGCCGAGGGAGACCATCTCCGTGAGATCGGCCGAGTAGTCGGCGATGTTGGAGCCGGGTTTGGGCCCGCCATGGATTGCGCTCAGCCATTCGACGTAGGGACTGCCCTTGGGAACGCGGGGATAAACGCGGGCCGGGCGCTTGCGGAAGTCCGCCATCCGCTGGCGCGGCAACAGACGGGGCGACTCGCTGTAATCACCCTCGGAGAAAATCACACCCTTTGTACCCATGTAGAGCGTGCCCCACTTGGGCATGGGCTGGTCGTCCTCAAAGAGGCCCTCAGGGCGCGGGGGCAGCCAACCCCCGTCATACCACGTGTAAGTGATGGCGGGCAGGCTGCCGCGGGAGGGGAAACTATAGACGACCTTGGAAGCGCGAGGCGCACAGATTGCGGTGCCGCCCTCGCTCTCTGCCGTGACTTTGCAGTCGCCGGTGAGATTGAGCGCCCAAAACGGGGCATCCATGATATGACAGCCCATGTCGCCCAGTGCACCACAGCCGTAGTCCCAGAAACCGCGCCAGTTGAAGGGAGCCACCTTCGGACTGTAATCGCGCACGGGCGCGACGCCCAGCCAGAGATTCCAGTCGAGCGTGTCGGGCACCCGAGCGGAGACCTCGGGCCAGTTGACGCCCTGGGGCCAGACGGGCCGGTTGGTCCAGGAAATGACCTCCTTCACCGTGCCGATCACATCGCCCTCGATCCACTCGCGCACCAGGCGGGTGCCCTCGTTGGCGTGGCCCTGATTGCCCATTTGGGTGACGACCCCGGCCTTGGCGGACGCGACCTTTAGGGCGCGGGCCTCACCGATGGTGTGGGTCAGCGGCTTCTGCACGTAGATATGTTTGCCCAGTTCCAGCGCCATCATCGCGGCCGGAAAATGCATGTGGTCAGGCGTGGAGATGATGACGGCATCGATCCTGTCGTTCATCTCGCGCAGCATCTGGCGGTAATCGCGGTGGCGTGCGGCCATGGGCAACTCGCGGAAGGCCTGGGCGCCGCGTTCGAAGTCCGCGTCACACAGGGCCACCACCTCCGCGCCAGCCTCAACGCAAGGCATGATGTCCGAGTAGCCTTTCCCGCCGATGCCGATCGCGGCGAGGCGGATACGCCGGGTGGGAGGAACCAGGTTGCGGTAAGGGGAAGCGTCGGCGGCTTTTAGCCAGGACGGTGTGCTGGCGGCAACGGCGGCGGCGGCGGACGTCTGCAAAAAGCCGCGGCGTGTGATCACGTGAGGAAAGGTCATGGTCTGGTCTCGGGGAGGATCAACCGGCCGATTGAGGGATGCCGGGCGGGAGCGGTCGCTCCGGAAGGCGGCCGGGGGAGGGTACACACTTTGAGGGAGGGCGAGTATACACCCGCTTGGAAGAGCGATTCTTTGAAAAATCCGGCTCTTTTTTGTACGAGAACGACAGCGCTCGTTCCCTCTCCGGGCGCAGCGTGTACGCGGGCACCCTGACTTGCAGCCGCCTGCCGCGGATAGGGTTTATTCCTGCGTGACCCACGCCGGGCTTTCGGCACAGACTCTCGGTGTTGAAGGACGTTTCCCCTGCATACCCCGGGTGTTCGCGTCGGCTGCGCTGGCAACATCGGCTTGTGCGCTGGGCCTGCGCGGGCGTTTGGTTGCTGGCCGCGGGTCCTGTCACCTCCCTGGCCCTGGACGCGAATCGTTCGATCACGCAATACGGGCATGAGCGCTGGAATCACCAAAATGGTCTTCCGGGTGGCGCCATCGCCGGGATCCACCAGTTGCCCGACGGCTATCTTCTCCTGCGCGCCGCGGATGGACTGATCCGCTTCGACGGGGTGCGATTTGTGCGAATCGAGCCGCAGGGCGAGTCTGCCGCCCAGGCGGGGGAATCCGTGCGCTCGTCCGTGCAAACCCGGGATGGCCAACTTCTGATTCGCACGCCCACGCGGGTGTTGCGCGGGGTCACCCCCCATTTCCGTGATGTGCTGCCGGCCGGCTCCATCCCCGACGGTCTGGAACGCGTGATTTTTGAGACCCGCGACGGCGTCATCTGGGTGGGGACGGACAATCACCTCTACCGTTATCGTGCGGGCGGTTGGGAAAACGTGGCCACAGGCGTGGGCTGGGTGAACCACCTGACGGAGGACGCCAGCGGCGCCTTGTGGATCGCCACCGGTACGGGGCTTTACCGATTCGCGGAGGAGCGCCTGCTGCTGTATTCCAACGGCTTTAACACCGCCGCGCTCCGCCCCTCGCTGCCGCTGCGCATCCTCCCGCCCGGCGAAACGGACAACGCCCTCCTGCGCAACTCCGTCAATGTGGCCCTGGCGGACCGGCGCGGCACTCTCTGGGTCGGGACGCGCAACCGGCTCTACAAGGTCGTCGATGGACGCCTGATTCGCGATGCCGAGTGCAAGCACATCGATGGCGTCAACATCACGTCCCTTCTCGAGGACCGCGATGGGAACATCTGGATGGGCACGGACGGTGACGGGCTTTATCGGCTCACTCACGGAAAGTGGACGCGCCTCACCGTCGCGACCGGGTTGAGCGACCTCAGCGTGCTCGCCCTGCACGAGGATGCGGAAGGCAGCCTCTGGATCGGCACCCGCAGCGGTCTCGACCGGCTGCGCGACACCGCGTTTGTCACCCTGACGGTCGAGGATGGGCTCGCCAGCAATGCGGTGTACGCCCTCCGGCAGGCCTCGGACGGGGCGCTCTGGGTGACGTCCTCGAGCAGCGGGATCGCCCGTATCACCGAGTCCAGTACACGGACCTTCACCACCGCAGACGGTTTGGGCGGAAACGCCGGTAGTTCCCCATTCGAAAGCCGCGACGGCAGCCTGTGGTTCGGCACCAGCTCGGGTCTGTCCCGCTTCAAGGACGGGCGCTTCACCACCGTCGGGGCCGGCACCTCCCTCGACCAGATCTACATTTCCGCCATCGCCGAGGACGAGCGCAGCCTGATCGTGGCCACTTCCGACCTGAAGCTGGTCCGGGTCACCCCGGGTGGGACCGAGCCGTACCCCCTGCGGGTGCCCGAGTCCGCGGGGGTGCGCTACACGTATGTGATTTACGGTGACGCGGCGGGCGATCTCTGGTTCGGCCTGTCTGCCGGCCTCTACCGCGTCCCCCGCGGCACGCGGCCCGAGGATGCCATCGCCTGTGCCGTGCGCCGGCCGGTGCATGTCATCCACGACGACGGCCAGGGTTACCTCTGGCTGGCGAGCCCGCGCATCCCCGGGTTCATCCGTTACCGCAAGGCGGATGGGACGACGGTCACCTTCGGGCGCGAAAACGGCGTCCAGGCGGAGGGGATTGCGGCGATCCTCACGGATCAGGCCGGAAACCTGTGGGTCAGCACGCGGCGGGGAATCCTGCGCTACGAACGCGCGTCGCTGGAGGGAGTCGCTCGTGGCGAAGCGCCGCGCCCGGTGGTGCGCCGCTTCACCACCGCAGACGGAATGCGGTCGGAGGAGGCGACCGGCACGCTGCAGCAGCCGGCCGCCTGGCGGACCCACGACGGCCGCCTCCTTTTTGCCACCCAGAAGGGCGTGGTGGTGGTGAACCCGTCCCACCTGCCGGTGAACAACCGCGTCCCGCCGGTGGTGATCGAGGAGGCGTCAGTCGGCACCCTGCCCATCCCCACCCACGGTCAGCCACGCCTGGAGCCGGGGGCCGGTCGTATCGAAATCAATTATACGGCGCTCAGCCTGCTGGTCCCCGAGCGGGTCCGGTTTCGTTACCGCCTCGAGGGGTTTGACGATGGGTGGGTGGAGGCGGGCTCCCGCCGCACGACCTTCTACACCTCTCTGCCGCCCGGCAACTACCGCTTCCACGTGACCGGATCGAACAACGACGGGATCTGGAACCAGGAGGGCGCCTCGTTTTCGTTCAGCGTGCTCCCGCGCTTTTACCAGACCTGGTGGTTCTACGCCGCCTGCGCCGCGGGGCTGGTCCTCGCCGGCACCGGGGCGGTGCAGTTCCGCACCCGCCGCTTGCGGCGGAGGGAGAAGGAGCTGATGCACGTGGTGGATGAGCGCACCCGGAGCCTGCAGGAGGAGGTGCGCGTGCGCAGCCTCGCGGAAACCGAGTTGCGCACCTACCGCCAGTACCTCGAACAACTGGTGGCGGAGCGCACCGCCGAGCTGAGTGCCGCCAACCACCGGCTGCAGGAGGAAATTGCCGAACGCGAGGCGGGCAAGAAGGCGCTCCAGCTCAGCCAGGAACGCTACAAACGCTTTTTCGAGGAGGACGTGGCGGGCGCTTTCATCGCCGACCCCAAGGCCGTGCTCCTCACCTGCAATCCTGCCTTCGCGCGGATCGTCGGGTACACGGACGCCGCCAGTGCCCGGGGCGTGGACCTCGCCCGCTTCTTCGAGGACAGCGCGTCCGCGGCCGCGGTCTTCGAGCGGGTGCGGCAGGAGCGCACCATCCGCGGCTGCGAACTGGAGTGGCGCCGACCCGATGGCCGCCGCCTGCGGGTGCTGGCCCACATCTTCGGCAGTTTTGACGCGGCCGGGGAGCTGACCGAGATGACCGGCTACGTCATCGACGTGACCGAACGCTTCCGCCTGGAAGCCCAGTTGCGGCAGTCCCAGAAGATGGAGGCGATCGGCCAGTTGGCCGGCGGCGTGGCCCACGATTTCAACAACCTGCTCACGGCCATCCTGGCCTGGGCCGAGATGGTGCGCACGGACGAGGCGGCCACCCCCGAGATCCAGCGCTCGGCCGGCGAGATTCGCGAGGCGGGGGAACGCGCCGCCGCCCTCACCCGGCAGCTGCTCGCCTTCAGTCGCAAGCAGATGATCCAACCGCGTATTCTGGACATTAATACGGTGGTCTCCGAGATGGAGCGGATGCTCCGGCGCCTGATTGGCGAGGACATCCAGCTGCAGCTGCTGCTCGCGCCGGCGGTGAAGGCTATCCGGGGGGATCCGGGCCAGGTCGAACAGGTGATCCTCAACCTCGCCCTCAACTCCCGCGATGCGATGCCGCGGGGCGGCCGGCTGACGATCGAGACGGGGGACGTGCGCCTCGATCGTACCTCCGCTGCGGAACACATCGATCTCCGCGCGGGCGATTACGTTTTCCTCCAGGTCACGGATACGGGCGAGGGGATGAGCCACGAGGTGCAGTCACACCTGTTCGAGCCGTTCTTCACCACCAAGGGCGTGGGCAAGGGCACCGGCCTGGGCCTGTCGACGGTTTACGGAATTGTGAAGCAGAGCGGGGGGCATATCACCTTTTCAAGTACGGAAGGGCAGGGCACACGCTTCACCGTGTACCTCCCGGCGGTGGAGCCCGACGGGGCGGAGCCCCGAGCCGCCGCCGTCGCGTCCTTCATTCCGCGGGGCAGCGAGACCATCCTGCTGGTGGAGGACAACGAACTGGTCCTGCGGGTGGCGCAGCGCATTCTGGTGGAGCAGGGCTTCCGGGTCCTCGAAACCGTCAGCGCCCTCGAGGCGCTCCAGCTGCTCGAGCAGGAGGGCGAGGGCATCGAGCTCCTTCTCACCGATGTGGTGATGCCGGAAATGAGCGGCCCTGAGCTGGCCAAGCGGGCAATGAGCCGGCACCCCCACCTGCGGGTCCTGTATATGTCCGGGTACACCGATGATGCCCTCTCGCGCGCAGGAGGGCCGGCCGGGTCGGGGCCGGTGCTGGAGAAGCCCTTCACCCAGTCCTCGCTGGTGCAGCGGGTGCGCGAAGTGCTGGATGCCGCGCCGGGCGGGAGTGCGGTCTAGGCGGGGTCCTCAGGCAAAACTCATCCGCGCGTTGCCTTCCAGATAGGCGGCGATCTCGGACGCAAAGGCCTCGCCGAATTCCTCGCGTTTGCGTTCTCCCACACCGGGGATGCCGTCGAGGTCGTCGACCTGGGTGGGGTATTCGCGGGCCATCGCCCGGAGCGTTGTATCGCCGAAAACGATATACGCGGGCACGCCGCGCTCGTCCGCCAGCTTCTTCCGCAGCCCGCGCAGGCGCGCAAAAAGGATCTCATCGCATTCGATCTCCCCTTCACGCCGGGTGACGCGTCTGGCTTTCGGCAGGTCCATCGGGCGGGTGAGGGTGATGGTCGCGCGGCTGCGCAGGACCTCGATGCCCTCGGCAGTCAGGTCGAGGGTCGCAAATTCAGATTCGCTCACCGCGACATAGCCCAGGCGGGTGAGCTCGCGGCCAATCGAAGCCCACTGCGGGCGCGGCAGATCGCGGCCGATACCGTAGGTGGTGAGCCGGTCGTGGCCCCAACGCCGGATTTTTTCCGTATCTGCGCCGGTCAGCACCTCGATCACGTGGTTCATGCCGACGCTGAAGCCGCTGGCCTGGCGCACCCGGTAGATGCAGGAGAGGAATTTCTGGGCGGGCAAGGTGCCGTCGTAGCTGGCGCGCGGCTCCAGGCAGTTGTCGCACGCGCCGCACTGGCCGAGGGGGAAGGTCTCGCCGAAATACTCCAGCAATTCGACGCGCCGGCAGCCCGAACTCTCTGAGTAGTGAACGATCTGTCGCAGCTGGGTGCGGGCGACCTGCTGTTCGCGTGCGTCGGTGATCTCGTCGATAAAATGGGTCTGCTTGGCGATGTCTCCGGGATTAAAAAGCAGCAGGCAGTCGCTCGGCAGACCATCGCGCCCGGCCCGCCCGGTCTCCTGATAGTACCCCTCGATGTTCTTCGGCAGGTCGTGGTGGATCACATAACGCACGTTGGGTTTGTTGATGCCCATCCCGAAGGCGATGGTGGCGCAGATGATCCGAATGTCGTCGCGGAGGAAGGCTTCCTGATTCCGGGACCGTTCGGTGGCGTCCAGCCCTGCATGGTAGGGCCGGGCGAGAAAACCGCGCCCTGCCAGGGCCTCGGCGACCCGCTCGGTGGCTGCCCGGCTCGCGCAATAGATAATGCCGCTCTCGTGCTCCCGACGCCGCACGAACTCGATCACCTGCTTGAGGGGCTGATCCTTCGGCAGGACGCGGTAAGTGAGGTTGGGGCGATTGAAGCTGGCCACGAACACCGCGGGGTCCCGCAGCCGCAGGTGCTGGATGATGTCGGCGCGTACGCGCTCGGTCGCCGTGGCGGTGAGCGCCATCAGCGGTACCGATGGCAGCGCCTCGCGGAGGCGGGCCAGCTGGCGGTATTCGGGACGAAAGTCGTGGCCCCACTCGCTGACGCAGTGAGCCTCATCGATCGCGAGGAGGGAGACGTTCCAGGCCCGCAGGTTCTCCACCCAGCCGTCCAGCATCAGCCGTTCGGGGGAAACGTACAGAAGCCGCCATTCTCCCCGGTGCAGCCCGGCCATCCGGGAGCGCGCCTCGTCGGAGCTGAGGGAGGAGTTGATAAAGGTCGCGGCGACACCGCTCGCCTGGAGCTGGTCCACCTGGTCCTTCATCAAGGCGATCAGCGGCGAGACGACCACCGTCAGGCCGGGACGGACCAGGGCGGGCAGTTGAAAACACATCGATTTCCCGCCGCCCGTGGGAAGGAGGGCGAACACATCGCGATCGGCCAGGCTCGCCTCGATGATCTCCTGTTGGAGCGGGCGGAAGGCGGCGTAACCGAAGGTGGTGCGAAGGGTGAGGAGAAGGTCGGGCATCGAGGCAGGCGGCGGACGCGAACCTCCCGTTCGCGCGGGGCGGGAGACTGAGTGGAGGCGGGGTGGCCGCGCAAGCCCCGGTTGTGGGGGAGTCGCACCATGAGGGTGTGGGCGCCCTTGCGCGGAGGGGGCCGTGATGCTAGTGCAGTGTGTGCCCGCTTCAGGGCGAGGAGGTTCCACTCAACACAATGCTTTTTTCCCCCAGGCATGCGTGACACCCGCGTCAACGAGACCGAATCCGACGAGTCCTCCTCCGCCGCAGTGGAAGACCTGAGCCGTCGGCCGTCTGCGAGTGCGCTCGGAGCGATGCTTGGCGGGGTGCTGTTCTCCATCGCGCTGTTTGTGTCGTTGCGTTCGGGCGAGGACCAGCGTGCCCGGGGCGCCTTTGAGCGCTCCTCGCGGGAACGCCATGTGTCCATCCAATCGCGCCTCGACGGGACCGCCGCCACCCTGCAATCGGTCGTGGCCTTTTATCGCAGCAGCCAGTCTGTCAATCCGCGGGAGTTCCACTCCTTCGCCCGCACGGTGATGGCCGCCCGCCCCGAGATCCTGGCCATCGAGTGGTATCCGCGTGTCGAAAGTGCGTCGCGGGCCCAGTTCGAGGCGAACATGAGGGCCGAGGGCCTGGAGGGGTTTTCCATCCGTGAGCGAAAGGACGGCGGGGCCTTTGGTCCGGTGTCTCCCCGGCCCTATTACCTGCCTCTCGTGCACAGCGAGACCAAGCCCGCCGTCCGCCGCATGGTCGGTCTCGATCTGCTCACCACCGAACTCGGCGCCCACGCGGTGCAAGCCCAGGGCACGGGCGTGATGACCGCCAGCGGCGGTTATTCCTACGGGGCCACGCCGGCCGACCTGCGCGGGTTTCGCATCCAAGCCTTCAGCCCTCTTTACCGCGAGGAAGCCGAAACCACCGCACGCGAAGACCGGATGGGGCGCGCCCTGGGTTGCGCCTCTCTGCTCCTCCGTCTCGACGAAATCCTTCAGCGGGAGGCGGAAGCCCTCACGCGAAGCGGGCTGCACCTGCGCGTGTATTGGGATCACCCCGGCGTTTCCGCCCCGACACCAAACCTGGTTGCCTCGGCCGGAGCGGCCATCACCCAGGGAGATCCGGTGGCCGGGGTGGGCGGTTACTCCTGGGAGGGGCCGCTTGAGATTGGCGGGCTCACCCTGCGGGTGAGGGTGGTGGCCACACCTGCCTTCGGCGAGTTGCCCCGCTACGGACTGGCGTGGACGTTGCTCGGCACCAGCCTGCTCGCAACCGTCCTGGGGTTTGCCTACCACTGGCAGCTGACCTGGCGCCTGCGGCAGAGCCGCGGGTTTGCCGCCAAGATTGCCCGCGAGGGTGAGCAGCGACGCAGGGCAGAGGAGGAGGCGCGCGCCAGCCAGAAACTCCTGCAGGACTACCTCGATCACACCACAGGCATCGCTTTCATCAAGGAGGTGGACGGCCGGTACACCTTTGTGAACCGCGTCTGGGAGCGATTGTTTAATGTCCAAAGCTCGTCGGTGATCGGAAAGCGGGATGATGAGTTGTGGCCCGCTGAATACGCCCGGATTTTCGTCGAGAGCGACCGTCTCATCCTGGCCAGCGGCCGCTCCGAGCTGCTGGTCCATCAGCTTCCCGTTTCCGACGGACGCGTGCACCATTGGCTGGTCGCCAAGTTTCTCCTCTTTGATGCGCATGGCCGCAAACGCCTCGGCGGCTTCGCCCTCGACATCACGGAGCGTCGGCGCACCGAGGCCGCGCTCCGCGACAGCGAGGAGCGTTTCAGGAAGATCTACGCTCATGCTCCCACGGGCATTGCGATCACCGACCTCGAAGGTCGTTTTCTCCAGTGTAACCCGGCGTGTTGCGCGATCCTGGGACGCAATGAGCGCGACCTTACGCAGACCGCCTGGACGGCCCTGCTGCCGGAAGAATCGCTGGCGGAAGCGTCTGACGGCACCCGGCGTCTCCTTGCGGAGCGTGTCTCCTCCTTCGAACTCGATCACCCCTACCTCAGGGAAGGATATCCGCCGAGCTGGTTGCGCACCTTTGTCTCCCTCATTCGCAACGATCTGGGCGTACCGAGCAATCTGGTGCTGCTCCTCACCGACATCACCGAGACCAAACGTGCGGAAGAGGCGCTGCGCGCCAGCGAGGAGCGTTTTCGCGAACTGGCGGAGAAGATCGAGGATGTGTTCTGGGTTCACGATCTGAAGGAGCCGCGCCTGCTGTACGTCAGTCCCGCCTTCGAGCGCGTGTGGGGCCGGCCGGTCGAGATGGTGCTTCGCGATGTGGAAATCTGGTATGAGTTTCTTCACCCGGAAGACCGCGAGCGGGTGCGCCACGCCATTCTCACCCGCCAGCACACGGGAAGCTGGGAGCATGAGTACCGTATCCTTCGACCGGACGGTCAGGTGCGGTGGGTGCGCGACCGCGCCTTTCCCGTGCGCGGGGAGCGGGGCGAGGTGACCCGGATCGTCGGCGTGGCGCGCGACGTCACTGAGCGCAAGCGGGCCGAGGAGGGCCGCCTTCTGCTCGAGTCCCAGCTGCGGCAGGCGCAGAAGATGGAGGCGCTGGGCACCTTGTCGGCGGGTATCGCGCACGATTTCAACAACGTGCTCACCGCGGTGATCGGGAACGTGGAGCTGGCGGCGCAGGACGTCGGGGACAACCACCCCGCGCGGGTCAGCATCGATGAGATCCGAAAGGCGGGCCTGCGCGCGCGCGACCTGGTGCAGCGGCTCCTCGCCTTCAGTCGTCCCCGCGAACTGCAGCCGCACGCGCTGGAGCTCGGTCCAATCACGGAGGAGGCGGTGCGCCTGCTCCGCTCCACCATTCCCGCAGGGGTGGAGATCGTTTTCGGCTGTGAACCGAACGTTCCGCGCATCAATGCCGACCCCACGGAGGTGCACCAGATTGTGATGAATCTGGTGACCAACGCCTGGCACGCGATCGACCGGGTGGGGCGTATCGAAATCAGGATCGACCGCTGCGAGGTCGGCACGGACCAGGCAGTGGCGCTTCACCCCGGCACCTACGTGCGGCTGCGTGTGATGGACAATGGCTGCGGCATGGATGCCGCCACGCAGGGTCGGATCTTCGATCCCTTCTTCACCACCAAGCCGCCGGGTCAGGGGACCGGGCTCGGTCTGTCCGTGGTTCATGGCATCATGCGCAGCCAGGGAGGTGCCGTTACTGTGGAAAGCACGGTGGGCAAGGGCTCGACCTTCGCCTTGTATTTCCCTCCGGCGCCAGAAATGGCGGGCGAGGCGCCCGAGGCCACCGCGGTCGAGGAGACGGTGCGCGCCCACGGCGAGCACATCATGTTGCTCGATGACGACGCGCCCCTGCTGTACGTGCTGTCCCGTTTCCTGGAGCGGCTGGGCTACCGGGTGACGGCGCATTCCAGTGCGACCGACGCACTGCAGGACCTCCGCGCCCGTCCGGACGCGTTTCATCTGGTCGTGACGGACTTCAATATGCCGGGAATGAGCGGCCTGGATGTGGGCCGCGAGGTGCGTCGGATCGCGCCGCAGATTCCCGTGGTGCTGGCCTCCGGACATCTCCGTCCGTCCGAAGTCGAGGCGGCGCGCCAGTCGGGCATCAGTGAGATCATCCTCAAGCCCGACTCGGTCGACGTCCTTGCCCGGACCCTCCGCCGTATCCTATCCGCCGCGACTGCGCCCACGCCCACGCCGGGGGAGCAGATTTAAACCACGAACGGACGCGCGCTCAGCGCTCGTCGGCCTTGTCTTCCTCGACGGGTTCGATGCGGGCGAGGGCCTGGCCTGGGTGCTCGGGTTCCCGGAGGATACGCCACAGGCACCAGCTGAACAGCGCGGTCACAAAGCCGACGGAAAGGAAGAGGTTGATCCAGCCACCGGTCGTCATGTCAGCGTTCCTCCTCGATCAGGGGTTTCGATTCCCAGCGCTTGCCGGCGATCTGGACCAGCACGCAGGTAAATATGGCCATCACCACCACCAGGGCGACACCCAGGCGGGCGACGCGGTCGGGGTTTGGCCCCACCAGGTCCCGCACATAGCTGGTCGGCTCAAAGGCCGCCGCCGCTCCCCACTGGAAGTTCCAGCCAAAGACATTCTTGAGGAGGAACAGGACGAAGATGGTGATGAGGAAACCCGGCGTGACGTAGCGGATGATCGGCTTGAAAAAGCGTGGCACGCGCAAGTCCGCTCCGTGGTGCATTTCCTCCCAGCCGCGTTTCAGGCCGATCTTCCAGCCGAAGATCACGATCAGGATCGTGGCCTGGATGAAGATCAGCAGGGTGCCTACCCAGAAATCGATCGTGTCGAGCGCCTTCAGGTCCTTTGAGAAATACCAGACGAAGAGGGTGCCGAAGGAGGTGATCAGCCCGAGGAGCGCCACCGACGCCTTGCGGTTGAGGCCCAGGCCTTCTTCGAGGAAGGCAATGCCCGGCTGCAGCATGGAGAGCGAACTGGTGATGGCGGCGAGGAAGAGCAGGACAAAAAAGATCGTGGCAAAAAGCTGGCCGGCGGGCATGCGCGCGAACACTTCCGGCAGGACGTTGAAGCCGAGGGAGAACGTGCCCTGCCCAATCACGCCTGCCGCGCCGAGGAAGATAAAGGCCGCGGGCACGGTGATCAGTCCCCCCAGGGCCACCTCGCAGAACTCGTTCGCGGCGGAGGCGGTCAGGCCGCTCAACACCACATCATCCTTTTTCCGCAGGTAGCTCGAGTAGGTGATGATCACCCCAAAACCGACGGAGAGGGAGAAAAAGATCTGGCCGGCGGCCGCCAGCCATAGCTGCGGATTCTTCAGGCCGGCGGCGATGTCGCCCGGGTTCCACATGAAACCCAGGCCATTGAGCAAGCTCTGCTCGGGCCGGCTCGGGTCGGGCGTGCCCAGGGTGAGAACCCGCGCGAGGATGATGAAGGCAATCACGATCAACGCCGGCATCGCGTATTTGCAGACCGTCTCGATGCCCTTGGAGATACCCCGGTAGATGAAGTAGAAATTCAGCGCGTACACGATCACCACGAAGATCCCCACATCGTGCAGGCCGAAATGGAGGGAAACACCGTCCGCCTGGGCTCCGGTGTAGCGGGCGAAAAACGCGCGAAAGTCAGTGCCTGGTTCGCTGAGGACACCGGCGGCGGCGTTGACCGCGTATCCCAGGCACCACGCCTCCACGTAGACGTAATACATGTAGATCATCACCGGGACGATGAAGCCGATGACGCCGAGGTACTTTGCGTGCGGTTTCTTCAGCAGGGCGTGGAAGATGCCCGGGGTAGAGTGAAAGCCATAACGGCCCCCATAACGGCCCAGCGCCCACTCGCTCCAGCAGATCGGAATGCCGATGATCAGCAGTGAAATGAAGTAGGCCACCATGAAGGCCCCGCCGCCGTACTGCGCGGCGAGCCCCGGGAATCGGAGAAAATTGCCGAGGCCAACGGCGCTCCCTGCCACGGCGAGAATGACGCCAAATTTGGAAGACCATGCTTCTTTCGGAGCAGCCATGGGTCGGAGGTAGCAGCCGAAAGGCCAACTGCAATTGCGATTTTCCGCGTGAACCGCCGCGTGAAGCCAACCAACATCCCACCACTGTGACCCTTCTCGATCGCCACATTCTTCGCGAATGGCTGAGGAACCTCTTCCTCGCCCTCGGCGCCACGTTGGGTCTGATCATCATCCAGACGCTCTACGACGACCTGCGCGACCTGCTCGACCGCGGTGCGTCGTTCACTGACACGGTGATGTACCTTGCGATCAAGACCCCGAGCTTTTTCACCGTCATCCTGCCGGTGGTGCTGCTGGTCTCGCTCCTGTACTCGCTCGGACAACTGCACCGCAACAACGAGATCGTGGCGATGCGGGCGGCGGGCATGGGTCTTTTCCGCATCACCCGCTCGATCTGGATTTCCGGCGTGGTCCTTTGCGCCGCGATGTGGTGGCTCAATGCCAGCATCGTCCCCTGGTCAGTGGAGGCGGCCCGCGGGCTCACCGACCAGCTCGAGTTTGAGTTTCAGGCCCAGAATGTGGCCCACAGCAACATCGGTATCACCCGCGCTGTGACCTTCGACAACCAGCGCCAGGGGCGCGTCTGGCTGATCAATCGTTACAGCCGCTTCACCGAGCGCGCCTACGGAGTCAGCATCTCCGAACTTGATGCGGAACGGAAAGAGAAGACCCGCCTGATGGCGCGGGAGGCGACCTTCGATACGGACCGGCAATGCTGGGTGTTCTGGGATGGCCGGGAGACCTGGCTGGATCCGGAGACCGGCGATGTCACGCGCACCGTCGCCTTCACCGAGAAAGTGAAACCACACTACACCGAAGATCCCAGCCTGATGCTGATCTTTGACTTGAAGCCCTCGCGGCTCTCGTTCTTCGAACTCCAGAAGATCATCGACTACTTTCGGGTGGAGGAGAACCCGAAGATCACGCGGTATGCAGTCCGGTATTACGGACTGCTCGCCGACACCCTCGCGCCGCTGATCATCATCGCCATCGCGATTCCCTTCGCCGTCACCGGCGTACGGGTGAACCCCGCCGTCGGTGTCTCGAAATCCATCGGCCTCTTCCTGCTCTATTTTGTGGTCTTGCGCGTCGCGACGGTCCTGGGAACGCGCGGCGTGATGGACCCCATGGCCGCAGCCTGGCTGCCCAACCTCGCGATGATGGCGGTGGGCAGTTACGTGTTTGTCGCCCGAAGATAACGGGCGGGATCATCTGATCCTTGATCTATGATTTATGATTTGGAGGCCGGAGCCGGCCGTATCCAAATCATAAATCCAGAATCATGAGTCTCGTCAGCGCCTGCTGTTCAGGGCTTCGACCGAGCGCACCAGTACGGTATAGGCGTTGAGGGCGCCGTCGGGGGAAACGAAAAACACGTCGCGATAGCCGCGGGCGGGGACGTCCAGCTGGTAGAAAAAGGGACTGTTGGCGTGGGAACCCTGCATGCGGAACTCGCAGGCAATCTCCGCCGGCAGGTCGTAGGCGCCGATATTATGAACCCGGGTCCAGATGCGTACCCGGCCGTCATTGAGCGGATGGGCTTCGACCTTGGCCAGGCGAACGTCGGACGTGTAGGCCTTGGAGAGGGAGGTGCTGATCGGCACCAGCACGAGGCCGGTCCAGTCCTTCTCGAAAAGGGCGGTGGTGTTGCCATCTGCAGTCAGGCCGCGCGCCGGAGGCTGGCCAGTCGACTCACTCGGATCCACGCGGGGTGCGGGCGCACCGGGCTCGAGGGACGAGAGGGCGCCGGGGAAACCCGTGGTGTCGGTGACCTCATGGGGAAGGGTCCCGCTGTCGGCGCTTGTCAACCGCTCCACCAAGGCGGCGGCCTCGGCGGACAGCTTGGGTGCGGCAAAGGTCGTCTCTACTGGGGGTAGTGCCGGCATCTCCGGCGCCTTGAGAACCGGGGCACTGGTGGCAGCAGCGGAGCGCGCCGGAGCGGCAGGGGCCGTCTTGGTGCCGGTAGCGGTCGCGGCGGTTTTGGGTGCAGTCCCCGTGGGAGTGGAGACAGTTTCACAGCCACCTGCCAAAAGGGCGGCGGAGAGGAGGGCGGCTGCAGTGTAAGAGGATCTCATGAGGGGACAGGGGAGCGTGGGACGAGTGCCTACCGCATAAGCGGCACCCCTGAGAATGACTTAAGCCCTCCTTCGAAGAGAAGTTCGGATTGGGTCAGAAATCCGTTAATATCCGCAGCTTAGGACGATTGTGACCCGGGCCGAATCCCGGTCCGGATCCCCAGACGCGGGGGAGGGAGTGAGCCCAAAGGGACGGGCGCGGAGGACTGCGTCCGCGGTGTATTCGAGAACCGTGCGTCAGACCTGACGGCGGGGGGGCGAGGCCTCACCCGCCGCCGAGCATGTCGCCAATGCGTTTCCAAACGCCGCTGCTGGGCCAGAGGATGATCACCCAAATGGCGATGCAGTTGAGATAACTCAGGAAGACGGCGGCGCTGGCCATATCTTTGATCCGTTTGGCGAGCGGATGGCGCTCGGGCCGCAAATAGTCGATCACCCACTCGATCGCGGAGTTCAGGAGCTCCACGATGATGATGAGGAAGAGGGAGGAGACCATCAGCGCGGTCGACACCGCATTGACCGGCAGGATGATGGCGAAGGGGACCAGGAGGATCGCGAACAGGAGGTCTTCGCGGAAAGAGGGCTCGTGTTTGAGCGCGGCGAAGAACCCCTCGATGGAGTAGCGGACCGAATCGATGAAGTTACGAAAGCTCCGCCGTTTTGTTTCCTCGCGGAGATCGGGTGGAGGCGGCGGCAGGGCGGACATCGACGGTGGCATCATGGACAGAGACTGATCCGCGCAGCAAGCGTGCGTTCCCCCGTGGCCTATCCCCCGCCCGTACTCCCCGCGACCTCTTGCTCCTGTTTCGTCGCGGCCGGATGCCGTCCACAACCCCGCCTACGCGTGAAGGCTCACTGGCCTCCTTTCCACCGTTCCCCGCGCCCGCCTCATTCGCCCTTCTGACGTCGTTCGTCGTCCTTTCGGCTCTCTTCGTCGCAGCCCGGCGGCAGGTGCAAGGCGGCGAAATCCGTATAATCGTTGTGGATACCCGGGTAGGGTCGGTCCTGCTTGTAGATCTGCAGGATGCGCGCGTGTTCGTAGTCCGTCGTGGGAAAGATGCGCGGTGGCTCTCCCGGGAGAAAGAGTGCAGTGTAGGCGCGCTGGCGGTCGACGAGTCGGCGGATGACCAACATGGGGGGGGGATTATGATTTGTGATTTTTGATTTATGATTGTTCGAGCGGACCAAACCGCTGCCCGAGTGAGCGCAGGGGCGCCTGGAAAACGCAGCGCCCGCCCCGGCGCCGCGGCTCGTCCAAATCAAGAATCAAAATCAAGAATCATAACGACATCGCTAGCTCCAATTGTAGTTGAAGCTGATGCTGATGCGCTCCTCGGCGGAGCGGTTGGCGGGGACTTCGTGGCGCAGCCAGCTTTCGAAGAGGATCACGTTGCCCGCCTCCGCTGGATACGTGGTGTACCAGCGATTTTCCGGGCGTGCGTCGGGCAGCTTGGGCGGCGCGGCCATAAAACCGGCCAGTCGCGGATCCTCGAATTTCAGCCCGGGGCATCCCTTCGGCGTGCGCACGTAATACGTGCCGCTGATGAAGGAGAGGGGGTGGAGGTGCAGCGAATGGGTGACCTGCTCGGGCATGATATTGACCCAGCAATCGGTCATGCGGATCTCCCGCCCGCGCAGGTCCATCTCGAGGCTGCGGGCGAAGGCGCGCACGTGCCGGGTGAGCTTTTTCTCCAGAGCGGCGAAGGAGGAGGAGAAGTGCTGCAGTTGTGACATCGAGCCGTAGCTGGTGTAGCCGCCGGGGTAGTTTTTTTCGCACCAGGCCCGGCCGGCCTCATCGTAGTCGCGCAGCTGATGGCACTCCACGGTGAGTTCGTCGTTCAATCGCGCGAGCCCGCGCGGTTGCAGCGGCTCGCAGTAAATGAAGGTCGGAAACCAGGCTTGGATCGGCATGGGCAACGCATAACGGAGCCTCCAGCTCCGAGAAGCACAAATCAGCGGACGCGTGCGCCCGCGGGTTCGAGGGGAAACGCGGCGTGGACGCGGTGCACGGGGCCGCCCGGGTGAAGGTCGCTCGCCGTCAGGTGAAACGCCGTCACACGGAAGGGCGGCCCGGCAAAGGAGCGGTGAGCCTTCAGCCACGTGTCCAGCGAACCCGGGCGCGCGGTCAGGACCCGGCCAACGGTGATGTGCGGTTCGAAGGAGCGAAGCTCACCCTGCCACCCGGCCGACAGCAGCGCGTCGTCAACCTTTTGCCGAAGCTGGAAAAGACGGGTGTGGGCCTGCCCCAACCCCACCCAAAGGATCTTTTTCGGCCCCCGCGGCGGGAAGACGCCGACGCCGTCCAGGGGCAGCAGGAAAGGCTCAACCCGAACTTGGGCCAGTGCCGCGATCATTCGCTCCGCCTGCTCGTCGAGGGTGTCGCCCAGAAAGCGCAGCGTGAGGTGGAGTTGGGAGGGGCGGGTCCACCGCACGCCTTCGATGGGATCCATCAGCGCGGCGAGCGCATCCTGACAGGGCTCGGGAAGCGCGAGGCTGACAAACAGGCGGTGGGAATAGGAGGCAAAAGGCATGGCGGGCGCGGCGCGAGAGCGCTCCCTAGCTAAACGAAGGGTGGCGGGTGCGCAAACCGCCGCGTGCCGCGGCCAGGCCCCGCGAAAAAGGGTGTGCAACCGGGCAAGTCTCTGCAGGGTAGGGCGCATGGAAAAGCGCCGTTTCTCCGAACTCTCTCTCTCGCCCGAAATCCTCAAGGCCGTCGACAAGATGGGCTTTGAGGAGGCGTCGCCGATCCAGTCCGCGGCCATCCCCGTCGCCATGAGCGGCCGGGACCTCGTTGGCCAGTCGTCCACCGGCTCCGGGAAAACCGCCGCGTTTGCCATTCCCGCGATCGAGAAGGTGGATTCGCATGTGCGCGCCGTGCAGGCCCTGGTGTTGTGTCCCACCCGCGAACTCGCGGTGCAGGTGTCGGAGGAGTTCTCCAAACTCGCCGCCTTCAAAAAGGGCGTGCATTCCGTTCCGATCTACGGCGGCCAGTCGTACGACCGGCAATTCCGCGCCCTGGCCGCGGGGGTGCAGGTGGTGATCGGGACGCCGGGCCGCGTGATTGACCACCTCGAGCGTGGAACCCTCAAGCTGGACAAGCTGAAGATCGTGATCCTCGACGAGGCCGACCGCATGCTCGACATGGGTTTCCGCGAGGACATCGAGCGCGTTCTCAGCAGCATGCCGGATGAGCGTCAGACGCTCTTTTTTTCCGCCACCATGCCGCGTCTGATCCAGCAGCTGATCCGCGACTACACCCGTGATCCGGAGTGGGTGAAGATCGAGTCACACGCCCAGCACGCCCCAAAGGTCGAGCAGGTGTACTTCGAGGTGGAGAGACGTTCCAAACTCGAGGTGCTGACCCGCGTGATCGACCTTTATGACTTCCGGGCGGGTATCATTTTCTGCAGTACAAAGATCATGGTGGATGAACTGGCCGAGCTCCTCCACGCCCGCGGCTATTCGGTGGACCGCCTGCATGGCGACATCAGCCAGATGCAGCGCAACCGGGTGATGGAGAAGTTCCGGGAGCAGAAGTTCGAGTTCCTCGTCGCCACCGACGTGGCCGCCCGCGGGCTCGATGTCGACGACCTCGAGGTGGTCTTCAACTTTGACCTGCCCAACGACGCGGAGGACTACACCCACCGGATCGGGCGCACCGGCCGCGCCGGCAAGTCGGGCCGCGCCTTCACCTTTGTTTCCGGGCGCGAGCTCTGGAAGCTGCAGAGCATGGTTCGTTTCGCGAAGCTGAAGATCCGCCGCGAGAATGTTCCGTCCCTCGACCAGGTCGAGGAAGCGCGCGTCAACACCTTCTTCGAAAAGCTGCGCGGGGTGCTCGAGTCCGGAGACTACCCCAAGCAGGACCGCCTGGTCGATCGCCTGCTCGAGCAGGGCTATCCCTCCACCGATATCATTTCCGCCCTGATCCATCTTCAGAATACGCCGGAGCGCCCCTCCGGTGGCGCGCCCCGCGAGGCGACGGCCTCACCCGTACCGGAGCAGAAGCCCGCCCGGCGCAGCCGCAGTGAGCGGGACGAAAAGCCGATGGAGGCGCCACCCCGCCGCGAGGAGCGTGCACCTGCCCGTGAGGAGCACGGTGCGGAGGAGGGTGGCCGCCGCGAGAAATACGCGCGGCCCTCGCGGACCGGCCGCGAGGCCGGCATGACCACCCTCTTCATGAACGTGGGCCGCAAGCAGCTTGTGACCCCGGCCGACATTGTGGGGAAGATCGCCGGCGTCACCCGCCTGCCGGCCGACGTGGTCGGGGCGATCGACATCCATCAGCGCCATGTCCTCGTTGATGTGGCCACCGAGGTGGCCGACATGGTCGTGAAAAAACTGACCGGAATCCGGGTGAAGGGACAGGAACTGGTGGTCACCCGCGCCCAGGAAGAGACAGACGTCGGAGGCGACGCCTAGAACCAGCGGTTGTGTCCCCGTGCCACGCCTCGCGCCACCGGCGCAGGCCGGCCAGGACCTGGCCGGAATGGCGTCCAAGCCCCACCCGGCCTGAGATGAACCAGGGGCCCAGGCGCAGCCAGTCGCTGCCAAACACCGCCCGCGGCACCAGCGCCCGCCACCACTGGTGCCACCGCCGGTGGTGCGGCGTTTCGAAGGCGAAGCTCGGATCCGCACGCCGGATACGCCGGCGCGCCTCGCGCAGGGCGCGCCAGTAGGCGCCGTAGATGCGCTGGCGGAGCCTCCACGGCATCACCCCGTACTCAAGTTGTCCCGACTGGAACCACCAGTCGCCCACCAGCGGGCGGAAGCGCGCGAAATGGAAAAGTTCGAGTGGAGCGTGGTCGACCCAGACCGAGCCGTCCGCCCGCACGGAGCAGACGTGCGCCCGCCAGTTCCAGGGCGCGAGGTTGATCCCTGGCCGGCCAATCACCCGCACCCGTTCGCCCCAGCGCGCGGGCCAGGCGTCCAGATAACGCTGGTCGGCGTACCTGCCGTCTTCGACGCGGTCGTGGCACCAGGCGATGCAACGCTCCCGCCAGTCGTCCAGGCAGGCGCGGCCAATCTCGTCGTTGCGAAAACTGAGAATGCCCACGTTGAAGCGCCCATAGCGGGCATGGTGGGCGAGGTAGGGTGGATGGCGGTGTTCGGTCAGGAGCACGCTTGCCTCCTCGAGGGCCGCCAGGAACGTGGCTGGCGATGCAAACCAGTAGGTGTCCGCATCGAGGTATGTCACCGCCGGCACGTCCGGGTGCTGGCGCAGCAGGTAACGCGGCCAGCAGGGGGAAAGGGTGAAGATGTACTCCACCGCGGTCCTCCCCGGGCGCGACTGGGCGAGTTCCGGGTCCGCCGACTCCAGGGTTCGGAGTGAGACCGTTCGGATTGCGGGGTGGGCCAGGCGCGCAAGCACTGCCTCGGTCGCGTCATCCAGACAAAGCACCCATAAAACGGTCTCGGCGGCGTGCTGGCGCAGAGAATCGGCCAGGGCCACACCCTGGGCCAGGAAACCGCGATCGAAATAGGTGCAGAAATGTGTCACGGGACCGCGCGTCCTTCGGGCCTTTTCGCTTCAAACTGCCAAAGCACGTTTTGCACGGCCTCCCCGTCCAGTTCCCAGTGCTCGTCTCCGGGGGCGCGCCACCGGAGGTGGTAGGTCTCGCCGAGGAGTGCCAGCACGCGTTCGCGGGAAAGGAACCAGGCGGGATACGAGGCGGGATAGATCTCCGCGGGGACGTGCTGCACGGTGAGTCGGTGCCGCTGCCGGCTCCACAGTGGAGTGCGGTCGAGGAGAAAGTGGGGAAAACGCCAGCGATTGATCGAGGCGAGCAACACTTCGGGCTGCTCCAGAAATTGGAGGACGCCGGAAACGAGCAGCACGTCAAAAGGTCCCGTCTCCAAGGCCTCCTCGATCGAGGTGTGGAAGGCCAGTTCTTCGTCGGCAAAGTCGGCGCGACCCACCCGCACGTGCGCCGGTTGCTCGACCACGTGCCACTGCAGGTCGATCTCCGGGCGCAAGAAAGGGCGGCACCAGAAGTACGTTGAGCCCAGTGAGCCTCCAAAATCCAGGACTCGGAGACGACCCTTGCGCCCAAGCGCGGCGATGCGGAGCAGGGCCGCAAGCAGTGCCCAGGGCATTTCCTCCGAGTCCGAAACCATGGCATCGCGCTCCCAGCGAATTTCCCCCCGCTTGACCTTGAGCAGCGCGTGCCGGGTCTTTTCCAGAATGGCAGGGGCGTCGTATCCGGTGGAGACCGACCGCGCCGCGGCAAAATTCGGGTAGTCCCCCTCGAAGCGGATGTGGGTGTAATGCCCGCCCAGGGCGCGCACCAGTCCCGGGAGTTTGCGTTTCCCAAAATCCCATACAAGGGGCGGCGTCAGGCCGCGGACAAGGTGTGCGTAGGACGGCATCGGTGCGGGCGACAGCAGTTACACCCGCTTGATCCCTCCGCGGGGCGGGCACAAAAAAAACCGGCACGAGGAGTGCCGGTTGCAGGGAGAAGGATTTTCTCAGGACTTGCGAGCGCGGCGGCGATAAACCACCCCGGCCAGCAGCACGCCAGCGGCCATCAGGCCGTACGTGGACGGCTCCGGGACCGGGGGCAGTTCCTCTTCCCACGTGAAGTCGGCGAAGGCGCGGTCGCTCAAATCGCTGTAACAGTCATTTTTCACGGACTGGAAGCGCGCGATCACATCCGGGGTACCGGAAAAAAAGTCTTTCGATTGCGCGGCGGTGAAGTCGTTGAAGCCAAACTTGAACGTCACCACATCGCCGTATTGCACGCCGTTGCGCGGATTGCCGCCGTAGCCGCGGGTGTCCGTGGTGCGGACGCCCACCTCGGTGGTCCAGAAGGGCTGATTCTTGATCGCGAAGGGCGTGGCGACGGACCAGGTATCGCGGCGGTGCCAGCTGCCCAGCACATTCCACGTCTGGCTGAGGAGGGTGAAACCACCGGCACCCGCGAAGGGCGTGTCGAAACCGAAGGCGGTGATCGTACCGCGGGTGTGCTGGGCGCCCTGATAACGGTTGTCGATCTCGACCGTGAGGGTGTTTTCAACCGGATCGACCCAAAAGGTAAACTTGGCGCGGACCTCGGTGGCGACGCCCTCGACAAAGCCCGTGAGCTGCGCGGACGCGGAGGAGGCGAAAAGCCCGAGGGTGAGGGTAGCGAGCGAGAGGAAGGACCGAGCTTTCATTTTGCAGTAAGTTTACAGAACGAAGGCGTCCGGCGGTATCAGGGCCTCCCTTAATGCAAGCCCATGGATTCCCGAGCAGGCGGGGGTTTTCCCTCAGAGATTCCCGGAACGGGCCCGGGCATAAAAGAGGCGTCTGCCTTGAAGCAGACGCCCGTTTTTGATGATTCTCAGTGCTTTACGTGGAGTTTTGCGCCCAGGGGCTGGCCGATGCCGCCGAGGAGTTCCCCGAACCAGGGTGTGTTTATGTCGAAGGGTTTACCGCCCTTGATCCGCGGGAACTCGATGGCGCGCAGGACCCCGTTGCGGTCTTCGTCGTGTCCGATCACGCCACTTTCGCGGCGGAGAGCGCATTCCACGGCGAGGTCGACGCAGCTCTTGATCAGTCGGATATCGTCCTCATTGGCGGCGGCCGCCCGGGCGTAATAACCGCTCTTCTGCACCAGGGTCTTTTCGGCGCCGAGCATCTTGGCAAACTGCTCGCCGAACCATTTGCCCGGATTAACCGCGTCCAGTTTCACGTGGCCGAAAGCGTCGCGCGGGACTTCCTGACCCTTGGCCTGCATCTCCGCCACAATGCTCTCGACACCAGCACCTTCCGAGATGAACAGGTTGACGTTGTCGGTTGTGTCCATGACGGCCTTGAGTCGGGCGGCTTCAGCGGCGAGGTCGATGGCCATCTCCGGAATAAACACGCCGTGCACGTCCAGCTTGTCGCGGGAGAGCCCGATGCCAGGGACGTAGCTCTGGCGGTTCAGCATCCCGCGGTAATACTTCGCTGTGGCGGCGGTCAGCCAGCCGCAGTTCCGGCCCATCACTTCGTGGATAACGAGCATGCGGGGGTTTGCACCGTGCTCGGCGACGATGTTCTGAAAATAGCGGGCGCCCTGCTCCGCTGCGGTCCAGGCCCCGAGGGACTGGCGGATCGGGTAAACGTCGTTATCGATCGTTTTCGGCAAGCCGATGACGGTCAGGCCGTAATTGTTGCGCCCAAGGAAGGCCGCGAGGTCTGCGGCAGCGGTGTTGGTGTCGTCGCCGCCAATGGTGTGGAGGACATCCACGCCATCCTTCACCAGCTGATCCGCCGCCACCTTCTGCGGGTCCTGCCCGTCTTTGACCAAACCACGTTTGGCGCAGTCTTTCACGTTCGTGAGCTTGACCCGGCTATTGCCGATCGGGCTGCCACCGTAGCGGTGCAGCACGTGCGCATTGGCCCGGACTTCCGGGGTGACCACATAGCGGTCCCCCAGCAGAAGCCCTTTATAACCGCCACGATAGGCGATGATCTCCACGTCAGGTGCAATCTCCGTGTAACGCTCGATCAGTCCGCCCACGGCGGAGCTGAGGCAGGGGGCGAGCCCGCCCGCGGTCAACAATGCGACTTTCTTTGGTTTGGCCGAGATGCTCATGGGGCTCTGACGATGAAAAAAACGCGGTGGGAGAGTCGAGGGACAATCTACCTTTGGTTAAGGCAGTAGCGGCGAACAGTGCACTAGTAGCCCAGTGATGCCCCTCCGCACCGCTTCCCCGAAAGGGCGCCGCGGTGCTCCAACGCGTACCTGCCGGCAGGGGTTGACCCATCCAGTAGGGTGCCGGCAATCACCTCGCGGAAGGATGTCTCCAAAAACGCCTGGCTCCTCTGCATCTTCTCAGCTATCGGAAATAACTTCTAGAAAACAAGATACGCTGTAATCAACCTATTCTGTAGTGAAGAAGTGGTGACACGGTGAGACATAAGGTGCCCGGCTAACCGGGGTGCCGGTCCACCGGAGTCTTGGGCCGAATTCCCCGTTTGGTAGCCTGCTCCTATGAATGTCCATGCTCTGACTCCCTTGGAGTTGGCACAGGCATGCGGTCTAGCCTCCCGGCTATTTCCCTGGGAGGTGGAGCATCAAACTGCCCTTGCAGCCGCGTTGGCGCCTGCGGAGCATGCATCTTTCCTCGCCGACCGGGCGCTGCGCCGGGTGCGGGCGTGGGCGGCGGGAGACGGCGCGCGGGTCGATGGCCTCGTGACGTTTTATGAGTATTGGGAGCCCGGGGATGAGCTCTGGCTCGCCTGGTTCGGCCTTGCGCCGGGCGCCCGTGGGAAAGGACAGGGAGCGGCCCTGCTCGACTGGGCGATCGCCCTGGCTCGCTCGGAGGGGCGGACGGCGCTGCGGTTGTGGACCACGATCGAGGAGGAATACGCTCCTGCGCTCAAGCTCTACGCCTCGCGCGGTTTTTTCCCGGAACTACTGCCGCCTGCAGTGGGAGAAGACTGGCAGACGGTGGTACTCACGCTACCCCTCGGCCCCGCGTGTTGTCCCTGGTCGGTCCGTTATTCCGGCCGCACGCTCTGCGGGCGGGTGGTTCCTGTTGCAGCGTAGTCAGGCGCGCCCGGCGGCATAAAGGGTGTACCCTCGGGCGAGAGGTTCCTCTGAAGGGATCTTCATACCTGCGTGGACGGCCTGACGCAGTCGGCAGGTGGGGGTAACGTGAGGCCTCCTCCGGCCTTTCACCTGCACCGACCATGGCAAAACGCGCTTTCCGACCTGCTCAGGCCCAACCCCTCAAGATTCCCCGCTTGTCCCGGGTGACGACGCGGGGGCGCACGCCCGTTAAAGCGCTGGAGCAAACCCCACGAACGCCCCGGCACCAATCGCTACTTCTTCTTCGACTTCTTCCGGCGGGAGTTCCTCGACGGGGGCGAAACGCTCCGAAGAAAAACCCAGCTCCTGCTGCCCGGCGTGGAAAGGGTCAGGCGGATTCTTGAGCTCCTCCAGCAGGAGACCGACGGTCGCGGTATCGCCTCCCTTCACGATTTTCTCCCGTCCGAGAAACATTTCCCGAATGGTGTACGTGTCTCCCTTGACGGGCAGTTGCACGTAAAGCGCGCGGACGAACTCTGAGAACGAGTCGTTGATGCAGACGACCTTTTGACCCTTGACCATGGCGTGCATCTTGCCGGAGGCAGCGTCGAAACGCAATCGCGCGCATGCCCGATGGCCCTGTCGGGCGAAACACGGAATGTGCCCACCGCGCGCTGGCGCGGGCGTCACCGGTCGAGGCGCAGCGGCTTGATGAAATGCGAATCCATCACCTCGCGCAGGGTGGTGCGCACGCGCACGCGCATGGACACTCCGTGGTCCGCGTCCCGCCCCTCCTCCTTGACCACCTTGTAGGCGAGCTCCACCTGCCATTTTCCGGGCAGCTTCCACTTCTGCGTCTTGAAGCGCGGTATGTCCCAGATCGGCCCGACCCGGATCCCGTGCGACAGGCGGTAGCCATCATCCTCATCGAGGTGCCGGAAATCGTATTCGAACCAAAGTCCGTATTCGCCGGGCTTGTACAGGATGCCGGGGGCGACTTGGGCGATGTGCTGCCGGACGACGTAGTCGGGCGGGTCACGGCGGGACGGAACCCGGATCGAGCGGTCGTAGCTGAAGGTCGTAAAAAGCGTGAAATGCGGCCAGTGCAGGCGGCGCGAGCCCGTCAGAATCGGTTTGAGATGCGCATACCCGTCGATCATGTCGACGGGCGGGTTCCCCACGGGGATGCGGGTTTCCAGACCGAGCGTGGCGCGGTCGTAAAAGCCGAACCCCTTGTCTGTGTCGTGGCGAACACCCAGCCTGACTTCTCCCATGCCCCAGCGATGGTCCTCGCCCGAGTTGATCGGATTCGGGCTGAAGGGAATAATCTCGGTGTACAGCTCCCAGGTGTCGGAGACGCCGTAGCGCAGTTCCAGGGGGTAGCGGATGTATTCGCGATGCCGGATGTCTCCAAAGCGGGGGGAGAAATCGAGCACGAGGTTATATTTCTGCAGCGTGCCGGGCAGCGTGGTCTCGAAAAACTGCGTCATGTCCATCACCGGGTCCCGCATGCGGCGGAACAGGTTGGACGAAAACGAGGGATCGGGCGGCGGCGCGGTCTCTGCGTCGGTCTGTGCCGCGGCGTCGGTGTCGATGCCACCGAAGAGCAGCAGGGCAGCGGCCACGAGGCAGCCAAGAGGGGAGCGGAACGAGCGCCGGAAGCGGGAGGGTCGGTGCATACGGTGGGCGCGTGTGGCGTTTTGCATGGGCCACCGCAGGGGTGTGCGCAAGTATGTAGCGTTCGCAGGACGTCGGTTCCTTACCCGCTGGCGTGCCGGCATGGATACAAAAAAAGCGGAGGCCGGCAGGGCCTCCGCTGAAAGGGTGCGCTTTCCTGGTCGCCTGGGCCGGCGCTGCGCCCGAAGGCGCGGCGGCGCGGTCGGCGGGCTGGATCAGGCGCCGTTAATGATGTACTGGTTGAGCAGGTTCTCGAGGTACTCCTGCTTGCCCGAGCGCGGCTTGGGCTCGCCGAGCTTGCCCAGGACCAGCTTCTCAAGTTCGACGAAACCGACCTTGCGCTTCTCAATGTCCTTGCCGTAGCCGCTGTCGAAGCTCGCGTAGCGATCGGAGACGAATTGCTCGAACTTGCCGTCGGCGAGGATCTTGCGGGCGATCTTGAAGGCCAGGGCGTAGGCGTCCATGCCGCCGATGTGGGCGTGGAAGAGGTCGTCCAGGTCGATCGACGTGCGGCGCAGCTTGGCATCGAAGTTGAAGCCGCCGGTGCCGAGACCGCCTGCCTTGAGGATGGAAACCATCGCCAGGCTCAGCTCCTTGACGTCGGTGTTGAACTGGTCCGTGTCCCAGCCGATCAGCAGGTCACCCGTGTTGGCATCGATCGAACCGAGCATGTTCGCGGCCGCGGCCACCTCGATCTCGTGCTGGAAGGTATGGCCGGCGAGCGTGGCGTGGTTGGTCTCGATGTTGAACTTGAAGTGCTTGTGCAGGTTGTAGCTGCGCAGGAAGCCGATGCAGGTCGCACAATCGAAGTCGTACTGGTGCTTGGTCGGCTCCTTCGGCTTCGGCTCGATCAGGAACTGGCCGGTGAAACCGATCTTCTTGGCGTAATCCACCGCCATCTGCAGGAAGGCGGCCAGGTGGTCCTGTTCGCGCTTCAGGTCGGTGTTGAGCAGGGTCTCGTAGCCTTCGCGGCCACCCCAGAACACGTAGTTTTCGCCACCGAGTTCCTTGGTGACCTCGAGGGCCTTCTTCACCTGCGCCGCGGCGTAAGCAAAGACGTGGGCGTCCGGATTGGTCGAGGCGCCGCGCATGTAGCGCGGGTTGCTGAAGAGATTGGCCGTGCCCCAGAGGAGCTTGATGCCGGTCTGCTTCTGCAGGCCCTTGGCGTGGCTGATCAGCGCGTCCAGGTACTTGTTGGACTCGGCGAGGGAACGGCCCTCGGGGGCGATGTCGCGGTCATGGAAGCACCAGAAGGGCGACTGGATCTTGGTGAAAAATTCGAACGCGGCATCCATGCGCACCTTGGCGATGGAGACCGGGTCCTTCCCCTTTTCCCAGGCGCGGTCGATCGTCGTGCCGCCAAACGGGTCGCTGCCGGCGCCGCGGAAGGCGTGCCAGTAGGCAATCGAGAAACGCAGATGCTCGCGCATCGTCTTGCCGTCGATGACTTCGTCCGGGTTGTAGTGCTTGAAGGACAGCGCGTTTTCGCTCTGCGCGCCTTCGAACTGAATGGCCCCGATGCCGGGGAAGTGGGATTTTGCTTTCTTCATAGGGTGGAGGGAAAAGGGGGTTCAGGCCGCCGGCGGCGCGCAGGTGGCGCCTTCGATCAGCGTGGTCTCGACCAGGCTCTTGCGGCGCGGGGAACGGGGGTAAAGAAGCCGCGAGACCAGCTGCGCGACCGCAGAACCGCCGATGTGTTCATTCGGCACCTTCAGGGTGGTGAGGGCGGGCAGGCCGGGCGGGGGCTCGTTGCCGTCGAAACCGGTGAGGGAGCAGTCCTCGGGGACGCGCAACCCACGCTCCCGCAGGTCGCTCATCAGCTGGTAGGCCTGGTGGTCCGCCGCGCACATCCAGGCAGTCACACCATCCTCCCGGATCGCCCGCGCCACCTCGTCCGCCAGGGCCTCGGTGGTGACGAGGGGAGGGCGGACCGCGCCGACATTGAGGACCCAGCGGCTGTCCAGGGCGATGCCCTGGGAGAGCAGTTCCTCGGCGTACGCGCCAAAACGCCGCTTGGCCCACACGCCCCCGACCGGGTAATGCCAGGAGGCAAACCCGATCCGGCGATGGCCCAGGCCGGCCAGGCGCTTCACCAGGGTGCGCACATTCTCGTGGTCCGTATCGACCACATCGATACTCACGTCGTCGTATTCGGTCAGGACCGACACGGTGGAGATCTTCTGGCTCAGGGTCTCCACCAGGGCCGAGGGAAAGGGATAAATCAGGAGGGCGCCCCGCCACTGCGACTCGCGGATCAGCCGGAAGACCTGCCGCTGGGCGACTCCGCCCTTGAATTGGGCCGGATCGAGGGTGACCACGTCCACCGCCGCGTGCTCCACCCCGGCGCGGTGCCGGATCCCCGCGAGGATGCTGGGGAAAGTCGCACGATCCGCCCCCACCAGGGGAGCGCCGATCAAAACGCCATACGTGATGGGCTTCGCCTGCCGGGGCCTGCGCACCGCGCGCGTGGGCGCATGACCATAGCCCAAACGGGCCGCCAGCGCCTGCACCCGTGAACGCGTTTCTGCGCTGATCGCAGGATGGTTCGAAAGACTCCGGGAGACGGTGGTGCGCGACAGCTTCAGCTGTTTGGCCAGGGAGTGCTGATTGACGGCGCGCATCGTGGGGTGACGAAGGCCCCACTCAGTCAAAACCCTTGCACATCCTCAAGCACATTGTTGTGCACTTCGGCGTGGGCCGAAGGGAGATGATGTGGGGCTGTGGAGGATTATGTTGTTATAAAAAGCTGCAAAAAAACGAGTTAGAGATTATACAAGCTCCAGATGGTCACTCGTTGGGGTGTGCACGTTTGTGCGTAATTTGTTTTCCCAGGGGTGACGTTCACCCTGCTTCGCGCGCCCGTCACGGTTGTGCCGGAGCCGCCTCCCTCCGCTTCCGGTAGTAGTCGTGGAGAACGTGGTACGCCTTCTTTTTTCCGCCGGACTCGCTGATCAGGCCTTTGCGGTTCCAGCCATCCTGGACGCCGGGCAGGAGCCGGCGGGGGGAACGAAAGTCGGCGAGGATCCAGGGAGACACGCCGCGGAATGCAGGCAGACGCTCCAGCATGGGCAGGGTGTGCTGGTAAAGCGCCTTCTGAAACTCTTCGCTGAAGCGGGTCTCGGCGGTGGCGTGAAGCCCCTCCAGCGCGTCCGCGCCAAATTCGCTGATCACCACCGGCTTCGCGTGACGGATGTCCCATTGGATGCGGTCGCACTTTTCCGGCAGGCCATCGTACCAGCCAATGTACTGGTTGAACGCGATGAGGTCGGTGTAGTGCCCGAGGGGATCGTCGACGATGCGGGTGTCGGGCCGCTCCGGCTCGTGGTGGATTTCCATCGCGGCCGAGACCAGCCGGGTCGGGTCCAGGCGCCGGGCATCCTCGATCAGGGTTCGCAGGAAACGGGTCCTCGCCTCGGTCACCGGCGTTTCGTTCGCCACCGACCACACGATCACACTCGCGCGATTGCGGTCCCTCCGGATCAGCTCGGCCAGCTGGTTTCGTGCGTTGGCGAGGGTCGCCGGATTCTCCCAGTGAATCGTCCAGTAGACCGGGACTTCCTCCCAGAGGAGCAGACCGAGTTCGTCCGCCACCCGCGCCATGTGCTCATTGTGCGGGTAATGGGCGAGTCGGACAAAGTTGCAGCCGAGCTCGCGCGCCCAGCCGAGAAGGAGCCGCGCGTCCTCCTCCGACCAGGCGCGGCCGCCCCGCAGCGGATTTTCCTCATGCAGGCAGATCCCGCGCAGGAAGACGGGACGGCCATTCAGGAGAATCTCCGTGCCCTGGGTCTCGATGGTGCGAAATCCCATCCGTTCCACCAGGCGCTCCTCGCCGGAGGAAAGGGTGACGTCGTACAGCCGCGGCGTCTCCGGCGACCAGCGTTGGAGGCGTCCGGGCTCGAGGGTGATCTCGCCGCGAATCTCCCCACCGGCGTCGGCGACAAAAGCGGCGCGGACGCCCAGCTCCTCGATCGCGAGGGACACCTCCGCGCCCGCCGCTGAGGGACCGTCCAGGCGTGCGGCCACCTGCAGGCGGTCACCCGCCCCGCGCGCGAGTTGGAGGTCGTAGGCCGCCAGGTGGGTGGGGGGTGTCTCCACCAGCAGGACGTCGCGCGTGAGTCCGCCGTAGTTCCACCAGTCGGTTGAATCCGTGGGCACACCGTCCGCGCGCCGGGCGTTGTTCACCCGCACGACCAGGGTGTTGCCGGTTTCCTTCAGGGCGCCCGTGACCTCGAAGCTGAAGGGGGTGAAGCCGCCGGTGTGTGACCCGAGCTTCACACCGTTGAGGTAGACGTCCGCCTCGTAGTTGGCGGCCGCAAAATAAAGGAAGACCCGCCCGCCCTCGCGCTTCGGCTGGAAGTGGATGTCCCGCTGGTACCAGACCGTGCCCTCGTAAAAATGCAGGCGCTCCTGCTGCGTGTTCCAGTCGCGCGGCACCAGGAGTGTCGGGCTGGTGGCAAAGTTGTATTCGATCAGGTCGGACACCGCGCGCGGCTCGAGGTCGAGGGCAAAACCGCCCTTGATCGGCGAAACGGCATCGTAGGGCAGGCGCCGGTAGTTGTAGTACCCGGTGTCATACGGATCCACGATCGCCCTCCACTTTCCGTTCAGGCTCGCCGGCTCACGGCCATAGGGGTGCGGGAGTGCCTCGGGAGTCTGGGCTGATCGGAGGGCCGGCAGGGTGTGCAGGGCCAGAAAGGCGGCCAGGAGGAAGGTGCTGAAACGCGAGTGCATGGGAGGGGCTAGGGCGAAGGGGCGGAGGGGGGGCGGGGGAGGGAGCGAGGGTCCTTCAGCCGGGACATGAAACTCCGGCGTACGATCGCACGGTCGTCTTCGGCAAACTGATACGCGTCGCGGTGCGGCTGAAGACCGAGCGCCAACCGCGCTCGCAGGACGGCGAGATGGAGCTGCCAGCGATAGTCAACCGTCACCGGCTGCAGGTCGGTCGGTTTGCCGCTCGCACGGGTGTCTGGGGCCGGCAGGGGGGAATCCTGGGGACCTCGAATCCCCTGGGGCGGCTCGGTGGCGAGCAACGACTCAAGCACCTGCTGCACCCGCATCGGCTGCTCGCCGGTGAGGACATGCCGTGTCGCCAGCGCCTCGCAGGCGAGGGCCACCGCGCAGCGGGCGTTGAGGGGCAGCTCAGGTGCCTGCGCCAGTTCCTCCAGCAGCGGCAGGCTGCCGACGGTGAGGCAGCGTTTGAGAAGGGTGAGCGCCGCATACCAGCGCGGCATGTAGAACCAGGCCTGCTGCGGTTTGGTGATGTCGCGTCCGCGATCCTCCTCGCGCGTCCGTATCGCCTCCCTCAGCCGCGGTTCCGCCAGCGGGTCTCCCCACATGGCGAGGAGGGCGGCAGCCCGCCACGACACCGTCCTGTCGCCGTCGCGCAAAAGGGGTACAACCGCCGCCTTTGCCTCGGGACCGCTGCGGTAGAGATGCCAGAGAGCCTCGGTCGCGGGGCCGCCGCGCAGCTCCGCCAGCCAGGCGGCGAGCCGGCCGGTCCTGATTTCAAAATGCTCGGAGCCGGCGTGATGCCCGAATGCGGTATCCGCCGGCGCCTCGCGCCGGAGTGCACCGCTCCGGCTGAGAGCTGCCTCGAGTTCCGCATACGGCACCGCGCGGCAGCTGGTGCGGTCCCGCGCCGCCAGCGCCCCGGCCACGCCCGCCGCCTCACCGAGGCGCTGCATGTCGCGTTGCATGCGAAAGGAGTGATGGGCCTCCTCGGAGACGCCGGCCGCGCGACAGGCGATCAGCACATTGTCCAGCCCGCGGGGCAGGAGCAGGCGGTAGGGGATCTCGCAGGCCAGGCGCCCGTACCATTGCTGGCAGACCCAGACCCAGAACGCCGCCTCGTCACTTTCGAATTCATAATCCCGGGCGTGATTATCGTAGTGGCAGCCGGTGTAGCCGATGGCGTCGGGGAAGCGCTGGCGGTTGATCAGGTCGTCGAGCGACAGGGTGTAGTCGGTGTCGATGTGGCGGGATTGCCGCAGACCGATCGCTGGCGCAATGTAGGTGGGCCTCTCCTCCGCATCGTAGTGGTCCTGCAGGTACGTGTGCACCCCCGCAAGGCGGGCCCGGGTGAGGTCCTGCTCGTCGGTCGGATCACAGAAGCCGGCGTCAAAATTCATGATCCGGAGCTTGGCGAGCCCGTTCACCACCTGTGCGCGGCCGGAGGACTGTCCGTAGGCGTGGAGCAGCCCGTCGCCCGTCCGGCCCAGCCGGTACTGCGCGCCGGCCGCGGCGGCGAGATCACCGTCCCCGGTGGCGTCGATCCACACGTCCGCGTGAAACGCGACCACTCCGCCGGTCGTCGCGGCCTCCACCCGGTCCACCCGGGAGCACGATGCACGAGTGCCGCACAACAACGCCCCGTAACGTGTCTGCACCCCAGCCGCGTGCAACAGGTCGTCGAGTACCTGCTTTTTCGCCTCGGGGTGGAAGCCGCCGACCTGCGCCGGTGTGCCAAACACCGGCATCAGCTCGCGCACCCGGGCATCGATCTCCTCCTGCAACCCGCCCTTCACACCAAAATAGTAAAAGTGGATGCCCGCACCCGTCCCCACGCCGCCGGGAAAGGGCATGGCTTCAAACGCTGCCACGCGTGCGCCCGCGCGCGCGGCGGCAATCGCCGCGACCGCACCTCCGGTCCCGAGACCCGCCACGCCCACGTCGGCGGTGAGGTCCGGGCCGGTCCCGGCGTAAGTCGGCTGCTCGGGGACAAGGCGCGAGACCGGCGACGCGGGCTGGCTCGCCAGGGCATCCGCGGCCCGCGTGCCGGCATGAAATTTTGCCGCCAGGGTGCCCCCATTGGCGCCCGCCGAAAGGACGTTCCGTGGGAGATTTCTGACCTGGTCCCGCGGATCCGTCGAAGGGTAGGCGCTGAAGGGCACGATGCTCCCATGCGTCAGCACCGCTCCCTCCAGATCTGCGCCCACCGCGGCGTGCAGGGCGCGCAGCGCAGGCAGCCAGAGGGACCGGGGGCGTTCGAACGCGCCATCAATGTAAACGTTGAGGACCTGCTCGTTGCGCCACGCGGACGGGCGCCAGGTCAAGCGCAGGGGTGCACCCGGAACCGCGGGAGCGGGCACCTCCACGGCGGGAAGCGGCGCCTCGTGCGGATGCCGATAATACAGGTGAAGGGACTGCCACAACGGGGGAGCCGGCACCCAGGTTGGACACACTAGTCGGAGGAGGTCGCCTGTATCCGTGGCGTCGATCCACTGGCCGCCCTCCAGGCGGCGCCGGCCTGCCTTGGTCGCGACCGTCACCCAAGCGAGCGCGCCATCCTCCGTCTGGGCCGCGTCGACGAGAGCGGCGTAATAAAGAACGGAAAGCCCGCTCTCGACCACGACCGCCGAGGCGACCACCTCCGCGATGGCGCCTTCGCCGGCACCGCCGGCATGGCGCGCCAGGCGCGATTCCCATTCGCGCCAGAGCGGGTCGCAGGCGCCTCCCGTCTCGCGCGAGAAGGACCAGCCGCTTTCCGGCAGGAGCGCACCGTACCGGTCCACCAGGAGGGTGCGGCGGCCCGCACGCTGGCAGGCGAGCGCGGCGGCAAAACCGGCGTAACCGGAGCCGACCACGATCACGTCATAGCGTTGCGCACTGGTGGGAAGGTAAACCATGGCGGGTCAGATGCGCCCACGGCGCGCCTCGAGGGCGTGCCTGATGTCGAGGGCCGCTTTGCGGGTGAGGGGATAGCTCCAGGCAAATGCCACCGCCACCAGCCAGAAGCCGATGGGAAGTCCGAGGTAGAGCAGGAACATGCGGTCCACCACTGCCTCGTTTTGCTGGGGGAGCTTGGCATCGAAGCCGGACCACGCCAGTGCCACGCCATTAAAGACGAGCGAGACGGTGAGCGCGGCCTTTACGAACCAGGAATAAAAGGCGTTCAGCGCGCCTTCCCGGCGGCGTTCAGTATGAAATTCATCCCAGTCCGCCACGTCCGCCTTCATCGCGGGCATGAACATCCAGATGGCCGGCACGGAGATGGCCTCGATCACCCCGGCGTAGATCTGCCAGTAGGGATGCTCGGGCGTCATCAGGATGAAATTCCCCAGGTGCCCGATGGTGAGGGTGAGGAGCATGGCGATGACCACCGTGCGCTTGTCGAACCGTTCGCTGAGCTTGGTCAGGACGGGGATGGAGAGGAAGCCGACCACGCTCACCACCGTCGCCTTCCAGCCCGCGATCGTCGCGCCGAGGGTGAGGTCGCCGCGGCAGACGTAGTAAAAGTTCACATACTGGCTGAGTCCGTCGATGAAGGCGCGCCCGATGAGGAGAAAGAATGTCATCCCAATCAGCTTCCAGAGCGGTCGGCAGCGCAGGGACTCGCGGACACTCTGCACAAACGCCATCTTCGGCTGCCGCTGCTGGGGGTTGTAATAACGCTCCCGGACGAAAAGAGCGGGGCAGAGGCCGAAAACCAGCATGCCGAGGACGATAAACCAGCAAGCCACCCGCATCCCCACCACCACCTGGCTCTCCCCCGGCTGGGGATCGGCTAGCCAGGCAAAGGCCGGCTGTATCCATGCCAGCAGGTCGCGGAGGAAGGGGCTGCGCCCCTCCAATGCCTCGGGCTTGCCCGCGGCCAGTGCCCCGCAGAGCAGCACCAGGGCGAAGACCCAGCCCATCAGAAGGTAGCCTAGCTTGGCGAAGATGGATCCCCAGGCGGAAAGCCGCGTGCGCTCGTCGTAGCTGGGGGTCAATTCGAGCTGCAGCCCGTAATACGACATCGACCAGACGGCGTAGGCGGTGAAAAAAAGCAGTCCGATCCCGAGCAGGGCGCTGGCGCGGGCGGTGTCGCTCCAGCCGGCGGGCAGGTGCCAGAAAAGCGGGTAGATCGCGGCGAGTGCGATCGCCCCCAGGAAAATGAACGGGCGGCGCCGACCCCAGCGTGTGCGGGTGTTGTCGGAAAGGTTGCCGACCACCGGGTCGGCGAACGCATCCCAAACCCGCAGCGCCACCAGGATCGCGCTGAGGACCACCGGGCTCATGCCGAGGCCGATGTTGAACACGGGAAGCCAAAGCGCGTTGAGGGTCAGCGAGGTGGCAAAGATGTCTAGGTTCACGCCCACCGCGAAGGCGATCTTCTGCCGCAGCGGGATGCGGTCTTCGCGGGCGATGGCGGAGCTGGCGTCGGCGGATGCGCTCATCGGGCGAGTTCGTAGGCCAGTTGTGTTCCCCGTTCGGATACGGTGCGAAGCTCCAGGCTCCAGCGATCCCCCTGTCGCCGCAGGGGCAGCTCGTGGGTGCGGGCACCGGTGGCGTCCACCGCCCACGCCCGCCAGCCTTCGCCAGGAAGGGTGAGGCGCAGGGTGGCCTCCGCCCGCTCGAGCAGGTGCGGGCCCTCGCCCCAGGCCTGGAGGAGCTTTCGATCGTGGTGTGAGAACTGCATGCCCTGGGGCAGTGCGTCCGCCAGGTGGACGACAAGCATGCGGCGCGCGTCGGTGAGCGGCACGGACACCGCGTCTCCGGGCGTCGGAAGCGCCACCACACCCACGACGCCGCGCGTGCCGCCATTGCGAACTGCGGTGGAAGCACCCTCCGCCTCTCCACCGGGCGCAAGGAGGAATAATTCGCTGCGGGGAGTGATCACACGGACGGTCCCTGCGGTGGCGTCGAGCTCGATCTCCCCGGTGTCGCTGCGATAGACGCGTTGCGCGGCGGAGATGGATCCAGCAGGGAGGGCGCCGTCCGCCTGAAGGGTGGCGGCCAGGCTTTCATCGGGCGCATAAACCCTGGGCGCGCCGTCGGTGTGCCCCGCCAACGGGTCACCCGTTACCACCGCGACCACGTTGTGCCGCCCGCGGGTGCGGGTGAGGACGTCATCGGGGGTGCCGGGAAGGGATCCAATGCGAGACACCAGCCCGAGCGGGGAAAACTCTCCCGGAAAGAGGCGGCCGAGGCTGGAGAACGCCTCCGCGGACTGCACCGCGTAGGCGACGGCGCGGCGGGCGGGGGCGATGTCCCCACGCTGGAAGAGGAGCGAGCCCACACGGTCTCCCACCAAACCGATCGGATCATTGGCGATGGCGAAGGTGTTCTCCACCCCGCCCTGCACCGCCATGGTGCGATTCATGGCGTATTGGAAATTATAGAGGCCGTCCCAGTCCTGCAGGCTGGCGTAGGCCGGCATCAGAATCGCCCCTTCCATGCGATGTCGGTTCGGACGGCAGAAGTTGAACTCCGTGCTGACGAAGGGGCGGCCGAAGATGCGGGTCGGCATGATGCGCGCAGGCATCTTGGCGCGGGCGCGAACGGAGCTTCCCTGCCCAAAGGCGTTTGGCAGCGACCAGGCCCGGACCGGGAACTTGGGGTGGTCCCAGTAGCTGTGGCAGTCGACGTAGTCGTAGGCCTCGCGCACATACGCCAGTCCCTGCGAGATGGTGTAATTGGCCCCGGTGAGGAGAGCCTGGGTGCCGAGGGAGCGCAGGTGAGCGGCCATGCGGGCATCGGACCGGCGGTTAAGCTCGTGGATGAAGCGGTTGAAGTCCGGGTTGGAGGACGAGGCCGGGCCGGGCAGGCCGGAAGCGGCAAAGGCTTCCGCGTACAAGGCCTGGAGTGACGCCGGGGACTCGACCCGGTTGAAGAGGGGATTTTCGTTGATCGGGCAGATGCCGATCAGGGCAGGATCTTCCGCCCAGGTCAGACCGGTGTAGGGATTGCGGTGAGACAGGAGCTGGGTGGCAAAACGGGCCCAGGCGGCGTAGGCCCCCTCGTTGATCGGCACGAGAGACTTGAAGTGTGAACGCAGCTCGGGCGGGACGCCCCACTCGGCCAGTTCGGCCGGTGAAAAGGAGCGGCTGGAAAAAAGATCGATGTTGAGGTGGAGGCCGCGGCGCTTGAGGGCTGCGAAGAGGTAGTCGAGCTGGTCGAGGGCGGCGGCATCGAGATCCCCGGGGACGGCCTGGCCACGCGTGAGGGTGCCGTCAAAGTGATGGAAACGCACCGTGTTGTACCCGGAGCGCGCCAGGCGCTCCGCCAGCAGGTCCGCCTCTGCCTTTTCCAGGAACTGGGCGGAGAAGCAGAGGTTGACCCCCCAGAATCGAACCCGCGTCCCGGGGCGGCCGGCGAATTCAAAATGACCTTCCGCCGTGGCGCGAAGCGGCCCATCCCTGCCCGCCGGAGCGCGCTGGAGGAAGGAATAATCGAACACGCCACCTGGAGCCACATCGAGCGAATGAGCGTACGGCGCCCACTCCGCTCCAGGCGTGACGACGAAGGTCTGGGGGACCACGCCGACGTCCACCGCGCGATCGGACACGGTGGCGGCGGCGATCATCCAGGCTCCGCCACCGGCGAGTTCGAAAGTGATCGAGGTCAGCGGCCGGGCTTCGAGAGGGAAACGGGAGACATACAAACCGATGGCTGCGGTGGGGTTTTCCGACTCCCAACCCACCCCTGCGTTGGAGGCGGGCAGCGGGTCGCGCCAGTTGCCCACATCGCGGCGATTGATAAGCTCCTGACGGGTGCTGACGCCGTCCGCGTAGTTGAAGGTTAAGTACGAAAACGGTTCCGTGCCCGCCGTGGGGCTGGCCGCGGCGTGCAGCAGGTAAAGGTAACGCGCGGGCCTTGCGGTCCCCAAGGAGAGGGTGGCCGAGCGCAGGGCCGGGCTCGCGCTGCCGGAGATGGAGTCCTCGGCCCGGCCGGCCTCCCCGGGATCGCGGGCGACCTTCTGGCTCACATTGCCGAGGACCAGCACGGTGGGCGCCTCGAGCTCGCCGGGGGCCGCGATTTCGAACGGAACCTCAGCCGCAACCAGCCGGCCGGGCGAGAGCGTACTCAGGTCATTGTCCGGTCCCTGGTCGGTCCAGCCACCCCGGTCGTCCCCGGCGACTGCGTCTCGCAGGCCACGGTTGGCCACTGCGTGCAGGGAAAGCGGATACATGCCATCCTCCGTCGCAGCCGCCGGCAGGGTCGCGGGGAGGGAGCAGATCAGGGAGAGACAGAGTCGGAAAGGGGCGGGCATGCGGGGAACACAAGGACGCGGGGGGAGCGAAGACAGGCTGGGGGCGTGGCGAGGCGCCGAACAGAAGGCCGGATGTTTACATAAACACCCGGGCTCAGGGCGCGGCGCCGTGCACCAACACGAAGTCCTGGCAGTTGGTAATCTCGACCTGGAGTTGGTACGGGCCGGTGAGCGTGACGGTGCCGGAGCCCGCCAGGGTTTGAAACGTGGTGGTGGGGGAACGGGCCGGGAGGCAGGTGGGGAGGTCAAAACGCTTCGTTTCAGCCCGGACGCGTTCCCGGAAGAAAAGTCCGTACAGTCCGCCGGACGCACCCAGGGACACGAAGCCCGTCCAGGAGAAGCCATCGGGGGCGTTTCCCACTGGAAGCACGACGCCGTCATGGAACGCCCGGCGGTGGGGCTTCCACGCGGCCAGCAGCCTCTGCCAGGCGGCGGCGACGTCCGGCGGCACCTTGGAGAGTTCCATCCAGGCCAGGGGGGACGCCGGGAGGGTGACAGCGAGGAGGTATTCGGGCGGGTAACACGCGGGGCGAAGCGGATCGTCCCCGTAGTCCCCGGGGTTGCGCGCGGGATTCAGAAATTCGATACGCAGCCGCTCCGGGCGCACAAAATGGGCCAGGCTCCAGAGTGAGCGCAATGTCTGGTGG
This sequence comes from Verrucomicrobiota bacterium, assembly GCA_023428905.1. Classification (GTDB taxonomy): domain Bacteria; phylum Verrucomicrobiota; class Verrucomicrobiia; order Opitutales; family Opitutaceae; genus EW11. The sequence goes on from JAEYWP010000007.1 coordinate 338,307, forward strand.
GGGTGGTACCCGGCCTGCTCGGTGAAGCGGTTTTCGAGGAAGAGGGCGCCTCCGCCCGACCTTCCCCAGTAGGTGGGGCGGTGCTCCGCGGTGGCGTCGAAGTCGAAGAAGATTTCGCCCTGGCTCTCCGCCTGAACGCGGTCGCAGAGGGCGTGAAAACGCGTCTCGGCCAGCCGGCTGTGGAGCTTGACTGCGTCGAGCTTGAAGAAGCCGATGCCGTTCTCCCGCCACAGTTCGAGGATGCGATCGGCGTCGCGTTCCCAATTGGCCAGTTCGCCCGCCGAGTCGGGAGCATACCAGAGACCGAGCGCTACCCCGGCCTCGCGCGCCGCGTCAGCGAGGGGGCGCAGACCGCGCGGAAAACGGCCGGAGTGCGGGGCCCAGAAATCCGGGTCTGCGGCCCAGAAGCCGTTCCACACGCCGCCCGAAAGGGTGGTGTTGACGGTGGCGCCCTTCTGCCAGCCGTCGTCGATCTGCACGATCTCGACGCCCATCCGGGCGGCGGCGGCGATCTCCGCGCGGACAAAGGCCTCGGAGAGGTGAGAGGCGCCGGCCCGGTCCCCCCAGGTGTTGGAGAGAACCAGGCCGGAGCGCCCGCCACCACACTCATAGTGCGCGCGTTGCAGGGCGTGGAGGGCGCAGGTGGCACCCGTGCGTCCACCGGCATAGGCCAGGCGCACCAGGGTGTATCCGGCCGGGCATGCCGTGGCGACCAGTCGGCCCTCCTGAAAGGCGAGAAGGAAATCGAAGTACGGGCTCCAGGCCGCCCGAACCGGAGGCAGGGGAGCCACGAGCAGCCAGAGAAACCCCTCTCCTGTATCCGGGTCTTCGATGCAGAGGAGGTTGGTGCGCAAGGGCAGGCAGCGTTCCCCGGGGTGGGTCAGGTACTCTCGCTCGAAGACCAGGTTGCTGTGGTGGTCGCTCTGGTCGACAAAACCCACGTCGCGGACGCGCAGGTGACGGCGGGTGAGGGCGAAGAGCGGTTGCGCGATGGCGGGAAGGCGGGCGAACATCTGGCCGTTGTCCCTGGTCTTGAGACCCCCGGTGAAATCGGTGATCGCACCCGCTTGAAGATCCTGGAGGGCGGCATCGATTTCCGGCCCCGAGGCATGGTGGAGGGAGCCCGCGACCGTCGGATAGACCCAGAAGGAATGCTGGCGCCACACCTGGCCCTGCGCGTCGGACATCCGCAGGGTGATGCGCGTCGCTCCGCGGTCCGCCGCCTTCGTCAAGAACGCGGCCGTCCAGTGTGATGCGTCTGCTCCCGCCTCTCCGGGTGCTGAGAGCGGATCGGCGGCAGGGGCCGGGCGGCGGGGAGGATTCTCGTCGATCCATTCAAGACCTCCCGTCCGCCGGAAGGATGCCAGGCGAAGCACGCCACCCGGTTCGGCCCGCCAGACTTCTGTGAACAGGGTGTTGCCTAGCGTGAGAAGACCCTGCTCCCAGCGGGCCAGGCAGGGGGCATGCGATTCAGCGGTGGGGGCGATCATCGGGGGAGGGGGCGAGGGAGATGCACGTGTGCAGGGAGAGTGCGGTGATGGCTTGGGCGGATTCGATGACCACCGTCGCATGGGAGTGGACGGCGCCAGGGCGCAGGGTGTGGTCGGGCATCGGCTCCACCGTGACGGTCAGCGCGGTGCTGTCGGGTGTTTGAAACACCAGAAGCGTGTCGCCGACCTGCACCATCCCGGGAGTCTGCCGCACAGGAGCGCCGGCAGGCTCGCCCAGGTGCCATCGGAAACGGAGCCGTTGCGGCTCGGCCAGCGTCACCGTGTCTTCGACCGACACGGTCGTGGCATTCCAGGCGGCGCGACGGATCCACCCTTGCAAACCCGCGTAGCAGCCGGTGGCGTCGACCGACACCTCCCCTCCCGCAGGGTCGAGACGGTGCACGGTCATCGGGGCCGAGCGATGCGCAGGGTCCAGGCGTTGACCGCCCCGGCGTCGGGCGTCTGCGGGTAACAATTCCAAGACATTGTGACCCGCCACGCTCTTGAAGCGCGAGGGGTGGTCGGGGCTCCCGTAGGAAAAGAGGCCGGCCTCGATCAGTACGGGACGGCCGGCGACGGTGAAACTGAGATGGCCGCGATCCTCGTGGTCGTGCGCGTCGGAGGGATGACCCCCGCGCATCCAGAAACCGGAGACGCGATGGGCGGGGGCGGGGAGGAAGGCGGACGCGTTTTCCAGCCAGTTCACGCGCGTGGCCACCGGATAGGCGAAAAACAATGGCGGCGGCGCGGCCGGGCCGGGCCGGAGGGCCAGGTCGAGGAGGGCGAGGGCAAGGTCCGGTGGGACGGAGTCCGGCACTGGCCGCTGCAGCAGGGCCCAGCGTGCGCCCGGATCGTCGAGCTCTGCCGCCATCCGCGCGACGAGGGTCCAGTCGAGGTCGAGCACCTGGGAGTCGAAGGCATTGATCACCTGTCCGCCCGGCTGCCGGTGGTGGAGGTACCAGCGCGGAAAGGCGCGCAGCCAGGGATGACGCGCGAGTCGTTCGTCTCCCGCCTCGCGGGCGATCCGCGCGGCGGTGAGCAGGCTGTCGAAGGTGATTCCTCCGTACTGCATGCCTTCGACACATTCTCCATTTACTCCCTGCGCATCCATGGTCCGCAGCAGGCCGGCGACGGCGAACTCGTAGTCCTCCCGGTGGCGGTCGAGCCCGGCATGGACGCTGGCGAGCAGCACACCCTCCAGCGGGAGCACCCACTGGTTGGATGAGACCGCGTCGATTCGCGTGAACCAGGTGCGTTTGGTCTCCCAGTCCTCCCTGACGAGGGCGATCTCGGCGTCGAGGCGTGCCACCAGTGCCTCCTGAAGACTGGATGAAAGCATGTCCGCCGGGGCCTCCCGGACGGCGAGGACCAGGGCGCGCACACCCCAGCCGGTGCCGAGCCACGAGCCCGGCTCGCTGGAACCGCCGGCCCAGCCGCCCCGCTGGAGCGGAGCCCAGGAGACCAGCTCGGCAGTCTGCGCCCGCAGCAGCGCGGTCAGCTGCGGATCCCCGGAGAGGCGGGCGGCGCGCGCCAGCGCCGGCAGCAGTCGGGCACAGTCCCGCGCGGCCTCCGCGTCGGCCAGGGCGAGGGCGAACCGTTCCCAGCCCGCCTCGTCGACCTTGCTGAGGTGCGCCGGCTTCTCGCGGTATTTCATGCGGAAGGCGGTGTCCGCCCGCAGGGACGCGAGCGAGTGGGGCCGGCGCAGCAGGCGGTGACCGGCGGCGGCCTCGCGTATCCGGGAAACGAATGCAGCTTCCGGCGTCTGGGCGGCGGCTTCACTCACCGTGGCTGATACCACCGCGCCGGCGGGACGGGGGAGGGCGGCCAGGCCGGCGAGGAGGGCGGCGAAAGCGAAAAGACGGAGGGCCTGGGGCGGGGGCGGCATGGGGCGGGTGGCGTGGGTTTCGCACGGTGTTCACCGCCGAGACAGCCTGACGTTGTTTTACATAAGACGCGACCGGCGGGGAGCCTCGGTGGCGGACCGCTCCGGACGGCGCAGGGTCTTGCCGTGGCGCCACTCTCCCGGGACCAGGGTCTCGTAGGCGATGTCGGGCAGCCCGAGCCGGTTGTTTTGAATCATGGATACAAGCTGTTCCACCGTCTGTGCGCCGATCCGGTGCTTGTGCTGCCAGATCCCGCCCCAGTCCTCGCAGTCGCCGTCGAGCGAGAGATGGGCGACACCGATGTCGGCCGGGACGCGGCGGCCGGTCTCCTGGATCCACGAGACCAGCTTGCTGTGATGTCCGAGCACCGCATCGGGGCGGGCCTCCTCCAGCCAGCGGTCGAACTCCGCCCGGTCGAAGGGATCGTAGATCAGGGGCGCGACGTGCTCGGATTTGGGGATCCCCGACTGGAAGTAACGGAAGGCCGCGAGGTAGGAGTGGTGGGAGCGCCGGTTCTCCTGCCGGTGGAGGAAGAGGCCGATCCTCCGGTACCGCAGGCGCCGGAGCATCTTGAGGGCGAGCAGGATGTTGTAGTGATAATCTGGAGCGACGCGGTGGAGGCGCGGGGCGAGCACTGCGGTCTCGAAGGAGACGCTGGCAAAATGCCTCCAGTCCAGGCGCAGGTGGGTGATCTCCGGAAGCACCGCCGGGCACACCACCACGCCACGGATACCGCGGTTCTGCAGGATGGACGAGATTCGCTTGTCCGTCATGTCCGGCTGGCGCAGCCAGAATTCGTCCAGACGGTAGCCAAGTTCGGCGCAGCGTTCGGCTGCCCCGAGGCGGTAGGGGGCGAGCCAGGTGTAGTCGTGGTAGGCGCGGGCGTTGGCGTTGGCGTTGAGCCAGGCAATCGGCTCGAGGGATTTCCGCTTGGCGCTGCGGACCGCCGCCATGGTGGCGGCGATGCGCGGGTCCGGTGCATAACCGAGGGCCTCGGCCGCCGCCCGCACCCGCCGCGCGGTCTCGGGACGCACGCGGGGGGAGTTGCGCAGCGCGGCCGAGACGGTCATGCGGGAGACGCCGGTCTTTTCGGCGATATGCTTCAGACTCACAGTTTTCATCAGCGGGGTTTGACGCGAAAGGCGGGCGCGCGTTGCGACCTTCACGGCGGCGGCGCCTTCCGAGGGGCGGCGAGGGCGGGCTTGCCCAGAGGGGCGGGGGCTCGTCTTATGTAAGACAATCACGGGCTGTCAGGCCAAGCGCGAAGTGTGCAGTAAGGACCCCGCCTCCCCGCGCTGCATCGCCCTCGCTCACCCCCCGGTGCGGCGCGAATCCCCAAATCCCAACCCTTCCGGCAATGAACGTTTCCCGTCCCTCCGCCCCGCAACAGGCTTCGCGTTGGCCCCTCGGCGTCCTCGTGGCCCTGCTTCACGTCCCCGCCGTCGCTCAGCCCGCGCCCGCCAGTGCCGCCCCCGATGCGGCCGGCCAGGATGATCCGATCGTGCTCTCCCCCTTCGAGATCGCAGTCGATCGGGATCATGGATACCAGGCCACCACCACCCTCGCCGGCGGGCGTATCCAGACGGAATTGAAGGATACCCCGGCCACCGTCTCCATCCTGACCCGCGAGTTCATGGACGATCTTGGACTGGACAACATCGTCGAGTTTTCCGCCTGGGCCCCCAACGCCGAAGTCGCTTACGCGGAAGGTGGCTTTCTCGACGAGTACCGGACCCAGACCCGCGGGCTCAGCCCCAGCTTCGGATCGCGCAATTATTTCCGCAGCTATTCGGGCGGTGACGTCTACAACACGGAGCGCCTGGAATACGCGCGCGGACCCAACGCGCTCCTCTTCGGTGACGCCAGCCTCGGCGGCATCACCACCACCTGGACCAAACAGGCACGGCTCGACCGGCGCATCACCACTGTCCAGGCGCGCTTTGACTCCTTTGGATCGTACCGCGGCAACTTCGACTACAATCTCCACGACAGCTCGCGGCGTTTTGCACTCCGCGCCAACGCGGTGTACGCCGTGCAGCAGGGCTGGCGTGACATCGAGGAGCGGGAGACACGCGCCTTGCACCTCGCCACCACCGTGGCGCTGGCAAAAAACACCCAGCTGCGCGTCGAGGGCGAATACGCCGAGCGCGAGGTCAAGGTGCCCTTCGGCCGCAGCGCCGACCAGGTGAGCGCCTTCCTGCGCCTGACGCCGGAGCAGCGGGCCGCGGCCGTCTGGAGCGGACCCAAAACCACGGCATTTCCGACCGGCACCACCCGGTACAACACCGCGCGCCTCGTTTATACGGAATCCCGCCCGCAGGACGGCGTCCTCGACTGGCTCAACCGCGGGCGCAGCACCGGCACGGGTGTGTCGCTGATCCCCGACGGCCGCGATGACATCGCTGGTTTTCCGGACATGCCCAGCCGTGAGTTTAATCCCAACGCCCCGGGCGCGATCCTCGATTACGAAACCACCACCGCCTCCGCCTACCTTGACCAGAAGATCGGCGACGACCTCTTTCTCCAGGTGGCCTACAATTACGCGCTGCCGAAAAACATGCGCGATGAGATCCGCTGGGATGACGTTTACCTCGATGTGAACGAATACCTGCCCTCCACCAACCCGGCCCAGAACGGGGAGAAAAATCCGTACTTCGGCCAGCTCTACAGCGAGGAAGAGGCGCGCCGGGCCCACATCCAGAATGAACTGCACGAGTACCGCCTGATGGCGGCGTGGAAGTTCAACACCTCGTGGACCGACCAGTCGTTCTCCGCCATGGTGACGCAGCGCAAGGACGACTACCGGGCGACACGCGAGCGCCAGGTGCCGCGCGGTATTCGCACGGGGACGACGCATTTCAACTCCAACTCCACCGCGGACGCGATCTATCACCGGCGTTATTGGAATGACCTGTCCGGCGACTACGACCTGCCGCCGAGCTTCACCACCGCGTCGGGCACGGTGCTTCCCGTCGAATGGCGCGGATACGAGGACAGCCGGCAGGACACGACCCTGACCTCCCTCCAGATCTCGAACGTGGGCAAATACCTGAAGGACCGCCTCAGCGTGGTCTCTGGGTATCGTTACGACAAATACGACCGGGTGGATTCGACCCTGGTCTCGCGCGCCGGGGCGGATTCGCCCGATTACGGCAAGCCGATGGAGGTGACGATGGATCCGGACAAGCGGGTGATCGACTACGCCCATTCTCCCTCGGTCGGTGCGGTTTACTGGCTCTTTCGCGGCCTGGGCCTCTCGGTCAACTACGCGGAGAGTTTCAATCTCTCAACCGCGGGGGCGCCGGACATTTTTGGACGACCGATGGGCCCGGCCAATGCGGAGGGTGCGGATATCGGCCTGCGTTTTGACCTGCTCGACAGCCGCCTGACGGGCTCAGTTCTCTATTACGAGAACGAGCAGACGGGGGCCGCCGTCACGGTCGACGCGACCAATGTGGTCAACCGCATCAACCGCATCTGGACCGCGGTCGATCCGAGCCGGCAGCTCAGCGCGCTGCGTGACACCCAGTCGACGACCGGGCACGGCTACGAGGCGGAACTGGTGTACAATCCGACCTCGGCCTGGCGGATGCGCTTCGCGTTCGGCAAGCCCTACGCGGAAACCACCGACCGCATGCCGAACCTGAAGGGTTACATCGAGGACAACCGCAGTGCCTGGCTGGCCCGGGCATCGGAACCGACTCCGGGCGGTATCGCCGGCGAGGGCACGGTGCAGGCCACCCTCGACGGGCTGGACCTTTATCTCCTGAACAACGCCGCGGACGGGATGCGTTCAGTGGGCGGCTACAAATGGAACGCGAGCTACTTTACCTCGTACCGCTTCAACCGCGGTGCCCTCCGTGGCTTCACCCTCGGGGCGGGCGCGCGCTACACCGCCCAGCGTTTTATCGGCCGCACCAGCACCGTGAATGCCGCCGGGATCAATGAATACACCGAGTGGTGGAACGACGGCCTGCTGCTGTTCAATGCGATGGGTCGCTACGACTTCAAGGTCCGGGGAAAAGCCGCCTCGATCCAGGTCAACGTGGAGAACCTGCTCGACAACGACCAGATCGACTACCGGGGCATCCTCACGGTCGGTGGCACGACGTATTATCACGGATACGCCTGGGTCGAGCCCCTCAAAGTGGTGGCAAGCGCGACCCTGCGCTTCTAAGGACCCGGCGTGAACCGTCGCGATTTCCTCTCGTCCCTCGCTCTCGCCGGTGCCTGCGCCGCTCTCCCGGGAGCGGCTCGGGGCTCGGCCCCCGCACCCACCGCGGGTCGTCGCTGCATTCTCCTGCGCGGCTCCTGGCAGAGCATCAACATCGGCGATATCGGACACACCCCGGGCGCGATCCAAATGATCCGACGCTGGATGCCCGAGGCACGCATCATCCTCTGGGCCGGAGGGGTGGAACGCGGCGCAAAAGAGCTGATCGAGCGCGCCTTCCCCGACGTCGAGGTGATCACACCAGCCACCGGCCCGGATGGGCGCCTCCTCCATGCGAGCACGATGCTGGACGCTGGCGGCAGACCGACCCTCCCTGCGCTGGAGAAGGCCTGGGAGCAGGCTGACCTCATGCTGCACGGGTCAGGCTCCGATTTCGGGGCCCGCGCGCAGTTGGCGGCGTTTCACCGCGCGACCGGTAAACCCTGCGGTGTGATCGGCACGAGCGTGGACCCGATCTCGGGGTTCGGCAACGGCCGGGATCCCGAAGGCGGAACGTTGGCGGACCTCCGACGCCGGATGGAGGCGCTTCCGGTCGATCACCTCGATCCCGACACCCGGCGCATCATCGACACGTCCTCCTTCTTCTTCACCCGCGAGACCCTCTCCCTCGACTATCTGCGCCGGCAGGGCGCGCGTTCGCCGCTCCTGGAGTTCGGTCCCGACACGCAGTTCGGCATGACCCTAAAGGACGATGTGCGGGGCGACGCCTTCCGCGCCGCGCAGGGTCTGCAGGAAGGCAAATTTCTCTGCATCATCCCCCGCCTCCGTTACACGCCCTATTACCAGATTCTGAAACGGCCCCCCAACGCGACGGACCATCAGCGGGATGAGATCAACGCGCGTTCTGCCGAGGCGGACCACGCCAAGATTCGAGCGCTGATCGTGCGTTACGTGCGGGAGACGGGCAACCGGGTCATGACCTGCCCGGAAATGACCTATCAGATCGACGTGGCCAGGCGCTGGGTGGTCGATCCGCTGCCCGAGGACGTGAAAAAGCACGTGGTGTGGAGGGACCGCTATTGGCTGCCGGATGAGGCCGCCTCGATTTACGCGCGTGCCCAGGCGGTGGTCAGCCTGGACTGCCATTCACCGATCATCTCGGTGGTGAACGGCACCCCTGGCTTCTACGTGCGACAGCCGACGGATACGTGCAAGGGGCAGATGTACGACGACGTGGGTCTCGGCGAGTGGATGTTCGAGGTGGACCAGACAGACGCTGAACAGCTCTGGCGGACGCTGGAGCCCCTGCTCAACGACCCTGCGCGCGGTCGCTCGCGCTGCCAGCAGGCGATGAGCCGCGTAGAGGCGGCCCAGGCAAGGATGGTCGACGCCATCCGACGCACCCTTTCGTAGGGTTAAGGCAAGGCCGCGCCGCCCGGGAAGGCGGCGCGGCCTTTTGCGTTTCCAGATGTCAGTGGAGCACCGTGCCAGCCTGACCACGCACCAGGGCGAAATCCGCGGTGGTGAAGTCATTGCTCGCATTGAGATCACGCCGGAAGGTCTCCGCGTCCGGCGTCCCGCCAGCGTTCACCTGCCGTCGCACCCGCTGAATGTCCTCGCCGGTCACCCGGCGGTCTGCGGTCACATCGCCGAGCAGCACGCCCAGGCGCACGCTGGCAGCTGGCAGCGTACCGCCGTCGACGGAGGTGACGTCTGTCAGCGTCACAGTGAGTGCTTGCGCGTTGGCAACAGCTGCGAGGGTGAGATGCAGTTCCCTGCCGACCAGCTGGGTGCTGCCCACGGTCGCAGTGCCCTCGCTGACGGTGGCGAGCGCGCCGTTGAGGGTCTTGTCAAATGCCACCACCAGTTTCAGCTCCGATCCTGCCCGGCACTCGATCGGAAGCGGCCCGGCCGGTGGCTGGCTGCCCGAACCTGCGAGCAGGGGAATGTCGAAGGCGGCCGCCCCGCCATGGGTGCGGCGTGAAACCGCTCCCAAAAGCTGCGGTGGCGCGGCCGGCCGCACCAGTTCGTAGGCCAGCTGCACGCCCTCCGCCGTGACGCTTGCGACCGCCAGCCCGTATCGACCGTCTGGTGACCGCGTCATGGGGACCTGACGCACACGGGCGCCCGTCGCGTCCACCACCCACGCGGCCCAGTCACCCTCGGCCAGCGCGAGGGAGAGGGTCGCCTCCCCGCGCAGGACCAGGTGGGGCAGCTGGCCCCAGCTGAGAAGGCGGGTGCGGGCGGGGCTGTTGAACTCCATCCCCTTCGGCAGGGCATCGGTCAGGTGGGTGACCAGGATGCGGCGCGCGTGCGCCAGGGACAGCTCCTGGCCGTCCTCGCCTTCGAGGGCGATGACCGAGATCGACGCGGGTGTTGAGCCATTGGATACGGAAACCCGCCGGCCGGAGAGCTGGGCACCCGCGGAGAGGGCGAAAAGCTCGCTGCGATCGGTCAGCACAGTGGCGGTGCCGGCGCTCGCATCCATGGTGATCTCGCCGGTGTCACTCCGGCAGACCGCGGTTTCACCGTAGCCGGTGAGGGAGCCTTCGGGCAGGACGCCGTCCGCGATCATGCGGCTGATCAGTGTTTCACCATCGGCGAGGTACGTTTTCGGCGGCAGTGGGGCGGACGGCGCCGGGGTGGCGCCCGTCACGATTGCATCGAAGGCGCCACTCAGGTCGCCCGGCTCGGCGGGGAGGCTGCCCACCTGGGAGATGAGGCCGGTGAGGAGGAAGTGCGCGCTCGTGGCCTTTTCCCAGGAGGAGAATGCCTCCGCCGGGCGGACCGCCCAAACGACGGAACGCTGCGCCGGCGCGATGTCGCCCCGCAGGAACAGCAGCGCGGTGGTGCGGGACATCAGCATCCCGATCGGGTCCGCGGTGATCGCAAAGGACCCGGTGGCGGAGCCGCTGGTGATCATCTCGCGCGTATCCCCATACTGAAAACACCAGAGTCCGTCCCAATCCTGCAGGCTGGCGTAGGCCGGCATGAGGACGGAGGCCTCGCCCCGGTACTGGTTGGGCCGTGAGGCGTTCCACTCCGTCACGGTGTAGGGCTTCCCGTAGATGCGGGACGTCATGACGTCCCGCGGCATGGTCACGCGGCGTTTCACCAGGCTGTCGTTGTGCGAGTTGAGGGGCAGGGTGCCGGTGGTGCCCGGGTAGGTCGGGTGGTTGAAATAAGTGTGGTTGTCGACGTAGTCATAGGCGCTGCGCTGCAGCGTGAGCGCCTGGACTGCCCCGTAGTTGGTCCCGGTGAGCAGGGCCCGGACATTGAGGCTGCGCAGATAGGCGCGGAGCCGGGCGTCAGAGGCGGTGTGGAGATCGTGAAGGAAGCGGTAACGTTTGGCGGCGCGTTCCGCCTCCGACTCACCGGAGGGCGGGTAAGCTTCTTCGAAGAGCGTCTCGTAGCGCGTCTTGACCGCGGTGTTGGACTCGAAGGTCTGGTACAGGTTGTCCTCGTTGACCGGACAGATCCCAATCAGGGCCGGGTCCTCCGCCCAGGTCATGCCGGTGTGGGGATTCACGCTGGTGAGCAGCAGCTCGGCGTAGCGCCGCCACGACTGGAAGGCGTTTTCATCGATTGGGATCAACGCCTTGAAGGCGTTGGAGGAAAGGCTGCTGGAGGTGAGGCCGAAGCGGGCAATTTCCGCCGCATTGAATCCACGAATCGAATACAGATCGATGCTGATGTAGAGTCCGCGCTGCTTCATCGCGGCAAAGAGGTAGTGCAGCCGCTCCAATTTGGCGGCGTTCAGCGTGAACAAGGGGCCGTCCGGGGTCGGCTCCAACGACTCGCGGAGTTCGTTGTCGAAGTGGTGGAAGCGAACGGTGTTGTAGCCGGAACGCGCGAGCGTTTCCGCCAGCTGGTCGGCGTCCGCGTTGCTCAGGAACTGGGCGCTGAAATTAAGGTTAACGCCGGCGAAACGCACGCGCTGGCCCGGGCGGCCGGTGAATTCGAACTGCCCGGCCTCGGTGATGCGAAGGGCGCCGTGCTTTCCCGCCGGAGCATCGAGCAGGTGGGTATGGTCAAACACGCCGCCGGGAGCGATCTCGAGAGGATGGGCGTACGGCTTCCAGTCGGGACCCTCAGTGATGACGTGGGTCTGCGGGGTCGTCGGATCGCCCGGCTGATCCGGCACCTCGGGATAGGCGAGCAGTTCGGACCAGGTGTGGGTGACGTGGAGGTCGTCGATCAGGTACCAGGCGGTGGTGCCCAGGCCCAGCGTTCGCACGCGCAGTCCGCTCAGCCCGGAGGAGCCCGCCCCCGCGACCGTGCGCACCTGAGTGACGGCCGGGTCGGTGCTCGCCTCATCCTCGACCGTGGGGTTGAGCCACACCTGTGTGGTGGTGTAGCGTTCGCCGTCCCAGCCGGTGAACTTGATCACCATCCGGTAGGTTTGCCCGTACACCAGCGGGGTCGTGACCGGGCTGCTCAGGTTGTTCACCCGTGCGCCGGCGCGACCGGCGCCGCCTGTATAACCGATGTTGTCGATGCTTGTGGACGGGCTGCCGTCCTCGGCCTGCCAGCCGGCAAAGACGTTTCCAGTGAAGGTGGTTCCCGGTTCCTTGCCCTCGAGGCGAAAAAGGAAGCCCACAAAATAATCGCGGCCGGTGGTGTCGACTGCGGGCAGGAAACTGCGCGCAAAGGCATTATCGGCGTTGGCCTCGACGCGGAGCGAGTTGCCTCCGCCCAGTTGGCGGCCGTCGAGTTCGTAGGTGATGCTCTGATCGGACACCCGCATGCCGTTGACGGCGCGCCAGGTGGCACTCCAGCCCACACCGCCATTGAGCCCGGCGAGGGCGGTTCCGGCGGTGTATTGGTTGAAGTTTTCGAACGCGGCTGAAGCGGCGGACGCGGGGGAGGGGAGGGCCAGCGGGGTGGTGGCGACAAGCGCCGCCAGCAGCGCCGCCGGAGCGGAGAAGACAGGCGTATCCATGATGCGGGGTGGGGAGGGTGAACCGCATCGCCAGGCGACGCCTGTCGCCGGTGTGCGCGGTTCGGGGTGGGCGCACCCTAGGCGCGAGCTCCTCGCCGCGGACAGCGCGGCGTTGTCTTACATAACGCGCCGCCGCGACTGGGGGCGGGTCCTGACGCTCTACCGCCGCTGGAGCAGCCGGTTGACCTCCGCGCCCGCCAGGAGGAAGGCGCCCACCCCGTAGGGCGCGGTGGCCTGGGCGGTGGCGGAGCCGGGCCGCGCGCTCGGCAGTTGAATGTAGCCCAGATGACCCTCCGGGTTGACCCGCGCCGAAAGGGCTGCCCAGGCCCGCAGCACCACGGGTTGGAAGGTGCTGGCGGGCAGGAGGCCCCGGTTGATTCCCCACGCGAGGGCGTAGCAGAAGAAGGACGAACTGCTGACTTCAGGTTCTGGATACGCGGAGGGATCGAGGAGGGAGGAGCGCCACAGGCCATCCTCGTGCTGGAGGGGAGCGATGCGATGCGCCATGGCGCGGAACAGCGTCGCGTAGCGTTCGCGAAGGGGCTCGTCGGACGGCAGCTCGTCGAGCACACGGGCAAGGCCGGCCAGGACCCAGCCATTGCCGCGACTCCAAAACACCGGTGTGCCGTTGGCCTCGCGCCGCGTGAGGAAGGAGGCGTCGCGGAAGAAGAGGTTTTCCTGCGGCGAATAAAGGTGCTCGGTGGTGGCCCACCACTCGCGGTCCATGTGCTCGAGATACGCGCGGTCCCCGGTCAGACGGGAGAGGCGGGCCCAAACCGGCGGCGACATAAAGAGCGCGTCGCACCAGGTCCAGCGGTCCTGCCCCGCCTCGATCTGCATCCGGTGGGTCGGGGGATGGCGGAGGATCCAATCGAAACGCGACTGCACGCCGGCCAGCTTCTCAGGGGCGCGATCGCGTTCGTACAGGGCGAGGTAGAGGTAACCCACGACGTGGTCATCCGCATGGTGGATGCGTTCACCCAGGCGCCAGGCGTTGGCGTGGGCAAGGTGGCGGAGGGCGGCGCCATACACGGGCTTGGGCGAGAGGGACTCGAGCGCGAGGAGCCCATGGTAGAGGACGCCCATCTCCCAGCCGCGGGTGGAGCCGTCGTGCATCTGAATCAAGGTGACCAGGTGGGCGCCCAGCCCGGTTTCGCGGAGCCAGGCAGCCTGAGCGGCGGCGGGCATCTCGCCGAAGGACACGTCGTCCCTCTCGAGCCGTGCGAGCCGCAGCCACGGTTCAGGCAGCCCGGCTGGTTCCGGGCGGATGGCGCACGGGCGGCGGCTGAGGACGGTGCCATCCCAGCTCACCCGGGTGAGCTCCCAACCTCCCACTTCCGGCCTCTCGGAAAAGACATCAAACGACACCGGATGGGTGAGCTGCCAGTCAGCGGCCCGCTCCATCACCGCAAGCACGTCCTGTGGGGCGGGGGTGGGTGGTTCGCTGCTACGGATCGGGGGCAGGGCAAAGAAGAGGGCGGCGACGAGGACTCGGACGGGGCAGGGAGGCATGGGGTCGTTTTTGCCAGCCATTTCAGCGCTGCCACCTTCGATGCACAGGCGAGCGGCGTCTTACATAAACCGCTTCGCCGCCGGGGAGCGGATGCCGCCCTGGCCGGGGACCTCCACCGTGGAGGCGCGAGGCGTCAGGAAACGAACCGAAACCGAACCTGGCCGTTCCAGCGCTCGTTGCCCGGGCAGGCGGCGTCCGGAAGCGAGGCGAGGCAAGTGTTGAGCGCCTCGTTCAGGTTGCCCACGTTGGCCGGCAAGTCCACCTGCTGCCAGGGGGCGCCCCGACAGGGGCGTACCTCGGCGACGAGCTCGCGCCTGAGCCAGCAGCGGACGCGGTAGAAGGCCAAGTAGCAGCTTCTGCCGAGCAGGCGACGCAGGCGAAAAAACTGTTCGACCGCCGCCCAGGCGTTGTCACGGCGGGACATTAGGACCCGAAAATCCAGCAGCGCATCCATCACCGCGGTGTGTCTCGTCCCGACCTCTGCGAGCAGCAGGTCGACCGTTTCCGGACCCTCGCGAAAGGGGCAGTTTGCCAGACGACGAGGGGTCGCCGTGTGCAACACACTCACGGATTGAAGGTTGGATTGAAACTCAGTCTCAGTCATGGTGCCTTAAAAAGCGCCCCGGATTTCCGAGGCGCATGTCAGAGGAGAAACTGGGTTACTTGAGATACGATTTCAACATCCAAGTGGTCTTCTGGTGCCACTGAATGCGGCCGATCGCCAGGTCCTGGGTTTCCAGGTCATTGGCGTTGCCGGCGGCATCCCGCAACGCGATCAGGTCGGAGAGTGTTTTTTCATGCCCAACGATAAGGCCGGCGACGTAGTCGTTGGCGGCGCGCGGGGCGGTGAACTCCTCGATGCCGGCCAGCTTGGCGAACTGCTGCAGGCCGCCCGGGGCATAGCCGTCCAGCGCGCGGATGCGCTCCGCCAGCTCGTCGATCGCGTCAAAGAGCTCCTTGTAGTGGTCTTCGAAAGCCTCGTGGAGGGAGAAGAAACCGGGCCCCTCGACGTTCCAGTGCGCGTGGTGGCTGTTGGCCATCAGGGCATAGTTGTCGGCGAGGACGAGGCTGAGAGCCTTCACTACCGGTGTGGCGGCGATGTCAGTGGTGGACTGGGTTGTGGTCGGCATGGCGTGTGCGTTGTGGCGTTTGTGCCGGGTGCGGTGTGTGCAGCCGGCGTGGTGTGCTGAGACAGGAAGGTAAAGGAAGGGAGCGCGGGTGCAAGCGGACGATGGGACGTCCCGCCCGGTCGCGCGGTCAGGCCGAAGCCGCTTTTTTTCCAAAAAAACGACGGTAGGAGAGGGCAAAGCCGGTGTAGGTGAGCACGACGCCGATCACCGAGGCCACACCGGCGATGAGCTTGCCCCAGAACCCGAAGGCTTCCCCGGTGTGCAGGAAGCGCGTCCACATCCGCGTCTGGCGGGCGGCGGACGCGTCACCAAGCGTTTCCCGGCGGAGGACCTCGCCTGTGTAAGGGTCCAGCGAATACTGAATGGTGGCGAAGGCGGGGAAGGCGCCGCGTTCATTGACTGCAACGGAGAGGGCTGGAACGGTGGGGCTGTCCGCGTGGCCTGCGCCTCGCCCGCCCCCACTTCCATCGCGGGGCCCCTGTCTGCGTCCGCCTCCGTCGCGCTGACCCTCTCCCGAGCCGGCGCGCAGGCCCATTTCGCCGCGTCCACCTTCGCGGGGAGCGCCGCCCGCCATCGGGCCGGCCGCGCCCGCGCCGCCGCGGGGTCCTCCGAGGCGCAGGGTGACGGTCTTCCAGTCGGGGCTCTGGGCCGCGACCACATTGACCACGCTTTGGTAAGGCGCGCGCTCTGCGCCGCTGCGCGCGGGGACGGTGAGTGCCGGGGCAGCGGGCGGACCGCCCTGGGTCGGCGGCTCTTCGCCCCAAAGGCGGTAGATGCCGTTGGCGGCCCACCGGAAAGAAATGGGGAGAGCGGTCAGCGTCAGGACGATGAGGACCGGTGCGCTCCACAGGCCGAGCACATTGTGCCAGTTCCAGTCGCGCGCTTTGCCGTGCGCACCGGTGAACCAGACACTTGGCCGCAGGGCCGCACGGGTCCACCGCCGCGGCCACCAGATGTAGAGCCCGGTCACCGCCAGGCCGAAAAATGCGAGATTGGAGATCCCGTTGATCAACTTGCCGACGGGGCGTTGGTCGCCGCTGAGGGCGAGCCACCGATGCCACTCCTCCAGCACGTGCAGCGTATTGTGCATGCTGGTGGAGGCAGGAGTGCGGACCTCTGCGGTGTACGGGTTGACGAAAACCGTGCGGTCGCGGCCGAATGCAACACTGACGGCGGCATCGCGGTCTGCGGAGACGATCACGGCGGAGGGGGCGGCGCCGTCGGCCTGCGCCCTGGCGGCGGTGATCAACGCATCGAGCGGGAGCGGCTGTGCCGCCACATCGGGTGGTGTGACGCTCCGGGCATCACGTTCGGACCAAGCCACCAGTTCCTTCTCAAAAGCGATACAGGCACCGGTGAATGACATGATCGCGATCGCGAGGCCGGCGACGAGTCCGGAGACCAGGTGTACCCAGAAGATGGCTTTGCGCAGCGGAAGCGTCATGGCGAAGAGGTGGGTTGGGCGGACTCGGACGGACCTGCCGCCTGGGCTGATAGACGCTCCGCGAGGGCATTATGCTGCGTCACGACCTGATTATAGTCCTCCGCTAATGCATTGTATTTGATCACTGCATCGTTGCGTTCGTCCGCCAGCTGCTGGAGCTGCGTGTTGGCGTCGCGGATTTGCGCATCCCGCAGTTGCACCGCCGCGGACCATTCTGCGACTTGGCCGCGCAGCTGGTCGCGCTGCGCGATTGCCTGCCCCAGGTCCCTTTCCAAGGTGCGCACCCGCTGGGCCTGGTCGCGGGCGTCCCCGACCGCCCGTTCCAGCTGCGAACGAAAATCGTTCAGGTCCGAGGCCTGCTGCCGGTTCAACCGGGAAGCTTCGGCCAAGGCCTCGTCCCGCTCCAGGCGGATGCGCTCGAGCCGGATGACCTCGAGATTCAGGGCGCGGTGCTGGCGCCATTGCCACACACACAGTCCGGTGAGGAGGAGCACCCCGCCCAGGTTGATCCACTGCAGGGCGCGCGTCATGGCTGCGCCGTCTCGCTGTCACGGGTTTCGAAGGCGACGTTTTGAATCCCGGCTCCACGCACCAGATCGAGCACCGCGAGCACATCGCCATGCCTGCATTCGCGATCGCCGCGAATGAAGACCCGGGTGTCGGGACGTTCCTGACGGACCGTCGCCAGCTGGGCGGACAGCTCGTTCTTTCCGACCGCGCGGGCGTCCAGGAAGATCACGCCCTCCTTCGTGACTGAGATCGACAGCAGGTCTCGTTTTGCCTCCGGCGTGGCGGTGGTCGATGTGGGCAGGTTCACCTTCACGCCCTTGAGGTGCACCATGCTGAGGCTCACCAGCATGAAGGCGGCGAGCAGGAAGAACATGATGTCGATCAGCGGGACGATTTCGATCCGCGCCTCCGGCTGTTCCGTGGGAAGTTTCGAACCCAGTTTAACCGGCATGGACGGATTAGACGGATTCCGGACGGGTGTGCCGCAGCGCCTCGACGCGGGCAAATTCCTCGAGGTCGTGCCCGTGGTGACGGGCCGATTGCACGAGCAGTTCGACGTGGTTGATCGTCCGTTCGAGCCGACCGCGGAGGTGGGCCAGGCGCCGGTTGAAGTAGTTGTACGGGAGCAGGCAGAGAATCGCGATCCCGAGGCCGCAGGCGGTGGCGATCAGCGCCTCGGCGATGCCACCGCTGACTTTGACCGCGGCGAGTTCCTCGCTGCCGACGAAGTTAAAGGAGTGCATGATGCCGGTGACCGTGCCGAGCAGGCCGAGCAGCGGAGCGAGCGTAATGAAGGTGCCCAGGGTCCAGAGGCGTTTTTCGGCGTGCTCCAGCTCATCGGTGGCCCGCAGCTGCATTGCGCCGAGCAGCGAGGAGTGGGCGTGGACGAGCCCCTCGCGCACGGTCGCGAGGAGCGGATCACCGCTGGCCGTGGCGCAGGCGCGCTCGGCGTCGCGGAAGCGGCCGTCGGAAAGGGCGCGAAAAACATGCTCCAGCGCCTCGGGCCGGTGGCGTCGCCGCAGCCCCCACCACCACAGCGAGCGCTCCACCACGACGGCGAGCGCGGCAAGAAAACACGCGAGGATCGGCCACATGATCGGGCCGCCGCGCACGAAAAAGTCCACCACCAGGTTTGCGAGGATCACGGGAGAAAAGGGCTACTTTTTGAGCCGGAAGCGGATCGCGACATCAAACACCCGCACGGGGCCGGGGCGGAACTGCCAGCGCTCCTGCACCGTACGCACCGCGGCCTCATTGAGCAGCGGCCAGACGCAGGGCTGGGCGGCCTCGGCGGCGATCACACGCCCGGCGCTGTCGACGGTCAGGCGGACGCCCACCACTCCCTCCTGGCCCTGGCGCGAGGCGCGGGGCGGGTAGGGTGGCGCGGGTTGGCGGCCGTCGCCCTGGCCAAAGACCAGGGTTTGCGCCCCGACGCCGCCGCGGTTCGCGGTCTCCGCCACCGTCGCACCGCGGCGGCGATGCGATGCTTCGGAAAACGAGACCACACGCACGGGCCCGGCGGTCGGAACCGCAAAGGCGACACCCGGGCCGGGCTCCGCCACCGCCACTGGTGAAGGAACGGTGGAAGGCTGGCTGCCGGAGTCGGGCAGGCCAGAAAGGTCAGACAGGGCGGACACCGGTTCCTCGACCGGCTGATGGGTCAGCGCGACGGCGAGGGGTTCCGCACGCAGCGGCGGCGGCTCCGATCGCGGCGCAGTGGGGCGGGCGTAGGCGAGCAGCGAGCCGGCGACGCCCACCGACGCGCAGCAGGTCCAGAGGACCAGCGTGGCGACCGCAACTCCCGACACCTCGCGTCGGACCGCCGCGGATACAGACATACGGGAGCGCGCGGCGTCGGCTGCAGGAACAGCGGTGCTGGCGATCCGGACTGGCGGAGGCAGGGTCTGCAGGCTCATGACGCGGTGCTCACGATGCGCTGGTTGCGGGCGACCTTGGCGAAGCCGGTCTCACTGTGGACCATCACACTGACCCGCGCGTCCGGACAAAAACAGGCGAGGCGGCAGGCAAGGCACCACACCGGATGCTGTTCCGCCGCGACATCCACCGGGGCATGGAGGACCAGGCTGGGTGTTCCTTCAAAATGGCGCGGCGTACGGGCGTCGGTGACGAGGGGCAAACCGACATCGCGGGCGCATTCACCGGCAATCTCCGCCAGGTCGAGGGAGAGGCTGCGTTTGCCGGCGCGGATTTCCGCAATGAGGAGGGGAGTGGCGGCCATGGGTCAGACCTCCGCCCACTGGCGGAGGAGGTTATGGTAGACGCCGGCAAGCTGCACCGTCGACGGATGGTCGGGGTGGTCGCCGGAGATGCGCTGGATGCCGAGGTCGAGGTCGAAGAGGAGGCTGCGCCGGCCGTCGTCGCGGACCATGCTCTGCAGCCAGAAGAAAGAGCAGAGGCGTTCCCCCCGCGTCACCGGTGTGACGTGGTGAAGGCTGGTGGCGGGGTAAAGGATGAGATGCCCGGCCGGGAGCTTCACCCGCTTTGCCCCGTAAGTATCCTCGATCACCAGTTCGCCGCCGTCGTAGTCCTCGGGAGCAGTGAGGAAAAGGGTGCACGACAGGTCGGTGCGGATACGTTGGCCGGAGCCGGGAATCTGGCGGATGGAGCCATCTACGTGGGTGCCGAACTGCTGTCCGCCGGTGTAACGATTAAACATCGGCGGCAGGATGTGCAGCGGCAGCGCGGCGGCGAAAAACAGCGGGCTGCGGGAGAGCGCCTCCAGGATCATGGCGCCGACCTTCTGGGCGGCGGGGTGGGTGGCCTGGATCTGCAGGTTGTCCTTCACCCGCGCTCCCTGGTGCCCGGCGGTCACACGACCGTCCACCCACTCGGCGGCGAGCAGGAGCTGCCTGGCCTCGAGAACCTGCGGGGCGGTGAGAACGCCGGGAATCTCCAGGATCATGAGATCAAAACTGGAAGTTGGCGGTGAGGATGGCCTGTCGCCCCGGGCCGGGAATGAAATGGCCGCCGCCCACACGATCGACGTAGTCGCGATCGGCGAGGTTGGTGACATTGAGGCGGAGGCTCAGGCTCTCGTTCACCTGGTAGGAAGCCATGGCCTGGAAGAGCCAGTAGCTCGGCACCTCGGCGGTGTTGGTGGCATTGCGGTACACCGCATCCATGTACTGCGCGCCGCCTCCCACCGTGAGGGACCGGCTGATGTCGTAGCTCGTCCAGAGGGTGAAGGAGTGCTCCGGCGTGAGGGTGAGGTCGTTGCCGGTCTCGCCTGCGGTATTGGAGCGGCGGATATCGCTGGTCATGTAGGCATAACCGCCGAACGCGTTCCAGCGCGGCGTGATCCGGCCGGAGACACCGAGTTCGACGCCTTCCACGCGCTGTTCGCCCTGGAGCACGGTGGCAGGGTCGCCCGGGTTGATCCCGGCGGTGCGAGCATTGGTCTTTTCCGTGCGGAAGAGGGCGGCGCTGAGGGAGAGACCGCGATCGGTCAAATCCCACTTTGTCCCCACCTCGATGGTGCGTGAGGTCTCGGGTTCAAGGAGTGCGGTGGTCGCGGTGAGGGCGAGACCCTCAGCGGAAGGGTTGAAAGAGTCGCCGTAGCCGGCGTAGATCGAGCCACTCTCCACCGGTTTGTAGACCAAGCCTGCCTTCCAGCTGACCTTGTCGTCCTTGCGGCGGAAAGGCGTGGGCGTGCCGTCGGCCGCCACCGCTGCGTAGTCTACCTCGAACTCGTCCCACCGCGCGCCCACCGTGGCCTGCCACTGGGGGCTCAGGGTCATCGTATCAAAAAGGTAAATACCGAGGGAGTCGGCGGTGACATCGGTGTAGGCTCCGTTGCGAGCGATCGCCTCCGTGTAGGGGTCGTCCGGATTCGGGCGGTAGAGGTCGGTGCTCGGCGAATTCGGGCCGGTGGCGACGCGGGTGCGGTTGGTCTGCTCCTCCCGTGACACCTCGAGGCCGGTGGCGATCTCATGCGACACCGCCCCGGTCTCGAGCGAGGCGCTCAGGTTGGTGTGGTTGGCGAGGATGGAGTCCTCCTGGTCCCGCGATTTCCAGTCATTGCGACGGATGTCCGTGCTCGCGTTGCTGAGGAAACGCGGCGCGGTGATGATCGAGTCCCGGTCGGTACGGCCGTAACGGGTGGTGTTGCGCAGGCCGATCCGCTCGGTGAGGTCGTGGTCGACCTGGGCGGTGAGCACGTCGATCTTCACCTTTTCAAAATCGCGATCGCGCAGGCCGTACCAGTTGCGGGAGGATACCGGGGCGGCCTGGTTGGCGTAGGCGGCGAGCGGGACATGGGCCGCCGGCACCCAGGGGATGCCGTAGTCGGGCACATTGTCCTGCTCCATGTGGAGGTAACTGAGGGTCAGCCGGGTGGGTCGGCCCAAGCCCAGGGCGAAGGAGGGGGCGACCGCCCAGCTTTGATTTTCCACGCGTTCGCGGCCCGGGACATCGGCGTCCTGCCACATTGCGTTGAGCCGGAAGGCGGCGCCCAGATCGCGCAGGTTGAGGGGTTCGTTCACGTCAACCGTCGCGCGTTCGAAACTGTCGGTGCCGAGACCCGCCGTGCCGGTCCGGAAAGCGGTGGCCTGAGGCGTTTTGCTGACCAGGTTGATGGAGCCGCCAGTGGACCCGCGCCCTGTCTGGGTGGAGCCGGGGCCCTTGGTCACTTCGACCTGCTCGAGGTTGAAGGAGTCGCGCGAGTAACCTCCGGTGTCGCGCACGCCATCGAGGAAAAGATCGGTGCGAGCGCTGAAGCCGCGAACCGTCATCTGATCACCGGCGGGAGTGCCGCCTTCGCCCGCCTGGAAGGTGATGCCCGGGGTGTTGCGAAGCACATCGCGCAGCGTGGTGGCTCCCTGCTGCTGGAAAACCTCCTTGGTGATCACGGTGATCGTCTGAGGCGTGTCCCGCAGCGGAGCGGTCGACTTGGGGGAGGAAATCGCGGGTGCCTGCTGTTCTTCCACGACCACATCGGGGAGGTTTTCGGCGCGGGTACCTGAACCGCTGGCGTCGAGGGGCTGGCTTTGCCCCTGCAGGGTGCCGGCAACCAACAGCGGTGAAACCCAGACCAGACCCAGGGGCGAGCGCAGCGAACGGTCACCGGAGGTGGAGGCGCGGGACGGTTTCGAGGTGGGCACGGCGAGATCAGGTGATAGACGCATCGCCCGGGAGACTGAGACTCTGTCGCGACTAGGGTCAAGTAATATGATACTGAATCTCAGGATTGAGAGAATTTTGCGTTCGCGCTGGTGGCCCCAGCTGGCAGGCTGACCGTTTTATGGAACGAGAACTTCCCCCGGTTTTTAAGGTATTACCCCAAGAGACTCAGGCGCTTATCCACGAAGCGCTCCGGCTGGGCATGAGCCAGCAGTCGTATCAGGGCGCAGAGGCCGCCGCCGCGTGCGACAAAGCCCTGGAATCAGCCCGCATGGTCGCCCCATCCTCGCCCGAGCTGACGCGCGCGATCGCCGGTCTACTGTTGCTCAAGAGTCAGATCCTCGAGCGTGAGGGACAAAATCCGCGCCTGCAGGACGCCCTGACCGGTTATGAAAAGGCGATCGAGGAGCTCGGTCGCCTCGAAGCGAGCGAGGCGGTCACGCGTGAGATCGCAGTGGCGTGGATGAACCGTGGCAACGTGCTCCAGCGGATGGGTGAACCCAACGCGCTTCAGGAGGCGCTCAAGAGCTACGACACCACAATCGAAAAGCTGCAGAGCCAGATCGAGAGCGACGTCATGGCCCGCAATACGGTGGGTGCAGCCCTGCTCAACCGTGGCACGGCGCTCCAGCGCTTGAATACACAGGAGGGGCACGCCCTGGCGGTCCGCGCTTACGAGCAGGCGATCGAGGTGTTCCGCATCCGTCCGGAGGGCTATGAGGAACATTTCGGCCGACTCAGCGCGGGAGCCCTGCTCAACCGGGGAGGCGCGCTGCTGGCTGCCTTCGGCGCGTCCCGCGCCCCCGAGGCGCTGCTCGGCTGCAACGAGGTGCTCAAGGCCCTGAAGGAGGGCGAGGAACGCGATCTGGCCGCCGCCGACCTTTCGATGCGCGCCCGCCGGCTCGCCTGTGAAGGGCTGGGGGTGCTGCTCCAGGCCACGGCCCAACTCGCCACGCCGGAACGTCCGGGTTGGATCTCCGAGGCAACGGACCATGCCGAACACGCGCTCCAGCTTGCCCAAACCTGGGAGCACAAGGGTGTGCTGGGCTTCCGCCCCGTCGTACCCTGGTTCCTTCACTACGGCGCGGCGGTGTATTCGCACCACCAGCCACAGTTCCTCAGTGAGTTCCTGGTGGATACGCTGGACGGCGCCTCGACTCCCGCGCCCTGGAAATCGGCCCCGCAGCTGAAACAGATCGCGCTGCAGTCGATCCAGCGCGTGCGGCAGCATCTCGGCTCCGAGCTGTTCCGCGACCTCAAGGGACCCGATGCGGAGAAACTCAACGAGGTGATCACCGACCTGCAGCAGGCGGAGGCGCGTCTGAACGCGACCCCGCCTCCCGCCGCTCCCCCGACCACCCAGGCGACCACGGCCTGATCCGTCCACCCGTCCGTTGACGTGCGTCCGGGCGGGTGCCAGATCTGACCTTCCTATGACAGAGTCTCTCACCATCAATCTGGGCGAGCGCAGTTATCCTTTGCACTTTGCGAAGGACCTCACGGTCGACGTGCGAGCGCACGTCGACGCCCTGAGGGCAGAGGGGCGCAAACTTGGGGTGGTGACGGATCGCCGGCTGCTGGAGTATCAGCCACAGGCTTTCGCCGCGATGTTCGGCGACGTGCCGCGCTTCGCGGTCGAGCCAGGCGAGGAAAGCAAGTCCCTCGCGAGCCTGGGTCGGGTGCTGGATTTTCTGGCGGAGCAGCGGATCGACCGCACGGGGCTCGTGTTCGCTGTCGGCGGGGGCGTGATTGGCGACCTGGTCGGCTTTGCCGCTGCGTCGTACCTCCGGGGCGTCGATTTTATCCAGATCCCCACCACGCTGCTCGCGATGGTCGACAGTTCGGTCGGTGGGAAAACCGGCATCAATCTCAAGGCCGGCAAAAACCTGGTTGGCGCCTTTCACCAACCCAAGGCCGTTTACCTGGCGATGTCGCTGCTGGGAACCCTGCCGAAGCGCGAGTTTGCCGCGGGCATGGGCGAGGTCATCAAGTATGGACTTCTTGGAGACGCAGCACTTCTTGCCCGCCTCGAGGCGACGCCCCTTTCCGTTTCCAGTCCTGACCTCGCCGCGGTGATCCGGACCTGCTGCGCGCTGAAGGCCCGCATCGTCGAGGCGGATGAACGTGAGCTGGCGAAGGAGGGCGGTCGCGCCCTGCTCAACCTGGGCCACACCTTCGGTCATGCCATCGAGCAGGTGACCGAATACGGTTCCTACCTCCACGGTGAGGCGGTTGCGATCGGGCTCGCGGCGGCCGCCCGGCTTTCGGTCAAGCTGGGCATGATCGGGCGTTCCGACGTGGATCGGGTGGAACGCGTGCTGACCCAACACCTGCTCCCGGTACGGCTGCGCACCGCGCTGCCCCTCGCCGCGTTGATGGCCGCCACGACCCGGGATAAAAAGGTGCGCGGCGGCATGCCCCGCTTTGTCGTCCTGAAGTCACTCGGCGAGGCTGTCACCCTGTCCGGCATCGAGGCGGGCCTGGTTGAAAGCGCCTTTCGCGAGGTGGGTGCGAGCTAGTTCCCCGGGCGCCGCGTTGCGCCGCATGCCTTGGCGAGCCCGGCGCGCGCCAAGGAAAAAGATTTAAGCCCGCCGGAGATCTGTTTGGCTGCAGGCGCGCCCACCGGCGCCCGCCCAGGCGGCGTTCTCCAACCCCCACAACCATCCATGTCGGCGATCGACGAAGGCATCGTCCGCGAATACTTCGAGCAAAACGGCTTCCTTGTCCGCCAGGTGCGCAAGTACGAGGTGCAGGCGCGCAAGAAGACCGGCGACGAGGAGATCGACCTGCTGGTGTACAACCCGTCGTACCAACGCGGCGCGCGAAAGCCGGAGTTCTTTCTCTTTTCGAGCGAGCTCGCCTTCATTCACCGTGCGATCATCTCGGTGAAACCCTGGCACACCGGTCGCTTCACCCCGGGCACACTCAAGTCGAGCCCCGAGATCTTTCGTTTTCTCGAGGAAAACGTGCTGCGCGAGGTGACACGGTTTTTCCCGAAGGATACGGAGGACGACCCCGGCGCGGGGGAGATCGGGGACATGACCAAAATCCTCGTCCTGCCGAGCCTTCCCACTGCGGAGCCCTTTCGCACCCAGAGTGTCGAGATGCTAAAGGAGCGCGGGGTCGATGCGATCATCTCCTTCCGGGCCATGCTTCTCGACATCATCGACAAGATAGAGCCCAACCGGAACTACGGGAAGAGCGACACCCTCCAGGTGATTCGCATCTTGAAGAATTACGACCTCCTCAAGGAGGCGCAGCTTGAGATGTTCATGGACCGCACCGGTGCCGCCAGCAGATCCGCCGCCCGGCCGGGTCGGCCGCCGTCCTGACCTGTCTTTTCCGTTGCCGTCGAGACCCCGGCGGCACGTTGTAGGAGGACCGTGGCACTTGTCATTCATCCGACCGCGATTGTGGAACCCGGCGCGCAACTCGGTTCCGACTGTGAGATCATGGCCTACGCGGTCGTGACCCGCCACGCCCGCCTGGGTGACCGGGTTCTGGTGTATCCGCACGCGGTGGTTGGCGGCGACCCGCAATTCCTGAAGTTCGACCGCGCGATCGACAGCGGGGTTCAGGTCGGCAACGGGTCGGTGATCCGTGAATACGCGACGGTGAATCGGTCGATTTACCCGGGCAAGGCAACCGTCTTGGGCGAGGGTTGCTTCCTCATGTCCGGCGCCCACCTCGCCCACGACTGTGCGGTGGGGAACCAGGTTGTCCTGGCCAACAACGCCTTGCTCGCCGGGCATGTCTCGGTTGGCGACTTCACCTTCGTGGGCGGTGGCGCCGCCGTGCACCAGTTCACGCGCATCGGCGAAAGTGCGATGGTGGGCGGCCTTTCCCGCATCACCCGTGACATTGCGCCGTTCCTGTTGGTGGCCGAACGGGATGAAGTCTCCGGCCTCAATCTGGTCGGCCTGAAGCGCCGCGGCTTTTCCCGGCAGGCGGTCCAGGAACTGAAGCTCGCCTTCCGCGCGGTCTTTGGCCCCGGGAACATCCGCCAGCTCGCCACCGCCGCCGCGGGCGACCCGCGGTACACGACCGGCGAGGCGCGGCGCTTCCTGGAGTTCTTCACGGGCGGCAAACGCAGCTTTGCCCGTCCGTCCCGCATCGAGCCCGAACGCGGAGACGCCGAGTGACCCCGGGAGAACACAGACCCGTGCGCCTGGCGATCACTTGCGGCGATCCCGCCGGGGTGGGGCCTGAGATCATTGCGGACTGGCTTCGCGCCCCCGGCGTCGATCCGCGGCACGTCACCGTGTTTGGCTCCGCTCGCTGGCTCACCACCTTGACGTTAAACGGTGCCACGGCTGCTCCGGTCGGTCCCTGCGACTACGAGGCGACGCCCGGAACTCCTTCGGTCGCAGGGGCCCGGGTCGCCCTGGAGGCAATGGAAGGCGCGGCCGCGGGCACGAAGGCTGGCACCTTCGACGCGGTTGTCACTGGCCCGGTGAGCAAAACCTGGCTGCAGCGGGCCGGTTACCCGTTTCCGGGCCAGACCGAGTTTTTTGCCGATCGCTGGGGCGGTGAGCCAACGATGGCGTTCTGCGGCGGTCGGCTGCGGGTGGCCCTCGTCACGTGGCACATCCCGCTGCGTGCCGTGCCTGGGGAGCTCAGTCCTGAAGCGTTTGAACGTGCGGTGGCAGCTGCGGAAACCCTGGCGCTCGCGTGCGGTCCGGTGGGTTCCGTGCCGGCGGGGGCGCCGCCCCGCATCGCGGTGTGCGGCTTGAATCCGCATGCCGGCGAAGAGGGTCTGCTCGGCAGCGAAGAGATCGAGCGCATCGACCCCATCCTGGATCGACTGAGGATACGTTATCCGGGCTTATCCCGCACACAGCCACCGGATACGGTCTTCGCGCGGCAGCTGCGGGGGGAATTTGATGCAGTGGTGGCGATCTACCACGACCAAGGCCTAGCCCCCCTGAAGACGATCGATTTTGACGAAGCGGTGAACGTCACCCTCGGTCTGCCCTTCGTCCGGACCAGCCCGGACCATGGCACCGCTTTTGGCATTGCCGGAAAGGGCCTCGCCAAGACCACCAGTTTCACCCAGGCCGTCGCGGTCGCGCGGCTGTTGGCCGGTTTGCGGTGCGGTCCGCAACCCTGAGTTGCGGCGGACGGCCAAGCGCGTTTCCCTGTCCTCCGATGTCAGACATCTTGATCGCCACCGCTCCCGGCGTCGTCCTCCCCGAGGGGGTCCGCCAGGGCAATGAAAACCTCGTCCGGCTGACCGAGCCTGCCGGGGTAAAGGTGCAGGCGTTGATCGCCCGGGAGAAGCAAGGTGAGTTCCTGCGGATCGCGATCACGGGCGGAGGCTGCAATGGCCTCAGCTACAAGATGCGGTTCACCGGCGAGTCGAGGAAGGGCGACATCCTGGTGTTTACGGCCGGTGTTCGCGTCCTGGTCGATCCCAAGACCGCGCTTTATCTAAAGGGCACGGTGCTGGACTATTCGAACCGGATGGTGGCGGGTGGCTTCAAGTTCTCGAACCCCAACGCCAAGGCCAGTTGCTCTTGCGGGGAGAGCTTCAGCATCTGAGCGGGGTGGGGGTCTTCCCCGACCGGTCATTCCGTAACGGGACTGCGAAATAGGTGTTGTCAGGGTGTGACTTCCGCGCGAGAAGTCGGGCGCGCACAGATTCACCCAAGAACTTATTGATGGCTAATTCGTTTCCCTCTGGTGGCGGCAATCGCCCCGGTCAGTATCGCGGTCGTACCAATAACGACCCGTTTGCGAGCATCCGCCGCAACCATCGCATCAAGGTCCCGCAGATCCGCGTCATCAGTCCCGAGGGTAAGCAGCTGGGCATCATGCCGACGGATAAGGCGCTGCAGCTGGCCATCCAGGTCGGGCTTGATCTGGTCGAGGTCGCACCGAACGCACAGCCCCCCGTGTGCCGTATCATGGACTTCGGCAAGTACGTGTACGAGGAGCAGAAGAAGCAGTCCCACGCGAAGGCAACCGCGAGCAAGATCAAGGAGATCGAGTTCACGGCGCGCATCGAACACGCCGATTTTTATACCAAGCTGCGCCACGCCGAGGAGTTCCTCGACCATGGCAACAAGGTGAAGCTGCGCCTCAAGTTCCGCGGCCGCGAAATGGCCCACACCGAGATTGGCTTCGATGTGATCCGCAAGGCGATCGGCGAACTCGAGGGTATGGGGCACCCGGACAGCGAGCCCCGTCTGATGGGCAAGCAGATCAACGTCATGCTGACGCCCCACCCGGCCAACAAGCGCAAGGCCAAGCTCCATGTGCGCGATGAGTCGGCGTCGCTTGAACACGAGGATGATCAAGATCAGGAAACGTCGGCCAAGCCGACGTCCTGAACCCCCGTCGGGTGCACGCCGACCGGGCTGAAAAGCCCCGCCTCCGGGGCGCCTACACCCTCCTCGCCGCCGTGATCGTGGCGGTGCTTGCCTGTGCCGTCGCGCCCGCGGCGGCCCTTGCCGCGCCACCCAAATCGGCACCCACCCGTTCCACCGCGGGGGATCTGGTTGAGATCCGCGGTATTTCCTATCTTAGCACGGCGGCCTTCGCGAAGCGCCACGGACTGAAGATGGCCTGGATATCTGCCGGCCGGCGCATTGCCCTGGTCGGCGCCAATGACCGGGTGGAGCTGGAGGTGGATGCGCGCGAGGCAAAGGTGAACGGGCTGCGCATCTTTCTGGGCGAGCCCGCCCGCCTGTATCGACGGAGTCTCTACCTGAGCCGGACCGATGCGGAGCGTCTGATCGGACCGATGGTCCAACCGACCTCCATCAAGGCGGACCCGGGACCCGTGCGGGTGGTGGCGCTCGACCCCGGGCACGGCGGGCGCGATTCCGGCAAGGTGAACCAGAAGCTCAAGGTGTTTGAGAAAACCATCACCCTCGACGTGGCGAACCGCACCAAGCGCCTGTTGGAGGCAGCCGGCTTCAAGGTGGTGCTGACGCGCTCCGACGACCGCTTCGTCGAACTCGACGATCGTCCCGCCCTGGCGGCCCGCGCCGGTGCGGATGTGTTTGTCAGCATCCACTTCAACGCGGTGGAAAAGCGCGCCGACCAGGTCACCGGAGTGGAGGTCTTTTCCCTCACCCCCCGCTATCAGTATTCGACGGATGACTACAACCGGGAGGCCACCACCCAGGCCCGGGAGGTCAATCCCGGCAACCGCAGCGACCCGTGGAACGCCTTGCTCGCGTATCGCCTCCACAAGCAGCTTCTCGGGGAGCTCAAGGTGCCGGACCGCGGACACAAGCGCGCACGTTTCAAGGTGCTGCGCCTGATCTCGTGTCCCGCGGTGCTGGTCGAGGCCGGTTACCTTTCCAACGATGGCGAGGCACGCAAGGCGGCCACTCCGGCGTACCGGCAGAAGGTGGCGGATGCCCTCGCTGAAGGCATCATTGCTTATGCGGCGGACGTGCGCCGCGCGCGAAACTGACCGGTCATGCGAGCCCTGCTGAAACGCTGCAGGCTCGCCTGGCTGGCAGTCGTGCTCGGGTGCGGACCTGCGTGGGCGAACGGGGACGACGAACCTGCGTCGCGGGTGGTCGTTCTGGCCAATACCGCGGCGGAGGGCTCGTCCGCCTTGGCCCAACATTATGCGCATGCGCGCGGCATTCCTGGGGAGAATATCGTCGGACTGCCGATGCCCGTGGCAGAATCGATCACCTGGCAGCAGTTTCTCCGCGAGGTGTACGAACCGCTCCAGCGAGCACTGGTGGAGCGTGGCTGGATCGACGCCGAAATCGGGGAGCGCCGCGACCAAACGGGCCGGCCCCGCCTGGCCATCCAGGGACATAGGGTCGCCTATCTGGTGGTGTGCCGGGGCGTCCCGCTTAAAATTGCGCACGACCCTGCGCTCTTCCGGCCGCTTGCGCCCATGACGGACAGGGCGGAGTTCCGGACCACCGCGGCGGCGGTGGATTCGGAGCTGAGCCTGATCGCGGCGGGCAATTACCCCATCGCAGGCTTCGTGATGAATCCCTTCTTCCAGCGGGAGCGCACGCCCGTGGTCGAGCGTTACCACGTGATCAAGGTGTCCCGACTCGATGGCGCCAGTGACGAGGATGCCCGGGGGCTGGTGGACGCGGCCCTGAAGGTTGAGGCCGAGGGGCTGATCGGCCGTGCGTACGTGGATCTGGGAGGGCCGCACAAGACGGGCGATGCCTGGCTCGCCTCGACCGTGCGCCTGCTGGAGGAGGCCGGCTTCGCGCCGCAGGTGGACCGCGCGCCCAAAACCTTTCCCACCACCGCCCGGTTTGACCGCCCCGCCCTGTATTTCGGCTGGTATGACGCCCAGCTGAGTGGACCGATGACGCGTCGGGGGTTCCGTTTCGCGCCCGGCGCGGTGGCCCTGCATATCCACAGCTTTTCCGCCCGCACTCTGAGCAGCTCGACGGGGGGCTGGACCGCGCCCCTGGTGGCGCGGGGCGCCGCGGCCACGGTCGGGAATGTGAACGAACCGTATTTGGATTTTACGCACCATCCCCACCTGCTGCTGAAGGCGCTTCTCCGCGGAGACCGGTGGGGCGACGCCGTCTACTATTCCCTGCGCGGCGTGAGCTGGCAGGCCATCGCCATTGGGGATCCCCTTTATCGTCCCTTCAAGGTGGACTTTGCCCGGCAGTGGGAACGTCGTTCGCAGCTGGATACCGAGGCGCGGGCCTACGTGACGCTTCGGGAGCTGGAGCGATTGCTCGCGGCGGGCCAGCCGGAGAAGGCCCTCGCCGTGGGCACCGATCCTGGAGACGGCACGCCGGCACATCCCGCGGTTCAGCTCGCGCGACTGCGGGCCGCGGCGGCAGCCGGAAATCTCGAGCAAGCGCGCGTGGCCGGGGAAGCGGTGCTCAACGCATCAGCTTCGGATTCGGAAAGGCCGCTTGCCCTCGAGGCGGCGGAAGCGTTGGGAGGGCTCGGTCAGGCTGCGACCGCCCTGGAATGGATCGGCCGGCAGTTGGAGGACGCGTCGTTGCGACGATCCTGGAGGCTCCTGCTCCTGGAGCGCGGCGCGGTCCTCGCGCAGAACGCCGGCGAGGGTGCGGTCGCGGAGGCATGGGCCGCAGAACGCGAGCGCTTGCGAGCCCCGGCGCAAAAAAAAGAGCCGTGAAGTGATCACGGCTCGGTCAGTCAGACTTTGTCGACCACCCGGTCGGCCAGGCCATAGGCGATGGCTTCCGGTGCGTTCAGATAGAAATCCCGATCGGTATCGCGATTGATGCGCTCGAGCGGCTGGCCCGAGGCGTCGGCCAGGATCTGGTTCAGTTCCGCGCGGAGTTTCTCCATTTCGCGAGCCTGGATGTTGATGTCAGTCGCCGGACCCACCATGCGGCCGGAGATGAGCGGCTGGTGGATCAAGACACGGGCGTGTGGATACAGCAGGCGGCGGCCCTTCGGCGCGCCGCTGAGCAGGATCGAGCCCATGGACGCGGCCATGCCCGTGACGACCACCGTGATGGGGGAGGTGATCATCTTCATTGTATCGTAAACCGCCATACCGGCCGTGATCGAGCCGCCGGGGGTGTTGATGTAGAACGTGATCTCCTTGCCGGGACCCACGGCCTCGAGGTACAGGAGGCGTTCGGTGATGTCCTTGGCCGATTCATCCGTGACCGCGCCCCAAAGGAAGATCTTACGCTCCTTGAGAAAGCGTTTCTGGATCAGTGCGGCGACCGGCGCGGCATGCTTCTGCGCCAGCTCGTTTTCCTTTTCTTCGTTGTCGTCGTCATCATCGAAGCGGGGTAACGCGCGGGGCGACTGAAGATTGTGGATGGACATAGGCGCGTAACGTGTGCGGCACCGGTGGTTTTGCCAGTCAAAACTCGCCATTCGCCGCGCCGCAGACGCACCTCACCGCTGTAGTTGACCATCTGCTACGCGCGGCCTCGCCGTTGTATCCATCCGCCGATTCAGGATATCCTAAAACAGGTGGGGGTTTCCCCGGGTCAGAGAGGCCGGTTTTTGGTATAATTCGCCGTAAATCGATGCACGCCTCTGGGTTGTTCTCTCTAATGCCTTGTGGTTGCAAGATCATTAAGACATTACAGGAAAACAGGTTAAGAAGAGACTAACCGTTGCAACGGGCGCTGGTAATTGTCAAAACCGCGTCAAAAATCCAGAAGCTTGCAATAAGGCGTGAGCCCGGGCGAACCCCTACCTATAAAAGTCTCAATCGAATCACGAAGCCCCAACTAATACGCCTATGAAAGCCCTTCTCGGATTGATCACCCTCACGGCCGCCTTGTCCCTCAACGCCCAGGTCTCGGACTCCCCGTCTGAGGTCACGGTGCAGTCGAGTTCGGACCTGCGCGTGGCCGTTGTCGACAGCACCCGCACCGGAAACGACCGCGGGCTCCTGCACGAAGCCTTTGCGGCCAGCCTCGGCACCAGCATGTCGAAAAAGGCGGGCGGCAAGGTCACCGTCAAGGTGACGGAAGTGGATGCCTTTCGGCTCGCCTTCGACCTGAAGGCGGGGATGTACGACGCCGTTTTCATCGTCGGCAATAACCTTCCTCCGTCGGTGAAGAAGGGTGACTACGAGGTTCTGCGCGCGGTCAGCGATGTCGGCGCGCCTGCCCGCGTGTTCCATATGGTGGTGCCGTCCGAGGACGCTTCCCTGCGCAAGATGGTCTCCGCTTCGTTCCCCGAGGCGCTGAACACGCCGCGCTTCCAGGAAGCGGTGGCCCGTTCCGTTGCGATCAAGATCAACGCGGATGCCCTGCGGAAGGCGATCGACTCCAGCGTGGTCGACACCACCGCCACCCGCTAAACCATTTTGCTACGGCTCTGAGGCCGTGATTCCAGAGGCGCCGTCACCCCGCGGCGCCTCTTTTGTTTCAGGGAATAAAAAACCCGGCGCGGATGCGCCGGGCGGTGGGGGGAGGGTCAGATCAAGCCGAGCTTCATCTTTCCTTCCTCGGAGATCATCTGCTGGTTCCACGGCGGGTCCCAGGTGATGCGTACGTCCGCGGCAGAAACACCGGGCACGAGGAGAATCTTGGTCCTGGCGTCCTCGGCGATCGCCGGACCCATCCCGCAACCGGGGGCAGTCAGGGTCATGGCCACGTTCACGGTGTAAGCGGCGTCGGCGGTCTGCTCGACGTCCATCGAATAGACGAGCCCGAGGTCGACGATGTTCACCGGGATCTCCGGGTCGTACACTTTCTTGAGCTGGTCCCAGATGGCTTCGGGATCCGGGGCTCCATTGGCCAGGGTGCTCGCCGCCACGGTGGTGTCAGTGGGAACCTCGCCGAGGGCATCCCCGTTTCGTCCCTCAATGCGGGCCAGGCCCGTATCCGTCATGACGGTGTAACTACCGCCCAGGGTCTGGGTGATAAAAACCCGCGCGCCCTGGGTGAGGGTGATCTTGTCGCCGGAGGGGATCTGGACCGCCTCGACGTCGCGCGAAAGCAGGCGTTCTTTGTTGGACATGGCGTGGTGCGGGTTGTCGCGGTGGACCGCGTCAGCGCTTCAAGGTCTTCGCGATCATGCCGCGGAGCAAGTCGTGCAGCGCCTCGTTCTCGAGCTTGCTCAGCACTTCCTCAAAGAAACCAAAGATGATGAGCTCGTCGGCCTGGGCCGCTTTGATCCCGCGGGACTGCAGGTAGAATTCCTGCTCGCGATCGATGCGGCCGCTGGTCGCGCCGTGGGTGCAGCGGACATCGTTCGCCTGGATTTCCAGGCCGGGGAGGGCGTTGGCCTCCGCCGTTTCGCTCAGCATGAGGTTGCGGTTGCTCTGGTAGGCGTCGGTTTTTTGCGCGTCGGGCTCCACTACGATCAGCCCGGAAAAGATGGTCTTCGCCTTCTCCAACAGGGCGTTTTTGTAGAGCAGATTCGAACTGGTGTGCGGAGCCTGATGCGTCTGCAGGGTGCGCTGGTCGAACTCCTGTTCCCCGCGGGCCACCGTGAGGGCAAGCATTTCGCTGTGGGCGCCGGGACCCTGGAGACGGGAGTGCGATTCATGGCGCGCCTGCTTCCCGCCGAGATGGACGTTCAACGAAAGGATGCGCGCGTCGCGCTGGGCCACGATGCTGTTGCTCTGGAGGGCCAGCGTGTCTCCCGTCCATTTCTGAGCGCCCACATACGTCAGCTGTGCGCCCTGGCCTGCATGCAGGTCGTTCACGCCGGAGACGAACTGGCGGCCATCGGGCTCTGCACTGACGAAAAACTCCACCACGGTGGCGCGGGCCTGGTCTCCCAGCACCACAATGGTGTGCGGGAAGAGGGCGTGATTGGAGCCGGAGAGGGTGTGCTGGATGGCGAGTGGAGCCGTGAGCTCGACCCCCTTGGGGACGTACACGAACGCACCGCTGCCGGTGAGAGCGGCATTGAGCGCGACAAACTTATCCGCGCCGAGAACAACCGGGTACTGTTGGAAATACTGACGCACGAGGTCGGGGTGTCGGTGGACGGCCTCTTCGAGCGTGCAGAACACCACGCCGGCGTCGGTGAGCGCCTTGGGCAGTTCGGTGCGGGCCGTGACCTGGCCTTGAGAAAACACGATCTCGGCCGCCTGGCCGAAATCCGGGAAACGCGGCGTGTGTGCAGGCAGCTCCTGCGGGAGGCTGAGGTTGTCGAGGGTCAGGGTGCCCGTGCTGCTGAAGCGCCAGCGCTCGTCATTGCGCGCGGGCAGGGGGAGGGCGAGGAACTGATTCCAGGACGCTTTTTTTGCCTCGAGCCACCAGGTGGGCAGTGCGCTGCGTTGGGACAGATGTGTCGCAAACTGCTCAGCAGAAAGACCGGGCGTTGAAACGGTGTTGGGAACGGCGGACATCAGGGAAAGGGAAAAGGCGGAAGACGGTGGATAAGGGAGGCGCGCCGGTCGCGCCACGCGGGCAGGACCGGCGCCGGGGCGAGGTCGGCGATCAGCCGACGCTGCCTTCCATCTCGAGATCGATCAGCCGCTTCAGCTCGACGGAGTATTCCATCGGAAACTGGCGGGCGAGGTCGTTGATGAAACCGTTGACGCTCAGGCTCATTGCCTGGGCTTCGGTGAGGCCGCGCTGCTGCATGTAGAAGATCTGCTCTTCGCTGACCTTCGACACGCTGGCCTCGTGCTGCACCGCGTGGGTGTCACCACGCACGGTGATCGCAGGATAGGTGTCGGTGCGGCTGTTGGTGTTGATCAGGAGGGCGTCACATTCCGTGTTGTTTTTGCAGCCCTTCAAGTGCTTCGGGATGTGGACCACGCCGCGGTAGGTGGCGCGTCCCTGGCCGACGGAGATCGACTTTGAAACGATCGTCGAGGTGGTCTCGTCGGCGGCGTGGATCATCTTGGCACCCGTGTCCTGGTGCTGCCCGTCGTTGGCGAGCGCGATCGAGATGACCTCGCCGCGAGCCTTGCGGCCTTTCAGGACCACACCGGGATACTTCATCGTCAGCCGGCTGCCGATGTTGCAGTCGATCCACTTGATTTCGGCTTCCTCGTGCGCGACCCCGCGCTTGGTCACGAGATTGTATACGTTCGGCGCCCAGTTCTGGACGGTGATGTACTGGATTTTGGCGCCCTTCAATGCGACCAGCTCGACCACGGCCGAATGGAGGGTGGAGGTGGAAAACTTGGGGGCGGTGCAGCCTTCCATGTAGGTCACCTCGCTGCCCTCGTCACAGATGATGAGGGTGCGCTCGAACTGCCCAAAGTTCTCCGCGTTGATGCGGAAGTAGGCCTGCAGCGGGTGGGAGACCTTCACGCCGGGAGGCACATAGATGAAGGAACCGCCTGAGAAGACCGCGCTATTGAGGGCGGAGAACTTGTTGTCGCTGGTCGGAATGACCTTGCCGAACCACTTGCGGAACAGCTCCGGGTGCTCGCGCAGGCCCTCGGTCGAGTTGACGAAAATGACACCCTGCTTGGCGACGGTCTCCTTGATATTTGAATACGCGGCCTCGCTGTCGAACTGGGCCTCGACGCCGGCGAGGAACTTGCGTTCCTGTTCCGGGATGCCGAGTCGTTCAAAGGTGCGCTTGATGTCGGCCGGCACCTCGTCCCAGGTGCGCTTGGGTTTCTGGCCGCTGGAGAGGTAATAGCGGATCTTGTCGAAATTGATGTTCTCGAGATCCTTCGTCGCCCAGTGGGTGGGCAGCGGCATGGAGAGGAACTGCTTGAGCGCCTTGTGGCGAAACTCGCGGATCCATGGCGCCTCCTTCTTCACGGAGGAGATGTAGTCGACGGTCTGCTCGGAGAGACCCGTGCCGGCGTCGAATTCGTAATTCACATTGTAGGTGAAATCACCGACCGATTGATCGATCCCAGCGACGGGGTTTTCGATCATCTCCGGTGTGTCGAGCGTGTCTGATTCAGCCATGGTCGGGAGGGATTGTGCCGCGCCCGGGAAGGGGGGCGGCGGTGGCTTTAGGCGTTGGCGAATTCCTTCTTAACCCAGTCGTAACCCTTGGCCTCGAGTTCGAGGGCCAGGCTCTTGTCGCCGCTCTTTACGATGCGGCCGTCATACATCACGTGCACGTGGTCCGGCACGATGTAGTTGAGGAGGCGCTGGTAGTGGGTGATGAGAAGCACACCCAGTTTTTCGCCGCGGAGCGCATTGACGCCGTCGGCAACGATCCGGAGGGCATCGATGTCCAAGCCGGAGTCCGTCTCGTCCATCAAGGCGAACGCCGGTTCAAGCATCGCCATCTGCAGGATCTCGCAGCGTTTCTTCTCGCCGCCGGAGAACCCTTCATTGACGGACCGCGAGGTGAACTTCCGGTCGATCTTCAGCAGGTCCATCTTGCTGTAGAGCTTTTTATAATACGCGGTCGCGTCCAGTTCCTCGCCCTCGGCCATGCGCGCCTGCACGGCGGCGCGGAGGAAGTTGGCGATGCTGACGCCTGGGATCTCGCTCGGATACTGGAAGGCGAGGAAAAGGCCGGCGCGGGCGCGCTCGTCCGCCTCCATCTCCAGCACGGACTTTCCGTCGAGCAGAACCGTGCCGCTCGTGATGGTGTAGTCGGGATGCCCGGCAATCACCTTCGCCAGGGTCGACTTGCCCGTGCCGTTGGGGCCCATGATGGCGTGCACCTCACCGGTTTTGATCGTGAGGCTCAGGCCCTTCACGATGGCCTTCTCGGGGCTGTCGGTAAGCGAAACGTGGAGATCTTTGATTTCGAGCGATTGCATGTTCGGAGAAAATTCAGGACTGGGTCTTGCCGCGAAAGGTGATTTCTACCGTGGAGGCGGTGTACCCGGAGGGGAGCACGGAACGAAGCTGTTCAAACAGCGCGGGCGGGAGATCCACGTCGATGGTCGATCCGCTCTGTTCGTCGTAAAAGTGGGCGTGCGGCGTGAGGTTCGGGCAATATCGCGTCGGCCCGCGCTCATGATTGACCTGCCGGATGAGATGGCACTGGACCAGTGTCTCCAGGCAGTTGTAGACGGTCGCCAGCGAGATGGTCGGCATGTCCGTCTTCGCGCGGGCAAACACCTCTTCAGCGGTGGGATGATCCCGCTTGGTCAGAAGCGTGCGGTACACGAGGTCGCGCTGGGGCGTCGCCCGCAACCCGCTGTCAGCGAGCCGTTGCGCGAGGGCTTCTTGGGCACGTGTATCGGTTTCCGTCATCGAGGGAGGGCACAGCAAATTGGAATCATTCTAAGTATCAAGTGAGAATTAGAATTAATCTAAAATGGTGCCCTGCCTGCTCTCGGGACTTGGCGCGCTGTCGTTTCAGGCCCGTTTCCAGCCCGTCCAGAACCAGTGCCAGGGCTCGTAAATGAAGCCGTGCCGATTGTCGCGCGGGTAGGAGAGGCGGAAACCGAATGCCTCGGCATGGCGGTTCAGCCAGGCAAACGCTGCGGTGGTGGCGAACGCTTCTTCCAGCGGGAGAGAATCGGGGGTGCCCACGTCGATCGCGTGGCCGGTGTGGTGCTCGCTGTACCCCGGCGCCGCGATCGTGCGCAGGATATCCTCGAGCGACTCACCCACGGCACATTTGCCGCGAATGATCTCCACCTGCCGTTCCACGCTGCGAAAGCCCGACAAGGGCACCAGCTCCACGCCCGAGGTACGTGCCCGCGCGCGCATCGTCCGCCATGCCTCGGCGGCTGCAGGCGTGAGGAGGCAGTCGCGGCCATTGTCGTCCTGGCCGATCGATACCAGCTCGGTCGCCTCCTCCTGCAAGTCCAGGCCCCGCTTCGCGGGATAATCGGATGGGATTTGCAGCTCGGTGAGGAGTTGCTGGATACGCGAACGGTAACGGGGGCTGGCGACCGACATCGACTGTCGACGATGCGGACCGGAAACGACTGCGTCAGGTCAAAAGACAGCGGTGCGAGGCTCAAACAGCACCCGCGCGCCCCCCGGGACGTCCTGCGCGGGGAACGGGACGCTCAGCGCCCGTGCTCCGCCAGCCAACGTTCCGCCTCGATGGCGGCCTGACAGCCCATGCCGGCTGCGGTGATCGCCTGCCGGTAGTGGTGGTCGGCGCAGTCGCCAGCCACGTACACGCCGGGCACCCGCGTCTTCACCTGGCTGCCCGCGGCGGGGACAAAATACCCGCTTTCGTCCACGTCCAAAGCCGACGCAAACGCCGCCGAATTGGGGATGTGCCCGATAGCAATGAACACGCCCTTCACCGCGATGACGTTCTCCTGGCCCGTCCTGAGGTTTTTCACCTTCAGTCCGCTGACCGCGCCCTCGGAAACGCCCAGGATCTCGGCGGGAACGCTGTCCCAGACCATCTCGATCTTCGGGTGCGAGGTCGCCCGCTCCGCCATGATCCGGGACGCGCGCAGCGAATCACGGCGGTGAACGAGGTACACCTTGCTGGCAAACCGGGTGAGGAAGAGCGCTTCTTCACACGCGGAGTCGCCACCGCCAATCACGGCCACCTCCATCTTCCGGTAAAACGCGCCGTCGCAGGTCGCACACGTGGTCACGCCCTTGCCGCCGTAGAGTTCCTTTTCTCCGGGGACACCGGTCAGACGGGGTGAGGCACCGGTCGCGATGATCACACTCTTGGTCAGGATCTCCCGTTCGCTGGTCTTCAGCTTCAGCGGCTGGCTTGAAAAATCCACCGATGTGATCAGCGCCTGCTCAAAACGCGTGCCGAACTTCGTCGCCTGCTTTCGCAGGTTGTCCATCAGCTGGAAGCCGTCGATGCCCTCCGGAAAGCCGGGAAAATTCTCCACTTCCGACGTCGTGGTCAGCTGGCCGCCGGGCAGGGAGCCCTCCACCACCAGGGGACTCAGGTTCGCCCTGCCCGTATAGATGGCGGCGGTCAAACCGGCGCAGCCCGTACCCACGATGACGACGTTTTCGACAGGAGAAGACATGAGGAGCGATTTCAGGAGGAACTTAGCACAGTTGGGAAGGGCAAACTGCAAGTGCTTGCCCTAGCGAGACTCCTGACGCTCGCGCGCTTCTAGATGACAACCCCTCGCTCCACCACGTCGTCCGGAAGTTCGTTGGTGTCGTCGGGCTTGCGCGGAAACTCGCGGGCGAGAATCACGGCAAGTTGTTCCACTGCGTGCACCATGCCTTCCGTAAAACGCCCGCGGCGAAAATGACCCTCCATCCCCGCGGTGAGTTCGCGCCAGAAATGCGTGCCGCAGCGGGTGTGCACCCCTTCGTCGCCGTAGACGGCAAAGGTGTGCGAGGTGGGTGCGACGAGGATCAGGACGGCATTGCGATCGCGCGTGCGCTGCATGCCGAGCCGCTGGAATTCCTGGCGAGCCGCGTCGACGGCGTCGTCGACGCCGCGGGGGAAAACCACCACCCGGATTTCTCCGGACGTCTTCGTTTCCGCAGCTGTGATCGCGCGCATCACCGCGTGTCCGTCAAAGAGAGGTTGGGTCGAGTCCATAAGTCACCAGCGCCCTCCCGCGCCGCCTCCTCCAAAGCCGCCCCCGCCGCCGGAGAAGCCGCCGCCGCCCCCGCCACCGAATCCACCGCCTCCTCCAAAGCCGCCAAAAGGGCCGCCGAACACGACCGGACCGCGCCGGCCCATCAACCCCCGCCGCCGGCGACGCGAGGAGAGGCCGGAAAGGACGAGGAAAATCACGAAAAAGGCCACCGGCCCCAGGGAGAACCCGCCCTGACCGCGAGCTCCGGCCCGTTCCGCCGCGGTCCGCCCGGTGCCGGTGTATTCCCCACGCGCGGCCGCCATCAGCGCGTGGGCGCCGTTGCGAACCCCGCCGCTAAAATCTCCTGCGCGAAACCGCGGCTTGATTTCGTCCTCGATGATGCGAAAGGCGGTGGCATCGGGAATGGCGCCCTCCAGGCCGTAGCCCACCTGAATGTAAATTTGTCTTTCCTTTACGAATACAAAGAGGATGGCACCATTGTTGCGCCCCGCCTGGCCGACCTTCCACTGTTCCGCGATGCGCACGGTGAAGTCCTCCACCGACGAGGCGGAGTCCATCTGCGGGAAAACCGCCACCACGATCTGGTTTGATGTGTCGCGCTCGAACTGCTCGAGCTCGCGATTGAGGGCGGCGACAACCTGGGGCGCGACCACACGCGCCTGATCGGTGACGTGGCGGGCGGGCCGCGGCGGCAGGGTTTCCGCCGCCAGGCTTCCGGCCCAACTCAGCGCAAGGCCAAGCAGAAGAACCCAGCGGCTCCAGGAGGAGGAAAGGACGCTCACGTGCCCTTCTTTCCAAAGTCGAAGTTGACGTCCGGCGCCTTCTCCGCGCCCGGCGTGGCGGCGAAATAGGGGCGCGGCTGGAAGCCCAGAACGCCGGCAAAAAGCACGGTGGGGAAGCGTTTCACTGCGGCGTTGTAGCCCTGCACCACTTCGTTGAAACGGCCGCGTTCCACCGCAATGCGGTTTTCGGAGCCTTCCAGCTGGGCCTGCAGGGTCTGAAAATTCGAGGTGGCCTTCAGGTCGGGATAACGTTCCGCCACCACCAGTAGCCGGGAGAGCGCACTGGAGAGCTGTCCCTGCGCACGGTCAAACTCCACCAGCTGGTTCGGATCCGTGGGCGCCTGGCTGGGGTTCACCGTCACGCGGCCGACGGAGGCGCGCGCCTCCGTGATCTCGGTGAGGGTGGAGCGTTCGAAATTGGCCGCGCCCGAAACGGTGTTGACCAGATTGGGAATCAGGTCGGCCCGGCGTTGGTAGACGTTCTGCACCTGGGCCCACTGGGCATCGACCGCCTGCTGGCGGTCGACCAGCTTGTTGTAGCTGCTGACGCCATACATGGCCACGGCGGCGGCCAGGGCGACGAGGATTCCGAGGACAACGAGCACGGTTTTCATAAGGAGGAAGGGATGGAGCCGGGACTGCGGGCGGGCAAGCAGCGGTGGATTACAAGGCGGAGCGCAGTTTATCCCGCCGGCGCGCCGAAGCGGCAGGCGTGCGCACTGAAACCCGCGCCAAAGCTCACCAGCCACCAGTCGGCACCGGCGGCGGGGCGTCCATTCTGTAATGCGTCTTTCAATACAAAGAGCACGGACGGGCTGCTCATGTTGCCATACTGCCGGAGCACACGTCGGCTTCCGCCGAAGTCATATTGGGGAAGGGCGCGCTCGAGCGCGTTTACCACGTCCCGCCCCCCGGGGTGGGCGAGCACGCGATCGATCTTCGCCGCACCGGTGCGGGCGCGCTCGCGCTCATGCAGGCGGGTCACCGCGCCGGCGGCGAGAGAAGGCACGGCGCCGTCGAGCAGGTTGCGCAGTTTCCCGTTTCGCTGCTCAAAGCGGATTTTGTCGCGGTGCGCCGGTTCGTGGTGGGTGCTGAAACTGTGCACCGCAAGCGCCTCGCCACGCGGCCGGCTGCCCCAAATCGCGGCGGCCGCGCCGTCCCCAAAAAGGCAGGCGCTGATCAGGACGCCCGGATCATCGTCAAGGTAGAAGGCGGCCGAACAAATCTCGACCGCCACAGTGGCCAC
The DNA here is from genome assembly GCA_023428905.1 of Verrucomicrobiota bacterium. Taxonomy (GTDB): domain Bacteria; phylum Verrucomicrobiota; class Verrucomicrobiia; order Opitutales; family Opitutaceae; genus EW11. Next base: position 380,342 of record JAEYWP010000007.1, read on the forward strand.
CCGCGCACCTGGCTCGACCCGCAGGAGCGCGTCCGCCATGCGCAGGGTGGGTATGGCGGCGCCGCAGCCGAGGCCGGCGATGTCGTGCAGCACGGCGTCAGACCGGATCCCCAGCTGCTCCGCCACATAACTGCTCAGCCCGGGACAGAGGTAGCCGGTGCAGGTGCAGATCAGCAGCGCGTCGAGTTCGTCCGGGCGAAGGTTTACCTGACGCAGTGCGTCCTGCAGGGCCGCGCCGGCGAGACGGGGGGCTTCGCGCCGAAAGGCCTCGTTGAGGTCATCGGCGGAAAGGCCGAAGACACCCGGCACGTCGGAGACGGCGAAATGGCGGCGGTCCACCCCCGAGTCCCCGCGGAGCACGGCGTGCACCAGCAGCTGCGAGCGGCGGCTGAGACGGTTGCGGATCTCGGGCTGCGACGCCACGCGCGCACACTCCTCCTGCGACAGGCTGACCGGTGGGACGGAGGTGGCGAGGGCATGGAGAAACATGGTCAGGAGTGCAGGGCGGCCGTAAGCGTGCGCAGCGGAACCAAACCGGTGCGGTTGGCGAAGCGGAAGAGGTGTTGGCAGCCGACGGCTATGAGAAAGGGATGTAGCCACGTGGCAACCCGCAGGGGGCGGTTCAGCCGTGAGGCCAACGCCCGGTTACAGACCCGGACAGTTTCCCTCCAGGTGGCCGAGCCTTTCGACCACCGGGTGATAGGGTCAAGGGTAACGGCAGCGGATTGGAAGGCCATTGCCATACCGTGGCCGGTGAACGGCGGGATCATGCCGTAGGCGTCGCCGATCTGCAGGGTGGTGGGGCGCGGCGGCACCCCGAAGGCCATGCCTGCCACGGCGCACCGGGAGGCTGGGTCGACGGCGAGGGGCGCGATCCGCTCCGCCAGGGAAGCGAGCCCGGAGGCGTGCAAATAGGTTTCCAGCGCAGTCTCACGGGTGAGTGCGAGCCCCGGACGCTGCCGGAATAGGCCGCAGAGGTTGACGGTGGACGTATCTACGCGGCAGAGACCGACGTAGGCGCCGTCCCCCAGGTGCACCTCCAGATCGGCCGCGAGGGGCAATGACGTGAGGTGTTGTTTCAGGCCCAGCCAGCCGGTCTCGCCTCGACGACGCCCGATCGCCAGCACCTCTCCCTCAACCCCGGTGGCCCGGGCGCGGGTGCCGCAATGAAGTTCCCCGCCCGCCGCGGAGAAGCGCTCCGCGAGCCGCGCATCGAGTTGATGCCGGCTCAGGGCAAACGCCGGCCGGGCCAGGACCTGCCGGCGCAGCACGCGACCTCCGCGCACCCAGGCGAGGGTGGAGAGTTGCAGGGCATCCTGAAGCACATCGTCCAGGGCGAGCGCCGTCATCGTCGCCGTATCCAGCCCGGCGATAAACTCGCCGCAGACCCGGTGGCGGGGATACTGACCAGCTTCGAAAAGGCGGGTGGGCACACCGCGGCGGGCGAGCGCGACGCCGAGGCTCAGCCCGGCCAGACCGCCGCCGTGGATGGTGACGGGGCGCGTGGTCATGCCTTCCGAAACGCCACCAGACGGTAGGCAAAAAAATGAGTCCGGGGCACCTGCCAGGCCCAGTGCCGCGGGTCCAAGCCCAGCAGGCGCGGAAGCTCGTGCCCGCGGAACCCCGCCGCGATGCTGAGCCAGCCGTCATGCCGACTGACCCGATTGGCTCCGACCGCACGCGCGAACGCGGCGAAGAGCCATTGCTGGATGCGGCCGCGGCGCAGGTCGCCGAGGACCAGCAGGCGGGCATGTTCACTGGCACGTGCGCCAAGTTCACCCAGCTGGTGGTCGGTGAAATGGTGCAGGATCAGATTGCCCGCGATGACAGGGTACTGCGGCCATTCGTCGAAATGGAAAACGTTCCCGCGATGCCACGCCGCGTCGCGCGGCCAGGCGGGCGGGCGCGGAGCGAGATCGATTCCATCCCAGCGAATGCCGCGTCGGTGCATCGTCAGGCCCAAGTCGCCTTCGCCGGCGCCGACTTCCAGCACCCGTTCACCGGCGCGCAGCTGGCGCGGGAGGATTTGAGCGAACCAGCGCGCGTTCCCCAGAGCGGCGTTGAAAACGCGCAGGTCCCTGCGTGAATGGCGCGCGTCCGGGTGCTCCGCGGGAAGGGTATCGAGTAATTCGACCGGAAGCGGGTGGGGACGGGGACTGGAAACGGAGGACATGGGACGCAGCCGCCCGCAAGGGGAGTGGCGGGGGTTGGAACCGGTCTGCCCGGAGTTGTTTCCATGCAGCTCATGAAAACAGCGGAGCAGAAGCGGGTCGTGTGGGCGTGGCTGCAGGGTGTCTTTTACACCGTGTCCGGGATCTGGCCACTGGTGGACATCGATTCCTTCCAGTTTGTCACCGGCCCCAAGGTCGACCTGTGGCTGGTGCGTACGGTGGGCCTCCTACTGGCCGTGCTCGGTCTCGCCCTGCTGCGCGCCGCGCGGGGCCGGCGGGTCTCCTCCGACCTTATTCTTGTGGCGGCCGGACAGGCGCTTGCGTTGGCCGTGATCGATGTCGTGTATGTGACGGCGGGCCGCATCTCCCCGATCTATCTTCTCGACGCCGCCGCCGAGCTGGTGCTGGTGGCCGGATGGATCCTGCTTGGGCGCGGGACCCCGGATCACCCCTCCCTGCAGGAATCGCATTGACAGGGTGGCGCGCCTGTGGGAATCGGTCGGGCTCCTTTGAAGCCGGCAACCCGGTCAGCGGCCGCCCCGCTGCACCTCCCGGTCTCGACGGTTTGGCCTTCCGGGGCCCCCACCTTTATACGTTAACGATATCTCCAACTCCTCCCTCTCATGGCACATAGCGACGTTCTGCTCTTGAAACCGGTCGAAGGCCTCGGCGCCGAAGGCGACCAGGTGAAGGTCCGCGCTGGTTACGCGCGCAATTTCCTGCTGCCGCGCAAGATCGCAGCTCCGTTGACCAAGGCCAACCGCAAGCAGGTCGACGCGTTGAAGAAGCGCCGCGGCGAGCGCGAGCTCCAGGAGCTCGATTCCGCCAAGCAGGTCGCCTCCAAGCTGGAAAAGGCCTCCATCGCCTTTGCGGTGAAGACGGGCGAGGGTGGCAAGATGTTCGGCGCGATCACCGCCAACGACCTCCACGAGAAGCTCGTCCAGTCCGGCATCGAGCTGGAGAAGAAGCGCATCCACCTCTACACCCCGGTCAAGACCCTCGGTAAGCACGAGGTGAAGATCAAGTTGCACGAGGATGTCACCGTCGACCTCAGCTTCGACGTGGTCTCCGAGAACCCGATCGTGCCGGTGGCGGAAGAAGCCCCCGCGACGGACCGCAAGCCCGAGCGCCGCGAGCGCAAGGAACGCTCGGACAGGAAATAACGTTCCGACCAGTCCCTTTCCGGAGCCGCGTCGTCCTGCGACGCGGCTCTCTTTTTTTCCAGCGCCCGCGCCCGGTTGTTCACAACACCGGGACCAATTGAATGTGTACAACCAAACGTTGATCCGGGCCAAAGGGAGTCCATTCACTCCTCCCTCTTTTCATGGCAGACGACACCGCTAAGTCTTTCCGCAGGCAACGTGGCTCCAACGGGAGTCAGGGAGACGGCACCGCCCTCATGGATGCGGCCCGGACCATTCCGCACAGCGTGGAGGCGGAGGAGTATCTCCTTTCCTGCTGTCTTCTCGACGGCAACGACACGATCGCGCGTTGTTTCGAAGGCAAGCTGACCGCCGCCGCGTTCTACGTGCCGGCGAACCGGATCATCTACGAAAAGCTGACGGAGCTCTACAACACGGGCACCGCACTCGACCTCGCCGTCCTGGCGGAGGAGTTGAAGACCTCGCGCCAGCTCGATCAAGTGGGCGGATACGCCTACCTGACGCAGATCAGCAGCCGGATCCCGACCACCGCGCAGGCCGGTTATTTTATCGAGAAGGTCCGCGAGCTTTACCTGCTCCGGGAGTTGATCCGCGTCGCGACGGGTGCGGTCGAGAGCTGTTACGAGTTCAGCGGCGGGCTCGAGGAATTCATCGACAAGGTCGAGCAGGATATCTTCCAGGTCACCCAGGACCGTATCTCCGACGCGGCGAAGTCGATGAAGGAGCCGACCCGCGAGGCCATGAACATCATCACCAAGATGATGATGAAGAAGGGCGAACTCACGGGTGTCCCTTCCGGCTTTCACGATCTCGACTTCAAATACACCTACGGTTTCCAGCGTCAGGAAATGATCATCCTGGCGGCGCGTCCCTCGATGGGCAAAACCTCGCTGGCGCTCAACATGGCCGAGGCCGCCGCCATGCCGAAGAAGGGCAACCCGGTCACCACCATCGTGTTCAGCCTCGAAATGAGCGCGGCCCAGCTCGCGATGCGTATGCTCTGCTCGCGCGCGCGGGTGAACATGAAACTGCTGCGCGACGGTTTGCTCTCGAAGAACGGCGAGGAGCAGCAGCGCCTCCTCCAGGCGGCGGATGAGTTCAGCAAAGCGCCCATCTTCATCGATGATTCGAGCCACCTGACGATCATGGAACTGCGCGCCAAGGCGCGGCGCCTCCACGCCCGCCAGCCCCTCGGTTTCATCATCGTGGACTATCTCCAGCTTCTCGCGCCCTCCGATCCCAAGGTGCCCCGCGAACAGCAGGTCTCGGAAATCTCCCGCGGCCTTAAGGCACTGGCGAAGGAACTCGACGTACCGGTCCTTGTATTAAGTCAGCTCAACCGTTCTGCAGAAAAGGAGAACCGCACCCCGAAACTTTCGGACCTGCGCGAATCCGGATCGATCGAGCAGGACGCCGACGTTGTCATGATGCTTGCCCGCCCAAAAGACGCTGACGAGAAGTTCCAGGTCGCGGCCGACTCGGCCGAGTTAATTGTTGCCAAGCAACGAAACGGGCCGGTAGGAGAACTAAAACTTACCTTCCTCCGGGACATCACTCGCTTTGAAAACTTCACACAGTAACCCGTTTATGCGGGTCGCACGTCTCTTCATTGTCTTCTGGATTTTCGCGGCGGCTTGCGCGCAGTCCTTCGCCCAGGTCGGTGGGGCAGGGGAGGAAAGTTATCGGGTCGGAACGGTGACGGTGCGCTTCATGGGCACCGCCAACGTCAATGAGCAGGTGGTGCGCGCCAACATGCAGGTGCGCGAGGGTGGTGAGCTCGACGATACCATGATCGACCGGGACATCCGGTCTCTCTACCGCACGGGCCTCTTTGAGTTCATCGAGGTCAAGCGCGAGGTGCTGGATAACCGCACCGTCAACCTCGTCGTCGAGGTGACCCCGAAGTACCGCGTCCTGGCCCTGCGTTTTGAGGGGAACAAGAAGGTCAAGAGCCGGCGCCTGGAGCGCGAGGCCAAGACCAAGCCCAACACCGCGCTCGACGAGCGCCAGGTGAAGGAGGACGCCGAAAAAATGCGGGAGTATTATCAGAAGAGCGGATACAACCAGGCCACCGTCAGCTACCGCATCGACCGCAACCGCGAAACCGGCTTCGGCACGGTTTATTTCCGCGTCAACGAGGGCAATCGGGTCAAGATCGCGGATATCCGCTTTGTCGGCAACGACAGCATCAAGCCGCGCCGCCTCCGCAAGCAGATGGAGACCAAACGCTGGTGGATGTTTTCCTGGCTCCTGGGCACGGGCCGCCTGAAGGACGAGCTTTTCGAGGACGACCTGGAAAAGCTGCGCGATTATTACCGCGACGAGGGATTCCTCGATGTCGAGATTCCCGCCGACAAGGTGATCTACGACTACCCGAGCGACCGGAAACTGGTCCTCACCCTCCAGATCAAGGAGGGCCGCCGCTACAAGATCGGCGACATCACCTTCACCGGGAACAAGCTTCATCCCACCCCCTTGCTGCGCTTCATCCTGAAGCAGCAGAGCGGCATGGTCTTCTCACCGTCCAAACTCGATAAGGACATCGAGACCCTGGAGGACTTCTACGGCAAGGACGGCTACCTCGACTCGCGCATCCGCCTGATCCGCAAACCCAACGTCGCGACCGGTAACATCGACATCGAATATCGGGTGGAGGAGAGCGAGCAGTACTTCGTCGAGTCCATCAAGATCGAGGGCAACACCAAGACCAAGAGCATCGTCGTCCTGCGCGAACTCGTGCTCGGCCCCGGTGAGGTCTTCAACACCCTGCGCATGAAGATGAGCAAGGTGCGCCTCGAGAACACCCGGTTCTTCGAGGATGTGAACATGACCCCGGAGACGACGAACATCCCGGCGCGCCGCAACCTCAAGATCGCGCTCAAGGAAGGCCGCACCGGCAACCTCACCTTCGGCGCCGGCTTCAGCTCGCTCGAGAAAGGCGTGATCTTCGCCGAACTCACCCAGTCCAATTTCGACCTCTTTAACCGCCGCTCCTTCTTCCAGGGCGATGGCCAGAAGTTCCGCCTCCGCCTCCAGTACGGTTCCCGCTCGAGCGAGGCCATCATCTCTTTCGAAGAGCCCTGGCTCTTCGAAAAGGAGCTGACGATGGGCTTCTCCATCTTCCGCACCAGCTCCGACTACGATAACCAGTATTACGACGAGATCCGCACCGGCGGTGAAATCTACCTCCGCAAGCGCCTCTTCGAGCTCGTGGAAGGCCGCATTTCGTACTCCTACCAGACCATCGAGATCGAGAACCTCGAACTGGACCCGAGCTACGGCATCCCGGAGGGCAAGCAGAACGTCTCCACCATCGGCCTCCAGCTGCTGCGCGAAACCCGCGACAAGATCGTCAACACCACGTCCGGCAATCGCATCGAGTTGAACACCGAGGTGTCCGGCGGCTGGCTGGGCGGCGACCTCGACTTCTACCGTGTCGAGTTCCGCGGCTCCCAGTTCTTCCCTCTCTTCGAGTCGCAGCAGCAGGTGTTGGGCGTATTCCTCCGCGGCGCGGTGGTGGACGAGTACGGCCAAACCGAGCAGCTTCCTTATTACGAGCGCCAGTTCCTCGGCGGCCCGTACAACCTGCGCGGCTTCGAAAACCGCGACGTCGGTCCGAAGGACGCCAATGGCATCAATCTGGGCGGCAAAACCTACGGCATGTTCACCCTCGAGTATTCCCTCGATATCGTGAGCCCGATCCGTTTCGCCATCTTCTACGACGCCGGCTTCGTCAACGAGAAGGCCTACGACTTCACCCCGACCGGTTATAACGACAATTTCGGTTTCGGCCTTCGCCTCTTCGTCGCGGGCGCCCCGCTCAGTCTCGACTTCGGCATTCCGCTCACGACCGATAGGTTCAACGACAAAGGCAACCAGTTTAACTTTTCCTTTGGCACCCGGTTCTGATCCTGCTCCACTTACTCCTTTCTTTCCAAGAACCCAAATATGAAGACTTCCTTCCGTACCTTCCTGGCCGTCGCCGCCCTCGGCTTCACGTCGATGGTGTTTGCGCAGCCGGCCCCGAAAATCTTCGTCCTCGATATGGCGAAGATCTTTGAAGGCCACTACAAGACCGAGGAGCAGCAGACCAAGCTGAAGAGCGACCAGAAGAAGGCGGTCGAAGAGCTCGAGCGCCTGGACAAGGAGATCCGCTCCATGGCCGACAAGTTCAAGGAGCAGAAGGAGCAGATGGACAATCCTGCCCTCACCAACGACGCCCGTGAGCGTGCCAAGACCGACGCCACGAAGACGATGGAAGAGATCCAGCAGAAGCAGCAGGAAGGCCAGAGCTTCCGCATGAACGCGGAACGCAGCTTCCAGCAGCGGATCGGCAACTTCCGCGCCGTGCTGATCGAGGAAATCTCCAAGCTCGCCACCGACATCGCCAAGAAAAAGGGCGGCACCGTCCTTATGGACAAGGGCAGCCTGATCTACTCCGACCCGGGCTACGACATCACCGACGAAGTGATCGCCGAGATCAACAAGGGTCGCCCGGCTGGCGCCGCCGCCACCACCGGATCGACCGCCGCTCCCGCCACCAAGGCCGACGGCACGCCGACCGTCACTTTCCCGGGCGCCAAGAAATAAGGCCTCCGCGACAATCGTTTTAACGACCCCGCTCCATCGAGCGGGGTTTTTTGTCGGTGGAACATTGATTTGGCCGCCTCCGCGGCGCACGCTCAGCCCTCATGCTGCTTTCGTTCAGTCTGGAAGAGATTGCCGCCCTCACCGGCGCCCGGGAAGTCCGTGGCACCACCGGCCAGCCCGTCACCGGTATTGCCGCACTTGATACCGCAGTCGCGGGGGATCTCTCCTTCCTCGGCAATCCAAAGTACAAGCCGCAGGTCGCCACCACCGCCGCGTCTGTCGTGCTCCTGCCGCTCGACTACACGGGCGAACCCGCACCCGGGCAGGCCTTTCTTCTGCTTGAAAAACCCTCGGTGGGGATCGCCCGTCTCTGTTCGCGGATCGAACAAAGCCTCTGGCCCAAACCCGCGCCCGGCATCCATCCCAGCGCCTCCGTGGCTGCCGACGCGCGTGTCGCCGCTTCCGCTACCGTCGGACCCCTGTGCGTGGTGGAAAGCGGCGCGGTGGTAGGCGAACGCAGCCACCTGCAGGCCGGGGTCTTCATCGGACGCAACGCCCGGGTGGGAGAGGACTGCTGGCTCATGCCCCACGTGGTGGTTGCCGCCGAATGTGAGTTAAAAGCGCGCGTCCGCCTGCAACCCGGAGTCATCGTCGGCTCTGATGGGTTTGGCTACGAGTTTGTCGCCGGACGCCACGAGAAGGTCCCACAGGTGGGCAGCGTCTTGATCGAGAACGATGTCGAGATCGGGGCCAACAGCACTCTCGATCGCGCGCGTTTCAGCCGGACCGTGATCGGCGAGGGGACCAAGATCGATAATCTTGTCCAGATCGGCCACAATGTGGTGGTCGGGAAACACTGCATCCTCTGCGCCCAGGTTGGCATCTCCGGCAGTACCACCATCGAGGACTTTGTCATCATCGGCGGACAGGCCGGGCTCGCCGGCCACCTCACGGTCGGCCGCGGCTCCAAGATCGACGGTCAGACCGGGGTGAATGCGGACCTCGAACCGCAGAGTTTTGTGAAGGGCACCCCCTGCCTCCCCTACAACCTTGAGCAGCGCATCAACGTCCTGCGCCGAAAGCTCCCGGACCTCTTCAAGCGCGTGGATGCGCTCGAGCAGCATCTCAAAAAGTCTTCCGCACTCAGCTAACTCAGCGCAACATCCCCGTAACATGAGCAACAAGTCCGGGCTCAAGATCTTCACTGGAAATTCGAATCGCCCCCTCGCGGAGGAGATCTGCCAGACCATCGGCGTCCCACTCGGGGAGGCCACGGTCACCAGCTTTCCCGACGGCGAGTCCTTCGTGAAGATCAACGAGAACGTCCGAGGCCAGGACGTCTTCCTCGTCCAGTCGACCTGCCCCCCCACGAACCATCACCTGATGGAACTGCTCATCATGATTGATGCTGCCCGCCGCGCGTCGGCGAACCGCATCACCGCGGTGATCCCGTTTTATGGATACGCCCGGCAGGACCGCAAGGACCAGCCCCGCGTCCCCATCACCGCCAAACTGGTCGCCAACCTGCTCACCGCTGCGGGTGCCAATCGCGTCCTGACCATGGACCTGCACAGCCAGCAGATCCAGGGCTTCTTCGACATCCCGGTCGACCACCTCTACGCGTCACCCGTCATCTTCAACTACATCAACAAGTGGAATAAGGACCGACTGGTGGTCTGCTCCCCCGATGTGGGCGGCATGAAGATGGCCGCCGCCTACGCCGACACCATCGGCGCCGGCCTGGGCCTGGTGGCCAAGAAGCGCCGCAGCGCTACCACGGTCGAAGCCGTGAACGTGGTCGGTGACGTCAAGGACTGCGACGTGCTCCTGGTCGACGATATCACCGAGACAGCCGGCACCCTCACCGCCGCCGCCCGCATCCTCCGCGAGAACGGTGCCCGGAGCATCCGCGCCGCCGTCAGCCACTGCATCCTCAACGAGATCGCCTACGAGCGCCTCCGCGGCGGGCTGATCGACGAGCTGATCACGACCAATTCCATCCCCCTCGATGCGCGCGGTCTGCCGATCACCCAGCTCAGCGTCGCCGGACTCCTCGGCGAAGCGATCCTGCGGATCAGCAACAACGAAAGCGTCACCAGCCTCTTCAAGATCAAGGGGTTTTGACCGGCTTTATGAGCGGCCGGGTTGCGGCCCGCGGGAATCGCCGCTTTGTGGGCGCACCTGATTCTCTTATGATGCACGCATTCCGTTCGGCGGTGGTGGTGTTGGCTGCACTCGTTGTCCTGCCGGTGCTGCCGGCCCAGAAGGCCGTGACCGCCCCGAAGACAGAGCCGGGGCAAAAGCCCAACCTGACGATCGACAACTCGGCGGTGACGGGGGGCAAGGCCCCCGGCCTGGTCACGTACGCTGACGTGGTCGTCCCGGTGCAGAAGGCGGTCGTTTCGGTGTATTCAACCAAAACCGTCAAGCGCCCGGTCCATCCGCTCTTCCCCCTCTTCGGCGAAGGCGGTCGCGAAACCAAGGAACGCGGTCTTGGGTCCGGCGTGATTGTATCCGCAAACGGCTACATCCTGACCAACAACCATGTGGTCGAGGACGCGGACGAGTTGAACGTCCAGCTCACCGATGGACGTGAACTCACCGCCCGGGTGGTCGGCACCGACCCGAAGACCGACGTGGCGGTGATCAAGATCGACGGCGAGCAACTGCCGTCTGTCACCCTCGCAGACAGCGACAAGCTGCGTGTCGGCGACATCGTCTTTGCCGTCGGTAATCCCCTCGGTGTCGGGCAGACGGTGACGATGGGGATTGTTTCCGCCACCAGCCGCGAGGTGGGTATCCTCGACGACGACGGTTACGAGAATTTCATCCAGACGGACGCCGCCATCAATCAGGGCAATTCTGGCGGGGCGCTGGTCGACGCCAAGGGGCGACTGATCGGCATCAACAGCGCGATCCTCTCCACCTCACGCGGCAACATCGGCATCGGGTTCGCCGTCCCGATCAACCTCGCGGCGAGCATCATGCACAGCCTGATCGAAACCGGCAGCGTGACGCGCGGTTTCCTTGGGGTGCAGGTCGACCCCCTCACGCCGGATGTCGCGGATGCCCTCGGGCTCAAACGGGACACCAAGGGTGTGATCGTGAACTCTGTCTCCGACGACGGTCCGGCGGAAAAGGCCGGGCTGAAGAGCAGTGATGTGATCGTGGCGATCAACGAAAAACCCGTTTCTTCGCGCCAGGAATTGCGTCTGATCGTCTCCCAGCTTCGTCCCGAGTCCGAGGCCCAGCTCAAGGTCATGCGCGACGGCAAGGAGCGCACCCTCTCGGTCAAACTGGGCACCCTCACGGACGCGGCGCAGGACGAACTTCTCCCTGGTGTCCACGTGGAGCTGCTCACCGCGGCGCAGCGGCGCTCGCTTGGCGTGGATCCCAGGATTCCAGAAGGATTGGTGATCATCGACCTGAAGGAGGATTCCCCCTTCGCCGATCGCCTGGCAGTGAACATGGTGATCGTTGAAATTAACCGCACGCCCGTGACTGACCTGGAGACCGCGCGGCGGCTGCTGGCCCCCGGTCGGAATCTTCTGCTGGTCATCAACCGCGGGGTGCCGCGTTACGTGCCGATCACCGTCCGCTGACGTTTTAGGCGCCAGGAGAGTGGATCCGTCCTTCGCGTTTTCCGCGCAGGTCGCGTGTAATCCCGGTCCGAGAGGTCACGCGAAGGACGCGAACGGGTGCCGCCTTTGGGCGTGTGCCTCAGGACGGAAACCTCCGCTGCCGGAGCCTCGGGGCTGCGGACTGTCCCGGGTACCGCGGTTGCGGTGCTTAGCTTCCAGGTTTGGAGACGGGCAACGCAGCCAGTGCTTCGGGCAACTGGTCAGCAGGGTAGGTGGGGAAGCTGAGTTCCAAAAGCGAGACTGCCGGGACATCAAAACGGGTCGTGCCGGCACTGCGGTCGACCAGCATGGCCACGCCCACGGGAATACCGCCGCCCTGCCGGACAATGTTGAGGCACTCGACCACGCGCCCTCCGCGCGTGACCACGTCCTCGACGATCAAAACCCGTTCCCCGGGGGCGAAAGAAAAGCCGCGGCGCAGCACCAGTACATTGTTTTCCTTCTCGGCAAAGATGTATCGGCTGCCGGTCTGGCGGGCCACTTCCTGTCCGATCACCAACCCGCCCATCGCGGGGGCGAGCACCGTGGTGAAAGACAGCTCCTTCAGTTTGGGCAGCAGCATTTCCGTCAGGCGCGTCACCGCCCCCATGTCCTGGCAAACCTGCGCGCACTGGAAGTAGTGCCCGCTGTGTAGTCCGGAGCGCAGGACGAAGTGTCCGGTGAGAAGCGCCTTGGTGCGCGTGAAGATCTCCAATACTTCCTGCTGTTGGCTGTCCATGGAGCGGCAACGCTGTGGCCGCGGAACAAAAAAACAAAAACATTTTTGCGGGCGGCAGCGCGTCCTGCATCATGTCCGCGTGGTCATCGAACACATCCCCCTCGAGGACGAGCTCGGCGACGTGCTGGAAAAAGCCATCAAGCACGCCCGCCTGACCGAGCACGATCTTTCCTCCCGTTCCGGGGTGCCGGCAGAGAAGATCCATGATGCGATCGATTACCGCTACGACCTCACGGCGGCCGAGCTCCATCAACTCGCCGGGGCGCTTTGCCTCAATGAGATCGGGCTGAGCGCGCTGGCCCAGGGGCGTTATCCCCTTCCTGAAATCGCAGGCCTGCCGTTCTGCCTGTACCCGTTGCGCATGCCGCACGGCATCGGGGTGGCGAATGCTTACATCGTCGCTGAATGCGCGCTGTCGACCGGGTTGCTTTTTGATACCGGAGCGGATGTGACCCTCCTGCGGCGGGTCTGGCCTAAGAACATCCGGAAACTCGAAGCCATTTTCATCACCCACGCCGAGACCGAGCATGCGGGCGCACTGCAAGGCATCCTGGCAGAGTTTGGTTCCGTGCCGGTCTTCCGGCCGGAGGGTGCCCAAATCGAGGGCGCGCTGGCGATCGGGGAGGGGGCGCGGCTGACCTTTGGCAATTTCGAGGTCCGCACGCTGCGGACGCCCGGCCACGTCGAGGCGCACAACTGTTACGTCGTATCGACGCCCAAGCTCCCCACCGCGGCACCGCTGCTCATCGCCGGCGACGTCCTCTTTGCCGGCTCTGTGGGAGCGCCCCTGTACTGCCGCGACCGCCTCAGCGAGAACCTCCGCCGCCTTCTGGACCAAATCCCCGCATCCGCCGTCGTCGCCCCCGGCCACGGCCCCCTCACGACCATCGCCAACGAGCGCCGCTACAATCCGTTTGTAGTTTAGGGGTGCCGGTTAGGCACTCAACGCAGCGGACGTTAAGGGAATCCACGAAATCGCGAGTTGATGTGGTCTCGTTGTTTACGCCACTGATCGTCCGGCCATCAAAGGAGCCGGTATGGCGAATGCTCGATTGCAGTTCATCGATGCCCTCCGTGGGGTTGCGATCCTCATGGTTGTCGCCGCGCACGCCGCGGAGGTCACGCAGATCGGTGGGATAACCGGAAAAGTCGCCCATTTTGGGGCTTACGGAGTTCAGCTGTTCTTTGTGATCAGCGCATTTACCATCTTCATTAGCTACGAGAAGAGCGTGGTGCGTGAGTGCAGCCCAGTAAGGAATTTCTTCATACGCCGTCTTTGCCGGATTGTTCCGGTCTATTGGGCGGGAATCGTCCTCTATACTCTGATCTATGGCGCCGCTTCGAGAGGTTGGACCCCGGCCCCTGAGCCGTGGCATTTTGTGGTACACACGCTCCTCCTTAATAACCTGTTTCCCACGACCCAGAGTTCAGTCGTCCCGGGCGGTTGGTCGATTGGATGCGAGGTGCTCTTTTATTTGACGGTGCCCCTTTGGTTTCGATTCGTGCGAACCCGGCGTGCGGCGGTTCTTTTTTGTGCTCTGGCGGCGTGTTCAGGCTGGTGTCTCACCTTCTTAGGCGACCAATGGATTAACCCGCCGGCAAATCTCGTTTCTCCCGAGATATTATCCGCCTTTTGGTACAGGACGATTCTAGCGCAGCTCGGCTGCTTCGCTTTTGGAATTCTCCTGTACCAGCTGCTGAAGGGCACGAGCGCCAACCTATCCCCGAGGTACTGGCAAATAGCGGGCGTGGCGGGCCTGGGGGCTGCGCTCGTGGTTCCGAGCGAGTGGAGAGTAGGGCACCTGTGTGCCTCAGGCGGGTTTATGGGATTAGCCGTAGCGCTCTCGGCCGAGCCTTCCGCTGTTGTGGTGAATCGCTTCCTGCAGTGGGTGGGGAGAATCAGCTACTCCGTCTACCTCTTTCACTTCCTGGTTCTGGCGGTCTTGGCCGCATATCCTCTTCCAATCCCTTTTGGCTCACGATCGCTCTTATTCCTGTGCGTCTTCGTTTTGGCGACGGTCGGAACGCTCCCGATTGCAGCACTCTCGCACCAGGTGCTCGAGAAGCCCTTCATAACGCTGGGCCATCGGCTGGTCGCAAGGCTAGAGGAACGAGGAGAGAAACGCGGGCACAGCCAAACTTTGCCGGTCATCTCTCGATAGACGCCACCAAGGCCGTGCCTTGCGTGGGTTTGAAGATGGTCGGGGTGGTCAGATTCGAACTGACGACCTCTACGTCCCGAACGTAGCGCTCTACCAGGCTAAGCTACACCCCGATGTCTTTGCTCCGTGGCGTTGCCGCCAAAGAGGGGTTGGAGGCTCAGGGAGGACCCCCGGGCGATCAAGAAGAAACTTCAGCTTTCCTCTAGCACGGCGGCCCCGGCAAACGGCCCTCCTCTGAGGAACGGCCGACGCCTTCCACGCTACGCGGTCACGCTCCTGTGCAGCGTGACGCGCCCGGGCCCTCAGCCTGCGTCCGCGACGCCGCTCTGGGCTGCGCGAAGGGAGCCGTGTCACACGGCGTGTTTCGCCTCCAGGGTGGGAGATTGGCGGACGGGGTGTCCGTGCATCCCGGGATGCCCGGTTCGGTGGGCGTCCCCGTTTCGCTCCGCGCCAGGGCGGTGTAGGTTAAGGGCATGGGTTACATCATCGTCATTCTCTGCGTCGTGGTTCTGGTGCCGCTGGTGTATATCCTCTTTTCCAAACGCGCAGGCACGGGCCCCATCCAGGGGCAGCGCCCCGTGGGTAAACCCGTGCAGGTCACCGAGCCGGCGGCCGACGAGCCGACGCCGGACGCATCGTCCATCCAGAAGAACACCAGCGCGGCGCAGAAGCGCACCCCGGCTGGCTGATCTCTCCAGTGTCGCCGCCCCTCGGAGCGGCGCCTGAGTCCGCGGCCCCGCGGTCTCCCGACGTCCTCCCGGCGAACCAGCGGGCACATGTCGGTTCCAACGGGGCATGCGCTCCATCTGGAAAGGCTCCATCAGTTTCGGCCTGGTCAATATCCCCGTCTCCCTATTCCCGGCCACCCGCCGCGAGGAGCTCAAGTTCCACCTGCTCCGCAAAAACGACCTGAGTCCGATCAATTACAAGCGGGTAGCCGAGGTCGACGGCAAGGAGGTCCCTTGGGAGGAGATCGTCAAGGGATACGAGTATGAGAAGGGCAAATACGTGGTGATCCGCGACGACGACTTCAAGCGGGTCGACATCGAGGCCACCCAGACCGTCGACATCATCGACTTTGTCCACCTCGAGGAGGTCGATCCCATGTATTTCTACAAGCCCTACTACCTGGAGCCGGGAAAGGGCGGGGCGAACGCCTATTCCCTGCTCCGCGACGTGCTGAAGGAAACCGGCAAGGCCGGCATCGCCAAAGTGGTGATCCGCACCCGCCAGCACCTTGCTGCGCTCAAACCGATGAAGAATGCGCTGGTCCTCGAACTGATGCATTTCGGCGACGAACTCACCGACGCCAACGAACTCAAACTGCCGGAACAGGCGGCAAAAAAACCGGCAGGCAAGGAGCTCAGTATGGCCAAGGCCCTTGTCGACCAGATGACCGAAAAATGGGACCCAAAACGGTACAGTGATGACTACACGTCCGCCCTCCTGAAGTTGATCGAGGAGAAGGTTGCCTCGGGTGGAGAACTTGCCCCCGCACCAGCGGAGAAGAGCAAAAAATCCGGCCAGGTCATCGACTTGCTCTCCGTCCTTCAGAAAAGCCTCGAGCAATCCTCCCAGGGTAAAAAAGCGACGGGCAAGGCTGCATCAGGAACGTCCGGCGGCGCCGCCAAAAAACGGTCGCGCACCAAGGCAGCCTAACGCCGCTGTGGTCGGTCGGCCCCTGCCGGACCGACCTGGGCACCCTCAGGTCAGGTCGGGCGCCGCTTGCTCGCCTCAACCATCTGGTCGTGCTGGGCCTCTTCCACCCCTTCCAGGACGAGGTGCTCCAACTCCTCCTGCTCGTTCGGCTCGAAGACATTTGGCGTCGGGCCGTCGTGGATGGACGGCGGGATGCTGGGATCACGGGAAATGCTGCCCGAACTCTGCGCATCCTCGGAAACCGTGTCCGGGACCGAGCGCCCCTCCATCTCGCGGCGGGCTTGTTCATGATCATCTTCGCGAGGCTCGGCGTGCCCGTTGATCCGGGCGATTTCGCGCGCGCGCTGTTCGATATCGGCGTGGCTGATTTCGGAGGCGGGTTTGCCGTGGATCACGGCCTTGGCGAGGCGGGGAGTGGAGGTGTTCTGCTGTTTCATAAAAGTGAGTTTAGCGAGAACCTACCCCGGCTCGGACCCGTTCGCCATGGGGTCACACCCCGAGCGCAGTGTGGTGGACGGAGATGACTCCAAAGCAGCAGACAGGGAAATCTCCGATCCTATTGACGGGACTCGCCGGTGCGAACTGCACGAACCGGCATGCCACCACACGGGTCGGTCCGGGACCCGCTTCAAGCCGCGGCCGCCTTTGCGGCCCGCGTACTTTCCAGCGATCCCTTTATGAAACCTCGCAGACTCTGGAAGGGCCACAGCTACCCGCTGGGCGCCACGTGGATGGGCAACGGCGTCAATTTCGCCCTGTTTTCGCAGCACGCCACCAAGGTTGAGCTCTGCCTCTTTGACTCCCTCTATGGGGAGGAAGTGGCACGTATCCCGGTGGAGGAGTGCGTGGATTACGTCTGGCACATCTTCGCCCCCGAGGTCCGTCCCGGACAACTTTACGGCTATCGCGTCCACGGGCCCTGGGAGCCGGAGAAGGGGCACCGCTTTAATCCCGCGAAACTCCTGCTCGATCCCTACGCCAAGGCCATCGCCGGCCAGGTCAAATGGGGCGAAGAGATGTTCAGTTACGCCATCGGACATCCCGACGCGGACCTGGCCCGCGACGATCGCGACAATGCTGCGCTGATGCCCAAGTCGGTGGTGGTGGACGATGCCTTCACCTGGTCCGACCGGGATCGCCCCCGTCGCGCGCTCCACGAAAGCGTGATCTATGAGGTCCACGTGAAGGGCTTCTCGAAGCTCTGGGAGGCGGTCCCCTCAAAACTCCGCGGCACCTACGCCGGCATCGGCAGCCCCCAGGCGATCGAGTATTTCCACAAGCTCGGTGTCACCGCGGTGGAACTGCTCCCCGTGCACCAGCATGTCGACAGCCAGCACCTCCTGGACAAGGGCCTCAGCGACTATTGGGGCTACAACACCATCGGGTATTTCGCGCCGGAGTCGACCTACGCCAGCGCGGACGAGGACGGCAAGCAAGTGCAGGAATTCAAGTCGATGGTGAACAGCCTGCACAGCGCCGGCATCGAGGTCATTCTCGACGTGGTCTACAATCACACCGTCGAGGGCAATCACCTCGGACCCTCGCTCGCTTTCCGCGGGATCGACAACGCGTCCTACTACCGGCTGGTGGCCAATAATCCCCGCTATTACAACGACTACACCGGCACCGGCAACACCCTCAATGTGCCGAACCCCCGCGTCCTTCAGATGGTGATGGACAGCCTGCGCTATTGGGTGACGGAGATGCACGTCGACGGCTTCCGCTTCGACCTGGCCTCCACGCTCGCACGCGAGCTGCATGAGGTGAGCAAGCTCTCCTCCTTCTTCGACGTCATCCATCAGGACCCGGTGATCTCGCAGGTGAAGCTGATCGCGGAGCCCTGGGATGTGGGTGAGGGCGGTTATCAGGTCGGCAACTTCCCCGTGCTTTGGGCGGAGTGGAATGGAAAGTACCGCGACAATGTCCGCCGGTATTGGAAAGGCGATACAGGCATGACCAGCGACTTCGCCTACCGCCTCTGCGGCAGCTCCGATCTCTACGAGTCCAGCGGCAAGACGCCGATGGC
Organism: Verrucomicrobiota bacterium; assembly: GCA_023428905.1. Classification (GTDB taxonomy): domain Bacteria; phylum Verrucomicrobiota; class Verrucomicrobiia; order Opitutales; family Opitutaceae; genus EW11. The sequence continues at coordinate 398,472 of JAEYWP010000007.1, forward strand.
CAGCATCAACTTCATCACCGCCCACGATGGTTTCACCCTGATGGACCTGGTCTCCTTCAGCGAGAAACACAACGATGCCAACGGCGAAAACAACCAGGACGGCGACAACCACAACAACTCCTGGAACTGGGGCCATGAGGGACTGGACGCCCCGCCCGACGTGAAGGCAGTCCGTCGGCGGCTGGTCCGCAGCTTTCTCAGCACCCTCTTCCTCTCCCAGGGTGTCCCGATGTTGCGCGGTGGCGACGAATACGGCGGCAGCCAGAACGGCAACAACAACGCCTATTGCCAGGACAATGAAACCAGCTGGCTGAGGTGGGATCGCGACGAGGACGCGGAACGTCTCTGCACCTTCGTCAGCCGGTTGGTGCATTTCCGCCAGAACCATCCGATTTTCCACCAGCCCCGGTTTTTCCAGGGACGAGATATCCGCGGCGGCGGCATCAAGGACATCACCTGGTTCGACGGCCACGGCTCTGAGATGACGGACGAGGCCTGGCATTCGGCCTTTGCCAAAACCTTCGGCGTCATGCTGGCGGGTGACTCGCTGGCGGTGAAGGATTACTTCGGCAACCCGATCTCCGATGACACCTTCCTGCTGTATTTCAACGCCCACCACGAGGACGTGCAGGTGCGGCTCCCGGGGGAAGACAACGTGCAGTGGATGCACATTTTGGATACAGCCCTGGAGGAGGGCTTTGTGGTCGACGGCCCGAAGGTGCAGGGCGGCGGCACCCACAAACTAGGCAACCGTACCGTCGCCGTGTTCCAGCAGGTCGAGGGTTCTGACGACCAGGCGCGCCGCTGGTACTGACCGCCGGGGCGCCCCGGGCGCCCCTTGGCGATCACTGGAAAAGCAAAACGGGCTCCTTTCGGAGCCCGTTTCGCTTCCATACATCTGACGTCCCGCAGCGCGATGCGCCGCGAAAGAGGGTTAGCGCGTTTGGGTGCGTTCGATCTCCAGGGCGGTGTCCCGATGCTGCTGGAGCGCGGTGAGGAGCTTGCTCGCCAGGCCCGCCACTTCGGCGTCCTCCGCCTTCCGCGAGGTGCGCTCAAAGAGAGAAATGTCGTCCTCGTGCGCATCGCTCATGTGCTCGACAAAACGCTGGTCGAATTCCGCATCCGTGAACTCACTGAGGCTGTTAAAACTCTTGTCGCCGGCCTCCGCCTCAGGCATCAGGTTCAGTCCTTTCTTGGCCGCCAGGGCCAGCAGGGCTGAGTGCGCCTCCTGGTGGGCATTGGCGACCTGTTGGGCGTAGGAACGTACCCGGGGATCCCCGGAGCGTTGGGCGGCAAGTTTGGCCACCCGCATCTGGCCCTCCATCGATCGCGACGCCCGCTCGAGAAACCGCCGGTCGCGGCGGCTCAGCTGAATATCGTGGGCCGCGTCGGTGGAGTCTCCACCCGTCGTGTTAATCCGCGTTTTGTCGCTGTGAATGGTGTCATAGCGATCGCGTGCCTCCGTGCCCCCCACGTTGACCGATTTGCCCGTCGGGGCGTCGGCGTTCGACGGGGCTGCAGGCTCCGCCGGGTTGGCCGAAAGCGAGACGGCGGCACAGCCGAGCAGCGCGAACTGAAGGAACGTTGAAACAGGCTTCATGCGAAACAGCGTACGCGGGCGCACGGGCCCGAACCATCCGGTGGCGAAACCATTAGCTCCCGGCGATTCCCCGGTGGGACAGCCCCGGGTGAGTCGCCCAAGGGAGCCGGCGGTTTCATCGTTTTTCCTTGGCGTGGTTGGCATCGGTGCTCTCCGCGTATTGACCCGCGGATACGGCGCCCGAGCCGGCGTCCAGCACCTGGCCGTCCGCGCCGAGCACCTGAAGTTCGGCCTTCAGCCAGAATTCCTCGGAGCGGCCTTGAGGCCGCCCCGCCGCGTGCCAGAGCGCGTAGGCGTGTTCGGCGATGCGCTGGTGGAGCGGTATGGCCTTGGTGTGGGTTGGGGAGGCGTTGGAGGGTGATTCAGCCATGATGGGAGTGGGTTGAGGGTGGTGGCCGGGTCGCAGGCCGGCCGGGGGAGGGGTTCAGCGCTGAGCCTCTGTCGCCTGCGGGGTGAGAGGTGAACTGGCCGGCCCGTTAATCACGTCGCCCGTGGCTTCGAATCGGGAGCCGTGGCACGGGCAGTCCCAGGTATGCTCGGTGTCGTTCCAGTGCACCACGCAGCCGAGATGCGGGCAGACCGCGGACATCTGGTGGAGGGTGCCGTCGGGGGCGCGATAGACCGCTAGTTTGTGCACGCCATGCTGGACCACTTTCCCTGCGTTGACCGGCAGGTTGGAAAGGTCCTCCAGCTTTTGCACCTTCGCCCAGTCGAGATACTGGCGGGCGACGTTGAGGTTCTCCTTCGCATAGGTAAGCCCGGCGCTGAGTGTCACCCGTCCCGGGGAATAGGTCTCCGCCCACGGATTGCTGCGTTTCTGAATCAGGTCGCTGACCAGCATCGCACCGAGAGTCCCGTGCGTCATGCCCATCCCGGAATCGCCGGTGATGACATAACAGTTTTCGGAACTGCCCGGATTTCGTCCGATGTAACCGAGGCCATCGATCGTCTCCATCACCTGGCCGGACCAGCGATGGGTAAACATCTCGATCTGCGGGAAGTGCCGCCGGGCCCAGGTTTCGAGGGCGGTGAAGTGATCGTCGGTGTGCGTCTCCTGGCCGGTTTTGTGGTCCTCGCCGCCGATGATCAGCGTATCCAAGATGCCGTCACGGCCGGTGAGTCGCACGTAGTGATACGGGTCCAGGGTGTCCCAATAGAGGGCCGCGGGCACGCTGCCCGCCGGGATGCGGGCCGCCACCGCATAGGTGCGGTACGGCGCCATCTTCGTGTGCAGGGCAAAGCGGTTGTTGAAGGGCGAGTTGGTTGCCACCACCACCGCCCCAGCGCGGATGCACCGGCCGGTATCGGTGGTGATGCTGATTTCCGCGCCCTCGTTCATGTCCACTGCGCGCGTCTGTGCGAAGAGTCTGCCCTCCTGCTGGACGATCAGATCGCGCAGTCCCGCCAGGTAACGCAGGGGATTAAACTGGGCCTGCCGGGGAAAGCGCAGGCACTTGCGGCCTCCCAGCGTACCGAGGGCCGGCGCATCGATCAGCTCCACCGTGCCCAAACCCGCCTCGCGGGCGGCGGCAAGTTCCTCCTCCAGTGCCTTGATGTTATCGTCGGGATCGAAGAGGAGGCCGTCCAACCTCAGGAAGTCACAGTCGATCATCTCCTCCTGGACGATGCGCTCGATCAGGTCGATTGCCGCGCCGTGGCTGTGGGCGGCGACCCGCGCACCCTTCTCGCCATGCCAGCGCCGGATGTGGGTGAAGCGGTCGTCGATGGCGTTGGCCAGGTGGGCGGTGGTCCGGGAGGTCTCACCACTCACCGGAGTGTCGGCGTCGATCACGACCACGCGCAGGTTCTCGCGCCCGAGCAGGTAGGCGGTGGTCAGCCCGGCAATGCCCCCGCCGATCACACAAACGTCGGCAGTGGTGTCGTCGCGCAGCATGGAGGCGGCAAAGTCCAGGCGGTCTTCGCTCCACCAGGGTACAGTGTGGGGATTGGGAGGATTCATGGGAAATTAGCCCTGCAGGAGGGATTCGCCGCCATCGATGAAGATCTCGGCGCCGGTGATGTGGCTCGAAATGTCGGACGCGAGGAACCACGCCAGCTGGGCGACCTGCTCGGCGGTGCCCGGCCTGCCCTCCGTGAGCGGGATGTTGCCCGCGGGGAACTCAACCGGGGTCCGGATCTTGTCCAGGTCCTCTGCTGTCGTGCTATCGTCGATACGGGTGTGGATCGAGCCGGGGCAGATCGTGTTCACCCGGATGTGGTTCTTGGCAAACTCCAGGGCGGTCATGCGGGAGAAGGCGACCTGCGCCGCCTTGGAACACGCATAGGCGGTCGCGCCGGTGTTGCTGAAGATTCGGGTGCCATTGACCGACGACACCACCACGATCGAGCCTCCGGCCACCTTGAGGAGGGGCAGGGCGTATTTCACCGTCAGGAAGGTGCCCCGCAGGTTTACGCCCAAAGTCTTGTCCCAATCATCGGCGGTAAAGTTCTCCAGAGGCGCCCAGAGGCCGTTGATCCCTGCGTTGGCCACGACGATGTCGAGGCGCTGCCAGACGCGGTTCACCGCCGCCAGGGCGGCCTCCATCGCTCCGGGATCTGAAATATCAGCCGCGAGGGGCAGGGCGGTGCCTCCGTGGCGGGTGATTTCTGCGCAGGTCGCCTCCGCATCCTCCAGCTTGCGCGTCAAGGCGGCCACGCGCGCCCCGGAGAGGGCGAGCAGTTTTGCCGTCGCCTTGCCGATGCCCGACCCGACACCAGTGACCAGGGCCACCTTGCCAGCGAGCGTGTCCTGAAAAACCTGCATGGGCGCAGTTTTCCACAGGCCATGGCAGCGGGCCATCGGGAGTGTCATGCTGGAGCGGCCGGGAAATTTCCCCTGAGTCCGGCAGGGGCGCCGTGACTCGTGTTTTGCTGCAACCTGCAACGCGTTTTGCGGGCAGCCGGCCGGAACCGCCGCCGTTTCTAGGAATCGACGTGCGGACGACATGCCCCCCTGCATCCTGAATGCTTCCCGCGGCTCTGCCCGTACCCTGTTTTGCAGCTTGTGCATCCTTGTGCTCCTGGCGTGGGCGCCGCCGCTGCGGGCTGCGAGTGTCGACTTGGTGGACCTGGACCTGAGGGCGGTCCAGCAGGACGGCGGGGATCCCACCAGCGTGGGGGAGGTGCGCACCACCGACGGTCTTGTCCTCGCCCCCGATTCCAGCCTGTGGATCGACCTAAAGGGCGACGCGGAGGAGTTTCGCGCGACCGTCAGTCCGCTCCCGGGTGGCAAGGGCCCCCCGGTCCGCTGCCGTTTCGCGACGGCCACGTATATCGCGGAGTTCGTGGTGACGGAGCAGATGGCGCCGCGCGAGATCGTTATGCCCTTGAAGGGCCAGAAACTGCTGGTGCTCGAAACGTATTCGACGGCCGGTGACAAAAGCGGGGTTCGCCTGCACCTCACACCCTCCTCGATCCGGACCCGCAGCCTGCGGCCCGAGGCTTGGGCCGGGGCCGCCCCGATCGAGTGGAAGACACCCCGCTGGCAGGTGCGGGTCGACGGTCGGAGCGGGGGCATCGCGCGGCTGGCGCATCCCGGCGACCCGCACGCGATGCAGTGGGTGCGCCCGGCGGCGCCGTGGGGAATTGGCTGGGCGGAAATCGGGGGCCGGATGCACGCGTGGGACCGGCCGAGCGCGCTGGATGCGACCGGGCCGCGGTCGCAACGCACCACCTATGAGCTGCCGGGCCTGCGGATCGAGGTCGAGCGGGAGCTCGACGACAATGAGCGCCTGATCGAGCGTTACACCTTTGTAAATACGAGCGGCGAGCTGCTGGTCTTTGGCGAAGGCGGCCTCGGCATCACCCTGCCGCTGTTCGACAGCTATCCGGGGGCGGAGTTGTGCCTGACCGAGCGCTGCCATGTGCACCTCTGGGCCGGGGGCACCGCCTCGTATGTGAACGCCATGCGCATGGGGGGCGCCGCCCCACATCTTGGACTGGTCCTGAACGAGGGCAGCCTGTCGGCCTATAGCATCCACAACCGGGTCGCCCACTCGAATGATCGCGGGCAGTTCGTCCTTCACCCCGGCCCGATGACGCTGGCGGCGGGCGAGCGGCACTCGATCGGCTGGACCGTCTTCTGGCATGAGGGCTGGACGGACTTCTTCTCCCAAGCCTTTGCCCAGGGGCTGGTCCGGCTGGACCTCGAGCGCCACACCGTGTCGCCGGGCGAGGAACTTAAGCTCACCGCGCTTTCCCCGATGCCCCTGGACGGCGCCGTGCTGACGCTGAATGGCGAGCCGGTCGACGCCACCGTCGAGGGTGGCGTGCTTTCGGCCCGGGTGGTGCCGCGCGAACTCGGCGAGCAACGGTTCGAGCTGCGCGTGGGGCGGCACCAGACGCATGCCAACGCCTTTGTCTCCCCGGCTCCGCTGGACCTGATCCGCGAGCGGGTGCGTTTCATCGTGGCCAAGCAGCAGCGGCGCGCGCCCGGGGACCCGCTGGACGGCGCCTACCTGATCTACGACAACGAGCGGGAGGTCCAGGTGTATGAACGGGGTTTTTCCGACCACAACGCCGGGCGCGAACGGCTCGCGATGGGCACGCTGGTGGCGTTGTATCTGCCTTTCTGCGACGATCCGGTCCTGGCGGGCCAGATCCGCCGCAGCCTGAGGCGGTACGACCGTTTTGTCGCCCGCGAGCTCCAGAATGCGGCGGGCGTCGTCTTCAACGATGCCGGGCGCGCCGCCAAACAACGCTTCTACAACTATCCCTGGGTGATCGACTATCACCTCGCCATGCATCGTGCGTTTGGGAACGCCAAGTACCTCCGGCGGGCGCTCAACACCGCGCGCACCTACTACGCACGGGGCGGGGCGGACTTTTATTCCATTGGCATGCCGGTGCGCGAACTCCTCTCCGCCCTGCGCGACTCGGGATGGAAGAACGAATACCGCGAGATGTTGAAGCTCTTCCGCCAGCATGCGGAGTCCGTGCTCAGGCGGGGGAGCGATTTTCCCAAACACGAGGTGAACTTCGAGCAAAGCATCGTCGGACCGGCCGCTCAGCTCCTCCTTGAGTTTTACCTCGAGACCCGCGAAGAGCGGTACTTTGCGAGCGCGCTCCAGCAGCTGCGCCTGCTCGAGCTGTTCAGCGGACGCCAGCCCGACCACCGCCTGCATGAGATCGCGATTCGCCACTGGGACGGATACTGGTTCGGAGGGCGCAAGCTCTACGGCGACACCTTTCCCCATTACTGGAGTGCGATCACCGGGGCGGCGTTTGCGCTCTATGCGGAGGCGACGGGAGACCAGCAGTATGAGCGCCGCGGGCGGGAGGTGATTGCGAACAACTTCAGCCTCTTCACCCCGGATGGCCGAGGGTCGGCCGCCTACCTGTATCCGCTGATGTTGAATGAACAGCCGGGCCGCTTCGCCGATCCCTGGGCAAATGACCAGGATTGGGCCCTGGTGTACTGGCTCCGGTTTGTTCAGGGGCGACCGGCGGCGCCGGCCGCGCGCTGAGGGCTTAGCCGCCCGCGGGCACCAGTTCCTCCGCCGGCTCAAGCGCATCCGGCTGCTCTTCCTCCATCGGATAGAGCCGGCTGAAACTGGCGAAGTCCACCAGCTCGAATCGGCCGTCGTAGTGCTCGATGATACCAGTGAGCGATTCGACCCAGTCGCCCGAATTGAGATAGTGGATGTCACCCAGCATCTTGTCGGCGGGTGTATGGATGTGGCCGCAAATTACGCCCGTGCAGCCGCGGGAGCGGGCCAATTCCGCGATGTGATCCTCGAAATTGGAAACGTGGCTCACGGCGGTCTTGACCCGGGCCTTGATCGCCTTGCTGAGGGAGAAATACTCCTTGCCCTGCCAGGCGCGCCAGCGGTTGTAGAACCGGTTGAGCCGCATCAGGGCGCGGTAGCCCCAGTCGCCCAGGTAGGCGAGGAAGACGAAGTTCTTTGTCACGGTGTCGAAGACATCGCCGTGCAGGACCAGGTATTTGCCGCGGGGCGTCTCGTGGACGTGGTCCTCCACGATCCGCAGATTCTCGAAGATCAGGGGCAGAAACTTGCGCAGGACATCGTCATGGTTGCCCCGCAGGTAAACCACCTCCGTACCCTTCTTCTCCAGCTTCTTCAGCACCAGCCGGATGAAGCGGGTGTGCGACTTGGGCCAATAACCGGTGCGCTTGAGCCGCCAGCCGTCCAAGATGTCGCCGTTGAGGATCAGGCGATCGCACCGCGTGTATTTGAGAAAATGATTCACCTCCCGGATCTTGCAATCGAAGGTGCCGAGATGGACGTCGGAGATGATGACGGTTTTTACCCGCAGCGGTTTCAGGTCCATCCGCAGCAGCGTATCAGAAGTGCCGCGGGCCGCCTAGCGGGGCCGCGCAAACGTCACGGAAACGTTACTCCCCTTCGCGCATCCCGAACTAAGGGGTCATGTCTTGACTCTTGACAAAGAGGCGTGAGTGGACGGCCCCTGCAGGCGTCCGAGTCCGGCCGGAACCATCACCCGCAGGCTGCGGGGGCGCACCGAGACATCGATCACCCGCTCGGTCAAGTGGGTCTCGCCGTCGGTGTGGATCAATCCGGCTGCGCTGCGCTGGATCTGAAAATGCGAGCCGCGCAGGCGGGCCACGCTCCGGCTTCCTCCGATCGACTTGGTGAAGAGCCGCACCACCAGGGGCACGGCATTGAGGAAGTCCACGTTCTTCAGCACGGTGACGTCGAGCCTGCCGTCGTCCACCTCGGCCCCCGGCGCAATGTAGCAGTCGTTTCCATACTGATCGGAATTCGCGACCGAGATGATGAAGGCACGGGTCTGAACCGTCGCCTCTCCGTTGCGGATGGTGTAGGCCTGCGGTCGGAAGCGAAAGAAAGCGCCGAAGGTCGTCTGCACATAGGCGGGCAGCCCGCGTCGGGTCAGGCGGTTGAAACGGTGGCTGATCTCGGCGTCGAAACCCAGGCCCATCGCGTTGAAGAACGGATGGCCGTTGGCCAGTCCGGTGTCGATCAGGCGGGGTTCACCGTCGAGCAGGGTGCGGAAGGCGCCGCGTCCGGGGCCGGGGATTCCCAGGTGGCGCCCCAGCCCGTTGCCGGAGCCGCAGGGGATCAGCCCCAAGGCGGCCTCGCTGCCAATCAGGGCGGAGGCGACCTCATTCATCGTTCCGTCACCGCCGATCGCCACCACCAGCCCGCAGCCGTCCTCCACTGCGCACCGGGCCAGTTCCGTGGCGTGCCGGCTGTGTTCGGTCAGGACCACCCGCGCGTCGAGGTGATGCTCCGCGATGAAGGCGCGGGCCCTGTCCAAAAGGTGCGGATTGCGCAGATTGCGTCCCGACCGGGGATTAAAAATGAAACACGCCTTCATGCCTGTCCCGGGTTGCAGGCCAAGAGTGGATTGGGCCCGGTCGCGACCAGGGCGAGGTCCCTTTCGAAGCCGTCGATCACTGCGTCCCAGGAGATTCCCTCGGCGGTGAGGCGGGCGGCGCGCCCGAGGGCCTGGCGCAAGAGGGAATCCGAGGCGAGCTGCAGGGCGCCGAGCAGGAAGGCGTCGCGGTTCTCCAGCGGCACCAGGTAACCGTTCTGCTCGTGGCGAAGGTACCGTGCCGCCGCTGCGTAGTTGAAAGCGACGACGGGAAGCCCGCTCGCCATCGCCTCGGTCACCACGTTTCCGAAGGTCTCGGTCACGCTGGGGTAGAGGAAGAGATCGGCCGAGGCGTAGGTCGCGGCAAGCTGCGGGCGCGGGAGAAAGCCGGTGAAGTGACACCATGGATACCGCCGCTCGAACCGGCGCCGGAGGGGGCCGTCACCAACCACCACAAAGCGGGCCGAGGGGTGCACCGCGCGGATCGCGTCGTAGGTTCGGAAGAGGAGGCGGTAGTTTTTTTCCGCGGCGAGTCGGCTGACATGCACGACAAGGAGCGAGTCAGGGGTGGCTCCGAAGCGGGCCCGCAGCGCCTCGTCCCGGTGGGCGGGGGAGAAGACCCGCGCGTTCACCCCGCGGGCGAGGAGGCGCACGTTGCGAAAACCGTCCCGCTCGAGCGCCGCATTCAGGTCGCTGGTGGGGGAGAGCGTGACAGCGGTGCGGTTGTGGAAGTACCGAAGGTAGGCGAGCGCCACGCGCGCCAGGAAAGGGAAGCCGTAGTGGCGGCTATAACTATGAAAATTCGTGTGGAAGGTGGAGCTGACGGGCAGGCCAAGGGCGCGGGCGGCGTGCAGTGCGGACAACCCGAGGGGGCCCTCGGTCGCCAGATGGACAAGGTCGGGCCGCTCCTCGCGCCACAGCCGGCGCAGCCTGTCGCCGGCCGGTAGCCCGAGCTTGAGCAAGGGGTAGCCGGGGATCGGCATGCCCGGGAAAAGGTGCTCGCGATAGGGAGCGCCGTCGGTGGGGCGGTCGCTCCCGGATTGCCGCGGGCGCAGGACGGTGACGTCATGGCCGCGGGCTGCCAGCCCTTCCACGAGGTGGCTGAGGGTCATGGCAACGCCGTTGATTTCCGGCGGATAGGTTTCGGTGACGAGGCTGATCTTCAACGCGTGGGAAGGGAAGGTGCGCGGCGGGCGTTCTGTGCCGTGCGTGAAGATTCCCGCGCCGGCAAAGGGGAACTGAGGGCGGCCCCGCAATATCACCGCCCCGTCACCCATGTTTCCCGGCCGTTGCAGACGGCGGGCTTGGCGATCCGCGCGGGCGCGGCCAGTCTGGCAGCGGAATGTCATCCTCCCAGCCCTGCCGCCCCCTGTACGTGCTGACCGGCCCCACCGCGGTCGGAAAGACCGAACTGGCGCTGCGCTGGGCGGAGCGCAATGGCGCCGAGATCATCTCGTGCGACTCGCTCCTTTTTTATCGCGGCATGGACATCGGCACCGCCAAACCCACGGCGGAGGAACGGGCGCGGGTCCCGCATCACCTCGTGGATGTTTGCGACGTGCGGGAGCGGATGGACGTGACCCGTTACGTTGAGGCGGTCCGGCTGGCACTGGCTGATCTCGACGCGCGCAGACGCCGCGTCCTGGTTACCGGCGGCAGCGGGTTCTACCTCCGCGCGTTTTTTGCGCCTGTGGCCGATGATGTGGCGGTTGATCCGCGGCTGCGGTCGGAACTCGAGACTCGGCTGGAGCGGGATGGATTGCAGTCGCTGGTGGGTGAACTGAAGGCGTGCGACGCGGAAGGGGCCTCGACCATCGATCTGCAGAACCCGAGACGCGTCCTGCGGGCGCTGGAACGCGTGCGTTCGAGTGGGCGCGGGCTGAAGGAGCTGGCGGAGGCGTTTGCCCGCCGGCCTCCGCCCTTTGCCGGCTGGTCGGTCCGGCTGGTCCGTCTGGAACGCTCACCGGAGGCCCTGGGACAGCGTCTGGCGGAGCGCGTCCGGGTGATGCTGGCGACCGGGCTGGAGGAGGAGGTGCGGGCGCTGGAGGCGCGCGGGCTGCGCGATAATCCGAGCGCGGCGCGGGCGATCGGTTACCGCGAGGTCCTCGATGTCATGGACGGACGGATACAGAGGAGCGGGCTGGAGGCCGCGATCGTCGCGAATACGCGCTCTCTGGTGAAAAAACAGCGGACCTGGTTTCGCACCCAGCTTCCGGAACACCGGTGTCTGGAGGCCGCCACCGCGCAGGTGGAGACGCTCTTCGACGGCTCGGACGAGGTCAGTCCTCGAGATTGACCCGGTAACGCTGCAGCGAGCTGCCCTCGAGGCGGGCCAGGTCCGCCACCGCATTGCGGAGGGTCACCCGCGCCTGGATCTCGGAGACACGCGAGTTGTCGAGGTCCTCCTGGGCTTCCTGGACACGGCGGAAGGTGCTCAGGCCGGCATCGTAGCGGGCTTTTTCCAACTCGTACTGGCGCTGGCTGAGCTGGGTGGCCATTTCAGAAATCCGGACGCTCTCGAGATTGGTTTCCACCGCGCGGACGGCGGCGCGGACCTGGACCATGATGTCCTGCTCGATCGCCTGGAGGCGGATCTGTTCGCGCGAGAGGGTGTTGAGGGTCTGTCGGTAACGGGCGCGGTCACCGCGCAGTCCCCATGGGAAACTAAGGGTGGCATCCACGGCCCAGCTGTAACCTTCGCCGTCCCAGACGTTGCGCATGGCTGAACCATACGACGTTTCGCGGGTGTTGTAGCCGAGAGCGCCGCCCACATCGAGGGTGGGAAGGCGGTTGCGGCGGGCCACGTCGGAATCGATCTGCAGCTGGCTGATGGAGGCCTGCTGGGCGAGGTATTCGGGCGTGTTGTCCCGGGCAAGTTTGAAGGAGAGGTCCCCGTTGATGCGCGGGGCGGGCATGTCGTCCAGCCGCACATCACCGATCGCGGTTGAGAATCCAAAGGGCTGGATCTGCGCGAGCAGCCCGTCTTCACGGTCCTTCACCGCCTGTTCGGCGAGCAGCACGTTGCGGGTGGCATTGGCCAGGCCCACTTCCGCCTGCAGGACGTCGAGGTCGGTCGCGACGCCGGTGGCGGCGCGGGAGCGGTTTTCTTCGAGAAGCTTCTGCGCGACCTCAAGGCTGAACCGGCGCACGATCAATTGCTCGCGAGCAAAGGCGAGGTTGTTGTAGGCCACCTCCACGTTGCGCACGACAGAGAGGACCGAGCTCTTGAAATCGAGCTGGGCGATCTCGACGCCGAGTTTGGCGCGTTCGATCGATGCCCGCGTCAGACGGGTGCCGGCGTTGCGAAGCAACGGTTGGCGCACGCTGATAGCCACGTCGCTGTCGTAGGCCGGGTTTGGCAGTGTCCGCAGCGGGGTGCTCTCCGTGCGATCCAGGGCGCCGCTGGCGGAGACAACGCCGCCAGTCGGCAACAGTTGGTTCACCCCGATCCGGGTCGAGTCGGCGTCGACCGAAGACGACGCTCCGGTCACGACGTTCCCATTGACCACAGTGGAGCCGCTGGGACCGCGGGCGTAGGAACGGCGGTGGGTGAGTTCGAAGGACGGGTCGAAGGCGGAGCGCGCAATGATCAGCGCCTCGTCGGCGTTGTCGCGTGCGACGGTCTGGATCCGCAAATCAAAGTTCTTCTCCAGCGCACGGAGGACGGCGTCTTCGAGGGTGAGGACGGGGGACGCTGCTGGGGCGCTGACCTGGGCCGGGCTTTCGGGCGCCGGTTCCATCGCCGTGGAAGCGGTGGTCGGTGTGGCCGGGGCCACCGCGGCGGGCGTTGTCGCAGCAGGTGCAGGACCCGGTGCCACCGTTTGGGCCTGGGCCGTCAGGGAGGCGGCGGCGGAGAGGGTGGCGACCAGAAGGAGACGGCAACGGAGCGACATGGCGGCGATGGAGGTGTGTTGGAAGAACACAGATCGGGAGCAAGTGTTTCTAAAATCGTGAACCGGGCGCGAATAGGACGGGCGTCCTCTCCGCCTGACGAAACTGGGGCCCAAAGGTTTCCCACTTATCGGCCTGGCCGTGCGATCACCTCTCCTAAAAAGAAAAGGCCACCGGGTCGCCAGCCGATTCACGATCGGCGGTCCGGTGGCCTGACAAGTGGTCGGTGGTCAGTTCGCGGCGGGGGCGGACTTTGCCAGCTCGCGCGAAACCATCTCCTGGAGGTATTCGTTGGCGTTGCGCGAGGCGGTGAACTGGGAAATGCGCGCGCGGGTTTCAGCCAGCGCCGGATTGGAGTCGGAGAGGTCGGGGAGCTTTTTGTCCGCCGCGTACACGAGGAGTCCCTGGTTGCCCTGGGAGCGCACAAATTCGCTGACCTCACCCTTGTTGAGATTCTGAAGGGCGTTGAAGACGGCAAAATCGACGTCCTGCGGGCGCTGGCGGATGCTGAAAGCGGGGTGGGTCTTGGTCACCACCTTTACGTTGTTGGCCGCGGCCACGGTCTCGATTGCCTTTTCAAACGCTTCGCCACCGCTGACGCGGGCGGCGACCTGGGTGCGAAGGAGGCGGCCCAGCTCGGTGAAACGGCGGCGCTTTTCCTCCTCGACGTAGTCGGCGCTGACGCGGGCGCGGACCTCGGTGAGGGCGGGGGTGCGGGAGGGGATGGTCTCGCGCCAGAAGAGCACCACGCTGCCGGTGTCGGTCTGTACGGCGTCGCTCACGCTGCGATTCTTGTTCAGGCGGAACGCTTCCTCGGAAATCTGCGGATTGGCGCCGAGCGCGGGGGGCTGGGCACCGGCGGAGAAGGCCGGTGCATCGCGGAGCGTCAGGCCGCGATCGGCGACCAGTTTGGCCAGTTCGGGGGACTGCGCGGTGATCTTCCGTTCGAAGAGGAGAACGGCGAAGTCGGAGGCGGCACTCGCGGCCAGGCGCTGGGCGCGCTCGAGCTTGAGGGCGTTTTCGACCTGGTTGCGGACCAGGGGAAAATCCGTGGCGGCATTGGGCACCGCAGCGGGGGCGGCGGCCGCGCCCGGCTTGGGGAAACGGGTGGGGTTGGCGTCGTAGTAGGCGCGCACATCGGCCTCGGTCACGCTGATCTGGTCAACGTGGGCGCTGGCGGGAAATTCGACGTAGCTCAGCACGACCTGCGGGGGCAGCTCATACCGGAAGGTATTGGCGTCGAAGAACGCGGTCAGGGCCGCTTCCGTCGGCTGGATGTTCGGCGTATAGCTCGCGTAGTCGACTGCCGCGGTGGTCACGGTCCAGAGCGTGTCGGTGGTAGCGATTTCCTTCTTCACCTCGGCCGGCAGGACGTAGCCGGGACCGCCGAGCAGCGCCTGCATGCGCTCGAAGCGGATGTCGTCGGACAGGACGCGGCTGATGTCGCCCTCGGTCACGCGCGACTCGCCCTTCTTCAGGCTGTCCCGAAACTCTGAATACTTGCGGGGGTCGAACTGGCCGGTATCGGAGGCGAAGCGCGGCATCTCCTGGATGTGCTGCTTCTTTTCCTCGTCGGTGGGGGCCGGGACGCCGAGCTGGTCGGCGACGGCGAGGCCGGCGTGGCGGGTGAGGGCGTAGCGCTCGAGCTGCGACTGATCGATGTCACCCATGCCGGTCTGGAGGAAGACGCTCAGCTGGGCGTCGCCAAAGAGCTTTCGCTGGTCCTGTTCCGACGTCAGGTTGAGGCCGAAGAAGGGCCGCGCGAGGGCGCCGCGCTGGGCACCACCCACGCCGGGCGCGGCGCCGATGGTGAACACAAAAGAGATGATGACGACCGCCAGGAGCACTGCAAAAATCACACGGAAGTGCTGCTGAAAGGTCTGCTGAATCCAGGTAATCATGGGGAGAGAAACTGCCGACGGTAGGCGGCGAGAGGGGGGTGTCAACGCCCGCTACGGGAGCGGCCGGCACTTTGCGGACGGGTGCCGGCCCGGCCCTCAGCCACCGGCGGCACGCAGCGCTTCCGGGGTCTTGAGCGGCACGTCGAAGGAGTAGCGGGTGAAGAGCAGGTCCAGGGAAGTGGTGAAGAATTCCTGGCTGCTCAGATCGTTGAGCGCCGCCTCGTATCGCTCGACCACCGGATCGATGCGTCCCAGCCCCTCGCTGGCGGGGTCGTGCCCGAAGTTTTCAAAACTGTGCTTGAAATGCTGGAGCGTGATCCGGTTGAGGGGGCGGGCCGGCTGATAAAGGTAGTCGGCGGAGGCACTGTTGGGGTCTGGCGGGATGGGGGAGACCAGCTTTAGGTCGACCAGGCGGTTGAGGCACTCGTTGAGGACCTGGGTTGGCACGCGGATGACGCTGCCCAGCTCGGAGACGGTGCAGGGCGGCAGGCAGGCCTGGAAGCGGCGTGCGATGGTGAGAAGCACCACCAGGGTCAGCCGCTCGCGGGTGAACTCGCTGAGGTTGCCCCAGGCGGCCTGGCTGTTGCGGAAATGGACGTTCTGGACCGCGTAGCTGATTTGCCCGCCCACCAGGACAAAAAGCCAGAAAACGTAGAGGCCGAACATCAGCACCG
Source organism: Verrucomicrobiota bacterium (assembly GCA_023428905.1). Lineage (GTDB taxonomy): Bacteria > Verrucomicrobiota > Verrucomicrobiia > Opitutales > Opitutaceae > EW11. The sequence goes on from JAEYWP010000007.1 coordinate 413,855, forward strand.
GGATAAGCGCGAGGGAGCCGTACAGGTTTCGCTGCAGCTGGACGCGGCTCACATAAGTGAAGGCGAGGACGTTGTTCATCACCAGGAGCAGGGCGACGACCACGGCGCCGATCAGCGCCGCCCGCCAGGCTACGTGGGTGTTCGGAATGAAGCGGTAAAAAAGGGTGAGGACCAGGACCAGCAGCAGGACGGAGAGCGCGGGCAGGAAAAACCGCAGCACCTGTGCGAGCTCGTCGCCGAAAGGAAGTTTTTCCTGGAAGAAGCTGATGAAGGTCGCGGCGGATACGGCGCCCACGGCGCCAAAAAACAGGACCGCCCCGAGGCTGAGGATGGTCCAATACGAGACGATGCGGACCAGCCAGGAGCGTCCGCGACGGACGCCCCAGATGTCGTTGAATGCCTGCTCCACTGACGTGAAAAGCAGGAGCAGGATGACCAAGAGCGAGATCAGGCTGACAATGCCACCGGTGCTGGAGCGTGTGGCGTCGATGGCATCGTTGATAAAGGTGACCAGCTCCGGATTCACCGCGATCCGCGGCTGGCCCTTGATCGCAGCCTCCTCGGAATGGGTGGCGGAGTTGCCCGGGTCCGATTGCTCGAAGGGGACCAGTTGCGGAGCGATGAAGTGGATCAGGTCATTAAGTTTGCTCGTGACCAGCTCGGTGTTGTTTGACCCGAGGGTGAGGCCCGCGATCAGCACCGCGATACCGATCAAAGGGACCAGCCCCAGCAGGGTGCTGAAACTGAGCGCGGCGGCGCGACTCGTCGCGCGTGTCTCCTCCAGTCCCGTGAGGGTGATGGAGATGATGCGCAGCGTGGCGTACACACAGCCCCGCGGGGAGCGGTCCCGCAGGTAGGTGGACTGCCAGATCTCCTTATGGACGAGGACCTGAAGCCGCTGCCAGAGCGTGGTGAGCCGCGATGGCATAGAGGCTCCCGCCTACGTCAGCATGTAGTAGGCAAATCCGAAGATCCCCGCCAACCCCAGGCCGGCCGCGAGGCCGAGGCCGAAGTAGCTGAGGAGGACGGTGCAAAGATAGAGGCCCAGCGAACTGGCGGCCACCGCGAGGACGGGTACCACCTGGCCCTGGCTCCAAAAGATGAGGCCGAGGAAACCGATGCCCAGCATGGCGCGGAAGCGAATGAAAGGATAGAGGCTGACGGAGCCGAGACCGAGCATGAGGGCGAGCAGCAGGTCGACCAAACCCAGGTATGCGAAGGGTTCCGTGGCGAGTTTGGCGAAATCGCCCTCGGCGATCACATCGATGGATGGGAGCAGCAGGGAAATGGCGCTGATGATCAGGATGAAGATCGCCGCATAGCGCCCCAGCTTCGCCGCGCGCTCCATGATGTACGTCTTGTCGCGCTTGTCCTTCGTGTCGGAAGTGCGTCCCTCTGCCGCGGCCAGCATGTCGTTGACCGTGATCGGCGGGCTGGTGTCGGCCGGCGCATTGAGGGTGGCAATACGATCCTTCGGCTTGATCGTGAGGCGCTTCTTTTCCGGGAAGATCGCGTTCCGCAGCTCCATGTTGCTGCCGATGCTCACCCACTGTTCGGTGCCGGCTTCGTAATAAAGGGTCTGAAGATCCACCTTTCCGGCCTCAGCCAGAGAGGAGAGCTGCTCCTGTGTAAACGGGCCGTGCGCTTCTGTTTCCGACGCGGTGCGGATATAAAATTCCTGCGTGGCCATGAGGGGCGAATGTGATTTTTGGGGTGCCGAGCAGCAAGTGTTTTGTCGGCGGAGACGGACCGTTGTCACGGCCGTCAGCCGCCTGTCCGTCTTTTTCACCGAGCGCTTACATCCGCCGGAGCGTGCGCAGACCCAGAAGATGGAGGCCCGTCTCAAGCACGAGCAAGGTGCGGGCGCACAGGAGCACGCGGCGGGCGCGCACCGCCGGCTCGTCCACGATCACCTTGTCGGCGGTGTAGAAGCTGCTGAATTCCCCGGCGAGTTCGTACAGGTAGGTGCAGAGGAAATGCGGGCGCAGGTTGCCGGTGGCGAGGGCGAGGGCGTCGGGGAATTTGGTCAGCTTGCGCGCCAGGGAGATTTCGTTGGGCGTCTCCGGCGCGGTGGCGACCTGTTCGGAGTCGGACGGTGTCAGCGGGTCTCCCAGGTTGGCGCGGCGGAAGATGCTGTGGATCCGGGCCACCGCATAAAGCAGGTACGGAGCGGTGTTGCCTTCGAGGCTGAGCATCCGGTCCCACGAAAAGATGTAGTCGCTGGAGCGGTTTTGGCTCAGGTCGGCGTATTGGACTGACCCGATGCCGACCACCCGCGCAATCTCGCGACATTCCTCCTGGGTGAAGCGGTCGGCCTCGGGCCGTTCCTGATTCTTGGCCTGGACAACGGCGAGGGCCCGCTCCTCCGCCTCGTTCAGCAGGTCCTTTAGCTTGATCGTGCCACCATCGCGGGTCTTGAGGGGTTTGCCATTTTCTCCCAGAACCGCGCCGAAGGTGACGTGGTTGAGCGCGGGCACGCGGCGGTGGGTCCGCTCGAACCACTTCCGCACGGTGAGGAAAAGCTGCTCGAAGTGATCGGACTGGCGGAAGTCGGTCACGACTACAATGCCATCCGCCTTGAAGTGCTCCGCTCGATACAAAGCGGTGGCGAGGTCGGTCGAGGCGTACCCGCTCGCGCCGTCGGCCTTGCGCACCATGAAGGGATTCGGCCGCTCCGCGTCGCGGGAGAAGCGAGGCACCTCGTCGTGAAAGACCACCAGGGCGCCCTTGCTTTCCTCGGCGAGGCCGAGCTCGGTCAGCTCCCGGTACACCCGCTCCAGCTTGTCGTTATAAAAGCTCTCCCCGAGGTAGTGGTCGAAGCGGATGCCGAGCCGCTGGTAGATCTCGTCGAAGGCCCGCTGGCTGACCTCGGTGAACGTGCGCCACAGGGCGGTGTTTTCCGGGTCTCCTCCCTGCAGGCGGACCAGTTCCTGCCGGGCCTCCTCCAGCGCGGGCGAGCCCTCCGGCGTGGCGTCATTGCCGAGACGATACAAACGCTCCAGTTCCTCGATCGGATCGGCGTCGAGCGCGGCCGGATTGGCCCAGCGTTTGTAGCCGTAGATCAGCTTGCCAAACTGGGTGCCCCAGTCCCCCAGGTGATTGTCGCGCACCACCCGCCCGCCACTGAAGGCGAGGAGCCGGCAGATCGCCTCGCCGATCACGGCGGAGCGCAGGTGACCGACATGCATCTGCTTCGCCGTGTTGGGCGAACTATAGTCCACCACCCAGGTCTGGCCGGCATAACCGGTGGCCGCTCCCTGCTCCAGGGCGGCGGGTGAGGCGTGCGACTTCAGCCAGTGAAGCAGGGTGTCGGGCTTGGCCGCAAAGTTGATGAAGCCCGGTCCGGCGATCGAAACGGCGTAGCTGTCCTTCACCCCCGTATCCAGGGAGCCGATCAGGGCCTCCGCCACCGCCCGCGGGTTTTTCTTTTCCCGCTTGGCGTAGGCCAGCACGCCGTTGGCCTGGAAATCCCCGTGCCGCGGGTCCGCCGTGCGGACGTCGGGCGAGAAGGCTCCCAGCCCGGCGGCGGCGGCCGCGGCGTTGAGAGCCGCTTCGAGGTCGGCGGCGAGGTTGAAGGAGGCGTGCATCCGGGCAGTCAACCCGGGCCGCCACCGGGCCGGCAAGACCCGTTTTCGCCCCCGCTGTATCCCCTCCGCCGGCACGGGCTCGGCCACATTAAGCTCGACATTGGAGGCTCAGGCGGTTGGCTTGTACACTTTGCGGCCCGCCGGTCCGCTCCCTCCCAAGTCCCACTCATGACTAAACGAACCCTGCCTCCTCGGAGGTTCATCAAGCCGTCGTTCGAATTCCTGATCGAGAAGAAACGTGATGGTGGCGAATTCAACCAAGAAGAAATTCGCTACATCATTGATAGCACGCTGGATGGGGAGATGCCTCAGCACCAGCTGGCAGCCCTTGCCATGGCTATCTACTTCCAGGGAATGTCGGCCCAGGAGACGGCCGATTTGACCGAGGAAATGATGCTTTCGGGGGAGGTCATCGACCTGTCCCACATCGCCAAGCCGAAGATCGACAAGTATTCAACGGGTGGAGTCGGCGACAAGACCTCGCTCGTCCTGGTCCCCCTCGCGATGGCCAGCGGCGTGGTCGTCCCGATGATGTGCGGGGTGGAGCACGATTACGTGGTCAACACCCTGGAAAAGCTGGCGGCCATCCCCGGCTTCAAGGGCAACCACACCAACGAGCAGTTTTCCAATCAACTGGCCCGGATCGGCGGCGCGATCGTCGCCCAGACCGAGGATCTGGCGCCGGCGGACGCCAAGCTGTATGACCTCCGCAAGGACACGGGCACCATCCCGAGCCTTCCCCTGATCACCGGCAGCGTGCTTTCCAAGAAGCTGGCCGAGGGGTCGGAAGGCCTGGTGATCGACGTCAAGTGGGGCAATGGTTCCTTCATCAAGGACCTCGAGCAGGCCAAGCAACTGGCCCGTTCCATGACCCGCGTCGGCCGCTCGATGAAGCGCCGTTGCGTCGCCCTGGTGACCGACATGAATCAGCCGCTCGGCGACACCGTGGGCACGTCCCTCGAAGTCAAGGAGGCGATCCAGTTGCTCAAGGGCGAGGGCCCGGAGGACATGAAGGAGCTCGTGCTCAAGCTGGGCATGGAGATCGTCCGCCTCGCCGGCGTGGCAGGCTCGACCCTCTCAGCCAAGCAGACGGTGCAACGCCACCTGACCGATGGTTCCGCGCTCGAGAAGTTCAAGGAGCTGGTCAAGGCGCAGGGCGGCGACCCGTCCTTCATCGACCACCCGGAAAAATTCCCGGCCGCAAAGCACATCCGCAAACTCCCCGCCCCAAAGCGTGGATACGTGCACACCATCAACGCGGCCATGATCGCCCGCGGCGTGCACCTCCTTGGCGCCGGGATCGAACACGAGCACGACAAGATCGACCATTCGGTCGGCGTCTCGGAGATCAAAAAGGTCGGCACCCAGGTCAAGCAGGGTGAGCCGCTGATGATGATCCACTACAACGACGAGGCGAAGCTCGAGCAGGCACTGGAGTATTTCAAAAACGCCTACCGCCTCGCCCCCAAACGCCCGACCCCGCCGCCGCTGGTGGTGGAGCGCGTCGCCTGAGCGAAGCAAGCGAATCTGTTTATCCAAGCCGACCGGTCCGCCGGTCGGTTTTTTTTGTGCGCGCGCGCCGCGCGACGTGCTGAAGAGATGGGGTAGCACAGAGGGCACACGAGGAGGCACGGAGACCACGGAGCGAAGGCACTGCCGGCTTGGCGTCAGAGGGAACTGGAATTGGGGAGGCAGGCGGCCGGTGTCCCCTGAGAGCGCACGCCTTCGAGACCACCTCAGTGACCTCCGTGCCTCCTCTTGTGCCCTCTGTGCTCCCCAGCACCGCGCATGCTCCCCAGCACCGCGCGTGCTGCGCCCCCTCGCAACAGAATCGACGTCGCGGGGGATTCAGGTTTGGGTGGGCGGGCATGTCCGAAGAGCCTGCCTCCGAACCTACCGCACGACCGGCGCCCACGTACGACCGCTCGACCTGGCCCACCCCGTGGGCGCAGCTGAAATACTTCACCTTCCAGCCGGCAATCTTTCCGCGCCTCCTCGGACACACCTCACCGGACGCGCGGCCGGGCGATCTGGTGGCGGTGTACGACAAGGCGGGTCAACGCCTCGGCGCCGGCCTCTTTAATCCGCGTGCAAAGATTCCGCTGCGCGTCGTTGCGCACGGCACCGACCCCCTGGACGAAAGCTACTTTGAAATCGCGATCCGGCGCGCCGTCGCCCTGCGTCGCACGGTTTTCAAACTCGACGAGGTTTCGGACGCCTACCGGTTGATCAACTCCGACGGCGACGGCCTCAGCGGGCTCACCATCGACCGGTACGGCGAAACGCTCTTTTGCGAACTCTACAGCCTGGGCATCGCGCAGCGTCTGCCCCGCTGGCTTCCACTGCTGCACGAACTGGCCGGGACCCGTTTTGCCCGCGTCCACGTCGACCACGATCTCGGCAGCCTCGAGGGCATCAAACCCTCCGTCTTCAACGAAACCAATGCGGCCGCACCGCGGCTGGTGAAGATTCGGGAGCACGGGGTGCGTTACGAAGTGGACTTCGCGGAAGGGCACAAGACCGGCTTTTTCTGCGACCAGCGCGAAAACCGGAAGGGGATCGCGCGCTTCACCCAGGGTGCCCGCGTGCTGGACCTCTGCTCGTACACCGGCGGCTTTTCGCTCTGCGCCAAGGTACTCGGCGGAGCCGAGGATGTCACGGGGGTGGACCTCGACGAGAAAGCGATCGAGCAGGCCAAACGAAACGCCAACCTGAACCAGGCCCGGATCAAATGGGTGCACGCCGACGCCTTCGCCTACGCGCGGCAGATGCAGCAGAACGGCCAGACCTGGGATGTCGTCGTCCTCGACCCGCCGAAGTTCATCTTCACGCGCGACGAAAGCGGCAACTGGGAGGGACGCCAAAAGTACGAGGACCTCAACCAACTCGCCATCAGCCTGGTGAAGCCGGGCGGCGTTTTTGTCACCTGCTCCTGCTCCGGACTGCTCAGCCTCGAGGATTTCGAGCAGCACGTGATCAAGGCCGCACACCGCCTCCACCGTCGCCTGCAGTTTTTCGATCGGACCGGTCCCGGGGCAGATCACCCCGTTTATTCCAACTGTCTGGAGAGCCGCTACCTCAAGGTGCTGTGGAGCCGGGTGATCTAGCCGCAAACTTCGCCTCGACATAGCTCGGTCCACCGAAACGATCGCCTCCGCTTATGGGACAGATCGATCATCTACTGGCGCAGAACAAACAGTGGGCCGAGTCCATCCGGGCCCAGGACCCGGAGTTCTTCCTGAAACTCTCGCGGCAGCAGTCTCCGGAGTACCTCTGGATCGGCTGCTCCGACAGCCGCGTGCCGGCGAACGAGATCGTCAATCTCCTGCCCGGCGAATTGTTCGTTCATCGCAACATCGCGAACGTGGTGGTCCACACCGACCTGAACTGCCTTTCGGTGATGCAATTCGCGGTGGATGTGCTGAAGGTGAAACACATCATCGTGGTCGGGCATTACGGCTGCAGCGGCGTGCGCGCCGCCTTGCGGTGCGAGCGTGTCGGACTGGCGGACAACTGGCTCCGCCACGTCCAGGATGTGGCGGAGAAACACAAGACCTGCGTGCACAGCCTCAAGGGCGACCAACTGCGCACGAACCGGCTGTGTGAGCTCAACGTGATCGAGCAGGTGGCCAATGTCTGCCAGACCACGATCGTGCGCGACGCCTGGCAACGCGGCCAGGCCCTGACCATCCACAGTTGGATTTACGGCTTGAAGGACGGCATCGTGCGGGACCTGGGGATGCGTGTGTCGACGATCGAGGAACTGGACCCCCACTACCGCGCGGCACTCGCGGCCGTCGAGGCGGGCGAGGTGTTCACCGCCCCCGTCTAGCGCGGAGCAGGGGTGCGGTTCCGCCGCCGGTGTGAGCACCGGCGGGCCGGGCAGAAAAAAAGCCCGCTCCTGCGAGCGGGCTTTGGTGCAAAGGGTTTGGCGGCGATCAGGCGCGGCCGAGGTAGCTGCCGTCGGCGGTGCTGACGCGGACGATCTCGCCTTCCTTGACGAAAAGCGGGACTTGGATCACCAGGCCGGTTTCCAGCTTGGCCGGCTTCTGGACGTTGCTGGCGGTGTCGCCTTTGATGCCGTCCGCGCTCTCCGTGATCTTGAGGGCCACGGCGGAGGGCAGGTCGATCGTGATCGGCTTGTCGTCGACGAAGAGGACTTCGACCTTGCCGTTGGCCGTCAGGTAATTCTTCGCTTCGCCGACGAGGTTGGCGGTCAACTCCACCGTCTCGTACGACTCGGGATCGATGAAGGCGTAGGTGTCGCGATCTGCGTAGCTGAATTCCAGCGTGCGTTTGTCGGTGGACAGCACCTCGACCGTATCCGTGGAGTTGAAGCGTTGGTCGAGCGACTTGCCGTAACGCAGGTTGCGCATCTTCATCTGCACAAAGGCGCGAAGGTTACCAGGGGTGCGGTGCTGCGTCTCCATCACCAGATGGGGCTCACCGTTGAATTTGATCACTTGGCCTTTGCGGATGTCGTTGGCTGCGGGCATGGGCGGGACGTGGCTTTCGGTTGATAAAAGGAACTGGTGTAAGCCACGCCGAAGGAGACTGTCAAGGCGGGCATTCGGACGGCGTTCCCCGGGGTCTCCCACGGGGTGGGGAGACCCGGAGCGCAAGGCTCAGGCTTCGCGGTAGCGCACCGGTTCGAAGCGGGGCGCGAGTGCGTGGTGCACGGCGAAGGTCACCAGGTAAGCGAAGGCGCAGATGCTAAAGAGCACGTTGTAGCCGGCCGCCGGGTTGTCCTTAAACTGGTCGAGGATCTTTCCGCAGTAGATCGGGAAGTAGATGCCCATGAAGGCGCCGGCGAGGCCGCCGATACCGGTGATGGACGCGACGGCACGTTTGGGAAACATGTCCGAGACCGTGGTGTAGAGGTTGGCGGACCAGGCCTGGTGCGCGGAGCCGGCCAGGGCGATGAGGAACACCGCCGGCCAGTCGCCGACGTGGGTCACGCCCAGGATCGGCAGAACGCAGCAGGCGAAAAAAAGCATCCCGGTCTTGCGGGCGCGGGTCACGGTCCAGCCGCGTTTGGTCAAATAACCGGTCACCCATCCACCTGCGATGCTGAGGATGGTGATGATAATGTAGGTCGTTGCGAGGTGGACCCAGCTCTTCTTGATGTCCAGGCCGCGGGTCGCCTTGAAGTAGTCGGGCAGCCAGATCAGGAAGAACCACCAGATCGGATCGGTCATGAACTTCGCCACGATAAAGGACCACGTCTGGCGGTAGCCGAGGAGTCCGGGCGACGGGTCCGCCTCGCCGAACGAGTTTGCGGTGGCCTGCCCGGGAACGAAACCCAGCGTGAGGAAGGCGAAAATCAGCACGGCGGTGGGGATCATGGTGACGGCCTTGACCCAGTTTTCCGCGCCCAGGGTGCCGGTGGAAATGGCCCAGTAGGTGAGGCCGGCGGCGGCGATTGTACCGAGCAGGCAGTTTACCGCCACGATCCCGATGGATTTGCCCACGTCGTGGGCACGGCGGATCTGCAGGACAATCGCGCCCCAAAACGCGATCCCGGTCCACGCCAGCGCCAGGACGATGCTGATGATCCGGCCCGCCGACTTGAGCACCTGGAAGAGGTCCACGACCACGAAGGCGGTGACAATGCTCATGCCGATGAGGGCCAGGCCCACGCCCCAGAGCGATGCCCGCGGGGCGCGCCCAGAGGTGTCGAAGAAGGAGGTCTTTTTTGAGGTCTCGGACGGCTGGTCGTTCGCCTTTTCGTCGAGGTCGCTGTGAATGTGAGCCAGCTCCGCTGCATTCACGGTCTTGATCCGCTCGGGGGAGTTGTAGAGGGGAATCCAGAAGACCAGCCAGACCAGTCCGGCCACGCCGGCGGCGATGAAGGCCCAGTGCCAGCCGAAGGTGAAGGCGATCCAGGGCACCAGCATGGGGGCGACGATTGCACCTACATTTGTACCCGAATTGAAGATACTCGTGGCCAGCGCGCGCTCCTTTTTGGGAAACCACATTGCGGTGGCCTTGATGGCGGAGGGGAAATTGCCGCCTTCGCCGAGTCCGAGGGAGATGCGGGCGACGAAGAAGCCGCTCACCGTGGTGACCAGCGCGTGACCGAGGGCGGCCGCGCTCCATGCAGTGATGGAGACGGCGTAGCCGACCTTGGTGCCGAAACGGTCGATGAACCAGCCGAAGCAGAGCAGGCCGATCCCGTACGCACCCTGGAAGGCGCCGTTCACGCGGCCAAAGTCCTCGTTGGTCCAGCCCAGTTCCTGGTCCAGGATCTCCTTGATCAGGGACAGGATCTGCCGGTCCACGTAATTGACCGTGGTGGCGAAGAACAACAGGGCGCAGACCAGCCATCGGTAGTTGGTCAGCTTGTGCGCAGGTGCATCGGTGGGTTGAACGGAGGCAGGCATGTGGGGTTGGGTTCGCTGAGGCTAAAGAGGTGTGGGCTTCAGGGGCGGCTGATGGCGACGTCTGTCATTTCGAGGTCGTCCACGTGGCGAACGTCATCGGCACCCTCCACCCCGGCGAAGGTGCAGTGTCGCAGGACAACGTTCTGGATCGGGGATTTTGCATAACCGACGAGGGAGAGCACGCGCGGGGCGGAGCGCCCGGTCACGTGTTCGAGCACTACATTTCGCACCAGCGGGTAGTGCGAGCCTTTCTCTCCCTCTTCGTAAGCAAAATCGATGGTGAGAACGGCGTCGGCCACGCGCCCGACCTTCACGTTCCGCATGAAGACATTTTCGATCACCCCGCCGCGCACCGCGTTGGTCTTCAGGCGGAGGGCGCGGTCGAGATCCGGGCTGTCCATCGTGCAGTCTTCGGTGAAGACGTTTCGGCAGCTCCCGGAGATCTCGCTGCCGATGACCGTGCCGCCATGCCCGTCCTTCATCGTGCAGCCGCGAATCACCAGGTTTTCCGACGGCGCCAGCCAGTGGCGGCCATCGTTGTTGCGCCCCGACTTGATCGCGATGCAGTCGTCGCCGGTGTCGAAGAGCGTGTCTTCAATCAGGACGTTGCGCGAGGACTCGGGGTCGCAGCCGTCGTTGTTGGGCCCGTGGGTCACGATCGTCAGTCCTCGCACCGTGACGTTGGTGCAGAAGACAGGATGAACCTCCCACATGGGCGAGCGACGCAGGGTCACGCCCTCGATCAGGATGTTGCGACAGCGGTACGGCTGGATGAAATTCGGCCGCAGGTAGTGTCCTTCTCCATACACCCGTTCCGCCACCGGCACTCCCGCCGTCATCTGCGCGTAGAGCTGGTCGCGGGAGCGTTTCTGGAAGCGGGGATCGGCGCGGGTCTTGTCGTTCACCTTGACCCAGCCCCACCAGTTGGAGAAGTCGGCCTGTCCGTCGAGGACGCCCTTGCCGGTGATGGCGATGTTTTCCGCGCCCTGGGCCCAGATCAGGGCGGAGTAGTTGTAGCAGTCCATGCCTTCCCAGCGGGTCAGGACGGCCGGAAGGTAGGCTTCGGGGCGGGTGCTGAACAGCAGCACCGCGCCTTCGGAGACATGGAGGTTGACCTGGCTCTTGAGCTGGATGGCCCCGGTATTCCAAGTGCCCGCGGGGATCACGACGCGCCCGCCGCCGGCGGCATGGCAGGCCTCGATCGCGCGGCGGATCGCGGCGGTGGCGTCGGCCTTTCCGTCCGCCACGGCGCCAAAATCGGTGATGACAAAGTCGCGGTCGGGGAAGCGGGGCGCCTGGATCCGGCTGAGGATGCGGGGCACGCGGTCCCAGCCCGGAGGGTTGGCGAGGCGGTCGACCTCGAGTCCGGCGAGGATGAAGGGTCCCACCGCCTTGTAATCGTTTTCCACGACGGGCTCGCGCAGGTAGTAGGCGTAGGAGCCGTCGCGATCGTGACTGAGACCGGCCACCTGGCAGCACTGGAGCAAGTCGAGGGTGCCATCGCCCCCGGCGCGGACGAGGCGGGTGACCAGGCCGGTATAGCCGCGCAGCACCGCTTCGGTCTGCTCCGCCGGCAGGTGGCCCTGGTTGATCCCCTTGGCCAGGGCGTACACAAACATCGCCGACGCACTGGCCTCCAGGTAATTGCCCTCGCGGTCTCCCTGGTCGAGCACCTGGTACCAGAGGCCGCTGGCCTTGTCCTGGTGGCGGACGACGCCCGCGGCCACGCGGTTGAGGATGGCAATCAACTCGGGACGTCCCGGGTGGTTCACCGGCACGTGGTCCAGCGTGTCGACCAGAGCCATGGCAAACCAGCCGAGGCCGCGTCCCCAGAAATTGGCCGACGTGCCCGTTTCCTTGTTGGCCCAGACCTGCGCCCGCGCCTCGTCCCAGCCATGGTAATACAGGCCGCTTTTAGGGTCGAAGGCGGCGGCGTCCATCAGGCGGAACTGCCGCACCACGTCGTCCATGTCATCGGGGCGGTTGAAGCGCAGGGCGTATTCGGCAAGGAAGGGAGCGCCCATGTAGAGACCGTCGAGCCACATCTGGTGGGGATACCGCTTCTTGTGCCAGAAACCTCCTTGGGAGGTGCGGGGATGCTGGTCGAGCTGCGAGCGCAGGTGGGCCGCTGCCAGGCGGAAGCGGTCCTCGCCGGTCTCGGTGTAGAGGGCGAGCACGGTCTTGGCGGGGTTCAGGTGGTCGATGTTGTACTCGTCCACCCGATACCCGGCGATTTTTCCCTCGGGCGAGATGAAGGAGCCGAGGGTGCGCGCGCTGAAATCGGCGAGGTCCGGCCGGTCCACCTCGCGGGAGAGTTTCAGGACCGAGAGGGTCAGCAGCCCCACGGTGTAATCCCAGCGCGCCCGGCCTCCCTCGCGGTACAGCAACCGGTCTCCGGCGCGTCCCACCTCTGCCTCGGCCATCGCGGTAGACCACTCCAGGGCGGTCCGCCCGCCAAAGCGCGCCTCCGCGGCCATCGCGTGAAAGCTGGGGAAGGCGGCCAGGAAGAGCGCAACGAGGGCGAACCGGGGGTGGCGACGGAGGCAGAGGAACATGGCGGGCCGGGGGTGAAAGGCTGTGGCCGGGACTCGGTGGGGAAGGGCCGGCGCGGGAGAGGAGTCGGGCAGTGATTCCGCCCGGAAAGCGAGGACCGTCAACTGAATTCGGACATGTGTCCGCGTGCGGGGGGTGTTCGGCTGGCGAAACTCGCCGGGACGGGATTTGACAGCGCCAGTGGCGGGCGGCATCACCGGAGGGGTTCCGCCGTGAGTTCGCCGCCCGTGTCCTCCTCCTCCCCTCCGCCCCAGATCCGTTCCACCACCGACTTTGCTCGGTACGTGGGGCTCGCCCGCACCACGGTCTCCCGTGTCCTGAACGGCCAGCCGGGGCTGAAGAAAAAGACCATCGACCGGGTCCAGCGCGCCATCGAGGAGACAGGCTTTGTCCCGAACGCCTACGCCCTTCACCTCAAGGGCAAGAAAGCCGCCTCGGTCGGGATCTGCCTGGAGACGCTTTTCACGCCGCCGATCACCCAGAAGCTGGCGCTGCTGCAGCGGAAGCTGCGGGATAATCACTTCGCCTCGCTGATCGAGGTGATGGAGCCCAATGCGACGCGCAATGTGGTCCGGCATTTCCTCTCCATGCGGGTCGACGCGGTCGTCTTTATCGGCCATTTCCACGAGGAACAGCTGGTGAAGCACCTGGCCGAACTCCGCGCCAACGCCACCCCGCACGTCGTGGTCGACCACCTGGGTATCAAGGGCGCAAATACCGTGGCGCTGGATCGTGCCCACGGCATGGCCTCGGTCATCAACCACCTTGCCGGACTCGGGCACCGGTCCTTTGGATTGATGGGTTTCTCCAGCACGGTGAGAAGCGTGCGCGACCGGGTGCGCGGAATGCGCGAGGCGCTGGCCGCCTACGGACTGGAGTTTGACGCCTGCACCGTCACGTGGGACGCGCGGCACACCCGCCAGCGTGACTTCGACTTCGGCAAACTGTGCGCCCAGTCCTTCCTCGAGGAGAGCGTGCGCCCCACCGCCCTGATCGCGCTCAATGACGAGATCGCCGCGGGTGCGCTTCATGCCGTCCAGGACGGCGGGCTGGACGTGCCGGGCGATGTCTCCATCGCGGGTTTCAATAACCAGGACATCGGCCTCGTCACCCACCCGGGACTCACCAGCGTCGACCAGCGGATCGAGGAGACCGTTGAGGCCGCCGCCAATCTCGTGCTCACCCAGCTGGGCAAACCCCTGCGGCAGCGCCCGGTGGTTCGCATGGTCGAACCCGCCCTGGTCATTCGCGGTTCGACCGGTCCGGCGCGGGGCTGACCAATCCTTTTCCCGGCGCTCTTTTGCCCGCCCGGAAATGTCGGCCCGCAGCTGCCCAAGGCGGTATCTCCACGCTTGCCCTCCCTGATCGGTTCGGGAGACTCGGGGCCAAATTTCTATGAAACAACGCACTCTCGCCCGCGAGGTCTCCATCCAAGGGACTGGTCTTCATACTGGTGAGGCCGTGACCCTCACGATGAAGCCCGCGCCGGCTGGCCATGGCATCGTTTTCAGGCGCGTCGATCTGAATGGTCAGCCCGAGATCAAACCGCGGGTGGACCTGATCTCCGACCTGGTGCGCAACACCGCGATCTCGTCCGGCCACGCCAAGATCCACCAGGTGGAGCACGTGCTGAGCGCACTGCATGGCTGCGGCATCGACAACGTCGTCATCGAGATCAATGCCAGCGAACCTCCGGTCCTTGACGGGTCGGCCAAGCCCTTCGTCAACCTGATTGTCCAGGGCGAACCGGTGGAGCAGGAGAAGGATCGCGAGTATTTCGTCCTCGACGAGCCGATCTCCGTCACCCAGGGCGACCGTTCGATCATCGCGCTTCCCTGCGACCGCCTGCGGATTTCCTGCACCTCGGCGGACGACCGCGGCGTCCACACCCAGCATCTTTCGCTCGATATCGATCCGGACGTCTACATGACGCAGATCGCGGCCTCGCGCACCTTCACGATCTACGAGGAAATCGAGGAGCTGGTGAAGCTGGGCAAGATCAAGGGCGGCAGCCTCGACTGCGCGGTGGTGATCAAGGGCGACAAGATCCTCTCCAAGGAGCCGCTGCGCTTCCGCGACGAGTTTGTCCGTCACAAGATTCTGGATATTATCGGGGACGTCATGCTGCTGGGCCTGCCGCTGAAGGCCCACATTATTGCCACCCGTCCGGGCCACGCCATCAACTCGGAGCTGACGCGAAAGCTGGCGGAGAAACTGGAGGAGCGAAGGAAGGGCCCGAAGAAGAAGCCGCGGCCCTCGATGGTGCTGCCGACGGAGACCTCGCTGGATATCCGCCGCGTGCTCGACACCCTCCCGCACCGTTATCCCTTCGTGATGATCGACCGGGTGGTGGAGTTCATCGGCAACGACGAACTCGTCGCGATCAAGAACGTGACGATCAACGAACCCTATTTTGTCGGCCATTTTCCGACTGACCCGGTCATGCCGGGCGTGCTCCAGGTCGAAGCCATGGCCCAGGCCGCCGGCATCCTGATGCTGCGCCGCACCTCCAACGAGGGCAAAACCGCGTTCTTCATGAGCTGCGACAAGGTGAAGTTCCGCAAGGCGGTGCGTCCCGGCGACCAGCTGGTGATCAATGCCAAGCTGACGAAGAACCGGGGTAACAAGATCGGCGTCGCCGAGTGCAGCTGCACCGTCGGCGGCATGGTGGTGTCGTCCGGCGAGCTGATGTTCGCGGTGGTGCAAAGCACGGAAGAGACCTGACATGTCCGCCATCATTCATCCGACCGCCATCGTCGAAAGCGGAGCCGACCTGGCCGATGGCGTCGAGGTCGGGGCGTTTGCCTACATCGGCAGTACCGTGCGCCTGGGCGCCGGCACGCGCATCCTCCATCACGCCTCGGTCGAGGGTAACACCGTCCTCGGCGCGGGTTGCGAGGTTCATCCCTACGCCTGCATCGGCGCGAAGACCCAGGACCTCAAGTTCAAGGGTGGCAACCCGGGGACGCGGATCGGGGATCGGAACGTCTTTCGTGAATACGTGAGTGTCCATGCCGCGACCAACGACGGTGAGTTCACTGTCATCGGGAACGACAACACCATCCTCGCCTACAGCCACATCGCGCACGACTGCGTGCTGGGGAACCACATTGTGATGAGCAATTCGGTCTCCGTTGCCGGGCACGTCACGATCGAGGATCACGTTACCGTCGGCGGAGTCGCCGGTATTCACCAATTCTGCCGGATCGGCGCATACGCGATGGTCAGTGCGTATGCCAAGGTGGTGCAGGACGTCGCCCCGTTCTTCATCGCCGACGGGCAGCCCGCCGTGATCCGTTCGCTCAACAAGGTGGGGCTGGAGCGCAAGGGCTTCACCGCCGAGCAGCTGGAGCGCGTGAAACAGATCTATCGCATCCTCTTCCGGGAGGGCCTGAATCGCACGCAGGCCCTGGAGAAGCTGGGCCAGCATCCGCAGGTCGCGGCGGAGGAAATCCAGCGCATCCTCACCTTCGCGGCCAACAGCGAGCGGGGTCTGGCTCCGGGCAGCGGCAGCTGAACCGGTTCTCGCCCGGCGCGTGGTACGGCGTCGGGCTAAAGGTGCCCGTCACCGGCGTTCGTGGCGGCGGAAGCCAGGGGCGGCCGCCCCGGGGCTCTCACTTCTTTTTGTACACCGTGGCGGGGTCGAACAGCCGCTCCGCCGTGTACGCCAGGGTGAAGGAGGGATCGTCGAGGTCCTTCAGCTGGCGGTAAAAACACGACTTGTAGCCATTGTGGCAGGACGCGTTGGCGGAGCCGGTTTGTTCGACCTTGATCAGAAGCACGTCCTGGTCGCAGTCGGTGAAGACGGCTTTCACGACCTGGACATTGCCGGACTCTTCGCCTTTGACCCAGAGCTTCTGGCGCGAGCGGCTCCAGTACGTCGCCTTGCGGGTCTTCAGCGTGTGCTGGAGGGACTCCGCATTCATGAAGGCAAACATCAGGACTTCGCCGCTGGCGACGTCCTGGGTGATGCAGGGGATGAGCCCATCTGCGCCAAACTTGGGCTGCAGCGTGGTGCCGAGTTCGATTTCAGAGGAGGTGGTGCGGGCGGGGAAAGACATGTGGAAACGGAGGGAGGGGAGGCGTGCGTTCGTGGGGAACGCGGGTTGCGGGACCAGCGAGCGGTTGCGCGGCCTGCGGCCGTGCAACCTACGGATGTCGGCCCAACTCGAGCAGCGTTTCGTAGCTGTAAAGCCCGGTGCGATGTCCGTCGCTGAAATCAAAACGCAAGGCGTAGTTGCCAATCTGCTCCCAGCCCAGGACGACCACGCCGCTGTAGTCGGTGCGATCGCTGCCGCCGTACTTTTGACCGAAGATGTCTTTTTCTCCGCGGGTTTCGGCGCTGGGCGAAGCCGCCCGGAGCCGGGCGCTGGCAATGTACGATTCGGTCCCGTCGTCCCAGACGATAGCGACCTCTTCTCCGATGAGTTGTACGTTCTGCGGCTTCAAGAAGCGAGAACCCTAGCCAAGGACAGCCTTGCGAGAAGAGAAAAAAGCCAGCGTCGTCTGCGCAACGGGGCGCATTTTTTGCAGCCTGCCGTACTGAGACGGGGCGTTCTGCCCGGTGGAACTTTGCCCAAGTTGGGTAAACTGGAGTGTCATGAGCACGGATACCCAACCGCCCCTGCCGCACATCGTGGTACTCGGGGCCGGCTTTGCCGGCCTCGCCTTTGCGAAGGCGTTCCCTTCCGAGCTCGCCCGGATCACCGTGGTCGACCGCCAGAATCACCACCTCTTCCAGCCGCTTCTTTACCAGGTGGCGACGGCAGGCCTGGCCGCCCCAGACATCGCCCAGCCCATCCGCGCGATTCTAGCGAAGAAGGCCAATCTCACGGTGCTGATGGCCGAGGTCCGGAAAATTGATCTCCAGGACAAGCGCGTGACCCTGGACCGCGGGGAGCTGGCCTACGATTACCTCCTCATCGGATTGGGCGGGGTGACCAGCTATTTTGGTAATGACGCCTGGGAACGGCACGCACCGGGCCTCAAATCGCTGGAGGACGCGCTTCAGATCCGACGCAGCGTGCTGCTCGCGTTTGAGCGCGCCGAAACTGAGACGGATGCCGAGCGACGGAAGGAGCTGCTGACAACGGTCGTCGTGGGAGGCGGGCCGACGGGTGTGGAGATGGCGGGTGCGATTTCCGAATTGGCCCGGACGGTCCTGAAGAGCGACTTCGAGCACATCGATCCGACGCGCGCCCGGGTGCTACTTGTGGAGGGTGCGGACCGCATTCTCCTGCAATTCCCGCCGGACCTGTCGGCCAGTGCGCAGCGGCAGCTGGAGAAGCTGGGCGTCGAAGTGAAGACTTCGATGAAGGTGCAAAACATCCAGGCCAACGAGATCGCGTTCGCCGATGGATCAAAGCTGCGTGCAGCCAATATCATATGGGGCGCCGGCGTCGCGGCTGTGCCATTGACCAAAACCCTCGGAGTTGAGCTCGATCGCGGTGGGCGTATCAAGGTGGCGCCCGATTGCAGTGTGCCGGGCCATCCGGAGGTCTATGCGGCAGGCGACATTGTCAGCCTGACGGACAAGCATGGGAAGGTGGTTCCCGGCGTGTCACCGGCGGCCATCCAAATGGCACAGCACGTGGTGAAGCTGATCGAGGCGGAGCTGAAGCACGGGCGGAAGCCGCCGGAGGAGAGGCCCGCGTTTGCGTATTGGGACAAGGGCAGCATGGCGACCGTCGGGCGCTCCTCGGCGGTGGCGAAGGTGGGGAGATGGAAGTTTTCCGGGCTCCTGGCCTGGCTGGCGTGGCTGACGGTGCACCTGATCTTCCTGGTGGGTTTCAGGAATCGGGTCTCTGTCTTCTTCCAGTGGATCTACTCGTATTTCACCTACCGTCGCGGCGCACGCATCATCACCGGCGTTGGCGCCGAGCGTCGCGGCGACGGCTGATGCGATCGCCTCAAGGCAAAAAAAAGACCGCAGCCGAAGCTGCGGTCTTGGAGAGGGGAGGAGGACGGATCAGGGATTCACCGCCACGACCGGTGTACGGGCCATGGCGCTGTCGCTGGCACGCTTGGCGATCATGTCTGTCAGGCGCTGGATCTCGAATTCGGCGTTGCGCTTCTCGACCTGGGCGCGTTCGACCTGCTTGTTGAGCTCGAACGTCTCGCGATTGGTCTTCTCACGCTGGGCCCGAAGGTTGGTCAACTCCTGCTCAAGACGGGCAACCGTCTTGGCATTGTCGTTGGCCTGGCCGGTGTACTTGGCGATGTCGTCGCGGATCTTCTGGATGTCCGCTTCGTGCTTCGCGCGCTTTTCGTCGGCCTTCTTCTTTTCTTCGGCTTCGCGCTCGGCGTTGCGCTTTTCAGCGTCGGCACGGGCCTTGGCCTCGGCTTCCTTTTTCTTGGCGTCGGCGGCGGCCTTCTCCTGTGCAATTTTCGTCTGGCGCTCTTTTTCCTTCACTTCGGCAGTCTGCATGAACTGCCAGTAGAAGAAGCCAAAGATGGCGAGCAGGATGACGGGGACAATGACGTAGGAACGATTCATGGTCGTTGGTTGCTTAGGACTTGGCTTTTGCCTTGGCGGCTGCTTCCGCAGCGGCTTTTTCGGCGGCGGCGATCTTGTTGAGGACGTCTTCGAGGGCCTTCTGGTTACCTTCGGCCTGCTTGACGTAGCTCTTCAGGAACTCCTGCTCGCTCATGTAAGATTTCTTCTGTTCTTCGATCTTTGCGATCTCTTCCTTTTCTGCGGCGACGTCCTTATTCAGGCGTTCGATCTGGCGGCCGAGGCGCTCCTGTTCGCGGAAGGATTTCTCGCGTTCAGCGATCAAGGCTTCGCGCGCATCGCGGTCAGCCTGTTCCTTGGCATCGCGTTCCGCCTTTTCATTCTTACGGCGGTTGGCCTGCACGATGGCGTCTTCGTAGGCCTTTTTGCGGGCCTCGACTTCATCCTGCAGTTTCTTCTGCCGGATGGCCTCCTTCTTCTGTTTGTCAGCCAAAGCTTTCGCTTCGAGATCTTTGGCGGCGTTCCAATAGAAGAAGGTGAAAATCAGAACACCGATTAGCGGGACGAGGAAGTAGACTTTCTTCATGTGAAAGGGGAATCAGAAGGATTGGTTCTTTTGGGCTTCTTTCTGGGCTTCGCGGTCTTTGATCGCTTCGTTGATCGCGTCCAAGAGGCGAACGGCGTCGCGATTGTCCGGATCCGCCTTGAGGGCGTTTTCCGCGGCTGCCTTCGCTTCGTCGTAATTTTTCATTTCCGACGCGAAGTAGGCGAGGAGCAGGTAAGCCTGCACCGGCTTGTCGAGGCCCTTTTGGAGCGAGACTTTAACGGCGTTGTAGGCGTCCTGGGTCCGATCCAGCGTGTAATAGATGCTGGCGATCTGGAAATCCAGTGAGCCGGCCTTGGGGAAGCGTTTGGAGGCTTCGCGGAGGGCTTCGACCGCCTTCAGCTCCTTGTGGACCTGCTGGTAGGCGCCGGCGAGGAGGCCCCAGTTGTCCAGGGTATTCTCGATGTTGCCATTGCGCAGACCGGCCTCGAGCAGCTCGATGGCGCGATCGTACTGCTTGATGTTGTAGTAGATACCCACCAAGGAGTAATTGTCCTTGGGTGTGTTCATGATGCCGTACTGCTGGGCACGCTCGATGGCGTTGATCGCACGAACGTTTTCTTCCATCTGCAGGTACGTGGCGGCGAGTTGCTGCCAGTACTGCTTGGAATTCGGCACCTGCTTGACGAGGAGTTCCAGGACCTCCGCGGAGCGCTTGAAGTCGCCCTGCTGCTGAAGGGTGGCGTAGAGGAGCACGTAGAACTGCTCCTTCGGTTTGATCGCCATCCGCATGCCCTTCTCGACTTCCACCTGGGCCTGCTTGATCAGCCCCATGTCGACCTTATCGGGATTGATCTGGGCCTGGCTGAGGAGGATGGAAGCAGCAAACTGCTGCATGTCCGGATTGGGAGTCCGGGACTCGTCGAGGTAACGGCGAACGTAGGAGTAAGCCTTGGCGTACACGCGG
The DNA here is from genome assembly GCA_023428905.1 of Verrucomicrobiota bacterium. Lineage (GTDB taxonomy): Bacteria > Verrucomicrobiota > Verrucomicrobiia > Opitutales > Opitutaceae > EW11. The sequence goes on from JAEYWP010000007.1 coordinate 434,343, forward strand.
CGCTGCTCATCGGCACCCTTGGCCGCCTGGGCTTCCTGACCCCAGAGCTGGGCCAAATACAACACCAGCTCGTGAATCACCTTCTGATCGAAGTACTTGTACTTGTCAGAGAGGGCGAGGGTGTTTTCCAGCGGAACAATGGCCTGCTTGAGCTCGTTTTTCGCGAAGTGGAGCTGCGCCTTTTCCAGCGAGAGGACAGCCATGTCATAGCTGTTCTTGTCCGCTTTGGCGATGAGCTCGTCGATCAGCCGCAGGGCTTCGTCGTAGTTCTTCGCTTCCTTGGCGTTTTTGATCGCGTTGTTGAGCTGCTCGGACACGCGGTCGGTCAGCTCCTTTGGAGCCTCGGCGTTCTGAGCCCAACCCGTCGCGGCCCCCACGAGCAGGGCTCCGACGAGCAGCGCCCTGGCGCTGCGACCGGCGGATGAGCTGAGGGAGTTGAGTCGGAGATTATTCATCGTTGTTCAGATTAAAGACCATGGGGACCATCATGCGGGTGTTGACGGCCTTGCCGCCTTTGCGACCCGGGCGGAACTTCCATTTCGAGACCGCCTGCAGGGCGGCTGCCTCGAACTCACGCTGGGAGGACTTCACCACGAAGGGATCGCGCACATCGCCATTGGTATCGACGATGAACTGGATCGTGACTTCGCCGTTGATACCGGCGCGGCGCATTTCGAACGGATACGTGGGCTTGGCCTGGAATTTGGCCACCGGCTGCTGGTCGAGGTTCTTGATGTCGAAGATCTCGCCGAAGCCTTTGCCCGAGCCACCGCGGATGGGACCCGTCGGGATCGTGATCACGCCCGTGGGCTTGCCCATGTTGGGCGGGGGCGGCGGCTGAATCTGCTGCACGAAGGAGTCGACCTGGACCACACCGGGGACGTCGACCAAGCTCGGGGGAGCGATGGGCGAAACCTCGGCGGCGGGTTCGGAGGAGTCGACCACTTCGGGCTCTTCCGGCGGCAGTTCCGGCATCTGGATCAGCTCGACGGTGGGCGTTTCCTCCTGCTGGACCTGCTTCTTGGGACGGCTCTTCAGGAGCTCACCGCCAACGGCCACTCCACCGTGTACCAGGATTGAAATGAGAATACCAATGATGAGATCGCGACGCATGGTGCGGTAGATTATTTGCCGGAGGGGCGGTAGGCCGTTTCCAGCGAGACCTGGTCGATGCCAGCTTTGCGGATTTCGTCGAGGACCAGCACGGTCGCCCCGAAACGCGCGCGGTCGTCGCCGGAGACGAGGATACGCGGGCTTTCGGTGGACTGCTTGTACTGGAAGAGGCGGGGGGCCACTTCGTTCATCGAGATCGGTTCACGATTCCAATAAACGGACCCGGCGTCGGAAACCTGGATGATCACCGGTTCCTCGTCTTTGCTCGCCTTGGAGTTGCTCGCCACCGGGAGATTCACCGGGACGGACTGGATTCGGTTCAGCGAAAGCGTGAACAGAACGAAGGTTGCCAGGAGGAAGAAAACGACGTCGATCAGAGGAACGATTTCGATACGCGCCTTTTTCTTGCCTGGAGAAGCTGCTGCGGAACCACCACCGGCCATAGTAGGAAAGGGTTAAAGAGGGAGATTGAAGGGTGACCGGTTAATTCCCGCCCTGGCGGACGCGGGTTTCGATCAGGATCTTCTGGATGCCGGCCTTGCGCACTTCGTCGAAGACGTAGCGTGCCTGGGAGAACAGGGCGGCCTCATCGCCGTTGATCAGGACCTTCGGATTCGGCTCGACCTGCTTATAGGCCTGCAGGCGGGTGATAAATTCATCGAGCGAGATCGGGTCTTTGTCCCAGGCGAGGGTACCTTCCTCCGTCACCGAGATGGTGATCGAGCCGGCGGGATCGCGCGGATCGCTCGTGGCACTTTGCGGAAGGGTCACATTCAGACCTCCGGATTTGTTCAGCGAGAGGGTAAAGAGAACGAAGGTCGCCAGGAGAAAGAACACCACGTCGATCAACGGGATGATCTCAATGCGCGCCTTCTTCTTACCACTAGACGACATGCCACCAGAAGAGCCAGCCATGGGAGAATGAGTTCGGAGGAAAGGGAGAGGAGACAGAATCACTGGCCGCCGCCGACAGGACGGCGGCCGGTGCGAGGAGAATCAGAAACAGACGGTTAGGAAACCGTCGCTTCGTTCTTGCGGAGGATCAGCTCGAGGGCGTTCGACGCGTCAGCCACCTCATGCTTCGCTTCTTCAGCGCGGGCATTGAGATAGTTGAAGGGCAGCAGGCCGACGATGGCGATGGCGAGACCGCAGGCGGTCGCGATCAGCGCTTCACCGATACCACCCATGATCGCGCTCGCACCCGCGGCGACGTCGCCGGAGGCACCGAGAGCGCCGAAGGTGGCCATCATGCCCGTCACGGTACCGAGAAGACCGAGCAGCGGGGCAGCGGTGATCACCGTGTCGAGGGTCGCCATACCCTGGCTGAAGCGGTTGAGCTCCTGGTTGGAGGCGCGGATAAAGGCATTGGAGAGCGAGCTGTCGCGGTGCGTCAGCGCGTAGGTGAGGATGCGGGCGACGAAGTCCTTGCTCTGCTTGCCGAGGGCGATGGCGCCTTCGATATCGCGGGCTTCCACGCGCTCGAGCATCTTTTCGACGGTCTCGGGCTCGCGGCTGGCATTTTCACGGATGATGAAGAGCATGCGCTCCACCACGACAGTGATGCCGAGGAACGAAACGATCAGGATGGGCCACATGATGGGACCGCCGTGCTTGAACAGCTCCATCGGCGTCTGGTTCATCAAGAAGGCAATTGGCAGACTAGCAGTGATCATAGTTGTTGGGTGGATTTAAGGAGAGGGAAGGGAAAGCGGACGGGGTGAAAGCACCACACAGGGTGGGGGACGAAGCAGGGGAACGGGGCGGGGGCTGATAGGTTAACGCTTTTGACCGCGTTTTCTTAATTATGCTCAAAAAATGCTAAGGGTTTGCCTGAATGCCGCAACTGGGCCGCCGCAACAAAGCGAAATCACGGGATGCACGCGCATATTAGGCACAACGGGTGGGTGCATTCGATGAAGCACGTTCATTGCGACCCAGCTGCAAACGGACGCTGTGCATCCGACGTCGACGGCGAGCCCCCGTGGTGACGTTGCCAGGCGGGCAGGGAGGGAGGGAGAAACACGGCCATTCGCCGGGTCGATTCGCTGTGTGGGTAAGGGGTGATCGCAGCTCCGAACATCACTTCACGTCATTCAAAGTCGTCTCTTGGAGATGGCTGCCCGGCTAGGACTCGAACCTAGACAAGCAGAGTCAGAATCTGCTGTGCTACCATTACACCACCAGGCAGTGGCTTGTTCGCATCGGCGATCCCTCAGGTGGAGCCGGCGATGGGATTCGAACCCGCAACCGCCTGTTTACAAAACAGGTGCTCTACCGTTGAGCTACGCCGGCGAAAGAAGAAGAGACGCCGTCGTCCAAGAAATTGGCATGACGAGAAGAGAAAGAACGGAAGACTTTGGTGGCTCCCCGGGGACTCGAACCCCGAACCAACTGATTAAGAGTCAGCTGCTCTACCATTGAGCTAGGAAGCCAAAAAGTGGAACCGCGAAAAACTCAGATCACGCCGGGTGTTGTCAAACCCTTTTCGGTGGAAACTTTCGCCGCGACGGCGACGGACTTGGCTTTGAGTTTTGTATTCATTGTCATGTTACAGGGTGGTGGTGGAGCCTGCTCCGATCCGTGCGCCTCCCTCTGCCGCGGAGCGGGGGAGAGGCTGCGAACCGAACGGGTCAGGCGCGGCGGTTTTAGCAGTCGATGTGCCGCCTTGTGCGATTTGGTGAAGTAGAGAAAGGATTCATCATTCAGCAGCGGATGGACCATCGGATCGATGTCAGACCGCGAACCCCGGATAATGCCGGCCCGGGTGACGGGTCCCATCGGGCCGCTTTCCTGGGTTTTTCCCCTTGCCAGCGATGCGCCGCTCCTCTGTTTTCTCCCGCTCCACTCATGCAAAAGACCAAAAAGTCCGTTGCCAAACGCTTCAAGCTGTCCGCCAAGGGCAAGCTTGTGCGACGCACGCCGGGCTTCCGTCACTTGCTCGCTTCGAAGACCGCCAAGCAGAAACGCCGCGCTTCGAAAGACAAGCTCGTGGCCGAAGGCCATGCCAAGCCGCTGATCCGTTGCCTCCCGCACGGTCTCTAATAGCGTTCCTCCCTAACTTCGCTCGGCGGGTGATTCCTTAGGCGACCCGACAGCGACCAAATCCATCCAATAACATGCCTCGTGCCACAAACTCCCCCGCCTCGCGCAAGCGTCGCAAGAAAGTCCTGAAGTACGCCAAGGGCTACTTCGGCAATAAATCCAAGCTGTTCCGCTACGCTAAAGAAGCGGTCCAGCATGCCTGGCAGTACGCGTATGCCGCGCGCCGCAAAAAGAAGGGCGATTTTCGCTCCCTTTGGATCGTGCGCCTCAACGCCGCCTGCCGCAACGCCGGCATCAGCTACAGCCGCTTCATCGAAGGTCTCAAGGCCGCCAACATCACGCTCGATCGCAAGGTCCTCTCCGACATTGCGGTGCGCGACGAGGTCGCCTTTAACGCGCTGGTTGCCAAGGCCCAGGACGCGTTGAAGACCAAGGCCAGCAGCAAGGCCTAATCTGAAACACGCGAGCCGGCGGCTCGCCTCCCTTTCAGCCTTCCTGGAGGACGGGCCTCGTATCGAGGTGCCGTCCTTCATTTTTTCCACCCCTGCCGTTTTCCGTCATGCAAGACCTCCTCTCCGCACTGCTGGCCAAAGCGCAGCACGAACTGCCCCAGCTGAAGACGCGCCCCGAATTTGAGGCCGCCAAAGCGCGCTTCGTCGGGCCCAATGGCGAGCTCACCGCGCTGATGAAGCAGATGGGCGCCGTGCCCAAGGAGCAGCGGCCCGCCCTCGGCAAGCTGATCAACGAAACCAAGACCCAGCTGCAGGCGCTGCTCGACACCGCCCTTCAGCAAATCGAGGCCGGTGAACTGGAGGCCCAACTCGGCCCCGCCATCGACCCCACGCTGCCCTCCCCGGACGCCGCCCGCGGCACCCACCACCCCCTCACCCTGGTGCGGGAGGAGATGTGCCGCATCCTCGCCAAGGTCGGCTTCAGCGTGGTCGAGGGGCCGGAAGTTGAGACCGAATATTACTGCTTCGACGCCCTTAATACCCCCGCGGACCACCCGGCGCGCGACGCCCAGGACACGTTTTACCTGCCCGAGGCAGCTCGTTTCGGCAACGTCCTGAAGAAAAACCCGGGCGAGAAGTATCTCCTGCGCACCCACACGTCCTCGGTGCAGATCCGCACCATGCTGTCCCGCCAGCCACCGATCCGCATCGTGTCGCCGGGCCGGGTTTACCGTCGCGATACGACAGACGCCACCCACTCGGCCAATTTTCACCAGCTGGAATGCCTCTACGTGGACAAGAATGTCACCGTGCGCGACCTCAAGGCCCTGCTGGATTACATCTTCGCCTCCCTCCTCGGCCGCGACACCAAGACCCGTTTCCGTCCGCACTATTTCGGCTACACCGAACCGAGCTTCGAGGTCGACCTCAGCGCGAAACACCTGCCCAAGGTAAACAAGGAGTGGATCGAGATCGGGGGCTGCGGCATGGTCGACCCGGTCGTGTTCGAGGGCATGGGCTACGACCCGAAGGTGTGGAGTGGATACGCGTTCGGCATGGGCCTCGAACGCCTCGCCATGCTCCTCTACGGGATCGATGACATCCGCTATTTCTACCAGAACGACCTGCGGTTCCTCCGGCAGTTCTCCTGACGCGTCAACCTCGCCTTCCGCGCTCCCATGAAGCTTTCCCTCAATTGGCTGAAGTCGTACCTCGATCTCGACGCCCCGGTGGACGAGATCTGCCGCGCCATCACCTTCCTCGGTTTTGAAGTGGAGCAGGTGATACGCACCGGCGCCCCCCAACTCGAGCACGTCGTGGTGGGCGAGGTCCTCACCCGCGACCGCCACCCCAACGCCGACAAGCTCTCCGTCTGCACCGTCGACGTCGGCCCCGCCGGCGGCGTCAAGACCATCGTCTGCGGCGCCCAGAACTACAAGGTCGGCGACCGCGTGCCGGTCGCGCTGGTGGGCGCGGTCCTGCCCGGCGACTTCCAGATCAAGCAATCAAAGATCCGCGGGCAGTCGTCCGACGGCATGATGTGCTCGGCCCGGGAGCTGGGGGTGTCCGAGGACGCCGCCGGCCTGATGATCCTCGACAGCCGCCCGGCCCTGGGCACCGCCATCAACCAGGTGCTCCCGCCCGGCGATGTGGTCTTCGACATCGAGATCACGCCCAACCGACCGGACTGCCTCTGCCACCTCGGCATGGCGCGCGAGCTCGCCGCCTGGTTCCGGAAGGAACTGCGGTATCCGGAAATCCGATTCTCTCCCCGCGCCGAAACCGCCCCGGCCCGGCCCGACCTGCTGTCCTCCGTCCGCGTCGATGCCGAACAGGACTGCCCCCTCTACACCGCCACCGTGATCACGGGCGTGAAGATCGGACCGAGCCCGGCGTGGCTGCAGCAGCGTCTCACCGCGGTCGGCCTCCGCCCGATCAACAACGTGGTCGATATCGGCAATTTTGTGATGCTGGAGTACAACCAGCCGGTGCATGCCTTCGATGCCCGCAAGTTGGGCGGGCAACAAATCGTGGTCCGGCCCGCCCTCGACGGGGAAAAGATTGTCACCCTCGACGGAAAGGAACGCGTCCTCAACGGCAGGATGCTCGTGATAGCCGACGGCACCAAGCCGGTCGTCATCGCCGGCATCATGGGCGGCGAGAATTCAGGCGTGGATGACTCCACCACCGATCTCGTCCTCGAGGTGGCCTACTTCCGCCGGCAGTCCGTGCGCTGGACGTCCCGCAAGCTGGCCCTCTCCTCGGACTCCTCCTACCGCTACGAACGCGGGGTGGACCCCCACAGCCTCGAGGAGGCGCTCTGCCGCGCTGTCGACCTCATCCTCGAACTGGCAGGAGGGAAAGTCGCCGGACACACCCACAAGGCCGGGGCGGATATCCCCTGGGAGCGCGAGATCGTGCTCACCCCGGGCTTCGTGCGCCAGAAGCTGGGCTTTGACATCCCGGACGCTGACATGCGCGCCGCCCTCAACGCACTCGAACTCACCGTCGCACGCGAAGAGGATCCGGTGCCGTACAGCGGCGAAGGCCCGAAGTGGACCGTTACCATCCCAAGCTGGCGCGACGATCTCGACCGGCCCATCGACCTGGTGGAGGAAATCCTGCGCGTCTACGGGACCGAAAAGATCCCGGCCGCCACGGTGCTTTCGCCGGGACTGATCGGCGACGACGACCCGATCGTGCTCTTCAACCGCAAGGTCGCGGACTACCTCGTGGGTCAGCGCTTCAACGAATGCGTCAACTACACCCTGCGTTCCGCGCGCGAGCTGCAAACCTGGGTGTCTCAGACCGCGGTGGCTGAACTCGCACTCGCGAACCCGTTCGTCGAGGACCAGTCGCACCTGCGCACCACGCTGGTGATGGGGCTGCTAGACAGCCTGAAACTCAACCGCTCCCGCGGCGTGGCGGCTTCGCGGTTCTTCGAAACCGGCCGCGTTTTTGTCGAGCGCAACGGGCAAAACTACGAGGCCGTCGGCGTCGGTTTTGTCATCGCCGACGAAAGCGGCGAGCGCACCTGGCTGAAACGGGAGCCGGCCGACTTCTACTCGGCCAAACGCCACGTTGAGACCATCGCCGCCGCCGCTGGCATCGACCTCGCCCGCCAGCCGCTTTCCCCGATTTCCGATCCGCTCTACGGCTGGCAGGGCGGCCATTCCGCCGTCGCGGGCGATATGCAGCACGGTTGGACCGCACGCTTCGGCCTGCTCAACCTCGCCATGGTCAAGGCGCACGGCATCGAAGGGAAGGTGTACGCCGGCTTCTTCGCCGTGCTGCCGGAAAAGTTGATCGATGATGCCGGCCACCGCCGCTACCAGCCGTTCAGCCTCTATCCGGCCGCCCTGCGCGACCTCGCCCTCGTCGTCGACCAGGGCGTCCCCTCCGCCGAGGTGCAGAAGGCGCTAGGTAAGGTGGCACGCAGCGCCGTGGGCAATGCCTTCCAATTGGAGAGTGTCACCGCCTTCGACGTCTATCAGGGCGCCGGATTGCCCGAGGGCAAGAAGAGCCTCGCCTTCTCCCTCGTCTTTCGCGCCTCCGACCGGACCCTCACCGACGACGAGGTGAACGCCGTCTTTCAGAAGCTCCAGGACGAACTGGCCGCCAGCACGCCCTATCAGATCCGCAAGTGACCATGGCCTCCCACACCGACCTGAACATCGACCACGTTGCCACCCTCGCGCGCATCACGCTGACACCGGAGGAAAAGCAGCGCTTTGCCGCGCAGCTCGCCGACGTGCTTGGCTACATCGAGGAGCTGAAGCAGGTGGACGTGAGCGCGGTTGAACCCACCGCGCACGCGTTTCCCCTCTACAATGTCTGGGCGGACGACGTGGCGCGCGAGGGACTTCCCGTGGAACTCGCGCTGGGCAACGCGCCCGCCCGGCGGGATAACATGGTTTCCGTCCCCACCGTGGTCGAGTGAGCTCCGACGCCATGTCTTCACCGCTTCACTACACCACGCTCGCCGATCTTTCGGCGCAGCTCGCCGCCCGCACCCTCTCCGCTGTCGAGTTGACCGAAGCGGTGATCGCCCGCACGCGTGCGGTCGACCCGCAGGTGCGGGCCTTCAATTCCTTTGATGAGGAGGACGCCCGCGCCCAGGCCCGCGCCTCCGACGAACGGCGCGCCCGCGGTGCCGCTTCGGGACCGCTCGATGGGATTCCGATCGGGTTGAAGGATGTGATCGCCGTCGCAGGGCAGCCGCTCACCGCCTCGAGTCGGATGCTGGCCAATTTTGTCTCGCCCTACGATGCGACCGTGACACGTCGACTCAAGGCCGCCGGCGCCACCTGCTGGGGCCGGCTCAACATGGACGAGTTCGCGATGGGTTCCTCCACCGAGAACTCGGCCACGCACACCACCGCGAATCCCTACAATCTGGACTGCGTGCCCGGCGGCAGCTCTGGGGGCAGCGCCGCCGCACTGGCCGCGGGTGAGGCGATTGCCACCCTGGGTTCGGACACCGGCGGCTCCATTCGCCAGCCCGCCGCCCTCTGCAACGTGGTCGGCCTGAAACCCACCTACGGCCTGGTCTCCCGCTATGGTCTGATCGCCTTTGCCTCGTCCCTCGACCAGATCGGTCCCTTCACCCGCACAGTGGAGGACGCCGCGATGTTGCTGCAGGTGATCGCCGGGCATGACGAAAACGACTCCACCTCATTCAAGGTGGAGATCCCGGACTACCGCGCCGAACTCGCCCGTCGCAAGGGCCCGTGGAGACTGGGCATCCCGAAGGAGTATTTCGGCGAGGGGCTCGATCCGGAGGTGTCCGCGGCGGTGCAGCAGGCGATCGCGCATTACCGCACGCTCGGCTGTGAGATCAAGGAGGTCTCGCTGCCCCACACCCGTTATGGGATCGCGGCCTACTACATCATAGCGACGGCGGAGTGTTCGTCCAACCTGGCCCGTTTTGACGGGGTGCGTTACGGCCACCGCTCGCCGGACGCAAAGGACATCCTGGAGGTGTACTTCAAGTCCCGCGCCGAGGGCTTCGGCCAGGAGGTAAAGCGCCGCATCATCCTCGGCACCTATGTGCTTTCGAGTGGGTACTACGACGCGTATTACCTCCGCGCGCAGAAGGTGCGTACCCTGATCCGCCAGGATTTCCTCAATGCCTACCGCGAGGTGGACGCGATCCTCACTCCGACGACCCCGACCCCGGCGTTCCGCAAGGGGGAGAAGGCGGCCAACCCCCTCTCGATGTATTTGAGCGACATCTACACGATCGGGGTCAACCTGGCCGGCCTGCCGGGCATCAGCATCCCCTGCGGCTTTTCCTCCGCCGGCCTCCCGATCGGCCTGCAGATCATTGGCCAGCCCTTCCAGGAAGCCAACCTCCTCGCCATCGCCAACGCCTACCACACCGCCCACGACTGGCACCTCCGCCCCCCCGCACTCTGAGGTCGCGGGTGCTGGCGACGCCACCATTACACAGAGGGCACACGAGGAGGCACGGAGGTCACCGAGGATGGACGCACCGATTAATCTACTAACCGAGAAGTTGATCGGTGCGGCCATAGAGGTGCATCGGGAGCTGGGGCCGGGGCTGCTCGAATCCGCGTATCACAAAGCCCTGGAGCACGAGTTGCGGTTGCGCGGGATTCCGTTCGAGAGCGAAAAACCCTGTGCGGTGTCGTACAAGGGCACGATCATCGAGAATGCCTATCGATTGGACCTGTTGGTGGATAACGCCGTGGTGATCGAGCTGAAGACGGTTGAGGGGCTCACCGACATCCACGAGGCGCAACTGCTCACCTATCTGAAGTTCACCGGTTGTCGAATCGGGCTGCTCTTTAACTTCAACGCGACAGTGCTGACAAAAGGACTCCGGCGCCTCGTACGATGAACTCTGTGGACTCAGTGCCTCCTCTTGTGCCCTCTGTGATCCACTCCCTTTTCCTGACACTGGGATCTTCCCCATTCTCCATTCCCTGATGAAATACGAAGCGGTCATTGGCCTTGAGGTGCATGTGCAGATCAAGACGCGGTCGAAGATGTTCACCCGCGTCGAGGCCGGCTACGGGCGCGAACCGAATACGCTGACCGATCCGGTGGTGCTGGCGCTGCCCGGGGTGCTCCCGGTGATGAACAAGGCCGCGCTCGATGCCATCATCAAGGCGGGACTCCTGCTGGGCTGTGAGATCGCTCCCGTCTGCAAATGGGACCGAAAGAACTATTTTTACCCCGACTCCCCGAAGAATTATCAGATTTCCCAATACGACCAGCCGATCTGCCTTGGCGGCACGGTCGAGATCGAGTTGCCCGGCAGCGCCCGCAACGTGATGGGCGAACACAAGCGGATCCCGCTCACCCGTATCCATCTGGAGGAGGACGTGGGCAAACTTAACCACTTCGCCCACGAATCCCTGGTCGATTATAACCGCGCCGGCACGCCGCTGATGGAGATTGTCTCCGAACCGGCCCTACGCTCGGCGGACGAGGCCTTCGCCTACCTCACCTCGCTCCGCAACACCATGATCTACGGCGGCATCTCCGACTGCGACATGGAGAAGGGGCAGATGCGCTGCGACGCGAACATCTCCATCCGCCCCGTCGGACAGGCCGAGCTTGGGACGAAGGTGGAACTGAAGAACCTCAACTCCATCTCGTTTGTGCGCGACGGCATCGCCCACGAGATCAAGCGCCAGATCGCCGTGGTGGAGTCCGGCGGGAAGATCGTGCAGGAAACGCGCGACTATGACGGCCAGACCGGCACGTCCCAGTCGCTTCGCTCCAAGGAGATGGCCCACGACTACCGCTATTTCCCGGACCCCGACCTCATGCCCGTGAAGGTGGATGAGGCCTGGAAGGCCCGCATCAAGGCGGAATGCCCGGAGCTGCCGTTCGACAAGCAGCGGCGCTTCCTCGAGCACTACCAGATCCCGTACACCATCACCTCCGTGCTCGTTCCCGACCGCGAACTGAGCGATTTTTTCGAGAAGGCGGCCCAGGCCAGCGGCAAACCCCAGGCGGCGGGCAACTGGATTGTCAACGACCTGCTCCGCGAGCTGGGCAGTGCACGCCTCTCCCTGTCACAGTCCAAAGTCACCCCGGCCCACATCGCTGAGCTCGTGCGCCTGATCGACGGCGGGACCCTGCTCAGCAACGCCGCCAAGGAGGTGTTCGTGGAGATGTTCCAAACCGGGGAGATGCCGGGAGCGGTGGTCGACCGCAAGGGACTCAAGGCTGAGACCAACAGCGGCGAACTGGAACAGTGGTGCCGCGACGCCATCGCCGCCAATCCCAAGTCCCTCGCCGACTTCAAGGCAGGCAAGGACTCCGCGATCAACGGATTCAAGGGCCTGGTGATGAAAGCTGCGAAAGGGAAAGCCGACCCCAAGGCGGTGGACGAAACCCTGCGCCGCCTGTTGGCGGCGTCGTGAGGAGGCGGGTCCGGCCGGTGCGGGCACGTCTCCGCCTCGGCGGCGCATGACAAACGCCTGACACTTCCCTGACCGCCGCCTGACAACCCGCGCCGTGAAACGTGGTGAAATGGGGACGTCCTCAACGTCCCATGAAATTCACATCCCTTCTCTCCTCTGCCGCCGCGCTCGCCGCGTCGTTTTTCCCCGCCGCCACTGCACTCCAGGCCAAGGACCTGACCCCACCCGTCCAGGTGCGGATCGAGCTCGATCGCGACCGTCTCGCCGCGGAGGCGGAGGAAACCGCGATCGTCAAGGTTCGGCTCGACGGCGCGCGCCGCCTGGCCCCCGAGAATCGTCCCCCCATCAACCTCGCGCTCGTGATCGACCGCTCCGGCTCGATGAGCGGAGACAAGATTCGCCACGCGCGGGAGGCGGCCCTCGCCGCCATCAGCCGGCTCGGTCCCGACGACCTGGTCTCCCTCATCGCCTACGACTCCGACGTGCAGACACTGGTCCCGGCCTGCCGGGTGGGCACGGGCGAGCACCTGGTGCGCGCCATCCAGGGACTCGAGGTCGGCGGTAACACTGCCCTTTTCGCCGGCGTCTCTCAAGGTGCCTCGGAAGTGCGTAAGAACAGCGAGGATACACGTTACAGCGATCGTGTGATCCTCCTCTCCGACGGGATGGCCAACGTGGGACCGAGTTCGCCCGACGAACTTGCCCGCCTCGGGGCGGCGCTGATGAAGGAGGGCATCTCCGTCAGCACCATCGGCCTTGGACTCGGCTTCAACGAGGACCTGATGACCCGCCTCGCCCAGCGCAGCGACGGCAACACCTACTTCGTCGAGTCGAGCGTCGACCTGCCCCGCATCTTCCAGGCGGAACTCGGCGACGTGCTCAACATCGTCGCGCGGCGCGTGGTGGTGGAGGTGGTGTTTCCCGAGGGTGTTCGTCCCCGCAACCTGATCGGGCGCGAAGGCCGGGTGGACGGCCAGAAGGTCTCCCTCGAACTGAACCAGCTTTATGGCGGCCAGGAAAAGTTCGCCCTGATCGAAGTGCAGGTGGCGCCCCGGGCGGCCGGCTCCGAGCTGCGGATCGCCGAGGCGCGGGTGCGTTATGAGGATGCGGTGGCGCAGAAGACCGCGTCGGCGAGCGCCTCCCGCACCGTCACCTTCACCAGCAGGCGGGATGAAGTGGTGCGCTCGGCGAACTTTGCGGTGCAGGCAGACTACGCCCGCAATGTGCTCGCTGAAGCGAAGGACCGCGCGGTGACCTTGGCCGATGCCAACCGCAAGGAGGAGGCCGCGGCTCAGCTGCGCGAAAAGGCGGAGGCGCTCCGGGCCATGGCAGCGCCCTACGGGAACGCCAGCGTGGCGGCGGTGGCGAGCGAGTCGATGGACGAAGCGGAAGCCTTGCGCCGCGACGGGATGGACAACGCGCGCCGGAAGACCTACCGCGCCGAAAGCGTGCAGGTGAAGACGCAGCAATCCTCACGCTGAGCTCCGGCATACAGTCCCGCCTGCGCGATTGCCCCAGGACGCCACCTCTGCCTGCTTTGCTCCCGTGACCGCCCCCTCGCGCCGTATCTTCGCCTACTGGCTCGTGCTCCTCCTGGCGACCCTCGCCGTGGGAGGGTCCGCCTGGGTCCTCCTCCAGCGCGAGCAGGGGCGGCTGGAGCGAAGCGACGCCCTCGCGCTGGAGGCCCGTGTCGCCGCCCTCGAGGCCCGCGGGCGGTTGGTGGCGGAGAACGTGGAGCTTTTGGTGGGCGACGTGCAGAATGGACTCCTGGATACATTGGCAGGGGTACCCGAGCCGGACCTCGGAACCTTCCTCGCCGCATGGCAGCAGGGGCAGCCGCTGGTCCGTGTGGCATTCCTGGCGGATGCCTCGGGGGTGCTGACACGCCCCACCGCCACCGCGGGCACGGATGAGGAACGGGGATTTGCGCGCCGCTTTGGTGATCTTCTGCGGGACCGCCCGCCGTGGAACCTCTCCGTGCTCGCCCAGGCGTCGGCCAGGGAGGCCGCGGCCGCCGCCGACGCGGTGTACGCCAAGGCGGAGCAGCGGCAGCGCCGCGACGCCGAGAGCAACAGCGCCCGTGTCCAGTCCGCGCGCAAGGAGGCACAGGCCCTTTCAAAGACGCGCGTGTTCGCCTCGTCCGCCTCCAAAAAACCCGCGTACGCCGCTTCGGGCGCGGCTGACGCCGCTGCGCCCGCCGCCCAGTTGGAGGAGGCGACCCGGCCGGAGCCGCGGGCACCGGACCGGCGCGGCTGGATCACCCCACTGGAGAATGGACGCCTGCATCTGATCGGCTGGCTGCTGCGGCCAGGAGACAGCCAGGTGCGCGGGGTGGAGATTGAACTCGCTGCGCTGGTCGCACGACTTGCGAACACCCTTCCGGTGGATCTCGCCGCCGGGGAGGGCTTGGTGCTGCGGGACGAGCGGGGGAGGGTGCTGCATCGCTCCGGCGACGTTCCGTCCGACGCCGGCCAGCGCGTGCGGATTCCCCTCGCGACCGAGATCCTTCCTGGCTGGGTGGTCGACGGCTACCTGACCTCCGCGTCCACCTACGCCCTCGGCGGCACCGGCGGCTTCGCGGTCATCGGGGCACTTTTGATCCTGATCCTGATGGTCGTGATCGTTTCCGCCGGCTCCCTCCTGCTGTGGCAGGCGCGGCGCAGCGAGGCGGAAGCCCTGCAGAAGACATCCTTCGTCGCCAACGTCTCCCACGAGTTCAAGACGCCGCTGACGACCATTCGCCTTTATGCGGAACTGCTGGAGCAGGGCAGGGTGGCGGACGCTCCGCGCCGCCAGGAGTACCTCGCGACGATCGGCCGGGAGACGCAGCGGCTGGGCCGCCTGGTCAACAACGCGCTCGATTTCAGCCGGCTGGAGCAGGGGAGAAAGAAGTACCAGCTCGAAGCCCTCCTGCTCCCCACCGAGCTTCACCGTGTGCTGGCGACACTCCAACCCCGACTCGCGGAAGCAGGGCTGGTGGGGACACTCGACACACCGGCGGGAGTGCGGCCGGTGCAGGCCGACCGGGACGCGCTGGAGCAGGTCCTGCTCAACCTCATCGATAATGCCTGCAAATATGCGTCCGCCGGCGGGGTGGTCGAGCTGGCGGTGGTCGAGACGGAGCGGATGGTGCAGGTCCGGGTCTCGGATCGCGGCCCCGGGGTGCCGCCCGCACAACGCGAGCGCATCTTCGAGAAATTTCACCGTATCGACGACCGCCTTACGGCGGACAAGGCGGGTGCCGGCCTCGGGCTGAGCATTGGCCGCCAGCTGATGCGAGGCATGGGTGGTGACCTGCGTTGCGAGCCGCGTGAGGGCGGCGGAGCGGTCTTTGTCCTGGGTTTTCCATGAAAGCGCGCGTGCTGATCGCAGAGGACGACCCCAACATCCGCCTTGGCCTGATCGCCACGCTGGAGAGTGACGGTTACGAGGTGGTGGCCGCCTCGGACGGCGTCCAGGCGCTCCGGCTGTATCCACAAGGCAAGTTCGCCCTGGTCATCCTCGACGTGATGATGCCGCAGAAAAGCGGCTACGACGTGTGCCGCGAGATCCGCACCCGAGACACCCGCGTGCCGATCCTCTTCCTCACCGCCAAGGGGGAGGAGATCGACAAGGTGGTGGGTTTGAAACTGGGGGCCGACGATTATGTGACCAAGCCCTTTGGCGTGCAGGAACTGCTCGCCCGCGCCGAGGCGCTGCTGCGACGGTCACGGCGCGATCCCGAGGCGGCCGCCCCCGAGTCGCTTCCGGCGGTGTTTCCATTTGGCGGCGCCACGGTCGATCGGAAACGGTTCACCGTCACCACCCCCGGGGGCACGGTGGAGTCGCTGACCGCGCGTGAGCTCAGGTTGCTGGAGGAACTTGCGGCGCATCCCGACGAGGTCCTCTCCCGCGACCACCTCCTCAATGCCGTCTGGGGTATCGAGTATTTCGGTACAACACGGACCCTCGACCAGCACGTGGCCCAGGTGCGCAAGAAGGTCGAGCCAGTGCCGGACGCGCCCACCGCGATCGTGACGGTGCACGGCGTGGGGTATAGGTACTGCCGGCCCCCGCAGCGGGGGCCGGAATGACGAATGACGAAGCGCGAATGACGAATGGCGCGCCGGAGGCGCGTAGGGGGACCGGTGACCAGTGACCAGTGAGCAATGACCAATGACCAATGACCAGTGATCAATGACCAGTGACCAGTGACCAGTGATGATGTGCGCCTATCGTCCCAGGTGGGTCTGCAATCATAAATCATAAATCAAAAATCATAAATTCCCCCCCGGTTTGCTCCATCTGCAAAGCTGGTTTTGGCTGGCGGCATTATGGAAAACTCCGACTCCACTCCGGTGACCGTTTCGCGGCGCGATGTATTCAAGACCCTGTTTGCCGGTGCAGCCGTGGTGGGGCTGAGTGGACTGACGGGACGATTGTCCGCGGCGGGGGCTGCTTCCACCAGCGCGGCCAGTGCATCGGCTGGTGAGTCGGCTGGGTTCACGCTTCCGAAGCTCCCGTATGCCTACGATGCGCTCGAGCCGCACATCGATGCCCAGACGATGGAGATCCACCACACCAAGCACCACCAGGCTTACATCACGGCCGCGAACAAGGCGCTGGCGGACCATGCCGATCTCCGCGCCCTTTCGGCTGAGGACCTGGTGGGCAAACTCGATCGCGCTCCGGCGGCACTGCGGACGACCTTGCGAAACCAGGCCGGCGGGCACGTCAATCACTCGCTGTTCTGGCAGGTGCTCAGCCCGAAGGGTGGGGGCAAGCCGAAGGGAGAGGTGGCGCGGCAGATCGACGCGACCTTTGGTGGTTTCGATGCCTTTCAGCAGCAGTTTTCCCAGGCCGCAGCCACACGCTTTGGCAGCGGGTGGGCGTGGCTGGTGGCGCATCGCGGCAAGCTGGAGGTGATCAGTACCGCGAACCAGGACTCACCGCTGATGGAGGAAAAGGTGCCGCTGCTGGGCTTGGATGTGTGGGAGCACGCGTATTACCTGAAATACCAGAACCGCCGGGCGGACTACGTTAAGGCGTTCTGGAACGTGGTGAACTGGGATCGGGTATCCGACGCCCTCAAGGCTGCATCTTAAGCCGCTATGGAGCGCGGAGGCGGCCCCTATCGGGGCCGTCTGCGCAAAAAAAAACGCCGCCCAAAGGCGGCGCTTCGGAAAGGGACTTAGGAATGTCCTCAGGGAGCCTTGATCACCGGTGCCTGCTGGCGGTTCGGAGCGGCAGCCACGTTCGGCATCGAAGCCGCAACGCTGTCGCGAAGCTTCGGCTTCTGGGCGAAAAATTCGACCAGGTGCGAAACGTCGGTGTAACCGCGCGACTTGAGGTTCTCCTCAATGCGACGAATCACGGTGCGAAGTTCGGCGGCATTCTCGGCGTCGAGTTCCTCCACCTCGTTGGTGTCCTTGGAAACCACGTGGTAAGGGTTCTCGTTATCGAGATTGATCTGGTACAGGCTCGTACCGTTATGGAAATAGCAAAGGCGGACGAGTCCGACCTCCTGGAAGGCGGCGAGGCAGCGGTAAACAGTGACCAAATCGCACGCGGAGTCGGCTAAGTCTCCGTGGATCTGCTCGATGCTGGCGGGAGCAGAGCGCTTGATGAGGGCTTCGAGAATCGCGACTCGCGGCTGCGTGATGCGCAGGCCGGCGGCCTTGAGCCTGGCACAGGCTACGTCGATGGCCGCTTGCGGCTTGGTCCCCGTTTTCACGGAGGCCAGCGGGTGGTTGGTCTGAGTAGAAGCGATCATTTTCGGCTGATGTGAGTGTAGCTTTCGCCAAACAAACGCAATTTGTAAATATGCTAATTTGCAAAAAAGGTTCTAATTTGGCGCCTTTTGCAGAAGAACAACGACAAGCGCACAGACCAGCATTTCGCTGTGTAGTTGCACCGTTTCCCCACCTATGCTCACTTCGGCTCAAACCTCCCATGCAGGACCTCGATTTTGACGAAGTCGTAGAGCTGATTTGCAAAGAAGATCCCCGCTACGACCGGAAGGCCTATACCTTTCTGCGGCAGGGCCTCGACCACACGGTAAAGGAACTCAAACGCAAAGAGGCGGCTAAGGCGGGAAAGTCGCAGCATGTCACCGGAGCCGAACTGCTCGACGGCCTTCGCGCCTTCGCCCTCGACCAGTACGGGCCCCTGACCAAGACCGTGCTGAATGCGTGGGGGATCAAACGCTGCGGCGACTTCGGTGAAATGGTGTTCAACCTGATTGAATACAATGTGTTCAGCAAGACGGAGAACGACCGCAAGGAGGACTTCATCGAGCTATATTCCTTCGAGGAGGCCTTCGTAAAACCGTTCCTCCCGGCCAACCGGCCTAAGTTTGGGCCACCGACGGCCGAAGCGCTTCGCTGACACCGGCGGCGTCGGTCCTTATCTCAACCGGCCGCTCTGGGCGGCCGCCCACACCTTCCATGCCTAAATCTCAGAACACGGGTGCCGACTTCAACCTGCTTTCGGCCTTCTGGAACGAAACGGTCGAGCGCCGGGTGCTGCCCAACGGACTTACCTTGCTGATCAAGGAGGACGATTTTGCTCCCGTCGCTTCGGTCCAGGTGTGGGTAAAAACGGGGAGCATCCATGAGAACACCCTGCTGGGCTCGGGTGTTTCGCACTACCTGGAGCACATGCTGTTCAAGGGCACCGGGCGTCGCGCCGGTCGGGAGATCTCCACCACCGTTCAGCGGCACGGGGGTTATATCAACGCCTACACCACCTTCGATCGCACGGTGTATTACATCGACCTCCCAGCCGAGCACGTCTCGGTCGCGCTCGATGTGCTTTCCGACGCCGTGCTCCATTCCACCCTGCCGGCTGAGGAGGTTCTTAAGGAGAAGGACGTGATCCTGCGCGAGATCGACATGGGCCGTGACGACCCCGACCACCGCCTCTCCGAGGCTCTCTTCGACGCCGCCTTCCGGGCACACCCGTTCCGGTATCCTGTGATCGGACACCGTGATGTTTTTGCGGCGCTCACCCGCGACGACCTTGTTTCGTATTACCAGAGCCGCTACGTGCCGAACAACCTGGTGGTGGTGGTCGTGGGCGCGGTGCGCGCCACGGAAATTTCCGCCGAGGTCGAGCGGCTCTTCGGTGCCTCACCACGCCGACGCCTCGCCCCCGTGCCGGCGGCGTCGGAGCCGGTCCAGCTCGCCCCCCGCGCCGATCACCGTTTCGAGGACGTCGAGGTGGCGCGGGCCGGCCTGGCCTGGCCGATTCCCTCGATCAGCCACCCGGACGCGCCCACCCTGGACCTTCTCGCCACCCTGCTCGGCGGGGGTGACAGCTCGGTCCTGTGGCAGGAGGTGCGGGAGAAGTCGGAGCTGGTGCATGCGATCGACGCGCACAGCTGGACCCCGGGCGAGACCGGCCTCTTCTACATCTCCTTCACCGCCGATGCGGAAAACCGCGAGAAGGCGTCAGTACTCGTCCAGCGCCTCCTGGAACGTCGCCGCGTGAAGGGTTTTTCCAGGGCGGAAATCGACCGTGCCCTGCGGCAGATGATCGTGAGCGAGATCAACAGCCGAAAGACCATCAGCGGGCAGGCTGCCCGCCTTGGCGCCGCCGAGGTGGTGGTGGGTGATCTCGACTACACGCGGAGCTATTTCGAGGCGCTGCGCGTCGTCACCAACGCCGACCTCCGCCGCGTGATCGGCGACTACCTCGTTCCCCGGCGGCTCACCGCCGTTTCCCTGAACCCGCGCCAGGCCGGGGCAGGGGAGGTGCGTTCCGCCGCGGCGGGGCGCTCCCGGGATGTGGAGTTTGAGTCCCTCGTGCTGCCGAACGGCAGCCGCATCGTCTTCCAGGAGGACCATCGCCTGCCTAACGTCCACCTGCGCTTGCTTTGCCTCGGCGGACCGGTGGTGGAGGATCCGGCACGGCGCGGGACGACTGCGCTGCTTGCCACCCTGCTCACCAAGGACACCCGGCGGCATTCGGCTGCCGAGGTGGCCGGGCTGATCGAGGGCGTGGGCGGTTCCTTGTATCCATTTTCCGGAAACAACAGCTTTGGCGTGGCCGCGGAGGTGCTCCCCGGCGACGTCGACCTCGCTCTGGGCCTCCTTCAAGACGCCGTCACCGCACCCGCCTTCCGGCCGGATACGTTCGCGCGGGAGCGGGATGCCCAGGTCGCCGAACTCCTCCAGGACATGGATGACGTCGTTGCCTACGGACGCCGGGTCCTGCGCCGGAAGTTCTTTGGCTCGCATCCGCTCTGTCTCGACGCCGCGGGTTCGCCGGAGGCGCTGGCCCTGTTAAAACCGGCTGATGTTGCCGCGCTGTGGAAACGTTGCCTGGTCGCCCCGAATGTCGTGCTGGCGGTGGCGGGCGACTTTGATCGTCGCCGGCTCCTGCCCAAGCTGAAGGCACTGCTGGCGAAGCTGCCGAAGCGCGCCTTTCCCCGCCATCAGGCGCCTTGGGACGCTCCGGCGGAACAGGGCGACTATGTCGAGACGCAGCCGCGGGAGCAGGCGGTGGTGTACCAGGCCTTTCCCGCCCCCGGGCTTCTTTCGCCGGAGTTTTATGTCGGCGAGGTCGCGGACGAACTTTTCAGTGGCATGTCCTCGCGCCTCTTCGAGCGGGTGCGCGAGGAAAAAGGCCTGGCGTATTTCGTGCGGTCGACACGTGTGACCGGACTGGATACGTCGATGTTTGTGTTTTTCGCCGGCACCAGCCCAAAAACCTACGAGGAAGTCCTGGCCGAGATCGACGCCGAGGTTGCCCGGGTCCAGGCGGGTGCGCTCGAACCCGGTGAACTGGAGCGTTGCCAGGTGAGATTGAAAGCCGCTCGCAGGATGGGGCTGCAGACAAACGCCTCCCGCGCCATGCAGGCCGGACTGAACGCCCTGTACGGACTGCCGGTGAACGACTGGAAAAACTACGACCGCTATGTGGACGCGGTCACGGTCGAGCGCCTGCAGGCGTTTGCTCAGCGCTACTTCCAGCGTTCGCTCCGCACCCAGCTGGTGGTGAAGCCCTGAGGAGGGCGCCGCGCTCGTCGCGGCCCCCCACGGAGCATTGTCACGCGCCCAACGCGAAAAGCGTACGGCTCGCGGCAGGTGCGCCGGGCTGGCGTCACGCCCCCAGGACTCACAGCGGTTTGTAGTCGTCGGGGTTCTTCAACTGGTCCTTCCAGCTGAGGACCTTGGCCTTGGCTCCGTATTTTTCCGCGGTGGCCTTGTCTCCCTTTTCCATCCAGACGCGGGAGAGGGTGGTGTTGATGAACAGGTCGTCGGGCCGCAACGCATGGGCGGCCTCGGCGGAACGGAGCGCGTCGTCAAAACGGCGGAGGTTGAACTGGATTTCCGCCAGCGCATGCCAGGCCTCGAAGGCAGCGGGCTCCCGCTGGACCGCGGCGTTGAGTTTGGCCAGGGCGGTCTCGTGGTCGCCCATGGTGTAGTCGAAGGTGGCCTCATCGACCACCGCTTGGATGTCCTCAGGAGTCATGTGCCGGCAGGGTGCGGTCGGTTTGGGAAAAAGAAAAGGCGGCCGACGTGCGGCCGCCCATGAGTCGTAAAAGAGACGCCTGCCTTACTTCTGCAGAATGCCCTCGATGTTGATCATCACGTCGACTTCCTTGCCGACCGCGGGGATCCCGTAATCGATGCCAAACTTGGTGCGGTCGAGGGTGGTCGTCGCCTCCCAGCCGGAAAGCGTGTTGCCACGCGCGCCCGGGCCCACGCCGAGAAGCTTGGCCTTGAGCGTCACCTCCTCGGTGACGTCCTTGATGGTGAGGTCGCCGACGATGTCGAAGGTGTCGTCGCCGGTTTTCGTCCACGACTTGCTCTTGAACGTCATGGTCGGGAATTTCTCCACCAGGAAGAAATCCTGGTTCTGCAGATGTCCGTCGCGCTTCTGGTCGTTGGTGTTCACCGAAGCCACCTGGATGACCGCTTCCGCGGTGCTGGCGGCGGTGTTCTCCGCATCGTACACGATGGTGCCGTCGAATTTTGCGAAGGTCCCCGGCACCTTGGTAAAGAAATGGCGGATGTTAAAACCCACCGAGGAATGGGCCGGGTCGATCTTGAAGGTCTGGGGGGCGGCGAACGCGGCCGTGGCGGCGGAGAGGGAGACGAGAGCAAGCAGAAGTTTCTTCATGGGTGTGTGGAGGCGGAATGAGCTGCCTTTCGGATGATTTGCAACGGCCGGGCGCAAAAATCAGGCCCGGGCGCGGTCCGTCCGTCACAGGACGAGCATCGCGTCGCCGTAACTGAAAAAGCGATACTCGCGGGCGATGGCCTCGGCATAAACCGCGTGCAGAAACGAGATGCCTTCGGTGCTTCCGGGCGCGAGGAAGGCGGCGACGAGGCAGAGCAGGGTGGAGCGGGGCTGATGGAAATTGGTCACGAGGGCGTCCACCCCGCGGAAGGTGTAGGGCGGGTGGATAAACAGGGCCGCCTCCGCCCGGTGGGTGGTGTCGCCGGGCTGGTCGTGGCTTGAGAGGAAGGCCTCGATGGTCCGGACGGAGGTGGTGCCGACCGCGATGCGGCGCCCCGGTGTATCGAAGAGCCGCCGCTGTGCGTCCGGCGGCATCTCGTAGGTCTCCCGGTGAATCACGTGGTCCGCCACTGCGGCGGTGGACATCGGCTTGAAGGTGCCGAGACCGACATGGAGGGTCATGTCGGCGACCGCCACCCCCTGGCCCCGCAGGACTTCCAGCAGCTCCGGGGTGAAGTGCAGCCCGGCAGTGGGCGCTGCCACCGCCACGCGCCTCGCGGGATCGGCATACACCGTCTGGTAGCGTTCGCGGTCGAGCCGGCGCTCCTCGTCCGTGCCCGCGCGTGCGATGTAGGGCGGAAGCGGCACCTCGCCCACCGCCGCCGCCAGGGTGTCGATCGGGCCGCCGTCGGCAGTGACAAACCGGATACGGGCGGTGCCGTCAGGGGCCTTTTCCAGGACCTCCGCGCGAAAGGCGTCGCCGTGGGAAAAGACGGCACCGGGCGGCAGCTTTCTGCCCGGACGGACCAGGCACCACCAGGTGTTGTCGGCGTCGGCGGCGGGGCGAAGGAGAAAACACTCGACCGCACCGCCGGTGGGCCGTTGCGCCTGCAGGCGGGCGGGCAGCACGGCGGCATTGTTGCGAAAGAGGGTGTCCCCGGTCCGGAGGTACTCCGGTAGATCCCGGAAGGTCCGGTGCTCCCAGCGCCGCTCCGCCCGGTGGACGACCAGCAGCCGCGAGGCGTCGCGTCGGTCCGCGGGTTTTTGCGCGATCAACCGCTCCGGCAGGTGAAAATCAAAAAGGTCGGTCGAAAGGGACACAGGCAGCAAAAACCCGCGCCGGGGTGACCAACGCGGGTGAAAAATGGAGCCGAGCATCGGACTTGAACCGACGACCCACGCTTTACGAAAGCGTTGCTCTACCAACTGAGCTAGCTCGGCGTCTGTGAGAAGAGCGGAAGAAACCCGGCCAGGGCTGGAGGGCAAGCCTCAAAATGCCGGCGCCCGGGGCGCCTCTTCGTTGTAGGCGGGGTGTCCCACCCCGCTCCTGCGGCCGAGCCACCACCTTTGCCCGCGCCCCACGCGGCGTGAGGGCACGCCGCCTACATCAACGTCCCACGCAGCGTGCAGGCATACCGCCTGGCTCAAGCCGCGCACTCGCGGCGGGCACCGGGCTCGGTTCTGAAATCCCGCTCCAGATCTCCTCAGTTCAGGGCGATGTCGTCGTCGCCGAGCTTACCCTGCAACTTCCGGCGGAGCTTCATCTGTTCGATCTCCGCCTCCATTTGCCGGGAAAACAACTCCAGGCGCCGGTGGACATCCAGGGTCTCGAGGAGCTTCTGCTTGAAGCCCGCGTCCTCACAGAGGCTGAACGCCGCCAGGTCGACAAACGTCTCGGGGTCGTCGATGGTTTTGAGGAATTGCGCAAACTCCCGCGGCACGGTTCCACCGAGGCGCTGCTTGGTCACGATCAATTTGCCCGCCACTTTGCGCAGGCGGACATTTTCCTCGGGCGCGGCGCCGGCCTCGCTCGCCAGGGCGCGCACGCGGACCGTCCGGTAGGGCTCCTCACCAAGAATGCGCATGATCTCAACGCGGGCCAATCCTTGCAGCAGCAGGTTGGAGGTGCCGTCGTCCGCCTTCTGGCAGGCCCGGACGATGCCGACGGTCGCCACGCGGCAGGGAGGTTCGAAGGTGTCCTGGCCGGCTTTTGCTTTTACCTTCAGCCCCGCCACGGCGAAGAGGCGATGGCTGGCGAGGGAATCCACAAGCATCTGACGGTACCTGGGTTCGAAGATATGAAGCGGGAGCAGCGCCTGCGGGAAAAACGTGACGTTGGGCAACGTCATCATCGCGAGCTCCTCGGGCAGTGTGATCTCCATCTCCATGCGTGGCCAAACGGTAGCGGGGCTGCGCCCGTTTTCAATGGTCCTCGCAGGTACAGGCGTACTCCGGGTGGTTGCACTCCGCGCAGGTCGTCAGGTTCAATTCCACCCGGAAATTCTTCGGCGGAGCACCCTCGGCACTGCGCGCCTGCACCACCACCCGGTAAGGATCGCCGAGCGGCAAGGGGGCGGCGGAACGGAAGCCGTTCACCGTCTTTTCCAGGGCCACGGTGGATTTTCCGGACGCCGGTTCGGCCACCACGGTGAACACCTGCCCGCCGGCCGGCGCCGCTGTCATCGCGGCATCGTAGGTGATCAGCTCCAGGTGACGGTCCACCCCGACGACAAACTCGGTCTTGAGCGGAGTGGTGTCGAGCAGCCGGCCGCCCCGCGGCCCGGCTTTGGCCGCCTCGGCGCAAAGGGGAACCACGCTGAGAAGAAAAACGAAGAGGAGTCGAAACGTCATGGTAAGGGCGCGAGCTTTGCCGCTGGGAGGGCTCGCGACAGGTACGACAGAAGCACGGAAGGGAGCCGTTTTCCACTCAGGATGTGGCCCACCCAGCTGGGGCGCACGAGGAGGTCGTAACTGACCAGGCAAAGGAAAACGGTGACCAGGGTCACGCCTCCCAGTTTCGCCGCCCAACTCACCGGCACTTCCGCGACCGCAACCTGCAGCCACACGACCAGCGGCAGGTGTGACAGGTACATCCAATAGGCCGAGTCCGACACATAGCGGACCCAGCGGCGCGGACGTTTCGCCCAGGCGCTCGTCAAGCCGAGGATGAGCTGGACCAGGGACCACATCATCGCCCCGTAACAAAAAGCGAAGGACCAGCGGAGCGCTTCATGGTGGGGATTCCCCGCGTCCCGCAGCGCCGGTTCGAGCCAGCAGGTGCCGCTCACCGCGAGCGTCACGACCGCGCCCCGCGCGACGGAGTGTCGGCCAAAATCACGCAGGACGCCTGGCCTGCGCTGAAACCACCAACCGAGCGCGAAAAATCCGCCATAGAGCGCCAGAACGGGGAGGTGGGGGATGAGAGAACGATCCGGTGTATCCACGGCGCCGTGTTGCATCAGCCGCAGCACGACTGCGGTGGGTGCGGCCAGAACGAGAGCTGCCAGCGGGCTCCGGCAGAGCCAACCCAGCCCGCGGTCCACCCGCACGAACGCGGCCTGCAAACCCACGCGATGAGCGCGGCTGAGCATCGCGAGTACGAAGGCAGCGGCTGTGAGCAGGAGAAGATAATAAAGAAACCAGAGATGGGTGCGGGTAAACGCCGTGCCAGGAAACCCGTCGAATACCGTGAGTCCGGCGATCAATCCTGCACGGATATCCACCTCCCCGCGCAGGCTGGCGGCTCCCATCACCCAACCCGAAACCAGGAGAGGGCTGACGAGGAACCAGCCCAGGATAAAGGGCACCCCCAGACGAAGGGCTCTGGTCGTCAGGAATAACCTCCACCCCTGCCGCGCGACCGCCAGCCGGCCGAAGTAGCCCGCTAGAAGGAAGAACAGTTCCAGGCGGAAACCGTGTGCCACGGTGAGGAAGGGAGGGATCACGCCGCTGGTCGAAACATCCATCACCGCCCAGCCCAGAAAAACCGGACAGAAGGAGAGACTGGCATGAAAGACCACCCCCAGAACGAGGGCAAACGCCCTCGCTGTATCCAGGGAATCGATGCGGACGGAGGTCACAGGCGCGGGCGACATCTCAGTAGAACCCGATCTCGTCGAGCTGGTAGGCGAAGGTGCCCTTCTGCATGCCCGCCACCACCAGGTTCACACTCGTGATCGCCGCCAGGTTGAGCGGGGTCTGCTCGGACCAGACACGCTTCAACGCCTTGAAAGGCACCTTGACCTCCTGGAACCCGTCGCCCTTGCGAACCAGGGGCGCACTGGTGTGATAATCGAAATTCTGGATGTCGGCGCTCCCGACCTGGACGCTGAGGGTGCCCTGGTGCACCCGGACCCTCAGACGGACGCCTTCGTAATGCGCGCGGTCCCGGGGTTGACCCTTGCTCTCTAGTGGCAGGACGAGACTGACAAAGGCGGGTGAACCGCGGCCGGGAATCAGTTCTCCTTTCACCGTGATGATTCCGTCTGAGACGCTCTGGTCTGCGTGAGACGTGCCGCCCATCGCCTGATCGGTGATGACGATCCGCGGCCCGAGGGTGACAGGCGAGGTGGCGTCTGAAAACATGTCGAGGATTGACGAGGTCTCCGTCTCCGGTGCGGCGCACGCGTGGGAGTAGGGGGACAGGGCGACACTGGAGAGGGTGAGGAGGGCGAGAGCGAGTGGGCTTGGCATAAGGAGGTGGGTGGTGGTTGGGGGGTGGGCGTGTCGCTTCCGGTCGGGCAGATGCCCAGGAGGCGGGTTCGTCACACAGGTGCCGGAAGAAAGCGCCGAGGTGACAGGGTTTCTTTGGGCTCGTGTCTGCCCGCGTTCCGGCATCCCGTCGTTCCGTCTCCCCAACGACAAATTTCTGTCACCTCCCTCGGCTTTTCCGGCACTCCCCAGCTGAGTATGAATCGATCTTTGTCCCCTGAGAACACCGCCAGCGATGCCGATCTTGTTGCCGCCAGCCGCGGGGGCGACCGCGATGCTTTTCGCCAAATTGTCGAACGTTACCAGCGACTGCTCTGCTCGATCGCCTACGCGTCGACCGGAAAGGTTGGGCAGAGCGAGGATCTTGCGCAGGAGGCGTTCCTGGAGGCGTGGAGACAACTCGACGCGCTCCGCGAGCCCGAGAAGCTCCGGCCCTGGTTGTGCGGTATCTTGCGGTTCAAGGTGAGTCGACTGCGCCGCTCGGAGCGCCACGAACCGCTTCGGCATGCCGAGGCGCTGACGGCGGCGGGAGAGGTGGTGGATGAAGGGCCTACCGCGGCGGGCATGGCGGTCGCACGCGAGGAGCAGGCGATGCTTTGGGCCGCCCTCTCCCGCCTCCCCGCGCTCTACCGCGAGCCGCTGGTTCTCTTCTATCGGGAGCACAACTCGATCGAACACGTGGCCGGCGCGCTCGAGTTGTCCGAGGACGCGGTCAAGCAGCGCCTCGCCCGCGGGCGAAAGCTCCTGCAGGAACAGGTGCTCGCCTTCGTAGCGGGGGCGCTCAGTCGCAGCACACCGGGGACCGTCTTTACGCTGGGAGTCCTCGCGGCGCTGCCCGCGGTCCACACCACGGCAAAGGCGGCGGGGGTCGCCGCGGCCGCGGTGCACGGAGGAGCGATGGCAAAGTCGACAGGTATCGCCACCGTGCTCTCGTCCCTATCCGGTCTGGTCAGCGCGGCCCTGGTGCTGCGCGCGAACCTCGATCTGGCGCGAACACCGAGGGAAAGGCGCATCACCATCCTGGCAAACCTGGGCTTCCTTTTCGCCGTCCTCGCAGGAATGGCGGCGCTGATCTGGCTGAGGGACCTCGCTTTGGCACGGGAGGAGGCGAGGGTGGGGATCACCGCGCTCTCGCAGGCTTTGATCCTCGGAGGCTTCTTCGTGTGGCCGTGGGCCCTCCTCCGGCTATTGCGTTACACCCGGGCGATGCGAACCGAGGAACGCGCGCTTCATCCCGGATTTTTCCAGCGTTCCGTGGACCAGCCGGGCTCCCGCGCTGGCGAATATCGGAGCCGTAGTGCCCTGTTCGGGATCCCCTGGGTGAGGATCCGTTTTGCTCCCCCGGAGGCGGGTGATCCGCCGGTCCTCGCCTGGATCGCGGGCGGAGACCGCGCCTATGGCCTGCTGTTTGCCTGGGGTGGGGTTGCGGTCGCGCCGTTGAGCATCGGCGCTGTATCCATCGGGCTGATCTCCATCGGTACCGTCAGCTTTGGACTCCTTTCCTGCGGCACCGCCGCGATGGGACTTTTTGCCTTTGGCTGCGTTGCCTGGGGAGTCGATGCGATGGCGTGGCTTTCGGCCACCGGCTGGAACACAGCCGGAAGCGGAGGCTTCAGCATTTCCGCCCACGCTGCCGCGGGGCCCGTCGCCTTCGGACCGCACGCAAATGATCCCACCGCCCAGGCGCGTATCGCCGAACTGGATCCCTCCGGCACCTCCGCCCTCCTGATCGCGGTCATGGCCGTCGCCGCGGTGGTGCCAATCGCGGCCTATACGACGGCGGTTAGGGCCCGGATGGGGCCGGGCGCGGGGACCGGCGGCTCTCCATCCAGTCGTAGAGGACCGGGAGGAGGATGAGGGTGAGAAAGGTCGAGGTGATCACGCCCCCGATCACCACCGTGGCGAGGGGGCGCTGGACCTCCGCCCCGGCGCCGGAGGAGAGCGCCATGGGGACAAAGCCGAACGACGCGACCAGCGCCGTCATCAGCTTGGGCCGGAGTCGGGTCAGGGTCCCGGTCAGCACCGCCTCCCGCAGCGGCGACCCGTGGGCGCGCAGCTGGTTGATGAAGCTGATCAGCATGATCCCGTTCAACACCGCGATCCCGGACAGGGCGATGAAGCCGATCCCTGCCGAGATGGTGAACGGCATTCCGCGTATCCAAAGGGCCACGACACCGCCGGTGGCGGCGAGCGGCACGCAGAGGAAAACGAGTGCGGCCTGGGCCAGGCTGCCGAAGGTCAGGTAGATCGTGGCGAAGATCAGGACCAGGGCGAGGGGCACGACCACGACCAGGCGCGCGCGCGCAGCCCTCAGGTTTTCGAACTGGCCGCCAAACTCGAACCAGGTGCCGGCGGGCAGGGGCAGCCCCTCTTTCAGCCGGGCCTCGGCCTCGCGGACAAAACCCTCGGTGTCGCGTCCGCGCACGTTGATCAGGATGGCCACGCGGCGCTGGGTGTTTTCGCGCGTGATGGTGCCGATGCGGTCGACCACCTCCAGCTCCGCCAGGCGGGAGAGGGGGACCTGGATGCCGTCGTTCTCCTGGGTGCGCACGGGCAGTTCGCCGAGGCGCTCGACGTCCAGGCGGTGTTCCTCGGGGAGGCGCACCACGATGTCGAAACGGCGGCCCTCCTCGACGAGCGACCCCACCGTCTCGCCCCCCAGGCCGATCCTGACCACGGCGTTGATCTCGTCGGCGTGCAGGTTGAGCCGCTGGAGCATGTCGCGCCGGGGGGCGAGCTGCAGGACGGGGGCGCGGCCAGCAGCCTCGAACTCGACGTCGCCGCCGCCCGGGATCTCGCGCAGGATGTCGCGCGCGGCGTAGGCGAGCCGCTCCAGCTCGAGAAAGTCGGTCCCGTAAAGCTTGAGCGAGAGGTCCGCGCGGGCCCCGGCCATCATTTCGTTGAAGCGCAGCTGGACCGGTTGGGTGAAGAGGTAGGACTGGCCGGGAATGGTGGAGGTCAGGACCTCCCGCATCTCCTCCACCAGGGCAGGCTTTGGGATCGGCCGCCCGTCGCGCTTCCGCCAGCGCTCGGCGGGGTGGAAAAAGACGTAGGTGTCCGAGGTGTTGGGGCCCATCGGGTCGGTTGCAATCTCCGCCGTCCCGATGCGGGAGAAGAGGTGGCTGATCTCGGGAAAACGTTCCAGGAGGAGCCGCTCCGAACGAGTTTGCAGGTCGAGCGAGGCGGTCAGTCCCACGCTGTTGCCGCGGATCATCTGGAGGGCGACGGCGCCCTCGTCGAGCTGGGGGATGAACTCCGCGCCGAGCCGGGTGAAGAGCCAGCCGGAGCCGGCAAAGAGAATGATCGCCGCCAGCACCACCAGGAGGCGAAGCCGTAGGGCCGCAGCCAATACCGGGGTGTAGGCCGCCTTGGCCAGTCGCACGAGCACGCTCTCCCGCTCCTGCAGGCGACCGCCGAGGAACTGCGCCGCCAGGGCGGGCATGAGGGTGATGGAAAGCACCAGGGCCCCGCCCAGCCCGAGCATGACCGCGATCGCCATCGGCCGGAACATCTTCCCCTCGATCCCGGAAAGGGCGAGCACCGGCAGGTACACCGCGGTGATGATGACAACGCCGAAAAACATCGGGCGGACCACCTCCCGCCCCGCCGCGCGGACGAGCTCGGTGCGCTCGACCGCGCTCAGGCGACGCCCAAGCGCCTGCTGGCGCTCCGCCGCACGCCGGAGGATGTTTTCAATCATCACAACCGCTCCGTCGACGATCAGCCCGAAGTCGATCGCCCCCAGGCTCATCAGGTTGGCACTGAGTTTCCCCTGCGCCATCCCGGTGAGTAGGAAAAGGAAGGAGAGGGGAATGGCCGCGGTCACGATGAGAGCGGCGCGCCAGTTGCCCAGGAGGGCAAAGAGGATGGCCGCGACGAGCACCGCGCCCTCGAAAAGGTTTCGCTCGACCGTGCGGATGGTGGCGTTGACCAGGTCGGACCGGTCATAGACCACCCGCAGCTCGACTGACGGCGGCAGTTTTTTCTGGATTTCCCGGAGCGTCTTCACCGCCTCCCCCGCGACCCGCCGGCTGTTTTCGCCGGCCAGCATGATGGCCGCGCCCGTCACGGTCTCGCGCCCGTTGTAGGTCGAGGCGCCCGAGCGGAACGCCGACCCCACGCCGACGGAGGCGAGGTCGCCGACCACCAGGGGGCGGGACCCGCCGGCAAACTTCACCGGAAGGTCGGCGATTTCCGCCGCGGAGGTCACGCGGGTGGCGGAGCGGACGATCACTGCCTCGCCGCCGAGTTCGACCACGCCGCCGCCGGCGTTCTCCGTGCTTTTAGCCACGACCGTGGCGATGGCATCGAGGCTGACGCCCGCCGCGGCGAGCTTCGCCGGATCCGGCTCGACCACGATCTGCCTCTCGTAGCCGCCAATCGCGTTGACCTCGGCGAGCCCGGGGGTGGCGCGCAGGAGCGGTTTCACCAGGGTGTCGTGCAGGAGTCGCAGCGCGCGCAGCCGCTCCGCGGCGTTGGGCGGGGCCTCGGCGACGCCGTTCGCGTAGTTAAGCACGTAATACACGACTTCCCCCAGGCCCGTGCTGATGGGAGCGAGGGTCGGGGTGTGGCCCGGTGGAAGGGCTTCGCGCACCTCGACCAGCCGTTCTGTCACCAGTTGCCGGGTACGGTAGAGGTCGGTCCCGTCGGCAAAGGTCATGGTCACCTGCGAGAGCCCGAACTTGGAGAGGGAGCGCAGTTCCCGCAGGCCCGGGAGGCCGGCCATTGCCGCCTCGATCGGGGCGGTGACCTGAAGTTCGATCTCGTCGGGCGCGAGCGCTGGAATCGGCGTGTTGATCTGGACCTGGGGGCTGGTGATGTCCGGCACCGCGTCGATCGGGATCCGAAAGGCGGAAAACACCCCCACCGCCACCAGGAGGAGGGCGGCGGCAAAGACCCAGCCTCGGTGTCGGACGGAAAAGTCGATGCAGCGCTCGAGCATCAGTGCCCATCGGCGCAGCCGACGCCTCCGTTGATGGCCTGCAGCTCGGCAAGCCAGAGGGCTTGGACGCCGCGGGTGACAATCACGTCGCCCTCATACAGGTCGGCAGCAGCCGTGCGCAGGTAACGGTCGCCGTTCTGTACATACACGAAACGGCCCTTCGCCGTCTGGAGGACGGCGGAGTCAGGGGCGCGGACCGCGCCCTCCGAGCCGAGCCGAACCGGCTCGGTCTCGAGCGCGACGAAGGCGGCCGCCTCCGCGGAAAGGGACAGGCCGGCGCCTTCCTTGTAGGTGCAGGCTTCGGTGTGACGGTGACCCGGCGCCGCGCCCGGCGCGTGGGCCTGGGCTTGCGCCCTGGAGTCGCGACACCCGGCGGTGAAACCGGCCAGAAACAGACTGAGAAGCAGAAGGGAAAGCGGAGTTTTCATGGCTGGGTTTCAATCAGGGGGAGGGACAATCCGGTGAGTTGCTCGAGGTCGCCTGCCGCCACCAGGGCATCGTGCCGGGTGTCCAGAAGAGAGGTGATGGCCTCGAGGTACGCGCCCTGCAGCTCGACATAGGTGGCGAGCGGTACGGCGCCGAGGCGGTAGTGTCGGTCGGCGAGATCAGCGGCCTCCCGAAAGTGTTCGACTGTATCCGTGCGCCAGGACTGCAGGGAGGCCCGGTGTGTCGCATAGGCAGCTGCGGTCGCGGCCACCTCGCGTTCCAGGGTGCGCTCGGCGGCGCGGAGGGCGGCCTCCGCCTGTTGGCGGCGGGCGTGGGCGAGGTCGACGGCTCCTTTTGTCCGCGACGTGAAGGGGAGGGGGAGGGAGACGCCCACGCCCAGGAGCGATTCCCGCTCCCCGGCGCGTTCTTCCTCGTAAAAGGGGGACACGGTAATGCTGGGATAACGCTCGTTCTGCGCCAGCGAGACGCGGTCGGCGTGCTGGGCCAGTTCCAGTTGGCGGATACGGTGGGAAACGTTGTTCTCCCGCGCGGCCTTGAGGAGGTCGTCGACCGCGGGTGCCTCCGCAAACTGGAACCGGGGCATTGCCAGCGCGGGAAGGTCCGTGAGAGCGGCGCCGCGCAGTTGGTTGAGTTCGATCGCCGCCTCGTGAGCGGCGAGGGCGGTTTCGGCCGCGCGACGGCGAAGGCTGATCTCCTGCGCTTCAATCACGCGCAATTCGAGCACAGGGGTGAGGCCACCCGGCTCGCGGCCTGCCAGGATCTCGCGCAAGGCCTGGTAGCGAAGGCTCACCTCGCGGGCGGCGTCCGCCTTCGCCTGGGCGATGGCCACCGCGTGAGCGAGGCTGCGGGCGCGGGCGAGCAGGGCGCGGCGGAACTGCTCCAGGCCGAGTTCGGCGAGTTCCAGGTCGCGGTTGGCGATGCTCTTCCGCAGTGCGAGGCGACCCGGCCATTCGAAAGTCTGGCTCACGGTGACGGACCAGGCCAGTCCTTCGCCCGCCAGCGCACCGCCCGGCTCGCGGACGCGTTTCTGGCCGAGTTCGAGGGAGAGCTCCGGATCGGCCATCACGGCGGCGGCGCGGCGTCCGGCCTTGGCGGCGGCGATCTCGGCCTCGTAGAAGCGGAGTTCGGGGTGCAGCGTGAGCACCTCGGTCGCGAGCGCGTCGAGCGGCACGGGCTGGTCGGCGACAGCAAGCGGGGAGAGGAGGAGAGGAAGAAAAAAGGCGAAGCGTCGAGCGATGGACATGGAGGGAGCGTGGGCAGACGAGGGTGCAGTCAGCCGCCGCGCGTTGGGCGTGCGGTCGGTGTAGGCAGCGGCAGGGCGCCGCGATGCGTCAGCGCTTCGACGGAGCTCGCGGAGATCCCGCGGCCCGACGCTCAAACGTCCACGCCGGGACCCACGTCACGGCGGAATCGTCCATGCCCGCGGATACACCCGGGGCGAAACGATCTCCCAATCGGGGGAGAGGTGCAGCGGAGACATCGGCGACCGCCAGAGCCGGGGCGGCGACCAGCAGTGTGGTGGCTGCTGTCTTATAGCCGACATCCTCGATCAGTCCGCAGCTGTCATGAGAATGTTGCCCGTCGCTGGCGGACGGGGTGCAGTCACTCTCCGCGTGGCAGTGCGGCGATTGCAGCGCGAGGGCTGCCTCGATCTGGCAATGCACGGTCGCCGGCCACCAAAGGGCCAGGACCAGAAGCGCCAGGACTCGAAGCAGCGGGTGCATCAGCGGCCAAGGTAATGGACAAAGGCGCCGCGGTGTCAAATGGCGCGGCAGAGCGTAGGTTTGCAAAGGCCGGAGCGACGCCTAGCCGTGAAACAATGCAGAGCGCAAAGCCGGACGCGGACGCCGACGACCCCGTGACGCCGACGCCGACCGTCGCGGTTGAAACCACCGCCACCGCCGACCGGCCGATGGTGTCGGTGGTGCGCACGCCGCACAGGCGGCGGACCCTGGCAACACCCTTGCCCGATGATCGCATCAAGCGGGTGCTGCCGTGGCTGGTCGCGGTCGCGTTTTTCATGGAATCGCTGGATATCACGATCCTGAATACCGCGGTCCCGACGGTGGCGGCGGCGCTGGCAGTGGCGCCGCTGTCGCTCAAAGCCGCCCTTACCAGCTATACGCTCAGTCTGGCGATTTTTATCCCTGTCAGCGGCTGGGTGGCGGACCGTTATGGGACGCGGCGGGTGTTTGGCGCGGCAATCGCCATTTTTACCATCGGATCGTTGCTCTGCGGCCTGGCCACCAGCCTGCCCATGCTTGTCGCGGCCCGGCTGATACAGGGAGTCGGCGGCGCCATGATGATGCCGGTCGGGCGCATCACCATGGTGCGGACATTTCCGAAATCGGAGATGGTCCGGGCGATGAGTTTTGTGGCGATACCCGGCCTGCTCGGCCCGCTGCTGGGCCCCCTGTGCGGCGGCCTCATCGTCAGTTATGCGCACTGGCGCATGATCTTCCTGATCAACCTGCCGATCGGCTTGCTCGGGCTGTACGCGGTGTTTCGTTTTCTACCTGACTATCGCGCTGAGGACCCTCCGCGCCTGGATCGCTCGGGTTTCCTCCTCTTTGGGGCGGGGATCGCGCTGCTTTCCTACGTGCTCGAGGTGTTTGGAGAACACACCCAGCCCTACTCCGTCCTGCTGGTGCTGCTCGCCGCCGCGCTTCTGCTGCTGTGGCTCTACTGGCGTCATGCCCGTGCGCTGGAGCATCCGCTCCTGCGGTTGGACCTGTTTCGCACCCGCACCTTTCGTGCGGCGGTGGCGGGAGGCTTTTTCACCCGCCTGGGAATTGGGGGAATGCCGTTTCTCCTTCCGCTGTTTTACCAGGTGGGACTCGGTTATGGGCCGGTGCAAGCGGGACTGATGATCGTGCCGCAACCGCTCGCGGCGATGACGCTCAAGGTGGTCATGCCGCGCATCCTCCGCCGCCTGGGTTACCGGCGTGTCCTGGTGTTGAATACGGTCCTGATCGGGGTGGTGATTGGCTGCTTCGCCCTAGTCGGCACGGGAACACCCCCTCTCGTGATTGCCGGGATGGCGTTTGTCCTGGGGTTTTTTTCCTCCCTTCAGTTCACCAGCATGAATACCCTTGTCTTTGCCGACATGGGGCCGGCGGAGACGAGCGGTGCCAGTGCCCTCTCCAGTGCGATGCAACAGCTCTCGATCAGCTTCGGCATTGCCGTCGCCTCGCTGGTGGTGGCCGTTTTTCTGGAGACGCACGTGGGAGACACGGGGAGGATGGCGCCGGCCATCCGCCAGACGTTCCTGGCCTTGGGCGGCGTAACGGTGCTTTCGTCGACCGTCTTTTGGCAGCTGCGACCGACCGATGGCCAAAACCTGAGCGCGGCGTCTCGCTAATGGGCCAACGCGGGCACGGAGGGAAAAGGGTATGGGGCGGTGCAAGCGGAGCCGTCGGGTTGCGAGCGGCAGAGGCCAAGGGCGGCCGGACGACCCGACCGGGATGGCTGGGATCGAGAGTCGTGGTAGGACGCGCTGAGCCTGCGCCGGCGCGGCCGGGCGTGGGCAAATGTTGTCAAGAGTCGAGACATGACCCCTTAGATCGGTTCGGCGAAGTGTCCCAGTGCGCCCGGCTCGGTGTGACACGGCCGAGACAGGCTGGCGCAGTCAAAGGCCTGTGCCCGCAAATTCCGGGAGCGCAAGAAATGTATAAGTGACTTATTTAAAACGACATAAGATAAATCAGGCGCTGGGGCACATGCATTGCTAAGGAATAGGGCATGAGCCGCATTCTTGGAATCGATCTTGGAACCACGAACTCCTGTATGGCCGTTATGGAGGGCGGTGAGCCCGTGGTTATCCCCAATGCCGAGGGCGCGCGCACGACTCCCTCCGTCGTCGCGTTCACGAAGTCCGGCGAGCGACTTGTGGGCCAGGCCGCGAAGCGCCAGGCCGTAACGAATCCCCGCAATACCATTTTCTCGGCCAAGCGCCTGATCGGCCGCAAATACACCGAGATCCAGAAGGAAGCTGCGAGTTTCCCCTTCAAGGTTGTCGAGGGAAAGAACGGCGACGCCTACATCGAGGTGCAGGTGGCGGACAAGGCCGAGGCCTTCGCCCCGCAGCAGATCGCTGCCTTCGTTCTCGGCAAACTGAAGGCCGATGCCGAAGCCTACCTCGGCGAGAAGATCACCCAGGCGGTGATCACCGTGCCCGCCTATTTTAATGACGCCCAGCGTCAGGCCACCAAGGACGCCGGCAAGATCGCCGGGCTCGAGGTGCTCCGCATCATCAACGAACCGACCGCCGCGTCCCTGGCCTATGGCCTGGACAAGAAGAAGGACGAAAAAATCGCCGTCTTCGACCTGGGTGGCGGCACCTTTGACGTCTCCGTCCTGGAGATCGGCGACGGCGTCTTCGAAGTGAAGGCGACCAATGGCGACACCCACCTGGGTGGCGATAATTGGGACGAGGCCCTGATCAATTGGCTGGTCGAAACCTTCCGCAAGGAAAACGGCATCGACCTGCGCAAGGATCCGATGGCCCTGCAACGCCTGAAGGAAGAGGCGGAAAAGGCGAAGATCGCGCTGTCTTCCACCCAGCAGGTCGATATCAACCTCCCGTTCATCACCGCGGATGCGTCCGGTCCGAAGCACCTCAACGTGTCGCTCTCGCGCGCCAAGATGGAGCAGATCTGCGATTCCCTCTTCGAGCGCTGCATCCAGCCGTTCAAGAACTGCGTGCGTGATGCCGAGCTGGACGCGTCCAAGATCGACGAACTCGTGCTCGTGGGCGGCATGACCCGCATGCCCAAGGTGGTGGACATCGCCAAGCAGCTCGCGGGCAAGCAGCCTCACCAGGGCGTGAACCCGGACGAAGTGGTCGCCGTCGGCGCCGCCATTCAGGGCGGTGTCCTGAAGGGCGAAGTCCGCGATGTGCTCCTGCTCGATGTGACCCCGTTGACCCTCGGCATTGAGACCGCCGGCGGCGTGGCCACCCCAATGATCAATCGCAACACCACCATCCCGTCGAAGAAGTCGCAGGTCTTTTCGACCTACAGCGACAACCAGCCTTCGGTCGAAATCGTGGTCCTGCAGGGCGAGCGCCCGATGTCCCGCGACAACAAGATCCTTGGCACCTTCCGCCTCGACGGCATCCCGCCGGCGCCGCGCGGCGTGCCACAGGTCGAGGTCACCTTCGACATCGATGCCAACGGCATCCTCCACGTCACCGCCAAGGACCTGGGCACGGGCAAGGACCAAAAGATCACCATCCAGGGATCGTCCGGCCTGACCAAGGAAGAGGTGGAGCGCATGACCCGCGAAGCCGAGGCAAACGCTGCCGAGGACAAGAAGCGCAAGGAGGCGGTGGAGACCCGCAACCAGCTCGACAGCGCGGTGTACCAGCTCGAGAAGGCCGTGAAGGACGCCGGGGACAAGGTCCCTGCCGACCAGAAGGGCAAGATTGATGCCGCCCTCGCCGACGCGAAGAAGGACCTCGAGTCCAACGACGTGGACCGGATGAAGAAGGCGATGGAAAACCTCTCCAAGCTCGGCGGCGAATTCTACGCCCAGGCGCAGGCCGCCGGCGCAGGCGCCGCTCCCACGCCCGACGAGGGCGCGGCGGACGCCGGTTCCGCCAAGAAAACGGAGAAGAAGGCCGACGTCGTCGATGCGGACTTCGAGGTCGTCGACGAGGACAAGAAGAAATAAAATCAACCCTTTCGCGGGAGCCCGGCCCATTGCCGTCGGCTCCGGCACCAACGGTAAAACCGACCCATCATCCTCAACCCAAAAACCAAATCATTATGGCTAACGTTAAGATCAAGCCCATCGGCGATCGTGTTCTTGTGAAGCACATCGAAGAGAAGGAGCAGGTCCGTGGTGGTATCATCATCCCGGATGCGGCGAAGGAAAAGCCCCAAGAGGCTGAAGTCATCGCCCTCGGCACGGGCAAGAAAGATGAGAGCGGCAAAGTCCAGGCCTTCGAGGTGAAGGTGGGCGACCGCGTGCTGATCTCCAAGTACGGTGGCACCGAGGTGAAGATCGAGGACGTCAAGTACACCCTCGTTCGCGAAGACGACATCCTGGGCGTGATCGCCTGAGCCGTCGTATCCTGAATATTCCTACAATCCAAAAAACGATTTAATCAACATGGCTGCAAAACAACTCCTGTTCGAAGAAGCCGCGCGTCAGAAGGTTCTCCGTGGCGTCGAGCTCCTCTCCCGCGCTGTCAAGGTCACCCTCGGTCCCAAGGGCCGCAATGTCGTGATCGACAAGAAATTCGGTTCCCCGACCGTCACCAAGGACGGCGTGACCGTCGCCAAGGAAGTGGAACTGCCCGATCCCTATGAAAACATGGGCGCGCAGATGGTGAAGGAAGTCGCCTCCAAGACCTCCGATGCGGCCGGCGACGGCACCACCACCGCGACCGTGCTCGCCGAGGCCATCTACAAGGAGGGCCTGAAGAATGTCACCGCCGGCTCCAACCCGGTGTACCTGAAGCGCGGTATCGACAAGGCCGTCGAGGCCTGCGTCGCCGAGCTCGCCAAGGTTTCCAAGAAGGTCAGCGACCGCGAGGAGATCCGCCAGGTCGCCACCGTGTCCGCCAACTGGGACACCGAGATCGGCGACATCATCGCCGACGCCATGGACAAGGTCGG
Organism: Verrucomicrobiota bacterium; assembly: GCA_023428905.1. Lineage (GTDB taxonomy): Bacteria > Verrucomicrobiota > Verrucomicrobiia > Opitutales > Opitutaceae > EW11. The sequence continues at coordinate 473,020 of JAEYWP010000007.1, forward strand.
CAAGGACGGCACCATCACCGTTGAGGAAGCCAAGTCCATCCAGACCACCCTCGACGTCGTCGAAGGCATGCAGTTCGACAAGGGCTACCTCTCCCCGTACTTCACCACGAATGCGGAAAGCCTGGAGGCCATCCTCGAGGACGCCTACGTCCTGATCCACGAGAAGAAGATCAGCAGCCTGCAGGACCTCCTCCCGCTGCTGCAGACCGTGGCCAAGAGCGGCAAGCCCCTCCTGATCATCGCTGAGGAAGTCGAAGGCGAAGCCCTCGCCGCCCTCGTGGTGAACAAGATCCGCGGCACCCTGAATGTGTGTGCGGTCAAGGCCCCGGGCTTCGGCGATCGCCGCAAGGCCATGCTCGAGGACATCGCTGTCCTCACCGGCGGGCGCTGCCTGACCGAGGACCTCGGCATCAAGCTCGAGAACGTGACCATCACCGACCTCGGCCGCGCCAAGCGCATCGTGGTCGACAAGGAGAACACCACGATCGTGGAAGGCTCCGGCAAGAGCTCCGACATCCAGGGCCGCGTGAAGCAGATCCGCCGCCAGATCGACGAGACCACCTCCGACTACGACCGCGAGAAGCTCCAGGAGCGTCTGGCGAAGCTCGCCGGTGGTGTCGCCGTGATCAACGTTGGCGCCGCGACCGAGGCTGAGATGAAGGAAAAGAAGGCCCGCGTTGAGGACGCTCTCCATGCGACCCGCGCCGCGGTGGAAGAAGGCATCGTCGCCGGCGGCGGCGTCGCCCTCCTCCGTGCCGGCAAGGTCATCGACGGCCTCAAGCTGGAAGGTGACGAGAAGATCGGTTCCCATATCGTCCGTCGCGCCATCGAGCACCCGCTCAAGCAGCTCTGCGCCAATGCTGGCGTGGACGGCGGCGTGGTCGTGAAGGAGGTCCTCGCCTCCAACGGTGCGATCGGCTACAACGTGGCCACCGACAAGTTCGAGGACCTGCTCAAGGCCGGTGTGGTCGACCCGACGAAGGTCACTCGCACCGCCCTGCAGAACGCCGCCTCGATCGCCGGTCTGCTCCTCACCACCGAGTGCATGATCACCGAGATCCCGGAAAAGAAGGAAGCGGCTCCTGCGCATCCTCCGGGCGGTGGCATGGACTACTAAGCCCTGCGGCTCAGTAGCCCGTCCTCCCACGTCCTTTCAAGGCGCCTCTCGCGAGGCGCCTTTTTTTTGCGCTAACTTAAGGGGTCATGTCTTGACTCTTGACAAAACCGATCCTGCCGACCTGAGGGGCCATCTACTGACTTCTGCCAAAACCGTGCCCCGGCTTCCTGCGAGCAGCCGAAGGCTCACCCCCTGCGGGAGCTTAAAGGGCATGTCTTGACGCTCGCAAAGCCGCGTCCGCTCCAGACGGCGAGGGTGCGGCGGGGCGTCTCTGAAACCTCGACAACGCCGTGACCCATCAGGCCGCGCGCAGCGTGACCAAAGCATGTTACGTTCGCTGCCCGTCGGCCCGACTCACTCCTCGCCATCGAAATAGTCCAGCGGCTCGGAGCGGATCACCCGGTCGAACGGCACCTCGACCATCCACTTCTTCGAGTCGGGATAATAGCAGGTGTCGCTGAGCGGATTGTCCGCCACGATCAGGATGACCAGCGGGGCGTCGCTGTTGTTGATCAGCTGGTGCGCCTCGTGCGGCCCGAAAAGGAAGGCATCCCCCGTCTCGATCGCCGTCGTTCCTGCGTCGTGACGCACCGACCCGCTTCCGGAGAGCACCTGAAAGTACTCCCACTGCGCACCGTGGGCATGAAGGGGACAGCGTGCCTTGCCCGCCGGCACGGTGCAGACTTGGACGTCGAACGGATGCCGCTCGCGCAGATCCATCGAATCAGGGATGCGCCCGAGCGCGACCGAGACGTCCTGGACGCTGCGCCCGTATTTGCCTTTCGGTGACGTGGAGGAGGAGGAGGGGACGTCGCGGAGGTTGATCTTTTTCATTTGGGAGGGGCGGGCGCTTCACCCTCCCGGTGTTTCCGTGCGCGCCCATTGGACGGCGCGCGGTACGAGGTCGGTGGCGGAGGCGAGGCCCAGCTTCAGTTTCAACCGGTTGCGGTGCGCGTCGATCGTTTTGGTGCTGACTCCCAGTTCCTGGGCGATGTCGCGCGTGCTCAGACCCTGCCCGAGAAGCCGGAAAACCTGCAGTTCGCGTTCGCTCAGGCTCTCCATTGGAAACAGGAGTTCACCGCTCCGCGTGCGGGCGCCGCCGCGCGGCATCATGCGTGCCTTCATGCGGGGGCTGAGATAGATGTCGTCCGCAAGGATTGTTCGGATCGCCAGGCGCAAGTCGTCCCCGGCCTCGTGCTTCATGATAAAGCCACGCGCCCCGGCCCGAAGGACCGGCTCGGCGTACAAATCCTCCTCGTACATGCTGACCACCAGAATGAGGAGCCCCGGTTCCTGGAGATGGAGTTCGCGCACCAGGTTGAGACCGCTGCCGTCGCGCAACGACAAGTCCACCAAAGCGAGGTCCGGTTGGACCGAGCGGACCCCGCTCAGCGCGTCTGCTGCGTTGTCCGCCTCTCCGCAGACCTGAAGTCCGATTTCAGCCTCCACGATGGCCGCAAGACCGCGTCGCGTGACCGGATGGTCTTCAATGATAAACACACGTTTGGCGGCGACGGGCTCCCCCGAACTCGGCGTCTGCATGAAGGCGGTTCCGGTCGTTGACTCAGCGATCATGGCCGCAGCGCAGAGGGGCGCCAAAAACACCGAGGGGGCAGGGCGCCGGAAACCGACCGTCCTCCAACCGCGCCTGCCGGTGCGGGAGCACACACAAGGGACACATCCACATAAGCGCTCCCCCAACGCACGCGGTGCGCCACCGAGCGTGCCGATGCTGCTCACGCTCCGAATGCAGCGAAATCACTCTGGTTGACGCCTATCAGTCAGCATGTTGCATAAAGCTCTATTTTTGGCTGTCCGGTGGAGCCCGCCTATCTCTGGTCCGAGATCGTGCATTCCACACGAACGGAGCGTCGTGCGTCGTGCGGCCTGCATGCCGTTCTAGAAGCCCAATTCCCGCCAGAGAAGCGACAGTCCGCGGCGGGACCACCGGGACACAAGGGACTCCCTCTCGGCGGTGATCCAGACCGACCCGCGCGCCACATGTCGCAGAGGGAGGGTGTCGTCGCAGGCAAGATGGACGCGATACAGCGCTTGGTCGGGAACGAGGGTTTCGCCGACCGCGTGCGTCGCCACGTCGCCGCCAGCCTCGGTGCTCAGGAGGGCATGCGACAGCACTCGAGCGGTGTCCTTCTCCACCTGGACGACTCGAGCAGAGAGCGGCGCAGAGCCGCTGCCGGGAAGGGACAGTCGAGCCGTCGCGCCCGCGTGGATACGAAGGGCGTCGGTCTCTCGCACGTAGGCGACGATTGACCACGACGCTCTGTTAGAGACCAGGACCCCGATCAGTTCGTTGCGGGAAAGGTGCTCGCCGGGAGCGAGGTCGGGCGAGGCGGCGTGGAAGGTTCCTTCGAATGGGGCGACGGGGGCCAACTGCGTTTCCGCCAGCTCAGCATCGCGCAGCACGGCGCGCGCGGTTTCCAACTCCGCCTGGAGCGATTGTGCGCGGTGTCGCTGCCCGGCCTCGGCGGTGGCCGCCACGGTGGCACGCTCGAGTCCGGCAACGCGGACGCGCGCTTTTTCCACCCGCCGCCGGAGGTCGGGGGATTCCAGACGGAAGAGGGTCCGTCCCGCCTCAACAACGGCGCCGTCTGGGGCGTCGATCCCTGCGAGCTGCGCTGCGTCCGGAGATACAACGCGGTACTCGTGGCCGGGTGCGACCTGGGCCGCCGCGCTGACTCGCCGGGGCCACGGGATGAACAGTGCCACTGCGAGGAGAAAAAGCGCTGCCGCTGTCCATGGAAGGCGCGGAGCGGATCGGACGCGGTGCCGCTGCCGGTACCAGTGCCCGACTTCTGAGACGACGGGTGTGACCACGAACCAGCCGATCTCCACGGCGAAGAGGACGATACCCAGCGCCTTGAAGAAGGTGTGGTAAACAAAAACGGCGATCCCCAGGAAAACAACGAGGCGGTAGATCCAGATGATAAACGCCAATCCCACGAGCCCCCGGCGCAAGCGGGGCTCAAAGCGCTCCGGCGGAGCGTCCCCCAGGCCGAAGAGCCACTCGCGGAGTTGCCAGCGACCGAGTGCAAAGGCTCTGCCGTGCAGGTTCGGCAGATCCAGAGCGTCCGCGAGCAGGTAATAGCCGTCGAAGCGCATGATCGGGCTAAGGTTGATCACCAGCGATTTGACCCACGTGGTCGTGGCGACCAGAAACGCGGCCGTCCTCAGGAAGCCGTCCGGCAGGAGGGCCCAGGCGAGGGTGGCCCAGGCAGCGAGCGCCAACTCGGCGATAATACCGGCGGCCCCGATCCACAGCCGCGGCCGCCGCTCGGACAATGTCCACGCGTCGTTGGTGTCCGTGTAGGCCACCGGGGCCATCACCAGAAAGGCAACACCCATGGTGGGAACGCGGCAACCGAAGTGCACGGCGGCGAGGCCGTGCCCGATCTCATGGAGGACCTTGATCAACGTGAGCACGACCGCGAGACCCACCACGCCCTCCAACCCCAGCAATGCCCCTGTGTGCGCGACGAAGGCGTCCCATTGCCGTGCCACCAGAATCCACCCGGCGATCGCCGCCCCGAGCGTGACTTTCCAGAAGGGAGCGGAAAAGAGAAAGCCGGTGCAGCCGTGCAGCCAGTCGAGGAAGCGCTGGGGACGCACCAAGGGAATACGAAAAAACAGGTAGTTGTGCAGTAACCACAGCCACCAGGCCGGCTGGGTGCGCCGCTGCTGTTCCACGAGGGTGGCGGAGACATCCGCGCCGGCCCATTTCAACAGCTGGTTCGCCCCCGCAAAACGGAGCACCGCCACCACGTCGTCGGCGGAGATCTTCAACGGGGTCTGGAGGCTCACGAGGCTCGCCACCTCGGCCGCCGTACCCAGAGACCAACGCTGCAGCACCTCAAAGGTAACCCAGTCCAGGCGGAAGAATCGGTTGCGAGCCGGGTCCTGCAGGGTCCAGCTGGGCTGCCCGTCGTGGAGACGGGGGCCGGGAAAAAGGGCGAGCTCCTCGCGCAGGGGCGGCAGTGTCATGGCCTAGATCCCCAGGTATCCGCGCGCTGCCGCCAGGGGGCGCCGCAGCATCCAATACGCCAGGGGAACGCGTCCCGTGCTCAGGCGAGCCGTCCCCTTCAGACCAACCCGGTGTGCCGTGGCCTGCAGGAGGGTGGCGCGGACCCGGTAGGCGTACGTCCCGTCCGGGCGCCGCACCGGCTCGTAACCCACGGTCCGCAACCTCGCGCTCACCGGGGAAAAGGGGCTCGCCGAGAGGTAGAGTTTCACGTCCGAACGTTGATCCAGGGCGATAGCGTCCCCAACGGCGATCCAGGCTTCGACCTCGCAATCGGCAGGTTCTGCCAGGCGAAGGATGCGTTCCCCGGCCGTGACCGAGCGACCCACCCACGCTGACGCATCGTCGACAAAGGCGATCCCGCTGCGGGGCGCCCTGACCTCCGCGCGCCCGACCTGGCCGCGCAGATACTCCAGTTCCACCTGTTTTTCTTCCACCGCCCCGCGAGCCATCGGCAGGGCCGCCCGGGCCTTTGGGTCACTGAGCGCGCCCTGCGCGACCTGGCGGTACTCGAGTTCCGCGGCATGGAGCGCCTCGCGCGCAAGCGCCAGGCGACTGGAGAGAATTGCGTCCTCGTAGACAAAAACGACGTCGCCCTCCTGCACCGTTGCGTTGGTCTCGACCTGGAAGGCCTTGATCACGCCGTCCATGGGAGCGCGGATCGCCACTGGATGGGCGGGCACGAGTTCCCCCGGCGCCAGGACGGACATGCGCACGGGCAAGGCGCACACGGCGAGGAATGCCGCCGCGAGGGCAAAGGGGCGTTTGGCGCCGCCGCCGATCCACTGCCTGACGCGGCGCAGCAGAGGGGTGCTGCCGCCCCGCCTGTCCAGTGCCCGGTACGCGCAGTGCCACGTGGGTATCCATTCAGCCAACACCGCTTCTTCGGTCTCGCTCCAGGGCAGCTCACGTGCGAGCAGGAGTCCGCCGCGACCGTCGCCCGCACCGAAGGGCAGCCAGACAGCCCGGGGAGGCAGCCAGCGGTTCCAGGTCGTGCGCACGTCCGAAGCGAGTTCGTCCTCTTTCAGGACCATCGGTCCCTTGGGTGGGAGCGAGAGAAGGAACGTGTTCAACCACTGGACATACGGCGCATTGGCATCGATGTCGGTGACACCGGAGAGGGTGGTGGTTCCGTGGGCGAAATACCACAGGGCCGCCTGCTGGTATGGGGCGATCAGATGGGTGTCATTGGCGGCGATAAAGCGCGCCGCTTCAGGAGACTGGGCTTCGCGCGCTCGCCTGATCAGTTCGAGCAGCCCTTCCACCGCGTCCCGGCGGAGCGGGTTCGGGCCTGAATGCGGCAGGACGGTTGAGGAGGCGTTCATGGAATCAGCGGGCATGACGCGCAAGGGGGAAGGAACGCTTGGCGAAGTAGGCGGAATCGCGGAGCTGTCGCGTCAGCCCACTGCGCGCCGCCTGGTCGGTCGCCTGACTTCCAATGCTGAAGCGGAAGACCGCCTCCGCCTGCTGGCCCTGGGCGTCGCGCGCAATGACTTTGATGCGCAGGTCGCCCAGGAAGTCCTTTGGCGGGATGCCTTGGAAGGTTCCGGTCAGCCGATCGAAGGTCAGCCAGCTCGGGAGAGGGCTGCCATCAGTCAGCGTGGCGTGCAGCATGACCTTCGAGTCCGCCTTGGAGTGGGCAAACGCATTTTCCGGGATGGTGAAGCGGATCACCGAGCTTGCCTCGCTGAACTGGTCTGGCACCCCGCGATAGACGCTGAGCCGTGGGCTCTCCGAAGGCAGAATGACCGGCTGGAAGGCCGCCACCTGGGGCACTGCGGTCGCCTGGGTGTAAGAGTCGAGCGAATACGCGGCGACTCCGCTTCCAGCGCGGTCTGCCTCGGCCACGGTCGGGGAGAGCGGTGCCGTGACCACCGGCACCGGTGCGACCACCGGGGGAAGGGCCGGGGCCGGGGGCGGAGGAGGAGGTGCGGAGGGCGGCGGCGCCGGGACCGCCACGGCGGGAATGGGCGCGACCGCATCGCTCCTGCCGGCCACGGTCAGGGTGAGGGTGGACAGGGAGCGCTGGCCCGACGTATCCATCGCCTCATACACAAACCGCTCCGTCAGGGTTTGCCCGGTGTTCAGGCTCTCGACGGTGGCCAGGGTATTGTCGATGACATACGCGTAGCCGCCGTCCGCGGCGATCGTGAGCGTCCCATAACGGCCGGTGAGGGTGGTGGGACTGCCGGAGCCCACCACCGTGGCACGGTCTGTGTCTCCGGTGCGCACGGACACCACCTGCAGCGCGCTGCCTCGATCATTGCGCAGGACATTTCCCAACGCATCTGTGCCCGGCTCGCTGTTAGCCAGTCCGGCGCTCTCGGTCGCAAGACCTTCATCCGGCCGGGACTCCGGGGCCGATGGCAGGGAGAGCGCAAGCACGAGATCGGTGTGGGACGTCACGCGACCATCTGTTGCACCCACGCGTAGGTGGATATTGCCCGCGGGCGTACCCGCCGGCGGCGTTCCGAGGAGCGTGCGTGTCTCGGGGTCGAAGGTGAGCCAAGGAGGAAGCGGGCCTCCGTCGGTCAGAGAAACGGTGTAGGTAAGGCTGTCACCATCCACGTCCGTGAAAGGTGGAAGAACGACAGGCCCAAATGCCGATCCGACGGTGGCCCCCAGTGGGCTCGGGTTCGCGCCGGTCGGTGCTTCGTTCATATTCGTGACCGCGATGGTGAGGGTTTGGGTGGAGGCGTTGCCGGCGGTGTCGACGGCGCGGACCTGGACGACGTAGCTGTTGTTGGCGTCGGCGTCGGTGGGCAGTTCGAAGTCGGGAGCGGTGAGGAAGCTCAACGCACCGGTGG
>JAEYWP010000014.1 GCA_023428905.1 Verrucomicrobiota bacterium
CCCACCCCCAGCTGAGCACACTGTTATGATCGCAATCGTCACCATTGCTAAAGCGAAATGGTGACCATTGCGCTTTAGCACTCGTCACAAGCAATCCTTAGCAGGAGGTGCTGGACCGGACGCTTACGTTCAAAGGGTAAAGGTGGATGGACGAGATATGCGGGTTCCTCCGGAGTTCCCGGCAGCCGGAGGATCAAGCCGCGTGGTAGTCGCCGGTGAGGACTAGATGCCGCATGCGCGGCGCAACTCGGGACTGGGCGTGTAGAAGCGCGTGACGGTCACCGGCGTGCGATTCAACCTGGCGATCTCCTTGCGCCACGCGCTGATTGAGCACTCGCCGATGTCCAAGCCGTATTCGCTGTCGGGCTGCGGGAGCAAAGCACCGCAGTAGCCCCGCATGTTGAAGTCGAGCTGTCCGATCTTCGCTTCGTTCAAGTAGAGGTCGTATCGCGGCTTCGTCTCGCAGATGGAGCGCGCGCGCAGGTTTTCGACGAGCTTGAGCTTGAAGACAGGAGACTTGGGAAGGCCGGGAGCGGAAGTGTTCATGGCGGAAGATAGGCAAACGCCCCGCGGCGCACGGGGCGGCAGTTCAATCCCCGGCTGGCTGGAATGGTTGAAGGGCATCACCGAACAGAGCGAGCAGCTTGCTACTGGGGAGCTTGATATCGGCGTCCAGAACGTCGCCCTCGGTGTCGTAGTGCTGGCCCGCCACCTCGAACCCGTCGTCAGGATTCCCATACTCCTCGAAGACGGACGCAGCGTCAGCCGTGCCCGTCAGCACCTGTGCCGCCGGATTGAGCGCGACCGCGGTTTTGGCAGCCACGTCGAGCAGGTTCTTGCCGCTCCCCTCGTCGTCGTAGAGGAAGCCCACCTTGGTTGGGGTCTGGCCGAGCTGGTGGAGAACGATCCAACTGCAGTCGTTGTCGGTGATATGGAGAAGCCGAATGACGGGTTTCATGGTTGGAGAGAAAAGTGGTTGAGAGAGCGCAAACCGAAAAAGGGGCGGGAGCGGCTGCCGCGGCCAGTGCTGCAGGAATGGCCTCACGGCACGTTCTGGCGGTTGGGATGATCCTGGGCCCGGACGAGAGACGAGCGGTCAACCTCAACAAAGCGGTGCGACACGGCGTTGAGACGCACGGCGCCGATGAACACTCCGTCGGTCAGTCCGACCGCGAGAAGGTGCCGCTCCTCAGTGCGGCCCATCAGCTCCCCGTGCATGAAGCTCACCCGGGCGATCACCCCCTGCCCCGCATCGATGCACCGGTTGAGATACTCGACATGCAGCCGCGTTGCTTGAGGCGCAGTCGCGATGAGCGCCACAAGGTCGCGCTCAAGATTGGTAGCGGAAAGGGTCTCAGCGGGAGTGGATGTGTTCATGCCAGAAGATAGGAATTTGGCCTGCTCAGTTCGTCCCCGTGTGCACTGCGATCAGAGCGAGGGCCTCCTTCTCCGTCAGCAGGCCGTCGTGGACAGCCTTCGGTCCAAGGGGAGTGCCACGGGAGACGATGCACCCCTCAGCTTCCTCCTTCTCACAATGCTCCCAGACCGGGGCCAGAGTGACGTCACAGACAGGAACCCGCGCACCCCACGGAAGGACGCGAGTTTGGCGCTTGGCATACACCATTGGTAAAGTGCGCTGAGGTTGTCGCGGGGTGGACCGCACAAGGTGTCGCTTTTCGGCCGGGGGGAGGCATGGATCGACGCGCGGTGGACATCACGAGATGTCATTCATTGCGAAACGAACCTAAGTGCTGTCGCCGTTTACAATGGCGAGCTTGGAGCGCGGATTCGCAAAACACGACAAGTGTTTCGGCCGGGGGCGGCGCGAAAAAAAAGACAGGACTTCTGAACCGTTTCCCGGGATGCCTAGGCCTATTCCCTGGACTGCCGAACGTACGCCATCGCCTCCGCGCCCCGCCCTTTCTTGATCAAGTCAAGAGCTGTGCGGGGCGGATCCCCAATGAAGGGAACCAAGAAGCGATTAAGCACGAGCGCGGTGTCGTGCGTTCGAAGCGTTCGCAGAATCCGCTTCACGTCGGGATGAACCTTCATATCCGCAGTGAACTGCCAACGGGGGTAGTGGCTGCGACCACGGCGGTCGACCCAATAGACAAGGGTGAATCGTTCGCGCCGCCGCCGTAGCTCCGAGGCAGGCACACCACCCAGTTGTGCCCTAAGCTCATCTGCTGTCATCGCGCCACCTCGCGCTCATCGAAGTGCTCTCAAGTGCTTGGCAAACCGCTCCTGATTGTCCGCCTCGAAGCGCGGCTCGACGAAGAGCTCCTTCACTCCACCTGCTGTTTTTAAGACCTTTTGAGGTGCTGCTGATGTGCCTTTCACGTCCCGAGCCTCATCCGAGGCCGATTATTTGTGCAACGCTCCGTTGGACGTCGCTTTCGCACTAACGCTTGGTCCCGACGGCAATGAAGCAGCTCGCCCTTATTCTCCCTCGCTCTTCAGCGATTCGATGAACGCCGCTGACCTTCGGTCGGGTCGCCACCTCGCGGGGCCGAACCGCAGAACGCCAAGTCGAGCGGCGACGTAGAACGAGAGCGCCCGGCGCACATGGACTACGAGTTTTCTGTCATGCGCGGCGAAGTCCGCTGCCAAGCCCTTCTGGGCAGTTTCAGCCAGGTGGGCCGAGGGCCTAAAAGACAGTGTGATGAACTCTTCCCAATCTTGGTCGGAGCCGCGTCGCAGTGCCTCCTTGGGAAGAACTTCCGCGGCCTCGATTCGGCCGAGCACCAGGTCGCACCACTTCTCGGTGCTGTGATCGTACACCCTCACATGCCAGCGCTCTCCGTCATCAACAAAGGTATGCGGAGATATTTCGCGCAGCACCCTGTCGCTGCCGCTCATTGAACGGTACTTCACACTGCAACGGAGGTTGCTTCGAATCGCCTGCACGAGCACACGCACCGCATCAACCTCCCACGCACGTTCCAGCCGCGGCACAGACTCGGTCGGAGCCCAGGTTCGCAACGCCGAAGTCAGGTCCACCTCGTAGTAGCGAGGCGCGAATGTGGGCGTCGGCACGTACCGCTTTCTTCGGGCGTCATAGCGCAATTGGCGGGAGTGAAGCTTCCGGTATGCGGCGAAGTCGAGCGCTGCACGTTGAGGCGAGATTTCGAATCGCTCCTGGAGATGAAAACGCGCCGCTTCACCAGACCAGAAGAGCACTTCCTCGATGAACGCCAGCCGGCGCCGAAGGGCGAGCGGGACCCGAGGTTCTTTGGACTTACGCGTTGAAGGCATCAGCAATCCTTTTAATGGCAAAGGCCGTAGGGATCCGTTCTTGCTCAAGTCGGCGGCGTGGGGTTTTCGATGCCACCGTGCGATAACACCGCCACTCCGCCGGTGTCAGCAGCGGCTCCTCAACCGTCGGGGTCGAATCCGTCCTGTCTTCCACCTCGGCGGCCGGGAACTGCGCAAGCGTTGCTTCATCCATGAGGACGGAACGAGCGTGGGGCAGGTGCCGCCGGAGCCAGCCAAGAATGGTGACGCCCATCGTGTCCACATCGCCCCAATACACAACCCTCTCGCCTTTCCGGAGCCACGGCGCTTCGCCGATCCGATGCACCCCATTGCCCATCCCCAGGATCACGACTGTTCCTGCAATCAACGGGAGCGAGTGAAATGTCGTCTCGTTCTCCACGACCAATACCCGCGGCACTTCGCTGAACGGCAGCGCGTTGAAGACACTCACCGGCACAAGAAAATCCGGCAGGGAGAGCTTCGTCATTTCGTACAGGGCGGGATCCAGCTGCCGAACACGCACGAGCGGTTCCTTGTCCTTAAGGAAGAATCTCGCGTGGAAGTTGTCCGCGAGCGGATCGTGGTCATCGGGTAAAAGATGGACGAGCATCGCACTGAGCACGCTTTGATGCTCCTCGATGAACTTTGTGTGCACCGCGACGGGGATTTCGCGGACGAAACAGGCCGGACGCGGGTGAGCGATAAACCACTCGCACACTTCCACCAGCTTTGGCCACGCGTCCAGGTGCTCCACCGAGCGCGAGATGTTGCACTCCATCCATTTCACGAGCGCAGGAATCCTCGCGCGCGTCAGCGCAACGTTGCGCTTGAACTGCGAGGCTTCACCCAGCTTTCCCAGGTACCGCAAGTAGTCCTCCTCCGTCCGAAACGACACCTCGCTTGGCAGGTTTTGCGGCCCGTGGCGCCGCGTAGGCGTTTCGGTCAACACCACCTCGTACCCGTAGCCAAGATGCTTGCTGGATCCACCGACAAGTTCCCGAACGGAGTCGATCAATTCCGGAAGGCTGGCCGTTGTGCTCAGGCGGCCAAACGGGACCCAAAGCGGGAAGAATTCCCCCGCAATGATATGCGTCTTTAGGTACTCGCGGTATTTGTTTTCCGCGAACTGGCGAATCTGCTGCTGCGTGCGCATCAGGAGGCGGCCAGCTGCTCGCGACGCGCCGCAGCGATTTGCTCCAAGGTTGCGCTGATCAGTTGAGAGTCATTCCAGTTGGGATTACTCGTGAGGTGGTAGCTGCTCACAAAGCCATCCACGACGCGCGCTTGTGCCGAGAAGGGACACACGAGCAGCAGCTGGAGTTTGAACTTCTTGAATAACTTCAGGGCGAACACCGAGTTGGTCTCGTCGGTCTTTCCGAAGATTTCGTCGATCATCACGAAACGGAAACTGCGAACGTCCGAATGCTCTCGCAGCAGTCCAAACTGGTACGCGACGGATGCCGCCATGACCGTGAACGCCAGCTTCACCTTCTGCCCGCCGGACTTGCTGTCGGTGCTGGAGTGCGGGAAGACCTGCTCCGGCAGATCACACGTCACCTCGTCAGCACGGAAGTCCAGCCAGTTACGCGTATCCACGACGAACCGGCGCCACTTCTCATCACTCCTCAGGCGGGTGAGAAGGGCACGAATCTTTTCAAAAGCCTTGTTGATCGTTTCTTCGCTGGGGTCGGTTGCGCCAATCAGGCAGTCCTTGAGATCGCGCTGAAATTGGATGACACCGGAGGCGCGGGTCGGTGTAGCCGCGATGCGGATATAGGTTCCGCCGCCCTCGCGTCGGTTGTACTCGATTTCCTTCAGCGAGGCATTCAGCCCCTTCAGGACGTGTTTGTACTCATCCACACTCTCCCGAAGCTTCTGATCGAGCAGCGCGATGTTCTTCTGAATGCTGTCGTTCATCAGCTGAACGAAGCGGGCGCGAGCCTCCGGCAGGCGCTCCTTCTCCAGGTGCAGCATGAGGGTTAAGAAATCCCCCACCCGGTCCACGCGGGACGCAAGATCGCTTTGGAGGTTTGGAAACCGAATCAGGAATGCCTTCATCACATCACCCAGCTCCTCTTGAGCCGTCCTGATGGCACTGTCTTTTTTCGAGAGATCGTTGGTGATGCCCGTGAGGATCTCCACCTCGACCGCGTCTGCGACATCGTGGGTCACAGAAGGATGTCTCTTCACGTACTGGCGCAGCCGACTGCCAAACAAGTCCTGATCGAAGTTCTCCGGAAGGCCCCCTAACAGTTCCGCCCTGCTATCAATTACCTTCTGCACCTTTTTCTGCTCTTGCTCCAACCCGCTCTTCCTGACCTGAAGCGCTGTGAGAGCCGTTAACGCGTCGTCCACATCTTTCACCGCCTGATTTCGAAGCGCGGTGTGTTTGGCCAGGGGAGAATCTTCTCGAAGGATCTGAGACCTCGCAGTCTTAACCTTGTCGAGTTCCTCGCCCGCGCGTTGCAGTGAAATGGCTTCGTAGGACTCGATCCTCAACAAGTCGCCAAGCTGCTCCACCACGCGCTCCGCCCCCTTCACTTGCTCCTCGATCTTCGAAGCTGCGGTTTCCGCCTTTTCAGCTTCTTCGGTGAGCTTCCTCGCGCGCGAAGACAGCGTCTGTACCAGCTCCTGGTTGTCCCAACCCAAGACAAAATTCTCAGGGTCGATTGTCTTGCGGCGGTCGTCTTTCGTGCCCCGATTTCCGCTGCGATGAAGGTGGTTCTTCGTGATGGCGTAGTCTTCCGAGCTGAACTCAGCCTCCGTGGCGCAGCACTTGTGTGGAAACCGGCGCCTTAGCTCATCAGCGACGCTCCCGCGCAGTGGATGATCGGGACGAATGTGCAGGAGCCCGAAGATGCGCCCCTGATCGCTGCCTTTGACCTCTGCAACAGCAGGTGCCGTCATCGGTACTCGGTTAAAATCGAGTTTTCCGTTGAGCCGATTGCGGTTCAGATACCGCATCACGTCCTTGAAATAGCGATCTTCGATAAGCATCGAGCGCCCGAACCCGCCCAGCAGAAGCTCAAGGGATTCCCGCCACTCTGCGTGTTCTTTCCTGACTTCGATCAACTCACCGGCGAACGGCAGACTCGAAGCTGGGATGTTCGTTTCTCTGCTAATCGCATCCCGCATCGCGGCCGCTTCACCCCGAACGCGGGAGCGGGTGTTTTCGATTTGCTTGATCTGCTCCAGTTTCGCCTTCGCTTCCTCCCTAAGCTGTTTCGCTTCGTTCCGGTGCGTCTGAATCTGCCCGATTGCGTCTGCGTACGCGCCTTTGGCGGCTTTGCGCTTGGACTCGATCCGATTGCGCATGGCGTTGAACTGAGCCTCCGTGGAAACGGTCTCGTAGAGGCCACATGCCTTCAGCTTCTTGTCGTACTCAAAGCGTGCCGCTTTCTTTGTGTTGATCTCTCGATTCAGATCCGACTCTTGGCGGGCAAGCTCGTTCAGTTGTGCCGCCTCAGGCATGCCGGCGAGTGCTGCGATCGCCTGATCACGACGTGCCTCTGCCTTCGCCCGAGCATCCATAAGAACCGACGCCTGCACATCCACCTGCTTCACGGCGCCTTCGATTTCTGCGATCCGAGCCGTCGCTTGCTTCGTGAAGATGTGCGCCAGGTGAGATTTGTAGTTATCGCGTAGGTACTGAATCTCGTCCTTGGCTGCTTTCGCTGCTTCGAGCTTTTGGTGCGCCACGTTTACCGGCTTGAGCATCTCAATTTGAAGCTCTGCCGTTTCGATGTCGTGCTTGCACCGCTCAAGATCGTTGAGGTGCTGATCAGCGGCAGCGATCAGGTCATCCGCCTTTTCGAAACGAACAAGCATGTGGCGGCGGATAAAATCGGCGATTTCTCCCGTCTCCTTGATCGCGACAACCGTATTGATCAGGTTCAGCGCATCCGGGTACTTGAGGTGCATTCGCTTGCAGAACGTCTCCGCGTACGACGGGAAGCTCGTGAATACGTCCATCTCTCTCGCCTTGAGCGTTCGCTCGATCTTTCGCGGGTCTCCAAGGTCTTTGAAGTCCTGAACTATGGAGCAGTCTTTGTTGGCCACGACGTAAACGGCCTCCGGCTTCTCTCCGGTCATCCAGAGCACCTGGGCGATGCTGACCCATTCACGCGCCGCCTTGTTCTCAAACACGGCGAGGAGGACGGAAGGGGTTCCGAGTTCGGGTCGCAGCTTCTTTGGCTCCACCACATCGGAGTCACCCGCAAGGCCTTCGGCCCAGACGCCTTGGATGTAGGTTCTCTCACTGCGCTCCGTTTTTTTCGCGGCGCCGGACGCCATGTTGTAGTTTCGCCCGGAGGTGCGCGGTACCAGCAACGTCAAGAGGCCGTCCACCAGGGTCGATTTGCCGCTCCCGTTGGGTCCGGTGAGTAGTGCCGTCTTTCCATCCAAGCGGAGGACGTGGACCTTCTGATGAAAGGTCCCCCAGTTGAAAACTTCGAATCGGAGTAGGCGGAACCCTGAGTCCTCCGCATTCTCACAAAAATCAATCAGCTGGTTGGTCTCCATTGTCAGGCTCCTCCGTCCGGGTGGGTTGTGCCCTCAGGCGTTCTCGAATTTCGCTGATCTTCGCCTCTGGCAGCTTCGCTTTTACGATGCGCAAAATCTGGTAGGTGGTGTCGTTCTCGTCGTTTTTGATCTCCCGTAGCACCCCCATTGATACGACTTGCCGCACGACTGCCTTAAGGGCTGCGTCACGCTTCACCAGATTGTTTTGGTCCGGCACAAACGCCGACAACTCGTCAACGAGCCAGCTGAGTGTCACAGTAGGCACCGTCTCGACGGCCCGCGGAGTTCCATCAAACCTCAGCAACTCCTCTCGAAGGAGCAGCAGCACCACTGTGGCTTCGAACGAAACCGGACGGCGCTTGAAGAGCTGCACCATATTTTCGTGCCCATCCAGGTCGTCCTGCTCCAAGTACGCCCATCCCTCGGCTCGATCGACGATGAGTGTTTGTCCAAGCTCCCGGAAGAACTCTCTCAGCGGGTCCTCGTTTGCGAGGATCAGCTTCCACGCGACGGGGTCGTCATCGTAGATTGCCCCTTGGAGCAGCTTCACTTTGACCGGCGCGGTATCAGAATACGGCTTTTCCATCTTCTGCGATCTCCTCGATTAGAAGTTGCGGCACGCGCAGGACTGCGGGCGGATTCATCCACGCCAATGTAACCTCATGAAACAGGTCCGGGGCGATGTAGTTGCGGGGACATTCCGCCGCTATCGCGATGTAGGCTACCACCTCAATCACACCGTTTTCGGGTGGGTGGACTTCGAGAATGTCAGGCAAGGTCAGCACCTTGCGCGCTTCGAGTAGCCGGCGGACGTTCGTGCGCATCTGGGCTAACCGTATTGGGCTCATCCCTCCAAACTGCGCGAGCAGGTCCTTACCTGCGGGAGGACCGGCCTCAGCCATAACGATGGAAAGGTTCGCGTGCACCGGACGCTCATAGAGCGGGCGAGTCATGAAGCTCGAAAGCGTCGATTCGTCGTTCAGGTGAATGAACCCTCTGTCGCCAACGAACTCACTCCTCCGGGCGTACGCCGCTTTGCGCGCTTCTTTGATGCCTTGCAGCAGAAGTCTGCGGTGGGTGCGCGCACCGATGTCCATGGCGCGCCGTAGCTGGGCGGATAGTCGCTGTTGGGAGCGAATGACCTTCTCGCCCTCGCGCAGCAGCGTGCTAAACAACGCCCGAAAAGCCGGGTTGTCGCGATTCTGATCGGACAATCCACCAATCGAATACAGCAGCTCCACCATTTCTTCGAACTGCTCCCGTTGGCCGGGGGCCACGAGAAATTGCCAGAACCCGTCGAAACTTTGGCCTTGTTCGGAACGCCGCAGTTGCTCGTCCGCATCCAGCGCCATACGCACGATGTCCCCGCGATTCGCGTCCTCCTCCATCATCTTCGTTGAGATTGTCGAGGCGACTTGTTGGAGCTTCTCCTCAACCGTTCGGAAATCGCCTGGGATCTCACGCATTAATCCGACGAGGCGGACAAAGTCCTGGTTGATCTGGGAAGGCGTCAGCGTGGTGATCTCACCTGTCGTGCGGATCCGTTCAGCTTCTTTGGTCAGTGCCTCAATCTGCGTCTCGATCTGGATTAATCGGTCACCCGGATTCGAGGTTGCGCGCTCGACCATGTTCTCGATGTCGCGCCAGAGGGCTTTGATCTTCGACTCAGCCGCAACGAACTCCGTCGTCGTCAGGTTCTGAATAAACGACACCACGCGATGCGCGTCTGCGGTCATCTCGCAAACCACTTCGCCATCTCGGTCGAAGTATTTGGTGAGAATGCCGAAGTTTTCGCTGCACCAGTCGTCCACTGTTTTAACGGGGTCTCCCACCGGCTTTTCGCCTAGCACCGCTGCCTCCTCCGAAAAGTCGCGCAGCATGGCGATCAACTGGCCTTCCTGAACCGCCATTCGAGGGGTTTCGATAAACGTGCGATTCAGAAATGCAACGATGGTCGCCGGGTTCTCTCGGCGAAACAATCGCGCGATGGGAGATGTGCCAAAGAAGGTCTGGAGAGTGGAAACGTCCACGTCGAAGCCGGATACGTCTAAAAATTAGATGTACTTAAAAGAGTCAACATTTATTCGGGTGCGACTCGCGGCGGGATAGCTGGCGATAATTTGCCACGTCACAATCTCTCAACCCAAGCCGAGCATCGAAGACATTGGGGCGCCGGCCTCTACTGTATCGAAGTCACCCTCCAGTTGGCTTGCTACGGCTCAGGCGGAACCCGCTAAGCCACGCCTGGCGGCAGAATCTCGGACGTTCAATCCCAGTCGATCCCCGCACTCAGCTCCCGAGGTCGATAGGCAGGCCATCCGTCGCGACCTGAACACGACCAGACCAACACCCGGCCCATGCTTCGGGTGTATCGGTGTGGATGGGTATCAACAGCCGCGGTGAAACACGCTGCGCGAATGCGGCGAGGTCCGTCGGATGCGCGTGGCCGCTGACGTGCCGCTCCACAAAACGCACCCCCGCCGACACCATTTCGCCAACCTGGGACATCCATTGCGGTGAACGCAGGTAACCCGCCCAGTAGGAAAACACCGCGGTTGTACCTGTCGGGTAGCCGCGCGGGAACAACCACCGCTGCATCGTCGGCCGATACAAAATCAGATACTTTGCGGGCGAGCCTTTTATCTCGCTGCTCGTGATCGAGGCACTTGAAAGCCCCGACATCCAACGCGTTCTCCGCAGCCTTCGCCCCACCCGCGACGTGCTGAACCGGGGAGGGACAAGCACCCGGAGCACGCCTCGGGAAGAGGGCACCGGTATGCGAACCCCGCGCCCGAGAAGATGGCGCACGTAAGCCTGGTATGGGTCAATCACGAGCGTGCGCCCCGTCCTTTGTGCAACGCGCAGGAACGTGACGAAACGGTCGACGTTGAGCGGCGAATACATGGCCAGCATCAACCCTGAACAGGTGCGGGCATCACGACAAAGCTGCTCCTCGAGTGCGGATTCCGTCACCCTAGGCTCTGTGCTTCGGGTTCCAAGCCGGGTGCCTTCAATCAGAAGTATATCAAGCGGAGCGCGAGACAGCGCTTCGGCCAGCGATTGTTCCATACCGGACTTGCGGCCCGAGAAGCGCAGGTCGCCCGTGTACGCGACGTTCTTTCCTCCCCCTCGGATGAGGAATGCAACCGAACCATAGATGGAGTGATCGACTGGATACGCGGTGATCTCAAAGCCGCCTATTCTAAAGGGAGTTCGATCCGGGAAGATGCGCTGTCGATGCCTTGGAACCTCCGGCATCGCTGCAAAGAGAGAGGCGGCTGCGGCCATCTTGCTCGTGCCCTGCGACAGCCACAGGGGAACGTCGTCACGGCTGCGCCATAAGAGCCCGGAGTGATCGGGATGCGCGTGGCTGAGGAGGACCGCGTCGACCGCTGCTCCGACGTTACCAAACAGCCCGGGAATTCGGAGCAGGGGCCCACTGGAGGACTGCGGAGTCAAGGGCAGCCCAGCATCCAGGATGATGCGTGTGCCTGCCTCCTGCATCTCAATGCAGCTGCCGCCCACTTCGTGTGAGCCCCTGTGGACCGTGATCGTCACCACCCTTTATCGACTCACCTCGGCGGGGCACAAAGGCCCAATGGCTTCGAAAACAATCAATTTCACAAGCTGTTGTCGCCGCGTGTGTTCCAGTTTCTTACGTATATATAGGAATGCCCAAGAGCATTTCCTCCAACCACGGATGTCCATTCTCGCAGCGGTTATCCTTCGAAACGTGGGTTCGTCCTAGCCGCAGATGCGACGCTGTACAGCGGGCGCTGGCGTGGCTGGAAGATCCAGCGCAGCGCTGGCTCGGAGTAGCTGGACCCCCTGTGAGTGGAAAAACTCACTTCGTTCACGCGCTCGGTGCTCATGCGTCAACTAAGTGGCCCGAACTTCGTGTGACACTGCGGACGTTCGAGTACCTGCTCAACTGTCCCTCCTCCATGATGAACGAGTTCATGGCTTCAGAACTGGTTCTAATCGATGACGTCCACAAGCGGTCCGCTTCCCTCTCATCCGACTTTACCCGAGCCTTCGATGGGAGCCCACGTGTTGTTTTCACTACGCTGGAAGAGGACTGCTTCCCGTCTCAACTGAGACAGAAGCTTGAGCAGCAATCCGGCTGCTGGATCCACCTGCAAAGGCCGACACTGTCGGCGCGGCTCGGGATTGCTCGAAGCAAGTGCGAGCTGCTCGGCCATTTCCTCTCCGCGGAGCAACTTGAGTTGATTGTTCGTGAAGCGAAGAACCCGCGGCAGATCGAAGGTTGTGTGATCAGGTCGGCTCGGGCGCACAGATGTCAAACGGGCAGACCATCGGACGGCGGGGCTCCGCACCCTGGGGTGGATACGAGATGAAGGCCTCGGGGTCTCGCACTGCGGCCGCGAATCATCCGAAGGGAAGCCGGCAACAGGAGCGAGAGGCCAGCCTCTCGGCCTTGTATGCTGCGATTCGATGCCGGAACACACGGTCCATGGAGGAACTGCTGGATGCCCGCGGGGCCACGGTCGCCGAAACTACTCCTGGGTTCGGCATTTCACCCCTCGCACATGCCTGCGAGCACGGCTTCGTCTCTGCGGTTCGCCTGCTGCTTCGCTTTGGCGTTTCGCCTGACCAGCCCGCCGCGCCCGACTGGCCCACGGTGACACCGCTTTTGGTAGCATTGGCCAACGCTTCGAACGGGTGCATGCGAGCTCTGCTTGCCGCCGGCGCCAACCCTAACCAACGGTGCGAAGCGTCCTGGTTCTTCAACCCGCTCGCTACGCCTTGCACCCCTCTCTTCCTCGCCGACCTAACGCGGAATCGGCCGGCTCGCGCGATGCTGATTGAGCATGGTGCCGTCGGCGCGGCTCTTCACCGTGAAAACGCGGTGGGGCAGAAGGTTCACTCCTTCCTGCGCGCCACCTATGTCGATCCTGTCGCCCGGGTCGAACGCGCGATCTGCAGAGGTGCGTCTGCTCGGGTCGTTCAACGCTACCTGCGCGACGTCGCGGACCTCGACGCGCAAGCCGGCTGCCTCGTAGGCGCTACAGTGCAGGCCGGTCGTCCCGACTGCTTGGAAACCCTTCTTTCCGAGGGCGGTGATCCCAATCTCGCCGCGGCCGAATTGTTGGCAGAACACGATGGCGACGGTGCACAAACGCGTCTCCTGCTCAGGTACGGATACGATCCCACGGCCGGCGGATCCAACAAACCCCTGCTCTACGCTTGCGCTGCGGGAAACACGGGCATGGTCGCTGCCCTGTTGGGCGCCGGGATCGACCCGAATCTCGCTCCCTATGAGAAGATCGACGCAGACAACGCGTACGGCTTGCCCGCCGAGCTGCATGCTGAGCGGTGCACGGCACTCATGATCGCCTGTGGCCACGGCCACCTTCGTTTGGCGGAGTTGCTGCTGCGGCACGGAGCAGATTCGGGAGACCGGGATTCTCAAGGTCGAACGGCTCACGACTACGCCCGGTTCTCACGGGAGGAGACGCATCCTCTGATCAACTCTCTGCTGGAACACGAACGCCGACACACCCGACAGCACAGCACACCGTTTTAGTCATCGGTGGCCTCTATTCACCGGAATACTGAATCGTTTTCCGCCGCTGCTCAAGCACTCGGCCGCCGCGCCGATGTACAAGAGATCGCCCAAGGCAAAACCGTCTCTGCTCACGCTCTCTCTATGACCACGACCCTTTCAGCCCTCGCAAGCCTGCTTAAGCAGAAAACCGGTACGCTCGCGGTCACCCGCGAGGTGCGCGGCGCGATCGATGAGATTCTGAAGACACCAAAGGGGATGGAGAGTCGTGCCCGCCTGCGGACGCAAACCCACAATGATGTTTACCGGCTTACCGCGACACCACGGCTCCACGACTTTCACAACGCCTCTCGAGAGCGCCGACTCGAAGCCTCGCTTTGGAGGCATTGCGTCGCCGGCAACCAGCCCCTCCTTGACGACGTTCGTATCGTCGCGTTCCAAGTGCCGCTCTATGCGCGGCAGAAGAAAGCAGGACTGGGTTCAATCGATCTGTTGGGCGCCACCCCCACCGGCGAGCCAGTGGCGGTGGAGCTGAAGGTAGCGAGCTCGACCAAAACGAAGTCCGGAAAAGTCTCCTTTGGAATCGAACCGCTGGTTCGCCCGGTTGTGGAGTGCGCGGTGTATCTATCCGCCCTCCAAGCCCAATGGGGCGATTTCCGTAGTGACTGGAGCCGACACACCAACGTTTCCGCGCTCGCCCCTCTCACTCGCCTCAACGGCATTGTTCTCGCTCCTGACGAATACTGGAACGCGCTGCTTACGTGCCGGCACTGCAAGCCAGCCTTGGATGTCGTCGGCCAACTCATGGCCGACCTCGCCCGTCGCGGGTTCCACATTCGTTTCGCCAGCGTGACCGCCAAGGACCCGGGCACCGGACCGTGGGAAATCGGAGAAATCCGCGAACGCCACCTGCCCGGACTCGCGTAAGACGGGGCGTATCTTCGATAGCTCCGGCGTGGAGTTTCGTACCTGTGTACGGATCGCGGCGGCGCGAGCGGTCAATCGGAAGCTTGCAGAGGCAGCGAAGCCGCGCTGCGCCATATCGCGGCAGTGAAGTGATCGCCCGCCCCCGGGCGCCATTTTAGCAATGGTGGACACCACAAGATGTCACCCCCCGTCTGGACACCACAAGATGTCGTTGCGCGACATGCTGAGGTCCTGTTTACCACACCCGTCGACGGGCCTATAGCTCAACGGTTAGAGCAGGGGACTCATAATCCCTTGGTTCTGGGTTCGAATCCCAGTGGGCCCACCATGTCAGCAGAAGGGGGATCTACATCAAAGTTTGGATCTACATCAAAGTTTGGGAACAGCCGTGTTTTGGCGGTTTGTTTTTTGGTTGTGATCAGCCGCGCTGGGCGAGGACGCGGGGGCGGTAGGTGGTAACGTTTTTGGGTGGGGATCTACGGCTGGGGCGCTGCTGCTGAGGAGGTGAAACTCCATGTGCTCGAAATCGAGTTCGTAGCCGATGCCGGAAAACAGGATGTCGGTGCCGAGTGAGCCGAAGTAGTGGCGCGCGGGATCCTGGGTGTTTGGCCAGACCAATAGGTTTTCCAGACGCTGCTGGTGGTGGCCGACCGTGAGGGTGGCTTCAGTGACCATGCGGTGTTCCCGCTGCACCACACCGCCTGCGCCGCCGACCGCCGCCGTCGAGGTGCGGACCGCATCGGCAAGAGTCGGTACCGCCTTGAGGGTCGCTTCGCGGAAGGAGCTGTGGCTCGCGCCAGTGTCGAGGAGGAAGGGAAGCGTCCGTCCACCGAGGGTGACCGCGACGAGCGGCGAAAGACCATCGAACGCGAGGCTGCGCGTCCCGCGCGGCTCGCGGGTAACGCCCAACTCGACGGTCCCGGAGCTCAGGACACGCACGGATTTCAGTTCGGAAATCACCGGAAATCCCACGATCACCTCAATCGTGTACTGAATGGCGGCAAAGGTGAGGTCCTCGTCTTTAAAGACAAGGAAGGGGACGTTGCGGAACTGGCAGCCGCCAAGCTTGAGCGACTCTGCCATGCCCAGCCGCGCCCGCACCGTCGCCCCGGTCGCGGCCTGCACGTCAACCTCCCCATCGGCCATGACGAAACCGTTCTTTTCCGCAAAGGAAGCGGCCGCAACGCAGAGGTTGGCCCCTGTATCGAAAACGACTGTACACGCGTTGCCGTTAACCGAAGCATCAATCCGCGTGAGCCCCGCGCGATCCACCGTGCGCACGAGGGTGGTCGGTGCAATCGCCGCCGTGACCTGAGCCGGAAAGCTGTGGACGCCTCGTGCCACGCCGAGGGTCTGCGCAGCGTCCCGTGCCTCCTCGGCACTTTCGGCTTTCTGCGCGGCAGCCAGCAGTTCCTCGAGGTAAGGAATCGCCTCCGTGTACTGCCGTTCGCGGAACAACGCACTGGTCAGGTGGGTGAGCACCCGTCTCCGCTGGTCCGGGTCCGATGCGTGAGCGAGCGCCGACCGCAGTTCGCGTCCCGCCCTATCTGCGTCGCGGAAGCTCGCGGCAAGATAGCCGCGGTAGAGAGGCGACGACGCCCCTGCCGGAGCCGTAGCGAGGGCCTGTGTGAGTTCGAAGGGATTGCCCTCGCGAAAGGCCTGCTCGGCGGGCGGTGTCTCCGCGCCGACTAAGAGGGTGGCGGCTAGGCTGAACAGGCTGGCGCGTGCGAACCGTGATAGTCTCTGAAAGCTCATAGGGCGTGTGTGGATGGCGGCAACGCCCTCCGCGGCCGAGCACGTCACTCCATCCTCCGCTTCCCGCGTTGCCTGGCCAGGTTGCTAGCGCCGCCACTTCAACCAGGCAAGCACGCGCATTTTCAACGCAGCTCTGGAATAAATAGTTGACGCACAGCATTCATTACTTAGGACATCAATTCAGTATAGTTAGCTGACCGCACGTGCGGAGGCTGGTTTGGCTCACCGTTCCTGGACCCTGACCGGCACAGCTGGAGGAGGTCCTGACCATCCACCTCCGTCATGATCCACCCTCCTCGTGCGCTCCCGGGCGTACTCGCCCTTATCGCACTCCTGGCTCCTGCCCTGCAGGCCTCCTTCGATGCCGCCACCGACGGCGAGGTTTACAACCTCGACCGCTTCGTGGTGACGGATGCCAACTCGCTCGAGACCGTGCTCCCGGTCCGGCCTGTCCTTGGCGTGTACGGATTCGAGACGCCGTACCAGGATGTGCCGCGAAGTATCACCCAGATCAACCCCAGGCAGTTCGAGGCGGACATTATCACCAGCTATAGCGACTTCACACGTTATTCGCCCGCAGTGAATCAAGCCACGGGCCAGCTCTCAAACTACGGCTCACCAACCATTCGGGGGTCCATCACCGATATCTACCAAAACGGCATTCGTATGCTGGTCCGCCAGCAAAACAACCGGCCGTTCACCCTCAACGCCTACGAGGCAGCGGACATTGTGGCCGGCCCGGCCCCCGTGATTTACGGGCCTTCAGCCCGGACGTCGGGGTACGTCAACTACCTGACCAAAAAGCCCTATTTCGACGCGCGGCAGACGACGGTCACACTGCGCCTCGGAAAGCTGTACGCGGACGGCACCGGCTTCCGGCACCAGGAAAACGTCACGGTCGACACCGGCGGCCCGATCATCCCCGGCAAGCTGGCCTATCGCGTGAGTTACCAGATCGAAAATCTGGATTCCTATTATCGCAATGTGGACGACCGGTTCCACGACATCTACGCCACCCTTGCCTGGCTTCCGTCAGAGTCGACCGCGGTGGACTGGAACATCGAATACGGTCACTTCAACTGGAAGGTCAACAACGGGGTCAACCGCGTCACCAATGACCTGATACGGAACGGCCTCTATCTCTCCGGCCCCGCCACCCCGATCATCCAGGTGGGCAGCAGCTACTTCTCCCCCGTCCTCGACCCGGACGGGAAAGTGACCGGCTGGCTGACGCGCTCGCGCTCGGGCACGCGCTATTTGCCCGGTACGCCCGCCTCGGACCCGACCGGCAACACCCCGGCCACCGCCGGCACGATCGTTGGTTATGTCCTCGATCCGGCCAATGTGTCCCCGGTTGAGCTGGACTCCCGCGCCGCCCTCAACGCCCCCGGCTGGCCTTCTGTGACAGACGCGCTCAACACGCAGCTCCGCGTAAAGCACACCGCCAACCCGAATCTCACCGTCCTCAACAACGCCATTTTTCAGTATTACAAGACGGATACGGCGTCGAACGGCGGGTTCTATAACTGGATCACCTCGCACACCTTCGAGGATCGCACGGAAGGACTGCTCTCGCTCGACTACCAGGTCCTCGGACGCGCCGTCACCCACCAGAGCAACACCGGGTTTTCCTACCGCTTCGAAGAGGTGAAGAACTACAAGGACAGCCAGGCCAACGGCTACGGGCCAACCGGCGACTGGTACGACCTGACCGACCCTGACACCGCCTTCACCCGCAATTCCTTTTTCGGCGCGACCGTGTACCCCTTTTCCGCCGGGACCAGTTCACCCGTCCTGACGCGCTTCGGCTACCTCAAGGGTTTCTGGACCACTCTGCCGAACCCCGACAGCCCGGCCTTCTACGTCACACCAGGCGGCTCCCAAACCGGCACCTCCGGCGGCAACCTCAGCACCGCCACCAACCACACCCGGACGCATGCGCTGAGTTTCTATTCGCAGCACAGCTGGAAGACCGAGCGCTGGATCCTCGACCTGGGGTATCGCGGGACCGTCGTGTATTCACGGATCCGAAACCCGCTTCCCCTCAACGATGCCTTCGCCGGAATCACCGATGGGATCCGCGCCTGGAACCCAAGCACCTCCGCCAGCCTGAGCTACAGGCTTTCTCCCCGGGCCACCGTGTACGCAACGTATAACTACGTGGTGGCCTTGAACGGCATGACCACGGGTTCCCCAACCTGGGCGACGGTCAACGGCGCACCCAACCAGTACGATCCGGCAAATTTCCACAGCACGAGCGAATTGCGGGAAGTGGGAGGAAAGTTCGAACTGATCCCCTCGAGGTTGACCGGAACGATTTCGATCTACCGGCAAACGCGGGACCTCAGCCTCACCCCGGTTCCCGGGTCTGATCCGATCCTGGCCAAGGGCTGGTATGAGGGAATCGAAGCCAGCCTTCGTTACCAACCGTCCCGGCACGTCAACCTGGGGTTGAACTATTCGTTGCTCGACGCCGTGACCCGCAATCAGTCGATCAACGCCGCCAACCCCTTGGTGGCGGACAATGCCACCAACCTGCTCGGCTCGACCCCCCTCGGTCTAGGCGACTGGCGCGTGATCAATCTTCCGCGCCACAACGTCACCGCTTTTGCCTCCTACCAGTTTGACGGTGGTTTTGGCGTCAAAGCAGACCTTTGGTTGCGTGACTCCTATATCGCGAATGCGAGCGGCTCCGTGTCGGTCCCGTCCGGATACAATCTGAACCTCGGGATCTTCTACAACCGCCCGCGCTGGTCCGCCGACCTTACCGCGCAAAACCTGACCAACCAGCGAAATTTCGCCGGCGGAGCGACCCTCCTCGAACCGCTGAATTTTCAGGCCCGCATCACCCTCAAACTCTGACTTCCATGATCCATCGCCGAGACTTCCTTCGAACCGCCGCCCTCGCTGCCGCCGCCACTCCCACTGTGCTTCGCTCCGCCGCGGACCCCGCCGCCGCCCCGACCGCACCTCTCGTACCCGACCTCAAGCCGCTGGTCGACTGGCACAGCCATCTGATCACGCCCGGCGAGCTGCGCTTCCTTGCGGGACGGACGCGTGCGCCACGCGTCTTCGCCGATGCCTCAGGCCAGCCGCTCTTCGAGAATGTCACCACGGTCTCCGCGGTTTCCCGCGCGCCGTCGAAGGCACTGCCCTCCGACCTCGGCACCCGGATTGAGCATCTCGCCAGCAATGGTATTCAGCGCCAGCTCCTCACCTACACCGTCGCCATCGGTTACGACGCCACCCTGCCCCTGGAGGAACTGAAGCCGTTCTTTCGCGGATTAAATGACGAGCTGGGAGCAATCGTGCGCGACCATCCCGATCGCTTCCTCGGGGTTGCCGCCGTGCCCACCGCGGACCCGGTGTGGGCCGCGGAGGAGCTGCAACGCGCGCACCGGGAGCTCGGCCTGATCGGCGCCGCTCTCCCGCTGAACGCCTTCACCACCTTGGAAGGCGCTCGGACCCTCGCCCCCCTCTTCGCCGCCGGGCAACGGCTCGGCTCGCATTTTTTTGTTCACCGTGCCCCGGCCAGCCACGCCGTCCCCGGTCAGCCGCCAGCGGTGGTGCCTGCCGACAATGAGCAGGCACGCTGGAGTGTCATCAGCAACACCCACCTGGCAAATGGCACGCTGACCTTTGCGCTGACCGACTTCCTCGACCCGTATCCGGATGTGACCGTGCAGGTGATCATGCTGGGCGGGTTCTTTCCGTACCTGATTGATTCCGTGGTGGCCGCGGGACTCGCGCGCGGTGTCAAGGATCCGCTTTCACGCCTCCGGCGAA
Organism: Verrucomicrobiota bacterium; assembly: GCA_023428905.1. GTDB lineage: Bacteria > Verrucomicrobiota > Verrucomicrobiia > Opitutales > Opitutaceae > EW11. Next base: position 19,772 of record JAEYWP010000014.1, read on the forward strand.
TCTACCTGGAGCCGGGTCCTTATTCCTCCACGAGTCCGCAGTGGGTGGCGTACGCGGCCGAGAAGCTGGGGGCCGATCGCATCCTTTTCGGAACAGACTATGGCGTCGGCGGGGGGATATCCGCCGATCGCCTCGCCCCGTCCCTCGCTGCCCTCGACCGGGTTCTCACCCCGTCGCAACGGCAGCAGATCTATATCGATAACACCCGGGCTCTGTTGAAAGCGAAGGGGCTTGTCTGATACCCATGCCTCTCCCTGTTGGCTAGCAGTCCGCCCGTCCGATTTGCACCGGGCGGGGGTTGGCATTCATCTGTGGGCGTGCTGATCCGAGATTCGAAACCGGCTGACCTCGACGCCCTGATCGCAATCTACGATGTCGCCAAACCGCTCGAGCTCCGGGCAGCGGGGGTCCGCCAGTTCGTCCCTTTCGATGAGGATCCCGTCGCACAGGAGAGCCTCGAGGAGTTTGACATCGTGGTGGCCGAGAAAGACGGGGAGGTCGTGGGCTTCGGCGGACTCAATGACGGGCTGATCGGCTGGATGTTTGTGCGCCCCGACCACCACCGCCAGGGCATCGGCCGGCGCGTCCTGCGCGAACTGCTGCGCCGCTGCCCGGGAGAACCCTGGCTGTGGTGGCTGGTGGGCAACAAACCCGCCTATGGGCTGTACGCCAGCGAGGGGTTTGAGGTGAGCGATGGCGCTTGGCTTCTCCTTTACGGGGAACGGGTGATGGCGCTCAAACTGGTCCGTCGCATCTCATCACGCCGTTCACCGTAAGAAACCGCCGCCTGTCGCGTTAAACCTGTAACCCCTGTTGCCATGAAGGATATCTTCCCCACCCCGGCGGCACGGAAGGCACGCGTGGAAATCATTCCCCTGATCGACGTGGTCTTCTTTTTGTTGGCGACCTTTGTTCTCTTCACCCTCGCGATGGAACGGCTCGGTGCCTTCGAAGTGCCGCTGCCGGTGCCGCGCCCCGGCCCGGTGGAGGCTGCCGACACCGCCTATGTCGATGCCTCCGGCGACGACAGCTTTCTCTTCCGTATTGGTCCTGATGCTACACCGGAGGTCGTCAACCGGACCCTGCTGGGTGTACGCCTGCGCGAATACCGGGCGGCCCACGCAGGGGCGCGGATCATGATCGGCGGCAGCGGCGCAGCCCGGTTCGGCGCAGCCGTGTCCATCCTGGAGGAGGGCCGCAAAGCCGGCATCTACGAGGCCTCCTTCGAAACCGCCCCTCGCTAGCAACCCTGTCTCCTGCGGCACGGCCATCTCGGCGCGGGAGTTGCCAACAGCCCCGGCCTCCGTTTCTTTCATGCGAACCGAGAGGAGCATGAGTTTGAATCAAACGGAGGCGGACGAAATTGCGGAGCTGATCGCGCGTGACCTTCACCGCTTGGATGCGCTGCGCGAGAAGCAGGTGCTGGATTCGCCCGCCGATCCGGAGTTCGACCGCCTCACCCGGCTCGCCGCGAATCTGCTCAACGTCCCGATCGCGCTCGTGACCCTGATCGACCGGGACCGGCAGTTCTTCATGAGCGAGTGCGGCCTCACCGGCGCAGCCAGGGACGCCCGGCAGACGCCGCTGTCCCATTCTTACTGCAAGCACGTGGTGGCTTCGCGTGAGCCTCTCGTGATTGAGGACAGTCGGATTCATCCTTTCACCCGTTCCAATCCGGCGACCCTCGAGGGCGGAATCGGCTCCTACGCCGGCGTGCCCTTGATCGACCACGATGGATACGCATTGGGGACCTTTTGCGCCGCGGACTTCAAACCGCGCTCCTGGAACGACCGCGATCTCGCGATCCTGCGGACGCTCGCAGTCCAGGCTCTGGCGGAGATTGAGCTCCGCAGCCGCGCGGAACGCCTGCACCAGGACCTGGCCCGCGCCCGGGAAGTGGAGGCGCAACGGATGCAGTTCACCCGATTGACGGTGCACGACCTGCGCACGCCCCTGACCAGCCTGCGCTTCACCCTCGAAACACTGCCGGACATGGGCCCGCTGGCACCGGAGCAGCGCGAGTACCTGCAATTGTCGATCCGCTCTGCGCGCATGCTGGGCGAGATCGTCGACACGCTCCTCGACATGGAGGCGATCGCCGTGCGAGGGCCGTTCGCACTGAGCTGCGCGGCGGTGAGTCCCAATGACCTTGCCAACGACGCGCTCGAGCAGGTCCGCGGCGCCGCCCTCCATCGCCAGATCACGCTCTGCGCGGAGCTCGCCCCGGAGCTTCCCACCGTGTCGGCTGATCGCCAAAAACTCACGCGGGTGCTCGTCAACCTTCTCGGGAACGCGGTGAAGTTCACGCGCCCCGGCGGACGCGTTACCCTGCGCACGCGGCTCAGCCCAGGCTGGCTTCGCTTCGAGGTGATCGACACCGGCATCGGGATTCCCGCGGCGGAGCAGGAGAAGATCTTCCGCGAGGGCGTCTGCCTCAACGCCGCCGCCACCAGCTACGAATCCGTCGGCCTAGGGCTGACGTTCTGTCGCCGCATCATGGAAGCCCATGGAGGCACCATCCAGGTAACGAGTGAGCAGGGCAGGGGGAGCACGTTTTCCATCGCCCTGCCCCTGAGTCGCTGAGTTTTGTTCCCGCGGCCCGGCCGCCCGCCCGCATTGCGGAAATTCCGAAGCGCGCTATCTATCGGCATGCAAATCGGTGTGGACACATTCGTCGCGAGCCAGCGTGACGGCGGTGCGGGAGGCGGGGCCGCGGGCCGCGTCGCCGGTGTAATCGAGGAGGTGACGCTGGCGGAGCGAGTCGGCCTGGATCGGTATTCGATCGGTGAACACCACCGGCCGGACTACCTCTCCTCCGCACCGGCTGTGCTGCTCGGCGCGGCCGCGGTTGTGACCCGCCGCATCCGACTCGCCAGCGCGGTCACGGTCCTCAGCTCCGACGACCCGGTGCGTGTTTTCCAGCAGTTCGCCACCGTTGATCTGCTGTCCGAAGGAAGGGCCGAGATCATTGTGGGCCGCGGCTCGTTCACCGAGTCGTACCCGCTCTTTGGTTACGATCTGGAGGACTACGACGCGCTCTTTTCGGAGAAGCTCGAATTGCTGCTCAAACTGCGGGAATCGGAGACCGTGCACTGGTCGGGTCGCTTTCGTCCGCCCCTCACCGGACAGGGTGTTTACCCGCGCCCGGTCCAACAGCCGCTCCCCCTCATGCTTGGGGTGGGCGGCACGCCGGCGTCCTTCGTCCGCGCGGGCCGGCTCGGGCTGCCGCTGGTCCTTGCCATCATCGGCGGTGAGCCGCACCGCTTCCGACCGCTGGTCGACCTCTACCGGGAGGCGGGCCGCGAGGCCGGACATCCCGCAGAGACCCTGTCCGTCGGCGTGCACACCATGGGCTTGATCGCCGACTCGGCGCCGCTCGCCGCGGAGACCTTCTGGCCCGCGTATCGTGATCTTTTCACCCGGCTGGGTCGGGAGCGCGGATGGGGAGCGCCGACCCGAAACCTTTACGATGCCCTTCGCGGACCCTCCGGAGCGCTCCTGGTCGGTGGTCCCGATGAAGTCGCCGCCAAGATTCGGCACATCGACGTGTCGCTCGGCGGGATCGATCGTTTCAGCGTGCTGCTGGACAACGGACTGCTCGAACACGCGGCGATCCTGCGCGCGATCGAGCTGCTGGGAACGCGGGTCGCGCCGCAGGTACGCGGTGACGCTCCCCGGCAGCCGCTACCCTAGAGCCAGCGTTTCAGCGCGACACGAAGCCCGGCCCGGGCCCGTGCGATGCGGGTCTCCACCGCCTTGGGCGTGGCTCCGACCGCCAGGGCAATCTCCTGGTGGGATAAATCCTCGTATTCAAAAAGCACCAACGCCTCGCGCAGCGTGAGCGGGAGTGCGGCGATGGCCTCGCGCACGGCCGCGGCTCGTTCCGCCTGCTCCAGGGCGGCACCCGCGGCCGGAGTACCGGCGGCGATGGCGCCGTCGCGGCCGTCCTCCGTCCAGGCATCGAGTGACACCACGGGGCGTCGGCGCCACCAGCGGAGGCGGTTGCGCGCCAGGTTGACGGCAATGCCCAGAATCCAGGGCTTCACCGCCCGGCCCGGCTCAAAGCGGTCCCGGTGCTGCCAGACACGCACGAAGGTCTCCTGCGCGAGTTCCTCTGCCTCCCCGGTGTTGAGCACCAGGCGTCCGATCACCGCCTTGACCGGCTTTTCCCACCGGCCCATCAGAACGCCGAACGCGGCTTCGTCGGATGCGCGCACGCGCCGCATCAGCTCCGTGTCGTCCGGAGCTGCGTCTGCGGATGTCGCCGGGGCGTGAGCCATGAATCAGTGCTGATGGCTGTTGAGGCGCACGTCCGGCGGGGCCTGGTGATCAAAATCGGCGATTTTTGGCAGGATCATTGCGAGGTAGCGTTCCCCCGCGGCCGGAGACATCAGCGCGGCGCAGCGCCGAGCGTGGGCGGCGATGGCGGTCTCGCAGACGGTGCGGAGCTCCTGCACACGCTGCTCAGCGGAGGCGAGGGTGGCGGCATCGGCCCCGGAGGCCTGGGCGGCTTTGCGCGCCTTGACCGCCTGCTGAATGGCGAGGCAGTGCTGCTCGCACTCGTCGGCGTATCCGTCGTGCAACGCCCGGATACGGGCAAACTGTTCCTCGTTGAGCTGAAACTCAGCCCGCAGCCATTCCATCGCGTCTCCGTGGGCCAGGGCCGTCCGCACGGTTGCATCACCCGCCAGGCGAAACGAAATCAGCGCCGTGGCCGAGGCGGCGGCGGCGAGAATCAGGAGGGTGAGCACAAAGGGCTTCATGATCAGGGCAGATCGTGCAGGGCTGCCTGCACGCGCGGGTCGAGTTCGACCAGATAGTGAACCACCATCGCCTCCCGGGCTGCGTCCATCCGAATGCGCCCGGCAGTATGGCCCGCCCAGCCGGAGGCAAGCAAGGTCACGCAGGCGGCGAGGCCGAGGGGAAGCGCATGGCGTCGGGCGTAGTCCCACCACGATACCGCCGGTGGTTGCTGCAGGCGCGCCCAGACGGCGGGGCGAAACTGCGGGTCGCTTGCCGGGGAGACCTCCCATTCCCGCAGGATAGCGGAAAGGGGGTCTGGGTTGGAGGGTGAGGATTTCATCGCGTTGTCTCTGCCCACACTAAACCGCCGCCGCAAAAACCCCTCCATCTTTTTTCCGAGGGTTTTTGCGCCTCGCGGGTAAGTGCAGGGTGAAACTCGCCGTGAACCCGCTGCCGCTCCTCTCTTCCCTCACCCACCCCTGGCGCCTGCTGGCGGCGGCTATGCTCCTCGTCGGCACGCCGCTGGCCCATGCGACCACACCCTCGGGCAGCGGCTCTGATCTGGTGGAGGTGGTGCTGCAGGCTCCGGCATTGCGTGCGGCCGCGGCGCGGGTGGAGGCGGCCTCGGCCCGGCTGGGGTCCGCGGGTCGGCTGCCGGATCCGCAGATCGAAGGCATGGCCTCGCAGATGGACGGCCCAATGGGCGAAGAGAGCGATATGTGGGAGCTGACGCTCCGCCAGCCACTCCCCAAACGCGGCGAGAGGGCGGCGGACCGTGCACGCGCGCAGGCTGTGGCGGACATGGCGCGCGCGGAGCTTGCAGCGATGGCGGGGGAAATGGCTGCCGAGACTGCCATGGCGCTCGCTGAGGCGGAAGGGGCGGAGCGGCGCCTGAAGCTGCTGCGCACCCAGGTGGAGCGCCTCGACGCCGTGCTGACCTCTCTCAACGTCCGACTTTCGACGGGCGGTACCGGCCGCCTCGCGGACCGCCTCACCGTGCAGACGCGCATCGCCGCCATGGAATTGATGCTCCAGGAGGAGATGCAGATGGCGGAAGACGCACGGGCCGGTGCCCGGGGCCGGCTTGGACTCGGCCCGGACGCCTCGCTGCCCGCCTATGTCGCCCCTGCTCCGGAGGTGATCCGGGATGGAGTCGCACCCGCGACTCTGGTCGCCCAGGCCCGGGCGCGCGAGGCGGCCGCGATGGTGGGCATGGCCCGCGCGTCCGCCCGTCCGATGACTGCGCTTGGCCTCAGGCTCGAGCGGGAACGCACCCGTATGGGAAATGAGGATATCGTGGGCCTCGCTTTCATGTCCGAGATTCCCTGGCGCAGCCGGGGTTATGCCCGTGCAGAGGCGCGCGCCGCGGAAGCGGAGCGCGACGCGGCGCAAAGTGATGCCGCCGCGGTTGGTCACCGGGTGTCGGCCTTACTCAGCCGCGTTGCCCGCGCTCAGCGCCTGGCCGAAACGGCCCGCCGGCTCAGCACCGAAACCCTCTCCCGCCTGCGTGCAGAGTATGACGCCATGATCGGCACGGCCGGCGTGGCGGCGATGGGGCAGTCGACCATCTTCGAAGTGGTCGAGCTTCTCGAAAAGGAAACGGACGCCGAGACCCAGGTGATCGCGGCGGAGACGGCGTTCCGCGTGGCCTCGGCCGAACTCTGGCGCTTTGCCCCCGCCGACCTCTTTCAACTCCCAACCAAGGATACACCATGACACGCAATGCCCTCCTGTTCCTGAGCACATTTGTGCTCGGCGCCCTCCTCACGCTCGGCCTCCGCGCCGCGATGTTTGACCCCCATGCCGAACAGCCCGCCGCCGTGGCTGCCGACGCCGAACGCGCTTCGATGGTGCACAACCACACCCCGGCCTCCGCCGACACACCGCGCGCGGCGCAGGCCCCTGCGACCAAACCCGACGCCCATGCCCACCACGGCGAGGCCGCGGAAAAACCCGCCGCGCAGCCAGCCAAGGCCGATGGCAAGCCCGTGAACACGGTCTGCGCGATCTGCGGCATGGACGTCGATCCGAAGCTTCCGACTGCCGAATACCAGGGTAAGACAATTGGTTTCGGCTGCCGCATGTGCCCGCCGAAGTTCAAGGCCGATCCCGACCGGTACGGCCCGTATTATCTGAAGAACCAGACGATCGACAACTGACGCTCCTCCATGCGCTGGACCCCCCTGCTTTTCGCTCTGGCGGGCTTCGCGGCCGGTGCCGCCACCCTCGCGCTCCTGCCGCGCGACGTGCTGTTTTCCGCACGCCACGAGCCCGCGGCCGAAACCGCGGCCACGGGCGAGCGCTGGGCCTGCCCGATGATGGATTTTATCGGCACCCGTCCGGGGACCTGCCCGGTCTGCGGAATGGAGCTTGCGCGGGTCACCGCGGGTGAACTCACGCGCGAGCAGCAGCGCCGGATGGGGGTGGAGCTTTCCCCGGTGGTCGAGGGCCCGGCCCTCGGGACCGTTCGCGCGTATGGGGTGGTCAACTACGACGAACGCACCGCCCAGGTCGTGATTCCCCGCGTGGCGGGCCGGGTGGTGAAACGCCACCCGGCCGCCCTGCACGCAGGGGCGGTGGTCGCAGCCGGGGACCCAGTGGTCGACCTCTACAGCCCCGAGGCCTTTTCCGCGCAAGGTGAGCTGGCGGCCGCGGTCACGCTCAACGATCAGCCCACCGTCCGGGCGCTGACCGCTCGTTTCGAGCGTTGGAACCTGGAGCCGGTGGCGCGCGCGATCCTCGCCGGTGGTGCGCCGGTGGATACCATCACCATCCGCTCGCCCTTCGCCGGCCGGGTTGTCCTTCAGGACGGCGGCGACGGCGGCATGCCGGCGCGCCTGCCGCAGGTCGGCCAGGAGGTGATGGGTGAGACTCCTTTGCTGCGGCTGGTGGAGGCCGATGTCTACATGCTGGTCATGCAGGTCCCGGAGCCGCGGGTGCACGCCCTGCGTCTCGGACAGCCCGCGGTCCTGCGGTCCGATGACCGCGGGGACCTGCCGGAGGTGACTGGAGTGGTGTCGTGGATAGCGCCGGAACTGAATGTCGAGCTCCGCACCCGTGAGGTGCACCTGCACCTGAGCGATCCCCAGGGACGACTCCTCCCCGGGAGTCTGGTGAACGCCCGGTTTGAAACCGCACTCGGACCCGGACTGGAGCCGGCGGACCCGGCGGATCGCTCGACCTGGGGCACGTTCGCGCTTGTGCCGAAGACTGCGGTGCTCTCGACCGGCGTTCGCACGGTCGCCTGGAAGGTGGCCGAGCGACAGCGCGATGGCCGCCTGCGCTTCGAACTGGCACCGCTCGCCCTCGGTCCGCGGATCGAAGAGGCCGACGGCAACGATGCTTACGTGGTGCGCGCAGGGCTGAAACCCGGCGATGAGGTGGCGACCCAGGGCGTCTTCCTGATCGACAGCCAGGCGCAACTCGCCGGAACCGCCAGCCTCCTCTTCCCAACCGGGGCCACCGCCGCACCCGCGGCGCACCAGCACTGAGGCCGACTCTTTTAGTGTCGCGAGCATCCGGATACACCGGCGGCCGCCTGCCCAACCCAGACCATGCTCTCCTTTGCCATCCGCAACAGTTTTGTGACGCTCGCCGCGGCGCTCGCCCTCGCGATCGCCGGTCTCTGGGCCTGGCGAAACGTACCGGTGGATGCCATCCCCGACCTCAGCGACAATCAGGTCATCGTCTGGGCGGAGTGGCCGGGCAAGAGCCCGCAGGACATGGACCAGCAGGTCACCGCCCGCCTTGCGCGTGAGCTCCAGGGCCTTCCCGGTGTGCAAACGGTGCGAGGGATGTCCCTCTACGGGGCGAGCTACGTGTATGTGATCTTCGCGGAGCGGCTCGACCTTTATGCCTGCCGCACCCGGGTGTTGGAGCGCCTCGCCCAGATGCAGGGGATCCTGCCCGCCGGGGTGAATGCAAAGCTGGGCCCGGACGCGACCGCGATGGGACAGGTTTATGCGTTTACCCTGCAGGGCCCGCGAGACATCGAGGCAAAACGCTACCTGCTCGACCAGGTGGTGGCACCGGCGCTTCGGGCGGTGCCGGGGGTGTCGGAGGTTGCACCTGCCGGCGGCGTGGTGAGGGAGTACCAGATTGACGTCGATCCGCTGCGTTTGAAGGCACAGGGGCTGACGCTCGACCTGGTGATGATGGCGGTGCAGGGAGCAGGCCGCGACGTCGGTGCGATGAGCGTGGAGCAGTCCGGCGTCGAGACGATGATCCGAGGCATTGGTTTTGTGCGGTCGGTGGAGGAGGTGGAGAACATCATCCTGCGTGGTGATGCCATGCTGGGCGCGGGGCTGCGCCTCGGGGACGTGGCGGAGGTGCGGCTCGGCGGGCAGTTTCGCCAGGGCATGCTCGCCGACGGATATCAGGAGCATGTCGGCGCGATCGTGGGCATGCGCGTGCAGGCCGATCCGAAGACCGTGATCGATGCGGTGAAAAAGCAGCTGGCGGACCTGAGCCCCGCGCTGACGCGGGAGCAGCTTCAGGTGGTTCCTTTTTATGACCGGTCCCAGCTGATCCATGAGACCACCGAAACCGTCACCTCCACCCTGATCGAGGCGGTCGTGACCACGATCATCGTGGTGGCTGCATTTCTCCTCCACGTGCGTGCCAGCCTGGCGGTGGCGATCAGCCTGCCGCTCGGCATGCTCTTCACCTTTCTTGTCATGCATGCCCTCGGCCTGGGGGCCAACATCATGAGCCTGGCCGGCATCGCGATCGCGATCGGCGTGATGGTGGACTTCGGCATCATCATGACCGAGAACATCACCCAGCACCTGGTGGACCTGCAGGAAAAATGCAGGCGCGAAGGGCGGGCGATGCCGGTATCCCCGTTCAGTGAGGAAATTACGGATACGGTGGTGACGGCGGCACGCGAGGTGGCGAGGCCGCTGCTCACCTCCGCCGCGACCACCGTGATCGGATTCCTCCCGATCTTTGCCCTGACCGACCAGGCGGGGCGGCTGTTCGAGCCCCTCGCGCTGACCAAATCGCTCGCGATCAGCGGGGCGGTGATCTTTGGCACACTGCTGGTGCCGGTGTTGTGCCGCTTTCTTCTCCCCCCCTGGCATGTACGCAAGCCAGTGCTGCTGGCGTTGGCTGGCCTGGCGGGTGGGGCCGCCTTCGGCTGGTTCTTCACTCACGGTTGGGCGCTGCCGATGGAGTTCGGGCGTTGGGCGGTCACCCTTCCTGGCTGGCTGTTTGCCCCGGTAGTGGCGGCACTGGTGGCGAGCGCGGTTTGGCGCATCGGACGTGAGCGCCTGGTCAACTACGAGGAGAATCCCGCCAGCCATGCGATTCATGTCGCCTACGAGTGGGCGTACGCGCGCATTCTCCGCCACCGGGTGGCCTTCACGGTCGTGATTTGCCTCATGGCGGGCGGGGGGTACCTGCTGGGCCTGGGCTGGCAAACCATGGGTGCGCCTGTGCGCATGGCGGTCGCTGCGCTCGGGGGCGACTTTTCCCACACGCGCCTCGATCAGGCTTTGACCCGGTGGTTTCCCGGCGTGGGTTCGAGTTTTCTGCCGCCCCTCGACGAGGGAAGTTTGCTTTTCATGCCGTCATTGCCCGCCTCTGCCGGCATCGGTGAGACCCAGCGCGTGATGATGATCCAGAATCGCGCAATCGAGAGTGTGCCGGAGGTGGCGGGCGTGATGGGAAAGCTTGGTCGTGCGGAGACCGCCCTGGACCCGGCCCCTTTGGGAATGATCGAGACGGTGGTGGTGCTGAAGCCGTACGAAGCGTGGCCGGTGCACGAGATTTCCCGCGAAGATGGTACGATCGAGCGGCGTCCCCGCACCCTGGCGGAGGTGCGCGCGACGCTGGCCGCCGTGACGGACATCCCCGGTGTGGCGCCGAGTTGGCTGCAGCCGATCGAGACGCGGGTGGTGATGTTGTCGACCGGCATCCGCAGCCTGATCGCGCTCCAGGTGCTCGGCGATGACAGCGACGCGCTGGAGCGTTTCGCCGAGGCGGCGGAGAAGGTGATCCAGCCCACGCCTGGCGCGGCGGACGTGCAGATGCAGCGTGAGGGCGGAAAACCGTATGCGGAAATCCGGCTCGATCCGGCGAAGCTGGCGCGCTTCGGGCTGACCAATGAACAGGTCATGCGCACGGTGGAATCCGCGCTCGGCGGCATGGCGGTGGCCTATTCGGTGGAGGGTGCCCTGCGGTATCCGATCCGAGTGCGATACCTACGCGAGCTTCGCGACGATCCAGATGAACTGCTCCAGCTCCAGGTGCCGGCGATGGCGGGGTCGGCGAGTGTTCCGTTGGTCAGCCTGCTCGCCCTGCCCGACGTGCACCGGCTGCGCTTTTCCGAAGCGACAGGGGTCGACCGCCTGCTGGCGGAACTCCCCCTGTCACACCAACGCAACTACACTGTGCTCGACGAGACCACGGCGGAATTGACGGTGCCGGCGGGGGAGACCCTTCCGGAGGCGGTGCGTGCCGCCGCCGGGCGCGGCGAACTCACCCTCGCAGGGGTTCGACCGAGCGAGGTCGGCCTCACCTACACCATCGGGCCGATGGCGATCCGATCCGAGGGCGGCCGTCGCACCCAATATGTTCTGCTCAACGCGCGCGGGCGCGGTGAGGTCGAGGTCGTGCGGGACGCCGACGCCCGGCTGCGGCAGGCACTGGCTGACGGGCGGCTCGAGTTGCCGCCTGGCGCCACCTATCGCTGGGTGGGCCGTTATGAGCAGAAACTGAAGGCGGACGAAACGCTCCGGTGGATTATCAGCGCCTCGATGGCGGTGATGGTTGTGTTGATCTACGTCGGGACGCGTTCCTGGCTGATCACCGCCATCATCATCCTCTGCAATGCCCTGGTCACGACGGCGGGCGGTTTCTTTATGGTCTGGCTTTGGGATGTGGAGATGACGACCGCGGTCGTGGTCGGCTTCCTGGTCCTTCTCGGCGTGATGTTCAATGACGGGATTCTCCTCGGGACCTACATCCAGGAGCAGTTCCGCACCCATCCCGGGACGGTGGAGGAGGTGCACCGCCGCGTGTTTCTGGCCGGATTGCGGCGTCGGCGTCCCGCGATCATGACCAACGCCACCACGATGTTGTCGCTGATCCCGGTGCTCTGGTCCACCGGCCGCGGATCCGAGCTGATGGAGCCGATGATCCTTCCGGTGGTGGGTGGCATGGTTTTCGACGTAATCTCGCTTTTCTCCGTCCCGGTCTTTTTCACCTGGTATTGGGAGTGGAAGCTCGCGCGGGACACCTCACGCCGCACGCAACACGTGTGACCTGGGTGGGCCCGGTGCTTTCGCCCGCCCGGGACACTTGGGCGCTGCCTTTTTTCGCCTGTCCCCAAGGCCCTGTCTCTCAGGCCCTTTTTTCGCCTGTCCCTAAGTGCGCGCTCGCGGAAGCTCCACCCAGAAACAGCTGCCCGAACCGAGGGTGGAGGTGACGCCGATCGCACCGCCCATGCGCTCCACCGCCTTGCGCGCGATGGCCAGGCCGATGCCGGTGCCCTCGTGGCCGGTGGCAAGTTTTTCGAAGAGCCCGAAGATCCGCTCCTGCTGGTCCTCCGGGATGCCGATGCCATTGTCCTGGACCAGGACGCGGACGCGCTGCTCCCGGATCTCGGACGAGAGGGTGATGGCGGGGCGGCGCTCCGGATGCGCGAACTTGGCGGCGTTGGCCAGGAGGTTGGAAAACACCTGGACGAGCAGGCCGTGGTTGGCGGACACCACGCCGAGCGGAGCCCGGAGATCGATGGGGACCCGGCGGTCGCTAAACTGCGGATACGTATCAACGATCTCCTGGACCAGGGCGTCGAGGTCGACCGGCTCGGCGGTCGCGCTGGTATTGGCCAGCCGGCTGTAGTTCAACAGTTCCTGGGTCAACTGGTCCATCCTGCCGGCGGCCGAGGCGATGCGCTTGAGGTAAACCTGTGCGTCCGGACGCAATTCCGCACTGTGTTCATCCAGGAGGATGCGAGCGTATCCCTCGAGCGAGCGAAGCGGCCCCCGCAAGTCGTGCGCGATGCTGTAGGAAAACGTCTCCAGTTCGCCGATGATCTCCTGCAACCGGGCGGTGCGGGCTTGGACCACCTCCTCCAGCAGGGAAGCCCGGTCGTGAAGCAGTCGGTGAGCTTTCTGGAGTTCCTCCTCCGCGCGTTTGCGCTTCGTGATGTCGACCATGATGCCGATGAGGCGATCCGGCCTGCCTTCGGTTCCGCGAAGGGTATGGGCCTGCTCCTCCACCCAGACTGTCTCGCCGGTGTCGGGGCGCTGGATACGAAACTGCGTGGTGTGACTTCCCCGTTCCTGCATCGTGCGGATGAAGATTTCCCGATGGGCCTCCCGGTCGTCGGGGTGCATGAGGGCAAAGCCCGCATCCGTGGAGTCGAGAAGGGTGGCGCAGGAAATGCCAAACACGTCGGCCGCGTTTTCCATCACCGTGGCCTGACCCGTGGCGGGATTTACTTCCCAAACGACCATGCGCGCCGCCTGCAGCGCGAGGGAGAGCCTTTGTTTGTTCGCCTCGCATTCGGCCATCAGGCGCTCGCAGTCCGCAGGGTTCGGGGGTCCCGGCGGCGTGCATGGACGGGGCGGGTCATGGGGCGGCACCTGCCAACACAACACCCAGTGCATGAGGCCTGCAATTCGGTGGTGGGTGGGGAAATTTCCTGCATGCGCCGTCGATGCTTTCCCCTCGACGTCCCCCGCGTTGGACAGCTGTTCGGGCCGAGCTGCACAGCAGACTGGACCCCTGGCGCGAGAGCGTGCAGAGTGCGGCGTACACCTCCCCATGAAAAAACTGATCGTTACCCTCGTCACCTGTGTTGTCCTGTCCGGCGCCTCCGCCTTCGCGGGTGAGGGCAAGGACAAATGCTGCTGCGGCAAGGAGAAGGCCGAATGCGCCGCCTGCTCCGACAAAGACCATCCCTGCGAGAAGTGCGCGAAGATGGACAAGGAGAAGCACGAAAAGAAGTCCTGAGGCACGGGTGATCCCATGCGCCGACCGCCCGCGGGCTGGTCGGCTTTTTTTTGCGTCGTGCCGGGGAGGGAGGTTGGCCGTTTGGCCCACGGCGGTCGGCGAATGGTGGAGGTGAGGGCGCAGGGATAGCATGGCGGCAGATCGCGCCGGATGACCGGTGCGTTCTTCGAACCCTTCACCTCCTCTCCATGAAACTCGCCCCCCTGATCGAAGCTCCCGCCAGTGATGCCAACAACCAGTACGAAACGCTCGCCTACGTCGATGCGTACGACGCGGTCCTGAACTGCGACTACGCCTTTGTCGCCTACAAGGAGGTCGACACCTGGGGCGCCTGGCGCGTCCGTATCCGTTCCTCACAGACAGCCGGTGCGGTTTTTGAGCCCGCGGCGATGCGGGCCAAGGCCCGCGAGACCGCGGCGCAGGGCAAGACCTGGTTCCAGTGGGGCTACAGCTTTGATCCCAGCACGGAGGATCCGCGCTCCATCCAGTTCCGCGTGCACGTTGCGAACGGGGCGGCGGCGGAGATCGAGATTTTTGTCCAGCTTCGCAAATACGACGGCACCCCGGATGCCCCGAAGTCGGTGCGTTTCGCCTGGCCGAACGCCTGAGGGTCGCGATCCCGGCACCACCGTCTCCCCCATGCACTGGCTTTCCAGTCTCCTTGTCGCCCTTGTCGCCGCCGTCGGCGGTGGGGGTTGCGGCCTTTTCATCGGCGAGCGGTGTGTGCGGTGGTACCGCATCTCCAGCTTCGAGGGTGGCTCGGGCTATTTTGTGCTCGGCCTGGGCCTGATTGGTCTGCCGCTGGGTTTTATCGTCGGGCTGATCGGCGCGCGTGTGGCGGCGGGGTGGGAAACCCCCACCGTCCTGAAGCAGTTTGGCACCGGCATGGGTGCCGTCGCCGGCACCGCCCTCGTGATCCTGGCCCTCTGTGTGCTTTTTGCCGACCCGGAGGATGTCTTTCGTCGAAAGAAGGTAGCGGCAGTGCCGGCGGCGCTGATGCCAACCGCCGCGGAGCTCGCCGCACGGCGCGAGGCCGAGGCGGGCGCCGCCCTGGCCGCCCTCACCGCCGACTCGCCGCTGGAGGACTGGTTGGTCCACACCGCGTACGGCACACCACGCGCACGGCTGGTCACGGCGACGAGGAGCATCGCCGCGCGTCCCGGGCTTGCCCGTGAAATCAGTGAGCGTGCGTTGGGTGAGGACGCGGAGGCCGCCGCGCGCGCCCTGCGGGTGATCGAGCACCTGCACCCGGCCCCCGCCTCGCTGGTGCCGGTGGTGTCACGCGTCGGGCAGGACATCGCGCGCCGTATTGAGACGGTGAATGCGACGCCCCCCGCGGAAGACCCCTCGTATCTCGGCGCGGCGGACGTCTCCGTCCGCTTCAGCGCATGGATTAGCGCCGCCGGCGCGCTCCGCGTCGATCACGGCGCGGATTTTAGCGCCACGCTCCAGCATGTGCTGCGGCTCGCCCGGGTCCGCGACGACAGCCACGCCCTGCGGCAGGACGTGGTCCGGGTCGCGAGTTTTTATCTCCACGAGTGGGCGGGTGTGGCTCCGCTTCCCGGCGATCCCGCCCCCCGCTGACCGCTCACGCCTTAGGATTCATTTTCCATCCCCATGTCTCCCGCCTCCCTCCGCCCCGCCACCGCGTATTCACGCTTCATCGACAGCATGGCCCTCGATTACGAACGGTGGCGCGAGGGCATCGGCTACGACCTCCTCGCCCTGGCCCAGTGCTCCGAGGAGGAGCGCAGGCAGATCGAGTCCCTGATCCTCCCGCATGCCGCACGCGATTGGCGCGACGTCGAGGCCCTCGCCGCCCTCGACACCGCCCGCGCACGAAACGCGCTGCTCGACGCCCTGGAGCACGGCGGCGCCGAGATCCGTTCCGCCGTCCTGCGCTTTGCCCCGGAACTGGCGGAGGGAAAGGTGCGCACCGCCGCGTTGGTGCAGGCGATCCGAACCGCGGACGTCTACGCCGGTCTCACTGCGACCCTTGCCGAGGTGGAAAAACACCATCCCAGGGAGGTGATCGACGCCTTGCTGCAAGGGGTGTTGGACGCGCCCCGTGTGGCGGCTGGGCACTACGCCGGCATGCTTTTGTACCTGCACGGGAAGGCGTCAGAACCCTTCGACTGGGATCACCGCCCCTTCCTGCTCCAGTTTGCCACCGATGACCGGGAGCAAAGGAAGGCCCCGTATCAGGAGCTGCTGAAGCGAATCGGCAGGACGGCGGATTTATGATTCGGGATTCTTGATTCGGGATTTGGGCGACGGAGCGGGGCCGTCTCACCCGGAAGGCCGGTCCTCGGCAAATCGCGAATCCTCAGTAGAGACTTATGACTCTCCTCACGGCCACACGCTGGGAAGCCACGTGGTGAGCCAGGGCAGGTAGGTGATGAGGAGAACGCCGATCGCCATCACGCCAAGCATGGGCAGGGACGCACGGGTCACTTCGCCCATCGGCTTCTTGAAGCGGTAGGAGGCGAGGAGCAGGTTCAAACCCACCGGCGGGGCAAGGAAGCCCAGCTCCATGTTGGCGAGGAAGATGATGCCGAGGTGGATGGGATCGATGCCAAAGGCGATGCCGAGCGGGACCAGCAGGGGCACCACCACCACGATGGCGGCGTAGATTTCGACCAGCCCGCCGATCACGAGCAGAACGACATTAAGCAGGGCGAGGAAGATCCACTTCGAGTGGATGGTCTCGGTTGCCCAGGCCACGGCGGCATCGGGGATCTCGGCGTCGACCAGGTAGTGGGTGAAGCCCAGCGCCACTCCGAGGATGAGCAGGACGCCGCCCATGAGCAGCCCGCACTCTGCCAGGACGCGCGGCACATCGGCGCGGAGCTTGAGATCGCGCTGTATGACGCAGGCAACGACAAAGGCGTAGAGGGCGGTGACGGCGGCCGCCTCCACCGGCGTGGCGTGGCCACTGAAGAGCGCGCCCAGCGCGACCAGGGGTACGAGGAGTTCCCATTTTGCCGCCCAGGCGGCGCGGCGTGTCTCAGCCCACTGGATACGGCGGCGGGGTTCGCCCGGCGGACGTTTGGGCGAAAGGTGCACGCCCCACCAGGCGGTGAGCCCCACCAGGAGGAGACCGGGGAGGAAGCCGCCCTTGAAAATCTGATCGATGGTCACACTCACTTCACCGCTGCTGCTGGCGATGATGGCGTAGAGGATCGGTGGCAGGCAGGGCGGGAAAAGCATGCCCAGCGAACCCGCGCCGGTGAGCAGGCCGAGAGAGGCGCGGGGCGGATACCCGCCGGAGAGGAGCGCGGGCATCAGGACACCGCCGAGAGCCAGGATGGTGGCCCCGGAGGCGCCGGTGAACGAGGTGAAGAAGGCGCAGGCGAGGGTGGTGACCAATGCGGCGCCGCCGCGAAAGCCCCCGAAAAGGGCGTCGAACAGCCGTACCAGCCGTTGCGCCGCCTGGCTTTCGGCGAGGAAGAAGCCCGCCAGGGTGAACAGCGGGATGCTCGGCAGGGTGGGATTGACCGTGAGCTGATAGTGCTTGAGCGGGACGGGTGTGATCGGTTCGCCCCCGGTCCACAGAAGGATCATGGCGGCGCCTCCCAGGGCGGTGAAGATGGGTGCGCCGAGGACGACGGACGCAAAGAGCACAGCCATCGCGGGCCAGCGCAGCTGCGCCGGATCGACGGGCAGGAAGTGTGCAAGCAGTGCGAGTGCGACGGCGATGGCGAGCGCCCCCCCGCGTTGCGCCCAGGAAGGCCCGGCGCGCAGCAGCAGCCGGATCGCAATCAGGCCAAAGCCGATCACCAGCAGGCTCTGCACGGTCCAGACCGGCACCCCATCGATCAGCTCGCGACCGAGGGTGCGCTGGGTGCGGACAAAGGAAAAGCTGGCGACGCAGAGAAAGGCGCTCGCAGCGGCGGCAAACCCATGGGCGACCATGCGCGCCCCCACCTCTGCGCTCCCGTGGAACCAGCGGTTGGCCGCGGAAAAGGACAGCAGGCGGTTTTCGCGCGCGGCCACCGCGCCCCCGAGCATGCCGACCGCAAGGACCAGATGTTGCACGATCGGGACAGCCCCCGGTATCCCGGTGAAGTGGAAGGCGCGGAGAACGATCTCCAGCACCGGCAGCAGCATCATCGCCCCCAGGGCGAACCCCAGCAGGAGGTTCTCGGCGCGGTGGACCGCGCTGTTGCCAAACGTTGCGAGGGCGCCCGGCGCGTGTGCGGCCAGGGCGGGATCATCGATCGGCGCCGGCTTCACGGCGTCTGTTTGCTGCGGTACTCCTGCAGGAGTCCCGTCACCTGGTCGAAGATCTCGGCCGGCACCGACCGTCCGCGCAGGCGCGGATACATCGGCTCGATCACCTGGCGCCATTCGTCCACCACCTCGGGCGAGGGAACGGTGACCTTGAGCCCGCGCTTCTGCATGGCGGCGACGGATTCGACGCTTTCACGGCGCCCGGCCGCCTTGATCTCCGCGCCGGCCTTGCGGGCCGCAGTCATCATCTTCTCGCGGACCTCGGGCGCGATCTTGTCCCAGGTTTCCTTTCGCACCACGCAGGCGCCCACGATCGGCGCCCAGTTCAGCTCCAGCATGTGCGGCGCCCGCACGTCGACCTGGCTGGCGAGGGCAAAAAACGGGGGCATCGGCACCGCCTCGATCAGCCCGGTCTGCAGGCTCGGCACGATGTCGGCCGTCTCGATCGGCACCGGACGGAAGCCGGCCATCTTGGCGACCTCCATCTGGCTGCTTTCACCGGCCCAGGAAAACACCTTGAGGGCCTGGAGGTCGGCCGGGCGGTTCACCGGACTCTTGGAGAAAAAACGTATCCAGCCCGCGTCGGTCCAGAAAAGGACCACAAAGCCTTTCTGGGCGAGGCGTTCCTCGAGGGCGGGTTGCACCCGCTCCGCCACGTAGTCCAGCTCCTCGAGGGTGCGAAAACCCATCGGTATCAGCTGGAGACCTACGGCATGCCGGTCGATTTCGCCTAGACCCACGGCGGTCAGGAGGGAGGCCTGCAGGCTGTTGCCCATCATCAAGCCGACCATCTCCGCCTCGCCGCCGGCCTTGCCGCCGGCGTAGATGCGGAGGTTAACCTCGCCCCCGGAATCCTTTTTCCAGGTTTCTCCGAGCGCCATCAGCGCCTTGTGGTAGGACGTGCCGACCGGCACGAGGGTGCCGAGCTTCACCGTGGTGGCGGCGCTGGCCGCGGTGGCGAGGAGGGTGGCCGAGAGGAGGGCGAGGGAGGCGCGAACGAGGGACATACCGGAAAATCAGGGTGTGGTTTCGAAAAACAGGTCGGCCTTCTGGCTCAGCAGCCAGCGCGCACGCCGTTGCATCACCAGATTGGCAAGCCTGTCCTTGGGATACTGGTCGACATCGATGGCGAGGGCCTGGTTCAGGGCGTTTTCGAAGGCGGCGGCGTCCTGCTGGTCGACGGCGACGGACTCCGCGAAGGTCACGAGCGGGCCCGCCTGGCTGCCATGGGAGAGTGCAAGCGCACGTTCGTAGTGGGCCCGGGCGCGCTCGGCCGCATTCCCGGGGGCGCCGGTGCGGTTCATCTCGAGGCTGATGAGCAGCGCGTGCAGGGCGCCCTGGTTCCAGTCCGGATCGAGAGCGAAGGCGCGATCGACCAGGGCTTCGACTTGGGGAAGCTCACTGATCGCCGCCGGATTGTCCTTGCTGGTGGAGATGAGCGAGCCCCAGGCCGCCGCCGTCCAGTACAGAAGGGGAACGTCCTTCCTGCCCGCCACCGCGAGCGCCGCCTTGGGATCCTGGGCCAGCCGTCCAGCAATTCCTGGATACGCCACCTCCAGGCCGCGCACGCCGTAGTCGCGACCGCGCCGATACAGCTTCTGGGCGCGTAACCGCAGCGCCTCGGAGGCTGCGTAATCCGACGCCGCCAGCGCGTCGGCATCCTGCTGGACAAAGGCGACCGCGTATTGGGTGAAGCCGCTGCACGCGCCGAGGAGCAGGCCTTCGTGGCGCGGGCTCTCGGCGAGGATGCTCTCCATCAGCTTGAGGCTGAAGGGCACGGCCTGTTTCACCAACTCAGGGTCGTCGTCGGAGGCGAAGGTGTCTCCCCCTGCGGCGAGGGCGTCGGCCACGCGATTCACTGCGAGTTGTTTGACCGAGACGCAGCTGGTGAGCAGCAGCGCGGCGGCGGGCAGAAAGGGCGCAAGGCGTCGGGAGCGCATGGCGGGATCAGGGCCGGTCCCTGAGGAAAGTGGTTTGCTCCGGCAACGAGCAACGGGCGTGGTGGAGTCCTCGGGCGGACGGGATTCGCCGCCGCTCGGGCTGGGCACGATAGGAATTCAGGACACACCACATGCGCGGAAAGCTTTTGGTCGAACACGGTTGCGAGCCGCGCGGCATATGGAAAGCGCATTCTCCCGGGCCTCCTCCGGGGCGGGAGATGGGCAAATCTGCTACAGTCCCAGCGCAGACAAGGTCTCGAGAGGCAGCAGGGCCGCGAGCTCACGCCGGGCCGCGACGGCGGCGGACGTGTTGCCCGACTCCAGCGCCTGGACCCAGGCGGCAAAGGGGCCGGCCGCCGCAATCCCGGCCCGTTGTGCGGGAAGAAGTTCGCCGTTGGCCCGGGCGAGCGTGTCGGACCGCGTGGCGGACAACCAGGCCTCCAGATCGGGCCCCGCAAAACGGACGTCCGCGGTGCCGCCCGGGCGCAACGGCCCGAGCAGTTCGACCCAGGGCTGGTTTTCCGTGTTCAGCCGGCTGCCGGGGCCGATCCCCAGGCCCGCCTCGCCCGCGTAGCGGACTGGGCCTTCCACAAGACCCCCGAAATGCATCCAGAGTGCTTCCGTGGAATTGAGATGGGGATTGGAGGAATCCGGGCGCATCCGCGACGGCGTGGCCGCGCGCAGCACGTTCCAGGTTGGCTGCTCCGTCGCGTACCCCACGAGCGCGACCGCGGGTGCGGTGGGTGAAAAGTCGCCCCGCCAGATCCAGGTGCGGGGAAAGACGGATACAAAGGTGCGCAGCACGATTTCGAATTCGGCGCGCGAGAGCTGAAAAAGCGGCACCCATTGACAATACAGCCCGCCGGTGGCGAGGGATGCACGGGCCGCCTGGAAATGCTCCTGCGTCAGCAGCGCTCCCTCTCCGAGTCTCCAGGGGACCACGAGGTCGCCGATGATCACGTCGTACCGCGCTCCTCCCGCCCGCAGAACGTTGCGCGCGTCGTCGGCGACGACGCGGGTGAGTGGGGCGTCGAGCACGCCCTGGTTTTCCTCGCCGAAGTGGGCGCGGGCCGCGTCCACCACCTCCGGTACCAGCTCGATGGCGGTGAGGTGCTCGACCGGGTGATGCAGGGCTCCCCCGGCGGTGATCCCCGTACCCAGACCGAGAAAGGCGACCCGGCGCGGCGCGGGGTGGAGCAGCAGTGGAAGATGCGCCTGCATGCGCTCGTCCCCGGTGGAGGCCGTCCCGCCCAGGCCGTAGTGATTATTCAGTTTCAAGCGCCGTGAACCCGGCCGCTCGACCACCGCGGTGATGCCGTGGGGACCTTCGCTGAGCGCGATCAGGCGCTCGCCGGACTGGGTTGCGAGCTGGGTCCGCGGCAGGTCCGGTCCCCAGAGAAGACCGGCGGCACTTCCGGCCGCCCCGGCGAGCAGCAGAGGCCATCCCATCTTGGCCCGAAAACACAACCAGGCACCCACGGCGAGAAGGCCGATACCCAGACCATGGAGGGTGGACCAGAGCGGAAAAAGGGAGGGCAGGAGGAAGCCGGCGGCGAGCGCACCCGCCACCGCGCCCGCAATGTTCCAGCCGAGCAGTGTGCCCACGATTGCGCCCGGGCTCGCGGCGGATTGCCGCCCTGCCTGCTCGAGTGTCGCGGGGAAGACGGCGCCCAACGCGAGCGCGGGAGGAGCCACCACCGCCAGCAGGAGCAAGACTAGGGGGCGCACCTGCCCGCCCCATCCGCCGCCGTGGGGCAGGTAATCCAACCCGTGAGTCAGGGCGGCGAGCAAGGTCGGCCCCGTCGCGACCAGGACGCCGCCCGCGGCCCAGGCTCCGGAGAGCAGGGACACGGGCCGATAGCCCCGACGCAGGAGCAGGCGTGCGATCTGTGCGCCCGCGGCGAGCGCGAAGATGATCACCGCGGTCGCCACCGCAAAGGCATAGGCGGAGTTTTCGTGCACCTGCGACATGCCCCGGTTCCAGAGCACCTGCAGGGCGAAGGTGGAGAACCCCGACAGGGCGGCAAAGCTGCGGATGGGCTGGGGCGGAGCCTCCGGGGCCGGCGCGCGGACCGCGCTGGCGCGACCGGCGGTGGGTGCCGGGAGTATGCCGGTGTTGCCGGCGCGGTGCGCCAGCAGAGCGATCCCGCCCAAGGCAAGGTTGATGCCTGCACACCAACCGACGCTGGCGCTCAGGCCCAGTTGCGGGAGGAGAACGAAGGGAAGGGCCAGCGCGCCGAGTCCCGCCCCGATCGTATTCATCACATAAAGCCACCCCGCCCCCTGGCCTAGCCCCGTGGTCCGCCGATCAATCCACGCGCTCAGGAGCGGAAGCGTGGCACCCATGCAAAAGGAGGGGATGAACAAGATGACACCACACGCCGCCAGGCGAAGGAGGAGAAAAACAGCGGGCGCGTCCGAAACGTGTGAATACAGGGTTGGATAGACGGAACTCAGGATGGAAAGGAGAGGGTCGACAGACAGCGCCCCGCCCGCCACCGCCGCCTCCATCGCGGCGTACCAGAGCAGGGGTTGCCCCCGCCTCGCACTGAACCGCCCCATCACCACGCTTCCGGTCCCGAGGCCGGCGAAATAGGCGGCAAGCACCGCCGCCGTCGCCGGCGCGCCGGAGCCGAGGACCAGGGCGAACTGGCGTTGCCATGCCACCTCGTAGACGAGCGCGACCGCGCCCGACACAAACAGGAGAAGCGCGGGAAGAGCGAGTGAACTGTGGCTGGACGTGCGCACCGGGAGCTCAAAAAAAGAGCGGCGGCGTCCCCACGCCGCCGCCCAAAACCACCTTCCGAAAGGATTAGAAACGCCAGGCCAGCGTTGAATTCACGGTGTAGTCGGCAAAGGCCGCGTCACCGGTCCGCGTGGCGCCGTAGGTGCGCTGACGATTGCGCTCGAGTGCGATCGGGACGGAGACCGAGGCGTAGAGTTTGCCGCGGGTGAAACTGATGCCGGGCTCAACGGAGATCACGTAGCCGGGACGGCGCGAGCCTTCGCTGCCGCCGAAAACGTCCTCTGGGGGCACACCCTCCCAGCGGAGGCCTACGCCGAGGGCCAGGCCTTTTGCCGCGGGAAGCGCGTAATCCACACCGGCGCGCAACAGGTACGAGTCGGGCACGGAAAAGTTGGTGGCTGCCACGCGTTCACGCGGATTGAAGAGGTACGAACCATTGGCGTACCCCGACAGATGGCCGACCAGGTGGATGAAACCATTTGCCTCCACGCCGACGCCCCAACCGCCGTCACCGGGCTGGATCGAGGAGTCCACGTAACGCAACTGCGGGCCGGTCGGGCGGATGAAGGTGTCGGTCGCCTTGTAGTCTCCGGTCGGAGCCTTGATGCTCAATCCGAGGTTGAAGTTGCCGCGGTGGTGTTTGGCCGGGTCGAGCATCCAGTAGAGGGCTCCAAAGCGCATATCGGCGAGGCCCGCGGCCTGGGTGTGGAATCGCTGCCCCGACGCATTGCCGAGGTGTTCGTAGAGGGACGAGCGGTCGTGGTGAACAAAGGGGAACGTCAGGGTCAACCAGAGCCTCTGCTTCAGGGCATAGGTGGCGGTCACGTCGACAAAGTGTGAGTCGTTGATCACCTCCGTCCCCTGGGCCTTGCGGTGCTTTTGCTCCTCGGTGCCGACAAAATGCCGGTCGGATTTGAACCAGCGGTGGGCCACGTTGACCTGCCAGTGCTTTTCCTCGAGCAAACCCTCCCCGCCCCCGAAACTGGTCATGCCACCTCCGCGTGCGATGACGCAGCCTTGGGCGGTGGCAGTGTGGGTGGCGGCGGCAAGCCCGAGCCAGGCAAGGGCGGCTGTCAGGACGAAGGGGATACGGTGCAGGGGTAGCATGTCGGGTTTCAGATGGGTGTGGGACAGCGCCGGTGAAGGCGGCGGCGACGGGGTTGTAGGCACGGACGAAACGGGGGAAATGCCCCGAGGACGGCTGGCCGCACCAACGGGGCGACTTGCAGGCGGGCAGGGGTGAACCGCCCGCCCCGGCGTTGACGCACCCCGGCCGCCCGGCACACGGTCGGCATGTGAACCCTCAACGCATTTGGTGGCTGCTCGGAGCGGTCCTGCTCATTCCCATCATCCCTTGGGTGCTGGTGGGCGCTCCGCTCGAGGCGTGGGTCGAGGGCGCGCTGGGCGGAGCGGACAGCGCGGCGCCGCAGGCGTGGCTCGCCGCACTGGCGGGTGTGGCGGCGCTGGCGGTGGATAGTTTCCTGCCCATCCCGTCCACCCTGATGATGAGCGCGCTCGGCTTCGCCTTTGGCGCCTTCTGGGGCGGAGTGCTTGCTTCCGTCGGGATTTTTCTCTCCGGCACCATCGCCTATCTCTGCTGCCGCCGTTTCGGGGTGGCGTTGGCGCGCCGAATCGCGGGCGAGGCAGGCCTCGAGCGCGTGCGGGAGGGCATGCGGCGCTTGGGACCGCTGACCATCGCCGTGACCCGCTCGGTGCCGGTGGTGCAGGAGGCCACCGCGTGTCTCGCAGGTCTGACGGAAATGCCGGCGCGCAGCTTTTTTGGCAGCCTTGCCGCCGGGAGTGTGCCGACGGGGTTTGCGTACGCGGCGATTGGCGCCAGCGCGCTTCAGAGCGAGGGCTGGGCGCTGGCGCTCAGCCTGGTGGTGCCCGCACTCACCTGGCCTTTGATCTATTGGGTGCTGCGCTCAGCCCGCAATTCCCCTGGTCGGGTGTGACGCCTCCCTGCTCGCTGCGGGGCGGGTTTTTGCAGCCTTGTTACGGAAAATCCCCGACCCGGTCGGCTGGAACGGCCCAAAACCTGCGTTGTCATGGGCCGACACATGAAAATGAACGACACCGCGCCCGTGCAGGTCTTGGTCAATCCGTCGATGCCCTTGTCGACGGAGGACAAGGAACTCCTGACGGAACAGCTGCGTGAGGCCTTCCCCAGTGCGACCGAG
This sequence comes from Verrucomicrobiota bacterium, assembly GCA_023428905.1. Taxonomy (GTDB): domain Bacteria; phylum Verrucomicrobiota; class Verrucomicrobiia; order Opitutales; family Opitutaceae; genus EW11. Next base: position 44,578 of record JAEYWP010000014.1, read on the forward strand.
CGGCTTCTCCACCAGGCGATCGACGCCTGCCGTCTGGAAAGCGAGGATCCGGACGACCGCCAGAAGCTGATCCGCTGCGTGGTGGAACGGATCACGGCCTGAGTGCCCGGGCCGCCCGGCCCTGCTCATCCACCCAGCGGCCCGTGGCGAAGACCGTGGGGCCGGACTGGATACTGACGGCCAGGCCCGCGTCGTCCGCTGGCGCCGGCTGCGATACGACCTCGACGGCTGCGAGCTCCGGCGGGATCTCGCGGATGAATTTGAGCTGGAGCTCGCGCGGTCGGGGCGCATGCCCCGCGGCCGCCAGGGCGCTCTGGATAAAATCGACGTAGGCGACGTTGTTGACGTGGAGGTTCGGGTCGACGTCCCCGTAGCGCAGCGACACGGCGGAGGTGCGCAGCCCTTCGCCCGCGGGTGCGGTCAACGGCAGCCGGTCCAGCCCGGGCTCAAACGCCTCTCCTGGGATCTGGGGGAAGCGGGTGATCACCGCCTCCGGCACCCGCAGCGGAGTTTTCGTGCGAAGGTTGACGTAGATCCAGAGCGACGAGGCCGAGGCGAGGAGGGTGTCGCCGCGATACACCCGGTATTCACGGTAGCCGCGGAAACCGGTGATGCCCCGCGACCAGGTTTCCACCCTCACGGTGTCCTCATAGGTCGGATAATTCTGGATACCAACCGCGATGCGGTTGAGGACCCACGACTCCCCGCGATCGGTGAGCAGCCGGTTTCCGGTGTCGTACTGGTTGGCATGCCGGATGGCCGCCTCCTGCAGCAGCGTGAAGAGGCCGGAGAGGAGCAGTCGCTCCTCCCGGTCCACCATGCCGTAGTCGAGGGTGGCCGAATACACATGCCGCGCGTCCATGGAGCCATCCATCAGACCCGCAGCGCGTGCGTTTACAAGCGCGGAGCCGGGCTGATCACGATGGCGGTCCCTGCCGTGAGGGTGGTTCCGGCGAGGTTGCGCGCGCGGAGGTGGTAGTGACCCGCGTCCCGGGCGGTGCAGGCAGGGATTTCGAGCGTGGCCGCGGTCGCACCCGGCACATCGCGCCCGTCCTTCTGCCATTGGAACAGCAGCGGCGCCGTGCCCTCCACGTTGGCGCGGAGGACCAGCGGTTTTCCTTCCGCGACGGTGAGGCTTGCCGCCGGGGGCGTCACGATCTGGGGGACGCGGGCGCCCCGGATGCCGGGAGTCGCGCCTGCGGCGGTGAACGACACCGGCCCGCTCTCCGCCGCAGCCCGTCCACCCCGCAGGTCGTCGAAGGTGGCGAGGAAGGTCAGGGTGTCGTCGGGCGAATAGTCCGACGGCGGGCTCCAAAACACCCGGTAGGGGGGCGCATCATCCACCCCCACTAGCGCGTATTCGTTTGGCCGTGACGCGCGGCGCACCAGGAAGGTGACCTCGCCGACGCCATCCCCGCCCTGCAGGTCGGCACGCACCTCGTGCCGGGTCGGGAAAACCTGGCCGTCGATGGTGCGGCTGGTGATCGCGAGGGTGCTTCCGGCTGCGGGGAGGGGGAGGGAAAGACGTGGGGCGGTGGTGTTCGGGCGCGGCAGCGGACGGTCCGCGCGGTACACGGCCGCGCTGAGCGGGGGAAGGCTCAGCGGGACTGCTCCCTGCTCGGCCGTGGAGACGGTCGCGGGCAAGGTGTCCTCTGAGCGGTAGATCGCCTGCAGCGTCTGGCCGGCGGCCTGGCTGGTCGGCAGCGTCACCGCTGCCTCGGCGGTGCGGTGGGAGTTAAACACCACCAGGTATTCCACCAGTGCGTCGCGCTCGACGCGTGAGAAGGCGAGCACGGAGGGGTGCCCGCTCTCGCGCACGATCATGGCGCCCCGGCCAAAGACGGCGTGTTCACTGCGCAGGCGGGAAAGGGTGGAGATCAGCGTGTAGAGCGGGTGGGCCGGATCGAATTTTTCGTCCGCGCCCGTGCGCGTGGTCCCGATGAGCGAAAGGTCGCGGTAGTGCGGCGCCTGGGAAGCGAACATCGTTTCGCGCGCCGCCATGTCCCCGCCCGTGCCGGTCATGCCCTGCTCATCGCCGTAGTAGATCACCGGCTGACCGCGGGCGAAAAAGAGCAGTTCGTGCCCGCGTTTCATCAGGTCCAGCAACTGCGCGTCCGACGCCTTGGGGTTGTCCGCCTTGAGGAAGTGGCCGAACCGGCCGGCATCATGGTTGCCCAGGAAGGTGGGGGTGACGTGCACATTGCTGTCGTGGTCGGTGTAATAGTCGTCGTCCCGGAACATCTGCGAGATCGTCTTGGCCGGCTCGAGGCGCGAGAGGTAATAGCGGGCGCCCCGGAAGAAGGCGAAGTCGAGCGAGGTGTCGATTGGCACCGTGGTGCTGTATTCGGATAGGACGGACGGATCGCCCTCGTCGTTGTAGACCTCACCAAAGAGGAGGAAATCGTTCCTGCCTGTGGAGCGTGCCGCCCGATGAATGGCCGGGACAAAGGCCTGCCAGAACTCCGGGTTGACGTGGCGCGCGGTGTCGAGCCGGTATCCGGCAACCTTGTACGAGGTGAGCCAGTGGGAGAAGATGTCGATCATCCCCGTGACCACCCGCGGGTGTTCGGTGAAGAGGTCGTCCAACCCGACAAAGTCGCCGTGGAGGGAGTTTTCGCCGCGGAAGGTGGTGTTGCCGCGGTTGTGGTAGAGGGTGGGGTCGTTGAGCCAGGCTGGGTTTTTGATCGCAGCCTCGGCCGGTGCCACCTCCGGCACATAGGCAAAGCTCGTATCGGCTGAGAGCGCGGGAAAGAGCGTGGCGTCGTTCAGGCCGTTGTAGGCGACGGCGTTTTCGTCAAAGACACGGCCCTCGGCGTCGCGCCAGGGATACTCGGCTTCCGCGCGGTACTCGGTCACACCGCCCCGGGGCACGATCACGTCGGCGGTGTGGTTGACGATGATGTCGAGAAAGACGCGGATGCCCCGTTGCTCCGCCGCCTCGATGAACGCGCTAAATTCCTCATTGGTGCCGAGGTGGGGATCGATGCGGAGGAAGTCGGTGATCCAGTAGCCGTGGTAACCGGCGGTTCCGCTCTGCACCGCCTTGTTGGTGAACGGAGGCGTGACCCAGATGGCAGTGATCCCCAATCCCTTCAGGTAGTCCAGGTGCGCGGTCAGGCCCGCGAAGTCGCCGCCGTGATAATGCGAGATCGCGGTCGGATCAAAACCGTCGTGTTCCCGCCCTCCGGTCAGGTGGCCCCGGTCGTTGTCGCGACGACCATTGGAGAACCGGTCGGTCAGGACGAAATAAAACACCTGCGGCGGCGCGGCGTGCGCCAGGCGCGGGACGGTGGGGGGCGGGGGCGGTGTGGCGGCGACGCCCGAGGTGGTGAAGCAGGCTGCGAGCAGGAGACCGCGCAGGGAGAGGGGGTGCATAGCCCTACCATCCGTGTTACGCCGGGAGGGTCAAAAAACGCGTGGTGGAGAAATCCGTGATCGCGGGGAGAGAACTTAGCGTGCCGCAAAAAAAAGTGCGATCCCCAGCCTGAGCCGGGGATCGCACAGACCCGAGTCCCGGGATGAACCGGTCTTGGGCTGAACTTAGTTACGCGCGTCGCGCGCCTCGTCGGAGATCTTTTCGCCGGCACGCTCAATGTCGTTGCCAGCGCCTTCCATCGTGCGGCAGCCGGAGAAGGCGAGGGCGGCGAGGAAGAAAGAGATCAGGACAGTCGTCAGGGTCTTGTTTTTCATAGCGCGGCACCTAATGCACGGGTGATGCCAGCCGTATTTTGAAAAGCATAAGCAGTTGTTAAAAAGCTAGTTGTGGTAAAACGCCGCACGTGATGCTCCGGTTGCGCACCCAGCGGCCCTCGCGATGTGCAAAGGTGCGTCGCCCGGGCGGTGCAGATTGCGCCCGCCTGCAGTCCACGCCGAAGTCAGTAGGAATCCGTTCTCTAGGGGGCTTCTATTGTAATATAGTTGCGAGAACCTTCTTTTTGTGTCGTTAATTCCCGTATGCAGCCGCCAAGCCCTTTCGAAGATTTCTCGAATCTTCTATGTATGAAGGGGTTGCTGCAGGTGGACTCGCTATCGAACTGGATGACCGGCGCGATGGGTGGTGAAGGTGGGCTGGGGTTTCTTCCGGCCGCCGAGCGGGAGGTGGTGAAGCGGGACGAGATCACGCTGCGTCACGCCTTTGCGTCTCGGTTTTCCGCCGTGGAGCTCTTGGACGCGAGTGCACGCCTGGCAGAGTTGGAGCGGCGCGCGGGCATGGTGGCGCTTCTGTTTCGTGCCTACCGGGCCGGGCACCGCGCGGTGCCCTTGGAACTGCGTCGTGAGCTGCAGGCAGCAGAGGTCGACGTGTTTCTCTCCGCGGTGTCGCGGCTGCAGCTGACGGCCGGCGTGCCGCTGCTGGCGATGGCGGAATACCTCGAAGTGGGGGCTGCCGCCGACGATGATCTGGTGGCCCACGTTTTTGATCCGCTTCAGCTGCGGTACGTGCTGGCCTGCCACGATGCGGGCGTGCGTGAACAGCTCGGGGAGGAACGTATCCGCGTCCTCAAGGCGGCCTGCACCGCGCTCGACCGCACCTGCCTGCGGGCCTGGTTCGACGACTTGGTGCCGTACCTGGAGGTGTTGTCCAAAGACGCGCCCCAGTTTTTGCGCGGTATCCTCCACGACCTCTGCCGCCACGGTGGCGGCGGTGACCTGGCTGGCCTGGCCTACGAGATTGCGGCGCTCGACGTTCGCATGTTCGGCGAACCGGGCTGGGAGAGCAGCCGTACGTTCTGTGCAGTGCTTCGCCTTACGACGGCGCCGGGCTCGGAGGTACTCGACGCTTATTTGACGGATGAAGAAATCGATACCGCATTGCTCGCGGCGGAGGCGGTGCGTCAGGACGAATTGATCGCCCACTTTCGGCGTCTGGCCACGAGCTACAACACGAGGCGCCACCGGACGCTGCATCGCAGCGTGGCACAGCGGGCCCGTCACCAAGAGGGCGTGGCGGACGAAGCGCTGCGGACCACCGTTCAAGCGTGGTCGGTCGCCACCGGGGCGGAAGCAAACGCAGGGTAGGCGAGTGCAGGGTCAGCAGCGTGGAGGAAAGCAGCGCGGAGGTGCGCCGCTCCGTCTGTCGGGCAGGTGTGGTCGCACGGAAATCATGTTGGGCGCAGCGTGGTGGTTTTGTGCGCAACGAGGTGAGTTGGGCGGCGCTTTTTCGGGCGGCCGGGGAACAGGAAGGGCGGGTGGTTTTGTCAAGAGTCAAGACATGACCCCTTAAAATGCGTTCGCGGCTGGCGCTTGCGGTGATTCGGGCTACGAACGGGAGGAACTGCCATGCCTCTTGAAAAACTGACCACGACCTTTGCCACCCGGGATGAGGGGCTGAAGGCCTCTGTTGTGCTGAACAATGGTGTGCGCATGCCCTGGTTTGGCCTGGGCGTGTGGCAGATGGAGCCGCGCGAGACAGAAAGCCATGTGAAGACCGCGGTCCGGCTTGGATACCGGAGCATCGACACGGCGAAGATCTACCAGAACGAGCACGCGGTGGGCCGGGCGATCCGCACCTGCGGCGTCCCGCGCGATCAGCTCTTTGTCACCACCAAGGTGTGGAATGACGACATGCGCGCCGGGCGGGTGGAGGAGGCCTTTGATGAAGCGCTTCAGCGGCTGGGCCTCGAGTACGTCGACCTGTTCCTCTTGCACTGGCCGATCACGGGCAAACTGGTCTCCTCCTGGCAGGCACTGGAGCGCTGCCACCGTGCCGGCAAGGTGCGCGCGATCGGAGTCAGCAACTACATGGTCCCGCACCTGAAAGAGCTGCTGGCTGCTGCGGAGGTGGTGCCGGCCATCAACCAAATCGAATACCATCCCTACCTGCAGAGCCGGGCCCTCACCGCCTTCTGCGAGGAGAAGGGAATCCGGATGCAGGCGTGGAGCCCGCTGATGCAGGCCGGCTCGATCCTGAAGGATCCTGCCCTGGCCGAGATCGCGAAACGGCACCGCAAGAGTGTCGCCCAGGTGATCCTGCGCTGGGACCTCCAGGAGGGGGTGCTGACGATTCCGAAATCATCGAAGGAGCATCGGATGATGGAAAACGCGGACATCTTCGACTTTGTCCTGAGCGAGGACGAGATGGCGGCGATCACCCGGCTGGACCGCAACCAACGCTCGGGTGCGGATCCGATGAACTTCTCCTTCTGAAGCGATTGGCGCGAACGCGTGCCTCGCCGCCTCCCCCCGTCCTGACCGCGCCCGGTCGTACACGTCGCCCCACGCTCACTTTCCTTTTTTTCATGAACTCTCCTCGTATCGGTTTTGTTGGTGTTGGGCGCATGGGCGCAAACATGGCCCGCCGCCTCAAGGACGTGGGGCGGTCGGTGACCGTTGTGTTCGACGCCCACGCGCCGTCCGCCACCGCCCTCGCGGGCGAACTTGGGGCCAAGGCGGCCCACCGGCTGGAGGACGTCACCGCCGCCGCCGATGTGATCTTCACCGTCGTCACCGACGACCGCGCGCAGTTGGGCGTTTTTGCGGAGACCGGTGACAGCCTGCTCATCGGCGCCAAGGGGCGCTGCTTTGTGAACTGTGCCACGCTCTCACCGAAGGTGCACCTCGAGGTGGAGCGGCGTGCGCGAGACGCCGGTGCCGCGTCCATCGAGGCGTGCATGGCCTCTTCCATTCCGCAGGCACGCAACGGTACCCTCTATCTGATGTGTGCCGGCGACGTGAACGCCTTTGCCAAGGTGGAGGACATCCTCCGCCAACTCAGCTCCGCCCTGCGGCATACCGGCGCCACCGGCACCGCGGCCCAGGTAAAGGCGCTGGTCAACATGGTCATGAACATCAACACCGCCGCTCTCGCGGAGGGCCTCGGTCTTGCCCACGCGCTTGGCCTGGATCTCGACATGGTGCGCGAGGTGTTTTCCCAAACGGGTGCCCATTCGCAGGTGCTCAAGACCGACGGCGAGGACATGCAGAACCGCGCGCACGAGTGTTTTTTCTCCGCCGCCCATGCCGCCAAGGACTCCACCATCGCCTGGACGCTGGGTGCCGAAGCTGGCCTTTCCCTGCCCCTCGCGGGCGCGACCAAACTGCAGTTTGAACGTATGGTCGCGCTCGGCCTCGGCGAGTTGGACAAAAGCGGTGTGGCCGAACTCACCTTCAAGGACCGGCGGGCGTAGGTTTGCATTTTGCCGGGCGGTGTCCGGGTGCAGTTGCAGTCTGGCAACACAGGGAGGTGGGTTTTCTAGGCAAGTCATTGAAGGGAAACGGCTTAATTGCTGGCATAACTCAAGCGAAGGGGCGCTTATGACTTCTCGTCCGCCCCTCCGCCCCCTGCCTGGCTCACCAGCACGCCGCCGCGGCGCCGCACCTGTCAAAGTCCTGCTCGTAGTGGCGTCCCTGCTGCTTCTCGGGGTGCTGCTTGCCGGCCCGATTGCGACCCGCGTTGCCAATCGGAAGCTCGACCAACTGGAGGGAGTCCGAGGCCACCTGGAAAGGATCACCGTCGCGCTTTGGCGCGGTGGACTTTCGGCGCGTGGATTGGTCCTGGAGGACCGCGAACGTCCCAACGACGTGCCGATCCTCAAGGTGGAACGCGTGGACATGCGCCTCAGTTGGGGCGCCCTTTTTCGGGGCCGCCTCGGAGGGGCGATGACCATCGACGGAGCGGAGCTGAACCTGGTGCAGACCGAGCTGCCCACCCCTGAGGAGGCCGCAGAAGCAAAGGAAAAGATGAAGGAGATCCGGGCTAAGCTGGAACCCTGGCGCCGCGCGCTGCAGGAGGCGTTTCCCATGGAGCTGTCCCGGCTCGAGGTGAAGAATGCCACCATCCATTTCATCGACCGCGCCCGTCAGCCCCATTCCCGCGTCGGGATCGACAAGCTCCACCTGGTCGGCACCGGTTTGAGCAACCGCGCCGAGGGTGAGACGTATCCGGCCAAATTGGACATGACGGGAGTCGTGACCGGCAATGGCGACCTGCGCGTCCGCGTGGAGGCCGATCCGCTGGAAAAGTCGCCCACCTTCAAGACCGTCCTCGAGCTCAAGCCCATGGACCTGCGCGCGTGGAATGACTTTCTTCGCGCCCTGGCCAAGGTGGACGTGGGCTCGGGTTTCTTCGAGTTCTACGTCGAAGCAGAGGCCAAGGCGGGAACTTACGAAGGCTACGTGAAGCCCTTCTTCAAGGAGCTGGATTTCCATTCCGCCTCCGACCAGGGCGAGAGCATTGGCACCCGGATCAAGGAGGCCGCGGCCGATGTCGTCACGGCCGTCTTCGACAACGACGAGGACGGCGACCAGCAGGTCGCCACCAAGGCTCCCTTCTCCGGGAGCTTTGCCGGCACCGACGTCGATGTCTGGACCGCGGTCGAGACGCTCCTCCGCAACGCCTTCGTCGAGGGCCTGCGGGAGGGTTTTGATCGCGGGCTTCTGGGGCGCCGGGGCGGCGAGGCGCAAAGGGCGCCCGACGGCAACGAGGACCGGGGCTGAATTAAGGGAGGCCTGGGCGGGCTCGAACTGCCGTGGCGAATTGTAATTTGCGCAGCCGCATCCGGATGCTAAAAGGAGGGCGCGCAGCGTCCCTGTCCGTCCGGACCGGGCACGTGGCGCACCTTCCTCCTCACCCCGCCGCGACCGCGGCCAACCACCTCACCACCTCCTGCCATGGGTCTGTTCCGCGCCTTCAAACGTGTCTTCATCTGGCTCGGCCTGGCCGCTGAAAAAGCGACCGAGACCGACGCCATCAACCAAGCTGTGGTCGAACGCGGCATCCGTGATGCCAAGGCCAAGGCGGACAAGGCGCATTACGCCAACGGCCAACTGGCCGGGCAGATCGCGCTGCTGAAGGACCAGATTCGCCGCCAGGAGCGCCAGCGCACCGAGACGCAGGGTTTCCTGCAATCAGCCGCCGCGGCCAATGACGAGGCCAATGGCGCCCATTTTGCCGAGGAGCTCGCCACCATCGAGCAGGATATCGCCGACAACCAGTCGCAGCTCGACAGCCTGGAACAACTCTACAAGCAAAACACGGAGATCATCGCCAACAGCCTCCGCGAGATCCAGCGCTTCCAGCGCGAGTTCGAGGCGGTGAAGGCCAAGGTCGCGGTCGGGCGCTCGCTCGAGCAGCTCTCGGGCATGATGAAGGGCTCGATCTCCGAATTGCAGGGCATGATGGGCGGAGAGATGGGTGAATCCATGCAGCAACTACGCCAGGCCGCCGCGGCGGGTGAAGGCCAGATGCGTGCCACCCTCGACCTCGCCAAGGAGATGGGCTCGGGCATCCAGCGCCAGCAGGAAGTGCGTCGCGCCCGCGGTGCGCAGCTCTTCAAGGAGTACCAGAAGAAGATGGGAATGGTGCAGGGCGAGGCCTCCTCCACCCCCGCACCCGCCCCCGAGCGCCAGAAGATCGGGGAGAGTTGAACCTCGCCCGCTTCCGTCCCGCACCCAGCCCTAACCCTACCCAAACATGACCGGTCGTGGAAAATTCGTCCTCACGCTCCTGATCCTCGCGATGGCGGGAATCGGCGTCTATAAGTGGTGGGATAAACTCAAGCCCGTCGCCCCCGCGGCCGCCACCGCCGCCACCGCGGCCGGTGCCACCCCCGCCGCCGCGTCCACCGCCGCCACGGCGGCCGGTGCAGCCGAGATCGCGGAAGGCATTGTCGAGCCTCTCTACGCCTGCCCCATCCTCGAGCCCGCCGGGGTGTATGTCCCGAAGGACAACACCGTCGACATTGAGCTCAGTGAATACGCCGGATACGCCGGCCTGGTCGCGGCCAATGGAGGACTCGAGCCGAGCGAAAACTCGATCTTCTTCCGCAAGCACGGCTTCAAGGTGCGGATCAAGCTGTCGGAGGAGGAGAGCTGGTCCGCCCTCAACGCCGGCCGCATGGCAGCCTCCGCCACCACGGTGGACGTGCTCGCCACCCACTGCCGCACCTTTCATGTCACCGTCCCGGTGCAGATCGGGTATTCACGCGGCGCCGACGGCATCGTCGTGCGCAAGGACATCCGCAGGATCAACGACCTGAAGGGCAGGACCCTGATCACCGCCCAGTTCACCGAGGCGGATTTTTTCCTCCGCTACCTCGCGCAGGAGGCGGGCCTGGGGATGAACATGCTGGCAGACCTGGGCACGCGCCCCGACCCGGAAAAGGTCAACGTGGTGTACGCCGCGGACGCCTTCACCGCCGGAGACCTCTTCCTCAAGGAACTGCAGAGCGGCGGAAAGCGCCTGGCCGGCTGCGTCACGTGGGCTCCCAAAACCACCGAGGTGGTGGAGGCAAGTGCCGGCGCCGCGCAACTGCTCACGACGAACAAGAACCTGCTCATCGTGGCGGACATCCTGGTCGTGAACAAAGGCTTCGCCCAGGCCAACCCCGCGATCGTGGCCGGGCTGACCGCCGGAATCCTGGAGGGCAACAGTCTGGTGCGCGATAATCCCGCGGCTCAACTCGACCTGATTGCAAAGGCCTTCAAGTGGTCGCGGGAGGATGCCCGGGCGGAATTGGCGAAGGTGCACTTTTCCAACTTCCCCGAGAATCAGGCCTTTTTCTCCGGGGCGATCGACGCGGCAGGCAGCTTCACCGGCATCTTCCAGTCGGCCGTGCTCGCCTATGGCTCGGAGCTGATCAAGGACCCGCTCGATCCGGACCGCTTCTCGGATCTCACCCACCTCCAGGCTCTGGAAAAGACCGGCCAGTTTGCCTCGCAGCAGCTGGCCATCGCTCCCATCCGCTCCACCTCCACCGGGGCGATCGAGGGCGATCCGCTCCTCAGCAAGGACATCCGGTTTCTCTTCGAGCCCAACTCCTCCAAGCTCGACCTCACGTATCAGGCCAATCTGGACAACCTCGGCGCGATCAAACGCCTGCTCCAGGTCAGCCCCGGCTCGACCATTCTCCTGCGAGGGCACGTCGATAACGCCCTGGTGGAGAAATTCCGCGAGCAGGGCGGCGAACCCTTCGTGCGCCAGATGGCGCTGAAAGCGATGGAGCTGAGCAAAAACCGCGCGTCGGAGATCCGCCGTGTCCTGGTCGAACAGCAGAAGGTGGACGCCGCGCGCCTTGAAACGGTGGGCCGTGGCTGGGAGGAGCCCGCCGGCCCGGATCCTGAAAAGAACCGGCGCGTGGAGGTGCAATGGTTCACGGTGGAGTGAGTTACCGCCGCGCTTTTTTCAAAAGCCGCCACCACCTCTGGCTGCTTCTGTTGACCGTGGGCCTGGGGTTCGCCTCGGGCCAGGCGCTCGGCCTGCTGGCCGGCCTCACTCTCTATGCTCTGGGTTGGGTTTATCTGCCCGACGCGGGGTTCTTCCGACGTCAGGTCGACGCGCATCTGAAGGCGGAGCAGGACCGGGTGGAGTCCGCCAAGTGGGCGGAATTCCAGGCCCAGCATGACGCCCTGCTGTCGTCCCTCTCCCCGGTGCGGCGCACCCGCTATAACCAGCTTGCCGGCCTCTGCGCCGCGATCGAGAAGGCGTCCAACGAGGCGCAGAGCGCGACCGGGATGGACCTGGAATCGCGGCTGGAAAAACTGGACGAGCTGCTCTGGACCTTTCTGCGCATGCTGACGGTGGAGCAGACCCTGGAGGTTTTCCTCGAGAGCGAGCGCAAGGAGCGGATTCCCGAGGTGGTGCGTTCGCTCGAGGCGGAGGCCGAAACCCTCACGGTGGAGGTCGCCGAGCTGAAGACGCGCACACCGGTTCCCCTCGCGCTCGCACCGAAGGAGAGGCTGCTCACCTCGCGCCTGGAACGTCTGAGCGGGCTGCGGCAGCGCCAGGCCAAGCTGGAACAGGCGCAGGCCAACCTGGAGCTGATCCGTTCCGAGCAGGAGCGCCTGGTCGAGCAGGTGAAGCTGATCCGCGCCGACGCGGTGGCCTCCAAGAACGCCGACGCGCTGTCCGCGCGCATCGACCTCAGCATTGAGCACCTCTCCACCACCAACCAGTGGCTCTCCGAACTCACCGAATTCAAGGACGTGACCCAGCAGATGCCGGAGATGCCGGCGCACGCCCGGGCCCGCCGCCTTTCCGCCTCCACCCCGCCGCAGCTGCCCAATTCGCAGACCTCGTGAACGCGACTCTCCCCATCCCCTCCCGCACCAGCCTGCCCGCCTGGGCGGGCGACCTGGCCCGCCTCTGGAACAGCGGTGCACACAGTCTTTTCCTGCTTCACGGCAATGTCTTTGACCTGCACCCGGTCCGCGTGTCACCGCGCACCGACTACGGCAGCCTCACCGCCTTTTTCTCCCAGCGTCTTTTTGCCGGCCGCGCGTATTTGATGTTCTACGACATCGGGGAGGGGTTGTCCTTCGGCAGCCCCGCCATGCAGGCGCGCTTCTTTGAGTGGCTGCGGGTCTTCGACGAGGTGGAGGGGACCGCCTTTCATCAGCAGGGACCGCCGCGCGCCTTCAACGAGCTCGTCCCCATCCTCCGGCGCTTTTTCCTGAAACTCGCGGACGACCAGGCGACCGAGCGCGGCCTTACCCTCGTCCTGCGTTTCCCGGAGAAGATCATCCCGGCGGCGGAGGAGGCGAGCGCCTCGGTGGACGAACGCGCCGCCCTGGTCACGCTCCTGCGCTGGGCGGCCTCACCGGAGCTGCTCAGCGCCGACGTCGGCATTGTGCTGGTGACGGAATCTTCCGCCGAAGTTCACTCCGATGTCGTGCAAAACCCGCATGTGGCCAGCGTTCGGATTCCGTTGCCGGACTTGGAAGAGCGACGCCGTTTTCTCGATTCCGGCTGGCTCGACCGCACCATCGGCGGCGAGGGACTCCAGGGTGCCAGCGATCTTTCCATCGATGACCTGGCGCGCCGCACCTCCGGGCTTTCGCTGCTGCGGGTCGAACAGCTCGTGCTCGCGGTGGTGAAGTCCGGCGAGCGCCTGACGATCGACAAGGTGAGCGCGGGCAAACGGCGGCTGATCGAGGATTACTGCCAGGGATTGGTGCGCTTCAAGGATCCGCGCCCCGGCGTCTCTCTCGACCACGTTGCCACCCACACTGCGGCTAAGAAGCGCCTGCGTGAGCTGGCCTGGCTGATCCGCAATCAGAAGGAGGACGTGCTCGAGCGTGGCGTCCTGGTCCCCGGCCGCGTCGGCGTGGGCAAATCCTTCCTGATCGATTGTTTTGCGTCCGAGTGCGGGCTCCCCGTGCTCGAACTCGGCGACTTCCGCTCCAAGTGGGTCGGCGAAACCGAGCGCCAGCAGAGCCGCATCCTGATGACGGTCCGCGCGCTCGGGCCGGTGATTGTCGTGGTCGACGAAGCCGACGCGGTGTTCGGCAATCGCTCGGCCGACGGCGACAGCGGCGTCTCCACCCGCGTCTTCGCCGCGTTCGCCGCGCACCTCGGCGACAGCAGCCTGCGCGGCCGGGAGTTGTGGATCGCCATGACCTCGCGGCCCGACCTGCTCGCGATCGACATGAAACGCCAGGGGCGTTTCGGCCTCTGCGTGCCGCTGTTCGCCGCCCAGACTGCAGACGAGGTGGCGGAGCTCTTCAGCGTGATTGCGCGGGTGAAGAAAATCGCGCTCGGCGACGACGTGCTCGCGTTTGTGCGGAATGCCCTGGGTGAAAAGGCCCTGACCGGCAGCGACGTCGAGGCGATCCTGATCCGTGCAAAGGAGCGCGCCGTGCTGGCCCAGCGCGACCAGGATGTGCAGTTGGCCGACGTGCGCGAGGCGGTGGAGTCCTTTATCGACCCCCTCGATCCGAGGATGCTCGCCCTCCAGGAACTCGCCGCGGTCCTCGCCTGCTCCGACCGGCGTTTCCTCCCGGAACGTTACGCGCAGGTGCCGCGGGAAACGGTGGCGGCGCAGTTTTCGGCCCTCCGGCCCTAGCCGCGGTTGAGGGGACGGCCCGCCCCGGCACGGCGTCGAGCCTCACGCCGCGACGCGGCATGCGGGACTTTCCCGGTGCGCATTTCCGATGAACCGAAGGCGCCGACGCGGGGTCGTACCCGACCCACCACCGCACACCATGGGACTCCCACTTGTACCGATTCTCTCCGCGCTGACGCCGGTCGTGCTCGGCGCCTTCGACCTCTATCGCAAGCGGCGCGAGGCGCGGGAGGCGAACTCCGGCGCACCCTCCCAGGCTGAGGGGATGCGCACGCCGGATGTGCTGGCCAAGCGCATGGACGAACTCGAAGCCTCGGATGTGGAGCAGGCACGCCTGATCAGCCAACTCTCGAACACCGTCGAGGCGCTGGCAAAGACGCTCCAGCAGGAAATTGAAGCGGGACGGCGGCGCGACGTGCAGCTGCGCCAGCGTCTCTGGATCGCCTATGGAGTGGCGGGCATGAGCGCCCTCCTGGCATTGTGGGTCGGCCTCCGCTGACGGGACGACCCACCGCGTGATCTCACGGCGCGGGGCCGATCCGGCTCAGCGCTTGGCGATCTTCTTGGCGCGCGAGACGACCTTCTTGCGGCCGGTGCTGCGGCCGAGCGACTTCTTCGCCGTCTTCACCGCGCGTTTTGCCTTCTTCTTCGGGGTGCGGGTGGCCTTGGCCACGCGGCCCCCGGTGTATTCAATTTCGTGTTTCTGCGAGGAGACACGTTTCGAGTCCTGCTTCCTGCGTTTTGAGGTTGCCATAGCGACGTAACAGTCCTGTTGCGCGGCCGAGAGTTCCCGCCAACCGGTGTAGTGAGCGCGGCATGACACCGCGCGCGCCGCTCAGGTGCCGTAGAGACGGTCGCCAAAATCGCCGAGCCCGGGCAGGATGTACTTCCTTCCGTTCAGCTCGCGGTCGAGGGCGCCGGCAAAGATCCGCACCCGCGGGTGAGATGCCTGCACCGCCTGCACACCCTCCGGGGACGCGACGATGTTGAGCATGCAGACATCGTCCGCACCGCGTTCGAAAATCACATCGAGTGCCTGAACCGCCGAGCCGCCGGTCGCCAGCATCGGGTCGACCAGCATCACCCGCGCGCCGCCCAGCGGTGGAAGCTTGCAGTAGTAGCTGCGCGCACGCGCGGTCTCATGGTCGCGCTCCAGTCCGATGTAGCCGACGCTGACATCGGGAAAGAGATCTACGATCGGATCGAGCATGCCGAGGCCTGCGCGCAGGATCGGCACCGCCACGAGCGGCTGGGCCAGCACGCGCCCCGTGCAGGCCTCCAGGGGCGTATTCACCAGGGCGGTTTCGGTGCGGAGGTCGCGCGTGGCCTCGAGCGCCAGCAACAGGGAGATCTGGTGGCAGAGGACGCGAAACTGCGCCGGAGGCGTGCTTTTTTCCCGGAGACGGGCGAGGACGTGGTGGGCGAGCGGGTGCTCCAGCGTGGAAAACATGGTGTGAGGTGAGGGGCGGCGGGCGGCTCTGCGCCGCGGCGGGGCGGCGTTGGCTAGAGCAGATCGCGCTCCACCTTGCGTTGGAGGATCTCCTCGAACTCTCGGCGGAGGTCCTTTTCCTTGCCGCGCAGTCCCGGCATGAGCGCGAGCCAGTTGTAGACTTCCTCCCGCAGGTGCTTCGGCATGACGGGCTCGATCGCGGTGACGCGGTCGAGGGCGCGGACACACGCCTGGGCGATCTGGTCGCACATCACGTGGGAATCGGCCGAACTCTGAAGCCCGGCGAGCCGGACCACCTCATCGAGCGGCTGGTGGCGACGGCGTTTCATCACGCCCTTGTAGGTGCCGAGGCTGTCGACGATCACATTGACGGTGCGCGGATAGAAGCTGGTCATCAGGTTCCACGGGTCTCCGCGTTGGTCGCCGCCCTGGCGAAAATCACTTCGCAGGATGACCGAGGGGATGTCCGCGAACTTTGCGAACATGAATTCCACCACCGTGCCCGAGTCCAGCTCGGTGCCGTCGTAGTTGAAGAGCCCGAGGTCGCAGTTGAGGAGAGTCTGGATGTCCTGATCGCGGATCGAATGCGCGGTGTTGCCACGTTGCTCCAGGTTTTGCGGCAGGATGCACAGGTACCGCCCGTGCGATCGTTCGTAGATCGCCTCGGCGAGGTAGGCATTTCCGATCAGGTGCTTGGCGCTAAAGAGCTCGCTGGCAAAATACACCGTGTAGCTCTTCGTGCGTTTGTTCTTCATGGGGCGGCGCTGCAAGGGAACGCACACCCCCGCGCCGGCTCAACCGGAAAACGCGGCGGGATGCCGCGGTTCCGCCTGTAGTCGGCCAGCCGTTACCGGGTGCCGCCGCCGCCCTGGTGCGGTTCAAGGCGGAGGGTATGCCGGGTCGGACCCGGGAGCAGAGGCGTCGGCTCTCCCTGGATCCAAGCCTCGTGGCCGGCGCTGAAATAAGGGGACAGCGGATGCCCGCTCTGCCCTCCCGGCATGTGGAAAAGACCCTGCTCCTCGCGCCCGGGCGAAACGACGAGGCGCTCAGAGGCGCCATCGTCCGGGGCCTGCACGCGCGGCGTGTCGTAGTCCCCCGGCAGCGGCACCGGCGGGAGGCTCAGCCACGACGCCAGGGGTTTGAAGATGCCGGCGAAGGGATGGCGGATGGCGGAGGTGTTGAAGCGTCCCCAAGTGGCGCTTTCAACCGCGAGGTTGGCGTCGTCCAGTTCCTTCTGCACCGCATCCACTGCGGCGAGGAGCAGGGCGTCCCAGGAGGCATGGTCGGCGCCGAGCAGGTGCTCGGGCTTTTCCTCCAACATCTGCCAGAGCGCCGGCTCGTAGTGAAACCGCCGGTACGAAAAGAAGGGATGGACCTCCGCGCAGCGCTCGAAGAGCGGCGGCAGGGCGAGGCGCACGACGTGGTGGCGAAAGCGCCGGACCAGGCGGTAGCTGACAGAGTCGGCCTCCGCCGCCGCCTTCCACGGGAGGAGGGCCTCGCGCAGGCGCGCGCGGGCGCGCGATTGAGTGATGGCGTCATCCGTCAGGACCGCTGTGAGCAGCTGGTGCCAGCGGTCGAGGTGACGTGCCCCCGTGTCGAGCTGGACCGCCAGAAGGTCGCGAGGGACGGCGTCGCGCAAGGGCGTCAGCAGGTCGCGGATACGGGAGGCGCGGGGGGCGCGGTCGTAGCCGCCGTCGCCGAGGACCGCCAACGCCGGGCCTCCGAGGATGCGCTGGTTGGCCGTCCAGAGCTGGCCGGAGGCGGGTGAGATCACGGTGGGTACTGCTTCGGCGGGGAGGAAACCCTCCCAGCGCCGGTCTCCAAACGTCCAGGAGACGGGTAGCCGCCCGTCGAAACCGATCCTCTTCGGCAAAAAGCCGCAGATCGTCCAGGCGATGCGCCCGTCCTTCGCGGCAATGACGATGTTCTGCACGGGGATGCCGGAGCGGTGGGCCACCGCGACTGCCTCCTCCACCGTGCGAGCCGACGCCATGTCGAGCAGCCCATAGTTGGCGGCCGCGGGGTCGTGCATGGTCCAACGCAGGGCGAGAGATTTGCGGGCCGCGTTTCGTCCCACCACCGGGCCGTGCACCGTCCAGTCGTAATACACCGTGACCGGATCCTCGCCCTTCACCGCGATCACTTCCTCGCGTTTTTCCATCGTGAGAAGCCCCTCGCGGTCAGCGTAGACCAAGGGGTCGAGAGTCGAGACGTCGATAATGGCGAGGTCGCTCACGTCTGCGTTGGCATTGGTGAAGCCCCACGCGACATGACCATTGCTTCCGACGATCAGAGCGGGGGCGCCGGGCAGGGTCACGCCCACCAGCCGTACGGTTTCGTTGGTGGCGGGATCGGGGTGGATCAGGACGGCGCGGTACCAGACATTGGGCAAACGGAGTGACAGGTGCATGTCGCTGGCCAGGAGCGCCCCGCCGCCGTTCGCTGTCCGTTCGGCGGAAAGGGCAAAGCCATTTGAGCCGGGAAGGACGGTGTCGTCATCGTCGCCAAGGCGGGAGAGTGCGGGAGAGGGAACCACCGACTCCTCCTTCGGGCGGAGGTTGATTCGTCGAGGGCCCGGCATGGACGGGAGCGTTTCCGTGCTTTCGTCGAGCGCGGCGTCGCCCGGCCCCACCAGCGGGGCGAAGTAGGCGAGCGCTTGTGGACCCAAGACGTCGCGCACCGCTGCCAGTGACTGCTCGTAGCCTCCCCGATCATCCTGGAGGTCGAGGGTCATGGCATAGATCAGCAGCACGCAGTCCTCCGGGAGCCACGGCTCGGGGTCACTGCGAAGGAGCAGGTATTCGAAGGGTTTGTCGCGCAGTGACCGCAGCCCCGCGTTGGCACCGCCGGCGTAGGCGTCCAGGACCGCGCGCTGGTGCTCGGGCAGCTGGCTGAGGACGGCCTGCGCCAGTCGGCGAAATCCATGCACGCGCACCCGTTTGTCCATCTCCACCGCGGCGGCACCCACCAGGGCGGCGAGCTCACCGGCGGCGCGCCGGCGCGAAAGGTCCATCTGGAAAAAACGATCTTGGGCGTGGAGGAAACCGAGCGCCCGGGCTGCATCCGCCTGGGACTGGGCGCGGATGGTGGGTACGCCGGCGGCGTCCCGCTCCACCACCACCGCGGCGGAGAGGCCGCTGAGTGCCGCCGTGCCCTCGAGCTGCGGCAGGCTGCGTTTCACCCGGTGGTGTAACCAAAACCCGGCTGCGCCCGCGAGGAGGACCAGCAGGGTGACGGCGCTGAAAAGGAAACGGAGACGTTTGGCGGCAGTGGGCGACATGCTCAGAGGTCGAAGGCGCTGCGGATCTGCTGCACCAGCTCAACGGGAGAGCGGGTGATCTCCAGCGTGAGCGCGTCGGTGGGCTCCTCCAGGGCAGCGAGCTGACTGTCCAGCATCTCCGGTTTCATGAAGTGCCCGCTTCGCTCACTGATGCGTTTCCACAGGACGTCGCGCTCTCCCTTGAGATAAACCAACCGGGTCCCGGGCAGGTCGGTCATCAGGGTGGTGCGGTAGCGCTGCTTCAGGCTGGAGCAGGTGACCACGCCGGATTCGCCGCGTCGCAGAGTCGTGCGGATGTGGTCGCGGATCGCCTCCAGCCAAGGTGCGCGGTCCTGGTCGTCGAGGGGCTGACCGGCCGCCATCTTCGCAATATTCGCGGGTGAATGGAATTCGTCCGCATCACGGAAGGACCAGCCCAGCGCTTCCCCCAGCGCGGCGCCCACGGTCGATTTCCCGCTCCCGGCCACACCCATCAACACGATGACGAGCGGGTCGCGGAGGAGCCAGGCCTTGCTCCGCACCGGGTCGCGCCCCTCGTCGTAGTCGAGCACGTCGAAAAAGCAGTCGATGGGCAGGTGGGTGAGACCGAACTCGGCGCAGCGTTGACGGAGCAGTTCGGTGCGGTCGTCGCGCCACCCGAGTTTGGTCATGAAGCGGTTCCAGATCATGCACTCCTCGTCATCCCGCGGCGTGCCGCGCGCTTCGGCCCACGCCAGGATTTCCGTGTCGCTCCCGCCGGCGAGGGTGCGTGCCACCAGGTCCTCATAGGCGATGCCGAGGAAACGGCAGCAGCGTGCGTCAAACACAACTGGTCGCGGCGCCCCGAGATTGACGACATAGTCCGCGGGAAGTCGCCCTGCCGCGTGAAGCCGGATCTTGTCGAGCATGCGCCCGAAATAAACGAGGCGACCGACGCGAGCGTAAGGACTGCGCAGACCGGGAACGTGTGGCATAAGGCCGGGTGCCCTAGCACACGGGGGTGGGAAATTCCAGAACGAGTGCGGACTCAGCGGCGGTAGACATAAACCGCGGTGCAGAGGAGCGCGAAGGCCACGGTCGGCAGGATGATCCAGAGCGGGTGGTAAGGGACCGGGTAGGCGGCGCAGGCCCACCAGACCAGGGCCGACTTGAGCCCGATCAAAAGCCAGCCCACCGCCAGCAGCCGCTCGATCTGCCGGCTGCGCACGCGCGGAGGCGGCTCGGCGGTGACCTCGCGCACGAATGCCCGCTCGTAGTCGGCGGGAGGACGGCGGGTCAGCAGTTGGAGGAAATTGGGCAGCACGTCTGGACTTTAGTCAGCCCGGCGAAAAACGAAAGGGGGCGCGCCTCTTGGCGGAGCGGCCCGATCTTGTGGGACTTTATGCGCAGGCTTGCCGGCGCTGCGAGCTGCGGCACCGTCATGGCCCATGAATTCGGAGGCGACGCCGATGGCGACAGTGGCGGGACAGCCCGGGCATCTCCTGCTGCTGGGCAACGGCCTCAATCGCCTGAACGCCACGCAATCGTGGGACGAACTCCTGCAAAGCCTGACGCGAAAGGCGGATCCGGACGCACACCGACGGCGTGGAGAAAAACCGTTCACCCTCTTTTTTGAGGAGTTGAGGAACCGTTTTGTCTATCGCCAGAAGGGAAGGGCGGAGGACTTCATGGAGGAAATCGGGCGGAGCTTTTCCGCGGTGGAGCCCGGAGACCTGCATCGCCGCGTGGTGCGCCTGCCGTTCCGGCACATCCTCACCACCAATTACGACTATGCGCTGGAGCGGGCGCTCGATCCGGGCTGCGATCTCACCCGGGCCTCGGACGATTTCCAGGCCCGGGAAACCAAGTTCAGCCTCTTTCGCCGGCGCACCTGCGGGGACCGGCATCTCTGGCACATCCACGGGGAGGCGGCGGTGCCGACCTCGATCATGCTTGGGCACGATCACTACACGGATTATGCGGCTCAAGTGAGACGTTATTTCTACCAGGGTGGAAGCTATAGCCGGACCGGTGTCTTCCAGGGAGGGCTGCAGCGCGACCCGCTCTGTTTCGACCAGCCATCGGATGGGAAGCCGTATTCGTGGGTGGACCTTTTTGTGCGCGACCACGTGCACATCGGGGGCTTTTCCTTCGATTTCTCCGAGTCGCTCTTGTGGTACCTGGTCTCATACCGCCGACGCCGCCGCGAGCATGTCGAGCGCTCGGGCGTCACGCTGCCGGCGAGTGAGGTCATCTTTTATAGCTTTTCAGACCGCGAGCCGGACCCCCGGAAACTGGCGATCCAGGAGGTCCTGGAGAGTTTCGACGTGCGCTGTGTGACCATCGACCGTTCGAAAGGCGGATACGCCGGCGCCTGGGAGCAGCTGCTCGAGCGCTGGTCGCGGGTTGCAAGCGGCGGGCATCCCCCACCGCGCGCGTAGGACGAGGACCTCCGTCCGTTGCAGGCGGGGTGCCTTCACCCCGCGTTCTAGACGAGGTCGCAGGTGCGGGGTGGGGCACCCCGCCTGTGAGAACGCCGGCGTCGCGCGCTTACGACGGCGCTGCGCCGGACTGCGCTGCTCCCGGCTGCGGCGCCACGGAGGGCGTTGCTTCCGGTGGAGCGGGACGGTTGTTGCGCTCAGTCAGCGCCCGCGCGACCGCGCCTTCGATATAGACGGACTGGCTCGGGAAGGCGAAAGACAGGCCGCGGGCCGCCACCGCTTCCATGATCTTCAGGTTAAGCCGCTGGCGCAGCTTCATGTGTTTGAGAAAATCCGGGCTCTTCACCACGTACACGCACCAGATGTCCAGGGAGGAGGCGCTCAGATCGCGGAACTGGACGATCACACTGGTAGGGTCCACCTCCTCTTCAGCGAGGATCATGGCTCGGATCTCTTCCACGATGGCACTCATCTGCGCCGGCTCGGTGGAGTAAGTGAGGCCGAAGACCTGCTCGACGCGGCGCTGCGTAAAGCGCGAGAGGTTCACCACCGGCTCTGCGGCCACGATCTTGTTGGGCACCACAATCAGGGCCTTGTCCACCCGGCGCAGCTTGGTCGACCGCAGGCCGATGTCCTCGACTGTGCCAGAGTTCGCGCCGATCTGCACGAACTCGCCGATCTTGAAGGGCTGGTCGATCGCCACGACCACCGAGCCGAACACGTTGGCGAGGGTGTCCTGCGCGGCGAGGGCGAAGGCGAGGCCGCCGATGCCCAGACCAGCGAGGAACGCCTTCACGTCGGCACCGAGGCTCTGCGCCACCATCAGCACGCCGAAGATGACGAAAACGGTGATCAGCGTCTTCTTGATCCACGGCATGAACGCCGCCACGCCCATGTTCCGCCCGCGCGCGATTTCCCCCGCGTGGTCGAGCAGGGTGTTGAAGGCGCGCAGCAGTAGCCAGAAGATGACAAAGGAGAAGGCGAGGGTGTAACCGTATGCGATGCCGCGGTCCGCCGCGGGCGACAGCTTGAGCACCTTCAGCGCAGCCACCGCGCCGATCACCACGATCAGCAGGGCAACCGGCGCTTCCAGGGCGACAAAGAGCTTGTCGTCGAGCGTGGTCTTCGTGCGTGACGCGAGCCGGCGAAAGATCCCGAAAATGAAATAGGTGACGACGCGCCGCAGGATGTACGCGCCGATCAAGAACACGGCGGCGATCGTGTAGTGGGTCGCGGTGTTGCCGCTGTTGCGCACATCGAAGAGCGCGAGGACCGCGTCCACGATGTGTTCCAGGAAATCCGGCGTGTGCACGTCGGCATTCCCGGAGGCCACGGCCGCAGCCGCTTTGGACTGGGTGGCCGCTTGCTCCGCGTCGCGCGCAGCGCGGGCCGCCTGATCGGCCTCCTGCGAAGGTGTGCCGGTCTGGTCCGATGCCGGCCGCTGCGTCTGACGGGCGGCAGACGCGTCGGAAGCGCCACTCTCTTGGGCGTGCGTCAGCGGAGCCAGCGCCAGGGCGAGACACGAAAGAAAGATCCGGACGGTTTTCATGAGCGCCGACCATCCATTGCGAGGATCCGGGAGAGTCAACCCCGAGAGTCCGGGGCTCGCGACGAGAGCAGATCGGGCATGGGTGCATGCCGTGCGTTATCCCAAACATGCTTGCCCCGGAACACTGCGGCCCCACACATCACTGTTCTTCATCATGGATCTGCCAATCTGGGCGTGGGTCGCCTTTCTCAGTTTTATCGTCGGGATGCTGGCATTGGACCTTGGGGTTTTTCGCCGCAAGTCTCACGAGGTCAGCATGAAGGAGGCGCTGATCTGGTGCTGCGTGTGGTTCTCCCTCGCGATGGGGTTTAACTACATCGTTTATGCGTGGCAGGGCAAACAGGCGGCGCTGCAGTTCTTCACCGGATACCTGGTTGAGATCTGTCTGAGCGTGGACAACGTCTTTGTCTTTATCCTGCTCTTCACCTATTTTCGGGTACCCGCCCAGCATCAGCACCGGGTGCTGTTCTGGGGAATTATCGGGGCCGTGCTCATGCGCGCGGTCTTTATCGCCGCCGGGATCGCGCTGCTCAACGCGTTGCACTGGGTGATTTATATCTTCGGCGCCTTCCTGGTTTTCACCGGCGTGAAGATGGCGCTTCCGGGACACCAGGAGGCCGACCCGGAAAAGAACATCGCGGTGAAGCTGGCTCGTAAGATGTTTCCCATTACGCCCGACTACGTCGGCGGCAAGTTCTTCACCCGCATCGACGGACGGCTCTTTGCCACGCCGCTGTTTGTGGTGCTCCTCGCGATCGAAACCACGGACGTCGTTTTTGCGATCGATTCGATTCCCGCCATCCTCGGGATCACCAAGGACGGTTTCATCGTTTTCACGTCCAATATCTTTGCGATCCTGGGTCTGCGCTCCCTCTATTTTGCCCTCGCCGGGACGATGAAGATGTTCCGTTTCCTCGGACTGGGGCTGTCGCTCATCCTGGTCTTCATCGGCGTGAAGATGCTCATCACCTACTTCGACCTGCATATCCCCATTGGCATCTCCCTCGGTGTGATCGGCGGCGTGCTCACGCTCTCCGTCATCGCCTCGCTGCTGGTGAAGCCGAAGGAACTGCACGTGGAGCAGCGCGACCCCGGCAAACCGGTCGTCCCCCCGGCCTAGGGCCGAATGGATTAACCACGAATGGACACGAATTCACACGAATGGGGATCCGGTCCATTCTGACCACGGATGAACACGGAGCCGATGCGTCTGAATGCGTGTCTATGTGTGTCCATGCGTGGTTCTCTGGGTCTGTGTCCATCCGTGGTCCTTACGTAAGGGAGCGGTGGCTACAGGAAGCGGAGGGCCCACTCCGGGCGGGGTAGCGGGGTGGGGCGGTAGGGTCCGAAGACACGGTATCGGATTCGCGCCACGCCGCGGTAAAGCAGGTCGCGCCACGACCGCGGAATCACCCGCACGATCGCCAGTGCACGACCCAGGGTGCCGGTCTCACGCAGGGCGCTCAACGCGCCGTCCGTGCGGAAGCGCGGGGGCTGCGCGCCCGGCGCGCTCCAGTCTGGCACAAAGATCAGACTGTCGAAATCGGATGTCGAAAGCCCGCGCCCCCGAAGGTAGGCCTGCGCGGCGTCGCTTTGCAGGGGTGAAAAATGCAGACGCCCTCGCCGGTCCATTCGTAGCAGCCACCTGACAGCCCGATTGCAGAGCCCGCAATCCCCATCGAAGAGTAGGACGGGAACGGGAGCGCCAGCCATCGCCAGAGACTGCCGCTGACCCAGCGTGCCCGCAAGATTCCGGGCAGGGAATCGGCATTTATACTCTATGGTTTGATGGGACCGGAGCGGGTTCGTCGTCGGCCACCAAGTGGTGGGCTGACATGGACGCGCGGGATGCGAGCCGGTGGTGCGGCACGGCGTCATCCGTGTTTCTCCGTGTCCATCCCTGGTTGAAACGGTTCGCCGCCGGACGACGCAAAAAGCCGGCCCCGTTTCCGGGGCCGGCTGGTTTTTCTTGTCCGGCCAAGGCCGGCAGATGTGTGGGCGGCTCTCGCCGCGGACGTTTAGGAAACCTCGATCCGGCGCGGCTTGCGCGCTTCGGTCTTGGGAAGCGACAGCCGCAGGACCCCGTCCTTGAGCTCGGCGCGGACCTTGTCCGCATCGAAGCCATTGTCGTGCTGCAGGCGCAGCTCGAAGGGCATGTCACGGGTTTCTCGATACAGGCTGGTCCAGCCGGCGGGCTGGGTCCAGGCGCGCTCGCCACGGATGGTCAGCGTGCCGTCCTCGTCCGTGATGGAGAGGCCGGCCTTCGCCACCCCGGGGAGGTGCACGGTGAGGCCCCAGGCGTCGTCCGTTTCGCGAATGTCGTAGGCGGGTCGGATGCCGGGGGTTCCGGTGCGGGCCGGGACCTCCCGACGCGCGGGACTGCGACCAAAGGCGGGAATGAGGGAGTTGAGCAGAGTCATGATGATAATCTCCTGAAGTGGTGGTGATGGGTTAGTTGACGGAGACGGCGATCTTGCGCGGCTTCGCCTCTTCCTTCTTGGGCAGCGTCACCGTGAGCACACCGTCCTGATACTGTGCGGTGACCTTCTCGTTCTGGACCGCTTCCGGGATGGAGACCGAGCGACTGAACGAGGTGGTCTGTTCCTGGCCTGCGGCACCGGTCTTCCGGGTGGCACTGACGGTGAGGTAATCCTCGACCATCTCGACCTGGATGTCGGAGCGATCGACGCCGGGCAGCTCGGCACGGACGTAAACGTTTTCCGCGTCCTCATAGAGGTCGACGGGGAAGCGGTCGGCCGCCGGAGCGGTGTAGTCTCCCAGCACGGTTTCGAAGAGCCGGTCGATCTCGCTTTCGAGGCCAGACCAGGGGCCCTGCAAGCCAGCGAGGGCGGACGCGCTGCGGGTATTCGGATAGGTATAGCGTACGAGTCTCATGATGTTTTCTCCTGTAGTGGTTTCTTGGTTCTCTGTGATGACAGACCTATAGCTCACCGAATGCCGGCCTGTGCTCGTGCGAGAGGCCCTGAGCCATAGGCATTTGTGAAATCTCGACTCCGTCCGGTGTGAAAAAATGGCAGGGAGTGTGACGGGGGTTCTGTGAAAAATCGTCGCGCCTCTGGGCATTCGATGTCCATGTGGCCGGTCTTATGGTGTACGACTTTGATGCCCTCCTCGAACGCCGCGGGACCGACTCGCAGAAATGGCAGAAATACGCGCAGAAAGACATTCTGCCGATGTGGGTGGCGGATATGGATTTCAAGGCGTCACCCGCCATCCTCGAGGCATTGCACCACCGGGTGGACCACGGGATCTTTGGATACGCTCGTCCAACCGCGTCAGAAACCGAGGCTGTGGTTTCGGCCCTGCTTACACGCTACGGCTGGACGATCGACCCTGCCTGGTTGGTCTGGCTGCCCGGTTTGGTGTGCGGCCTGAACGTCACGGCGCAGGCGTTCGCCGAGCCGGGCGAAGCGGTGATGAGCTGTACCCCCGTGTACCCGCCCTTCATGACTGCGCCGAGGAACTCGGGCCGGGAGGCGTTGACGGTCCCCCTCGTGCTCCGGGCCTCCGACCGGCGGTGGGAGATCGACTTCGATGCGCTCGAGGATGCGGTTACGTCGCGGACGAGGCTCTTCTTCCTCTGCAATCCGCACAATCCGGTCGGACGGGTCTTTCGCCGCGAGGAACTGGTGCGCCTCTCGGAATTCTGCCTGAAGCACAAACTCGTCCTCTGTTCAGATGAGATCCACTGCGATCTCATCCTCGATCCGCTGCCGCATCTTCCCACGGCCACCCTCGGCGCTGAAATCGGGGCGCGGACGATCACCCTGATGGCCCCCAGCAAGACGTACAATGTGCCCGGTCTCGGGACGTCCTTCGCGGTCATCAGCGACCCGACGCTGCGCAGCCAGTTTGCCCGGGCGACGAATGGCATCGTCGCCGAGGTGACCTGCCTTGGCTACGCCGCCTGCGAGGCCGCCTACCGCGACTCCGAACCCTGGCGGCAGGCGCTGCTCACGTATCTCAAAGGCAACCGGGACTACCTGGTGGAGTATGTGGCGAAGGAGTTGCCCGGCATCTCGATCGAGGCGCCCATCGAGGCAACCTACCTTGCGTGGATGAACGTCCAGTCACTCGGCCTCGCGGACCCGATCGCCCATTTTGAGGCGCACGGCGTGGGCCTTTCCGACGGCGGTTTCTTCGGCGAACGCCGCGGCCTGCACGTGCGGATGAACTTCGGCTGCCCGCGCTCCACCCTCGAAGAAGGCCTCCGCCGCATGAAAACCGCGCTCCAGGCCCTTCATTAACCACCGACTTGAGTCAGGCAGACGGTTGAACCGTGAGAGCCACGGATGGACACGGATCAACACGGCTACAAACCACCAATCCAGGAAACCACGAACGGACACCAACAGACACGAATTCAGAGGGACCTAATCCGTGTTCATCCGTGGGCTAGAATGGGTTGGCACTGGATCGTCGCTCCTCGGTGGTTAGATTGGATTGTCGGTCTTCATTCGTGTGAATTCGTGTCCATTCGTGGTTAAAAACATTTTGGCTTTGCGCGATTCGTGGTGAAGTGATGGCGAAGACCGGATTTCCATGCGCATAGGCCCGATCACCCTTTCGTCACCCCTCTTTCTGTCACCACTGGCTGGTTACACCAACCTGCCGATGCGGCTGACCGTGCGGGAACTCGGGGGGCTGGGCTGGGCGACGACGGACCTCGTCAACGCGCGCTCGCTGATCGAGCGCAATCCCAAGGCGCTGCAACTGGTGCAGTCCGCGCCGGGAGACCAGCCGCTGGCCATCCAGCTCTTCGGCGCCGTGCCGGAGGAGATGCGGGACGCGGCGCAGCTCTGCGAGCAGCTGGGCGCCGCCTCTGTCGACATCAACATGGGTTGCCCGGTGAAGAAGGTGGTCTCGATCGGCGGCGGCTCCGCCATGATGACCGAACTGGACAAGACTGCCGCACTCGTGCGCGGCATGGTGGAGGCGGTGAAGATTCCGGTGACAGCCAAGATGCGCCTCGGCTGGGATGACGACAACCTGACCGCGCCCGACCTGGCTCGCGTGCTCGAGGACGTCGGTGTGGCCGCCATTTTTGTCCATGGGCGCACCCGGGCCCAGGGGTTTTCGGGCACCGTCAACCTGGGCGGCATCCGCCAGGTGGTGGAGGCCGTGAAGGGCATCCCGGTGATCGGCAACGGCGACGTCACGACCCCTGAGGCGGCGAAGCGCATGCGCGATGAAACCGGCTGCGCCGGCGTGAGCATCGGGCGCGGCGCGTTTTATGATCCGTGGATCTTTCGCCGCAGCGAACACCTCCTCCGCACCGGCGAGCTTCTGCCGGAACCTTCGTTCGAGGAACGGGTGCGTGTGATGTCACGCCACCTCGATCTTATGATTGAAGTGTTTGGCGAAGACATCGGCTGCCGCATGTTCCGCAAGGTGGCTCCCTGGTATGCCAAACGGTTCGGGCCCGTCAGCGATTTCAAACGCCGGGTCGTGACCATCACCACCCGGGCGGAATTTCACGCGGCCCTCGACACCTACCGCGCGTGGCGCGCCCAGTTCTGCGACGAACAGGGCGAACTGCTGCCGCGGTTCCAACCCGAGAAGATGGTGGCGTCGTTCATGCGCGATCCCAACGAGCCGGCCGCCCTAAGCCGCGAATCCATTCCCGTACCGAAAGGCCCGGTCGACGTCTGGTGAGGGTGCGGCTCGACGGCCGATCAATCACGGATGTCCCAGTCTGTTTTAACCACGGAGGGACAGGGATTCGCGGTTCGAGGGGTCGAAACAGGAGACGCTGTTCCGGGATTTCCCTTTCGCAGTTTCTGCGCTAGCCCTTGGGCGCCATGACCTATCCGGCCCATTTCTGGGAGTTGATTCTAGGCACTGCAATCGGCCTTCTGCCGATCATCAATCCGTTCGCCGCGGCGCCGGTGTTTCTCGCCATCACGGAGGGGGATTCGGAGCCCCGCCGCCGACAGCAGGCGTTCATGGGCTGCGTCTACATGGTGCTCATCCTGATCAGCTTTCTCGTCGGAGGCAGCTTCATCATGAGTTTCTTCGGGATCTCGATCCCCGGGATCCGCGTGGCCGGCGGGCTGATGGTGGCTGGCATTGGTCTCGGCATGCTGAAGCCGCCGCGGAACACCCTGGAAAGTGAGCAGGAGCGCGAAGCGGCGCGGGCCAAACGCGACATCTCCTTCACGCCACTCGCCATGCCCCAGTTGAGCGGGCCGGGTTCGATCGCGGTGACGGTGGGCTTCACCTCCCTCGCCACCCATTGGGTGGACTACGTGGCGATCAGCATTGGCATCCTTGTCGTGGCGCTGATCAGCTACGTCACCCTTCGCCTGTCCTCGTCGATCGTGAAGATCATCGGCGTGAACGGCATGAGCGCAGTGACCAAGATCATGGGTTTCCTGCTCCTCTGCGTCGGCGTCCAGTTTGTAGTCAACGGAGTGCTCGCCATCGCCACGGATCCCGTCCTGCTGCGGGGAATACGCGACGCACTCGCACCCGCCGCCGTCGGGTGAGACAGGCGGCAGGCGCAGAGACCGACCTCAGTAGCGGCGGCCCATCTGGGCTCCGGTCCGGTCTTCGAAATACAGCGTCTTGCGCGCGGGATCCAGGCTGGTGAAACGGATGCCGAGGGGCGCGTCCACGACTTCACCGACGTGATACATGCGGCCGTTGATGAAGGCGCGGCCGGGGTCACCCTGGAACACGCCGTTCACCCGCATGTTGGCGACAAAGGTTCGGAAGGGCGCACCGGGATTCGGCCGCGTCTGCACCGCCGGGGTGGCGGGGCGTGCGGTCGGTTCCGTCGCACCGGTGGCGTCAACAGACGCGGCGGCGGGCACGGCGGGTGTCGTCGCGACGGCGGCTGCGGGCGTCTCGGCGCGCGGCGGGCGCGGGGCCGCACCTCCGGGTGTGGCGTCCTCCATCACCTCGTCGACTCCCGAAACCTGCCCGCTGGCTTCGCGGGCCGCAATCGCCTCCTGTGCCTTGCCGACCAGTTTGCCCGCAGTGGACTGCGGGGGGCGCGCGAGCGGCCCCTTTTTCACGGGCGCGTCCGACTCGGCCGCTGCCGTCTCAGCATCGGTGGAAGGACTCGCCTCCGCCGCCGGCTTTGATGCCGGGGAGGGTTTGTCCTTCGACTTGGTGGTCGAGGGAGGATTCAGCCGTTCCTTTTCCTTTTGGGCCAAATAGGTGAAGCCGTAGAAGCCGCCCCCGGCGAGGAGGACAACCGCGAGAATGCCCGAGCCCCAGACTGCGGCGGTGATAAACGGCGAATGCTCCCGCTGCTTTCGCGGCTTGGAACTGCTTGCCTGGGGGGGCACGGCCGAACTCCCGGCGTGAATGGACGGGGGAAGGGGCGGCGGCGGCGCTGCGGGTGGAGCCAGGTCCGGCGGCGGAAGCGGCGACATGGGCGGGGCCGTTCGCACCGGTGGCAGGGAAACGGGAGGCGGCAGCGGGGCCATGCGGGGTGCCCCTCCAGCGGCGCCCTCGGCGCCTGCCGTCCTTGGCTTCAGCTTGAGACGATTGGGATCGATGGCGTCCGTCGTCGGTGTATCCGCGCCTCTGGAGCCCGTTGGGCCCGCGAGCGGTGGCAATCCCGCCTGTCCAGACTCCGACGCTGTACCCGGAAAAGGAGGCGGAAGGTCCGGCATGCCGATTGGTGCCGGCGGCACAACGGCGTTCGAAGGCAGTTCGACCGGTCCCGGGGGCGTGGGCGCGCCCAGGTCAGAGGCCGGCGACAGCGGGCTGGCGGCGGCGCCGGAAAGGGCGAGCGAGGGGTCGGAGGGTCGGGCGCCGTCTCCGCGTGGTCGCAGGCGAAGGCTGGGCATTTCCGAGCCGGAGCTGGCCGCTCCGGTGGCGGACTCTGCGGCGGTGAGGGGTTGCGCTGCCGCCGGGGAGGGCGCGTCAGCGCCCGGCGAGGGGGTCGCCGGGTTATCCGCAGGCTTCGCTCGAGGCTTCAGTCGCAAACTCGGCGTGGGTGTGGACTCCTCGCTCATGCCCGGCCTCCGCGGAGACGGCTGTCATCGCCTGCGAGCGGCGCAGGACGTGACGCCGCGGGGTTGGGATGGAGGGAGGTCCAGGCGACCAGCGCGAAGTGGAGAAGCATGTGACGGGGCGTGAAAAGGGGAAAACTTTCACTCGCGCTCTCATCTGGAAAACGCGAAGTTGCAGCTAGATTCAAAGTCGGCTCATTGGCAGCCGCACAACAGTAAGAATTAGGTCAAAAACTCCCCATGAAATCCTGCTGTTTGCTGGTTCTCCTCTCCTTAGTGCTCGCGACCACCGGATGTTTCAACCGGGCTCCCAAGCCGAATCCGAACATGGCCGCGGAGCTGGAAGAGACGTTCAAACAGCGGTGGATCGCGAAACGCATGTCCGAGATCCAGGCCGCAGGCCTGAATGATCCGCGTCAGGCGCGTATCCAGGCGACGGAGGAGTTCCGCAAGAAATTCGAATACATCAACTCGGCTCGCGTGCCGGATCCGGTGGCCGGCGGGCGCCCGTAAAGGCACCTCGAAGGAGCAAGAGCCCGTTCAGGACCGTAGCATCTGCAGGACGGACTTCGGCGACTGGTTGGCCTGAGCCAGCAGGGTGGACGCGCTTTCGGCAAGCATTTGGTATTTCGTCATGCGGGTCGCTTCGCGGGCGACGTCCACATCCTGGATATCCGACAGGCTCTGCGTCATGCTTTCACCGCGTTTGGTCAGACGTTCGGCGGCAAGGGAAAACCGACGGTCCACTGCGCCGATCGAGCCCCGTTCGTCTGCGAGCTCCTGCAGCGCGTCCTTGATCGTGGTCTGCGCGCCCGCGGTGGTGAGGGAAAGCGTGTAGTTGCCGGATCCGTCCTGCTGGATCAGCGCCAGCATGGCGCCATCGCGCAGGTTGGTTTCCGGAATGGTGATGATATCCGACGGGGTTTCGCCGGCGGATATGTTCTGGCCGGCGGGATTGGCGGCAAAAAGCGGATTGCCCTGGTACGATCCCAGCGGCCGGGTGATGTCGGTGGTGCCGCCGATTTCCGCAGTGGTGCCGCCGATCGTGGCGCGGAGCTGATCCTGGATCTGCTTGAATTCGGTCTGGTAGAGCGCGGTGTCGCCGGCGTTTTTCATCACATCCGAAGCCAGCAGGCTCAGTTCGGACATGCGGGTGACCATGCGGCCCATCGCGCCGACGAGTCCGTCTGCGGTCTGCAGATACGAGACCGCGTTCTGCACATTGATCGACGCCGCGCTGACGCGCCGTTGCTGCGCAGTGAGTTTTTCCGCGAGGCCGATCGCCTGCGGATCGTCCGCCGCGCTGACGAATTTCTTGCCGGAGCTGAGTCGAAAGAGCGACCGGGACAGAAGCTCCTGCACGCGGTCAAAGTGCCGCGCGTTCCCGAGGGTTTCCGTGTTGACCGATGCCTTGCTCATGCCTGGGGGGCCGGGGGAGGCGTTGCCGGTTGCGGGGCAGCCGGGGGTTTGGGAGCGGCGGGGCGCACCAATTTGGGCAGGGCCGGACCGGCGCCCACCGCGGCAGGCTTGAGTGCGGCTGCCTGGTTCGTCGCGGCGATCTCCGTCATGACCTCCTTGCGGAAGACCGGAATCTCCCGGGGCGCGTCGATGCCGATCTTCACCAGGTCGCCATCGATCCGGGTGATTTTGATCTCGATGTTGCCGCCGATGACGATCGATTCGTTTACTCTTCGCGTGAGGACGAGCATGGCGCGTGGGAGTTAGCGGGCGGCGTCGGACGACTCAACCAAAGGATGGTGAGCGCTGTAGCGGAAATAATTGGCGAGGATGCACTGTTTGCCGACGCCCGTGTGGCGGTTGACCACGATGGGGCCGGCCAGGTTCACCGTGGCCTCCTGGGGCGCGTCGTTGCGGACGGTCACAATGTTGAAGACGAGCGCGTCGCCGGATTCCTTGATCCCAAGCGCCTGCGCATCCTCGTCGAACAACTCCATCTCATAGTTTGGGAAAACCCCATTGGGCTCCAGGACCACGAAGTTGAGGGGGTCGGGACCCTGCAGGTGCAGCCAGAGAAACGGCGCCTGGTCAGGCACGCTCGAAAGGGTGAAGGAGCGGTGGTGCGAAAACCCCACCAAGCCCTCCGGGAGTCGGTACACCCGGGGTTGGTCGGTGGAGAGTTCGGTCGAGCAAAGGTCTGGGCTGACTTTCATGACGCGGGGCGCGGAGGAGGTTGGAGCCGTGGCGGGCTCAGCGCAAATAGTCCAGGAGGGAGAGGTTCATTATCTTTGTCGCCGACGCGAGGGCCGCTTCGTAGGCGGTGGAGGTCTGGCTGAGCTTGACCACCAGGGTCGAGAGATCGGCGTCGGCCTCGTTGGAGACCAGCTTTTCGATTTCGTCCGTGCGGTTCTCCTGCTGCTTCTGGTTCACCTCGATCCGGAGCTCGATCGCTCCGTGTTCGGACAGGGCGTTGACGAACAGGTTTTCCGCGGTTTCGAGGGGCGTCTGCACCGCCGTAACCGCGCCATTGGTGCCCGTATTCAACGCGTCGCGGAGGGCGACGAGGCTGTTGAGAAACGCCTCGATCCCCGTGTTGGTGTCATGGGTAGTCCCGGGATTGATCCCCGAGGTCTCCGACAGCTGCACCGTGGTCTGCGCGGCATTGCCGACAAAGGTCGCCCCGGTGATCTCGCCGGCGACATTGCGTGCGGCGGTAAACGGGGCGGCGTCGAGGGCAGTGCCGGCGAAAAGGTAGTCGTTGCGGAAGCGTGTATTGGCCAACTGGAGACTCTGCTCGATCAGCTGGTTGGCCTCCTTGGCGTAGGCGCGGTAGGCGTCGGGGCTGGAGGCGCCGGCGCCGAGGGTGGCGAGTTCGCCCGCGCGGTCGGAAATTTTCTTCAGTTCCTGCAGGCCGGAGTAGGAGGCGCGCGACACCTCCAGGGCGCGGTCGGCGTTGCGGGAGAACTGCGAGATCTGGCGTCGCTCCACGTCGAGATTGAGCAACCGGCCCACCGCCGCCGGATCGTCCTCCGGCTGGAACACACGCTGGCCGGTCGCCACCTGGGTCTGCAGCC
Organism: Verrucomicrobiota bacterium; assembly: GCA_023428905.1. Classification (GTDB taxonomy): domain Bacteria; phylum Verrucomicrobiota; class Verrucomicrobiia; order Opitutales; family Opitutaceae; genus EW11. Next base: position 78,054 of record JAEYWP010000014.1, read on the forward strand.
GCGATTGGCGAAGGCTCAGCTTCTGGATCTGGGATAGGAGGCTTTCGGAGGCGGAGTTGGTGGCGATGCGCATGGCGGGGAAGCGGGAATATCAGTCGGAAGGTCAGCCGCGGCCGAGGTTGACCACGTTTTCAAGGAGTTCGTTGATCACCTGCACCACGCGGGAGGAGGCCTGGAAGGCGCGCTGGTACTTCATCAGGTCGGCCATCTCTTCATCGAGGGAGACGCCGCTGACCGAGTCGCGCTGGGTGCGGACCAGCTGCTCGATGTTGCTCTGATCCTGGACCTGCAGGTTAACGCTGGAAAGGGCCTGGCCGAGGTTGGACACGCTGCGGGCAAAATGCTGGCCGAAGGTGCCGTCGATGTAGTCTCCGCCGGATACAGAAAAGCTGGCGTTGGTCAGATTGGCCACGGCCTGGGCGAGGGTGTTGTCGCCGGCCGGCCCACCGTCGGACGCCTTGATGTTCGTCGCGGTGACGGAGGCGTCGACCGAGATGTCCGCCGCGGTGATGTTGGCGGCGGTGAAGAAGTCGCCGGTCAGGCCGGTGGGATTGTAGGCATCGTTGACCGAAACCACGAGCTGGCGGGTGAGGGCGTTGAGATTGTCGCGCAGGGTCTGGACCCCGCCGTCGCGGGCGGTGAGGGCGCCGTGCATCGAGCCGCCGGTGGGTGCGAGGGCGACCGAGGGCGAGCCGCCGCTAAGGGTCGAGCCGCTGAGGGTGATGGGGCCGGTGACACTGGCCTGCTCCACCAGGTTGACCTTGGCGTTGCTGGCGTCGCGGGCGAAAACGATGATCTGCCCCGGGTTCGCCGGATCTTCCTCGCTGCCGACGCTGATCTTGGTGGCGAGCTCCTCCATCAGGGCCTGGCGTTGGTCGCGCAGGTCGACTGCGCTGCCGGGCATGTTGATTTCGAAGCGCCCGATCTGGGCATTGAGGGTGGCGATCGAACCGAGCAGCCGGTTGGCCTCGTCGAGGTCGACGTTGACCTGGTTGGTGAGGTCGGACTGCAGCTGGTCCAGGCGGGTATCCGTGATCCGGATGCGATCGGTCAGCACGCCCGCCTTCTGCAGCAGGGTCTGGCGCTCGCCCGGATCCGTCGGCCGGGCGGCCAGGCTCTGGAAGGAGTTGAAGAATTCCGCGACGGACTCGGCGATGCCGCTGCCATTGCCGGCAAAGCCGGTCGAGCCGGTTTCACCGGCGCGGTCGATGGACTGACCGAGCCCGGCCTGCGCCTTCTGGTAGGCGGACTGCTCCGCTTCGTAGGAGGAGAGCAGGGCCTTCTCCCGCACCACCTGGCGGTCGAGCAGGACGTCACGCAGCTGCTGCACCGCCACCGCTTCGATGCCGAGGGACTGGGCCCCGAGCTCGGTCTGGACCGTGCCGCGGTCGCCGTAGAGGATGCGCTGGCGCGCGTAGTCCGGGTTGGCCACGTTGGCCAGGTTGCGGCCGGAGGTCTCGATCGACCGCGAGTGCGCGGTCAGCGCCTTGACGCCATTGGAAAGACTGCCGAAGAGGCCGGACATGGGAAAAGGGGTTGGATCAGCCTGCCGCCTGCCAGGCCGGCGTGGCGGATGCGCCCGAGAGGGATCCGGCGCGCGAGTAGGTTTGTGGATACAAATCGGGGCGCAGCGAGCGGATCGCCTGCTCGTGGGCCTCGACCGTGCGGGAGAGGAGCTGCTGGTTTTGCCGCGCGCCGCGGCGGATCCGGTGGATCAGGTGATTCGTCTCGTCGATCAGGGCCTGGAGGAGGGGCTGGACGTCGGACGGGAAGTGGGGGAGGAGCTGGCGCAGGCTGCTGTCGGCCGGGCGGCCGAGGCTGGCGGCAAAGGCGCGGATCGCGTCCTCGCGCAGGTCGCGGCAGGCCTGGGTGGTCCGGACCTGGTCTTCGATCGCCGCGGCGAGGTTGAGAACGGCGGTGGCGTCACGACGGAGCAGGTTGGCCTGCTGTTCCTCGAACAGGCCGAGGAGGGCGCCGTATTCCTGCATTTCGGTGCGCAGGCGTTCAGTGATGATTTCCCAGGAAGTGCTCACAAGAGTGGGTTGTTAGGAAGAGATCGGTTGAGAGGGGTCGGCTCCCGCGGTGGCGGGGCTGAGCTGCTTTTCGAGGAGGCGGGCCCAGCCGAGACCGCCGCCCTGCGCGAGATTGGACGCGAGCGTGTCGGTCAGGAGGTAAGAATACATGCCGCCGCCACCGGCGGCGCTGTCGCCCCCCAGGCCGCCGGACATCAGGGGTTCGAGGCTTGGTTCGAGCAGCTGGCGCAGGATGATGGCCTCAAACTGGGAGGCGGCTTTCTTCACATCGGCCGGGCTGGGCATTCCCGGGGTGGCCGGCGCTTTCGCCAGTCCGGCCCCGGCGAGGGCCTTGCGATCCGCCTCGAGCTGGCCGGCGGACGGTCCGTACTGGGCCGCGGCAAAGGCGGCGCGTACGGTCGGGGTGGAGGAAAGGGAGGGCACGCTCATCTCAGTTGATCACGAGCTCCGCCTGCAGGGCGCCCGAGCGTTTGAGGGTTTGGAAGATGGACATCATCTCACGGGTGGAGACGCCGAGCGCATTCAGCCCGGAAGCGAGGCGGTCGATGGTTGGCGCCTCATTCACGATGGAGAATCCACCCTTCACCTCGGTCACGTCCGTCTGGGTGGAGGGCACCACCACGGTCTGGCCCGAGTTGTTGAAGGCGTTAGGCTGCGAGACCCCGAGGTTCGAACTCACCGTGATCGTCAGGGAACCGTGGCTGATCGCGACCTGCGAGACACGGACGGTGGAGGTGGCGACGATCGTGCCGGTGCGTTCGTTGATCACGATCCGCGCGAGGGTGTCGGGGGCGACTTCGATGGTCCCCAGTTCGGCGAGGAAATCGACCTGCTTGCCGTTGAAATAGGAGGGGATGGCGACCGTCACGGTGGCGGCGTCCCGAGCGGAGGCGGCGCCCTCGAAGACGGCGTTGATTGCGGTGGCCATGCGGGAGGCGGAGGTGAAATCCGGATTGTGTAGGTGAAGCGCGAGCGCGCCGTCCTGAACGATCGACGCCGCGATCTCGCGCTCGACGATGGCACCGTTGGAAATCTGGCCCACCGTGGGGTGGTTCTTCTGCACCGTGGCACCACCGGCGCCACCGCCGCCGCCGAGGAAACCGCCGACGGCGATCGGGCCCTGCGCGACGGCATACACGCGTCCGTCGGCGCCCAGGAGGGGCGTCTGAAGAAGGACGCCGCCCTGGAGACTCTTGGCATCACCCATCGAGGCCACCGTTACGTCGATCCGACTCCCCGGCTTGAGGAAGGGGCCGATGTCGGCGGTGATCATGACCACGGCGGCATTTTTTGCCTTCACCTGGTCGGAGGGGACGGTGAGGCCGTGACGCTGGAGGGCATTGGCCACCGTGCGCATGGTGGTGACGGCATTGCTGTCGCCATCACCGGCGAGGCCGACCACGAGGCCGTAGCCGACGAGTTGGTTGTCCCGGCTGCCTTCGACGATGGTGAGGTCCTTCACCCGCGCGGCATGGGCGGCGGTGGCGGCGAGGAGGAGGAGGGCTGCAAACTGGAGAAAACGCGTCATGGTGGTGCTTTTCTCAATACGGGCGAAGCTTGTCGTAGAGTTTGGTCAGCCAGCCCTTTTTCTGGGCGTCGGTCAGGCTGCCCTCGCTGATGAACTCGATCCGGACGTCGGCGATGTTGCTCGAGGCGATGGTGTTGCTGGCGGATACATCCTCCGGCCGGACCAAGCCGTGGAGCACCACGTACTGGCTCTCGCCGGAGAACTTCACCATCCGCACGCCCTCGATCACGAGGTTGCCGTTGGGAAGGACATCGGTGACGAGCACGGCCGCGCGGGCGGTCAGGCTCTGGGAATTGGAGATCTGGCCACCGGCGGAAAAGTCGCTTTTGCCGGAGAGCTTGGTGCCGGGAAGGGCGCCGTTGTGCGTGCCCAACGCGCTGGCGGCGGGTGGGAAAAGGAACTGGCTGATGCCCGCGTCGATCGACGATTCCTTGTTCGATTTCTTCGACTGGGAGGAACTGGTCGCGGCGGTTTCGGAGACAATCACGGTGAGGATGTCGCCGTTGCGCCCCGCCTTCTTGTCGGAAAACATCGAGCGTTCAGGGCTGCCGGCGCTGGTCCAGAGCGAGTCGGCCCGGAGGGCGGAGACGCCGAGGAGGACGCAGGCGGCGGAGCGGAGGAGAAGAGCTTTCATGGGGTTCAGAAGCGGACCTGGGCGCGAGACTCGGCCACAACCACGGCGGAAAATTCCTTGCGCGATTCGAGGTTGCGCACCCGGACGGTCTCGCCCGCGCTGCCGTTCTCCATCGCCATCGCCTTCATGCTGATGCTGAGGGTGCCGTCGACGGCGGCCACCTCGATGACATCGCCCTTGCGGACGAGGGCGCGGCGCGAGACATCGCGCCAGGTGAGCAGGCGTCCGGCGGGGATGCCGCGGGAGAAGGTCAACTCCGCCCGGTCTTCCGAGGCGGCGAGGGTGTCGCGCTCGCGCAGCGTATCCACGCGGCGGGTATCGAGGAGGGCGGGGTCGAAGGCGGCTCCGCGCTCGACCGGCGTACGGGTGCACCAGACATCGCGCAGCAGCTGGGCACGGACCAGGACCGCGGTTTCGCCGAGGGACTCGGTGCCGCTCATCAGACGGATGCGGAGGAGCAGGGTCGAGCTGAGGGAGGACGGGGTCTCGAGCACGAGGACGGAGACGGGGGCGGCGGCGGGCGCCGGGGGCGTCCAGGCACGGAGGAACTCGAGCTGCAGTTCGCCTTCGGTCCGGTAGTGCTCGCCCAGGGCGCGGGCGAGGTCGGCCAGCAGGTCCTCCCGGGTGTAGGTAAAGCGTGGAGACACGGCGGCGGCCTCGGTGGCCGGGGTCGCGGATGCCCCGGTGGCGCCGAGGAGCCCGGCGGCGGAGAGGGACAGGCAGAAAAAGAGGGGGCGGGGGCTCATGCTCAGCGTTTCATCTGCGCCACGTTCTGGAGCATCTCGTCCGAGGTCTGGATGGACTTGCTGTTAATCTCGTAGGCGCGCTGGGCCACGATCAGGTTCACCATTTCCTCCACGATGTTCACGTTGGAGGTCTCGATGTAGCCCTGCTTGGTCGTGCCGAAACCCTGTTCGCCGGGGGCGCCGGTTTCGGGGGTGCCGCTCGCACCGGTTTCCTCGTAGAGGTTGCCGCCGAGGCTCTTCAGGCCGGAGGGATTGGCGAAGCGGGTGAGGGTCAGGCGAAAGGTCTGGCTGCCGCCCGGGCCGCCATAGGTCACGTCGCCCGTATCCGAAACGCTGATCTCGGTGGTGCCGGCGGGGACGGGCTGGAAGCCGCTCATCACCGGCAGGCCATCGCTGGTGGTGACGGTGCCGTTGGGGGAGAGCTTGAAGGAACCATCGCGGGTGTAGGCGAGGGTGCCGTCCGGCCGCTGGATTTCGAAAAAGCCGTCACCCTGGATCGCGATGTCCAGTTTCTCGCCGCTGGCGGTGAGCTGGCCCTGGGTGAAGATCTTGGAGGTCGCGGCCACGCGGGCGCCGTTGCCCACCTCGATGCCGGTTGGAACGACGTTGCCGCCGCCGGCCTCGGCGCCGGCGGAGCGCGGCTTCTGGTAAAGGAGATCCTGGAACTCGATCTTGCTGCGCTTGAACCCCGGCGTGTTCACGTTGGCCAGGTTGTTGGCGATCGTGTTGAGGTTCAGTTGCTGCGCCTCCATTCCGGTGGCGGCTGAGTAGAGCGAGAGATTCATGGCGGGAAAGCGGGACGGTTAACCGAGGGCTTGGAGGGTGCGGTCCAGGATCTGGTCGCGGCTGGTGAGGATCTTCTGGTTTGCCTCGTAGGCCCGGGCGATCTGGACGAGGGCGACCATTTCGCGCAGCGGGGTCACGTTGCTGCCTTCGAGGTGTCCCTGCAGGATCTGGCCGTTGTCGACCGGCAGGGCGGCAGTCCCAGGGGCGGCGCGGAACATGCCATTGCCCGCGGGAAGAAGGGCGTTGCTGTCGGCAAACCGCACCAAGCCGAGGCGGCCCAGCTGCGTCTCGCCCTGGGACACCGTTCCATCCATGCCAATCGCGAGTTCGCCCCCGTCGGCCGTGAGGGTGATCGGCGCACCGCCGTCGGAGAGCACCTCGTTGCCGTCCTTGGTGATCAAGGTCCGGTCATTGCGAATGTGGAACTCGCCCGACCGGGTGTAAAAGCGTTCGCCGGTGGGAGACTGGACCTGGAAAAACCCCTCGCCCTCGATGGCGACATCAAGGTTGCGGCGCGTCGGAAGACTTTCGCCACTCGCGAAGTTCACACCGTATCGCGCGGACGGCAGCACGCCCGCGACGGCGTTTCCGCCGCGATTGTCGCTGATGATCTCGCCCATCGGCACACCTTGGAAGTCGACCGTGCGCTTCTTGTAACCCATCACCTGCGAAGAGGTGATGTTTTGGGTCACGGCATCCTGCCACCGTTCAAGGGCGGTGAGGGACGCGGCGCTTTGGTAGAGACCGATGTTCATGCTTTGGGGGTTCTCCCTCAGCAACGCGGATGCCAGTGTTACAACTCATGGTCGGCTGCGAGGTTGTGTGACAGCCCAACGCTCCCGGTAAATGTTGCCTACCGGGGGAGAATACCCGGACGGGCAGACATTGCCGGCCGGCCGTGCGCCCGCGTTCTTCCTCCGACCCCTCCCTTGACGGCGAAACCTCGGAGCCTAGGGTGCGTCTTACGTCTCATGCGTTCTGCGATCCGTATAGCCCTGACGACTTGGGCGGTGGCTGCACTTGCCTCCGCCGGGCGTGCGCAGGAGCTGGCGGACCGATCACCTTTTCTGCCGGAAGGGGGCACGGTTGCGGCAGCGCCCACCGAGAATGCGCCCCTGGAGTTGAGGGGCATCGTTCAGACGACCGCAGGGTACCTCTACGGCATTTTCGATCCCAGCAAGCGGCAGAGCTCCTGGGTCCGCATCAACGACGGGGGCGACTTCGCGGTGCGGAGCCACGATGTCCAAAACGACACCATCACGGTCGATTACCAAGGCCGCAGCCTGACCCTCGCGCTGAAGGCGCCGAAGGTGGAGTCGATCGGGCCCGCTCCCAACCCCATGCAGGTGAACGCGCCCCGGCCCGGCTTTCCGGGCGGCCCGGTGGTGATCAATCCGACGCCCGCCGACGAGGCGCGGCGCCTCGAGGGAGTCGCCGCTGAGGTCCGTCGACGGCGCATGCTTCGACAGGCCGCCGCGCAGCAGGCGGCTCAGGGCGGCCAGCCACCCGCGATGGTTCAGCCGGGTCCGCAGCCGGTCCAGCCCGGACCCCAGGCAGGCGCCCCGCAGCCCAGGTAACGCGTGACGGCACCGACCGTCACCACCACCGCGCCACCCGCGGCCGCTTCCGATAATGCCGTTCTGGTCCGGCGCCTCTTTGGCCTGGCGTGGCGGTACCGCGCCCAGTCCATCCGGGTGCTTCTGCTCCAGCTCCTGCTGCTGACCATCGGGCTCTCCGGCCTCAGCCTTACCGGCGTCGGCATCGACTACATCCGCTGGGTCCTCGCCTCCCGCGGGGTCGTGGCGGTGGGCACGGTACCTCCGCCTTCGCTGCCGTTTGGCATCGCGCTTCCCCTGCGCGCGGAACCCCTCCACGTGATCGTCGGGATCGCGGCGGCGATCCTCGGCCTAGCGGTGGGGCGTGCCGTTCTCAACTACCTCTATACCGTGGCGGTCAACCGCCTCGTGCAGCAGCAGCTGGTGATCAACCTCCGCTCGGAAATCTACGAAAAACTGCAGCAGCTGAGCTTCCGTTTTTTCGACGCCAACAGCACCGGCTCCATCATCACCCGCGTCACCGGCGACGTGCAGTCGGTGCGCATGTTTGTCGACCAGGTGCTGATCCAGAGTGTGATCATGGCGGTGTCGCTCACCGTGTACCTGCTCTACATGGGCAGTCTGCACCTCGGCCTGACCCTGGCGTGCCTCGCCACCACGCCGGTGCTGATGTTGCTCACCACCTCGTTTTCGAAACGTATCCAGCCGGCTTATGCGGAGAACCGCACGCTGGTGGAGCGGATGGTGCAGCGCCTGAGCGAGAGCGTGCAGGGGATCCAGGTCACCAAGGTGTTTGGGCGTGAGGCGGACGATCGCGCCCGGTTTGAGGAGAGCAACGCGGCCATCCTTCGCCAGCAGCACGCCATCTTCTGGCGGGTAAGCCTTTTCTCCCCCGCGGTGGGTTTTCTCACCCGCATCAACATGATGGTCCTGCTCGGCTACGGAGGCTGGCTGGTCGTGCAGGGCGAACTTCCGTTCGGCACCGGGCTGGTCGTCTTCGCCGGCCTGCTCGAGCAATTTTCCGGTCAGGTGAACCAAGTCGCCACCGTCGCCAACAGCGTCCAGCAGTCGCTGATCGGGGCGCGCCGGGTCTTCGAGATCCTCGACGCGCCGATCGATGTCCGAAGCGCCGCCGGCGCCGCACGCGGCACGCGGCTGCGCGGCCACGTGCGGTTTGAGGATGTCACCTTCGCTTATGGCGCCGGGATGGAGCCGGCGGTGCGCGAGGTGAACCTGGAGGTGAAACCGGGTCAGTGTGTCGCCGTCCTGGGAGCCACCGGCGCCGGCAAAAGCGCGCTGATGAGCCTGATCCCGCGGTTCTTCGACCCCGTCTCCGGGAGGGTGACGATCGATGGGATCGACGTGCGGGACCTGCACCTCGACGACCTCCGCCGCAGCATCGGGCTCGTCTTCCAGGAGAGTTTTCTCTTCAGCAACACCGTCGCCGCCAACATCGCGTTTGGTCATCCTGAAGCCACCCAGGCTCAGATTGAAAAGGCGGCCCGGATTGCCGCCGCCCACGATTTCATCACCGCCCTGCCCCAGGGGTACGAAACTGTCCTGGGTGAGAGCGCGACCAACCTCTCCGGCGGCCAGCGCCAACGCCTCGCCCTCGCGCGCGCCATCCTGCTGGAGCCGCCGATTCTCCTCCTCGACGACCCCACCGCCGCGATCGATTCGCAGACCGAGCACGAGATATTCCAGGCGTTGGACAACGCGATCGCCGGCCGGACGACCTTCATCGTCGCCCATCGCCTCAGCACCCTCCGCCGCGCCGACTTCATCGTGGTGATGGAAAACGGGCGGATTGTGCAGCGCGGCACCCACGAGGAGTTGATGCGTGTTCCCGGGCCGTACCTGCGCGTGGCCGACCTCCAGCTCGTGGATCCCCAGGATCTGCAGGCGCTGGCACGCAAAAAGGGAGGTGGGGCATGAGTCCCACCGACCGCACGGCCGCTGAGACTGCGCGCCTCACCCTGGTGCGCCGCCAACGCGACGAGGATGATGACGAGCCCCAGTTCCGGCCGCTCGAGTGGGGCATCGTCCGGCGCCTGTTTGATTACACCGGCGGCCGCGCGCGCCAACGCAACTGGCTGATCGTGCTCACTGCCGTGCGCTCCGCGCAGCTTCCAGCCCTGGTCTGGCTGAGCAGCGCGATCATCGCCGATCCGATCGCCCACCACAACCTGCCGTTGGTCTTCTGGGGGGTGGCGGCCTACGCCGTCCTCGCGGTCGTTTCCGACGGCATGTTCCATTTCCGGCAGCGGTACGCCCTCGAGCTCGGTGAGTACGTGGTGAATACACTGCGCTCCGCCATCTTCGCCCACCTGCACCAGATGCCGGTGAGCTTTTTCCAGCGGGTGAAGCTCGGACGGATCATCAGCCGCGTCACCTCGGACGTGGAAACCGTGCGCACCGGCATCCAGGACGCGCTTTTTGTCAGCATCGTCCAGTTCGGCCAGATGGCCTTCGCCGCCGTCGTCATGCTGGTCACCGACTGGCGCCTTTTCCTGGTGGTGCTGGCGATGGCGCCGGTGCTCTGGTCGCTCAACCGCCACTTCCGGAAGAAGCTCAGCCTGCACTCGCGCGCCGCCCAGGAGAGCTTCAGCCGCGTCACCGCCACCCTGGCGGAGTCGGTCAACGGCATCCGGGTGACCCAGAGTTTCGTTCGCCAGGAGACCAACGCGGGGCTTTTCCGGCAGCTGCTCTCCGACCACTCGCGCTACAGCATCGCCCTCGCGCGCACCTCCGCCGCCCTGACCCCGCTGCTCGAACTGAACAGTCAGTTCTTTGTCGCCATCCTCCTTGTCCTCGGCGGCTGGCGGGTGCTGCACGGTCAGATGGAGGTGACCGTCCTGATCAAGTTCTTCCTCTTCGCCAACCAGTTTTTCTCCCCGCTCCAGGTGCTCGGGAACATGTACAACCAGGCCCTGATTTCCATGGCCAGCGCGGAGCGGATCTTCCGCCTTCTGGATACAAAGCCCGACTGGACGGACGACCCGGCGGCGCAGGCCCTTCCCGACCCGCGCGCGGGTGGCGTGGGGGCAAAGGGGGCGCGGGTGGAGTTCCGCAAGGTCTCGTTTGGCTACGATCCCGCGCGTCCCGTCCTCCACGACGTCAGCTTCACCGCCGAGCCCGGCCAGACCATCGCCCTGGTCGGCCACACCGGCAGCGGGAAAAGCTCCATCATCAACCTTCTCGCCAAGTTTCACCTCCCCACCTCCGGCGAGGTCCTGGTCGACGGGCACGAGATCCGCGCCCTCACCGGCGCCTCCCTCCACGCCCAGATGGGCTCCGTCCAGCAGGCGAACTTTCTCTTTTCCGGCACCGTCCTGGAAAACATCCGCTTCAGCCGGCCCACCGCCACCGAGGAGGAGGTGCGGGAGGTCGCGCGCCGCCTCGGCTGCCTCGCCGCCCTGGAGGCCCTGCCCGCCGGGCTCCGCACCGAGGTGGGCGAGCGCGGGGGCGGCCTTTCCGTCGGGCAGCGCCAGCTCGTCTGCTTTGCCCGCGCCCTCCTGGCCGACCCGCGTATCCTGATTTTGGATGAGGCGACCAGCGCGATCGACGCTGTCACCGAGGCGAAACTACAGGAGTCGCTCCTCGAGCTGGTCCGGGGCCGCACCAGCTTCGTCGTCGCCCACCGCCTCAGCACCATCCGCCACGCCGACTGCGTGCTCGTGCTCGACCGGGGGCGGATCGTCGAGCGCGGGACCCACGCCGAACTTTTGTCGTTGAATGGTCACTACGCGGCGCTGCACCAGCAGTTCATCCAGGTCGACGAGCCCTCCTGAGCGGCGGCGGACGGACCCGTTTTCTCCTCTGAAAACACGCCGTTTTACCTCTGAAAATAGCGTTGCATTCAGGTTACGGGGCTTTAGACCCGCATTCCGTTATGGCAAAAAAATCTGCTCGCAAGCCCAACGCAGCGTTCATGAAACCGGTGAAGCCTGATGCCGCTCTCGCGGCCATCGTTGGCGACAAACCCCTCCCCCGTACGGAGCTGACCAAGAAGCTCTGGGACTACATCAAGAAGAATGGCCTTCAGGACAAGAAGGTGAAGACCCAGATCAACTCCGACGAAAAGCTGAAGCCCGTCCTCGGCGGCAAGAAGTCGGTCAGCATGTTCGAGCTGACCAAGCTGGTGTCCGAGCACCTCGTCAAGTAACCAGCCCGACCCTTTCCTGAGCCGCCGTCGCCCTGCCGACGGCGGCTTTTTTTGCGGCCGGATGCCCCGGGTGAGGGGACGCTAAAAATTGGAGAATATGCCGGCGGCGGGGCGGGCGGGCGGGCTTCGCCGTTGCCACCGGTGCGACCCCGGACTTCCTTCACGCGTTGGTCCCCGGCGAATGAACCCCTCCACGCCCCGAATCCTGCTCGGTGCCGCCTGGCTCTGCGCCTTTACCGCGGGCCTGGGAGCGGGAACCTGGGCCTACCGGGAGGCACGGGAAGAGCGGCTGCACGCCCTCGAAGTGGACGCCCGGCGCTGCGCCCTCGCCCTCGATCCGGAGCGGGTGGCGGCGCTCCAGGGCGACAAGGACGACCTGGCTTCGCCGGCGTATCGGGCGATCAAGGACCGCCTCGTCCAGCTCCGCACCGTGCACCCGGATGTACGCTTTGTTTCGCTCTTTCGCTGGACCTCCCGCGATGGGCAGGTCGCCTATCTCGCCGACTCTGAGCCGGACGGGTCGGCCGACCTCTCCCTGCCGGGCGACCCGTTCCCGGAGGCTCCCGCCATGCCGGGCCTGCAGTCCATCCTGCGCGACGGCCTGCCCTCGACCGAGGGGCTGGTCCGCGATGCCTTCGGCGTTTTCGTCACCGGCTATGCCCAGGTGGGCGCACGCCAGGCCGAAGGCGCCCAGGTGAGGGAAGTGGTGGCGCTGGATGTGACGGCGAACGCCTGGCACCTCGACTTGCTCGACAGTGCTCTCCGCGGCGCGCTCTACACCTGGCTCCTCCTCGGGGGCCCGCTCGTGGTGTTTTCCTGGCGGCGCCGGAAATGGCGACGGGACACGCTACTCGCCACCCGCCACCACCGCTACCAGGAGGACCTCCGTGTCGCCAAGGAACGGGCCGAGGCCGGGGACCGGGCGAAGGGCGAGTTTCTCGCCACCATGAGCCATGAGGTCCGCACCCCGTTGAACAGCATCGTCGGGTTCACCAACCTGCTGCTGGAGACGCCGCTCACGACGGAACAGCGTGAATACGTGCAGACCATCCGAACGAGCGGCGAGGCCCTGGTCCAGCTGACGGGAGACATCCTTGATTTTTCGAAAATCGAATCCGGTGCACTCACCCTGGACAGCAGCGTCTGCGACCTGCGCGGCTCCCTCGAGGACGTGCTCGATCTGATGGCCGCGCGCGCGGCGGAGAAACGCGTCGAACTCTTGCATTGGGTCGATCCGGATGTGCCCCAGCAGGTGCTCTTGGACTGTGGTCGACTTCGGCAGATCCTGGTCAACCTGGTCGGCAACGCGGTGAAGTTTACCGGCTCCGGATCGGTGTCCGTGACCGTGCGCGCACTGACCGGCAAGGGCGCCTCGATGGCACCGTTCGATCCCTCGGTTCTGGCCGGACAGATGGTGGCGGAACTGGAGGACGGGGGGTTGACCTTTGCTTTCGCCGTCCGCGACACCGGAATCGGCATTGCCGCGGAGGACCGGCCCAAGCTCTTCCAACCCTTTTCCCAACTGGAGCAGTCCAGCGTGCGCCGGTATGGCGGAGCAGGTCTGGGGCTGGCGATCTCCCGCACCCTGGTGCGCGCGATGGGCGGGGATATCTGGTTCGAAAGTCGCCTCGGGCAGGGTTCCACCTTTCATTTCACCGTCCGCGCCCGGCCCTTCGCGGCAGGCGAGGGCGATGTCGTTCCCGCGCACAACCTGGCGAACTTGCGTGTCGCGCTGGTCACGCCCTGTGGCGAGCTGCGCGATGAGCTCACGCGCGTGCTGCAGGGTGCCGGGGCGACCGTTTCGGTGCTGGCGGGTGATGCGCTCGGGCGCGAACGGTGGGACATCTGCTTGGTGGATTGCGTCGAATCTGTGGTGCCCCTGCTGGAACACTGGGCGACCCAGCCGTCCTGGCGGCCGCGGCAGATGTTCGGCTTTGTCCACGTCACCACCGGTAGCCTGGAACGTCAGGGCATGCGCTCTGCGTTCCGTATGCTCCTGAACAAACCGCTGCACCACCGCACCCTCATCGACCTGCTCGGCCGCACCCGGGTGGAGTCGCGTGAGACCGTCTCCCCCTGAGGGAGGCCGCCAGGAGGTGAATGGCTGTGGCCGGGAAAACAGCCTCGCGGAGGGACCCGGCCGTGCGCTCCGCTGTCGGGCACCGTGCATGAAACCCGTCCCGCTCCTGCTTGCGGTCTCCGTCGCGGCCAATCTTGGCCTGCTCGCGCTTTGGCTGAGCGAGCGCGCCACGCCAGCGGCACCCGCGATCGCGGCCGAGGCGCGGCCAGGCGCGCCGGCCACGCCGGGAGAAGACACGGAACGCGCCGCCGCGGCAGCGGCCCTGCGCGTGGCAGTGGACAAGGGGGACGCGGCGGGTGTGCGTGACCAGCTTCGCGCGCTCGGCCTACCCGACGACGTGATTCGCGCCACTGTGCGCGCGGTGCTCTTCAAGCCCGTCGCCGAACGCAGCCGGGAGCTGTCCGCCCGCTATAACGACGACGGGCGCGCGTATTGGAAGACGCCGGCCGGCATGCTGGCCCCCGCCGCCCTCAGCCGGGAGGATCGCACCTGGCTGCGAGAGGCCAACCGCGGCGCCCTCCGGCAGCTGGAGGCATTGATGGGGCCCGATCCGCACGAGCCGTCGATGGCGCGCCTGGGTTTCCTTCCGCCGGAGAAAGCGGCGCGCCTCCGGGCGATCGAAGCGGACTACGCGGAGCTTCGCGCACAGGTGATGGGAGACACGGAGGGTTTTCGCACCGATGAGGATGAGACGCGGCTGGCCTTCCTCGAAGACGAACAGCGCCGCGATCTCGCGGCGCTGCTTTCTCCGGAGGAGCTGGCGGAGTTTGACCGGCGCGCCTCCCGCACCGCCGACCGGGTCCGGGCGCAGCTGCGCGGCCTCGACGTATCCGAAGAGGAATACAAAGCGATCTTCGCGGCGCAGAAGGCGTTTGACGACGCCGCCAGGGCGGCCTCGCGGCCGCCGGGGCGTGCGCCGGTCGCGGGCTCCCTTCCGCCGCCGACCTACCGGGAGGCCCAGCAGCAGTTGCAGGAGTCGCTGCGCCGCAGCTTGGGTGAGGCCCGCTACGCGGAGTACCGCCGCGCCCAGGATCCGGCGTACCAGTCGCTGCAGGCGGCTGCGCGCCGGTACAACCTGCCCTCCACGGCGGTGACGCAGGCGTACACCGCCCGGGAGCGTGCGGTGGCCGCCTCCCAGCGGATCGCCGCCGACGCATCACTGAGCCCCGCCGAGCGCACGCGCCAGCTCGCCCTCGCCGCCGAGCAGACCCGGTCGGAGGTGAGGACAGCGCTCGGACCCGACGTGGGAAACACTTATCTCGCCGGACAGATGCCCTGGCTTGACGGCATGGCGCAGGGGACCCCGGTCCGGGTGAGTGCGGACGGACTGGTTGTTCCGTCCGCCGCCGGCCGCCCCTCCGCGGATGCGCCTGTCTCCGGTCCCCGACCCAGCCCTACTCCGCCTCCCGTCCGCTGAGCACCGCAATTTCCCTGTCACGCGGTCGTCACTCCCGCCCCCGCCTGTCCACTGGACAATCCAGCCGTCCTCCCCAACCGTCACGCCGCATGCTGAACGCGCCCGCCGAGCTCCAGCTCTCAAAGAAAGCCTACCATGCCCGCCTGCCCCAGCTGCGGGAGGAGCTTGTCCAGCTCCAGGTGGAATTGAAGCACGCCCCCTTCAAGATTCTGCTCATCATCGCCGGGGTGAAGGGCGGAGGGCGTAGCGACCTTATCAATACGCTGAACGGCTGGCTCGATCCACGCGGCGTCGAAACGTTTTCTTTCCAGCACCCGACCGACGAGGAGCGTGAGCGGCCCTTGATGTGGCGTTATTGGCGCTGCCTGCCGAGCCGCGGGAGGATCGGGATCTACGCCGGGTCGTGGTACACCCAGACGCTCGAGCAGGAGGCCCAGAGTCGCAAGACCCTGGCCCAGCTGGATCACGAGTTGGAGCGGATCCGCCATTTTGAAAAACTGCTCTCCGACGATGGCACCCTCATCATCAAGGTCTGGCTGCACCTGTCGAAGGCGGCGCAGCGCAAGCGCCTGAAGGCGCTGGCGGAGGACGAGGACACGGCCTGGCGGGTCACGCCCAGCGATTGGAAACACCAGCGCCTCTACGATCGGCTGGCCCGGCTTTCGGAGAACATCCAGCGCGCGACCCACCGCCCCGGCGCCCCCTGGAAAGTGATCCAGGCGGAGAATGACCGCGGCCGCGATGTGGCCGTGGCGGAGTTGCTGGTGTCGCGGTTCCGCGAGCACGCCGCCCGGCTCGCGCGCGCGGGCAAGCCGAGCGCCAAGCCGGCTGCGATCCGCCCGCTGCGTCCCTCAGGCCTGCGCCGCCTGCGGGAGCTCGAACTGGACCAGGAGCTCACCCCGCACGAATACGAGGACAAGCGCGAGAAGTGGCTGGGGAAGTTGAATCGCGCCGTGCGCGCCGCCCACGAGGCACGGCGCTCGATTGCCTTTGTCTTCGAGGGCTGGGATGCGGCCGGCAAAGGCGGCGCCATCCGGCGCCTTACCAGTGCGATCGATGCGCGCGACTATCGCGTGATTCCAGTGGCCAAGCCCACCGACGAGGAGAAGGCGCACCACTACCTCTGGCGTTTCTGGCGCCACGTCCCGCGCGCCGGGCTGGTCACGATTTATGACCGCTCCTGGTACGGCCGTGTATTGGTGGAGCGGATCGAGGGTTTCGCCCGCCGGGAGGAGTGGACCCGCGCCTATAACGAGATCGTCGACTTCGAGCAGCAGCTGGTGGAGCACGGCACCATCGTGGTGAAATACTGGCTCCACATCAGCAAGGAGGAGCAGCTCCGGCGCTTCCGAGAACGCGAAGAGACTCCTTACAAGCGGCACAAGATCACCGCGGAGGACTGGCGCAACCGGCGCCGCTGGCAGGATTACGAGGTGGCGATTGGCGACATGCTCGCCCTCACCGACCACCCTGCGGTGCACTGGCACCTGATCCCGGCAAACAACAAACGCCACGCCCGTCTCCAGGTGTTGAAGACTGCCTGCCGCGAAATCGAAAAAGCCATCGGCCTCTAGGCGGGGCGGGGAGACAGGCTGCGGCGGCGGTTACGTTACACTGAGGACACAGAGGAATGTTCCGGAGGTCACCGAGGCCACAAAGCCCGCGGAGGCCAGCGGTCCGCGGGAGAGAGTAGTGATTCCGTAGATACGAGTCCGCTGGATCCTCAAATCCCGAATCCCGAATCGCCGGGTCCTACGGCGTCTCACCCGGTCCTGCCATCGGCAGCGGCGGTGCCGGGCCGCGGCTTGCTCGTCTTCAAATCAAGAATCATAGATCAAGAATCACAAATGATCTCCGTTTCTCCACGCCAGCGCACCCAGGCCTTGCTCATGCTCCTGGTGGCCAATCTGTTTTGGGGGCTGAGCTTTCCGCTGATCAAGGCGATTGCCCTCACCCACGCGCGCGTCGTGCCGGAGTCGGGGAGCTGGTTCATCACCGCGATGACACTTGCGCCGCGTTTTGTCCTGGCGGCAGGCGTGCTCCTCGTCTGGCAGCTGCGGACGCTGCGTTCGCTGAGCGCGAGTGAATGGCGGCAGGGGCTGGGCCTAGGCGCCTTTGCCTCGGCGGGCATGCTCTTCCAGACTGATGGCCTCCAGTTCACCGAGGCCTCGACGTCCGCCTTCCTCACTCAGCTGTATGCCATCACGATCCCGATCTACCTCGCGATCCGGCTGCGGCGGATGCCTCCTTGGACGGTCTGGCTGAGCTGCGTCCTCGTCCTGGGCGGCGTCGCCGTGCTGGGGCGCTTCGACTGGCGCACCCTCCACCTTGGGCGAGGCGAACTCGAAACCCTGGTGTGCTCGCTCTTCTTCATGGGCCAGATCCTGTGGCTGGAGAACAAGGCCTTCTCGGGCAACCGGGTCCTGCCCGTGACGCTCCTGATGTTCACCGTGGAAGGAGCGGTCTTTTCGGCCCTGGCCTTCGCAACCGCCAGTGAGCCCGCCCACATCCTCGCCCTCTGGGGCTCCCTTCCCTGGGTGGCGTTCACTGTGGCGCTCACGCTGATCTGCACCGTCGGCGCCTACGTGCTGATGAACACCTTCCAGCCGAGGATCACCGCCACCGAGGCCGGTCTGATCTACTGCGTCGAGCCGGTCTTTGGCTCCCTGATGGCGCTCTTCCTTCCCGCGCTTTTCTCCGCCTGGGCCGCGATCTCGTATGCCAACGAGACCGCGACGGCGGCGCTCCTGATTGGCGGCGGATTGATCACCGCCGCCAATGTGCTGATCCAGCTGAAGCCGCTGGGCAAGTAGGGCTGGCGGCCCTACACCGCGCTCATTTGCGCCGGGCGGCAATGAGCTGCTCCAGCTTCACGATGTCGGCGGAGAAGAGGCGGATGCCTTCGGCTGTCTTCTCTGTCGCCATTCCGTCCTCGTTGAGGGCGAAGCGGAAGCTCTTCTCGTCGAAACTCACCTTCGGCATCGCCAGGCCCGCCGCCGCCGACGGGTCGAGCTTGCGCGCCACCGGTTCGGTCGAGGCCTTCAACTCACCCAGCAGCGCGGGGGAGATCGTCAGCAGGTCGCAACCGGCCAGCTCGAGGATCTCGCCCTTGTTGCGGAAGCTCGCACCCATGACCTCGGTTTTGTATCCAAACTTCTTGTAGTAGTTGTAGATCTGGGTGACCGACTGCACGCCCGGATCCTCCGCGCCCACGTAGTCGCGGCCGGTGCTCTTCTTGTACCAGTCGAGGATGCGGCCGACGAAGGGTGAGATCAGCTGGATCCCAGCCTCGGCGCAGGCCACTGCCTGGGGGAAGGAAAAGAGCAGGGTAAGGTTACAGTTGATACGCTCCTTCTGCAGCTGCTCGGCCGCCTTGATGCCCTCCCAGGTGGACGCGATCTTGATCAGGATGCGCTCGCGCGGGATGCCCGCCTTTTCGTAGAGGGCGATGATTTCGTGGGCCTTGGCGATGGTGCCGTCGCGGTCGAAGGAGAGGCGTGCATCCACTTCGCTGGAGACGCGGCCGGGGACGATCTTGAGGATCTCGAGGCCGAAGACCACGAGCAGGCGGTCGATGATCTGGGGGACGGATGCGGCGGCCCCGGCGTCCTTCAGGGCCTGGTCCACGAGGTGGCTGTAATCCGCCATGCCCGCCGCCTTCAGGATCAGGCTCGGGTTGGTGGTCGCGTCCTGCGGCGCGTAATCCTTCATGCTGACAAAGTCGCCGGTGTCGGCGACGACCTTCGTGTAGGTCTTGAGCTGGTCCAGCTGGGTGCGGGAGGAATCTTGAGCGGGCATTGTATGCAGTGGTGGTGGTTGGCGTCGGGGGGAGGGTCACCCTAGGGCGGGTGTGCCGTTCTTCAAACGGTTTTTCAGCCAGTCCACCCCGCCGCGCTCGTCGGTGAAAACACCATCCAGCTGGGCTTCGAAGGCTGCGTCGAGCAGCGGCTTGAACGTGGGTCCCGGCTGGAGGCCGAGCTGCACGAGGTGCCGCCCAAGCACCAGTGGGTGCGGCGCCTGGCCCTGCAGCTCAAGCGAGGCAGCATGGCGTTCGAGTTGGTCGATGCGCGCCAGGGTGTCCGGCGAATGCAGCGGCGGGCGCCCGAGGTTGTCCGCCCGCATCACCACGCAGAGCAGCGCGATCGAGGCCGGTGCCATCCGCCGGGCGAGGCGGCGCACCGCCGTGTCGGTGAAGGCGGCATTGTTGTTCTGATGGTGCGCGAGGTGGTTCACCACCAGCGGCCGCACGTAGTCGATTGTCTCCAGCGGAGCTCCGATCCGGAGCAGAAAGGCCTCCGTCATCGGCGCACCGGCCGCCTCGTGTCCGGGACTGATCCAGCGCATGCGCCCGCGGCGCTCCGCCCACGAGGTGGTGGAGGGCTTGCCAAAATCATGGGCGAGGACAGCGAAACTGAGGATCCGGCGGGTCCGCACGTCCGCCTGCCGCCAGGACTCGAGCCGGACCAGGGCATTCAGGCAGTGTGCGGTGTGGGCCAGGACATCCCCCTCTGGATGCCATTCAGGGTCCTGTCTGGTCTCCCGCAGCGCGGCGATCTCCGGGTAGTGCCGGATCCAGCCGCTTTGCTCCAGGACTTCCAGGCCGCGGGAGGGTCGGGTCGCCTTTTCCGCCCACTTAGCCCACTCCCCCCAGATCCGCTCCACCGGCAGCTCCGCATGGGTATCCACGATCGTGCGACACAAGGCAGCCGTCTCCCAGGCGAGGGTGAAGTCGAAGCGCCCCGCAAATTGCACCGCCCGCAGGACCCGCAGTGGATCCTCCACGAAGGCGGCGCTGGTGTGGCGAAGGACACGTTCGCGCAGGTCCTTCACGCCGTGATGGGGATCGATCAGCGCTTCGGTGAACGGATCCCAGGCAATGGCGTTGACGGTGAAGTCCCGCCGTGCGGCCGCCTCGGCGTCGTTCAGGGTGGGATCGGCCTCCACGGCAAAACCGCGGTGGCCGGCGCCCGTCTTCGATTCGCGCCGCGGCAGGCTGAAATCGTACTCCGCGCCTTCGAGGCGAAGTTTGATCACCCCAAAACTGCGGCCCACCACGTCGGTGCTGCCATAGGGAGCGAGCGCGCGGTGGAGTTGCTCGAAAGAAACCCCCGGCACCTCCACGTCGAAGTCCTTCGGTTCGCCGCCGAGCAGCCAATCGCGCACGCACCCACCCACCAGGCGGGGCCGACCGATCTCCCGAAGCGTCTGCAGGACCGCCGACAGCGGGGCGGGGAGGGGGAACGGTCGGTCGGGCGTCACGATCTGGGAAGGGAAGCGCCACCGCGGCGCGCGGCAAGGGCAACGCACCCCCAGCCGAGGATCAGGAGTACGCCTCCCAGCGGCGTCACCGGCCCCAGCCAGCGCGGGCCGCCAAGCGCAAGCGCGTAAAGAGAGCCCGAGAAAAGCAGAACACCGGCGGTCCAACACCCGGCCGCGCGGTCCCGCCAGGGATTCACCGGCAGGCCGGGACCAGCGGCGGACGTCGCTTGGCTTACCGCGAGCACAGCCACCGTGTGGACTAGGTGGTACAGCACTGCCGTTTCCCAGACTGCGGTCATCCCGCTGGCGGCAAGCCTGGCCTTCAGGGCGTGGGCACCGAAGGCCCCCAGGCCGACGGCGGTAATTCCAAGGAAGGCGGTGACGAACAAGGAGATGGGGGATCGCATGAGGAAAGGCGTGGGAACGCGCTACAGGATTTTGGGTCAGGTTAAAGCCGGAACGGAGGACCGAGATAGAACTTGTGTTTTAGGGCGTTCCGCCGTTTCCGTGACAACCCTGCCTCGTGCAGGGAACTAACAAACTACAGACTAAGAACACTATGAAAAAGACAGCCATCCTGTTCGCGGCCCTCGCCGTGTGCGCTGGTGTCAATGCCCAGGAGCCCCGCAGCTCCTACTCCGTCACGACGGACTTCACGTACGCGTCGAAGTACATCTTCCGCGGTGTCGACGCTGCGCCGGATTCGGATTCCTTCCAGGGATCCGTCGAGGTGGGCGTGAAGGACTTCTACGTCGGCGTGTGGACCAACCAGCCGATCACGAAGAACCTGGACAACGAGATCGACCTGTATGCCGGCTACAAGTGGACGCTGACTGACAACCTGACCGCCGAGGTCGTGGGCACGTACTACTGGTACCCGGAAGCGGGTTCGGGCGGCTTCAAGCACTCCACCGAGCTCGGTGCGGGCGCGACCTACACCGTCAGCGGCATCAGCACGAGCCTCTACGGGTACTATGACATCGATCAGAAGGTCACCACCTGGCAGGCCTCGGTGGGCTACAGCCTTCCGCTCGAGGCGATCGGCGCCTCGCTCGACTTCAGCGGTTATTACGGCATCGCCGACGGCGATGACTGGCTGAATGCCGGCGTGGAAGAGCAGTACAACTACTACGGCGTGGACGTCTCCCTGCCGTACAAGCTCAGCGAAAAGGCGACCTTCACCCTCGCCGGTCACTGGGCCCAGAACGACCAGCTGTTCGACGGTTCGGTTGACGACGACCACCTCTGGTGGACCGCCAGCCTGACGGTCGGCTTCTAAGCTCGACAACAGGTTCGACGAGCGACTCTCTGCCCGCCCCCGCCTTCGGGGGCGGGTTTTTTGTCTGAAATGCATGTTGACAGGCCAAAGCGAAACCCTAGCTGTTGGCCTCTTTTCCTTTCATGAAAACGTTCCTCGCGAAAAAAGAGACGGTCCAGCCGAAGTGGTATCTCATCGATGCCGAAGGCTTGGTGCTCGGTCGTCTCGCCGTGAAGGCCGCCAATCTCATTCGCGGTCGCCACAAGGCTTCTTACACCCCCCACGTTGATACGGGCGACTACGTTGTCGTGATCAATGCCGACAAGGTTGTCCTCACGGGCAAGAAGGAGGAGCAGAACGAGTACATGTTCTTCTCGGGTTATGTCGGTGGTGAGAGCTACCGTTCCCTGAAGGTCATGCGCGAGAAGAACCCCGAGTTTATCGTGATGCACGCGGTCAAGGGCATGCTCCCGAAGAATCGCCTCGCCGCCAAGATGCTGACGAAGCTCCGCGTGTTCAAGGGCTCCGCCCACGATCACGAGGCGCAGAACCCGGTCAAAATTTCCGTCTGAGTTAACTCCCCATGAGCGCTGACAAAGCCATTTTCACCGGCACGGGCCGCCGCAAGACCTCCACCGCCCGCGTGCGCCTCTTCGAGGGCACCGGCAAGCTCGTGTGCAACGCGCGGGACTTCGAATCCTATTTCACCCACGAGAACTTCGCCAAGCAGGCCTACGCGCCGCTGCTGACGGTTGAGCTTCGCGAGAAGATCGACGTGATCTGCCTCGTGGACGGTGGTGGCGTCGCCGGTCAGGCGGGCGCCGTTGCCCACGGCATCGCCCGTGCGCTCCAGAAGCTCAATCCCGAGCTTCGCCCGGCCCTCAAGAAGGCCGGCCACCTCAAGCGCGACCCGCGCGAGAAGGAACGCAAGAAGCCCGGCCAGCCGGGTGCCCGCAAGCGCTTCCAGTTCTCCAAGCGCTGATCGCTCGACTTCGTTTTCATGCAAAAAACCGCCCTTCTCACCGGGGCGGTTTTTTTGTTGGCCACCGCCCGCCGAGGATCCCCCGTTCCCAGCCGGCCAGCGGCGCAGCGGCCTATCAGGCGCCCGCCCCGTCCCTTCGGCACACCGCAGCGTCCGTCCCTTTTGACGGGGTGTTGTGCGCCTGGAGGACGCGCCCCTCCACACTTCCTGCTGGATTCCCGCTCCGACGTGGCCGACTGTCCTGCTCCCTATGAAAGTCGGCATTATCGGAGCCTCAGGTTATTCGGGTGAGCTTCTGGTGAAGCTCCTGCTTTCGCATCCACACGTCAGCCTGGCGGCGGTGACCTCCCGCTCCCACGCCGGAAAGCGGCTTTCACAGGTCATCCCCGCGGTGCGCGGCGTCGACCGCGAGCTCTCCTTCGTCGACTCGGACGCGGCCGCCCTCGCCGCCAGCGACATCGATCTTTTCTTCCTCGCCCTGCCGCACGGAGCCGCCGCCGACTTCGCCAAGGTGCTCGTGCCCGCGGGCAAGCGCGTGATCGACCTCAGTGCGGACTTCCGTATCGCCGATCTGGCGACGTATGAGCGGTATTACGGCCGGCACCACGCCCCCGACCTGCTTCCCCAGGCGCGTTTTGTCCTCCCCGAGCTCACCCCGCCGGCCTGGAAAACCGAAGCCCGCCTGGTCGCGGCTCCCGGCTGTTACCCCACCAGCATCCTCATCCCCCTGGTTCCGCTGGTGCGCGACGGGGTGGTTTCGCGCGAACACAT
This sequence comes from Verrucomicrobiota bacterium, assembly GCA_023428905.1. GTDB lineage: Bacteria > Verrucomicrobiota > Verrucomicrobiia > Opitutales > Opitutaceae > EW11. The sequence continues at coordinate 101,269 of JAEYWP010000014.1, forward strand.
CGTGGTGAACGCCTTCAGCGGCGTCAGCGGTGCCGGGCGCAAGGCAGAGGAGATGTACCTGTTTGTCGAACGGGCGGAGAGCGCCAAGGCCTACGGATTGGTCAAGCACCGCCACCTCGCGGAAGTCGAGGAACAGCTTGCCCTGCACACCGGCGCCCCGACCGTGATCCAGTTCAACCCCCACCTCGCCCCGATGCGTCGCGGTATCGCCACGACCATTACGGTGCCCGCGCTGACGGACTCGGTGGAGGCCGCCTATGCGTCGTGGAACCGCACCTACCGCGGGGCTTCCTTGGTCCACATCCTGCCGACCGGCGAGACCCCGGACACGGCCCATGTCGTCGGCACGAGCCGGATCGACATGTCGGCGACCTACGATCCGCGCACCCGCAACCTCGTGATCACCTCGGCCGAGGACAACCTCCTGAAGGGCGCCAGCGGCCAGGCCGTCCAGATCATGAACCTGTGGTGCGGTTTCCCCGAAACCGCCGGCCTGGTCTAAAAGCGTCGTTGGGCCGGCGCCGCCGGGGGCTCCGTCTTCGTGTCCTTCGCGTGACACCCTCCCGGCTCGTCCCCGTGCCGACGTGGGTGCCTCAGCTGCGGTAATCCGCGTTCTCACTCACGTATTCGTGGGTGAGATCACCGCCAAGGACGGTGACGTCCTCGGTCCCCGTGCCGAGATCCACGTCGATCTCCACGCAGCGCTCGTGCGGTGGATAGTCGACCGGCGGGGCGAAGACGCCGTCCTTCGGTGGGGCGCTTTGGTAGAGCTCCGCGTCGCGCAGGTGCGCGACCAGCGCCTCCTCCTTGCCCGGATCCAGCCGGAACACCCCGGCCGAAAAGATCTCGAGGCCGCCCAACCGGAGCTGGAGCCGGGAGAGATCGATCGGCGTCGGGCAGACGCCCGCATGTTTGCCGATCGCCTGGACAAGGCGTCCGACGTTCGGGTCGTTGCCCGCCACGGCGCATTTGAAGAGCGGGGCGTTGACGATCGCTTTGCCCAGCGCGCGCGCCAACTCGCGGCTCGGTGCGCGGCGGACCTGCACACGCATGACATGGCGGACGCCCTCGCCATTGCGCACCACATCCTCCGCCAGGTCCGTGCACACCTGGGTCAGCGCAGCTTCGAAGGCTGCGAGATCAGGGCAGGGGACCTGTCCGGAGGAAAGCAGCGCAACGGTGTCCGACGTGCTGGTGTCGCTGTCGATGCTGATGGTGTTGAAGGAGCGCTCGACCGCACGCTGGAGAATGGCCCGCAGCGCCTCGCGCGGGACCGCGAGATCGGTCAGGAGGTAAACCAGCATCGTGGCCATGTTGGGCTCGATCATGCCCGCGCCCTTGGCGATGCCCACGATGGCGCCGCCGGCCAGGTCGGCGCGTCGGATTTTTGGATACAGGTCGGTGGTCACGATCCCCTCCGCCGCGGGCAGGATCGAGCCGTCCGCCAGGCTCGCCGCCGCCGCTGGCACGGCACCGAGGATCGCGTCGGCGGGAAGGCTCCAGCCGATCACGCCGGTGGAGCTCGGCAGCACCTGTTCGGGACGGAGCTGCAGCGCGGACGCCACCCCCGCACAGATGCGCTCCGCGGTTTCGACTCCGCCCGGGGCGCAGACGTTGGAGATCTTGTTGTTCACGATCACGGCGCCGAGGGTCGGTTCAGCCAGGCGACGACGCCCGAGAAGGATCGGGGCGCCCGGCATGGCGTTGCGGGTGAACATGGCGGCAAAGGCCTCCGTCGGCCGGTCCAGCGCGATGAGGGTCAGTGTCATCCGCGCGGGTTTGGGCGCCTCGCGCGGCACAAATTCCAAACGCGCGGTGCCCACGCGAAAGCCGGCCGGCAATGCGGCCTGCTGCGCGAGCCAGGCGCGGTGGGCGGAACGGGACGAGAAGACCAGTTGGGTGCTTGCCACAATTGAGGAGTGGTCCGGGCGCACCGCCGAGTGAAGTGAAATCTGCGAGGCGGCCGGCCGCGAGGCCCCGCGTGCCTGAAATCGCGGCGGCGCATTCAAATTTTTATGGAAATGCCACCCGGGGCGCGGTTATGCCATGTGGACTTACATACACGTGAGCGCACCTTTTCGCCTCCCTCTTTTTGCCGCGGCCGATCGCCGCGCGCTCTGAACGATGAACGTCGCTGAAGTCACCGCAAAGGCGAAGGTGCTGCTCGAGGCACTGCCTTATATCCAGGATTTCCGAGGCTCCACTTTCGTCGTGAAGTACGGCGGGAGTTTCATGGACGACCCCGACCCGATCACGCGCACGCGCGTGGCCTACGACATCGCGTTCCTCGCCGCCGTCGGCATCAACGTCGTGGTCGTGCACGGTGGCGGCAAGGCCATCACCCGCGCGATGGAGACGTCCGGCCTGAAGGCGAACTTCGTCAACGGCCTGCGGGTCACCGACGAGGCGACCATCGGGCTGGTGAAAAAGACGCTCGACGAGATCGTGAACCGCGACGTCTGCGACGCGATCAGCCTCGCCAAGGCCAAGCCGAAGGGCATGCCCGGCGACACCGTACTGGTCTGCCAGAAACTCACCACCGATGACGACGGCAACACCGTCGACCTCGGCTACGTGGGCGAGGTCACGGAAGTGAAGGTGAAGCTGATCAAGAAGGAGATCGCGGAGGGTTTTGTGCCCGTGATCTCCCCGGTGGCCGAGGGGTATGACGGCAAACCTTACAACGTGAACGCCGACCTCGTCGCCGGCCGCGTCGCCAGCGCGCTGCGCGCGCGCCGGCTGGTTTACATGAGCGACGTCCCCGGCCTGCTCTCCGCACCGCCCGACCCGGCCACCCTCATTTCCACCCTCAAGATCAGCCAGGTGGACGACCTCAAGAAGAAGGGTGTGATCGACAAGGGCATGCGGCCGAAGGTCGGCAGCGCCATCCGGGCCCTGAACGAGGGCGTGCAGCGTGTCCACTTTATCGACGGGCGTCTCGCCCACAGCCTGCTCCTGGAAATCTTCACCGACCGCGGCATCGGCACAGAGATCGTGCACGGTTGAGGCGTACCGCCGGCGGACAGAACCATAAGAGCGGGCCCGCGAATTTGGACGCCGCTGTGCTGATTGCAGGGCTTCGCGCCGTGTTGCTTGCTTGAAGTGCCGGCCGGCGCGATCGATGAACAGAGCCCTCCCACTTAATCGATGAATCCAACGATCCTACGCACCAGCACGGCCGACCTGTACGACGCGCATGTTCTTAAGAACTACGCGCGCGCCGCCCTCACCCTGGTGCGTGGCCGCGGCTCCTTCGTTTGGGATGACCAGGGTCGGCAGTTTCTCGACTTTACCTCCGGCATCGCCGTCAGCGCCCTCGGCCACTGCCACCCGCACTGGGTGGCCGCGGTCCAGCGCCAGGCCGGCGAGCTGATTCATACCAGCAACCTTTTCCGCAACCCCAACCAGGCGGAACTCGCCCGGCGGCTCGTCCAGCATGCCGGACCGGGCCGGGTGTTCTTCTGCAACAGCGGGGCCGAGGCCAACGAGGCGTTGATCAAGCTGTCCCGCCTGCACGGGCTGAAGAAGGCCGGCGGCGAGGAAGGCAAATGTTACAAGGTGATCTGCGCCAAGAGCGCCTTTCACGGGCGCACCTTTGGTGGCATGAGCGCCACTCCCCAGGAGAAGATCCAGAAGGGGTTCCGCCCCCTCACGCCCGGTTTTGCGTTCGGTGAACTGAACAACCTGAAGAGCTTCGAGGACCTGGTCGACGACCAGACCGCCGCCATCTTTGTCGAAACCATCCAGGGCGAGGGCGGTATCCACGCTGCCACGACGGAGTTCCTGCGGGGCCTGCGCGAGCTCTGCAACCGCCACAATCTCCTCCTTCTTCTCGATGAGGTGCAGTGCGGCATCGGCCGGACCGGCCGCTTCTTCGCCTTTGATCACGCCGGCATCCATCCCGACGCCATCGGCATGGCCAAGGGCCTGGGCGGTGGTTTCCCCATCGGCGCGATGTGGGTCCGCGAAAACGCGGCCGAGCTCTTCCATCCCGGCACGCACGGCACCACCTTCGGCGGCACTCCGCTGGCCTGCGCCGCCGCGCTCGCGGTGCTGGATGTGATCGAGCGCGAACAGCTCCTCGCCAAGGTCGCGGCCAACAGCGTCGCCTGGCACAACGACCTTCACCAGCTCGCCCGCGACTTCCCCGCACAGCTGACCGCCGTGCGCGGCGTCGGCTACCTCGTTGGCCTGCAGCTGGCGACCGACCCCACGCCGTACGTGGCCGACCTCCGCGAGGCCGGCATGCTGGCGCCGGTGGCGGGCGGGAACGTCATCCGGCTGCTCCCGCCCCTCACCGCCACCCCGGACGAGCTCGCCCAGTCCGTTTCAATCCTGCGTTCCGTCTTCGCCGCGCGGGCCTGATTTGACCTGCCGCCGGGCCGCATATTTTTCTCTGGTGCGCCGGCTTCCGCTGGCGTAAATCAACCGGTTTTCCCCATGAAGCACTTTCTGAAAGAGACCGACTTCAAGCCGCAGGAGGTGGCTGAAGTGTTTGCGCTGACCCAGGAGCTGAAGCAGCAGCGCGGCCGTCGCACGACGCCGGTCCTGCAGCATCAGACGTGGGCCCTGATTTTCTCCAAGTCCAGCACCCGTACCCGCGTTTCCTTCGAGGTCGGGGTGCACGAGCTCGGCGGCAATCCGCTTTTCCTCAACCGCAACGACATCCAGCTCGGGCGCGGGGAATCGATCGAGGACACCGCCCGCGTCCTTTCGCGCTTCGTGCACGGCCTGATCGTGCGCACCTTCGACCACTCCGAGGTGGAGCGGCTCGCCCGCGCCGGCACCATACCGGTGGTGAATGCCCTGACCGATTTCCTCCATCCCTGCCAGATCTATGCCGATGCCTTCAGCCTCGCGGAGCGCTGGGGCAAGGGCGGCGACCTGCTCGGCTCCCTGAAGGGCCGCAAGATCGCCTTCCTCGGCGACACCGCCTGCAACATGGCGAATTCGTGGATCCTGGGCGCCAATCTCTTCGGCATGAAGATCGCCCTCTCGGGCCCCGAGGGGTTTGAACCGTCCTCCGAGTTTAATGCCCTGCTGGCCCGCGAGGGTTATGCGGGCGGTTATCAGTTCACCACCGACCCCTACGAGGCGGTGCGGGATGCCGATGTCGTTTACACCGACGTCTGGGTGAGCATGGGCAAGGAGGAGGAGGCGGCGGAACGGATCAAGACCATGTCGCCGTTTGCCGTGACCCGGAAGCTGTTCAACGCCGCAAAGAAGGATGCTCTCTTTATGCACTGCCTCCCGGCCTACCCGGGCAAGGAAGTGACCCAGGAGGTCCTGGATGACCCGCGTTCGATCGTCTTCGACCAGGCCGAGAACCGCCTGCACGTCCAGAAGGCGATCATGGCGAAACTCGCGCAGCCGCAGCGCACCTGAAAAAAAAGCCGCGCGGGTAAGGCGCGGCTTTCGGGTTAGGGGTTTTCGTGGATCTCGAGGATGTAGATGTATCCGTTGGACCGCTGCCGGAATTGGCCGCTGGCCAGGTCTCCGTCATCGATCGTTCGGTCGACCGCGAGCATGGTCGCTTCATCCACGGTGGGTTGATAAACTGACAGCCCGGTAAGGCCGCCCCATTGTTTGAAATCCCAATCCCAGGCACCGCCAAGGGAGGTGGGTTTTCCCCAGAAAGTTGGATCGATGTAGCCGGCGAGTTCGCTGGGTAGCGCCCCCGGTCCGGTATCCGGCGGCCACACACCCTCGTTGAGTGTGCAGTTTTGGGCGGCCATCGCTCCGACCCTCAGGTCGTTGACAAACGTGCTGACGCGGGAGTGCCGGTTGAGCCTGGCCCAGGCGGGAAGCCCGAGCGCGGCCAGCAGACCGATGATCGTCACGACGATCATGATCTCAACCAGCGTGAACCCCCGTCTAGGGCGAAGCACCTCCGCCGGGTTGAGGGTGAGGGACATGGTGGTGGAATAATGATGACATAATGAATAATAAATAACTGACGGGCGTGATCCTGCCGGCTGGTCCCGGTCCGTTCAAACCGCCAAGGGTCAATTTGCTGTTAATCCGAACGGTCCGAAAATGGGGTCTTTTCGTTTTGCGCCCGGGGGGCCAACCCCCCACAAACAGCTTTTCCTGCTATGAAAATCGTCCTCGCATACTCGGGCGGCCTCGACACCTCCGTCATCGTCAAATGGCTCAAGGAGACCTACGACGCTGAGATCATCACCTTCGCGGCCGACATCGGCCAGGAGGAGGAACTGAAGGGCCTTCCCCAGAAGGCGCGGAAGACCGGCGCCTCGAAGCACTACACCCTCGACCTGGTGGAGGAGTTCGCCCGTGACTTCATCTACCCGATGGTCCGCGCCAACGCCGTCTACGAGGGCCAGTATTACCTCGGCACCTCCATCGCCCGCCCGCTGATCGCGAAAGCGCAGCTGGACATCGCTCGTAAGGAGAAAGCGGATACGGTGGCGCACGGCGCGACCGGCAAGGGCAACGACCAGTGCCGTTTCGAGCTGACCTACGCCGCGATGGCTCCCCAGCTCGAGGTCATCGCCCCCTGGAAGATCGACTCCTTCCGCGAGCTCTTCCCCGGCCGCGCGGAAATGATCGCCTACTGCCAGCAGCACAAGATCCCGGTCGAGGCCTCGCTGAAGAAGCCGTATTCGATGGATCGCAACCTCCTCCACATCTCCTACGAGGCCGGCATCCTCGAGGACCCGTGGTTCGACCCCACCACTCCGGAGAACAAGGGCATGTTCAAGCTCTCCGTCTCGCCGGAGGACGCCCCGAACAAGGCGGAATACGTGGAGCTGGATTTTGTGAAGGGCGACTGCGTGGCGGTGAACGGGAAGAAGCTTTCCCCCGCCGGCGTGATGAAGGCCCTCAACAAGCTGGGTGGAAAACACGGCGTCGGCCGCGTCGACCTGGTGGAGAATCGCTTTGTCGGGATGAAGAGCCGCGGCGTCTATGAGACCCCGGGTGGCACCATCCTGATGCATGCCCACCGCCAGATCGAAACCCTGACGATGGACCGCGAGGTCATGCACCTGCGCGACTCCCTGATCCCGAAGTACGCCGAGCTGGTGTATTACGGCTTCTGGTTCGCCCCCGAACGCGAGGCGCTGCAGGCCCTGGTCGACGAGTCGCAGAAATACGTCACCGGGACCGTCCGCCTGAAGCTCTACAAGGGCAACGTCATCACCTGCGGCCGCCGCTCCAAGTATTCGATGTACGACCCGCACATCGCGTCGATGGAAGGCGTGAAGAGCAGCTACAACCAGAACGACGCCACCGGCTTCATCCGGTTGAATGGCCTGCGCCTGCGCGCCCGCTACGCCGCCCAGAACGGCCCCATCACCGGCCGCTGAGGCGCGCTTCTCGCTCTGTTTCACGAACGCCGTGACCTTGCCGTCACGGCGTTTTTTTTTCCAGGAGGTGGGCGCGGGCTAGCCATGCGCCTTGAGCGTCTGATCGCGATTGTCGGCCACGCCCAGGCGGACAGCGATTGCATCGGCTGCGGAGGTCGAGGGGCGCCCGTGGCGTCGGTGTCGACGGGCCTTCCGCTCCTCGCGCCCGGATCCGATACATTGAGCCATCGCACGCTTGCTGCGGACACATGTCCGAGTTAACGGTGGGGGGTCGCTGGTTTGAACCCCGCCGCGTCCTCCGATGTGGCGCAGGCCTGCGGCTGTCTCACCATGACTCCCACGCCCTTCCTCCCGGACGATTTTCTCCTCAACACCGAGTGGGCTCGGTTGCTGTATTTCGAGCACGCGGCGCCGCAGCCGATCTTTGATTACCACTGTCACCTGCCGCCGGACCAAATCGCCGGCAACCGCCAGTTTGAAAATCTTTACCAGGTCTGGCTCGCCGGTGATCATTACAAGTGGCGCGCGATGCGCTCGAACGGCGTCTCTGAGGACCTGATCACTGGCGCCAATACCTCGGACTACGACAAGTTCCTCGCCTATGCGCGCACGGTTCCGCAAACCCTGCGCAACCCGCTGTACCACTGGTCCCACCTCGAGCTCCGGCGGTATTTCGGGATCAACGAGATCATCAACGAGGCCAGTGCGCCGAGGATCTGGGAGCAGGCCAACGAGCGCCTCCGCACGCCCGAGCGGTCCGTCCACGGGATCCTCACGTCCAGCCGCGTCAAGGTGGTCTGCACCACCGACGATCCGGTGGACGACCTCGCCCACCATCAGGCGATCGCGCGCAGCGGTTTGGGCACGCGGGTGTATCCGACCTTCCGACCGGACAAGGCCATGGCGGTGCACGCCCCCGCGGTGTTTAACGCCTGGTGCGACCAGCTCTCCGCCCGCTCCGGGGTGGAGGTGCGTGATCTCGCCTCGTTCTGCGAGGGCATCCGGCGCCGGCATGATTTCTTTCACTCCGTGGGCGGACGGCTTTCCGACCACGGACTGGAGGCCATTCCGGACGTGGACTGCACCGAGCGCGAGGCCGCCGCCATCTTCAACGCAGCCCGTAGTGGCGCGGCGGCGACGCCGGACCAGGTCGCCAAGTTCACCTGGTACGTCATGCTTTTCCTTGGCCAGCTCGACGCGGAGAAAGGCTGGACCAAACAGCTCCACCTCGGCGCCCTGCGCAACAACAACAGCCGGCTCCTCAAGCGCCTCGGCGCCGATGCCGGGGTCGACTCGATCGGCGATTTCCCGCAGGCGCGGGGGCTGGCGCGTTACCTCGACCGGCTCGACCAGGAGGACAAGCTACCCAAGGTCGTGCTCTACAATCTGAATCCGGCGGACAACTACATCTTCGCCACCATGATCGGCAACTTCCAGGACGGCCGCATCCCGGGGAAACTCCAGTTCGGCTCCGGCTGGTGGTTCCTCGACCAAAAGGAGGGCATGGAGTGGCAGTTGAACGCGCTCTCCCAGTTGGGTCTCCTCAGTCGTTTTGTCGGCATGCTCACGGACTCGCGCAGCTTCCTCAGTTATGTCCGCCACGAGTACTTCCGCCGCCTCCTCTGCTCGATGCTCGGAGCCGACATCCAGGCCGGCCTGATCCCCGCGGACCGCGCCCTGGTCGGCGGTATGGTGGAGGATATCTGCTACCGCAACGCCGCTGGGTATTTCGGGCTCAAGGTCGACTGAGGCGACGCACGCGGCGTAGGGGCAAGCCGGCTACATCGGAGACGCTGCGAAGTACGTCCACTGTCGCAGATGATCCCCTGTCGCTGGCGACCCCACGTCGCTGGCGACCCGGTGGTGGGGATGGTTCCACGTCGCCGACGATCCGTCTTCGCCGGAGATTTGTTGTAGGCGGGTACCCTCACCCCGCGCCGTGCAACGCAAGCCCCCGCGCCTGCGACGCGGGCGTTTCGTTTCAATTCCACGCCCGCGTCACGCCCATCGTTACCCCCCCCC
>JAEYWP010000024.1 GCA_023428905.1 Verrucomicrobiota bacterium
GCGAGCCCCCTAGGGGGCTCCTCTGGCTCCATCCATCCCTTCCTTGCTACGCTAGAACCAAATCAACAACCTCCACAAACCCGCTCAGACTCTCACTAAAAACGCTCCAGTCACGGGGGGCAGGTCAGGGGACATTTCGAAGTTAGGGAGAGTCCCAGGAGTTTGCCGCCAAAGTGCGTCCCCGGCTGAGCGCCCATTCTGAGTCAACGTGGGAAGCACGAGCCGCAGGCGCGGGTCGACTGGCCGGGGCGCACGCAAAGGAAAGAAGGAGAGGGGGAGGTTGTCAGGTTTTGGCGCAGGTGACGCCGAGGGCTTCGAGGGAGGTTTGCCCCGTTGTTACTTTCCACCACTCGACGACGAAGCGTCTGGCGACGGCGACGAGGATCTGTTTGCGGTGAGCGGGTCCAGCGCCGGTCATCTTCTGGCGGGCCCATTTGATGACGTAATAACCGGCTTGATACTTTAAGAGGTGCATGACGAGCCGGTCGGGCTCGCTTCCTACACGCAGTGGCTCCGCCAGCTCTCCTTGACCAGACGCGCGTTGCGAGCCAACAAAGACCCCCCGCTTATCCCCTCGGCCGGATTCGCTCCTTCCCCGGCAACAAACCGCGTAACCACCTGCTTCACCTTGGCGGCATGAATTCCCGGAAAAATGTCTTTCGAAACAGCCGTCGCTGCCGTGGCAGAACCTGTACTAGTGCTCTTTTTGCATCGTGGGATCCTCTACTGGCTTGCTTACCTGCGCCATCACAGGGCTTGGCTTCGTCAGCGTTGCAACACAGCTCAGGTTTCAACCTGATATCTCATCCGCACGGGCTGCCCTAGACGCGCTCAAAGCCTCGTCGAAAGTACGATTTGAGCTGGTGCCAGGCGATCTCGGAGCGAGCCATCTGCCAACCTTCATGAAGACACCAGTTGCGGTAATTGATGGGCACATGCTCGAACTCGCCAAAAAGAACTCGATGAAGTTGGTGACGCTGGATCGCAGTATTCCGGGAGCATTATGCATCGGATAACGCCGGGCGCAGGTGCGCCGAAAAAGTCGATGGAACCAATAGCCACAGCTGGCGCGCATGCCGCCGACGCAGGCTCTGCATCAGGCATCCAAAATATAATGCGGAATCTGCTTTGGCTCGACTGTGGTGGCGCTCTGTTGGTTGGCAGTGCGATGCTCATCCTGTCTGGCTGGTTGCTTCCGCTGTATCGGATGCCCGCAGTGCTCTATTACGGCGTCGCTGGAGCTAATTTGGTGTATGGCAGCTTTTCGCTCTCGCTTGCCCGACGCACGAGGCGCCCGGTTCGGGCTGTTCAGGCACTTGCCTTGGCGAACATGACATGGTGCGTCTTGTGCATGGCCGCGGCGGTGCTGTGCTTCGGTCAGATTTCAGTTCTCGGAGTGGGGCATCTTGTCCTGGAGGGTGGATACGTACTCTGGCTAGGGCGGGCGGAGTGGCGGTTTCGCCACCTACTCGCTGCAGAAGGTGACGGCGTGCCGTGAATAGCGGGGCTTCAGCCGAAGTCGGATATGATGGCTGGGAACGTCATTCATCTGCCGAAGCGCGGGCCGTAGCGGTGACTCATTTCAGGGGCCGCGACGGGGCTGACCTTTATTCTTTCCTGCGTCGCCACGCTGGACTGTTTCGTCACTACGTTGGCTACAAGTCATAACGTGGAGTTTGGCGGCCGAGCCAGGACTGCGTGAGTTAACAGGCAGCAGACCGGCTAGGGAATGAGGGGGCGGCAGCGTCGGTGGAACTCGAGATCGGTGACGGAGTCGCAGATGCATGGCACACACGGGTTCATGGGTAATGCTATTCCTTGCCGTTTTCATCGGGAGTGCATCGGCAGGGGAACAAACAGGTGGGACGAAGGAGGACGCGCCCGTGGAGATGGCGCCGGTGATTATCGAATCGAGTTTCTCGGAAGTTAAGTTTCGGGCACGTTTCCGATACAATATTCCTGGTAAAGCGTTGAAACACCTTACCGTGACGAAGGCATCCAAGGCGTGGAGAGACCAAGGACTCGCCGAGGGGATGCGCGTGACAGGAATTGACGGCTCGAAGATCGATGGACGCACGTTGGTCGATGTCGTGAAGCAGATCGAAGAGAGGGAGGGGCAACCCCTCGCGATTGACGTTGTAGATCCGCAAACGGATACCGCGACCACCGTGCACGTATTCTTTCGGAAGGATTCAGGAAAGTTGGTGATTCACTACCCCTGACGTTACTTGGGAGGTGACCTGAAACGGCACAGCAAAACGGTGAAGACGGTTTTCCTCCTTTTGACGCCCGTAGGGCGCAGGCTTCTGACTGCGTGCGCGAGTGCATTGCCTGCTGGACCTGTGCTTTACCCCGCTGATGCGTTTCAGGCAGGCACACCCAATCTGGTTCAGTTCAACCCGTCGGAACGCATGCGGAGTGTGATTGAACAGATGGACGCGTCCCGCACCTGGGCTGCCCTAGACTCCTATCCCAAACTGACGGATTGGCCACATTGGGTGGGTGATGAACCGCAGACCGAGTGCTACACACGTTGGTCGGTCGGACTTCGCTCCGATCAGCCTCTGTATGTTGTGGCTCTGCGGCAAACCGGTCTAGTCGCCGTTCGCCGCGCGCATGGCATGGATGGGAGCGTGGAGCACTTTTTGGTGCCGGTCGCGCCAGCCCTCTTTCGGGCCTCAACGGTGGACCTACCTGACCCCGGTGTAGGGCGGGCGGAGGACTCATCTGCTGCAAAATCGGCGTTTCTCCGGCGCCGGGCGGGGCAGCACAAATGGAAGCGGGGAATGTCCCTTCCGACGGAGTTGAAGCACGTGGGGCTCAGACCGGACCAGTTCTGGTGTGGAATGAGGCGTACCTTGATGGCGGTACTCGGGGATTTCTGCTCCGCGATTCCGAAGGCCACTATCTGGCGCTCTGTACCGGACCCGGCCTCCAAACAAAGGATTCTCCAGGACGCATCGAAGCACCAGGATGTAGCCTCCTCTTTATTGGCGCCCTGCACTACTTGGATGCCGACGCACAGATGGTAGAGCCGAAAACGGTTTCAGAGGCTTTCCTTCTGGGACTTCTCAGTGCCGCGGTTTCCAACACCTCCACTCATTGAAAGTGTCACGCCTCGGGCGCCTCCCCACCGCTATCCGGTGATCTTGCCTAGGTTCGCGTCTCCATGCGTGCTTTTTTTGCGAACATCGTCGTTGTTGTTACGTAGTGTAACTGCAGCCACGCAGTAAAGCCGATCCGCTCGCCCACCTCATACCTTTGACTCGTTAACGTCCGTATTTACCTCATCGATACCTATGATTGTCTCCCTCCGCCTGTTTTGCCTCATTTGGTTGGCGAGTGTCACGGCTGCCTTTTGCCAGGCCGCGGAGCCGGAGGAGTATATCAGAGGCATTGTGCGCGACCAGGAAGTCGCTTGGAACCAGGGAGACGCGGAGGGGTATTCTAGGCATTTCGCGGTTGATGGCACGTTCACGAATATTCGCGGAACGCACTTTGTAGGTCGCGACGCTTTCATTGCCCGCCATGTCGAGATTTTCGCCGGTTTCTTCCGAGGCAGCAGGATGCGATCCAATATCGAGCGTATTCATTTCCCTTCGCCGAACGTCGCGCTCGTTGACGTACGCCACGAGGTCAGTGGTCTGACGGCGTTTCCTCCTGGAGTGCCGGCCTCGTCAGACGGTGTTCTCCGAACCATGCTTCTGCAAGTTTTCGTCCGGAACCCAGCCGGATGGGAGTTGGTCGCCTATCACAACGTCGACGTTAAGCCGAAGGGATGACGTGAAAGGGAAGTTCACTGATTGGTCACGGTTGAACAGAAACGTAAGCTTTCGATCCATATGCGAATCACTGCCTACCTAAAGATCGCAGACGGAGAGTCGGATGTCCTCGTCAAGACGGGCGATGTTGAACAGCGGCTCTCGATCGCGGCTAAGCCGGAGGGCAACGGTCTGGGCGTGAATGGGGGCGAACTTTTGTTCCTCGCGGCTGCTGCCTGCTACTGCAACGATATCTATCGAGAAGCGCGGACGCGCGGGGTTGTCGTTGATGCCGTGGAGGTGTGCGTCTCCGGCGAGTTTCTAAACGCAGGCGCGGCGGCTTCGTCCGTGACCTACACCGTGAAGCTCAAGGGGCCAGACCCGTCGTTGCTTCGCGACCTGGCGGCGCTCACGGATCGGGTGGCAGAAGTCCATCAAAGCCTTCGGATCCCTGTACCCATTGTGCTGACCGAGGTCGAGGTGGCCGAGTAAACATGCCGGTGGCACCGGTCTGCACGGGTTCCGTCACATCGGGCATCGAGCCCGGAATATTCGTCTTGGATCAGGACCGTGTCGCAGCAACAGTGGCACTACCATGGATGCGAACGATCTTGTCACGCGGGCAGCGCGCCTTGCCGCACGTGCGCACCATGGTCAGTTCCGCCGCGACGGTGTCACTCCGTACGTCCGGCATCCGGAGGCGGTGGCGTCCCGCGTCTCGGGCGATCCGATGTGTGCGGCAGTGGCGTGGTTGCACGACGTGTTCGAGGATACGGCGGTCACCGCGGAGGAGATGCGCGAGCGCGGCATCCCCGATGAGGTCATCGCGTGCGTTCGCCTCCTGACGAAAGCAGAAGGGGTGGACTACGACGCATATCTCGCCGCGGTGAAGCAGAACGCTGTCGCCAAGAGGGTGAAGATCGCGGACATGCTCTCGAACCTCAGTGATCACCCATCCGAGCGTCAGATTGTAAAGTACGCGAAAGGCCTGCTGATCCTCCTTTCATAGGCGCATCATCACACGCAAGGTAAGCCGATGCCAGAATCACCGCTCCATTGGACGTCCGTTGCCCTGGAGGAACTCAAGGAGCTTCAGGCGATTGTCAGCCGACACGAAGAGCATGCGTTCAAGGTGCGCGGATACCTTTATGTCATCATCGGAGCGATGACGACCTCGCTGTTTCTGGAGAAGCCGTACCTCAGTCCGGTGGGTTACGCCGGAGGCTGTGCCATCGCCATCGTTCTTTTCATGATCATGGAGTTGATCCATCGCTGCTACGCAGCGCGCGCCATCGCCCGGGTGTCGGACGTAGAAAAGGCGCTGCGCGGTGAATTCGACTACCGTGGTCCGCAGATCTGTACTTCGATGCGCGCGCCGGCGGGCGGATTCATTCGCGAGATGAAAGTGGAATTCGAATACCCCACGGTTCCGCTGCACTACGCTTTGCTGGGGGCCTTTGTCGCGGCGGTCGCCCTGATTGGTCAGTAGCACGTGGGCGATCGCCAATTCTCCCTGCCGCGCATCCTAGACGATCCCCCGCCCAGCGACTAAGAAGCAGCACTTCGCGGCAGTTGTTCTTGTGGGCGTAAAACGCCGCTGCAGGTTCATCCCTTCTTGACGAAGCAGGCTTTGAGCGCGAGGGCGACGCCGTCGATCTTGCAATCGATCTCGTGATCCCCGTCGACCAACCGGATGTTTTTGGCTCTCGCGCCTTGCTTGAGGGCGCCGGAGGAGCCCCGCAGCTTCAGGTCTTTGATCAATACGACGGTGTCTCCGTCGGCGAGTACGGTGCCATACGCGTCCTTCACGATCCTTGGCGCTTGGGGAGGAAGGTCCTTGGGCCATTCGTTACCACAGGTGGTGCATTCCCAATGCTGCGGGTGGCTGAGCACATCGTCCAAGGAGCAGGCAGGGCAGGTCGTTTTGATCATGCGGCCGTGATTTCACCACGCGCACGGTATAGCGAGCAAGTGCGTTCCCGGCGCCGGCCCTGGGCGGTGCACGCGAACCGTTTCGTCATTCATTGCCCGAGCAGCGTCGAGGCCGGGAACCAAATCACCGGGTCCCGATCTTGCCAACCGGCGCGCATTTCCAACCCAAGTCTCGCCCGCGCCCTCCCATCGCGGACCCTTCACACCCACGTTTACGTTCGCTTCCTATGACCACCCAGCACCGTGCCTATCGGATGCCCTTTGCACGCGTTTATCCCCTCTATATTGCGAAGGTGGAGCGCAAGGGGCGCACCAAAGAAGAGGTCGATGCGGTCATCCGTTGGCTCACCGGTTACACTGCGCGCGGACTCCAGGCGCAGATTGATGCAGGCGTGGACATACAGACCTTTTTCGATCAAGCACCCGCGTTGAACCCGGCGCGAAAGCGGATCACGGGCACGATTTGCGGCGTGCGGGTGGAAGAGATCCAGGAAACGTTGATGCGCGAGATCCGTTACATGGACAAGCTGGTTGATGAACTCGCGAAGGGGCGCCCCATGGAAAAGGTCCTGCGGGAATGAGCATGCTGCGATGGCTGAGGCAAACGTTGATCCCCATCACCTCCTGCGATTCGAGCAGGCGCAGTCAGGCGTTATTGGCAGCGCCCTGGCTGAACTCCAGGCCGGCGAAAAGCGGACGCATTGGATGTGGTTCATTTTTCCCCAGCTCATTGGGCTTGGGACGAGCGCCATGGCGGAGCGCTTTGCAATCCGGTCGCGGGCGGAAGCGCAGGCTTACCTCGCGCATCCCGTGCTCGGGCTCCGGCTGCGTCACTGCGCCGAGGCTCTGCTTGCGGTGCCCGGTCGCACGGCAGGCGAGATCCTGGGCTATCCGGATTGCCTGAAATTGCGATCGTCCATGACCCTCTTTGCTGACGTTTCGGACGAAGGCTCGGTCTTCCATCGTGTTCTGGACCGGTATTTTGAAGGGGAGGGGGATGGCTTCACGCTCGCCATTCTTCGGGAGAGGCATCCGGGCGCCTCCACCGGAGAGCGCACGAAGGGCTTAGAATGACCTCTCATCCAGATGCATGTGCGAAGGCGTTCGCTCGCGGTTCCGGCACGTATGATCGATGACGTGTCGCTTCGATTCGTCGAAGCGGGAGACCTGCCCGTCTTCTTCATCCATCAACAGGATCCGGAGGCCTGTCGGATGGCGGCATTCCCTCCACGAGAACGAGAGCGGTTTTTTTCACATTGGGAGAGCATCCTGCGCGACCCCGCCGTGAGCAATCGCACCATCCTGTTGGGAAACGTGGTGGTGGGTAACGTCGGTGCGTGGACGAACGCCGAGACGAAGGAGCGACTCCTCTGTTACTGGATCGGCCGGGAATTTTGGGGGCGTGGCATCGCGACCCGCGCCGTCACTGCGTTTCTCCACGCGGAGCCCACGCGGCCGCTGCGCGCGCGGGTGGCCCGGCACAATGCGGGCTCGATCCGCGTGCTCGAGAGAACCGGTTTCTTGTGCACCGGGGAAGACGCCTACGTCTCCCACGACGGATCGCCGGTTGCGGAATTCATCTACACCCTCAGCACCTGAATACGCGACGGGGATCACGGGCGCGGCTGTGCCGTGGATACGGTGCCAGGGTACGCATTGTCGGGATGCGCAGGGCGGAATGCCCTTGGGCGTAGCGGGTTTGGGGTTTCGCACTGTCATGAATGGGGATGGCTCTGACACACTCGGATGTTGCTCCACGCTATCTCCGCGGGCTGGGAACTGAAATTGGCGCGTTTCAGTCGCCCATCCCGGGCATCCAGCCTATCTACATCGACCGTTTTTCCGAGTACGCCGGACAACCCACGTTGGCCGATTATTATGGCGACGCCTGCGCGCTGCCTTTCGAGGATTCGTCACTCGGTTATGTGGCGTCATCGCACGTGATTGAACATGTGGCCAACCCGGTGGCCGCACTCCGCGAATGGTACCGGGTGCTTTTCCATTGCGGGATTATTTACTGCTGCGTCCCGCATCGCCTCCGGACGTTCGATCGCACGCGGGCACTGACCGACCCAGAGCATATCTGGGAGGATTACTGCAACGGGGTCACGCAGGTGGACGGTACCCACGTCGACGAGTTTTGCTTTTGCATGGACTGGAGACTGTTCTCTCCTGCGTCACCCACTGACCGGCACGCCTCTGAACGCAGAGAACTGGCAGACCGCTATCACGCTTCGATTGCGGCGAAGCTGGAGATCAATATCCATTTTCACACCTTCGAGCCGGAGAGCTTCCGGGCCCTTCTCGCCCTCTGCAATGCGCGTCGCGTGTGGCCTGGCCGAGTCGAGGAATGTGAGCTGTTGGATGCGTTCCCGGCGGAGAATCCCATCGGCTTTCTGGCGGTGCTGAAGGTGCGGAAGACACTCCGCGAGCGCTGGCGTCAGCGGAGTTCTCCCGGAGGCGTATTGCCCACGGCACAACGCCTGCGACGACGGGCGTCATCCGCCGGTTCACAAATGCCCGCGGCCGGTTGACCGTTGCCAATCGAATGCCGCGGCCGTTGACGTGCCTTGGGGCCGCGGCCATAGCCGGTGGCCGAACATAACGCACGACGCCATGCCCGGAATTGTCACCACCTACCTTGAAATGACAGCGCGCGACCAGCTGCGTCCTAAACGGACGGATCGGCCGGAGTTCCGTGTGCTCGAAGCGAAGGTAAAGCAGTGGGAATACAACCGCTTTCTTTACGTCTTGGTGGGACGGAACTGGTCTTGGACTGACCGGCTGAAATGGACGGACGACCAGTGGAGGGCCAAGGTGGAAGCGCCCGACGTCCGTACCTTTGTCGGGTACGTGGCCGGTTCGCCCGCAGGGTATTTTGAACTCCGCGGGTCAGCCTCCGTAGAAATCGAGTATTTTGGCCTCACCCCTGCGTTTATTGGCAGAGGCCTAGGGGGCGCACTTCTCACGACCGCGCTGGAGGAAGCGTGGAATGGAGGTGCTGCACGGATCTGGGTCCACACCTGCACGGCAGACCACCCGTCGGCGCTTTCCAATTACATCGCCCGCGGCATGACGGTGTTCAACGTGGAAACGGCCTGACGCGGGCTACACGTGGCTCTCGCAGAACGAAGGTTGACAATCCAACAGGGCGCGCAGGTTGGAGGCCATGAACACGGCTATTCTCGTCAGGCACAGGTCTAAGCCGGGGATGCGGGAGCGGGTCCGCTCGGTCTGGGAGAAGCACGTGCGGCCGCGGGTCGCCGACAATCCTGAGCACCTGTCCTATTTTTACTGTTTTGATCACAACGACGCCGACGTGATCTGTGCTTTCCAGGTCTATTCCGACGCGACGGCTCCCGAGCGGTTTATGGCCGGCCCTTGGTACGATGCGTATCTCGCCGAGATCGCGCCCCTTGTCGCCGAATCGCCGCAGATCAGTGCGTGCAAGGTGGAGTGGGCGAAACCACCCGACCCACGAGGTGGGACGGTATCGGTCACGTCATGATCCTGGGTGGCTGCCTTTGCGGTGGGCTTCGGTTCGCGCTCCAAGAGACGCCTTTCTCCTTGGGAGACTGCCATTGCGTCGATTGCCGCCGCAGCTCGGGTGCGCCGTATGTGACATGGGGCTCTGTCAAGCGAGGTTGTTTTCAGGTCACGCGCGGCGAGATCAGGAAGGTCCCGTTTGCCGGGAGGATTCGTGGCTTTGCGTCCTGCTGCGGCACGCACCTCCTTTTCGAGGAATCGTTCGCAGCCTCGACGGTGGATGTGGCAGTGGCGACGTTTGATGACCCCCGGCCGTATCCACCGCGGAAAGCCATTTGGGTTGAAGACAAATTGCCCTGGGTTGGTCTCGATCCGCGGCTCCCTTCGTACCCGCAAGGCGGTGGGAGCGCGTGAAAGCATGGCTCAATTTCAGGGTTAGGTACACCGGACGGGCAGGACACCGTTCGCCGTTGAGACTGCGGTGGCGTGTCACCTCAAGTGCCAGCGGGCGGTCGGGCAGGCCCGGAGAGAACCCGAACAAGCTTTAGCGGCGCGAAACCCGACATCGAGCCATCTGCGCAACTCGCTGGGCGCGGACGGCGGCAATCACAGCACTACTGACAAGGACGGCGGCAACGAGGCCTGAGATAGCCAGGATTTCCATGCGGAAAAGGTATCCATATTTCGACGTCTAGCGATTATAGGTTCGGTCATGCTTTGGAGTCACCGGGCTGCGGTTTCTGCGCCGTAAACCGCACCACGCTGGCGGGCTAAAACCTTTCGCCACCGCCACTGTGACGCGTTGGACCGGGCTGGTCGCAGGCGCGGACTCGGGCGTGCGCCGGCGGCCAGGATAGGGGGCGTCTTCTGGCACCGCAGAAGGTTCAGCCGGTCGAGCGCCCCATGCGTACAACCCGGCTAAACGGTGCGTTGGTGGTCCTGGGCATTTCCCTCGGAGGTTTCTTTGACGGGATCGTGCTGCATCAGATTCTTGGCTGGCATCATCTGATCTGTCGTACGGAGACCTGTCGGCCCGACTCCATTGAGATGCTCCAGCGGCAGGCGAGTGAGGACGGCTGGTTTCACTTGGCCATGTGGATAGGCACGGTCGAGGGGTATGGATGCTCGCACGTGCGCCGGGCAGGGCGTCGCGCCCTCAGATCGTGGGCTCCCTCTTGGCGGGATGGGGTGTCTTCAATCTGGTGGAGGGCGCGATTAACCACCACGTGCTTGAGATCCATTCCGTTCTTCCGGCGAGCCCGCATTCTCTCGTCTTCGATTTTCTCTTCCTGCTTTCCGGCGTAGTCGGGACGATTGCGGGCTGGCGCATTGCGGGCCGGAGCGCGGCTGCAGCGGGAGGCTGAACCTCGCCGCGTCCGCTGCGACTTGGGGGACGCGGGGGCTTCCGGGCGGGGGGGCGTCCCGCAGGCGGTCTCCTCGCTTGCCGGGCAGCGCTTCCGCCGCCAGCCTGCCCTTACCCCTGCCTGATGGATATGAGTTTCCGCCCTGTCGCGCACCTGCTCTGCGGAGTTCCCGGATGTGGAAAAACCACCTTTGCCCTTCAGATGGAGGAGCAGGGCAGGGTGGTGCGGTTTTCGCATGATGAATGGATGCGCCGGCTCTACGGTGCCAACCCGCCCGCCCAGCGCTTTGAAGACCACGCGATGGCGGTGTCGGACGTGATCTGGATCATGGCGTGCCGCGTCCTGAGCGCCGGGGTGGATGTGATCCTTGATATGGGATTCTGGACCCGCCACTCTCGTGAGGATGCCCGCATGCGGATCCAGGAGATTGGCGCGACCCACCGACTCTATGTATTCGACACACCCCTACCTGTGGCGCGAGAGCGGGTCATACACAGGACATCCCAGTTGCCGGGTGACTGCCTCTGGATCGACGGTGCGACGTTTGACATCCTGGCCGGGCGTTTCGAGCCGTTGGGTTTGGATGAAGCGCACCTTCGCGTCATTGGCCAAACCAACGGCAGCTACCGCGTGGAGCAGTGACTTCCTGGGGATAGCGGCGGCTATCCTCCCTCACCGGATTCCCCGGCGCCTACTGGTGTTGTTGTGGACGGTGTTTACGTGCGTCGCAGTCCAAGCCAGCAACACGGAAGGCGTCGAGATCAGGACAGACTTGGCGTTCCTCGGTCCGGACCGTGCCGAAACGCTGGACCTGTATCTTCCCGCGATTCGTGCCCCCGGGCGGCCGCTCCCTGCCTTGGTATGGATACATGGCGGCGGCTTTGTCGAAGGCTCGAAGCGGGAGGACCGAGCGCGGCAGATCTGTTCAACGCTGGCGGCGAACGGTTTCATTGCGGCGAGCATTGATTATCACCTGGGAGAGGGGGCGTGGCCTCAGGCACTTTTCGACAGCAAGAACGCGGTGCGTCACCTCCGAAAAAACGCAGCGGTGTACGGGGTGGATCCCCAACGGATCGCGGTGGGCGGTGGATCCGCCGGGGGATTTCTTGCGTTGATGGTGGGCAACACCGCGTCCGACACCGCCTTGGAACCTAACGCGCCTTATCCGCGCATATCGAATGCGGTGTCTGCCGTGCTCACGATGTATGGGCCGACGGTCATTGGCGTCCGCGATGAACCTGGTGCGACAGCCAACGGGGAGCAACCGCGCCTGCGCCCCGTGACGGTGGAGTCTTTCCTGAGCCGAGCGTCGCCGCCCGTACTGATCCTGCACGGTACAGACGACGCGGTGGCACACCCTCGGACCGCAGAGAGCTTGGCCGTTGCTTTGAAGAACAACCAGGTGGAGCACGAGTTCGTCCTGGTCGAAGGGGTCGGGCATTCTTTCGACTGGCAATCCTGGGAGGGGCGGGCGCTGCCCGTGAACGTGGAGGCAATTGCGCTCGCGTTTCTCCGTAAGCACCTGTGCTCATCGCCGGAGGAGAAAAAGGCTGCACCACACTAGGATGCTAGCTTGCTCCGAGCACGCACGGGTGTCATGCGTGTGATGCCGGGGCGCACTGGGAGTATTATGAATCCAATAAAATGCGTAATCTTGAGCGTCGTATTAGCGGTAGGGGCGACGGTAGTCGCGGCTGCCGCGGGCTTTAAGGATGTCGAAATCGTCCAAGCTCTGAAAACGGGCGAGGCGTTGGGCACTGCCCTTGAGGTGGATTACACGGTCACACCTGGGAAAAGCGCGTCCCAACGCGTCCTGAAACAGGCGCAAAAGAAGGCGTTCGACGCGGGAATGATGCGGATCGCGATTGTCGGTATCGAGGCCTCCGGCGAGGAGACGTTTTATGCGCGCGGCGTCACCCCGGCAGAGGTTACCCGCGTCTGGACGACGCTTGATGGCGGCTCACACCAAACCATGTCGGGACCTCAACGTGCGATGAGGCTGAAGACAGTCTCGGTGAAGTTGACCGTGCGCAAGGTTGTGCCTGGTCCTTAAGGATTGAGCGAACGTTTGTCTTTCCCGTGCCTGGCAGCGCACACGCGTTACGGCTCTTATGAGCGTTCGTATCATTCGACTGGGCTCGGCCCGCACACCTGGCGAAGGGCTGCGTATCGGGGCGGTCAGGCGACCGCCCCGGGGCGTACGCAAGGCCGACTTTGCGCGAAAAAATTGGTACGACGTGTGGTTTCCGAACCTCGCACCGTCGTCCGATCTGGTGGCGGTGGGGCTCACGTCAGCCTCAGAAGAGGCATGGAGCCGTTTTTGTCGGGCCTATCGCTCGGAAATGCGAGCACCAGGACCACGGCATGATCTGCAACTCTTGGCGGCGCTCTCGCACACCACCTCGTTCTCCCTCGGGTGCTATTGCGAGCGGGAAGACCGCTGCCACCGTTCTGTGCTACGGGAGCTGCTGTGCGAAGCGGGGGCCGACCTGATCACCGCGTGTCAATGACGATGTCTTCCAGCCTTCGACCCATTCCATCCGGTGCGCGCATCGGCCACGTGCATTTGAAAGTGGCTGATCTCGAGCGTGCACTCGGGTTCTATTGCGGCGTCCTCGGCTTTTCCCTGACCCAACGTTTTGGCTCACAGGCGGCGTTTATTTCTGCCGGCGGTTACCACCATCATATCGGATTGAATACGTGGGAGAGTCTGGGCGGTGCACCTCCCGCGGCGGGAAGCACCGGCCTGTATCACGTGGCGATCCTGTATCCCACGCGTCCCGATCTGGCGGACGCTTTGCGACGCCTGCAGATGGCCGGCGTTCCGCTTGACGGCGCGGCGGACCACGGTGTTAGCGAGGCATTGTATCTGCGCGATCCCGATTGCAACGGGGTGGAGCTCTATTGGGACCGGCCGGAGATGGACTGGCCGCGCTCGGCAGAGGGTGACCTGGCGATGTACACCCGTCCCCTGGACCTGGTCGCCCTGGCAAGAACGGCCGCTGGCTCCACGACCTGAATTCAGCCCGTGCTTTCATGACTAGCTCCCTCCCTCCTGAACTACCCAATGCGGCGGTTAAAAAGACCCCTGGCATTGCCATCGCATCCCTGATTCTGGGCATTGTCAGTGCCCTCGGCGGCGTTTTCTTTATCCTTCCGATGGTGTTGGCTGTTGTCTTCGGGCACTTGGCGCTCTCCCGTATCCGCCGCGATCCTGCCCTGGAGGGCTCCGGGCTTGCGATCACTGGGCTGGTGCTTGGCTACGGCTCGATCCTGATCGGCCTCGTCATGGGTGGCCTGATCGCAGCGATGGCAATTCCGGCGTTTCAGAAGGTCCGCGAGTCGAGCCTCGAGAAAGCGATGCTCAACGACGCCCGTCAGATTGCGTCCTCCGCGCAGCAATTGATGCTAGAGGAAGGAGAAAAACCGGTGGCTTTTGAGATTACCGAGGAGGGGACATTGTCGGGACCCTTGTCTCCTTATGTCGCGCAGGTGACGAAAGGGACACGAGCAGTGGACGGTGTTATTGAAAACGCCCAGGACGGCTTTTCCCTCATGCACCCCCATGTACGGCGCGGGGCGGAGGTGCGGTTCGACGCAGACGGACGACTGCTCCCGTGAGCCACCCGGTGAAATCGGACTCGGCGGCGCTCTTTAAGATCCTCCGGGTGCAACCACGCTGCCCGGAGGCCCTTGCTTTGCTTGAAGAAGCGGTGGCGGAGGCCAATGCGCTGTATCCGGAACTTCATTCACCGGGCCGGCCAATCCCGTCCAATGATCTCCTGCCGGAGCGCGCGGTGTTCCTGCTCGCGTCCACGGGGATGGAGGTTGCTGGATGCGCGGCCCTGTATCCACTCGACGCAAGCACAGCCGAGGTGCGGCGCGTCTTTGTGTGCAAGCGGTTTCGGCAGCGCGGCGTCGCACGCCTGATGCTCGCGGAACTCGTCCATCAGGCCCGCGCGTTTGGGTACAGGCGCCTTTGGTTGGAGACAGGATATCGTCAGAGCCCTGCGATCCAGTTCTATGAATCTGCAGGCTTTCAGAGAATTCCCCCGTTTGGACGCTACGTCGGAGACCCGACCAGCGTTTGTTTTGGTCTCGAATTGGAATCCGAAGACGCGGTTCGAAAGCAGCACTTGGGCGCAGCGTCGAACGCGGTGGTTTATCCCTTATGAAGTATCTACGAAATGTCGCGGCGGTCATTGTCGGATTCATCCTCGGCGCCGGGGTGAACATGTTCCTGGTGACGCTGGGAGCGCGTGTTTTCCCGGCACCGGACGGCGTCAACATGGCGGATGCGGTCAGCATACGCGCTTCCGTCCACCTCTTGGAACCGAGGCATTATGTGTTTCCCTTTCTCGCGCATGCGCTCGGGACGCTGGTCGGAGCGCTGGTCGCTTATCTGCTAGCCGGTGACAAGCGGGCGGCCTTTGCGTACGTCGTCGGGCTGCTCTTCCTCGCCGGCGGTGTCGCTGCCACAACGATGATTCCGGCTCCGGGTTGGTTCATCGCGCTGGATCTAATTCTCGCCTATCTCCCGATGTCATGGCTCGCAACCCGCCTGGGCACACGCATCACCCGCAGGAGCGCGGTGGCATGAGAGCGGGCGCTCGAAGATCGGTGCGCTGACGCAGTCCCCTCTGGTTTTGCATGTGACTACGTTGTGATTCAACTGGCTTACCTTAGCTCCACGCCCGCGCTGCTGACCGCGGACGACATTGCCCAGATCCTCCTCAGCAGCCGGTCAAACAATGCAGCATGGGGCGTGACCGGTCTCCTGGTGTATCGGGATGGCAATGTGCTTCAGTTCCTCGAAGGGGAACGCACCAAGGTTAAAACCCTCTTCGAAAAGATCTGCCGCGATCCCCGGCACCGGGGCGTGATCATCCTCTATGAACGTGAGGTGGATCGGCGCGATTTCCCTGAGTGGACGATGGGCTTTTCCGACCTGGCGGCAGAGGGAGCAACGTACCTGGAAGGCTTTGAGGACGTGCTGGGGCCAACGTATGACGTCAGCAAACTCTCCAGTTCGGGCGCGCGGAAGCTGATCGATGTCTTCAAGCGACGAGGGCACTAAACCCTTTGCAAGCGTGCGCCACGGCTTCCCGTACCAGCTGTCGTTTTGCGGCTCCCAGCAGGGGTGAGGAAAAAGGTCGTCACGCCCGACGCTGCTGTATCGACACGTCATGGCATGTGGTAGAGGATCTGGCGCAGGCAGACCGGGTCGCTGGTCATCGGCCACCCGGGCTGTGGTTGTCATGCGTTCTCCCTACACCGGATTCGTTCCGCCGTGCGCCGTTTATTGTGGCGGGTGTCCGGCTTTCCTGAGGAAGAAAAATCCCTGCGGAGGCGCGGAGGTGCACTGCCGTCAGCGCCGCTGCAAAGGCATCTATGTCTGCTGTGTTGAGCGCAAGGGCCTGTCGCATTGCCACGAATGTCCTTCTTTCCCTTGCGCACGTTTTCGCCGATTCGCCGCGACGTGGAAGACCTGTGGACAGGACCTGCTCGCCAATCAAGCAGCCCTCAAGCAACTCGGCGCGGCGGAGTGGCTGCGGCAGTTCCATCGTGAGCATGTTTAGCAGGATTCAGGACGAGGGCGGCTTTTGGCCGCTGAACCCCTCCTTTCCGCCATGAATGCGCTCGAAGATATCCTCTTGTCATCGGAGACCAAGGTGAACGACCTGGAGCGATTGTATTCAGTCGATCGGCACAGGCAGGGTTTCCTGGAGCAGGCAGTGAAGTTGACCGAGGTGATGGAGGAGGAGCAGGCCTGGCGTGCGCTTTGGCTCTTGAGGAGGGCGGCGGAGGACGGGGCGTTGCCGCAGCGGGATCTGATTCGCGTGGTGGAAAATCTTGGGCTGACCCGGCATTGGACCTGGCGGCTCGTCGCATGCCAGCTTCTGGCGGCGGTGGATTGCCCGCGCGCCGAGCGGGACAGCGTCGCAGACTTCCTTTCCGAGTGTTTTGAGGATCGCCGTGTGATTGTGCGCGCCTGGGCGCTGTCTGCGTTGTGTCGCGGCTGGTCCGAAGATGAACGCACAAAACGCTGCATGGCGGCCGCCAGAAGGGATCCGGCAAAGGCGATGCAGGCGCGCCTTCGGCACCTCGGCAGGCCGGGTCTGCGTTCAGCCCGGAAACGTGGCGGCTGAGCCACCAGCGCTCCACAGGCCAGCGTCCGCCTCATGTGCGTCGCACGGTTGGCGAGCCGAGTGAGACCTCGGCTGCTGCGGCAGTCGTCGCAGGCGGGCTTCGCACGCGTTGCCGGGAGCAACGCCGGCGCAGGGCGGGGCACCGGGCGCCCCGGGGTTTTGCGGATTGCCTCGGCGGGGCGAGTGGCCCTCAACTCGGTGCCGACGCAACCCGTCTTCCCTATGCCCACCGCGATCATCCTCCTCAAAGTTGACCACGCCAAAGTGACCGGGACGGCGGAGGCAATCCTCGATATGCCGGACGTGACGGAGGTTTATTCGATCTCAGGTCGCTACGATATCATGGCGATCGTGAAGTGTGACAGCATCGACAAGATCGAGTCTGTCATCACCGACCACCTCCTGAAGATTGAGGGCATCGTGGACAGTGAAACGATGTTCGCTTTTCGGAGTCTCGAAAAGCGCGAAGGTGGCCGCCTGATTGATGTAGACTGAGAGTGCAGGCCCGGGACGATTCCGGTCTTGGCGGCGTGGGCCCACCTCGCGACTGCTTTACCTCATGCAATCCAAAGCAAAGACCATCGCAGACTATCTTGACGAACTGGCACCTGACGAGCGGGCCCAGGTGAAGGAACTCGATGCCCTGGTCCGTCGAATCCTGCCGGAAGCGACCGCCGGCATGAAATACGGCATGCCCACCTACGACTATGAGGGACGGATGGTGGCGCTGAACGCGCAGAAGAATTATTTCTCGTTCTACGCGGATCCGGAGTTGGTAGAGAAGCACCGTGCGGAACTGGGCAAATTGAGCGTCGGCAAGAGTTGCATCCGATTCGGTGGCAAGACTCCCGCACCGCTGGCCGTGCTTGAGAAGATCCTTCGGAGCTATCGCCGATGACCTGTACGGCGGACCTCCCCCATGCCGGCCCGTACCTGGTCGCTTCGGAAATCGTTGATTTCAGGCACCCGCGTGTCGCAGCCCTGGCGGACGTGCTCGACGCGGCAGGCGACGCAGATGGATACGGCGCGCGCTGTTTTGCGTGGGTGAGAGATCAAGTCGCCCATGTCGCGGAATGCCCGATCGAGGTGGTGGCGTGCTCCGCTTCCGAGTTACTGGCAGTCGGTGCCGGGCTTTGTTACGCGAAAAGCCATCTTCTGGTGGCGCTGCTGCGAGCGAGAGGTATCCCGTCGGGCTTCGCCTACCAGCGCCTCTCCCTCGGGGTGGCGGGCGCCTATTGCCTGCACGGGCTGGCAGCGGTCGCGCTGGGCCCAGGACGATGGTGCCGGGTGGATCCACGCGGAGGCCCACGGGGAGCAACCGCGGTCTACCAGCCGCCCGCGGACAGCTTGGTTTACTGCGCAACGGATGCGGGCGAATATCACCTGCCCGAGGTTTACGCGGAGCCGCTTCCCCACGTGGTCACAGCGTTGCGGGCGCACGCCTCCATGCGCCTCCTTCTGGATAATCTCCCGGACGACCGCGTGGTGGCTTGATCCCGTCGGGAGCGGGGAAAGGCGTTCCTTTTTGTACACTGCCGCCTGCGGCAGCTTGGCGCGATTCAGGAAACGGACGCGCCCCTCGCCTTAACGGCCACCCTGATTCGGCTGTCGGGTCGTACCTCAATTCACGGGTTAGGTGGACTCTGGGGTTGCCAGCAGGCGTGCGGCCGTAAGGCTGTGCCCTGCGTGAGGACGTTCCAGTTCAGAAGGAGTACGGCTGCGGCCGGGGAGGCGTAGCATGGACAGCGGGGAGGACGTGGAGGAATCTACGGAATCACAGGCTCGTCGGGTGCGTGCGCTCGCGAGACTGCACCTAGAGGGCGTCCCTGCGATGGCGGATCTGCCCGTTGTGTATGATGCCGCAGTGGTGAATCCACGGACTCCCGTGGAGATTGCCCGGCGTGCCGTTGCCACCTGCGCGGCGGCGATGAAGGCGGAAGGCCTGCCGCCAGCGTTTGTGCAGGTGCTGGTTGACCGGCATGGCGCACACCGCTGGTTTTCGCCGCAGGAGGCGGCATTTATGGCGGAACCGGCGTCATCCCGCCGCGACCGAGCACGTTTCTCGTGGGGTTACGAAGCGCTCTGGGTCTTCCTTTGGGCACTCGGCCACGTGGATGAGTTGGAGCCCCCGACTCGGCAGTGCGACGTGCCTGCGGCGGTCTCCGTGATGACGGAGCAGTTCGAAATGCCGGACGAAACCGGGGCGCCCGTTCGCTCGCGCGAGGAGTTGTTGGACGAGGCCGATCTGATGTACCGCTATCATTGGGCGGTGACCGATGCCGAGCTTACGGGGATGGAGGCGCCGGCAGGGCTCAACGCGCGCGTGATCGAGGAGCGTCACCGCGCACTGAACTGGCTGGTCGGTCACCTGGGTGCGGCATGGGACGACGTTGAAACCGATTTCTGACCCGTTGCCGTCATGATCCGCATCTTTGGACGCCCCAGAGCTCCCACTCTCGACCTCGCTCGGGGCGATCCGGGCTGCCCGATGGCGATCCGCTATGTCTTCACGCGCGCGGACCGATCTGCCTGGTGGGTTGCCCGAGACCGCTTGTGCGGCGTGACAGACCACCGGGCGTGGGCCGGGGTAATTGTCGGTCTGCCTCTCCTCGCTCTCGCCGCGTGGGGTGTTCCTTTAACCGCGGTCCGCGCAGCCCTCCTTGCGGCGTTTGGCCTCCTTTTGGTTGTGGTGGTGGCACACCACATCCGTCGTTCCAGCGCACCAGAGCGCAGGCGGGTCCAGCGGCTTCTCGGCGGATTGTTGGGTCGGTCCTTCCATTACCGGCTGGAAGATAGTTCCCTGTATTACGTTTGGGAGGGGGTGTGGCTGGAGGAAAACATGGCGCGGTATTACCGTGCCGCGCTGACGCGACGGGGAGTGCTCTTTTATGAGAGTGACAGCGTGTGGTGCTGGCTCCCTTTCCGGGCAGTGGAGGACCGCGACCGACTGCTCACGGATTTGGTGCGGAGCCGTTTGGTGCAGGTGGTGCAGGCCTGACGTGCGCAGCGCCCGCGGTGTTGCCAGTCGGAGCAGGGCCCGTTTTGGTGGGCGGAATGCGCGCGTTCCGCTGCCTTCTTCTTGGTGCTGCGATCCTCTCCCTGGGCGGACTATTGGGATGTTCACAGAAAGCGGTCCTCGAGCGAACCGTGTCGGGCGGATCCACAGAGCTGTTGGCGGAATTCCTTGAGGACCTGCGGCCGGCTTGGTCGGGCGAGGAACATGCGCTCTTCGAAACTGCGCTCCAGGAACTAAAGCTTCAGGCCATGAATGCCGGCGTTTCCGGCGTCCAGGCGCGGGAAGACCAGATGCGTACGGCGATCAACGGCAGGACCGTCCGTGAGGTGCTGGTGCTTGGCTGGCAGGCGCGCTGGCTCCGCTTTACGCGGGAACTCGAAGACATGACCGCGCGCCTGGAGCGGGACAGCGCATTGCAAGTGAAGGCGAAGACCCCGGAGTCGGTGAGGTTTTTCGACAATCTGATCAGCAACGAGCGAGACCTCATCGTGCAGATGAAGGCCGGGCGCGCGGATGCAGAGGCAAAGCTTGCGGCGTGGGGAGCGGACCGCCCGCCGTCTCCTGAAGGCTCGCCCGCGGCCGCGGCAGCGCCATGAGTTCGGATCCTTTTTCATTCCTCCGACGCTGGAGGTGCGCGGCTGCGAGCGCGGCGCTGCTAGCCCTGTTGCTTCCTAACGGGTTAGCCGAGTCACGGCTCGTGACTCGCGGGGAGCTGAAAGCGCATGGCGTGGTCCTCAAACGGGTGCGCCACGACACGCCGATGGCGAGCATGGCAATCGAGGTGACCATCCAACCGGCGGATACCACGGGAACCTACGCGGGCTCGGAGTGTGTGGTCTTGCGGGAACCGTGTGATCCGAACACTCTGGCCCAGGTAGACCAGCGGGTGGCCGAAGAAAAGGTGCAGAGGCGGATTCGGACAGACCGCGCCAGTCCCTCCTTTCTGGTGCTCGGGCGCGAACTGCCGAACGCTTACCTTGCCTTCGAATTTTCGTCGGAAACCGGTGGAGGCACGGAGCCCCTGCGACTCCTGATCCCCGTGGGCTCGTTGGGCAAGCGCAGGCCTGAAGAAGAGCCCCCGCCGGCGGAGGCGGATGTCGGCCGCCCGCGTGGGTCGACGGGGATCCAAGCGGAAGAAACGCGCGGCAGTTGAACGGAGTGCGCTCACGGTGTACCGGTGGCGCGTGTCTCTCGGCAAACGGTTGGTTAGCCTCGTCCTCTGGTGTGTGATTGCGTTTATTCCCGGCGTGATCGGCGGGGTGGCGTCGATACAAGCGCGGTCCTTTTATATGGAGCTTGCGCGCCCCGAGTGGGCGCCGCCGGGGTGGGTCTTTGGGCCGGTCTGGAGCACGTTGTACCTGATGATGGGCCTCTCGGCCTGGCTGGTATGGCTGCGCGTGGGTCTCACACAGGGCCGGGTGGCCCTCGGCGTATTCTTCGCGCAACTGGTGCTGAACGCGCTGTGGTCCTGGTTGTTTTTTGCCTGGCGCTTGGGGGGCGCTGCCTTCGCCGATATCGTGCTGCTATGGGGATTGATTCTCGGCACGGTGATTCTCTTTTGGCGGATCCGTCCCCTGGCGGGGGCTTTATTGCTGCCGTACCTGGGCTGGGTGAGTTTTGCAGCAGCACTCAACTGGGCGACCTGGCGGATGAATCCCGGTCTGCTCGGGTGACAAGGACGTGGGGCGCCGCCGACGTGTCGGCACCTGCAACGCAGAATTGCCGGCCAGCTGAGATGCCTGCTAGGAGGTAGGTATGCAACGCCCCGTTACCCCCTGGTTGGTTGTCCTCGCCCTGCTTTCGCTTGTCTGTGCCCCCGGATGTTCGCGCGTGCCCCCGCTGGAGCGCACGGTGGACGCGCGTGACGCCGATGAGTTGAACCGTTGGCGCATCGGGGTGGGAGCGGCGCTGAGCCCGGCCGAATGGAAGGATTTCGACGTGGCGATCCAGGAGTTGAAGGTGAAGGCGATGACGTCCGGAAAACCCTCGGGTGGACTCAGCCGCGACGAGCAGGTGCTGGCGGAACTGCAGGGCAAGACGATCCGGGAGGCGCTGATCCTGGGCTGGACGGCGCGCCGTGCCCGGCTGGAGCTCGAGCGCGGTTACATTCAGGAGAAGCACGATCATGACTCGACGTTGAAGACGAGAGAGGGGGACCGTGAGTCCGCCGCGTATTTGTCGAATGTTTTGAAAACGGAATCGGACCGGATCGCGCAGCTCACCGCCGAGGGTGCGGAGGCTGAGCGAAAGCTTGCCCTGTGGGGAGCGCCCGCGGCGGCCGACGCTCCGCCGGCCAAGTGAGCCCTCGCGAACGTCAGGCGTGCGTGGCGCGGCGGGAAACCCGCTGGACATGCGTGCGCGGCACTCGCCAGAGTGGCGTTTCCCAACCCCGATGAGCACCGGCACGATCAGCTTCATTCCCCTCCGGCGTTGTGACGCTGAGGCGATGCTGGCGTGGCAGTATCCGCCTCCGTATGACTTTTATAACAGCCGCACCGGGCCGACGGAGGCGGCGGTGGTTGAGCTTCTCGCGTCGGTAGGCCAATATTTCGCCGTGCTCGACGGCACGGGCCAGATGGTGGGTTTTCGATCCTATGGGAAGGCGGCCCAGATCGAAGGGGGTGATTATCGGGAACCGGCGGTGGATATCGGTGGCGGCCTGCGGCCCGACATGATGGCCCGGGGGCTCGGGCGGCGCGTCGCGGTGGCGGCGATCAACTTTGCGATCCGGGAACTTGGGGCGCGCCACCTGCGGTCGACCCTGCCGATGTTCAATGAACGGGCGCGCAGTATCTGCAGCAGCCTCGGCTTCCGGCGTTGGGGTTCCTTTACCCGGCCGAGTGATGGTGTCGGGTTCGAAATCATGACGCTGGCGGCAACGCCCTTTTCAGGACCCTCGCCCCTCGGTGGCGGCGGAGGGTGGGGGACGTCACCCGGTTTCAAGATTCCCTGAGCCTGCGGTGCGGCGGCTCTTTTCGGCTGTGTCCGGCAAAGCAGGATAGACATCCGGCGGCGGGGCCGGTGAGATTTCGGCTCTTCCATGGCAACCCTCCCGATAGGACCCCACCGGATTGAAGAAATGATGCGCTACGTCGTCGACCTGGCGAAGCGGATGATTGAGGCGCACGGCGCATTTTATCCCTTTGGAGCCATCATCGACGCTTCGGGTGAACGTCGACCGGTGACCGGAGACGCCGGTCGGCCGGATGCGAGCACGGCGGACGTCTACCGCCTGATCCAGCGGTCGATGCGCGCCCAGTACCGCAGCAACGAAATCGTGGCGGGCTGTATCGCGGCCGTGGCGGCAATGCCGCCGGAGCTGGGATCGCCGCACAAGGACGCGATTCGCATCACGGTGGAGTCGGCCAGCATTTCCCGCCTCGTCTTTGTCCCCTTCAAGGTGACACCGCGCGGTGCGGGGGTGTCTGACGAGGCGCCGGCCTTCACGTGCGAATTCGGCGAATACCTCGGCGTAAACGTGCTGCCGTCACTTTTTGTGGATACGGAAGTGCCGCCCGAGGCGGGGCCGGCGAAATGAGGCTGAGGCGATCGTCGAGCGAGTCTCGACGGCGCACCGTGCGCCCCGGCCTGTCAGACCGGCGGCACGATGCGTTCGAGTTCGCCACGCGTGGCAGCGAAACGGGCATCGAGATCGCTCAGGAGGTCGTCCACATTCTGAAGGGACTGCCGGGAATGGTGTTCCAGCCTTTCCGCGGCCAGGCGCAGCTGCGCGGCGCCGAGGTTGCTGGCACTGCCTTTGATACTGTGTGCGGCGCGCGTGAAGCGGACCTGATCGTTGAGCTGCAGCGATTCACGCAGTTCTGCCAGGCGCAGCGGCGTGTCCTCCAGGAAAATGCCCACGATATCGCGCAGAAACGCGTCGCCATCATCGGGATTGAGAGCACGGAGGTTTTCGATCGCTTCAGGATCGATCAAGAGGTCGTTGGCCATGGCAGCTAGTTGTTTAGAACGGCTGAGGTGCGTCCAAGTTAAGCGTTTTCACGAGGGGCGGGCGGGCGGCGAACCGCGGGCACCCGGTCATTGAAAACGAAGGTGTGCGCAGGGTTACTTGTGAACCCGAGAAGGCGCGCGAAGGCAATCGGAAGGACAGCAGACATCCTCCCTCGGCACACCGCAGCGAAACTTAAAGGGTATGTCATATCAAAGAATTCAGATATGTTGATATTAACCTTGCCCGGCTGAGAGGGCTGCGTTTGCTGGTGGCCTTCTTCCTATGTCTAACTCGTTCGTTTTCTCCTCCGAGTCCGTCGGCGAGGGCCATCCCGACAAAGTCGCCGACCTCATCTCCGACAGCGTCCTTGATGCCTGCCTCGAGCAGGACAAGACGAGCCGCGTGGCTTGCGAAACCCTGGTGAAGTCCAATCAAGTGGTGATTGCCGGCGAAATCACCACGTCGGCCACGATCAACTACGAGCAGGTGGTGCGGGCGGCGATCCGCGACATTGGCTACACGAATGACGACGACGTCTTCCACGCCGACAAGGTCTTCATCCACAACTTGCTCACCCGCCAGTCGCCCGACATCGCCCAAGGCGTGGATGCGCGCGCGGTCGACGGCAAGGAAACGGCGGAGCAGGGCGCGGGTGACCAGGGCCTGATGTTTGGTTATGCCTGCAACGAGACGCCGGAGATGATGCCCACGGCGATCATGTTCGCCCACCGGCTCGGCCGCGAACTGACGAAGGTGCGCAAGGCCGGCGTGGTGGAGTGGCTGCGTCCGGACGCGAAGTCCCAGGTGTCGATTCGTTACGAGAATGATCGGCCGGTGGTGGTGGAGAACGTGGTCATTTCGACCCAGCATGCGGCCCACGCGAAGCATGCCGACATCCGCGAGTTCTTGATCGAGAACGTGATCAAGCACGTGATCCCCGCGGGCATGATCGACAGCTCGACCAAGTTCTTCATCAACCCGACCGGCCGTTTTGTAGTCGGCGGACCCGAAGGTGACTCCGGCCTGACCGGCCGTAAGATCATCGTGGATACCTACGGCGGCTGGGGCCGCCACGGTGGTGGTGCGTTTTCGGGCAAGGATCCGTCCAAGGTCGATCGCTCCGCCGCCTACATGTGCCGCTGGGTGGCGAAGAACATTGTCGCTGCGGGCCTTGCCGACATCTGCGAACTGCAGGTTGCGTATGCCATCGGTTATCCCGAGCCGGTCAGCATCTGGGTCGACGCCATGGGCACGGCCAAGGTGCCGGAGCAGAAGATTGCCGACGCCGTTCGCAAGGTCTTCAGCTTCAAGCCCGCCGCGATCGTCAAGCAGCTCGACCTGCTCCGCCCGATCTATCGCAGCACCACCAATTATGGGCATTTCGGCAAGTCCGACCTCCCCTGGGAGCAGCTCAACCGGATCGAAGAGCTGCGCGCCGCCGTCAAATAACCTCCGACTCCCTTTTCCATGTCGACTGCAACCAAGTCCTCCGCTCCTGACTACCAGGTCAAAGATATCGGCCTTGCCGATTGGGGGCGCAAAGAAATCTCCGTCGCCGAGCATGAAATGCCCGGCCTGATGGCGGTCCGCCGCAAGTTTGGCCCGTCCAAACCGCTCGCCGGCGTGCGTGTCACCGGATCGCTCCACATGACGATCCAGACCGCGGTCCTGATTGAGACCTTGAAGGAACTCGGCGCCGACGTGCGCTGGGCCTCCTGCAATATCTTCTCCACCCAGGACCACGCCGCTGCGGCGATCGCAAAGGCTGGCACTCCGGTGTTTGCCTGGAAGGGCGAAACCCTTGAGGAGTATTGGG
Source organism: Verrucomicrobiota bacterium (assembly GCA_023428905.1). GTDB lineage: Bacteria > Verrucomicrobiota > Verrucomicrobiia > Opitutales > Opitutaceae > EW11. The sequence continues at coordinate 25,477 of JAEYWP010000024.1, forward strand.
ATCTCACCTACAAGGCGATCAGTTTCCCGGGCGGCAAGGGCCCCCAGATGGTGGTCGACGATGGCGGCGACGTCACCCTCCTCCTTCACAAGGGCTGCGAACTCGAGGAGGGTAGCGACTGGGTCAACACCGCCTCCGGTTCACACGAGGAGCAGGTGATCAAGAACCTGCTCAAGCGCGTCCACCAGGAGGATCCGACCCGCTGGAGCGCCCTCGCCAGGGACTGGCGCGGCGTTTCCGAGGAGACCACGACCGGCGTGCATCGCCTCTACCAGATGCTGGAGAAGGGCAAGCTGCGCGTCCCGGCGGTGAACGTGAACGACTCCGTCACCAAGTCCAAGTTCGACAACCTCTACGGCTGCCGCGAATCCCTCGCTGACGGCCTCAAGCGCGCCACCGATGTCATGATCGCCGGCAAGGTCGCGGTGGTGTGCGGCTACGGCGACGTGGGCAAGGGTTCCGCCCATTCCCTTCGCGGCTTTGGCGCGCGGGTGATCGTGACGGAAATCGACCCGATCAATGCCCTTCAGGCGTCGATGGAAGGTTTTGAGGTCAACACGATCGAAAGCACGCTCGGTCGCGCGGACATCTACGTCACCACCACAGGTAACTGCGACATCATCACGCTCGAGCACATGGAGCAGATGAAGGACCAGGCTATCGTCTGTAACATCGGCCATTTCGACAATGAGATCCAGGTCGACCGCCTTTACCGGGCTCCCGGGGTGAAGCGCACCACCATCAAACCGCAGTACGACCTGTTCACCTTCCCGAGCGGCCGCAGCATTTACCTGCTGGCCGAGGGCCGCCTGGTGAACCTCGGTTGTGCCACCGGCCACCCGTCGTTCGTGATGTCGAACAGCTTCACCAACCAGGTCCTGGCGCAGATCGACCTCTGGAAGAATCGCGACACCTACAAAGTCGGGGTCTACCGCCTGCCCAAGCACCTGGACGAAGAAGTGGCGCGCCTGCACCTCGAGAAGATTGGTGCCAAGCTGACGGTGCTTTCCAAGCAGCAGGCCGACTACCTCGGCGTTCCGGTGGAAGGTCCGTACAAGCCGGAGCACTACCGCTACTGAGGACGAGCCCCGGCGTCGGTCGGCCAACCTTTCGAGCCGGACTCCTTTCGGGGAGCCCGGCTTTTTTCGCGTCTGGCCTCAGTATTTCGCCATGCCGGGGTCGATTTCCCGGGCCCAGGCGTCAATTCCTCCGGCTACATTGCTCACGCGCGGGAACCCATTGGCCCGGAGGTACTGCGTCACGCGCAGGCTCCTGCCGCCATGATGACAGTGGATCAGAAGGTGCCGGTTCTTGGGCAGGGTGGAGAGGGCCTCCGGGATCTGCGCCATCGGGATCGCCTGCGCGCCCGCGATGGCACAGACGTCGCGCTCGTACGGCTCGCGCACGTCGATCAGCAGGGTGCCGTCCGGGTCCCGGTCGAGCTGTTGCTTGGTCTCAGTGACGGAGATCTCGAGGGGAGGGGGCGTCGGTTCCATAAGTTCCCGGCAAAGAGTCATAATTCCCGGGCGGCGCAATTGAAATTGCCCCCCGGCCGGCGGCTCGCCAAAGACGAACGCTTTCATCATGGCGCAACAGTTTATTGTTATCATTGCCGGTGGACGGGGTGAGCGGTTCTGGCCGCAGAGTCGCGCCCGCCGCCCGAAACACCTTCTGCCGATCGTGGGCGAGAAGCCGATGCTGGAGCAGACGCTCGACCGCGTGCGCTCGATCGTGCCGCCCAAGAACACCTACATCATCACCAGCGCCATCCAGGCGGCGGCGGTGGCGGAGGTCTGCCGGCGTATTCCCAAGGACAATATCATCTCCGAGCCCGTTGGACGGGACACCGCTCCGGCGGTGGCTCTGGCCGCAGCGGTGATCGGTGCGCGCGATCCCGACGGTGTTTTTGCCGTCCTTCCGGCCGACCATGTGATCCACGACGGCGCGGCCTACATCAAGGACCTCAAGGCGGCGTTTGCGGCCGCGGCGGCGGAGCCTGTGATGGCCACGATTGGAATTTCGCCGACGGAGCCGGCCACGGGCTTTGGTTACATCCAGCGCGGGGAGAAATGGCGCAGCTTCGACCGGCGCCCGGTGTACCGGGTAAAACGTTTTGTCGAAAAGCCCTCCCTCGAGGTGGCGCAGCAGTACCTGGCCTCCGGTGACTACGTCTGGAATGCGGGGATGTTTGTCTGGAGCGTGGGGGTGGTGGAGAGCGCGCTGGCCAAACACGCGCCGGAATTGCATGCCGGCCTCGCCCCAGTGCGCGCGGCTCTTGCCAAGAAGCGCCCCCTCGCGCCGGTGCTGAAAAAGGTGTATCCAAAACTCACCCGCATCTCGGTCGACTACGCCCTTCTCGAAAAATCGGAAAACGTGGTGGTGCTCCCGTCGTCGTTCGACTGGGACGATGTCGGAGCCTGGCCGGCGGTGCCCCGGCACTACAAGAAGGACGCGGCCGGCAACGTCTCCCGCGGCCTGGCCGTGATCGAGGACGGCGGCAACAACATCGTCTTTTCCGAAGACGGCCACCTGACTGCGATTCTCGGCGCCAGCGACCTCATTGTTGTGCATACGCCCGACGCCACCCTGGTCGCCCCGCAGTCGAAGGCCCAGGACATCAAGAAACTCCTCAAGCGGGTCGAGGCCCTGAAGAACGGGCAGCGCTGGCTCTGATTCCGCCATGCGGTGCATCGGCATCGATTACGGGTCAAGGCGCATAGGCCTGGCCTACGGGGACGACCTGGGGGTGGCCACTCCGCTCCCGGCCCTGGTCGATGCCGATCCCGAAAAGCGCTGGCAGGGCCTGCTTGCAGTGGTGAAGCAGCGCCGCGCCACCGACCTGGTGATCGGGTATCCGCTGAACATGGACGACACCGTTGGCTTCAAGGCCAAGGAGGTCGACGCGTTCTCCGCCCGCCTCCGCGCGGACACCGGCCTTCCGGTGCACCCGGTCGACGAGCGCCTGACCTCCTTCGAGGCGGAGAGCACGATCGAAAAACACCGGCGGCGCGCGGTGCGCTCGAGCGGACTGATCGACTCCCGAGCGGCGGCGTTGATTCTCCAGGATTTCCTTGATCAGCGTGTCCCCCTGATCGATCCGGACCTGCCTGAGACACCGTGACCACCCCCGAGCCGGATTCCCTGCCGGTTTCCGGCCCTTCCGTGCCGCCTCCCGGCGCGAGCCGCTGGCGCTGCGTCTGCGCCTATGACGGCGGGCCGTTCACCGGCTGGCAGAGCCAGCCCGGCGGCAGGGCGGTCCAGGACGTGGTCGAGGCCCGCCTCGCCTCCGTATTCAAGCAGCAGGTACGGGCCCACGCCAGCGGCCGGACCGATGCGGGGGTGCATGCCCGCGCCCAGGTCTTCCACTTCGATGCCGCCTGGCGCCACGGGGCGGCCAAACTCAAGGCAGCGCTCCGGCCCGGGCTCCCCGTCGCGCTCCAGATCCGGTCGGTGGCGGAGGCGGCGCCCGACTTTCATGCCCGGTTCTCCGCCGTTGGAAAGATCTACGTTTACCACATGTATTTGGGAGATGGAGACCCGTTTACCCGGCCCTATGCCTGGTGCGTGGAGAGACCCGTCGACGTGGAGGCGATGCGGCGCGCCGCGACGGTCCTGGTGGGCCGGCATGATTTCCGGGCCTTCTCGGCGCTGAACGGCCCGCCGAAGGAGGATACCGTGCGGCACCTGCGCCGCTTTGAGGTCCTGCGTCGCGGGCGCCGTATCCGGATCGTGGCGGAGGCGGACGGGTTCATGTACAAGATGGTCCGCAGCCTCGTGGGTGCGCTGATGTCGGTCGGGGAGGGGAAACTGGATGCGGCGGGACTGGAGGCGCTGCTCGCGTCGGGGCGGCGCACCACCCTGGTGCAGACGGCGCCGCCGCAGGGGCTTTTTTTGGAAAAGGTCCTTTACGCATGAAGGCGACTGGGCTCGCGGGCGCGCTGGGAGACGTGTTTTTCCCCCGCGGGTGCGTGGCCTGTGGCGATGTGGTCGAGGAATCGCCGCTGCGTCACATCTGCCGGTCCTGCGCATCGCAGATCGACGTTCCGGACGGGGCGGTCTGCCGGATCTGCGGCCATCCCTTCGCCGGGCTTGTGGTGGGCGAGCGCACCTGCCCGCATTGCGAGGGGCTGGAGCCGGCGTTTGCGCGGGGGAGCACGGCGGTCCTGTGCCGGGGACCGGCGCGGTCTCTGGTGCACGAGCTGAAGTACCGCGGCGGGCGCTATATCCTGGAGGATGTCGAAACCCTCTTTGCGCGCGCGCCCACGGTGTTGGAGATGGCCCGCGACGCGGTGCTCGTGCCGGTGCCGCTGCACCCGCGCAAGGAGCGGGAGCGCGGCTACAACCAGAGCGCCCTCCTGGCGGAGCGGCTCGCCCGAGCGGCCGGTGGCAAGACGCGGGTGGAGAACCTGTTGGCGCGTGTCCTGGATACGCCGTCGCAGACCGCATTCGACCGGCGGGCGCGATTGGCCAACCTGAAAAATGCCTTTGCACTCCGACCCGATGCAGCCATAACCGGCGGTCACCATTACGTTCTTGTCGACGATGTCTTCACTACCGGTTCAACGCTTAACAGCTGTGCTCGCGTGCTGCGCCACGCGGGTGTCCTGAACCTCGACGTCGTCACATTCGGTCACGGTTAATCCGCCCCCATGTCGCTGTTCAGCAAGCCGAAGTACTCGACCGTCGTTGTTAAGAAGAAGGATATCCCGAAGGGCCTCTGGACGAAGTGTCCGATTTCCGGGGAGATCGTCTTCAACAAGGAGCTCGAGGATAACCAGATGGTGGTGCCGAAGTCCGGCTACCACTTCCCGATTGGCGCCCGGGAGCGGCTTTCGCACCTGTGTGATGAGGGCAGCTTCCTTGAAACCGACGTCTCGGTGCGTTCGGCCGACCCCCTGAAGTTTGTCGATTCGCAGCCGTATCCCGACCGGATCAAAAAATACGAGAAGGAGAGCGGCCTGCCGGAGGCAGTGGTCTGCGGTGCCGGGAAAATCTACGGGATCGACGTGGCCCTCGCGGTCATGGATTTCCGCTTCTGCGGCGGTGCGATGGGGGCGGCGGTGGGGGAAAAGATCACCCGCGCCATCGAAACAGCGCTGAAAAAGCGGATGCCCTGCCTGATCTTCAGCGCCTCGGGGGGCGCGCGCATGCAGGAAGGCATTTTTTCCCTGATGCAGATGGCAAAAACCAGCGCCGCTCTCGGTCGACTGGCCGAGGCGAAGCTGCCGTTCATCTCCATCCTGACCCATCCGACGATGGGTGGCGTGACCGCGAGTTTTGCGACCCTGGGGGACGTGATTCTCGCCGAGCCGGGGGCCCTGATCGGTTTTGCCGGCGCCCGCGTGATCAAGGACACCACCAAGCAGACCCTCCCGTCGGGCTTTCAAAGTGCGGAGTTCCTGCTCCAGCACGGCCTGGTGGACCAGATTGTGCACCGCCTGGAAATGCGTGAGCGCCTGCGCGATCTCCTGCTCGCCTTGCACGTGCGGCAGAAGCCGGCTGTGGCCAAGGCCTGAGCGCGCGCCGCCCGCTCACTCGCGGACTCCATGCCCAGTCCCCTGCTGACCGATTATGCGGCGGTGCAGGACTACCTCTTCAGCCTGAAGGCGAAGGGGGTGCGGTACGGCATTGACCGGATGCGTTCCTGGGCGGGGGCGCTGGGACACCCTGAGGTTGCGGTGCCCTGTATCCACATCGCGGGAACCAACGGTAAGGGGTCGACCGCGGCGATGCTCGAGGCGATCCTTCGGCGGGCGGGGTGGCGGACGGGTCTCTATACCTCGCCCCATCTGGTCCGGCTCGGCGAGCGCGTCCAAGTGAACCGGATACCGCTGACGGACGAGGAAATCCTGGCCTACACCCGCGAGCTGTATCCGATCGCCGAGGCGGTCTCGCGCGAGGCGCCGGAGGACCATCCCAGTTTCTTTGAGTTTATGACCGCGATGGCCTTCCTGCAGTTTGAGAGGAAGGGCTGCGACCTGAGCCTGATCGAGGTCGGGATGGGAGGCCGGCTCGATGCCACCAACGTGGTGGTGCCGGAGATCGCGGTGATCACGTCGATCAGCCTGGATCACTGCGAAATGCTGGGCGACACGATCGAAAAGATCGCGGCGGAAAAGGGGGGCATCATCAAGCCCGGGCGGCCGGTGGTGCTGGGCAATCTGCCGGAGGCCGCCGAGCGGGTGATCCGCGGGCTGGCGGGTGATGCGGGCGCGCCGCTCTACAGCACCCGCGAGGCGTTCGGCGACCGACTCGAGGACTACCCGGAAACGGCGCTGGAGGGAGATTATCAACGTTGGAACGCGGCCACGGCCAGCCTCGCGGCGCGCCTGCTTCCGTCCAAATGGGGGCTCACTTCAGCCACGATCGATGCGGGCCTGCGCGAGGTTACCTGGGCGGGCCGGTGGGAGCGTGTCACGCTCGGAGGCCGGCCGCTGATTCTTGACGCATCCCATAACCCCGAGGGCGCGGCGGTGCTGGAGCGGAACCTCGCGCGCCTGGTGGAGCAGACGGGACGCCAGCCGGTGGTGGTGACCGGCGTGCTTGGGGTGGCCCGCGCGCGCCCCCTGATCGAAACCCTCTGCCGCCATGCCCGCGAGCTGCACCTGGTGGTCCCGGCCCAGGCACGCGCCTGCACTCACGAGGATCTGCTCGCGCTGGTGCCTGCGTCGTTTGCCGGTCGCGTTCACCGGGGCTCGGTCGAGGCGCTTTTTCCAGATCCCAACACCTGCACGGCCGGCGGGCCGGAGGACGTGCTGGTGGTGACCGGGTCAATCTACCTGCTCGGCGAAGTGCTGGCCCGAATACAGCCGTCGCGCGGCGAGAACGAGGGACGGCTCCAGGATTTTTAGCCGGGCACTGCGGCGCCCTGCCTTGCCTTCTGTGGTCCAGCAGCGGGCCTGCATCCTGACTCGGAGAAAAGGCAAAAACGCCTTGCGCCTTGTGGCGGGCATGGGGCCGGCTAGCGTGCGGCGCATGAGACACCTCTTGTTGGGGGCCCTGCTGGGCCTAGCGGTTTCCACCTCCATGGCGGCCGGTCCTCTGACCGCCGGGATTGAACGGGCGGATATGGATCCGTCGGTGCGGCCTCAGGATGACCTGTACCTGGCGGTAAACGGCACCTGGCTGAAGACGGCGGAGATTCCCGCGGACAAGTCGAACTACGGTGCGTTCATCGCCCTGGACGACCTGTCGAGCGCACGCATTGCGGCGTTGGTCACGGACATTGCCGCCAAGACGCACCCGGAGGGATCGAACGCGCGCAAGATTGCCGATCTGTACAACAGCTTCATGGCCGAGGACGTGGTGGAAAAACTCGGCGCGACCCCGGTAAAGGAAGCCCTGGCCGAACTCAGCCTGATCCGGACGCACGACGAGGTGGCCCGGCAGTTTGCCCGCAACGAAACGCTGGGTCTGGCATCTCCTCTCTCGTTCGGGGTGGAGATCGATGCGCGCAATTCCGGGCACTACATCGCGGCCATCGACCAGTCCGGCCTGACCATGCCCGACCGGGATTATTATATCGTGGATGAGGACCGTTATCGCGAGGCAAGGGTCTCGCTCCTGTCCTACATCGAGGCGCTCTTTCTCCTCACCGGCGACGAGCCCGGTCAGGCGGCGGAAGCGGCGCGGCGCATCCTCGACATCGAAACCGGCATTGCCCGGGCGCAGTGGACCCGGGTGGACCTGCGCGATCCGGAAAAGAACTACAACAAGACCGCAGTCTCGGAACTGCCAGTGCTGGCGCCCGGGTTTTCCTGGACGACGTATTTTTCCGAACTGGGAGTCACGGTGGAGGAGATCAATGTCAGCCAGCCGACCTACGTCCAGGCGGTCGCCGAGCTGTTCACCAAGGTGCCGGCGCGGGAGTGGAGCGATTACCTGCGCTTTCGCCTGTTGGATGGCGTGGCTCCCTATCTGAGCCGCGCCTTTCAGGAGGCGCATTTTAACCTGCACGGGAAGGCGCTCGCTGGCATTCCCCAGCAAAAATCACGGCAGCAGCGCGCTATCGACACGATCAGCGGGGCCGGTCCTGGCGATGCCGGGGTGTTGGGCGAGGCCGTCGGCCAGCTCTACGTGGAGGCCCATTTCCCTGCGGAGGCCAAGACCCGCATGGACGCCCTGGTCCGGAATCTGTTGGAAGCGTACCGGCTGAGCATCGACGAACTTTCGTGGATGACGCCCGCCACCAAGGCCAAGGCGCAGGAGAAACTTTCAAAATACACGGTGAAGATCGGATATCCCGAGGTGTGGCGCGACTATGGGTCGCTGCGGATCGCGTCGGACGACCTGGTGGGCAATCTCCGCGCGGCAAAGGCATTTGACCACCGCCGGTCCCTCGACCGCCTGGGCAAGCCGGTGGACCGAAAGGAGTGGTGGATGACGCCCCAGACGGTGAATGCGTATTACAGCCCATCGAAGAACGAGATCGTTTTCCCCGCCGCCATCCTCCAGCCGCCGTTTTTCAACGTGCGGGCGGATGACGCGGTGAACTACGGAGGCATCGGGGCCGTGATCGGCCATGAGATCAGCCATGGTTTCGACGACAAGGGCAGCCGCTACGACGGAGACGGCAACCTGCAGAATTGGTGGTCGCCGGAGGACCGCGCTGCCTTCGAGACCTTGACTGCGAAGTTGGTGGCCCAATACGCGGCGTATGAGCCTTTGCCCGGCCGGACCCTCAACGGGCAGCTGACCCTCGGTGAAAACATCGCTGACCTGTCTGGTCTCGCCATCGCGTACAAAGCCTACCGCCTGTCGCTCGGCGGGCGCGAGGCTCCGGTGCTGGACGGACTGACGGGAGACCAGCGCTTTTTCATGGGCTGGGCCCAGGTCTGGAAGCGTAAGTACCGCGAGGCAGAGCTGGCACGCCGGCTTCTGGTCGATCCGCATTCACCCTCGCACAACCGCGCCAATGGCGCCCCGATCAATTCCGACGCGTTTCACGACGCGTTCCAGACCAAGCCGGGGGACGCACTCTACAAGGCGCCCGAGGACCGCATTCGTATTTGGTAACCTAAGACGGGGCCGCGAAGGGTGGGGCGCCGGTAACCGGCGCCCGGCCTCTCGCACCCGACGCCTAGAGCTTGATCAGCTCTGCGGTGGCGGGGACGTCCTTGATGATCTGGGACGGCTCCGGGCCCACGCCGAGGTAGCGCAGATTGGGCAGCTGTTGGGGCGGTGTCTCGCCCGCGTACGCGCAGGTGACGATGGAGCGCATCATCGCGCCGACGTAGCGTCGGGCGTTTTCCGGGAGGGCGCGAAAACTGCGCACGTGGGAAATGTCCTCCACCCAGCCCGGGTGCCGCGTGTAAATCGGGCGAAGCGTTTTGCGCACCGCTTCATTGCGCGGGACATGGTGATAACGGCGGCCGGTGGCGTCCTCATAAGCGACGCAGATCTGCAGGTCTCCCCGCCATTCCCCCTCGTGGGAGAGTGCGTCCGCCTTGTTGATCATGATGTCGTGAAAACCGCCGTAGCGGAGGGCGTCCCCCTTTTCGACTGCGTCAAACCAACCCACCATGCGCTGGCGGCCGGTGGTGGAGCCGAACTCCAGCTTCTTGAGTTTGGCGCAGAGGGGATGAGCGTCGTCCATCTGCGTGAGGAAGGTATGGGTTCCGACCTTGGTGTCGTACGCTTTTGCGACGGCGAAGGTGTGAATCGGCTGCAGAGGAATGCCGGCACTCTCGAAAAACTCAGGGGAGTACGTGTGCGAGGCTGTGACGTTGGGCGAAAATCCATGGCGCTTGTCGAGCCAGTAGGCCTGGCCGAACTCGCCGATGACGGTGCGCCCGGCGTGGATCTCGCGGAGAACCAATTCCCGCAACTCACCCACCTGGGAGGCCAGGCGCTGGCCCGCATTCCAATAGACCTCGATCAGCCGTTCCACGTTGAGGGTGAAAGGGGTGGCCCCGCGGAACTCGGTGAAGTCGAATTCCTCGAGCGGGAAAATGCCCAGCTCGATGCTGTCGGCGTTCGCGCGCAGTTCAGCCGCCGTCAGCTTGTCGAAGAAGCCCGAAAAGCACTCAGCGGAGACCTGGCAGACGTGCTGGATCGTGCGCACGGCGCGATCGGCACGCACGCGCATCTTCTGGGCGAACGCTTCCCGGGGGGCGAGGAAGTCAGCGTAATAGATCTGAGATTGGCCGGACTCCTCGAGGTAGGCGGGGGTGATGCCGCGGCCCGTCGCGCCACGCGGTTCGGACTTGAGGACGTTGATGCGGTAATCCTCCCAGGCGAGGTCGAGCAGGCGGTGGGTGAAGTCCGACACCATGGTGCGTTCGTCGATCAGGAGTCGTTTGAAGACCACCAGGCCTTTGCGCTCCTTCTCCAAACCCTCCCACAAAAACTTGCGTGGGTCTGCGACAACTCCGGCGCCCACGCCGAGGTGCGGTACGTCTGACGTCACGACGCCGCAGGGCAGCAGGTTAAATTTTTGCCCGCCGGCGGTGTGGCCAGAGTTCGCACCCCCATTCACTTTCAGAATGACTGAGACGGCGTTTGGGGTGCCTGCGAGCTCCTGGACAAGCTCGGGGATCAAGCGGCCTTTGCCTTCGTCACCGAAGGAGATTCCCACGTCGGCGATCAGCTGGCTGGAAAAGGGGAGGAGTGGCATAGTCGGTTGGGATGCAACCGGAGCCTGAACCCCTGTTGCGGAAGAGCAGAAAGAGCAGGCGGGAGGGCGCGGCAACCTTAAAAACCAACGGGCAGCCGCGACCACCCCAACGGCTTGTGTAACGCACGGCAGGTCCAGGCGGGCGTTGCAAACTGCCTTGGATTCGGCTGCTTGGCGCAGGCAGAAGAAGGGTAGTGGAGTTAACTTAAACTGCTTTTCTAAAACAGCTTAAGGCGCTCGTGGAGGGGGTTGGCACTGCGGCCGCTATAGGTGGGGTGTTCCCAGGCGCTGACCGAGCGACCTTGGGGCCAACCCTAAATCCTCGAATGACCATGAAGACCCAACCCTTGGTGCGCCGAAGTGTACGGCTTGGCACCACCTTGCTCCTGCTTACGGGCTCTCTGTTCGCTGCCGATGTGGACGACCAGATCGAGACATCTTTCAAGGAGTCCCACGTTTATCGGACGGAACTGCGCAAGACCGACCTCTCCGTTGACGCCGAAAATGGCGTCGTGACCCTCAAGGGCACGGTGGACAACGAGGATCAGCGCCGCCTTGCCGAAGACACCGTGCGCGGCCTGCCTGGCGTTATCCGCGTCGACAACCAGGTCCGCGCGACGAACGAGCCGAAGGAAGCTTCGGACGACTGGATTGCGCTGAAGGTGCGTGGGGCCCTGCTCTTCCACCGCAATGTGAGCGCGACCGACACGCATGTCCAAGTGCGCGATGGCTCGGTGACCTTGACCGGCACCGCTGAAACGGAGGCTGAAAAGGCCCTCGCGGGTGAATACGCCGCCGACATCAAGGGCGTTCGCAATGTGGACAATCAGATCCGCGTGGTCACCGATGCCGAGAAACGCGCAGAGGAAGTCCGCGACGATGCGAACGAAGCCCGTGCCGACGCGGCCCGTGCGCTGGATCCCGCCACTCCTGGCAACGCCCGCGACCTGGATCGCCGGGTGGACAACACGGTGCGCAACAGCGACCTTGATCAGAATCGTCGAACCCTCGGTGAGACGATCGACGATGCGTCGATCACGGCGCAGCTGAAGTCGGCCCTCGCGGTTCGTCGCTCCACCAGCGCGATTCGCACGGAAGTCACCACTCGCGATGGCATCGTGACCATCCAGGGGGAGGCCAAGTCCGACGCCGAGAAGGATCTCGTCTCGAAACTCGCTGAAAACATCCAGGGCGTCCGCTCTGTCCGCAACCACATGGTGGTGCGCGAACCCTAACCGTATCTCCACGTCACTACAACCCAACTAGGAGGAGTTATGCTAAGCTGGTCCATTACGTTCCTGATCATCGCCATCATCGCCGCGGTCCTCGGCTTTACCGGTATTGCCGGCACCGCTGCGGGTATCGCGAAGATCCTGTTCCTGTTGTTCCTCGTGCTTTTTGTGATCTCGCTGATTGTCGGCCGCCGGCCAAGAGCCTGATCACCCAGACACTGGGAAATGAAAAGGTCCGCCGTGTTTACGGCGGACCTTTTTTGCGTCCATCAGCGGCCCTGTCGCGGATCAGCTCTTCTTGGTCGAGACCTCGATGACGTCGTGCGGCGCCGCCTCCTTCATGCCCGCCGAGCTCACGCGGATGTATCGGGCGTTCGCACGCAGGCTTGGCAGGTCCCGCGCACCGAGGTAACCCATGCCGCTTTGCAGTCCGCCCACGAGATTGGCCAGCACATCGTCCGCGAAGCCGGACACTTCCTTCAGCGCCTCGATGCCTTCCGCGGTCATCTTTCGATTGTTGTCATTTTTGTCGTGGCCGTAACGCGCGGCGGAACCGGCCTTCATTGCTGAGACGCTACCCATGCCGCGGTACTGTTTGTAGAGCTTCCCGTTGATCTCCATGATCTCGCCCGGCGCCTCACGGCAGCCGGCCAGCAGGCCGCCGAGGATCACGCAGTCCGCGAGGGTGAGCGCCTTGACGATATCGCCCGACTTGCTGATGCCCCCGTCGGCGATGATTTTGACCCCGCGCGCGGCGGCGGCCCGGCTCGCCACGTAAAGGGCGGTCAGCTGGGGGATACCCACGCCCGCCACCATGCGCGTGGTGCAGATGGAGCCCGGCCCTTGGCCGACCTTGATCGCGTCGGCGCCGCAGCCGGTCAGGAACTCGACCCCGGCGCCGCTGGTGACATTGCCGGCGATGATGGTGAGCGAGGGAAAAGCGTCACGGACCAGTTTCACCATGTCGCCGACACCGGCGGTGTGTCCATGCGCGGTGGATACGGCAATGGCGTCGACAGACTCGTCCATCAGGGCGCCGACGTGTGCGATGATGCGGTCGCGGTCCAGCTCTCCGGAGGACTTGCGGAGGGGAGCGATGGCAGCGCCCACGACGAGTCGGAAATTCGCATCGCGTGCCGGTTTCCGGCGGAGCTTGGATTCGCTCATGATGCGCTCGACGTCCGAACTGGTGACCAGCCCGCGCAGGCGGTCCTGGTCATCGACCACCAGCATCTTGTTGACCCCGACGTGCTGGTTGAAAAACGCGTCCGCGGCCTTGATCGGGTCCTTGGCAATGTGCCGCTCGTGTTCGGTGACGAGGCCAGCACGCGGTGTCATCACCTCGCTGACCTTCTTGGTTCGGTAGCGGTCTTTCACCACGTTGCCGGAGAGGAGGCCGACCAGCTTGCCTGACGCGTCCACCACCGGGAAGGTGGAGAAGGCGAACTTCTTCTGCTCGATCATGCTGAGGACATCCCCGATCTGCAGATCCAGCTGCACTGTGATCGGATCCTGGATCAGTCCATGGATGTGGCGCTTCACGCGGGCCACTTCCTTCACCTGGTCCTTGCCCGGCATGTTGTAGTGGATCAGCCCGATGCCGCCGTTGAGCGCCATGGCGATGGCCATGCGGGATTCCGTCACCGTGTCCATGTCGGACGAGATCACCGGGATCTGCAGGCGAAGCGTCTCGGAGAGGGTGGTCGACGTGTCCGCATCCTTCGGCAGGATCTCGGAATAAAGCGTCGCGAGGGACACATCGTCGAACGTCAGCGCGGTCGGAAGGCTGGCGCGGAAGAACGTGTCGGCGGGCAGATAGAACTCGGCGTCGATCGCGGGAGGAGTGGCAACCGTTGTCATGGTTGCCGCAATCGAATTAATGCCGGGCCGGGAAAGCTCAATGAAAAGTTTTGCCTGAGGCCGGTCGGGCCCTCGGCACGTGATTTTGGGCGTTGCAGCAAGCGGCCAGTGGGTAGTGTGTGCGCCGTGCGGTTACACCTCGCCTTTCGCCGTTACTCCCTCGCTTTCCGCACGCCCGTGCGCACCGCGCATGGCGTGTGGTCGACGCGCGACGGACTCATCCTGCGGATGACTGATGCGGAAGGAAACGAGGGCTGGGGTGAAGTGGCGCCGATCCCGGCCTTTGGCACCGAAACGATCGAGGCTGCTGCCGAGGCCTGTCTGGCGCTGGGTGACAGCGTGCACCCCCGTTTGCTCGCGGCGGTGCCGCGCACCCTGCCCTGTTTGCGCCAGGCGCTGATGTCGGCTCAGGCCGAAGTTGAGACGAACGCGTCGCTCCGCGCGGGCACCGGCACCCGTGCGGTCGTGGACGGCCGCGCATTGCCGGTGGCGGCCTTGCTGCCCGCGGGCAAGGCTGCACTCGAGAAGGTGGGTCCGTTGATCGAGTCCGGTTTCCGCGCCTTCAAATGGAAGGTGGGGGTGGGGGATGTCGCTGATGAACTGGGCGTGCTGGACGATCTGCTCGCACGGCTACCGTCTGGGGCGCGCCTCCGGACCGACGCCAATGGAGCGTGGGATCGACGGCGGGCGGAGCGCTGGCTGGAACGCTGCGCGGACCGCCCGATCGAGTTCGTGGAACAGCCGGTCTCCCCTGAGGCGAAGGGGGCGGAGGACCTTTTGCTGGGGCTGGCGGCGGACTATCCGACGCCGATCGCTCTCGACGAGGCGGTGTCCACCCTCGAGCACATCACGCATTGGTTGAGCGTCGGGTGGCCGGGCGTGTTTGTCATAAAGCCCCTTCTCCTGTCGGATCCACCTGCCGCGCTCGCCGCCCTGCGCGCGCGCCGGGCTCCGGTGGTCTTCTCGTCTGCCCTGGAAACAGCGGTGGGCGCGAGATCTGCACTCCGTCTGGCCTTGGCGGACGCCCCGGCCGAGGGTGGACGGGCGCTTGGGTTCGGAGTGTGGCCGCTGTTCCAGGATGGCCGGGCCGATGGTCCCTGGCTCGCCCCGTTTGTGCGGCCGGACGATGTGGAGCGGCTGGATCCCAAGACCGTATGGAACGCGCTGACCTGAGGCAGTGGGTGCAGGCGCTCCCTGGCGCAGTGGACTCGGGCGGGTGGGTCTTCCTTCAGGACCCTGGATGGAGTGCGCCGGAGAGGGCGAAGGCTGCCGAAGTCCGCAAAACTGCCGGAGCCGCGGCACCGCCACGGGGTTGGCTGTGTATCCCCACGGGCGGTACGTCGGGGCGCATACGCTTCGCGCGCCACGACGAACAAACGCTGGGGGCGGCGGTGGCGGGATTTCAGCGCCATTTCGGTGTTTCTCAGGTGAACAGTGTGGGCGTCCTGCCCCTGCACCATGTCAGCGGGTTGATGGCGCATGTTCGCGCGACCGCGACCGGCGGACACCATTACCAGGCCGACTGGCGACGGGTGGCGGGGGGGGATTTGCCGGAGGTGAAAGCGGCAAGTTTCCTTTCCCTCGTGCCGACCCAGCTGCAGCGGCTCCTGGAAGATTCGGTGGCGGTGGATTGGCTCCGGCGTTTTGTGGCGGTCTTCGTCGGTGGAGCGCCCACCTGGTCCTCCCTCGCCGAGCGGGCCGCAACCGCGCGTGTACCGCTGATCCTGAGTTATGGCATGACGGAGACGGCGGCGATGGTTGCCGCCCAGCATCCGGGCGACTTTCTGGCGGGCCGACGCGACGCGGGCACCGCGCTGCCTCACGCCCGGATATCACTAACTGATCGAGGTGAGTCAGACGGCGGCCGGATTGTGATCGAGGGCGAGAGCGTCTTCCGTGGCTATGTCGGCGAACCCGATCGTAGGGGCCCGCTGGTGACAGAGGACTGGGGGGGGCTGACCGACACGGGGCGGCTGCGTGTTTTTGGACGCCGCGACGCGGTCATCATCACCGGAGGAGAAAAAGTCTGGCCGGCGGAAGTGGAGGCGGTGCTGCGAGCAACCGGTTTCCTGCGGCAGGTCGTGGTCCTCGGCGTTCCGGATCCCCGGTGGGGAGAGGCCGTGGTGGCCTGCCACCCCTCGCCCGCGTTGACGCCCGGCCAAATGGAGGCGGTGCGTCAGGCGATGGAGGGAGCGCTGGTCCGCTACAAACACCCGAAACGCTTTCTCGCGGTGGAGCCCTGGCCGGAAAACGATCAGGGCAAGGTCAATCGAACGGCGCTGCTCGCGGCGGCGGTCCGGTCCTAGGACTTATTTATTGCGGTCGGCGTAACCGTTGGGATTGGCCGAGTGCCATTTCCACGCGGTGGCGACGATGCCCTCAATCTCGGGAAACTTCACTTTCCAACCGAGTTCACTCACCGCCTTGGAGGAGTCGGCGTACAAGGCCGGCGGGTCGCCAGCGCGCCGCGGTGCCTCGGTGTAAGGGACTTTCCGGCCGGTGACCTTTTCCACGGCCTTGATCACTTCGCGGACGGAGGTCGGCGTTCCCGTGCCCAAATTGTAGAAAAGGGCGGTGCCGGGCTTCTCCAACTTCTCGAAGACGGCGATGTGGGCGCGGCTCAGGTCGTCGACGTGCACGTAGTCGCGGAGGCAGGTACCGTCCGGCGTCGGGTAATCTGTGCCGAAGATCTGGAGGGCGGGGCGCTTTCCGACCGCGGCGTCGATGGCCAGCGGGATCAGGTGCGTTTCCGGGTCGTGATCTTCACCGATGCGGCCGTCTTCTGCGGCGCCCGCGGCGTTGAAGTAGCGGAAGGCTGCAAAGCTGAGCCCGTGGGCGTGGGCGAGGGCCTTCAGGGCGTTCTCGATGTCGAGCTTGGTCTGGCCGTACGGGTTGATCGGAGACTGCGGCAGCGTTTCCACGATCGGCATCCGGGAGGGCACCCCGTAGGTGGCGCACGTCGACGAAAAGACGAACTTGGTGACCTTTTTGGCCAGCATCACCCGGAGGAGCTGCAGGGTGGCCACGACGTTGTTAAAATAGTACTTCAGGGGATCGTTGACCGACTCGCCCACGTACGCGAAGGCCGCGAAGTGCATCACCACGTCGATCTTCTCGTCTGAAAGGATCTTACCCACCGCCGCCTCGTCACCGAGGTTGACGTCGTAAAAGGGGATCGCCGCGTCCACCGCGTTGCGGTGTCCGAAGACCAGGCTGTCGAGAACGACCGGCCGATGGCCGGCGGCCACGAGCTGACGAACGCAATGGCTTCCGATGTAACCAGCTCCACCAACGACTAGAACATTCATGCGGGCGAGGCTTGTATTGCGGTCATGAGGTGGTTGGCTAGACCTTTTCGTCCTCACGTTCATGAAGCTTTCCCGCGTCGTCATCACCGGTGTCGGCCTGACCGCCCCAAATGGAAATTCCCTGCAGGAGTTCCGAGAGAACCTGATCAAAGGCATCGCGGGCATTGAGCGCATCGATGTGCGCTACATGGGGCAGCACCTGGCGGGGGTTTGCCATTACGACCCGCTGAAGTACCAGAAGAAGAAGGAGCTGCGTGTCGGGACCCGCGCGGGGTCCATTTCCATTTACTGTGCCCGTGAGGCGCTGGCGGACAGCGGAGTCGCGTTCGACGCGATGCCAAAGGATCGCATTGGCATTTACATCGGGTGTACCGAGCACGGCAATGTCGAGACCGAGAACGAGATCTACGGCATCTCGAAGTACAACTACGACACCAAGTTCTGGTCCCACTATCACAACCCCCGGACGGTGGCTAACAACCCCGCGGGGGAGACCTCTCTAAACCTCGGCATCACCGGGCCCGCCTACACGATTGGTGCGGCCTGTGCGGCGGGGAACATGGGATTGATTCATGCCACGCAGATGCTGCGTCTGGGTGAGGTGGATTTTGCGATCTGTGGCGGTGTCAGCGAAAGCATCCACACCTTCGGGATTTTCGCTGGCTTCAAGAGCCAGAACGCGCTCGCCACCCATGAGGACCCGCACAAGGCGAGCCGCCCCTTCGACAAGGGACGCAACGGGATCGTGATTTCGGAAGGTGGCTGTCTCTACACGCTGGAACGCCTGGACGACGCGCTGAAGCGCGGGGCGCGCATCTACGGCGAGATCGCCGGTTATCACGTCAACTCGGACGCCAGCGATTACGTCCTGCCCAACCCGGAACGGCAGTCCGAGTGTGTACGCAAGGCGATCGCCCACGCCGGGCTGACGCCACAGGATATTCACATCGTCAATACCCACGCCACGGCCACGCCGCTGGGCGACATCCAGGAGTGCCAGGCGCTGGGGAGCGTGTTCGTGAACTGTCCGGACACCCACATCAACAATACCAAGAGCTTCATCGGGCACGCCATGGGCGCCGCCGGTGCGTTGGAGCTGGCGGGCAATCTGCCCTCCTTCAGCGACCTTCTGGTGCATCCGACCATCAACGTCGACGACCTGGACCCGCAATGCGCGTTGCCGGGCCTCGTCCTCAACCAACCCGTGCAGGCAAAACGGGTTGACGCTATTTTGAACAACTCCTTCGGTATGTTGGGCATCAACTCCACGCTGATCGTAAAGCGTTACGTGGCCTGATCTACCGCCGAACCGTTTTCCCGCATGACCAAAGACCAATGTAAGCAGTTGGTGATCGATATCATCTCCGACATCGCGCCCGACGAGGATCTCAGCAACCTCAAGCACGACGTTCGGCTGCGCGACCAGCTTCAGCTCGATTCGATGGACTTCCTCGACATCGTGATGGAGCTGCGCAAACGGCACGGCATCGAGGTGCCGGAAGCCGACTATATGCAGCTGGCCTCCCTCGACAGCTCGGCGGAATACTTGACGCCGAAGTTTACCGCGCTCGGTAAATAGGCCGAATCGGAGCCTCGCTCCCTCCACGACACGACGGCCGGGATCCTCCCGGCCTTCTTTGTCATCGGACATCGGAGTCCACCACTCACGCACTGTCACCCGTCGCGATGAATCAGCGTTCGCACTACGACGTTGCCATCATCGGTGCGGGCATGTCGGGCCTGGCCGCCGGCATCCGCCTGGCACATTTCGGCAAGAGTGTCTGCATCTTCGAGCGCCACAACGCCGTCGGTGGGCTGAACAGCTTCTACAGCTTTGACGGGCGCAAGTATGACGTGGGCCTCCACGCCATGACCAATTACGTGGATCCCGGCGTGAAGGGAACGCCGATGGTGAAGATGCTGCGACAGCTGCGCATCGACCGCGACGAACTAAAGCTGCACCCGCAGAAGCGCTCCCGCGTCGCGTTCGGCGAGCGCGGCGAAGCGAGCCTGGCATTCAACAATGAGGTGGGGCTGCTCGAGGCCGAGGTGGAGCGTCTGTTCCCTGGGCAGCGCGACGGTTTCCAGCGGCTGACCGAGCACGTCCGCACCTATGAGGGGGTGGCTCTCGATGCCCCGGTGGAATCGGCCCGTGCGTGTGTCCGGCGGTTCATCACCGACCCGCTACTGGAGGACATGCTCTTCTGCCCGATGATGTTCTATGGCAGTCCGCAGGAGCGCGACATGGCCTTCCGCGACTTCGTGGTGCTGTACCGGAGTATTTTCCTGGAGGGGTTCGCCCGCCCCCTTGAAGGCGTGCGACTCGTCCTCCGCGTCCTGCTGGACAAATACCGGAAGGCGGGAGGGGAGCGGCGGATGAAATGCGGGGTTCGCCGAATTGTGGAACGCGAGGGCAGGGCGGCGTCACTTATCCTGGATACCGGCGAAGAAATTACCGCAACGCACGTGTTGTCATCGATCGGGTCGGTCGAGACCGAGGCCCTTTACCGGGACCGCGTGAACGTGCCCTGGGAGGACGCGGGGCGGCTCTCCTTTGTCGAGACCGTGAGCATCCTCGACGGCGAACCCGCCGGGCTGGGGTGGGGCGATGACACCATCGTGTTTTTCAGTGCGTATCAGCCGTTTCGTTACGAGCGGCCCGTGGACGAGGTGGACACGGCCAGCGGGGTGATCTGCCTGCCTAACAATTTTGCCTTTCCGAAGGGCGAGCACCTGCCCGAGGGCGTGTTTCGCTGTACTTGTCTCGCAAATTACGCGCGTTGGCAGGCGCTGGCCCCGGAGGCCTACGCTGCCGCCAAGGCGCGCTGGTACGACGCGATCACGACGTCCGCTCAGCGTTTCCTTCCGCCGGTTGCGCCCGGCCGCAGTCTTGCCGCCGCGACCATCGCCCGCGACGTGTTCACGCCGGTCACGATCGAGCGGTTCACGGGGCATCTCGGCGGGGCGGTTTACGGCTCGCCCAGGAAGAACCGCGGCGGCGCGACCGGACTTTCCAACCTGTACCTCTGCGGAACGGACCAGGGATACCTGGGGATCATGGGCGCGATGCTCAGCGGTATCTCCATGGCCAATCTGCACATCCTGCAGAAGGGCTGAGCCCGCTGGCGGGAGCAGCACAGGGCGTTGCTAGGTACGGCGTGACAGCGCGTGAGGAGCACACCGTCGCCTGCAAGGCATTGACGACGGCGGTCAGTCGTCCGCATTTTTCGCTCGGCCTCACGGAACAACTTCCGTGGAGCCGTCACCGTCGCAGCGCGAATGGCCGGGGTCTCCGGTGCAGGAGCGGCCGGTCGCACACTCCATGGTCAAGACAATGCTCCTCCTCTCGCTCCCTCTCGCTGCCGCCCTGATCACTGGAACGCCGAAGCCGCAGCCGACCCCCGGTCCCACGACCCCGCCCATTCCACCGCAGCCGGTGGCGGCCGATGGCGTCGTGCCGCGTGCGGTGGTGACGAATGGCAAGGTGGACCGCGCCGCCTTCGAAAAAACCGCGACCCTTTGGGGCCCCGTCTCCATGACCTCCCGCCTGGGCCCCACGTTCGCCGACCTCAATCCCAACGCCGAGGACACCCGCCCGGAGCTTTACCAGCAGCCCTCCTTTCCCTGCGAGAACCTGTCCTTCGCCAACCGCACCAACCCCTATCAGCTGGGCAAGGACGGCTGCAAACCCGACAACGATTACTGGAGCGAAAGCGGCCAGGTGGCCTACGTGCCGGACGATCCGGCGAATGATCCGGGCCTGGACCGCATCCAGGTGTATGCGTATTATAATTACGTGTACGCCCTCAGCCCGCGGCTGGACTACGCCAGCGGGAAACCGCATCCGGACCCGCAGACCCGGGACGGCCATTATCGACGGATGTTGGGGCACTACCCGCAGCACATCGTGGGGATGGTGCGCAGCTATTCCATGCTCCAGAACGAGGCGCTGGTGGTCTATCGCGAAGGTCTGCTGGGAGTGGCGGGCACGCAGACGAGCCGGGCGGACAATGAGCGGCCGTATCCCGGCGTGCTTTTCCCCCGCACCAAGGTGCCCACCGGCGTCGCAGTGACGTCCTCCTGTGAGTTTGCCCTCGTGCCGGTGATGGACACGGAAACGCTTAAGGCGCAGCTGGCGGTGGTGGCGCTGGAAGGCAAGTATCTCGCCTTCCACACCTGGCCTTACATGGCCCTCGCCAACCAGGGCTGCTTTTCCGACATGCGGCTTCTTGGCTACGTCGACCTCCCGATCGCGGCACCATCGTCGGTCGCCGCCGCCAGCAGCGCCTGGTGGGGTGGACCTTCCCAGACGGGCAACAAGGTCCTGAGCCAGATTGACCTGGCCGACGACAAGACCCGCAGCGGAATCTACAAGGGGGATCCGGCCCACACCATGATGGTGGCGGAGAAGGGTTACGCGGTGGTCGCCTCCAAGACGGAAAACAAGGTCGTGATCGTGGATCTGTCGCCACTGTTCAAATACGTGCGCGAGAGCTACCTGTCCTCAAAGGAGAGTTTCGAGTCCACCATGGCTCAAGTGAAGGCGAAGCAGTTTCCCGCCACCTTCTCGGAGATGGAGGCGATTCGGCCCAAGGTCGTCTGGGAGGGTACGATCAACGCCCCGAATGCGCTCCTCGCCGGCAACAAGGTCAGCCGTTGGTCCCCCGACTATCACAAGGTCCATGTCGCCTCGGCTGACGGCAACATCCACATCATCGATGTTTCCTCTGTTGCCTCGCAGATGAAGTGGGAGAAAAAGAGCCCGGAGATCCGCGTCACTGGTTCCTTCTACGTGGGCAAAAATCCCGTCGCGATGGTCTTCAACCGCTTCAACGGCTGGGGCTTTTCCATTTACGCGAAGGACAAGAGCGGCAAGCAGCTCCCGCCCGAGCCTCAGAACAATACCTTTTACGTCGCGCTGCGCGGAGACCGCAAGATCGCGGCGGCCGTGACCTGGGGCGAAAAAGGAGAAGTGTATCGAGTCATTGAAGACAAGAGGATGGGCGACCCGGTCGCGTTGAACGTGGCGACCCGTGGAAACATCCTGACCGTGGCAGACTATGAGGGCCGCAAAGTCCTGAGTTTTCGGATGGGCCGGATCGTGGACCGCTTCGGAACCATCTATGGCGCCGGGGCGGACGGAAACGCGCCGTTCGAATTCGCCGGAGAGCTGCCGGTGGCCGGCAAGCCCTTCCTCGTGTCCTCGGCGAACGTGAACTGACCCGGTCTAGACGCCGGCCTCAACCGTCGCGTCGTGACGGTTCTGCCAGCGATCGAGCACCCGCTTATAGATCGCGTCCGGCGACAATCCGTAGGCGCTCCGCAGCGTTTCCGGATTGGAGCCGTGTTCGACAAACTTGTCCGGCCAGCCGATTCGCTCCACCGCCGGTGCGGTGCAGTCCGCATCCTGCAGGGCCTCGAGAACAGCGCTGCCGAAGCCGCCGGCAAGCACATGGTCCTCCATCGTTACGAGGAGGGGAACCACGGCGGCCTGGCTGAGGAGCAGCTCGCGGTCGAGCGGCTTGACGAAGCGGGCATTCACCACCCCAACGGAAAGCTGCTGTTCCGCTTCGAGGCGGTGCGCGAGGGCGAGGGCATCCTGCACCATCGGGCCGAGCGCCCAGATGATGATGTTGGAGCCCTGCTTGAGGACCTCGGCCTGTCCGATGGGGAGCGCCTCCGGCGACGGCTTGACCGGTACGCCGGCGCCAGGCCCGCGGGGATAACGGATAAAGCTCGGGCCCTTCAAGGTCAGCCCGGTGTGCAGCATGTCGACCAGTTCGTCCTCGTCCTTTGGCTGCATCACGGTCGCGTTGGGGACGCAGCGCAGGTAACTGAGGTCAAAGAGGCCGTGGTGGGTGGGACCGTCGTTGGCTGAAAGGCCGGCGCGGTCCATGCAGAAGGTGACAGGCAGGTTCTGCAGGCAGACGTCGTGAATGATCTGGTCGTAGCCGCGCTGGAGAAAGGTGGAATAGATCGCCACGACCGGCCGGATATTTTTGGTGGCAAGACCCGCCGCGAAAAGGACGGCATGTTCTTCGGCGATGCCGACATCGAAGAACTGGCGCGGGCATTCGGCGGCGAGCAGGTTGAGACTCGTGCCGCTGGGCATGGCGCCGGTGATACCGACAATATCGGGATTGGCCTTGGCGAAGCGCACGAGGCTGGAGCCGAAGACTTCCTGGTAGGTCGGTGGCGTGCCGGGCGCCGACTTCTTGCTTTCGCCGGTGACGGGATCGTAGGGGCTCGCGCCGTGAAATTTCTCCGGCGACTTGATCGCGGCGTCCAGGCCTTTGCCCTTTTTGGTGAGGACGTGGAGGATGATCGGGACGTCGCAGTGTTTGGCGAATTCCAGGTTTTTGACGAGCTCCTCGAGGTTGTGGCCGTCGACTGGGCCGAGGTAACGCAGGCCAAACTTTTCGAACAGGCTGGACTCGACGAAGAAGTCCTTCGTCTCCCGTTTCCACTTCATGTAGACCCGGTGCATGTCCTGCCCGTGTGGCAGACCGGTGAAGAACTTCTCCAGGTCGTGGTGGATCTTGTTATACGTCGGGTTGGTGCTGAGTCGGTTGAGGTACTTGGAAATGGCACCCACGTTCTTGGCGATCGACCACTCGTTGTCGTTGAGAATGACGACCAGGCGTTTGGTGGAGGAGACCACGTTGTTGAGCGCCTCCAGCGTGATGCCGCAGGTAAAGGCCGCGTCTCCGCACACCGCCACCACATGCTCATTTGTGCCGCGCAGGTCGCGGGCGGTGGCCATGCCGAGGGCGGCGCTCAGGGCGGTGCCCGCGTGACCGGCGCCGAAGGCGTCGTGCTCACTCTCGGAGCGGTAGAGAAAGCCGCTGGCGCCGCCGGTCTGGCGAAGCTTGCGGAAGAAGTCACCGCCGCGCCCGGTCAGGAGCTTGTGCACATAACCCTGGTGCGCCACGTCGAAGACAAACTGGTCTTCCGGCGTGCTGAACACCCGGTGCAACGCAATCGTGAGTTCGACGACCCCCAGGTTGGGTCCCACGTGGCCGCCGTTACGGGAGGTGACGGCGATGATCTCATCGCGGATCTCCTGGGCGAGGTAGGGAAGCTGGTCGGCCGCGAGCGCCTTCACATCGGCAGGCCCGCGAAGAGATTCGAGCAGGCGCGCAGCGGAGGGACTGGGGACGGCGGAGGCGTCGGGTGCGTTCATCAACAAAAATACGCGCGGGGCGGGCGAGCGTGGTTCAACGCTCGCGCTCGGGGGAGAAAGGGGCGAAGGCGATGCCCTCCTTCTGCTTCTTCAGAAGTTCTATCTTCATCTCGGCATCCTTCAGGCGTGTTTCACACACCTTAAGCAACTTGTTGCCTTCCTCGAACTTGGCCAAGAGGTCCGCCAGCGGGATGTCTCCCGCCTCCATCGCTTCGACGATGGTCTCGAGATGTCCAAGGGCATCCTCGAACGAGAGCGTTTCAGTTGGCGGTTTGTCCACAGATTCGAACATGCCTGCCGCTAATGGCATTTCAACTCATCTTTATAGCCCCGGCCGGCGGCTTCTGCCCGCGTGCTAAACCTCGGAGGGAGACCACGAATGGACACGAATGCACACGAATGGGGCAGGTGGATTCTCTTTCCGCGCGCAGCTCCGGACGCCGATTCGCTCCCGGTGGGTTTAGGGCGCGGGTTGATGCTCTTGCGTTCTCTATCCGTGTCCATCCGTGTTCATCCGTGGTGAAAGTCCGAAGCCTTTTTTAACCACGGATGAACACGGATTCACACGGATACGGACTGGAACGTTGATGTCCGGATCACCGGTACTCACTCGTGTCCATTCGTGGTTACCCCATCCGAGGGATTGTGGTCTCGCTATTTGCCTAACGGAAATCGTGGGAGGTGCCGGCGGGGAGATCGGCCTCGCGCAGGGGCTGGATATCCTCCACGCGGATATGGATCACGCCGGCGAGATTCTGCAGCTTGCCGCGGATCAGCAGTGCGGGTTCCTGCGTGATGGTGAGGCGGTGCTTTTCAAAATACATCGGCGGCACCACGGCGTTGGCGATGCCGGTTTCGTCCTCCAGGCTGACAAACACAAAGCCCTTTGCAGTCCCGGGGCGCTGGCGGCAAATGACCGAGCCGGCGATGGTCACCTGCTCGCCATCGCGGGCGAGGGCGAGGTCACCGGCTGCGTACACGTCCTTCAACCGGTGGCGCAGCATCGCCATCGGATGCACCCCGGTCGTGAGCGACAGCCCAGCAAAATCGGCCGCGAGGCGCTCCGTGCGCGACATCGCCTCGAGGGGCACCAGGCTGTCCTCCTCCGTGGCAAAACGCTGGAAGAGACTCTCCTCCTGCGACCAGGCCGCCTCGACCTGCCACAGGGCGGCGCGGCGGTGCGAGGCGAGGGCGTTGAGCGCACCCACCGCCGCGAGGGCCCGTCGCTCCGGTGCGCTCAGATCGGTGCGCTGAAGAAAATCTCCGAGTGACGTGAATGGCCTCTCTTTGCGTGCGTCCAGGATCTGGCGCGCCGCCGCTTCGCGAAGGCCCTTCACGTAACACAGGCCGATGCGGAGCGTGCGATCGTCCAGGACGGTGCAGCGCCAGTCGGACTGGCAAACACACACCGGTTTGGCTCTCACGCCTGCGCGTCGTCGAAAATCCTGCAGGAGCGTGGCCG
The DNA here is from genome assembly GCA_023428905.1 of Verrucomicrobiota bacterium. GTDB lineage: Bacteria > Verrucomicrobiota > Verrucomicrobiia > Opitutales > Opitutaceae > EW11. The sequence continues at coordinate 51,137 of JAEYWP010000024.1, forward strand.
GGGAATAAAACCCCATCGGCTGGTTGTTCAAGAGCCCCGCAAGGAACTCTGCGGGACGGTGCACCTTCATCCACGTGCTGGTGTAGGCGAGGAGGCCGAAGCTGATGGCGTGCGACTCCGGAAAACCGTAGGCCGCAAACGAGAGTGCGGCGTCGGTGAGCTTCTGAATCACGGTTTCGTTGCGCCCCTCCCGGCGCAGGGCGGCAACAAATTTGGCAAGCGCCCGCTGCAGCCGGGAATTATCGCGCGCGAAGCCCATCGCGCGGCGGAGTTCCTCCGCTTCACCGCCGGTGAAGTTGGCCAGCGTCATCCCCAGTTCGAGCATCTGCTCCTGGAAAAGCACAACGCCCAGGGTGCGCTTGAGGATGGGCTCGACCAGCGCGTCCACGCTGGGATCGAGGTATTCGATCTTTTCCAGTCCGTTGCGACGGCGGATCAGGGGGTGGGCGAGGTTTCCAACAATCGGACCGGGCCGGACGATCGCGACCTGCATCGCCACGTCGTAGAACGTGGACGGCTTCAGGCGCGGCAGCGTCGCCATCTGGGCGCGACTTTCGATCTGGAACACGCCGACAGTCTCGGCGCGCTGCATCGCCTGATAGGTTGCGGGATCCTCCATGGTGATCTCGTGCAGGGCGGCGGGGCCGCGCCCGCGCTGGCGGCAGAGCTCCAGTGTGTCCTGCATCACCGCCATCATGCCCAGCCCCAGGAAATCCACTTTGATGATACCAAGGTCCTCGCAGTCGTCCTTGTCCCACTGGCAGACCACCCGGCCGGGCATGGAGGCGGGTTCAAGGGGGACCACGGAATCGAGTGCCCCCTGGCAGATCACCATCCCGCCCGAGTGCTGGCCGAGGTGTCGGGGCAAACCGTGGATCTGCTGATAAAGCGTGAGCAGCGCCTCGCCGCGCGGGTGATTTTCCGGGATGCCCGCCATGACGAGCTGCTGTTTCAACGGCAGCGTGTGCGGGAAATCCCCATTGGCATAGAGGCTGGAGAACCGGTCCATCGCATCATCGGCGAAGCCGAGCACCTTGCCGATCTCGCGGACGGTGCTGCGTCCACGGTAGGTGATGACGTTGGCGGTCATGGACGCACCGCGTGGGGCATAACGTCGATAGACTTCCTGGATCACACGTTCGCGCAGATCCCCGCTGGGAAGGTCGAGGTCGATGTCCGGCCAGGACGGACGCCCATCCGCCCCGACGCGCCCCTCGCTGAGGAAACGTTCAAAGAGGAGTCGGTTGTCCACTGGGTTGACGGCGGTGATGCCGAGACTGAAGCACACGGCGCTGTTGGCCGCACTGCCCCGGCCCTGGACGAGGATGCCGCGCTCGCGCGCCCAGCGGCAGATGTCCCAGACGATCAGGAAATACCCGTCGAATCCCAGCTTGATGATGAGGGCGAGCTCCTTCTCCAGCTGGGCGCGCAGGGTGGGGGTGATTTCGCGAAAACGGGCGCGCGCCTCCTGATAGGTGACATCGCGCAGGAAACCGGCCTGGGTGCAGCCCGTGGGCACGGGGAAGTCGGGGAAACGGTAACCGAGATCCTTCAGGGTAAACTCGAGGCGGTCGGCCAGGCGCGCGGTGTTGATCAACGCCTCCGGCAGATCGCGGAAGAGGATCTGCATCTCGCCCGCGGTCTTCAGATGCCGCTCGTCATTGGCGGAGAGCCGCCGCCCGGCGGCGTCGAGGGTGGTGTGCAGGCGCAGGCAGCTGAAGACATCCGCGGCCTGCCGTTGGGCGCGGGTGGCGTAGGTCACGCCTCCGGTGGCCAGCAGGGGAAGGCGCTTTTTTTCCGCCAGGGTGGTGAGGAAGCGAATTTCGTTCTCCTCGCCGCGGATGCGGTGCCGCTGCAGTTCCACGTAAAGCCGGTCCGATCCAAAAATCCGATACAACCGATCCAGCCCCTCCGCGGCGGCGGGTGCGCCGGCGCGACGCCAGGCCCGTCGCACCGGACCCTCCTCGTCGCCGGTCAGGGCGATGAGTCCGCCGGCGTGGTCCGCCAGTTCGCGCCAGGTGGCGAAGCAGGGCCGCTTGCGTTCCTGCGGGTCCACGCCCGGCTCAAGTTCCTCCCGGGGCGGCGCGCTCCGGCGTTCCGTCAGCTTCGCCTCCGTGATCAGGCGGCAGAGGTTCTGGTAACCGGCGCGGGTGGCGGCGAGCAGCGGCACCACGCTGCCGTCCTCCATCGTGAGTTCGGCCCCCACCAGGGGCCGGAATCCGTTTTCGCGGCCGGCATTGTAGAGGCGCGGCGCGCCGTAAACCCCGTCGCGGTCCAGCAGCGCGACGCCCGGCAGTTCAAGCTCCGCCACGTGGCGCGCCAGGTCCTCGGGAGCCGAGGACCCGCGCAGGAAACTGAAGGCACTGCGGGCATGGAATTCGTGGTAAAGCATGGGGCGGTGCGGCTCATAAATGGAAGGAGACTACGAATGAGCGGGCGCGGGCGGAGCCCGCCCCGCTCATTCGTAGTCTCCTTCCAAATACCATAGTCCTTTTACCCGGGAGAGGCGGTAGAGGCCGCCGAGGGCGAGTTCGATGTCCCACTCCTCCCGCGCCCAGCCTTCCGGTTTCCACCAGTCGCCCGAGGTGCGCCAGGGGCCGCGGGCGGCGGCGATCGGGCTGTGCAGGGAGGAGCCGGAAAGAAAGATGGGGTCCCCGGTCGAGGTCAGTTCCACGTGGATGGCGAGCGGGGGCCGATACCGCCGGAGCGGCAGGCCGGTGGGTGGCCAGACGGGTAGACGGTCCAGCGCCGGCACCACGGGTGCGGGAGGCGCGAGCACGACGGCATCGGCGCGGTGGGTGTCTTCCAGGGCGGGGGTGCCGAGCCGCCCGCTTCCGACGATGGCGGTGACCCGCGCAAGGGTCTCGGAAAAACCGTGCGGGTCGCGCAGTCCGGTTTCAAACAACCCGGGCTGACGGGCGAGGGGGCGGGTGGGGGTGACGCCAAGCGAAACGCCGATCACCGCCGCATCGGTGCGGAGCGATTCGAGGTAGCTGGTGAGGGTGCGAAAAAGCACGTCCTCACGGGCGGTGGGCTCGGGCAGGCGGAAGCTGCGCTCGTGACGGGTCTCGTCCGCCAACACCAGGCCGAGCACGAGTTCGGCCGCGACAAAACCTGCGGTCCGGAGTTCGAGGGCGAGGCGATCGACGAAGCGGCGAAGCAGAAAAAGCACGCCGTCGGTGGTCTCCACCTCGTATTCAAGTTCCATCGACGCGTGAAACTCCGCTGCGCGCGTGTGGGCACGCAGGGGGCGGGGTGCGCCACCCCGGGCACGCTCCCAGAGTGCCTGCCCTTCCGCTCCCAGCCGCCGCACCACCTCCTGCTGCGGAAGGGAGGTGAACTGGCCGAGGGTGGTGATGCCCCAGCCGCGCAGGATCGCGTCCAGGGCGCTTCCTGGAGACGCCACGGCCAGCGGCAGGGGATGCAGAAAAGCGGAGGCGTTTTCCACCGTGCGCACCGCGGTGGTCTGGTGCGCGGCATACAGGGCCAGCAGGGGGGTGTCGGCGATCCCTCCGGTGGCATGCAGGCCTTGCTCCCGCAACTGGCAGACCGCACGCCCGAGATGGGAGGACCGGTCTGCGGCGTTTACCCCGGAAAGGTCGATGGTGCAGACGCCCGGGGCCGTGTCCTCGATCAGGGGCGCGACGTCCAGCCCGCAGATCAGGAGCAACTGCCGGGCCTCCTCCTCCGCCCCGGGAGAACGCGAGCGCAGGAGAATGCACCCGCAGCGGGCCTGGGCCTGGGGCGCGGTCATGCCGATTTCCACCCCCGCCGCGCGTGCCGCGGCATTGGCCTGGAGGATCAGCGCCTTGCGGGTGTCGGAGGAAACGAGGGCGAAGGGGTGAGAGGTGGCGAGGGGGCGGTCGGCCGCGCGGCGCACCTCCTCCGCCTCGGTCCTCCGCGCGGGGGCGGCATCGGCGGTGGAAGGACGCGAGGAGCCCGTGCCGCGCGGAAGGTCAAAGGACGCATGCTGCAGGGCCTCGGACATCGGGGCGACCGGGAGCGGTGACGAAGCCGGCCCCTCCTCTGCCTGCGGCTCAGGGACAGAGAGATCCAGTTCCGGCTGTATCAGACGGGGCACGACACCGGAGGGCATTGCCGGGGAGGCGCCCGTCCCCGGCTTGGCGGGACCGGACGACGCCGGGGCGTCGGCGTCTGCGCGCGACGGCAGCGACTCCAGCCGCAACACCGCCTGGAGAAAAAAATCCGGAACATGGAGGACGGCGTACATCAAACGGCCTCCTGTTCCCATTGCCGGCGCTGGCGGCTCAACTCGACGGGCAAGGCCTCCACCAGGAGAGCACGGGGCTGGTCGAGGTCCGGCAGGCCGAAGGAGTGGGAGAGGGTGAAGCGCAAAAGGGCGCTGGGGATCAGGGCCCGGGGCGTTTCCACCAGGAGCGGGAGTTCGTTCTGCTCGGCGGCGCGCTGCAGCCGGTACCAGGCGGTGGGGGGCTCCTGACGCAGTTCGCGTTCGGACTGCCGCCGGAGGTCCAGGATGATCAGCCCGAAGTTGGCATCGCGGGCCAGGAGGTCGGCCGCCTGCATCACCTGGCGAAAGGACTGGCAGCGCACCCACACCAAATGGGCGAGCTCGTCCTGGCTGAAGGACTGCGGATCAAAGCTGTCGGACCCATCGATCAAGGCGACCCGCAAGCGCTGCTGGCGGCACATCTCGAGGATACGGGCAAGCAGGAGCATGCCGCCGGAACTCGGCGCCGCGCACACCACCTCCGTCACCGCGCCCACCGGGAGTCCACCGGTGGCGTCATCGATTGCAGCCACACCGGTGGGCACACAGCGTGCGCGTGCGGCCGGCGACGCCTGGGGAAAGCGGCGGGCCAGCAGGTCGCGAAGCGCGAGCAGTTTTTCCGGCGTGGCGGACATGAAGGAAAGCGGGCTGGAAACGACGGCAGGTCACGTTTGGCGCCGGAGCAGGCCGACCATCACACCCTGGATCACCAGTTCGTCCGCCGGCAGCAGATCGGGATACCGCGGGTTCTCCGCCCGCAGGTACGGGCGCTGCCCCTCCAACAGGTAGCGCTTCAAGGTGGATTCGCCGTCGATCAGGGCGGCGACAATGTCGCGCGGGCGCGGCTCGCGCGGGCTGAGAAACACCAGGTCACCCTCCAGGATGCCGGCCCCCGTCATGGAGTCGCCGCGTACGGTCAGCGCGTAAACCGTCGTGCCCGGGCGGATACCGAGGGTGGCGAGATCAACCCCGACATGGCTGTCGGGTTCCTGCACTGCGTCGACCGGCAAACCGGCCGGGATCGTGCCGTAGAGGGGGATGCGCGTGGAAGGCGCCGAAAGGCCGGCGGAGGAGACAAAGGAGCGGGACTTGCCCGGAAGCCGCTTGAGCACGCCCTTCTTGTCCAATGCCTGGAGGTGGCGCGAGACGGCGAAGGGGCTCGCGAACTTGAAGCGCGCCTGGATCTCGCGCAGCGTCGGAAAAACGCCGTGCTGCGCCTGGTGCGAAAGCACGTAGTCCAGGATCTCCTGTTGGCGGGGCGTGAGCATAGTGTTCACTTGAACACTAGATCGGCCCAAAGCAATGCCTCTTGAGGAGGGAATTTCTAAGTCGCGGAGTGCCCGCGGCATGTGCGCGCCGTTAAAAAACGGACGCCGCGCCCGCGGGGCAGGCCCCCGTCGCTAGACGGAGGCGAGGGCTGCCTCGGCTTCGCTTTCGTCAGGGACGACGGGGGCGCTGCCAACGCGGAAATCACCGCGCAATTGTTTGAGAGCGTATTTTTCGCGGTCGATCTCTCGCCGGGTGCGCACGCCCAGGCGTCGCAAGAGCGGCAGGGGCGGGCACCAGCCCTGGACGCCGTGGAGCAGGAGGAAGCCCATCACCGTCCCGGAAAGCCAATACCACTTCCGGTCGACCGTCGCACCCAGTGCCAGGCCCAGCAGGGCGAGGGTGGAGGCATTGGTTTCCAGCACCCGCTCCACGTCCCACTCCTGGTCCAGTTCCTCGATTCGCTGCGTGATCTCGAAGGGGGTTCGGCCGGCGTAGGCGCGGATGCGGTCCTCGATCTGGGTGTCGATCCGTGCGTTCACATGAGCGGCGGTATGCCGTCTCACCCGTTCTGGAGTATCAATCGTGATCATCCGCTACCTTAGCCATCGGTAAAAACCGCGCCAGTTCCGCGTCTCCCGGACCTGTTATCGGGAGCCGGCCCCAAGACCACGGAAGATTGAACCACGGATGGACACGGGTGTACACGGATCAAGATCCCGTGGGCGATCGCTTGGCCTCCGTATCCCTGTTAATCCGTGGTTACTTCCTCCTCGTCACAGGGTGGCGGCGAAGGAGGCGAAATCTGGATACACGGGGAAGGGCGGGAGGCCGGTGGCGGCCCAGGCGTCGGCGGTGAGTTTTCCGTGGCAGATACCGGCGACGTTGATCCGTGCGGCGAGGCCTGCCTCGATGTCGCTCTCGCGGTCGCCCACCATGGTGCACTGCCTCGGGTCCAGGGCGTGCGCCTCGATCATCTCGAGGATGAAACGGGGCGAAGGCTTGCGATACACCGCAGGCTGGTCGGGTGCCTCCGGAGCCATGCATTCACCGGCGAAAAGCGGCCGCTCCAGGCCCAGCAGTTCCTCCATCCGCGCATTCACCCGCAAGGCGTCGGCCATGGTGTAATACCCGCGGCCGATGCCCGACTGGTTGGAAAAGAGGAAAAGCTTGTAGCCGCGTTCGCGCGCTCGCCGGAGCCCCTGCGCCACGCCGGGGAGGATTTCCACCCCGGCCGGGTCGCTGAGATAATGTTTGTCGGCGATGAGGGTGCCGTCGCGGTCCAGGAAAAGGGCCTTCATCCGCTCAGCAGTCGACATATTTGACCAGCTCTTCCGGGGTCACGGTGGCGGTGCCGATCTTGCCGACCACCACGCCCGACGCCGCGTTGGCAAAATGCGCGGCGGTCTCGAGGTCGACCTTGGCCGCGAGCGCCAGCACGAGGGTGGCCAGGGCGGTGTCGCCCGCGCCGGAGACATCGAAGACTTCGCGGGCGGCGGTCGGAATCGTTTTTCCCACCCGGCCATCCTGCGAAAGGAGCATGCCGTCCTCACTGAGGGTGATCACGAGGTTGCGTGTGCGGTACAGCTCGTGGAGACGGGCGCAGACCTGCTCGGCAGGGAAGGGCGCGTGCGGCTCGGGGGTGATCCCGGCCAGCTGGAGAGCCTCGCGGCGATTGGGCGTGATCAGGTCAAGGTCGCTGAACCGGAGCGGACGCTTCGGTTTGGGGTCGAGGGCGGTGAACTTGCCGGCGGCGCGCGCCAGGCGCGTCACGCTCTCCACCACCTGGTCGGAAAGGATGCCCTTGGCGTAGTCGGAAAAAATGACGGCGTCGTGCGCCTGCACCGCCGGTCCGAAGAGGGAGTCCACCGACGCCGGGTCCAGACGGTAGGCGGAAGGCGGGGCCTCGCGGTCCAGGCGGCAGAGCTGCTGGTGCTGCACCAGTACCCGGGTCTTCACGATGGTCGCGCCGGTGCCAGGTGTGGTGATGGTCTTGATGCCCTTTTCAGCGAGCAGTCGCGAGAGGTGCTGGCCGGCCTCGTCCTTCCCGAAATACCCCGCCACGGTGCACTGCGCGCCGAGGGAGGCGATGTTCAGGGCAACGTTGGCCGCGCCGCCCGCCGTGTGGCTGTCGCGGGCGATGTCGACCACCGGGACGGGCGCCTCGGGAGAGATGCGGGTGGCATCACCCCAGATGTAGTGGTCCAGCATGACATCCCCGATGACGAGGATGCGCAGGGCGGGAAGCTTCTCCAGCAGAGACTTGGCGGCGGACGGTGTGATCATCTTATTTCAGTTCCCACTCGTAGTGGAATTTCGAGAGCAGCTTGGGGGCGCCTTCCGTGACATGGACGACATCCTCGATGCGGCAGCCGCCCAGACCCGGATAATACAGCCCTGGTTCGACCGTAACGACAGATCCCTTCTTCAGGCGGTAGGCGGTGGAGCTGTTCATGCGCGGCGGTTCGTGGACAGCAAGACCCAGGCCGTGGCCCGTGCCGTGGAAGAAGCCCACCCAGCCGGCTTCCGTCTGCTTTGTTTCGTATCCGCGTTTTGCAAACACGTCCGTCACCACGCGGTGCACCTCCTGTCCATTCACCCCCGCCTTGACCGACTTGAGGGCGGCGCGCTGGGCCTCGCGCACCGCGGCGACGAGGGCGCGCTGCGCATCGCTGGCGCGACCTTTCAGGAAGGTGCGGGTCATGTCGCCGTAATAACCGCTGTTCATGACGCGGGGGAAAACGTCGACGATGATCAGCTCGTTTGGACGGAGCGGGCCGGTGCCGCGTTCATGCGGATCGCAGGCCTGGTCGCCTCCGGCCGCGATGGTGTTAAGAGAGATGGCTCCGGCCTCGAGACAGGCGATCTCGATCGCGGTCTTGAGACGCTCGGAGGTGAGGGGAGCGCCCTGGTAAACGAGGCTTCGGCCCTTGATCCGGCTCTGGCGCAGGACCGCCTCGGCCGCGGCGATCCCGGCAGCGCTGCAGCGATTGCCTTCCGCGATGGCTCTGGCCTCCAGTTCGGACTTGATTTCGCGGCGGGGAAAGAGGGGGCCGTCGGCGACCTCGACCTTGAGTTTCAACTGCGTCAACCGGGTCGCGAGCCCGGCGGGGAAGTGCTCCGGCACAACAAAGGCGTCGATCGCGTATTCACGGGCCAGGACGGCCACGGCCTCGGCCGGACCTACCTTGCGGTCCGGAAAGCGCGCGGCGGCCTCCTTCATCAGGGGTTCGAGTGGCAGGACCACGTCGAAGCCGGATTTTCGTTTTACCCGACCGTACTCCAGTGCGTTCAGCACGGCGTATTTCTTCCGTCCGACGGAGAAGGCGAGGAAGGCGTCCGGCACATTGACCTGCCCAAAATAGAGCTGGTCGGCATTGTCATCGGTCGCGGCGTACAGGAGGAGCGCGGTCTTGGGCACGTGGATTGGATTTGAGTTGGCGAGCAGTGAAGATTAGCCACCCCAGCCGTGAAAAGCGCAAAACCGCTCTGGCTCCTCCTCGTTCTCCTGGGTTTCGCGTTCCCGGGGTTGGCATTGACCGGCTGCAAAGAGGAGAAAGCAACGGTGGTGGAGGTGAAGCCGGCCACCGCGTATTTTCCGGTGCAACTGGGTGACAAGGTGGTGAATTTGCAGATCGCCGCGCTCCCGCAGGAGCAGCAGATGGGTCTGATGCACCGGCGCGACCTGAAGGCCGACGACGGCATGGTCTTTGTTTTTCCCGCGCCTCAGCGGATGTCGTTCTACATGCGCAACACCCCCACGCCGCTCACCATTGGCTATTTCGACGAGACGGGAGTCCTGCGGGAAAAATATGACATGCACCCGCTGGACGAAACGCCGGTGCCATCGCGCAGCACGCAGATCCAGTTCTGCGTGGAAATGCAGCAGGGGTGGTACGACCGCAATGGCGTGAAACCCGGCGCAAAGCTCGATCTCGCCGCCGTCGCTGCGGCGATGCAGGCGCGCGGTCTTGATCCAGTAGAGTTTGGCCTGCGGGAGTTTCTGCCCCCGCGGCGTTGATCACTCCTCCTCGGCCTTGCGGCGGCGGGAGGTGGCGCTTTCGTCCTTCGGAATCTCGTTGTCGGTCCGAAGCATGAGGACGGGCGTCTTGTGTTTCACCCAGACGTCCACCTCCTTGAAGTGCTTGGCCGGCACATACTCGAGGGCTTCGCCGACGGTCTTGGCAGGGTGAAGGCGGCCCTTCTTCGACGCATTGTAGTCGTAGACGGCGCGGAAGATTCGGTCTGTCGCGGTGGCCGGGCTCTCGTCCTCGGGCAGTTGGAGCACCCAGCCGGTGAAGTCCTTCTTCGGCAGATCGCCGTCTGGATCGGAAATGAGGATCGCGAACTGCTTTTTCACCGCGGGCGGTTTTTCATCCTCCGCCTCCGTCTGCGTGATCGAGTTCATGTCTTCCACGATCTGCCGGAGCAGCTTGGGATCGACCTGGTTCTTTTTCAGGATCTCCGCGACTTTGTTGACGTCGATTTTGGGCATGGAAACGCTTTCGCCCACAAAGCGCGGTTAGCTCCGCGTGGACAAGACAAACATGCACACGCCTCCCAGCACCGCGCAGCGCGACGATGAACTCTTCGACGTGGTCGACACTGAGGACCGGGTGATCGGCCGCGCCAGCCGATGCGAGGTGCATGCGCAGCGTCTGCTGCACCGCGCCATCCATGTGCTGGTGTTCGATCGCGAGGGCAGGGTCTTCCTGCAAAAGCGATCCCTGCTGAAGGACAGCGCCCCGGGGTGCTGGGAGTCCTCCTGTTCGGGGCATCTGGATGCCGGCGAAGACTACCTCACCGCTGCCGTACGCGAGCTGGCGGAAGAAATTGGGGTCTGCCTCCCTCCAGAGGCGCTGGTCTTTCGCTGCCAGCTGCCGCCTTCAGCAGACACGGGTTGGGAGTTTGTGCGTATTTTCACCGCCCGGTACGATGGCCCCGTCACCCTCAACCCGGCGGAGGTCGAACGGGGCGAGTGGTATTCGCTAGAGCAGGTTTCCGCGGGGTTGCGCGAACGGCCGCAGGCGTACACCAAGCCCCTCCGCCTCCACTGGGAGCGGGTGCGTGCGGAAGTCGAAGGAGACCCCCGGTGAATTGCTGTTGCACGCCCCGTGCGGTGCGGTTGCCTCAGGCCTGTCGTGGCTGTCACCCGCATTTTCTCCGACGTCCATTTTTGCGATCCCGCCAGCTCTGTCCAGGACCTGACGCAGCTGCGGCCGCTGCTGGACGGTGCGGACCAGTGGATTGTGAATGGCGACCTGCTCGACACCCAAGTGTTGGATGACGCGAGACCGACGGTCGCCGCGATTCGGGCATTCGCCCGCGCCCAGGTGCCCGCCCATCTCTTCATCACGGGAAACCACGATCCGGACATCTCCGAGCTGCATGAACACAGCCTGGCGGGGGGGGCGATCTGGCTGACCCATGGTGATGTGCTTTACGACGACATCGCCCCCTGGGGGCATCTCGCGGGAGAGATACGCCGCCGCATGCGGAAGCACCGCGCACACCTTTCGCTGGCGGAGTTTACCCGCCTGGAAACACGTTTCCCTGTTTTTCGCCGGGTCTGCATGAAGTTGCCGCACGACTACGACCCGCGTGCGCGCGGCCCCTGGGCGCGCCTCCTGCGCACGCTGCGCGCGACGTTTCCTCCGCACCGCGTCCTCATCATGCTGAAGGTCTGGCGCGAAATGCCGGGCAAGGCCGCCGCCCTGGCACGGGCGCAGCGACCGAATGCTCGGGTAATCCTGATGGGGCATACCCACGCTCCCGGCGCGTGGGAACGTCCGGACGGCAGGCTCGTGATCAACACCGGCACCTTCTGCCCGCCCCGCAAGGCCTTCTGCGTCGAGGTCGAGGACGAGGAAGTCCGCGTCCGCGAGGTCGACCGTCGCAGCGGCGAATTCCGGCTCGGCGAAACCCTGCGGCGCCAGCGTGTGCGTCCCGGCACCGGAGTCGCGCAACCTTGCTGACCTTTCCCGCGCGTACCAAACCTCTTCGCATGAGCATCGATTTCGGCTGGTGGATGAAAGACCCAGAGTTGGGCAAATTTCAGGTCAACGTGAGTATCCACGGAGGCAATATCGAGTGGACGCGCAAGCAGGGGCACCATGCGCCCTGGGAGCCATATGGGCCGCCCACGGAGGAGGACTGGGAACGCCTGCTGAGCGAGGCCGAGCGCCGGGTTCCCCGCCGACTGATCTCGCCGAAGCAGTTCGACGACATCAAAAAACTGCGCGAACAGGCCTAGGTGCGCGCGACGTGCGTACGCGCACCCGGAACCGCCGTTCTCAGTCCGCACCCTGCAGGACCTGGGTGATCGCGAGCGCGATCCGATCCCAGGATTTGGTCTCGGCCTCTAGCTGTTTTCGCCCCGACTTGGTGAGTGAGTAGAATTTGGCGCGGCGGTTGTTTTCCGACTGGCCCCACTCGGAGGTGATCCAGCCCTTCTGCTCCATCCGATATACCGCCGGATAGAGGGAGCCTTCCTCCACCTTCAGAACATCCTGCGAGAGGAGGTGGATCTTTTGTGCGATCCCAAAGCCGTGCATCGGCCCCGCGCTAAGGACGCGGAGGATGAGCAGGTCAAGGGTGCCCTGGAGGAGTTCGATCTTGGACATGGGTAAGGAGGACTGAGGTTATTCGGTGCGCAGGGCCTTCATCGGATCAATGCTTGCGGCGCGGCGCGCCGGCCACCAGCAGGCCAGTGCAGTGGTGGCGAGCAGGGTGACCATCACCAGCGGGAACACGACGGGATCGATGGGCGGCAGGCCGAAGAGAATCTTCGAAAGAGCGAAGCCGAGGGCGAGGGCGAAGAGCGTGCCGGCGGCGATCCCGACCAGCGTCAGCCGCACCCCTTCCCGCACGATCCAGGAAACGACGCCGTCACGCGACGCCCCCAGAGCCATGCGGATGCCGATCTCCTGGGTGCGTTGGGTCACTCCGTAGGACACCACCGCATACAGGCCCATCACCGCGAGGAAAAGGCTGATGGCTCCCTGCATGCCCGCGAGGGTCGCCCCGAGGCGCATGGGCATGAGCCCGTTGACGCTGCCGCGGATGTGCGCCTCCATGGTGGATACCTGATACAACGGCAGATGCGGATCGAGCCGCAGGATCGCGTCCCGCACGGAATCGGTGAGGGCGGCCGGGTCGGCGCGCGCCCGGACCAGGAGGGACGCCGGCGCCGTGTAGTCCTGCTGCAATGACACGTAGAAGAACGGGCGCGGAGCCTCGCCCACCATCTGGTAGCGGCCGGTCGGCACCACCCCGACCACCTCGATCAGCTCGTTGTCACCCGACCACATCCGGAAGCGCTTGCCCAGCGCCTCCTCCCCGGGCCAGCAGATCCGCGCCATCAGGTCGTTGACCACGGCAACACGCGGCGCCCCCGCGCGGTCCGTATCCAGCAGGGAACGACCCCGGAGCAGCGGGGTGCCGACGGTCTCGAGGTAACCGGGCTGGGCGCGGGTGAAACCGATCGACACGGTGCCATCCTTCATCTGGGCGGGTGGCACCTCCGGCCACACTCCGGCCTGTCCGTGGAAGGAAAAGGGGATGTCCTGCACCGCTGCTGCCTTTTCCACGCCGGGAAGCGCTTGTACCACCTCCGCCGCCCGCCGAAGGAAGGCCTGGCCCCGCTCGGTGTCGTAGCCCTGCAGGCCCAGGTCGAAGGACAGGGTGAGGAGCCGGCGGGGCTCAAAACCGTAGGCGATGGACTGGGCCCGTGAGAGGCTGCGCAAGAAGAGCCCCGCGCCGACCAGGACGACCAGCGACATCGCGACCTGGCCGACCACGAGCATGTTGCGCAGGCGGTGCTTTTCCGGGCGGCGCTGGGAACCGTGCCCCTGCTTGATGGTGCCGAGGAGATTGGCCCGGGAACCGCGCAGCGCGGGCAGCAGGCCGGCAGCGAGGCCGGCGGCAATTGAGATTCCCACGACAAAAAGCATGTGCTTCAGATCGGCGTGATAGGTTGCCGAAGCCGGCACATCGCTCTGCGGAGTGAGGCGGGTCATCAGGGTCCCCATCGGCCCCTGGAGAACCCAGGCGGCGGCGCCGGCGAGGAGCGCAAGGAAGGTGCTTTCTGCCAGCATCTGCCGGATCAGCCGAAGGCGGGAGGCGCCCAGAGCAGAACGGAGGGCAAACTCCCGCTGGCGGGTCGCGGAGCGCGCGAGCATCAGGTTCGCCACGTTGGCGCAAGCGATCATCAGGACGAGGACGACCATGCCGGAGAAGAAAAAGGCGATCATTGGGGTGAAGTCGGACACACTGATGTCCGGTCGCGCCAGGGTCTCCCGCACCAGCATCAACTGGCTGCCCCGGTGCTCCTGCGGGTACGCGCTGGCAAGGGCCGCCCCGACTGCCTGCACCTCGGCGCGTGCCTGTTGGACGGATACACGAGATTTGAGCCGGCCCATCAGTTTCCAGACCGGTATGCCGCGCCCGTCGATCTCCATGCGATTGCCGCCGAGTAGGGTGGGGAGGGCACCGCTCGGCACCCACAGGTTCATCCGTGCCTGGGCGGAAAATCCCTGAAAGCCCTCACGGGCCACGCCGGCGACGGTGAAGGGGCGGCCGTTGAGCAGCACACCTCGGCCCACGATGGCGGGGTCCGCGCCGCAGACGGTGCTCCAGAAGTCGTGGCTCAGCACCACCACCGGATCGCTCGCCGCGGTGTCTCCATCAGAAGGAAGGAGCACCCGTCCCGTCGCCGCGCCCACGCCCATGCGTCCGAAAATGTCGGGCGAGACGATCTCCGCCCACATCCGCTCGGGAGACTTGCCCGGAAGGCTGAAATTGAGTGGGCGCATCGAGATCGCGACCAGATCCTCCACAGTCGTCAGGCGCGCGCGGTAGTCCTGGAAATCGGGAAAGGAAAACCCGTGCGGCAGGTTAAAGGCTGCGCTGCGTTGCGCCATCACCACCAGGCGCCCCGCATCCTTCACCGGCAACGGCTGAAGGAAGAACATATTCACCATCGCAAAAATCTGGGCATTGGTGGCGATGCCAAAGGCGAGGGTGAGCACAACGACCAGGGAGTAGCCCGGAGCCTTGGCGAGCATGCGCAGGGCAAAGCGCAGGTCTGCCGCGAGGTCGGTGAACCAGGTGAAGCCGCGTGCGTCGCGGCACCGCTCCTGCATGGAGCCCACATTCCCAAACTGCCGCAGGGCGGTGGCGTGAGCCTCGTCCGCCGTGAGTCCGGAGGCGCGCAGCGCATCTTCCTGGAGGGCGAGGTGCGCACGCATCTCTTCCCTCATGTCATCATCGAGGCGCCGACGTCCCACAAAGGCGCGAAAACCGGATTGAATGCGGTGCAGGAGTCCCATGGTGAAGTTCGGGAGCAACCGCGGAATGCGGCTTTCCCTAGAGTTTCTAGGGAAGCTGGCACTCTTCCCTAGATACACAAGGGGAGAGTTTGTAATCCCTGCCCCGGCCGCCTTCCGGATTACAATCTCCCCCTCGGGACAAGGAAAGATCCGCCTTGCCTTGGAAACTCCCGATACGTTTAGAGTTTCCCGAGTAATGAGTGCGTCGCACCAGTCCACCTCCCCGTTTGAGCCCGGTCCGACGGACGATTCGGTCGGTTCCCGCATTCTGCGGTCGGCCCGGCTGCACCTTTTCCGCTTCGGCTACGCGTCCTTCACGATGGACGACCTCGCGGGCGAACTGGGGATGAGCAAAAAGACCCTTTATCAGCACTTCCCGGGAAAGGAGGCGATCGTGGAGAAGATCGTCGACTGTATCGGAGCGAGCATGACGGCACGGCTGGAGGCGATCGTCGCGGATCCCAAACTCACCTTTGTTCAAAAGCTCTGCCGTTTTGGCGATGTCGTCGGGGGCACCCTTTCCAAGGTCTCTCCCCACCTGCTGCGCGACCTGCAACGCTTTGCCCCCGGGGCCTACCAGCATATCGACCGGCTTCGCCAGCGAAACATCCCGTTGTTCTTCTCCCGGCTGATCCGGGATGGGATCGCCGAGGGGGTGGTGCGCCGGGACATCAACCCCGACTTTGCCGCGCAGTTCTGGCTCCAGGCCATGCGCGGGCTGCTGCAGCCCGACGTGCTGGATCGCACCCAGCTCACCCCCAAACAAACCCTCGACCATGCCATCGCACTTTTTTCCGGCGGGCTTCTTACGCCGGTGGGCCGCAAAGACTATGAAAAGCACATTGCAGACTGCCGACGCCATGACCCTTCCTCCTGAGGTGGTGCGGGTCGCACTCGCCACCGCGCTTGCCGGGGCGGGTTTTGGATTTTCCGCCTGCCAGCGCCAGTCCACGCGCGACGACGAGGTCACCGTGTCGGGCAACATCGAGGTCGTGGATGCGCAACTGGGCTTTAAGAACGCCGGCCGGGTGGTGCAACGTCTGGTCTCGGAAGGGGAGGTCGTGGCGGAGGGCCAGCTGGTGGCGAGGCTCGACGATGCCGAGCAGCGTGAACAGCGCGCGCTCCGCGCCGCCGAACTCGCCGCGGCGGAAGCCTTCCTGGCGGAGGTGAGGGCGGGGGCGCGGCCGCAGGAAATCGCGGCGGCGGAGGCCACGGTGCGCAGTGCGGAGGCAGAGCGCCTGCGGCTCGAGCTGGACTTCGCAAGAGCGGAGGACCTTCGGGCCAAGGACGTGATCTCGCCGCGCGACCATGAGCTTGCGCAAGCTCAGCTGAGGGTGGCGCAGGCGCGGCTGACGGAAGCGGAGGAAAAGTTGAAGCTGGTGCGGGCCGGTGCGCGGGAGGAGACGATTCGGCAGGCCCAGGCACGTGTTGAGCAGGCGCGGGCCGCCCTCGCCCTGGCAGACACGCTGCTGGAAAACACCCGCCTGGTCTCGGCGCTGGACGGCGTGGTGTTGTCGCACCAGATCGAAGCCGGCGAATTCGTCGCTCCAGGCACACCGGTGGTCACCGTGGCCGATACCCGTCACCCGTGGGTTCGGGCCTACGTGGCCGAAGCCGATCTCGGTCGCGTGAAACGGGGGCAGAAGGTCGAGGTCCGCACCGATTCGTATCCAGGGAAGGTCTACGAGGGCACGGTGACGTTCATCGCCTCGGAGGCGGAATTCACACCCAAGACGGTCCAGACCACGAAGGAGCGCGTGACGCTCGTCTTCCGGATCAAGGTCGAGGTGGAGAATCCCGACGATGAACTGAAGCCGGGGATGCCCGCCGACGTGCGGATTCCCCGCCTCCCTTGAGCCCTGTCCCACGGCTCCCCGGTGATTTCCGCCCACCAGCTGCGCCGCACATTCGGAGACCGCGTGGCCCTCGACGCCTTCAGCGTTGAGGTGTCCCCGGGCGAAATCTTTGGGTTGGTCGGACCCGATGGCGCCGGCAAGACCACCGCGATTCGGATCCTGACGGGCGTGCTGGCGCCGAGCGGTGGGAGCGCGGTGGTGGATGGCTACGATGTGGTGAAGGAGGCCGATGCGCTCAAAGACCACATCGGCTACATGAGCCAGCGCTTCGGCCTCTACGCCGATCTCACCGTCTTGGAGAACCTCAGCTTCTACGCCGACATCTACGAGGTTCCGCGGGTCGGCCGGGAGGAGCGGATCGCGCAACTCTTGGGATTCAGCCAGCTCACGCCCTTCAAACAACGCCTCGCGGGCAATCTCTCCGGCGGCATGAAGCAGAAGTTGGGGCTGGCCTGCGCACTGATCCACACCCCACGGGTGCTCTTTCTGGACGAACCCACCAATGGAGTGGACCCCGTCTCCCGGCGGGACTTCTGGCGCATCCTGTATCAATTGGTTCGCGACGGCGTGACGCTCTTTGTCTCCACCGCGTACCTTGATGAGGCGGAACGGTGCAACCGGCTCGCCCTGATGCACCAGGGGCGCATCCTGGCGATCGGCAGTCCCGATGAGGTGCGGCGCGAAACCGACGGGACTTGGTGGAGAAACGGGTCCCAGGCGCCGGAGGCAACCCGCACCGTTGGAAGCCCTCAGCCACCCGCGGTGGAAGTTCACGCATTGGAGAAGCGTTTTGGCAGCTTTCGCGCGGTGGACGGCATCAGCTTTTCCGTCCAGCCCGGCGAGATCTTTGGCTTCCTGGGGCCGAACGGCGCGGGCAAATCCACCACCATCCGCATGCTGTGCGGACTGCTCGCTCCCTCGGCGGGCACGGGTCGGGTGGCCGGCTTTGATGTCGTGGCGGATACCGAACGGATCAAGGGGCGAATTGGCTACATGAGCCAGAAGTTCTCCCTCTACGACGAACTCACGGTTGAGGAGAACATCGACTTCTACAGTGGGATCTACCGCGTCCCCCGGGACCGCAAACGCTCCCGCAAGGACTGGGTGCTCCAGATGGCAGGCCTGACCGAACACCGCCACTCCCGCACGAGCGAACTCGCGGCCGGCTGGAAGCAGCGCCTGGCGCTCGGTTGCGCGCTCCTGCACGAGCCACCGGTGGTTTTCCTCGATGAACCAACCTCGGGGGTCGATCCGGACAGTCGCCGCCGGTTCTGGGAGCTGATCCGGGAACTCGCCGCCGGCGGGGTCACCGTTTTTGTCACCACCCACTACATGGAGGAGTCCGAATACTGCGACCGGCTCGGGGTGATCTACCGTGGCCGACTGATCGCGCTCGGCACCCCCGGCGAACTCAAACGCACGCATATGGCCGACGCCGTGCTCGACGTGCGCTGCGCCCGGCCGAGCGAGGCGATGGGCCTGGTGGAGCGGGAGCCGGGCGTGAAGGAGGTGGCGCTTTTTGGACGTGGCCTCCACGTGGTGACGGCGGAGCCGGCGAGACTTCTGACCGCCCTGCCGGCACGTCTGCGTGGGGAGGGGTTTGGTCCGTGCGAGGTCGCCCGGATCGAACCGACGCTCGAAGATGTGTTTGTCTCCCTGATCGAGGCCCACGATCGAAAGGTGGGTGCACCATGAACCTGCGCCGTTTCTGGGCCGTGGCCCGCAAGGAATTCGTGCATATCCGGCGTGACCCGCGCAGCCTCGTCCTCGCCATCGGCATCCCGATGCTGATGATCCTGATTTTTGGATACGCACTGACCCTCGACGTGAATCACGTGCCGGTGGTGGTGTGGGACCAGGGCCGCTCGGTCGAAAGCCGCGAGTATACTGCCCGGTTTTCCGCCTCCCGGTATTTCGACCTGGTTCGCACGGTGGGTTCGTATGCGGAGCTCACCGACGCGATCGACCGCCGCGAGGCGCTGCTCGCACTGGTGATCCCGTCCACCTTCGCCGCCGATCTGGCAGCGGGGAGGGCAACGGCGGTACAGGCGGTCGTGGACGGCTCGGATTCCAACACCGCTGCGATTGTCCTGGGCTACACCCAGGCGGTGACGCAGGGCTTCAATGAAACCGTTTCCCTGACGCGGCTCCAGCGGGCCGGCGTGACGCCGCCCGCACCCCTCGAGCTGCGCCCGCGGGTGTGGTTCAACGCCGACCTTGAATCGAAGAACTTCATCATCCCCGGCTTGATTGCGGTCATCATGGGCCTGATCGCAGCTCTCCTCACGTCCCTCACGATCGCGCGGGAGTGGGAGCGGGGCAGCATGGAGCAGCTGATCTCGACGCCGGTGCGCGCGGCGGAACTGGTCCTCGGAAAACTGACCCCGTATTTCGTCATCGGAATGGTCGACGTGCTGATCGCGATCGGCCTGGCGGTCTTTCTTTTCGAGGTGCCGCTGCGGGGCAGTGTGGTGCTGCTGCTGGCGATGGCTGCCATCTTTATCGTCGGGACCCTCTCGCAGGGTATCCTGATCAGCATCCTCACCCGCCAGCAGCTTCTCGCCAGCCAGCTGGCGATGGTGTCGACGTTTCTCCCGGCGTTCCTGCTTTCCGGCTTTATGTTCGCCATCCCGAACATGCCGTGGGTGGTGCAAGGAATCACCCATATCGTGCCGGCGCGCTATTTCGTTGCCCTGGTGAAGGGCATCTATCTGCGCGGGGTCGGCCTGGAGGTGATGTGGCGGGATGCTCTGCTACTGAGCCTATTTGCGCTCGGGGTGGCCGGGGCGTCGGTGCTCCGCTTCAAAAAAACGCTGGGCTGAGCCATGTGGGAACGCGTCCTCAGCATTCTTCGAAAGGAATTCCGCTCCATCTTCCGGGATCCACGCATGCGGATGGTGCTCTTCGGGGTTCCGGTGATCCAGACTCTGATTTTTGGATACGCGGTGACAATGGACGTCCGGCATGTCCGGCTGGCGGTCGTCGACCGGGATGGAACGCCGGCCAGTCGGGAGCTGGTCGCGCGCTTCACCGGCTCGGACTATTTTGACGCCGTGCTCCAGACGCAGGACATCCGTGAGGCTGCGGCCTTGCTGGATGCCGCGACCACCAGCGCGGTGCTCCAGTTGCACCCGGGCTTCGAGGCCGAGCTTCTCGCCGGGCACCGTGCAGCGGTTGCCCTTTGGGTGGATGGGTCAGATTCCAACACCGCCCGGCTCGTTCTCAACTACAGCGCGCAAATCGCGGCGGCGTACAACGCGAGGGTCATGCTCGATCAAAGCGGGCGCCAGACCGGCCGACCTCTGCCGGACCAGGCGGTGGAGTTGCAGTCGCGCGCCTGGTTCAATCCCAACCTCGAAAGCCGCAATTATTTCGTGCCCGGCGTGATGGCCCTGCTGGTGATGCTGGTCGGGCTGATGCTGACCGGCATGGCGATTGTCCGGGAGAAGGAGGCCGGTACGATCGAGCAAATCATGGTCACGCCGATCCGCCGCTGGGAATTCATTCTCGGCAAGTGTGCGCCCTTTGTCGTCATTGGTTTCATCAACGTGGCGATGGTCACCGCGGTCGGCGTTTTCTGGTTCGGAATTCCCATCCGGGGGAGTTTCTTCCTTCTCCTGCTCGGGACCGCACTGTTCCTGGTCAGCACCCTCGGCGTGGGGCTGTTTATCTCCACCGTCAGCGGCACGCAGCAGCAGGCGATGATGACGACCTTCTTCTTCTTTTTCCCCGCCATGCTGCTCTCGGGCTTCATCTACCCGATCGCAAACATGCCGGAGTGGGTGCAGGCGCTGACCTATCTCAATCCTCTCCGCTACTTCCTCGTCATCATCCGAGGCGTGTTTCTCAAGGGCATCGGCCTGGAGATCCTATGGCCCCAGATGGCGGCGCTGCTCGCCATCGGGGTGGTGGTGATGGGATTTGCGGTGGCGCGGTTTCGCAAGACCGTCGCCTGAGGCGCGACAGGGCGCGGCTCACCCCGCAAAACGTCGCAAGCGATCGGATACGTCTTGTCGGAAACGGTCGATCTGGCGCTCGGTGAACGCGACCAGGTCGAGGGAGGGGTCCTGCACCAGGGGAGTCAGGTCCATCGCCCAGGTGACCGCCTCGAGGCGGTCGGCGGCGTGCGAGGTGTGAAACGTCGCGTTGGCGTGGCGACGGCCGATCGTGGCGGTGTCGTAGCGCTTGCCGCCGCCGATCTGGGAATCGAAGACCCCGATCAATGCGGCCGCGAGGTGCGGGTGGTGGCCGGCGTCGAGCGCGACCTTGGCCTGGTCGTCCAACCAGTCGAGGTCCCTCCACACCTCGCAACCGTAGACGGCCTTCGGGCGTGAAGCCGGCTCAAGGCGTCGCAGCACGGCGAGGCAGTGCTGCAGCACCGCGACGTGCGTATCGTGCTTGTCTGCAGGCTGGTGGAGGTAAACCACGCTCGGCTGGGTGTAGGCAAAGAGGGTGGCGAGGTCGGACTGCACGTCCGGATGGTTCGGAGTTTTCACCACTGAACTCGAATGCCCGAGCTGGAGCTGAATGCTGTAGTCACCGAGATGCGCGGCCTTGCGCTGCTCCTGGCGGCGCACCTCCTGCATTTGCTCGTCGGCATACTGCGCATACCGGCCGGTGCGGGGGGAGCCGGAGCCGTTGGTGACCACCACACCCGAGAACCAGCGGTCGCTTCGGCCGAAGCACTCCGCAATCCCGGCATAAGCCATGATCTCGATGTCGTCCTGGTGGGCGGCGATGCAGAGATGGGTGGTGCGGCCCAGGGCCTGCTCCGGTGAGATCCCCGTCTGGGGAACATAAATGTCAGCGTGGGGGTGATGAAAACGCATGGGGAGGTGAAGCGGGAGGAAAGCGGACAAAGGCTTCGATCGCCTCGTATTCGGCCAGGCCGAGGTCATCGTAGGCCTCGGCGAGCCGGCGGGCGGCGCGCTCCGCCTCGCTCCAGGACTCGGACGCGTGCTCACCCCGGGCGGGGGTCTGGCTGCGCTGGCTCTTGTGCTGGTAGATCGCGTGCACCTTCTGCGCCAGTTGGTCGGGGCTCATCGGGACTGCCATATCGATCTCGTGGATACCCCAACGGCGGTCAGGGGCACGGTAGAGCCAGACCCGGCAGGTGCCCAGCCAGGGCTCGGCGGCACAGTCGGCAAGGGCGGACTGGAGGAGTTGGAAGCAGATTCCCGCCACGCTGTTAGGATCCTGGTTGGCGCCGGTGGCGAAGATCTGATGCGGCGCGTGCTCACTGAGGAGAGCGCGCACGGCGTGGAGGTCGCTCGCGCCCGGATGAAAGGCGCGGTACCGCCCCTCCTCGTAAAACGGCAGATCGAGGAAATGGGCGCAGGCGGGCTGCAGGCCGAGGACGCGAAGGGCGGCGCGGGCTTCTCCGCGTCGTAACAGGGCTTTCAGGACCCGGGCCGGTCTCGGCAGAAGCGCGCGGTTCGCCGGACCAGACTCAGTCCCGGCGAGAGCATCGCGGATCAAGGCGTCGGCGGAGGCGGCGTCCTCATCGGAAACGCCCAGGCTGCCGGAGGTGAGGTAAACCACCCGGACGTCATGGCCCTGCGCCGCCAGGCGCGCCAGGGTGCCGCCCATGCCGAGCATTTCGTCGGAAGGTTCCGGTGCGAGGACCAGGACTCGCTTCGGGTGGGGGGCGGCGCGTTCCGGCCGGTTGGAATCGTCCGCGTTCGGTTTCCCGCCCGGCCAGCCGGTGATGGTGTGCTGGGTCTGGTTGAAAACGCGGATGTTCAGGCTGTAGGCGGGGCCATGCTCGGTCAGGAGATCGGCCATCCCGTTTTCGCCGTAGTGCTCGTCCAGCAGCTTGAGGAAGGGGCGTTTTACCTGACGGGAAAGCCAGGTGACGGCGCGACGCGCCGTGTCCTCGGTCCAGTCCACGGGCCCGACCAGCCACGGGTGCTGCACCCGCGTCAGTTCGCCTGCCGCCGCACTGTCGAGAAGGACGCGCGCGTCAGGGTGAAACTGGAGGAAGCTGGCGGGCAGGGTGTCGGTGGGCGGGTGCTCGATGGCGCGTGCCACCACCTCCGCCTTGCTTTCGCCCCACGCGAGGAGAACGACCTTGCGGGCGGAAAGGATCGTGCCGACGCCCATTGTGACGGCATAACGCGGGACATTGGCCTCTCCGAGGAAGTCTCGGGCGGCGTCGCGGCGTGTCAGCGTATCCAGGGTGACCAGACGTGTGCGCGAGTCACGGCCGGAGCCCGGTTCGTTGAAGCCGATGTGGCCGGTGCGGCCGATTCCGAGGATCTGCAGGTCGAGCCCTCCCGCCTGGGCGATGCGCTCCTCGTAGGTCCGGCACCAGGCAAACACCTCCGCGCGCGGGACCGTGCCATCGGGGATGTTGATCTGCCCCGCCGGCACATCGACGTGGTCGAAGAGCTGCGTGTGCATGAACCGCCAGTAGCTCTCGGCGTGGTCGCTGGGCAGACCGTAATACTCGTCGAGGTTGAAGGTGACGACATTGCCGAAGGACAGGCCGTCCTCGCGATGCGCGCGGATCAGTTCGCGGTAGAGCCGTACCGGCGTCGAACCGGTGGCGAGTCCCAGGACAAAGGAACGGCCCGCCTTGGCGCGTTCACGAATGGCCCCGGCGATCTCGCTGGCGAGCCCGCGACAGGCGTCTGCCGCACTGGGAAAGATTTCGGTCGGGATTCGCTCACGCTGGCGATTTTCGGCGGGAGGGGCGTGCATGCGGGGGTGGCCGTCATCCGAAACGCAACGGGGATGCGGCTCAAGGTTGAAAGCATGGGCGGTGACCGGCGCAACGCGCCGGAATGACGAAGGACGGAATGCGAAAAACGAGTGGGCTGTCGGGGCCGGCCGAGGCTCACTGTCGGGGGAACATAGCGGGTGCGTGCGGGCAAGCGCGGGTGGGGGAGAACATTTGGCGGCGGTATGCTACAGTGGAGACATGACTTTCGACTACGCTGACCTCGCGACACTCGCCAAATCCACCGTTCACGCCCTGCCGGCGGTCCTCCTGATCATCGTCGTTGCCCTCTTCCTCAACCTGATTGTGGGTCGCGCCATGCGGGTCGTCGCCGGGCGCACCAGCCTGACGGATACGGAGGTGCAGCCTGCGCGGGCGCTCCTGCGGTGGCTGGTAAACCTGGCGGCCTTTGGCTTCATTCTCGAGGTCCTTGGAGTGAACGTCAGCGGCCTCTGGGGTGTGCTTTCGACCATCCTCGCCATGGTGGCGATCGGTTTCGTCGCGGTCTGGAGTGTGCTCAGCAACACCCTGTGCACCGTGATCATCCTCGTGGCCCGCCCCTTCAGTGTCGGCGACGAGGTCGAGATTCCCGGCGACAACGTCAAGGGGAGGGTCACGGACCTGAACTTCATCTACACCACGCTGGAGGCGGAGGACGGCGCTCTCGTGCAGGTGCCGAACAACATTTTCTTCCAGAAAGTGATCCGCCGCCGGGTGGGGAGCACGTCCGTCTCCCTCGCCGAGCAGCTCAAGGCGAAGTCCGCGGATACTGGGGCGAAAGGTGGCACGCTGCCGGTCGGGCAGGGGGCCGCTTGATGCCTAACGTGTGTGCAAAAATTGGACTGTCCGCCGCTTCTTGGCGTTTGGTAAAACAATAGAACACCGCGACAGTGGCGGTGCGCCGCCGGTGCTTCACGCTGGCGTCACGTCTGCGGTGCCGTTGCCCTTCTGCAACGGTCGCGGGATTACCCTTTTGCCATGAGCCGGAAACCACTGATCTCCCATATCTTCACTGCCGACCCTTCGGCCCACGTATTCAACGGGCGGGTATTCATCTACCCCTCGCACGACCGCGATGCCGACGCGGAGGAAAACGACCTGGGGGACCAGTACGACATGGTGGATTACCATGTGATTTCGCAGGACCATCCTGAGGCCCCGGCGGTGGACCACGGCGTCGCCCTTCACCTCCGTGATGTGCCGTGGGCCTCGCGCCAGCTCTGGGCGCCGGATGCGGCCTGCCGGAATGGCCGGTATTATCTGTATTTCCCCGCCCGCGACAAGCAGGGCATCTTCCGGATCGGTGTCGCGCTGTCGGATCGCCCCGAAGGGCCGTTCCGCGCGGAAAAGTCACCGATTGCGGGCAGCTTCAGCATTGATCCGTGCGTTTTCCAGGACGACGACGGCGAGTATTACCTGTACTTCGGGGGCCTTTGGGGCGGCCAGCTCCAGTGCTGGGCAAACGGAAGCTTCGACGCGCAGGCCAAGGAACCGTCCGGCGCGACGCCGGCGCTGCTGCCGCAGGTGGCAAAGCTGAAGGAAAACATGCTCGAATTTGTGGCGCCCCCGCAGGGCCTGGCCCTGGTGGATACAGACGGGCGCCCCCTCGCTGCTTCGGACAAGCAGCACCGTTTCTTCGAGGGCCCCTGGATGCACAAGAAGGACGGCGTTTATTATTTCTCGTATTCGACCGGCGACACGCACTCGATCATGTACGCGACCAGCGACCGTCCCACCGGCCCGTTCGTCGTCCGCGGGCAGGTGCTGACGCCTCCCCTCGGCTGGACCACGCATCACTCCATCGTGGAGCACGGCGGTCGGTGGTGGCTGTACTACCACGATGCCTCGCTGTCCGGGGGCGTGGGATACAAGCGCTCTGTGAAGGTGCAGGAACTGTTCTATCGTCCCGACGGCTCGATTATCACCATGAATCCCTGAGGAGTGCCCGCACGCGGGCCTTTTCTCATGCTGCGCTGTTGCTGAGATTCCCGGTGGCGCCGGTGCAATACACGGCGGAGGATCAGCGCGGCCGGACGCGGGGGGGGGGGGAACTTGACGATAAAGTTGCGCTGCGCTCGGCGGCAGCGCAGGGTGGTGCCTCGATCGCCCCGCGCCCGGTCGGCATCACCCCCTTGATCGCCGGGCCAGAACCGTACCCCCGTTATGGTCAGCCCCGCCATGTCCGAGATCACCTGCGCCCTGGAATCAATCGGGCTTCAGGATCCCCGCGCTTCGGAGGAAATTCTCCCCCTGGTGTACCAGGAGCTGCGGCGTCATGCCAACGTGCAGATGTCGCGCGAAGGCTCCAATCAGACCCTTCAGCCCACCGCCCTGGTGCACGAAGCGTGGCTACGCCTCGTCGGCGGCGCCCGGCAGTCCTGGCACAACCGGGCCCACTTTTTTGGCGCCGCCGCGGAGGCGATGCGCCGTATCCTGGTGGAGAATGCCCGCCGCAAGCGGCGCCTGAAACGCGGCGGCGACCAGATCCGCGTCGACCTTGCCGACGTTGAACTGGCCGATACCAGCCCCGAGGAAAAGGTGCTCCTGATCGATGAGGCGGTGGAGCAGCTCAAGGAGCAGGATCCGGAAAAGGCCCGGGTCGTGATCCTCAAGTTTTATGGCGGCTTCACCAACGAGGAGGTGGCAGCCAGCCTGGGCGTGACCGAACGCACGATCGAACGCCATTGGGCCTTTGCGAAGGCTTGGCTTTTCCAGACTATTCGGGCGAGCCGCTGACGTTCCCTGCGCGGCCTGCCATGAACTCCCGTTTTCCGCGGATGGAGGATGTTTTTGACGGCGCCCGTCAGCTGCCGATCGGGGACCGTCGCAACGAATACCTCGACGCCGCGTGTCGGGACAATGCCGCCCTGAGACGCGAGGTGGAACAGCTGCTGCAGGCCGCGTCGGCGGCAGAGGCGTTTTTCGAGGAAGGGCGCGCGGCGGTGGATGAGACGGTGGCGCCGCTCCGGCATCCGCCCGGCCGCGCGGATGGTCCGGGAGAGGCCGGAGCCGACGAGGTCCTTGGCGCGCAGATCGGCCGTTACCGCCTGGTGGAAAAATTGGGGGAAGGGGGCTGCGGGGTTGTGTACCTCGCGGAACAGGAAGAGCCAGTGCGCCGCCGGGTTGCCCTGAAGATCATCCGCCTGGGCATGGAAACCCGAAGCGTGGTGGCTCGCTTTGAAGCGGAACGCCAGGCGCTCGCCATGATGGATCACCCCAACATTGCGCGTGTGTTTGACGCCGGGGCGACCGCCGGCGGCTCGCCCTATTTTATCATGGAGTTGGTGCGCGGCATTCCCGTCACCACGTACGCCGACCAGAACTGCCTTTCCATGCGCCAGCGTCTCGACCTGTTTGTGCAGGTCTGCCACGCGATCCAGCACGCGCACCAGAAGGGCATCGTTCACGGTGACATCAAACCGTCCAACATCCTGGTCGCGCCGTACGACGGCCGCCCCGTCCCCAAGGTGATCGACTTCGGCATTTCCCGCGCCACCGAGGCGCGCCTGACCGACAAACGCCTCTTCTCGGCCTACGCCCAGCTGATGGGCACACCCGCCTACATGAGCCCCGAACAGGCGGAACTGGGCGGGGTGGACATCGATACGCGGAGCGACATCTACAGCCTCGGCGTTTTGCTCTTCGAACTCCTCACCGGACGCACCCCGTTCACCAGCGAGGGGTTGCTGACGTCAGGCCTGGAGACCTTGCGCCGGACGCTGCGGGAGCGCACTCCCGATCGCCCGTCGCAAACCTTCGCCGCACTGGACGAAGACAACCGGCGACGAGTCGCCCAGTCCCGGTGCGTTTCCCCCGAACAGCTCCAGACCCTGTTGCGCGGCGACCTGGATTGGATCGTGGCCAAGTCTCTCCAGAAGGACCGCGCGCTGCGTTATGGGACCGCCAACGGACTGGCCATGGATGTGGAACGCCACCTCGACCACGAGCCCGTCCTCGCGCGTCCCGCCACCTGGTCCTACCGGATGGCCAAACTTTTCCGGCGCAATCGCGCCGCCTTCATCTCCGCGGCCGCGGTGGCGACCGCGCTGGTGGCCGGCTTTGGCACGTCGACCTACCTCTTCGTCAAGGAGCGCGAAGCGCGGCATCGCGCGGTGGCGGCGGAGCAGCAGCAGGTGCGCCTTCGCTTCGAGGCGGAGCAGCGGCAACGCATGACCCAGGCGGCGCTCCTCGTCAGCCAGGAGCGGTTCGAGGAGGCGGATGCCCTCCTCAGCGATATCACGCTGAGCCAGTCCACCCTGGAAGGTGCGGCGGTGTACCGAGCAGTGGGGGAGTGGCACGCGTTGCAGGGACGGTGGCGTCAGGCGGCAGAACGTTTTTCCACTCTGACCGAAATCAATCTCCTGGAGTCGTCCGATGTCGCGACGATGGACGCGCTCCGCTGCGGCCCGGCGCACCTCGAGCTGGGCGACGTGGCGGCGTATGAACGTTTTCGTGACAGCGCGATCCGCCGCTTTTCCGCCCAGGCTCACCCGTTTGCGGACCGGATTCTCAAGGTCAGCCTCCTGCGGCCGGCCAGCCCAGTGATGTTGGGCACACTCGAGGCGCTGATGGCGTCGACCGCCGACGCGGTCCAGCTTGCGGAAGACAGCGGCGACGCCTTTGCGGCAGCCTGGCGCTCGCTGGGATTAAGCCTGCTCGAGTACCGAAGGGGGCACTACGCGGACGCACTCCGGTGGAGCCGGCGCTGCCTGGAATATCCCAACGTCAATGCACCGCGCATGGGTGCAGCGCGTGTCATCGCCGCCATGGCCCTCTTTCAGCTGGGTCGGGCCGACGAAGCGCAACGCGAGATCGAGGCAGTGCGCGCCGAGATCGAGGAACGGATGAGGCTCGGCCTGGACCGGGGCAGCCCGGTGCACGGATTCTGGTTCGACTGGACCTTTGCGCGCCTGCTCCAGCGCGAGGCCAGCGCATTGATCGCCCCGGTCCGCTAAAAAAAAAGCGGCACTCTCTGTCGGGTTTCTCGCCAAAACGGCGCATGTACCAGTGGCCCCCCACGCTCCGCCGAAAAGGGCGGGGTGTCCGGGCGCACCTACCTCCCACCCAGCATGCGCATGATCCCCCGAAAGTACTCCCATTCCCTGCTCCCACGTCGCCCCGTCCAGCGGACACCGCGCCTCGTCGGCCTGACCGCCGCCTTCGCACTCGCGGGTGTGCCGCTCGCCGCGCAAACACCGGCCGTACCGGCCGACGAAGAGACGGTGCGCCTTGAGACGTTTGAGGTCTCCGGGATTCGCCTAAGTCTTGCCAAGGGCCTGGATATCAAACGTGCGTCTCCTCAGATCGTGGACGCGATTGTCGCCGAAGACATCGGCAAGTTTCCTGACAACAACGTCGTCGAGGCCCTCCAGCGCGTCTCAGGCGTCCAGGTGACCAACCGCGGTGCGGGTGAAGTCGCCACTGTTTCGATCCGCGGCCTCAACGACATCACCACGACGGTGAACGGCCGCAATATTTTCACCGCGTCGGGCCGCTCCGTCGCCCTGGCGGACATTCCAGCCAGTCTGCTGCGCCGCGTGGACGTCTACAAAACGCGCTCGGCGGACCTGATCGAAACCGGGATTGCCGGGCAGATCGACATCCACACGCAGCGACCCTTCGACTTCGACGGATCCCGCGTCGTCCTTGCGGCGCGAGGGATTTATCAGGACCAGGCGGACAAGATCGGGCCGAACGTCAGCGCTCTGGTCAGCAACCGCTGGGACACCGCTGCCGGAAAATTCGGCGCGCTCTTCAACGTCTCCTTCGCCGAGACGCATTACCGCGACCAGAGTGTCACCGCCGGTGCGATGATCCCGTTTGTCACTGGGACGCCCCCGGCGGGCTGGACGCCGTACCAGCGGATTTTTCCGACCGACAACCGCGTCTCTGAGAATCCGATCTGGCAGGCCGGCTTGGAGTCGGGCCTGCCCTTTGCCGCCGGTTCGACCCTGATGATGAATGGTCAACCGGTCGAATACCTCCTTTCCCGCGACGCCATCTTCATGAGTGATTTCACCGGCTCGCGGAAGCGTCCCGCGGCAAACGTCGCGCTTCAGTTCGCGCCCAGCGACGATGCCGAATACACCTTCGAGGCCTTCTACAACGGGTACCGGAACGAGATGTTCAACAACCTGCTGTTCAGCTTTGTCGACTGGTGGGGCAACCTCGGCGACAATCCGGCGGCCAACGTCACGCTTTTCCCGGGCACCAACATCATCAAGTCGAAGCAAAACGTCGGCGCGCCCTACATGTTCACGAGCGGTGACGCTACCACCCAGAAGACCGACAGCTTTGTCTATGCCCTGGGCGGGAAGTGGGACCTCTCACCCGACTTCAAACTGAAGGCGGACCTCGCGTATCAGACGAGTGAATTCAACACCGAGTTCATCGCCATGCGCACCGATCGCGTGGCGCCGTTTGTCTCCTTCGACGTCAACGCCGGCGGCGGCGTCCCGGCGATGAACTTCCCGGATGATCCGAACACAGCCAGCGTGGACGAGAGTGACCTGACCAACCCGGACCTCTGGAATGTGGCGCAGCTCTACGACAACGCCGGACAGACCAAGGGCGACGCCGTCACCTTCACCCTGGACGGCGATTACAAGGCGAACTGGGGCATCTTCAACACGCTCTCCATCGGCGTGCGGTACGATGACCGGTCCGCCTCCGAGGCAAACCGCACCCAGGACGCCCCGGTCCTCGGCCAGCGCCTTTCCGCCTTTCCCGAGCTCTGGCACGTCAACAAAGACTTCTTCGACGGCCGCACCGCCGTCCCGTCCACCTGGGTCGTACCGGATGGCAACCGGCTCCGCGACACCGCCGAGCACTGGCGCACCTACTACAACGCCAACGCCCCGGGCTCCTCGCTCGATGTGGGCAACGCGGTCCAGCTGATTGAGAATTTTGAGGTGAACGAGGTGACGAGCTCTGCCTATGTCCAGGCCGACTTCAGCACCCGCATCGGACAGCGCGTGCTCGATGGCCAGATCGGCCTTCGGTACGTCGACGTGGATACGGACATGGACTTCACCAACGTGAACACGCTGGCCAAGAGTTCCGCCTCCGCCAGCACCGACCAGCTGCTCCCCAGCCTGATGCTGCGTTATGCCATCACCGACAACCTTCGCCTCCGCGCCAGCTATGGCGAAACCCTGCGGCGCCCCAACTTCGCCCAGTTGAATCCCAACATCACCTACGTGGAGGATGTGACCAACATCGGCTACGGGACCGCCACAGGCGGAAACCCCGCCCTCAAGCCGACGGAATCCAAGAACTATGATGTCTCGTTGGAGTGGTATTTTGCCGACACCAGTGCGGTCTATGTCACCGCCTTCAAACGCGAGATCGAGGGTTTCGTGGTCGATTTCCGCCGCCGTGTCACGTACGAGAACTACGACTACATTCTGACCCAGCCGGACAACGCCTCCAACGGCAAGCTGGACGGCTTCGAGTTCGGCCTGGTTTACTTTCCGGACAACCTTCCCGACGTCCTGAAGGGTTTTGGCGTCCAGGCCAGCTACACCCTGCTGGATTCGTCGCAGGACATTCCGATCACGAACAGCGCGGGCGAGGTGGTCGGTACCGACACCACGCCGCTCTTCGGCGTTTCCGACAGCTCCTACAGCGTGGTCCTGGCCTACGAGCGGAAGCGCTTCAGCATGCGCCTTTCCTACGTCTGGCGTGAGGACTTCCTGAACAACTACGAGGCGGCCCTCTTCGCCAACCCCCTCGGCATTTATCGGAAGCCCGAGCAGAGCATGGATTTCCAGCTCAGCTACAACGTGACCGACAACCTGGTCCTGACCTTCGACGCCACCAACCTGACGGACGAGATCTACCAGAGCTACTACGAGTATCCGGAAACCCACAACTTCGGGTCCTCGATCTACAGCCGCACCTTCGCGATCGGCGCGCGGTATTCGTTCTGATCGTTTCCCATGCAGGTCCCCATCATTCAGGCACGGCGGGGCGGCCCTTGTTCGACCCGCGCCGCGCTTCAGGTCGCAGGGCGTCTCCTCGCCCTCCTCCTGCTCGCGTGGTCGCCCGCAGCGCTCGCCGCCGCGGATGCCCCGCAGCTGAGCATTCACGATCCGGTAATCGCGAAGGACGGGGACCTGTATTATCTCTTCAGCACCGGCCCGGGCATCACGATCTACAGCAGTCCGGACCTGGTGAACTGGACGCACCGGGGCCGGGTGTTTCCGGGCGAGCCCGCCTGGGCAAAGAGCGTCGCGCCCGCATTTGATGGCCACATCTGGGCACCGGACATCGTGCGCCACGACGGCTGGTTCTACCTCTACTACTCGGTTTCTTCCTTCGGAAAAAACACCTCCGCCATCGGGGTGACGGTGAGCCGCACCCTCGATCCGGCCTCGCCGGATTACGGTTGGGAGGACCAGGGGATCGTGCTGCAGTCCGTCCCCAATCGCGATCTCTGGAATGCGATCGACCCCCATGTGATCGCCGACCGTGACGGCACCCGGTGGATGAGCTTCGGTTCGTTCTGGGGAGGGTTGAAGCTGGTGAAGCTGGACGCCACCGGGACGCGCCTGGCGGAGCCCCAGGTGTGGCATTCCATCGCCAAGCGCGAGCGGAGTGTCCTCGCCGACGATACGCTGGCCGGAAGCGCGGAGATTGAGGCTCCGTTCATTTTCGAACGCGGTGGTTACTACTACCTTTTTGTCTCCTGGGACAAATGCTGCCAGGGCGCGAAGAGCACCTACAAGATGATGGTGGGACGCTCCGACCGGCTGACCGGCCCGTACTTCGACAAGACCGGAAAAAGCCTCGCCGAAGGCGGCGGCACCCTGCTCCTGGCCGGGAACGAACGCTTTGCCGGGGTGGGGCACAACAGCGTGTACACCTTCGACGGGCGCGACTGGCTTGTCTTCCACGCCTATGAAACCGCGGACCGCGGCCTGCAAAAGCTGAAGGTGCTGGAGCTGAGGTGGGACGCCTCCGGCTGGCCCGTGGTCGACCCCGGTGACCTGGACCGTTTTGTCAGCCGGCGGGTGGACCCCGGTCCGGCGCATCCCTGAAGCCTCGCCCCGGAATCCCGCCGTATCCCTTTCGTGAACACTCCCACTGACCAGAGACTTTCCGTCGTTGAAAAGACCGGCTTTGGTGCCGGCGACATGGCGGTGAACGTGGTGTGGTCCTCCATGGCCCTCATCATCACGTTCTTCTACACCGACGTGTTCGGACTGAAGGCGTCTGACCTCGCCGCGCTTTTCCTTTCCGTGCGCCTGATCGATGCCGTGACGGATCCGCTGATGGGGTTGATCACCGACAAGTTCACCACCCGGTGGGGCCGCTACCGTCCATATTTCCTGTTCCTGGCGGTGCCCTTTGGGCTCTCCATTTTCCTTACCTTCATGACCCCGGACCTGGGTTATGGCGGCAAACTGCTGTGGGCTTACGGCACCTATATCCTGCTCACGCTCATCTTCACCGCGGTCACGATTCCCTACATCTCCCTCATCGGCGTGCTGACCGCGTCACCGACCGAGCGCCTCTCGGCCAATGGCTACCGCCTCTTTTTCGCGAAGATCGCCGCCTTCCTGGTCACCATCATCGTTCCGGTCCTGGCGGCGCAGTGGGGCGACGGTCAGATCGCCCGTGGCTACCAGTGGGCGATGGGCGCGATGGGGGTGGTGGCCACGCTGCTCTTTCTCTTCTGCTTTTTCAGCACCACCGAGCGCCTCCAGCACCAGGTGGAGACCAAGCCGGTGATGGCCCAGGCAAGGTATTTGTTCCGCAACGACCAGTGGCTGGTGTTGTGCGGGGTGTGCGTGATCGGCACCATCGGTTATGTCGTGCGCGGGGCGGTCGCTGCGTATTACGCAAAATATTACCTCAACGGAGATGCCGTGGTGCTCTCCCGCTTCCTCGCCACCGGGGTGGTGGCCGCGATCCTTGCCATGGTGGCATCGACCTGGATCACGAAGCGTTATTGCAAGGTTGGCCTCTTTCGCTGGAGCCAGGTGGCGGTGGGGGCGATCAGCGCTGCGATGTTTTTCCTGGTGAAACCGGGCGATGTGGTGCTCGCCTTCGTTTTCTATTTTGTCCTTTCCTTCGTCGTTGATCTGCACGCCCCGGTCTTTTGGTCGGCCATCGCGGAGGCGATCGACTATGGAGAAAAGCGCCTGGGAGAGCGGGTTTCCGGACTCGCCTGGGGAGGCATCTCCTTCTCGCAGAAAGTCGGCATGGGGCTGGGCGGTGCCATCGTGGGCTGGTTGCTCACGTATTACGCGTACGTGCCCGATCAGCCGCAGAGCGGCTTCACCCTCACGGGCATTGCCCTGATGCTGACCATCATCCCCGGGGTCTTCCACCTCGCCATGGGTCTGCTGATGTTCCGCTACCGCATCACCAACGCCTATTATCGGGAGATGATGGGACAGCCCGCCGCCACGCCCGACCAACCGGTCGCGCCGCCGGTGCAGCAGGCCGGTTGAAGCGCCACCCGATTTTCACCATGCAGAAACTCGAACCCCTCGTTCTCCAGCGCGCCGATCCTTTTATCCGGCGACACGAAGACGGTTATTATTATTTCACCGCCTCGGTGCCAGAGTACGACCGGATCGAGCTCCGGCGGTCGCGCACCCTCGCCGGGCTCGCCAATGCGGATGCCGTCACGGTCTGGCGCAAGCCGGACACGGGGGCCTGGAGCGAATTAATCTGGGCGCCGGAGCTCCACGTCATCGACGGCGTCTGGTACCTCTACTTCGCAGCCGCGCCATCCCGTGAGATCAAGGATCACCTCTTTCAGCACCGGATGTACGCCCTGCGTTGCACCGAGGCGGATCCGCTCTCGGGGCAGTGGACTTTTGCCGGACGCGTCGAGTCGGGGATCGACTCCTTCTGCCTGGATGCGACGACCTTCGCGCATCGTGGGATCCAGTATTATGTCTGGGCGCAAAAGGACCGTGGGATCCCGGGAAACTCCAATCTCTACATCGCCCCAATGGCGGATGCCCTCACGCTCGCGGGCCGGCCGGTCCGTCTGTCCGCTCCCGAGCTCGACTGGGAATCGCGCGGCTTCTCCGTCAACGAGGGACCGGCGGTCCTGATTTCGCACGGACGCGTCTTCCTCAGCTATTCGGCCAGCGCAACAGACGAGAATTACTGCCTGGGCCTACTTCATGCGGAGGAGGACGCAGACCTGCTCAACCCGGCCAGCTGGACGAAGTCCAAGGAGCCCGTTTTCCGCACCTGCTACGAGCTCGGTGTCTTCGGCCCCGGGCACAACAGCTTCACCAAGGCGGAAGACGGCACCACCGACATGCTCGTGTATCACGCCCGCACCTACCGGGAAATCGTCGGAGACCCGCTCTGGAACCCGGACCGGCACACCTTCGTGAAACCCATACGCTGGGATGGCCACGGGATGCCGGTCTTCGGCCGACCGTCCTGCGCCAAATAGGGCTTCCGAAAAAAGACAGCGGCGGCCCCTCTAGAGCTGGGGCCCCGTTGATCCCAGGCGGCAGCGGATAGCCTCATACAATGGGTGACCCACGAGGCAGGATAACGATGCAACTTAGTGCAATTGCCCTTGCAGCCTGCGTTGCAGCCGATACTTCGGGCTCATGCGTTTCCACCCCGATCGCGTGTGCCTGTGTGCCCTGCTTTTCCTGCTTTTGGGCTTCCGGCTGCTCGCGCAGGACCGGATGACGCCCACCGTCGAAAGAGGAGCATCCCTGTACCCACAGAAACCTCAGGACCCCGCGGCAGTGTCGCTGGATGACCCGGCGTTTGGAGCGGTCGGAAACGGGGTTGCGGATGACAGCGCCGCGCTGCAGGCGGCCATCGACCGCGTCCAGGAGACGACGGTGCGGGGTGTAGTGTTGATTCCCGCTGGCACGTATCGGGTCTCACGCACGCTCCACGTCTGGAGCGGCATTCGCCTCCTGGGTTATGGCCCAACTCGGCCTATCCTGAAGCTCGGGCGCAACACGCCCGGGTTTGCGTCCGGGGACGGCAACTACCTCGTTCATTTCACCGCGGGCCGGCCCGCCCCCGGGGAGCCCGTGCGGGACGCGAATCCCGGCACCTTCTACAGCGCGATGGCCAACATCGACATAGAGATCGAGGAGGGAAACACGGCTGCGATCGGCGTGCGCTTCCACGTGGCGCAACACGGCTTCCTCGCCCACATGGACTTTCGGATCGGTACCGGACGCGCGGGGGTGGAAGAGATCGGCAATGAACTGCACGACTGCCGCTTTTTCGGCGGTGACTATGGGATCATGACGACAAAGCCGTCGCCGAGCTGGCCGTTTGTCCTGATGGATTCCGCCTTCTTCGGACAGCGGGTCGCAGCGATCCGCACGGAAGAGGCAGGGATGACGATCGTCCGGGGCCATTTCGCGGATGTGCCGACCGCGGTTTCCGTGAACCCAGATCGCGCGGAGGCGCTTTTTATCGAGGACTCCCGCTTTGAACGCATCAGCGGGCCCGCCCTCGTGATCAGCGAGGAGGACAGCGCTCGCATGCAGGCCAACCTACTGGAGGTGCACTGCGAGCAGGTACCGGTCCTCGCGCGCTTCCGTCAGTCCGGACGCACGATCGCGGGCCCCGCGCCGTCCTACCGCGTGCGCACCTTCACCCATGGGCAGCACCTTCGCCGCTTGGGAGGCACGCCCCGCATCGCCACCGAACACGTGATGGAGCCGCTCCCTGCGCTGCCCGCAAAGAGCCCCTCCCGGCCGGAGCCGGTCCTGCCACCAATGACCGAATGGACGAGCGTGAAGACCCTCGGGGCCGAGGGCGATGGGCGCACCGACGACACGGCCGCGCTCCAGGCTGCGATTGCCTCGCACCGCGTGCTCTTCTTCCCGGCGGGCTTCTACCTCGTCTCGGACACACTCACCCTGCGGCCGGACACGGTCCTGATCGGGCTCAATCCGATCACAACCCAGCTCGTGCTTGCCGACCAGGCTCCGGCCTTCCTCGGCGCACAGGCCCAGCCGGAGCCCGGCACGGGTCCGCGTGCCTCCGGCTTTCCCCCGGACCAGGGCACCGGCACGCCCAAACCGCTCCTCGAGACACCTTCCGGCGGAACCAATCTCGTCAGCGGCCTCGGCCTCGACACCGGCCAGAATCACCGCGCGGTGGCGGTCAAATGGCGGGCCGGGGAATATTCGCTGCTCGACGACGTGCGTTTCCTCGGCGGCCACGGCACCTACCGGCAGGACGGCTCTGCCGTCCCGGTGTACAACAACAACCGCACCGGCGATCCCGACGCCCGCCGCCGCTGGGACTCGCAATACTGGAGCCTGTGGGTGACGCAGGGCGGGGGAGGCACCTTCCGGAATCTCTGGACCCCCAACACCTTCGCCCGAGCAGGTATGTATGTCAGCGATACGTCGACCCCCGGCCGGGTGTATGCCCTTTCCAGCGAGCATCATCTTCTGACCGAGATGCGCCTGCGCCGGGTCGAGAACTGGCGTTTCTACGCCCTGCAGTTCGAGGAGGAGCGTGGGGAGGGGCCGGAGACCGTGCCGCTGCTCATCGAGGACTGTCGCACGCTTTTTTTCGCCAACACCTACCTCTACCGCGTGATGAGCACCTACGCTCCCGCCGCCCACGCCATGGTGGTCGCGGGTTCGACCGACCTGAGGTTTCGCGGGGTGCATCTGTACGGTCCCAGCAAATACAATTTCGACAACACCCTTTACGCCGCCGACCGGGACGTGGTTGTGCGCGCCCGGGAGCTCGCGCTGCTCGATGTCTCCAGCGACCAGGTCGAGGCACGGAGGGGCGGCCCGGATTTTCTGGGCGGGGCCCAGCCGGAACGGATTGCCAGCGGGTTCAGCAATGCCGACCACCTTGTCGCGGCCCCGGGTGGCGGGGTCTATTTCCTGGATGCGCGTCACCAGACTATCCACGCCTGGACGCCGGGAAAGGGCGTGCGCCTGGTGCGCGATCATCCTCTCGAACCGGTCGCCCTCGCCGTCGACACGAAGGGAAATCTGGTGGTGGCGACGCGGCTCGGGACCGTGCTGACTTTCGATCCCAGGGAGCCGGGGGAGGCATTTGATGTCCTTGCCCCGGCGGACTCCGCCCCCTCGGCGCGGCAGTGGATCCTGCCCACCAGCCGCTGGAGGGATGAGCATGATTTCCTCGACCGGGCCACCGCACCGGTGGAACGGGTCCACCTCTCGCTCGACGGCACAACGGCGCTCGCCGCCGACAGGGCGTTTGAGGCGGCCACCAGCGCCAGCTCCTACTTCAGCACGATCGACCTGATTCGTTCCTACAACCTTGGCCTCGCCGTGCCCGGGCAGCCCTTCTACGTGGCGGATGAGTTCGCCCAGAAGACCTACCGGTTTTCCGTGCGGGCCGATGGTGCCCTCGGCACCCCCCACCTGTTTGCACCGGAAGGCGAGGCGGCTGTGGTGACCGACCGTGCCGGACGTGTGTATTTGGCCGCTGGAGACATCTTCGTCTATGCGGCTGACGGCCGCGAACTCGGAAGGATCACAGTGCCGGAGCGCCCGACCAGCCTGGCGGTCGCCGACGACGGGGCGGCCCTCTATATCGGCGCCAGGAGCAGCGTGTACCGGCTGGCCCTTCCCGGGAAATGAGTCGGGGGGGCGTGCCCTGCACCCCCGTGGCGCGACCCTCGAACCGTTTGAACAGGCCGGCCTTGCAGGCCGGGCCCGCCTTCAGCGACGGTGGCGAACCCCCATGCGCTTCCTTTCCCTGCTCCTTTGCCTCTTTCATTTGTGGCCGGCTGCGAAGGCCGCTGGACCCGCACCGGAAACCCGCCGTATCTACCTTTCGGGCACCGACAGCAAGCAGACGGTCGATTGGGACTTCCTCTGCACCGCGGGCGCACGGGCCGGCGTCTGGTCACGCCTCCCGGTGCCTTCGAATTGGGAGATGTTTGGCTTTGGAACGCTATCGTACAGCACAACGTCCCCCTCGGAGTCGGGCTATTACCGCCATCGCTTTGACGCTCCGGCCGACCTGAGGGGCCAGCAGGTGCACCTGGTCTTTGAAGGTGCGATGACGGATACAACGGCGCGACTCAATGGCCAGACGGTCGGGGAAAAACACCAAGGCGGTTTTTACCGCTTTTCCTACGAGGTGACGTCCCTGCTGCGGTCGGGTGAGTCGAACCTGCTAGAGGTTGAGGTGGATGAAACGTCCTCCAACGACGGGGTGAATCGGGCGGAACGCACCGGAGACTACTGGAATTTTGGCGGCATCTTTCGCCCCGTCTACCTCGAGGTGGTGCCGCCTGCCCATATCGAGCGTGTGGCAGTGGACGCCCGGGCCGATGGCCATCTCGCGATCCATGCATTCGTTGCCTCCAGAGGAAAGGGAGCTCAACTCCGCGCCTGGATCCGGGATCTTTCAGGCCGGGAAGTGCTCCGCCTCGAGCAGGCGTTGGCATCGGGCGGCACGGAAACTGTCCTGCGCGGCCAGGCGCACGGCGCGGCCACGTGGTCTGCGGAGACACCGCATCTGCACGAACTGGAACTACTCCTGGTGGATGACAAGGGCGCGGCCCTGCACCGCACCCGCACGCGTTTTGGCTTTCGCACCTTTGAGGTTCGCGCCGGGGAGGGCCTGTTTCTCAACGGCCGGCAGATCGTGTTGAAGGGAAGCAATCGCCACTCCTTCAACGCGCGGACCGGCCGGGCCCTCAGCGAGGAGGATCATCGCACGGACATCGCCCTGATGAGGGAAATGAATATGAACGCGGTCCGCATGTCCCATTATCCTCCGGACACGCGCTTCCTCGAACTCTGCGACGAGCTCGGCCTCTACGTCCTGGACGAGATCGCCGGCTGGCAGAAGAGCTACGACACTGCGGTGGGCAGAAAAATCGTGCGCGAAACGGTGATCCGGGATGTAAACCATCCCTCGATCCTCTTCTGGGACAATGGCAACGAGGGCGGGTGGAACACGGAGCTGGATGCGGAATTCGCAAAATGGGATCCGCAGCAGCGGCCTGTCCTGCATCCCTGGGAGGTGTTTGGCGGGATCAACACCGCACACTACAAGGTGTATCCACAGGCCAAGCACCTGGCCCAAGGCATGACCACCTCGTGGAGCTATGATCCGGCGGAGGTGCCGAAGAGGGGGGACAAGCCCCTTATCTACCTGCCGACCGAGTTCCTGCATGCCCTCTACGACGGCGGCGCGGGCGCCGGTTTGGAGGACTACTGGAACCTGATGCGCGCGAGTCCGACATTGGGAGGCGGGTTCATCTGGGCGTTCCGGGATGAGGGAGTGGTGCGCCCCGGCTCGGACGCAGCCGATGTGATGAACAACAAGGCGCCGGACGGAATCGTCGGCCCGCACGGAGAGCGGGAGGGCAGCTTTTACGCCATCAAGGAGATCTGGTCGCCGCTGCGCGCGAGCGGCCAACTGCCAAGGGAAGGGGACCGGCTCCAGCTGCGGATCGACAACACCTACAGTTTTACCGATGCGTCCCGGTGCCGCTACCGGTGGACGGTGCGGGACGTCTCACGGTCCGCGGAGGGCAGGATGACCGAAACGGTGTCGGGCACCGGCGAGGGCGGCTTGCCGGCAATCGCGCCCGGCTCAACCGGCGGACTTGAGGTTGTGCTTCCGCAAGGCTGGCGCGAAGCGGAGATCTTCAACGTCTCTTTGATCGGGCCCGGCGGAGAGGAGCTCTGGACCGAAAGCTGGCCACTGCCGGGAGCGCTGGCCCTGCGCACGCCGGCGCGCAAGGGCGACGCAGTGGGAGAGGTACCCGAAGCGACCGTGGAGCTGCGGGAAGAGGAGGACGACCTGACGGTTCGAGTCGGCCGCGTGCACCTGGGCTTCAATCGCAAGACTGGGCGGTTGGAACGTTTTCAAAGCGGAGAGGGCACCCTCTCCTTGACCAACGGCCCCCGGGCCGCCGCTGGTGACGCCCCGCTGCAGGCGCTGACGGCGCGGCGTGAGGGGAACGACGTCGTGGTCGCGGCAACCTATTCCGGTGCTCTGCGGCGGGTGATCTGGCGCATTGCGCCGGATGGATGGGTGGACTGTGCATGGGAGTTGGTTCCCGTTGCAGGCGCCGACGCACAGGGTGTCTGCTTCGATTATCCAGAAGCCCACGTCCGCGGCAAAACCTGGCTGGGGGAGGGGCCCTACCGGGCCTGGCGAAACCGACGCACTGGCGGGCGATTTGGCCTCTGGAGCAACGCCTACAACGACACCATCACCGGATGGTCCGGGTGGGTGTATCCAGAATTTAAGGGCTGCTTCGCGGAGGTCCGGTGGCTTGGACTCGAGACGGCGGAGGGCCGGCTCGAAGTCGTCCCCGGAACGGACGACCTGTATGTGCAGGTCCTGCGACCCAGCTTCCCGCCCGGTGAGCTGCAGGCGTCCACCCGGGTGGACCTGCCGGAGGCCGGGCTCGCCCTGCTGCACGTCATCCCCGCCATCGGGACCAAGTTCAGCCGTCCGGAAATGGGCGGACCCCAGGGAGAGCCGGTGCCACTCCCCGAGGTCTACCGCGGCGCAGTCCGACTCCGGTACGCCGCCCCGTGAGGGCGTCGGCGCACCGGAGTGTAGGCGCGCGACTTAGTCGAAGTGGTACGTCACCGAGGCCTTGAAGGCCCGCGGTTCACCCACGATGACGGATCCCCGGCTGCCGGCGGCGAGGATGTAGTCCTTGTCCAGCAGATTGGAAACCTGGATACGCGCGCTCCAGTCGGAGGCGCGGTAGGACACGCCCAGGTTGACCAGGGTGCGCCCGGCCACGATGAAGCTGGGCTGGGCGGCCACAAAACTGCCATCCGGCAGGGGCCGGGTGGTGGTGTAGCCGGTGGTATTCTCACCCACCACGTCGCCCTTGTAGTCCACTCCGACGCTGACGCCGAAGCCCTTCAGGGCCCCGTCGGTGAAACGGTAGTCGGCGTAAAGCGCGGCGGCCTTGTCCGGCACGGCGCGGAGGCGGACGTTGGTGATCGGCTGACGGATCTCGAACTTGGTGACGTTGCCGAGCAGGGTCAGGTTCTTGCCCATCGAATACGTCGCCTCAAACTCCCAGCCCTTCGAGGTCAGGTTGAGGTAGAGCGGATTCTGAAGGGCGTTGGCCTCCTCAAACCGCCCTTGGGCGACCAGGGTGTAGTATTCGCTGTTCGGCACCGGATAGTTGTTCTGGGTGATGTCGAAGTAGGCGAAGGACGCCGTGAGGGTGTTGTTCAGCAGCGAGGTCTTGACCCCGTATTCGTCCTGGCTGCCCTCCGCCACCCGCAGGGACGACGGATTGTTGCCGGCCGAGAGGGAACCCGGCATGGTGCCACCGGTGTTGTTCCGGCTGTAGAAAACCGAAAGTGGCTTGATCGGCTTCAGCACGATGCCGAAAGAGGTCGCGGTGTCGGAGAGGTTATAGGACGGGACGCTGTTGAGCAGCACCGGATCGAGGGCTGTGCCGGTGGTGTCGGTGCGGTCGAGCTCGCCGAAGAAGCGCGAGACGCCGCCTGAAACCTGCACGCGATCCTCCCAGAACCCCAACGTCTCGTAGAGGTAGAGTTGGAGATCGTTCTGCTTGGCCTTTTTGTTGGTGCCTTTGTTGGCGGTTGTAATTCCCGGCTCGATACCCGGCCAGGCGTAGTCCGGAAACGTGATCGCCCCGAGATTGTTGTTGAAGACGGTCGGCCGCGGGGCAGGGGGATTGGCCTTGAAGTGGACCTTCGAGGTGTTGGCGGCCCATCCCGTAATCGTCGTCGACTTGAACCATTTCGGATGAAACCGGATGGCGTAGTCGTTCTTGGCGTGGGCCTCGGTGTATTCGAGGTAAACGCGACCGTTGTTGCGGGTGTAGAACCAGGTCGACGGATCTGTCACGGGCGCGGGGGTCGCAACCAGCGTGTTGGTTGTTCCCGCATTGTAGGCCGCGGTGTTCCAGCTCACCCCCGGCTCGTAGAAGCCAGTGAAGGGATTGCGGCTCCCGCCGCCGGCGCCGG
Source organism: Verrucomicrobiota bacterium (assembly GCA_023428905.1). GTDB lineage: Bacteria > Verrucomicrobiota > Verrucomicrobiia > Opitutales > Opitutaceae > EW11. The sequence goes on from JAEYWP010000024.1 coordinate 93,499, forward strand.
CCAGGCCTGCACTGGTGCCGCCTTCGTCGTCGCGGATGACGTGGTTCCCCATCACCATCAGCCGGGAGGTCACGTGATCGCCGAGGGTGGAGTGCAGTTCGAGGCTGAGCCGCTCCGCCGCGCGGCGGCGGCTGTCCGCCTCGTTGCCGAACGACCAGTCGCGCGGGAGCCCGCGCGCAATCCGGGCATGGTCATTACTGCCCACGGCGGGATCGACCGGGAGGCCGCCCAGGTTGGTTTCGCGATTGTGGAGGACCTCGGCCTTGACCGTGAAGGTGTGGGCCTGCGACAGCTTCATTGAGAACGAAGGCGCCACCAGGTATCCATTGCGGTAGTGCCCGTCGATGTACCCCTCGTTGCGCCAGTAGGCCGCCACCACCCGCGCGGCCATGGTGCCGCTGCTGTTCAGCGCCCGGTTCACGTCGGCGTGCAGGCTGTTGCCGAAATATTCGGCAAGCTCGAGGGTGACGCTGCCCTGGTTGCGGGAGAAGATCGGTGACTTGGTGATGGGGTTCATCACGCCGCCAGGGCTGCCGCCCGGCACGAGGATGGCGTTGGGGCCCTTGATCACCTCGACCCGCTCGATGTTGTAGGGCGCAAGGGACATGCTGTATCCGTCAGCGCCAGACAAAACGGTCCCGTCGATGAACTCCTGGGACACCTGGAAACCGCGGATCTGATAGCGGTCGCCACCGAAGGGCAGGGAGGATTCCACCACCGGGGTGATGTATTTGGCGGCGTCCAGCATGCGGAAACTCATGGTGTCCTGGATGAACTCCGCGGGGACCACGGAGATGGTCTGCGGGACATCCAGGATCGACATCGCCACGCGGGAGGAGGAGAGCGCCTGCTGTGACTGGTAGGGGTTGGCAGTGTCCTCCGTGATCCGGAATTCAGCCAGCTCCACCGTTTCCTCGGTGGTGGCGGCGGGCGGGGTGGGTCCGCTGGTTTGTGCGTGGACGGTGGCGAGGGTCGCGGCAAGCAGTGCGCCTCGTCCGAGACCCCGACGCAGGGAGCGGAGAACAGGCTGGGAGTGGGGATGCTTCATGGCTGTGTTCGATCAGGTTCTGGTTTGTTTGGGTATGCTGCAGGTCTGGGTTTATTCTGCGGCGACAGGGCCCGCGCGAAACGCCTGCACGTATCCACACGGTGGACGACAGGACGCTGCACAGCGGAGGTGTGGCGCCGGGAAATGGGGGAAGGGGGCCGAAGGCCGAGGGGGTGGGGGGGCGCACGCTGGGGGGAGGCGCCGCACGGCATCCTCCGCACAGCCCTGTGAGGGACGACTCGGTTTCGGCCCGGACAGTCATGTCGCCGCTGGTTAGCAAAAACTGCACACCGTGTGCCCCCGAGGGTGCACTTTTTCCCAGGCGACCGGCTGTAATAACAGAGATGATACTGCCTACGTCGCCGGGAGCATTAGAGGTGGGACGGTTGCACTTCGAACCCACGTGGTAAATCGTCTCGCGTGGTCATGGAGCGGCACGGCGCATTTTTATCGGCGATCCGGCAGAACCTACCCCGCGGCGTCTTCCCCCGTCTCGGCACCCTCGCGAGCCTGGGCGTTTTGGTCTGCAATGCGGCGGCGCAGGAGACCGGCGTCGAACGACTTCGCCAGTTGTCGATCGAGGAATTGATGGAGATGGAGGTCACCTCCGTATCCAGGGCGCCAATTCCCCTGAGAAAGGCACCCTCCGCCCTTCAGGTGATCACGCAGTGGGAGATCCGGCGGGCGGGGGCGACGAGCCTTCCCGAGGCACTTCGGCTGGCCAGCAATCTGCACGTCGCGCGCAAGAACACGCACGACTGGGGCATCAGCGCCCGCGGTTTCAACACCGAACTCGGCAACAAGCTGCTGGTGCTGATGGATGGGCGGGTCGTCTATACTCCGCTTTGGTCCGGGGTGCGTTGGGACGTACAGGATACGCTTCTCGAGGATATCGACCGGATCGAGGTGATCAGTGGTCCAGGCGCGTCGATCTGGGGCGCGAATGCCGTGAACGGCGTGATCAATATCCTGACGCGCCCCGCCTCAGCCACCCAGGGCGTTTACGCCGAGGCGGGGCTGGGCGACCAGTTGGAACGGTTTGGTGCTGTCCGTTTCGGCGCGACGGCGGCGCCCGGTGTCGCATTTCGCGTGTATGCCAAACATGTCGAGCGTGACGACGAGTTCACCGCGAGCGGGCCGGCGGGCGACGCGACCGAGCTTTCGCAAATCGGATTTCGGGTGGATGCCGAGCGGAACGGCGCCGGCCTGCTGACGCTGCAAGGGGACTATTACCGCGGTGACGAAGGGGTGATCAGCGGAGGAGTGGGGCGCGTGGAGGGCGGCAATCTCCTGGGACGCTGGACAAAGGTCCTGAGCCCCGGATCGGAAGTCTCGGTTCAGGCCTACTACGACCGGGCCACCTTTAGGCTCCCCACGGCAGCATCGCTCGGGGCCGGGCCCGGTGTCTTCACCGATGATCTGTCCACCTACGACGTCGACCTGCAACACCGGCTCACCCGCTGGGAGAATCACGCGCTGACCTGGGGACTGGGCTACCGTTCAATCCAGAACCGCACGACGGCGTCGCCTTCGCTAGGGTTTGATCCGGCGCGGACGCGCCACGCGCTCTACACGGCTTTCGTGCAGGACCAGATTCGGCTCGGGCCGACGCGCACCCTGACACTGGGCAGCAAGCTGGAGCACACACACTACACGGGTTGGGAGGTGGAGCCCACGGTGCGTCTTCACCAGGATTTGGGCGGCGCGAACTCCGTCTGGGCGGCCGTGTCGAGGGCGGTGCGGACACCTTCGCGACTTGACCGCGACGTGAGACAGCCCAGCGACGGTTTTCCCGTGCTCCGGGGAGGCGCTGACTACCGGTCCGAAACAGTGGTGGCATATGAGGCGGGGCTTCGCGGGGGGATCAACCACCGGCTGACGGGATCCCTTTCCGTATTCTATAATCACTACAGCGACCTGCGGAGCATTGCGCCGTCGGCCCAGGGCGGGCTTCCCCTGGTGATCGGCAATGACCTGCAGGGGGACAGCCACGGCCTCGAGTTTTCTTTCGACCTCGATCTGGTGGCCGGCTGGCGGTTTCACGGCGGTTACACCTTCCTGGAGACCGATCTTGAGGTCCGTCGCGGCGGATCGGACATCAACAATGCCCTCAACGAGACGGCGGATCCCCGTCACCAGTTCTCTCTCGGTACGTCCGTGAATCCGTCGGCCCGAACGGAGGTCGACCTGCAATACCGGTGGGTCGACGACCTTGAGATCAACAACGGGGGAAGGGCGGAGCGACTCCCGGGGTATGGGGAGTTGAACGCCCGTGTTGCTTTTCGCCTCAGTCGAAGTCTCACGCTCTCCCTGGTCGGCCAGAATCTGCTCGACGCTCAACACCTCGAAATGGCGGTGCAAGACCAGCCACGGGTGGAGATCAAACGCAGCGTTTTCGTGAAGCTGGCCTGGCGCCATTAACGTAGGGCCGCGCCCCGAGAGGCCCGGCTTACTGCTCACGGAGGGCACACGTTTCGGCTTGTCTGCTTCTGTGAGATCGAATCTCAGTTGTGCGCTTGAACGCTCGTTTCACCCTTTCCGTTGATCTACGCGCCCGATGAACAAGGGGGCCTGCCGTCGTGGTGTCGTTGCGTGCGGGGGTGGCGTTTCCTTGGAGCACACGCATGAGGGTCAGGACGTTAAGCCATTTACGGAGGTGGAGGTCTGGAAGCAATTCGACCAGGGCTGGCGTCAGCTCGGGGGAAATTTTCATGAGGCGGGCTTTAGCGTGGAGTGGCACCGTTTTAGGTCACTCGCGGAGTTTGATTGGACCGCGTCGTATCATCCCTCTGGCCTCGAGGTCTGCCTCAATCTCGCTGGTTCGGGGCGGGTCTCCGGCAGGACGGGGGATTGGGACATCGGGCCCACCTGCGTGGGTTACTATTTTCAACACGAAGACCGCCTCCAAGGGGTGCGTCGCGCCGCGGAGACGCACGAGTTTGTGACCATCGAGTTTTCCAGGCCCTATCTGGAGCGCCTCGTGGCGGACGCCTCTTCCGGCTTACCGGCCGGGGTGCGTGCTTTTCTTCAGGGCGAGTCTACGAGTGGCGTATCCACGGGCACACGGCTGTCGTCGCCACAGCAGCAACTGGTGAAGGCGTTGGTCGCACCGCCCGTCCCAACGTCGGCTCGCACGCTCTGGTACCAGGCAAAGGCGCTGGAGGTGGCCGCCACCGTGCTTTTTCCAGAAGCGGAGCCGCCCGATCTCTTCTGCCGGCGCCACAAGCGCCAGAATGCGGAGCGAGTCGAACGTGTGCTGCTGCTCCTGCGCGAGCACCTCGCCGAACCGCCCTCGCTCGAGGAGATCGGGAGGCGTGTCGGCTGCAGCCACTTTTACCTCAGCCGGATTTTCTCCCAGGAAATGGGGTGCGGGATTTTTCAATACCTGCGGCGATTGCGGATGGAGCGCGCAGCGGAACTCCTGAAGGGCGGCGGCTTGAACGTCACCGAGGTGGCGATGGAAGTCGGCTATTCCAGCCCGAGCCATTTCAGCACGGCGTTCCACGAGACCTTCGGCTGCTGCCCCGGTTTGTATCCACTCGCCCCTGCGGTGAAGCAGCGCTGTCCCTCCTTCCGAGGTTCGACCGCAGAGTAGCGCGACGCGGCTGAGCCGCAGTTGGCAAGCTCCCGACAGAAAAGAGCAAGGAGGCGAAGGCGGGGCACGGACATTTTCCGTACGCTTCCCCTTCCATGAAGCGTATCCTCTCTCTTTTGGCCGCTACGGTCCTCCTCGCCTCGTTCGCGCACGCACATTTTGTCTGGCTGGAGCGTGATGACCGTGGCCCAGCCGCTTTCTTCGGCGAGTGGCAGGCGAGGGTCCGCGAGACCGAGGAAGGTTACCTGAAGCTCATCGCTTCGCCCCGGGCGTTTTCCTCCACCGGTGCCCCCCTTCAGGTCACCCGCGGTCAGGATCGTCTCCGGATCGAGGATGCCCCCGGCGACCTGCGCCTCACCGACACCTACCTCGGTGAAAAAGGAAAACAGCTCTCATATTACCAGGCTCGGCTGGGCCGCACGGAAACGGTTGCAAAGCTCGACCTGGAATTGGTGCCGCAGTCGGCCGGAAGCAATCGCTTCACCCTGTTTTTGAGGGGCACACCCCTGCCCGCCACGGACGTGACGCTCTACACGAGCACGGGATGGAACCGCACGTTCCGCACCGATGCAGCGGGTGTGGTGGAAATCGAAACGCCCTGGGCGGGGCCCGCCGTGATCGAGGTCGTGCACACCGAGACGATGCCGGGCGAGAAGGACGGCCGCGCCTACGAAACCGTGCGCCACGTCTTCAGCCTCTCGTTCGCGGTTGGACGCTGAGCGACGACGATCGCAGCCCCTGTCGTATTTCCATGACTACAACGTTCCGCTTCACGTCGCCGGCCCGCGCCGGTCTCGTTTATCTTGCGGCCGGACTCGCCGGCACCGCTCCCGCCTTTTCGGAGGACCTGGCTTTTGCCAGTGGAGAGGTTCAGCACCTCGACCGCTTCGAAGTCAATGGCGACGGCAGTGGCGCAACCCTTCCCAGCCGCACCTCCACCCGGCTGCCCCTCACGATTCGTGAGACGCCCCAGGCGGTGACGTCGATCGGGCGCCTCCGCATGGACCAGGAGATGCTCTTCAGCATCAATGACGTGATGCAGAGCGTGACGGGGGTGCATACGTCCTTCTACGACTCGCAGCGCCCGCTTTATTTCGCGCGCGGCTTCCAGATCACCGACTTCCAGGTCGACGGCGTCCCGTCCTACAGCGGATCGACCAACCAGGAATACGACACCGCCCTGTACGAGCGGGTCGAGGTGATCCGTGGGGCCAACGGTCTTCTCAGCGGAGCCGGTGTTCCCTCGGCCACGGTCAACCTGACACGCAAACGGCCTGGCCGGGACCTGGCTCTCGCCGCTCGCGCCACCGTCGGCTCCTGGGACTATTTGCGCGGCGAGGTCGACGCCCAGGTGCCTCTCTCCAGGTCCGGCGCGGTGCGCAGCCGCTTTGTGCTGGCCGCCCAGGATCGCGAGAGTTACCGCGACCGTTACGAAGACCAGAAGACCGCGTGGCTCGGGACCTTTGAGGCCGACCTCACGCCCACCACGGTCTTGAACGCCGGATACCAGTTCCAGGAGAACGATCCGACCGCCCCGCTCTGGGGGGTGATCCCACGTTTCGCCGCGGACGGCTCGCTCGCGCACCTTCCGCGCTCCACCAATTTCTCCACCAACTGGACGGAGTGGTCTCGTGAATCCGGCACCGCCTTCGCTTCGATCGACCAGAAAGTGGGGGAGGACTGGACGCTGCGCGCCGTCTATAACCGCACCGAGGGCGACACCTACAGCCTGCGCGTTTACGCCTCCGGTTTTCCAGATGCCGCGACGGGTCGCGGACTGTACCTGCTCGGCGGCGTCGGTGAAACCAACGACGTGCGGGAGAACGTCGACCTCTATGCCTCCGGCAAACTCAAGCTGCTCGGCCGCGAACACGACCTCGTCCTGGGCTGGAACTGGAACCGCATCGACGCGGATTCTCCCACGTATGCCTCGATCGCGGCCTGGCGCTATGACATCCCGGACTATCGGGTCTTCGATGGCGAGGCGCCACGCCCGAACCTCGCCAAGACCGGCGCACGCCGCGTTTCCATCACCGACCAGAGCGGACTCTACGGGTCCCTTCGCGTACGCGTCACCGATCCGCTCTCCGTCATCGCCGGGGCGCGCCTGAGCGCCTGGGAGACACGTACCGACAACTTTAATACGTCTGGTGCATTCACCGGTGCCACCGGCGCCTATGAGGTAAAAAACGAGGTCACTCCGTACCTGGGCGCGGTCTATGACCTGAGCCGGGTCTGGTCCGCCTACGCCAGCTACACAGACGTGTTTCGTCCCCAGAACTACCGGGACAAGGACAATTCCCTGCTTTCACCCGTCCTCGGGACCAACCTTGAGGGAGGGGTAAAGGCGGAGTTCTTCGCGGGACGCTTTCAAGTCTCCCTGAGCGTGTTTGAGACGGAGCAGGACAACTACGCCGTGCGCGACATGACCCAGCCGGAAAATTCGTTGCCGGACGGCAGCTCCGCCTACGTGGGGGTCGACGGTACCAAGAGTCACGGTGTCGAGGTTGAGCTCACCGGTTACGTGACCCCCGGGTGGACGGTGAATTTCGGGTATGCGAATGTGAATACAAAGCGTCATACGCTCGATCTGACCTATGCCAACGTGCCGGAGCACACCCTGCAGTTCTCCACCCACTACCAGCTCCCGGGCGTGCTCGAACGGCTTTCCGTCGGAGCAGGCGTAAACTGGCAGGGCAGGGCGGTCGGCTACGGGATTTCGCATCCCACCCTTGGGCGGGTGACGGTGGAGCAGGGTGACTTCGCCCTGGTGAACCTTTTTGCCAACTACCGGTTCACCGAACACCTCTCCGCCGGCCTCAGCGTCCGCAACGCCCTGGATCGCAGCTACTGGGCGACGCTGGACTACCCGAACTATGGAGAGCCGCGCAACGTCAGCGTGTCGTTGCGTTGGAACTACTGAGCCCCTCCCTATGCCGCCCACCCGAATGGAAACGCCATGTGCCCGCAGCCGCGGAAACGGACGGCACACGCGAACCGCCGCCTACCGTCTGGGAGTGGCGTCGCGCGTGATGGCCGCGGTGCTCGGGGGTTATCTCCTCGCAGCCCTGTGCAGCGTCTCACTGGCCCTGGCGATGGGCCAGCCGTCGGGCGAGGCCGCCCATTTCGGGATTCTTCCCAGTTTCCTCGTCTGGGCGGGGGCGGTGGTGTGGGTCTTTGCCGCCGCCTCCGCCACGCGCGCCTGGGCGGGTGTGACGGTGCCTGCCCTGGTGATCGCGGGGATGATTCTGATCCAGACCAACGGACGATGAAACGCACCTTCCGTCTTTCCATGGCCTGGTTGCACACCTGGGTGGGCCTTTTGCTCGGCTGGGTGCTCTTCGCCATCTTCGTCACCGGCACGGCGACGTACTTCAAGGGGGAGATCACGCGCTGGATGCAGCCCGAGATCGCGGGCGGGGTGCAGCCACTGGACGCCGCACGGGTGGCACTGCAGCGTCTGGAGCAGGTGGCCGCGGACTCTCCGCGCTGGCTGGTTGAGCTCCCGGATGCGCGTACCGCCGCCACCACTCTCTATTGGCAGGCTCCCGGCGCGCGGCGTTTTTCGAGCGAGGTGATCGATGGAGTGTCGGGCGGGAAGAGCCGGGTGAGGGAGACTCGCGGCGGCGAATTCTTCTATCGTTTTCACTTTCAGCTCCAGCTCCCGCATCCATGGGGTCGATACCTCGCCGGCGTCGCCGCCATGTTCATGCTGGTGGCGCTCGTTTCGGGGATCTTCACACACCGCCAATTTTTCAAGGAGTGCTTCACCTTCCGTCCCGGCCGGAATCCCTTCCGCTCCTTCCTCGATGCCCACAACGTCACCGCGGTGCTGGCGCTGCCGTTTTACCTCATGATCGCCTATTCAGCGTTGGTCATCTTCGGGAGCATGTACATGCCCTGGGCAAAGCGCGTCCTGCAGGAGCGTGAGTCCATGGCAGGTGCGCGCCGCGTCGAGGCGCGCCCCGGGACGTCTCCGCTCACCGTTCACGCGTCAATGCCGATGGACCAAATCCTGGCGACCGTGGACCGGACCTGGGCGCCGGAGGGACGATCGGCGAAACGGGTGGAAGTCACCGGACGAATGGGCTCCTCACCACAGATCGTCTTCACCCGGGCTCCCGCGCGCACGGTGGCGATCGGAGGGCGGGAGGAACTGCGCTTTGATGCGTCCACCGGAGAGCGGGTGCAGACGGAGGTCGCACCGGTGGGGCCGGCCGAACAGATTCACAACACCGTCTACGGTCTCCACCTGGCACGGTTTGCACACCTGCCCCTTCGCTGGATGTTTTTTGTGATGGGCGTGATGGGCACCGCGTTGATCGGCACCGGGCTGATCCTTTGGACCGTAAAGCGACGTGGGAAAGCGGTGACGCCGGGCAAAGCGGGATGGGGGCAAGCGGTGGTCGAGCGGTTGAATGTCGCAACGATTGCCGGCATCTTTGTCGCGATCGGTGCCTTCTTCTGGGGCAACCGGCTTCTTCCTGTCGGGTTCGCGGATCGTGGCGACACAGAGGTGTACCTTTTCCTCGGTGCCTGGGGCGTGGCGCTGGTGCACGCGAGTGTGCGCCCCGTGCTGGCCGCATGGCGCGAGCAACTCTGGGCGGCCGCTGCGCTCCTGGCGTCGATCCCGCTTGTGGATGCCCTGAGCGGACCGTTCCTGCGACGAGCGCTGGTTTCGGGAAACGGCGCCTACCTTGGCTTTCTCGCGACGGTGGTCACGCTGGGACTTCTCCTCGCCTGTGGCGCGACACGTGTTCCGCGGCAGTGGGCGCGTCCGGCGAAGCCGCAACCCGCGACCGCTCGCATCCTGGAAGGAGCCAGCCAATGACACACGACGGCCCCTGCCTGCTCCTCACCTTTGCCGCTCTGGCGTGTCTCGCCGCGTCGATGTCTGCGCATGCTCCGGCGGTGCTGGCGACCCGTGATTCGCGCCGGGCGCGCACCGTCCTCAGGGGGGGCGGCTGGCTGGGGCTTGTCCTGCTGACCACGCTGTCCTGCACGCGCGTCGGCCCGGCGCTTGGACCCATTTACGTTTTGGCCGCCACCGCGGTAGCGGGCGTGGGGATCACGTTGCTCGTCACCTACCGGCCGCGCCAGTTGCCACGGTTGGCACTGGGGGCGGCGTGTTGCGCCGGCACCCTGCTGCTCCTTTCCCACGGGTGACCCTCGCTGTCTCTGGCCAAGGTGACCCTCGCGCCGGGCGGTCCCGTCCTGGGAATCTCCTTGCGGTGAAAAGCGGATACAGGCACGCCCTCGTCAGCACGACCCTTGGCCCTCTGCCGCCCTGACGGCGGCGAACGAAGGCGGGGATGTCCAAACCCGGTGTCTGCCTCGATCGAAACGTCCTCCACTGCCCCCGCTGTGCCCCCGCGCCTGCTACCGCTGCGCGTACCGGCAGGCTGGGTGGTGGGCTGGAACACATTCTGGGACATGGAGGTTCCGGAGGACGGATTTGGCGGCTCGTCGCTTCTGTATTGCCTGCGGCATGACCAGCGGCTGGTCATCGACGTCGAGTGGCGGCCGGAGGACGATCCAAACGGGCACTACCACTATTACGTGCAGCGCCAGCCCGCGTCCGGTGAGTCCGCGCCGGAGCCTGAAATCCGCGCGAGCGGGGAGTCACGATCGCGTTTTGAGGTCGCCGCGTGGGTCAATCGCTGGCTCGCGCGGGGTATCCTGGAGGCGCCTGGCGACGTCGTTCCACCGGTCCCGGGGGAGGGGGCGGCCGGCGGCCAGCTCCACCCGTTGCGCATCCCCGCGGCCTGGACGATCCAGCGAAATGCACTGACGGAACGCGGCGTCGACGGCGACGAGGCTCCGGCGTCCGGGCTGTTGCTCTTTCGCGCGGTCGACGAAAAGCGCGGATTTCGGATCGATGCCGGCTGGAACTCCTCGGAGGGCTACACCTTGGAGGCGTTGCAGGCGGAGCCTTCGCGGGAGGCACGCCCCGGCAGTAAGGCGTTGCCGCCGCGATTCGACGGGGACGTGCGGGTGGCCCACCGTTCCTCCACGCCGCAACTCGCCGAATTGGTCGCGCGCCTTGAGAAATGGCTGACTCACATCTTCTGGTGGGATTTTCACCGGAAGTGAGTCGAGCTGGATCGGGCGCGTTTACACAGGATGGCCGGGGGGAATGAACAATTCCGGGGCAAGGACGTCACAGCTTGGACTCGGCGTCACCCAGAGGCGATGTTGACTAAGCACGGAAAGAAGGGGCGAAGGCCGAATCAAACAATGAAAACCTGGATGCTTTTCCTGATGATCGCCGCAGTCGGGTTTGGATACACGCCACCGGCAGACACCGCGATTATTGACGGTCGCATCCTGCTCACCAGTTCCCGGCCATTGGAGACGTATCCGTGGCGAGGGGGAACGCCTCGGCGTTCGGAGCATCCGCAGGAAGGTGTTTCCGACGCGCGCGAGATTGCAGCCATTTGGGAGATCCGGGATGGTGGGTTATATCTGATTGCGGCCGCCGCGTATGAATTTGGCCCGGTGGCGCCGCTCCGTTCGCTCGGCTTGCACGCGTTGATGCCGGAGCGGGTAGTGGACGGCCGCGTCCTCGCGGACTGGTACACGGGCGAATTCACCGTCCTGGAGTTTGAGCGCGGTGAACCCTCGCTGGAACTTGTCCCGCCGAAGGTGCCAGCAGCGCCGAAGCCGGTCATTCGGCGTTTTGAGGTAATCGCAGGAAAAGTCCGAAGCCCGACCCCGGACGAGTCCTCTTGAGCTTGTCCGACTGCGGACGATCCCGCCCAGGCCGCGACCTGGCGCATCGTCGGCCCGTCTATTTTGTCCTCATCTGGCCGGGATCGCGTGTACAGCAGCCACGAGCTGGGTTCGTCCCATCACGCAGTCTCGCCGAACCCGACCTGCAGAAACGACCGAGTCCCCAGGTCCTGAGTCAATGCCTATAACGCACAATAAACATTATGTCTAATCATGTGCTGGGGGTGGATCGCCCGGGCAAGATGCTCCAGCCGCTCCACTACACCCTACGGTCGGCCCGCCTGATGAGGCCGCAGCTCGTCGCGCCGTCGGGTGATCAGCGTCCGCCATTCGTGATCGTTCAAAGGATAGAAACGCCCTTCGAACGCCCCCTCGTCGACTTGGGCACTCGCCTCGCCCGCGTCAGACCTGCGTCTCAAGATGAACTGATAGCTCTGGCGCCAGCCCACTTTTCCCAATGGCGGTGGAATCCACTGCGGCCGAGTCCGCGATCTCTCGTGCGCCGCGCGCGTTCCATAGTCGTCACCCGATCGCGGCGACGCCCTTCCCCGAGAGTATGCTTGTCTGCTCAAGGGCCATTTATCATCACGGTCGTTACTTTAGTCGACTGTATCCATGAAGACATCCTTATGCCGGGTCGTCGTCGGGTTATTAGGTCTCGCTGCCCTATGGGCTCCGCGATCCTTCGGCCAGTTCTGGCGCGTGGATCCGACGTTCACCGCCCCCGTGATCGAAGAGGCCTTGTATGGGGGCGCAGGTTCACTCACGCCGCTGAGCGACGGCGGGGTGCTTCTCTCGCGGCATTCGGGATTCATCAACGGGGCAGCCTATCCCGCGGTTGTCCGCCTAGGCCGGGATGGCGCCGTCCTCGCCTCCTACGAGCCACCGTCCGGTAGCACCGACTTTCGCGTCCTAGCCGCCTATTCAGACGGACGAGTGCTGATGCGGGTTTTGCGCAATGGCGCCTGGTCTTTGGTCCGCCTGAGCGTCGACGGCACGGTGGACAATAGCTTCTCCGCCCACCCTCTCGGACCAGGCGGCGGGGCGGAAGCTCATCTCCTCGCCGACGGCAAGATCCTGGTGTGGAGCTTCGAGGATGGCCTCAGCCAGGCGCAGAAACTTCTTCGACTGACGGCCAATGGTGCCGTGGATACGTCTTTCGCCGCACCACACGCAATCATCGATCAAATCGCGGATGCCGAGTCGCAACCGGACGGCGCCGTGGTTGCAGCCGGGCGCTTCCTTCCCCAGGGCGCCAGCAGTCCCGCCGTCAGCGTTGTGCGTTTCACGTCCAGCGGAGCACTGGACACCACGTTCACCGCCGGGACCGAGGGTGCAAGCGCCTGGTGGGATTCGCGAGATCGCGCCGAAACATGGATACAAGTGCAACAGGGCGGTTCGATCCTGGTGGGCAATTTGACGACCACCAAGTTGATCCGGCTGCTTCCCTCAGGAGCGAAGGACGCGACCTTCGCTCCTGGCCTGCCATCGGGCAATGTCGACTCCGTGCGCAAGCCCGCGCTCGGAGGGAAGGTTTATTTCGGTCACTACACGGCGGATAACCAGTACCACCTGAAACGCCTGAATGCAGACGGCACCCTGGATGCAGGATTCAGCTTCAGCGGCGACGGTGGCCAGGGCTGGTCTGTGCACACGCCGGTGACATGGGATGGCTCGGTCCTCTACTTCGGCCCCTTCACACCCGCACGGTACATCGCCCGTCTCGGCCTAACCCAGATGGACTCCTCGGGCGCGATCAATCCCGCTTTCAACCTCCGCTTCGGCCAGTCCACCACGCCGGAGCTTTTTGATCGCGGCGCAGACGGTCGTTACTTGTTCACGGCGTTCACCGACTTCGTGACGAACACGCAGGTCCCCCGCGACGCGCTGTATCGGCTCACCAGCGAGGGAAAACTGGATACCTCCCACACCATCCCCTCGATCAGCAGCGACGATCGAGTCCACGCCATCAGAGGCCTGGCAGACGGTAGTTACCTTTACGTCCTTCGTGACGAGCTCCTGAGAGCGGACGCCAGCGGTGCGGTGACGGCGCGCACCCGCATCGGCGCCACTGCGACCGCAGCCTTCTCCCCGGAGGGCTTTCTCTATTTTCAAGAATACGGAGCGGATGGGAGCTGGCGGCATTACCGGCCTGACACGACGATCGACACCTCCTTTACGCCTGCCGCGGGTGTGCTGATGGAAAGGCTCATCCCCGCGTATGACGGATTTTCCTACGGACTAAAGTCGCAGGGCGGCTTGGTGCGTCTCAACCGCGACGGCTCGGTGCAGACCTCGTTCACCGAAGTTCCCCGACCCGCGGGCAGCGCCTCTTATGCAGTCCTTCCCGACAATACCGTGCTGATCGTCGCGCTGGGCGGATCCGTGGGCGACGGCCAGCGTGCAGCCACCTTTACCCGCTACGATTCGGCGGGCAGTCCCACCTACACCTACGAGGGGTCGACGGATTCCCTCATCGTTGCCGGGGTTCTCTTTGATCTCCTCCGCGCGGCGGCACCTGCCGGCGGCAGCGTCTCCCTCTTCATCGGGAATCGGGACCTGCACGTGCACGTTCGCACCGACGGGCAGGCCACCGTCTCCCGCCCCGGGATGTATCCTGTCATTCGTTACGCGCGCACCAGCCTCACCTCCCCCAGCGTGCCCGGCGGGGGCCCGCTTCAACCGCCCGCCATCACAGAGCAGCCGGTGAGCCTGACCGTGACCGAGGGAAGCGAGGCGCGCTTCCGTGTCGCCAGTTCCACCCACGTGAGCGACTACCGCTGGGAATTGAGGCGAGCCGGCTCGGCCGCGTGGGAGGTGCCGGTGCAGTCCAATGACTACGCCGGCCTTTTGTCCGAGCAGGTCATCATCAAGAAGGTGACGCTCGGAATGAATGGGGATGCCTTCCGCTGCCGGCTGTACAACGCCGCCGGCGAGGCGACATCGGCGACAGCCGTCCTTACAGTCGTCGCCGGTGGAAACGAGCCCGCGCCGACGGACCCCACACCCGAACCGGGCAGCCCGCTCGTCAACATCTCCACCCGTGCTTACGTCAGCGTCGATGACAAGGTGGAGATTGCCGGGTTTGTGATTCGCGGCACCGGCCCCAAGACCGTGCTCATCCGCGCGATCGGTCCGTCGCTTCCCGAAGTCGAGGCGCCGCTGCTGCTCGCCGATCCGATGCTGACCCTTTACGCGGGGACAACGCCGCTGAGTCAGAATGACGACTGGGCAGGAGGCGCCGAAGCCTCGACGGCGCAGCTGGAAGAGGCCACCGCGCGGGGCGGCGCCTTCCCCCTGGCTCGCGCCAGCAAGGACGCGGTGATTCTTGCGACCCTCCAACCCGGTTCCTACACCGCGCACGTTTCGGGGAAGGACAGGTCCACCGGCATTGCGATGGTGGAGGTGTATGATGTCGGTGGAGACAAGAGCAGCTTGGTGAACATCTCCACGCGCTCCGACGTGCGGGACGGCCATCGGGTGCAGATTGGCGGGTTTGTGGTCCGGGGGGCGAGTCCGCGCAAGGTCCTGATCCGCGCCACCGGTCCAGCCTTGGTCGACCAAGCTCTCCCCGCCGCAAGCCTGCTTCCGGATCCACGGTTCACGCTCTATTCAGGCACCGTTCCGATTCAGGATAACAATGACTGGTCCGCGGATCCAGCCCAGGCCTCCATCGTGGAGGAGGCGAGCCGTAAGGCGGGCGCGTTTGCCCTGGTCCGCGGCAGCAAGGACGCCGCCCTGGTCACGACGCTGGCGCCGGGCGCGTACACTGCGGTCGTCAGCTGTCCCGGCGCAACCGGTGTGGCACTGATCGAAGTGTATCTGCTCGCTGACTAAGGGAGGTCTTTTAACTCCCGCACTCACCGCGTGTCGCAAGCCATCCGCGCGGTGGGTCGGGCGGTTTATGAGTGGAAGACAAACCGGATTGGCTAAGGCCGGTTGCTCACCAGGTTTTCCAATACTCGGCGCTGTCTGGGGCGGTTGACCCACCCTGTGAAACACGGGCGGGGCGAATCTGATTTCATGGGTACAACTCCATGAAACTCCTCCAACGATTCGCACTCTCGGCCTTCACCGCAGCAACCCTCCTGCCGCTCACCAGTGAGGCCTACATCGTTCAAACTCTGAACGTTCTTCCCGACTACACTTACCCTGACATTCAGCAGATGAACGAGGACGGCGTGGTGGTCGGCACCCTCCTCGGCTACGGCGCGATGGGCTGCCGGTGGAAAGCGACCAGCCCCCTGGCCTTCCCGTCGCTCGGCCCCGGCTACGCGCATTCCGCGTGGGCCTACGGCATCAACAACGCCGGCATCGCGGTCGGGATGCTGGACAAGGACGGAGGCGCCCTTCACCCGATGATGAACTTTCCTCTCGTCCCGGGAACCGGCAGCGTCATCGCCCCGCACACCGCTCCGGCAGGAGCGACCGCAGTGCTGCGCGTGATCAACGACAGCGGGTATGCTGTCGGCACCTACAATACCAGCGCCTTCTATTCACATCCGCTTGGCTTCAAAGGGACGCTTCCCGTCGCAAAAGTGGGTACCAGCTTCGAACCCGTCGCCATCAACAACGCGGGCGATGTCTTGGGCAAAGGCTCTACCGGAAATCTGGTTTACAACCTGGAGGATGGCACCGCGGTCTCGATCGCGTCCCGCGTGCCGACCGTTGTCAGCGCCACCGCCATGAACGAGTTGGGCGATGTCGCCGGCGTGAAATCGGGCAACACCGCCTACATTCGGCCGAAGCCCGCGGCCGCCGCCGTGATCCAACTGGGCGTCGGCAAGGTCAAGGCGGTCCATGCCATGAATGATGCGCGGGAGTTGCTGGTCACCACCCACACCAATCGGCCCGCCCTCCTCCGGCCTTCAGCCGCTATCGCGGATGGCGAGTTCGTCTACCTCGACACCGTGGTCACCGCGCCGTGGACGATCACGAAGCTGGCCGATATCAACAACGCCGGATCAATCGCCGGTATCATGCGCCGTCCGGCCACCCCCGCCGACGCAACGTCCGATGCCTACATCGTGCGCGGCTTCCGCCTGGTGGAGTTCATCCTCATCTTTCCCATCTTCCCGTAACGGATACAAAAGCCACCCAGCAGGCCGGGGATTTTCCCCGGCTTTTTTGTGTCCCTGTGCGTCCCCGCGTGCAGGTGCATGACGGGAGGAATTCCGTCGGCGGCAGCGCCCGCCGCGGCCATAGTGGCCGGGTGGGGACGGACGAGCTCGTCGAAAGGGCGCACCTGTCGG
The DNA here is from genome assembly GCA_023428905.1 of Verrucomicrobiota bacterium. GTDB lineage: Bacteria > Verrucomicrobiota > Verrucomicrobiia > Opitutales > Opitutaceae > EW11. The sequence continues at coordinate 110,126 of JAEYWP010000024.1, forward strand.
TTGCGTTTCGCGTTGCGCCAGGGCGGTGTTTCAGCGCCTTTGCTGCTGCATGGGCGCCAAATATATTCCCTCGATCAAAGACCTGCGCGCGAACGACCGTTTCCTGCAGCGCCAGAAGCCGATGCCGAAGTTCAAGAAGAGCGCACCGGCCAAGGGCTCGAAGAAAAAGTGAGACGGTGTCGTTCGGGTGGCCTTCAGGAGGGATGTCCCGCGAAGGGCGCCACGTAACGAAGGCGCTGGCCGCGATGGCATTTCCGCAGCGCAGCACGGAAATGCGCGGAGGCCCTTCGCCTACAACAGCAACCAGTCGGCAAGGCTCGCGAGAGGGAGACGCGGGGCTGCCTAATCCTGGGGAAGGAACAAGACACAAACGACGCGGGGGACCTTCGCGAGCGCGGGCTGGAGTTCCAGACGACCGCTGTCCGCATCGACCCTAAAAAGCGCGAGCGATGCCGAGCGCTGGTGTGCGCACAACAGCCACCGGCCATCCGGGGTGAGCGCGAAGTTGCGCGGACTGACGCCGCCGCATGGGACGATTTCCACGCGTTCAAGCAATGGGGTGTCGGACTTCCGCGCAAAGACTGCCACGCTGTCGTGGCCTCGGTTCGCGGCGTAAACAAATCGCCCCTTGGGGTGCACACGCACCTCCGAGGTTGTGTTCTGTCCCTCGAAGCCCTCCGGCAACGTGGAAGACGTTTCAAGGAGCTCCAGTGCGCCATTTGCCTCGTCGTAGCGCCATGTCGCCAGCGTGTTGTTGAGTTCGTTGAGAACGTGCAGGGCCCCGCCGTCGGTCGAAAAGGCGGCATGGCGCGGCCCGGCGCCAGCCGCTGTCGTGAAGTACGCTGGCGTGGCCGGGACGAGCGTCGCGGTATCCAGGTCGATCCGATAAACGAATACGCGATCGAGGCCGAGGTCGGCGACGTAGGCGAATCGGTTGTCCGGCGAAAGTGTAACGGAATGGGGATGGGGCGCCTCCTGCCGGTCGCGCCGTGGACCCCGTGTCCCCTCGTGGGTGATGACACCTCTCACGTCCCCCACCCGTCCATCCGCCTGCAGCGTGAAGGAGGCAACATGCCCGCCGCCGTAACTCGCGGCCACCAGCATCCGGCCGGTTGCATCCACCGCGAGGTGGCAAAAGGTCCCGCAATCGGTCGCGGCCGTATTCAGAAACGTGAGCTTGCCGGTCAGAGGTTCCACCTCGAAGGCGGCCACCGCGCCCACTTTCTTGCCCGCTTCGGTCGTGTTGTGGGTCAGCGCATACACAAACCGACCGTTCGGGTGCAGGGCGAGAAACTCGGGGTCGGCCAGTTCCGCCACCAGCGTTGGTTCCGACAGGACGCCACGCTCACCGTCCACCCGCACCGCATAGATGCCACGACTCCCTGAATCCGTGTAGGTGCCAAGCAGGGCAACAGCCTCACGGGCCCCTGCGCTGCCGGTACCGGCGGTGGCAACGGCCAGGAGAGAGCAGAAAAGGGAAGAGCGCATGGGCGCGAAAGAACCATAAATCCTGCGAACGGCACGCCCGAAAGCTGCGTCAGGTGCTGGGCCCAAAACGTCCAAACGCCCTTCCGCGACTGAACAAAACGTCAGGCAAGCGTACTTGCAGCCTTCGCACCGCAGCCGGTTGCTCGGTGCTCCCGGCCATGCATTCCCTCGATTACGCCGTCATTCTCCTGTACCTGGCCATCCTTGCCGCGATCGGCCTTGCCCTTGCGAAGCGGGCGGGGCGGAGCACGGAGCATTATTTTCTGGGAGGGCGAGGGATGCCGTGGTGGGCGCTGGGCGCGTCCGGCATGGCCAGCAATCTGGATATTGCCGGGACGATGACCATCGTTGCGATGATCTACCAATACGGCCTCCACGGGCTTTTCATTGAGTTTCGCGGCGGGGTTGTCCTGCCGATCGCGGTGTTCCTCGCCTTCATGGGCAAATGGCACCGTCGCAGCGGAGTGATGACGACGGCAGAGTGGATGTTGCTGCGTTTCGGCGACGGCCCCCAGGGACGGGCCGCGCGCGCCACGGCTGCGTTCACCTACCTGGTCATCACCGTGGCGATGGTGGTGTTCTTTTTCAGCGCGGGCGGCCGCTTTCTTTCGGAGTTGCTGCCCTTCTCTCCCCTGGCCTGCACCCTCGGCATGGCGTGCCTGGCGTTTGGATACACCCTGATCGGCGGGTTGTACGGCGTGGTCTGGACGGATGTTTTCCAGGCCGGGATCATCGGTGGTGCCGCCGTCTACCTCGCGGTGGTGGGCGCAAGTCAGGTTTCGCCGGAGCTTCTCGCCGCCTGGCCTGGCGCGCAGTTCAACACCTTTCTCCCCCACCTTTCCGGCGATGCGGGCCTCGCTCCGTACGAGGCATTCGGATGGTTCTTCGCTGTCTGGGGGTTGAAGGGAATGCTCGAGGGGCTCGGGGGGAGCGGTGGCACCGCCTACATGGCCCAGCGGTTTTACGCGGCCCGGACCGATGCGGAATGCCAGAAGATCGGGATGCTCTGGAGTGTGCTGTTCGCCTTCCGCTGGCCGATGGTGCTCGGCTTTGCGATCCTCGCCATGAAACTGGGCAGCGAGCCCGGCTCCGGTGCCGACGCCGAACGGATCCTGCCTCTGGTGCTGAAGTCCGACTTCGTCCCGGTGGGCATTCGAGGGCTGGTGATAGCGGCGCTGTTGGCCGCAGCCATGTCGACCTTTGACAGCACGGTGAACGCAGGCGCGTCTTATGTGGTGAAGGACCTTTACGAGCCGTTCAGACCGACCGCCGGAGAGCGCGAACTGGTCTGGGTTGGCTACGCGGCTTCCGCGGCAATCGTGGGGATCGCCCTCGGAATCTCCCTGGTTTCCTCCGCGTCCCTCCTCGGAATCTGGGTGGGAATCGTCATGCTGTTGTTCCCGGCGTTTCTCGTTCCCTTTGCCCTGCGGTGGTTTTGGGCGCGCTTCAACGGCGCCGGATTCACGGGCGGCATTCTCTGCGGGTTTTCCGCCGCGACGTGGCTCTTCCTCAGTCCCCCCGCAGACTGGAATGAGGCCGAGCAGTTTTTGCTGGTGGCAGGAGTGTCGTTGACCGGATCTGTCGCGATAGCCCTGCTCACCGCCCCTGTTGCGCGGGAAACACTGCGGATGTTCTACGACCGGATCGGGCCTTTCGGTTTCTGGCCGGCAGCGTGGCGGCAGGCGCGACGCACCGAACACCGAGACGATCTCCGGCGCCTGGGCGTCGCGACCGTGTGGCATGTGCTTACGATGCTGATACCAATGGGTCTGGTTCTCGGCATGACAGGACCGTGCCTTGCAGCGTCGGTGGTCTGGCTGGTCCTCTTCGCCTTTCTGCTCCGGGACCTGCGGCGGCAGCCGGCGTCCGGCGCCTGACGATGGGGAAGCGGCGATGGCACGACGCGTTTTCAGAAGTGGCCGCCCCTTCGATGGTTCTCCCCTCCCCTCCTCCGGTCTCCACCGCCGGTCGGTCTTCGGACGAGAAACCCGGGGCGCCGTCCGATGGCGACGGCTCCCGCTCTGACGTAAGCTGGAGGCATGATCACCCCGGCCCACCCCACGCAGCATCGTCCCGTATCCAGTCGTGAACCGAGCACGTATCCAAACCGCGGAGCGGTGGGCCTCTCGCCGGGGGACACCCCGACCCCTTACGGCGCCGTGCCGCTCGAGGATCCCAACCTGGCGCGACGCCGTCCGGCCTGGGTGCTGCCCGCGGTGTTCGGCGCCGCCATTCTCCTCGGATTTGCGGTACCCTACCTGATTCGCTCCGTGCGCCACGCGCGTTGAGCGGTCACCCGGCTCCTGGTGGGGACGTGCCGTCTCGACCTCCTGGACCTCCTCGGTGAGGTCCTCCGATCGCCCGCGCTCATTGCATGGCGCGCACGCGCCTCGAGGGCTTCATCCGCAGGATGGGAGAAGGACTTCTAACGTATGGGAGAGAGACCCATTGGCCTGTTCGGCGGAACGCCAGAGCGTTACGCCTTTGTACGCCATGGCCTCCCCTTCCCGCTTCCTTTCCGCCTGTGTCTTCGGATCGCTTCTCCTCGCCCTCGGCCCGGTGGCGGTCCTCTCCGCCGCACGGCTGGTGGAGTTGAGCCCCGTCGACGAGCAGGTGCTGATGCTCACGTTCAAGGACGGCGAGGTCCTTTACCGCGACAACGGCCAGGGCCGGAGCGCCTATTCCGGCCACGATTATGCCGAGGGTGACGATTCCTTGGTGAGGTACGGGGAGCCGCTCGACACCGCGGTTGCCGCCCTGCCGCAGTCGTGGCGGATCATCTCCACGGACGACACACGTTTTGGGCCGGACGGTCTGCAACCGGTCGCCGTCCACCGCAAAGCGAAGGTCAACAATGCAGACCACGCATGGAACTACACCCTGGACCACTGGGTGTACCTGAAGTTGCCCCATGCGATGAAGCCCGGCGCGTCCTACACCGTCGTCCTGGCTCCGGAGACGCGTGCGGATCGAACAGAAACCAACCTTGCGTACCAATTGGATATGGCCCGCTCGGAGGCGATCCACGTCAACCTCCTCGGCTACCGGACCGACAGCCCGGTCAAGGCCGCCGACCTGTACCTCTGGCTCGGTGATGGTGGCCAGCGGGACTACTCCCGCTTTGTGGGCAGGCCGGTCTGGCTGGTGGACGTGGCCGATGGGAAACGTCATCCCGCGGGCGAGGTGCGTTTCTGGCGCAAGGCCTCCAAGGACGACGTGATGGGCGTCAACCTGACCGGCTCAGACGTGTGGACCGCGGATTTTTCATCGTTCCAGCGGCCCGGCCGGTACCGCCTCGTGGTGGACGGCGTCGGCTGCAGCGCGGAGTTCGAGATTGGCGACCGAGTGATGTTCGAAGCCTTCAAAACCTCCGTGCGCGGCTACTATTACATGCGAATCGGCGAGCCAAGGGACGGCTCGACGCCCCCGCCGCGCCAGCCCCGCTTTATCCCCGGACAGGACCCGCAGGGCTTCACCATTTACCTGACGGACCTCGATCCCTTCGACGAGCTGTGGAAAAAGCGCCGCGGCGACACCTGGGACGAACCGCACTTCATTCCGGCGAAGGACTCGATTTTCTGGGCCCGCCGGCTGCCGGGCAATCCGACCAATCCCAACGCGGTCGGCGGGCACTCCGATGCCCTCGACTGGGACCGCCACCTGGCCCACGTCTCCGACGCCTACGATCTGCTGCTTCCGTACCTGCTCAGTGGCGGCGCACTCAACGACGACAACCTCGACATCCGCGAAAGCGGCAACGGCATTCCCGACCTGATCGACGAGGCCCGCAACGAAATCGACCTCTGGCTCAGCCTGCGCGTCGGCGATGCGTACGCCCACGGGCTGACCAACCCCTCCCGCGACCGCACCGTCATGTTCCAGGCCGGCGTCACCACCATGGCGGCCTGGGCCAACGCGGCCAATTGCGCCATGCTGGCGGAGGCCTTGCGGCTGTCCGGCCACGCCGACCTGATGGCGCATTACCGTGACGAGGCCATCAAGGCCTACCGGTATGCCTCCGCCCAACCGGATCAGCAGCTGGACGATCTCCAGGACATCGGCGATGCCAGCATGCGCGGGCGCGACTTCCGGCAAATGGCAGCCGCCTTCCTTTTTAACGTGACCGGCGAACTGACGTGGGAGGACGCAACGGCGGCTGACAGCGTGGCGCGCGACGAGCCCCTCGCCATCGAACAGGACGACCAGTGGGTGCAGACCTGGGCAGCCGCCGCGTATTTGCTATCGCCCCACCCTCGCCGTTACCCCGCGCTTGCCGCCAATCTCTGCGCCGCCGTTCGGCAGCAGGCGATCGAACGCAATGTCCAGTTCATGGATACACGCCCTTCCCGCCGCTCCACCTTCAACCGATACTGGCAGACGCCGCACAACCTCCAGCTGGTGGCCCTGGCCCACCGCATCTCCGAGGATCCGGCGGAGCGTCTGCGCTTCGAACGGGCCATGATCCTCGACGCGGACTGGGGCCTCGGACGAAACCCGTCGAATGCCGTCGAGATGACCGGTCTCGGGAGCCGCCACATCGTCAACGCCTACACCTCCGGTCGCAACGACGGCGTGCCCGGTGTGCATCCCGGCCACACCCCCTACAACAACCTGTCCCCCTGGAGCCCAGACAATGGTGGCAATCCGCGCTGGTTCACCCAACGCGGTTATCCGGAATGGGAATTCGGCGGCTGGCCCCACCAAGAGGCGCAGTTCAACACCCGCTACGCCTGGACCAACTCCGAGTTCACCCCGCGGCAGACGATGCGCGGGAAGATGGTGCTTTACGGGTATCTGGAGTGGCTGGCCCGTTCTGCTGCCGCGCGATCATCGCATACACCGCGGGAATGACAAACAGCGTCAGGGTGGTGCCGATGAACATCCCGCCGATGACGGCGATGCCCATCGACCGCCGGCTCTCTGAACCTGCGCCCAGCGCCAGCGCAATCGGCAGGATGCCGAGGATGGTCGAAAGGCTCGTCATCAACACCGGCCGGAAACGGGAGAGGGCCGCCTCGCGCGCGGCCTCGAGCCGTGACAGGCCCCGCTCCTGCTGCTGATTGGCAAACTCGACGATCAGAATCCCGTTTTTCGTCACCAGACCAATCAGCATGATCATGCCGATCTGACTGAAGATATTCAACGTCTGCCCCGTTGCCCAGAGCGCGGCCGTGGCGCCCACGAGGGCGAGCGGCACGGTGAGCAGGATGGCCATTGGATTTCGCCAGCTTTCAAACTGCGCCGCCAGGATCAGGTAGATCAGGACCAGGGCGAAGAGGAAGGCGAAGATCGTTCCCGACGAGGCGTCGCGCAGGTCGCGCGCCTCGCCCGCGAGGTCGGTTTCAAACGACTCATCGAGGAGCTCGGACGCGATGCCCTGCATGACCTCCACCCCCTCGCCCAGGGAGACTCCCGGGCTGAGGGCGGCGGAGACGGTGGCCGAGCCGTAGCGATTAAACCGGTACAGCTGCGGCGGGCTCACCCGCTCGGAAAGCCGCACAACGTTGTCCAGCCGCACCGGCTGGCCGTCGCGGCCCGGCACGAGGAGATCGCGCAGGTCGGTGTTGGCATCACGCTGTTCGCGCACCAGGGCGCCGATGACGAAATACTGCTTTCCGTCCTGCAGGTAATAGCCGAACCGCTGCTCCGCGAGAGCGAGGTTCAGGGTCTCCCCCACATCGCGGGCAGAGACACCGAGGGCCTGGGCCCGTTCACGATCCAGGTCCACCCGCAGCTCGGGACGGTTGAACTTCAGGTCGGCTTCGACGCGGGAAAAAGCGCCGCTCGTCTCCGCCCGCGAGAGGAACTGCGGCAGGGCCTCCTCGAGTTTGCGCGCATTCTGCGCCTGGAGGACGAACTGGAGGGGGAGGCGCGAGCCCGCGCCAGGGCCCGCACTGATGGTGGATTCCTGCACCGCGACCACGCGGGCCCCGGTGTAGGCATTCGCCAGGCGCTGCACCGCCGCCGCCACCTCCGCCTGGGGCCGCTCGCGCTCACCGGGATCCGTGAGGAAGAGCCGCACAAAGCCGGAATTGACCGAGGAGGCCCCGCCAAAGCCGGGGGAGGTCTGGGTGATCATGGTCGCGAGTTCCGGGATGTCGGCGGCGATCCGCGCGGACAATCGGTCCATGTAGGCGAGCATGTAGTCGAAATTCGCCCCTTCCGGCGCTGTCGCCTGTACCCGAATACGCGAGCGGTCCTCCATGGGCGCCAGTTCAGACTCCAGGCGCGTCGCGACCAGGAACGTGACCGCGCCGGAGGCGAGAAGGAGGACCCAGGCGATCCAACGCCGGCGAAGGAAGGGCTCGAGCATGCGACGGTAGCCGGTCGTCGCTTGTTCAAAGAGCGGCTCAGTACGCTCGTAGAAGCGGGAGTGCGTATGCCCTTTGAGCAGCTTGGCGCAGAGCATCGGCGTCAGCGTGAGGGCGACAAAGGACGAGATCACCACCGTACCGGCGAGGACGACGGCGAACTCGCGGAACAACTGCCCGGTCAGCCCGCCCAGGAACAGGATGGGCATGAACACCGCAGCCAGTGCTGCGGTGGTCGCGATCACCGCGAGGAACACCTCCCGGGTCCCCTCGACCGCCGCTTCCCGCGGCGACAATCCGGCCTCGATCTTGGAGTAGATGTTTTCCAGGACCACGATCGCGTCGTCCACCACCAGACCGATCGCCAGCACCATCGCAAGAAGGGTCAGCACATTGATGCTGAACCCGGCCAGGAACATGACAAAGAAGCCACCGATGAGGGCGATCGGTATCACCACCGTGGGTACGACAGTCGAACGCCAGGAGCGGAGAAAGGCAAAGATGATGATCACCACCAGTGCCACGGCGAGGAAGATGGTCTCGCGGACCTCGGAGATGGAGGCGCGCACATACACGGTGGTATCAAAACCGATTTCGGCTCGGATGTCCTTCGGCAGGTCCCGCCGGATCTGCTCGAGTCGTCGGTACATTTCGTCCGCGATCGCGATCTGGTTCGCGCCCGGCTGCGGCCGGAGGACCACACCGACGGACGGCACCCCGTCGCGCTTCATCAGGTTGCGCAGGTTTTCCGGACCGACCGAGGCGTAGCCCACGTCCTGCAGGCGCACAACCGCGCCGTCCGACTCGCGCAGGACCAACTGGTTGAACTCCTCCGCGGTGGCAAACCGGCTGGCTGCGCGCACGCTGAGCTCCACCTGCTCGCCGTCGATCCGCCCGGAGGGCAGTTCGACGTTTTCCCGATCAAGGGCGTTGCGGACATCCAATGGCGTCAGCCCGTAGGCGGCGAGGCGGTCGCGGTCGAGCCAGAGGCGCATCGCAAAACGCTTCTCTCCCCAGATGCTGACCTCGGACACGCCATCGATCGTCTGGAAGAGCGGTTTGAAGCGCCGATCGGCGATGTCCGAGATCTCCAGCAGGTCGCGCTCGGGACTGTAAACGGAGATGAAGGCCACCGGCTGGTTGTCAGCATCGGCTTTGGAGACGGTGGGTGGGTCCGCATCCGGCGGCAGATCCCGTTGTGCGGCCGCCACCTTGTCACGCACATCGTTCGCCGCTGTCTCCAGGTCGACGCCCAGTTCGAACTCAACCGTGATCGTGCTCCGCCCTTCACGGCTGACGGACGTGAGTGTGCGGATGCCGGCAACCGCGTTGATATTCTCCTCCAATGGCTCGGTGATCTGCGATTCGATCACCTCCGGAGGCGCACCGGTATAGCTGGTGGAGACGGTGATGATCGGCGGGTCCACGGACGGAAATTCGCGGATGCCCAGCCGGGAGAACCCGACCAAGCCGAAGATCACGATCACAAGCGACATCACCGTCGCAAGGACGGGGCGCTCGACGCTGAGCTTGTAGAGTGTCACGTCCCCACCCTGGCGGAGGGCGCCGGTTTAGGTTGTTTCTGTTCGCCGGCGGTATCGACGCGCCGGGTCTCCACCTCAAGCCCGTCCCGCAGTTGAAGCACGCCCGAGGTGATGAGCAGGTCTCCGGGCCGCAGGCCCTCGGTCACCTGCACGCCCTCCGCCGTGCGGAGTCCCACGCTGACCTCCCGCTCCCGGGCGCGTCCGTCTTCCGCGACAAATACAAGCTGGGTCTTCAGGCCCGGGATCAGGGCAATGGCGGGAACGAGGATGGCATTGGGGATCTCGCGTAGTGAAACCTCCACTTCAGCGAATGCGCCGGGGAGCAAGGCCGCCCCCGGGTTGGGCAGCTCGGCCCGGAGCAGGGCCGAGCGGGTGGCCCGGTCTATCCCAGGGTCGATGGCAGTGATCGTCGCCTCCAACGGGTCGGAGTGCCCGGCGACGCGGAACTGCACACGCACGCCGGTGCGAAGAAACGGGAGGTAACGTTCCGGCACGCTGAAATCCAATTTGAGCGCGCTGACATCGCGAAACTGCGTGATGGTGGTGCCGGGGGTCAGGTACGCGCCGGGACTCACCTGACGGAGGCCGGGCACACCCGCAAACGGGGCCACAATGCGCGTCTTCGCGAGCTGCGCCTCCACTCGTCGCAGGCCCGCTTCGGCGATGTGCAGGGTGGCAACGCTCTCCTCGTATTCCACCTCGCTGATCGCCTTGGCCTCGAGCAGCTCCCGCTGGCGTCGTTCCAGCGCCCGACGAAGTTCGAGCTCTGCCGCCGCGCTGGCCCGTTGCGCCTGGAGTTCGGAATCGTCGATCAGCACGAGCGGCGCCCCGGATTCCACCGGCTTTGCCTCCTCGAAGGCAACCTCCCGCACGATGCCAGAGACTTCTGCCTGAAGCGTGACCGCCTCCCGCGGCAACAGCGTACCAGTGGTGGACAGGCGGTCGGTCAGGGGCGCGGCGCGGACCTCGATCACGTCGACAACATAACGCGACTGCGCGCGGCCCGAGCCCGCCACGCCTTTCTCACCGCTCCCACAGGCGAAGAGCACGAGCGCAAGGGCGGCTGGGAAGAGGAGGCGTGGAAGAAGACGGCGGGACATGGAGGCTGGTGCGCGCAACAAGCCCCAACTTTTGTGCACGTCCAGCGCACGTCCGCAGTTCCGGGAATCCTCCCATGTCCGTCGGCGTACTTCCTCCTCCTGGCCGGCGCAGCTCAGGGCTGCGCCTGGGCAGCTCCCGGCCGCGACATCGCCATGTAATAAAGCACGGGCACCGCCATGCGGCTGATGAGGAGGGAGGCGATCTCGCCGAACATCAGGCTGATGGCCAGGCCCTGGAAGATCGGGTCCGCCAGGATGACGGCCGCACCGACGACCACGGCGAGCGCGGTGAGGAGCATCGGGCGGAAGCGCACCGCCCCGGCCTCGACGACGGCGGCCTCGAGCGGTTGTCCCTCCCGACGGCGCAGCTCGATGAAGTCGACCAGGATGATGGAATTGCGAACCACGATTCCCGCGCCGGCCATGAAGCCGATCATCGACGTGGCGGTAAAGAAGGCGCCGAGTCCCCAGTGGGCGGGCAGGATGCCGACGAGGGAAAACGGGATCGCCGCCATGACCACCAACGGCGTGATGTAACTGCGAAACCACGCCACCATCAGCATGGCGATCAGGAACAGGACGATGACGAACGCCAGGCCGAGGTCGCGGAAGACCTCGAGGGTGATGTGCCATTCGCCGTCCCACTTGACCGCTGGCTCCAGATCGCTGGCCGGCGTGTTGAGGTGGTGGATGGCCAGTTCCGGTGTGGACGCCCCAAACCTGCGTGCATCGATCCGCGAGAGCTCCCGGTGAATACCAAAAAGTGCATACGCCGGGCTCTCCACCACACCGGCCACGTCGGCGGTCACGTAGGTGACCGGCTTCAGGTTTTTGCGGTAGAGGTTTCGCTCGCCATGGGAGGCCGTGACGGTGACCAGTTCCGACAGCGGCACGAGCGGGGCGGCGGGATGTGCGTCGGAACGCAGCTGCACCGCGAGGAGGGCTTCGGGTGACGTCCGGTCGGAACGCGGCAGTTCGAACCGCACCGCGACATCCTCGCGCTCCCGCGGATCGTGAAACAGGTCGACCGCCAGCCCTTGGGCGGCAAAGCGGAGCGCCTCGGTGATCGCGCGCTGGCTGATGCCATGCAGCGCGGCCTTCTCGCGGTCGATGGTGAATTGCGCCGTCGGGTGCAGCTCTTCGATGTACCAGTCGACGTCGACCACACCGGGAGCGGCTTCCATCAGACCGCGCACCTCCTGGGCGAGGGCCAGGCGCTGTTCCTCCGTCGGCGCATACACCTCTGCGACGAGCGTCTGAAGAACAGGTGGGCCCGGAGGCACCTCGGCGACCGCGACGACGGCGCCGTGCCGCCGCGCGATCTCGGCCACCCGGGGCCGGATGCGTTTGGCGATGTCGTGGCTCTGGGCGCTGCGATCGCCCTTGCCCACCAGATTGACATGGACATCGGCGACGTTGGGCCCACGACGCATGAAGTAGTGCCGGACCAGTCCGTTGAAATTAAAGGGAGCCGCCACGCCAGCGTAGAGCTGGTAGTCGCGCACCTCGGGCACGTCCTCGAGGGCCGCCCCCATCTCGCGGGCCACCCGCAGCGTCTGCTCCAGCGAGGTTCCTTCCGGCGTATTCACGATCAGCTGGAACTCCGATTTGTTGTCGAAGGGCAGCATCTTGATCTTCACCGCGCCGACCGCGACGAGACCGGACGAAAGGAGGAGCAGACCCACGATGATGCCCAGGAAACCCCACCGCCAGCGGCGCCGCGCGAGCAGCGGCTCCATCAGGCGGTGGTACAGCCGGGTGGACCAGTCCTGCGGCCCAGGAGCCGCGTGGACGGTGGACGCCGTGGGGTGGGCCGTGCCGCCCGCGGGCGCGAGGCGGCGGCGCAGGAGGCGGACTGCGGCCCAGGGGGTGACGGTGAAGGCCACCAGGAGTGAGAAGAGCATGGCCGCGGTGGAGCCGATCGGGATCGGGCGCATGTAGGGCCCCATCAGTCCGCCGACAAAGGCCATGGGCAGAATCGCAGCGATCACCGCCCAGGTGGCGAGGATGGTCGGGTTTCCCACCTCAACGACGGCATTGAGGGCGAGGCGGCTGAGGGGCTGGCGTTCGGCCCCGGGCGCGTGGACGTGCCGCGCGATGTTCTCCACCACCACGATCGCGTCGTCGACCAGGATGCCGATCGAGAAGATCAGGGCAAAGAGGGTGATGCGGTTGAGGGTGTATCCATAAACATAAAACACCACGAGGGTCAGGGCGAGAGTCGACGGTATCGCCAGCAGCACGACAAGCGACTCGCGCCAGCCGAGAAAGAGGAGGATGAGCAACGCCACCCCGAACACGGCGATGCCCATGTGCAGCAGCAGTTCGTTGCTTTTTTCCGCCGCGGTGTGGCCGTAGTCGCGGGTGACGGTGACACCCACGTCGGCCGGAAGGAGCGAGCCGCGGAGGGACTCGACCTTGGCCAGGACGCGCTCCACCACCGCGACTGCATTGGCCCCGGGACGTTTGGCGAGACTGAGCGTCACCGCCGGCTCGAGGGTGCGGCGCGCCCCGGCCCGGCCGCCGTGAAACACATACTGCTCAGGCTCCTCGGTCGCATCCGTCACCGTGGCGATGTCCCTGAGGTACACCGGTGCATCCCGGTACAACCCGACCACCACAGCGCCGAGGTCCCGCGCATCCGTCAGAAACCCGCCGACCTCCAGCCGGACCTCCGTGTCGGCAAAGGCGCGCGAGCCGGCGAGGCCGCGGCGGTTGGCCGTCCGCACCTGCTCGGCGACCTGGGCCACGGTCAGTCCGCGATCCACCAGCGCAGCCTGGTCGAATTCGACGCGGAGGGTCCGACGGGCGCCGCCGATCAGGGTGGTCTCGGCGATTTCAGGGACGGACTTGAGGGCGTCGTCCAACTGGGCGGCGAGGCGGCGGAGCGTCAGGTGATCCTGGGATTCGCTGTGCAGGGTGAGCGCCAGGATCGGCACATCGTCGATCGTCCGCGGTTTGACCAGGGGCGGAGCCACGCCCGTGGGGATGCGGTCCAGGTTGGCCTGCAGTTTCTGATTCAGCCGCACCAGGGCGCCCTCGATCTGCGTGCCGACCTCGAAGCGCACCACGACCAGCGAAGCGCCGGGACTCGAGGTGGAATAGATGTACTCCACTCCCGGGACTTCCCAGAGGAGTTTTTCCATCGGCCGAGTCACCCGGTTCTCGACCTCGCCGGCGGGAGCGCCGGGCATGTCGACCAGGACATCGACCATCGGCACATGGATCTGCGGTTCCTCCTCGCGCGGCAGCAGCAGGACGGCGAGCAGCCCGAGGAGTATCGACGCCGCGATCGCGATCGGGGTGAGTTTTGCGTCGACGAAAGCCGATGCGAGCCTGCCGGCGAGCCCACGCGAGGGGAGCGGCGTGCTCATGGCCTCACCTCCACCGCTGCACCGTCGCGAAGTCCTGCGGGTGGATCGATGATGACGGCCTCCCCGACCGAGACGCCGGAGAGAACCTCGATTTCCGCGGCGGAAACCGGGGTGGTTTTCACCACCCGCAGCCGCGCCGTCCCCCGCTCCACCACAAAAAGGCGCTCGACCTGCCCCAACGTCGAAAGCGCGGTGGCGGGCAGGCGGCGGGTCGTCTCCTCCCCGGCAGGCCAGAGGACGCGGACAAACTGTCCGGAGCGCAGGGCCGTGCCCGCGGGCAGATCCAGCCGGGCGAGGCGCGTGCGGGTGGCGGCGGCGGCCGCGGGGGAAAGTTCCGCGACGGTGGCGGTGACGGTCGGTTCGATCCCTGCGACGGAGACAGTGGTGCCCAGCGGAAGCAGCGGGCTGGATTCCGGCACCTGAACGTCCACCTGGAGGCGGGCGGGCGATTCCAGGGAGACCAGGGGAATGCCCGGTCCGGCGAGATCGCCGGCCTGGACGTGGCGCTCGGTGACGACGGCATCGTAGGGCGCGCGCACTTCGGTGTAGCTGAGCAGCGCCTGCGCCTCGCGCACCGCGGCCTCGGTGATCCGGACGCGGTCCTGCAGAGCGAGCACTCCTTCGGCGACGGCGGCGCCTTTGGTGAGCAGGTTCGCCTCCCGGCTGTGGTCGCGGCGAGCCTGATCGGCCGCCGCCTCCGCCTGGGCAAGGCGGGCGGCCAGTTCGGGGGCGTGCAGCCGCACGAGGACGGCGCCGGCCTTTACCGCCTGTCCCGCCCCCACCTCGACCTGGGCAACCGTGCCACTGATGCGGGCGGCGAGGATGGCGCGGTCGCGCGCGACAGCCCGACCGGCCAGCGGGAGGGACCGCGGGGCCTGTCCCTCCGCCAGGACCATGATGCGCACGGGCACCCCGCTCTGGCCTCCGTCTGCGGCTCGCGTTGCCGGCGGGCCGAGGCCGACAGACGCCGCGACCGCCATCACGCGGACCCCGCGGGTGATCCAGGCGAGGAGCAGTGAAGAGGTGGACCTGTTCATGGCGCCCCCCGGCCCAGCTCGCGGACGCGCACATCCTCCTTCACCCAGCCCAGCCGTCGTGCGAGCAGGACGGGTGGACAGAATCCAGTGAAGGCGGACTGGATGAGGTTGAGGGCGACAAAGCAGGTGAACAGCAGCCACCACGGGCTGAGGAGGACGGCGAGGCCCACGCTCACGAGGATGAAGGAGCCGGCGAGGAGCCGGACAAAGGCGTCGGGGTTCATCGATAATTGTATATGCGCAAATACGCATATACTTGAAAACGTGTCAAGGACGCGTTTCCTCGCCACCTGTGAGCAACAAACATCGCGCCCTTTCAGACCAGGCACTCACCCTGGTCGCGCGCCGCTTCGCCGTTCTTTCCGAACCGATGCGGCTCCGCCTCCTGCACACCTTGATCGACGGCGAGCTTTCGGTCGGCGAGCTGGTCACCCGGACGCGTGGCACCCAGGCCAACGTCTCACGCCATTTGCAGACCCTGGCCGAAGCGGGGCTGCTGGCGCGCCGCAAGGATGGGCTCCAGGTCTTTTATTCCGTGGCGGACCCCTCGATCTTCCGCCTGTGCGACCTGGTCTGCGGCAGCCTCGAAAAGCAGCACAGCGCGCGCGCCTCGGTCCTGCGAGCCTGACACCCTCCCGCGGCCCTGCCGCAGCCTCTTCCGCACGCTTCCGTACCTATGCGAGACACCCGCTTCGATGGTGCTCAGGCGCTGGCGATGCCAACGCCGCCGTGCAGCCGGTCGCGATAATCAGAGGGCGCCTCGCCCTCCACCTTGCGGAAGATCCGGTTGAATTGGGAAAGGGATTGGAAACCGGCCTCAAACGCAGCCTCGCTGACCCGTTTGTGCGGGTTCATCAGCAGGCTTTTCACCCGCTCGACCCGCACGCGGGCGACATAGGTGGTGAAGGTCATGCCGGTCGCCTTGTGGAAGACTTTGCAGAAGTAATACGCGCTCATGTTCACCGCCTTGGCGACCTCGCGCAGCGAGACCTGGTCGCCGGCGCGTTCGGCGATGATGACGCGGGCCCGACTGACTGCCGGTGGCTCCTCATTCTCCTTCGCCACCATGAGCTGGTTGCTGACTGTCGCCAGGTGTTTGGCGAAGATCGAGAGCAGCCGCAGCACGGCCTCGTACTGGGTGCGGCTGAGCACGCGCGTCTGAAAATACGCCTCCTCCAAACGCTTCACATCGATCTCCGTCCCCCACTTCAACAGCTGCCGCGTGGTGTTGTGAAACTCTTCGGTGGAGGGCTGGTGGAGCAGAATCTGTCCGGTCTGCAGAAACGCCACGAGGTCCTCCCCCACCCGGATCGGAATGGATGAATCGCAGAGGCCGGCGAAACACTTGAGTGTCTTGGGCTCGATCTGCGCCTGCTCCTCCACCCGCCGCTGCATTTGCAGGCAGGCAGAGCAGGAATGGTTGGTCTTGGCCATCAGTGCGCAGAATGGATTCTCGTTGGTGTGGCCGTGGTGCGGAAGGTCAAAGGACTCCACCGCCCGCAGGGCCAACGGCAGCCCGGTCGTCGCGCAAAATGCATTTTCGTAATCCTGGTACAATTGGCTCTTCCTGAGCTGTGCAACCAGCGCCTTGCTGCGTTCGGTGGCCGACGGTGTGTGCTGCATGGGTATTCTGCACGTCCTGCGCGGTGCGTCGCGCCGGGCGTAGAGGACAAGAAATGCGCAGCCGTCGAATTTGGAAGGGCAAACTCGAAAATTAACGCCCAATTGACTGGGCGGGCCAAGGGGTTGCGACGTGGCTGCCCGCCTGAGGTTGCGCGCGCCGGCGTGGCGTGCCGACGAAACGCTCCCGCCCCGTCGGTGCACCCCAGACGGGCCCCACGCGCCCACGTGGGCCGCCCACAGGGCCACCGCTCCCGACCCCTGCCCTGGGAGGGAGTCCGGGTGGCGGTTGCGTGAAGCTCGCGCTTGCTCCGGGTGGATTCCGCACAACGCTCGCGCCCGCCCTCCACTTATGCCTTCCGAGACCACGCCCTCGCCCGAACTCGTCCGCCGGCCCCTTTTCCAATGGCTCGACCACCGCGCAGCGGGCGTCCTCCTCCACCCGACCTCCTTTCCCGGGGACTTGGGCATCGGTTCCCTGGACTCAACAGCAGTGAAGCCCTGGTTGGCGTTTCTGCGGGCCGCCGGCCTGCGCTACTGGCAGATCTGTCCCTTGGGACCGACCGGCTATGGCGATTCACCCTACCAGTGTTTCTCCGCGTTCGCCGGGAATCCCTATCTGATCGATCTCCACGCGCTCGTCGCTTCCGGCCTGCTGGAGCCGGCAGACCTCGCCCCGCTACGGGCGCTGCCCAACGATAAGGTCGATTACGGGTGGTTGTATTCCACCAAGTGGCCGGCGCTCTTCCGCGCCTTCGACCGCTTCAAGCGTGACGGTGTCACGTTGCCCTTTGGTGCCTTCGACCGGTTTCGTTCGGAGCACGCGTATTGGCTGGACGACTTCAGCCTGTATGCCGCGTTGAAGGACCATCACCAGGGTCGGGCTTGGTGGGAATGGCCGCGCGAACACCGCTTTGTGGCGGAAGCCAGGACGGCCACGATGCCCGCGTCGGTCACCGCGCGCGCCGAGGCGCATGCATTTTTTCAGTACCTGTTTTTTGGCCAGTGGGGACAGGTCCGGGAGCAGGCCCGGGAGGCCGGGATTGAGATCATCGGAGACGCTCCGATCTTTGTCGCGCGGGACAGCGCCGACGCCTGGGCCCATCCTGAGCTGTTCCAGACGGATCCCAAGACGGGCCAACCTCTTTTTGTCGCCGGTGTCCCCCCCGACTATTTTTCCTCGGACGGACAACTGTGGGGAAACCCGCTGTACGCGTGGGAGACACATGCGGAGACCGGCTACGCCTGGTGGATCGAACGACTCCGGGCCAACTTTCTCGTCTGCGACGTCCTGCGCATCGACCATTTCCGGGCGTTCGACACCTATTGGGCCATCCCGGCGGGCGCACCCACCGCCAAAACGGGCACTTGGCGAAAAGGCCCCGGCCTTCCCTTCTTCGAGGCGGTGCGCTCCGCCCTTCCCGACGCCAAGCTGATCGCCGAGGACCTGGGTGATCTCATGCCATCGGTGATCGAATTGCGCGAACAGACCGGCCTGCCCGGCATGACCATCCTCCAGTTCGCGTTTGGCGGAAAGGCCGACAATCTTTACCTCCCCCACAATCTGCGGGCGAACAGCGTCGTGTATCCGGGTACACATGACAATGACACCACCGTGGGCTGGTATGCGACCGCGTCCGAGGCCGAGCGGGACCATGTCCGCCGGTACCTGCGCGTGAGCGGAGCAGAGATCGGCTGGGACTTCGTGCGAAGCGCCTACGAAAGCGTCAGCAACCTGGCCATCTTCCCCCTGCAGGACCTGCTTAGCCTCGGCGCTGAGGCACGCTTCAACACCCCCGGAAAAGCCGCCGGGAACTGGCAGTGGCGCTACCGCCCCGAGCAACTTAACACCCTGGCAAAAGCGACCAGCGGGTACCTCAAAAGCCTGGGTGATATGTACGGCCGCCTGCCGGAGAGTCCGAAGCGAGGCACCTAAGCCGCCTCCGGCAGACCCCCAACCGGTAGTGGGCGACTAGGCACCAACCCACTACCTGTAGCCCAAAAGTGCCCTGAAATGCCCTTCGCACGCCGGGTCACCGATTACAACCTGAGCCGTTTTCAGGCTTGCCGAGCGCACTCGGCACCGTTTGCGGCGTCCATTTTTTCCAACCGTCTTGGGTGAGGGATTGGGCGCTAAAACCATCCGGCGGCGCATTCTCCCTCTGAACCGGTCGGCGGTTGCCGGAGCGCAACGGCAGCAAGCAAAAATATCGGCCAATTTGCTCCTGGAAATCGGTCGAAAGCCACGCCAAGGAATGCGCGACAAACGGCAAACGATGCGCGGTCTCGTGATTTGACCGGACCGCAGCGGAGCCGCTCCTTCGAACCCGTGCGTGCCCGTCGCGCAGCCACGCCCGAGTCACCTGACGTTTCATCATGCGCCCTCCTTTTCCGCTGATCGGCCGGTCGTCGATCCCTTCGTTCATCATTCCCGGACTGCCCGCTCTCCCGAGCGGTGCGGTTCTGCTTCCCCCAAGCCCTCCACCCGTTCCCTACCCCAACCTCTAATTCCAACTCTGCTGTGAGCACCCGCTTGTCCACCGGTCGCGCTGTCGTGAAGCGCGACGGCAAAATCGCCACCTTCGACTTCGAACGTGTTGTCCGTTCGATCGCCCTGTCCCTCTTTGCCGCCCGTCAGGGCGACATCGAGAACCCGCTGCGCCATAATCGCGAGCAGCGTTACGGCCTCGGGGAGGACGACTACGCACGCGCGCGCGCAATCGCGCAGTCCGTCGAGTGGGCCAGCGAACTCTTTTACCAGAAGGGCACCACGCCCACGGTGGACGAGATCCAGGACCTGACGGAGAAGATGCTCGCGGCCGAGGGCGAGTTTGGTGCCGCCAAGGCCTACATCCTCTATCGGGCGCGCAAGAACGACTCGCGCCTCTACCACTACGAGTCGAACGGGCTCCAGGACTACATCTTCATTTCGCGCTATGCGCGCTACGACCCGGTAAAGGGCCGCCGCGAGACCTGGGACGAGGCGATCGACCGGGTACGTGAGATGCACCTCCAGAAGTATGCGTCGATCGACGACATGGAGCTGAAGACGGCGATCCACGAGGCCTTTGAGGCCGTCCGCCGCCGCGAGGTGCTTCCGTCGATGCGCTCCCTGCAGTTTGCCGGACCGGCGGTGTTCGCCCATGAGGCCCGGCTCTTCAACTGCTCATTCACCCACATCAACCGGGTGCGCGCTTTCCAGGAGACGCTTTACCTTCTCCTCGTCGGTTGCGGCGTCGGCTTCTCCGTTCAGAAGTGCCATGTCGCCCAGCTGCCTCCCCTCGCCCCCCGGCCCTCGGATGATGACCTGCCGATGGAGCATCACCACATTGCGGATACGATCGAGGGCTGGTGTGACGCCCTGGGCAAGCTGGTGGACGCCTACGTCAAAGGGTACTCGGTGGAGTTCGACTACTCCTCGATCCGCGCCCGTGGTGCGCCGCTGCGGACATCCGGCGGCAAGGCCCCCGGTCACCTCCCGCTCAAACGCGCCCTGCTCGCGGTGGAAAAAATCCTCCAGGGTGCAGCCGGCCGCCGCCTGGAATCGATCGAGGCCTACGACATCCTCATGCACGTGGCCGGCGCCGTCCTCGCGGGCGGTGTCCGTCGCTCCGCCACCATTGCGCTGTTTTCGGCCGACGATGAGAAGATGATGCAGGCCAAGACCGGCGACTGGTTCACCACCAACCCGCAGCGGTCCGCGTCGAACAACTCCGCCGTGCTGGTGCGCCACCAGGCGACCAAGGATCAGTTCCTCCGCCTCTTTGAGTTTCAGAAGCAGTTCGGCGAGCCCGGCTTCTTTTTTGCGGACGACGAGGACTATGGAGCAAATCCGTGCGTCGAGATCGGCCTCCACCCGGTCTTCGAGGTGATCAGCCGCGATGACATCGCCCAGCTGCACGCACACGGGATCACCCGCGACAACGACGGCAAACCGATCCGCATCGGCAGCCGCCTGAGCGGGTTCCAGATGTGCAACCTTTCCACCATCAATGGCGCGAAGGTGAAAACCCCGGAGGATTTCTACGCCGCCGCACGGCACGCCGCGGTGATCGGCACCCTGCAGGCCGGCTACACCGAAATCCCCTACCTCGGCGCGGTCTCGCGCTTCATCAACGAACGCGAGGCGCTCCTCGGCGTTTCCATCTGTGGGATCATGGACAGCCCGAAGATCCTGCTCGACCCCGAGGTGCTGCAGCACGGCGCCGCGACCGTCGGTGAGACCAACGCCTACTTTGCGCAGAAGATCGGGATCCGCGCCGCCGCACGCACCACCTGCGTCAAGCCGGAGGGCACCACGTCCCTGCTGCTCAACACCGGCTCCGGAATTCATTTCCGCCATGCGCGCCGGTACTTCCGCCGGGTTCAGGCCAACCGGCTGGATCCCGTCTATCAGCTCTTCCGCCGCTGCAACCCGCACCTCTGCGAACCGTCCGCGTACGGGAAGAAAACGGACGACGTCATCACCTTCGCGGTGGAGTCGCCGCAGGACGCGCTCCTGCGCGACCAGGTGGGGGCGGTCCGTTTCCTCGAGATGGTGCGTGTGGTCCAGGAAAACTGGGTGATTCCGGGCACCAACCATGCCGCCTACTCTCCTGGTTTGGCTCACAACGTTTCCAACACCGTCACGGTGCGGGACACCGAGTGGGATGACGTGGCCGAATTCCTCTGGGAAAACCGCTCGCGTTTCACCGGGGTCTCCCTCCTCCAGGCGATGGGCGACAAGACTTACGTCCAGGCTCCGATGGAAGCGGTCACGACCGCGGCCGATGCGCAGCGCTGGAATCTGCTCGGTTACAATCCCGTCCCGTACACGGACCTCAGCGAACATGAGGACGTGACCAAGCTGGCCCAGGTGGTCGCCTGTGCGGGCGGAGCTTGCGAGCTGCACGTTTGACGACCGGGTCCTGAGTACCCGGTGCGTCCGGTTGTGTGTGCTGCGGGGCATCCGACGGATGCCCCGCTTTGGTCTTCGGCTAGCGCGCGCTCGCGCCACCCCCGGAGTGGGGCGAGTGCGCGGACCGGGGCTTAGGGCCGCAGGAGAAACTCCCGAACGACACCGCGCAGCTCCGGGCCACCATCGTCGAGCAGGTAATGGCCGACATCGGCATGGCGGTGGACCTCCGCCTCGGGATAGACGGCCTGCCATTGCGCGAGGAAATGGTCATTAAAGCAGAAGTCCCGGCCGCCCCAGACGATCTGCTTGGGCACTGCCGCGAGGGACGGAAGGGCGTTTTCCACCGCCGCCAGGGTGGCGCGGGAGCGGTGCCCTGCCTCCAGCGGAATGTCGGCCACAAACTGATGCACGGCCACGCGGTCGGCCCAGCTTCGATAGGGATGCAGGTAGCCGCGCTTTTCATCGGCGCTCAGCGCCCGCCGGTGGGTCGTCATCCAGGTGGCGGGCCCGGCGAAACCGTTAAAACCCCGCACGAGGACTTTTCCGGCCACGCCGGCCCGGCAGAGCGCGATCCGCCGGGGAATGCGTTTCGAGAGCCAGGCCGCCGTGTTTAAAATCGTGATACGCTCGATCTGCTCCGGGCGCCGGGTGGCAAAGCCGAAGCCGATCGCACCGCCCCAGTCGTGAACCACCAGGCGGATCCGAGTCGCTCCGAGGTGGGCCAGCAGCGCCTCCACGTCGCGGATACGCTGTTCGAGGGTGTAGGGATAGTCCTGCGGTTTCTCCGAAAGCCCCATGCCGACGTGGTCGGGCACGATGCAGCGCAGCGCGCCTCCGACCTCCCGCACCAGATCCCGGTAGAAAAAAGACCAGGTGGGGTTGCCGTGGAGCATCACCACCACCGGCCCGGTGCGCGGGCCCTCGTCGAGGTAGGACATCCGGGCCCCGCCTGGCGTGGTGAAGGTTCTGGGCTCAAACGGGTACAGCCGCCGCAGCGCTGCTGGAAGGGGGTTAGCCATCACCATTCCAGGGCCAGCATCAGGCAGTTGAGGCCGCTGCCGATACCCAGCAGACCCACCTTGTCGCCCTCCCGCACCGCGCCGGCCTCGACCGCGCGGGCCAGCGTGGCGGGCAGCGAGGCGGAACCCATGTTGCCGAGGGTTTCGAAGGTCGAAAAATCCTTCGCCAGATCCAGGCCGATTGCCTCGTACAATTTCCTCCGGTGAACCGAGCCCACCTGGTGGCAGATGAAGCGATCCACCGTGGCGGGATTCCACCCGGTTTTCTCCGCAAAGGCGCTCCAGGTGGTCCGGGCGAGCTCGACGCCAGCGATCAAGAGCTGCTCCGAGTCCGTCTGCATCGCCAGAGCGTCGGCTCCATGGGAATCGCCCTGGCAGAGCTCGCTGTGCTGGGTTGCAGCGCGGGCCGCGCCCCCGAGAAGACGGTGGCCCCGTCCTTTGACGAGGGAACGGTGGCAGAGTACCGCCCCCACCGCGCCGGAGCCGATCGTGAGGTTGGCGAAAAAGGGTTTGATCTCGTTGCGCGAAAGCGAGCCCGCCACCAGGTGCTGCAGGGTCTGCTCGAGCAGGGGGCGTCCATTCTCTCCGGATACAATCAGGCCGGCCTCCACCTGGCCGCTTTCGATCATGCCCGCGAGCATCACCATGCTGTTGAGGAAGCCGAGGCAGGCGTTGGAGACGTCGAAGAGCTGGGTGCTGGCGGGCAGGCCGATCTTGCGATGGGCAAAGGAGGCGGTGGCGGGCTCGAGCATGTCGCGGGAGACCGCAGCGTGGATGAAGACGCCGAGCTGGTCGGGGCGGAGCGCGGTCTTGGCCAGGACGGCCCGGCCGGCGGCGGCGCTCGCATCAGAGGGACGTGTACCCACGGGCCAATGACGCCGCTCGCGGATGCCGGTCATCAGTTCGAGACGGCCGAAGGGCAGCTTGAGTCGTTCGTAGGTCGGTCGCAGCCGCTCCTCAATGGCCTCGGAGGTGAACACCTCGTCCGGGAGGGCGACGGCTATCGACTCGAGGCAGACGTTGGAAAAGTTCATGCCTTCGGAAACGCGGGGTCGCCGGCGGCAGGCCGCATGGCGAGACGAACGATCTCCTGGTCGAAGGCATTGGAGCCCAGCCCGGCATCCACCACCAGGGTCGTGCCGTTGATGCCGCTACTGCGCGGACTGAGAAGAAAGAGGGCGCTGTCCGCCACCTCCTGGGTAGACAGGTTGCGTTTCCGGAACGTCAGCTTTTCTGCGTAGAGATAACTTTCGATGTAGCCCGGTATGCCCGCCGACGCGCTGGTCTTGAGGGGGCCGGCGCCGATGACGTTGAAGCGGACTTCGGAGTGGGCGCTGAAACTCTTGGCGAGGAAGCGCGACGCCGAGTCCAGCGCGGCCTTGATCGGGCCCATGTAGCCGTAGTTGTCGGGCGTCACCAGCAGCGAGGAGATCCCGATCGTGACGACGGAGGCGTCGCGCGCCAGGTGGGGCTGGAAGGCGCGGGCGAGTTCGACCAGGGAAAAGGCCGAGATCGCCGTGGCCTGGAGAAAGTCGGCGCGTCGCGTCTGATGAAACGCCTTGAATCCCTCCGCGTAGTTGGCGAAGGCGATCGAGTGGACCATGCCGTGCAGCGGCGTGTGCCCCGCCGCGGCGACTTCGGCCGCGAGGCGTTCCACGGCGCCGTCGTTCTCCACGTCGCAGACAAAGACCGGTTTACCGGCCAGAAGGGTCTCGAGCGACTTGCGCCGAGCCTCCGAGCGCACGCTGTACACCACCGTGGCGCCCTCTGCCTCGAGGGAGCGCGCGATGTGCCAGGCCACGCTCTTCCGATTGGCCACGCCAAGGACGAGGAACGTCTTGCCGGTCAGCTGGAGAAAATCAGGCATGAAGGTGATCCGTGGTTCTTCTTCCCAGTCACACGGTCGCCCCGCCGGGCTTCTCCGGGGTTTTCCAGGCGACGGCGAAGTCGACGGTGAGGATGCGGGTGCCGTCGGCTTTCTTGATCGCGCCCCCCATCATGGTGAACCCGCCGAGTTCTTCTTTCTTCTTAACGTCGATCAGGATGGTGTCGCCGGGATAGACCGGGTTGCGGAAGCGCACGTCGCTGATCTTTGCCAGGAGCGGCACACCCTCGCCGGGCTTTTTGCCGGCGGCCTGGGCCTGACGGGACATATACAGGGCGCCAGTCTGGAACACCGCCTCGCAGAGCAGCACACCCGGCGTAATGGGTGCGCCCGGATAATGCCCCCTGTAGAAGTCCTCCTCCGCACGCCAGGTGCGCCGCGCGGTGAGGCTCTCGGGCGTTTCCGCGACAATCTCGTCGACAAAAAGAAAAGGCGGCCGGTGGGGAATCAGCTCGGTGACGTCGTTCATGGAGGGAAAAGGGTCAGACCGCCGCGGCGTTCGCCGCCCCCTTTTGGGCAAACAGCGCCTTGTCGATCTTATTGGCGGTGATGACCCCGTAATTGATGGTGCCGAGCCAGCCCGACATGATGATGCCGACGGAGCCGGCGTGATACAGTCCCGGCAATTGCGCGGGCAGGTCCATCGACACCTTCAGGCCCTCAAACTTCGTGCCGAAGGAGGTGCCCCCGAAATGGGTGGTGTATCGCTCGATCGTCCGCGGCGTCGCCGCCTCGGTCCAGTCAATCTTCCCGCGAACGTCGGGGATAAAACGCTCCAGGGCGGTGATCGATTCCTCGACCAGGCGTTTCTTGTGCTCCTCGTACTGCTCCTCGCTGAGGGCATTCCAGTCCGCGTAGTTGGCATTCAACGACACGACGACGGTGTAGCGGTCGGAGCCGGGACGGGTGTCGGGGTAATAGACGGAGAAGGTGCGGCTGGTGGTGTGGAACGAGGTCAGTTCCTGGCTGCTGAAGATCGGCGCGTCCGAGGTGAAGACAAGGTCGCCGATGTGCGGAATCGTCTCCCCTTTTCGAATACCCAGGTAAACCTGGCAGGAGCTGGAGTTGATCCGCACCTCGTCGGCCGCCGCCGCGAAATCCGCGCTGAAGTTCTCGCGTCCGGCGAGGCGGAAGATCGTGTTCTTGATGTTGGCGTTGGAGAGGATGGTCTTGGCGCGGATCACGCGGCCGCCTTTGGCCACGATCCCGCAGGCCACCTTCTGGCCGTCGCGCTCCTCCACCAGGATCCGCTCCACCAGGACGCGCTTGCGGAGCTCGACGCCGTTCTTCCGCAGTTCCTCCACCATCTTCTCGATCAGCAGGTCCGATCCACCCCGGAACGTATACACGCCCGACCCCATGAAATTGGAAAAAACGATGCCGTAGGTGATCGCCGGGTCCTGGAGGGTCGAACCGTTGGCATAGGCGATCGGCTCCATCAGGAGCCGGTGCACATCCTCACGCCCCGGGAAGAAGCGTTGGAACATCTCGCCGGTGGTCTCGGGATTGTTGTCGTAAAAATTCATCGACCGCAGGTGGTCGTAGAACGCTTCCACCGTGCTCCGCTCGAGCTTCATCTGCTCGACCAGGACACGGGTGTAATCCTCGCGCGTAAAGGTCGTCCAAACGTCCATCTGCGGATTGACGAAGCGGATGTCCTTCAGCTGGACGATCAGGTCGGCGATTTCGCGCGTCCAATATTTGCGGCAGGATTTCACCATCCCCACCGGGAACCCGTGCAGGGAGATATCGAAAATGTGCCCCCCTTTGCGGGTGAACCAGGTCGCCAGGCCCCCGTACTGGTAATGGTGTTCGAGCAGCAATACCCGGTGCCCCGCCTTGGCGAGGACATTGGCGCCCGTCAGGCCACCCAAACCGCTTCCGATCACGATCACATCGTAGTCGTCAGCGACACCTTTCAACCAGTCGTAAGCCATTGGAAAAACAGCCAGAGTGGAGCCCGGTACGCGCGAAGAGCAACTGGGAAGTGCGAGCGGCCGCAGAAGCGGCCGCCCGCACTTCCCAAATGGCGAAGGACGAAGCTCGAAGGACCGGCCAGCCCTGCGGGCTGGAATGACCAATGACGCAGTGACCAATGACCCGAATGACCAGTGATTCCTGGACGGAGTACCGGTCGTCGACTAACCGATCGCGACCCTGGGTATATCCCCTGACCCCAAAGTGGATACCATGCCCTGACGGCACCATCGGCCCTGCCCACTGCTCATTGCTCACTGGTCATTGGTCACTGGTCACTCGCGCCTCCGGCGCGTCATTCGTCATTCGCGCTTCGTCCTTCGTGGTTCCGGCCGGCTCCGCCGGCCGGCGGGGTTCTCTCTTGCCTTCGGGAGGCCTCGACCGCACGTTCTCCCCCTTTTTCAAGAAAACCACGCGTCCCGCGCC
This sequence comes from Verrucomicrobiota bacterium, assembly GCA_023428905.1. GTDB lineage: Bacteria > Verrucomicrobiota > Verrucomicrobiia > Opitutales > Opitutaceae > EW11. Next base: position 136,804 of record JAEYWP010000024.1, read on the forward strand.
ATGAACCTGAACATCCGAAACATCGCCATCATCGCTCACGTTGACCACGGCAAAACCACCCTGGTCGACAAGCTTCTGAAAGAAGGCGGGGTTTTCCGCGCCAACCAGCACGTCGAAGAGCGCGCCATGGACTCGATGGATCTGGAGAAGGAAAAGGGCATCACCATCAAGGCCAAGAACACCTCGGTTCACTGGAAGGACAAGACGATCAACATCGTCGACACCCCCGGCCACGCGGACTTCGGCGGCGAGGTTGAGCGCGCCCTGCGCATGGTCGACGGCGTGCTCCTGCTGGTTGACGCCTACGATGGCCCCCAGGCCCAGACGCGTTTCGTGCTGCGCAAGGCGCTGGCCCATGGTCTGAAAGTCGTGATCGTGATCAACAAGATCGACCGCGACAATGCCGAGCCGGCGAAGATGTACGACAAGGTGCTCGAGCTCCTGATGGAGCTGAATGCCACCGAGGAACAGTTCGACGCGCCGGTGGTGTACGGTTCGGGCCGCGACGGGTACATGATGTACCACTTGACGGACGAGAAGAAGGACATGACTCCCCTCTTCGAGACAATTCTCGATCACATCCCGCCCCCGTTCGCCAAGCCCGCCGAGCCCTTCCACATGCTCGTCTCCAACATCGATTGGAGCGACTACGTGGGCCGTATTGCTGTCGGCAAGATCCTGGGTGGCACCGCCCACGTGGGCGACCCGGTTTACGTCATCCGGCACGCCGAAGGTGGCAAGAAGGTGCGCGCCAAGATCACCAAGCTCTTTGAGTTCACCGGCCTGGGCACGCGCGAAACCGCGGAGGCCAGCGCGGGCAACATCGTCGGTATCTCGGGCTTCGAGGACATCGACATCGGTGACACGCTCGCCGTGAGCGAAGAGCAGCACGCCCTGCCCTTCACCCAGATCGATCCCCCGACGCTGGAAATGCAGTTTGCCGTCAACGACGGCCCGCTCGTCGGTCAGGAGGGCAAGCTGGTCACTTCCCGCCAGCTTCGCGAGCGCCTCTTCCGTGAGTTGAAGACCAATGTGTCGATCAAGGTCGAAGACACGGACAAAGCCGGCGTCTTCAACCTCAAGGCGCGCGGAGCGATGCAGATCGCGGTCCTCGCCGAGACGATGCGTCGCGAGGGCTACGAATTTCTCGTCTCCCGCCCGACCGTGATCGAGCGGATCGAAAACGGGCAGCGCCAGGAGCCCTACGAGACCGTCTGGATCGAAGTTCCCGACGAGTGCGTCGGCGCGATCATGCAGAACCTTGCCAACCGCAAGGGCCAGCTGACCAACATGGAAAAGCTGCCGCACTCGACCATGATCGAGGCGACCATCACAACCCGCGGCCTGATCGGCTTCGAAATCGATATCGTCAACGCCACTAGCGGCCGGGGCGTCATGAGCCACCTTTTCAAAGAGTACGGCCCCTACGCGGGTGAAGTGCTGACACGCCTCACCGGCACCCTGATCGCGACGGAGGCTGGCGAAACCACCACCTACGCCCTTCTCATGGTGCAGGAGCGCGGCAAGCTGTTTGTCAGCCCCGGCGAGCAGGTGTACGAAGGCATGATCGTCGGCGAAAATCCCCGCAACGAGGACATCGCCTGTAACGCAGTCCGCGAAAAGAAGCTGACCAACTTCCGTTCCCAAGGTGAAGGTGTGGCCGCCGGCCTCACTCCCGCCACCAAGCTCTCTCTCGAGCGCTCGATCGAATACATTGCCGCGGATGAGTTTGTGGAGGTCACCCCGAAGAATCTTCGACTCCGGAAACGGATCCTCAAGGAGGTCGAGCGCCGCAAGGTCGCCCGCTCCGCCAAGTCGGCGGACTAACGCCGCGCCCGATCCCCGCCCTCCCGGCGGGGATCGCCCCTGAGGTAAAAACAGACACCCTAATCGGGCAATCACCGCACCGACCGGTTTTCACCGGACCCGGCGGCTGTGTCCTGCAGCCTTGCCTTTCGGCACGTTCGTGCGCATTGGCAGGATGTCCATGCGAGCCGCCCCCTGCCCCGCCGGCCGTTCTCGCCGCTGGCCCCACCTAATGACGGCGGGCGTGGGACTGGCTGTGCTCACCGGTGGCGCGGCGACACAAGACACCGTGGCAACCTGGTGCGGCCTGGGCGTGATGATTCTCGGCCTCGCCACCTATTCCCTGCCCCGCTTTCGGCGCCGGGACGGAAATGGCCACGAGCCCCTCGTCTCCCTGGTGCTGCTCGAACGCGGCTCGCGCTACCTCGATGCCGCGGTGCTCGCCTGCATCATCGACGAGGCGTGGGGCACCAACCTTTCGGCCTCCTCGCAGGAGAAGGAAAACACGGTCGCGGGAGAGCGTCCCACCTTCGTGGTGCACGCCCCCGGGGGCACCTTTCTTGTCCACGTGTACGACGTTCCGTATTGGGAAAATCCCGACGAGGTGCAGGCCTGTCTTCCTGAGGTGCGCGCCCAGCGCGCCGTGGCCGAACACCAGGCGTGGATCGCGGTGGACGCCCTGGCCGATGCCGGGGACCTGCCGGTGACACGGGCCTACCAGCTGATCGGTAGGCTCGTGGCGGAGCTCGCTCGTCCGGAGTCATTGGCGCTGCTCCACCCGGAGACGGGCGCTTTTCGCATCTGGGATGCCCAGGTCGCCCAGTTGCTGCAGGGCAATGATCCACTGCAATGCTTCACGGAGGGAGATGCTGAGGCGGTGATTCAGGTGGCCACCGACGATCCCGACATGCGGCTCGCCATCCAGGAGGCGCGCAGCCGGTGGCCCGAATTCCAGGCCGCCTTCGCAAAGCGGCACCCGGAGCAGCATTTTTCGGTCAAGGGTCCCATCACGCGCGGTGAGCGGACCGAACACATCTGGATCGAGGTCACCGCCATCAGCGGGGAAGAAGTCCGCGGCCGGCTGGGCAACGACCCCGTCGATCTCGCCGGTCTGAAGCTGGGCGACGCTGTCGCACTCCCCATCGAAGCAGTGGAGGACTGGTTGTACGTTTTGACGGACCAGCCCGTCGGCGGCTTCACCATCCCGGCGGTCAACTCTGCGCGCCGACGCGCCCGGGATCCCTGACACGGGCCGACGGCGCCTTGGAGACGTGCCCTTCGATGTCGCCCGGCGTTGCTCCGGAATGCGCGCGTTCCTTGCGTTCGGTTTTTTCCCCTCGTCATTCACGCCGACCGGGCGCGCGTTCCGCCGCCTTCTGCTTCTGCTCCGCGGCCTCGGCCGTCCGTCCGGCTTTTTCGAATACGAAGGCAAGTTCCCGCGCGCCGAGATGGGGGTCACGGCGCTCCACCTCGCGGGCATACGTCTCCGCCTTCTCCAGGCTGCCGCCGGCGATGGCTGGAGCCTCGGCGTAGTAGTGCACCAGGCCGATCCACGCACCCAGGTTGTTGGGATCCAGCGCCACCGCGGTCTCGTACGCCGTCAGCATGTCCCCCGCGATCAGCCCCTTGTGAACAAAGTTCACCTCGCCGATGCGCCGGGCGAGGGCGTGGCCCAGGGCAGAGTGCAGCTGGGAATCCTTGGGTGACAGCTGCACGGCCCGTTTGAGGAGCTCAACCGCTTCCTTGTGGCGCTTCTGCTCCTGCCGAAACCGCGCCAGCGCCGTCAGCGCCTGCACGTCCGATTCACCGTCGGCGGTCAATACCACCAGAACCGGTTCGGCGTCACTCCAACGTCCGCTCTCGGCGGCAGCCAGGGCGCGCTGCCGGGCCTCCGTATCCACCGGGGCGGCGGGAAGCAGGGCGGCAATAAATGTCATCATGATCAGGATACCGTTTGTTTTTTTCATAGGAGAAAGGGAAGAAGGGGTGCGGCTCAGGTGTGCCGGAGGGCCAGCGCCGGAGGTATCCGGCTCGCTCGGAGCACGGGAATGGCGGCGGAAATCAAACCGGCGACGGCCAGCAGCAACCCTGTGACCACCAGGCTCTGGGGGTCATGGGCCTCCACTCCGAAAAGCTGCGACTGCAGGACGCCGCCAAACGCGAGTGCAGCGACGAAGCCCAGGCCGAGACCCACGCCCACCAAGGAGCCCACCTCCCGGGTCATCTGACCGGCGACTCTCGCGGGACTGGCTCCCAGCGCCATGCGCAAGCCGAACTCGGGAGTGCGGTGGGTGACGGTGAGCGCGACGCAGGCGTAGATCCCAAAAAGCGTGAAACCGAGCGTCGTGGCGGCGAGCACCGCAAAGAGGTGCGAGAGAAGCCGCGGTTGGACGGCGGTGCGGGAGACCCACTCCTCCATCGGGGCGAAATGGCCAGCCAGTGCCGGGTCCACCTTTTGCACCGCTTCACGCAGCGCGGCCACCGGAAGCGGCACACCCGGCTGCAGCCGCACCATAAGGGTGCTGAAAAACCACGGCACCTGCCGCTGGGCGACGAAGAGTTGCGGCGGCACCGGGTCGGCGAGGTTATCCTGCCGGGAATCAGCGAAGACCCCCGCAATTTCGTGTTCGCGGCCCGACAGCCACGGCACCAAGCGGAGCTTCCGTCCCAGCGCGTTGCCGTCGGGGGCGAGTTGGCGCGCCAGGGTTTCATTGACCCAAACCACTGCCGCCCCGGCTTCGTGGTCGTCGGCCGTCAGGGCCCGTCCCCCTCGGAGGGGAAGCCGCAGCACGGTGTTAAAATCCGGCGAGACAAAATGGTACACCGCTTCGGCGGAGCTTCCCTGCCCCGCCGTGCCTCCGACCTCGGTGTAAGGAAACCGCAGCGAGATGCCGCCGAGCGGCGCGCTGGCATCGACCGCCGCAGCCTCGACCCCTGGGACTGACTCCACGGCTGCGACGAGGTTGTCGAAATAGCGGGCCAGGGATGGATTGTCGTCGTAACGAGAGGGCGCCGGCGAAATGCGCGTCGCGTAGACCCGCTCGAACGAAACACCCGCGGGCACTGCAGTGAGCCGGGCGAGGCTTCTCCAAAGGAGGGTCGCTCCCGACAAGACCACAAAGGTCAGCGCCACCTGTCCCACCAGCAACCAGCGCTGAAGACGACGCACACCGGGCGCGGCACTCGCGCGCGGACTGGATTCCTTGATCAGATCGTTCGCATCGACCCGCGCCGCCTGAAGCGCCGGGATCAGGCCGGCGAGCAGGGCGGCCGCAACCGCGCAGACTCCCGCGACCGCCAGGACGAAGGGATCCAGTGACACCTCGTTCGAACGCGGGAGAAGTTCCGGCGGTATTTGGTTAACCACGACGCGCAGCACCACCCAGGCGGTGGCAAGGCCCACTGCCGCGCCCGGCAGCGCAAGGACCAGGTTTTCAAAAAGCACCTGGCGCAGCACCGCCGCGGGTGGTGCGCCCAACGCCTGGCGCAGGGCCATCTCGCCGCGGCGCCGCAGACCGCGCCCCAGCAGCAGGCTGGCGAGGTTGAAACAGGCCACCAGCAGGAGCAGGCCCGTCGCGCCGAACAGCAGCCATAGGATGCCGCTGACTCCCTTGACGCGCAGGGCGTGCAGTGGCGCCGCCGCCATGCGCCAACCCTGGTTGGTCTCAGGATGCTGCTGTTCGAGATCCGCGGAGATGGCCGCGGCCTCAGCGTGAACCTGCGCGGCGGTTGACTGAGGCGCACGCCGGCCGATCGCGATCCAATAGCGCGAGTCGCGCACAAAGTTCTCCCCAGCCTCGCGGGCGAAGGGCACCCACACGTCGACGAAGGCGGGCTCCCGGACCACCGCTGGCATCACGCCGATCACCGTTGTCGGGCGGTCGTTCAAGGTGATGACGGTGCCTACGACGCCAGGACTCGCATCAAAACGACTGCGCCAGACCTCCTCGCTGAGCAGCACGGCGGCCGGTGCGCTGACGGAAAACTCGGCGTGCGTAAAGAGTCGTCCCAGGAGCGGACGTGAGCCGAGGGTGGCAAAAAAACCCTCCGTCACGAGCGTCGCGTTCAACTGCACCGGTTGCTCCCCAGGACGCTGCCAGGTCGCAAAGTCGGGGCGGTAGGCGCCGGTGGAGACACAGGCGGTCTGGCGCGCGGCAAAATCGCGAAAATCCAGGACCGAGATCGCAGGCTGGACGACGGATTTGTCGCGGTTGACCGCCTGAAGTCCCACCAGCTCGTGCGCCGCCTGGAAAGGCAACGGCCGCACCAGGATCGCGTTGATTAGGGAAAATACGACCGTGACGGCGCCCACGCCCGTGCCCAGCAGGAGGATGGCCGCAAGCGCAAAGCCCGGAGACCGCAGCAGCTGGGCAAACCCGCGGCGGAGTTCCGTCAGAAGGTGGAGCGAGGACATGCCGCCATCCTGCCAGACGCGCGGCCTCGAAATCATCCGGCAGACGTCATGCCCGACGTCATGCCGCAGCATGACCGTCGTGCCCCCCCACTCGCCTAGATCAGGCCGAGTTCACGGGCTCGCAGCGCGGCCTGGGTGCGGTCGAGGACGCCCAGTTTCCCGAGCACCTGGGTCATGTGGTTTTTCACCGTGCCTTCCGTGATCCCCAGTCGGGTGGCAATCTCCTTGTTTGAAAGTCCCTCGGCGAGGGAGGCCAGGACGGACAGTTCCCGCGACGAAAGCGGTTCCGGGAGGGCGGGATGCAGGCTGCGGCGGAGCTCACGCTGGGCCAGCCGATTGTATTCACCCAGCACCTTCGCGGCGACCGACGGGTGCAGGATTCCGTCGCCCCGCGCCACCGCCAGGATGGCTTCGAAGAGCTTTTCGGACGGCGCCGCCTTGAGCAGGTAACCGGCGGCGCCGGCCTGGATCGCTGCAAAGACCTCGTCGTCGTCCTCGAAGGTGGTGAGCACGAGGACTCGGGTTTGCGGCGCTTGCTGCAGGATCAGCCGCGTGGCTTCCACCCCGTTCATCGTGGGCATGCGCAGGTCCATCAACACCACCTGCGGTTTCAGACGGACGGCCAGCTCGACCGCCTGGGCGCCATCCGAGGCCGTACCCACCACGCTGAAACGCGGGTCAAAACCCACCAGGGTGTTCAGGGCCTCGCGAAAGAGCGCCTGGTCGTCGACCAGAAGAACGGAAACGGTGCTCATGCCGGGACGCTCACCCGCAGTTGGAATTCGCCGGCCCGGCCCGCTTCAGCAGAGAGGCTTCCCCCCAGTCCCGTGATCCGCTCTCGCAGTCCCATCAATCCGTATCCAGGCGGTTGTGACGAGGACGACGCGACGCACCCGTCATTTCGCACCTCGAGCGACACCGCCTGGGTGTTCCGGTAATCCAGGCAAAGTTCGATGCGCGAGGCGCGCGCATGTTTGCGCACGTTCGTCAGGCCTTCTTGCGCGGTTCGAAAGAGAGTCTGCTCCACCTCCGGCGGCAGGCGGCGGACAGGTCCCTCGACGCAAAGGACAGCCGGGTTGCCGCTCTCTCGCACGAGGCCAGCCAGGCTTTCCGGGAGCGGCAGGGTCGCTCCCGCGGTGCGGAGGGCGCCGACCGAGCGTCGTACCTCCTCGAGGGCGCGTTGCGCGAGCTGCTCGGCCGACCGGATCCCCTCCGCAGCGCGGTCGGGATCGCGTTGGAGGCCAGCCTGGGCGGCCTGGAGCTGCACCGTGATCACGGTGAGGTAGTGCCCCAGGCCGTCGTGGATATCGCGGGCGATGCGGTTGCGTTCCTCCGCGGCAGCGAGGGCCGCCTGCTGCTCGGCGGTGGCACGCAACTGCGCGTTCGCGCGCTCCAGCTCCTCCGCCAGCGACTCGGACTGGTGCTGCGCCTTGATGGAGCGCACCATCGCCAGGGTGATCACGGCGGTGAAGAGGTAGGCGACGGCCAGAGAAAGCATGCCACCGGTGGCGTGTTTGACCGTGAGATTGGGGCCGTAGAAGGCCCAGGTGCTGACACCGAAATACGCGGCGGCGACAAGCGCTGCGCCCCAGCCAGGGAGCCTGCCCACGGCATGGCTCACCATCGGCATCGCCAGGAGCCAGGTAAAATTGCTGGGAACGCGGGAGGCGCAGATGGCCACAAAAAACAGCCACTGGAGCGGATGGAAAATGAAGGGCCATGCCCGCGGGAAGCGTTGTCTCAGGTCGGGCTCAAACCATCCGGTGACAAAAATGCAGAGCAGCCCGCCGACCAGGACCGGGCCATGCAGGGGCCAGGGCTCAAAGCGGCTGGTCAGCGACGTGCCGATGAGCACCGTCAGCAAGAGGGCGTTCATCACCCAATTGCTGCGCTCGTCGAAAAGGTCCGGCTGCCGGGAAGTCACGAAAGCGGAGCCTGACGCGCCCGGTGCGGGCAGGCAATAGGACGAAAGTCATGGTCGAGGTCATGCCGCCATCCGGTTCTGCGCTGACCGTCACGCCCCCGGCTGCGGATGACGGACCGGCCGGGACCGACTTCCCTCTGTCGCTGCCTATGGCGCAATGCCCCAGCGTCGGGTAAAGGGATAATAGATGAACAGAGGACGGCCCACGACATCCTCCTTCGGGACGTAGCCCCAATAACGGCTGTCCAGGCTGCTCGCCGAGTTGTCGCCCAAGGCCATGAACTTGTCGTTGGGAACCGTGGCAACACTGCCCCTGGCCAGCAGGCCAATATTGCGGTAGCCGGGGTACTTGTCCTCTCGCCGCGCGTTTTTGTCGAACGCCTTGGAGCCGGTGATCGGCTCGCCGTTGCGGATGAGGGTGGAATCCCGGATCTCGAGCTGGTCGCCCGGTGCGCCTACCAGGCGCTTGATGTAATACTGATCCGTGGGCCCTGGCATCTGCGGGTGCAGCGCCGTCAGTTGCCGCGTGCGAAAGACAAAACCGTCGCCTATGTCGGGCTGGAAAAAGTGGTAGCTGAACCGGTCGACGAACAACTGGTCGCCGGTGAGCAGGTCGAAACGCAGGAGGGAGTCTCCCTGGCTCACCTCGCGGTCGAGAGTCGCCACCTGATAATGGAACGTGCGCCGGTTGGAGGAGCGGATCTTCTTTTCCACCTCACCCGGCTGCAGCTTGAAATACTCCCGGATCACCGGTTCGAGGTCGAAGTCGGCCGGCACCTGGATCGGAATGCGTTCCTCCCCGACATAGAGGGAGTATTCGCGGACGGTGGTGGGGATGATCAGCCATTTTCGGCCGGGCTTGAGCTCGGAGAAAAGCTGCCAGCGCGAATCCCCGTCGGAGACCACTGCCAGGCCGACTTTTCCGGAAACCGGGGCAGCGACATGTTTGTGCTGGGCGCCAAATGCGACCAGGCGGGCGATGCGCACCACCGGACCCGGTGCGTCGTCGGGTTCCGAATACACCTGGGGTGTCATCCCATAATAACTCGGCCACATCGAGTTGGTCGGGATCTTGAATGGCTGGATGAAATAGGTGCGGATGCCCAGGACGACGATCGCCGCAACAAGGAAGAATTCGACGTACTCCTGGAGGGTCGACTTCGGGTAGAAGGAACCCCCGGTGCGGCGCAGCACCTCCTCCAGACCCTCGATCCCCAGCTTCAGCTTGCTGGCGTCGGCCTTGTCGCGGAGTTGGCCCCGCAGCATCTCGATTCGTTGGACGAGCTGGTTGCGCTCGGTCTCCTGCAACTGGTCGCGGCGGTAGTGGAAGATCTTGTCCGCAAGCTCGAGCCAGTTCGTGGCGTTGGCCCGCATCTTCTTCTCCACCGATGCAAAAAGTCCGAACACGGTGCCTCCGGTTTAGTTGTTTTTCAGGACCTGAATAAAGGCATCGGGCGGGATCGAGACGCGCCCGATCTGCTTCATCTTCTTCTTACCTTCCTTCTGCTTGTCGAGGAGCTTGCGCTTGCGGGAGATGTCGCCGCCGTAGCACTTCGCGGTGACGTCCTTGCGCATCTCGCGCACATTGTCGCGGGCGATGATCTTGCCGCCGATGGCGGCCTGGATGGCGACCTTGAACATCTGGGGCGGGATGATCTCCGCGAGTTTCTCGCAGAGCTCGCGCCCCTTGCCCTCGGCCTTGTCGCGGTGGACGATGCTGGCGAAGGCGTCGACCGCGTCGCCATTGATCAGAATGTCCATCTTGACGAGGTCGGACACGCGGTATTCGCCAAGCTCGTAATCCATCGAGCCGTAGCCGTGGGTGATGCTCTTCAGGCGATCGTTGAAATCGACCAGGATCTCGTTCAGCGGCAGGGCGCACCGGAGCATGACGCGATTAGCGTCGAGGGTGTCAGTGTGATCGCAGACCCCGCGCTTTTCCATGATCAGGGAGAGGATGTCTCCCATGCTCTCGTTGGGGATGTGGATCGAGGCGTTGATGGTCGGTTCCGCGATGCTGACGATCATCCCCGGGTCGGGCAGATTGATCGGATTATCGACCTCGATCATCTCGCCGCCGTGTTTGGTGACCTGATACACCACGCTCGGGTAGGTGGAGATGATCTCCACGTCGTGCTCCCGGCGGATTCGCTCTTGGATGATTTCCATGTGGAGCAGTCCGAGGAAACCGCAGCGGAAACCAAAACCGAGCGCGACCGAGCTCTCCGACTGGTAAAGGAAGGCGGAGTCGTTGAGGCGCAGGCGCCCGAGGGCGGCCTTGAGCTTTTCGTAGTCGTTGGACTCCAGTGGATACAAGCCGCAGAAGACCATTGGCCGCACTTCCTTGTACCCGGGCAGCATCTCGGTGGCAGGCTGGCGGGCCAGGGTGACGGTGTCCCCCGTCTTGATCTCGGAGGTGTCCTTGATGCTGGAAACGATGTAGCCGACGTCGCCGGCGCCCAGTTTCTCGACCTTTTGCATCTTCGGGGTGAAGACACCTACCTCCTTTACCTCGGACTTCTGGCCCGTGCTCATCAGCATCATGCTGTCGCCGGCCTTGATCGCGCCGGAGAAGACGCGGGTATAGGCGATGACGCCGCGGTAGGAATCGTAGAGGGAATCGAAGACCAGCGCGCGCGTGTGCGGATAATCGCGCCAGCGAGGCGGCGAGATACGGTGGACCACCGCCTCGAGGATGTCCTGGATCCCAATGCCGGACTTGCCGCTGGCCAGGATGGCCTCGTCGGACGGAATGTAGAGAATGTCCTCCATCTGGCGCATGCAGAGCTCCAGGTTTGCGCTCGGCAGGTCGATCTTGTTGATCACCGGAATAACCTTCAGCTGCTGCGAAAACGCCAAGTGCGCGTTGGCGACCGTCTGGGCTTCCACGCCCTGGGCGGCGTCGATCAGGAGCACGGCGCCTTCGCAGGCGGCGAGAGAACGGGACACCTCGTAGGAAAAGTCCACGTGTCCCGGCGTATCCATCAGGTTCAGTTTGAAGACCCGCCCATCCTTGGCGGTGTACTGCATCGTGACCGGGTGACTCTTGATCGTGATGCCCCGCTCCTTCTCCAGATCCATCGCATCCAGGTGCTGATCTGTCAGAACACGTTGTTCCACCGTGTTCGTGTACTCGAGCAGGCGGTCGGACAGCGTCGTCTTGCCGTGATCGACGTGGGCAATGATGCAGAAGTTACGGGTCAGCAGTTCTTCCATGAGAATACCCCGCCCGGAGCGCACCGGGCGGGATGCAAAAGGTTAAACGTCCGAGCGTGCGGCTCGGGGGGCCACTTTTCAAGCGGCGAGTTCGGAAAACTCGGCGTAGCTTTTCACCGGCCAGTCCTTGTTCGTGCGGCGGGCGAGCCCCGCCAGGACCCCTCCCGGCCCGAGTTCAAGGAAGCTCGTTGCGCCCGCGGCTGCGGCTGACTGCATGCAATCTTCCCACAGGACTGAAGACACCACCTGCTTCACCAATGCGTCCCGGATCTCTGTCGGCGTGGAAACTGCCCGGCCGGTCGTATTGGTGAACACGGTGAATCGCGGGGTGGCGAAGGGGATCGACTGTAGGAAGGCGGCAAATGCAGCGCGTGCCGGTTCCATCAGGCGACTGTGGTACGCGCCGGCGACGTTCAGGGCCATCGCCTTCTTGATCCCTCGCGCCTTGGCGGCGGCGACGGCCGCCTCCACCTTGGTTTTTTCGCCCGAAATGATGATCTGCCCCGGGGCGTTGAAGTTGGCGGCCTCGATGTCGAATTCGCGGCAGAGATCGAGCACCTTGGCCCGATCCTCACCGACGATGGCGGCCATTCCGCCCGTGGTCTTTTCACAGGCCAGCTGCATCAGACGGCCGCGCTCGGCGACCACGCGCAGACCGGTGGCAAAATCAAAAACACCAGCAGAGGTAAGCGCGGTGATCTCACCCAGACTGAGCCCCAGGGCGAAGCTCACCGCCGGCAGCTTGCCGAGTTCGCGTAGTGCGGCCTCCAGCGCGAGGCCGTGCACAAACAGCGCCGGCTGGCAGACCTTGGTCTGGGTCAATTCCGCGTCGGGCCCTTCGAAACACACCCGCGTCAGGTCCCAGCCGAGGACGCGGTTCGCTTCATCATAAAGCGCGCGGGCGGCCGCGGAGTTTTCGTAGAGCGATTTGCCCATGCCGACCTTCTGGGCGCCTTGCCCGGCAAAGAGGAGTGCGAGTGCCATAGGAAAACGTGAACTCCTACGGACCTCGGTTGCGCAAACCAAGCCCGAAAACCACGCGCATTTTGCTGAACGCGCGCCCTGCGTCTCAGAAGCGCCGCAGTTGCGGGAAATACCGGGCCTCGTCCACCAGGGGGGCGGTGGGCGGCGGATACACGTCCTGGCGAGGGGTCAGCGCTGGGCGGGAGCCGCCTGCTTCTGGCGCGGCGGGGAAGGCCAGGCCGGCCGGGGCGGCGGGCGCGGGCGGCGGGGGGACGAAGGTGGACGAGGGGAAGGTGTAAGAACCGGGCGCAGGTTCTGCCGCGGCAAGATACGGATTGGGAGCGGGCGCGGCGCGGGGACCTCGCCGGGCGTCCCTCACGAGGCCGCTGGTGTCGATGGAGGATTGCGGCCGGAACCGACTTGGGACCGAACCGTCCGCGCCGAGCCGAGCGCCCTCCCCCGGGCTGCTGTCGACGGTCGGCAGCAGCAGGCTGCGGTCGCGCGGAGTCAGCCAGCCCTCCAGGTATCCGTACAATGGATTTGCGGCCCGGGAGGTGGAGTCCGCCTCCTCGGTGCGGTCGCGGGTGGACGTTTCGCGGAAGCGGCTTTTCTGCTGGCTCGCCTCAAAGGCGTCGAGCAGCCAACCGCGCGAGGGAGCCGAGCCGGGCTGCGTGGGCGCCGCGCGATCGGGGCGCGCCGACAACATGGGAACCGGCAGCGCGTCGTCCAGCAGCGGCCCCTGGGGCAGCGCGCGCGTCGTGGTGGAGAGTTGCTTCAACTCCTCTCTCGCGGACTGAATCGGATCGGGTGCCGCCGGATGCTCCTCCGACTGCCCGAGAGCCAGCGCGACCGGGAACAGCAGGGAGGCAAGGTGCAGGGGCAACACCCGTCGCATACGGCGCGGCAGACTCAGGCTTTGATGAAGATGCCCTTGAGGTTCATCTCGAGGGCCTGGGGATTGGGAGAAAAACGAAGGCCGTCGGCCTTGGAGATTTTGCCCGCCTTGATCAGGCGGTAAAGGTCGCGATTGAAGGAGAAGGAGTGGGAATCGCCCGTACCCTCCAGCAGCCCCTGGATCTTTTCAAACTGCCCCTCGAGAATCAGCGTCTTGATGGTCGCATCCGCATTCAGGATCTCGTTGGCCGGCAGTCGTCCGCCACCTTCCAGCGCCGGGATGAGCTTCTGGCAGATGATTCCGCGGATCGAGCCCGCGATCTGGCGGCGGGCCTGCAGTTGCTGCTCTGGCGGGAAAAATTCAAACAGGCGGGTGAGCGATTGCGCCACCGTCGCCGCGTGCATGGTGGAAAGGACCAGGTGGCCCGTCTCGGCGGCCGCAATCGCGGTCTCGAAGGTTTCCCGGTCGCGCATTTCGCCGATCAGAATGATGTCGGGGTTCTGGCGAAGGACGGACTTGATCGCCAGCGGGAAGCTCGGGACATCCAGGCCGATCTCGCGCTGGTTGAAGACCGATTTGTCGTCCTGGAAGGTGAACTCGATCGGATCTTCGATTGTGACGATGTGCTTGTCGTACTGGTGATTGATCCAGTTGAGCATCGCCGCCATCGTCGAGCTCTTGCCCGAGCCGGTCGCGCCGCAAATCAGCAGGATGCCGTCCTTGCCCTGCGCGAGGTGCAGCAGCGGATCCGGCGTGAGGTTGAGGTCATCGAAGGTGGGAATGCGGCTTTTGATGTGCCGGAAGACGATGCTGACCGTGCCGCGCTGGTGGAACGCGTTGACGCGAAAGCGACCGACATTTTCCGCGGTGTACGCGAAATCGATCTGCCCCTCGTTCTCCCACACAGTCTTGAACACGCGCGGCACATGGTCGTCCACGAAAGCCTGCGCCTCGGTGCCCGCAATTGGATCCATGTCCACGGGTTTGAGGCGACCGGAGAGCCGCACGTATCCGGGTTTGTTGGATTTCACCACCACGTCGCTCGCCCCACTTTCCACCGCGAGTTTAAGCAGCTCGTTGAAGATCTCAGTGTGTAAGGACATGGGTATGTACAGGTAAAAAAAGCGTTGCGGATTTGGTAAATCGGGCTGCTCTCCCGTGCAAGGTATTCTCCTGTAAACCCTCCATGAAACTCCGTCCGCTCACCGGTGCCATCACCGCCCTTGTGACCCCCTTCCGCAACGAGGCCGTCGCCCACGACGATCTCCGCAAGCTGGTGGAGTTTCAGATCAAATCCGGTATCCACGGATTGGTGCCGGTCGGCACCACCGGTGAGTCGCCCACCCTGTCCCACGAGGAACACATGGAAGTGGTGCGGGCGGTGGTGGAAACCACCCGCCGGCGCGTGCCCGTGATTGCCGGCACCGGGTCCAACTCCACCCATGAGGCGGTGCAGCTCACCCGCCTCGCCCATGAAGCAGGCGCGGACGGCATGCTCGTGGTGGCGCCCTACTACAACAAGCCGAGCCAGGAGGGCCTGTTCCGGCACTTCTCCGAGGTGGCGGAGGAGACGGACCGTCCCATCGTCCTCTATTCGATTCCCGGGCGTTGTGGGATTGAAATTGGGGTGCCGGTGATCGAGCGGCTCCGCGCCAAGTATCCCCACGTCCGCTACATCAAGGAAGCGGGCGGCTCGGTTGATCGCGTCGACCAGATCAAGCAGGCGCTGGGCAAGGACATCACCGTCCTGAGCGGCGACGACTCCCTCACCCTGCCTTTCCTGGCGGTGGGTGCGGAAGGCGTGATCAGTGTCGCCTCCAACCTGCTTCCCAAGGAGGTGGTCAAACTGGTGGAACTGGCCCTCGCCGACGAGTTCGCCAAGGCATCGAAGGTCCACCGTGCGCTGTATCCCCTTTTCAAGGCACTCTTCATCGAGCCCAACCCGGTTCCGGTGAAAACCGCATTGGTCCGCGCCGGCAGGATCGGATCCGCCGCGGTCCGCTCCCCCCTCTGCGAGATGACGCAGGCCAACCACGAAACCCTGCTCGCCGTGCTGACCGCGGCCGGAAAATAACATGCCGCTCCAAATCGCCCTGGTCGGCGCCCGCGGGCGCATGGGCCAGGCCATCACCCAGGCCGCGCCCGACCTCGATTGCACCATTAGCGCCGGACTGGACGTCGGGGACAGCTTCTCCACCGCGTTCAAACAGGCCGACGTGGTGATCGACTTCAGCTCCCACAAGGCGACTGCCGAGGTCGTGACCCAGGCCGTTGCCGCCGGGAAACCGCTGGTCATCGGCACGACCGGCCACTCCGCCGAGGAGAAGAGGCAGCTCATCGCCCAGATGAGTCCCCTTCCCGCGGTGTGGTCGGGCAATTATTCCGTGGGGGTCAACCTGCTCTTCGCACTGACCCGGCGCGCCTCCGCGGTGCTCGGGTCGGACTACGATGCCGAGGTCATCGAGATGCACCACCGTTTCAAGAAGGACGCACCGAGCGGGACCGCCGCCCGTCTGCTCGAGATCATTCTCGAGGAGCGGAAACTCACCGCCAATGCCCTCCGCCACGGGCGCGAGGGGATTACGGGCGAGCGCCAGTCCACCGAGGTCGGTATCCACGCCGTGCGCGGGGGCGATGTGGTCGGCGACCATACGGTGATTTTTGCCGCCCTCGGGGAACGGGTGGAGCTTGTCCACAAGGCGTCCGACCGCGGGATATTTGCCCGCGGCGCCCTGAGGGCCGCGCGCTGGCTCACCACCCGGGGCGCCGGCCTCTACGACATGCAGGACGTGTTGGGCCTGAAATAACCCCGGGTATTCGAGTGCCTGTTACACGCCTCCCATGATCACCTCGATTCAAGGCTTGCTCACCGGCGCCACGCCTCTGTCGGCGACGATCGAGCTGAACGGGCTCGGCTACGAGGTGAACATTCCCGTCACCACGGCGGAAAAACTTCCCGCCCCAGGCGCGACGGTAAAACTCCACACCCTCGTCATCTACCGCGAGGATTCCCAGACCCTCTACGGTTTTGCCACCCAGGAGGACCGCGATTTTTTCCGTTTGATGATCGAGCACGTCTCCGGGGTGGGCCCCAAGATGGCGCTGACGATCATGAGTAAGCTCTCCCTCGGCTCGCTTGCCGCGGCGATCCGCGATGGCGACATCGCCACCCTCTCGAAATGCCCGGGGATTGGTAAAAAGACGGCTGAGCGGCTGGTGGTGGAACTTCGCGCCAAGGTGGGCGCAAGCTCGGCGATCAGTCCGGTGGCGGGGCCGGCGGAGGGCGGCGGGTCGAGTGGAGGCGGTGACTCACGGATCCGCGATGCGGCGCTCGCGCTGGCCGCGCTGGGCTACAAGGCCGATGTGGCGGATGAAGCGGTGCGCCGCGCCGCCCTCCAGCTGGGGCCGGAAGCCACGACGGAGGCCTTGATCAAAAAAGCGCTGGGTTGAAGGCGCGGTGGCGGCCGCGTCTGGCCGCCATCGACAGCGCACCGGGTCCAGGCGGGGCGAGTCAGCCGGCCTCGCCGGCCGGCTTACGGGTCACCGCATAAAGGATACGCGAACTCAGCGACGGAATTCGAACGCCGACATCTCCGTCGCCTCAGCGTCGATCGAGGTCCGCGCCTGAAGAGGCCGGTTCTCCTGCGCCAGGCTGGACGTATCCTGCAGGGTCAGACGGGCCACTGGCATGTCCGACAACGGGGCCAGTTCGAGGTCCTGCATCCAGGCGAAGGTGCCGAGCTGCCGGGACGCGGCGGCGGCCGCGAGGCGATCTGCCTCCTCTTCCGGCAACGTGCTCAGGTGGCGGGTGGCGAGGACGGAATAAAACTCGGGGCGCTGGGTGCCCAGCATGCGTGTCTGAGGAGCAGCCGCGGGGAGATCCACCTCCTGGGCGGAGTCATTGTCCGCCACTGCGATAGCCGTGGTCGGGGTTGCGGCAAGGGGCGCGGACGGGTTGCCCGGCGACTGGCGGCTGACCACGACGAAAGCAAGGCACGCGGCGGCTGCGACCGAACCCCAGGAAGCGTAGGTGCGCCACGACGACGGGCGGGTGGACGGAAACTGAACGATTTTGCGATCCGCGTCGCGCAGCGCGGCGGCCAGCGCGGGATGGGCGGGCGCGCGATTCCGCTCCTTTTCGAAGAGCAACGTGCACCCCTTTTGAATCCGGCAGTACTGCTGGTACGTGCGGCGGCGCTCCGGATCGCGCGCGATCTCGCCTTCCAACTCGGCGGCTTCCGGCGGGGAAAGCTGCTGATCGACGTAGAGGTTCAGAAGCTCGATAAAACGTGACTGCTTCATTTGAAGTCCTCCCCCATTTTGCTGCGCAGGCTTTCACGTGCGCGTGCGATTCGGCTTTTCACTGTTCCCACGGAGATCCCGAGGATGGAGGCGATTTCTTCGTAGGACATATTCTTCACATTGCGCAGGATCAGGATCTCCCGGTGCTTGGCGCCGAGTTTCTCCATCCCGGAGGCGATACGGTCGACAAACTCGCGGGTGACGGTGATGTCGTCGGGCGTCTCCATCTCCGCGGCAAAAACCTCTGACAGCGGGGTCTCATTGCTGTCGCTGACCGGCTGGTCAAAGGACACGGTCTTATCGCGCTTTCGCCGCCACCAGTACCAATACCGGTTGCGGGCCAAATTGGTGGCGATCTGGAAAAGCCAGGTCGAAAACGCAGACTCGCCGCGGAAATTGACCAGGCCGCGGTGGGCACGGATAAACGCATCCTGCGTCACCTCTTCCGCATCCTGCTGATTTCTCAGCAATTGGTGGACCATCGCGTAGATACGGTCCCAATACCGTGACACCATCTCGTCGAATGCGGCGGCATCGCCATTCTTGAAGCGATCCACGAGAACCCGATCAAAGGCCACTTCCTGAGCTTTCGTTGACATACGGTCAGCGGAAGTGTGATGGGCGTACTTTTGGATTGTTCCCACAATTTTTGAAGGCGACTTGCAAGCAACGTTAGCGGCTTAGCATAAGGTGTCTACAGCGCCGGTCAGATGTTCCAAGCGGTCGGCGACCCCGGCCATGAAAAACAGCTGGGCCGTTTGGCCCCTACCCCAAAAAATTCTTGCGTCGGTCTCCCGCCGAAACCTAATCGGTCCCTTTCCCAAGTCTGGGGGTTGATAGCTCAATGGTAGAGCAGCGTCCTTTTAAGTCGTTGGTTCTGGGTTCGAATCCCAGTCAACCCACCAGTCTTCGCGAACTGCAGGTGAGCGAAGACTGCCTCGCCGAAGCTCGCAGAGCGTAGGCGGGCCCCGTCCTGCCGAACGCTTCACACGGCCAAGCCGCGATCCCGGCCACCCTTCACTTCAACGCCGGATCGTAGGCCAACGATGCATACACCACCCCGATCAGGTTGTCGCGCGTCACGCGCTCGCGATCCATCGCGCGATTGTTCAATCCCTGGATCCGCCAACCTTTTTTGTCCTGGCTCACGAGTTGGTGCACCACGCGGGTGCCGCGTTCGGTGGTGTAGGCAACCGTCATGCCCGCGCGCAGGTCTTCATACGGCGTCCGACTGATCACCAGGATGGTGGCATCGCCATACACCGGCCGCATCGACTCCCCACTGCCCACCACCTCCAACCGACCGGGGGCGAGCGAGGCGATCAACTCGGCGTCCCTCCACGCCTGCAGCCGGGAGACATTGGCACTCGGTGTCGCCGAAGGTCCCATCGCTTGGACGCTCGCTGCCTCCTTGGGCGGAGTTGAGACCGTGTCGGACTCACAGCCTGCGACCACCGCACAGCAGGCGACCACCATGAGGGAGCGCCAGCGATCAAAGCGTGGGAAGGTGAACATGGGGATCTTCATCAATCGGTCACGCGGGTGCCATGCTTTAGCCCTTGCCGTAAACAGACCGTAAAGATTGGGTAAGTCGCGGCGGTGAACGAGTTTTCCGTTCAAAGTTGGTGCCATTCCCGCCGAAGATTAGGGCAGCATCCTTATAGCTCCGCCTATGAAACGTCTCGTTATCATCGAAGACCAAACCGCGATCCGGGAAATGCTGGTTGAAATCCTCCGCACCGACCCGAATTACCAACTCGTGGGCGAGAGCGGGGACGGCCAGAGCGCGTACAACCTCTGCCTTGAGGTGAAGCCCGACCTGATCGTGCTCGACGCGAAACTGCCCGGCCTCAACGGCGTGGACCTGCTGCGCCGGGTGAGCAAACAGCTCAAGAACCTGCGCGTCCTCGTCTTTTCCGGTCACGAAAACCCGGTGCTCGTCCGCGAAATGCTCGAGGCGGGAGCGCACGGTTTTGTGGAAAAAACGGCCGGGCTGTTCGAGTTCAAGAAGGGCCTCGAGACCGTCGCCAATGGCGGCACCTATTTCGGCCCCGCCGTGGCTGCCCTGCTGCGCAATGTCGTGGCCAACCCGGCCTCCAGCACCACCGCCGATTTCCTCACCGATCGTGAGCGCGAGATTCTCCAACTTGTGGCCGAGAGCCACAGCACCAAGGAGATCGCCGCCAAGCTCGGCATCAGCGTGAAGACGGTGGACAACCACCGCACCAACCTGATGCGGAAGCTGAACCTGCACGATGTCGCCAGCCTGACCCGCTATGCGCTCGAGGTCGGATTGATCGAGCCGCGGAAGCTGCTCTGAACCGCCTCCTCGTAGCGTTGTAGCAATACCTCCACTACACGGGGGTCATTGCCAATCGGCTCCGTCATGAACGTGCGGAGCCGCGCGCGCCCACGCGTCGCCTCGTCGCAGATCTGGGCGATATCGCCCCGCGGCCCCGCGTGGCGCCCGGGCGCGAGAAACTGGAGCAGCACGACCACATCGCCCTGATCGAAGGGGGGCTCGGTCAGCGCCACCGACAGAAGCGGGTCGTTGAACGCGTACTGCGGCCCGGGGCGCCGTTCCATCGAGGCCGCGCCCACGACCCGGGTGAGATCGGAGAGCAACTCGCGCACCTGCGACGCAAGGTGGTCGCGCACCGCCGCGACTGCGGGCTGGGGGCTGCCGTGATCGACCAACAGCACCTTGGGCTCCGCTAGCGCGTGCTCGCGGACACTGGCGCGCGCGGCGTCGGCCAGCGCGGCGGCGATCCGCGCATCGGACTCCGATGGCGACACCAGGCAGTCCGCCAGTCGGATGGCGGCTTCGGGGTATCTCGCGTGGATGGATTTCAGCCGCTCCGGCACATAGTCGATCAAGGCGGCGCTCGGCCCGAAAAAAACCGGGAGCAGCACCGCTTCCCCACGCGGGTGGTCCCGCAGCCAGCGTAGAAGCGCCGGCTCCAACAACTCGGCGGGCGTGCCCCCGAGCTCTTCCGGCGGCACTGCACTGGAGTGGAGCAGCGACACCGCGTGGACGGCGGTCCCCGTGCGTTCGGAAAGGCTTTGCCCGAGACGCCGCAAACTCAGGGTCGAGGCGGCGCGCAAGGACCCGTTGTCAAAGAGGAAGAGGTGTGGCCGTTCGGCGTGATTCACGGAGAAGGAGCTGGCGGGATAAATGACTTGCCGACCCAAAACCATTGGACAATAAGGTCAATTCACCGCTGTCCTTTCACTTTCATGAATCACTTCTCCAAGAAGCTCTGCATTGCCCTTTTCAGTGCGATGGTCGTATTCGCCGGCTGCACCAAAAAACCGAAGCGCCCCTCCCCTGATCAGACCATGCTTGGCCCGGGTGGCGCCGGTGGCGGCCTGAACGCGGCCGACGCAGGCAATCTTGGGCTCGAAGGCACGGGTCTCGAAGCGCGCGGCGAAGGCGTGCTCGAGGACGAGAACACCATCCGCGGCCTGCTCCAGCCCGTCTATTTCGACTACGACAAGTCCGCCATTCGCGCCGAAGAGCGCGCCAAGCTCCAGGCGGCGAAGGACTATCTCGCCAGCAATCCCCAGTACCGCCTGCTCTTCGAGGGCCGTTGCGACTGGCGTGGCACCTCTGAATACAACATGGGCCTCGGTGACCGCCGGGCCAGTGCCGCCCGCAGCTACATCCAGACGATCGGCGTCGGTGCGGACAAGGTGGAGACGATCTCGAAGGGCGACCTCGAGGCGGCCGAAAACGGCACCGACGACCAGATGGCGAAAGACCGCCGCGTCGACATCGTGGTGCTCAAGAAGTAACCGGTTCCCGAATACAGCTTTCAAAAACCCCGGCTTTTTCGGCCGGGGTTTTTTTGCGTCTCCCGCAGGCGCGCGGATCAGCCCCGGGCCACGGCTTCGAGGATCTTTTCCGAGGCGACCATGCCCTTCTTCATCACGTCGAGGTTGAAGCTCTCGTTCGGGGCGTGGAGGTTGTCCTCCGGCAGGAAGAGCCCGAAGAGAACCGAATCCAGCCCGAGCACGCGCTTGATGTCGGCGATGATCGGCACGCTCCCGCCCTCACGCAGGTAAAGCGGGGCGCGGCCGAAAACCTCGGCAATCGTGCGGTCCGCCGCGCGGAAGGCGCGCGCCAGGGCAGGCGACTGGTCCTTCGGCGTGTTGGATCGGTCGGGCGGCACCACCACGTAGGGCGTCCCCTCGTGCTGGTCGACGATCTCAAAACGGACATCCTTCGGCATGCGCTCGCGGACGGTGCGGTAGAGCAGCTCGCGGATCTTCGCGGGGTTCTGGTTGGGCACGAGGCGGCAGCTGATCTTTACGAACGCCTCGCTGGGAATGACGGTCTTGGTCCCCTCCCCCTGGTACCCGCCGCCGATCCCGTTGAACTCGAGGGTCGGGAGGAAACGCACCGCCTCAAACGGCGTGTAGCCGGGGGGCGTATGGAAATCAGGGATACCGAGAAAACGCTGGTATTCCTCGCGGCTCTGGCCGAGGCGGGCGAGCTGCTCGCGCTCCCAGGGCTCAACCTCCAGGACATCGTCGTAAAAGCCGGGCACGTTGACCCGCCCGTCAGCGGTGTGGAGCGACGCGCAAAGCTCGGTGATCGCCTGGATGGGATTGCGAAAGACACCGCCGTGCATGCCGGAATGGACGTCGGATTTTGCAGTCCTGGCGACCACGTCGAACAGCACCAGGCCACGAAGGCCGCAGGTGATCACGATCTGGTCCTCGCGCGGACTGCCGGTGTCGGAGAGGTAAACAAAGTCCGCCTTCAGGCGGTCGCGGTACTGCTCGATAAAGGGCAGGAAACTCGGACTGCCCATCTCCTCCTCGCCCTCGATCAGGAAGGTGATGCGCAGTGGCAGGTTGGGCTGCCGTTCGAGCAGCCGCGCCACTGCCGCGATATGGGTCATCAGCGGCCCCTTGTTGTCGGCCGCGCCGCGTCCGTAGATCCGGTTGCCGCGCACCTCGGGTTCGAAGGCGGGCGACGTCCACAGGTTGAGGGGGTCGGCCGGCTGGACGTCGTAGTGCCCGTATATCATGACGTGCGGCCACGAGGCGTCACCGCCGCGGTGGGCGAGCACGATCGGATGCAGCTTCGTCGGGATGATCTCCACGCTGAAGCCGATCGACGTGAGCAGGCCCGCCACAAATTCGCGAGCGCCGCGCATCCCGTCCTTGTAGGCGGGATCCGCGGAAATGCTGGGAAAACGAACGAATTCCTTGAGCTTCTCTACCGGATCAAACATCCGGCCAAAGTGCCCCAGGAACGCGGTTGGCGCTAGTCTATTCGAAGCGTCGGCGCGACTGCTCGTACAGCGCCATGTATTCCGGTGCGAGGCGCTGCAGGTTGGCGATGCGCTCGGCGCTCGGAGGATGGGTCGAAAGCCACTTCGGCGGCTCCTTGCCCTGGTTCTTCGCGGCCATTTTCTGCCAGAAGGTGACGGCCGCGCGGGGATCGTAACCCGCCCCCGCGGCAAAGCGCAGCCCAATGGAATCGGCCTCCGTCTCGTGTGAACGGGAATACGCCAGGATGGTGCCCGTCGCCCCGAGGCCGTACCCGGCCAGGATGACATCGCGGTATTTGTTGTCATCCAGCGCCACCGCGCCCACCGCACCGACCAGACCCGCCGCCATCTGCTGCGAGACACGTTCACCGCCGTGGCGCGAGGTGACATGCGCGATCTCGTGGCCGACCACGCAGGCAACTTCATCGTCGCTCGAGGCGAGCTTCAAAAGTCCGGTGTACACCCCGACCTTTCCACCGGGGAGCGCAAACGCGTTCACCTGGTCGGACTCAAAGACGACAAACTCCCATTGTGCATTCGGCAGCTCCCGGCCCACGGCGGCAGCGATGCGGCGCCCAAGCCGCTCCACCTGTGCATTGTAGGCGGGGTCCTTGGATACCCGCTCCTGCTCCTTTACCTGGGCAAACGAGGCCAGACCCATCTCCATCTCCTGCTGTGGCGAAACCAGCATGATCTGGCGGCGGCCGGTCTCGGGCACGACGGCGCAGCCCAGGAGAAAGGAAAAGGCCGCGAGAGTACTCAGACGCGTGAGGTGTTTCATCGTTGGGGAGTGACGTGGTGGGCGGATGGACTGATAGCCGGCCGAAAAGTTCGCCACTGACGGCGGGCAGTGGCGAAACGCGCTGAAGGGAAGTGCCTCAGTGTTTGAAGTGGCGGATACCGGTGAAGACCATGGCCAGCCCGCGTTCATCCGCGGCCTTGATCACTTCTTCGTCCCGCACCGAGCCTCCCGGCTGGATGGCGGCGGTTGCGCCCGCTTCGGCCGCGGCGATCAGGCCGTCGGCAAAGGGAAAAAGCGCTTCGGACACCACCACGCTCCCCTTCAGGTCCAGCTTGGCCTCGCCTGCCTTCCAGACCGCAATGCGGGAACTGTCGACCCGGGCCATCTGGCCGGCGCCCACGCCGAGCGTCTGTTCGCCTCGGCAGTAGACAATCGCGTTCGACTTCACGTGCTTGCACACGCGCCAGCCGAACATCATCCCCGCCCATTCCTCGGCCGTGGGCTGCCGTTTGGTCACCACCTTGAAGTCCGTGGTGTTGCCGAGGACTTTGTTGCGATCCTGGACCAGGAGGCCGCCCACCACCGAACGCACATCCAGCAGCGAATCCGCGCCCACACCCTGACGCGCGATCATCAGCCGCAGGTTCTTCTTTTTCGCAAAGATGGCCAGGGCCTCGTCGCTGAAACGCGGCGCGATGATGACTTCTGTGAAGATCTCGCTGATGATCCGCGCCAGCCCGCCCTCCAGCGTGCGATTGACAACGATGATCCCGCCAAAGGGCGCCTGGCGGTCGGTGGCGAAGGCGTGTTCCCACGCCACATCGAGTGTATCCGCGCTGGCCACACCACACGGGTTGGTGTGCTTCAGGATCGCGACGGTGGGTTTCTCAAATTCGCCAATCAGGTACGTGGCCGACGTGATATCCAGGATGTTGTTATAGCTGAGTTCCTTTCCCTGCAGCTGCTGGAAATGCTCGTGGAAGGTGCCGTACAGGGCGGCCTGCTGATGCGGATTCTCCCCATAGCGGAGCGACTGCGCCTTTTTATAGGTCAGCGTGAGGCTTTCGGGAAAACCGGAGAGAGCGCCCAAGTCCGGCTCCGCCGCCTGGCTCTCCAGATAGGCGGCGATCGCGGCGTCGTAGGTCGCGGTGCGCTGGAAAACCTTCAGGGCGAGGCGGCGGCGCAGAGCCGCGAGGGAAGCCGGGGTGTCCATCGCCGCCACCACCGCGTCGTAGTCCGACGGATCACACACCACCGTGACGTCGCCGTGGTTTTTGGCCGCGCTGCGCAGCATCGAGGGACCGCCGATGTCGATGTTCTCGATAGCCTCCTCAAAATGCCCCCCGGGCTTCGATACGGTCTGCTCAAATGGATACAGGTTGACCACCACCAGGTCGATCATCGCGATCCCGTTGGCCTCCGCCTGGGCGAGGTGGTCGGGTTTGTCCCGGCGGCAGAGGAGACCTCCGTGGATCTTGGGGTGCAGGGTCTTCACCCGTCCCTCCATGATCTCAGGGAAACCGGTGTGCTGGCTCACCTCGGTGACGGGAAGCCCTTTCTCGGCCAGAAGCTTGGCGGTGCCGCCGGTCGAGAGCAGGCGGTAGCCGAAACGGCGGACCAGCGCCGTGGCAAACTCCACGATGCCGCGTTTGTCGCTGACGGAGAGGAGGGCGAGCTTTTCCATAAAACGGCGTTTGTGCGGGGCCTGAAAATCACTGGCAAGGCTGGAGTCGCGTCGGCTCCCCACTTCGCGCTTCATCCGCCCCGGGTTTTCCGCTGTCGTGGAGGGCAATGAGCATGACCTGGCTTGCCGACGTGGATCCCGAGACGTTCTGGGCGCACCATGCCTGGACCGATTTTGGTCCGGCGAAGATCGACGACCACGCCGTCGCCGTGCTGCCGATCTACGGTTTCAGCGACCACGGGCTCGGCCTTCCCCTCGACGCGGAGGAATCCCTCGGCGGCAGTGTCCTGAAACGGGCGGTGCTCCAGACCCGCAGGGCGGCCCACGTGCGCGTGCTGCCGCCCCTGCGCTTCTGCCTGACGCCTTACCCGAGCGGCGTCTTCGGGGTCGACTACGACACCGCGCATGCCCTCGTCTCCGAGATCTCGCATGGCGTGCGAGCAGCGGGTTACCAGAAACTCGCGTTTTATGTCACGAGCCCCTGGAACGTGGAATTTATCGACACGGTGTCGCGCGACGTTCGCGCCGGCGAGGGGCTGCAGACCTTTGTGGTGAACTTCAATCGCCTCGGACTCAGCTTCCATCCGGCGGCGGCAGAGCGCGCCCTTACCCAGTCCGCGGCCGCACGCCGCCTCGGCTTCACCCCGCGACCGGTGGCGCGCAACGCTCCGTTCAACGATCTCGGGCTGCGGCCCGGCGACTTCCGCGAGTTACCCGCGCTTGCCATCGGCCCCCCGGTGGACGGCGGCCAGGCGGCTCGACTTGCTGGCGACCGCCTCGCCGACATCCTTCTGGAGGCGGCGGCCCGCCCTCCCCTCCACGGCGGAATGCGTCGCAATGGCCTGGTCGCCACCCGCCTTGAGGAAGACCTCGACACCGACGGACCCGCCTTCCCGGACGGCCTTCGGTCCCGCTACCTGGGGGCACTTTCGCGCGAGGAATGGGATAAGTTGCCCGGGCGCGGCGAGGCCTGGGTCCTGCTCCCGACAGGCTCAATCGAACAGCATGGGCCGCACCTTCCCGTCGGGGTCGACGCCATTCTCGCCCAGGGCTGGGTGACGCAAGTGATGGGCTTGTTTCCCGCAGGCGCCCGGGTGGTGGTCGCCCCACCGATCACCTATGGGAAAAGCAACGAGCACGGGAGTTTCCCGGGGACCCTGTCGATCAGCGGCGGAACCCTCCGGCGATTGCTCCTTGCGATGGTCACCCAGCTGAAGGCGGCGGGCTTCCGCAAATTCGCCCTCCTCAACACCCACGGCGGCAACAGCGCCGTCCTCGTCACGGTGGCGCGCGAACTCCAGGGAAGCCTGGGCGTCCGGATCGGCCTGCTCGGAAAACCCTTCAAGCCCGAACTGTCGGAGCAGGAAACGGAATTCGGTTTCCACGCCGGGGAGTGGGAAACCTCCCTCATGCTCGCGCTCGCTCCCGGGCTGGTGGCGATGGACCGCGCCGTCACCGAGTATCCGGGACGCCGTGACGACGGAGCCTGTATCCGCCTGAATGATTCAGCGGCTTACCTCTCCTGGCTGACCAGTGACATCTCTGAATCCGGAGTGATGGGCGACGCCCGCGCCGCCACGTCGGAGAAGGGTCGCCGCTGGCTCGAAGAGGGAGCCGCCGCCCTGGCCAGGAAGCTCTCCGGCCTGGACGGCGTGTGATCCCTTCGGGATTCGTGCTGTCAGATTCCTGATTTCCGGGGGCGCGACGGCCGCGGGTGTCACAAACCGTCAGCGCCTCCTTGACGCGCGTTCTGAGTCACGGCCTTTCGCGCCGCTCCGACAAACCAGAAATCCCAGATCAAGAACCCAGAATAGCACTCAGCTTCCACTCGTCCACCGCAGCACCGTGGTGGTGTAGGGAGGCAGATTCAGACTGATGCTCTGCGCGTGGCCATCATGCGGGATGTCCTCCGACATGCGGCCGCCGTCGTTTCCGAGGCCGCTGCCGCCGTAATATTCGCTGTTGGTGTTGATCAGCTCCTTCCAGAAGCCGCGGCGCGGGACACCAATCCGGTAGCCGCTGCGGACCACCGGGGTGAAATGGCCGACCACCGCAATCAGCGTTTTTTCCTCAGCGTCCACCCGCAGGAAGGAAATCACGCTCGCATCCGCGTCGTGGCAGGCGATCCAGCGGAAGCCCTGGGGGTTGAGGTCATTGCTGCTGAGGACCGGCTCGTTGCGGTAGAGGTGGTTCAGGTCCCGGACCAGGAGCCGAACCCCCTCGTGATCGATGTACTGGCGAAGATGCCAATCGAGGCTGGCGGCATGGTTCCACTCGCGCGACTGGGCAAATTCGCAGCCCATGAAGAGCAGTTTCTTGCCGGGCCACGTCCACATGTGCGCGTAGAGCGCACGCAGGTTGGCAGCCTTCTCCGGGATATGCCAGGCACCCATCTTGTAGAGCATCGATGCCTTCCCGTGCGTGACTTCGTCATGGGAGAAGACGGTGATGAAGTTCTCCGCAAACTGGTACAGCATGCCGAAGGTGAGGTCGTTGTGGTGCCACTTGCGATGGATCGCCTCCTTCTGAAAGTAGCGGAGGGTGTCGTTCATCCAGCCCATGTTCCACTTGTAGTCGAACTCCAGGCCTCCGTCCTTGGCCGGGCGGCTCACGCCCGGGAACGAGGTCGACTCCTCGGCGATCATCACGCAGCCGGGGAAATACTGGTGCACCAGCTGGTTGGTGCTGCGCATGAACTCGATCGCCTCGAGATTTTCGCGGCCGCCAAACTTGTTTGGGATCCACTCCCCCGCCTTTCGCGAGTAGTCGAGGTAGAGCATCGACGCCACCGCGTCCACCCGCAGCCCGTCGATGTGGTATCGGTCCATCCATGACAGGGCGTTGCCGACGAGAAAGCAGCGGACCTCGTTGCGACCGTAGTTAAAGATGAGGGTGCCCCAATCCATGTGCGCCCCCTGGCGCGGATCGGCATGTTCGTAGAGGTGGGTGCCGTCGAACTCCGCCAGGGCAAAGGCGTCACGGGGGAAGTGGCCGGGCACCCAGTCGAGGATCACCCCGATCCCGCGCTGGTGCAGGTGGTCGACGAAAAACTTGAAGTCGTCCGGGGTGCCAAAACGCTGGGTGGGGGCGAAGTATCCGGTCACTTGATATCCCCAGGACCCGTCGAAGGGGTGCTCCGCCACCGGCATCAGTTCGACATGGGTGAAACCCATCTCGACGACATAGTCGGCGAGGAGGGGCGCGAGTTCGCGATAGGAGAAGAGCTGGTCGGCCTCCTCAACCTTGAGCCGCCACGACCCGAGATGAACCTCGTAGATCGACATCGGGACATCGAGGCGCCCGGCGCCAGCCACCCGTCGCCCCACCCACTCCTGGTCATTCCACGCGTAGCGATTGGGGTTATACACGATCGAGGCATTCCCCGGAGGGCCCTCGAAGTACGTGCCGTACGGGTCGGTCTTCGTCCGCAGGTGTCCCTGTTTGTCGTAGATCTCGTACTTGTAGAGCTCACCCTCCGCCAGGCCGGGGATGAAAACCTCCCAAACCCCGGAGGCGCCGAGTGGGCGCATGGTGTGATAGCGACCATCCCATTGGTTGAAATTCCCCACCACCGAGACGCGGGCGGCGTTGGGCGCCCAGACCGCGAACGAGACGCCGGGCACCTCGTCGATCACCCGCACATGGGCGCCGAGTTTCTCATACACGCGGTGATCATTGCCCTCGTTGAAAAGATGCAGGTCGAGGTCTCCGAGCGTGGGAAGAAAACAGTACGGATCGAAAAACTGCCGGATCTCGCCGTTGTGCTGAGTCGCGCGGAGCTGATAACGAAACGGGGCGGGGCGTTTGGCGATAAACCCCTCGAAAAAACCCTCCGAGGCGAGGAGCTCCATCGGAAAGACCTCCTGGGTGGCGAGGTCCACCACTTCGCACTTGGCCACCTGACGGAGGAACGCGCGCACCACCACGCCCTGCGCCCTCCCCTGTTTGGCGGGGTGCATGCCGAGCGCGGCGTGCGGGTGGCCGTGTTTGGCGGAGAGAAAGAGGGCGAGGTCGTCTTTGGAGAGAATCACGGCGTACTTGGGTTTGCGCGTAACATGCGCTGGCAGAACAGAATCGTCTAGCCCACACTTCGACAAACCTCGAGACGCCAAGCCCCACGGATGGCGCATTGGGGCAACCTCCCGTCGCACTCCTGGGGAAAAGCTGCCGGGCTGCCGGCTCAGCCGGTGTTGCGAATGCCGCCGCTAATCCCGTTGATCGTGAGTTCGACCACCGCGCGGGTCGCCTCCTCTTCATCCTTCGAGAGCGTGCCGCTGCGGAGGCGCTTGAGCATCTCCACCTGGATGTAGTTGAGGGGATCGATGTAGGGGTTGCGCGACTGAACTGATTTCAGCAGGACCGGCTCCTTCGCGAGCAGGTGTTTCTCGCCCGTGATCACCAGGATTGCCTCCTCGGTGCGTTGCAGCTCGGCCTCGAGGATTCCGAGAATCCGTTCCCGTACGGCAACGTCGTCCACCAGCCCAGCGTAGAGCCGGGCGATGGTGAGGTCGGTCTTGCGCAGGGTCAGTTGCGCATTGTCGATCAAGGTCTGGAAGAAAGGCCATTCGGCATACATGCCGCGGAGCAGGCGTTTGCCACTGTTGCCCTGCTGGAGGACCGATTGAAGCGCGGTGCCGAGCCCGAACCAGCCGGGAAACACGAACCGGCTTTGCATCCACGAGAACACCCAGGGGATGGCGCGGAGGTCCTCCACACTCTGGGTCGCGCGCCGGAACGTCGGGCGTGAGCCCAGCTTGAGATTGCTGATCTCGTCGATCGGCGTCGCCTGTTTCCAAAAGGCGAGAAAGTCGGGATCGTCGTGCACCAGGGCCTTGTAGGCTGCGAAGCCGGCCTCCCCCATGCGCTCCATCGCCTCCCACCATGCGTCTGGCAGGGGTGTTTCCCGCCGCGCGGCGTGAGCGCCCAGCAAAACGCCGTAAGCCATCTGCTCGAGGATGCGGTGAGCAAGGTCCGTGTCGTGGTAGCGGGTGGACAGCACCTCGCCCTGCTCCGTGACGCGGATACGTCCGTCGTAAAGGCCCACCGGCTGGGCCAGGATGGCCTTGGCGGCGGGGCCGCCGCCGCGCGCAATCGAGCCGCCGCGACCATGGAAGAGCGAGACGCGGACATTCTGTGCGCGACA
Organism: Verrucomicrobiota bacterium; assembly: GCA_023428905.1. Classification (GTDB taxonomy): domain Bacteria; phylum Verrucomicrobiota; class Verrucomicrobiia; order Opitutales; family Opitutaceae; genus EW11. Next base: position 167,175 of record JAEYWP010000024.1, read on the forward strand.
CAAGTGGGTGATCGTCGCCTGAGCCTTGTAGAGCGCCCAGTTGGCGGTGATGTAGCCGCAATCCTTGTTCGAGTCCGAATACCCCAGCATGATGTGCTGGTGCCGCTGGTAATGTGCGAGGTGAGCGGCGTAGGAGGGATGGGCAAAGAGGGCCTCGAGGATGACAGGCGCGCGGTTGAGATCGTCCAGTGTCTCGAACAGCGGCGAGATCGGCAGGCGCGTCCCACACACCCGCATCAGGTACACCACCTCCAGGACGTCGGAGAGCTCATCTGTCATGCTGATGACATAGATGCCCAGGGCCTCGTCCCCGAATTTCGACGCAACCGTCGTCGCCAGCTGCAGGGGCTCCACCACGTTGCGGGTCGCGGCGCTGAGCTGCCCGGTTGCCGCGGGCGCCAGCACCTGGGCCTTGGTGATGGCTGCAGCGAGGAGTTCGCGCTTGGCCGTTTCGTCCAGCTTGGCGTAGTCGGACCGGCCGAGCAGTTCCGCCACCGCCGCCTCATGGTGCGCCGAGTGCTGCCGCAGGTCGAGTCGGGCGGCATGGAGTCCGAAGATGGCCAGACGCTCCTCGGCGCGCTTGAGGTCCCCGCCGACCAGCAGGCCGCCCTTCCCGGCGGTGAGGCTCTCTCGCAGAACGGTGAGCGTCTCCTGGATGGCGGCGCGGGTGATCGACGGCGACTCGGCGGTCGGATCGGCGAGGGCGGAGGCGTCGTTGAGGTCCTGCACCGCCTGGGCCAGGCGCTCGCGCAATACCGACAGGACCAAGCGGTAGGGCTCGTGTGGATACCGGTGCTTGAGCTGCTCGATGTGATTCGAAAAATGCCGGTTTTCGCGAAGAAAGCGCTTGAGGGCCGGCTGGATCCGGTCGCGCCGGTCCGACACCGTCAGCCAGCGGGAAAGGTCGCGAATGATCAGACGGATCTTCTCCAGAGCCAGCCGCCGGTGCAGCAACAGGACCTCGGCCGTCACCTGCCCGGTGACATTGGGATTTCCGTCGCGGTCGCCACCGATCCAGGAGCCGAAGGTGAGCCAGCGCGTCGGGGGCCGCACGTCCGGGTAATACTGACGCAGCGCGCGCTCCATGTCCGCCTGCAGTTGCGGAAGGGTGTCGTAAAGGGTGGAGTCGAAATACCACAGCCCGGTGCGGGCCTCATCCGTTACCTGCGGCCGGGCCACGCGGCTACGGTCGGTCAGCCAGAGCGAGGCGATTTCGCGCTCGATCTCCTGCGGGTCGGCGAACTCGAGCCCCTCGCCTCCGGGGGTGGAGCGGCGGCGGAGGATCACGGCGAGGCTGTGGAGCTTGGTCAGCAGCGTGCGTCGTTTCGACTCCGTGGGATGGGCGGTGAAGACCAGTTCGATCGACAGCCGGTCGACAAGAGCCTGCATTTCCGCGGTGGAAACACCGCTGGCCTTCAACTCCGCGATCGCGGCTTCGATCGACTCACGGATCGGTTTTGCATCTTCCGACCGGGGTGAAGCGTTCAACCGCGCCGCCCGACGCTGCCGGAGGAGGGAGACGCGGAAGTTCTCCTCGGCCAGGTTCGCCAGCTCGAAATAAAGCGTGAAGGCCATCGCCTGGTCGAAAGCCTGCTGGGGGGTGAGGGCCTGGACCGCGAGCCGCAGTTGTTCCGCCGCATCGACGCGGCCTCCCCGGCTCTCCTTGGCAAGGGTGCGGAGGCGCTCCACCGTCTCGAAGGTCTGGTGCCCCTCCAGCTTGCCGATCACGCGGCCGAGGGTCGTGCCCAGCGTGCGTATTTCGGCGCGGAGCGTCGACAGGTCCTTGAGGGCGGCGGAAGGGGTGCGGGCGGCAGAGTCGGCCATGGGTGCGTCGGAGGCGGAACGATGCGCGTGGACCACCATCCAGCAACGGGAAAGTGGCGCATTTTCGGGAGCTTGCCTCCGCCCGGAGCCCCGCCTTTGCTCCGCATCTTTCTGATGCGCCGTTTCCTCCTCCTCGTGTCGTTGCTGGTGGTGACCCAGGTCACCACCGTCGCAGAGCAGCCGCAACTGAACGCCCAGCGGCTCGATACCGACCCGCAGACGGGCGAGCTCATTGCGGTCGGCAACGCGCGCCTGAGCTGGGTGGAGGGCGGCGTTCTGCTCCTTGCCGAGGAAATCCGATTTCAACCGCGGACCCGGGTGGCCACTGCCCGCGGGCAGGTCTCGCTGACGAAGGGCGCGCAGCGCCTCCTGGCCGACGAGCTCACCTACCGGATCGACGACCGATCCTTCACCGTGCAGAACCTCAGGGTCGGACAATACCCCCTCTACCTCGCGGGAACCCAGGCCTCGGGCACGCTGGACCGCATCACCGTCACCGATGCGGTCGCGTCGTACACCGAGCCCCACCCGTTCTCCCCCTCCCTGCGCGCCAAGTCGGTGCTGTACGTGCCCAACCAAAGCGTGGAGGCGGAGTCCGCCCGCCTCGGCCTCGGCACCACCGTGCCGATCTCGCTGCCGCGGCTGGAGCAGAACCTCGACGACCCGATCATCTCCTACCTCGACGCACGGCTCGGCTACCGCGCCTCCCTCGGCGCCTTCGCCGGCGCGACCGCGCTGGTGCCGGTCGCCCCGGGCATCCGCCTCGGCGGCGAGGCCACCTATTTCACCAAGCGCGGTTTCCTGCTCGGCCCCGGCGCGCTCTACGACACGCAGGTGGGCGGCCAGGAAATGTTGGGCGAGTTCCGCTCCGGCTACATCCGGGACACCGGCGAGCGCCTCCAGGACGTCCTGAGCCGGCCGATTCGGCGCGACCGCGGATACGTGGAATGGGAACACCAGCAGCAGATCACCGACGAGCTGCGGTTGGCCGGGCACCTCGCCTACTGGAGCGACTCCGAGATCGTCCGCGATTTTGTGCCCGACGAGTTTTTCCCGGTCCAGACGCCGGACAGCTTCCTCGAGGGCCTGTATACTCGCAACAACTACGTGGTGTCCCTCTTCGCCCGGCTGCAGCCCAACGACTACATCCGGGTGCAGCAGCGACTGCCCGAACTGCGGTTCGACCTGCTGCCCACCCCGATCGGGATGGGCGTCTACGAGCGGTTCAGCGCCTCCTTCGCCGTTCTGCGCGAAGACGCGGTTTCTGCCTACCCGCGGGCGGAGAGCGATCGCTTCGACCTGCATTATTCACTTTCGCGCCCGTGGGTGCACCGCGACTGGTTCGCGGTCACCCCGGTGGTCGGCGGCCGCGTCACCCACTACGCCCGCGCCCTCGCGGGAAAGGGTGACTACACCCGGGTGCTCGGCGAGGTTGGTTTCGACGCCCACCTCCGGGCCAGCGGCGTGTACGCCTACGAGAACGAACGCTGGAAGATCGACGGGATCCGGCATCTCCTGACCCCCCGCGTCTCGTACCGGTACATCCCCGACATCGAGAAGGGCCAGGCCTACATCCCCGCGATCGACCGCACCGTCTTCTCCACCTACCTGCAGCCCCTCGGGCTCGGGGACCAGCGCAACATCGACGACCTCACCGGCGGCCACACCGTGCGTTTCGGGCTCGATAACACCTTCCAGACCCGGCACCGCGAGTACGGCTCGCGGGACCTCCTCATTTTCAACCTGGCCGCCGATCTGCGCCTCGACCGCGAGGCCGGCCAGCGCGCCTGGTCCGAGATCCACACCGAGGCGATCTTCACCCCGGCGGAGTGGCTGCAGGTGGACGTCTACCAGAGTTTCTCCCCCTACAGCCTGCGTCTGCGGGAATTGAATACCGGGATTTCGATCGTCGACGGCGACGTCTGGTCGGTGCGGCTGGGCAACCGCTACCTGAAGCACGACATCCAGGAGTACATCCTCGACGGGCGCTACCGGTTGAACGAGGTGTACCAGCCCTTTGCCCGCTTCCACTATGACGCCCGCCAGAGCCGTTTCGTGGAGCAGACGGTCGGCCTCCGCCACGTGATCAACAACCTCTGGACGATCGACTACGCGGTGTCGTTCTACAGCGGCCGCCGGCGCGAGAGCAATTTTGGCTTCGCCCTGCGCGTCAACCTGCTCGGCTTCTGACCCCGCCGTGAGCCCGATTGCCGGAAACCAGGCGCGGACCGCCCTCGTGCTGCTGCGCGAACTGGAGCCACTGATCGGCCGGGACCGCGCCCTGCCGGCGCAAATCCAGACCCGCCTGGCCAAGGAAAAGCGCTTCGGGTCACGGGACCGCCGCTTGTATCGAGAACTTCTCTACACGGCGGTGCGCCACTGGCCCTGGGTGCGGGAGCTGCAGGCGCGCGGTGACGAGGCGGTGGTGCGCGCCCTGGTCTGGCTCGCCACCCCCATGCCCGCCCTCTCCGCCCTGCTCGAGGCCCACCCTCGCCCGGAGCCTTATCCCGACACGCTCGCCGGGCGGGCCGCGCTGCTGGGGGTCCAGTCCTCCCTGCTTCCGGCGTGGACCGCCCGCGAATGTCCAGAGGCCGGATTGCCGCCCGAAATCGAGGTCCTGCACACCCGCGCTCCGCTTTGGCTGCGCCTGCGGGAGGACGCCCGGGAGGGCGTGTTGGCGGAGTTTTCGACCCTGGGCTGGAGCTGGCGCACCACGCCGGCCTCCGCCGCCGCGATCGAGCTGTCCTCCGATGTGGACGTCACCCGCACGCTCGCCTTCGAACGGGGCGGTTTTGAGGTCCAGGACCTCGGTTCCCAGCTGCTTCTCCCGCTGGCCGCGCCTGCCATCGGGCAGCGTTGGCTGGACGCCTGTGCGGGGGCGGGAGGCAAGACGCTTCAGCTGGCTGAGCTTCTTGGACCGCAAGGTGCCGTCGACGCCCACGACATCCGGGAAAGTGCACTGGCGGAGCTGGTCGCCCGGTCCCGCCGGGCCGGTGCGAAAAACGTGAGCCTGACCCGCAGTCCAAAGGGTGAATACGACGGGGTCCTGGTGGACGCACCCTGCAGCGGCAGCGGCACCTGGCGGCGCGCTCCACACCTGAAGTGGTGTACGTCCGAGGCGGACCTGGCCCGCGCGGCGGAGCGGCAGCTGCGTTTGCTCCGGCAGTTCTCCGCCCACGTGAGGCCGGGAGGGACGCTGGTGTACGCCACCTGCTCCCTTGCCCGCCGGGAGAACGAGGACGTGGTGCGGGATTTCCTGGCCCATTCCCCGGCGTTCGCGCGTGCGGAGCTGGCCGGCGCGCCCGGCGAGGTCGCCACCGACGGAAAAGCCGACTTTACCATCTGGCCCTCCCGCTGGAATACCGACGGATTTTTTGTGGCGAAACTGGTGCGCGCCGCCTGACCACCCGCGGGCGACAGCCCGCCTTTTTCCTTGCCGGGGTCGGTCCGCTCCCGAGCATCCACGGGGTGGTTCCCGACGCCGATTACCGCATCAAGCTTCCGGTCTTTGAAGGCCCCCTCGACCTGCTGCTTTTCCTCATCCGGAAGAACGAGATCGATATCTACGACATCCCGATCGAAACGGTGACGCGCCAGTACATCGGGGTCCTGAAGTCACTCCAGCAGCTCGATCTCGACATCGCCGGCGAATTTTTCGTCATGGCCGCGACCCTGATGGAGATCAAAAGCCGAATGCTGCTGCCGAAGGGCCAGCACGCGGTGGATCCCAACGCGGACGACGACGACGCGATGGATCCGCGCTGGGAGCTCGTGCATCAGCTCCTTCAGTACAAGAAATTCAAGGAGGCCGCGCAGCAACTCGACTCCCTCGCCACCTTTCAGCGCGACATGCTGGCGCGCACGATCGCCGCCCAGACCGCGGCGGAGGAGGAACGCCCCCTCAAGGGCGTGGACCGCATCGAAGTCTGGAACGCCTTCAACTTGGTCCTGCGGCGCCTGGCGGAGAAGCTGGTGGTCGGGGAGATCAAGGACGAGCAGGTCACCGTTGCCGACCAGATGGAGTACCTGCTGACCAAGGTCAGGACGCAGAAGGAATTTGTCTTCTCAGACCTCTTTCCCGGCTCGATCACGCTGCGCACCCTGGTCGCAACCTTCCTCGCCGTGCTTGAACTCACGCGCCTGAAGAAGCTGCGCATCCGGCAGGAGGACGCGTTTGGCGACATCCTCTGCACCGCGATCGATGAGAACTCACTTGAAACGCCGCCGCAGCCCAGCAGTTTGACGGCGTGAGCGAGCTCCCCGCCAAATCGAACGCCGACGCGCCCAAAGTCTCCGGATTGCTGGGCGTCGGCCTGGACAACCAGGACGGACACAAACGCATCACCACCGGCGAACGTTTTGCCATCGTCGGTGGCTCCGATGAAACACACGGACGCATGACGGAAACGGTCGTCAAAACCTTCGAGCACCTGAAGCGGCGCGGGAAAGACATCTCCGAGGTCAACCGCCACGAGCTGGCCGAAATCATCCACAAGTCCACCCCGCGCTGAGCCCAACAAAGTGGCCCGGCCGGTTGAGTGACTGCCCCTTTCCGCTAATTTTCCTCCACTTCACCATGTCCGACAAAATCGCGAACCTGACCTCCGACACCTTCAACAGCACCGTCACGTCCTCGGCCGTCCCCGTCCTGGTGGATTTCTGGGCTCCCTGGTGCGGCCCCTGCAAGGCGATCGCGCCGATCCTCGAGGAGCTCGCCACCGAGTTGGACGGCAAGCTGAAGATCGCCAAGGTCAACGTCGACGACAACGACGCCGTCTCCGCCCAGTACGGCATTCGCGCCATTCCTACCATGCTGCTTTTCAAGGGCGGGCAGGTCGCCGAACAGTTTGTGGGCATGATGCCCAAGGCGACGCTGAAGGAAAAACTCCTGGCCAAGCTCTGAGCGTCTCGCGACGTTCCGCCGCCCCGCATTTCAAAGGCCCGGGATCACATCCCGGGCCTTTTTGTGTCCGCCCGGTTGCATCCGCCCACACTGTAGCGGAATGCGGTTAACTGGGGCGGGCGCGCGCCGATACACTAGCCGTGGTATCCCCCCTAGGCCAGCAAACCATCAAACGGGTCGCGGAAAAGCTCGAGGCAGGCGAGGCCGCAGGCCTGACCGAAATCGTTGAGCTGATTCAACGTCTGTCTGGGGCGGCCTACGACACCTCGATCCAGGAGCTGGCCACGCTGATCGGAAAGGACTTGGTCGTGACCGCCAAGGTGATCGCCGCAGCCAACACCCTGGGCTACAATCCGGCAGGGGTGGCCGTCACCACGATCACAGGCGCGATCCAGGTCATTGGCTTCAACAAGATCCGGCAACTGGCCGTGTCGTTGCTCTTGGTGGAGAGCGCGGACCGCACCCTCCAGCCGTCCGAAAAACGCGAGATCGCCGCCCTCGCCCTCTGCTCCGGACTGATGGCCGAGGCGATCATGTCGCGCCGAGCAACCAGTTCGCCCGAACACGCCTTTATCTGCGCGTCGCTTCGCAGCTACGGTCGTTTGCTCATGACCACGTTCATGATCGATGATTACCGCCGCGCCCGAATCATGGCGGCCAGCGGAGCCACCGAAGACGACGCCTTTCGCACCGTGCTCGGACTGACCCCGCTGGAGCTGGGTTATCATCTGCTCGCGAGCGCCCACCTGCCCGACCCCATCCTCCGCTCGTTGCGCGCCCTGCCCCCCGAGGCGGTCAGGAACGCGACACAGCAGCCCGACATCGAGTTGCTCGCGCTGTCCGACCTTGCCGTCCGCATGTGCGAACTTGCCTTTCGTCCCGACCTGACGGCTCGAGGATTCGCAACCGAATCCAATGCGCTCGCCGCCCAGACCAGCAAGACCCTCGGCCTGGACGCCGATTCGATGCTCGCAGCACTCCGGGCCACCGCCGACCAGCTTTACGAATTCTCCAACGCCTTCGGCCTGCGCGCTCTCTCTGACCAGTTCGCCCCACGCCTTCGGGCTCGTGTCGACGGCGAAGACCTGCCGCTACCCGCCCCAGAGCCTGCCCGCCGAAAGCCGGCCGCCGATGCCGTCTCGGGCCCTGCTGAACGGGGCCGCTCGGCCGAACCGGGCGCACCCGCAACCTCGGCCGCGGCCGCGCCCCCTGCGCCCGAGGCCCAGAGCCTGCCCATCCCCACGGCAAACCTCGCCCCGCACGCCGGTGCATCGGCGCTCGCGGCCACGCCCAACAGCGCTTCGCGCTCTCCCCTGGTGGCCCCGAGTGCAGGTGCCGAGGCCGAATTTCAGTCCGCCTTCCAGAGCGGAATCGAACAGATCGCCGGGCTCCTCGAGGAAGAACCGGTCGACATGCAGAAAGTCTATAGCGTAGTCCTCAAAACCGCCCTGAACGGCTTCGGGACCAACGAAGGCGTGGTCTTCGTCCGGGATCCCGTGTCACGCCGTTTTGTCGCCGCCCAGGGCAATGGTGCCACCTTTCAGGCCATTGCCCGCAAGCCACTCGGTCGGGAAGAAGACCGCGATGTGTTTGGTCTTTGCCTGCAGCGGATGGAGGACGTCCTGATCTACGACGCCTCGGATCCCAAGATCGGCCCGCACCTGCCTGCCTGGATCAAGGCGAGCCGGCTGGGCGCGTTTGTCCTTCTCCCGATGCATGACAGCAAACGCCCCTTCGCCGTGCTGATGGCGGGCTGGCCGGGAAAACGCACCGCCGGCTTCACCGTGGCGCAGATCCGCCACGTGCGCTCGATGCTGAAACTCGCCGGCACCGCCCGCCGGCTCGCCGACGCCCGCAGCTAAACGTCGCCACCGCGCTGGTGTATCACTTTGACGGTGACACCGCCAGCTCCTGGAGGGCCTGCTCGAGCACGCCCTGATCCGACTCGATGCGGGCCGCCCGCGCGGCCCGTTCAAAGGCAACCCTGGCCTTTTGATGGTCACCCCGCGCCCGCTCCACCCGTCCCAGGTCCAGGAAAAGCGCCGCACTGACCGGCCCTGCCTCGGCCATGGCCCGCAGATAATGGGCTCTTTTTTCGCTGTCCCCGCGCTGATCGAAGACCTGCTCCAGTGCGGCCGCGACATCGAGGTTGCGCGGGTTAGAACGGTGCGCCGCTTCCAGTATCTGGATCGCCTCCTCCACCCGGTTGGACTCCAGGAGGAGGCGCGTCAGGGGCAACCACGCACCGTCTGCGTCCGGAACGAGGGCAAGGGTTTCCCGCCATGCCGCCTCCGCTCCGGCCCGGTCTCCGGCGTGAGAGAGCAGCTGGCCCCGAAGCTCGTGTGCCACCCGACTGGCCGGCATGCGTGCCGCCAGGTTTGAAAACCAGGCGGCCCCCTCCCGCGCCTTTTTCTGGGCGAGCCAGGCCTGCGCGAGCAGCCCGTAGGTTTGGAAGTAATACGGGTCGGTCTCCTGGGACTGAAGGAGGAGCGCTTCGGCCTCGCCGGACCGCCCTGCCTGCAGGAGAAGGTAAGCCCGCTGGACAGCGACTTCGGCGGACGGCGGGGCGAGCGCCCCTGCACGGGCGTTCAGCACCAATGCCTCGTCCGTTCGCCCCAGGCGGGCACGAAGCGACGCCAGGTGAAAGGGAAGGAAAGAGCTGGCCGGATCGGCCTGCGCCGCCGCCTCAATCACACCGGCGCAACGCTGGAGCGCCGGGAGGGTGCCGAGCGCCTGCTCAAGGCGCTGGGCGGTGCGCTGCTGATGGGCCTGGTCGGCGGCAAAGGTGACCTGCCCGGTGAAGGGAGGCCGCCTCATCAAGGCGTTCATCGAAAGCACCTGGTTGAGTTCGCCGTAAGGAGTGAAACCGGCGCGCGCTGCCAGCGCGGGCAGATCGAGGCCTGAGCCCTGCCCGGCCTTTCGTCCCGGAAGGCGGACGGCCTCGGCAATCAAGGCAGCCAGGGCCGCGTTGCCCTCGAAGGTGAAGTGAACGTGTTCAAAGAAGTACCGCCGTCCCGCGAGCGGCAGAGTCCCCTCCGACGGCGCCCCCAGGGCGGCGGCGGCATCCACCAGCACCGCCCCGGAATGGTGCGGGACGACCTCCCGGATGATCGCGTTGATCCGTGAGTCGGCCCGGAAACGCAGGGCATCGCGCTGCCACGCCTCCAGGAAGCGGCCGCGCGCCTCCTCCTCGCGACCGAGCTGTTCCAGGACGATCCCCAGGAGGTAGTGGGTGTCCGCATACCCGGGGTCGATCCCAAGGGCGGCCTCCAGCCGGTCCCGGGCCTGTTCCAGCCGGCCAAGGTCGATTGCCTCGCGCGCGTCCGCCACCTTTCCCTGCAGCTCCCTCAGCTGGTCGGGGGTGAGCGCCCTGCCTGGCACGGAGGCAAAGGGCGCGCAGTCCCGGACATTCACCGCCACGGTCGAGACCACCACCGGCACCCCGCGCCGGGCGGCCTGTCCGACGATGGCGCCCAAGTTGTCTTCAAACTGCTGATACACCCGCGTCAGCCGCGGATCTTCCGCCGCCACCGTCCGCCCGGCGAACATCTCCATTCCCCGCCACTCGGGGGCCGGCGCACGCCGGGACGCCAGCTTAGCCGCCAGCCACTGGATCAGCTGACCGGTGCGGGTGGCGCGCACCGCCAGGCTCAGGCGTATCATGGTGGTTGAAAGCACAGCATCGGTCGCAGTTGACCCGGGACCATACGGACCCACGACCTCATTATTGCCCATGTAGACGACGAGCAGGTCGGGTTCCAGGTCGAGCGCCTCCGTGGCCACACGGCGCACGCAGTGCGAGTTGATCGCGGTCATGCCCAGGTTGTGCACCCGCACCTGGCGCTCTGGATACGCCTGCTGGAGTTGCGCCTGCAGCAGCACGGCCGGACCGAAGCCCGGCTCGGGCACCCCCATGGCGGCAGACTCACCGAGCACAAACACCCGCAGCTCGCCAGGAGCCTTTTCCCGGCTGAGCCGGAAGTTATGCGGCTTGAGGCCAAAGGACGCCGGAAAGAACAGCTGGGTGAAGGCTGGATTGGTCCGGACGTACCCGGGCTTCTCATCGCGGATGAAAAGGCTCAGCGAGGTACCGAACCCCGCCAGCCGGAGCCCACCCTCGAGGCCGAGAAGGATCAGGGCCGGCACGCATACGGCCAAGACCAGCTTCTTCCAGAGTTTGACCGGTGGGGGCGGGCGTTCGTCCATGGCGCGCTTCATCATCGGCACGGGCGCCGGCCCGCAGCAAGTCTTGCGACGCCCACGCCTGACCTGCCTCCGGAGGTTGTCGATCGAACGCGCCCCTCAGCCGCTGATCGCGATGCCGATCGAAAGCAGCAGGGCGTAGGCGGCGAGCAATTTGCCGGTGTCGCCGAGGAGTTGGATCAACTCTTCCGTGCTCCGGGAGAGGGCGAGGCGACGGCTCTGCGCCACTGCCGCAGGAGACAGGAGCACCGGAAGCAAAACCCAGGGCGTGTAATCCTCGGCCAGCCAGAGGATGAAAGGCACCAGCAGTGCCACCGCGAGGGATCCGGCGAACTGGGACCGGGCAAAACCCCGACCGAAACGCACCACCAGGGTGCGCTTGCCGGCCTTTGCGTCCGTTTCCACGTCGCGATAGTTGTTTACCACCAGGATGTTTGCCGCGAGGGCACCGAGCGCCGTGCCGGCCGCGAGAGCCGACACGCCCACCTCACCGGCCTGGACAAAGTACGTCGCGCCCACCGCGACCAGACCGAAGAAGACAAAGACAAACACGTCCCCCAGTCCGTTGTATCCCAGTGGATACGGACCGCCGGTGTAGGCGATTCCACAGAGGATGCTGCTGACGCCGATCACAAGGAGCGGCCAGCCTCCGTAAGGCAGGAGCGAGAGGCCGATCAGAAAGGCGGCGGCAAAAACGACGAGCATCGCGAGCTTCATCGTTTGCGGGGACACCCAGCCCGACGCGACGGCGCGCCGCGGGCCGATCCGCTCCGCCGTGTCGGCCCCCTTCACGTAGTCATAATAGTCGTTCGCGAAGTTGGTGCCGATCTGGATCAGCAGGGCGAAACCCAGGCAGGCGGCCGCCGCGAGGGGAACCCATGCCCCATCGCTCCAGGCCAGGGCGGTGCCCACCAGCACGGGGGCGACGGCGGCAGGCAGGGTGCGCGGGCGGCAGGCGGAGAGCCAGACGCGCCAGGGCGGAGGACGGAGCGACATGGCGTCAGGGTACGCACGTCCGCCGTGCCGCGGCAAGAGCCCGCAGGCGCGGCGCCGGTGCCACCGGCGCGCGCTCAGATCAGCATGCCGGCAGCGACGGTCGCGTTGGTGAACTCGTCCACCAGGATGATGCTCCCGGTGTTGCGATTCCGCTTGTAGCTGTCGAAGAACAGCGGACTCGTGGTGCGCAGGTGGATACGACCGATGTCGTTCATCCCGATGTCCAGGTCGCCTTCCAGCTTGTGAAGGGTGTTGATGTTCACCTTGTAGCGCACGTCCTTGACGATGCACTTCACCTCCTTGGTGGTGTGCCGGAGGATGTATTTCCCATTCCGCTGGAGCTTCTTGTCGGAGAACCAGCAGATCATGGCCTCGACGTCCTGGCTCACCTGGGGCTGGTTGTTGGGCTTGGCCAGCATGTCGCCGCGGGAGATGTCGATCTCGTCCTGGAGGGTGATGACCGAGGACATCGGCGCGAAGGCCTCGGGGGTGTCCCCCTCGGGCCCGTGGATCGATTTGATGCGCGAGGTGAAACCGGAGGGAAGCGCGATCACATCATCGCCCACCTTGAACACGCCACCGGCGACGCGGCCGGCAAAGCCGCGAAAATCGTGGTGCTCGTCGGAATTCGGACGAATCACGGTCTGCACCGGGAAGCGCGGATCGACGTGGTTCGTGTCGCTGCCGATATAGACCGTTTCGAGGGTGTAGAGGAGCGAGCTTCCCTTGTACCACGGCATCTTGTCCGAGCTGTCCACCACGTTGTCCCCATGGAGGGCGCTGATGGGGATGAACTTGATGTCCGGGATCTCGAGCCGCGACGCGAATTCCGAGTACTTGGTGACGATCTCCTCGTAGACCTCCTGCTTGTAGTCCACCAGGTCCATCTTGTTGATGCAGACCACCAGGTGAGGGATGCGCAGGAGCGAAGCGATGAAGGAGTGCCGGCAGGTCTGCTCCAGGATGCCCTTGCGCGCGTCGACCAGGATGATGGCTAGGTTGGCGGTGGACGCGCCCGTCACCATGTTGCGGGTGTATTGGATGTGCCCGGGGGTGTCCGCGATGATGAACTTTCTCTTGGGCGTGGCGAAATAGCGGTAGGCCACATCGATCGTGATCCCCTGCTCGCGCTCGGCGCGGAGTCCATCGGTCAGCAGCGAGAGATTGAGGTGGTCCTCGCCGCGCTGTTCGGTGGCGCGCTCGATCGCCTCGAGCTGATCCTCAAAGATCGCCTTCGAGTCGTAGAGCAGGCGTCCAATCAGCGTGGATTTGCCGTCGTCGACGCTCCCCGCCGTGGTGAAGCGGAGCAGGTCCATGGAAAGGTAATGGGTGTCGGACATTGTGAAAAGGTGTTCGGTAGCTGGATACGGTGGGTCGGGCGGCGGACGACGGACGGGGGCCCGGCGCAGCGGCCCGGCGGGATCAGAAGTAGCCCTGTTTCTTGCGGTCCTCCATCGCGGTCTCGGAGCGTTTGTCGTCCGCGCGCGCGCCGCGCTCGGTCACGCGCGCCGAGGCCACCTCCTGGATGATTTCGGCCAGGGTGGACGCGGTGGACTCGACCGCGCCGGTGCAGGTGGCGTCGCCGACGGTGCGGAAGCGCACCGTACGGGTCTCGACCGTCTCGCCCGGCATGACGGTGATGAAGGGTGTATTCGCGAGGAGCACACCGTTGCGGGCCACGATCTCGCGCTGGTGGGTGAAGTAGATGGTCGGGATCTCGAGGTTCTCGCGGGCGATGTATTGCCAGACGTCCATCTCCGTCCAGTTGCTCAGCGGAAACACCCGGAAGTGCTCACCGAGATGTTTGCGGCCGTTGAAGAGATTCCAGAGTTCGGGGCGCTGGTTCTTGGGGTCCCACTGGCCGAATTCGTCGCGGTGGGAGAAAAAACGCTCCTTGGCGCGGGCCTTCTCTTCATCGCGGCGGGCACCGCCGAGGCAGGCGTCATATTTGAGCTCCCCGATCGCGTCGAGGAGGGTGACCGTCTGCAGGGCGTTGCGCGACGGGTTCGGTCCCTTCTCTTCAACGCACCGGCCTGCCTTGATGGAATCCTCCACATGGCGCACCACGAGGCGGGCTCCCGTCTGCTTCACGAGGTGGTCGCGAAACTGGATCGTCTCCGGAAAATTGTGCCCGGTGTCGATGTGCACCAGCGGGAAGGGAATGCGCGCCGGCGCGAACGCCTTCTGCGCCAGGCGCACCATCACGATGGAGTCTTTCCCGCCGGAAAAGAGCAGGGCCGGCCGCTCAAATTGGGCGGCGACTTCGCGCATCACGAAAATCGCCTCATGCTCCAGTTGGGCAAGGTGGGTGAGATTGTACGAACTCATGGAAGTTGAAGACGAGGATTGATCCTCTGAAAAAGCCGTTCGAGCGACGCCTCGGGAGGCTCGGACTCCGTATCGATGACAAACACCTCCGGGTCATCGTCCAGCGGTGCCTCGAAACCCGAATCCTTGCCGGTGAACTGCCCCACCCCGCCCGCCTTGGCCTTCGCATAAAGCCCCTTGGGGTCGCGGGCAGCACAGGTGTCGAACGAAGCGCGGACAAAGACCTCTGTGAAGTCCGTCGCCCCAATGATCGCACGCGCCGCGGCGCGTTGCGCCCGCGCGGGAGTGATAAAGGAGCACACGGTGACCAACCCGGCGCCGACGAAAAGTTTGGCCACCTCCGCCACCCGGCGAATATTCTCGTCCCGATCGGCGTCCGAGAACCCGAGATTCCGGTTTAGGCCGGTGCGGACATTATCCCCGTCCAGCAGGTGGGTCGCGTGCCCGAGGGAGGCGAGGCGGCGCTCGAGGGCAATTGCCAAGGTGCTTTTCCCTGAACCGGAGAGCCCGTATAACCAGATCACATGCGCCCGCTGCCGAAGCCGGGTCTCCTTTTCCGCACGTCCAAGGACGCGGTCGAAGATGGGATGCAGGTTTTCAGGCGCGCTCATTCTTTAGTGAGTTAGGTAAGATGCCAAAGTCGGTGGCGGGATTCAAGCACCAAAGTCATGGAGGCGGCGCCGGACGGGAGCATCGGCAGCAACTCCACCGCGAGTGAGAGGCGATGCACCCAACGGGGGAACAACAGCTTGCGCAATCAACCGGCGAGCGCCTCATCGTATGGTGAAGTCGGTCAAGACCCGCGCACCCAGGCGGAAGGCAGGTTCTGTTTTCCGAATGTAGCCGTGCATCCGATCCTCCACGGCGGTGATAAAGGCCTGCAGCTCCTCCCGATGTCCCTGCGCTTCCACGAGCACCCGCCCGTCAGGGAGATTTTGTACGTAGCCCGTCACCTCGAATTCCTTGGCAACCTGCAAGGTCGTGTAGCGGAAGCCGACTCCTTGCACCCGACCGCTGAAATGGACGATGACATGAGCGACATCAGGCATAAGCCCCACACCCTGCACGACTTCGCGTCACGGCTCAATACCGCAGCTGCCCCCTCGCCACTTTGGCCCGAATTATGCCTTTGGGCTGGGGTCGATGCTGTTCGAGAACGGCCCTTTTCACCCAGAACCTGCACACCCGAGAATCCGAGTTTTCCATTTGCTTTTCGACCCCTCGGGGCGCAGCTTCCCCGGACAGATTTCGACCTATTCGAATGAGTAACTTTGATCCTGACGGCCCCTCCGAAAATGAGTGGGAAGAGCGTGGAGACTTGGCATGGAACGAGTTCGATTGGGAGAACTACCTGCGCGAACAAGACGATGTACTCCATCGTTACCTCGCGTATTATGAGCAGCTTAAGGGGAATCCCGAGCGTCTCGACGAAGCCGCCCACCTGATGGGGTGGGACAAGGAAGGCTGGAGCAGCGAGAGCCAGGATTCAGACGACAGCTTCGGTGATGCGGACGACGGCGCCGACGACCGGGCAGACGCAGGTGACGACGACACCGACCCGTACACCGTCCAGAAGAATCCAGTGTTTGTGGCAACCAAGGCCATCTACCTGAGCCTTCGGCGCGGTTGGGAGCGCATCGCAACCGATTCAGAGCGCGTCCCGCAGGCGTTGGGCATGGCGTTCCAAACCGCGCTTTACCGAGGCGAGGAGCAGGCTGTGCTCGGCATCCACGCCTTGGATTTTGGGGATTACGCCATGGCGATCAGCCTCTTTAAGCGGGCCCTCCGCGAGCTGAATGTCTCGCTTTCCCTCTTGGACGACAACGCCGTTGCCTACTCTCGTGCGCTGGCTCACTTCCGTCAGGACTCCACCCCCCGGCTTTTCGATCTTCGCGAAATCTGGCTTCGCGTAATGAACGAGTGCCGTCGAGAGTTGGAGCGTCCCGCCGAGAGCGAAGACGACGAGGAGTGAGGCAGACGGCCGGCTGGCGTCGTGCGCGGCGTGAGGCGAGGGTTCGTCCCCTCGCCTTTTTTGTCGGCAAACCGCCCGCGTGCTCAGACGCGCAGGCCCAGCTCGTCCACCCGCTTGCGCAGCGTGGCGCGTGTAATCCCCAGCTTCTCGGAGGCTTTTAGGAGATTACCCTGCTCGGCCTTCATCACCCGGATGATCATTTCGCGTTCAAGCCGATTCAGGATCGGGTCCGGCCCCGTCTCGAGTGCGCGGTGGATGAAATCGAGCGCGTATTCGATCGTTAGCGCCGTGTCAGCGCCCGGCGCACCCTCCTGGGGAGCGGCGCGCGGTGCGGGTGAAGGCGCGACCGCCGGTGGGGTGTCGCCGTGTGGTTTGACGGGTTCGGCGGGGACGGGATCGGACGGCGCCCCACCCTGACCCTCAGCCTCTGCAGCGGCGCGGATTTCCTCGGGAAGATCCTTCACGAGGATGGTGTCGCCCTGTGCGATGACCGCGCTGCGATAAATCACGTTTTCCAGCTCCCGCACATTGCCCGGCCATTTGTAGCGCGTCAGCACCCCGAGCGCCTCGGGCGAGACCTTCGAGATGCGGGCCTTTTTCTGTTTCACCAGATTCTGGAGACAGAAATCAACGATCTGGGGAATGTCGTCACCGCGGTCGCGCAGCGCCGGCATCCGGATTCGGACGACGTTGAGGCGGTAATACAGGTCCTCGCGGAAGGTTTTCTCCTTCACCATCGTCTCCAGGTTCTTGTTTGTGGCGGCGATGATGCGAACATCCACGCGGATGGTCTCCGTGCCGCCCACCCGCTGGATTTCCCCCTGCTGCAGCACGCGCAGGATCTTTGTCTGGGTGGCGAGCGCCATGTCGCCGATTTCATCCAGGAAAATCGTGCCGCCATCGCATAGTTCGAACTTGCCGAGGCGCTGCCCCGTCGCGCCGGTGAAGGATCCCTTTTCGTGCCCGAAGAGCTCGCTCTCGATCAGGTTATCGGGGATGGCGGCGCAGTTGACCGCGATGAAAGGCTTCGCCGCGCGATGGCTGTGCTTCCAGATTGAGCGCGCCACCAGCTCCTTGCCGGTGCCGCTCTCGCCGGTGATCATCACGGTGACATCGCTGGCCGTGACCTGGCCGATCACCTTGAACACTTCCTGCATCACCAGGGAGCTCCCGACGATCCCCTCCTTGTAGTCTTCGGTATTGATGCTCGATTTATAGTCGCTGACGGCGCGCATGTCGGCGTGGGCCTTCAACGCGTTTTCCGCCAGCGAAAGCACCTTCTGCGGATCGAAGGGCTTCATGATGTAGTCAAACGCCCCGTATTTCATCGCCTCGATCGCAGTCTGGGCAGTGCCGAAGGCGGTCATCAGCACCACCATCTGCTTCGGATTAATCGAGCGAATGTGCTGGAGCGCCTCGATTCCGCTCATCCCGCTCATGCGCACGTCCAGGTAGATGAGATCCGGTGGGCTCTTTTTGACGATGGCGATCCCCTGCTCCCCGTTCGGTGCCTCGATCACCTGGTAGGCGCGCGAGGACAGCACACGGCCGAGCGAGTAACGGATTTCCGGATCATCATCGATGATCAGAATGGTGGGAAGTTTGGTGGATGCGTCCGACATGGTGAGCTGGTCCGCCGTGGGAAGAAACGCCTCGCCGGTGGCGGTCGCGGCAAAACCGGCTTTGACTAGTCCAAATGCCAGATGGGTCAATTAGGTTGTTCCGCATCCGCGGCATCCAGCTCTCCGTTCATCTCACCTTCCTGCTTTTGCTGGGGTACGTGGCGTGGGAAGGGTGGCGTGAATTCGGGGCGGTCGGCGCGTGGATCAACCTCGGTGTGGTCTGCCTCTTTTTCACCTGCGTCGTGCTGCACGAGCTCGGCCATGCGTTCACCGCCCGCGCCTTCGGCGTCCGCGTCCCGCGGATACTGCTGCTGCCGATTGGAGGGATGGCCGAGTTCTCCAGCCTGCCGCGCCGCCCCCTGGCCGAGATTCTCATCGCCATCGCCGGCCCGGCGGTGAACGCAGTGATCGTCGCCGCGCTGCTTCTCGTGGTACCCCTGCCCTCGCGTGAGCAACTGGCGACCCTCGATCTTTCCCTCTGGCAACTGCTACTGGTCATGAATGCCGTGATGGGGGCGTTCAACCTGTTGCCGGCGTTTCCGATGGACGGCGGCCGGGTGCTGCGAGCGTTGCTCTCGGTCCGGATGCACTACGTGGATGCCACGCGCTGGGCGGCCAATGTCGGCAAGGTCCTCGCCGCCGTCGGCGTGGGCGTGATGGCCTTCGTTTTTCACCACCTCATGGGAGCCCTGCTTTTTCTTTTCATCATCGTGGTGGGTGAACTCGAATGGCGGGCCATTCGCCGCCAGGACGCGGAGGAGCGTCGCTGGCGCGCTCACCTCGAACGGGTTCAGGCACCTCCGTCGGGCAACGCGACGGACGCAAAAACCCCGCCGGAGACAGAGCCTCAAACGGCGGGGTGACGCAGGCCGGACCTGGAAGGATAAAAAGGCCTAGGGCACGAGGACGGTGTCGATCACATGGATGACGCCGTTGATCGCCATGACATCGGCCGCCACCACCGTTGAGGTCTTGACGCGGACGCCACCGTCCAGGGTCACCGTGAGCGGCGCCGCACCAGACAGCAGCGTGGGCACCTGCTGGTTGTTGGTCAGGTCGGTGGACTTCACCGCGCCACTGACCACATGATACCGCAGGATGTCGGCGAGCTGCGCGGGATTTGCCACCAGGGCTTCCAGCGTGCCGGCGGGCAATTTGGCAAAGGCCTCATCGGTCGGCGCAAACACGGTAAAGGGGCCACCCTCGGCGAGCACCGCGTCGAGTCCGGTCAACCGCAGGGCGGTCGCTAGCGTCGAAAAGCTGGGATTGCTTGCGGCGATTCCGCTCAAGGTCTGCGAAGGCGTGCCCGGGGCGACCGGCTCATACTCGAACGTTTCGATCAACACGACCCCCGCCCCCCCGGCTGGCGTGGAAACGACGCCGGTGTAAGCTCCACCCGGGAGACCCACCAGCACCGCAGACTCCTTGGGGTCTGAGAGCGGCACGGTACCCACCGCCGCCGACACCGTGTCCAGGAGCGCGGCATTCGGCACCGTTCCGCGGTCATTGTTGGCGGCGACCACATTTCCCCGGACGTCATACAGCCGGAACGAGGGGTCCGCCAACGCTCCCTCAACTCCAAACGCCGCGAGGGTCGGGCCCGCCACGCGCACGACATACCAGCGCAATTCATCGGGGGGCGCATCGACCACAAAACCCGTGATAAGCGCACTCGCGCCGCCTCCTGCCATGCCGCGGGTGGAGGTGTTCACGATACCTTGGGAGAAGGCCGTCGGAGCGACCGCGGCGCATGAAAGAGCGGACAGTAACAAGAAGTGTTTCATGACGGATGTTTCAGTTTTGTCTAATATTTTGGGATGCCGAGAGGCATGGCCCAACCTACTCGGTTACGAGCGTTAGCAACTGAAACAATCGTTTTTGTTCACTTTTTGTCTATTTTCAGCAACCCGGGTGTCGAAGCTGCGTCTCGGGTGAGTTTATCGCTCCGCCGCTCGATCCAGGGGACGTACACTTCGCCATAGAGGTGGTGGAGCACGGCGAACAGCGGAGGGGCCAGGAAAACGCCCACGATACCCAGTGCTGAGCCCATCAGAAGAACGAACACCAGCAGATGGGCTTCCGGTAGCCGGATGCGTCCACGCATCACCACGGGCAGGAGAACGTCCGACTCCAGTTGTTGGATAACGAGGTAGGCGAGAATCACCCAAACCAGTTTTTCCGGTTCGGTACCCAAGGTGAGGATCACTGCGATCAAGCCGGTCAAGATCGCGCCGAGAAAGGGAATGAAGTCGAGGACCAGGGTCAGGGCGGCGATGACCAGCCAATAATCGAAGCCGATCAGCAGCATGGCCACCGCGGTGACGACGGCGCTGATACTGACCACGATGATCTGGCTGAAAAACCAGCTCCGGACCACACGCACGGAGCCGGCGGCGAGCTCTGCCACGCGGCCTCTCTTACGGGGAGGAAAAAGGGTCAGGCAGCCGCGGCCATAGCTCTTGAAATTCGCGGCTATGAACAGGGCCAGCATGAAGACGATCAGGACAAAACTCAGTCCCTCCACGCCCACTGCCAGCATCTTCAGGGCGCCGGCGCCGAGTTGCTGAAGGTAGGCGGACGGGTCGAGCGAGGCGGAGTCGAGGCCAAGCCACGAAAAGCGGTCCACCCACTCGTTCACCTTGGCGGTGAGACGCTCCTGGATGGCGGGTGCCTGCTCGGTCAGGGACCGCAGCTGACCCGCCACCACGGCGTATCCGCCGTACACGATACCGCCCATCAGCGCCAGCATCAGGAGGGCGGTGACCACCACACTCACCCCGTGCCCCAGCTTCAGGCGCACCTGGAGAAAGCGGATCACCGGTTCGAGCAGAACGGCGATCAGGAGCGCGACGAGGAGTGAGACGAAGATGGATCGGAACAGGATCAGAGCGCCGACTGCGGCAAGGAGGCCGATGCATCCCAGCGCGATCACGAGCGGGCGCTTGATCGGTTTGTCCTGGGTATCGCTCATGGCCCGCCAGACCGGGGGTGCGAGCGGCCGGTTCCGTTCGCCGGAAGCATTGACTCACGTCAAGGCGCATCGGTGGGTTTCCCGATAGGGTGGTGATGTCACGATCAACTTTATGAATACCACCACCGACTCCATCGACCTCACCATCTTCGACGCCCGCACCATCCCCTGCCGGATCAAGCACGGCATGATTTTCAAGCGCTGGCACGACCTCGCGGTCGGCGCCCACTTTGTGCTGATCAACGACCACGATCCGGTCCCGCTTTATTACCAGTTCGCCGCCCAGTTCCCGAATGCCTTCACCTGGGAGTACCTGGTCGCCGGCCCAGAGGAGTTTCAGGTGAAGATCACGCGCACCGCCGCGACGGACGCACCTCCGGCGGTGGTCGCGCCCCCCCATCCGACACCCGCCGCCTCGGCCGCCCCCGCGGCGGATGGCGGTTGCGGCACGCTGGTCGACGCCCGTGGCCTGCAGCCGCCGGAGCCGATGGTTCGCATCCTCACCGCGGTGGAAAACGCTGCGCCCGGCGCCACGCTCCACGCCCTCACCGACCGGCGCCCGATTCACCTCTACGGCGAACTCGACCAGCGCAATGTCGCCTACCAGAGCACGGAGCAGACCGACGGCAGCTGGGTCACCCGTCTTACCCGCCGCTGAGCAAAACGCCATGGGCCCCGGAGTCACACTGGTTGGAGGCGCCCGGCTCCCCCTCGCCTTTATCGGCGCCGGGCTCCTGGCGTTTGCGGCCGCGGTGGCCATGCTGGCGCTGGAGCCGGGCCTTCTGCTTGAGGCCCCGCTCAATCCCCGGGTGGTTGCCTGGATCCACCTCTGGCTGCCGGGTTTCCTCCTCAGCGTGTGCATTGGCTCGGTCTACCAGCTGATGCCTGTAGTATTGGGCGTTTCCCTACGGCTTCCGCTCGCCGCCGCCTGGACCCACGCCGGACTCCACCTGGCGGGAACGCTCGCCCTGGTGCTCGGGCTCGGCACCGGACGGTATGGCTGGGCCGCCGCAGGCGGCTCCGCCCTCACCCTCGGCGTGTTCCTCCTCGTGACCGGCCTTTTCCGCACCTTCGCCGCCTCGACACGTCGCGATGCCCCCGCCTGGAGTTTCCCGCTCGCAGGGGGCTGGCTCCTGCTCACCGTGGTCTTGGGTGTGCTGATGGCGCTCAACCGGCGGCACGCGTTTCTTCCCCTCCCCGCGGAGAATCTGCTCCGCGCCCACGCCCACCTCGGTCTCGTGGGGTTCTTCCTCACCCTGTTGCAGGGCACTACCTTTCAGCTGATCCCGATGTTCACCATGGGAAAACTGGCGCGCGCCGACCTGGTTTGGGGCGGACTTGTCTGCACCCAGGTCGGCTTGCTGCTCCTGGCGCCGGGGCTCGCCTGGGACCTCCCCGCATTGGCCGTTGCTGGCGGCGGTGTGCTTGGCACCGGGCTCCTTTTTTCCGGCACCGCCCTGGGCGCAACGCTGGCGACGCGGAGGCGCCGGGTGCTCGATCCCGGCATCCGCGCCTTCCTCGCAGGCGCGGTGTGCGCCGGGACCGCCGGGCTCGCCGGCCTCTTCCTCTTTGCCTTCGCCCCCGGAGACCGCGCCCACCAGACGCTGCTCGCGCTTTATGCCGTTCTCGCGGTGGCGGGCGGGCTTTCCCTCACCGTGCTCGGCATGCTTTGCAAAATCATCCCGTTTCTTGTCTGGATGCGCGCATACGGCCCGCGGGTTGGGCGCGAGCCAGTGCCCGCCGCCACGTCGCTGGGCTCCGCGGCCCTGGAAAAACTCTGGTTCGCGTGCCACCTGTCCGGTCTCGGCACGGCGTTCCTCGCCCTCCTCGCCGGACGCGGCCACTACACCCTTGCCCCTGCCATCCTGCTCGGTGCCGGCGCACTCGTCTACCTGGCCAACGTCATTCGTATCCTGAGGCACCTCAAGCCACGCACCGCCTCCCGGACAGCCCCGGCCCTGAAACCCTCCGCTGCCACACCATGACCGACTCCCCCGCCCTCCTTTCCGAGACCGTGATCCGCGATGCCCTGCGCGGCGTGTACGACCCTGAATTCGGGGTCAGTGTGCAGGACCTCGGACTGATCTATGACGTGATCCTCCAGGGGGGCGCTGTTTCCGTGGCCATGACCCTCACCTCCATGTATTGTCCGGCTGGAGACGTGATGCGCGAGGGCGTTCGCGCCGCCATCGCGGCGCTCCCCGGGGTGACCGAGGTCGCAGTCGAAATCGTCTGGGAGCCGCAATGGAATCCCGAGATGCTCAGCGACGCGGCGCGGACCCAGCTGGGTTGGAACGGTTGAGCAGCCCCCGCCGGCGGACGCCGCTCGCCACCGCCACAAGTCCGAGGAAAAGCACGACCGAACCCGCCAGGAGCAGGGCCGCCGGTGTCGGCAGGGAAGGCAGGCCGAGCCTCGCCGACAGGGGCACCGTTGCCAGCACGAGCTGCGTCGTCACCGCCCCGGACAAAAAGACGACCAGACCCGCGCGGGCCATTCCGTGCCAGGTGAGCCACCCGGCGCGTTCTCCTAGCACCCAGAGGGCCGGCGTGACCACCCCGAGGAAAACGAGGTGGAGGAAGGCCACCGCCACCCAGCGATGGGAGACCAGGTCCTGCAGCGCGGGCCAGGCCGCGGCACACTGCAGTCCAACCTTGAGGAGCAGGCAGACGCCCGCCAGCCCCAGCAGACCCGTGGAGATCCGCCGCTCGCCCGCAAGCCCGCTCCGGGCCAGTCGCGCGAGGAGGCGCACCGTGCCGACCGTCAGGAAGGCGCCGCCCAGAGCTGCCAGCGCCCAGACCCACGCCGGAGGCTGCAGCCAGAGCGCGGACTGCGCCAGGGTCAGCACCGTTCCCGACGCCAGCCAGGGTGCCGCCCGGGCCGCGCCCCGCGGGAGGGCCGGGTCCAGCCCGCGCAGTGAGAGCAGCAGCGCGACCAGGAAGAAGACAAAAAAACCGTTGTAGTGAAAATGCAGGTACACATAGATGGAAAAGGTGTACCATGGGCTGCCCCGCAGGCCCGCGGCCGCCAGCGGCCCGAGGGCGAGTGGGCCGAGGGCCGAGAGGGCGAGAAAAAGGAAAGACAGGCCGAGATAAACCCGGCCCGCTCCGCCAGCCGGCGCGCCACGCCAGAGCCTCCAGACGAAACGCAGCGCCACGCAGAGGTGCACGGAGGAGGCGATGATGCTTTCGCGCGCGTAACCCTGGAGGGGAAAGGCGACGGCCATTGCGAGGGTGGACGCCTGCCCCCAGAAGAAGAGGCGGCTGTATCCACGCCATTCCGCAGCGGGGACAAAGCCCCTCAGCCCCAGGCCAAAAAAAGCGCTGAACACCCAGCCTAGAAACGCGACGTGGGAGTGCGCGTGGAGGAGATGCCCGTATTCAAGGAGTGCTCCGGGCAGGAAAGGGGCCGCGCGCAGCAAAAGCCCGATGCCTGCGGCGACCAGCAACCACCCGATGGCGGCCACGAACGCCAGTCGCCCGAGCCCACCGAAGTCACGGGTCACACCCATGCTAGCAGGCGCGGAAAACGATCCGCCACGAGCCATCCTCCGCCTGCGCTGCGTGGTGCGTCAGCCCGCGCTGCGCCAGGAGCTGGTAAAGGGGCGTCGGCTGCATCGGTGCGATCAGGTGGAAATCCTGCCCGGGAAGCAGCCGCTCCACCGCGGAGAGGATCGCGCCGAGCGGCGGTTGGTGCGCGGCAAACAGCGGGCGGACGTCGAGAACCAGGGGAGCGGGTTGATCCATCTCAAGAGTGTAGCGTGCAGCCCCGCAATTGCCTTGATCCGGGTCAAGCGCAGCCTCGACCATTCCGTGTGCCGACGACGCCCCATGATCTGCAGTCCTATCGCCTGACCGCACTGTCCGCGTCCCTGCGCCGGAGCCGAATGTTCGCGGATCTTGCGCCGGAGGACCTGCAGCTGATCGCGGAGGGCTGCAGCTCCCGAACCCTGCAAAAAGGCGAGGTGCTTTTTCGTCAGGGCGAGAAGGCCGATGGGTTTTATGTGATGCAGACCGGTGCGGTCAGCATCTATGCGCTCGCCCCCGACGGGCGTGAACAGATCATCTGCATCTTTCGCCCCCCCGAGAGTTTTGCCGAAGTCACCCTCGCGACGGTGGAGGCGTATCCTGCGAATGCGGTTGCGCTGGAACCTTCCCAGGTCATCCGCGTGGAAAAGCAGCGGTTCCGGCAGCTCGTCTGTCGAAAGCCCGAACTCGCACTCCACATGCTCGGATCGATGAGCCTCCACTTGAAGCACCTGGTCCAGTCGCTCCAAGCGCTCAAGGGCCAGCAGGTGGAGGGACGCCTCGCCGCATGGCTGCTGGACCACGCGCCCGCCGGTTCGTTGGAAAAACCCGACGCCTTCGTCCTTCCGGTGACAAAGCGCATCCTTGCCGGCCAACTCGGAGTCACCAGCGAAACCCTTTCCCGTACGTTGGCGCGGTTCCGCCGGGAAAACCTGATCGCGGTTGAGGGCCCCCGCGTGGCCCTGCTCGATCCCTCGGGGTTGCGTGCGTATACGGACGCCTGAGCCGTCGCTCGTCCCCGCAGCTGATTGTCATCAGACGCGATTGGCTGCTTTTTTGGAGTTCGCAGTCGAACCGGCAGGCCGGTCGGCGGTCTGGCCGCGCGTTTGGCTCATCTCACACCATTCTCCCACGCCGTTAACCTGCAGGATGCAGGTGCTCGGCATAGGGCGTGTGAGGTCGCGATGGGCCCGCGTGCATGCTGTTCAACAGTTACGTCTTTGTCCTGCTCTTCGCCGTCACCTTTGCGCTTTATTATGCGCCGGGGTTGGGTCGCCTGCAGGTGCCGCTGCTGATCGCGTCCAGCTTCGTGTTTTATGGATACAGTGAGCCCTGGCTGCTCCTGTTGCTGGTGGCTTCGATCCTGATCAACGCGATCTGCAGTTTTCAGGTGAATCAGACGTATGCCCCGACCCCGCGTCGCGCCTGGGCGGCCGCGGGTGTGGTGCTGAACCTCGCGATTCTCCTTTTCTTCAAGTACAGCCCGCTCACCGCGCGTATCCTCCGTCTGGATTATTGGGAAGAGGGCTCGGTCGGGCATTTCCTCGTCCACATCCCGCTTCCGATCGGGATCTCCTTTTTCACCTTCCAGGGCATCAGCCTGATGGTGGACGTGTTCAGGCAGAAACCCGGTGCGGCTGCAGAGTCCGTCCATGTGGGCGGCTTCTGGCCTTATCTGCTGAAGACCGCCTTCTTTAAATCCTTCTTCCCGCAGCTGGTCGCCGGCCCGATCGTCAAGGCGCACGATTTTTATCCTCAGATTCGCCACAAGCGGCTCCAGGATGTGCCCTGGGAAGCGGCGTTTCGGGCGCTGGTGCTCGGCTACTTCATGAAGATGGTCGTGGCGGACAACCTGAAGGACCTGACGTTCTGGCTGGCGCCAGGGCGGTACGAGACGTTTTCGAGCCCGGCCCTGCTGTTGATCCTGTTTGGCTATTCGATGCAGATCTTCGCCGACTTCGCCGGCTACTCCCTGATCGCGATCGGCCTGGCGCGGGCGTTCGGCTACGAACTGATGCAGAACTTCAATTTCCCGTATCTCTCGCAGAGCCTCTCCGAGTTTTGGCGCCGGTGGCACATCTCGCTTTCGACCTGGCTGAAGGAGTACCTCTACATTCCCTTGGGCGGAAACCGCCGCGGTGAAGGACGCACGTACGTTAACCTGATCACCGTCATGCTGCTGGGCGGTCTCTGGCACGGCGCCGCCATCAGCTACGCGGTCTGGGGTCTGGTGCACGGCCTCGGGCTCGCGGTGGAACGTTTCGCCACCCGGCGCCGAACCCAGCGCGACGGTGAAGCCGCGCCGTTCTCGTTCATTCGGATGCTGCTCGTCTTTTGCTTCGTTTCCCTGGCCTGGCTGCTCTTCAAGCTGCCCAACTTCCGCGACGTGCTCGGCTATTTCGCGGCGGTCGGCACAAATTGGGGGATGGAAACCGATCCGGTCTTTGTAGGCTACCTGATGCTGTATTCGAGCCCGGTCGTGCTGTGGCACGCGTGGGAGTGGTGGCGGAGCCGGGGTGCGCGGGCTCCCGCTTTTGGGCGCGCGTCGCTTTCCTTCGGATACGGAGCCTGCCTCGCGCTTCTGCTGCTCAACAGCGGATCGGCGGGCGATTTTATCTATTTCCAATTCTGAGCCATGATCAAGGCAGCCATTCTCTGGGCGCTGGCCCTGCTCCTCGCCTACAGCGCGGTTCTCCTTGTGCCCGCCGTGTCCAAACGGTCTGCCGTCCAGGGACATGTGCAGGAGAACATCGTCCGTTATCAGGATTACGCCACGGCCTCTCCACTGCCCTCCACCGTGATCGTCGGCACCTCGCTTTCCCGGCGCCTTGCGCCCCCGGTGGAAGCGGGAACCTGCGCGAACCTTTCCCTCTCTGGCGGCAACGTCCTCACCGGACTGGACTTTGTTGGATCCCAGCCACACCTGCCCGAGGCGGTGTTTGTCGAGACCACCATGATCACCCAGCTCGGGGGCGATGAAGCGGTGCTGGCCAACGTCAACCGCCCCGTCTTCGCCATGGCCCGCCGCCATATTCCCGCACTGCGCGAGCGTTTCCAGCCCGCCAACCTCGCGGCCTTTGTCCTGGGCAACGATTTGCTGCGGCCCGCACTGTCCGCCACCGGTCTCCCCTTGGTTGCCCCCGGGGTCTCGCACAAGGTTGTCTCACGTCAGGCGTGGCAGGCGGCGCGCGACCGGGCGGTCCGTGAGCGGTCCACCCCCTTTGACCCACCCAAACTTGACCGCCTTTGCGCCGAGCTCCGCCAGAAGATCGAGTCCCTCCAGGCCCGCGGCGTCCGCGTGACCTTGATGGAGCTGCCCCACGACCCTCAGGTGATGGCCACCACCCGTTACCGCCAGGTATCCACGGCGGTACGCCAGGCGCTGCCGGAGGCTCAGTTTGCCTGGTTGCCTCCCCCTCGCCCACACGACTTTGCGACCACCGATGGCATCCATCTCACGGACGAAGAACTCGAGCCGATCGAGAAGGAGATCGCGCATCGTATCACCGCCCTTCGCGCCCTCCCGAACGGGCGCCTGCAGGCTTCCCGGTAATGGCGCTCGGCTTGGCTCTGTGGTGAGATCGCGCAGGTGGTCTTCCGTGGGTTGACGGGCCCGGGTACGACTGCAAAACAGTGAGCATGTAAATAGCCACACGCTGCTGCGCTAATACCCGTGAGAATTTTAGCATCAGTACTTCCGAAGTCTCCATGGCAGCTACAGCCTATCCGTTCGAATCGTCGTCCGTTGCGCTGACCTGCTGATCCTGTGGGCTTTGTCCGTCTGATCTGGAGTGAACCGGGCAGCACGTGCGGTTCCCGCTAAAGCATGATCCACTCCACTCCCACCATCATCCAGGGCGGCATGGGCGTCGCCGTTTCCAACTGGCGTCTCGCCCGAGCTGTCTCCCGTCTCGGCGAACTCGGCGTGGTTTCCGGCACCCTGCTCGCCGTGGTGCTGGCGCGCCGCCTGGCCGATGGCGATCCCGGCGGCGACATGCGTCGGGCCCTCGACGCCTTCCCCGTGCAGGCCGTCGCGCAGCGTGTCCTGGAGACTCATTTCATTCCGGGTGGCAAGGCGCCCGACGCGCCCTATCGCGGCGTGCCGATGCCGACGGTCAACAGCCCGGCTGCGCTGACGGAACTCACCGTGGCCGCCAACTTTGTGGAAGTGTTTCTCGCCAAGGAGGGTCACAGCGGAGTGGTCGGAATCAACCTTCTGGAGAAGATCCAACTTCCCACTCTGCCCTCCCTTTTCGGGGCGATGTTGGCAGGGGTCGATTACGTGCTGATGGGTGCCGGTATCCCCCGCGCCATCCCCGGCGTGCTCGATCGCTTCGCCGCCGGCCAGCCCGCGGAGCTCCGCGTGGACTGTGAGGGCGCTGGCGACGAAGTGATCACCACCTTCGATCCCTCGGCGTTTTTGGGCGCGCCTGCTCCGACGCTTCGCCGTCCTCAGTTTCTTGCCATTGTTTCCTCCTCCGCCCTCGCCACCACACTCGCCCGGAAATCGACCGGGCGGGTCGACGGCTTTGTGGTCGAGGGAGACCGTGCGGGCGGCCACAACGCTCCTCCACGCGGCGCCTTACAGCTTTCCGATGTGGGAGAACCCATTTACGGTCCTCGCGACATTCCCGACCTGCCGAAGATCGCTGAACTGGGCCTTCCGTTTTGGCTGGCCGGATCGCGCGCCACCCCGGAGCAGCTCGCCGAAGCACGTGCCGCCGGGGCGGCTGGTATTCAGGTCGGGACCGCCTTCGCCTTCTGCGAAGACTCAGGCATCGAGCCCGCGCTTCGCCGCCGGGCGGTCGAGGCCAGCCTTTCCGGCCAGGGCCGCGTTTATACAGACCCCGTTGCCTCGCCGACGGGCTTCCCCTTCAAGGTCATGCAGCTCTCCGGCACGTTGTCCGGACAGGCAGACTACCTGGCGCGCAAGCGCATCTGTGATCTCGGCTACCTGCGCCAAGCCTATCGTCGCCCTGATGGCACGCTGGGATATCGCTGCTCCGCGGAGCCGATCGACGATTTCCTCCGCAAGGGCGGTCTCGTTGAGGACACCGTGGGGCGCAAGTGCCTGTGCAACGGGCTCGCAGCCACCGTGGGCCTCGGCCAGGTGCGCGAGGGCGAGGCCGAGCAGAGCCTCGTCACCGCCGGCAATGAAGTCTCCGAACTGGCCCGCTACATCCCGGCGGGCGCCGTTTCGTATTCAGCTGCGGACGTGCTGCGGTACCTGAAGTCCGGGACTGCGTGAGTCCCCAGAACGCTCAACCGCCGCAGAAGCGCCTTCCGGCGTCTGCGGACGGTGCAGGGCCACCGAGGCCTGGCAGAGCGCAAACCAGACAAACAGCACCGCGCAGACAACCGTCAGCGCGGTGGTGGTGGGAGCAGTGGCAGAGCTGGAAGCGAGGGTCACGCCGGCGAGCGTACACGGCCTTGGTGACTTTCCCGCGACTCCAGGTGACATTCCGGTGACAGACTCAATCCGTACCAACCACGGATGGACACGGATGGACACGGATCGCGATCGCTGGGCCATCCGTGTTACAAACGGTCACGAGCTTGGGTTAACCACGAACGGACACGAATAACGGACCCGATCGGATTCGTGCCTACTCCTGTTCTCCTGGTATTGGCTTCCCAACAACGGATCCCGACCCCTCGGCCATCCGTGTTTATCCGTGTCCATCCGTGGTCACGACGGTCTGACGGATTGGGTTCACCACGAATGGTCCTCTCTGTACGGTGTGATCGACCTTAGCGGGACGTGGGTGCGAAGTCGCGATTCGCCGCCTTGACCCGCTTGGTGGCGTAACGCGCGAGGCCCTCCAGGAAATAATAGTCCGCGTAGGCCAGCGGCACGTCGACCTCGCTCTTGTCGGGGAGATGGCCCACGCAGTGCATGATGAGGAAGTTGCCGTTTTCGTTCAGGTCGGCGCGATAAAAGCCCGTGCTGAGGCTACGGAGCTGCTTTTCACCCAGCGCCCGGTAGCGCTCGGCCTCTGCGCCGTCCACCAGATCGGCAAGTTCCAGCAGGGCGCAGGCGGTGATCGCCCCGGCAGACGCGTCCCGCAATGCATCCGGCTGGTGCGGGACGTCATAGTCCCAAAAGGGGATTCCGTCCGCGGGAAGACGGGGATGGTTCACGATGAAGTCCGCGATACGCCGGGCCTGCTCGAGGTACCGTGCTTCGCCGGTCAGTCCGGCCATGCGCGTGTATCCATAGAGGCCCCACGCCTGGCCGCGGGCCCAGGAAGAGGGGTCGGCGAAGCCCTGGACGGTCTGCTTTTTGACAACGCTCCCCGTCTCCGGGTTGTAGTCCACCAGGTGAACACTGCTGCCGTCCTCCCGGAAATGATTCTTCAAAGTGGTGTTGGCGTGGGTCAGCGCGATCTCGTTCAGGTGCGCCTCCCCTCCCCGCCGCGAGGCGAGGACGAGGAATTCCAGGTTCATCATGTTGTCGACGATGACGGGAAACGTCCACGGCCCGAAATCCCAGGAGCGAATCACTCCGGCCTTGGAATTGAACCGGGTGGCGAGCGTCTTCGCCCCCTCGCGGATCACTTGAAGATAGGACGCGTCTCCAGTCATGCGATACGCCTGTCCGTAACTGCAGCCGATCATAAATCCCAGGTCGTGGGTGCCGCCATAGGTTTTCAGGCGGTCGAGCCGGCGGGTGTACGCGTCAGCTGCGGTTTTCAAACCGGTGTCGCCCGTGTGTTCATACACCAACCAGAGGGACCCCGGAAAAAATCCCGACGTCCAGTCCTCCGGACGGACGGCCTTCAGCTTGCCGCCGACAAAACTCCGGGGCTGATGCAGCGGAGGTTCGGCCTCCATGCGTTTGAGCAGGCCCGCATACTGCTGGGCGGCAAAGGCGAACTGTTCGTCCGCGATCTGCTGGAGACTTTTCTCGGCCGCGGGCGCGATGGCGGCGAGAGTAACGGTTAGGGCGGCGCTGACCAGGGGGAGGAGTTTCATGGGGGAAAGCGGGTGACACGTCATAGGCGCGGGCATGGGGTGGTGACGCGATCAAGTGGACCGCGCAGTGGCGACACCGTTGCAGCCACGGGCCAAGCGCGGCGCAATTCAATCGATTGGGCAATCCTGACGGACAGTTCGGTACCAACCACACTGAAAAAATCTTCGCCATATTTGCAGCTTTCGCGGGTTGGCTGCGTCTTAGCTGCGAATGTCCGTCCCTTCAACGTCCTCCCGGCCCAAACGCTGGTTCCTCTACGCTGTGGTAACGCTGCTGCTCGGTGCGGCAGTCTGGTATTTTGCCTTTCGCGCGCCAGCACCGCGCAAGCGCAACGCCCAGCCCGCCTGGGCGGGCGAGGGTTGGCCCGGCCGCATCCCTGTGCGCACCGTCGTCGCCGAAAAACGCGACCTCCCGGTGCACCTGAAGGCGATCGGCACCGTCACACCGCTCCACACCGTGACCGTGAGAAGCCGGGTCGAGGGTGAACTTGTCCAGGTCGCGTTCCAGGAAGGGCAGCCGGTCGAGAAAGGCCAATTGCTCGCCGAGATCGATCCGGCGCCCTACCGGGTGCGAGTCGCCCAGGCCGAAGGGCAGTTGCGCCAGGAGCAGGCGCGACTGGAAAGCGCACGCAACGACCTCGCCCGGATCCAGGAGCTGCACGCCCGGAACCTGGTCACCGCCCAGGAACTCGACCTGCAACAGGCCCTGGTCTCAGAACGCGAAGGTGCCGTCGCCGCCAGCCAGGCGCAGGTCGACGATGCGCGGCTGGAACTGGCCTACACCCGCCTGGAAGCACCGATTTCCGGACGTGCCGGCCTGCGGCGCGTCGACGCAGGAAATCTGGTTCGAACGGGCGATACCAATGGGCTCGTGGTCATCACCCAGACCAAGCCGATTGCTGTCAGCTTCACCATCCCCGAGGTCGACCTCCCCTCGGTGCTCGAACCGTTTCGAGCAGGAGAAAAGCTCCTGGTGGAGGCGTGGGATCGAACGGAGACGCGCGTCCTTGCCACCGGTACCCTCACGACCCTGGACAACCAGATCGACACCGCCACGGGCACACTGCGCCTTAAGGCGGAGTTCCCGAACACCGACGAGACGCTTTTCCCCAACCAGTTCGTCAACGTGCGCCTGCGGGTCCGCACCCTCGCCGACGCGCTCGTGATCCCGGCCGCATCGGTTCAGTTCGGCGCCCGTGGCACCTACGTGTATGTGGTGAACAACGACAACAAGGCCGCCGTGCGCGACGTCGTCCTCGGACCCGTGGAGGGCACCCTCCAGGCCGTCTCCAAGGGGATCAATCCGGGCGACGCCGTCGTGCTGGAAGGCCTCGACCGCCTGCGCGAAGGCGTGACAGTCGTGCCCGCCAACGACGAGCCCCCCGTCCCCGCGGTCAACACCACCGCCGCGGCCCGATGAGCCTTTCGAGACCCTTCATCCAGCGTCCCGTTGCCACCACCCTCTTGATGGTGGCTTTGCTGCTTTCGGGCATGATGGCGTACCGCCTGTTGCCCGTGTCGGCGCTGCCGCAGGTGGATTTTCCCACCATTCAGGTCTTCACCTTTTATCCGGGAGCGAGTCCCTCGGTCACCGCCAGCGCCATCACCGCGCCGCTCGAACGCAGGTTCGGCCAGATCCCGGGGCTGTCCCAGATGTCGTCCTCGAGTTCGAGCGGAGCCTCCGTCATCACGCTCCAATTCGCCCTCGACCTGTCCATGGGCGTGGCCGAGCAGGAAGTGCAGGCGGCAATCGCCGCCGCGGGCAATCTGTTGCCTGGAGACCTTCCCACCCCTCCCGTCTACCGGAAGGTCAACCCCGCGGACGCTCCCATTATCACGCTGGCGGTGACGTCCCAGACGATGCCGCTCCCCCGCGTGCATGACTTGGTGGATACACGGGTGGCCCAGAAACTGGCGCAAATTCCCGGGGTGGGCATGGTCAGCCTCGCCGGCGGCCAGCGCCCGGCCGTGCGCATCCAGGTCAACCCGTCCGAACTGGCCGCCCGGGGCCTCACCTTCTCCGCGGTGCGCAGCGCGATTTCCGCGGCCTCGGTCAATCAGCCGAAGGGCAGCTTCGACGGCCCGGTGCGGAGCATCCTGATGGACGCCAACGACCAGTTGCGCTCCCCGGAGGAATACCGGCAGCTGATCATCGCCTGGCAGGACGGCGCCCCTCTCCGGCTGGGCGACGTGGCCGAGATCACCAGCGGCGCGGAGGATCGCCGCCTCGCGGCCTGGGCCGACGAACTTCCGGCGGTGCTCGTCAACGTCCAGCGCCAGCCCGGCGCCAACGTGATCGAGGTCGTCGACCGCGTGCGCGAACTGCTCCCGCAGCTGTCCGCCAATCTTCCCGCCGCGGTGCAGATGTCGGTCCTGACCGACCGCACCCAGAGCATCCGCGCGTCGGTCAAGGCGGTGCAGCATGAACTGATCTTTGCCGTGGGCCTGGTGGTGCTCGTGACCTTCGTCTTCCTTCGCAACATCCCGTCGACGATCATCCCGAGCATCGCGGTGCCGCTTTCCCTCATCGGAACCTTCGGCGTGATGTACCTGGCGGGGTATTCACTGAACATCCTCACCCTGATGGCGCTCACCATCGCCACCGGTTTCGTCGTGGACGATGCGATCGTCATGCTGGAGAATATCGCCCGCTATCGCGAAGAGGGCGCCTCGCCGATGGAAGCCGCCCTCAAAGGGGCGTCCCAGATCGGCTTCACCCTGGTGTCTCTCACCGTCTCCCTCATCGCGGTGCTGATCCCGCTGCTCTTCATGGGCGATGTGGTCGGGCGGCTTTTCCACGAATTCGCCGTCACCCTCTCGGTCGCGATCCTGATCTCTCTGCTGGTCTCGCTGACCCTGACCCCGATGATGTGCGCGCGCATGTTGCCGCCGCCGAAGCCGCATGAAGCCGAGGCACATGGCTTCATCGAGCGGGTGATCGAGCGGTACGGTGTAGGGCTGGACTGGGTACTGAACCACCAGCGCCTGGCGCTGGTCGCCACCGTGGTCACCCTGGGCATCACGGGCCTGCTCTACCTGGCCGTGCCCAAGGGCTTTTTCCCGGTGCAGGACAATGCCGCGATCCAGGTGGTGACGGAGGCGCCGCAGTCCATTTCCTTTTCCGCCATGGCGGAGCGTCAGCAGGCGCTGGGGGCGCGGATCCTGCAGGATCCGGCGGTCGTTGGCCTCTCGTCCTTCATCGGCGTCGACGGTACCAACGCGACCCTCAACAGCGGCCGCATGCTCATCAACCTGAGGCCTCACGGTGAACGGAGCGATTCAGCCGAAGAGATCATCGAACGCCTGCGCGAGGCGGCCCGCGACGTGCCGGGCATCCGTCTCTTCATGCAGCCGGTGCAGGAGCTCACGATCGAGGACCGGGTCAGCCGCACCCAATTCCAGTTCATGCTCACCACGCCCGACGAGGCGTTGTTGCGTGAGTGGGCGCCCCGCTTCGTCGAGCACCTCTCGCATGCGCCCGAGCTGGCGGACGTGGCCAGCGACATGCAGAGCGACGGCCTGCAGGCGTATTTCGAGATCGATCGCGACGCCGCCAGTCGCCTCGGTGTGAGTGTCGCGGACATCGACGACGCTCTTTATAGCGCCTTCGGCCAGCGGCAGATCTCCACCCTTTTCACCCAGGCGAGCCAGTACCGCGTGATCCTCGAGGCCGATCCGGGCCTGGTCCGGGGACCGGAGGCGCTGGAGCGGATTTTCGTCCGTCCGCGCTCCGGCGCGCCAATCCCCCTCTCCAGTGTCGGCCGGATGGTGGAACAGCGCACCGCCCTGTTGCTCAACCGCGTCGGCCAGTTCCCTGCCGCCACCCTCTCCTTCAACCTCGGCAAAGGCGCCTCCCTGGGGGAGGCGGTCGCCGCCATCGAGCGCGCCGCCGTGGAGCTGGAACTGCCCACCGCGGTGGAGCTGCGTTTCCAGGGCGCAGCCCACGCCTTCCGCTCTTCGCTCTCCAGCACCCTTCTCCTCATCCTCGCCGCCATTGTCACGATGTACCTCGTGTTGGGCGTGCTGTACGAAAGCAGCATCCATCCGATCACCATTCTCTCCACCCTGCCCTCCGCTGCGGTGGGCGCACTGCTGGCGCTCTGGGTGACGGGCCGCCCCCTCGACATGATCGCCGTGATCGGGATCATCCTCCTCATCGGCCTGGTGAAGAAGAATGGGATCATGATGATCGACTTCGCCCTGGAGGCCGAGCGCCAGCAGGGACTCAGCCCGCGCGAGGCCATTCGCAAGGCGGCTCTGATGCGGTTCCGGCCCATCCTGATGACCACCCTTGCCGCCCTGTTCGGAGCGCTTCCGCTGATGTTCTCCTCCGGTTCGGGTGCGGAACTGCGGCAGCCCCTCGGACTGGTGATGGTCGGAGGTCTCCTGGTCAGCCAGGTGCTCACCCTCTACACCACACCCGTGGTGTACCTCTTCTTTGATCGGCTGACCCGTCGGCGCCCGCCCGCGCGTGTCAAAGCCGCCCCCGCCCCGGCGCCGGTTCGGCAGGTGGAGACCCTCCGCGGATGAACATGTCGCGCCCCTTTATCCGGCGACCGATCGCGAGCGTCATGATCGCAGTGGGCATCGTGCTGCTTGGATTTTTCTCCTACCGCCTCCTGCCGGTCGCTCCATTGCCGGAGGTGGACTTCCCC
Organism: Verrucomicrobiota bacterium; assembly: GCA_023428905.1. GTDB lineage: Bacteria > Verrucomicrobiota > Verrucomicrobiia > Opitutales > Opitutaceae > EW11. Next base: position 203,149 of record JAEYWP010000024.1, read on the forward strand.
ACCATTCAGGTCAACGCCTCGCTGCCCGGCGCCAGCCCGGAAACCATGGCGGCCAGTGTGGCCACCCCGCTCGAGCGTGCGCTCGGCAGCATCGCCGGGCTGACTGCGATCCGGTCCAACAGCTCGCAGGGATCGACGAACATCACCCTCGAGTTCGACTTTGACCGCGACATCGACGCCGCCGCACGCGATGTGCAGGCCTCCCTCAACGCCGCGCGCGGATTGCTCCCCGCCGGCATGCCGCGCAACCCAAGCTACCGCAAGGTCAACCCCTCCGCGGCGCCGATCATGGGACTGGCGCTCAGCTCTCCCAACCTGCCGCGCAGCCAGCTCTACGACCTCGCGTCGACCATCCTCGCCCAGAAGCTTTCCCAGGTGAAGGGCGTCGGTGACGTTGGGGTCTGGGGCAGCGCCCTGCCGGCCGTCCGCGTCCAGCTCAATCCCAACGCCCTCGCCCACCACGGGATCGCGCTGGACGAGGTGCGGCAGGCTATTGTAGGGACAAATTCGCTACGCCCCCGCGGGGTGATCGAGTCCGGCGACCGCCATTGGCAGGTGGATATCAGCGGGCAGTTGCGCACGGCGGCGGACTACCGCCAGCTGGTGATTCGCCACCGCGAGGGCGCGCCGGTGCGCCTGATGGACGTCGCCACCGTCACGGACGGCGTGGAGGACCGCTACAGCATGGGCTTCCATAACGATCGCGCCGCCGTGCTGCTGATGATTCGCCGTCAGCCGGGCGCGAACACGATCGAGACGATCGATGCCATCAACGACCAGCTTCCGGCGCTGCGGGCGCTTTTGCCCGCCGACGCGGACCTGCGCCTGGTGATGGACCGCTCTCCCGGTATCCGCGCCACCCTGCACGAGGCGCAATTCACCCTCCTCCTCTCGGCCGGATTGGTGATGCTGGTGGTCCTCGCGTTTCTCGGAAACGCCCGAGCCGCGCTGATCCCCAGTCTGGCCATTCCGGTGTCGCTGATCGGCACCTTCAGCGTGATGTACCTCTACGGTTTCTCGCTCAACAACCTGTCCCTGATGGCGCTGATCGTGGCCGCAGGACTGGTGGTGGACGATGCGATCGTCGTGCTGGAAAACATCTCGCGCCACATCGAGCGAGGCCTCTCGCCCTTCCGGGCGGCGCTCAAGGGAGCCGGTGAAGTGGGGTTCACCCTGCTCGCCATGAATCTCTCCCTCGTCACGGTCTTTATCTCGATCCTGTTCATGGGGGGGCTGGTGGAGCGTCTCTTCCGCGAGTTTTCCATCACGCTGGCGGCCGCGATGCTCGTCTCGCTCGCCGTCTCCCTGACACTCACCCCCAGCCTCTGCTCGCGCTGGCTGCGTCGCCCGGGCACCGAAACGCCCTCACGCCTGCACCGCTGGAGCGAGCGCGGTTTCGGGGGACTTCGCAGCGTGTACGCGCGGTCCCTCGGCTGGGTGCTGCAGCATCCGACCCTGATGCTCCTCATCCTCGCCGGAACCATCGCGTTGAACATCACGATGTACATCAAGATCCCGAAAGGCTTCCTGCCCGAGCAAGACACGGGGCAACTCGGCGGCTTCGTGCGCGGGGACGATGGTTTTTCCTATCAGGTGATGCAGCCGAAGATTGAAACCTTCCGCCGCCTTGTGCTCGCCGACCCTGCGGTGGAGGACGTCATCGGCATGAGCGGCGGCGGCACGGGGACCAGCAACGCGTGGTTCAACATCCGGCTCAAGCCGCTGGCAGAGCGCGGAGTCGCGGCGAGTGATGTGATCGACCGCCTGCGGCGCGGCATGCCCCCGGTGCCGGGCGGCATGATGTGGCTGAATGTGGCGCAGGACATCCAGATGCCGCGCACCGGCGACTCCGGGTCGTATGACTTCACCCTCCTCTCCGACGACCTGGCACTGCTGCGCAAATGGGCGCCCCGCGTTTCCGTCGCACTCCATAACCTGCCGGAACTCACCGACGTGGATGGGCCTTCGGACGAAGGCGCGAAGCAAGTCATGCTCACGATTGACCGCGAGATCGCCCAGCGCCTCGGCGTCGACATGCGGATGGTCACCCAGGTGCTGAACAGCTCCTTCAGCCAGCGCCAGGTCTCCACCATCTACGATGCGCTCAACCAGTACCGCGTCGTGATGGAGCTCGAACCCATCTACACGGAGGATCCGTCCGTACTGGAACAGGTTCAGGTCATCGGCAGGGACGGCCAGCGCGTGCCACTCTCCGCCTTCACCCGCTATGAGTATTCACTGATCAATGACCGGGTGAACCACCGCGGCCAGTTTGCCTCGGAGAACGTGGGTTTCGCCCTCGCCCCCGGCGTTTCGCTCGAGCAGGGACTGGAGGCCATTCGGGGAGCGATGGCGAAGATCATGCTCCCGACCGAGATCCAGGGACAACTGGCGGGAACCGCACAGACGTTCCAGCAAAGCCTGCAACGCCAGCCCCTCCTCATCCTCGGCGTGCTGATCGCCGTCTACCTCGTGCTCGGTATCCTCTACGAAAGTACCATCCATCCGCTGACCATCCTCTCGACCCTGCCCTCAGCCGGACTCGGGGCGCTCCTGGTCCTGCAGCTCACCGGGACCGAGTTCACCCTGATCGCGCTGCTCGGCCTTTTCCTCCTCATTGGAATCG
>JAEYWP010000008.1 GCA_023428905.1 Verrucomicrobiota bacterium
CCCCTCTTGCCCGCCCCCAAAAACCCAGCCGTCTTTGCGGCCTCCGTGTCTTCTGTGTCATCGGTTCGTGACCTCTGTGTCCCATTGCCCTCGCCGCAGCCCACCCATCTTTCGCCAGCGGCTGGCACGCCACCTGCGAACACAAGCCTTGTTCCAGCCGGTGTGCCCGGCTAGAGCCGATTGATGCGTTCCCCGCTCCTCCTTTCCCTGCTGCTCTGCTGTGTGCATGCCCCCCTCCAGGCGCATGAACTCAAGATTGTGCGCACCTGGCCCGGTTACCGCACCGCGGAGACGTTTTCCCGCGTATCAGAATACTTCACCGGCCGCGAGAATACCGGCGGTCAGACCTATCTCCGCACCCAACCCCGCGAGCGCGAGGGGTACTATTTCCTTCTCCGCGTGAAAAACGGGGGCGAAACCGTCACCGACGCGACCCTGGAGCTCAATCTCATCACCGCCCGGTCGCCCGAACCTGCCACCTACCGCTACCCCGTGGCCGTGCCCGCCGGGCAGCATGTGTTCCAAGTCGGCCTGACCGGCACCGACTGGCCCAATCCCGAGGAGACACCCGTGGCGTGGCAGCTGGTGCTGCGCGACGCCCAGGGCGCCCTTCTCGTCTCCGATCAAAGCTTTTTGTGGAGCAAACCAGACCGCACCTAGACGGCCGGATCCCGGGACCACGAGCGGTCCACCGGCCCAATCTGCCCGCCCCGGCCACTCCGCCGCGGCCGCAACCCCGCTCGCGCTGACGTCCCCACCCATGGCCGACCTGTTCGACTCCTACGATTGCGGGGCATTCTACGATGAGATGTTCGCCTCCCCGGGCCAGCCCAGGGGGCATTACCAACAGCTGGCCGACCGCTATGCCCGGCTCGGCGGCATGCCCGAACTGCTCCAGCGGCAGAAAATCGCCAACCAGACGTTTCTCCAGCGCGGCGTCACGTTCACCGTGTATTCCGATGACCGGGGCACGGAGAAGATTTTCCCTTTCGACCTGATCCCGCGGATCATTCCGGCGCACGAATGGGAACACCTGGAGCGCGGCCTGACGCAGCGCATGCAGGCGCTGAACCTTTTCCTTACCGACATCTACAGCGGGCAACGCATCCTGAAGGAGAAGATCGTCCCGGCGGAGATGATCCTCACCTCCAAGCATTTTCGCCCCGAGATGGTGGGCTGGTCCGTCCCGCGCGGACTCTATGTCCACATCAACGGCACCGACCTGATCCGCGACGCCGAAGGCGTCTACCGGGTCCTGGAGGACAACCTGCGCACGCCCTCGGGGGTGAGCTACGTGCTGGAAAACCGGCAGGTGATGAAGCGCGTATTCCCAAATCTCCTACGAGACTACCGCGTGCGCCCGGTCGAGAGCTACACCCACGACCTGCTTGCGCTTCTCACCCACCTCGCTCCCGAACATGTGCCGGAGCCCACCGTGGTGCTGCTCACACCGGGCATCCACAACTCCGCCTATTTCGAGCACAGCTTCCTCGCGCGCCAGATGGGCATCGAGATCGTGGAGGGCGGCGACCTGATCGTGGAAAACGACCGCGTCTACCTGCGACGCGTCCACGGCCTGGCCCCGGTCCACGTGATTTATCGGCGGGTGGACGACGATTTCCTCGATCCCACGGTCTTCCGAAAGGACTCCCTCCTGGGCGTGCCCGGCCTGGTCAACGCCTACCGCAAGGGCAACGTCGCCCTCTGCAATCCGATCGGCACCGGCGTGGCGGACGACAAGGCGATCTACGCCTACGTGCCGCGGATGATCAAATTTTACCTCGGCGAGGATCCGATCCTGCCAAACGTCGACACGTACCTGTCCGGCGAGCCGAGCGACTACCGCTACATCCTCGACCACCTCCCCGAGCTGGTGGTGAAGAGTGTGAATGAGGCCGGTGGATACGGCATGCTGGTCGGCCCCCACGCCACCCGCGAGCAGATCGAGGAGTTCCGCCAGAAAGTGATGGCCAATCCGCGCAACTTCATCGCCCAGCCCACCATCGCCCTCTCGCGCTGCCCCAGTGTCTGCGGCGACCACATCGATGGCCGGCACGTCGACCTGCGGCCCTACATCCTCAATGGCGAATCGATCAAGATCATGCCCGGCGGCCTGACCCGCGTCGCCCTCCGCAAAGGCTCCCTCGTGGTCAACTCCTCGCAAGGCGGCGGCTCGAAGGACACCTGGGTCATCGCTCCCGACCGCCGCACCGCCCCGCCCATTCCCGTCAAGACGCAGGAGCAGTTGATGGTGTAACCGCGCTTGCGCGCGGAATGACGAAGGACGAAAGCCGAATGACGAATACACCAGAGTTGATCGGACATCACCGCGTGATCGGCGGCTTGCGCCCGGGACGACACGCCATCACCTTCATCGCCATGAAGGGGGAGGGCTACGATCTGGGGGAGCGCACCGCTGCATTTGGCGAGTCCGCCATCGCGGTCTGCGTGGGCATCGTTGAGACGGGAATCACCCGCCCCCTCGTTTCTCAGCTGGTCAGGGCAGCCACCAGCGTGGGAGCCAACTATTGCGAGGCGGACAATGCCGAGTCGCCCCGCGACTTCCGACACAAGATCGGCCTCTGCCGAAAAGAATCCTCAGAGTCGAAACACTGGTGCCGCATGCTGGCCCGGGCAGTGCCGGACAAACAGCAGGACATCCGCGCCCTCTGGCGCGAAGCCCACCAGCTCAACCTCATCTTTTCAAAGATCTTCCGCAGCACCCAAACCGAGTGAAATTCGTCATTCGGATTTCCGCATTCGGACTTCATCTCCATGCTCTCCCGCGTCGCCGACCTTGTTTACTGGACCGCCCGTTATCTGGAGCGGGCGGAGAATGCCGCCCGGATCGTGGATGTGAACGCACAGCTGGTGCTCGACCTTCAGGCGCGACCGCAGGAGGAGAGCCGGTTGTGGGAACCCCTGGTGTACGTCTCGGGCGGGGAAGAACTGTATCATAAACTGCACGACGGAAACGTCTCTGAGCAGTCAGTGATCGATTTCATGCTCTTCGACCGCCGCAACCCGAGTTCGGTGGCCTCGTGCATCGCCAGCGCCCGGGAAAACGCACGCTGCATCCGTGACCAGATCTCGGGCGAGGTATGGGAGGAGCTCAACTCGTTCTACCTGCTCCTGAAGGAAGACGACTACGCCCGCTATGCGGCGGCGGGCTCCGTCGAGTACCTCAATTCGATCAAGAATCGCATCCAGCTTTTCTACGGCGTGGCCGACTCGATGATCCCGCGCTCCGACATGTGGTGGTTCTTCGAACTCGGGCGCTTCCTCGAGCGCGCGGACAACACCTCGCGCATCCTCGACGTGAAGTATTTCATGCTCCTGCCCGACGCCCACGACGTCGGCTCCGCCCTCGACATGGTGCAATGGGCCTCCGTCCTGCGCTCCTGCTCCGCCTTCGAGGCCTTTCGCCGGAGCCGCCGCGGCCAGCTGAGCCTCGAACGCGTGGTCGACTACCTGGTGCGAGACCCCGCCTTCCCACGCAGTATCCTTTTTTCCATCACGGAAGCACGACGGGCCCTCCAGTGCGTGACCGCCGGCGCCGACCACCTGCGCGGTAACAGGGCCGACCAGCTCCTCGCCACCATGGAACGCGAACTGGGCAGCATCTCGCTCGGCGGCGTGATCAAAACCGGCCTGCATGAATACCTCGACGGCGTGCAGTGCCGGATCGGAGACATCCACGCCGCCATCCAGGCGACCTTTATCCACTACGCGACCACCGACGCGAAGGTGCTCGCTTAAGGGCGCGTCCCGTTGGGGCGGCGCCACCGCCCCAACGGGACCTGCGCCGCCACCCAAGGCATAGTCTGCCTCCGCGCCGGCAATGTCGCCTTGCCCGGACGCGTCCACACCCGAGCTGCGCACACGCGCGCCCTTGTCCTTGCGCAGGCGCCGGCTCTTGGGCCTCCTTTGCCCATGACCACCGCCCTGCCGTGGACGCCGTGGGCCACCCTGGACGGTGCTCCCCGCCTCAACGAACGAACCCTGGCCGAACTGCTCGACGGGGGGCAGGCCTTTCGATGGAACCGCCAGCCCGACGGCGTCTGGCGGGGTATTTGGGCCACCCACGTCGTTGAACTCGCGCGCGACCCCAATGGATCCCTCCTTTGGCGGACGCCGCTCACCCTGGCAGGAACTTCCAGCGCCGCCCTCCGCGCCTACCTGGGGCTCCCCGCTGCAGCCTCCCCTGCAAAGCCATCCCGGGGTCCATCCGCGCACGTTTCGCCCCTTCCCGTCTCCGACACCGACGCGCTGCCCTGGCGGAGCGATCGCCATCTCGCCAACTGCCTGGCGGCGTTCCCCGGTTTGACCCTCCTCCGACAGCCGCTCGCCGAAACCCTGCTTTGTTTTCTCTGCAGCGCCACCAAACAGATCGTCCAGATCAAGCAGATGGTGGAACTCCTGGCGCAGCGGCACGGAGCACCCCTAATCCCGGGCGTGCACCGGCTGCCCACCTGGGATGAACTCGCCCGCGCCAGCGAAGCCGACCTCCGACTCTGTCTGCTGGGCTTCCGCGCCCGCTACATCCATCAGACCGCACTGCACCTCGCCGCCCACCCCGGATGGCTGGAAACCGTTGGCGCCCTGCCGTACCCGGAAGCCAAGGCCGCGCTCTGCACGCTCCCCGGCGTGGGCGAGAAAGTGGCCGACTGCGTCTTGCTTTTCGGTGCCGGAAAATGGGAGGCCTTCCCGGTCGACGTCTGGATCCTCAAGACGATGGAGCGGCGTTACGCCCTCGCCGGATGGAAACCAACCCAGATCGCGCATTTCGGTCGCGTGCACTTTGGCCCGCAGGCCGGACTCGCCCAACAATACCTCTTCGCCTACGAGCGCGCACAGGCCGCCGCGCACCGTAGTCCATCGGCCCCCACAGTCTGATCCCGCCGGGTTCCACCACGGATGGACACCGACCTAGATCCGCATCCCTGTCGATCCGTGTTCATCCGTGGTTAACTTTCCACTACCTCCAATCCAGCTAACCACGAATGGTCACGTTTCCCAACGCTGCTCGGCATCGACCGGCGTCAGCGTTTCTCCCGCTGGATCAACTCCACCTCGTAGCCCTCGGGGGCGTCGATGAAGGCGATCACTGAGCCGCTGGAGGTCGTGGTCGGTCCGTCGCTGAGGGCAAAGCCGCGCTTCTGCAGGTCGGCGGCAAAGGCGTTGAGATCCTCAACTTCGAATGCCAGGTGCACCAGGTCCGGTTGCACCTGAACCGCCGGCGCATTGGCCAGCTGGCAGATTTCGATCTCCTCCTCGCTGTTCGGCACCGCGATAAACGCGAGCTGCGCTCCGCGGGGGGAGGTGTGCCGGCGGCTGACCCTGAGGCCGAGCGCGTCCTGATAAAACCTCAGGGTGCGTTCCAAATCATTCACCCGCATCCGGGTATGAAGCAGTTTTTTGACCATGGCCCAGACCGTACGGGCCGGAGGCGCCCGCGCAAGCACGGGCCCTCCAGCGGTCGCCCCGTCGCCCGACTCCCTCCCGTAACCCGCTGACTGGCCCGAGGTGCCCGTTGTGTCATACCGATACCACTACACCCGCGATACCCCGGTCCGCGCACATGCGACAGCCCTGTTACAGGAAATCTATTAATCCATCGGCTCCCTGGTGGCGGTGGCATCGTGCGTGCTAAACGACGCGTGCCAATCACTCGCAACCGCAACCTGCAACCGATGGTTAACCCATGGTCATGTCCACGCCTGCGCGCCTTCCGCGTATCGCCGCACTGCTAATCACCGCATCCGCTTCGGCCCTTCACGCCCAGAGCGCTCCCGAAACCGCACCGCCCGCCGTGCCCGCACCCGAGGACGTCGTTGTCCTCGAGAAGTTCGTCACGGAGGACGACAGCTTCGATCCAAACAATGTCGTCACCAAGGCGCCTGTCTCCTCCGCGATCGGCTTCGATCGCAAGCTCGAGGAAACACCGCGCTCGATCTCCGTCGTGAGTTCGGAGCTGATCGACAAGATCGGCATCCGCGACGGCGACCAGCTCTACCAGGTGGTCCCCGGCACCTTCACGGTGAACCGCTGGGGCATCGCCGGTGCCACCCAGGTCCGCGGCCTTCCGGCCGACACCTACCTCCGCGGCATGAAGCGCATCGATCCCCAGGGCAATATCCGCAACGTGATCACGATGTGGGACCAGGTGGAGATCGTCCGCGGCCCCCCGTCACCCATCTTCGGCAACGGGCGCATCGGCGGCTACACCAACTACGTGCCCAAATCCGTCCGCGGCACAACGGGCAAGTACCTCGAGAAGCCGACCGGAAGCATCACCCTGATCGGGGGCAGCTACGACCGCGCCGAGATGCAGTTCAACTACTCCCAGCCGCTGACCATCGCGGGACGGGAGGCCGGGGTCCAGGTCTTCGCCCAGGCGAACGATTCTGACAGCTACTACGCGCAGAACTTTCAGAAGGACCGCGTTCTCCAGGCGTCCTTCTCCATGAACCTCGGTCCGCAGTGGCATATCGAGAGCGGCGCGATCTTCCAGCGCGCGGTCAACGCCGGTCAGGCCGGCTCCAACCGCGTCGACCAGTCCACCTTTGACAGCGGCCTCTACCTGCGGGGCACCGCCCTGGTGAACCTCGACCGGGACGGCAACGGCACGGTCTCCGAAAAGGAAATACAGGACAGCCGCAGCTATTCCGGCTACCGCGGCGCCCGCCCGCTCGCGATCTACTACAAGACGCCGCTGGGGGGGAACAACGTGATCAACGGCGTCCCGCAGTCCCTCAAGGACCTGCTGGGCCGTCCGGAATACGCCTACGTCGCCAACACACCCGTCGGCCAGGCCATCCTCGCCTCGCCCACCGCCGCGGTTGAGTTGTGGAACGCCAGCGGGACCGCCCGCACCGGCGACACCACCGTGCCCGTGGGCTTTTTCCTCGATCCCACCACCGTGGGTTATTCGCCGCGTGACTGGTCCCTCGTCGCGATCGAAGAAGAGGCCGACGGTCACACCTTCACCGGCTACTTCGACATCATCGACGACGGCGACCCCGACGCCACGATGAAGAACCAGCTCTTCTACGACTACCAGAAGCAGAGGAAGGAGTCCCAACTGCCATTCAACCAGAGGCAGGAGATCACCGCGGTGGAGAACAAGTTCACCATCACGCGCAAGAAAGACCGCCTCCCCTTCGCCAACAAGCTGCCCGAGTGGGTCAACCTGGACATGCTCGCCTCCGCCAACATCCGCTACACCGATGCGGGCGGCATCTCCACCACCGGCGACTACGACGGACGCCGCGACCTGATGACCGGGTACACGCCGACGGATACGTTCACCTCCTTCATCCGGAGCGGTGACACCTCCTTCGCCACCGGCGAGCCGATCAGCGGAGCGACGTTCTCCGAATACATTGAATACGGCGCCGGTGTGATGGTCGACACGACCTTCTGGAACCGCCTCGGCATCCTCGGCGGCCTGCGTTACGACTACATCGACGCCGAGACCTTCGACGACGTCCGTTACGACCGCACCGGCAACGCGGCCAACGCCTCCACCGGCGGTCTTCTGCCGCGCCGCGAAGCGAGTGGCTCCGACGATGCGATCTCCAAGTCGATCAGCGTCAACTACAAGACAGGATGGTTCGGCCTCACGCCCTACGGCACGTTCTCCAAGGCCTCCGCCGCCCTCGCCGGCACGCGTCTCGATCTCGCCTATGGCAACGTGCTCTCGGGCAACATCCTCTCCGAAGCGGAACTGAAGGAGGCCGGCTTCAAGGGCTCCACCCTCAACGACAAGCTGTATTACGCGGTCTCCGTCTTCGACCAGGTCCGCTCCGGCAACGTCGAGGTCGAGGGCGAAAGCTACATCCGCTCCACCCGCAACAAGGGCGTGGAGGTGGAAATCCGCTACGTGCCCAACAAGCACTGGTCCTTCATCGCCACCGCCACGCACCTGTCGATGAAGCGGGTCCAGCTGCAGCCCGGCACCTTCCGCACCGCCCTCGTCACCGCGGAGTACCTCGGCTACCAGGACATCAAGGACGCCAACGGCAACGTGCTCCTGCCCGCCAACGCCCTGCTCTGGGGTGGAAACCCGCAGGTCCTGGTTTCGGCCGACGACCACACCTACGACCGCTTCGGCCAGTATCCAGCGCACATCTACACCGGGTTCATTGGCTACAACTTCGATAACGGTCTGCAGATCAGCCTGAACACCAGCTGGGTCTCGGAAACCGCCGCGTCCTCTGAACTGTGGGACCTCCTCACGATCCCGAGCTACACCCTGGCGAACCTGACGGTCGCGTACGACCTGAAGGACTGGCGCTTCTCCGCCGTGATCCGAAACCTGACGGACGAGGAATACTTCACCGCCAACAACGGCTCCTTCGGTGGCGCGCTCCTCCAGGCCGGCCTGCCCCGTAACTTCGAGTTCTCCGTCACCCGTCGCTTCTAAGGCACCCCTGCCATGAACTCCCGCTTGTCTCCCCCCTCGTCGCGGCGCCGGTTCCTTTTCCAGGCCGGCGCCGCCTCGGCGGCCTTCGCCCTGGCGAGCCGCCTTCGGCTGGAAGCTGCCGCCGCCGCCGCCCCGATTCCCGACGACCTGCTCTACACCTCCGCCAAACGGATCGCCGCGATGATCCGCGACAAGACGGTGTCGTCCGTCGAGGTGGTCACCGCCACCATCCGTCGGATCGAGGCGGTGAATCCCAAGATCAACGCGGTGGTGTATCCGTGCTTCGAGCGGGCGCTGCAGGAGGCCAGGATGGCCGACGAGGCGCTCGCCAAAGGGAAGGTCTTCGGGCCGCTCCACGGCGTGCCCTGCACCATCAAGGATTCCCATGAGACCCTGGGCGTGCGCTCCACCGGGGGCACGCTGGGACGGCGGGAGTTCATCCCTTCGCGCGATGCCACCTACGTGGCGCGCTGCCGCCAGGCCGGGGCGATCGTGCTCGGAAAAACGAATACGCCGGAGCTGACGCTCTCCGGCCAGACCACCAACCTGATCTACGGCAAGACCCACAACCCCTACAAGCTGGGCTACCAGCCGGGAGGGTCGACCGGTGGGGGCGCCGCCATCATCGCCGCCGGAGGATCTCCCTTTGATCTCGGCACCGACTTCGGCGGCTCCATCCGCGGTCCGGCCCACTTCTGCGGCATCGCGGGGATCAAGCCCCAGTACGGCCGCGTCCCCCGCACCGGCCACATTGTCGACTACGGTGGTTATTTTGACCCATTCCAGGTCGTCGGTCCGATGGCCCGCTGGGTCGAGGACCTCGAGCTGATCATGCCCGTCATCAGCGGCCCGGACTATATCGACGCTGCCATTGCGCCCATGCCCTGGGCTGAGGTGAAGGCGGTCGACATTAAAAAACTCAAGATCGCGTATTACATCGAGAATGGCAGCGAGCGGAAATGCACGCCGGAGACGGTCACCGCCATCAACACCGTGGTCGGCCTCTTCCGCCAGCTCGGCGCCACCGTCGAGGAAAACTGCCCGACCGCGCTGATCAAGGAATCGCACGAGCTGCGCAACGCCCTCTCCACCGCCGACGGGCGCGCCTGGGTGAAACGCATGCTGAAAAAATACGACACCACGCAGGTGTCATCCGTGATCGCGCTGGGCGACACACCCGCCTGCGACGCCCCGGAGTTCACCCGTCTCGCCGAGGCGATGGACGCAAACCGCACGAAATTCCTGCAGTGGGTCAAACCCTACGACCTGGTGATCTGCCCGACCCACTGGGGTCCCGCCGAACCCTGGCCCGATGAGCCGCGCTGGCAGTCGCCAGGACCGGGGAACTACGGCTACACCCCGACCTATAACAACACCGGCTGGCCCGGCACCGTCGTGCGGGCCGGAACCTCGCCCGAAGGTCTTCCAATCGGCGTGCAGCTGATCACCAAACCCTGGCGCGAAGACGTTTCCCTCGCGGCCGCCTACGTCGTCGAGGCGGGCACCGGGGGATACCAAAAACCGGCGATCTGAGCGCACCGCGACCACCACCGCCCATGAAACTTTCCATCCCCACCACCTCCTCCAGCCGCCGCGATTTCCTGAGACGCGGCGCCTTTTCCTCCGCCGGAGCCCTGCTCGCCTCCCTGCCGCTGGCCTCGGTCGCTTCCGCCCAAAGCACACCTGCGCCCCGCACCTCGTCCGATCCTTCCACCGAGCTGGTCTTCATGTCGGCCACGAAGCTGGCCCAGCTCATCCGCGAGAAAAAGGTCTCCGCGGTCGAGGCGGTGAAGGCTCACTACACGCGTATCGATGCGGTGAATTCGAAGCTCAACGCCGTGGTGCAGTTCTGCCGCGAGCGCGCCCTCCAGGAGGCGGAGGCTGCCGACGCCGCCCTCGCCCAGGGCAAACTGCTCGGCCCGCTCCATGGCGTGCCTATGACCATCAAAGACTCCTGGGACACCGAAGGCGTGATCTCCACGGGGGGAACCCAAGGGCGCGCATTTTTTGTCCCGTCCAAGGACGCCACGGTGGTTGCGCGCCTGCGCGCCGCCGGAGCCATCCTGCTCGGAAAAACGAATACGCCCGAATTCACCCTTGGCGGCGTCAGCGGCCTGGGCACGACCGTGAACATCATCTACGGGATGTCGCGTAATCCGTACGATCCGACCCGCTCCACCGCAGGTTCGACCGGTGGCGGCGGCGCCATCATCGCCGCGGGCGGCGCGCCCTTCGATATCGGCACCGACTTCGGCGGCTCCATCCGCGGACCCGCCCATGCCAACGGCATCGCCGGCATCAAGCCGACCACAGGACGCATCCCGCGCACCGGGCACATTGTCGATTTTGGCGGCATCTTCGACAGCTACCAGCAGGGCGGCCCGATGGCCCGCAGGGTCGAAGACCTGGTCACGCTCATGCCGATCCTCTCCGGACCGGACGATCTCGACGCGGCAATCCTTCCCATGCCTTGGGCGGAGCCGGCCAAGGTCGACCTGCCGAAACTCCGAGTCGCGTTTTACACCAAGCTCGCCGCTGACGCGACTGAGCCCACCGCCGAGATGAAGGCGGTGGTCCTCGCCTGCGCCAAGTTCTTTGAGGACCTTGGCTGCAAGGTCACGGAGAGCATGCCGCCCGGGGCGATCGAGGCCGCGGAACTCTCGACGCGCCTGCGCGAAGCCGACGGCAACGCCTGGCAGAAACGCCTGGTCGAGAAATACGGCACCACCAAACCCGGCCCCGACCGCCGCTTTGATTACCCGCTCCTCCCGACAGCGGAAATCACCGACCTCCTTGAAAAGCGCGACGCCTGGCGAAGCCGGATGCTTGGCTGGGTGAAGGACTACGATCTGATTCTCTGCCCGCCCTCCCTCGGCCCCGCACCTGTGATCGGCAGCCGGGACGCAGCCACGCCGGGACGGCGCGGCGCCGGCTTCACCACGACCTACAACCTCACAGGCTGGCCGAGCGGCGTCGTCCGCGCCGGCACAAGTCCGGAAAAGATGCCGCTGGGTATCATGGTGACCGGTCAGCCCTGGCGCGAAGACAACGTCCTCGCGGCCATGAGCGCACTCGAAGGGAAGTTCGGCGGCTGGCAACGCCCGCCGATCTGACGCGGCGCGCCCCAGTTCAGAGAAGGTCTGAAAAGGGCCTGAAAGAGCCTGGGGTTCGCCTGCCGCTGGTAACGCCAATCACTCAACCACAAACGTCCACCGAGAGCTCTATCAGGCGCCGGTAGACGACACCAACTTGCCGGGCCCCGCAACGCCAAAGTCCGGCTTCCTGCTTATGCCACACCTGCTTCGCCGTGCTCTGATGAGCCGGATTCGCCCCGCTTCAAAGCGCACCGCCGCCGCCCTCACCGCCGCCCTGCTCACCCTATCGGCCCACGCCGCCACGTTCGAGCTCACCCAAGCCAACATCGCCGACATCAACGCCGCCTTCGAGGCCGGCGCACTGACGTCCGAAAAGCTGACATCCCTCTACCTCGCGCGGATCTCCGCCTACGACCAGGCCGGGCCCAAACTCAACGCGGTCATTCACCTCAACGCCAAGGCTTTGGAGGAGGCGCGAGCCCTGGACGCGGAGCGCCAGACCAAAGGGCCGCGCTCGCCCCTCCACGGCATCCCCGTGCTGGTGAAGGACAACTTCGACACCTTCGACATGCCCACCACCGGCGGTGCCCTGGCTCTCAAGGGAGCCATTCCCGCCCACGACGCCTTCATGGTGAAAAAGCTGCGCGATGCCGGCGCGGTCCTGATCGCCAAGACCAACCTCGATGAAATGGCGCGCGGTGGAAACGGCATCAGTTCCCTGGGCGGCCAGACCCTCAACCCCCATCGCGTCGACCTGATCCCGGGCGGCTCTAGCGCCGGGACCGGCGCGGGCGTCGCCGCGGTCTACGCGCCAGCAGGCCTGGGCACGGAGACCGGCGGCTCCGTCCGCCATCCGGCGAACGACTGCAATCTCGTCGGCATGGTCGCCACCGAGGGTCTGCTCAGCCGCGCAGGCATCATGCCCATCTCGATGTCCCAGGACCGCGGCGGCCCGATGACCCTCACCGTTTACGACACCGCCGTGATGCTCTCCGTCATGGCCGGCATCGACCCCAACGACCAGATCACCCGCCTGAGCATCGGCAAGGTGCCGGACGCGCCGTTCGAAAGTTTCCTCAAGCTGGACAGCCTCAAAGGCAAACGCCTCGGGGTACTGCGCGACCTCTTCAAGACCGGGCCCGAACACGCGGAAACCAACCGCCTCATGGACGAGGCACTGGAGGCGCTGAAAAAGGCCGGCGCTGTCCTGATCGATCCCATCTCGAGCGGCACCGACCTGCTCGCGATGACGCAGCGGCAGAGCCTCGGCAACGACGAGTACAAGGCGTCGATGAACGCCTACTTCGCCGCCCGCGGTCCGAACCAGCCGGTCACGACCCTGGCAGAGTTGATCGCTTCCGGGAAATTTCACCCGCGCCTGAAAGAACGCCACGCCGAATCGGAGGCGATGCCCGCTCTCGAAGCCAACCCGGAATACGCCGGCAAATACCGCAACCGCGCCGCCCTCAAGGCCCAGCTGGAAGAACTCCTGGCCCGCTACGACCTCGACGCCTTTGTCTATCCGGTCCGCACCGGCCCGCTTCCCGCCGCTGCGACCTGGCCCCTCCCGCCCGGCGTCTCCGGCCAGAGTGTGAGCGACTATTGCGGCCTGCCCGCAATCACGGTGCCCGCCGGCTTCTTCCAGGACGGCACACCGCAGGGTATCGAGTTTATGGCCGCTGCCTTCGAGGACGCCAAACTCCTCCAGATCGCGTACGGCTACGAACAGGCGACCAAACACCGCAAGCTGCCCGCCCTCACGCCGTCCCTCCCCGGCGAGCGTTTCGATTACTGAGGCGTATGGACTCTTCGACTACGCCCGACGTTGTCCCGGCATTCTCCGGTCGCACCGGCTCGGTTCTGACTGCGCGAAACCGCTGGAGCCTCGGCCGGCTTCGATGTCCGATCCTCCTCGCGGGCGCCACGGTGCTCGCCCTCGCCACCGCCCTCCCCGGCCACGCCAAACCAAAGATTGCGGTTTTTTCCGGGCCGACCGCCACGATCCAAAACTCGCGCCCGCTCCTCACCAGCAACAAGGCTCGCGCCGAGCACGGCCTGCCGCTCCTCACTGGCGCCGACGGCCAGCCTCTTCCCTTCGACGAACTGCACGCACAGCGTCTGGCCGCGCCCGTGACGGTGTATGTCGAGCAATTCTCCGCCCATCCGCTCGAGGCCGATGTGGCGGAACTCTACGCCGATCCGGACGGCTACGTGGCCGCCGACGGCAGTTTTTCGAAGACGCGTCGCTCGCCTTCGGACAAGCCGGTGTACGCCATCACCCTCAAGCCGGAGGACGGGGTGTATCCGCTGCCGTACATGGGGCGCCAGCGCGACGGAAAACCCTGGGACAGCACCGCCACCCGTCCCGGGGCCCCCTTTGCCGAGGCCCGCCAGACCTTCTACCCCGACGCCTCCCGCATCCTCGAGGAGATCGAACGCGCCGGGGGCCGGATCCACGAAAAGGCGGACTTCGACTTCTACCGCCCCGCTCCAGCGGGTGGATACACCATGGGATTGCCTGCCGACCGCCGCACCGATACGGGTGAGGGCGACATCCCGCCCGAGGTGCGCGGCCAGGATTTCTACGGGTATGGTCCGTACGGCGCGTCCCCCTCCCGGCCGCACCTTGCCCGCGCGACCAACATCGTCCAGCGCGCCCTCGCGTCGGACGAGTACGCCGGGGCCATCTGGCTGGAAGGCAGTCCCAACATCGAGGACACCATATATTGGCTGGGGCTCCTGGTCGACACCACCAAGCCGCTGATCGGCAATGCCGCCCAACGCGCCCGTGGACTCCTCAGCGCGGACGGCGACGCCAACATCGTCGACTCGATCGACTACATCACGTCCGGGATCTGGCGCGACGGCGACGGCCGCGATCGGGTCGGCGCGATCATGATCCAGGACCAGCAGGTCTTCAGCGCCCGCGAGATCCAGAAGGGAGACGCCCGCCCGGGTGGTTACGTCACCACCGGCGGGCATGGTGGAATCGTCGGGTCCACCGACTACGGCCCCAAGCTCACCTTCCTCCCGGTGCGCAAAAGTACCCACCGCTCCGAGCTTCGACTCAGCCAGCTGCCGTCCTCCGTCCCGGTGGTCGCACGCACCGAGGGGGGGCTCACCACCATCCCGCTGGCAACCAAGGATGCCGAGGGCAACCTGCTTCCTGCCGCCATCCCGTACGTCACCTTCACCAAGGCGGCCCGCTGGCAGACCGACGACGACACCACCCGCGCGGCGGACGGACAGGTGGAGATCCTGGCACGCATCGAGGCCATCCTCGCCCAGCCGGTGCTCGCCGGAATCGTCGGCGAGGGCCTCGCTCCCTATGGCGGCCAGATCGCCCCCGCCGAGGCCGCCCTCGACCGCGCCGTGCTCAGCGGCATTCCGGTCGCACAAGCCGCGCGCGGTGACGCCCACGGCTTCATGGCCGCGAATGCGGACAATCTTCGTATTGAATCCACCAATGCGACCGCAACCAAGGCGCGGATCCTGCTGATGGCGTGTCTGCTCAAGTTCGGCGCGCTCCCTCCGGCGAAGGATCCGCTCAAGCCGACCCCTGCCGAGCTCTCCGCCATCAAGGAGAAGCTCCGGCTGTACCAAGCCGTATTCGATACGCACTGACACAACCGACTTCCCATGGCCACGTCATCCCTCCCCCTCATTCCGCACCCCCGCCGGTCGTTTCTCCGCCAGGCCAGACTGGCCGGCTCCGCCGCCTTCCTTTCCCAGTTGGGCCTCTCCAGCGCCTCCGCCCAGAAACCCGCCGCCACGTATCTCAAATCCAAGGACAAGTCGGACGACATCGTCTTCATGTCCGCCACCAAGCTGGCCGGGCTGATCCGGGACAAGAAGGTCTCGGCGGTCGAAGCGGTGAAGGCCTATTACGCCCGGATTGATGCGGTGAATCCCCAGCTGAACGCGGTGGTGCAGTTTTGCCGCGAGCGCGCCCTGAAGGAGGCGGCGGAGGCGGACGCAGCCCTCGCGAAAGGCCAGTTGCGGGGCGGCCTGCACGGCGTGCCGATGACGATCAAGGACTCCCTGGATACCGCGGGTGTGGTTTCCACCGCCGGCACCGTCGGTCGCATGCACTACGTGCCGGAGAAGGACGCCACCGTGGTCGCCCGCCTGCGCGCGGCCGGAGCAATTCTGTTGGGCAAAACGAATACACCAGAGTGGACCCTCGCCGGCGGCGGCATCCCCGGCGTGGGTACCACGGCCAACATCATCTACGGCATTTCCCGAAATCCGTATGACACCACCCGCTCCACCGCCGGCTCTTCCGGTGGCGCCGGAGCCATTGTCGCCGCGGGCGGCGCTCCTTTCGACATCGGCACGGACTGGGGTGGCTCCATCCGGGGACCGGCCCACAACAACGGCATCGCCGGCATCAAGCCGACCTACGGGCGGGTGCCGCGGACGGGCCATATCGTGGGCTACGGCGGTTACCTGGACAGCTGGCAGGAGATCGGACCAATGACCCGGCGGGTGGAGGATCTGACGCTGATCATGCCGATCATCTCGGGGCCGGACGCGTCTGACTGCGCGATGTGCCCAGTGCCCTGGAGGGATCCGGCAGAGACCGACATCTCGAAGCTGCGGGTCGCGTTCTTCACCACCAACGGCGTGGCCGAAACCACCCCCGAAACCGAAGACATGGTGCGGGCCTGCGCGAAGTTTTTCGCCGATGCCGGCGCCACTGTGACGGAGGACTGCCCAAAGGACATCATCATGGAATTGGAGGATATCCGCTTCAAACTGATGAGCGCCGACGGCTGGGCCTACCTGAAGCGCCTGGCCGAGAAATGGGGATCCAAGGCCGTCTCACCCACCGTGGTGGCGCGCTACGAAAGCGGCACAACCACGACCGCCGAGCTGGTTGAACTCTGGGAAAAGCAGGACGCCAACAAGGTCCGTTTCCTCCAGTGGATCCGGAAATACGACGTCGTGCTTTGCCCCGCCGCCGGAAAGCCCGCCCAGCCGATCAACCTGGGTGTCCAGGCATGGAAGCCGGGCACCAGCTACACCGGCATGTTCAACACCACCGGCTACCCGAGCGCGGTCGTGCGGGCCGGCACCAGTCCCGAGAAACTTCCTCTCGGCATCATGGTGACCGGCCAGCCCTGGCGCGACGACGTGGTCCTCGCCGCCTGTGAGCACATCGAAAGCCGGACCGGGGGCTGGCAGAAGCCTGCGATCTGACGCCCCCCGATCCTCCCGAAAACCCATCCTTTGAACTTCTTACCGGGAGCGCGCGGGCAGCTACGCGTCATGAGGAGACGTATTCCCCGCCCCGCGCTCCCGGCCTCCTTCACCACCTGATCCTCTCCTGTCGCCCATGCACCTGCGTCCACCACACCTCCCCCGTGTCGCCTCCTCCCGCCGCGATTTCCTTCGCGTCGCCGGGGCCGGCACCGCCGCCATCGTCGCCACTTCGATGCTGACGCGTCTTCAAGCCGCCGAACTCTCCGGCGGCTTTTTGTCGTCCAAGGACACCGCCACGGATCCCCTGTCCATGTCCGCCACCAAACTGGCTGAGTTGATCCGGACCAAAAAGATCTCCGCCACCGAGGCGGTGAAACTGCACATCGCCCGGATCGAGGCGGTGAACAGCAAGATCAACGCCGTGGTCGCGAAGTGTTATGAACGCGCCCTCGCCGAGGCAGCCGAGGCCGATACCCTCCTCGCCAAGGGCAAACTCAAGGGCGCGCTGCACGGCGTGCCGATGACGATCAAGGACTCCTTCGACACCGCGGGCGTCCTCACCACCGGCGGCACGCTCGGTTGGAAGGACCACGTTCCCGGCAGGGATGCCACCGTGGTTGCCCGCGCCCGCGCCGCGGGTGCCATCCTGCTCGGGAAATCGAATACGCCCGAGTTTACCCTCGGCGGCGGCGGCAAGGGCACGGTCAACCTGATTTACGGCGTGACCCGCAATCCCTACCACCCCGATTACCAGCCCAGCGGCTCCTCCGGTGGAGCCGGAGCCATCGTGGCCTGCGGCGGCGCCTCCTTTGACATCGGGTCCGATTACGGCGGTTCCATCCGTGGTCCGGCCTTCGCCAACGGAATCGCCGGCATCAAGCCGACCCTCGGACGTGTTCCTCGCACCGGTCACATCGTGGGTTACGGCGGCGCGTTTGACTCCTTCCAGGAGACGGGTCCGCTCGCACGCCGCGTCGAAGATATCGCGCTGCTCATGCCGATCCTGTCCGGCCCGGATGACTGGGACGCCGCCATGGCTCCGGTGCCGCTCGGCGACCCGGCGGCCGTCGATCTCAAGTCCCTCCGCATCGCCTTCTACACCACAAACGGCCAGGTCGACCCCACCCCCGAACTGCAGCAGACGGTGAAACAATGCGTGGCCTACTTCAGCGAGCTCGGCTGCAAGATCACGGAAGACCGGCCGCCCAAGATGAAGGAACTCGCGGAGATCCGCACCAAGTTCAATGGAGCCGATGGCCGAGAGCACATCCGGCGCCTGCTCAAGAAGCATGGCACCACCCAGGCGTCGCCGGGGCTCCGCATGGACGGCGACGTCCTCCCCGCGGCTGAGTTCACGAAACTCTGCGAGGAGATGGACGCGATCAAGAGCGAGCAGCTCGCCTGGCTCGAGTCCTACGACCTCATCATCTGTCCGGCCAGCAACCAGGCGCCCATCCCGCTGGATTACGAGCGTCCCCGCAACTGGACCGGCGCGTCGTACACCAGCCAATACAACACGACGGGATGGCCCGCCGGGGTGGTGCGCTGCGGCACGTCCGAGACCAAGCCCCTCCCTCTCGGCATCCAGGTGGTGGCGCAGCCCTGGCGCGACGACATCGTCATCGCCGCCATGGCCTACATCGAGAGCCGCACTGGCGGCTGGCAGATGCCCCCGATCTGAGCCTGCCGCCGTGAAAACGACCATGAAACTCTTCCAACTCACACAGGCTGCCCATCGCCGGGACTTTCTCCGCGCTGCGGGGCTCTTCTCCGCCGCCAGCGTCCTGCCCACCCTGCTGGCCCCGTCGGCCCGGGCTGCCACCCCGGCCACCTCAACCGACGCGACGGACGACGTGCTCTACATGTCGGCCACCAAGCTGGCGCAGCTGATCCGCGAGAAGAAGATCTCAGCCACCGAAGCCGTGCAGGCCTACATCCGACGGCAGGAGGCGGTCAACGATCGCCTCAACGCCGTGGTGATGAACAGCTATGAGCGCGCCCTGGCGGAGGCGAAAGCGGCCGATCAGGCCCTCGCCAAGGGTGAAAGCCGAGGCGCCCTGCACGGTGTCCCGATGACGATCAAGGACTCGATCGACACCGAAGGCGTGATCACGACGGGCGGCACGTATGGTCGCCAGCAATACATCCCGCAAAAGGACGCCACCGTGGTCGCGCGCCTCCGCAAGGCCGGTGCCATCCTGCTGGGCAAAACCAATACGCCGGAATTCACCTTGGGCGGCCTGGGCGGCATCTCGACCTCCAGCAACCTGCTCTACGGTTCCTCCCACAACCCCTACGACCTGACCCGCTCCACCAGCGGTTCGTCCGGCGGGGCGGGAGCAGCGGTCGCGGCGGGATTGGCTGCGTTCGACATCGGCTCCGACTGGGGCGGTTCCATTCGCGGCCCGGCCCACAACAATGGCATTGCCGGTATCAAACCCACCAGTGTCCGGGTGCCCCGCACTGGCCACATCGTCGACTACGGCGGCATCTACGACCTCTGGCAGCAACTCGGGCCGATGGCACGCCGGGTGGAGGACATCAGCCTCATCACACCGTTGATCAGCGGTCCCGACTTCCGCGACGCCTCCTGCGCACCCGTGCCTTGGGCGGATCCCGGGGCCGTCGACCTGAAAAAACTACGCGTGGCCTTCTTTGCCGACAACGGAGTCACGGAGACCGACGAAGACACCAAGAACACAGTCAAACAAAGTGTCCGCTGGCTTGAAGGCAGCGTCGCCGGCATCAAGGAAGACCTGCCCAAGGAAATCCTTGCCGACCTATATGCCTCGCGCCGGAAGATCACCAGCGGCGATGCCTGGCAGTTCTTCAAACGCCTGGCCGATCGCTGGGGCACGAAGAACTTCGCGCCGTCCGTCGCGGAACGCATGAAAACGATGACACCCATCAGCACCTCCGAGCTGGTGGAAGCCTGGGAGCAGGCCGACCTCGCCAAGAGCCGCATGCTCGAGTGGTTCAAGGACTACGACGTCCTGATCTGCCCGGTCTCCGGCAAGCCGGCTGAACCGATCGACCGCCCGCCCGGCAGCACTCCGCCCGGCGGAGGCGGCATGGGTTGGAGCTACACCGGCGTGTTCAATACGACGGGCTGGCCTGTCACGGTGGTTCGCTGCGGCACCTCCTCCGACGGCAAGCTCCCCATCGGCGTCCAGGTGGTCGCCGCGCCCTGGCGCGAGGATATCACGCTCGCGGTAGCGAGTTTCCTTGAGGCCAAAAGCGGAGGCTGGCAGCGGCCTCCTCTCTGATTTCTCGGACGTAGGTTCGAGAGTGTTGGTTGTTCGCCCGCGCGGGCGGTGAAGCGCTCGCGCGGGCTCGATCTCACCCTCCGCTCAACGCGCCGCTGCCCTCGCAGCTCTCCGCACCGTCTTGCGACATCCCTCCCTCACGCGCGCGGCGAGCCCCGCCCGCAGCCCGCTCTCTCCAGCACCCTTCATGCAACTCTCCCGTCTCCTTCTCTTACTGCTCGCCGCCACTCCTGTGGTGCGCGCTGGCGAACTCACCCTTTCACATGCCACCGTGGCAGACCTGCAGGCCGCGATGGCGTCGGGCACCGTCACCTCGGAATCGCTGCTGAAGCTCTACCTCGCCCGGGTCGATCGGTACGAGCCGGACCTGAACGCTGTGATCACCCTCAACCCGCGGGCCCTGGAGGAAGCGCGAGCTCTCGACATCGAGCGCAAGACCAAGGGCCCGCGGTCGCCTCTCCACGGTATCCCTGTTGTATTGAAGGACAACTACGACACCCATGATCTGCCCACCACCGCCGGTTTCTACGGGCTGAAGGACTCCGTCCCGCCGACCGACGCCACCCTCGTGGCCCGGTTGCGCTCCGCCGGCGCCATCATCCTCGCCAAGGTGAACACCAGCGAGTTCGCCTCCGGCGGGGCGATGAGCTCCCTGGGCGGCCAGTCCCACAATCCCCACGCGCTCGACCGCACGCCCTCGGGCTCCTCCGGCGGCACGGGCGTGGCGGTCGCGGCCAATTATGCGCCTCTGGGTTACGGTTCGGATACAGGCGGGTCCATCCGCGGGCCTTCGACCAGCAACGGGATCGTCGGACTCAAACCGACCCTCGGCCTGCTTTCTCGTGCCGGAATCGTGCCGCTCTCGCTGAGTTTCGACACCGGTGGTCCCATGGCGCGCTCGGTGTACGACATCGCCGTCTCATTGAATGTCACGGTCGGAACCGATCCGCGCGACAGCGTCACCGCCGCCAGCGAGGGCCGGACCGTCCCGGACTACACCACGGTTCTGGACCGAAACGCGTTGAAAGGCGCACGGATCGGCGTCGCCCGCGATTTTTTCGGTCAGGATCCTGAGGTCGACACTGTGATTGAGTCGGCCCTCTCCACCCTCAAGGCACAGGGGGCGGTGCTGGTGGACGTGAAGTATCCACCGATCCTGCACGCCATGCGTTCAGAACTCTACAACGCGGTTCGGCGCCCGGAGTTCAAGTGGCAGGTTCAGGATTATCTCGCGACGCTGCCCGGCCCCGGCCTGCCCAAGACCCACGCGGACCTGTTGGCCCTCTCTGAGCGGATCTCCTCGGTTTCACCGGAAGGCTATTGGCCCAATCCCGGAAGACTCGCCCTCTACCGCCTCGAGGCCCGTGCCTCGACCCTCGACGACGCCACCTATCTTGCGCACCGGGACGAGGGCCTCGCATTCGTGCGGGCGTTGATCGAGGCGGTGTTTGCGAAGGATAAGCTGGACGCGATCGTCTATCCCACCAGCCCGCGGCGGCCGTCCCGAATCGGAGAGGACCCGGCCCCGCCAGGCTCCCCGGAGCGGCTGTCACCCACCAACTTCGCCAACCTCACCGGCTTTCCGGATCTGATTGTGCCGGCAGGGTTCACCAGTAACGGCCTGCCCGTGGGTATCTCATTTTTTGGCACAGCCTATAGCGAACCGCGGCTCCTCGCGCTCGGTTATGCGTACGAGCAAGCGACTCGCGCCCTACGCCTGCCCGTCAACACCCCGGCCCTGGCCGGCGAAACACTCAACTACTGATTTTGAGGCGATGTCAGCAGACATCGCTCGCCCTCTGTCCGCGCCGGCCATCGGGGGGATTTCCTCGAAGAGGATCATGCCGCGCGGGCGCGCCGACTCCCCTAAACCGCCACACTCCCCTTCTTCCATGATCTCCTGGCTCCGCTCGACCCTCCAACTTCTCCGCCTGGCGCTCCTGATAAGCTTCGGGGTCGCACCCTCGTCCGTATCCGCCTTCCCGATCGAAGAAACCACCATTGCAGAGGTGCATGCCGCCTATCTGGGAGGCAGTGCAACTGCGAGGGAGGTGGTGCAGGCACATCTCGATCGCATCGCCGCATATGACCAGCAAGGGCCGTTCCTGAACGCGATCATCACGGTCAACCCTCACGCCCTGGCCGAGGCCGATGCGCTGGACGCGAGCTTGAAATCGACTGGAAAACTCCGCGGCCCGCTCCACGGGATCCCCGTGGTGGTGAAGGACAATCTGGATGCCGTCGGTATGCCGATGACCTCCGGTTTTCAGGGCTGGAAGACGTATCTGCCTTCCACCGACGCACCCGTGGTTGCCCGCATCAAGGCGGCCGGCGGCATCGTCCTTGCCAAGGCCTCCCTTTCCGAGTTCGCCCGCGGGGGCGGCGACAACATCAACTCCGTCCTCTCCGGTTTTGCGCGCAATCCCTACGATCTCACCCGTGCCACGGGCGGCTCGAGCGGCGGCACCGGTGCCGCGATTGCCGCTTCCTTCGGGCTGGTGGGAATCGGCACTGACACCGGAGGCAGTGTGCGGATGCCTGCCGCCCACACCGCCCTGGCAGGACTGCGGCCGACGGTCGGACTGGTCTCGCGCACCGGCGTGGTGCCTTTAAACACCGTGCGCGACACTGCCGGCCCAATGGCCCGGTCAGTCATGGACATGGCCATCCTGCTGGACGTGATCGCCGGCTCTGACCCGGATGACCCGGATCCGGCTACAAAACGGGCTGCTTCCCACCTTGCTGCATCCTATTCCGGCACACTCCACCCCGGAGCCTTGCGCGGTGCTCGCCTCGGTGTACTTCGGCAAGTGTTCACCCCGGCCGTGACCGACCCGCGCATCATCGCCCACTTTGAAAAGACCCTGGCTGAGCTGAAGGCGGCAGGGGCGGAGATTATCGATCCGCTGTTCATCCCGGATTTCGAGACCATTCCCAGGCCGCCGCAGACCCCTTCCCGCTTCAAGGCAGACCTCACGGCGTGGATCGCGGCTCACCCCGGCGTGCCGTATCCATCCGTCCAGGCAATCGCGGAATCCCGCCTGCTTCATCCCCTCCACCAGACGGGCTTCGAAGATGCTGCCCGAGCGCTCCCTCCCGAGGAGGATCAGGCAACGCTCGAGGGTGCTCGCAACGAGCAGCGCTACCGTGACCTTTTTACAGCGGCAATGGACGCACAGCGGATCGACGCCCTGGTTTTTCCCACCTGGGCCCAGCTTCCTGCGCGTAATGGCGATCGCAATACGCAGCTGACGGCGGATCCGCGGCCGGCGCCGAACGCTCGTCCGACCGCCCTTGGCAGCAGCCTCACCTACGTCGGCAGTTCCCTGCAATGGCCGGCGCTCTCCGTCCCGAGTGGCATGATCGAAGGGCTGCCGGTCGGTCTCCAGATCCTTGGGCGCGCCTGGGAGGACGCCCGCATTGTTGCATACGCGTATGCCTACGAGCAGGCGACGCATCATCGCCGGGCGCCCCCGACCACCCCGCCTCTGGGCGGCTCCACGGCCGCACGTTTTATGGGCACCTGGAAGCTGGTGGATATCACCGAGCGCGATCCTGATACCGGCGTAGAGACGCCCTCCAGCCGCGGTCCTTCCAGTGGTCAGCTCGTGTACAGCCCGGAAGGGCGCCTGTCCGTACAGATCATGACCCTCGACCGGAGCGGCCTCGCCGCCGGCTCAGCCGAAGGTTTCTCGAGCTACTTCGGTCGCTGGGAGCTGCGCCCTGCCGAGGGCTGCGTGCTCCATATCCAGGAGGGCAATATAAACCCCGCCCAAGTCGGGCAGGTGGCCAAGCGCTATTTCACCTTCACCGCCTCCGGCCGCCTCGGTCTCGCCACTCCACCTCGCAAGCGCCCCGACGGCAAAGACGTCTCGATGGTCTTCTGGTGGGAAAAAGAGTGACCGCTGCCGCCCAAGGCGGCAGCGGAATGACGAAGGACGAATTTTCGAATGACGAATGGAGGCGGACCGGGGAACCTGAGACCGGAAAAACTGCCCGCTTGGCGAACTACAACCGACCGTATCCCCCTTAACCAAAGGGGTGATCCACACGAGCTGTGACATTATCGGTCATTGGTCATTGGTCATTGGTGATTGGTCATTGGTCATTCCCATGCGTCTGGTGCCATGCGTCATTCGCGCTTCGGGATTCGTCATTCGCGCGCGCGAAGCACGCGCGCCCGCCCATTCATCCTTTTCGCGAAAGTGATGAAATCATTTCAGCCGTCCCGATCTTTACGCTGCGGGCGCGATGGATAAGAGTCCTTTCTGCGGCCAAACCCCAAAGCCGGCCGCAAAAAGTCCAATCACTCAAACTCCATGAAAATCCCTGCCCTGATCTGTGTTCTGAGCGCAACCGCGCTCGCGACTGTCACTCAGGCGGCCGACGTGTCGGTCGCCTCCCGCGCCTCCTCCTCCGAGCGCTGGATCCAAAACTATTATCAGAACCCCCGCGCGGACGACCTTCTGACCGCGGTTCACAGCCTGAGCCGCACCGGCGAGCTGTCTGCCGAAAAGAACGTCGCCACCAACATCGGTTTCTTCGCGGCGGTTTTTGAGCAGAACCCCCAGAAGGTGAATTATTGGCTGCGCGAGACCGCGTCCCTGCCCGAGGCAGATCGCCGCGTCCTCGCCGCCGCCGCCTGGCAGGCCGGCAGCCCCCGTGGTGCCGCCCTTCTCCGGGATATGTCCCAGCGCAGCACCAACGAGGTGCGCCAGGAAATCGCCGGGCTCCTCGAGCGCGGCGCTACCCCCGTGGCCGAAACCGCCGTGCTGTCGGAATCCTCGATGAACCTGCACTGGGGCGCTTTCCTCGCCTCGGGCGATGACCGCCATGTGCTCGCCGTCCTCAACGCCTTCGGCTCGGGTGAGCGCAACCTCAGCAGCAGCGCCCGCTTCTCGCTCGCCCAGAACGCCGCCCGCCACGATCGCGTGATGCAGGTGGTGCGCGCGCAGCTCGACAAGCAGCCGGAGCCCCTCCGCGAGGAACTCCGCGCCGCCCTCAACGCCGCCTCGAACACCTCGAACGGCACCTGAGCTCACTCACCGTTGGAATAGTGTGTTGATTACGGCCCCGCCTGACCGGCGGGGCCTTTTTACTGCACGGACGCAAAAGTCTGGCCCTGCGCGGCCCCAAAGGCCTGGCGGTACCGCTCCAAATGACGGCGGATCGCGGCGCGTTCACCCTCGGTCGGCTGGGCCGGGTCAGCCGCCGCGGGAGGGGCTCCGTATCGATTCAGACACGACAAAAGTATCTCCTGCGCGCGAGCCTCGGACAAGCCGCCCGCGTCGATGTACAACGCGTCCGCGGTGGCGGCGACGGAACCGCCCGCCTTGGCCACCTTGACCACGGGCACACCGAGCAGGATCACATGATCAAGGGCGCGCTCAGCCTCCTGGGAAAGCCTCCCGTTGTGGTTGCCCACCCCGACCAGGCCGACAGTCGGTGCCTGCTGCTGCAGTTGAGCCACCTTGATGAAGATCTCAAATTCGCAGGCACCGCTGCGCTGCGCATCTCCGGGAGACCAGGCCACACTGCGGATAACCCCGACCGCTGCAGCGGTCGCTTCAGTGCGGGCCTGGACGGGAATCGATCCGATCAGCGCACCTGCCAGAAGACAGGCGCGCCACGCGAAGCTCCGGATGGACGGGTGAGCGATTGGCATACTCGTAGTTGAGCATCGGATATGCCAGCGTGGGCCATGAGTTATTCGCAGCCACCCCAGCAGGTGGGTGAATGCGGCGAATGCATGGAATCAGCGGTTGAACAGCCCTCCCTCGCACGCAACTGGCGCACGGGCGGCGGATTGCACCAGCAGGACGCGCGGCAAAATCCACCGTTCAGCGGCGTCAGGTGGATACGGTCGCCACCTGCGCGTCCTCCCGGCGTGCTGTCTCGATCCCGCTGCGAGGAGCCGACACGCGTCCCCGCGCAGCGACCAGCACGTACACCGCGGGAATCACGAAGAGTGTCATCACGCTGCCGACCACCAACCCTCCAATCACCGCGATGCCCATGGAAACCCGGCTTTCGGCACCGGCCCCCAGGGCGAGGGCAATCGGCACAATCCCGAGAATAGTGGCCAGGCTCGTCATCAGAATGGGGCGGAGGCGGGCCACCGCGGCCTCCCGCACCGCCTCGAGGGCGTTGGGCGCTCCCGCTTCCCGGCGCTGATTGGCGAACTCGACAATCAGGATTCCGTTTTTCGTCACCAGACCGATCAACATGATCAGCCCGATCTGGGAGAAGATGTTGAGCGTTTGGTCAAAGAGCAGCAACGCGGGCAGCGCCCCGGCGAGGGCAAGGGGTACGGTGAGCAGGATGGTGAACGGATCGCGGAAGCTCTCGAACTGCGCCGCCAAGACCAGGTAGATCAACAACAGCGCGAGGGCGAACACCCAGCCGAGTGAGGAGGAACTCTCGACAAAATCGCGAGCAGCCCCCGTCAGGCTCGTACTGAAGCGTTCATCCAGCGTCGCGGCCGCGGCCGCCTCCATCGCGGTGATACCCTCGCCAATCGTCCTGCCGCGGGCCAGGGTTCCGCCAATCGTGGCCGAGACGTACCGATTGTAACGATACAACTCGGGCGGCGCGCTCTGCTCGGTGAACCGGACGAGATTATCCAGCCGCACCACCTCCCCGCCGGTGGAGCGCACCACCAGATTACCGAGGTCATCGGGACGTGAACGGTAATCGCGGGTCATCTGCCCGATGACCTCATACTGCTTCCCATTGAGAATAAAGTAGCCGAAACGCTGGCCGCTCAGCGATGCCTGCAGTGTCAGAGCCACATCCTGCGCGGACACCCCGAGAGCCTGCGCCTTGTCGCGGTCGATGTGGAGCTGCACCTCGGGCTTGTTGAACTTGAGATCACTGTCGACGAAGGCAAACGCCGGACTCTTCCGCGCCTCTTCCAGGAACGCGGGCAGCGTTTCCTCCAGGGCCTGGAGCGTGGGAGCCTGGATGACAAACTGAACTCCGCCGGACGCGGCGCGGCGTTCCCCAATGCTCGCCTCCTGCGTGACATTCACCCGGGCGCCGGTGAATTCGCGGGCCAGGGTTTGGAGGTCGTCGGCAATTTCCTGCTGGGAACGCACGCGCTCCGCCTTTCCCTTGAGAAACACGCGGACAAAGCCGCTGTTGACGATGCCTTGCGCGCCCGGCCCGCCGCCAAAGCCCGGCACCTGCGTCATCATCATGTGCGCTTCCGGGGTCCTCTCCGCCACCGCCCCGGCGAGATCATCCATGAAGGTCTGCATGTAATCGTAGCTGACCCCTTCCGGCGCGTTGGCTCGGACCCAGACCCGACCGCGGTCCTCGAGCGGCGCAAGCTCGCGCGGCAGCCGATTGAGCACCTGGTAAGAGATCACGCCGGCACCGATCAGAAATAGCGGGGCAACCCAGCGCCAGCGAAGCGCCACGTCCACGCACCTGGCATAGGCCCGCTCCAACCCGA
This sequence comes from Verrucomicrobiota bacterium, assembly GCA_023428905.1. GTDB lineage: Bacteria > Verrucomicrobiota > Verrucomicrobiia > Opitutales > Opitutaceae > EW11. Next base: position 27,451 of record JAEYWP010000008.1, read on the forward strand.
CAAAAAACGGCTCCGTCTTCCTAAAGAGCCACCCGCGCTCGTGGCCCGCCGCGTGAGCGCGCAGCAAACGCGCGCTCATCATCGGTGTCAGAGTCAGCGCCACCAGGGCGGAGACCAGGACGGCTCCGGCGATGGTGACGCCAAATTCGCGAAATAGCCGCCCTGAGAGGCCACCCATGAACAAGAGGGGAAGGAAAACCACCGCCAGCGTGATGGTGGTCGACACCACCGCGGTGAGGATCTCACGGGTCCCCTCCACGCCGGCTCGCCACGGTTCAACCCCCGCCTCGATCTTCGCGTAGATGTTCTCCAGGACGACGATGGCATCATCCACCACCAGCCCGATCGCGAGCACGATGCCCAGCAGCGTGAGGGTGTTGATGGAAAATCCGGCGGCGCGCATGATGGCAAACGCACCGATGATCGACACCGGAATGGCGAGGACGGGGATCAGCGTGGTCCGCCACTCCCGGAAAAAGGCGAATACCACCAGCACCACCAGTCCGAAGGCCACCAGGACCGTCTCCTGCACCTCGTGAATCGACTGGCGCACGTATTGCGTATTGTCGTACGCGACATCGAGGGAGATGTCCGCCGGAAGTTCCCGCCGCACCTGGTCGAGGCGGCCCATCAATTCGTCGACGATCTCGATCTGGTTGGCGCCGGGCTGGGGGCGGAAATAGAGCCCGGCGATGGCGGCCGGGCCTATCTTGAGGGCGGAACGCTCGTTCTGCGGGCCAAGCTCGGCGTAACCCACGTCGCGAAACCGCACCACCCGGTCCTCGCCGCGCTTGATCACCAGGGCGTTGAATTGCTCCGCCGTGTTGAGTCGTGAGAGGGTCTTGACCGGAAGCTCCGTATTCAGACCTTCGATGCGGCCGGAGGGGAGTTCGACGTTCTCCCGTGCCAGCGCCTGTCGGACATCCATCGGTGTCAGCCCGTAGGCCGCCAGCTTTTCAGGGTCCATCCACAGCCGCATGGAGTAACGTTTCTCGGCTGGCTGGTCGACCGCCGCGATCCCTGGAACGGTCTGCAGGCGCTCCTTCAGGGTGTCGGCATAGGCAGAAAGTTCCAGCTGCGAGCGCGTGTCGCTGCTCAGGGCCAGCCCGAAAATCGGATTCGAGTCGGCGTTGGATTTGATGAGAATGGGCGGATTGCAATCCGGCGGGAGGTTCCGCACCGCGCGGGAAATCTGGTCGCGCACATCGCTGGCCGCGGTGTCGAGGTCGGTGCTGAGGGTGAATTCCGCCGTGATCTGGCTCGTGCCCTCGCGGCTGGTCGAGGTCAGGGTACGAATCCCCGCCACCGAATTCACCGCTTCCTCCAGGGGCTCGGTGATCTGAGCCTCCATCACTTCGGCGGCCGCGCCAGGGTAGCTCGTAGTGATGGTCAGGGTCGGCGGATCCACCGCCGGGTATTCACGGACGCCCAATGACGCGTAACTGATCACCCCGACCACCAGGATCAGGACGGAGATGACGATGGTCAGGACCGGGCGGCGGATGCTGAGTTCTCCCAGGTCCATCGTCAGGGTGTCCCCATTGCTGCGCTGCTCGGGGCGGACGCGCCGGCCAGGTTTCGCGTTGTGGCAACGGGGTCCGGACTGGTCGCCACCGCGAGGCCGTTGCGCAGCTGTTGTATCCCTGACGTAATGACACGCTCGCCGGCGCTGACGCCGGAGAGGACATGCACCGCCGTCTCGGTCCGGTTTCCCACCTCGATCGTCCGACGCACCGCCTTGCCATTCTCCGCGACAAAAACATAGCGCTCACTGACGCCGGGGATGATGGCAATGGACGGCACGAGAATCGCGCCCTCCACTTCCGTGAGGGTAAACTCCACCCCTGCAAAGGTACCAGGCACCAGCCGTCCCTCCTTGTTTTCGGATACGGCGCGCAGCAGGAGCGTGCGGGTGGCGGGATCCACCCGGGGATCGATCGCGTAGATCTCGCCTTCAAAACGCTGGTCGATCCCGGCCACGCTAAAGCGCGCACGGCCTCCCACCCGCACGCGGGTGGCGTAGCGCTCGGGTACGGCAAAATCCACCTTCACCCGATCGAGCTTTTGCAGCGTCGCGATCTTTGTGGTGGGCGTGACAAAAGTTCCTTCGCTGACAAAACGCAGGCCCACCACCCCGTCGAACGGGGCGCGGATTTCGGTCTTGGCGATCATCGCCTCGACCAACGCGACCTCGGCGCGCTGGACATTAAGGTCGCTGACCGCGGCGTCGTACTCGTCCTGGCGGACGCTGCCGGACTCGAGCAACTGGGCCAGGCGACGTTCCTTCAGGACGGCGAGCTCACGTCGATAGGTGGCGCGGGTAAGTTGGGCTCGCAGGTCGGAGTCGTTTAGCTTCACCAACAGGTCTCCGCGGAAGACGCGGGTTCCCTCGCCGAAGGCCGCGAGCACCACCTTGCCGTTGATTTCTGGCTGCAGCTCGACCGATTCGTCCGCGCGCAGGGTCCCGGTTGCGGTGATGGTTTCGGCCAGCCGCTGCGGGACCAACTCGACCGTAGAGACGCGCAGCGCGGGCGCCGCCCGGGGCGCACCCGGCGGCGTGGCGGCGGCGGGTGCCGGGGTTGAGGAGGTCCACGGAGCCCAGATGGCCAGGGCCACGCCGGCCACGACGACGGTGGCGGTCAGAACGAGCGCGGAGGGGCGCACGGGATCAGTCCGCCGAGGAGCGCGTCGACGCGGCGACATCCGTGCCTGCAGCCAGGACAGGAGCTGTCCCGTCCGCCAGGCCGGCGTAAAGCGCCGCGGTGTCGGGAGTGTACCAATACGCTTCCTGTCCCTTCACGAAGAGAGATTTGGCAATCATGCCGTGGATGCCCTTGGTGCCGTCGACCACCTGCGTGACCTCGAAATCGACGGCCACGCTGCTGAGGGCCAGAGCGTCGAAGAAATCCAGCCCTTTCTTTTCGCGGAGAAAGTCGAGCGTCTCCATGATCGCCATGCGCATCGCCATGTTCAGCTCCACGTCCAGTCCCATCGTGATGTAATGGGAGGGCGTCTCGGCGCGGCAGATTTTGAGGTTGGTGCCTTTGTGGAGGATAAACTCCATCACCACGGTGTTGCCGCTCTCGATCGCGGTGATGCTGATTTCCCCGTTGCCCTGGGCGGCGTGTGGATCGCCTGTCTGAAAGAGGGCACCCGGCACCTGGACGGGCAGGTAGACGGTGGCGCCCTTCCCCAGGTGCTTGTTGTCAAAGTTGCCTCCGATATCCGGATACGGCGGGGAGGAGGAAAGCTTCCCGCGCTCCTTCACCGGAGCCACGCCCATCACCCCCTGGAAGGGGACCAGCGGCACCTCAATGCTGTCGGAGAACAGCCCCACCTTCCGGTCCATGTCGAACTTGATCACCTTTTGGTACGGACGGGGCACGGCGTCGGGAATGCCGCCTGAACCGGGACGGCCCGAATTGATTCCGTACGGAGTCCGCGACGCGATATCGAGGACCCGGACCTCGAGCATGTCGCCGGGCTCGGCCCCCTCGATGTAGATCGGGCCGGTCATCATGTGGCCGCGAATTCCGCTGCTTTTCACCGCCTTCTTGATCGCGATGTACTCCTGCACGACCGGCAAATCGAGCGGGATTCCCTGATCGATGAAAAACTGTTCGGGGTTCTCGTCCCGCATGCCACCGAGGCTGACGGTGTCGATCCTGACCACCTCCCCCGACTTGATGTGGAGCACGGGCGGAGTATCGGCGGAGAAATAGCCGAAGATCATGTTCTCGGGAATCGAGCGCAGATGGTGATCCACGCGGACGGTTTCGGCGCAAAGCGAGGCCGCGGCGAGCAGCACTGCGCTCGCGTGCAGGGAGAGCAATCGGGCGTACATGGAGGAGTGATTGGCGATCGCTCCAAAGCTGGATCCATGCCGTCACTGAAAAGAAAAAGCCGCGTTCCGAAGAACGCGGCTCGTGTACCACCTGGGAACCGGATGCGGGCTAGAAGTCCAGTCCGACCTCGAAGCGGATGGTGCGGCCGGGGGCGTAGATCAGTCCGTAGAGGTCCTTGTCGTCCTGGAGATTGTACACGTTCAGTTGGGCGTAGGTGTTGTACTCGCGCAGCTTGAACTCGTACTTGACCATCAGGTCGAGGTTGAGCCGCTCCTTGTGTTTGAGGACGATCAGCTCGCCCTTGCCGTTGCTCTGCTTCTGACCGGCAACGGTGATGCCGGAGAAGTATTCGCGTTCGGACTCCCACTGGCCGCCGAGGCCGAGGGACAGACCCTTCAGGGCGCCTTCGGTGAAGCGGTAGTTGGCCCAGGCGGTGACGGCGTGTTTTGGGGTGTCGTCGCGGCTCTGGCCTGCGCCCCAGCCGATGCCGGTCCAGGTCGAGGTGTCGTTGGGATCTGTATACACCTCGTCGAGGGTGTAGCCGGTCAGGCCCCAGTTGCCGTCCGGGAAGTACCACACCGCCCAGCGGTTCTCGGGATGCGGGTAACTGATGAACTTGCCCGGGTTGGTGATGGTACGCTTCACGTGGGCGTACGTGGCGATGAACTGCAGGTTCGCCGTGGGCGTGAACATCAGCTGTGCATCCCAGCCCTTGGACTCATCTTCCTGCTGGACGTAGGCCTGCCAGCCGCCGCCGTCGCCGCGGTCGTTGAAGCCGTTGTTGGTCTCGGCGTCCTCGGTGTAGAGCCAGCCCGGCCAGCCCGGATTGGTCGACTTCGTCAGCTGGAAGACCTTGTCCAGGTAGGCAGCGCCCGCGTTGTTCGAGGCGTTGACGTACCAGTTGTTGGTGCCGCCGACTTCCTTCTGGTAGATGGCGCCCGCCGCAACCGCCGCATTCCACTCGCCGAGTGCGGCGTCGGCCGCGCCGTTGCCGCCGTTGCTGCCGCCGGGGATGGAGGCAGGACTGAAGTTGTTGACGTTGTAAACGATCGGTCGGCTCTCGTCGAAGTTGCCCTTCAACGTCGGCATCCACCACTGCCCGAACGGAACGCCGGTGCGGACGATGCTGAATTTGCTGATCGTGCCGGAGACCTTGCCATCGAAGAAATCGACCTTGAGGCCGATCTCCTTGCTCTTGGCGTTGACGGGCCCGAGCGGGGATCCGGTGGCGTCGCGCAGGCCGTCAAAGTTGGGCTGCAGGCCGCCGGACTTGAGGGCGTAGATGCTGAGCTGTGGGAGGATCTCGAGGGTCGCGCCGTACTGCTCGGTGTTATCCTTCTGGGTCGGCCGGCGGCTGTACGAATACGCGGCGGTCGGATGGAGCGTCGTCTGGCCGACGTCGTAGTCGTTTTTGTCGCGGCGCATGCCGGCCACGATGGTGAGGCGCTCGTCGAGGAACTTGCCCTGATAGACTCCGTAGTCGCCGCGGTTCCACCCGTGGGTGGAGACATCGTTCCACTTGATCATGGCGACATCGGCGGTGGTGTTGTCACCCTGTTTGCCGAAGCGGATGTAGGATGTGTCCTCCGGGTTCTTGTAGTTGAAAAGCCCCTGCGGGGTCTGGATCAGGGATGTCTTGCGCGAGGCTTTTTCCAGGGATCGGCCGATGAGGAAGCTGTTGTCGATGCGCAGCCACTTGTTCGCGTCCTGGAACCAGTCCCACTTGTAGTTGAGCTCTACCCGGAACTGGTCGCGGTTGTTGTTTTCCCAGTTGTCCGCCCAGGTGTAGCGGAAGGTGGTGTTGGGGGTCGGGCCCGGGGTGAAGGTGCCTTCGTTGGAGCCATTGGCGACGTCGAGCGGGACGACGTTGATCGTGCCGCGGGCCCAGGCCGGGCCGTCGTTCTGCTGCATCGCGCCGTTGACGTCGCGCTGGTTAAACTCGACCTCGGAGGTATTGAACCCGGCGAGGAGGTGCAGGTTTTCCGCCAGTTCCGTGGTGGTTTGGATACGGAAGTTGTACTGATCGGTGTCGCGGTAGGTGTCGGGTCCGGACCAGCGGAAGGTGCGCGGATCCTTGCCGGCGAAGTGGACAAAACCCGCGCTTTGGAGGCGGTCGGCCTGGCCGGTGCCGTCGATATCGCTGCGGGCGCGCACGCTGAGGAAGCTGATGGCGTCCTCTTTCATCCGGCCCTGCTCGTAGTCGATCAGCACCTTCGTCTTGCCCACCTTGAAGCTGAAGGCGGGGGCGACGAACCAGTGATCCTGTTCGTAGAGTTCGGTGTGGTTTCCGGTCGATTCCACCGCGGCATTGATGCGGTAGGCGGCCTCCCACTTCGAGCCGACGGGGCCGGTGTTGTCGACGGTGGCGCGCATGAAGTCATGGCTGCCGTAAACCACGCTGCCCCAGGTGTGGGGTTTCAGCTCCGGTGTATCCGGAAGATAATTCACGATGCCGCCAAAGTTGCCGATGCCGTAGAGCAGGGCGGCGGGGCCGCGGATGACCTCGAGGCGCGAGACGTTGACGCTGTCGGTCGAACTCTGGCGCCGGTAGCCATCGCGCAGGACGACATCGGTCAGATAGCCGCGGATCTTGATGGTGGATTGGGTGCGGTTGGCGGTGGCGCCCTCCGGGTTGTTGACGCCGCCAGCGCCGAAAAAGGCGTTCACGCTCTGGTCATTCTGCGACTGCAGGATGATGCCCGCGCTGTAGCGAAGACTCTGGCGGAGATCATTGGCACCAACATCGCGCACGAACTGGCCGGTGATGACCTCGATCGGCATCGGAATATCCTTGATCGGGGTATCGATGCGGCTGCCCGAGATGGAGTTGGTCGCCCGATAGCCTTGGTCGCGATCGGAGGAAACTTCGAACGGCGAAAGCTGCACCGTCTCCTCATCGAGATCGGTGGCAGGATCGGCGGGGGTGGGGGCGGACGGGGACTGCGCGAGCAACAGGGAAGGCGTCAGTCCGACCATGAACAGGGCGGCGGAACGTGCGCGCCTGCTAGGGGTGCGGGTATTCATAACCGGTACGGTGCGGTGTTGGAGGGGGTACGACTCAGGGGACGTTCGGGGTGCGAACGCGATGCGGGCGACGGACGGGGCCCGAAACGAGGAGCTCAAGACGGGGAAGTCCTCGGCCGGCGAAGCATCGAGTTGCATAAAAGTGCGCTATTTCACGCTGCGTCAACTCGGAATTTCATAAAATTGCGATGCACCAACGGTCGATGTCATCACCCTTAAGGTTTCACACACCCCGCCCTTTTCCAACCAATGCTGATACTCTTTGCTCTGTTGATCAATGGTTTAAGTAATTAGAGGCCAGCTCTCCAAGTCAGGCCCATGTATCTAGACACGAATACACGGCCGCACAACGGCCGTTGGCGTGCATAATTGTGCACTTGATTGCGAAGGATTGTTGCATTGGATGCGGAGCATGACGCTGCGTCATATCCACCCCGCCCTCCTGCTCCTCATCCTCCTCTCCATGGCTTCCGCCCAACCTGCTCCCGCTTGGAAACTGATCTGGTCCGACGAGTTCGACGCCCCTGAGATCGACCGCTCCAAATGGGGGTTTGAGGTCAACGCGTGGGGCGGCGGGAACGACGAGCTCCAGTATTACACCGACCGCCCCGAGAACGCGCGCATCGAAGATGGCAAACTCGTGATCGAAGCGCGGGCCGAGACGTTCACCGGCCCGGAAGGGACCCGCGCCTACACCTCGGCACGGCTGCGCACCTTGGGAAAAGGTGACTGGACGTATGGCCGATTTGAGATCCGCGCTCGCCTGCCTCGAACCCAGGGCCTCTGGCCGGCGATCTGGATGCTCCCGACCGACGGCGTGTACGGCGGCTGGCCCCACAGCGGGGAGATCGACATCATGGAGCTCCTGGGCCACGAACCCAAACGCACCCACGGGAACCTCCACTACGCCAACGCCGAGACGGGGAAACACCAGCACACGGGCGCCTTTTACGACCTGCCGGAAGGCGACTTCACCACCGACTTCCATGTCTTTGCGATCGAATGGGAGGAGCGCGAATTCCGGTGGTATGTCGACGGCAAGCACGTGCAGACACAAACCGCGTGGCAAACCGACGGCGCCCCCTATCCCGCCCCCTTCGACCAGCGCTTCCACCTCCTTCTCAATGTGGCCGTGGGCGGGCGTTGGCCCGGCAACCCCGACGCCAGCACCGTGCTACCCCAGCGGATGGAGGTCGACTACGTCCGCGTTTATAAGCGCGAGTGAGCGCGCCCCGCTCCAGCGCCGCCCGGCAAGCCCTGTCCACCTGCCCTTGAGCCCCGTCCACCCCCAGCTAGGAATCCCCCAAAACAACCATTTGTCACGGACAGATCCCTCGCCGGTACACAACGGACAAACTCAGCACAAGGGACAGGTCCTCTGACTCTGCAGTCTCCGCCTCTCTAGCGAGGGACAGACTACTTTCCCGCGGAATCCGATTGGGGACAGGCTGCGTCTCAAATCTCACCGGGAATCCCACAGGGACAGGCTATGTTTAGCACAGGGTTCCCACAGGGACAGGCTACGTTTAGGCACAGGGTTTCGCTCAGCCAAATCCCATTGGGACGGACTCCGTCTCGAATCCCATGAATTCCATTAGGAGAGGGACCATTAGGAGAGGGACAGGCTGCGTCTCAAATCTCGCCGCGACGGGCGTCTGGGCGAATCCCTTAGGGACCGAATCACTCAGGGACAGACTACGTCTGTTCGAAAGGGACAGGCTAGTATTGACCAGTCTCACACCGCGAAGGGACAGACAGCACCCGTTCGGGCACGCAGAACGGAAACGTCCCAAAACCCTCGGAACCGACGGCTGGACCGTAAGGTGACAGCGTCGAGGAACCGTAGCATGACGCGGCAATAGAGCCGGCCGAAGGGATCACTGCGAAAACTGCAGAACGTCGCCTCATGACCACTGCTGGAAAACGTGTCATGTGCGGCTTTCGCCCCAAAATGGCATTTACTCGACTAGGCCCCCGGGGCTTCATCTCCGCCCGGTGTGAAAGTCAACCAGCAGCTCCTTGCCGATAAACTGAAGCTCTCGCGGGCGACCGTCTCGCGCTGCTTCACCAATCATCCGGGGATCAACCCGAGCACCCGTGCGAAGGTCTTCGCCTTGGCCGCGCGCCTGGGCTACAATCATCTCGAGAAAAAGGCCGGAGTATCCGGAGAGCGCCTGCCTGCCCAAATCGATATCGGCGTCCTCGTCTGCGTTGACAGCCCGAGTTTTACCCCTGGCGACTATGCTCATCCGGGCCAGGCCCTCCTCAACGGGCTGGCAGAGTTGTCCCGAGTTTTTGATGCACGGCTCGATTTGAATTTCGTCAATCCACGAGATCTCCATCTCGAAAACCCCTCCTATGCGCGCATCTTCTCACGCCGGCGGCAGTGGGATGGAGTGGTCCTTATCTATCCCTTTCCGCGTACCGTGGTGGAGGAGCTGCAACTGCGCTACTCCTGCGTGTCATTAGTGGAGCAATACGTGGACACTCCGCTTAACTGTGTGGACGTGGACCACCATCGCGGCATCACCAAGCTGGTCGATCACCTGCGGAGCCAGGGCCACGAGCGGATCGGCTTCTTCACGTGGCGATATCCGGTCGAGGCCAGTTGGTCTCTCCGACGCTTCAGCGCCTACGCGGAGCGTTTGACCGCCCTCGGCCTACCCCTGCGGCACGAGGACATCATCAACGCTGGGCCTCGCGAACCGCTCGGGGTGCAGGAGTCCCACGCCCGTGCCTTGCAGCAGACGCGCGAAGGCGTGACGGCCTGGATCTGCGCGGCCGACCACCAGGCGTACGACCTCCTACACTATCTGCACCAACACGGCGTGCGTGTCCCCGCCGATGTTTCCGTCACCGGCTTCGATGGAATCCCTCAGCCTGCCCGCTCCCCGCTATTGAGCACAATCCAGATCCCGTATCACCAGATCGGCGTGACAGGTGGGCGGCGTCTGATCGACCTGCTCCAGAAGCGCTTTGACCCGGTACAGCACATCTTTCTCGACTGCGAGTTGCGCCCCGGTGAAACCGTGGGGCCGGCCCCCTCCCGCTAGATTACGCTCCTGAGTCCGGCGGTGGAGGATGTTAGGCGGTTTTTGATTGCACTCCAGTGCATCATGTAACGCTTAGGAATTCCCCCCCTACGCCTTGGCGTTTAGGGTTGTAACCCGCCAGTTGCGTGCATTGAGTTGCATTGTTTGAGAAGCCCCAACCCCTATACCCCGCCGTCATGTCGAAGGTCAACCAGCAGCTGATTGCGGACCAGCTCAAGCTCTCGCGTGCGACCGTCTCGCGTTGTTTCACCAACCACCCGGGCATCAATCCAAGCACCCGCGCCAAGGTTTTTGCGCTGGCAGCCAAGCTCGGCTACGCCCACCTGGAGAAACGCACGGAGGGTACCGGCACCCTTCGACAGCAAACCGAAATGGGTGTTTTTGTATGCGTGGAACTGCCGAATTTCGAACACACGGGCTATGGCAACCCGGGGCAGGAACTACTCAACGGTCTCTCTGAACTTGCACGTGCAAGCGACGCGCGGCTCGACCTGCATTTTGTTCATCCGCGCGACCACCACCTCGACAGCCCTTCCTACAAACGCATCTTTTCACGCCGCCGTCACTGGGACGGGGTGATGCTGATCTACCCTTTCCCACGCACCGTGGTGGAGGAGTTGCTGCTGCGCTATCCGTGTGTTTCGCTCGTCGAACAGCAGGGCGAATTCTCTCTGAATTCTGTGGACGTGGACCATGACCGCGGGATCAGCAAGCTGGTGGACCACCTGCGCAGCCATGGCCATGAGCGCATCGGCTTTTTTACCTGGCGCTACCCAGTGGAGGCAGCGTGGGCCCTTCGGCGCTATTGCTCCTATGTGGGGAGACTCACGGCGCTGGGCCTTCCGATCCATCCGGAGGACGTGGTGAACGCGGGTCCCCGCCACGCGCTCAGCGTGTCCGATGCCCACGAGCACGTCCTCAAGCGAATCAAAGCCGGCGTCACCGCGTGGGTCTGCGCGGCAGACCACCAAGCCTACGACCTGATGCGCTTCTTGAAGGCGCGTGGCGTGCGGGTGCCGGCGCAGGTCTCAATCACGGGCTTCGATGGCATCCAGGGGCCGGCCGAGTTGCCTCCCCTGACCACCATCCAAATTCCGTTCCGCCACATTGGCGTGACGGGGGGCAAACGCCTGCTCGACCTCCTGCAGAAGCGTTTCGATCCGGTTCAGCACATCTTGCTGGACTGTGAATTGCGCGCCGGCGGCACCGTTGCCCGACGGCCCTGAGCGTGTAACCGCCGGGAGCATACACCCGGCGGATCAGCTTCCCCCCAGGGACTAGAGAGCAGCCGCGGGCTGGATCGAGCCCTTGTCGCGACGCTCAGCCAATTCCCGCTCAATTCGCGCGACGTCACTGTCCCGAAGCGAATAGAAGAGCAGCGCAACCACGTTGAGGAAGGCTAAGACGGAAGGGGCGAGGCAGAACACCACGCGGATCCCGAGGAGCGAGCGTTCGGACTGGGCCGCGTTTGGCACAAAATTGCAGTAAGCGAGCACCCATCCTGCGATCGCCACACCGAATGCGTTGCCGACTTTTTGTGCGAAGAGAGCGGCAGAGAAGAGCAGCCCCGTCATGCGTCGGTGGAACCGCCACTCCCCGTAGTCGGCGACATCCGAATACATTGCCCAAACCAGCGCCGGCGTCGGCCCGACCAGGAAGGTTCCAACGATGTTGATGACGTACATCAGCCAGACCTTGTCGGCAGGCACAAAGAAGATTGCGCCCATCGCCGCCGCATTGATCGCCGTCAGGACAATCAAGAGCTCGCGCTTCCCCCACCGCTTGGTAAAAAAGCCGGTGGAGGCCACACCCAGAATCATGGCCAGCATGCCGGAGGTCATGAAGAGCGCGGTCTGGTCGAAGAAGAGAAATACGCGCTCACCGGTGTCACCGATGTAGTACTTCATAAAATACACGCCGGCGGCATTGCGGACCCCTACGTTCATTAGGGTGAAGATCGCGGCGAAGAACATCACCAGCCAGGGGCGGTTGAGGAGGAGGAAGCGGAAATCCTGGCGAAGGCTGGCCGTCTCCTCCCCCGCCGGCGGAACCCGCTCGCGGGTGGTGGCGAAGGTAAACCAGAAGAGCGCGACCGAGAGCACGGCAAAGAGGGCCATGGTGAGGCGGAAGCCCTGGGCCTCGTCGCCGCCGCCGAGGGCGTTTTTCAGCGGGGTGACGGACGCCGTGATCAGCATGCCCCCTGCGAACGCACAGACAAAGCGGTAGGTGGCGAGGGAGGTCCGCTCCGCTGAGACCGGGGACATCACGCCCATCAGCGCCGAGTACGGGATGTTGATCAGCGAGTAGGCCAGCATCATCGCGGCGTAAACGACGTAGGCATAGATGAGCTTCCCGGACTCGCTGAACTGCGGGCCGGCAAACACCATGTAACCAAGAATCGCATACGGGATGGCCATCCAGAGGAGGTACGGCCGGAACTTGCCCCAGCGTGAGCGGGTGCGGTCCGCCATCGCCCCGATCACCGGCTCCGCCACCGCATCGAGCGCTCGCGTGACAAAAAGCATCGTTCCCACCGCCGCCGCCGACAGGCCATACACGTCGGTGTAATAATACAGCAGGAAGATGTTGAACGTCTGAAAGAAGAAGTTGGAGGCGGTATCGCCTAGTCCATAACCAAACTTCTCGACAAAACGCAGGCGGGGTTCCGGTGAAGACATGGGGGTAAAGTTGATTCCGGGAGCGTCCTTTCGCTCGACGCTGGGGGCTCGTTTCGCAGACGCAAGCAGTCGGCCGGGCTAGTGCAATGCAATTCTATGCACTTTCACTCGACAAGCCGGTTTTGGCAACTGGAGTTGGAACACCTACGCAAGGATTCGAGGTACAAAACCGGCCCTCTTTTTCTAGGTTGCAATTCGGTGCAAAGAGCTGCGTGACGCAGGGTGACCGGTTTGTCGAGGCGCGCTAAGGATTTGCGGGAACAAGGGCGGCTAGGCAATTTTCACAGGAGCATGAATGCGTTGATCCCGCCTTGGATGACTCCGTGGCTGGTCTTTATGACCATTGCCGTCCTGGCTGCGGGGTGCGAGACGATGGACACAGGTGGTTCGAGCGAACGGCGAATGACCTCGCAGACGCCGCTGGAGGCGACCCGATTGCTCTTCGACGGCGCAGTGGAGATGCGTGTCTCGTTGGCGCCGTTTTTTCCCGCCGGCGGCGAAGTTCGCTCGGGGCCGGGCGGGCGGCGCGACGGCTTTCGCAGTGCGGGGAGGCGCGGTGAGGAATTCGGTACAAACGACCCTGAGATGGGCTCACGCCGGCGCGAGAAGCCGTATGGTCTGGAAGCGCCCTCCACGCACCGGTTGCGCGTGTCCTTCGTCAACCGCACCGAGACCGCGCTGACGATGGATGTTAACGAGGTGCGCTCACTTCTTGGTGTCTTCGGGGTGCGCCCGAACCGGTTGGTACTTCCACCTGGAGGAGCGACGGAGATAGACCCGATGCGCTCGTCGATCGGCGAGAACTTTGGCGAATTGGATGTGGCAGTGCAGGTGCGTTATCGCGGCAAATCGGAAACCGCTTCCGTCCGCCTCTCTCCGGTTTCGCCCGCCCCGGTGGAGCCCTGACAGCGAAGCGTCTTGCGCCCGCCTCGCCGTCCACCCTTAGTTTACCCTCTCGCAGCGCCCGGGTGGTGGAATGGCAGACACGACGGTCTTAGAAGCCGTTACCCGTAAGGTGTGCAGGTTCAAGTCCTGTCCCGGGCACCAGCGAGGACTCGCGGAGCGTTCAACTCGAAAATCAAACGGCTACTATACCGGCCTCCTATACCGGGATTCATGCAGGTGCCTCAGCGACGGTTGGAGCCGGATGAATCCTGGCGGATCGGCAACGCTTAAGGATATAAATTTCGTCCACACCGGCGACGCGCACAGGCCGTGGGCCTCGCGTGGTTTCGAAAGCACACCGGCGCGCCATGTCCAAGAGAAATGCCCTGCTGCCCAGGATGCCGGAATCGGAGAAGAATCGAATTCGGCAACGAAGCTGATCGATACCACTCACCTCCCCCTGGTTCTCAACGACCCGCCTCAGCGCCTCCTCCGGCAGTTTCCTGCGTGTCTGCATGGGGTCGGCGGCAGCGGCAAATAGGCGAAGTCGATACGTTCGAGAGAACGCCCCCCAGGCTTCCCTTCCCACCCAGGAAAGGCCCTCCCGGGCCTTTGTGACTCCAGCAACAGCCTCCGCGTATCCACTAAAGCGATAATCTTTGGGATCGTCGGTAAGCCCCGCCCGCACGCAGTTCAAATCGATGTACGCAGCAATCTTGCCAAGAGGTACGCCTGGTTCAACCAGGGTGCTCTTAAAGCGTTCAGCCCAAAGTGTACCGTAGCGACCGTGGCGCTTGTTGAAGCCGATGGTGAAGCGCTGCTTCACCAGTTTTATGTAAAAGGAAACGTCTCCCATGAGCTTTTCCTGTCGCTCTCGCCACTTACTCGAAGCAGCGCAATCGGATTGGAGGCGTGTCCGAATCACGTTCAAACGGGCCACGTTGGACGGTGTTGGATGCGAATACAGGCATTCAAACCGTCGTAGTATCTCTGCCTCGGATATGGGTTCTTTTTGGGGAATGCGCACGAGAACGTGGAAGTGATTCGAAAGAACGGTGTACGTCAGAACCTGCACCCCGCAGAACTCCGCGACCCTCCAGATTTCCCGGCGCAGATGCTCGCGCTCCGGCAGATCAAATAGGAACTCTCCATTCACAGTCCGGGACGTGCAATGATAGACAGCCTCCCCGCTCTCCGCCGGCAGCTTGATTCGTCTAGCACGCATCAGCCAAAACCAGCATGTTATATCGTCTTTGTCAATTTTTAATGCAATCACCACGAGCAGTCTGTCCCTCGGCAGCATACTCTTCTCTGCAGATTAGAACCTGTCCCTTCTGCGCATCTTTGCGCACGCGGGGACCGTGTACAGACCCCAACCTGTCCCTCACGGAAACACTTGAAGCTCCTTAGAACCTGTCCCTTAAGGCTCCCCTTGGTCTGTTTTAGGGTCTGTTCTAGAACCTGTTCCTTAAAGCTTCTTACTAGAACCTGTCCCTTAAAGCTTCGTAAGGTGTGCAGGTTCAAGTCCTGGCCCGGGCAGCAGCGGTGGAGCCCTGAGAGCGCGGGACCAGGCGGCTGCGAGCTTGCTCGGCCGTAGGCCGCTGGGCACTTCTCTAGGTGCTCATGACGTCCCGCTTATCCGCCCGTCACCAGGTGCAACCGCGTTCGTTGCTGTTGTTGGGGTTGATGCTGGCGTGTTTTTCCTGGTTCCTCGGAGGCAGCGCCTGGACGCTGGCTGAAGGGAAATGGATCTCGCGTGGGCCGGTGGACTATTACCACTTTGCCACGGAAGCGGCGCTGAACGGTCGGCTTCATCTCAGCATCACACCACGACAGGAGCTCGCTCAGCTGAGTAATCCGTACGACAGCGGTCTGAACATCCCGTATCGGGTGCTCGATCTCAGCTACTACCGGGGCAAGTATTATTTCTATTGGGGGCTCGCACCGGTCGTATTGTTTTTTGCTCCGTGTTATCTCCTGTTTGGGGTGTATCCAACGGAGGCTCTGGCCAGCGCTGTTTTTGGGTTGGCGGCGTTGGGAGTGTGGGCGGACCTGTTGTTGCGAATACGGCGTGAGCATTTTTCGAATGTCACGTGGCCGGCCACCACATTGCTGCTGGGCTGTCTGGGGGTGTGTTCGCTCCTTCCTTCGATTGTGGGCAACGTCTACAATGTGCCGATTGCGGCGGCGGCCTTTGGTCAGGCGCTCGCCCTGTGGACGATACACCGATTGCTTCAGCGGCCCCGCGCGGAGCTTCGCTGGCTCCTGCTGCTGGGGTTCGCGGCAAGTTGCGCGATTGCCTCGAGGCCGAATTATGTGCTCTGGCTTTGGGTGATCGCCGCCGCGCCCCTGTTGCTGGCGTGGAGGGAGCGGAAACGGGCCCTGGCGATTCTGGCTGCCGCGGCCGGTTTGCCGGCTCTCACCGGCGGACTCATGCTGGCGTTGAATTACGCGCGTTTTGGGAAAGTTGCGGAGTTCGGCATGCATTACCAGTTAACCGGGCCACATCAGCCGGAGGTCTTGCTGAGTCCGGCGCACATCCCCGCGAACCTGGGTGTTTACGGGTGGAACCTGCCTGAGGCGACCTCGCTGTATCCATTTGTCTACGAGCCGGCGGGTGGACCGTTTGGCATTGCGACGTTTCCCGTGGTTCTTGCGATGGTGGGCCTGTGTTGGCTGCCGGCGAAGGCGGCAACGCGGTTGACCGCCTGGACGGCCGCTGCGTGCGGCGTCGGAGGCCTGTTGGCGACGTGCGCTTTCTTCGGATGTGGCCGCAGATACATGCTCGATTTTGCTCCGGCGACGATCTTTGCCGGATGCGTCGGCGCCCTTTGCATGTTGGGCCGCACCCAGGGATACACTCGTTTGTTGCGCGGAGCGGTGGGGGCTCTCCTGGTTGCCAGCGTGCTCCTTGGCGTGCTGCTGCAGCCCCGGGCTTGGACACGCGGCGAGGAAGTCTCGCGCAGCGCGGCCCAGTTTTTGAATCGGTTTACGTTCTGGTGTGAGGACCTCGCTGGTCGGGCGTATGGCCCGCTCGTAGTCAAGTTTCAGCTACCTGTGGGTCGGACCGGCAGCTTTGAGCCCCTCATATCCACGGGGTCCGCAAGTCTGGGTGGAGAGGCGGTGTTTCTTCATTACGTAGATGAACGGCACGTCCAGGTGGGCTTCTTCCAAACGGGGACAACCCATTGGTTGTCCAAACCCCTCGAAGTCGATTATTCGGCGGAGCAGACGCTACTCGTCGCGCTTGGAAGCCTGCTCCCCCATGAGAGTCACCCGTCTTTCGATTCGTGGCGGGAGTCCGCGCGCAAAACGGCGGCGCGGGAGGCCGTGCTGATTCTCAACGGACAGCTGGTTTACAAGTCTGCGCTTTTTTACTCAGACGCTGCGAGGGCGCGTTGGTCTTTAGGTGAGAATCAGATCGCGGCAGGCGTAAGTGCGGCGAGATTCACCGGATCCGTCCGTGCCGAGCGCATCGATTTCCGCCAATTGTTGCCAGAGCAGTACGCCGCACTGATTTCGCCTGTACAGGCGGAGGTGAGTCATGGCGCGTGGCGTTTGAGACTTCGACTGCCGGAGAATCCGCCGCCGGGGCGATACGATCCGCTTCTTGTCAGCGGTGTGACGGGTGCCGGCGACTTCGTTTATTTGTTTTATCCTGAGCGAAACAAAATAGCATTTGGGCACGACTGCTGGGGATATGGCGGCAGTGCCTCGGAAAGTGTCGTGGCAGAGTGGGGAGGAGAGCACACGATCGAGGTCGACCATAGTGGGTTGAGAGGGCGGGCAGACTTCACGCCGGGTCGGGCCTCGACTGGACGCCCATATCTGCGCGTGATTTTAAACGGCCAGGTGGTGATGGAGACGGAGGACAAGACGTACGACGCCGCTCCGGATACGGTAGTGATTGGCGAGAACCGACTCGGTGGCTCCACCACCGCGCCCGTGTTCTCGGGCGAAATCAAGTCTGCCGAACGCCTCTCCAAATAGCGGCTCCCGGCAAGGGACAGGCTTTTAGCAAGGGACAGGCAAAAAACAGCCAGCAAGGCTCCTAGCAAGGGACAGGCATAAAACAGCCAGCAATGGCCTGCCGAAAACACATCGACAAAGACATCCACAAATCGAAGTTCACTTCCACAGCTTGGTCCAACCACAACAGGGCGGCCACCGGCAGTCTGCGCCTCGTCCCCGCCTTCTCATCGGGTCTCTCGCCTGCGCTCTGAGTGCGAGTCGATGCGGCAGTTGGTCCTAGATCAATCGCTCGCACTCGATCAGGGCCTCGCCCTCTTGGAAGAGGCGGAAGCCAGCCGAAACAAGGGTCGAGTCGCACGAACTGGCGCTCACGCACCCGTTTTTGGCAGTTGCTCCTCTGCCGCTACTTCCGGTCTTGTGCCGCGGTGACAGAGCACCGCGCCGGCGGTGGAAGCCTCCATCGTTTCACAAGTTGCTCGCTGGGAACACCCGCTGGCGTTAGGGTCTTTTTTGACGGCGCCGCGACGGTTGCGCGCGTGAATGACTCCCATGTCGGCGGCTCACTTCCATGAATGACTCCAACGTCAGCGGTCGGAACTTCCGGAACGCATTCGTGCTTCTGTTGGTTACCGCGATCTCCCTTCTAGCCCTCGCGATCGTCTGGCCGTTTTTCAAGCCGCTCCTCCTCGGGGCAATGCTCGCGGGACTGAGTCATCCGCTCTACCGGTGGCTGGCCCGCTGCTTTAGAGGGCGCACGTCTTTGGCGTCGTTCACCACCCTGCTCATTCTAGTCGTCCTGGCCGTCGGACCGCTCGGAGCCTTCGCCGGGGTCGTCATCGGCCAGGCGCTGCAAGTGAGTGAGCAGGCAATCCCGTGGGCGCGTCAACACTTCGGACCGGCGAGCGGTTTCGATGTGCACAACTGGCTGGTGCAGCGCTTTCCTGTCCTCGAGCCATACATCCCCACCCAGGAGGCGATCGTCGACAACATCGGGTTGGCAGCCAAATCCACCGGCGGATTCCTGGTAGGCGCCGCTTCCCGCATGACCGCCGGCACTGCCGCCTTCCTGCTCAATGCCTTCGTCATGCTCTACGCCATGTTCTTTTTCCTGCGCGACGGGAAAGCCATTCTCGAGAAGGTGTTTTATTACATACCGCTTCGCCACGAGGACGAGCTGCAGATGATCGAGCGTTTTACGTCCGTCACACGCGCGACGATCAAGGGCACCATCATCATTGGAATCGTCCAAGGCACACTTGCGGGCCTGGCGCTGTGGGCCGCCGGAATCGGCGGCGCCGCCTTCTGGGGCACCATCATGGTCATTCTTTCCGTCATCCCAGGCGTTGGCTCCGCCCTGGTCTGGATCCCCGCCGTGATCTATCTCTTCGCCACCGGTCAAATCGTGGCTGCAACCCTCGTCGCAATCTGGTGCGCCGCCGTGGTCGGCACGATCGACAACGTGCTTCGGCCAATGCTGGTCGGCAAAGACGCTAAAATGCCCGACCTGCTGATCTTGGTGGGCACCCTGGGCGGCCTCTTCCTCTTCGGTCCCATCGGTTTCATCGCAGGGCCGCTGGTTTTTGGCCTTTTCCTCACCGTGTGGGAAATCTACGGGAACGCGTTCCGCGATATCCTTCCGCCCGTTAAACCGCTCACCGGCGCGGTCACGCCCCTGAAAAAATAGTCCGACCGCCATCCCCAAAAAAAAGTTGGCCGGTCGCCTACCCCTAAGCGACCGGCCATTTGCTTTCTTGGTTACCCCAAAAAGACGTCCGCTAAGCGGATCGTCGTGAGAGGAACGTGCGCGAAGCGGCGACGCGCCACAAATCCCGGCGCATTCACTCGTTTGGAATCTGCGCCGTGTCCGGCTCGCTCGCGTCAATTCCCGCCCTGTGCCTGAAGCGCCGCGAATCGGTCCATAGCCGGGCGCACGTTCGACGGAAAGTGCTCTGCCGCAAGCTGTAGCATCGCCTTCGAAAAGAGCGCCGCCCCGTCCGCGAGCGCATCCTGTCCGCGGTCCCGGTAAATTTCCGACGCAGAACGGAGCAATGCCGCATACGCACAGGCTTTTTCGCATGCGACCCGCTCAGACTCACCCCGCGTGAGTGCGGCAAACTGTTCTTCCAAAGAACGTTGAGTATAATCCGCTGCGGGCCCGCCGAAAAGCGTCTCCTGCGCGTGCACCACGCTAATCAAGGCTTCATCGGTGCGACCGAGTTCCCGTGCGCGGTAAACCTGGCGAAAGAAAACGCCGAGTTGTTCGATCAATCGCTGCACATAATCCTGGCGTTGCATAGAAAGAGGGATGAGAGGAAGGGCGGCTTCGGCAAACGAACCGGCACGGCCGACCTCCTGGACCCACGTTGTGCCGCGCCTCAGCACATGACAACGTCCGCGCGGCAACGCGATCCCTTCACTCCAGGCGCCACTCGAAGACGCCAGCGGCCCGAGGGCCGACTGAGTTCATCCGAAGACGTACATAACGCGCGGGCACGGCGTGAACGGCAACCAGGGGAGACCCAGGCGACTCCGGCACATTGCGCCACGCCTCGGACCAACGTTCCCCATCCTCGGACACCTCAATCCAAGCCCTGTAAGCTTCGTTGGGATACTCAGGCAGGATGCGGCTCCCCTGCAGGTCCCGCACCCGACCAAAATCCACCTGCAGCCAGCCCTCGCCTGGCTCCGAAGCAACCCACCGCGTGGCGTAATTGTTGTCAAAAGCGGCATTGGCGCCGGTATGCGCATCCGCCGCGCTGGAGGCCTCGAGACGGACCCCGCTCGCGGCGAAAAGTGCGCGGGCGCGCTCTGCTTCCGTCCGGCGCATAAACGCGGGCGCGCGATGCGTGGGCATGACGGTGGCGATGGTGCCGTCTTCACCGAAGCGGAGCGGATCGACGCACACCTGCCGGAAGGCAGAGCCGGCCACGTATGGGATCCTGTGCCGGTGATAAACGATATATACCTGTCCCTCGCGCCGTAAAAAACCGTGATGCCCGGGACTGACCACATGCCGCGCATGATCAGTCGTGAGGATGGGGCTGTTGTTTCCCTCCACAAAGGGACCGAGAGGCGTGTCCCCGACGGCATACCGCACCTCGTACGTGTCGCTCACCGTCCTCCCCTGCGAATACGTCAGATAATACCGTCCGTCGTGCTTCAGCAGGGTGGGCCCTTCAAAGTAGTTGGTGGGTGTCACGACTCTCGGCTCACCCTCAAAACTCGCCAGATCGGCGCCTAGGCGTACCGCAAAACAAGCGCCATTCACCCAGTTCCATCCGGAGCCCCAATACAGGTACGCAGAACCGTCCTCATCCACAAAGGCATCTGCATCGATCATGTGGTACCTGCGGTCAAAATCTGCCGTCACAAGGGGTCTGTCCCCAAGGGCGTTTTTCCAAGGTCCGAGCGGATGGTCCGCCACTCCCGTCCAGATCTCGCTGCCCACCGACACGTACATGTGAAAACGGCCGTCGCGTCCGCGTACGACCGAGGGCGCCCAGACATTCGCCTCCAGCGACGTGGGGCTGGTGCACGCCTCCTTGGTGGGCCAATTCAAGGGATGATACGTCCACTCCGCAAAATCAGACGTGACCCAGCAGCCGAGGGTGCGGCCTCCCCAGGGTTCGATGGTCGCATAGAGGTAGTGCCGGCCCTCATACTCAATCACCGTGGGGTCGGCAAAATAGCCCGGCAGAATCGGGTTGCCCGCATCCGCCATGTCCCAGCGGTCGTCCCCCTCCGCCCGCACGAGTGGGGCGGCCATCGCCAATAGTAGCAGGCCTAAAATTCGACGCATGCGGCACGTTGGTCCGGGCGTCACAGACGCGCCATTCGAAAACGTCCCGCGCCCGTCGGGCTGCGGGAACTTGAAGGGCCTTTCCCGATCCGCAGGCATGCGTTCACCCCCCCATGAAACTGCACCCCGCCCTGTTGCTCGCCTGCTGCGTCACCGCAGGCGCCTACACCCCCGTCATCTCCACCTACGACCGCCACGTCATCTTCGACAACAGCCTCTCCGACGATGGCTACGAGATGAGCCAAAGCTACCTGGTGGCTCCGAGCACGCTCGAGACTCACGAGGGCAAATGGCCGGTTGAAACCCGGCATCATGTCAGTCCACCCAATTGCCTTCGCCTCCGCTGGAGGTCATCGCCCGGCGGCGACTGGCGGATGACGGTCGAGATCACAAAGCGCTACGCCCGCCCTTTTCGCTTCGAGGGGGACGCGCTGACGTTCTGGGTCTATCCCGAATTCGACCTCACGGAAGATACCTCACCTCGCGTCTATCTCCAGGACATCGACACGTTCGGAACTGCCGCAACGCCGCTGGTGAAGGGACCGGACCGCATCCCGGCGCGCACCTGGCACCAGGTCACCCTGCCTTTCAAGGACCTCAAGCCCGCCACCCACAACAGCACGGACGACCCGAAGTTCAGGCCCGAAAAGGCAGTGAGCGTGTCCTTCATGCAAGGCTTGGACGACACGGTGGAACGCACTGTCTACGTCGACGATTTCCAGATCCGGCCGGTGCACGATCGGGACCGCGACGCTCCGGCAGCACCGGCGGGTGTATCCGCAAAACCCTACGAGCGGCACATCGACATCAGCTGGAACGCGGTGGATGCGCCAGACCTGCTCTCCTACCGCATCCACCGTTCCGTCGAGGGCGGTGACTTCAAGCCCGTCGGAACCCAGCACGGCACACGTACGCGTTTCCTCGATTTTCTGGGCGAGCCCGGATGTCAGGCGCGCTACCGCGTGACTGCAATCGACGTCATGGGCAATGAGTCCGTCGCGTCCGCGGAGAGCGAGTCCGTGCAAACCCGCGCACTGGACGACGAGGCCTTGATGACCATGGTGCAGGAGGCGTGCTTCCGGTATTACTGGGAGACGGCACATCCGAAGGCCGGCCTCGCGCCCGAGGTGCTGCCAGGCGATCCCAATCTGCTCGCCCTCGGTGGAAGCGGCTTCGGGGTGATGGCCTTGATCGTCGGCGCAGAGCGCGGCTTTGCGCCGCGGGAGGCGGTGGCGGAGCGAATGGTGCGCATCGTCCGCTTCCTGGCGGCGGCAGACCGCTTTCACGGCGTGTGGCCGCATTTCCTCAACGGCGAAACAGGCAAGGCGGTGCCGTTTTTCGGCAAGTACGACAACGGGGGAGACTTGGTCGAGACGGCCTTCATGATCCAGGGGCTGCTCGCAGCGCGACAGTATTTCGATGGGGACTCGGCGGCGGAAAAGGAGATCCGGAACACCGTCACGCGGCTCTGGCATGAGGTCGAGTGGGACTGGTATCGGAAAACTCCCGACAGCGATGTGCTTTACTGGCATTGGTCGCCCGATGCTGGCTTTCACATCAGCCATCCCCTGATCGGGTGGAACGAGACGATGATCGTCTATCTGCTCGCCATCGCATCCCCGACGCATCCCGTCCCCGCATCCCTCTACCACACGGGATGGGCCGGGACCTCAGAGCGGCATGTCACCTATCGGCGCGCGTGGAGCCGCACCACCGTGGGCGATCGTTACGTCAACGGTGGAACCTATTATGGACAGCTCCTCGATGTTGGCGTGGGCAACGGCTCCGACCTGTTTTTTGTGCACTTTTCCTTTATGGGATTTGATCCTCGAGGCTGGCGGGACGCGTACACCAATTACTTCGAAAACAACCGCGCCATTGTCCGCATCAATCACGCCTACTGCGTGGAGAATCCGCGCGGTTTCCAAGGCTACGGTCCGGACAGCTGGGGCCTGTCGGTGGGCATCAATTCCGGCGGCGGAAAACCCCTTCCCCGGGACGACAATGGCACCATCAGCATCATGGCCTCGCAGGCTTCGATGCCCTACACGCCCGCCGAATCACTTCGGGCCCTGCGCCATTTCTACCGCACGCTGGGGCCCAAGGTGTTTGGGGTTTATGGCTTCCATGACGGTTTTAACGCCACCCAGAACTGGTACGAAGAGACCTACATGGCGCTAAATCAGGCGCCGATCACGGTAATGATCGAGAACCACCGGTCCGGTTTGGTCTGGCGCCATTTCATGAAAAATCCCGAGATCGAGCCGGCCCTTCGCTCCATCGGTTTCAAACGCGAGACCCAACCATAAAAAAGCAGCTCCCCCGGGGGAGCTGCGCGTGTCGCTTCAGAGTACCCGGCCGGTCAGGGCGTCGTGGTCGTTCCCGGCGTCGTGGTCGTTCCAGAGCCCGAGGTGGTGCTGCTGCCACTTGTATCCGTGGATCCACTCATGGGGGCGCTGTCCGAAGTGGTGCCGCTGCCGGTGGTGCCGGTTGCGCCAGTCGTGCCGGTGGTCCCGGTGCCGGTGCCGGTCGAGTCGGTGGCCGGGGTCATCGTGTCCGTGTTGCTGTCGGTGTTCTGGCCGCAGCCGACCACACCGAACGTCAGTACGACGGCGGTGACGAGGGCGGGCAAACGAAGCATCGAATGTTCAGTCTTCATAGGAGTTTGGATTGAGGTTGTGCGGCGATGTGAGGCTGGCGCCCGAGGCGCCGCGGCCTGTAAACGCCTGCCGCATGTGCGCCTGATTGTCCTTCACCAGCGCCGGCGGTGCCTGAGTGAGTCCCCCAGTCACGGGCCCGGAAATTCTCCAGGGTCTCACGGGAGGACGTAGGCAAAACCGTATCAGGCAGCCGCCAAACAGGCGGCCACAACCGCTAAGCCGCCCGCTCGCGATTGAGCCAAACTTTGCACGCGCTCTTCATGCGCGTGAGGATGTAATACACGGTCTGACTGCGGAGCCGAACCAACTGGCCGCCGACGATTTTCGGCACGAAGTCCTGCGGAATATCCAAGATCGATTCAGGCGTGGCGCCGTCCAGTCCTCGGCAAAGGATCGCTGTCATGGCGCGGGTGAGGGTTTGGACGTGAGGCCCCAGTGTGACCGCGAAGTGCGCGCCGCGTCCATCGGGCGCGACGCGCAGGAACACGCCGACGGTATCCGTACACTCCTCATCCTTGCGCGTGTCCTCGAGATCGAAAGCCTCGCCCGCCTTGGGCGCGCAGGCACCCGCCTGGTCTGCGTACGCAATCAGGTTTTCACGTTTTTCGTCCTCCGGGAGGAGTTCAAAAAAGGTAACGATCTCGGTGAGTTTCTCCGGATACATGGGTGCTCCAGGTTGCCCTGAAACCGCACATCTTCAACCCGGCTGATCTCCCTTGGCGATCGGCGATCGCACCATGTTCCCCCACTCAGTCCAGGAACCATCGTAGTTGCGGACCTTTTCGTACCCGAGCAGATAGGTGAGAACAAACCAGGTGTGGCTGGAACGCTCCCCGATCCGGCAATAAGCGACGATCTCGTCGTCCTTCTTCAAGCCCAGCGCGTCGCTATAAATCGCCTTCAACTCGGCGTGGCTCTTGAAAGTGCCGTCCTCGTTTACCGCCGTTTTCCAGGGAACACTGCGTGCGCCGGGCACATGTCCGCCCCGCAACACGCCCTCCTGGGGATATTCGGGCATATGGGTGATCTCGCCGCGGTACTCTCCGGGCGAGCGCACGTCGATCAGCGGTTTGCGGGCGTTTGAATGCGCAAGCGCATCGGCAAAGAACGCCCGAATCACCTCATCCTGCCTGCGAGCGGGAACCGGGTAGCCGGCGAACGGATACCGAGGCTTTTCGCGGGTCAAGGGGCGGCCATCCGCCTTCCATTTTTCACGGCCACCATCGAGGAGCTTCACCTTGGTGTGACCAAACAGTCGAAACGCCCAAAGGGCGTACGCTGCCCACCAGTTGGATTTATCTCCGTAAAACACCACCGTGGTGTCGGCGCTGATGCCGTTGCGGGAGCAGACCTCGGCAAAACGCTCCACATCGACGTAATCGCGCTGGGTGTTGTCCTGCAGATCGCCCCTCCAGTCGATGTGGACGGCGCCGGGAATGTGCCCGGTATCATAGAGCAAGATGTCCTCGTTGCTCTCCACCACGCGCAGCGTGGGATCGTTCAGGTGATCCTGCAGCCAGGCCCCGTCCACCAACACGTCAGGCGTCGCATACGCAGCAAATTTGGAATCCATCGGCACCCAAGCAAAGCGATGCAGGTGGAATACTCAAGGTGGCGGATGAACAAAGATGCAATTTGCAGCACCCCGCTGGACGCTCTCCCCTCAGACGACGACGCCGAGGCGATCTCCCATGCGCGCATACGTCTCGGTGTACGTCTGACTTTGCGCCACGAGGTCGGCGTCGAACTCAACGCGCCCGGGCTCGAAGAGGGTGACCACACAGGAGCCGCCGAACTTGAAGAGCCCCTTTTCCTCCCCCTTCGTGACGGCGCGGTCGGGCACGTAGGTCTGGGTGATGGTGCCCACGTTGGTGGCACCGATTTCCATACAAACGACGGTCCCCGCGCGCGGGGTTGTGAGAAGGGTTTTCACGCGCTTGTTTTCGGCGAGGTATTCGATGCGTTTGCGCAGGGCGATCGGGCTGACGGAAAAGAGCGGACCTTTGACCAGCTCGGGACGTGAGGGCGAACCGGCGAGGCAGAAATGGAACCGGTGATAATCCACCGGGCAGAGACGAGAGATCACCATCGCACCGCCCTCGTAGCGGCGGGCCAGTTCCGGGTCGGCGAGCAACTGAGTGAGGGTGAACTTGGCTCCCTTGGCGTAAAATCCATCGGCAGCCTGAACGTTGGGGAATACCAGGTGGCGTCCATCGGCGGGGAACACCACGACATCTTCGCCTTCTGCGATGGGACGCGCGGATTTCTTCAGCGCCCGATAAAAGAACTCATTGAAGGTTCTGTATTCAAAGGGCGACTTCGCGAATTCCTCCGCGTCGAGGTTGTATTTGACGATGAACGGGAGGATGCGGTGGGCGCTCACCTTCTTGTTCATCTGCCAGCCATAGTAGTGAGAGAACAACGCGCGCTTTACCACTGCCCAGAGGAGAAAGGAGCCCGCCGGGCTGTCGTAGATGAGGCGCAGCCACCGTTCACCGTAGATGGACTCGATCTCGTGCTGTTTGGAGTAACGGTGGTAAAAACGGATGGGCTCGACGGGCATAAGAACGGCCGGACCTTCGTGCGAAAGTCCGGCCGGCGCAAAGCAGAAGTGGAGCAGTGCCGAGCGGTCGCGGCTGCGGCTGCGTGGAAGAGCGAAAGCGGGCTGGAGCGGTCAGCCGACGGCGGCCCGGGGTAGACTCATGGTGAGTTCCTCCCCTTGCACCTGGAAGCGAACCGTCTGACTGGGGCCGACCTCGCCGGTGACAACAGCGCGCGCGAGCTTTGTCTCGAGGTGGCGCTGCAGGTATCGCCGGAGGGGGCGCGCGCCGAAGACCGGATCGTAACCCTTTTCGGCAGCCCACTCCTTCGCCTCTGGGGACAATTCCACGGTGATTCGGCGATCCGAAAGCCGGCGGTTCAGATCGGAGAGCAGCAGATCGACGATGCGTGTGATTTCCTCGAGCGTGAGCGGCTTGAAGAGGATCGTTTCGTCAATGCGGTTGAGGAACTCCGGGCGGAAGGAACGCCGCAGTTCGGAGAGGACACTCTCCCGCACCGCCTCGGGAATCTCGTCGCCGCTCACTCCCTCGAGGAGGTAGCGGCTCCCGATGTTCGACGTCATAATGATGATCGTGTTCTTGAAGTCGACTGTCCGGCCTTGGGAGTCGGTGATCCGGCCATCGTCCAAGACCTGAAGCAGCACATTAAAGACGTCCGGGTGAGCTTTCTCGATCTCGTCGAAGAGCACGACGGCGTATGGCTTCCGGCGCACGGCCTCCGTGAGCTGCCCGCCCTCATCGTAACCCACATAGCCGGGAGGGGCGCCAATCAGCCGCGCGACACTGTGTTTTTCCATGTACTCAGACATGTCGATGCGGATCATCGCGGCCTCGCTGTCGAAGAGAGTTTCGGCGAGTGTTTTCGCCAGCTCCGTCTTCCCCACGCCGGTCGGCCCGAGGAAAAGAAAACTGCCGACCGGGCGGCGCGGGTCTTTGATCCCGGCGCGGGCGCGCAGGATCGCATCGCTAGTGAGCTGGACGGCTTCTTCCTGGCCAATCACCCGCGCGTGCAGCACATCGCCCAGGCGGAGCAGCTTTTCGCGTTCGCTTTCGACGAGGCGGGTCACGGGGATGCCGCTCCACTTGGCCACGACCTCGGCGACTTCTTCGGCGGAGACCTCTTCCTTGAAGAGCTCTGTCTTGGCGCTGGCGGCTTCGAGTTTTTTCAATTCCGCCTCGAGTTGCGGGATGCGCCCGTGACGCAGTTCGGCGAGGCGGTTCAAATCGTAGGCGCGCTCTGCCTGTTCCACGGAAACCCGCGCGGCGTCGAGTTCCTCCCTCACCTTCCGCACGCGGTCGATCCCGGACTTTTCCTTTTCCCACTTGGCTTTCAGGCCGGCCGCCTGGCTGCGCGCATCTGCCAGCTCTTGACGCAGTGCATCGAGGCGGCGCTTGGACTCCTCGTCGCGCTCGAGTTTCAGGGCAGCCTCCTCGATTTCGAGTTGGAGCACCCGGCGGCTGAGCGCGTCGAGTTCCTGGGGCATCGAATCCATTTCGGTGCGAATCATGGCACAAGCTTCGTCCACCAGGTCGATGGCCTTGTCCGGGAGGAAGCGGTCTGCGATGTAGCGGTTGGAGAGGGTGACAGCCGCCACCAGCGCGTTATCCTGAATCCGAACCCCGTGGTGCAGTTCGAAGCGTTCACGCAGGCCGCGAAGGATCGAAACCGCATCTTCGACGGACGGCGGTTCGACCAGGACCGGCTGAAAGCGGCGTTCGAGAGCGGCGTCTTTTTCGATGTGCTTGCGGTACTCGTCTAGGGTGGTGGCACCGATGCAGTGCAGTTCGCCGCGCGCCAGCATCGGCTTGAGCAGGTTGCCGGCGTCCATCGCGCCCTCCGCCTTCCCGGCGCCGACGATGGTGTGAAGTTCGTCGATGAAGAGGATGATGCGCCCCTCGGAATCCTTGATCTCCTTGAGCACGGCCTTGAGGCGCTCTTCGAACTCGCCGCGGAACTTGGCGCCGGCGAGCAGGGCCCCCATGTCGAGGGCGAACAGGGTGCGATCCTTGAGACCTTCGGGAACGTCCCCTCGCACGATGCGCTGGGCGAGACCCTCTACGATGGCGGTTTTTCCCACGCCTGGTTCACCGATCAGGACGGGGTTGTTCTTTGTCTTCCGTGACAGGATACGGACGGTGCGTCGGATCTCGTCATCGCGGCCGATCACGGGATCCATTTTCCCCTTACGTGCTTGGGCAACAAGATCGATGCCATACTTTTCGAGTGCCTGGTAGGTGGACTCCGGCGTGTCGCTGGTGACCCGCTGGGCGCCGCGTACCTCCTTGAGCGCTTTGAGCACCTTGGTGCGATCGATGCCAAAGGTCTTCAGATACTTGGCAAATGCGTCGGGCTTCGCCACCTCCACCAAACCCAGGAAAAGGTGCTCCACGCTGACAAATTCGTCTTTGAGCTGCCTCGCCTCTTCTTCCGCGCGGACGAGCACCTCGTTGACGGCCTGGGTGATGTAGACCTTCGACACGTCCACGCTGCCCGACACCTTCGGCAGGCGATCCAACTCGCGCTCCGCGGCCAGTGTCATCGCGCTCGTGACAGCGCCCATCTTCTCAACGAGGGGTGGCACCAACCCGTTTTCCTGTGTGAGGAGTGCTTGGAGCAAATGCCAGGTGTCGACCTCGTTGTTTTGGCGACGTCGCGCATCCGTCTGGGCATCGGTGATGGCCTGGCGAGACATGACGGTGAGTTTTTGCGGGTCCATGTCCCAGTGTATCGCAAGCAACGTACCACGCCAACCGCAGGGCCACACGAGGGAGACGCCCGTCCGCGATCGCACACCTCGCGACGAACGGTCCCCTTCCCTACCATCCGATGAGACACACCGTCACAAGCCGGTCTCAGCGGAGCCCGTACCGCGTGCCGCTCAATGAAACCTGTCCCCAGACGCCTGAAAGAACCTGTCCCTATGCGGGCGTGGGGGCGGACGTAAACAACCTGTCCCTGCGCTTGAACAGCAGGGCCACACGAGGGAGACGCCCGTCCGCGATCGCCCACCTCGCGACGAACGGTCCCCTTCCCTACCATCCGATCAGACACACCGTCACAAGCCGGTCTCAGCGGAGCCCGCACCGCGTGCCGCTCAATGAAACCTGTCCCTGCGCTCGAACAACCTGTCCCTGGGTGGACGTGGGAGGCTGGTCATTTCCGCCGGGGCGCCTGAACAACCTGTCCCTTGGGTGGGCGTGGGGGCTGGTCATTTCCGCCGGGGAGCGCATGTTCTGCTGCGGCGTTGTCGCTGGGCGTTCCGACGTCACCCCCTCCCCTTGCTCTCCTCCCTCCAGTCGCTGCTCGGTTCTTCGCGAGTGCTTTCCGCTCCGGAAGACCTCCTTCCTTATGGCTTTGACGGGACCGCGGCGCTGAAAGGCCGCCCCGCCGCAGTGGTGTTTCCGCGCACCGCGGAGGAGGTCTCCCAGGTGGTCAGATTGGCACGGGAGCACCAACGGCCGGTCGTCACCCGCGGGGCAGGGACAGGTCTGAGTGGCGGAAGCGTGCCTACGGAGGGCGCGATCGTGGTCTGCCTGGTGGACATGAACCGGATCCTGGAGGTCGATACGCGCAACCTGACCCTCCTGACAGAGGCCGGGGTGGTCACGCACGCTGTCTTCGATGCCGCGGCCCGCGAGGGTCTCTTTTATCCGCCCGACCCCGGGTCCATGAAGGTTTCAACCATCGGCGGTAATGTCGCTGAAAACTCCGGCGGTCTGCGGGGCCTCAAATACGGGGTCACCCGCGACTACGTCATGGGAATGGAGGTGGTGCTCGCCGATGGGAGCCTCTGCTGGCTGGGAAACAAATGCGTCAAGGACGTGGCCGGCTACTCGCTGAAAGACCTTTTTATCGGGAGCGAAGGAACGCTCGGCGTCATCACCCGCGTGCTGCTAAAACTTCTCCCCGCACCCGCAGCACGGCAGACCTTGCTCGCCACCTTTTCCCGGATGGAAGCCGCAGCCGAGGCCGTGTCCGCCATCATCGCCGCACGCATCATCCCCTGTACCCTGGAATTCCTCGACCGCACCACGCTCCGCTGCGTGGAAGCGTTCGCCGCCGTGGGCCTGCCCACCGACGCGGACGCCCTGCTCCTAATCGAGTGCGACGGGCACCCGGCTGCGGTGGCAGATGACGCCAGTCGCATCGAAGTTCTGCTCGGTGAACACGGGGCCACCACGCTCAGGCGCGCGCGCGACGCCGCCGAAGCCGCGCAACTCGCGACCGCACGCCGCGCGGCGTTTTCTTCGCTGGCACGCATCAAACCCACCACCCTGCTCGAGGACGTGACCGTCCCCCGCAGCACCCTGGCCGCAATGATTCGGTTCGTCCAAGCCACGGCTGAGCGGCACCGCGTACAGGTCGCCACCTTCGGCCATTTTGGCGACGGCAACCTCCATCCGACCTTCCTCACCGACGAGCGGGACGCGGACGAAATGCACCGGGTTGAGCTGGCACTCGAAGCTATCTTCGAGGAATGCCGGCGCCTGGGCGGTACCGTCACCGGAGAACATGGCGTCGGCCTGGCGAAAAAACGCGCCCTGCGCGCCCAACTGGACGAGGGAAGTTTCGCCCTGCTCCGCGCAGTCAAAAAGACACTGGATCCCGACGGTCTCCTCAACCCCGGCAAGATCTTCGATTAATGGCCTCGCCGCCGCAGTCCGCGACTCCAGTCACGCCCGTGCACCGCACCGGGACCCAGGCGGCCCGCAACCGCCTGCAAGCCCTGGACTATTCCCTCCTTCAGCAGTGCATGCACTGCGGCATGTGCCTGCCCAGCTGCCCCACCTACGTGGACACCCGCCGCGAACGGCACTCCCCGCGCGGACGGATTGCGCTGATGCGGGCCGTCGCGGATGGGGAACAACCCCTTAACCGCGCGTTCGCCGACGAGATGGACGACTGCCTTGGCTGCCTCGCCTGCACTAGCGCATGCCCGGCCGGCGTGACGTACGCGCGCCTGATCGAGGAAGCCCGGGCCGCAGCGGAAGAGGCGGGCGTCCGCGCCGGGTGGAGCCGGCGCGTCCTTCGCTTCGTGCTCATGAAACAGCTTTTTGTGCGCCCGCGTTGGCTTCACCTCGCCGGCCGCGCGCTCCGGTTCTGGCAAACAAGCGGCCTGCAACGCCGCTTCCGGCGCTGGGGAGGCCCGCGGGTGCTGCCAGCGCGGCTGCGCCAGTTGGAACCCGCCACACCCTCAATCGAGGCCGCGTTTTCGGATGAACAACTGGCGCCCGCAGAAACGCCGCCCCATCCCCGCTTCCGCGTGGCGCTGCTCACGGGGTGCGTCCAAGACCTCGTGTTTGCGAGCGTCAACCGCGCCACCGCGGACGTCCTGCTCGAAAATGGCTGCACCGTCGAAACCCCGCGTCTCCAGGGCTGCTGCGGTTCCCTCCACGCCCACAACGGCGATCTCGAGACGGCCCGCACCCTGGCGCGCCGGCTGATCGACCTGATTCCCCCCGAGCGTTTCGATGCGATCATCTCCAACGCCGCAGGCTGCGGTTCGCATCTCAAACACTACCATTGGCTGCTGTCGGCCGACCCCGCTTATGCCGCTCGCGCCGCCGCGTGGGACAGCAAGGTACGGGACATCTCCGAATGGTTGGTCGAAATCGGCTTCCGCGTGCCCGCCGCGCCAGCCACCCCGCCGCCCGCCCCCACCGTCGTCACCTATCACGACGCCTGCCACCTCTGCCATGGGCAGGGCATCACGCGCCAACCCAGGACCGTGCTGGGCGCCCTCCCGGGCGTCGAACTGCGAGAATGCGCCGCCTCCACCGACTGCTGCGGGAGCGCGGGTATCTATTCCATCACCCACCCGGCCACCGCCACCCGCCTGGCTGAGCGCAAATGGGATCACTTAAAACGCACCGGAGCAACCGTCGTCGCCGTGGCCAACCCGGGTTGTACGTTGCACCTGAATACAAATCCGGGACGTCCCGCAGGCGTGGCTCTGGTCCATCCCGTCGTCCTCCTGGCCCGTGCGTATGCCCAGGAACGGCGAAGCCGCTCCTGACCAGGGCGCCTGCAGGCGCCCCGGTGGAGCGGCTCCCGTTGCTACGCGTCAGCCTCAGCTGCTGAGGCGACGGAAGATTCGCAGCACAAGCCTGTTGGTATCGTAAGCCGAAACCTCGGCAGCGTTTTTCTGGATGGTGAGCGCGTTGTAGGCCTCACCCGAGCTGCCGGTGTTCACACCCGCAGCGGCGCCGTTCACCTTGATCTTGGGGTTGCTGAAGTACGGCACCACCCCACCCGGCGCATACGCCATGATCGTGCGGTAGGTGGAGCCATTGCTGCCCTTGAAGCGGTGACCATAGCTGTACGAGTAGCTGCCCGACATCGTCACGCCAGCAGTGGTGCGGGCGTTGGACCGATCATGGTTGCAGCCGAAGTTGTGCCCGAGTTCGTGGCAGAAGGTCGCCCCGGCGTGCATCTGGGAATAGTTCACCGCAGAGAAAGCCCAGGTGGCGTTGAAGATGTCACCTGGCGTCTTCAACAGGTAACCCACGCCCGAGTTCGTCGTATCGGTGCGGGCCGTGAGGAAGATGACCAGATCGGCCTTCGCCTGGCTGCGCAGCACATGGACATCGTCCAGAACGCCGTCGATCGAGTTGGCCAGCCGGGTCAGGGCCACATCCAGAACGCGGGTCGCGTCACCGGAATACTCCTGGGCATACGACACCGCCGGCGCGCCGGCAAGCGACACGCGGACGTTAACGCCGCTGCGCTTCAAGTTGTTATTCATGGCCGCCATCCCGAGATCGATTTGGCTCCGGACCGAGGCGGAACTGACCGTCTTTAACAGCGCCTTTGAATAAGGGACGAGGACCCGCACCTCCGTCATCGTGGAGGAGAGGAGGGTCGCGGTGGGCCAGGAGCCGGTGATAGAGACCGCGTAGCTTGTGCCCTCGGCGCCCGCCACGGGAGCAGAACCCAGCGCGGCCGCGCCGGCGCCTTCGTCGAGGGAGGTGATCTCCGGAGTGGCGGCCTGGTGCGGCTTGGAGTGGTGGTGCTCCGTGTTGCCGCACGGGGCGAGCGACGTCGGATTGACCTGATACACCTGCGCAATCGAGTCACCGACCGCGCGGACCTGCCAGGAACCGAGATCGATGTCGTCGATGGTGGCGGACAACTCCCCCTCGTTATAGGCAAAAACAGCACGGCCGTGCTCGGAACCTTCGATCACAGCCTCCGTAACGTACCGGTCGGCACCGAGGGACTCCGTTGCGGAGACCACCACCGGGACCACGTGACCATCTGGCAGGGTCATCTCAAAGCGACTTCCCGGCTGCGCCAGCGGCGAAGTCGCCGCGGCCAGACGCTGCCGGTCCACTTTGGCATAATAGATTTCGTCGGCGGGAGCCGGGAGCGCACTTTCCAGGGCATCCGCATGGGCGGGCCGATCAAGGTAACTCCACAGTTCCGGCGCAACCGGTTCAGAGGGTTCGCGTTCCGATGTAGCCGCCCGCTGAGGGCCGGGCGCACCCACCTCGCTTACGACCTCACTCTTCTTTTCTAGACTGACAACCTGCGCAGGCGACGACGTCCGTGCTTTGAACGATGCCACAGCGAGCAGGGTCAGGATTCCCCCCATGCCCAGTATCCGGATTTTTGATGAACGCATAATAAGCTAAAGCGCGCTGCCGGACTACGGCATGAAAGGGCAGTTCCGAAAAATGACGCGACCGGCCACATTAAAACACGCCCGCCCGCCAACGTAAGTGGCTGCGCCTGTATCGGATTTGTAGGTACAACAAGCGGGCGCAGTTACCTAAGTCACTCGATGTGCGGAACGCCCCGTCGCGTGCATTCACGAATCCACTACACAGCAATCGTGGCTGCCCACGAATGCTAATTACTTGATAAAGCAAAAAGGCGGCCCCTCAGGGCCGCCTACGATTTGCTCCTACGGGAACCGTCAGGTGGGATCAGTTGATCTCGTAGACCTCCACCACCGCAATTCCCGGTCGTTCCGGCTGGTCGGGCAGCTCCTCGAACGGCATCACGACGGCCGTGTAGGCTCCGGGAGCGAGGTCGACCATGATGCCGCTGTCCCTCCGGTTGCCGAGGGCCAGCCCGGCATCCGCAATCCGCTGCTCCTTATAGATGGCGACGAGCGGGCGATTGTCGTCACCGCCATTGTTGCCGGAGCTCCAGTCATCGTTCTCCACCACAAAGCGCCGCGCCGCATCGTAGATCGTCACCTTTGGATCGTACATCGCCTCGGCGATATTAAAGGGGGCGACGGCCAGGCTGGGCCCCTGCACGCGCACCACCACCCGTTTGGTCCGGGAAGGGTTCACCGGGTCGGGCGCGATGATAAACCCTGCGATCATCGGCCTGTCCTTCATGGCATAACCGCGGGTGGAGATATTGATGAAGCGGCCCCCGCCGGCGCCGATCTCGTACGCTTCGATGAGCGCGACACCGGTGGTGCCCCCCGCACCCGTCACATTGGCGGTGTAGTTACCCGGCGCAAACGTGCCGACCAAGGCGGCGTCCCGGCTGCCGGCCGGCAGATCAAACGCGCCTACCGCCTTCATGGCCGCCGCTGAAGACGGATCCCAGTTGTCGTTGAAGGCAACGTCCCGGGTAGACGTGACGCCGTTGATCGTGCTCAACTCCACAATGCGCAGGCTGGGATCGGCCAGGACCTCCGGAACGCTGTGTTGCGCAAGGGTCGGCCCAATCGCGCGAATCAGCAGTTGCTTGGGGGCGTCTCCGCGAAGCGCAAAACCACCGATGAGTTGCCTGATGCCGGTGCCAACGAAGCCGCGGGTGGAGACGTTGAGGAGCCTGCCGGCGTTGGCGGGGTTTTGCAGGGAAAGGCGGTAATTACCCACTTCAAAGGCCAGGTTCCGGATCGTTCGGGCGTTGTCCGCCTGCCCCGGCTGCCCCTCGGGAACTCCGACCGGGCGACTGATCGGCGCAGGCGCCGTGATATCCGGGTTGGAGAAATACGGAAGCCGGCTACCGGGCGTGTACGCCATGATCGTCCGGTATTCGACTCCGTCCGCCCCGCGAAAGCGGTGGCCAAAGCTGTACGGATACGGCCCTTCTTCGATCTCGCCGTCGTCGTCCTTCGCATTTTCCCGGTCATGCTGACAACCGAGGTTGTGCCCGATCTCATGAGAGAACACACGCACCGCGGTGGCGCTACCAAACGCCGCGGACGACACCACGCCAAAGCCATAGAGTGCATTGGTCGGCCGGCCGGGTGTATCGAGGAGGTAGGCGATCCCGGAGGAGCCGCTGTCAGACCGTTGCTGCACCAGGCACACCAGGTCCGCGCCGGCAGCGTCCCGCTGGGCATGGATTTCATCCATCACGCCATCATCGACGTCGGCCAGTGCACCCAACGCATCTTTTTGCACCGTGTCACCCTGCGCCGTGGACTCATCCGCGGCCAGCGTGACCCGCTGAATCCCTGCCAGGGTGGCGCGAACATCCACGCCACTTCGCCGGAAGTCGTCGTTCAAGGTTCGAAGCTCCAGATCGGCCGCGGTGGTGAAGGCGGACGTGCCACGCGCCTGGATCACCGCCTGGGTGACAGCGATCAGGATGCGCACCTCCGCAAACACTCCCAGTTCGGCCGCCGCACTGCCCGGCCCCCCGTCTTCGACGCCTACGTCGGCTTCGGCGGGTGCAGGTCGTCCGAGCAAGGCCGCCCGCCGGGGCGCATCCAGGGTCGCCGCATCCAAACCACAATCCGGCACCTTGCTGGGATCGACTTTGTACCACTGGGAGACGCCCTCGCCCACCGCGCGGAGCTGGTAGGCTCCATGCGCCTGGGTTTCAATGGTGGCCGACATGTCGCCCGCGTTGAAGGCGAAGATGGCACGGGCGGTGGCGTCACCGGAAATTCCGCCCACGCTGGTGAAGCGGTCGGGGCCGAGCGCGGTGGTCTCTTCGAGTTCCACGGGGAGCACGGCTCCGTTGGGTAGCACGAGGTCGAAACGTCCGCGTCCACCCGTTTCCCAAAAAGGCGACGCCTTACCGTGCGCCGCCACTGCGTTCACTCGCACGTAATGGACCGGGCCCTCCGCCGGCAGGGTGGCCTCCTCACGATGAAGCGAGGCGCTCGGCCGGGCGACGGGTTCGAGAAATGTCGTGGGTGCCGCGACCAACGCGGCCACCCCGGATGTCGAGGGTACCCCATCCGCCCTCGCGGCGTCGGGAGCCCGCGTGGCTGCTGATGCTGGAGTCGGGCCCGGCGCACCCGCGGCGGACGCGGGCATGGCAGCCGGGTCCGTTTGCAGCCAGGGAGCAAAGGCAAAGCCTCCGCAGAGAATCAGACCTACGAGCCACCAACTTTTTTTTGCGCGCATGGGGAGCGTTCCTTTGGTGGAAAGAAACGCCACTGGGCCGCGATTGCGAGCGTCCCAGGGCCGATCTCCGCCGGACGACGCGCTCCCGCCTGCTAGGCCTCACGGCGGTGAGGAGGCATCGGCATGGGATCCTCGCGCGTGGGCATGGGCGTGTAGTCGGGGCGGTCAATGCCCGCCACCAGGTCCGAAATCCTCACCGAGTCTCCCGTTTCGAAACAGCGGTTGGCCGCAGCGCCGACGAGAACGGAGAGGGCACCGCCGCGCACATCGGCCGCGCGCTTGTAAGCGTCCTCCACGGGCTCGAGCGAAAACAGTTCCTTCAGCATCAGCGCATCGCCGCCGGCATGGTGCCCCGTGCCGGTCCACGGTTCGATCGCCTCCGCCGGGCCGCGCAGCGGGATGACGCGGGTGTGGACCCCGCTTTTGAGCACCGCTCCCTGCACGGCTTCGGTGCCGGCCACGTACACCTGCTCGACCATGGAGTGTTCGATCCGGCCCTTGGTGCCGTTAAACGCGATGGTGTAACCTTCCCAGGCGTTGAAGGCATTCAGGGAATACGCGAGGGTCGCGCCGGTGTCGTAGTTCACCAGTACATTCATCGAGTCCTCGATGTTGATCTCCGGACGCCAGACGCACTGGTCGCGGAAATAACCGTCGTGGTGCTCGTGATCGAGGTAGAGGCTCTTCAGGCGGGGCTCGGCCGCGAGATCCAGATAAAAACTACACGCCTCCTTTTCCGGGCAGGTGCGGCAGCGTTCGTGATGACTTTTCAGGCCAAAGCGCCGGGCGGTTGCGGGGGTGTAGAACTGTTTTCGCCCCGTGGCGGAGACGCTGACCGGGACGGCGCTCAGCCACCAGTTGACGAGGTCGAAATGGTGGGAGGCCTTGTGAATCATGAGTCCACCGGAGATTTCCTTCCGGCTGTGCCAGCGACGGAAGTAGTCAGCACCGTGGTGGGTATTGAGGAGCCAATGGAAATCCACCGACATCACGTCGCCGATCGTGCCGCGCATCAGCAGGTCCTTCACCTGGGTGCGAGCCGGGGCGTAGCGGTAGTTGTGAGTCACGCGCAGGCGCCGGCCGGTGCGACGCGACGCCTCCAGCAGGCGCGCGCATTTCTCCGGGGTGGTGGTCATGGGTTTTTCGCTGACCGCGTCGCAGCCCGCCTCCATCGCGCGCACCACGTAGTCGTCGTGCACGGCGTCGGGCGTGGTGACGATGACCACGTCGACCTTTTGCTCGCGAAGCATTCGCTCGAATCCCTCGGGCTCGCATGCGACGGGGGGCGTCTGGCCGTTTTGGGCGGAGAGGGCCTGAAACCGTGCGATGCGCCCGCGGTTATGGTCGCAGATCCCGACCAGGACAGCCTCGTCCTTGTGCGTCACCTCAATCGCCTCCTGGAAGAGGCCGCTGCGTGCCCCCAGGCCGACGATGGCATACCGGCGCCGCGGACGCGCCTCCACGGCGCGCAGGCTGCTGACACCGAGGGCCATGCCGAGGCCGACGGTCGAAACGTGTTTGACGAAGGTACGGCGCGCCATCGGCGCCTCCGGGAGTGCGGGGGTATGGAAGTCCATGGGGGTGCGGGGATGTGCCCCTAAAGGACAGGTGTCCGAACAACTGACAAGCGGTGACTGCGAAAACGGACTGTCCGTCCCGTTTCGAGAGCTTCGGGTCCGGCGCGGGAAAGACCGCACCGACTCCCAAAAGCAAAGCTGGCAGAGGCCATTAGGATCCGTTTTTGTCCCCGGCCTCCCCTCGGCGCCTTCCGGCCCGTCTCCCCTCCCCCCATGTCACATCCTGCCTCCGCATCCGCCGGCCAGCCGGCGCAGATTCGTCCTGTTAAAAAACTGATGGCCGCGAACCGCAGCGAGATTGCGGTGCGCATCTTCCGCGCCGGCACCGAGCTCGGCCTGCGCACGACGGCGGTTTTTGCGCAGGAAGACCGGTTCTGCATCCACCGCTACAAGGCGGACGAGGCTTACCTGATCGGCCAGGGCAAGGGCCCGGTGGCAGCCTATCTGGACATCGACAGCATAATCGCGGTGGCGAAGGAGCACGGCATCGACGCAATCCACCCGGGCTACGGCTTTCTCTCGGAAAACCCCGACTTTGCGCGCGCCTGCGAAAAGGCCGGCATCATCTTTGTCGGTCCGCGCGCCGACCTGCTGGAGATGATGGGGGACAAGACCACCGCGCGGAATCTCGCAAAACGCCTCGGCGTGCCCGTCCTGCCGGGCACGGAAGAACCGCTGACGGATCGCGACGAAGCCCTGCGCATCGCGCGGAGCATCGGATTTCCCCTCATCATCAAGGCGGCCTTCGGCGGCGGCGGGCGCGGGATGCGGGTAGTGCTGAAGGCGGGCGACCTCGCGTCCCTGCTCGACGAGGCCCAGGCGGAGGCGGGTCGCGCCTTTGGCAACCCCGCGGTCTTCCTCGAAAAGTACATACCCCGCGCCAAACACATTGAGGTCCAGATCCTCGGCGACCGCCACGGCAACGTCCTCCATCTCCACGAGCGCGACTGCTCGGTCCAGCGCCGCCACCAGAAGGTGGT
The DNA here is from genome assembly GCA_023428905.1 of Verrucomicrobiota bacterium. Taxonomy (GTDB): domain Bacteria; phylum Verrucomicrobiota; class Verrucomicrobiia; order Opitutales; family Opitutaceae; genus EW11. Next base: position 66,814 of record JAEYWP010000008.1, read on the forward strand.
TGAAGTGGCCCCCAGTTTCGGCCTCCCCGCCGAGGTCGTGTCCGAGCTCTGCCAGGCCGCCGCCCGGATGGCCCGCGAGATCCGCTACGACAATGCCGGGACGATCGAATTCCTCTACGACCTCGACCGCCACGAGTGGTTCTTCATCGAGATGAACCCTCGTATCCAGGTCGAGCATACCGTGACCGAGGTCATCACCGGCCTCGACCTCGTCCGCGCCCAGATCCTGATCGCCCAGGGCCACGCCCTCCATTCCCCGGAGGTGGGGATGCCCTCCCAGGCGGAGGTCCCGCGCAACGGCTATGCCATCCAGTGCCGCATCACCACGGAGGACCCGGAGAACAAGTTCATCCCCGACTACGGGCGGATCCTCGCCTACCGCTCGCCCGGCGGCTTTGGGGTCCGGCTGGACGGCGGCATGGGTTTTTCCGGGGCGGTGATCACGCCCTTCTACGACTCGATGCTGGTGAAGGTGATCACCAGCGGCCAGAGCTACGAGATCGCGATGAACCGCGCCCGCCGCGTCCTGAGCGAGTTTCGTATCCGCGGGGTGAAGACCAACATTCCTTTCCTCGAAAACGTCATCGCCCACCCGATCTTCCGCGCCGGGGAGGCCACCACCACCCTGATCGACACCACCCCGGAGCTGTTCAGCTTCAAGGCGCGGCGGGACCGTGCCACCCGGCTGCTCAACTTCCTCAGCCAGGTGACGGTCAACGGCAACCCCCACGCCAAGGGGCACCGTCCCGAACGCGCCCTGCCCGCCGCCCTGCCCCCGAGCTACGACCCCAGCGCCGCGCCCGCCCCCGGCACCCGCCAGCTGCTGCTCGAGCTCGGCGCCCGCGGGTTTGCCGAGTGGACCGTCCGGCAGAAGCGCCTCCTCGTCACCGACACCACCTTTCGGGATGCCCACCAGTCGCTGATGGCGACACGGGTGCGCACCTACGACATGCTGGCCTCCGCCGGTGCGGTGGCCCGCCGCGCCCCCGGGCTCTTCTCCCTCGAACTCTGGGGCGGCGCGACCTTCGACACCGCGATGCGTTTCCTCAGCGAGGATCCGTGGGAGCGGTTGCGTCAGCTCCGGGCCCGCATCCCCAACATCTGCTTCCAGATGCTCTTCCGCGGGGCCAACGCCGTGGGTTACACCAACTACCCGGATCACATCGTGGCCGGTTTTGTCCGGCACGCCGCCCGCAGCGGGATGGACATCTTCCGCATCTTCGACTCGCTCAATTACCTGCCCAACCTCCGGGTTGCGATGGAGGCGGTCCAGGACACCCACGCGGTCTGCGAGGCGGCGATCTGCTACACCGGCGACATCCTCGATCCGCGCCGCGATAAGTATTCACTCGACTATTACGTCCGCCTGGCCCGGGAGCTGGAGCGGATGGGCGCGCACATCCTCGCGATCAAGGACATGGCCGGAATCTGCCGCCCCTTTGCCGCCCAGAAGCTGGTGAAGGCGCTGAAGGAGGCGGTCGGCCTGCCAATCCACTTCCACACCCATGACACGAGCGGGATCGCCGCGGCCTCGGTCCTGCGTGCGGCCGACGCCGGGGTCGACGTGGTTGACCTCGCGCTTGCCTCGATGAGCGGCAGTACCTCCCAGCCCAATCTCAATTCAATCGTCGCCGCGCTCCAGCACACCCCACGCGACACGCGCCTCGACCTCGAGGCGCTGAACCATTTTTCGGACTACTGGGAGCAGGTGCGCGAGTACTACCGTCCCTTCGACACCGCGCCGAAGACGGGCTCGGCGGAGGTTTATCTGCACGAGATGCCCGGCGGCCAGTACACCAACCTGAAGGAGCAGGCGGCGTCGATGGGCGTTTCCCACCGCTGGCCGGAAATCGCCCGCACCTACGCCGAGGTGAACCAGCTTTTCGGCGACATCGTGAAGGTGACGCCCTCGTCCAAGGTGGTCGGGGACATGGCCCTCTTCCTCTTTTCCCGCGGGATCAGGCCGGCCGACGTGGTCAACCTGGAACCCGGGTCCACACCGTATCCCGAGAGCGTGATCGACATGCTGAGCGGCGGCCTCGGGTGGCCGGACGGCGGCTGGCCTGAGCCGGTCTGGCGCGCGGTGCTCGGAGAAAAACGCTTTCGGGAGGCGCGCGCCCGCTACCAGGCGGCACAACGGCCGGCGGCCGGGGCCAAGCTGGCGCCACGCGCGCGCGAAAGCGGCCACGCCGACCTCGCTCGCCTACGGACCGAGCTGGCGGAGAAGCTCCGGCATGAGCCGACAGAGGACGATTTGTATTCACATCTCATGTACCCGCAGGTCTTCGCCGAGCTGGTGAAACAACAGCGCGAATACGGAGACCTGAGCGTGCTGCCCACCCCGGCGTTTTTCTACGGACTGAAGCCGGGAGAGGAGATCTCGGTGGAGATCGAGCAGGGCAAGGTTCTGATCATCCGCCTGATCAGCGTCGGGGCGCCGGACAAGGACGGACGGCGGTCGGTCAGCTACGAGCTCAACGGCATGGCCCGCGAGTCGTTCGTCACGGACAAGGGAATCGCACCGGAACGCAAGAGCCGGCCCAAGGCGGACCCCGCCGACCCGCTGCAGATCGCCGCGCCGATTCCCGGCTTGATCGCCACCCTTTCCGTGTCGGTGGGGGCAAAGGTGAGCAAGGGCGAGAAGCTCTTTATGATGGAGGCGATGAAGATGCAGACCACGATCTTCGCGCCGGCGGACGGTTTGGTCGCCGAACTGCATGCCGCGGTCGGCGAAACCGTCGCCGCCAAGGACCTGGTGGTGCGACTGAAGGAGAAAGCGTGACGGACGCCGCCGCGGCGAGCGCGGCGGAAATCCGAATGACGAAGGGCGACGGATCCGTCGGTCCACGTCAGGCGACGTGCCCGATTCGGATTTCGTGCTTCGTCATGCGTTCTTCGCGTGCCCCGGGGGCGCGCGCCGCGTTCACCACGTGGCCGTGCCCTTGGCGACGTCGAAGGTGATCACGACCGACGTGCGGACATCGACCTTCTGGCCACCCTTGACCGGCGGCTGATAGCGCCAGCGGGCGACCGCGGTGGCCGCGGACCAGCCAAAGTCCTCACTGCTGGCGCTGATGATCTTGGGAAGGAGGCAGCGGCCGTCGCGGTCGATGACAAATTCAATCTCGGCCTTGCCCGACATGCCGTCGCTCAGCGCGGCGTAGGGATAAACGGGCGGTGCCTGGCGGATAGACTTGAGCGGAGCGTCGAGCTCCTTCGGTCCGAGAAAGGCGGGTTTGATCTTCTTGAGCTCGGCGAGAATCCGTTTTTCCGAGGCGTCGAGGGCGGCCTCCCCTTCAAAGTTATGCCGGACTCCGGAGAGCGTGAGCGTGGGCTGGCCATTCACGCGCGGCGGCATGAACTCATTCGACTCGATATCGGCGAGCAGAGCGTAACCGAAGGCCAGTTCGCTTTTCGACGCGATGCTGGTGAGGACGGGGCGGCCGGAGTAATCGACCGAAAAGCGGACCTCGGCCCACCCCGAGCGGCCCTTGAGCAACAGGTCCAGCGGGTAAACCGGGGACGTCTGGCGAACCATGCTGACCGGAGGCGTGGCAGGGAGCACACCACTGGCGGGAAGTTGGGCGACAACCGGCAGCGCCGCCAGGGCGGCGACTGCGGCAAGGAGGAGCGTGCGAGGAAACGATGGGATCATGGCTAGGAAGGGGGGTGACGGCGCGGCTCGGGTAACACTCCTCTATCGGCCGCTCTGTGAAAAAGATGAGCGCACCGCTCCATCGAGGTGCACATGCGGGGGAAGACATCCGCCCGCGGTGGACAACCGCGCCCCTGTCCTGAGCGATTTGGGCGCCCGGCCAGCCGGGCGGGCGTGGCAGGGGGAGACAACGGGGGAGGAATGGCTCATGGCAGGCGAATTCGGCGCGCCTCAGGAGGAACAACACCGGCGCGCACTTCCACCCTTCCCTTCAGCCGCTCGCAGCATTCACAAACTTTTACAACCCTTGCCGGCCCAACCGCTTCAGCCGGGCTGCTCGGCATCAACCCGCGGCGTCCACGGACGACCGCAGCAGGGGCATGGCCTCGGCCAGTACACGTTCCGGGGTGAGTTCCTGCATGCACCGCACGCCGTGCGGGCATCCGCTCTGCCAATGCAGCCTCGGGTGGCGGTGGTGGCAGCCCAGGCAGGGAACGGGGGCGCTCAATCCCACCACCTCAGGTCTGGGGGGCAGGCGAAGCACGCCGGAGGTCGGGCCGAAGATGCCCACCGCGGGGATCCCGCAGGCCACGGCCCCGTGGATCATGCCCGAATCGATTCCGACCAGCATCCGGCAGCGCGCGATGATCTGGAGCGTTTCCACCAGAGAATAAATATCGCGGCAGTCCTCCGCCCCTTTGATGGGCGGCTCTTTGCGTTCACCCTCCCGGAAATGTTTGCTGGCGCCGATCTGCAGCACGCGGAAGCCGGTGAGCTCGCGTATCCGCGCCACCAGTTGTTCCCAATAGGCCTGGGGCCATTCGCGCACGATCCACGACGGGCCCACATGGATACAGACGGCGGGTTCGCCACGCCCCGCGAAGACGGACTGCACCTTGGCCGAGGGCTCGCCCAGCTCCAGCTGCGGCCACGGCAACCCGTCGGGGAGACCGAAGGACTCGGAAAACTCATCCGCAAGGTATTTGGAGGAAGCCCGACCCGGATCCTCGTCGGGATAACGGAAACGGTAGACTGTGTGGCGCCGCGCCGCCTTGGCCACCAGGTCGTTGGCTTTGACACCGAGGACGCGGTGAAACCGGCCGGGCAGCAGCGCGGGGAGGGAGACGAAGCCTGGGTTGGTGCAGTAGATCCGGTAGTCGTCCTTGTGTTTGTCCGCCAGAACGCTGGCGGAGGGGAAGGTGCAGAGGATATCGCCAATCCCCCCGTCACGGAAAAAGAGCACCACCCGTTTCCGGTGCTTCAGGCGCAGGAGGTCAAAGTACCGGGCGATCGAGAACGCATAGAGTTTTTGAACGATCGGCGACATGGTGAGCGGGCCCGGCGGGCGGTGCGAACGAAGAGCAAAGCTCCGGCGACCGGCGAGCGTTTTTTCCCGCGCCCGGGGATTCCCTGTGTCGACGTTCAGTTACTTCCGCTTCGAACCGCCACCGCCGTCGCTTCCCCCTTTGGAGGAGCCTCCGGCATTTAACATCATGCCGGCGATGACGCCGACGGCGAACATGGCAAAATAGAGCAGTGCGGCTGGCTGGGTCACCTTCCGCTCCAGCAGGAGGGGAAAATGAAAGTCGACCCGCTGGGGATTCGCCATGCCGACATAAAGCACGGCGAAGCAGAGCAGGAGGAAGACAAACGCACGCAGGACCATCTTGGTATTCATGCAGGCAGGAGGAGAGAAACGGGTACCGGGATCATCCTGGACCCGCAAAACAAAAGCCCTTGTCGTCGCGCATGATGACGCGGTTTGTGCACCGTTGCAGGCGGCGGCGTATTACCAAATGAAATAGCGATTGTAAGGAAACTCATCTTGCCTTTGGCGGCACCTGCGCACTTCTTGCGAGCCTTTCCGCCTGTGTCTTCTACGTCTCCCTCTGCTCTCCGTCGCGGCCTCACGGCCGTAGTTCAATGGATCGACGCGGACTACGCCCCTGGTGGCGCAGCCGCGATGCGCAACGAACCCGACAAAGTCGATATCGTCCGCTGTATCCCTTTTCTCATTCTCCACCTCGGCTGCCTTGGCGTGCTGTGGGTCGGTTTCAGCCCGGTGGCCGCCTGGACGGCGGTGGCGCTCTATTTCCTCCGCATGTTTGCGGTGACGGGCATCTACCACCGTTATTTCTCGCACAAGACGTACAGCACCTCGCGCTTTGGGCAGTTTCTGCTCGCGCTTTGGGGCGGCACCACCGTGCAGCGCGGCCCGCTCTGGTGGGCGTATCACCACCGCCACCACCACCAGCACTCGGATGACGAAGAGGATGCGCACTCCCCGCACGTTCACGGTTTCCTCTGGTCGCATATCGGCTGGATCACGAGCCGCCGTAATTTTCCGACCGATTACACGAAGGTGAAGGATCTGGCGAAGTACCCGGAGCTGGTTTTCCTCAATCGCTTCGACGTGGTGGTGCCTATCCTTTTTGCCGTCGCCGTCTATTTCTTCGGAGTTGCCCTCGAACGCTGGGCGCCGGGCTTGGGGACCAACGGTCCCCAGATGCTGGTCTGGGGCTTTTTCATCAGCACGACCGCGCTCTTCCACGGCACCTCTTGCATCAACTCGATGGCCCACCTGATGGGTCGCCGCCGCTACAATACGACCGACGACTCCCGCAACAGCTTCATCCTCGCGATCATTTGCCTGGGCGAGGGTTGGCACAACAACCACCACCGCTACATGAGTGCGACCCGCAACGGGTTTTACTGGTGGGAGATCGATCCGACTTATTACGGGCTGAAGATGCTCTCCTGGACGCGGTTGATCTGGGGTCTGAAGCCCGTTCCCGAATCCGTCCTCGAGGAGGGCATGCGCGCAGAGCACGCCGCATCCGTGGCCGCAGCGGAGAAGGCAGCCCGGGTCCATCCGGAGTATTCCACCCTCAAGCGCGTCATGCCGGCCGCAGCCGCCATCGCCATTGCCACGGTCAATGCCGCCGACGCCGATGCGCCGAAGAAGGCAGAGGGCCCGGCCATCCACAAGGATGTCACCGAGCTGGCCCACGGCCTCGACCACACGTCCCCCGACACGCCCAAGCAGGCGTAGTGGCGGAGGCGCGCCGCATCACTGCGGCTCGGCGTCACTCCCTGTCAGCACCGACCCCGGTCCGCGCACGCGAGCCGGGGTTGTGTATTTGCGGAGGTACTTCAGCGCCACCTCGAAGGTGTTCGGGAGGGGGGCCTCGATTGTCACCGCTTCGCGGGTCTCCGGGTGCTTCACCGTCAGGGCTGCGGCGTGCAGCGCCAGGCGCGCGATCAGGGGACGCTCATCGGCCCGGCCCTTGTAGCCGCGCTTCAATCCCGACAGCAGCAGCTGGATGGCGGGGTCCCCGTAAAAGACGTCATTTAGAATCGGATACTTGGCATAGGCCAGATGAACGCGGATCTGGTGGGTCCGGCCCGTGAGCGGGCGGCACTCCAGCCACGTGAAACGCCCAAAACGCTCAAGGACCCGAAACTCGGTCGCGCTTGCCTTCCCCGCCTTCGGCACGGTGCGCATCCGCCCGGGGATGCGCTCGTCCTCCCGAATCGGACGGTCGACGACAAAGCTGTCCTCGGGGGGCGACCCGGCGACGAGGGCAAGGTACCGCTTTTCCACTGTCTTTCCCTGAAACTGGCCGCTGAGAAAATCCAAGGCAGGCTTGGTCTTGGCACAGAGCAGCACCCCGCTGGTGTCGGCGTCGAGCCGATGCACGTTCGCCACCTGGTGGCCGAAGCGCTCATGGATCAGCCCCATGAGGTTCACTCGGGCCTTGTCCCAGCGGTCGGGCGCGACCAGCAGCCCGCTCGGCTTGTCGAAGGCGATCATGGTCGCGTCGTCGTGGAGGATCGGAGGGAGCGTCACAGCGGCAGCTTGAAAGGCCGCCCCCCGACCGCAAACGCAAAGCCACGGCAGCGTCTGCGCGGGGATAAATTTGCGTCGCGGCGCCGTAGTTCTGCCACCATGACTGGCGGTGCGACCATGGCCGGACTTCGTCACACCCTCGCCAGCCTGCATGCCCGCACTTTTGGCGCCCGCGCGGTCGCCCGGAAGCACGCCACGCCCGGGCCGGCCCAGGCCAGGATTCTGCGCGAGCTGACAACTGCGTTTGCCGCGACAGAATTCGGGCGGGCTCAGGGCATCCAGGCTTCGATGTCCTACGATGTCTTTCGCCGGCGGGTGGCTCCGCGCGGGGCGGAGGCGTTTCATCCCCTGCTCGAGCGGGTGCGGCGCGGCGCGGCGGATGTTCTCTGGCCCGGCACGTGCACCCACTTTATCCGCACGGCGGGGACCAGCACCGGCCGCCCGCGGAGCGTGCCGTGGACGGATGCCCTTGCCGCCCACCACCGACAGGCCGGGCTGGACGCCTTGCTTTTTCTGGCGGAGCGGAGTCCCGGCATCCTTCGCGGTCCGCTGCATTTCCTTTCGCGACCCACCGCGACCGGCACCCGGCCCGGCTTTTCCACCTCCCCCCTGGTCGCGTATCCATACGCGGACGACGACTTCGGCACCCTGGCCCCTGCTCACCTGCCTGCCTGGCTACCGTCAGATCCGGAGGCGACGGCCCCGGTGGTGTGCACGCACCCGCGGCGCCTGCTCGACCTCCTTCTGGAGAGGGAGAAGAAGGCCTCTAGGCTCACCTGTGCAGTGATTGGTGGATCTCCGTCCCTGCCCTGGCGCAACGCTCTCGCCGAAGCGGCGGGCAGGACTGCAATCCATGAGGTTTACGGCACCGCTGAAGCACTGGTCGCGGTGGAGGACGGTGAGCGCGAACAGGGCCTCCGGGTTTTGTGTGCTACAGGCGTGTTTTTCGAATTCCTGCCCTTCGCCGACTACGAGGAGGGCCGTCTTCCCCACCTCGGGGAACGGGCACTGCCACTCGACGCCGTTCAACCCGGCGTCGACTACATCATCCTGGTCACCACGCCGGGCGGCTTCTGCCGGTGCCCCTTGGGCGACATCGTTCGTTTTGTGACGGTCGCGCCGCATCGCCTTCAGGTACGCGGCCGCGCCGACCAGCGCCTGAACGCGCTCGGTGAAGCCACGGGCGAGGCGGAGCTGCTGGCGGCCATCACCGTCGTTTGCCGCCGTCGAGACTGGAGCCTGCGCCACGTCCACGTCGCGCCGGTGGTGGCCCATTCCCTGACCGGCCAACAACGCGGCCACCATGAGTGGTGGGTGGAGCTCAAGCCGGGCAGCCGGGAGACGCCGACCGGCCCGGTGCTGGCCGAAGCGCTCGATCGTGAACTTCAGGTGTCTTCCCAAGCATACACAGCAGCCCGTGCCACCGGTCGCCTGGAGCCCCCGGTGGTGCGGCTGGTCATGCCCGGTGTGTTTTCGAACTGGCTGCAGTCGGCACCCAACCGCAGAGGCACCACACCCACCTGCCGCGGAGACCGGCTGGTCGCTGACGCGCTGGCCGAAATTGCGCGTTTCTCCAAGGACCAGTGAGGCGGGTGCGCGTTTTCGCGCAGATCAGCGTTGGGGATGCTCAGAAAAGCGGGCGCACAGGGGTTGGCATGACCGATGCTTTAACCCTCTCATCTCTCCCTGCTGATGACAGCAGGGTTCTGGGGTAAACATGGATGTCTAGCCGCACACAGCTGGACTAAGAAAATAATAGGGGGCCGGCGTTAGGGGTAATCGCCGGCCCCCTTCCTTTTTCCAAAATCACTGCTCGGAGCCCGGGATACGTTCCAGCGAAACGGCGCAGTGCCGCGGGACCGGTGGAGTGCCCAACGAAAGGCGGCCGCCACCGTGGCGATGGGTTTCCCGGACGAGGGCGACGCCGGTGAACGTATTCCACCAGGTGCAGCGCCAAACACCCGCGGGTAGGTCGTCCAAGTGGATTGTCGCTGCGGCGGAGGACCCCTCTTCCACGGAAAACACACCGTCTCGATTCCAGATCCACGCCAGCAGGAAATCGGCGTTGCCTGTGGCGGTGGCAGCCAACCGAGGCACGTCATAACCCAGGCGCGTCTGATTGAGGTAAAGCGGCCCGAAGCTGCCGACGTTTTCGAGCTCGAGCGTGGAGGCGCCGGCGGGGAGGACGAGGTCGAGCGTTGCGGTTCGGGGAAGAGCCTCGGCGGCGGCGCGTTTCATCCGCGTCCAATCCTGACGTGCCGCCTCACGGCCGTTCACCGTCGCCACGAGGACGGCGCCACCCGGCTCCGCTTCCTCGATCTCCAGCGCCACCGTCGTCGGCTCGTCGCGCTTCAGATGGAGGGTGGCCTTCCACGGGAAGCCGGAGCGCCTGCCGTCGGCGCGGTTGACGAGCACGCGCGGCAGCCGGCCGTACGACGCCGGTTCGCGCCCATCGGTGACCAGCGTGATCGTCGGGTTCGGAGTCTTCGCCCACCAATGACCTGGAAGGAGCACCATGGGCTGGCGCTCACCGGACGAGACCGGCACGTCTCGCGGCGTGAGCGGGCCGCGCTCACCGAGGCGCACCGCCTGCACGATCCGCGCGAGGGCGCCCAGCTCGGGAACGCGATTCGTCGCCAGCATCCGGTCCCCGTACCAAATCTGGGCGGGGTGGGTGCCCGCCCCAAAAAGACTGGCCCAGGCAATCGGCACCAGGGCGACCGCGGTACGCGTCTGTTCGGGAGTAAGCGTCATCTGCTCGTCGCCGCACTCACCCCAGAAGGCGGGCCCCCGCAGCGGCGTCGGGGCTCCCGGCAGGAGGCGGATCGCGGCGAGCATGTTGGGGGCGTACAGGTGCGGCTGCGTGTAGTCCATCGCCGCATACACGGGGCTGGAAAAGTCCTGCAGGCTGGTGGTGACCAGGTGTCGGTAAGCATCCGCCCGCCGCAACACCCCTGCCATCTCGGCGTGCCAGGCCGCCACCTGTGCCTCACCCGCCGGCGTCTCCATCGCGTCGGTGTAGTGGACCTCGTTGAAGAGTTCCCACGCAAGCACGGCGGGTGACGCGCCCCAGCGCGCCGCGATGGTGCGGTATTTCGCGCGGGTATGCCTGCGCGCCTCCTCGGAGGTAAAAAACTCCTGCGGACGGCGAAGGAAGCCACCCGGGTTCGCCGCATTCCAGGGGTGCTCGGCCCAGTTGGAGTTTACGCGCGTGCTGTATTGGCCGTGGTGCTGCAGCACGATCTGCAGGTAGATGCCGTGCTTTTCCGCCAGCGCAATGACCTCGTCCCACCGCGCGGCCACGGCCGGATCGAGCGTGCCCGGGCGCGGCGAGGGGCGTCCGCCATCCGGCAACCAGTCGAGGTTCAGCTCACCCCAGTGGCACATCCAGACCCGCGACCAATTGAGCCCGGCGGCCTGCATCCGCGCAAATCCGTCCCGGTAATACGCCAGGTCCGGCCCGCCGTCGGGCCAGGCCATGTTCATCCCGACGGGGAAATACACGCCGCCGCGATCGCTGACGAAGCGGGTCGGTTGCGCCGGATCGCGGCGGACAAAGGGAAGCGTTTCGCGTGCGGGCGCCTGGACCGGCTTGGCAAGCCGGGCCTGGGAGACATCCGCGGGTGCGCCATTGATCAGCTCTGACACGGAAACGAGGCGGTATTCGCCCTCGCCGACGTAGCCGGCCCGCACGGCAAAACGCTCCCCTTCGAGAAAGAAGGCCGGCAGCTCCTGCTCCGTCCGGTCCGGGAGCCGAACGCGGGCGGAAAGCTCCCGGGCAAAGGGATCCTGGTCCGAGGCGGGAACGGTGAAGTCCAGCTGGATCGGGGATGCGGCGGTCACACCGACGGCGGCGAGGAGCCAGAGAAAGAAGAGGTGGTAGTGATAACGGAACATGCGGGATGTCACACAGGGTATCGGCCACTTCGCGGGTCCAGAAAAGAATACCGGCTCCCCGTGAGAGGAGCCGGCATCTTAGGAAAGGCGTTACCCATACGCCGAACCTACACCCTAACTGCAAAAATTGCGCTGCGGTTAACCGCTGGGCGGTCAGCCCGAAACGCAACGGCGTTGATCTTACGCACTCGCCCGACGCCTGCCTATGAGTTCGCTTCCCGCGTCTTTGAGAGTTTTTCCACCTCAAGCGTGTCAACGGCTCCGGGAACCGGAGATCGCCCAACGGGAGGCTCACTCCACCGGGGCTTTGGAATCCTCGGCCCGAAAGCGTTTGCGGCAGGCACCCGGCGTCATGCCCGTCAAACGCTTGAAAAGGACGCACATGTATTCGACGTGCTCGAAGCCCGTCAGCTCGGCGATCTTCTTCAGGGGGAAATCGGTCTCGATCAGGAGTTGGCGGATTCGGGCTACCTGCACCCGCCGGATCTCTGCTTGCGGGGAGCGGCCGAGGTGCTTGCGGAATTTCTTTTCCAGCTGGCTACGCGAGGCGGCGGCGTGCCGAAGCACCTGCTCCACCGCAATCCCGGTGCAGGCGTGTTCACGGATGTAGCTAAGGGCGGCGGCGACGTTTTTGTCCTCGATCGCGAGGATGTCGGTGGAATGCCGGGTGACCACGCCGAGCGGATCGACGCGGATGTCCGTTTCCTGCGGCTTCTGCCCGTGCATCAAGAGATCCAGGGCCTCTGCAGCCCGATACCCCGACTGGAAGGAGTTGATCGCGACGCTCGAAACCGGCGGGTAGGCGAGCTCGCAGCGGATGGCATCGTTATTTGCTCCCAGGACGGCCAGTTCCTCCGGGACAAGCAGGCCGGCAACCTGGGCGGCCGCCATCACCTGCAGGGCGCGCAGATCGTTGCAGGCCATCACCCCTGCGGGCTTGGGCAGCTGCTTCAACCAGACGGCCAGGGCGGCGGTCTGCTGTTCGTCCCAGAACGGGGTGAGGTCGCCCGGGTATTCAACATCGAATACATCGCAGCGCAGCCCGGCCAGACGCGCTGCCTCGAGGAAACCGTCGCGCCGCTCACAGGCCCACCCATCGTTGTAGAATCCGCAAAAGCCGACCTGGCGGTAGCCGCGCTCGATAAAATGCTCCGCTCCGAGGTGCCCGACGGAGGCGTTGTCGGGACGGATTTTCGGCACGTTCGGAAACACCCCGGTGTCGCTTACATCCACCAGCGGGATCTTGAGCTCGGCACACTCCGCCACCAGCTGCGGGGTAGTCTGGCGGCTGATGACGCCGCGCCAGGGTTTGCTGCGTAGCCAGCGTGGGTCGTGGTTGGCCTTGGCCTCATCATCGAGGAAGGCCGCCCAGGGTCGGTGCGACCGCTCGTAGTGCCCGATGCCCTTCAGCATTGGCGCACATTCCTCCTCACGCGTCATGAAGATGAGAAGGACCTGGGGGCGAGTCGGAAGCATGGGGTGAGGAGAGGCTTGCAGGCGGGGGCACCGCGGCAAGTCAGTTTCATCAGAGGCCCCCGGCCGTCGGTGGAAGGAGGGCGCCCGGGGGTGTTCAGTAGGTGTCCGCGACCGACATCATCTTGAGGTTCTTCTCGACCACCCGCTTGGTCAGAGACTTGGCGCCGTGGAGGCGGATCACCCGCGCTTCCTCCGGATACAGATCGAAGCAGTTGTCCGACGCGATGAAGTCGATCCCGGGCAGGTCCAGCCAGACCCGATGCTGAAAGGCATCCGACCTGAGGGTCACCATCACCTCGCCCTCGGCACCATCGTCCAGCGACACGTAGGTATTCGCCGGGGTCAGCGCGAGGAAGCGCGGGAGGGTCAGCAGCACGGTGTCTTCGGACACGCACGCGCCGTCGACGTCGAGGGCGAGGCGAAGGTAAACGTTTTCGCGTCCAAACCGCTCCAGCTGCGGGGTCAGGTCCAGGCGTTCCTGTCGGACACTTTCGCCGCATCGAAGCACGACCTTCTTTTTCCCGGAGCGGAGGGTGCGTCCGTCCAGGTGGACGAGGGACCACCGCATCAACCCGCGCCGTTCCTCGGGATCGTCGCTCACCGTGTACAGGTTGACCTCCGCCACGGTGGAGGTGCGATAGTTGCCGATGCCGGCGACCTCGTCGCCCGGCACGTGGGCGGTGACCAGCAGCGGGGCGTTGAAGCGCCGCGCCAGGTAGTGCAGCGCCTTCCAGCGCCCGGTAAACTCGATCGAGGACCACGAGGCGACCGGCCAGCAGTCGTTGAGTTGCCAATACAAAGCGCCCATGCAACGGGGCATGGCGCGCCGGTAGTGCTCCACCCCCACCTGCATGCAGTGGGCTTGGTTGAGCTGCGAAAGGTAGATCAGCGCCTCCTGGCTGCGGGGGAACCGGTAGCGCCGTGAAACGTAGTCGAGGATCACCTGGTTGCCGCCCCGGTTTTTCTGGTGGTTCTCCATCGAGGGGCCGAAGACGTTGCCATCGTCCTCCGGGCAGAACGTCGCCTGGGTCGTCGGCGAAGCATAACTCTGCATCCCGAATTCGGAGGCGAAGCGGAAACTCCACCGCTCGTAATCCTTCACCGGGAAACGGCCATGCCAGACATCCCAGTAGTGGGTGTCGCCCTGCTTTTCGCCAGTGAGATGATCCCCCTCGCGGGTGCCGCGCCAGGGTGAACTCGGCCAAAAGGACGTCACGGGGTCGACCGCCGCGAGGGCCCCGGGCACCGCCTCATGGAACAGGCTCTCGTACTGCTCGCGCAGCGCCTTGCCGGCGGAGCCGGCCAGCTCGTTCGCGTTGCACATGTACACCTCATTATTGCCGCACCAGAGCGCGAGGCAGGCCCGGTGGCGCAGGCGGGCGGCCTGGTGGGCGACCTCCTCGCGCACGGAGGCGAGAAACGGTTCATCAGCCGGATACAGGGTGCAGGCGAACATGAAGTCCTGCCAGACCAGCAGGCCCAGCTCGTCGCACAGATCGTAGAAGTCCTCGCTTTCGTAGATCCCGCCGCCCCAGACCCGGACCATGTTCATGTGGGCGGCTGCGGCCGCATCGAGATCGCGCGCGTAGTCCGCCCGCTCCAGCGCCGCAACGAACGTATGCGCCGGAATCCAGTTGGCACCCTTGGCGAAAACCGGCCTGCCGTTGACGACAAACTGGAACGACTCGCCCCACGTATCCTTGTGACGATCGAGCACGATCGTGCGCAGCCCGATCCGGCGCGTCCACGTCCCAATCGGCTGACCGCTGGACGCCACGACCTCCACCATCACTTCATAGAGCGGCTGTTCGCCCTGGCCGTTAGGCCACCACAGGTGCGGATTGGAGATTTCAACGCGTCGGCCGCGGCCCTCCGCGACTGTCTCCCCGTCCAGGCTGACGGCGTAGCGGCAGGTCGCATCCGGATCCGGACGGGCCAGCTCCGGTATCAGGTCGAGCAGGACAGCACCGTTGCGGCGCCCATGCTGCTGGGTGATCCGCACGGACTCGATGCGGTTTCCGGTCCAGCCCTCGAGGCGCAGGTCGCGCCAGATCCCGGCGGTGACGAAGCGGGGGCCCCAGTCCCAGCCAAACTGGCACTGCTGCTTGCGGATGCGGGTGCAACCGCCCACCGGATCATTGAGCTCGCGCGGAGTGTGGTCGCGGCGGCGCCCGCGGATGTAGCGCATCGCGCTGCCAAAAACGATGCGAAGCTCGTTTCGCCCCCGCCGCAGGTGGCGCTTCACGTTCCAACGGTGCGCCACGAACATGTTTTCGGTGGCGGCGATCTTCTTGTCGTTGAGGTAGACTGTCGCGACGGTGTCCAAACCATCAGCGACGAGTTCCACCACTTCCTCGGCTAGAAGCTGGGCGGTGACGGCAAAGGTGGCGCGGTACTCCCAGTCGCGCTCTTCGATCCACTGCACCGCCGCCTCGTTTTCTCCCCAAAACGGATCCTCGATTTTCCCCGCGGCAAGCAGGTCGGTGTGGACGCAGCCTGGGATTTGCGCGGGGAGCCAGGCTTTGTCCGTGGTGTCGCGAAACTGCCAGGCAAGGGAGGAGAGGGGCAGGTGTTGCATGATAAATCGGGGACACCCTGTGCCGTGCATCACTCGCTTGGCAAATGCGGAGGCGGTGCGACGCCACTCAACCGTTCGAAAGGCAGTCCGACCGGGCCCGGTTGAGCTCGCGCGTTCGGTCGCTGAGATTCTTTTCCCCGCGCCACATTAACCTCGCCACGCTGCAGAGCGGGCGATCCTATCTAACGAGTGAGTCCCCGGTTCGTTGAGAGCGTTGTCCACCGCTCCTACGCCTGCCCCGCGCGTCGCCAAACGCTTCCAGCCTCCCCTTCCCCTAGCGAACACCAGCATGTCCACTGCGACCCCCGCTCCGACGTCCACCTCGCGTGAAGATCGCGTCCCCATCCTCAGCAAGGTGGCCTACGGCCTCGGCACCGCCCTCGATATGTGGGGCCACTGGTTGTATCCGGGCGTCGCTTACGCGGTGTTCATGGCCTATCTCGGGGTCCGCCCGGAGTGGGTGGGCACGGCCCTGATGCTGAACCGCATCCTGGACGCGTTTTCCGATCCGTTCTTCGGCTGGCTCTCAGACAACACCCGTACCCGCTGGGGCCGGCGCCGTCCCTTCCTCCTGATCGGCGGCATTGCCGCGGGGCTGGGCCTGCCCATGCTCTTCCTTTTCGTCGCGCCCGGGTGGTCGGAGAAGCAGATCTTCCTCTACATGATCATCTCGTCGGTGCTCTACGTGCCGCTGATGAGCGCGTTCAACATGCCGTTCCAGAGCCTGGGGGCGGAAATGTCTCCCGACTACAACGAGCGCACGCGGGTGATGTCCTTCAAGGGTGCGATCCAGAAGGTGATGGAGATCGGGAATTTTTCCGCCCTCCAGGTGGCGACATGGGCGGGGATGCGGTTCGCGGCTGCGCCGGCGGACGGCGGGCCGGTGCAGTCGAACACCCTTCTTGGGATGCAGATCTACACCGGCGCGCTCGGCGCGATCATGATCGTCTTCTCCATCGTGATGTTCGTCTCCATCCGGGAGCGTTATTACGACCGGGTGATCTCGGGCCACCAGGAGAAGGTGAAACTCCGCGAGGCATTTTTCACCACCCTCCGCTGCAAGCCCTTCCGTATCCAGCTTCTCTTTACGCTGGCCTTCGCCCTCGGAAACTCCGTGGTCGGCGGGTTGGGCTACATCGCCACCCGCTACATTGTCTGCAACGGCGCCGAGGGGCCGGCGGCGGAATGGAACACCTGGATGGGCGTGGCGGGCTCGGTCGGCGGCGTCCTCGGCGCCATGCTGATCGCGCAGATCGCCCATGCCCTGGGCAAACGCAGCGCGGCGATCGCAACCTGCCTGATGGCCTATGTGGCCTATGCCTCCGGCTGGTGGCTGTACACCCCGCACATCCCGTGGCTTCAGGTGCTTTATTCGGGCGGAGTCGCCTTTGTCTGCGCCGGATTCTGGATGCTGTCCGGCTCGATGGGCGCAGACGCGATGGACTACGACGAACTCGACACCGGAAAACGGCGCGAGGGGTCCTTCTCCGCCTGCTCCTCCTACACCCAGAAACTGGGGCTTTCGATCGGCGCCGGCATCCCGGGCTGGCTGCTCCCGCTGGTTGACTTTGACGCCAAGCGGGAGGGCGGGGTGCAGACGATGGAGACCATCACCGGGATCAAGACCATCCTGGTGGGCCTGCCGCTGCTGGGAGTCACCGCCGCACTGCTCCTGGTGATGCGTTTTCCCCTGACCCCCGACAAGGTCCGCGAGATCCGCGCCAAGCTGGAAGCGCGGCGCGGCAAAGTCTAAGTCCACCGGTGCGCGCGCCGTCCAGGCGCGTGCCGCTAGCGAGTGATTTCGACGGACGAGACCCGCAGCGACGCGGTCAGCTGGGCCGGATTCGCGCGATTGGAAAGTAGCGTGAACTCCTCGATGCCGATGTAGGGGGCGCGCTTGGAGAGCTCCTGGTAGAACGGAAGAATCTGCTTTTGCCAGTCCGCGTTCCGGATGACAAAGCGCACCGAGTTAATGGAGAACTGTGGGCCCTGGGACACCTGCGTGTCGTCGATGGCGGTCTCACGCGCGCTGATACCGACCGCCCGGGCGATGGTGTCGAGTTCCGCTCCCAGGCGAACAGAATCGTAGGTTCGGCTGGGGTCGAGGTGTTCAACAGCAGCCTTCGCCTCCGCGCGAATGCGGGCCTCGTCGGCCAGCCACTGCCGCTGCACCCGGAGGTCGGTGGACGTCATGCTGGCGCTGCGCCAGAACGCCTGCGCGCGGGTGGAAACGCTGGAAAGCCAGAGCACCGCCGCGATCGCCACCAGGATCACGAGGGCGATCTTCTCACGGAAGAGTCGAGTGAGGAAAAACGTTCTCATGACTTGGCGGAGGCAAAAGCCTCGGGCTTGAAGGTGACCACGAGGCGAAAGACCGACGTGCCCTCACGGATACCCTGGGGTTGCACGTCCACCTTGGCGATTTCCCCAATCTGCCGGAGGGAGGCCTGGTAGGTGCTCACGTCCGCCGGCACATTGGTCTGCGCCTCGACCTCCAGCGACAGGAGACCGGTGGTGGTGGCACGTGAAAAATAAACCGAGGACGGGCGCTTGGCCGCGACGATGGAGATCATCTCCAGCGGCCGCAGCCGCTTGGTGGACAATTCCTCAATACGGGTGGCCAGGCTTTGGGCCCGCTCAATCTCCGCCACCTGCGGCGCCTGCTGCTCCACCAGCGCCTGTCGCGAACGCTGCCAGAAGCGGCCACCGAGCATTCCCACTTCCAGCAGACCGGCAATGGCGATGCCCGCCACGCAGGCCAGGAAGGCGCGCCACAGGAAAACGTCACGGAGGTGACCGCGGCGTCGGACGGCCAGCTCGGCCTTGTCGCGCACGTCGAGTGCGTCCAGCTGCTCTCGCTCGAGACCGGCTTCCACCGGCCCGGCCTTGACTACAAATTCGGCGGCGCCACCGTCGCGCGCCAGCGTCGGGGCCTGGTCGATCTCGTGGATGATCCGTGTCCCGCCGAGGGAGCGGACCAGTTCCTCCTGGATACGCAGACGCTCGCCTTCCGTGGCAGCCTCGTTCCAGGCACGGATGAGGACCGTGCTCGGCTCGCCTTTGGGGCCACCCCAATGGATCACCGTGAGTCCTTCTTCCGAGGAGAGAACCGCGGCGGTGCCACGGTCCACCTGCGCGGTCAGCAGGGTGGCAAAGCGCGGTGCCACCAGTTCCGCCTCCGACCAAGCTTCCGTCTCATCCGCTGCGAATCGTTTCCGATAGGCGGCATAAACGACGGCCGAGGTGCTACCCGGGACCCAATGGTGGCCGTGAAAAAGGTGCGCGACGGGAAACGGGGAGAGCCCCTCGAGCGCGAGTTCCACCTGGGTGGCGACCGCCGCCGCGGAGGCGTCGGCGGCGACCGCCACGACCCGCACAAAAAAGAGCGGATCCGGGAGCAGCACCACACGCGGCGGCGGTGCTTTCAAGGAGAGGGGGTTCAGGGCGAGGGCCATGCGGAGAGCGTCGTCAGGAGAGGGTGAAGTCAGAGGGCGGCTCGGGCACCGGAGGGATGTTCATCGTTCTCACGGATTTCCAGAATGGTAAAGGGATAGTTCAGGGATTTCGTGGAGGCGTTTGTGTTCGTGCGAGCTTCCGGCTGGACCGGTTGCGACTGGGGGTTCCCGGTCTGTGGATCCGCGGTGGCGGTCTCTTCATTTCCGCGGGGCGGAAAGGTGGCACCGCCTTCCGGAGCGACCACCGCATTGAGCCGGAAAAAAGAACGCCCCTCCCACACCGTGATGATGATTCGCAGGGCGCTGATCTGCGTAGAAAGCCCGGCGGCGGGTGAGTTTGCACCCAGCAGTCCGGCAACGTCGTCCTGCCCCTTGAAATAGCCTGCGCCCATCCGCTCGTACGTGCCGCGTCCCGTGAGGAAGTCCTGCACCCGGCGAATCTGCGCCTTGTCCGTCACGCCCATGGCGGCGAGGACGTGCGGGTTTCCGCCGTTGAGATTGGGCTTGTCGAACGCATAGAGGGAGAACGCCTCGACGAAGCGGGCCCAGAGCTCATTGGGTTCACCGTCTTCATCGTAGAAGACGTCGCGGGCGTATTCGATCGCGGCCAGTTCGCCGAAGGACTGCAGGGAGCGCTGCGCCGGTTCGCTCGGCGTCTCGCCGCGCTCATAATCCTCGGCGCGCGGAGCGCTCGCAGAACCCGGAATATGGTCTTTGCGCATCCACAGCAGGAGGGCGTCGCTCAGCCGCTCCGCCGCCGGCTGCGTCATGTCCCACCCCTTGAAGAGTTCCACCAGGGAGGACGGATCGACGTTGGGCAGAGAGAGCTTCGCGCTCTCATCGACAAATTGGACCTCCACCACACGGCCGGAAGCAGGCTCGTAGGCGGCGAACGCGAGCGGTTCGCCCCAGCCCTCCGCGGGACTGCGCAGTCCGTTTAGGACGACCCGAAACTCCTCCAGGACCCCGAGGGTCGTTTCGAGCGCGGAATAGGCTTCGAGTCGGAGCCGGTTTGCGTCCGCTTCCCGGGCGTCGACCAGAAGATCATTGCCCGCCTTCTCGATAAAGAGGGTCAGGGCAGCCGCGGCGAAGAGGATCGTGATGAGAACGATCACGATCACCGACCCGCGTGCGGTGCGGAGGAAAGGTGGACGGCGCGGCAGCATCAGAAGTAAGGAAGGCCCTCCGTCGGTGTCGGCAGTTGAATCTGGACCTCGCGTGTGAGGCTACCGTGCGCGAACCGCAGGCGCAGGCGCTGCGGCGACTGGAACTCGCCGCCACTGCCACGCCGCAGCTGGGTTTCGTTGCGCCAGGTGCGGAAATCGGGGTCGTAATACTCGTAACTGAGCCCGGTGACGAGCGGGGTGATGACTGTCTCGCGAGGCGTGAGCTGGTCGAAGCGGAGTTCGTGGCGCGACTTCCAGAGAAGTACCAGTCCCTGGCCATTGCGAACGGCGAGTGAGCAGACCACATCGGGAAGGGGGCGATCGGGCCAGATGATGAGGCGGCTGCCGGCGGCCAGTTCAAACGTGAGCAGCGGCTCGGTCAGCCCATTGCTTCCCCGCACCTCGCGCGGCGCGATCGCGGTTTCGTTCGCCCGTCCGGCGGGTGGCAGGGCGGCGGACCGCAACTCCTCCTGCAGGAAACGGGAGACGCTCCGCACATGCCGGTCGAAAAGCCGCACATCGCTATTTCGTCCCCACAATTCCCCCATTGAAAAGATGAAGGTGTTCATCGCCACCAGCACCAGCCCAACCAGGGCGAGGGCGACGAGAATCTCGAGCAGGGTAAATGCGCGCGTCCTCATGATTTTTCCACCAGCTTCTGGATCCGCTCGCGGATTTTGGTCCGGAGTTTCTCCGCCTCGCCGTTTTCGTCCCAGGTCGGCCGAAGCAGCCGGAATCGCTGAACGACCTTTTCGGGCTGCTTGAGGTCCTGACCGGTGGTCTCGGTTGAGAGCAGGACCGCATGCACATCCGGCGTCTCCGTTAACTCGATACGGACCTGCCAGCGCAGCCGGCGCCCGCCGCCCAGGTCCATGTCCCCTCCGCGCTCCACCACCTCGCGATCGGGTTCGGACATCACCAGGGCACGGACGAACTCGAGGTGCTCGTTGCGGTCCACCGCGCGATTGGCGGCCTCATAACCGGCGAGGACGTTGACATAGGAGCCGCCGAGGAGGATCGCGGCCATCGCGAAGATCGCGAGGGCGATCAGCACCTCGAGCAGGGTGAGTCCGCGATGTCGCGGGCTCATCGGCGTGCCTCCGTCGCTGGCAAAACCGGTGCGCATGTCCAGGGGTCGATGGACAGCAACCGCGGCTCCCCGCCGGTGCGGATCTGCACGCGGAAGGGGGTACAGGTGCCATCGCTGTAAAAGGTCACAAAGGGCACTCGTTGTGTTTCGACCAACTGGCTGCGGATGAGCATCGCGCCGCCGCCTTTCTGGGCGCTGAGGAACTCGACGGCCAGGGTTTCCGAAGGCGCAAACGGAAACTGCTGCTCGCGGGCGGCCCCGGACGCGACGAGGGCGTACTGCTTGTTTTTTGCCTGGAAACGCAGGCGAACGTCCTGCCCGGTCAACAGGGCCTCGCGCCGGGATTCGGTCACAGCCTTCCAGAATACGTCCTCGGGTGTGGCGGGGCCCTCGTCCGTCAGCTGGACGGCCGCGGTGACCAGGACGCCGGCAAGAAGGCCGATCAGGGCAACTGTCAGCAGGATCTCCAGCAGGGTGAAACCGCGGCGGGCATTGCGTCCCGCCGTCCGCCCGCCCGACGCGCTGTCACGCCGCTGCACGGACCTCACCAGTTCCGGACGTCATCCTCGCTCTCCTGCCCGTCCGCCCCCAGGGAATAGAGATCGTAGCCCATCTTGTTTTTCGTTCCCGGGTAACGGTACTGGTAGGGCCGGCCCCACGGATCTTCCGGGATCTTCGCCTCCTGCAGATACGGACCCCGCCAACGATCTGCACGATTGGCCGGCGCAGTGATGAGCGCCTGCAGGCCTTCCGCGGTGGAGGGATAATCGCCCATCTGCATGCGGTAGCTGGTGAGAGGCACCTTCATGCTCTGCTTCACAAAGATTTCCGCCGTCTTCTCCTTCGCGTTGCCGAACACCTGGTCGATGTTCGAGACCGCGAGGGTCACCAGCAGGCCGATGATGGCCAGCACCACGAGGATCTCGAGCAGGGTGAAGCCGCGGGTGGCGCGCGCTGTCTGTCGGCGCAGGAGGGCACGAGGGGGCAGGGTCATGGGAAAAATAAACGTAGGGCTCCTGGGTTTGTCCAGAACGCGTCCTGAACCCGCTAGGCGCCGCCGGCTCGGCAAAGGTGCGCCCAAAACGCACGGCGGCGGGCGGCGTCGGGAAGCTGTGTCACGCCACTTTCTGTATGCTGACCCGGAATAATTCCGGGTAGCAGAGAGTCTTAACCCTGAGGGCACCTTTGTGACGTCTTGGTTACAATCTGGCGTCACATGCGTGTCGGCATCTACCTCCACTACCCCTTCCACGCGAAAATCTTCAAGACGACGGTCAGCGCGGTGGCCAACGAGCACGAGTGTCTCACCACCTCGCATCCGCTGGAGTTGGTCCGCTTCCGTCCGCACGTGGTCCTCGCCGCTGAAGACATCAGTTACCTGCACCTGCGAGCCCACCTTCCGAAGACGATATTTGTCCACACTCGGCACGGTCTTGCCAGTAAGGGAATCCCGGAGCGTTCGTTTCGTGCCGCGGACTACGTCTGTGTCACCAGCGATCAGGTGAAGGAGGACTTCCTGCGTCGGGGTATCCGTCCCCGGCGGGGGTATTGGACCATTGGGTACATCCAGATGGACAACCTGCTCGCCAGTCCGCGGCCGACCCTGATTCCGCCCGGTCGAAAGGTCATCCTTTACGCGCCGACCTGGCACCACGGCCTGTCGTCCCTCCCCCTGCTTGGACCTCGCGCGGTGGAATTGATCAAGGGTGCGAGTCCGGACGCCTTCCTGGTGATCAAGCCGCATCCTCATGTGCAGCAGGGCGTGAACCCCACTCTGTCGCCCTGGATGCAGACGCTGCGGGAGGCGGCCTCCGGCCGCGACGACGTCCATCTGATCGAGGACCGCTCCGAGGACATCATGCCCTGGCTGAAGGCGGCGGATGTTATGGTGACGGATGCCTCGAGCGTGCAGCTCGAATACCTCGCCCTGGATCGGCCGCTGGTGCTGATCAACAATCCGGAGCGCTTCGCCTCCAAGCACTACGACCCCGAGGGTTATGAGTGGGCATGGCGCAAGATGGGCCAGCAGGTCGACGATCTGGAAACGCTGCCCGCGACTGTGGCGAACGCCCTGGAAAACCCGGCGACGGGTGCCGCCGGGAGGGCGGTTTACCGCGACAGGCTTTTTGGCAACACCGCCGACGGGCGGGCGGGTGAGCGGCTCGTTGCTCAACTGCGCACGCTGGAGCGTCAGGTCGCCTCCGAAGTTTCCCTCCGGGCAGTCGAGCCGTTCGGCCTCGTTTTTCACACCCTCCTACCCCACCTCCGCAATGCATCCTACCACGTCAAACGCCTGCTGCACTCCGCCTGAGGTCACCGCCCTGATCCTGGCTGCCGGCGACGGTCAGCGCCTCGGCGGCCGGCCGAAGGCCTTCCTCGATTACCATCACGACAGCCTTCTTTGCCATGCCCTGACAGCAGTGGCGCCCTTTGCCGCTCACATCGTGGTGGGCGTGCGCGCGCCCGATCTTGAGCGTGCCCAGGAGCAATGCCAGCGGCACCCGTGTGCCGATCGTGTCATCTGCGTCGCCGGCGGCGCTACCCGGCAGCAGACCCTGCACAACCTGCTTCTCGCCGCCCACACGCCCTATGTGCTGGTCCACGAAGTGGCGCGGCCGTGGGTCACCGCCGATGAGTTTCAACAGCTCCTCACCTCCGTGTCGGAGCATGAAGCCGTGGTGCTTTACACCCGCATCCCGGTGCGCGACTCCGTTGGCCTGCTCGCCGACGGTGAGCTGGGAGAGATCCTTCCGCGGTCCTCCCTCATCGCTCTCCAGACGCCGCACGCTTACCAGCTTGAGGTGTTGCAGGAAGTGTATGCCCGGGCTGCCGCCGAAGGCTGGCGGGAGGACAGCACAGCCGCCCTCGTAAAGCGGGGAGGCCATAAGGTGCACCTCATTGAAGGGTCGCCGCGAAATGTAAAAGTCACCTACCCCGAAGACCTGGCCGCCCTCGTCTCACCAATGGCGGAAGATGTGCCCGGAACACGCAGCACCATTGCAATCGCCCACGCGGGTGCTTGAATCGCCGCTCGCTCTTCTCCGCCCCCACCCCATGTCCTTCGGACTTCCCCCCGGGCTTAGCCGCTGGGTCCACACCCTGGCCCAGAATCCGATCGCGAAATTCGGCAACAAGACCCTGCGCCGCGTGCGCATCGCCGCACTCTCCCTGGCGCGGGCGACGCCGGCGTTGCGCGCCCGTTTCCATCTCCCCGCCAACCGCACCGTCTCGCCGCTCTCCCCTCATGCCGACGGAGGCATGGCGGTCTCCGCCCTGCATGAGAACCACGCCTTCCGGCGCCGGCTGCCGGACCTGCCGGAGGATTTCGCTGCCCGGCCATTTTATGCGACGCGCACGCGCGAGACCGCGTCACCGAGCTACGTTGCGTCCTTTAAGGACGGATACATCTGGGGTTATTCCCACGGCGCGGTGTTCACGGGCGACGGACACTTCGTCCCCGAGTTCACGCGCGATCCCTGGGGCGCCGCCCTGCACGGCGTATGGACCCGGCACCGTCTGCCGCAGAAGCGCCGGGTGGCCGGACGCATGCTCTACCTGGTGACGCCGGAGGCGGCGACCAACTACCACCACTGGATGATCGATCTGCTGCCGCGGATCGGCACGGTACTGCGCGCTGGGTATTCGCTTTCCGACTTCGACACGGTCGTCGTCAATCACAGCAATGCCCCCTTTCAGCTGGCCACGCTGGAGCACCTCGGGATCGACCGCTCCCGGGTGGTCGCGCCCGACCCCGGCGTCTGCCTCCAGGCGGACGAACTGGTGGTACCGTCGCTAAAACCCTCCAACGAGGCGGTGCCGACGGAGGACATCCGTTTCCTGCGCGACAGCTTCCTCGGCAAAGCGCCCCGTCCGCGCCCCACCCGCCGGCTTTTTCTCAGCCGAAGCGACGCCCTGATGCGCCGGCTCACCAATGAAACGGCACTGGTGGAGATCCTGAAGGAACATGGGATTGAGACCATCACGCCGGGATCGTTGACCGTGCCGGAGCAGGCCGCGCTCTTCGCGGACGCCGAGCTCGTCATCGGCAACGGGGCGGGCCTTGCCAACCTCGCCTTCGCCACCCCGGGCGCGCGCGTGCTCGAACTCGCCACCCCGCGCTGGCTGACCGTCTACCACTGGATGATCTCCGCGCGCCTGGCGCTCCATCACTCGATCTTGGTGGCGGATGGTCAGGTGCACGCCGGCGATCCAAAGATCGGCGACCGGCATGAGGATTTCTCCATCCAGCCGGCCAAGTTTCGCCGAGCCGTGCAAGGCGTGGTGACTGCGACCACGGTGGCACGGGTCGGTCTGCGGGGAGCACCCGCGCCCGCCGCACCGGTGTCGCCCACCGTGTTCCTTCGCTCGGGTTGCGCCGCCGGAGCCTGAACGGGCGGCCCGCCACCCTTCGCTACGAACGGCGGGAAATATTGCCGCGGACGGCGGCAGTCTCGGCGATAAAACGCGCCACCGCAACCGGCCAGTGGATACCTGCGGCGCGCACGCTCCGGCGCAGGTGCGCCAGGGAGCCACGCCACTCACCGCGGCGGGCTTTGAGGGTGGCATGACTGAGCCAGCCGCACGCATTTGCCACGCGGATACGCCGGGCCCAGCCGGACACCGGTCGCGGGGGCGAAAAGCGCGACGCCACCGCCGCCAGCAATCGCTCCGCCGCGTCCCAGTCGCGGCTCGGGTCGTCGTAGCGGACCCAGAAGTCGCGCAGCAGCACCACCTCATCGCGCGTCAATGCGAGGCCGCAGGCACGCTCGATCTCCTCCCGACAGGCCAGCAGGCTGAAATCGGCGTAACGGAACGTGTTCTGTTTGGTGACCGAGTTCGGATTGGCGGAGCGCCAGGCGTACAGCGGTTCCGGCACCACCCCGAATTGTCCGTGCCGGATCAGCCGAATCCACAGTTCCGTGGCCTCGCTGAGATGATATTTTACGAGGTAGCCACCCACCTCCCGGACCGCCCGGGCGTTCAACATCACCTGCCCATGCGCGTTCAACCGGTTGTAGAAAAGCAGGAAATACGGAAGCAGCTCCTGCTGGAAACAGATGCCCCGCCAGCCGGGTCGGATGGAGTCATCCGCCTCAATGACGTCGAAAGGCGAGGTGATCAGCGCGGCGTCGGGCATGCGCCGGGCGAGCGCCAGCTGTTTCTCCAGCCGGGTGGGATACGAAACATCGTCCGCGTCCATTCGTGCGATCCATGGTGCCCGCGCGAGGCCGAGGCCGCGGTTCAGCGTCTTGACCACGCCCATGTTCCTGGGGTTGGGGCAGGAACGGATGCGGCGGTCGGCGGCGGCGTAGGCCTCGATCCGCTCCCGGGTGCCATCGGTTGAGCCATCGTCGATGATGATCAGCTCAAAGTCGCGCCAGGTCTGGGCGAGGATGCTCTCCACCGCCGGGGCAAGGAAGGCTCCGGCGTTGTAGGCCGGCATCAGGACGGAGACGGCCGGCACCGGCCTGGCCCCCTCGTCGCCACCGATCAAATACGAGTCCAGCGGTCCCTCTGCCTGCGGGCTGGCGGGGAAGGGGGGCTGGCTCTGCACCGGGCTCGACGGTTGCGGATTCATCGTGCGACCGCGGTTCCACGCCCCAGCCCGCGGAGCCAGGCGCGCGTCTTGTAGGCGTGCCGGCGGGCGTGCCAATAAAGGGCGCGGCCAAATTCGAAGAAGGAGAACGGCTGTTTTCCGACAAAGTGCACGTTGGAGTAGGTCGAAAGGCTGTGGTGGTAGATGGCCTCGTTCTTGTAATAAGAATTGCAATACATCCAGACCTGCCGGCCCATCATCGCGCCGGTGATGGCGGCGTGGGTGCGATCGGTGTGGATCTCGGAGTAGCGCGAGACGAAGTCGAGGAGCGCAGTCGCTTCGGTGTCGGGCCCGTGGGAGGCATCGTGGCGCTCGAGGTCGCGGGGGCGGCGCTCGAAGGTGACCTCCTTGTCGCGGCGGAAAATTCCGATCCGTCCGGCGTGCGGCCGCGCCGCCCAGGTGCCGAGATCGGCGGCAAAAGCCAGGTCATGAGAGAGGCGCAGGCGCTCCGGGGGCACACCGAGCGCAAGAAGGCCTGCGTGGCTGACCTTCTCCCGACAATAGACGGTGTATCGAGCGTCCCAGCTGCGGGCGAAGGCGGCGATGGCGGCTACGTCGGACTCGTACGATCCCGGGAGCAGGATCACACGGGACGCGTTCCGGGCCAGGCGTTCGGTGACCGCGACCATGGTGTGGGTCGAGCGGCAGAAGGCCCCGGCGGTGAAGACAAGGAGGACGTCCGTCTCCAGGCTCGCCGGTGCGCGGGTCTCGTAAACCTCTTCAAACGACAACCCCAGCCGCCGCAGCAAGTCGCGTCCCCCCAGGTGGATGACGCCATCGCCCCGATTGCCACGATTGACCAGCAAGGTGATCCGTAGGCCGCGCAAGCTGCGCAGCTCCTCGCACAACTCCGCGTGGAGAAGAAACGCCTCTGGGGTAGTCGTCTGCATTAGCTTCGGCCGCCTGACCGTTAATCCCGTCACCGGTTCGTCACGTCCTTGAGACAAACTGGTGCCCCCGCCCGGACTTGAACCGGGATGCGCGGTTTAGGAAACCGCTGCTCTATCCAGTTGAGCTACGGGGACTGGGTGGGTGAACCGGCATGAAGACGGACGGAGCGCTCTGGATCGAGCGGTTTTTCGCCCCGAAATTCGGGTGAAGGCCGGCACGAACGTGGGGCAGACAAAGCGTTTTCACGCCTCCGTGCTTGCAATTAGACCAAATGGTCAACAATCTCTCCCCATCATGGGACGCACCTCCGACGCCAAAGAACGCTTGATGGCCGCTGCCATCGACCTGATCTGGCAGGAAAGTTATGGCGGCGTGACGATCGATGACATCTGCAAGCGAGCCGATGTCCGGAAAGGAAGCTTTTATTATTTCTTCCCCGGCAAGGCGGAACTCGCCGCCGCCGCGGTGGAACGCATGTGGGAGGAAGAGCTCAAGCCCTTCCTCGATCGGCACTTGTCGCCCGACAAGGACCCGGTGCAGCGTTTTCGGGATTATTTCGAGGCCATCGTCGACGCCAATCAGGAGCTTTTCGACAAGCACCAAAAAGTGCTGGGCTGCCCGATGTGCGCGGTGGGCAATGAGGTGTGCACCAACCAAGAGGTGGTCAGCAAAGCCATCCGCGACGTCTTTGCCCGCAAACGGCGGTATTACGAATCCGCCATCCGCGATGCGATTGCCGCCGGCGCGATGGAGCCATGCGATCCGGCCGAGGCTGCCACTGCTCTTTTTGGCCTGCTCAACGGGCTGATCACACAGTCCCGGATCATGAACGAGCCGGCCCTGCTCAAGAATCTTCCCAAGACCGCCCTCGCCATGTTGAAACTCAAATCGCCCAGCGCGGTTTGAGGGTCCTCCACGCCTAAAAGTACACGCTTTCCCATCCTTAAGTCCTTCCGCGCAGCCACTCTGCGCGTTTTTTCAAGCCACTTACTTTACTATTTAGTCAACTATTCGCGTCATGCCACACAGCTCCACTCCTCGTTCAACCTCCCGCAACCGTCTTTCCGCACCGCGGGTTTACCCGGGCGCCCGATTCTCGGCGCGCCTCTCCGCCCGCGGGCTCTCCCAGGAACCGCGCGCCGGCGTCCCCGGCAGGCTCTGGGACCCCACGTTGCTCGATCGTCTCGTCCAGCCCCTCAGCCGGATCCGCGACTAAGGACCGCCGCATCATCCGCCCTTTTTTTTACGAACCAACCTGCTCACACCATGAATCGCCGTCTTCTCCTTTCCACCTCCGCACTTGCCCTGGCCCTGGGTGGATTTGCGGTGTTCCGCCACACCACCAGCGCCCCGCTCGCCGCCTCCACCGCATCCGCTCCACCGCCTCCCGCCGTCACCGTTGCAGCGGTGGAGGAGCGGACCTTTGCCGAATCCGAGGAACTGACCGGGCGCGTCGAAGCCATGGAGTTGGTTGACCTCCGCGCTGAAGTGGGCGGGCGCCTTGCCGCCGTCCATTTTGCCGCCGGCCAAACCGTGGAGGCGGGTGCCGTGCTCTTCACCATCGATCCGCGCACCTACGAGGCCCTTCATGCAGCAGCGCGGGCGGGAGTCGCCCGTGCGGAGGCGCAATCCGCCATCGCAGCGCGGGAGGCCGAACGCGCCGAAGCGCTTTTTGAACGCCAGGTGATCAGCGCGGAGGAGGCCGAGCGCCGCCGCTCCGTTGCGGCGGAAGCGTCCGCCTCACTCCTCGCGGCAAAGGCGGAGCTTCAGCGCGCCGCACTCGATCTGGAACGCACCCAGGTGCGCGCGCCCATCACCGGGCGCGTCTCCCGCGCCCTCATTACCCAGGGCAATCTCGTTTCGCCCTCCAGCGTGCTCACGACCCTCGTCTCCACCGGGCCTGCGTACGTGTATGCCGACATTCCCGAATCCACTGTCCTGCGTTTCCAGCGCCTCGAGCGCGAGGGTCGGGTCCAGCGGGACGCCCAGGGCCGGATCCCGGTGGAGCTCGCGCTGGCGGACGAACACGGGTATTCAAGGCGTGGCTACGTGGAAAGCACCGACAACCGCGTCTCCGACTCCACCGGAACCCTGGTCGTGCGGATGGTGTTCCCCAATGCCGATCACGCGCTCGTCCCCGGCCTCTTCGCCCGCGTGCGGGTGCCGCTCAGCGAGCCGCGACAGACCCTGCTGATCGGGGAGCGCGCCATCGGCACGGACCAGAGCCAGAAATTCGTCCTGACCGTGGGCGATGACGGCAAGGCCACCTACCGCGCGGTGGAGCTCGGCGGGACGGTCGACGGCAAACGCATCGTCCGCGCCGGCCTGCAACGCGGCGAGCGCGTGATCGTCAACGGCCTGCAGCGCGTCCGCCCCGGCATGGTGGTGGCGGCGCGGGTCGAGGCGCCCACCTCCGCCGCCCAGGTCGCGATGGCCCAACGCTGACACCGGTCCCGATGAACCTCTCTTCGTTTTTCATCCAGCGCCCCATCTTTGCCGGGGTGCTCTCCCTCCTCACCTTCCTGGTGGGAGCGATCGCCCTCTTTCAACTGCCCGTTGCGCAGTACCCGGAGGTCGTTCCGCCCACCGTGGTGGTGCGCGCCAGCTATCCGGGAGCCAACCCGCAGGTGATCGCCGACACCGTGGCTGCACCGCTGGAACAGGCGATCAATGGAGTGGAGAATTCCCTCTACACCTTCTCGCAGAGCACGGCGGATGGCGTCCTCACCCTGACCGTCACCTTCCGGATTGGGGCGGACCTTGATACCGCCCAGGTGCAGGTGCAGAACCGCGTTGCCCAGGCGTTGCCGAAACTGCCGGAAGAGGTACGCCGCCTCGGCGTCACCACCGTGAAATCCTCGCCCGACCTCACCATGGTGGTGCATCTCACGTCTCCAGACAATCGCTACGACGACGTCTACGTCCGCAACTACGCAACCCTGCAGGTGCGCGATGTTCTCGCCCGCCTCCCGGGGGTGGGCCAGGTGCAGGTCTTCGGCTCGGGCGACTATTCGATGCGGGTCTGGCTCGACCCGCACAAGCTGGCGGCACGCGACCTCACCGCCAGCGACGTGATTGGTGCCATCCGCGAGCAGAACATCCAGGTGGCGGCGGGCACGATCGGCGCACAGCCGGTCTCCGCTGCGAGCGCGACGCAGCTGTTGATCAACACCCAGGGGCGGCTGCTCGACGAGGAGGAGTTCGGCGGGATCGTGGTCAAGACCGGGGCGGAGCGGCGCGATGCGCGGGTCCTCCTGCGCGATGTCGCCCGGATCGAAATTGGCGCCAATGACTACGCCCTGCGCTCGCTGCTCAACAACCGCACCGCCGTCGCCCTGCCGATCTTCCAGCTCCCGGGTAGCAACGCCATCGCGATTTCGGACGCGGTGCGCGCCACCATGGCGGACCTAAAGCGGACGTTCCCGGAAGGCCTCGACTACAGCATCGTGTATGATCCGACGGTCTTCGTGCGCAGCTCGATCGTCTCGGTCGTGAAGACACTGCTCGAGGCCGTGCTGCTGGTGGTCGTAGTGGTGGTGCTTTTCCTCCAAACCTGGCGGGCCTCGATCATCCCACTGGCCGCCGTGCCCGTTTCCCTCGTCGGCACGTTCGCGGCCATGCACGCGCTCGGTTTCTCGATCAACGCCCTCTCGCTCTTCGGCCTCGTGCTGGCGATCGGCATCGTGGTCGACGACGCAATCGTGGTGGTGGAGAACGTGGAGCGAAACATCGCCCTCGGTCTCAAGCCGATGGAGGCGACCCGGCGGGCGATGCAGGAAGTGACCGGGCCCATCATCGCCACCGCCCTCGTGCTGACGGCGGTGTTTGTGCCGACTGCCTTCGTGCCGGGCCTCACCGGGCGTTTCTACCAGCAGTTCGCCATCACCATTGCGATCTCCACCCTGATCTCCGCCTTCAACTCACTCACCCTTTCCCCGGCGTTGAGTGCCCTGCTGCTGCGCGATCACCATGCGCCAAAGGACCGGGTCTCCCGCTTCCTGGACCGCAGCCTCGGCTGGCTCTTCCGGCCCTTCAACCGGTTCTTCGCCTGGGCGTCTGACAAATATTCAGCCGGTGTGGCCAGGCTCGTCCGCCGGACCGCGATCGCGCTGGTCGTCTATGTTGGCCTGGTGGGGCTCTCGGGCGTGCTCTTCCAACGCACCCCGGCGGGTTTCGTCCCGGTGCAGGACAAGCAGTACCTCATCGCCTTCGCCCAGCTTCCGGACGGCGCCTCGCTCGAACGCACGGACGAGGTGATCCGAAAGATGGGTGAGATCGCCCTGGCGCATCCCGGCACCGCCGATGCGATCGCCTTTCCCGGGCTCTCGATCAACGGCTTCACCAACTCGCCCAACTCCGGCATCGTTTTTGTGGCGCTGAAGGACTTCGACCAACGCACGAAACCCGAGCTCTCCGGCACGGCGATGGCGGCGCAGTTGCAGGAACAGTTCGGCTCCATTCAGGAGGCGTTTGTCGCCATCTTCCCCCCTCCCCCGGTGAACGGCCTGGGCACCACGGGTGGGTTCAAGCTGTACGTGCAGGACCGCGCCGGCCTGGGTAGCGACGCCCTATACGCCGCGACCCAGGAGTTAATTGCGAAGGCGAGCCAGCGTCCTGAACTGGCCGGGCTTTTCACCAGCTACACGGTCAATGTGCCGCAGCTATTCGCCGACGTGGACCGAGCCAAGGCGAAGGCCCAGGGCGTCAGCCTCGGAAGCCTTTTCGAGACCATGCAGGCCAATCTCGGCTCGGTGTACGTGAACGACTTCAATCGTTTCGGGCGCACCTACCAGGTGGTGGTCCAGGCCGATGCGGCCTTCCGCGACGAGGCGGCGGACATCGGACTGCTCCGCACCCGCAACGCCCGGGGAGAGATGATCCCGCTGTCGACCCTGGTGTCGGTGCGCGACGCCTACGGCCCTGACCGGGTGATGCGCTACAATGGTTATCCTGCATCGGATCTCTCCGGCGTCCCGGCGCCGGGCTACAGCTCGGGCCAGGCGGAACAGGCGATCGCCGAGGTCGCGGCCGAGGTGCTTCCGCCGGGCCTGGTCATGGAATGGACGGAGCTCACCTACCAAAAGAACCTCGCCGGCACGACAGGCTACCTCGTGTTTCCGCTCGCCGTGCTGCTCGTCTTCATGGTGCTGGCGGCCCAGTACGAGAGCTTCAAACTGCCCTTCGCCATCCTCCTGATCGTTCCCCTCACCCTCCTGTCCGCCTTTGTGGGTGTGTGGCTCACCGGCGGCGATAATAACATCTTCACCCAGATCGGCCTGGTGGTGCTGGTGGGATTGGCGGCCAAGAACGCCATCCTGATCGTGGAGTTTGCACACAAGAAGCAGGAGGAGGAGGGACTGGGCGCCTTTGACGCCGCGATCGAGGCGGCACGGCTCCGTCTCCGGCCGATCTTGATGACCAGCATTGCCTTCATCGCGGGCGTATACCCGCTGGTGGCCGCCAGCGGCGCAGGCGCCGAAATGCGCCAGGCCATGGGGGTGGCGGTGTTCTCCGGGATGATTGGAGTGACGGTCTTCGGCCTCTTCCTCACCCCCGTGTTTTACGTCATGCTGCAGCGCAGGCGCCAACCGCGCACCGCGCCGGTGGCCGCGGTGCAGCTTGAGGCGTAGTGGATTCCCGGCGACGACCGGGCGCAGGCCCGGTCGTCTCGCGAAGCCGTTTCATCAGCGAGCCCGACCCTCAAACAGCGGGACCAGCGTCATCTGCGGGACCAGCACCAGGCCCTTGTCGGTGATGCGGATCTCCGGGATGACCGAGAGGGGGATGAGGTTAAAACCCATGTAGGGCAGCTTGAGGCCGAGGCTGTCCCAGGCTGCCTTCAGCGCCGTGGTTTCCCGAGCCACGCGCAGGGCACGTTTGTCGGACAGCAGCCCGGCGATGGGCAGCGCCACCTGTGCGAGGACGCGCCCGTCGCGCACCACGCAGACCCCACCCTTCAGTTTCTGCAGCGTCTTCAGGACCAGGGCGAGGTCGGCCTCGTTGCTGCCGGCCAGGATGAGATTGTGGGCGTCGTGCCCCACACTGCTCCCGACCGCGCCCTGGGTGAGGCCAAAGCCCTTGAGGAGGCCGTGGGCCACGCGTCCCGTGCCGCGGTGACGTTCCAGCACGGAAACAAAACAAAGGTCATGCGCGGCGAGGGCTGCCTCCCACGGCTGCGCGGCCCGCAGCGGCACCCGCTCGTGCTTGAGCACGATGGCCTGTCCGGCAACCGCGATGACATTTGCCACCACATCCTTCTTCGGGACCGGCGGTACCAGTGCGGGCGGCCGCCGCGCCAGGCGGACCGACTTGTAAGCTGCGGCTGGATACCGGTAGGGGCGCGCCAGCGCCTTTTCCAGCAGCGGAGTGACACGCCCCTCCTCCACCACCAGGCGGCCGCCGTACCAGGTATTCCGGACCTTGAGACCGTCATCCACCAGCACCAGGTCCGCGCGCCTGCCAGGTGCGATCCCGCCGATCTCCCCGTCCATCCCATAACGCAGGGCGGGATGAAGGGACCCGAAACTCCAGGCCGCTTCGCGGGTGACACCGGCGGCGACCGCCTGACGCACGACCCAATCCAGGCCGAAGCGAAAAAGATCATCCGCATCCCGATCATCGGTGCAGACACAAACCCGCTTCGGGTTGGCCCCGAGTTCGGTCACCGCACGAATCGCCTGGGGCAGGCTGTGCCAGGGTGTGGTCGGTGGACCGCCCCTCAGGTAGACCCACATGCCTGCCTCGATAAAGTCATCCGCGATGTCGCGATCGATCGCCTCGTGGGTGTCGGTCACTCCACTGGCCGCGTAGGCGGCGACAAACTCCCGCCCGTAGATATGGCCGCAGACGGGCCGACCGCGGCGGAGAGCCTCCGCCAGGATGGCATGGCTGCGGGGGTCCCCCTGCGTCACCTGGACAAAATCCATCTTCTCCCCCAGAGCCACCGCCTCGGGCCAGCGGTCGAAAAGGCGGCCAATGCGCGCCGGTGTCAGGTCGCCGCCGGCACTTTCAAACTCCGGGCCGGTGGCGGGGACGGTGCTGGGCACGGTGAGGAAAATCGACAGCGGCGCGCGGCGGGCGTCCTCCAGCATCCACTCCACCCCACGTTCGCCAAACACGTTTCCAATCTCGTGGCTGTCGCAGAAGATCGTGGTGGTCCCATTGAGCAGCGCTCCCTCCGCGTAGGCGCAGGCCGTCATCATGCTGCTCTCGATGTGGACGTGCGGATCGACCAGGCCAGGTGCAAGCAGGCCGCCCTGGAGGTCATAACGTGCCGCACGTTTCCACCCCAGCCCGGCGCAGGTCCCGGAAGGTTTGATGGCGGCGACGCGGCCGGAGTGTATCCACACCTCGCGGTTCGGCAGAATACGTTCGGAATAGGTCGAAAGGATACGCGCACCGGTCAGGACCAGCTCGGGCGCGGTCCGACCGGCGGCCACCGCCGCGAGCGTGCGGGTGAGGGCGTGAAGGGGCGGGACGGAAAATCGCGTCAGGGCGGTGGTTTTGGGTGACCGGCGGGGGGCGGTTTTCGGCATAGCCTCTCTCCTAGCAGGTCGCGTGCGCGCAACCAAGGTTGCGGAGGAGTGGTGCCCAGCGGACACCCAAGGTGGTCACCGAGGCCGCGGCGTGGCGTGGCATATCCGATGCTCGGAGGGACCGTTATGATCAGGATTGAACGGGCTGACGGATGGACGCTGGTGGAGCATCGGGATCATGCGCGGCTTGCCGGTCAGTTTGCCGAGCAGTGGCTGCACCCTGACTTCCTCACGCCCGAGCCCCGCGGCGGCGTGCTGACGGCCGTGAGCCGGCACGACGATGCCTGGGCGGTGCGGGACGCGTCGCCCTGCCTCACGAAGCAAGGCCTGCCCAGCGCCTTTTCCCGCGAGCTTGTCGGGAAGTATTCCGCTTTTGAGGAAATTGATTTTCTGGAGTACATCGCAGTCCGCGCTGCCGCCACCGAGGCGGTGGCCGAAGACGACCCGCTCGCCGCCATCGCCATCTCGATGCATACCGTCAACCTGCTCACCGAACAGGCCGATCTCGACACCCTCGCGCCGGAGCACCGTCCGGTGCATGCCCGCTTTGTCGCCGGCCAGCGGGAACGGCAGTGCGAACTGGCGGGGCTGCACCTGGCGCGCGGCGGCGACCCGCGGCATATCACACCGCAGGCCCTCCGGCATGCCTTCGAGTTCTTGCAGGCCTGCGACAGTCTCTCCCTTCTCACCTGTGTGGATTTTCCCACTGACGCCAACCTCCGGCACACCCATCCCCGCTCCAATGGCGAACGGGTGACGTTGCGCTGCAGCCCCCTCGGTGAGCGCACCTTCCGCGTCGCGCCCTATCCTTTCGTCGACGACGAGCTTTCCTTCACCGTGCCGTCCCGGCACGTGCAAAAGGGAAGCTGGCGGGATCTGGATACATTCCGGGCCGCTTACCAGCACGCACCGGTGGAGCCGCTGCGCGTGCGCCTGGTGCGCTGAGTTTACCTCCATGGCTTCGCACAGCCTTTCCGACTGTATTGTCCTGCTGGGGCCGGACCTCGAGCCCTGGCGCTGCCGGCGTTTTAGCTGGAGTGGCGATCGCATCACAGAGATCGATCGCGTCGGACCGGTACAGGCGATTGAGGGAGGGGCCCTGGTCGTGATGCCAGGCCTGATCAACGCCCACACCCACGTGGGGGACGCGTGTTGGCCTGATGGCGCCACCGGTCTCACGCTCGAAGAGGGGTTTTTTCGTCCCGATGGGTTCAAATACCGCGAGCTGGCGAGGATCGATCCAAAGGAACAGCTCCGCCGGGTGACAGGGCATCTGCGCGCCATGGCGCGCTCGGGCACGGTCCTGCATATCGATTTTCGCGAGCAGGGGCGCCCAGGCGCCGAGTTGCTTCGGGCCGCCTCGGAGCAGACGGGGGTCGATTCCGTCATTCTCTCGCAGTTCAACACCTCGCCGTTCTCCGAGGTCGAGCTCCAGCGCAACACGGCCACCCTGCCACCCGGAGCGGAGGCTGAGCTCTCCTCGCTGCTGGACGTGGCGGACGGTTTCAGTGAAAGCACGATGAACGACCTCACCGATGCGGCCTGGCGTCGTATCCGCGATGTCACGACGGAGCGCGGCCGCCTGCGTGCGATCCATTGCCTGGAGAACGAGGGCTATCGCGACGTGTCGCTGATGCGGACCGGGCGGGGTGACCTTGCCCGCGCCCTCGAGCTGCTCGATCCGCACCTTGTGATACACCTGACGGTGGCGAACGAGCACGAAGCCCGGTCGCTGGCAGCGGCGCGCTGCCCGGCGGTTCTCAATCCCAGGGCGAACGCCAGCCTCGGGCTCCCCCTGCCCCCCGTGCGGCTCCTGCTCGACTCCGCCGTCACCCTCCTTCTCGGCACGGACAACGGACTGCTCAACAGTCCCAACCTTTTTTCCGAGCTAGATTTCACCTACCGGCTGGCAAAGAGCCAGTATGGCGACGCGGTGCATCCCGACCCGCGCGACATCCTCCGCATGGCGACCTCCAACCTGCCCCGCACATTTGGCGAGGAGAGACAGGGCGTGCTCGAGACAGGCCGGCCCGCCACCTTTGTCATCCTCGACTTCACCCAGCCGCACCTTGCCTTCACCCGCCATCTCGTCGCCTCGGTGGTGACGCGCGTCACGCCGGCCGACATCCTCGCCACCCTCCGCCAGGGCCGCCTCCTGTATGTGGCCGACAATTACCGCACGAACCTGCCGCTGGAGTCGGCATCCCGATGATGAGGCCGACTGCCTGGCACGCCTGGACCTGGACGGACTTCGCAGCCCTGGAGGAGAAGCAACGCTGGGTGGTCATCGTGCCGCTCCACGGTTTCCGGGCGCAGGCGGATGGCACCCCGCTCGACGCGGAGGGACAGCGGCTGGCGGCCCTGACCGCGGCCAGCTTCGGGCCGGACGCAGCGGGGCGGGTCCTCGTCCTTCCGCCCGTTCACTTTGTGGCCGGCCCCTCCGACGCGTGCGCCTTTGGCGTCCCAGCCGACGTCGCGCTCGCGCAACTCGAGGAGCTCTGTCTCTCCGTTCGTGCGGCCGGTTTTTCGCGGGTGGTCTTCCTCAACGCCAGCCCGCACAACGAAGGGCTCTGCGATGCGGTGGCGCGCGACCTCCGTGTCGACCACGCCCTCCAGACCTTTTGCATTCACCTCAGTGCGCTCGGCCTTTCCGATGCCACTGAGACCGACCCGTGCGCTCTGGGAGAGGCAGCCCGTGCGCTGGGCGGACTGATCGAGGAAATCGCGGCAAGACCGGCGTTGCCCGACGACGGAGTTCCCGTACCGCCAACACCGCATTCCCGGGGCGCCGCGCGGACCTTGCCCGACATCTCCACGGGAACGGCGACTATCGTGAGCTCGGCCGGCCTGGAACTCCTGAGTCGTGACTATCGCGACCGATACCTGCCGGCCTTTAGCCGCCACCAACTCGCCGCCTTGTCCGGAAAGGCCCACAGCGTCGTCGTCGTCACCACCGGCGCGATCGAGCAACACGGGCCGCATTTGCCGGTGGCGGTGGATGCACGACTCGGGCAGGTCTGGCTCGAGCGTGCCCTGGGATGCCTGCCCGCCGACTTCCCCTGTTATGTCGCGCCCGCGTTGACCGTGGGGAAGAGCAACGAACACACCGGCTTCCCCGGGACCCTCTCCCTCGGCCGGCGCACCTTCCATCAACTCCTGCGGGCGGTGGCGCGGCAGGTGGCCTCCTGGGGATTCACCCGTCTGGCCGTGCTCAACACCCATGGTGGCAACACGCCGGTGCTGTCGTACGTGCTTCCCGAACTGGAGCGTGAATTCGGCCTGCGGGTCGCGCGGCTTGTCCCTGACTTTGACTGCGATGTTTCGGAGCAGGAGCGCACCTACGGATTCCACGCCGGGGAGGTCGAGACCGCCTGGATGCTGGCGATCGCGCCGGGCTCGGTGCGGAGGGAGCAGGCCTGTGCCGCGTATCCGGCTTTTCTTGACGCGCCTGGTCAGCTGCGACCTGAAGCCGCCCCCGCCACCTTCGCCTGGGCCACTCGCGATCTTTCCCCGAGCGGGGTGATGGGCGACGCCACCCGCGCCACCCCGGAAAATGGCAGACGCTGGATCGAACGCGGAGCCGAGGCCTACGCGCGCGCGCTTCGGCAATTCCTGGAGGAACGATGACCTGGTCGTCGCCCCCGCACCCTCACTCACCTCAGGCAGGCCCCGGTCCGACCCGCCCACCCCTGCCCTCCTGACCATGCACCACGTCCTCGACCGCACCCAGACCTGCAACCGCTGGAACCGCGACTACCCGCCGAGGTTGCGTATCCAGCCGGGTGACACGATCGAGCTGCAGCTGAAGGACGCCAGCGACGGGCAGGTACACCCCGGGATGGGCGCAGCGGACTTCGCCGCCTTGGACAAGACCCGCATCCATGCCTTGACCGGGCCGGTCCACGTCGAGGGAGCCGAGCCCGGCGACGTCCTCGATATCGAGATCCTCGAGTACCGCCACGAGGGCTGGGCGTGGACCAGCATCATGCCAGGACTTGGTCTCTTCGCGGAGGAATTTACCGAGCACTTCCTTCACGTCTGGGAGCTTGCGGCGGGGCGGACCCGAAGCATTCCCGGCGTCACCCTCGACCTCCATCCTTTCTGCGGGATCATCGGCGTCCAGCGCGCCGAGGCGGGCGAATATCGCACCCGGGCGCCCGGCCCCTTTGGCGGCAACATGGACGTACGCCACCTCGGCGCCGGCGCCCGGCTGCTCCTTCCCGTCTTCACGCCCGGAGCAGGTCTCTGTGCCGGTGATGCCCATGCCGCGCAGGGCGACGGCGAGGTTTCCATCAATGGGATGGAAGCGCCCATGACCGTCGTTCTCCGGGTGGGGCTGCGGAAGCAGACGCCTCTGGCGGGGCCCTATGCCCTTGCCCTGCCCAGCCTGCTGCCTCCGCGTTACCTCACCAAACCCTTTCATGTTTTCATCGAGTCTGACGAGAATCCGCGCGAGGCCGCCCGCGCGGCGGTACGTCGTGCGCGATCCTATCTGGAGAGGCGCCTCCACCTCCGGCCGGAACTGGCTCTGATCCTCTGCAGCGTGGTGCTCGACCTGAAGATCAGCCAACTGGTCAATCTCCCCACCACCACCGTTTCCGCCTATCTTCCGGAGGCCATTTTCGACCAGCCGGACCCGAGCGACCTCGCCACGTGACACCCATGGACACCATCCTCGCCAAGCTCAACGCGCAGGGGCTCACTCTCCCGGCCCCGCCGTCACCAGGCGGCAACTACGTACCGTTCCGGATCCACGGCAACACCCTCGTCCTCGCCGGGGTGATCTGCGCACGCGACGGCACCCTCACCCACAGCGGCCAGGTCGGGCGCGAGCAGACCCCGGAGGCGGGCTATGCCGCCGCCAGGGTCTGCGCGCTCAACGTACTTGCCGCGATCCGCCTCGCCCTCGGGTCCCTCGCAAGGGTGGAGGAGTTTGTCAGCCTGACCGGATATGTGAACGCCGTGGCGGGATTCGATCAGAGCCCCCAGGTGATCAACGGCGCGAGCGACCTCTTTGTGCAGCTCTACGGCGAGGCGGGAAAACACGCGCGGACGGCGGTGGCGGTGGCCGGACTGCCCAAGAACGCCACCGTGGAGATCCAGGTAACCGTACGGTTCGCCTGACGGCGAACCGTGGCGGGGGCCGCCTCAGAACTTGTAGCGGACGGTCAGCTGCACTTCGGTGCCGGGCAGGGCGAGGATGGAACCGTTGCCGTACACCGCATTGGGTGGAGCCCAGTTCTTCTCATTCGTCGCGTTGACGACCGTCAGGCGATAGTCGAACCGCCGGGTATTGTAGAATGCGCTCACGTCGATCGAATATTGCCAGGGAATCACCAGC
Source organism: Verrucomicrobiota bacterium (assembly GCA_023428905.1). Lineage (GTDB taxonomy): Bacteria > Verrucomicrobiota > Verrucomicrobiia > Opitutales > Opitutaceae > EW11. The sequence goes on from JAEYWP010000008.1 coordinate 107,344, forward strand.
GTGCCGGCCGTGTTGTTATTGATTTCGCTCGTCACGAGCGCATTGGCGGAAAAGCCGTATCCTCCATCGAACGTGTAGCTGACCAGTCCGTTGAAAAGGTGCTCCGGCAGCCCGGAGACGCGGGTGACGGTGCCGATCGGAACGGTCGGATTGGCGGTGTTGCCGGGTGGCATTTCCGAGGCGCCGCCAAAGAGGCCGTATTGGAAGCCCGCGGACGACTCTGCGTCTATGTACGAATAAGAGAATGTTGCATACAGGTGTTTGTCCGGCTGGAAGTTCAGCTCCGCCTCAAAGCCCTTGTAGCGAAACTCCTGGATGACGGTGCTGCTCGTGCTCTTGGCCGTGCGCTCCTGGCTGAAAACCGCCACGTTGGCGAAAAGCTTGTTGTCGAGAAGGGTGTATTTGGCGCCGGCCTCGAAGAGCTCGCTGGGCTGCTCGAAGTTCTCCTCGTCCAGCGCAGTGCCGTCCGCGTTCCAGCCGGTGATGCCACCGCCGTTCCCGACGGCCCCCGAGGTGTTCTGGCTGTAATTATAGGTAAAATACAGACTGGCGTTGGGCGTCGGTTTGTAGATCAGGCTGCCATTGACGTTCGGCGTGGCGGCATCGATCTCGGCCTCGCGGTACGGAGGCAGCAGGGGCTCGCGGACCTTGGCACTGAGGTAGTCGTAGCGGGCTCCGGAGACCAGCCAGACCTTTTCGGTGAAGCGATAGGTGCTCTGGATGAAGGGTCCGATGGTGACACCGCTGCTGTCGTTGGTGTCACCGTTAAAGACGCCGGGCTGGGCATAGCGTCCGGGCCAGCCGGGCACGGGAAACCCGCGGTTGGCGGCGAAGTCGGTCGAGTTGTACACGTCGATGTAGTGGGGATCCCGGGTCAGGTCCCACACATTGACGGGCTCATAAAAGTAATCGTCGTACGCCTTGGTCCGCTGGTAGCGCAGGTCGAGTCCGGCGTTCACCGACCACTGGGGAATCTCGTAGATGAACTCGGTGCGGTTTTCAGCGAAGAAGGACGGATCGATGATCTCGCTGTAATAATACGTGCTGAGCGTGTCGCGCCGGGTGTAGCTGGCAAAGGTCGTATTCTTGAGCGTGGCAGTCGGGCTGATCTTGTCCGTCTGGATGATCTGCAGGTTGGCGGAGCGCGCGATCGAGTTATTACCCGGCTTAAGCAGGCGCATGCGGCGGTCGAACTTCACCGCCGGCCCCCACGCGATGGTATTTCCGCTTCCCAAGACGTTGACCGAATTCTGAGGATCGGAGGGGGGCACGCCGCCGTTGCTGTTGATCCCAGTAAGGTACAGGCCGTGGTCGATCAGGTCCTGGGTCACGCGGTTAACGCCCCAGTTTTCCGTGTAGTCCCCGTAGTAGAGGGTAGAGCTGACAAACAGCTCGTAGCGTTCGTTCGGCCGCCAGGTCAGCGCGCCATAGACGGAGTTGGTCCGCTTGTACGCGTTGTAATAATAGCCGTCGCTGTATTCGCCAGAGTAGCTCAGGCGGTACGCGAGCTCCTGGGAAAGCGGACCACCGACGTCGAGGGTCCAGCGGTTGATCCCATAGGTTCCGGCGGTGTAGGTGGCCGAACCCTTGAAGCCGTCAAAGAAAGGGCGCTTGGTCACGAGATCGACAAAACCACCCACATACATCGAGGTGCCCTGCACCGCACTGGCTGGCCCTTTCACGATATTGACGGATTCGACCGCGTTGAAATCGAGCGGGATGCCATTGCCGTTGCTGGTGATGCTGGAGCGCACCCCGTTGATGAACATGTCGGCGGTCTGCCCACGGATGCTCGGGTTGGCGGGCGCGCCAAAGTTGGTGGTGGTGAAGGAACTGGAGGTCAGCTTGGAGAAGTCGCGGACATCGGAGATGCTGATGTCGTTCAGCTGCTGCCTCGAGATGATGGTCACGTTGCGCGGCACATCGACAATGCTGTCGCTGGTGCCGAAGACGGAGTTGAAGGGGCGCGAGGTGGGCAGGATCTGGCGCTCGATCGGCACATCCGTGATTTCCATCCGCTCCATTTCAATCTGCTCTTCGGCGGCGGCATAGGCGCTCGCCGGCTGGGCGCGCGTGAGCGGAGCAAAGACCGGGGTGGTAGCCAGTAGCAGGGACAACGGCAGGCGTCGTTTCATGGCCGCCGACGAGAGCACTCCATGTGCCAGTGGATGCCCACCGGAGCTGTACAAACGAGATCGCTGGATCGAACAAGATCCAGCGATCCGCTGCATAGAGTTTCTTACATCGCGGACACCACCGCCTGCAGCACGCGTACCGCGATCTCGGATACCGAGTGTTCATTCTCGGAGATCGGGTTGGGCCCCGCCTGCCCGCCCGCAAGGTCGCTCAGGCCGCGGATGATAAGGATCGGTTTGTCGTTCGCGAAGGCGACGTGGGCCAGCGCGGTGGACTCCATGTCGACACACCGCGCCTTCCAGGTTTGGAAGATCCACTCGCGGTAGGGCGCGTTGTCGAGGAAGACGGATCCGGCGACGCCGACTCCTCCGACGGTGACAGAGATGTCGCGACCCGCCTTCTGCAAAGCTGGCAGGGTGCGAACGGCTTCGCGGGCGGCAGTGAGCAGTGCTGCGTCGGCAGGAAACGCGGGCAGACGCTCGATCTCCCGGCCTCCGGCGGTCACGACCGATACATCGTCGGGGAAAATCATGCCGAAGTTGGGGTACCGGGGAGTGAAGTACTCCGGGATGACATGCCCGCCCTTGCCGTCCTCGTTGAGATACGCGGCTTCTCCGTGGTAGGCCCAAGATTCGGGGATCACCACGTCGCCCACGTGGAGGGAGGGGTCGACGCCCCCTGCCACCCCGGCGAAAAGGATATGGGTGATGGGAAGGTGATCGAGGGCGACCTGCAGCTGGTAGGCCGCGTTCACGAGACTGATGCCGGTGCGAAAGATCACGATCTCCCGGCCCTCGTAGTGTCCGCGCCAGAACTCCACGCCTTTGATCAGACTGCGTTCGAAGCCATTTTCAGGCGTCGCACCAAAGGCTTTGCGCAGGGCGATCATCTCCGGCGGATACGCGCCGCAGATGGCGATCAGGCGCTCGGCGCCCACCGCAAACGGCAGGGCGGCCCAGAGCAGGACAGAGAGGAAGACCAGACGACGGACGTGAAGGAGCATCCGCCGGCGGGAGCAATGAAAGTGCCAAGCTGGAGCTCGCGAAGACGGACGCGGGCGCCTGTGGCAAAATAATGAGGCGGCGGGACCAAGGTCCACGCCGCCCCGGAAGGACAACGACAGGCGCGATGGTTGCGCCGGTCGGATCAGTTCACATTGGCCGAGTTGATTGCAATCGGGCGCCCCCGCACCGTGAGTTCACCGGTGAATTCAAAGGCGGCTTTGCCGTCGCTGCCCGGCCGATACACGCGGCCATGGCGGTCCACGATCGTGCCGATGCGGTAGCTCAGGATCTTTTTGCCCGAGAAATCCGCCACCGTCAGGATATTGCCGCGACCGGTGACACTGACCGCCACCGGATCGGCCAGGCGCGTGTCGGTGATCTTGCGGAAGACCTGGCCCTGTCCGTCCCACGTGACCACCCCTTCGACCGAGCGGTCGCCGCGGCAGGCAACATAGAACTGGTTGTTGAGCGGGTCGGGACGACGGCCAGTCGGGATCAGGGGAAGGCCGTCTTCACGATGCCGCGCAAACGCCATGGAGACCGGGTTGCGTCCGACCTTGAAGGTGCCCACCTGCCGCAGCGCGCTTTTGCGCTCGTAGTCGAAACGGGCCATCAGCGAGGACGTGTCGAGCACCGTGACAGTGCCGTCTTCCTGGGCGATGTAGGCCTTGTGGTGATCCTTCGACCAGCGATCGAGGCGCTGGCCGGCGAGGACCGCGGTGGGTTTGGTGAGGGACTTTTCCCAGACCACGCGCGGCTTGATCTCGGCCTTTTCGGCAAAGGTGGCCGGGAACTTGCCGGCCGCACGCGCGTTCATCGTGGCGGTGTAGGTGGTGGCGTTGGTGAGGTAGCTCGAACGGACGTAGGCGAAGAGGGCGGTCAGATCGACCACCACGGCTTTGTTGTCCAGCTTGGACGTCACCACCGCATAACCGCGGTCGGCGACCAGCAGCTGCCAATTGATATCTCCCTCGCGGATGGAGCCGCGGGTGCTGGGGTCGCTGATTTTTACCTGGCTAAGAACCTTGCCGGCGGTCTGAGACGGACCATCCCACCAGGCGTTCGACGCGGCGGCGACGGAGCTCGGAGCCGCCATCGGCAGATCGACGTAGCCCAGCAGCTTGAAGGCAGACCAGCTGCCCTGATTCATCAGCGCCATGTAGGGCCAGGTATGGAAGGCGAGGTATTTGCCTTCGAGGGCCACGACGGCGAGCTGGCCACGCAGGGTCTGAGTGTCCCAGATCGTGACGAGGGCGAACTCATTTCCCGTGGTGACGGCGATCCCGGTGGGCACCTTGTGATCAGGGAAGAGCAGGCCGGGATAAGGGCGCTCGTTTGAGGCCCGGCTCGTCTGGGTTCCGGCGACCGCGAGCAAGCCGTCGCGGTAAAGGACCAGGGCTTCGTTCTGCAGCTGGGCGTAGTTGCGAACCATCGCCACGGGGTGACGGGGCTTGAAGCCGAGCAGCTGCTGGTAGTTCGGCTCATCGATTTGCGGGTCCGGATGGGGACGGCCGGTGTAGTCGCGCCGGGGACTCAGGGCGAAGACGTTGTCGTAATAGGCGAAGGTCTGAATCCGATCGAGACCCGGATCGGCCAACAGGTCGTCGGGAACATAAGCGACCTGGCCGGTCTCGCTCCAGTAGTCGCTGTCGGTCTTGCACCCTGTGGATGGCCCGAGCTCGTACGGGTTGATCTTGTTCACGTACGACAGCTTGCACTCCCGGGATGCCGGTTTGAAGTGGGTCGGGCGAGTGTCGGTGGCGTTTGGATACAGCTGGGTGAAACGCGGCCCGAGATTTCGATCCAGCGCCGACTGTGTCCAGTCCATCAGGTAGTTGACGTAGGCGACCCGGTTGACGGTGCCATCCGTGTTGAAGATGGATCCACTGGACGGAGTGGGAACCGGGGTGGGCGCGGGAGCTGGTGTCGGCGTCGGAGCAGGTGTCGGCGCGGGCGTCGGTGTCGGACTCGGTGTCGGTGTCGGTGTCGGACTCGGAGTCGGCGTCGGAGTCGGCGTCGGTTGTGGCGCCGGTGTGGGGGTGGGCGTTGGCGCCGGTGTAGGCGTCGACGTGCTACCAGCCACGACGGTGACGGTCACGCTAGCCGAAAGCATCCACTGGTCGCGAGCGGCCTTGTCACTGGCGGTGGAGCGGATGACGTACACCCCTGTGTCCTTGAAGGTGAAGGTGGTGCTCTTCACCGAGTCGCTGCCGCTGCCGCGGAGGGACCCGGCCCAAGGCTCGGCGGTGAGCCAGCCCTGCCAGCTCCAGAGCCCCTTCGGGTTTCGAATCTCGAGCCAGTGTTCGAAAAGATCTCCATCAGGATCAAGCGCCCGGCCGGTGACCGTGAGGCTGGTGCCGGCTTTGACCTCATAGGATCGAGCTCCGCTGCCAACGGTGATCTGCACGGTTGGTCGGGATGACTCGCCCGCCAGGAGCAAAGGCGGGCAGAGTGAAAGCAGTAGCGCAAACGCTACTCGGAAGGGGTGGGTGGAACGGATCATAAGCGGCGCCACTGTCCGGCTCCGGCGCATTCTGCTCCCGAATATCCGAAAAAACCCCTGAGAATTTTCCCGATGCCATCGAGTTACACTCGCAGAGCGGGGCTATGCGGCCAACGACATCGCCGGCCGCAACCGCTGAGAGTATCGACGAATGCCGCAGCGTGCGGCTGATCACTGCGGCGCGCTAGTCGGTGCGAAATTGCAGGGACGGCGCGGTGATTTCAGCAGGGATGTTCAGCGCGATTACCGGCGCGGAACGCGCGTCCAACATTTCTTTTTCCGCCGGCAGCCCCAACCGGCGCGAGGATGGCGAGAACGCCACGTCGTAGCCGCGCTGCAGCCGCGTGGCAATTTTGGACACCGCGGGGGCCGGGCGCAGGGACGGCCGCTCGGGCATTCCCTCGCGAAGTGATGTGGCCACCAGGGTGTCCAGAATGCCTTCACCCGCCGGCAGAACTGCCAGCTCCGTTTGCGGGGCGCGGGTCAGCTGCGCCTGCGCCGTGACGGCGGCAAGGCAGCTGGAGAGAGCCACAACAAGGATTCGGGCGGAGGTGTTCATAAGGAGAGGAGTGGTTCGCAGGCAGCTAAGCAGGCTGTGTGCCGGCCCGTGGGGAGCGCAGCCGGTGAGGTCGTGTCAGCTCCCCGCGAGGTCGGGCAGCCGCGTGAGGCAGAGGGGTGCCAGCCAGCCGTGCCATTTCCCCAAGGTGACGTCGCCCCAGCGTGATCGTAAGCGCATCCCAGCGCAGCCGCCCGCAAACACGGCTGCCTTTGCCTTCGAGGACGAAAGCCGCTTTTGCGACCGAGGACGGGGCGGGCAGAGCTCTATTTGCCCAACTTCCTCAACCCTTTGTTGATCTTGTCGAGGTCACACATGCTTGGATCGTAGTTGGGGCCGAGCCATTCCAGCCATTCGCGCCCAAGCTCAGTATTCGGTTCTTTGATGCACGCGAGCATGTCATGGTAGGCCTCGAGGCCGCCGCAGTCTTCGGGCGGGCCGGCCCGCTCTCCACCCGTGCACAACGGGTAAGTCTGGCCCTTTTCCACCGGCGATGCCTTCTCGATGCGTAGTTCCACCTGCCAGATTTCACCGAAATGATATTCGTAGAGAAAGCGGTCGCGGGTCGCGAGGTCGAGGTCGTGCAAGGTGAGGTCGCGGTCGTCCTCGATCACTAATTCCTCCCGGCGGAGGGGATTACCAAACCGCAGGTCATCCACGACAAACACGTGGGTCTGGTAATCGTACCAGTCGAAGGCGACCTGGATGCAGTCATGCAAACGCGTCAGCCACATCGATTCCCGGACCAGGAGTCGGCGCCAGACCTTTGGCGAGCAGCCCACCACGGCCAACCGCAGCGAGAGTGCTTTCTCCACGGGCCGTTTGGGGCCGGGGCCTTTGCCTTCGTGTAAACCGATCATTCCGAGCAATTGAAGAGATGCCGCCGCGCGCGGCAAGGACGGCGCAGAACCGGCGCCCTCTCCCCTGCTCACCCGAACCGTCCCCTCCAGACATCATGAAGGCCGCCCCTTCCGAGGCGGCCCGCATGACCTAACACCAAGCAAACCGTAAGAACTACAAACAAGATCGTTCCGAGGAACGATGCTGACTACACGGAGATAGACGGGGCTGTTTGAAAAATGCTCAAAATTCCGGCGAGAAATTTTGGGGAGCCGTCCCCAGCACTGCAGCTTGTTCAGCAACTGCTGCTTACGGACTTTTTTAGGTACGAATGGACACGAAAGGACACGAATTCGGAGAAAAAGCACCTCCTGCCCATGGGCTGAAAAGGGACCGATCACACGCGGTTTATTCGTGTGAATACGTGTCCATCCGTGGTCGCTCTTTCGGGCCGGACCTGGTCGTGGTCGCCCGTTTGCAAGCTGCTCCCCGAGCAGGGTGGCCTTAAGGCCGCAGCTCTTCGTGGACGGTGACGGGGCGTCCGCCGGCGGGGAGCGGGGTGGCCGTCAGGGGATAACGGAAGGTGTGGCCCTCGTAATTGCGGAAGACCACTTCCGTGTCCGTGACCTTCTCGAGGTAATCCGGATTGATCGGGACCTTGCCGCCGCCGCCGGGTGCGTCGATCACGTATTGAGGAACCGCATACCCAGTGGTGTGCCCGCGGAGGGCGCGGATGATCTCAATGCCCTTGCGCACATCCACCTTGAAGTGGGAGCCGCCGGTGATGAGGTCCATCTGGTACAGGTAATACGGTCGCACCCGCATCCGCAGCAGCCGATGCACGAGCGCCTTCATCACCTCGGCGTCGTCGTTCACCCCGCGCAGCAGCACCGACTGGTTGCCCAGTGGCACACCGGCGAAGGAGAGGCGCTCGCAGGCATCACGCAGTTCGGCGGTGCACTCCTTCGGATGGTTGACATGGATGCTCATCCAGATCGGGCCGTAGCGCTTCAGGATTTCGCAGAGTGCGGGGGTGATGCGCTGGGGCAGGAAGACCGGGATGCGCGTGCCGATTCGGATAAACTCCACGTGCTTGATCGCACGCAGCCGGCTCAGCAGGTGCTCCAGCTTCTTGTCCGACAGCAGCAGCGGATCGCCTCCGGACAGCAGCACGTCCCGGATCTCGGGATGCGCCTCGATGTAACGCAGGCCCTGCTCGTACTCCGGATGGAAATTGTAGTCCTGGGCGTTGCTGACGAGGCGGCTGCGGGTGCAGTAGCGGCAGTAGGAGGCGCAGCGGTCGGTGACCAGGAAGAGGACCCGATCCGGGTAGCGGTGCACCAGGCCGGGGACCGGCGAATGCTCATCCTCGCCGAGCGAATCGAGCATCTCTTCGGTGTGCGTGATGGACTCCCCCTCGCGCGGGATGACCTGCAACCGGACGGGGCAATTGGGGTCGTCGCGGTCGATCAGGTTGAAAAAATACGGCGTGATTGCCAGCGCCAGCTTGTGACCGGCGAAGGCAATGCCGCGCCGCTCCTCAGTGGTGAGCGGAATCATGCGCTCGAGCTGGTCGAGCGTGGTGATCCGGTTCTTGAGCTGCCAGGTCCAGTCCTGCCAGTCCGCCTCAGGGACGTGCTGCCAGTGTCCCTGCCCCTCGAACCACGTGGTGCGATCGTCTTGGTACGGCATGTTGAAGAGCGCAAAGGTGGAGCCTCAGGGGTGGCTGTCAAACGGCGCCCGGGATTCACCGGTACAGCAGCCCGTCTCCCGGGAGCGGCCGGTTGGGTTCCAGATTTTCCAACAAACCACTTGGCAGGGTTGGGCCTTCGCTTTTTTGTTCGGCTTTAATGTCCACACCCAAGCCAGGAGTTCTCGCACTCGAGGATGGTTCCGTGTTCCACGGGATCGCGTTCGGTGCCGACGTCACGGTTGCCGGCGAATGCGTCTTCAACACGTCGATGACGGGTTATCAGGAGATCCTCACGGACCCCTCGTATTTTGGTCAGATCGTGACCATGACCGCGGTCCAGATCGGCAACTACGGGGTCAATGACGAGGACACAGAGGCCACGATCCCGAAGTGCTCCGGTTTTGTCGTGCGCGAGCTCTCCCCGGTGGTGAGCAACTGGCGCAGCACCACCAGCCTGGATGCCTACCTCAAGAAGTACGGCATCCCCGGCATCAGCGAAATCGACACCCGTGCACTGACCAAGAAGCTCCGTGTGGATGGGGCAATGCGCGCCTGCCTCAGCACGTTGCCGCTCTCGGACGAGGAAGCGGTGGCGCGGGCCCGCAACTGGCGGCAAATGGAAGGGGCGGATTACGTCAAGGACGTGACCAGCAAGGCGGCATTCCTCTGGGATACCAACGCGGTCACCAATCAGCCCTATTTCCCGGTGGGAACGACAATGAACGCCCCCGGCGTCCCGGCAAAGCGCTTCAAGGTCGCCGCCTACGATTTCGGCGCCAAACACTCGATCTTCCGCAAGCTCGCCTTGCACGGCTTTGAACCCCACGTGATCCCGGCCGGCGCCACCGCCGCGCAGGTCCGTGAGCTGAAGCCTGACGCCGTGTTCCTCTCCAACGGGCCCGGCGACCCGGCGGCCCTCCCGTATATCCATAAGACGGTAACGGAACTGCTTCCCGAATTCCCGATGTTCGGCATCTGCCTGGGGCACCAGATGGTCACACACGCCCTGGGCGGCTCGACCTTCAAGCTGAAGTTCGGCCATCGTGGCGGCAATCAGCCGGTGAAAAACCTGGAGACAGGCCGCGTGTCGATCACCGCGCAGAACCACGGCTTTGCCACCGATCCGAAATCGATCGAGAACCGCGGGGCAATGGTCACGGAGATCAATCTGAACGATGGCACGGTCGAGGGTCTCCGGCACAAGGAGTTGCCCGTGTTCTCCGTACAGTACCATCCCGAGGCGGCACCGGGACCGAACGACGCCGATCCGCTCTTTGTCGATTTCTACAAGATGGTCGAAGCCCGCAAAGCCGGCAAAATCTGAGCGCACTCACCGCGCTGCGTCCCTCCTTTCGCCCGGGCCATGGCCCGGGCTTTTTTTTGCGTCCGTGCCAAAGAAAACGCGCCGGGGCTTTGCAGCACCCGGCGCGGTGAAATCAGACTCTCCTTTCACACCGGTGCCCGACGGGGTCGACCGGTGTGAAGGGCGGCGTTTTTAGAACGAGAAGGTGTTCGTGATCTGCCAGCTCGTGAGCTCCGGGATGCGATAGGCAGCCGGGGTGCCATCGGGCTGGGTCGAGATCGGGATCAGCTTCTTCTCGGCGAAGATATCGCGAACGTTCAGCTGGATGCGCCAGTCGATCTTGTCGGTCAGCTTGCGGCCGTAACCGACCCAGAGGTCGACGTGATTCTCCGTCGGCCCGCGGTACGGGTTGGCGACGTCGTAGACGTATTCGGTCGCGCCCGTGGCCGGGTTGACCTGCGAACGGATCGGGAACCCGATGATCTGGCGATCTTCCCAGCGGTAGGCGCCACCGATGTTCACGTTCTTAAGGAAGCCGTAATCGAAGGTGTAGCCGGTCACCAGGTTGGCGCGCCACGGGCGGAGTTCCGCCACATTGCGCCCTTCCATCAGCTTGAGCAGCTTGTACTGCGAGCCGACGTTCTGGTCCCAGAACGTGCGCATGGTGGTGGAATCACCCGCCCACCAGAGACGCAGATCGCCCGCCGGCCCCGTGGCCAGGGTTTCGACCGCCTCGATCCATTCCTTCAACGCGCCGCCGATGTTGTTCTGGGTCGCCTTCGTCTTGGAGACGTTGAGGGCGATGTTCCAATTGTTGGTCGGACGGGCCATCAGTTCGAACTCGATACCCTTCGACGTGGTGTCGGAGGTGGCGGCGATGCCCGCCGGCGTGTTTGCGGTGGCGGGGGTCTCCTTCTGTAGGTTGCCCGCGAAGCCCCAGCCATCGACGAACTTCTTGAACGTCGGGTTGTTGGCATAGGCCTCGAAGACGGCGGCGCTGCCGGCGTCAAACTGGGCCTGAGTGGCGGTGCCATTGGTGTTGGTGGCGGACCACTTCCAGTCGTTGGCCGGATCCTTCTCCTTCACGCGAACGGCGTTCTGCATGAGGATGGTGGACCACTGCGCCACGCGCCAGAACTCGAAGCCGCGGAGGCGGTCGTTTTCCACGTTGGTCTCGTACCAGTTGACCTTCAGGCTCAGGCGCTCGTCCAGGACGGACACCACAAAGCCGTAGTCCTTGGTTTCGCCAGAGGGATTGGCGAGGGCGTTGCCGAACATGTCGACCTCGCCGGGCATCGGCTGGAAGTTCTCGGACTTGTTGATGAAGAGCGAGAGGGTCGAGCCGAACGGAAGCTTCTCGCGGATGAAGGATGGCGTGTGCGCGACGACGCTGTAGCTGACGGACTCGCCCGACGATGCGTTGGAGTCGTTGTAGGTCCACGCCTTCGACCCATCGATCTGCTTGGCCGCGTTGAGGGGAGCCTCGCGATTGCCACCGCGGTACTCGTCCTTACGCCAGCCGATCACCGGGACGATGGTCTCGTCGAACCAGTACGACTGCCAGACAAACGCCTGCGACTGCACGTCGCGGTAGGCCTTGTTGCCCTGGCGGTAAAGCTGGTCGATGTCGCCATTGTCATAGGCGAGGAACGGAGCGACGTTGTAGGTGCCCCAGCCGTAGTAGTTCTCGGGATTGTCCGCCTGGATCGCGCCCTCGCGGGTCGGGGGCGGAGTCCAGGGAGCCGCCGGGTCGACGTAGTTCGCATCGGCCGGGTTGGTCGAGCGGGCCCACCGCGAGTTGTAGCGGTAGATTGAATTCGTCGAGACCGGGTTCTGCCGGGTCGTGATACCGCCGATGGTGGCGGAGGAGGCGGAACGCAGATCCCCGCTCAGGTAGGAGATCCGCGTCACGTTCCGCTCGTTGGAGTCGAGGGTGTACCACTTGCTCGCGTCCGGACCGGCGGCGTCGAGCACGTACGACTGCGGCATCGCGTAGAGGCTGAAGGTCCGGGATTCGGACTTCTTCTCTTCCTCCGCGTACATGCCGGTGAAGACATGGCGGCCGAGGATGCGGGTCAGCAGGTTGCGGCCCCAGACATCCGCGGTGCGGAGGTCGGCAAACGCGGTGACGCGCTTGGCCTCGGTCTCGGAGTTGTAGGTGTTGCCGCTGTTGTTCGACTGGACGAAGGCCTGGCCCACGTAGGGGTTCGGCGTGCCGTCGAGGTAGTGGGAGTTGATGTCGACGTAGATGACCTGGTCGACGCCGTTGGTCTGGCCATCGCGGTACTTCTGCTTGTCGTACACCGCCTCGATACCGACGCGGTTGTTCAGGAAGGTCTGCGAGAGCGACACATTGGCCGCCTCGAAGCCGCGCCACTCCCGCTTGTTCGGGCCGTCGAGCAAGGTGTTGTAGAAGTCAAAGAGACCCACGCCGGAATCGCCCAGGCGCACATCCTTGTAGGCATTGAGCGAAGCGTAGGGCGAACCCAGCTTCGTCATGTAATCGGCGTAGGTCGAGACGCCGACCGGGCGCGCGAACGGTTCGCCGGCGATGCCGCCATCGACGGTGCCGTCGGCCGTCAGGCCCCACCCGCCGGTGGTCTCGATCGTCCGGAAGGCGTTCTGCTCCGCCGAGCCGTAGTTGAAGATCGAGAGCACATTCCCGTAAACGTTGCCGTAGGCGCCGATCAGCGGGTTGTAGTTCGGGTTCGGGGTGCCATCGCGCAGATTCACGCTGGTGACGCCGGTGCCGTCGACCGCCCAGGCCTGGCGCGGATCAAAGGTCTGCTTGTTCAGCGTGGTCAGCCAGGGCGTGATCTGGTCGCCCGGGGTCAGGCTGCGCGGGCGGTTCGAGTGGATCGAGCCGTCCTCGTAGTTGACACGGAACGACGTCGCCATGCCGTTCTTCTTCAGGAAGGCCGGGTCGTAACGCAGCGCCGCGTAGATGCGGTCGTCGTGATTGAAGGCGGGATCCTGGCGATAGTTGGTGCGATCGGCGAGAGCGGCCACGCGCAGGGCGAGTTCGTTCTTGAGCAGCACCTTGTTCAGGTTCATCGAACCGCGGACGCTGCCCTCATTGTCGAAGCGCACCTCCACTTTGTTCGAGTCCCGGAAGCTCGCCTGGTCGAGGCTCGAGTTGATGATACCGGCAGGGCTGCCCATGCCGAAGAGGATGGCATTGGGTCCGCGCTGCAGGTCGACGCGGCCGACGTTGTAGCTGTCCCACGGGATCTCGGTGAGGAAGAAATCGCGGGTGTTGTCGGCGGCGGTGAGGCCGCGGACACGCGTGTTGCCGTTGGGGCGGACGAGGCGGTCGCCCTCACCGAGCTGGCGGCCATCGCCGACGCCGCTGAAGTTGCCCTGGGAGCCACCGACTTCGGTGCCCGCGGTGTAAACGAGGAGCTGCTCGCTGCTCGTGGCGCCCGTGTCCTGGAGGAACTGGCTGGTCACGACCGAGATCGAGGAGCCGACGTCCTTCAGGTCGGTGCGGAGACGTGTGCCGGCGAGGGTGGAGGTCGCCTGGTAGCTGCCCACGTCCTCCGTCGCGCTGATCACAAACGGGGACAGGACAATGGCCTCGTCCTCCGCGTCCAGGGAAGGCTCGGCCGCGGGGGCCGTCTGGCCAAACGCCTGGGGCGCCGCCATCGACAACAATGCAGCCAGCACGGAGCCGGCTGTCTTCTGAGTGTAGTTCATAGGGTTCTTGGTTTTCTCTCTGCTGGAAAAAGGACGGCGCCGGGGCAGAAAACGCAGGGCTGGGCACATCCCGCCGGGTGCCCTGACGCTCCCGCCCCAAGGGCCGGCCACCTCACCGTTTTCCGAAACACAGGCCTCGCGCCCCACGGGGGCCGCCAAGTCCGTTGAGAACATTTCTCGGGTTAAAAACGGTGCGCATCACGCGGGTATAACGGCCGCCGGCACGCAAAATTAAGCGCGCACGGTTCACAATCGGTTGATGCGCCTCCTTAGGATTGCCTCTGTCGATCGGGATAAGGAAGCGTAACTTTTTACATTCCCTAGCGAGAATGCTCGCCCACAGTTGAGACGTTAGAGTAAACTATGAGCACTTACGTCCGGCGGCGTCTTACGGAGATTCTTTCCACACTCATTAAGTTTCTTTGCCGAAGCGTGGGCTCGCATCCGCGCGGGCAGGCAGGCGCCGCCGGCACGCGGCCGGTCTTCGGTCGTACGCAAGAAGCGGTCGGGGGTGAGATTAACGCCACGCCGGGCCCGACGGGTTCCCTTTGAGGGGCAGTGGGCGGGCGCGCTCAAGCCACGCACCGCCCGTGCCGAGACGGTGTGCGCGTGAAAGACGAAGAAGCGGTGGCCGACGGACGGTCCCGGGCTCAGCCCTTGGCCTCGGCGTCGCGCGCCGAGACGATGTGCCGCTTGATCTCCTCCTCCAGCTTGGGAGTGAGGTTGTAGGCGAAACTGATCGCGACCGCGACGAGGGTCAGACCCGCGGGGATGGTGCTCATCATGTGGCGAATTCCCGTCAGCGCGGTTTCGCTCTGCGCCTGGTTGGCGACAAAGCCGACGCCGCCAAGAAGGAAGCCAAAGACGCCGCCACCCACCGCCCAGCCCACCTTCTGGGAAAAGGTCGCGGCGGAAAAGACCAGCCCCGTGGCGCGGCGCCCAAACTTCCACTGCCCGTAGTCCGCGGTGTCCGCGTACATCGACCAGATCAGCGGCATCATGGCGGCGTTGCAGACCGACATCGCCAGCTGGGTGGCAAAGAGCAGGAGCGACTTGGAGAAGACGTAGCCCTTGATGGTGAAGACCTCGCTCGGCTCCACGAAATAGGTCAGGGCCATCATCACGCCGCAGAAAAGACTGAGGGCGATGAAGGTGCGGCGCTTGTCCCCGCGGAAAAGGCGGGTGATGGACGGGGTGAGCAGCGCGCCCAGGACAGAGAAGGCCTGACCGATGACCATGAAGCTCGCGGCCGCGGTCTCACTGCCCATGTAATACTTGAAGTAATACACGATCGAGTTGTTGCGGACCGACACGTAGATCAGGGTCGCGAGGCCCATGCAGCACAGCACGATCCAGGGGCGGTTGCGCGAGAGGTCGGAGAAGTCCTCCTTGACCGAACTCTGCACCTTTGGGGGGCTGACGCGTTCCTTGGTCGTGACGAAGGTCGTGAAGAAAAGCAGGCCCGCCAGGACGGCATAGACGCCGACGGCCATGGGATAACCGACCTGGGTGTTCCCCTTGCCGAAAAACTCCACGAGGTAGAGCAGGCTGCCGCTGACGATGATGTTGCCGCCGAAGGCGCCGACAAAGCGGAAGGACGCGAGGGTCGTGCGGTCGTGCGAACTCGGGGAGATGACGCCGAGAAGCGAACCGTAGGGGACGTTGACCAGCGAATACACGATCATCACCAGGTTATAGGTAAGGCAGGCGTAGATCAGCTTGCCGGTAGGTCCGAGGTCGGGGGTGATGAAAACCAGAACGCCGCTGACACCGAAGGGAATGATGCCCCAGAGCAGCCACGGCCGGAACTTGCCCCAACGCGACTTGGTGCGGTCCGCGATAAGACCCATCATCGGATCGATAAACCCGTCGGCGATGCGCGACACCATCAGCATCGTACCCGCCACCGCCGGAGCTAGGCCGAATGTGTCGGTGTAGAAAATCATGAGGAACACCGAGAAGGTCTGCCAGTAGAGGCAGGACGCAGTGTCGCCGACTGCGTAACCAATCTTCTCCTTCCAGGAGATCACAGAATCCGAGGGCTTGTTGTTCATCCGGGGGGGCCTGGGCACCGGAAGGCACCACCGCGCACGCGACTCGGGTTGAGTGGCGGTCGGAGCGGAGTTCAGCCCGGCCAATGCACAAGGGGGACCCAACCGTACACAGCCGCTTTTCTGCCAGTCAAGGCGCCCGCCGTTCGAAGGTCAGAATTGCCTTACACTGCTTTGCTTCAGAAATGAGACTGTTGGCGTATCCGGTTCCAACCGCTCCGGTGCCGACGTTTCAACCCTTCACCGCGCGCACGAATCCGGCAACGGCCTCGTCGTAGGCGGCAATCATCCGGTCGGTGCGTTCGTCCAAGGCCTGGTCGATCACCTGGCGCGCGGGATCCGCGTCGAACCAGGCCAGGGTCCGACGGATGCCCTCGTGGAAGGGCACTGTGGCCACAAAGTCCGGGACGAAGCGTTTTAATTTGGACGTATCCAGGACGACAGAGGTCACCTTGTCGCCAAGCAGAGTCCCCTGCAGTTCCGGTTGGGCGGCGATCAGGGTGTCAGAAGCGATGTGCACAAAACGCGGCGACCGGGCTCCGGCCGCCTCCGCCACCGCCTCAAAATACTGGTTCCAGGTTTGCACCTCGTCGGACGTGATATGAAAGGCGTGCCCCAGCGTCTGGGGATTTCCCAGAAGGCCGACGAGACCCTTCGCGAAATCGGTGTTGTGGGTGATCGTCCACAGCGAGGTGCCGTCGCCGGGAATGACCAGCGGCTTGCCCGCGCGCAGGCGGTGGATCGCGGTGAAGCTCCGATCCCAGCTGTTCAGGGGCAGAGTGACCTTCGCATCCCCATAGGTGAGTGAAGGCCGGATGATCAGGACGGGGAACGCCTCCTCCCGGTGCGCGCGGAGGAGACGGTCCTCGCACGCAATCTTGTCGCGCGAGTATTGCCACAGCGGATTCGCCAGGGGCGTTCCCTCGGTGATGAGGTAGTGCCGGACGGGACGCTGGTAGCAACTGGCGGAGCTGATAAAAACGTATTGGCCCGTGCGCCCGCGGAAGAGCTGGAGGTCCCCCTCGATCTGATCCGGTTTGTAGACGATAAAGTTCACCACGGCGTCCCACGTGCGCGTGCCAAGCGCAGCCTGGGTCGCCCCAAGGTCGTGCCAGTCCGCCGTGATCACCTTGACTCCCGGAATCCCGATTGAGCGCTGGCCGCGATTCAACAGGGTGACGTCATGGCCGCGCGCCACCGCGAGTTCCGTGCAGGCTGTGGAGATGTTTCCAGTTCCGCCGATGAAGAGGAGTCGCATGAGCAAACCGTGGGAGCCGGAGTGCGAGGAGGCGAGACATTGGAACTTGTCCCCCACCTGCCGGAGGCGCCAGCCTTGGCGCATGCTTTCGACCCTTGTCATGACATTGATCGGGCCGGACCGGCCCGGGCTGGTGGAGATGGTGGCGGCGCAGGTGGCGGACCATGGCGGCAACTGGCTGGAGAGCCGGATGTGCCGTCTCGGCGGGCAGTTTGCCGGAATCGTGCGGGCAGAAATCGACGAGGCCCGGGTCGCGACCCTCTCCGAAGCGCTCCGCACCCTCGAGGCAAAGGGGCTGCGGGTGGTCACGGAGGTCGAACGCCCGCCGGCGCCGGCGGAACGCGGCGCCGTGGCGGTGCTGGAACTCGTGGGGCAGGACCGCCCCGGCATCCTCCGTCAGATCACGCGCGTGCTGGCGGCCCATCAGGTCAACGTCGAGGAGCTGGCCTCCGATCGCGTGAACGCGCCGATGGACGGCACGCGCCTTTTCCAGGCGCGGATTCGCGTGATGCTGCCCGCGACCGTTTCTCTCGCCACCCTGCGGGCGGCTCTCGAGCGGATTGCCTCCGACCTGATGGTGGACGTCGAACTCAACGCCCCGGTGGCCTGACCGGAGGCGGGGCGGGCGGTGGCGTCCGTGTCTTGTCGCGGGTCCGTCCGAGCACTTCCCACAGGAGCACGGCAGCCGCAGCGGAGACGTTGAGCGATTCCACCCGTTCGCCGTGACCGGGAATCCGGACCAGGGTGGTGCAGGCCAGGCGCACCTCTTCGGACAATCCCCGCTCTTCATTGCCGAGGACGAGTGCGACCGGCTTCTCTTCGGACGTCGGCCGTAAACCGGTTCGGGCGGCACGCGGCTCCGGACTGCGCACGCGCCAGTTGGAAAGGGAACGGGTTCCCGGTTCGACCGCGGTACCCACCACCTCGTACGCCTCGGCAAGGGCCCGGCAGAGTCCGGCCAGGTCCTGCACGCTCCAGAGCGTGAGGTGGGCGAGACCGCCTTCGGCGGTGCGGTAGGCGGATTCGCTGGGCAATGCCTGCTGGGGGTGCTCCGGCAGCACCAGGTGCTCGATGCCGAAGAACGCGGCGGTCCGGGCAATCGCGCCGAGGTTGTGGGCATTGCCGATGCGGTCCAGCAGAAGCAGAGGCGTGCGCGCCCGACTCCAGGCCTGCAGCTGCGCATCGGTCACGACACCCAGGGGCTTCGCTTCGATCACAGCGACGATGCCCCCGTGGTGCACCGTCGCCCCCACCTTGGCCAACTCCTCCGCGGTGAGGACGCGGTAGACACGCTTGGTTTTGGCCATGTGCCGGGTCAGGGCGGGCACGTTGCGACTGGTCTCGTAGTCGAAGAACAAGCGCTTGATGGAATCCGGATCCTTCTCAAACAGGGCGCGAACAGCCGCGAGGCCACAGACGGGTATTTCCTTGGTTTTCATCGGCTGGTCTCCCCCACGAGGGTGAACTCCTCGCGGTCATGAAAAAGATGGCGCACACGCACGCCGCGGGCGTGGGTTTGAAAAACGCTCCCTGGCGAACGCACCTCGCGCAGCAGGGCGAGCGGATCCGTGCGCCCGAATTTGAGGATGACGACAAAACGCCGGCACCAGCCGCGCTGCAGCCACGGCACGATCAGGTCCCGCAGCACGTGGTGTGGCTCCTCCACCAGGTCGCAGAACAGCCAGTCCACCGGTTCACCCTCGGCAGGGGTGAACCGAAACGCATCCTCGCGGCGGTGTTCGATCAGTGGGTGATCGAGCGCTCCGCCTTTGAGCGGTCCATTGTCGACCGCCACCACGTGCGCGCCGCGCTTGGCGGCGCTGTAGCTCCAGCCTCCCGGGGCTGCGCCCAGGTCCACCACCCGCTCCCCTGCCGCCGGCTCCCGGCCGAGCACCCCGTATGCCTCCTCCACTTTTAGGTAGGAGCGGGACGGCGCGAGCGGGTCGTCAGCCATGCGTCGCTGGCCGCCGGAGAAGGCGGACCGGGCAATCATGACGCGCCGGAAATCTGAAAAATACACAAACAGGCCGCGCTGGCGGCCCACGCCTTTGGCAAGGTCTGGGGTGGCAAGCTTAGCCACACGGGCCATCCGTTTTTTCAGCAGTTCGGCCACCGCACGGCCCACCGCGTCGGCGCGCCGCCCCAGCCCCTCCAGCCCTGCTGCCGTTTCGACCCAGAAGGGCCATGGCCCCTCAAAACGCTCCTCCCGGGCAGAAGCGAAAAAAGCCTGCACGATCCGGTCCGCCAGTGCATTGACCGAATCGCCTGTGATTTCTGTCTCCTCGAGCAAGGCCAGGTGGGAAAAACATAGCCCGTCGAGCACGGTATCCTCCGCACGTGGCTCACCGGTGCGCACCCAGCCGCCGCCCTGCTCCGTGACGGTCCACCCGAGGGTTTTAATTTCTTCTACGAGCCAGGGCTCAAAGCCCGGCTGGGCGCGGAACAACATGCGCATCACGCTGCGGCCGCGTCGCTTTGGCGCGAGCCGTTTCTTCCGTGTAACGTCGGCCCCCGTACGCGAACCCGCGGAGGGACGGCGGGTCCATACGGAACACCATGCGCGGACTCATTCTCCTTTTCGTCGTCGGCGTGATCGCCGTTGCCCTTGGCCTCAACATCCTGAAGCAGCGTCACGACGCGGACGCCCCGCTCGCGGCCTCCACCACGCCCAGCTCCGACCCGGTCGCCTCACGTCCCTCCGTGATGGACCAGGCGCGAGATGCGGCTGCCACGGCCAGGGACAACGCCGCGGACAAATTGGACGAATGGAACCTCACCGGCAGCGACATCAAGGAGGACCTGGCGCGGACCGGCGAGGTCGTCCGGGCGAAGGCCAGGGCGGCCGGCGAAAGCCTCGCTGTGACCGCCTCGAAGGCAAAGGTGATCGGCACCGTGAAGGCCAAATATGCCCTCGACCGAGAGCTTTCCGCACGTGCGGTGGACATCGATTTCGACGCCGGCCGGGTGACCCTCCGCGGCACCGTCGCCTCAGAGGCACTGATCGGTAAGGCGGTGGCGCTCGCCCTGGACACCGACGGTGTCACAGAGGTGCGCTCGCTGCTGACGGTCGCTGCGTTGGAGGCTCCCTGAATCCCGATTGCGCGTCGCCGCGCGGGAAGGCAGGTTGCGGGGATGAAACCCTCGGACATCCCCCCCGGTCGCTACCGTCACTATAAGGGCAAGGACTACCGGGTGCTTGGGCTGGCCCGGCACTCCGAGACCCAGGAGGAGCTGGTCGTGTACCAGGCCCTTTATGGCGACTTCGGCTGGTGGGTGCGCCCGCGTGGCATGTTTGAGGAGACGGTGACGGTCGAGGGCGTCCAAACGCCGCGTTTCTCCTTTGTCGGCCCAGAGGTGGCCGACTGACGCTAGTTCCTGCGCCAGGGCTCGACACGGAGGAGAATTTCCCATCTTTTTTACGCCGCCGGACCCCGCGTAGTGAGGAAATTTATACAGGTGAGTAGAGTCATTTACTCACTTTGTGGATACGCCTCTCCACGCTCGGGCTTTTCCTGACGATCGTCACGGGAGGCCCCCGGCATACGCCGCCCCCCTTTCCTGCTAAAGTCGTTTTTCCAGCGCCCAGTCCTTCAACCCCGAGAGGGAATCTCATGACCCACCGTTTGGCACTGCTGTTGTGTCTTTTTGCGTCTGCTGCCGCTGGTTTCGCCCAGCTCAGCACCCAGCCTCCTCCGTCCACCGACGAAGGGGTGCATATCCTTCCGTTCGGCGGAAGTGGCGACGAAGCGTCGTGGGGAGGATCCGCTCTCGCCCATTATCGCAACGATCAGCCGACCTCCTTTGTGCGACCGGGGGCAGGCGGCACGGATGCCTTTGGCCAGACCTGGGATCGCAGCGCACCCTCGCGCGCGCTGCTGGCCGACGATGGAGGCACGGTGCGTACGATCTTTCTCGGCGAAGCGCCCGGGGTCGACGGTGTGGGTTATTCCTACCTGGGCCTGCCCAACCAGAACTCCTTCACGCTCACGCACGGTCAAGCGACCCCGTCCGGCCTGGCCTTTGGCAACCGCACCGACCTCTCGCTGATGGTCGGCGAAGTGGCGCTCTTCGATATTTGGATCCAGCGCGGACAGACGGCCTACACACTGTTTGACCCGAGCAAAAGCATCCTGCCCGGGAACGTGGAAGCCGACGTGCTTTGGACGACGCAGCCGCTCCTGGTGAACACCTACCTGCCCGGCATCGAGGCGTATGCGGACGTGGAAACCTGGATCGTCAGCGTCCTCCTGCAGGATCCCGCGTCGTCCACCGGCGCGCTGGAAGCCCGGTTTGCAGTCCAGCTCTTCGGCCGCGACGGCTGGGGTGGCGGTGAGATTCCCGCCGCACCGGAGCCTTCCACCTACGCGCTGCTTGGGAGCGCGGCGTGCCTGGCGGCCGCCTGGCTCAGGCGTCGTCGGCGCCAGGCCTGAGATCAGGCCTCTTTCCACGAGCGAGAACGGCCGCGCAGGGATTGCGCGGCCGTTCTGCATTTGTGAGCCTTCCCGCGATGTCGTTTCTCGCCGTCCTTGCCCCCGCCTGGCTGCTGTTTGAAATCGCGCAGCTGGTGGTCTGCGAACGCTATCTCGGGATGAAGCAGATCCAGGCCGGGACTGACCCGCGCCGGGCAGGGCCGTCCGAGCCGATGTCCTTCGTGTGGACCTTCCTGATCTTCGCCTACTGGATCTGGATGCTCGCGCTCCTCTTCACCCGCGTGGGCACTGCCCAGGTGATCGCCTTGATCGCCGTCTCGCTGGCCGGCATGGCCGTCCGAAGGGTGTGCGGCCTCAAATGGGTCCTGGTGGTGCTCACCTTCGAAGGGGCGATTCGTATCGGCATGCTGGTCTCTCTCACCGCCGTGCTCTGGCGTGCATCGCACTGAGGACAGACGGTGTCACCACATCTCCACTACACGGAGAGGCGCCGGATCGCACCTTTCGGGACGGGGTCGTTGAACGACTGCTGGAAAAACTCCTGCGCGGCGGTCATCAGTTTTGAGTACTTGGCGTAGTCGCCGATGCAGGAATTGGGCAGGCAGATGCGCTTGATCACTCCGCGTCCCACCTTGTCGGGGGCGTCCACGTCGGGAAGCAGCTCCATCGAGAACTTGGGATCGCGGGTGTGAATGACGTAGTGCTTGGACTTTCCTTCCTCGTCGCGCTCGACACGGAGGAAGGGATTAAAATCGGGGGAGGAGGACATGGGGGGGCGCGAAGCGGCAGTTCGGTTGGCTTTTCCCTTGAGAAACTCCAGGCGCGGCAGCAGAAAAAGCGCCAGCCGCAGCTGCCCCTCATGCTAACCGACGAGGCTCTGAAACTCAACCCGTGGCCCTTTATTGCGATCGACGCGCTCCTTCTGGGAAGTGCGTACCTCATCGGCTCGCGTTACCCGGCACCGATGCCGGAAGCGCCGCTCTTTGTGGTGGGCGGCCTGGTCTTTACCGGGGCGGTCCTCGCCGCAGTGCCCTTCGTGGTCAATCACACCCGCCGGCAGGAGGCCGCGCTGGACGAGCGGCAGCAGCAGATCGCCGCTCTCGCAAAAACCACCAGTGAGTCGGCCGAGCAGTTGAGCATCGCCCTGGCGGGGCTTCACGCCGTGACCGAGCAAGCCCACCGGGCCGTCAAGGTGGCCGACGCGCTACCCCACAAGCTCCAGGAGAAGATCCACGAGTTCAAACAACAGCTCAACGAGGTCAGTGTCACGGAGAACGAGGCGCTGTCCCAGGAGGTGAATACGCTCCGCTCCTCCGAGACCGAGCGGCTCGAAGGCATGGTGGCGACGGTGCGGAAACTGTGCTCCGAGATCGCCCGGTTGGAAGCAGCCACCCGGAAGAATATCAACGATGTTTCCGCCAGCCTCGCGGAGTTCGGCACTACGCTCAGCCAGCGCGCCAACGAGGCAGCGGAATCCGTCGCGCGCGCGCGGGCGGAGGCAGAGGCGGCCCTGGTCGCCACCCAGACGTCCACCGTGCAAGCCTTCGAAGCCTCCCTGCAGCGGGTGCTCAGCTCCCTGGAAGCCAGGCTCGAGGCACCGTCGCGCGCCATGGAAAATCCTGCGCCAGCCCCGGTCGATCCGGCTCCGGGCCTCCGCCGGCGGTCGTCCTACTTCCAAGAGCCGGCCGACCCTCGTGCCGAAACGCTGCTCACATCGGACGCCGCGTCGCTTCCAGCGGCTCGGCCGACCCAGCCGAGCGAGGTGACCGGCGAGTCCGACGCTGCGCACCCGCCCGCCTCGACGAGGCCCGCGGCCGAGGTGGACAAGGAGGCGGCCACGACCGACACCGATGAAGCCCCGGCGCCAAAATCGGCGCGCAAGCGGCCGGCCCGCCGCCCTCTCGACGACGAGGGCCCGCTGCTTGGCCTCGACCTGCCGCCGCTGGTGGAGAACGACGACGCGGCGGGTGCAACGGACGAGCCCGGAGTGCCCGCGCTCTCGTCGGACGGGCTCACCCGGCTGGTGGTCACCGCCTATATCGGAATCGGCAACCGGCTTTTTGCCCGCGGCGAGGGACCGGGTCTGAGTTGGGAAAAAGGGACTCCGCTCCAGTTTGTCTCCATCGGAAAGTGGCGGTGGGAGACGGCCGACGCCACGGCGCCGGTCCGTATCAGACTCTACAAAAACGATGAGGAAGCCTGCACCTCGCTCGGCGAGCTTCTCCTCGAGCCGGCCCACCAGCAGGACGTCAGCGCACGCTTTTAGTAGTGCGGCGGACGTTCGTCGTCGCTCGCCGGTCCGTCCCCTGAGCCTTCCGCGCCCGCAGTCCCTACCCGGGTTCGCAACGTCTCGAGCTCGCGGCGAACCCGCGAAAGCGTCTCTGACAACTCCAGCATCGCCTTGTCCTGCTCGAGCACATGGCGCTCGAGCCAGGCGATGCGCTCCTCAATCGGCCTTAGGCGTTCGTCGTTCTGCACGGTATTTGGATTCTGGAACATTCAACGCCCGCAGCTGCGGGACAATCTCCCTTTCGTAGCAGCCGGGGCAGACGGAGTGGCTGAATTCGCTACCGGTGCGCTCGTTGATATAAGACTCGATCCGCTGCCAGTAGTTTTGGTCGTCGCGCACATTCTTGCAGTACGAGCAGATTGGAATGAAGGACTCCAGCCTCTGGATCTGGGCGGTATAGCCAAGGATTCGACGCGCGACGTGCAGGCGAACCTTCAGTTCGCGCGGGTTCACCGGCTTCTGCAGCAGGTCGTCCACGCCAGCTTCAATCGCCAGATCCTCGTTTTCCGGCGTCGCGCTCATCTGGGTGAGAAGGATGAAATAAATATAGTCCCCGCCCCCCTGGCGGATCCGGCGGCAAAGCTCCAGTCCGTCGATGCTCGGCATCTTCCAGTCCGAGACGATCACCCGGATGGGATGGTCCGCGAGTCGATCCAGTGCCGCTGCACCGTCCGCCGCCAGCACCGTTTCAAATCCAAGCGAGCGCAGCGCGGCATCGGTGTACAGCCGCGCAATGGGATCATCTTCCACAATCAGGACTTTCATGAGAGGTGCTGTAAGGTGCTCAACTCCGCGAGGAGCCGGACGGCGGCGCGGTCGACACGCTCCAGGCGCGATGCGACAAGGTCCCACGCGCCATCGGAAGCCGCCGTTTCAAGTTCCAGGGCGAGCAACCGCAGTTCGCGGGCTCCAAGGGTCGCGCACGTCCCCGCCAGGGTGTGGGCCAGCCCTGCCGCGTCTGACTGCTTGCGCGCCTGGACCGCCTGGCGGAGCGCGGCGAGGCGATCGGGCCATTCCCCCGAAAACAGTGTAGCGAGTTCGCCCGCCAACGTCCCCCCGCCGCCCGGTGCCGAAAGTTCCTGCAGTTGCCGGACGTGATTTGCATCGAGAACCGGCAGGTCGGTGGCGGCGTCGGCCCGAACACCCGAGGGAGGAAGCACTGCGGGGACAGCGGGCGATGGTGCTGTCACAGGCGAGAGGCCCTGAGCGCCGGCACCGAACCGCGCAAGCGTATCTTCCAGCTGCTGGGGGGAGATTGGTTTTGAAAGGTAGTCGTCCATGCCAGCGGCCAGGCACCGCTCGCGATCGCTGGCCTGTGCGTGGGCTGTAAGGGCGACGATGGACACGCGTTCGTCAACCCCGGGCAGGCGTCCGCTGCGAATCTGCCGGGCAGCCTCGTAGCCATCCATCTCCGGCATCTGGCAGTCCATCAGCACCAGATCGTAGCGCGCGGAGGCCAGGCGCTTGAGCGCGTCGACACCGCTGACGGCCTGGTCCACGTGGTGCCCCGCTTTCTGCAGCATCATGGTGGCGACCAGTTGATTGGCGGGATTGTCCTCGACCAGGAGCACACGCAACGCCCGGTGCGTTCGGGAGACGACCGGGACCGGCACCGGCTTTGGAGCATGTACCCGCTTCAGGCTGAGCTGAAACCAGAAGGTCGAGCCTGCCCCCTCCGTGCTGTCGCAGCCGATCTGGCCGTTGAGGAGGGAGACCAGCCGCCGCGAAATGGCGAGGCCAAGACCGGTGCCCCCAAAACGCCGCGTGGTGCTCGCATCGCCCTGGGAAAATGGCTCGAAGAGGCGGGCCCGCACCTCGGCGCTCATCCCGATTCCGGTGTCCTCAACCTCCACCCGGAGCGTGACACGGTCATCGGTCACCTGCGCCGGGAGGGCGCGCAGGCAGACCCGGCCGGCGGCGGTGAACTTGATCGCGTTGCCCAGCAGGTTCGTCACCACCTGTTTGATACGCCCCTCATCCGTGAGGACGGTGAGATCGAGGCGGGGATCCAGTTCGCAGTGCAGCTGGAGCTGCTTCCGCTGGGCCTGCGGTTCGAGGAAGCGCGCACTCTCCAGGAGGAGCGTCTGCAGGTTCGCCGGCTGGGCATCCACCCTCAGCTTTCCCGCCTCGATCTTGGAGAAATCGAGGATGTCATTGATGATCTGCATCAGGGCCTCGCCGCTGCGCTGGATGATCTGGCTCATCTCCCGCTGCTTGGGCGTCAGGTCCATCTGGCAAAGCAGGGTGGCCATGCCGAGAATCCCGTTCATCGGGGTGCGAATCTCGTGGCTCATCATGGCCAGGAACTCGGATTTCAGGCGGGACGCCTCGAGCGCCTGGTCGCGGGCGTCGCCGAGGGAGCGCTCCAGCTGCTTGCGCTCCGTGATGTCGATGGCGCTGCCGACGATCCGGGTGACCACCCCCCGCGCGTCGCGGATGGCGCTGAACTGCCGGTACCACCAGGTCTCGCGACCATGCAGCATCGCCTGCATCTCGAATTCCACGCCCTCCCCGGAATCCCGGCAAAGGGCCAGCTGGCGCCGCAGCGCCTCCACCGACTCGCGGAAGACATGCTCCGCCAGGACCTCGAGCTCGCGCCCCTCCACCATCCCGGCCGGAACGCCGGCCTGCCGCTCGTATCCAGGATTCACCGACACGATGCGGAAGCGGTCTCCCGCCAAGGGTTCGTAGATGGAGATCGCCAGGTCCACACCGGAATAAATCGATCGCAGGAACTGTTCGTTTTCCCGCAGCTGGGCGGTCCGGGCCTGCACCTCGGTCTCGAGCAGCGCCTCCGCCTCCTTCTGGTCGTGGACATCGGTGCAGGTGCCCACCCAGCGCACCACCGCCCCCGCGTTGTCGCGCTGGGGGGTGGCCCGTTCAAGATGCCAGCGTGACGAGCCATCCACGGCGACAAACCGGGCCTGCCATTGGAAGGAGGAACCGCTGCGAAGCGCGCGCTGCCAGGCGTCGCACCGCTGCTCCACGTCCACCGCATGGATCATGCGCTCGATCCCGCCGCTGAAGATATCCGCCGACTTCAGCCCGGTGTAGGCCTCCACCCGTGAGTTCACGTAGTCCACGCCACCGTCCGGTCGTGCGGTCCAGACCATCTGGGGCATCGCGTCTGCGAGGAAGCGGAAGCCCTCCTCGCTCCGGCGCTGGGCTTCGAGTGCCTTGCGGAGTCCGGTGACATCCACGCAGGCCCCGATCATCAGGCTGGCCTGGCCATCCTCACCGAGGGTGAAGCGACCGTTGGCTGAGATCCAGCGCACCTCCCCGCCGACACCGAAGACTCGGTATTCACATTCAAAGGACCCTCGCGCGCGGACCGAGCCCAGCATCTCCTGCTCGAGCCGCCGGCGGTCCTCCGGATGCACGCGCGAAAAAAAGAGCGCGTGGGAGTGGACGATCGGCCCCGGCGCCGCGCCAAGTCCCAGCAGATGGGTAATCGAGTCGTCCCACCACACCTCCTCGCTGTCCACGTTCCAGAACCAGGTGCCGATGCCGCCCCCCATCAGGGTGGCCTCGAGCCTGAGGCGGGAGGATCGCAGCTGATCATTCGCCGTCCAGAGTTCCCGGGTGCGTTCCCGGACGCGGTCCTCGAGATGGTCGCGCGCCGCGCGCGTGCGCTGGGCCAGGTGAAGGGTCGCACCCAGGGTGCAAGAGGCGAGCAGACCGAGCGCGGCCGTGACACCAGGCAGCACGCTGCGCGCCGGCGCGCCCTCGCCAAAGCCGGTCTGGTTTTCACCGCTCTGCGTCCCCCCGGTCTTGAGTGCCTGATGCAGCACGACCGTCGCCGCGATCCCGCCGAAGGCCGCGGCGTAGGGAATCCAGGGCTGGTCGAACCAACGCCGGTGTTCACTGGCAACAATTTCGCGGGCAAGAAGGGTGGCACCGAGCAGTGCGACGGCTGCGGCAGTCTTCGCCGCCATCGCCGTCACCCCGCCCCATGCGTAAGTCCCCGACAAGCCAATCGCGTAGCCGAGAAGCGCCATCGAACCCAGGGCGAAAACAATGGCGGCGAGCACGCCCACCAGGGGGCCCACGCGGGAGCGTTTCTCCGCCTGCGCGTGTCCAAACACGAGGCAGAGTCCGGCGAGAAAAAGGGACAAGGCCGTGGCCGGAGCCGTCTGTCCCGGCAGCAGGTCGACGGATAACGCGGCGGTCACACCGGAATCACCTCCCGCCCAAGCGGCCAGTGCCGCCAGGTAGTGCAGCCCCACGACGAGTCCTCCCACCAACGGGCCCAGACCAAACACCTTCGCCCAACGCCGGCAGCCGAACGACGACGCGATGAGGGACGCCCCTGCGCAGACAAGCATCAGGGCGGCTTCATACGACATCGCGGCGCGGCCCCGAACGGATGAGAGAACGGCGTCACTCCCGCCGTGCCACGCCAGCAGGCCCGAGGCGCCAACAAGGATGACACCGGCGGCACCGATACGGGCCGCCCGCTCGGAGCTGCTTCCACGTTCCTTCATGCCACAGAGACAGCCCGCGGCAGGCGACTCGCGCAACCGGCAGGGCTGGCTGAAGAATGGAAAACGGGACGGATCATGACGCGTCTACATCGGCGCGAACAGCGCACCGTTTAGCAACCGACAGCACTACTCGACCCGTTTAGCGCGAGGTTTGGTCTGACCGCTCTTCAGTCGCTCGAGTTCGGGGACGATCACGCGCTGATAGCAGTCTGGACAGATCGAGTGGCTGAATTCACTGCCCGTGCGCTGGTTGATGTACGCCTCGATCTGTTGCCAGTAGTTGTGGTCGTCGCGCACCTTCTTGCAGTACGAGCAAATGGGCAGGAACGCCTCGAGCTGCTGCACTTCTGTCGCATAACGCAGGATACGCTCGGCCACGCGTAGCCGCATCCAAAGCTCCTGCAGGTCCAGCGGCTTGGTGAGAAAATCGTCCACGCCGGCCTCGATCGCCTCGCGCTGGTTGGCGTGATCCGCGGTGCGGCTGGTGAGCAGGATGAAGTAGGTGTACTCCGCGTTGACGCGGGCGCGGATCCGGCGGCACAACTCCAGGCCATCCATCTCCGGCATCAGCCAGTCGCTGACGATCACCCGGACCGCCTCGTTTCCGAGCACCCGCAGCGCCTCAGCGCCATCGGACGCCTCCGCCACCTCGTGTCCCAGGCGATGCAGCGCCTGGACGAGGATTTTCCGGGCAACGAGATCGTCTTCAACGGCGAGGATTTTCAACGGCGACTCTTTGTTTCTGTTTTAAAAGCGCTTCAACCAAACGGGTATGTTCCAGCGCCATACCTGAGAGGACTCCCCCGACTTCGGCAAGTTTTCCCGCGCGGGCGAGGGCTTCGACCCGCTGGCAGCGGACCTGCAGCGCGCGCGCTCCGAAATTGGCGGCCGCGCCCTTCAGGGTGTGGGCCGTCTGGGAAAGGGTCCGCTTGTCCCCGGCGTCGAGCGCCAGTTGCATTTCCTGGATACGTCGCGGCAGCTCGGCGAGGAAGAGATCGACCAGGTCGCGGATGAAGTCGGGGTCGTCCTCCCCCTGCAGCTCGCAGAGGTGATCAAACTGCCCCCGGTCGAGCACCACCGCCTCCCGTTCCGGCGCATCCCTCCCCTGGCGCGCGCGTTCCAGCGCCTCGAGGTTCATCGATCGTCGCGCGAGGGCCGACTGCAGGTCTTCGAAGCGGATCGGCTTGGCGAGGAAATCGTCCATGCCCGCGGAGTAACATTTGTGTCGGTCCGACTCCGTCGCGTAGGCGGTGAGCGCAATGATGGGGACGGCGGGGTTGAGGTTGGGCACCCGTCCCGCCCGGATGCGCCGCGTGGTTTCATAGCCGTCGAGCACCGGCATCTGGCAATCCATGAAAATCACGTCGTAGCGCTGCAGCGCCAGCATGTCCAAGGCCTCCGCACCGTTGCCCGCGACATCCACGGAATGGCCGAGTTTCTCGATATGCCGCTGGGCCACCTTCTGGTTGACGAAGTTGTCCTCCACCACGAGCACCCGAAGCCCGCCGCGGCCCTCCCCCTCGTCCGGCAGCGGCAGGCCCGGCCGCGTCGCGGTGCCGCGCAGGGGCCCGGAGCTGAGCAGCCGCGCCACCACCTGACGCAGCTGGCCCTGGCGCACCGGCTTGAAGAGCACCGCGTCGGCGCCGGTGCGGCGGAGCGACTCCGCCTCGCTGAGAAAGCTGGCGGAGCTGAGTATGGCGATGGCGGTGCCCGCCAGCCCGTTCTCCCCCCGGATCTGGGCCGCCAGGTCGCGCCCGCCGGAGTCCGGCAGTTGTCGGTCAATCAGCACCAGATCGACGCTTCGGCCGTGCGTGTGATGCTCGCGCAGCAGCCGCATGGCCTCCTCCGCCGTGCCCACCGCGTCCGCGGCGATGCCGAGCTGCGCGAGGTGACCGGTGAGCACGCGGCGCGCGGTACGATGGCAGTCCACCACGAGAGCACAGGTGCCGCGGGGGACCATCAGATCGCGCCGGGGCGGCATCATCTCGACCAGCTTGGGCAGGGTGAGTTCGAACCAGAAGAGGGAGCCTTTGCCCGGTGTACTTTCCACACCGATACGCCCGCCCATCAGCTCGACCAGCTGCCGGCAGATGGCGAGCCCCAGGCCGGCCCCGCCATGGCGCCGGGTGGTCGAACCATCCACCTGGGTGAAGGGCTGGAAGAGGAGCGGCCGGGCCTCTGGCGCGATGCCGATACCGGTGTCACTCACGGCGACGCGAAAGGAAAGGGCGTCGTCGGTTTCCGCCAGTCCGGTCACGCGCACCAGGATTTCGCCCTGGTCGGTGAACTTGATCGCATTGCCGACAAAGTTGGTGATCACCTGCCGCAGCCGCCCCGGGTCGCCGCGCAGGAGGGTCGGCAGTCCGTCCGGGATCTCGCAGGCGAGTTCCAGCCCCTTGTCGTGAGCCCGGTCGCTCAGCATCGCCACATTGTCCTCGATCAGGCTGCGCAAATCGAATTCCACGGCGTCGACCTGGAGCTTGCCTGTTTCGATCCGAGAAAAGTCCAGGATGTCGTTGATCACGCCGAGGAGGCTGTCCGCGCTTTTTTGCACCGCCTCTGCCAGTTCGCGCTGCTCCGGCGTGAGCGGGGTGTCGAGCAGCAGTCCGGCCATGCCGATGATCCCGTTCATCGGCGTCCGGATCTCGTGGCTCATGTTGGCGAGAAACTGGGATTTGAGGCAGGACGCTTCCGCGGTCTCGGGGACGCCCGCCCCCTGCTCCGTCACGTCCACCAGCATGCAAACCGTCCCCGCAAAATCGCCGCCGTGGAGAAAACGGGGACGGCTGCTCTCCACCACGCTGCGGAAAGCCCCGTCGTAGCGGCGCATCCGATACTCCAGTCGAAGCGGTTCCCGTTGGTGGCGGGCGTTGGCCTGCCGCCCGAGCACCTTCTCCCGATCCTCCGGATGCAGGCCCTGCGTCCAGCCCGCCCCCTCCTCCTGCGCGGCGCTGCGCCCGCGAAACTCGAGCCAGCTGCGATTGAAAAAGACACCCTTGCCCTCCGCATCCAGCACACCGAGCGGCGCGGGCAGCGCATCGGCCGCGACGCGGAAACGCTCCTCCCCTTCGTGCCGCTCCTGCAGCGAGCGCGCGCGGATGAGGGCGGCGCGCAGCACCCGGTCGACGAGCAGCGAGGTGAGCGCGTCGCGCGGCAGGCAGTCGGACGCGCCGGCGCGCAGCGACTCGGCGACAAAATCCGCATCCTCCGTCGCCGTCAGCACAATCACCGGCACCGCCACACCCTGGCTGCGCAGGCAGACGATCCAGTCGAGAGCACCCTGTCGTCCGATCCGCGCCGTCACCAGCACAGCTCCGTACCGCCCCCCCATCAAGCGACCCAATGCCTGCTCCGCACCGCGTTCCCAATCGAGGGACCATGGGGCACCGGGGCGTTTTCGCAGCAGGTCGTCCAGGGAACGAAAATCCCGCTCATGATCGCCGACAAACAGCACCGAAACCGTGGGGGAGAGTTGCATCGGGCGCCGACCGCCCGGCGCAGGGGTGGCCTGAAAAAATGGATACCTGCGAAGGGGGGCAAGCCCGGATCGGCCCCGTCCGGGATGCCTCTCCTCGACGAAAACTCAGGGCGTTTCGGGCCCGGAGCCGCGAGACGCCTCCACGTGCGCCCGCATCCGCGCCAGGAGGGCTTCGGTGTCGAACGGCTTGCTCACCACCTCCACCGCCCCCACCGCCTGCGCCTTCTGCGGCACCCCGGTGATGGAACGCCCGGTCATCAGAACCACCGGCAGGCGCCCCCACCGCGGATGCGTTTTCAGGTAGGTGCAGAAGTCGTAGCCGTCCATCTGTGGCATCTCGATGTCCACGAGGGCAATATCCACCTCCACGGTCTCGAGCAGTTGCAGTCCGGCGCGGGCGGACGCGGCGGCGACTGCGTCCCATCCACCCCGGATAAGGACATGCTTCATCACCTCCCGAACCGCGGGATTGTCGTCGATGATCAGGACGCGAGGCATGGAGGCGCGCCCCGGTAAATCCGTTGGAGAGCGGGCGGGAAGACGACGCGGGGCCACAGGGACGTCGGCCCAGCCCTCCCGATGATCTTGCGGTGAGGCGACACCCGCACACGATTCTTGGACGCCGCTGGGCTGTCAACCTCGGCGCGGAGCCTGTACAACCTGTTAATCGACCAATTCTGAGGAATTTACCTCAGACAAGGACGCCTCCGTTGACATTTTTTTGGGTGAACGCGTAGTCCGAGCGCGATGAATTACACCCAGCTCTTCCGCACGTTGAGGGAAGCCAAAGGGCTGACCCACGATGGGTTGGCTCGGCTGGTCGGATGCCATCGCAACACGGTCATCAACGTGGAGAGCGGCCGACCGGTTAAGTTCAAGACCATTGCAGAATTGATGCAGAAAATGGGGTATGACGCCGATTCGCCGGAGATGAAGAGCATCGCGCTCCTCTGGCTCGAATCCATCAGCGGGATCAACCTCACGCTTGACCGTAGTACGGCCGAAGCTCGGAAAAAGATCGCAAAGTATCGCGCCACGGAAAAAGAGGCCGCCCAGATGCTGGCCGAAGCCGTGGTGTCGGAACACCTGTCGGTGGACCAAATCCGCACCCTGCTCTTTGCAGCGGGACGTCCGGAGGTGATCGCCGTGCTGGAGGGAATTCGGGAGTTGATGCGGGTGCCACCTCCCTTGAGCGAGGACGTGCCCGACATGGAGGTTGCGGAGGGATCTTAAGCGTCAACCGCGGGAGCCGGGGGATTTTGCGACGGGGCTCAGGTCAACTGCGCCCGCAACGCCTCCGGCGTGTCCGAGGGCTCGAGACAGGTGTGATGTTCGCACACATACGCGGACGCGGCGGCGCCGCCCACCGGCGTCATCAGGCCCAGCCAGGGCAACCGCTGGCCTAACCAAGCCTGGCCGGGGCCGCCATCCGCCGCCAGAAGTGCGCGGCGGGGGCCAAAGCCACGCAGAGCCTCCTGCCACAACGCTTGGAAGGCGGGCGATGCGGGATCGCCCGCGATCACCACCTGCCTCCGGGAAATGAGTGCGTGTTCCAGGGCGCATAAGGCCTGGGGCAGTGCGTGCGGGAGTCGGCTCCATTGGGGCCGCAGGGCATTGAGGGTGCGCAGGGCGCGCTCCTCCCGCTCGCCGCGGGGACCATCCAGCACCGCCAGGCGCAGGAGATTCATCGCCGCGACGGAGCTGGGGGCAGGTTCCGCGCCGTCATAATCCTCCTTCAAGCGCAGCAGGATGCTCGGGTCGTCGCCGCGAGAGCTGAAATACGCCCCGCCGTCCGCGTCCCAAAAAAGCCGATCCATGGTTTGTTGCAGGGCATCGGCCCAGCGCAGCCACTCCACCGCGAAGGTTGCCTCATAGAGATCGATCAACCCCTGGATCAGAAAGGCATAATCCTCGGCGAAGGCGGCGACGTCGGTCCGCCCCTGGCGGTAAACGCGGTACAGGATCCCGGTGCCGGCGTCGTAAAGCTCGGTGCGGATGAACCCAGCCGCCGCGCTGGCCGTGGCGGCATAGGCCACGGCCTCGGTCGTCGCCCCGTCAGAAGCGGCTCGACATCGCTGCGATGCCCGCGCGAAGGCGGAGATCATCAGGCCATTCCAAGCGGTGATGATCTTGTCGTCCAGATGCGGGCGGGGGCGGCCCAGACGCGCCGCCCGAAGCGCATCGAGTGCGGTTGCGAGGAGCGCGTTCGCCTGCTCGAGTCCGAGCCCGAAGTGCTGCGCCGTTTCTGCAAGGGTGTGCGCCTGCTTCAGGATGTTGCGGCCGCGAAATTCGCCGTGCGGGTCCAACTCGGCCGGCACGTTGCCGTCGGTTTGGATCCCAAAATGAAACGCGATCAGGTCCGACGCGGCCAACGGCGGCGAGCCCGCCCCCGGCGTGACGCCGCGCAGGGCCTCGGCAATCTGCTCAGCGGTCCAGACATAATAGGCGCCCTCGGCGTGCCGGTCGCCGCCCGCCGTCGTCGGACTATCGGCGTCCTCCGCCGAATAAAAGGCGCCGCCCGGCGCGCGAAGGTCCCGCTCCACATAGCCGAGGATATCACGCGCCTGCCAGAGGAAGACCTCGCGCCCCGACGCTTGGTGAGCGTCGAGGAAGTTGAGCGCGATCTGCGCCTGGTCATAGAGCATTTTTTCGAAATGCGGCACGAACCAGCCCTCATCCACCGCGTACCGATGGTAACCGCCGCCGACATGGTCATGAATGCCGCCCTCCGCCATGCGCTGCAGGGTCAGGCTGGTCATCCGGAGTGCCTCCGCGCCCGCCTCTGTATCCGCTCCCTGGATCGCGGCGATCCGGAGGAGAAAACTCAGGTTGGAGGCACGCGGAAATTTCGGGGACCCGCCAAACCCGCCACGGGCCGGGTCGAAGGCCTCGTAATAATACTGGAAGCCTTTTTCAAAGGCTTCGCCGGCGGCGTCGGTGATCTCATGCCCCGCGTCCCTCCCCGGCGTTCCCGCACGCTCCGCATGGTGGGCGCGCAGGGCCTCGATCGCGCGATCGCCCTCCGCCACCAGCTGCACCGGATCCTTTGCCCAGGCCTGCGCGATGGAGCGGAGCAAATTGGCAAAGCCGGGCCGGCCGTGGCGGTCCTCCGGTGGATAATAGGTGCCGCCAAAAAAAGGCTTCAGGTCAGGCGTGAGCCAGGCGCTGAGCGGCCATCCCCCGTGGCCGGTCATGGCCTGCAGGTAGGTCATGTAGACGCGGTCCACGTCCGGGCGCTCCTCCCGGTCGACCTTGACCGGGACAAAGTGGGTGTTGAGCAGCGCTGCCACCTCCGCGTTCTCAAACGACTCGTGCGCCATCACGTGGCACCAGTGGCAGGTCGAATAGCCGATGGAGAGGAAGACCGGTTTGTTTTCCTCCCTTGCGCGGCGAAACGCGTCCTCACCCCATGGATACCAGTCGACCGGGTTGCCGGCGTGCTGGAGCAGATAGGGGGAGCGTTCGGTGGCGAGGCGGTTGGGCATGCGGTGTGCGCCCAATCGACCCCGATTCAGCGATGATGCAAGCAGGCCGGCATTGCCGGCCTGCACGTCAGGGAGGCAGAGTCCGGCCGGCGACACCGCCGGCCCGGGCGCCTCCCACTCACTGGCCGAGGACCCAGGAGAAGATCAGGGGGGCGACGATGGTGGCGTCGCTCTCCACGATAAACTTGGGCGTGGTCTCGCCGAGCTTGCCCCAGGTGATCTTCTCATTGGGGACCGCGCCGGAATAGCTGCCGTAGCTGGTGGTGGAATCACTGATCTGGCAGAAGTAGCCCCAGAGCGGGACCTCGTCGCGCTGCAGGTCCTGGTGAAGCATCGGCACCACGCAGATCGGGAAGTCGCCAGCGATGCCGCCGCCGATCTGGAAGAAGCCGATCGAGCCCGTGCCACCGCGCAGGTTGCGCGCGTTCTTTTCGTACCACGACGCCAGCACGGTCATGTATTCGATGCCGGTGCGCACGGTGTGAACGTTTTTCACGTCCCCGCTGATCACATGGCCGGTGTACATGTTGCCGAGGGTGGAGTCCTCCCAGCCCGGCACCCACATCGGGATGTTCTTCTCACAGGCGGCGAGCATCCAGGAGTTCTTTGGATCGATCTGGTAGCTCTTCTTCAGCTTCCCGCCGCGCAGGATCTTGAACATGAACTCGTGCGGGAAATAACGCTCGCCGGCGCGGTCCGCCTTCACCCACTCCTCGAGCACCACGGCCTCGATCCGGCGCATCGCCTCCATCTCCGGAATGCAGGTATCGGTGACGCGGTTCATGTGACGCTGCAGCAGGGCCTGCTCATCCGCCGGGGTGAGATCGCGGTAGTGCGGCACCCGTTCGTAATAGTCGTGGGCGACCAGATTGAAGATGTCCTCCTCGAGGTTGGCGCCGGTGCAGACGATGGCGTGGATCTTGTCCTGCCGGATCATCTCGGCGAGGGTGATGCCGAGCTCCGCCGTCGACATCGCGCCCGCGATCGTGACGAGCATTTTCCCGCCTTTTTCCAGGTGGGTCTCGTAACCCTTGGCGGCGTCCACCAAGGCAGCCGCATTGAAGTGTCGGTAGTTCTGGGCGATGAACTTCGAGACCGGGCCCTTCTTCTTCGCGAGATCCGCATTCGAGGGCGACTTGGTCTTCTTGGCTTTCTGCTTCATAAGTTGCGCAGAACTAGAGAGGGGCACGACGGAAGCGCCACAAAAAACATGCCACCGGCGGCCAATTCTGCCTGGATGACACGTTTCCGCCGGATGCTCCCCCCGCCATGCTGGGCGCCCTCCTCACCACCGTCTTTTTTTCCCTCTCCTCGATCTTCGCCAACCGCGCGATCCGCAGCGTCGGCGCTACCCGCGCCAACCTGGGACGGCTCCTCGTGGCGTTCGTCTGCCTGGCGACTTGGGCGCACCTGCTCCCGGTCTGGTTTGGGATCGGCGGCAGCGGCCTCGAAGGCGCGGGTCGAAACCACTTTCTGCTCAGCGGGCTGATCGGGATGGGGCTGGGAGACCTCGCGGTTTTCGCCGCGCTGCCCCTGCTCGGCGCGCGGCTCACGGTGGTCGTGACCCAGTGCCTCGCGGCGCCAATCGCGGCGCTGACAGAATGGGCTTGGCTGGGCACCCGGCTGAACGGCTCCCAGGCCGGCTGGAGCCTGCTTGTCCTCGGCGGCGTCGCCCTTGCCCTCGCCCCCTCCCGTCGCCACCCACCGCGCGTGCAGGTGCGACCCGCCGGCATCCTGTTCGGGATCGCGGCCGCCGCGGGCCAGGGGATCGGCGCTGCCGTGAGCCGGAAGGCATATGAACTCACCGCCGCAGCGGGCCAGTCGATCGATGGGCTCAGCGCAACCTATCAACGCCTCCTCGGTGGCATCGTGCTGACGGTGCTGTTTTTCGCCGCCCAACGCCTCCTCCGCCCGACTGCCGAGTCGATGCCGGTGCGGGAGGAGCCTTCCCCGACGGAGCCCGCTGGCGGCGGCGCACTGCGTTCCGTTTTTGTGCGGTGGCGCTGGACTCTCTGCAACGGGTTGAGCGGTCCGGTGCTCGGGGTCAGCTGCTATCAATGGGCCCTGGGCACGACCCCGTCGGGACTGGTGCTCCCGATTGTCGCCACCACCCCCATCGTCACGCTTCCCCTCGCGTATTGGATCGACGGGGAACGCCCCACCCTCCGCTCGGTGCTCGGCAGCCTGATAGCGGTCGGAGGCGTGGTCGCCCTCGCACTCGCCCGCTGACAGGCGGGCAGCAGACCGGCGTTGACGTCGGACGGGGCCGCCGGGTTTGCTGTCGACCTTCATGCTCACGATCGCCGACGTCACCAAGTCCTATGGCACACGCACCCTCTTCACGGAGGTGTCGCTTTTTGTCGCGCGCACGGACCGTCTCGGCCTGGTGGGTCCCAACGGCGCGGGCAAGTCCACCCTCTTCAACCTGATCCTGGGCGAGGAATCGGCCGACGAGGGCACCATCACCTGGGAACGCGGGGCGGACTTTGGCTTCCTCCCGCAGGAGAGCGCCCCAGTGGGCAACGAGACCATCCTCGAGATCGCCACCAGTGGGAAGAAACTGCACCTGGACGAGGATGACACCGACTACGACATCGATTGGACGCTCGAACCGCGGGCAAAAAAGATTCTCGCCGGCCTGGGTTTCCGCGAACACGACCACGACCGCCAGGCGAAGACTTTTTCCGGCGGCTGGGTGATGCGCGCCCACCTCGCGCGCCTCCTCGTGAGCGAGCCCGCCCTGCTCCTTCTCGACGAACCGACCAATCACCTCGATCTCGAGGCCCTGCTCTGGTTCCAGGATTATCTCACGCGTTATCCCGGCGGCCTGATCATCATCTCCCACGATCGCGCCTTCCTCAACACCCTGTGCACCGGGATCCTCGAGCTGCGCAGCGGGCGCCTTCATCGCTACACCGGCAACTACGACGACTACATCGCGGAAAAGGCGGCGCGCAAGGAGCAGCAACTCGCCCAGTACAAGAACCAGCAGCGCGAGATCGCCCACCTGCAGAAGTTCGTCGACCGCTTCGGGGCCAAGGCGTCCCTCGCCTCGCGGGCCAAGTCGAAGGAAAAGCAGATCGAGCGCCTGCAGGAAGACGCAATCGAGGAGCCGGAGGAGGAGCTGAAGCGGGTCAACTTCAAGTTCCCCCAGCCGCCGCGTTCCGGGCTGAAGGTGATCGAGCTGGAAAAGGTCGAACAGGCCTACGGCGATCTCGTCGTGTATCGAAATCTCAACTTCACGGCGGAGCGCGGGCAGCGCACCGTCCTGGTCGGTCCCAACGGCGCGGGCAAGTCGACCCTCCTGAAGATCCTTGCCGACGTTGTCCCGATCCGGGCCGGCACCCGCGAGCTGGGCAGCAACGTCACCCTGGGCTACTTCTCCCAGAACCGCCTCGACACCCTCCGCGCCGACGCGACCGTCTTCGACAACGTGATGGAGCTGCGGACCAGCGAGAACAATCTGACCGAGCAGCAGGCGCGGGCCATCCTGGGCGCGTTCCTCTTCCGCAAGGACGACGTCTTCAAGAAGGTCTCAGTCCTTTCCGGCGGTGAAAAATCGCGTCTCGCCCTGGCGCGCCTGCTGGTGAATCCGCCCAATCTGCTGTTGATGGACGAGCCCACCACCCACCTCGACATCCCGTCGATCGACGCCCTGGTGGGCGCGCTGAAGAACTTCGAGGGCACGTTGATCTTCATCAGCCACGACGTCTATTTCATCCGCGCCCTCGCCCTCAACGTGCTGCACGTCCACGCCGGGCGACTCACGTCCTACGCGGGCAACTACGATTATTACCTCGAGAAGTCGCGTGCGACCAACGAACGCGCCGCCCTCACCGCCGGTTTCACCGACGCCCGTCCGGCCAGCCAGGCCACCCGCCCGGCGGCCGCGGCGGCTCCGGCCAAGTCCGCCGAACAGCTCAAGACCGAGCAGCGCGCACGCGCGGCCGAGGTCAAGCGGCTGCGCATCGAGGTGGGCAAGCTCGAGCAACGCGTCTCCCAGCTCGAATCGAAGCAGGCCGAGCTGGCCGCCGCCCTGGAGGCACCGGAAACCTATTCCGACCCGGGCAAACCCCAGCACCTCAATCGCGAGCTGAGCACCATCGTGGACCAGATCACCCAGGCGACGGCGGAATGGGAAGCGGCCGCCTCGCGTCTCGCCGACCTGGAAAAACAGGCCGACTGACCCGCTCCGCCACGGGCGCCGCGCCGGCGCCCCCCCGGGGGACGGGGGCCCGCACGCCGCACCTACTTGCGCCTGAGCACGAGCATCGCATCGCTTCCGGAGAAGAACTCGTAGTCGACCTCCACCAGCTGGCTGTCGATGCCTTCTTCCGCCAGGGCGATCCGCAGGCGTCCAAGTTCCGGATACTTCCGCCCGTTGGGGCCGACCACCGGATGAATCCGCACATCCTCGCGGCTGACCCGGACGAGCTCGCGGCAGGCCGCGAGGTGGAAATCGAAATCCAGCCTCCGCGCATAGACGAAAAGCAGGTGCGCGCAGAGAACGGTATCGAAGGCCTGGTCAAAGAACGGCAGCAGCGGCAGCGAGGCGCCGAGGTAGCGCCCGTGGGCGAAGCCGGTGGCGTAGTCCGCCAGGAAACGTTCCGCCGCCGACCGGCGGCTGAGCTCGGCCTCCTCGAAGGACCCGAAGGCCTTGAACCGGAACAGGTGCGCCTTCTCCTGCATTTGCGCGACCATGGTGCGGTAGTCCGCCCCGACACGCTCGGTCAGCTCCTCGACCGACCCGCCGTAAAGCGGGTCGACCGCGACTGCATCGATGCCACGGCGGGTGGCCTCGGCGGTGAACGAGGACGGCCCGGCGGCGACGTCGAGGACCGACCGGCCCTTCAGCCGCGGGAGGTCGAGGGCAAAGAACTGCGTGTATTCAGCCAGGGTGCGGCCGAAGAAGGCGAACGAGGGAACGTCGAGTTCCGGTTGGGTGAGCAGTGCATTCATGGCATGGTAAAAATGGGCGCGGACAGGGATGATTTTTGGGCAATAAAAAACCCGACTCGGGTGGGAGTCGGGCTCGGCGAAAACGAGTGATGTGGTTTTTATTCCACTACGAGGTTGGGTCTGTCCCACCCCGCGATCGCCGAGCCCCGACGTGCCACCATGCGCGTGCAAGAGCCCCCGTCGTAACGGATTTGGAGACTCGGCGCATGGACGTGGAGCAAGGCATCGGCCTCGGGAGATGAGGCGTCGCGGGTGCGACGGCAAGCCAGAATTCTGGAAGCATCCCCACGATCAGGGTTTTCCCGTAGTGTCGTGGGGACGGCAGGATCACTCGTCGCGGCTGCGTCCGAGGAGGGATTTCGCCATCTCGAACGGTGCGCGGGACAGCGGCTTTTTCACGCCGGGAGGAACGCCGGGCGTCGGGGTCGCGTAGGAAACGGTGTTGGCGCTGGTGGCGGGAGGCAGGCCCTTCAGTTTGCGCTCCTGTTCGCCGACCTTGCCGGCCATCTCCTCGATCTTCGCCTCACGGCGCTTCAGGTCCATCTCCAGCTCGCGCATCGCCATGCGCTCGTCGCGGAAGACGGCCCGCTCGGCCTCGAGCAGGTCGGTGGCGCGCTGCAGTTTTTCCCAGGCGGCCTTGACCGCGGCGTCGTCGTTGAAGGGGGAGCGGGACTGCGGGCGGGAGCTGAACCAGAGCACCCGGTCCGCCTCGAGCTGGGCCTGGAGCTGGCGGAGTCGCGCCTCGTAATCGCGAAGGTTGTTCTCCTGTTCCCGCAGGAGATCGAGGTCCTCGTGCCAGCGGCGGCGCTCCTGGGCCAGCTGTGTCTTTTCATGCTGGATACGCGCGCTTTCCTCGCGGAGGCGGGACTCCTCCGCCGAAAGGCGGCCGCGAAGCTGGTCGACCTCCGTCTTTTCGCGGACGAGTTCGTCGGGGGACTTGCCAAAGGGGGACATGCTCTGGGTGGAGACGTTGAGCTTGCGGCGCTCCTCCTCCAGGGCGCTGCGCTCGCGGTCGAGTTCGGAGCGGGCCTCGGCCAGGGCACGGGCCTTCTGGTCGATCAGGGCCTGCGCCGCCGCCGCCATCTCGCGCTGCGTCCGCAGCTCGGCAAACTCGTTCTGCACCCGCAGTGTATCCGCATTCTGCGACAAAAGGGTCTTCAGCTCGGCCTCCAGCGCGGCCTTCTCGTGCTCGAGCCGTTCGGCCTTGGCCTCCAGCATGGCGCGCTCCTTCGCCCCGCGCATCAGTTCCTGGCGCAGGTCGGGGGTGTTGAACGGATCCGCCGTCTGCGTGGTGTCGGAGGTTCCGATGGTCTGGAGCACGGCCTCGGCCTCGGCGAGGTCTCCCGGGGTGAGCAGGTCCTCATCGGCCGCCACCGGGGTGGGAAGGCGGAGGAGGTTGGTCACGCGGCGCAGGAGCGGACGCAGGTCATTGCCGACCGGCAGCACGTCGCTCAGGCCCATCCGAATCCCCTTCACAATCAAGGGAAGCTCCAACTGGGGCACCACCAGGATCACCGGCACGGTGGGCTGGATTTTTTTCAGCGACTCGACGAATTCGAAATCCTGCGCTCCCGAGAGCTGGGCGTCGACGAGGGCGAGGTCAAACCACTCCACGCGGGCTGTCTCCAGGGCGGTCTCGGATTCCGTGAAGGCGCGAAGGTCATATCCGGCATCGGCAAGCATGAGCACCAGGCGGCGCTTCATCTTCGCATCCGCGTGTACGATGAGGATTTTTTTCACCAGGTTCATGATCGGTCTTGTTGACCAACCGTAGGCCTTGCCCTCCGCGGCGCCACGCAAGAGCGAACGCACCCGGGGTATTTACCCCTCGTTTACCCCCAGCTGCAGATTCCTGACACCAGTCTCCGCAGCCTTGACGGTTTTTTGACCAATCTCCTCGCCCCACGCCGGTTTAGCCACGGATGGACACGGATACGAACAGCGAGCCTGTCGGTCTTGAGCGCAAGAGGTGAGTCCATCGGTGGTCGAAGGGGTCACCGTCGAGCCCCTCGATGCCTTCATCCGTGATCATCCGTGGTTCGCAATGGGTTGCTCGTTATCGGCGGTCCGCCGCGGCGGTGGACGTTCAGGTGCGGAAAAGCACGGACTCGCGCTTGAACATTTTGACCGCCAGGAACAACGCGAGCGACCCGTAGAGGCAGGAGGAGAGGAAACTCACCAGCATCATCAGCACGGGGTAACTGCCGGAGACCAGTTCCTTGCTCAAGAGTGAGACGTTGAGCACGGGCACGAAGGCCATGCCGAGGCTGAGCTCCACCCCCGGGAGCATGGCGGCGACGGCCGGCAGGATAATCACCATCATGAAAGGTGAGATGTAGGTCTGCGCCTCCTTGTGACTCTTGGCAAAAAGAGCGGTGGTGAAAAGGATTGCCGCAAACATGGCGGCGAGCGGCACCACCATGACGAACACACCGAGCACGCCGAGGGGGTCGATCATGGGGATGGTCGGCGCTGACGCGGCTCCGGCGTTCTTGGCCGCGGCGGTGAGCTTGTCCTGCAGCATCGCCGCCATGCCGATCGCACTGAGCGTGAGGGAGAGCACGGACACCACCACGGTGGAGAGGGAGACGGCGAGGACGGTGAGAAATTTGCCGAGAACCAGTTCCGTGCGACCCACCGGGCTGCAGAGGATGGTCTCCATCGTGCCCCGCTCCTTTTCACCCGCGGTGAGGTCGATCGCCGGATACATCGCGCCGATAAAGCTGAGCAGGATCAGAAGGTAGGGCACAAAACCGCCAAAAAGGTTGCCACCCACCTTCTCCGGCGGGGCCACATTCTGGCGCTTGATCTCGAACGGCTTCACGAACGTCGCCGGCAGGTTGCGGGCGGTCAGCTGCGCCTGGACGACGTTCTGGCGGTACTCGTTGAGCACCCGGTCCAGTTCACCCGCGGCGAAGCCCGATTTCATCTCACCCTCATAGGTGTAGATCCGGACGGTGCGGCTTTCCCCATCGACCAGGGCGTGGTCGAAGTCGGGCGGGATCTCCACCGCGGCGCGGACACGCTTGTTGGAGATCTGGTGCGCGTAGTCCTCGGCCTCCGGCACGACCCGGAGTTTCGTACTGGCCTCGAACGCCTGGCGCAGGGCGGGCGAGTGCGCCGCGCCGATGATCATCACCGCGGGCGTTTCATCCTTCGCCTTCGAGACCAGCTTCACCATCACCAGCCCGAAGCCGAACATCAGTCCGGGGATGAGGAGGGCGGGGAAGACCAGCATCGAGATCAGCGTCCGCCGGTCGCGGAGCGCATCTCGTACTTCCTTCGCAACTACAGTCCAGATCTGATTCCAGTTCATGGTCGGGTCTTTTGGGGGTTAGCGACGGCCGAGTGCCCGGCGGGCGGCGGCCTCCTCGGCGGCGGCGAGTTCGCCCTCGCCGACCGCGGCGACGAAGATCTCCTCCATGTCCTGCTGGCTGAAGCGCGAACGCAGGGACTCGAGGGTGCCCTCTGCCCGGAGCCGCCCGCCATGGACGATCCCGATCACATCGCAGAGTTTTTCGACCTCGCTCATCACATGGGTGGAATAGATCACGGTCTTTCCCCGGGCCCGGCAGTCGCGGATGAAACGGACGATGGTGCGGGCGGCGATCACGTCGAGGCCGAGGGTGGGCTCGTCGAAGATCATCACCGCCGGGTCATGGATCAGGGTGCGCGCGATCGAGACCTTTTGCTTCATACCGGTGGAAAACTTGTCCACCCGGCGGTCGAGGAAATCGGTCATTTCCAGGTCGCGCGCGAGGCGCTCG
Source organism: Verrucomicrobiota bacterium (assembly GCA_023428905.1). Taxonomy (GTDB): domain Bacteria; phylum Verrucomicrobiota; class Verrucomicrobiia; order Opitutales; family Opitutaceae; genus EW11. Next base: position 151,277 of record JAEYWP010000008.1, read on the forward strand.
GTGCGCTCCGCGATCACCGCCTCGTCGAGGCCGTTGAGCTGGCCGAAATACCGCACCGTCTCGCGGGCGGTGAGCCGGCCGTAGAGGGCGGTGCTGGCGGCGAGGAAGCCGATGTTGGCCCGGACCTTGTCCGGCTGCTCCTGCACGTTGAACCCCGCCACCCGCGCCTCGCCCGCCGAGGGCGTGAGCAGGGTGGCCAGCATCCGCAGGGTGGTCGTCTTCCCGGCGCCGTTTGCGCCGAGCAGGCCGTAGATCTGTCCCGGCGAGACCACAAAGCTCACCCCGTCCACCGCACGCACCTCCGCGCGCTTCTTATCCAAAAAAACCTTACACAAACCACGGGCTTCGATCATAAAAGGGAAACGTTTAACCACGGATGGACACGAATGGACACGGATTTCAGAGGACGATCCGGTCCCAGTGAAGCTTGGGGCTTCCGAAGTTGAGAATCAGGCCCACTTTTCGCCGGGTGATCCTGAGGTAGTTCACCATTTGTCCCCGCTCGGCATCACCAATCGCCTGGCTCGACTTGGTGTCCACCACGATCTCATCCCCAACCAGCAAGTCGGGAATGTACTCACCGACGCGCACCCCTTTGTAGAGGACGTCGAATCGAGCCTGCTGGACAAAGGGAATTCCGTGGAGCCGCAGTTCGACCGCCAGCGCGTTCTCGTACGGCTTCTCATTCAGCCCATGGCCCAGGGTGTTCAGCACCTCCATGGCGCAGCCGATCACCGAGTATGACAGTGCCTTTGACCCGACCCATCCGTGTCCATCTGTGTTCATCCGTGGTTCCCTTCTCCGCATTGCTCCGCTGCGGGGGGACTGTTGCAGGGTGGACATGGGGGTCAATCAGAGGCTCATGCGCTCGCGGAACTCCTGGGCTTGGCGGCGGCTCAGCTCGACCTTTGCTCCGCCCTTCAGGGTCACGAGCAAGCCGGAACTGAACCAGGGCTCGATCGTGTCGATCCAGGTGAGGTTGATGATCTGGCGGCGGTTGGCCCGGAAGAAAAAGCGGGGGTCGAGCCGCTCCTCCATTGCATTGAGGGAGCGGAAGAGCTGCGGCTGTGCACCATCAAAGTGGATACGCGTGTAGTTGCCCTCGCTTTCCAGGAGGCGGATCGACCTGACCTCCACAAACCAGCAGTGATCACCATCGCGCACAAAGACCTTGTCCTCCGGCGCGAGTCGCGCGCTGCGCTCCGGGGGGCGGGCGACCCCCGCCTTCAGCTTGTCCATCGTGGAGGCGAGCCGGACCGGATCCACCGGTTTCATCAGGTAGTCGAGCGCGTTGAACTCGAAGGCGCGTACCGCGAACTCGTCGTAGGCGGTGGTAAACACGACCTGGGGCAGCGGCGGCTCCAGCGCCTCCAGCAGTTCGAAACCCGTTTTTCCCGGCATCTGGATGTCGAGAAAGACCACGTCCGGGCGGAGCAGCGCAATCTGCTCCTGCGCCTGCGCGGCATTGGCCGCCTCGCCCACGATCTCGACCTCAGGGTGCAGGGCGAGCAGACGCCGGAGCTCATTGCGGGCCAGCCTTTCGTCGTCGATCAGGAGCGCTTTCATGCTTTGAAAAGTTGGATCCGCGGGATCACGGCCTCCGCTCTCACCGTATCCGGTCCTTCCGCACGCAACTCGAGCGAACTTTTCTCGCCGGCCAGGAGCCGCAGCCGCTCTGCCGCGTTGGCCAGCCCGAGCCCGGTGGAGGCCCGCCGCTCGTCCGAGGCCGCAATCCGCCCGGGATTGGTCACGGAGACACGCAGGGCCTCCTCCGCCACGCGCGCCACCACGGCGATCTCGCCGCCCTCGGCTCGCGCAGAAATGCCGTACTTGACCGCATTCTCCACCAGGGTTTGGAGCAGCATCGGAGGCACCGGCCAGGCCAGCGCCTCCGCCGGCACGTCCAGCCGGAACCGCAGCCTCTCCTCATGGCGCACCTGCTCCAGCGCCATGTAGTCCGCCACCACCTTGAGCTCCTCCTCGAAGGGAACGGTCTCAAGCTGGCCCGATTTCAGCGAGTACCGCAGCAGGTTGGCCAGCTGGGTCACGGCCTGGCGCGCCCGCTGCGGGTCCTCCTCGATCAAGGCGCGCAGCGAATTGAGGGAGTTGAAAATGAAATGGGGATTCAGCTGCGACTTGAGCGCGCGGAGTTCCGCCTGCTTCACCGTCGCGACCAGGCGCAGGCGGTCGATCTCGAGCTGATTGAACCGGTCGAAGAGGTGGTAGAAAAAATAGAGCGACAGCCAGAACGTCATCGTGACGGTGCCCTGCACCCAGATCGCCGCGAAGAAGACCGGGCCACGCACCCCGGAGGCGCTCCACTCCAGCACTACGCACTGCACCAGATAAAGGCCGCCCGCCCAGACCAGGGCCTGCAGCGCGGCCAGCCCCAGCACCCGCGGCACGAGTGCGCGCCAACCCAGCGCTTTCCACCCACGGCGGTGGATCACCGTCCGACCGTAATGCGAAAGCAGCAGGCCGCCGCCGTACACCTGAACGACGGTGGCGAGAATCCGGTCGGCCTGACCGGGCGACGCCGGGACAAAATGCGCAAAGAGGTATTGCACCACCGCCAGCCCGCCCCAGCAGGCGAGCTGCAGGAAGACGTAAAAGCGCTCCTTCGTCGCCGCCCGGGACGGGCCGTCGAAGGTGGGCAGAGAAAGCGGCGGCGTGGTGTCAGCCATCGGCAACCACACTACAGGACGCGAACGGCGGCACCGCAACCTTTGGACCAGCGGCGCCAGTCCGGGACCAGCGGCGGCGCCACCCTCCCAAAAACACCCGCCGAAGTGATTTACTTTTCCCGCAGGCAACCCAGCCTTGCCCTGCATTCCAACGGTTAGCCGACACCACGGCGGGGCGCCTCTTTTCCGGCGGGGACAGCCCAGCTGCATCACGCACACCATGAACCACCACCCTGCTGTGAGCGGGACGCGCCTTGCGCGCGCCCTCCTTCAAATCTGCTGGCTCCCCGCCGCGCTCTTTCTTGCCTCGCCGCTCCACGGCCAGGTGACCCTCGCGTCGGAGACCTACGCGGTCCCGCAGTGGATTGATGGTTCGTCCCACTCCGCCCTCTTCGATTTCTCCAGCAACAGCGCCGCCCCGGCCGGGGCCACGGTCTCCGCCCTGACCCTCAGCATCACCTTCACCAAGGTGCCCGACCTGCCCGACGATCCGCCGTTTTACTCGGACATCGGGTTGGTGCTCCGGATGCTGGATACGAGCTTCGGCGTCCTGCGCGAAGTCACGCTGCTCGAAGTGGGCACGCTCCCGGACGGCTCCGCCTTCGGCGGCTTCAGCGGCACCCTTCTGTTCGACGACGCGGCCGACACCGCCCTGATCGACGCGGGCGACCCGTTGCTCGCCGGGGCCTACCGCCCCTACCAGCCGCTGGCTGGTTTGCTGGGTACCTTCAGCCCCTACTGGGAACTGAGGATCGACGACGCGAGTATCCAGAACCCCGTGCTCTTTGATTCCGCCACGCTGACACTCGCCCTCGCGGCGCAGCCCGTGCCCGAACCCGCCGCCTACGGCGCAATGGCATCCGGACTTCTCTTGTCCCTGGTCGTGTTCGTCCGCCGTCGGCTTCGCCGGTAACCCCCAACCCCGTGAACCCCATCTCCCCGTTTCTCGCCACGTTTGCGGCGGGCGTCCTTTTTGCGTCCGCCGCCAGCCAGGCGCAGACACCGCCGCCGCCTCCCACCCAAGCTGCCACGCCCCGGCTGGCCGCCGCCCGCGAGCCCGTCACCTACGCCGTCATCCTCCGCACGCCATCGCTTGCCGCGATGGTGGCGGACGCTCGCGCCCAGGGGCGATCCCCCTCCCCCGCCGAACAGAAAGCCTATCTCGAGCGCTTGCGTTCAGCCCAGGCCGCACTGGTGGCGCGCATCGAGGGGGCCGGAGGAACCACCGTGGCCCAGACGAGCCGCGCCCTGAACGCTCTGTACGTGCGGGCGCGGCCTGACTCCGCCCGTCGCCTCGCGGCCATCGATGGGGTCCGCAGCGTCCAGGAGGTCGGCAACCTCCGCACCCAGGCGGACCCGGCCTCCAAGGAGGTCACCCCCTGGATCGGCGCAGAGCGCCTGCGCACCCTCGGCATCGACGGCCGCGGGGTCCGCGTAGCCGTCCTCGACTCCGGCATCGACTACACCCACGCCGCGTTCGGCGGCGCCGGCACGCCCGCTGCCTACCTCGCGGCCTACGGGCTCTCACAACTCGATCCGGCCAACAAAGGCGCGGTCGCCTGGCCCCAGGGACGGGTGGTCGGGGGCTACGACTTCGTGGGCGAGAACTGGCCGTACGGAGACCTCGAACCCGACCCCGACCCGATTGCGGCCCCGCCGCCCGACAATGACCTGGGCCTGGTCGGCACCGACGGCAGCCATGGGACGAGCGTGGCTGACATCCTGGCCGGCGGGCCGTATCCGGCGCGTCCAGACAACTTCGGGATCGCGCCCGGCGTGTCGCTCTACGCGGTGAAGGTCTGCAGCGCGCTGACCCCGGACTGCAGCGGTCTCGCCCTGATCCAGGGCATCGACTGGGCCCTTGACCCCAATGGCGATGGCAATCTCGCGGATGCGGTCGACGTGATCAACCTGTCGCTCGGCGCCAATTTCGGGCAGCGGGAGAACCCCTCGGTCGAGGCAGCGACCAATGCCTCGCGGCTGGGCGTCGTTGTGTGTGCGGCCGCCGGCAACGGTGGAGACACTCCCTACATTCTCAGCTCCCCAGCCAGTGCCCCGGAGGCAATCGCCGTGGCCCAGACATCCATGCCGGGCGACCGCGCCTTTCATGTCCAGGTCGACTCCCCCAATCAGACGCGCGCGCTCCTCCGCAACACCGCCAGCTTGCCGTGGGCGCCACTGACCTCGGTTGTGACCGGCCGTCTCATGCGCCCCGCCGACCCGCTCGCCTGCGCCCTGCTCGCGCCCGCCTCACTGGGCGACCGGATCGCCCTGATCGACCGGGGCGACTGTGACGTCAGCTACAAGGTGGCCTATGCGCAGGCCGCCGGCGCGCGGGCCGTGCTGCTCGTGAGCAACGCCCCCGGCGACCCACCTTCCCATTCTTATGGCGGAATCCCCTGGTGGGACCTCCCCGAGGATTTTGTCCTGCGCATCCCCGCCCTGGTCGTGAGCCAGGCAGACGGGGCCACATTGGTGAGCCGGCTCGCGGCGGGCCAGGTCCTGACCGTGACCCTCTCCCCCTCGGTGGGGACCGACCTGTCGCGCAGCATCGTGGGCACCTCGTCGCGGGGCCCTGGATACAACACGGGCATGCTCAAGCCGGAGCTCTCGGCCCCCGGCGCCAGCCGTGCCGCCGTGTCCGGCAGTGGGACCGGGCTCGCGGTGTTTGGCGGCACTTCCGGCGCCACCCCGGTGGTAGCGGGCGCCGCCGCCCTCCTGCGCCAGCAATACCCCGGGCTGGCCCCGCTCGAGGTCAAGGCCCGCTTGATGAACACGGCCGCCCAGGATGTTTTTGTCGATCGCCGCTCCCGTCCCGGGCTGCTCACGGGCGTATCGCGCTCCGGCGCGGGCGAAGTCCAGGCCGCCGCCGCCCTGCAGGCGCGGGCCACCGCCTGGGTGGTCGGCGCCTCCGGTGCCGCGCCTGCCCCGGCCCTCTCCTTCGGCTATTGGCGGCTGAGTGCGCCCCAGACCTTCACCAAGGTGATCCGGGTCAAAAATCATGCGGCAAACGCGCGCGACTTCACCGTCCGCAATGCCAGCCGCGGCAGTCCCGGTCAGCCCGGAGCCGTTGTCCTGGGCGCGCCGCCCACCCTCCGCGTTCCAGGGGGAGGGACGGCAGACCTGACCGTCACCCTCACGGTCGACCCGGCGAAGCTTCCCCCGTGGCAGACCGACAGCGGTTTTTACGGCGCCGACGGCGGCCGGCTCGCGGCGCAGGAGTTTGACGGTTTCATCGAACTCTCCGAGGGCACGGATCAGCTGAGTCTGCCCTGGCACATCCTGCCCCACCGCGCCCACCGCGGGATTGTCTCCACCACCCGGCACAGTCTGGGTGGCGCCGCCCCCACCCTCGCCAACTCGCCCTCCGCGGCGGCGGCCACCGCGTCCCTCTTCGCCCTCACCGGCACCAGTCCGCGCCTGCCCGCCGGCTCGTATCCGGGACCTGGTGACGCCTTTGCCGTCACCGACCTCCAGCATGTCGGGGTCCGGCTGGTCAACTACGGCGCGCCCTACGGGCTCGCCCTGGAATTCGCGATCACCACCTGGGACCGCCGGACCCACGCCAATTATCCCGCGCAGTTTGTCGTCACGCTCGACGTTGACCGGGACGGGGTGGGTGACTGGTACCTCTTCAACCAGCGCCTTGGGGCCGCGCCGCCGGACTGGCGCAACGCCGTCTTCCTCCAGGGTGTGTTTTGGTACAGTGGATACGGGACGTTCTTCACCAACGTCGACTTCAACTCCGCCAACGTGATCCTGCAGGTGCCTCTCAACCGGATCGGCCGCAGCGTGCCCTGGGAGGAGGGCGCGTGGCCGGTCGCTGATCCCCTGCCGCCGGGCCAGACGATCGACTTCACCGTGCAGGTCTACGACAACTACTTCACCGGCCTGATGACCGACCAGATCGGGCCCATGACCTACACCCCGGCCTCGCCCCGATATGTGGTCAATGGCGGGCTGGGGGCGGTGGAGGCGGCTCCCGGTGCCAGCGCCCCGATCCCGATCAGTGCCACCGGCAGCACGCTCTCGCCCTCGCAGTCCGGCGTCCTCCTCATGTTCACCCACGGGCGCACCCGCTTCGAATCCCACGCCATCGAGGTGGCCCCCTGAGCGCCCGCACCCTTGTCACCGCCGGGCCCGGCCCTAAACTCCCCGCCATGAAACCCCGAGTGGTCGTGGTGGGCAGCTTTGTCCAGGACCTCATGTTCCGGTGCGCCGACTTCCCCCAGGCCGGTGAAACCGTGGTGGGCAGCTTTGTCACCGGCCCCGGCGGAAAAGGTTCGAACCAGGCGATCGCCTGCGGCCGCACCGGTGTCCCCACCCTCTACGTTGGCGCTGTCGGCGAAGATGCCTTCGGGCGGGAGGCGGAGGCCTATTACCGCGCCGCTGGTATCCCCGCCGCCTTCGCCCGAAAGAAATCGGCGGCGACAGGCACAGCCGCCATTCTCGTCAACACCGCGGGGCAGAACGAAATCGTCGTGGCGCTGGGTGCCAACGAGGCGCTGCAGCGTCGCGACCTTCCCCTGCCCGCCATCCGCTCCGCCGAGGTGCTGGTCTGCCAGTGCGAGTCCAACCTCGCCACCACCGCCCATGCCCTGCGGACGGCGAGGAAGGCCGGGGCCGTCACGATCCTCAACCCGGCGCCGATGCGCCCGGACTTTGACCTGGAGCTGCTCCACGACGTGTCGGTGCTGATACCCAACGAGACCGAGTTCGCCAGCCTGCTGACGCGTCTGCCCGCCTCCGGCGGCCGCGCCCTGGGCGCGGACGAGTTGCAGCGGCTGGACCCGGCGGACCTGCACACACACTGCCGGCGGGTCGGCGTACCGACCGTGATCGTCACCCTGGGGAGCCGCGGCTGTCTCGTCTCGGAGCAAGGCGGACACACCTTCCTCCCCGCCCACCGCGGTCTTGACGTGGTGGATACCACGGGTGCGGGGGACGCCTTCGTCGGCGGATTCGCCGCCGGCTTGGTGAAACACCAGGGGGACCGGGTGAAGGCGGCGATCCTCGGAACCGCCGTCGCCGCCCTCTCCGTCACCAAGCCCGGCACCGCGCCGGCGATGCCGACGCAGCGGGAGATCGCCGCGTTCCTCCGAGGGCGGGCGGCCGGCCTCAGGCGCCGATCGGGTGCCAGACGGTCTTGAATTCGACGAAGTCTCGGATCGCGTAGACTGACTCAGCCGACGGGCCCCGCCAGTCCAACGGATCCTCCAGTGACCTCAGATGGCAGCGTTTGATGCTCTCCGCCGCGCCCGTCTCCAACTCGCGTCGTTCTTCTGCGGATACGACACCGCCCAGCCCGCGGACATGCTCGTGGGTCGCGAAGGTGGGGAGCAGTTCGCGGTGGAACCCGGTCAGCAGGTTCACCACTCCGCCGGGCAGGTCGCTGGTTGCGAGCATCTCGCCCAGCACCACCGCCGGCATCGGCTGGGTTTCGGAAGCCAGGGCCACGACGGCATTGCCGCTGACGATGACCGGGCAGATCAGGGAAAGCAGCGCGAGCAGCGGGGGCGAGGGCGGGGCGATGAGCCCGACGATGCCCATGGGTTCGCTGACGGTGAAATTGAAGAAGGGACCTGAGACCGGATTTACGCCTCCCAGCACCTGCTCGTATTTGTCCGCCCAACCGGCGTAATAGACCACCCGGTCGACCGCAGCGGCCACCTCCTCCGCCGCGGCGCGCTCATCTCCCGACGACAGCGCCAGGGCGGTCGCCATCTCCCCGCTCCGGGCCTCCAGCATCTCCGCCAGCCGGTAGAGGATCTGTCCACGGTTGTAGGGTGTGCGTCGCGCCCACCCCGGGCCGGCCTTGGCCGCAGCCTCGACCGCGTTGCGCACGTCCTTGCGGGTGCACTGGGGCAGGTGGGCGACAAAACGGCCCTGCGCATCCGCCAGCGGATAAACGCGGCCGCTCTCGGAGCGGATGAAGGCGCCGCCGACATACACCTTCGGGGTCTTGTTGATGGGAAGTCGTTTCATGGTGCGGTTCCTCAGGAGGCAGTGAACATCAGGTAGTCGGCGAGCCCGTGCCGGCCGCCCTCCCGGCCGAAGCCGCTTTCCTTGTAGCCTCCGAACGGGGCGCCGGGGTCGAACTTGTTGAAGGTGTTGGCCCAGACCACCCCGGCCTTGAGTTCAGTCGCCATTTTTAGAATACGGGATCCCTTGTCGGTCCAGACGCCCGCGCTGAGCCCATAGGCGGTGTTGTTGGCCTTTTCCACCGCTTCTTCGGTGGTGCGGAAGGTCAGGACGCTGAGGACGGGGCCGAAGATCTCCTCGCGGGCGATGCGATGACTCTGGGAGACACCGGTGAAGACGGAGGGGCGGAAAAAGAAGCCCCGGGAAGGAAGGCGGCAGGGAGGCTGGTAAAGCTCCGCGCCGTCCCGCACCCCGCTCTCCACCAGTTCCCGGATGCGGTCGAGCTGGGCGCGCGAGTTGATCGCGCCGACGTCGGTGTTCTTGTCCATGGGATCGCCCACCCGCAGGGTGCGCAGGCGGGTGCGCAGCTTCTGGGCGACGTTTTCCGCCACGCCCTCCTGCACGAGCAGCCGGGAGCCGGCGCAACAGACATGGCCCTGATTGAAAAAGATGCCGTTGATGATGCCTTCCACCGCCTGGTCGAGCGGGGCGTCCTCGAAGAGGATGTTGGCGGCCTTTCCGCCCAGTTCGAGGGTGAGCTTCTTCCCGCTTCCAGCCAACTGGCGCAGGATGCCGCGGCCCACCTCGGTCGAGCCGGTGAAGGCCACCTTGGAGGCGAGCGGGTGCGCAACCACCGCGGCGCCCGTCTCGCCTGCGCCGGTGACAATGTTCACCACGCCGGGCGGCAGTTCCGCCTCCTGGAGCAGCTCGGCGAACTTGAGCGCCGTGAGCGGGGTGGTTTCCGCAGGTTTCAGGACGACACAGTTTCCCGCGGCCAGTGCCGGCGCGATCTTCCACGCCAGCATCAGGAGCGGGAAATTCCAGGGGATCACCTGACCGACCACGCCGAGCGGAGCGGCCTGCGCGCCGGGGAGGGCGTAGGCGAGTTTGTCTGCCCAGCCTGCGTGATAGAAAAAGTGGGCGGCCGCCATCGGCACGTCAAAATCCCGCGACTCCTTGATCGGCTTGCCACCGTTGAGGGTCTCGGCGACGGCAAACTCACGGGCGCGATCCTGAAGAAGACGCGCGATCCGGAAGAGGTACTTGCCGCGCTCGCGCCCGGAGAGGCGGGACCAGACGCTGTCGTAGGCGCGCCGGGCGGCGCGAAAAGCGCGGTCAACGTCCTCGGGACCGGCCAGCGCCACGTCCGCCAGGGGCTTCTCCGTGGCGGGATTGAGGGTGGTGAAGGTCCGGTTGGCGCTGCCCGGGGTGAATGCGCCGTCGATGAAGAGGTCGTACTGCTTCTTCAGTCGCGGATCCGCCGTTTCGGGGGCGGGATCATATTCCCAGAGGTCGCCGAAAATCAGCTCGGCAAGGGGGCGGCCCGATCGGCGCGCAGGGGCATTGGTCGCAGGTTTGGCCATGGCGTGTTCAGTAGCTGTCGGTTGCCTCACTGAAGGTGTAGGGCGCCTGGTAGACGCCGGTCTTCTCTTTTTCGAGCTGGCGCAGCAGGTCGTTCAGCAGCGCGCTGGCGCCGAAGCGATAACGGGTGTTGGTGAGCCAAGCATCCCCGAGCGTCTCCTTGACCGCGACGAGGAAGGTCAACGCCTGTTTGGCGGTGCGGATACCTCCCGCCGGCTTCATCCCCACCGCGATGCCCGTCGCCAGGTAGTGATCGCGTAGTGCCTCCAGCATGACCTGGTTGTTGCCCAGGGTGGCATTGAGCCCGGTCTTGCCCGTGCTCGTCTTGATGAAATCGCCGGGGCGAATCACCCGCAGGGCGAGAAAAGAGGCGGCCCGGATGTTGTCGTAGGTCTCCAGTTCACTCACTTCCAGGATGACCTTCAGGGCGGCCGTGCCACAGGCCTCCACCACCGCTGCGATCTCGTCCTGCACGCGGTCAAACTCACCGGCGAGGAAGGCGCCCCGGTTGATCACCATGTCCACTTCATCCGCCCCGTCAGCCACCGCCGCACGGACTTCCGCCAGGCGGGTCGCGAGGGGAGCCTGCCCGGAGGGAAAGGCGGTCGCGACCGAGGCGATCCTGACGGGAGTGCGCTCCCCCAGGGCCCGGCGCGCGTGGCGCACCATTGAGGGGTAAACGCAAACTGCGGCGACCGGCGGAACGTCGAGGCCGGCGTGGGGGACGCGCGCCTTGGCGCACAGGCTCGTCACCTTTCCCGGTGTGTCCTTCCCCTCCAGGGTGGTGAGGTCGACCATGGAAACCGCGGTCTTCAGTCCCCACAGCTTGGCGCCCTTCTTCAGGCTGCGCGTGCCGTATTTGGCAACCCGTTCCTCGACGCCGACGGCATCGACCGGGCCGATCTCATCAAACAGGCGCCGAGTGGCGGCGCGGGGTGCACCCTTGGACATGCGCGCACTCTCGCCGCGCGGGGGAGCGGAAACAACGCGAAAGTCCCGGCCCACACAGGCCGCTCCCGGATGAGGTGCGGTGCGTACACGCTTTTGACTCGCCCTCGCGGCTGGGTGTGGCGAAGTCCCTCGCCTGCCGCATGCACCCCGCGACCTTCCGCTTTCGCTGGATGACGACGTCCTCCGGACTCACCGGGTGCGCGGTCGCGGCATGAGGTTTTCGCGTGCAGGACGGGTTGCGGCGTTCGGTGCCGTCCTGGTGGGCGCCGCGGCCGTCCTTTATTGGCAGGCCCTGGGGGACTCGCCTCCCGCGCGCGCGATTCCGGTGCTGGAAGCGCGGCTGGACGAGGCCAGCGGCCTCGCGCCGGCAGGCCGTACCGCGGACCTGCTTTGGGCGGTCAACGACAGTTATGGCGAACCGCTGGTCTACGCGGTGGGGACAGATGGACGCCGTCTCGGCGCCTTGCGTGTGCAGGGAGCAACCAATGTGGACTGGGAGGCGCTGGCAGCGTTTCCCCACGCCGGACGCTTCTGGCTCGCGGTGGCCGATGTGGGGGACAACGGCGCGAACCGCCGGACCGGGGCGATCCACTTTGTGGAGGAGCCCTCCGCCGCCGAGCTGTTGCCGGGTCGCGAACTGACGGTTCGACCCGAGCGCAGCCTGACCTTCCGCTACGAGGACGGTCCGCGCGACTGCGAGGCAATGCTGGTTGATCCGAAACGCGGCGAAATCCTGCTGATCAGCAAACGCTACAGCCCGCCTGTTCTGTATCGTCTTCCCCTGGCCCCAGCGTCAGCGGGAGGAAAGCTGACGGTGGCGCGAAAGGTCGGGACCATCCGGGGAATCCCCCGCCCCAACTCCTGGCAGCGCCTGCTTCCCACCCCGGTCGGGCGTTACCGCGCCCAACCGACCGATGCCGCACTTTCCCCGGACGGCAGGCAGGTCGCCCTCCTCACCTACGGAGGCGTGTATCTGTATCAGCGGCACGACGACACGTCGTGGGAGCAGGTTTTCCTCCAGCCCGGGCGCGCCCTCTCCTTCCATGGCCTGGGTCAGGCGGAGGCGGTGGCCTTCGACGCCGATGGAGGCACCCTCTACGTCACCGGTGAGCAGGCCCGCCCGGTCCTCGTGCCGTATCCGCTCGCCGAAGACAACTGAGGAAGCGTCAGCTGTCCTCCAGTTCCACATTCTGTCCACGCAGGAACTGCGGCAGCTCGTCCACCCCGAAATCAGCCAGGACCTTTCCGTTCCAATCAAGCGTCGGCGCCTTGGACTGCCCGGAAAGCTGGCGCATCTCCTCAAACGCACGGGCGTCATTGAGCACCTCCTTCAGGCGGTACTCGATGCCGTGTTCATCCAGGAACTCCATCGCCTCATCGCAATAGGGGCATCCTTGTTTGATGTAGAGCGTGGGTGTGGGTGTTTCCATAGTGGGCGTGGGTTGAGCGGCTTGTCATCCGACAGTCCGGATTGTTCCGGAGCGTGCAGCGGTGTGGCCGACACGATCTTCGCAGCATTTTTGAGCATGGTCGCCCGGTCGTTGCATATTGTCCGAAATCGCGGGCGCGGGTGTGCATGGTGCGAAGAAAAACAGACGCACGGATGGCGCCGGAAATACGTTACCTCCTCGGGGTTAACCGCCTGCGCCGCCGCCTGCTCACTGGCACGTATCCGGCAATAGAGGACGCAACATTCTACAACGATAACCCAAAATCCCACACGCCTTATGAGCATGAATATGACGAACGAAAACAGCCTCGATGTCCTCAACGATCTCGTGGAGACCTGCAAGGACGGCCAGCATGGATTCCGTACCGCCGCCGAAGATGCGAAGGATTCGGAGCTGGCGCGCATCTTTGCCGAGTTCGCGTCGCAACGCACCAGCTTCATCGCCGAACTCCAGGACCGCATTCGCAGCCTCGGCGGCAATCCGGAGAAGTCGGGCTCGGTTGCCGGCGCGATGCACCGCGGCTGGATCGACCTGAAGTCCGCCCTCGCCACGAACGAACCGCACGCGGTTCTCGCTGAATGCGAGCGCGGTGAAGATGTGGCGGTGAGCTCCTACAAGAAGGCGCTCGAGGAAAACCTCGATCCGATCAGCCGCGGCATCATCAGCCGCCAGTACGTCGCGGTGCAGGCCGCCCATGACCGGGTGAAGCAGCTGCGCGACAGCGTCGCCTACGCCAAGCATTGAGCCCCCCTTTGCCGTTTTCCTGTAAAACGGACGCATCATAAGCATAAGCAGCAGCCGCGCCTACGGAGGCGCGGCTTTTTTGCGCCCGACTTTTTGGCGCCCGGGAATTTTCGGGTCACGCCCCTTGACCCTGCAGGCTCCTTCACCCGGACCTCCCGGGGAATGACCCGGACATCCGACCGGCGGCGGTCCGATACAAAACGTGGCGCCGCCGCTCTACAATGAAGGCATGAACCCGCAACTCTCGTCGGACTCCCTTTCCTATCAACCCAGCCGCAGCGAAATTGAACTGCGCGCCCACCAGCTCTGGTGCCAGCGCGGCTGTCCCCACGGTCACGATGTCGACAATTGGATCGAGGCGGAACGCCAGCTTCGCGAAGAGGCTGCGATGATCGCACCGCTGGGCGCCCCCGCCACCGGTGTCACCGCCGTGTCTGCGTCCGGCGCCGGAATGCCTGCAAGCGAAGACGTGGCAGGGCTCGCCGCCGCGCGCTCCGACTCCCCCCACGCGGCGCTGGCTCCCCATGCACCTCTCGCCACCGCGGTGGAAGACTCGCTGATCGACCCGGGTCGCCCGAACCCGCGCCGTAGCAAGACGAGTGTCGAGCTGTGACCCACGGGGAGGCCCCGGCTGGCGTTGGGAGATAACGGGGACATACGCTCAGAGATTCGCCCGATTCCGCGACTCGCGGCGCACGTCTACCGTGACGCCGCCATGAAAACCATCCAAGTCGCAGAAGTCATTTCCCAAGGCGGACGTTCCGGATCCGTCGAAACGCCGGACAAGAGTTTTTCCGCGAAATTCGCGCCGATGACGGATCATGGCGCGGATGGCCTGACGCCGGAGCATCTCTTCGGGGCAGCCTACGCGAGTTGTTTCCATGGCGCGGTGCTCGCCGCGGCAGAAAAGGGGCACTTCAAGATCGTGGGCTCGACAGTGGTGGCCCACGTTGCGTTGTTGGAAAACGAGCGCGGCGAATACGGCCTGCGCGTCGAACTGCGCGCGTCCCTCCCCGGTGTCAGCCGGAGTGACGCCCAACACCTGCTCAACCTGGCGCATTCCAGCTGTCCCTACTCCAAGGCCGTCCGGGGCAATATTGATGTGACGCTCACCACGGACTGACGGCCCCTCCCGCCAGCGCCGTCAGGGCGCATTCCGCTCACCCGACACCTTGGGGAGCTCACTCTCGAGCTCCACATCGTGCGGGTGGTTTCGTTTGTCCTTCCGGCGGCCGTGGCGACGGTCCAGCAAGAGGTCGAGTTTCTCCACCACCTGGTCGATCAGATCGTAAGCCTCGGTGCCCTCGGCGGTGGCCACCAGGTCCGGTCCGCCGATTTCGATATGGCTGGTGAGCGTGTAGTGACGCTCCGTGCCCATCGTCTGGTCCTGATGCAGGCGCACATGGATGCGAATGATCCGCTCATTCCGGCCCAGAAGCCGGCCGAACTTCTCGCGGATCATCGTTTTCATCGCGTCGGTCAATTCGACGTGGATGCCCTGCATGAGAATCTGCGACTCGGGGTTTCCTGACGTGTTCGGTATCATGCTCCTACTGACCCCACGCGCGGCGCAACGTTTCATCCCGGGGACCAAACTTATGAGCGGTCCGTGTAGGACCGGCAGGACTACATGGGAGACCCGCCCGGTGTCCGCGCCGGGGAACACCTCCACGCACCGGCGGCGGCCGGCGGGGTCAGCGCCACGATGCATCTGCTTTATGGCGTCCTTGCCGTCCTCTTTCTCCTCCTGGGCATCATCGGCGTGCTGGGAGACTACAGCCCTGTCTTCTGGCTCCTCTCGGGCGCATGCGTATGGCTGGCAGTGAAGGCGTACCCGCGGGACCATGGAGGGCCCGATGCCCGGCCCACCCTACGCTCGTGAAAACCTCCCGCACGACAGAGCCCGCTCCGCGGGTTTCCCCGGAAGCCGTCGCTTCCGCAAAAAGCGCCGGCCTTCGCTATGTCAGTGATACGGGGCCGGGTATCTCGCGCCGCACGCATGGCAAGGGTTTCGACTATTTTTCCCCGGACGGCCGTCGCTTGCGTGATCCTCAGGTCGTGGGCCGGATCAAGCGGCTGGCGATTCCGCCGGCCTGGACCGACGTGTGGATCTGCCCTCTCGCGAATGGGCATATCCAGGCCACAGGTCGGGACCAGCGCGGGCGAAAACAATACCGCTACCACACGGAGTGGCGGGCGGTGCGCGACGAATCCAAATACGAGCGCGTGATCGCTTTCGGCGAAGCGCTGCCGCGAATCCGCGCCCGGGTGGCGAAGGATCTGCGCGAACGCGGGCTCACGCGCACCAAGGTGCTCGCGGCGATCGTGCGCCTCCTCGAGACGACGCTGATCCGCATTGGCAACGAGGAATACGCGCGGACCAATCAGTCGTTTGGCCTGAGCACGATGCGGGACAAACACGTGCGCGTAAAAGGCGGCTACCTCCATTTCGAGTTCAAGGGCAAGAGCGGCAAGCGGCACGAGATCGACCTGCACGATCCCCGGCTCGCCGCGATTGTCCGGCAGACGCAGGATCTGCCCGGACAGGATCTTTTCCAATACGTCGACGACGATGGGACGCCCCAACGTATCACCTCGGATGACGTCAACACCTACCTTCGCGAGGTGGCCGGCTCCGACTTTTCCGCGAAGGATTTCCGGACGTGGTCGGGGACGGTGCTTGCCGCGCTCGCCCTCCGCGACTTCGAGTCCTTTGCCACCCAGAAGGAGGCCAAGAAGAACCTCGTGCAGGCGATCGAACGCGTGTCGCAGCGGCTCGGGAACACGCCCTCGGTTTGCCGGAAGTGCTACATTCACCCCAGCATTCTGGAAAGTTACCTCGACGGGGTCACCGTGCAGTTGCTGCAGCGGTCCACCGCCCGCGTGGAACGCGAGGGAGGCACCCGCCTGACGGGGGCCGAGCGAGCAGTCCTGGCGTTCCTCAGAGGTCGGCTGGCGCAACCGAAAGCCACGCTGGCTTCGCAATTGAAGGCCTCTCTATCACGGGCAGGTCGCAAGGCGCAGAAGGCGGCAGCCTAGCGGGTTCTGCCCTCAGACGCAGGTCGGGCCGGCGCCCGATAGCCGGATACGCCGGGTGCGTTATGGTGGCAGGCCATGAGTACGACTTCCTCCAGTTCCCAGACAAAGCCGACGCACGAGCAAATCGCGAAGCGCGCCGAAATGTTGTGGAAGGAAAAGGGCTCGCCCAGCGGCCAGGACGAAACGTTTTGGCTCGAGGCTGAGCGTCAGCTGATCGTGGAGGCCCAGGAGAAAGGGCCAACCCCGCTGAATGCAAACGTCAGCTCCGAGGATCCGAATCCCAAGATGGGCAGCCAGAGTTCGGCCGCGGAAGAAATGAAACCGCCTGCGTCCGCCCCGCGCGGAAATCGACGGCGGAGTTCGGGCCGTTGAGGTGGCGGCGCCCTCAGGAGCGCTGGCTCGGCGCGGTCAACCGCCCCAGGTGGAGAAAGGCTTTCGCCACTGACTCGGGGACACACCAAACGCCTGCTTAAAGCAGGTCGACAGGTGAAATGCGGAATTGAAGCCGAGGCCGGCGGCGACGTCCTCCAGGGTTGCGTTGCTCTCCGACAGGAGGCGGCGCGCCCGCATGAGTCGTAATTGGACGACGTACTGCCAGGGCGAGAACCCTGTACGCTCCTTGAACGCACGCCGAAATTGCGAATACGCGACGCCCAACTCACGGGCGAGGTCCTCCATGTTGACCGGCTCGGCTAGGTGGGCTGCGAGATAACGTTCCGCATGAAGGACGGCGGAAGCCAGGCGATCGGGAGTGCGAGCGGCGTTTCCCGTTACCCACGCGGAGAGGACGTTCATCGCCCTGACCACCAGCTCCGGATCGAAACCCGGCACTTCCTGGAAGACGCGCGCGTGGACCGCAGCGAGCGCATCCCGCAACCCGGTCTCTCCTGCCCCGGACCTGACCGCCTCATCCGGCGCAAAAAACCCGCGAGTCCGCAGGCTTTCAGCCGTGGGACCGCGGAACTCCATCCAGCTTTCCTCCCACCCGGTCGCGGGATCCGGCCAGTAGGAATGGCGCACGCCGGGAAGAAGCAAAAAAGCCGTCCCCTCCTCCACGCGCTTTCTGCCGGTCGCCTCGGATTGGAAAATACCTCTACCCGCCGTGATCAGAACGAGCTGATATCCATCGATCACGCGCCCATGTGACCAGTCGATCAGATGGTCCTCCGGGTGTGTGGCCGGGGGATACGGCGCCTGCGGCGCCACGAGCGCATAACCCGTGGCGGTGACGCTGAGGCCCCACGCGTCAAATTCGGGGGCCACGGGGAAATGACGAAAATACGTCTCTGGCCGAAACAGCATCGAAGTGCCTCCTATAACGCCCATTCCGCCGGTCGCGTCGACGCGTTTCTTCCAGTGCACCACGGGTGGCCGCGACGCGGGCCCCCTGAAGACGAGGACAAGGGCAGCAAGGCGGTCACGACGGGCTGCTTTACAAGGCTCCTTAGGAAATCAACCGGGGGCCGCTGGGTCAGTTTTTCCTGTGCTGCGATCAGGAGGGATGCCCCCCGGCACGCTTGGCCCAAGGCATTTTGCAAACTACTTCTCTCCCACAAAACCTCCTCATGAAAGCACCTGCCTTCGGCCTCCTTCTTCTTTGTGCTTCGCTGGCGACCCCCAGCCAAGCCGTCCCTCCCACCTACAGCTTTTATGGCTGGGGACTGTTCACGACAGCCGGGTGGTACCCGATGTATTACAACCTGACTGCGACCGACACGGACAACGACTTCCTTTCGCTCCGCTGCGACGTCTACCTCGAGTATCAGCACGAGTGGAAATCGAAGTATGGCTGGGGCGACTACACGACCAAACGCTGCGAAAGCTGGGGTGAAAGCGAGGACGGTTATTCCCCGCTGCATGTGACGATGGTCGACACGGAGGGGACCTATTTCCACGTCGACGAACTGGTCTTCTAGGGAGGCGCTTTTGATTGTTCCTGCGCGAGAGGCCGGCTGTGTGCCGGCCTCTTTTTTTTCAACCCGGGGTGCCGGGCGTGGGCCGGAAAAGATGCACGGGCTGACCGGGTACATCCGTGCGCAGCGCAAACACTCCACCCGCCAGCGGCTCTGCCTGGCGCTGCGTCTCCGACATGCCCTCCCACGCGGTGGTGATGAAGAGCGTGCGCAGATCGGGGCCGCCAAAGGTGCAGGAGGAAACGTTCGAGACCGGGAGTTCGCAGCGTTCCAGGACCCGACCCGTCAAGCCGTCGACACGCAGGACGGCGCGGCCGGACCACAGCGCCACCCAGAGGTGACCTTCCGCGTCACAGGTCATGCCGTCGGGCCAGCCATCCTGGTCTCCCAATTGCAGCAGGGTTTCTCCTGGCCCCAGCGCGCCTGCTGACAGGTCGAAGGTGAATCGCCGCACGCGGCGCGTCGGGGTGTCGATGTGATAAAACCATCCGCCGTCGGGCGACCAGGCCAGTCCGTTGGAGAGGGACAGACCCTGCAGCACCCGCCGAATGCCAGTCGTGGGTTGCAGCGCATACAGCGATGCTGCGCCCTCCTCTTGATCCAGGCTCTTGGTGCCCACCCAGAAACGCCCCGCGGCATCACACTTGCCGTCGTTGAACCGCAACCGCGCGCTCATGCCCTCGGCGGGTGACGCCACGGGGGTGAACCGGCCGGTTTCCCAGTCGAGCAACGAGAGATCGTGCTGGCGCGCCAATAGCCAGCGACCATCGGCGGAGGGGACGGCGGCGCCCAGGTAGCCTCCGGTCCCCCGCGACGTGTTGATGCCCGCCGAGGGGTCGAGCCGGTTGAGGGTGCCGGCATTGATATCCACCCACCAAAGGGCGTCCCCATGCCAGACGGGGCCCTCCGCCAGTTCGGCGCGGCCTTCGTGGATCAGCTGGGGTACTTTTGCCATCGGCGGTGAGCCAACGGGCTCCCCCTGACGCATCAAGGCTCAACTGGACGGACTTCCCGCCAAACAAGGGGTTGACAACCCCCCGGGCCCCTCCATCTACTGGCCGCCTTTTTCTCATGAGCACGTCCGAACAAACCCAGCGCAGTCTCACTCCTCCGGAGTATCCCTTCACCACTCCGCAGCTGATGAGCCGCTATGTGACCGACACCGGCAAGATCCTGCCGCGCAAGTACACGGGGCTCTCGGCCAAGCACCAGCGCGCCGTTACGAAGACGATCAAGCACTCGCGTAACAACCTGCTGGCGCTCTAAGCCGGGTTTTCACCCTTTGAAGAAGGCCGGAGCCTGTCTCCGGCCTTTTTTGTGCATGCAGCGGAAAGCCCGGATCTATCGCGGCACGCCGGCCAACGTGGCCCGGCTCGCCGCCGCCCTCAGGCGCGGCGAGCTCGTCGCAGTCCCCACCGAGACGGTTTACGGATTGGCGGGCAACGCGTTGGATGCACGGGCCTGTGGCCGAATCTTTAGCGCCAAGGGGCGGCCGGGCAACGACCCGCTCATCGTGCACCTGCACGCCCTCGACCAACTGGACGCACTTGCCCGACGTTCGCCGGAGGTCGACGCGCTGGCGGAAGCCTTTTGGCCCGGCCCCCTCACCCTGGTCCTTCCCAAGACGGAGCGGGTCCCCGACATCGTCACCTCGGGCCGCCCGAGCGTTGCGATCCGTATTCCCGCCCATCCGCTCTTTCGAAAGCTCCTGCGCGCCACCGGGCTGCCCCTCGCGGCGCCGAGCGCCAATCCCTTCGGGTACATCAGTCCCACCACCGCCGGGCATGTAGCGGAGGGGCTGGGTCTCAAGATCCGCCATATTCTCGACGGCGGCGCCTGCCGCATCGGGCTGGAGTCGACCATCCTCGACCTGCGCGACCCTCGGCGCCCCGTGATCCTGCGCCCCGGCGCGATCGAGCGGGCCGACCTCGAGAAGGTCTTGAAGCGACGCGTTCGCCTGCCCCGTCGCCGTACGGCCCCGGCCGCGGCCGCCGCCGTGGCTCCGGGGATGTTGAGCCGTCATTACAGCCCGCGCACGCCGCTGGTGCTGCACCGCCGCGTGACCGCCTCGCTGCTGCGCACCCTGCCGGACGACGAGGCCCTGCTCCTCCAGGGACCCCTTCCTGCCTCGATCGCACCTCGTCCAAATTTCGTTTCACTCTCCCCCGCCGGCGACCCGGAGGAGGCGGCCCGCGCCCTCTTCGCCGCGCTGCGAGGATTGGACCGGGGCGGCTGGAGCCGGCTGCATGCCGAAACGGCGCACGGCCGCAGCGCCCTCGCCCTCGCGATTAACGACCGCCTCGCCCGCGCCGCCGCCCGACGCTGAGGCTCAGCCCAGGAGGACGGTGGCGAGTTCGCGCAGGAGCCGCTGGTTCTGTTCGAAGCTGCCCACCGTGACGCGTATCCACGGCGGCATGCCATAGGCACGCAGCGGTCGCACAATCAGTCCGCGACGCTGGAGCGCGTCGAAGACCTTCCCCCCGTCGCCCACGTTGACCATGAGGAAGTTCGCCTCGCTGGGCACATACTCGAGCCGCATCTTGCGAAAGCCGTCCTCCAGCTGGGCGAGGCCGGCCCGGTTCTCACGGGTGCACCGGTCGACGAAGTCCAGGTCGCCGAGCGCGGCGATTGCCGCGGCCTGGCCGACCCCGTTGACATTAAAGGGCTGGCGGACGCGATTGAGCAGCGCGGCCAGCTCCGGGGTGGTGTAGCCGTATCCGACACGCAAGGACGCAAGGCCGTAGATCTTCGAGAAGGTCCGCAGGCAGATGACCGAACGCCCCTCTCGGATCAGCGGGCGCAGGTCGGGCGCCTTTTCCAGATATTCCGCATAGGCCTCGTCATAGACAAAAACGACATGCTCCGGCAGGGAGCGCACAAAGGTCACGATCTCCTCTTCCGAGTTCGACGTGCCGGTCGGGTTGTTAGGGCTCGGCAGGAACACCAGCCGCGTCCGCGGGGTGACGGCGCGCAGGAGCTGGCCGAGGTCGTGGCGGTGCCTGAGGAGCGGGACCTCCACCGCTTTGGCCCCAAAGAGGAGCGTGACCAGCTTGTAGACAATGAAGGCCGGGTTGCCCATCACCACCTCGTCGCCCGGCCCGAGGAAGGCATGGCCGAGCAGCTCGATGATTTCATTCGACCCGTTGCCGACCACAAAATGGGCGGGGGGCAGGGCGTAATGCTCGGCCAGCTTGTCGCGCAGGGCGACGCACCCACCATCCGGATACAGTTCGCCGTGCTCGATCGCCCGCTTGGCCGCCTCCACCGCGCGCGGGGAGGGCCCGAAAGGATTCTCGTTCGAGGCGAGCTTGATGATCCCGGCCGGGTCCAGCCCGAGCTCGCGGGCGACATCCTCGATTGGTTTTCCCGGCTCGTAGACCGGCTGCATCAACACGGACGGCTTGACCAGCTTCTGCACGCTCATGGCTGAAACAGAACACAAATGGACAGGTGCGCGGAAGTCTTTAATGGTAAGGCATGCGTGTGATCCGAACCTTTGTGCTCTGCTGTCTGGTGCTGACCGCGGCATCGGCGGCGGACTACACGATGGAAACCGGCGAGATCGGCGACGCCGCATTTTCGATCGCGCGTCCCGCGCAATGGAACGGCACCCTGCTACTTCTCGCCCACGGCTTCCGTCCGGAAAGTGCGCCGCGCGTGGCGGACCTGTTTCCCGAGCGCAGCGCCTATCAGCTGCTGCTGCGTGACGGCTGGATGGTCGCCAAGACAAGCTATCGCCGCAATGGGACCATCATTCACGACGCGATCGCGGACCTCGACGCCTTGCGCGCGCACATTGCCGTGCATTTTGGCGCCCCCACCCGGGTACTGATCGAGGGCGAATCGATGGGCGGACTGATTGCCACCCTGATCGCGGAACGACGACCGGCGATTGATCCCCTCTACCATGGCGTGGTCGCGATCGCACCGGCGTTTCACCTGCGCGACCCCGACCCGCGCGGCAGCGCACTGACCATGCTTCCACACCTCCCGATTGTCTTCCTCACCACCCGGAGCGAAACGGAGGCGGCACGTGTCTACACCGCGGCCAAGGCAGGGTCGGACGTGGAGCGAATCCGGCCCGCCCTCCTGCGGGTCAACCGCGACGGCCATGCCAACATCAACCAGGCGGAGCGATTGGTTGCCCTCCGCATGCTCCACAGCTGGCTCGACTACGGGCGCGAGTCGCTCCCGGATCCGCCCGACCCGTCGGGTTTTGTCGACGTGACGCGGATACCCGAGGCCTTGCCCTCCCGCGTCTTTCTCGATGAGGACAAGCGCGGCTTTGCGGCGAGCGTGTCCGAGGTCACGCGGGTTTATGGCAACCTGCTCCTCGATGTGCAGGCGGGGGACTTCCGCACCATCGGGCTGCAGCCAAAAAGTTATTTCGAAGTGACGCTCCGCCAGCGCAGTTACCGGGTCCTCCTCGGTAAGGACTTCTCGAGCGTCAAACGCGGCGAGTGGGTCGCCTTTGAAAATGCCGACGGCTTTTTCTGGCTCGCGCGCAACGGGTCCAGTGCAGCGGAGACGGCCGAGGCCCAGGCCGGCGACGTGGTCCACATCCGCCGTTACGCCGAGACGCCGGACGCGCCCGAACGCTGAGCGCGTCAGACGCCGCGGCTGGGCACGTGGACAACCTGCATCCCGGCCGCGAGTGCGGCCTGAATTCCCGGCTGTGCGTCCTCAAACACCAGGCACGTCTCCGGACGCACGCCCATGCGCTCCGCTGCGAGAAGGAACATGTCGGGGTGTGGTTTACCCCGCCCCGGGGCCACGTCCTCGGGCGTGATCACGATGTCGAAAAAGGCCTTCAAGCCGGTGCGCTCGAGCGCCGGCAGCGCGATGTCTGGCATACCTCCGGTCGCGACAGCCCGGGGCTTGCCTGCCGCGCGCGTGCGCAGGAATGCGACCACGGGCTCGATCACCGATACCTCAGGCAGGAGTTCCAGGTAGAGGCCCTCTTTCACCCGGGTGACGCCCAGCGGATCGAGCGTCAGGCCATAGTGCCGACCGAAAACTTCGGCAACGCGCTCGGAGGGCACACCGCCCAGCGAATAGAAAAGGTCCTCGCTCAATGTCTCCGTCATGCCGAACCCGCGGAGCGCCTGGCCCCAGGCGCGGTAATGGAGGGGCATCGTGTCGATCAACGTGCCATCAAGGTCGAAGATGAAACCGGCAAACTCGCCGGGCGGAATTTCCAGTCGCATAGGGGTCAACTCTCACCGAAACCCACTTTCCAAGGCAAAAGAAAAGCCGGCGCGCCGAAGGAGCGGGCCGGCATGCGGGTGCGCCGAGGATCGGCCACGTCATCCGGCTTTCTCGGTCAACTCGTCGAAGGCGGTGCCCAGGTTTCCCGGCAACCGGTTGGGTGCCGGCTGGTCGAAGTCCGGAAAGCCGGCCAGGCCGCCCGCGTGGGCCATGACCTCCTCCTTGGTTTTGCCCGCGGCGATCTGCGTGCGCACATGGTCGAGCAGGCCATGGAGGTAGTCGCGAAAGACAAAAAGGTCCGCGCGCTGCCCGGTGACGCCGAATTTCGGGTTTCCGTGCCCGAACACATACAGCGCGTCGGAGGGATACGTCTCCGCGATCTTCGCCAGCACCTGGGTCCAGTTCTGGATACTGGCGCCACCGACGCGATCGATCACCGGATACAGCCGGTTGAACAACAGGTCGCCCACATGAACGACGTTTGCCTTCTCGAAATAAACCACGATGTCGCCGCGGGTATGGGCGCGCCCAAAATACGTCGCCCGCACCGCTTCATCGCCGAGTGAGGCGGACCACGTCTCGGGGAAAGTTTCATCGGCGTACACCTGGCGGTCCACCGTCGGAGGCTGGGCGCGCTCGGCCGCGCGGCGCTGCAGATCGGGGACATTGGCATGGGCAACCAGGCGCTTGGCCACAGGCTTGAAAACGCCGTTGCCGCTGGTGTGGTCGCCGTGGTGATGGGTGTTGATCACCACGTCGATCTGCCGCCCGTCCCTGCCGGGCAGTCCGGCGAGGCAGAGCGCGGCCGTATCCGGAAACTGGGTATCCACCACCGCCAGGGCCTCCTTGGAGGCCAGCCAGCCGATGGTGCCGCCCCGCATGGTAAAGAGCCCGACATTGCGCCGCAGCGGCTGGAAGACCGGCTGTGGACCAGCCGCGGGCCCCGACGCAGCGGGCGCGGGCTGACCGTTGAGGCGGTAAAGCGCCCCCAGCGCAAACGCAGCCGAGGCGGAGGTCAGGAAGGTGCGGCGGTTCATGGTTCCTTACCGAGAGCAAGCAGGCACGGTTTGCAACTGCCCCACCATGAATGCCCCTCCGTCGCTCGTGTCCTTTTGTGTCCATTCGTGGTGACTTCATCATCCGTGGTTTCGTCATTCGCTCCTCGGTGATTCGCGGTTTATCCTGCCTGGTTTCCCCGTCTGCCTCGGTTTGGCTGTAACCTTTGCCGCGCGGGGCGGTTTCCCTAGGCACACACCCATGTCCCGTGCCGCCCGTGAACGCCATTGCCGCCGAAATCATTGTCTCCGAGGGGGCCCCCATGGTTCTCTCCCCTGACACACCGCCCGTGGCCACCGACCGCAGCGATCACGACCTCATGCTCGCCGTACGCGAGGGGGAGATCGCGCGCCTGGGTGACCTCTTCGAACGTTATCACGGGCAGCTGTATGGTTTTTTTGTTCGGGTTACCGGCGAACGGACCCTGAGCGAGGATCTGGTGCAGCTCGTTTTTTACCGCATCCTGAAATACCGGCACACCTATCGTGACGAAGGAAAGTTCTCCGCCTGGATCTACCACCTCGCCCGCCGGGTGGTGGCCGACCACTACCGCAAGCACCGCGCTCCGCAGGCCGCCGCGGCATCCGACGCCGAACTTGAGGAGGTGCCCGACGAGGGTGTCGATGTGCGGGACCGTGTCGCCATCAGCGATGACCTCGATCGCATGAAACGGGCGTTTTCGCTCCTGCCATCCGACCAGCGCGAGATCCTCACCCTCCACCGCTTCCAGCGACTCGCCCATACCGAGATCGCCCGACTCCTCGACTGCAGTGTCGGGGCCACCAAGGTCCGCCTCCACCGCGCCATCAAATCCCTCCGGGAGAAATACCTTCGCCTCGGTTCTGACCCGTCCACCTCCCTTCACCCGTTTTCCCCATGAACTGCCAGCGCATCCAGGACAGCTTCCTCGACTTCGAGGCCGGCGTGTTGCCAGCCAAGGACGCGGCGATCATCCGCGAGCACCTCAAAACGTGCCCCGCCTGCCAGCGTGAGTGGTCGGCCCTGACCGAAACCGTGCTGAAGCTGGAGCAGTTGCCCGTCCCCGAGGCCTCGCCGCGCCTGCGCACCCAGTTTTACGCCATGCTGGACACGCACCTTCGTGAGTCGGAGAGCAGCCATCCTTTCGCTTGGTCCCGCAGCCGCCTCGATCGCTTTTTCGAGGCAATCTGGCCGCGGCGGCCGGTCTGGCAGGTGTCCACTGCGGCCGTGCTGCTGGCTGCCGGCCTGATGGCGGGCTCGCAGTTTTGGCGGGCCGCCGAGCCCACCGCCGATCCGCTGGCCGACGCCCGGCTGGCGGCCACCCAGAAGGAGCTGGCGGACCTGCGTGCCAAGGTCGACTCCATGGATGCCCTCGTCACGTATTCACTGGCCAATGTGCCGTCCGCCCAAAATCGCCTGAAGCACATCGTCGCCGTGGGGGCGAATGCGGCGACCGATGACCAGGCGCTGGCCCAGCTTCTGAACACGCTCGCCTTCGATCCGAGTACCAACCTGCGGCTCACCGCCCTGGAGGCTTTGTACGCCCGGGCCGACACACGACTCGTGCGGCAGAGCGTACTCGCGGCCCTGAGTCGCGAGGCCTCTCCCCTCGTGCAGGTGGCGATGATCGATTTCCTTACCTCTGTGCGCGAGCCGGATGCCGCCGCCACCCTTCAGCAGCTGGCGCACGCGCCCTCTGCCGACCAGGCCGTGCGTACCGCCGCCCAGCGCGCCCTCGCCCTTCTCTGACGTCCCAACCTCAACCCATCCTTTCCATGCACCTTCCACGCCTCCTTCCCCTCCTTGCCACCGCCCTCCTGGGCTGGTGCGCCACCCTTCATGCCGACGAGGATGTCACCGCCTCCGTCACCCTGTCCAAGCCCGGCGAACCGGCCACCGTTCACATCTTTGTCGCGCAGGGCACGATCAACGTGAAGGCCAACGACAGCAAAGACACCGTCTCCGTCTCGACCGATGCCCAGGTTGAAAAACCCAGTGAAGTCCGTCCCGATGGCCTGCGCGTCATCAGCTCCGGGGCCGCGACCTTCAGCCTGACCGAAAAGGACAACGTCGTCGAAATCGACTACGGCCGCGAAGGCGGGCCGGCCACCGCAGGCGCCGACTTTTTTGTCAGCGTGCCGCGGAGCGCCAACATCGTCGTCACCAACAGCTGGGGCTCCGATGTGGAGGTGCAGGGCGTCGAGGGCGACGTGGAGGTAAAGACGATGCAGGGCGAGGTGCGCCTGACCGACCTCACCGGCGGCGTCCTGGTGGAGACCATGAATGGCGAGGTGTTTGCCAGCTTTCGCTCCATCCCGGCAGCAAAGCCGCTCTCCTTTGCCACCATGAACGGAAAGATCGAGGTCCACCTCCCGGAGGACGCGCGCGCCAATGTGCGTTTCCGAACTCAGAATGGATCGGTCATGACCGACTTCGAGGAGGACGTGCTCAAGACGCGCACCGAGGCAAAACCCGAGACCCGCGGACGCCAGGAAGCAGCTCGCGCCGCCGGCGAGGCCGCCCGGGACGCGGCACGCGAAGCAGCCCGAGTGGCACGCGAAATGGCGGAGGACTTCCGTGAGGCCTTCCAGGAAGGTCAGGCGCCAACCGCGCCGCGTCCGCCCCGCGCCCCGCGCCCGCCCTCGATCCCTTCAATGGTGGGCGGCAAGGTGGTCAGCGGCTCACTCAATGGCGGTGGCACCGATCTTCAGGCTGCAACCATGAACGGCGACATTGTGATCCGCCGGACCAGCGCCAAATAAACGGCGCGGCCGCGAACCGACGTACTTTTCGGAAGGTGTCTCGCTAAAGGGTGCAGGGCCAGGGTGGCAGAGAAGACCGACCGCTCCCTCCCGTCCGCAGCTTGGCGAGACACCCCGTCAGAACCCCGAGGGGCGCTGCTTAGAAAGCCAGCGTCGCCCGGAAGGTAACGAGGGTGCGTTCAAAACTGCGACCCTTGACGGGCTGCAAGGCGCTCCAGCCGTACTGGTAAGTCAGGTCGGCGCCCACCTTCAGTTCAGGTGTGACGGCGTAGTCGATCGACCCGAGCGCACTGGCCAGCCAATCGTCACGCACCTGGGGAAAATAGTCCGATTGCTGCAGGCGCGCCGCCAGTTTCCACTGTAGCTTTTGGGACGCTTTATGCACCACCCCGCTCTCGAGCGTCAGGTCTGCGTAGGCGCTCTTGCCGGTGCTGGAAACCCAGAGAAAACGCGTGGCCTTGCCGGTGAGTGTCCAGCGCGGCGTAAGCTCAACCGAGGCATCCGCCTCCACAAACCAACTACGGCGGGTGCGATCGGTGAGTGTGGCGGCAACGTTGCCATCGTAGTCGCGCCAGTCAGGTCCCGCCGCCACCGACAGCTTGGTGCGGGTGCCGAGCTTGCCCGCCCACGCCGCCGTGAGCCGGCGATAGTGGTTGGAGTATTCATACTGCCCACCGGCAACTTGCGCGGTGTCCTGGCTCTGGCGTCCCGCCTGCGCCCCGACGAAGGCCTGCCCCGCACCCAGCGCGGTGCCGAGTTCGGCGCCGACCCAGCTGTCTGCGCGGTCAACGTAGGTGACACAGGGAGCGCGGGTGCTCGTATCCAAATCGAAGATCAGCGTGGAACCCGTCAGCCGCGTAAGCAGCTTCCCCTGTGTGTGCGTCCATTGCATCCGGCCCCGGTGCTGCCACTGGGTGCGGCGTTCGCGCCAGACCGGGAGGCCATAGGCGTGCAAGGTGCTCGTGAGGTCGTAGGTGTCCTCCGAGCCGTCGATGCGCACGACCGAGGCATCCAGGGTAAACACGTCCGTGGCGTTCTGGTGCTTCAGGGCGAAGCCCAGCCGGGCGCTCAGAAAATCCTCTTCGGTGACGGAGGGAAACCGGTTGGCCTCCGCAGCCAGGGTCACTCGGGCAACCTTCCAGTCCCCTGACACTGAACCCTGCTTCACCCAGTCCGCCCCGAGCTGAACGCCCGCGGAGAGCACCAGCGAATCAGCCTTCGGGATGGCGCCGGCGGCATCCGGCCCAATCGCGGCCACATTGGAGTCGTACCCCACCCGGCCGGTCGTCGAGGCCTCCACCCACCCCGGCGCAGCCATGGCCGCGGAGGTCCCGAGGAGACCTAAACCAAGGAAGAGGGAAGTGAGAAGACGCCGGTTCATTCCCCCTCAATCTGCGGCTCGCGGACGCCCCCTGAAGAGGAATTAATGGGTTATTCACTTCACAATCAGCCGGCTTCATCGCCCGCAGAAGCTCCGCTGCAAGCGACTCCGAGCTTGGCCGCGCTGCCCTCCGCGTTCTGGCGTGACCTTTTCCCGAGGATGTCTCTCAGAACGAACCACTCTTCGCACACCCCTCCCACGTCTCACGCCGCGCCGCGGGCGCGGCTGGACGGGCCCGCGCCCGGCGCTTTGAAGAAGCGATGGTTCACGACCCGGCGCTGGTCCACCGTCAGGGTCGGCAAGTCCGGCAGCGCAGTGGCTTTCGCCTCTCCAAGTTGTTGCCGCGCAAACGCCCGCAGCTGGTCCCAGCGGTCTGACAACTCGTCCGGTGACATCCGCCCGCCCCGGCGTGGGGCCGTCTTGCGCGCATCGTTGGGAGTCGCCACGGCCTCCATCGGGAGGGAATCAGGGTGCACCTCGCTGGAAGCCCAGCTTGCGGCCGGGGCAGAACCTGCCGGTTGCCCGCCCTCAACCGTCCGTTCGGTCAATCGCGGGGCGTTCGCAATCTGTCGAAGCAAGCTGCGCCACTCTGTCAGCAGACGATCCAGATCGCCGCGCCCCACCCATTCCTGCGTGTCGAGCACCTCGCGTGCGCGGGCGCCTTCACTCACCACCGCGTGCACGATGTCGCCGGCGCCAAAACCATACTGCGGCGGCAGGCCTTCGTTGAGGTAACCCTCAATGGTCAAACGCCGGTAGGCGCGCTCGCAGACAGCCGCCAGGTGTCCAAGCCGGCGGGGATTGGTCCCTGCAAAACGGTCGCCACCGTAGAGATTGGCGCAGTCGAAGAGCAGGGCTTCCAACGCATACCTTCGGTCCTCCAGCGCTGCGGCGATCGCAAGGCCCTCCGGTCCGAGAAAACAGCTCACGATTTCGCCGCGCGCGGTCAGGCGGAGTTCCCGGTCGAGCACCCCGCAGCGCTGCCACTGCCACAACAGGGTGGCCTGCGGGTTCATGCCCAGACAGGCCACGCGGTACGCACAGTCGCGGCAGGCGGGAAATGGATCGCGCTCTCGTCGGACAAGACGAGCCCGGCCGGTATCCGTGCGTTGACCGCAAGGAAGGGCCGCAGGATCGAACGAGGCGGTCTGTTCCGTTCCCATCACGAGCGGCGTTTCCGTGAAAAACCGGTGGGAAACGGTACGCGCCACCGCCGTTGCATCCTGACCCCGTTGCAGTTGCCGGAGAATCAGTGCCCAGGGCAGGGGCGCGGAACGTTTCAGGCGCAGCGGTGCGGCGCGTCGCATCCGTGGCGTGCTGTTCGAACAAAGTACGTATCCGGTCTCGTCCAGGCCGCGCCGGCCGGCGCGGCCGATCATCTGCAGCAGCTCGTGGGGTGGAATTTCGTGGTCCAGCTGGTCGTGGCGAAAGCTGGAGGCGGTAATCATCACGGAACGCAGCGAAAAGTTGATTCCCGCGGAGAGCCCGAGCGTGGCGACCACCGCCCGCAGCTGACCCGCCTTCGCGAGCGGTTCGATGATGCCGGCGCGCTGCGCGTAGCTGAGGCCGCTGTGATGGTAGGCAACCCGCTGACGAATCAGTTTCGCCAGTGCCGAGCCACAGACGAGCTCCTGTTCAGCCGTCAGCACCAGCGGGTCCGCGAGGGGAAGCTCGCGCGCAAACTGGCGGGCCAGTCTCTCCGCGTCCTGCCGGTGGGGTGCAAACACCAGCACCGGCCCGAGGCCTTCGCGCAGGGCGCCGGCGACCCGGCGCGACCAAAATCCCTCGACCGATCGCGGCAGACCCTGCGTGAGATCGTCGACGTCCACCTCCTCGAGAGGAACGGGCCGTTGCCGGGTCTGCACCACCTCGACCTGCCGGCCCAACCGCCGCAGCCATTCTGCCACGTCCTCGGGATTGGCCACCGCGCCGCTGAGCAGGAGGAGTTGCAGGTTCGCGTCCGCCGCTGCAAGCGCGCCTTCGTAGTGGTTGCCGCGGTGCGCGTCCGCCAGCCAATGGTATTCGTCCACCACTAGGAGGGCGAAACGCTGCTTGAGCGCTTCCACCGCGAGCGGATCGCGCGCACTCGCATGGTTGAAGCCGATCCAGCCTTGGACGGCCTCGAGGGTCGCCACCACGACAGGAGCGGCGGTATCCACCGTGACATCACCCGTGGCGATTCCCACGCGCCAGCCGCGCGCCTTCCACTCCGCAAACTTGTCGTTGGCGAGGGCCCGGGTGGGCACGGTGAAGAGGGCGCGTTTGGCAAAACTGGTCTGTTCTGCCCAGCGCTCGAAGACGTAGGTTTTGCCCGCGCCGGTCGGCGCGTCGACCACGACGTCACGACCCGCCTTGAGGGCGTTGATCGCAGCCGCTTGCCAGGCGTCCGGAAGGACAAGCTTCTGCAAACCGCTGAGATCTTCCAAACGCACGTCGGGAAGGTAGGACGCCACCCCGTGCCGTCAAACGCCCGCCCCTGTAACCGCAGGGCTGCCTGCGCTGTATCCGTGTCCCTCCGTGGTCAAAAATTGGCAAGGCCGCCGCCCGGGAAGAGCGACGGCCTTGATTGATGTCTTATTTTAAGGCTGACCTGCGATTACCTGACTTAATCCGCGGCAACGAACCGGACGGGCAGCAGCACCTTGCGTGCGACTGGCTCGCCGTTGCGCTTCGCGGGAGCAAACTTCCACTGCGAGACCGCGTCCTTCACACCGTCGGTCGGAACCGAACCTGTGATGGATTTGACCGCGATCTCCGTGGGTTTGCCCTGTGCGTCCACCGTGAACGTCAATTCGACCATGCCCTTCGAACCGGCCGCTGAGATGGGACTGACCACCTCGAGCGGGACCGGCATGTCGGCGCTGGCACCCTTGAACGATTCAACGTAGGACTGCTCAACCGTCCTGGCGAAAGAGCCAAGCGGCAAGAGCGCGCCCAGACTGACGATAGCTGCGAGTTTGCTGACGTTTTTCATGACGAGTACTCCGCGTGAGCGGATGCTTGTGTTACGAGAGCGTCGCAACCGAGGCGATGGGCTCGGCGGCGGCGTCGGACGGGAGGGCCCGTCCAAAGGCACAGTTTTGGGGCCATGGGCCGGCGCAGAGTTCAGGCTGGCGGCGCTCTCGGCAGATCGTTGCTGGGCAGACCTTCAAAGAACTGCGCTCCCCGTGGAGTGCATCCCTCCTTAAGCAGCCGCCGTTCCAACCTGAGCGCCGGGTGCACCAGCAAAAAGGATTCACCCAAACGCCAAGACCCATGAGCGGAGCCAGAGGCCCTCAAGGCATGGCTGCGGCGGCCGCACAGGTGCGGGGTGGGGCACCCCGCCTACAAGAAAGGCATGCTGCTGAGAGTCTTCCGAGGTAGGCGGCGTACGCTTCTCCAGCTTTCCGCTCCTTCGCGAGACACCTCCACAACCACCGGGCACTGTCTTCGGGCCTCTCCAATGTAGGCGGCGTGCCCCCACGCCGCGTGCGACTCGGGCAGACCGGCGGCGCGCCGCGGGGCGGTCATCTGGCCCGTTGCCATAGGCACAGGGGATTTTGTATCACTCTGGGCCACGATGAGCTGGGACTACGATGTTTTCGTGATTGGTGGCGGGCCTGCGGGCGCCGCGGCCGCGTGTGCTGCCCGCGAGGGCGGGCTGCGGGTGTGCCTCGCCGAGAAGGCGGACTTTCCGCGCTTCCGCATCGGCGAATCCCTCCTACCCCGGGGCAACCACCTCCTCCAACGCCTTGGGGTCTGGCCGAAGCTCGAGGCCGCTGGTTTTATGCGCAAATACGGGGCAGTCTTCTGCTCCGGCAGCGGCAGCCACCGCAAGGAGGTGATCTTTGCCAACGCCCTCGTTCCCGGACTCGGTTCCACCTTCCAGGTCGAACGCTCCCGCTTTGACGCCCTCCTCCTCGATCACGCTCGGGAGCGTGGCGCCACCCTCTGGATGAAAAGCGCGGTACGCACGGTGGCGGAAACCGACGAGGGATGTCGCCTCGAAGTGGATACGCCGGAAGGCCGCCGCGAGGTCGCCGCCGGCTGGGTGATCGACGCGTCCGGGCGCGACAACACCCATGTCGGACCGCTCCGGGACGCGTTCGACAAACCCACCCTCGCCAAGCGCCTGGCCGTTTATACCCACTTTACCGGTATGGTGCGCCCCGAAGGGCCCGCCGCCGGACACACCACCGTGGTCCGGCTGAAGGACGCCTGGTTCTGGATCATCCCGCTCTCGCAGGGGCGCACCTCCGTCGGCTGGGTCGCACGCACCGAGGCGCTCCGCGGTCGCACCCCCCAGCAAGCCTTTGAGCAGGCGGTGGCAGGGTCGCCGGTTCTCCGCCAGGCGCTGCACGGAGCCGAGGCGGTGCAACCGTTCCGCGTCACCGCCGACTACAGTTATTTCCGGCGTCACCTCGCCAGCGGGCGCGTCCTCCTCGTCGGCGACGCCGGCGGCTTCTTCGACCCCATCTTTTCTTCCGGCGTGTATGTCGGCCTCCGCTCGGCCCTCCAAGCCGTGGATCAGGTGCTGGTCGCTCACCGCCAGGACCGCGCCCTTTCCCCGCGGGAGCAAAACGCCTTTACCCGCGGCGTTAAAAACCACGCCCGCGTATTCGAGCGACTGATTCACGCGTTTTACGACGACGATGCATTCGCCCTCTTCATGGACCCCACGCCGCCGCTGCGGATCGACAAGGCGGTCGCAGCGATCCTCGCAGGCCATGCCGAACTGACCTGGCCGCTGTGGTGGCGCTACCACACCTTCCTCGCGCTCTGCCGCCTCCAGCGCTGGATCCGTTTCCAGGAAGCGGTGGCATTCGACGAAACGCTGCACCCCACGCCCGAAGGCCGCGCCAACGCCTGAGCACCGCCGACCGCTCGCCTTCCTGGTTTTGACAGTTGATTCAGCGAACACCCCGAATTTCCTCTCTCTCCAGCATGGAAACGCCCGCCCCTGAATTGCGTTGGGATTGCCTGATCATCGGCGGAGCCCTTTCCGGCGCGGCCACCGCCTACCTCCTCCTGCGGCGAAATCCCCGCCTGCGCGTCCTTATCCTCGAACGCGATACCGCTTTCACGCGCCGTGTAGGCGAGTCCACCGTCGAGATCAGCGCGTATTTCCTTGGGCGTATCCTGGGACTGACCGAACACCTCAACCAGCGGCACCTGGTCAAACAAGGCCTCCGTTTCTGGTTCAAAAACGAGCAGACCGAAACCCTGGCGGACTGCAGTGAGACCGGGCCGGGCTACAACGTCCGCTTCCCCGGCTATCAGGTGGACCGCGCCGTCCTGGACGAGCAGGTCCTCGCCAACGCCGCCGCCTCCGGCGCCACCGTGCGCCGCGGGGTCAAAGTGCGCGACGTCGAGCTCACTCCCGGGGGGCTCCAGCGCGTCCAGTGGGAGACGGACGACGGCGCCCGCGGAGAGGAGCACGCGCGCTGGGTCGTGGACGCCAGCGGCGTCGCCGCCCTGCTTGCACGCAAGAACGGCTGGCTCGTCCCGAACCGCGAACACCCCATCGCCTCTGCCTGGAGCCGCTGGTCCGGGGTGAAAAACTGGGACAGCGCCGAACTGGCGGCGAAATACCCGCAGTGGGCGGGCCGCACCAAGGCGGTGCGTTTCACCGCCACGAATCATTTGATTGGATACGGATGGTGGTCCTGGTGGATCCCGCTCAAGGGCGACGAGGTCAGCATCGGCGTGGTGTATGACCAGCGCCTGACTGAGCTGCCCGACGGACCGAACGTGGGTGAGCGGCTCCGCACCATGCTGTGCGAACACCCGATCGCGCGTGAATTCCTGCAGAACGCCCAGTGGCAGCCGGGCGACGTGCATTTCCGCCGCAACCTCGCCTACCGGTCCACCACCTTTGCCGGCAACGGGTTTGTCCTCGTGGGCGACGCCGCCGCCTTCATGGACCCGTTTTATTCCCCGGGGATGGACTGGATCAGCTACTGCAGCTCCGCCGCCGCCGCGCTGGTGGACGACTGCTGCCGGGGCAAGCCGGTGGCGCCGCGCGTCGAGCGCCACAACGAGCGCTTCAACACCAGTTACACGCGCTGGTTTGAGGCCATCTACCGCGACAAATACCACTACATGGGCGACCACGAGCTCATGACCCTGGCCTTTCGCCTCGACCTCGGGCTGTATTACCTCGGAGTCGTGTCACAGCCTTTCAAATACGGCCCGAATGCCCTCGAGCTTCCCTCCTTTGCGTCCAGCCACTCGCGCCTCCCGGCCAAGTTGATCGCCCTCTACCATCGCCGCCTCGTGAAAATCGCCCGAGCGCGCAAGCGGCGGGGCACCTGGGGCCGCTCCAATCGCGGCCAGTACTTTCGTTTCACCAGCTACGAACTGAATGCGATGCTGCCGCTGCGCGTCGCCAAGGCGCTCGCCGCCTGGGGCTGGCTGGAACTGCGCGAAGGCTGGCGAACGTGGTTTCGCGCCCCCGCCGCCGTGCCGGAACGCCCCGTACATCCGACGCGCCGCGAGCCGTCTTCTCTCCGCGGGGAGCGCAAGGAAGCCGCGGTCGCCGCCTCAGGCTGAGCCCGCGGACCAGGCCCCGCCGTGCGCGACCCCGACGCACGCCCGTGGCCCACGCCCGCGCGACGCTCGCGCCTTCGGCCCCCCGGGGCGCCATTTTCTCCTGTGCGTTCAGCGAGCTTGTACCGGCGCGCGGCAGCTGCCTGAATTTCTCCCCCGCGGATCATGTCCACACCCACACCCAATACGCGCCGCAGCAGTGATCCCCTCGCCAAGTTTCCCGACGTGGTGAAGCAGGCCTACACGCGCTTCCTGGAAACACATGACGCGGACGCGCTAGACCTGGTCGTGCTCGCGGTGGTGCGCGACTATATCCCTAAAACGGTCGCCCCTCCCCCGGACCAACCCCTGCCGGATTCGGCACGCCTGATTGCGGACCTGGGTTTCGACTCACTGGCGATCAGCGAGACCGTCTTTTTCCTGGAAGACCTCTTTCAGGTCCGAATCACCAATGCGGAAATCATGCAGGTTCGCACGGTGGGCGAACTGCGCTCCTTCGTGCGCCGCAAGCTGACCCCCCAGGGCTGACCGCCGCATGCCCCGCGCTGTCGCAGTCACCGGACTGGGCTTCATCACCAGCATCGGCATCGACCGGGCCGAGGTGATCCACCGCCTGCGCAACGGCTTGGGCGGGATCGCCCCCTTTGATTACTGCGGCAACCCCCGCCACCCGGTGAAAGTCGCCGGCGTGGTTCCCGGTTTCACCCTGCGCTCCCCGAGCTGGCGCGAGTGGGAATGGCCCGCGCGTTACGAAATCCCGCGCGAGACCGTGCGGGGCCTGCCACCCCACGGGGTGAGTGCCTTTTGCGCAATTGAGCAGGCCCTGGACGATGCCGGGCTCACCCGCGACGCCATCACGGGGGAAGAAACGGGCCTTTTTTGCGCGTCGGCTGGCTCCGCCTTTCTCCTGCACCACCATCTGCGGGAAATGGAGGCGTCCGAGTATGAGCGCGGCCACCCGATGGGCGTGGTTTCCTCCATTTCCGGCACGCTCAACTTCAACTTGGCCGCCCACTACCGCATCACGGGTGCGGTGGCGGGTTTTGTCTCGGCCTGCACCTCCTCGAGTCACGCCCTCGGTTATGCCTTCGACGAAATCCATCTCGGCCGCCAGCAGCGCATGATCGTGGTAGGGGCGGAAGACGTGAACGCCGAGACGGATCTGCCGTTCGCCGCGATGCGCGCCCTCTCCACCAATCCGGATCCCGCGACCGCCTCGCGGCCCTTCGACGCGGGGCGCGACGGTTTTGTCCCCACGGGCGGCGCGGTGGCCATGATCCTTGAGGAGGCGGACTTCGCCCGGGCCCGGGGAGCCCGCCTGCAGGCGGAGTTTCTCGGGTGGGGCCAGGCGGCGGACGGTTACAGCATCGCCACCTCGCACCCCGAAGGCGCTGGCCTTCGCCGGGCGATGGAACGCGCGCTGACCGCGAGCGGCGTGACCGCGGCCGACGTGGATTACGTCAACGCGCACGCGACCTCGACGCCTGCGGGCGACCGCTCGGAGGCCCTGGCGTTGCGCGCCGTGCTTGGCGACGGCGGCCGAACGCTGGTCAGCAGCACCAAGGGATTGACCGGTCACGGGCTCTCGATGGCCGGCGTGATGGAAGCCGCGTTCTGCACCCTGGTCCTGCAGGAACAGTTCGTGCCGGGAAACGCGGCCCTCCAGACCCCCGATCCCGCCGCCGTCGGCCTTCACCTCCCCCGCACCGCCGTTTCCTGCCCGGCGCAGGTGGCGATGAACAACAGCAGCGGTTTTGGAGGCAGCAACGTGGCACAGCTTTTTCGTCGGATTTCCTGACCGCGCCGGCGGGGACAAGCCCCCATGGCTCTCCCCTCGCCCGTCCGCAGCCTGCAGGCTTGCGGCGGGTCGATTCCTCTAGTCGATTTTGAGCCCACCCTTCGCATGCCCGATCCCCTCACTTCCCGCCTGAAGCGCCTGATTGTCGATGCCCTCAAACTCGAGGACGTCTCGCCGGAGGATATTCCGGACAATGAGCCTCTCATTGGAGCCGGACTCAATCTGGACTCGATCGACGCCCTCGAGCTGGTGGTGCAGTTGGAAAAAGAGTTCGGGATCAAGATTTCCAACAGCGAAGAATCCCGGTCCGCGCTCGCCAGCATCGAAAAGCTCGCCGCCTTCATCCGCGAGCGCGCGGATCCTGCGCGCCTGCCGCGCTGACCTGCTGCTCACTTGGCGCCCGCCTCCCCTCCTCTTCCGGTCCGACTCGCCGCCCACGGCTGTATCACCGCGTTCGGTGATGAGAGAGCCACCTACGCGGCGCTCTGCCGGGGAGAACGTGCCCTCACCCTCCAGCCCACCCTCGGGCGCGACGGAGGCGACCCTGCCCCGATGGCGCTTTGTGCGGGGCGACCTCTCGACGAAACCGCGCCGCCCAACTGGCTTCCCTACGTCCGCGCACTGGCCGCGGCCATCCCGGCTCGGCCCTGGGGCGATGCCGCCCACCCGGTTTTTGTCACCAGCAGCAACTTCGGCGTCGGCAGCCTTTATGCGTTCCGGCGCACCGACGAGACGCCCCACCTCGCCTACGGGACGCCGAGCGCCTGCGTGGACTGGCTCGCCGGCCAGCTCGGCTGGGGCCCAAACGTGACCACGTTTTCCCATGCCTGCGTCTCCGCCCACTTGGGGCTGCTGCAGGCCACGCGCGCCCTGCACGCGGGTTGGGCAGAGCAGGCCCTGGTGTTCTCCTTCGATTTTCTCAGCCCCTTTGTCGCGGGCGGGTTCCAGGCGCTGAAAATTCTCAATGCGCTTTTCCCGGCGCCCTATGAAAATCGCGCCACCGGCTCCATCGGGCTCGGAGATGGCGCCGCCTTTGCCGTGCTCTCGCGGAAAGAGGGCCCGTGGGTGATCGAGGCCCAGGCGCTGCACAACGAGATGCACCACTTCACCGCCAACCAGGCGGATGGCTCCGGCTTTGCCGCCTGCGCGAACGAGATTGCGGCCACCGCCGCCGGGCGCCGGGTTTGGCTGAAGGGCCACGGCACTGGCACGTTGGAAGCCGGGCGCCTCGAAGCGGCTGCCCTGGCGCAGGCCTTTCCCGGAGCGCCGTTGGTGTCGTGGAAAGGCAGTCTCGGACACACCCTGGGAAGCTGCGGTGCGGTCGAACTGGCCATCACCGCCGAGGCCCTCGCCGCCGGGCGTGCGCCGGGAACCGTCGGCAGCACCGGCCCCACCTTCAGCGACACCGTGCAGCTGGGCGCGTTTGACCTCGCCTCCTTCGACGCCGTGGTTTGCGCCAGCAACGCCTTCGGCGGTGCGCATGCCGCCCTCCTCCTCACCCGCGCCTGACCATGGCCCACGCATTTATCCAGGCGGTATTCACGGATGATCCAGGCGCTGAGGAACCGGCGCTGACGCGCGAACGGCTCAAAGACCGCTTCCCCAAAGGCGCCACCCGACGCATGACCCAGCTCGGCCTTCTCATCGGCTCGGTGCTGGAGCGGCTGAGCCCCGGCCCCGACGACCTACTCGTCTACGCCTCCGAATACGCCGAAACCCGCGCGCTCGAGGGCTACCTCGACAGTTTCCCCACCGCCAGTCCGACGCTCTTCCAGACGTCGATCCACCCAAGCGCCGTGCAGCAGCTGATGATCCAGCGCCAGCAGCCCGTGCGCACCTTTTTCCCCATGACAGGTCGGGCGCACCTCGTCGCCCAGGCCCTGCAGGTCGCGCTCCTCGGGGGCGCCGCGCGCGCGCTGCTCTGCGGGGGCGAGGAGCGGGGCACGTGGCTCCTGGAGCACAAGGCCGCCAGCGAGCGTACCTTTGCCTTCGCACTTTCGCTGACGCTGGACGCGGCGGGTGCGGTGGGGCGCCTGTCACTCGAACGGCGAACCGGCGGCGAGGGAACGCTGACCCTCGGTGGTTTCTTTGATGCCCTGCACCAGCGGACCCCCTTGGCCTGCGCCCCGGCGCCAGGGCTGTGGTTGCAGCTCGACTGGACATGACCCCACCGACACCACGGTCCCGCAACCCCGGCCCCGTGTGGGGTTACCATCTCCTCCGCGCCTTGGATCACCTGGTACCGGAGGCGATCTATCGTCCGGCCCGGGCCGTCGGCACCGCCGTTGCCCTGGCCTTCATGCCGCGCCAGCGCCGCCATTCCAGGGAGTATCTCACCGCGGTGCTGGGACGCCCCCCGCGCCTGCGGGAGCTCTTCCGGCACTTTTTCGCCTTTGAAGAGGCCCTGATGCTGAAGTTGCGCGTGGCCAATGGGCGCCCCCACCGCACCGCCCTCTCCCCGGGATCGGAGCATTTTCGCGAATACCTCATCGCGGGAAACTACGCGCTCCTCGGCACCTTCCACGTCGGACACTCCGACCTGATGGGTTTCCTGCTCGGACCGGTGGAGAACCACCGCGTGTTTATGGTGCGCCAGCGCGTGGCCAACTCGCATGACACGGAGAAGCTCGGTGCGCTGTTCGGAAAATGGCTGACCTTCATCTGGGTGAACGAACCGGAAAACCTGCTCTTTGCCCTGAAGGAGGCGATCGGGTCCGGCGGCTCCGTGGCGATGAAGTGCGATCGCCTCGAGTTCAGTTCGAAGACGGAGCCGTTCGCGTTTTTGGGAGCCCAGCGGGAGTTTCCCTTCACCATCTACCACCTGGCATTGATCTTCAAAATGCCGGTGTTGCTCTCGATCGGCGTCCCCGGCGAACCCGGCGTATCCGTGCTGCACAGCTCACCCCGCTGGGAACCAGACCCGGCCTGTTCGCGGGAGGAAAACCTCCGCTCCGCCCGCGCCCATTTTCAGGCGTTCCTCAGTCATCTTGAAGACCTCCTGCGCGACGATCCGTATCTGTGGTTCAACTTCACGGAACTCAACCGCGTGGCGGCGCCGCCCCCGACGGGGGTTACCCGGATCCCAAGCCGGCAGCCCGCACGTGCGGCGCACTAGATGATCCGCCTCCTTCTCAGATCCTACTACGTCACGGTGTACTACCTCTCGTGGGTGTGGTTCGGAATCGGAGGCCTGCTGCTCAACCTGGGCTGCGGCCTGCTGCTCCCCTTCACCAGCCACCTGCGCATCGGCCACAAGGTTCGCAGCACCATCC
The DNA here is from genome assembly GCA_023428905.1 of Verrucomicrobiota bacterium. GTDB lineage: Bacteria > Verrucomicrobiota > Verrucomicrobiia > Opitutales > Opitutaceae > EW11. The sequence goes on from JAEYWP010000008.1 coordinate 191,546, forward strand.
AGGGCATGTTTGCCCTCTGGCTGAAGTGGTTTCACGCCTGCCGGGTGGTCCGGATCCACTGGCGCGGGTTCGACACCACCCCGCTTCAGCCCGGCACGGTGTATGTGGCGAACCATCCCACCCTGGTCGACGCCCCGGTGCTGCTCTCCCGCCTCCCGGATACGATCTGCATCTTCAAACCCGCACTTTCGCGGAACCCCTGCATCGGGCCCGCTGCGGTCCTCGCCGGGTATTCGTCGGGCGACAGCGGCGTCGACCTGATCCGTGACACCGCCGAGCAGGTGGCGGCCGGACGTTCGCTCCTCATTTTTCCCGAAGGCACCCGAACCACTCCCGGCCGTTCCCTCAACCCTCTCAAACCCGGCTTTGCCCTGATCGCAAAACGCGCCGGAGCACCGATCCGCCTGATCACCCTTCGCGCCAGCCCGCTGCTCACTGCCAAGGGCCGTGCCTGGTGGAAGGTGCCCAGCCTGCCGGGATGGATTGAGGTGACGCTGCAGGACGAAATCCCCGCGGACACGGAACTTTCTGCGGGTGAAATCACCGCGTTGGCACAAGAGCGACTCGCCTCCCTGGTCCTGGCCGCCTCATCGTTGGCGCCCCAATGGCCCGTTCCGCCACCCACCTCCTGCTGATCCCCAGCTACAACTCAGGCGCGCGCCTGGTGCCAACCGTCCAGGAGGCGTTGGCCCATTGGCAGCCGGTCTGGGTGGTGGTGGACGGCAGCACCGACGGGAGCGACCGGGAGTTGGAAACCTGGGCAGCGGGGCGCGACGATGTCCGGATTTTACGGCGCCCGAAAAACGGCGGGAAAGGTGCCGGCGTCCTGACCGGTGCGGAGGCCGCCCTCGCAGCGGGGTTCACCCATCTCCTGGTGATGGACTCGGACGGGCAGCATCCGGCCGACCACATCCCCGCGTTCATGGACGCCTCGTTGGATCATCCGGCGGCCATGATCCTGGGCGTCCCGGTTTTCGGACCGGAGGTGCCGCTGGAGCGCCTGCACGGCCGCAAGCTCAGCGTCGGCCTGGTGCATTTCGAAACCCTGGGCGGCGGCGTCGACGACCCCCTTTTCGGCTTCCGCGTATACCCCGCCGCGCCCCTCGTGCGCGCCCTGCGCGCCACGCGGCACGCCCGCGGCTTCGACTTCGATCCCGAGGTGGCGGTACGCCTTTTCTGGAGCGGCGTGCCCAGCGTCAACCTCCGCGCCCCCTGCCGATACCTCTCCAAGGCGGACGGCGGCGTATCCCATTTTCACTACCTGCGGGACAACGTGAAGATGGTCTGGCTGCACACCCGGCTGATCCTGCAACTGCTGCTCTGGCGCTGGCCCGCTGCACGTCGTGCGCAACGTGCGCGCCGGGCGCGGGTCTGATCCGCCATGCGTCTTCGAGCCCTGCTCTCGTTTCTCCTGCTGTCGGCCGGCCTCTCCGCGGCCGAGCCGCCAGCCCTCCCGCCCGCTCCCGGAAGCCTGGTGTCGGAGGCGCAACGGCTGCCAGACCCGCCGGCCGAACCCTGGAGTCAGCTGCTTGAGACCTTGCGGGCGAAGGAAAACATCCAGGCCACCTTCACGGAGAACCGGTTTCTCCCCTTCAAGAAGGTGCCTGTCGTTTTCACGGGAGAACTGCGGCTCTCCAAGGACAAGGGGCTCAGCCTCCACTACCTGACCCCGCAGGAGCGCACGATGGTGGTCGACGACGCCGGGGTGTTCATGCGCGACGATTCAGGTCGCACGCGGGAGATGCCGGCGGATGCCCGCGCGCTCGCCGCCACCTCCGCTCTGCTCCACGTCATGCGTTTTGATCTCACCGCACTGAAGCCGCATTTTGCGGTGTATGCCGAGGGCGACCGCGACCTCTGGCATTTTGCCTTCGACCCGAAAGACAGTGCGCTGGAAAAAACACTCTCCCAGCTCGTGGTCACCGGACAGGCCACGGAGGTGCGCCGGATTGTGATGCGCAAGTCGGCGATGCAGGGACTCGAGATCCTGATCGGCGAGGTTCAAACCGGCGTGAACTGGTCGACCGAGGACCTGAAGCGGTATTTCCGCTGAGGCGCCCCGCATGGAGCCCGCCGGCCAGAAACGTTTTGCCCGCATTGTCCTCGTTGTCCTCGCCGTCCTCGGGCTGGCCTGGCTGGCGCGCCTCGACTACGGCGAGAAGATCTCGACCAATATCATCGACCTGATTCCGAGCGACGAACGCTCGCCCGAGGTGGCCCTGGTGCGTTCGATCGTGGGAGACCGGCAGGCGCGCGTGATGTTGTTTGTCCTGCAGTCCGGGGGAAAGGCGGCCACGCCCGCGGCGGCCGACGCGTTTGTCTCCGTATTGCGTGAGTCGGGCCAGTTCAGCGAGGCCCTCGCGCTGGCCGATCCGTCGGTGCGCGAATCGCTCGGACGTTTCCTCTTTGAAAAACGACTCGACCTGCTCCTGCCGGGATGGCTCACCGCCCGCCGCGCCGAGTTTGACGCCACCGGCCGCCCCCCCGGGGCGTTTTCCGCCTGGCTCGCGGACGAGGGTGTCCGGCGCCTGGATACGTTCCTCACCTCCCCGGAAAGCGTCGCCTTTCAGGAACTGGTCCCCGCGGACCCGCTTCTCCTCCTCCCGGCCCTGGCAGAACGGGCCGAGGCGCTGGGTTTCAGCAACGAGAGCCGCGAGGCCTCGCGGGTGTGGGCGATCCTGAAAGCCTCGCCTTTCGCCGAGGAGGGGCAGGCCCCCGTGCTGGCGACGATCGACCGCGCGTGGGATGCTGCCCGCCGGGTCGAACCCGCGGTGGAGCTGCGCTGGACCGGGGTCAATCGCTTCGCCGCCGCCAGCAAGGAGCGGATCCGGGGGGAGTTGTCGCTCCTGAACACCCTCTCCATCGCCGCGGTCGTGCTCGTGGCCGGCGTATTTGTTCGCCGGATATGGAAGGTGCTGCACCTGGTCCCGGTCATTCTTTTCTCCATCCTCGGTGCCTGGGTGGGGGCGACGCTGCTTTTTGACCGCCTGCACATCCTGGTGTTTGTCATCGGCTCGCTCCTCACCGGGGTCGCGGTGGACTACGGATTCTACCTCTACATGCAGCCTCTGCTGCACCCCGACGAGCGTTATTCCGAGCGGGTGCGGCGCCTCCTGAAACCGCTGCTGACAAGCTGCATCACCACCGTGATCGGCTTTTCCTTCCTGCTTTTCTCCGAGCTTCCGCTGATCCGGCAGCTGGGAGTTTTTGTCAGCGCCGGCCTGATCAGCGCCCTGGTCGGCGCGCTGCTGTATTTCGCCCAGCTCAACCGCCCCCTGCTTGAAACGCGCACCCTGCCCCGGCCCGATACCCGGCGGTGGCGTAGTCCCATCCGCGTCCTGGCGGCCTGCGCCGGCGTGGCCATGGCCTTCGGACTTACCCGGCTGGAATGGCGGGACGATGTGCGTGAACTGGAGGTCCCCTCCCCTGGCTTGCGTGAAAACGACCTGGCGGTGCGGTCCTACTTTGGCGACCGTGAAGACCGCGTGGTCTACATCACCCGCGGCGACACGCTCGAGCAGGCGCGCACTGCGCTCGATCGGTTTCATGCCTGGTTGCGCACCGCCCAGCCCGAGGGCTCGGTGGCGAGCGCTGCCTGGCTGATTCCCTCTCCCGCGGCGTGGGCGGCCATGCCGGAGTTGCGCGCGCAGCTGGACGATTTCCCGGCGCGGTTTTCGGCCGCCCTGGCCGCCGGCGGCTACGAAGCCGGCACGTTCGAGCCGTTTTTCGCAGCGTGGCGGGAAGCGGCTGCGGGAGAGTCTGCGCGTCTTCCCTACGCCGAGGCGGTGCGTCGGGCGCTGGGGACGTTGCAGGGGCCGCTGAGCCTGCTCGCCCATGCAGAGGACGGCTCCTCGTGGTTCGTCTCGATCAGCGACCAGGCCACCACTGCCCTGCCACCGGCCGAGCTCGCCACCGTGCCTGTGAGCCAGCTGGAAAGCCTCAATTCGCTTTTCACCCGCTACCGCCACTCCGCCATGAAGCTCAGCGGGCTGGGCCTGAGCATCGTCGGCCTGAGCGTCTTCGTCCTTTATGGGCTGCGCCGGGGCGTGCGGATCTTCGCGATACCGGCCGGCTCCTGCCTCGCGGCCTTTGGGCTTCTCGGCTTGATGGGCGAGCCGCTCAACCTCTTCCACCTCCTGGGCGCCTTCCTCGGCGTGTGTTTGAGCCACAACTACGCGATCTTTTCGGCGGAGAACGCCGGCCGGAGCGAAGCGCCTCCGCCGTCGATCCGCCTGTCCGCCCTCACCACCTCGGCATCGTTCGGCGTGCTGGCCTTCAGCCAGATCCCGGTGGTGGCCGCCCTCGGCGCCATCGTGGCCCTGATCGTGATGCTCGCCCTCCTGGCGGTGGAGTTGGAGCCACTCGCCGGTACGCCGTAAGCTGCGACGGTGTCGCGGTGCGGGCGACGGAGGCTTTGGGCAACCGGTGGAATTCGGGCTAGGCGAAGCGTGGGCATCCTGCCTACCCTGCCCGTGTGCCGTCCGCACCGGTCCCCCCTTCTCCGCGCTCGCTGCTCTCCTGCTGGCAACAGTGGGTGGACGCGGCACCGCAGTCTCCCGCCCTGATCGAGGCGGCCCATGGTCATGTCTTCACCCGCGCCGACGTGGCTGACCGGACCGAACGCTGGCTCGGGTCCATTGCGGCGGAGAGCCTGCGCGGTCGGCGCGTCGCCTTCGCCCTGCCGAACGGCCTGGGGTGGCTGACTGTTTTTCTCGGCATCCTCCGCGCCGGCGCGGTCGCCGTGCCTCTCGACCCCACCGAACCCGCCCCCAGCCAGCACCTGCTGGCTCGCCATGCAGGCGCGACCTTCCTCGTCCACGAGCATGGGATTGAACCCGTGGACGCCGGCGACAGCGCGACCGTACCGGCCGCCGACGACACGCACGACCTCTGCCTCATCAAACTCACCTCCGGGACCACCGGCATGCCGCGCGCCCTCGCGTTCACCCACGCGCAGATGCTCGCGGACGGAGAACAGGTTTGCCGCTCGATGGGTATCAGCGCGACCGACCTCAACCTCGCCATCGTGCCCTTCGGCCACTCCTATGGGCTAGGCAACCTCGTCATCCCCCTCCTGCAGCAGGGAACCGCCTGCGTCTGCGTCTCCGCACCGCTGCCGCATGCCATCGCCGCCGACCTCCTTCGCTGGCGAGCCACCGTTTTCCCCGCCGTCCCCGCCTTGCTCCGCGTGCTCACCGTCTCGGATCTGCCGCACGACACGTTTTCCAGCGTGCGCCTGGTCGTTTCCGCCGGTTCCCCGCTGACCGCTGAGGCGGCTCGCGGGTTTTGGGAGAAGTACGGACGCCGGGTGCACGGATTTTACGGCTCCAGTGAAACGGGTGGCATCACCTTCGACCGCACTGGCGACGCCACGCTGGAAGGCCGCAGCGTGGGAATTCCGCTCGAGGGTGTTCAGGTGACGGTGGGCGAGGATCAACGTTTCCGGGTGTCCAGCGCGGCGGTGTTTACCCACGATAACCTGGAGCGCACTGCCGCGGGCCTGGGCGTGCACTCACCGGCAGACCGGGCGGCGTTCAACGCTCTGGGAGAACTCGTTCTGCTGGGGCGGGCAGGGCGCATGATGAAGATCGCCGGGCGCCGCCTGGATCTCGCCGAACTCGAAACGACGCTGCGGCAGTTGCCCGATATCCGCGACGCGTACGTCGCCCCGCATCCCGAGCGTCCGGAAGAATTGGCCGCCATCCTCGCGACCTCACTTTCGCTGGAAGAAGCGCGGGCCCGACTCCGCAGTCACCTGGCGCCGTGGAAGATGCCGCGGCGTCTCTCCGTGTTGGCAGAGTTTCCTCTCACCGCTCGCGGGAAGCCGGATACACGGGCGCTTCAGGCGTTGTTAGGCCGGGGTGCCTGATCCCACGCGCTGCAAGGTCGCCTCGATCTCGATATTGAGGGCCGCGCGGCAGATGTCTGCCCGCAACCAGGTGACGCGATCCTCGGCAGCCAGGAGCGGGCCGTTCAGGAGGGCCTGCGCATGCTCCAGGTCGGACGCATGGCGAAGGTAGACCTTGAAGTGACGCTGCCAGCCCTCGCTGCGGCCGAGATCGTCGCCCGCACCGCTCACCCGCGAGATCAAGCGGAGGTTGTGCAGCGTACAGGCAACCTGCTCATCGAAGGCGCCCGGGGCCACGGTGGCGTGCCCCTTGATGGCGGCGGTGCCGGAAATAAAAAGATAGGAGCGTCCGTCAGCGGTCGCCGCGGTCGCGCGCGAAAAACTCGGAGCCTTCGGTCCGTGCTCGGTCGGGTACTCGTAAGCAGGAACCTGCTCGGGGTTCTCCACGTGGCAGGGTTCGCCCCGACCGGCGACAAAGAGGGTGGAGACGTGATCGTCATCGCAGCCAACGGCGGAGGCCGACGGCAGCATCCGTTTGTACGACGCCCCAAAGCGCTCCTCGAAAGCGATCGAGCGCCCACGGCAAAAGAGCCGGTAATGCTCCATCCCGGCGGTCTCCTCGTTGATCCTCGGAACGTAGTTCCAAACACGGTACAACGGCCGGCCCTCGGCCGCCTTCAGGAAAGCGCGGTACAGGGCGAGGGTGCGTTCCTCGATTTCCCCGCCGCTCGCCTGGAGCGCCCCGAAACCGAGCAGGAGGGAGCCGGACTCCACCAGCTGCAGCGGCCCTTCCGAGGCGCGGGCGGCGACGGACGGGAAGAGCTCCTCCGTGCACGCGCCGGCAAGGCACGGCACCACCACCCGCAAACCGCAGGGATCGTCTGTTGGGGCTCGTTGGGCGGAAAGGGCCGGCGAGCCATGCTGACGGCCCTGTTCGCTCGATCCGCTAAAGGCGATCCGGAGAGGAGACACGCTGGAAAAGCCGGGGCGCAGAGCGCCCGCGACGGTCACTTCTGGATCGCGAGAGTGTTCAACTTGATGTTGATGTCCTTCTTCAGGAACTTGATCCAATCCTCCGGCAGCTTGGGCTTACCGCTGCGGAGCGACTTGGAATAAATCTGCGCCTCCGTCGTGTTGTACACGAGGGTCAGGTTCGCGACCCAGCGGCCTTGCTCAAGGAAGATGACCACCTTCTCGTCGTCCTTCTTGCGGATGGTCCAACCGCGGCCGGCCGCCGCCTCAAGGATGCAGCGCTGCACCTCCTCGGCGTCAAGGCCTTCGGGGACCACGATGGTTCCAGCAGGGGTACCGTAATCCGTGCTATCCGCCGCCGACACGGCAGCGCTCGAAAACAGGGTGAAACACAGGAGACAGAGCAGGCGGAGGGTGATGTTCATGTGGAATGTGTGGTTCGGTCCCAAGCCTTTGCCCCGGCGGGCCACCTTCAAGAACAAAGACGGTGGGTGGGTCAGGCAGCCACCGTGGCGTTTCGCGCCTTCCCCGCAGGGCCTGGGAGCCGGATCAGGGCGAGCAATACCAACCCGCCCACAAAGAGTAAGCCATTGATCAACACCGCACTCCGGAAACCGAAGGCGGCCGCGCTGTAACCCATGCTGATGGATCCGATCGCTCCGCCTAGCTTTCCGAACAGGCCCCAAAAACCGAAGAACTCACCGCTGCGACCCGGCGGGGTCAGGGTGGAGACCACCGCGCGACTCGCAGACTGGAGGGAGCCGAGTCCAACGCCGGCGAGGCAGCCGATAATGTAGAACTGCAGCTTGGTTTCGCATTGCCAGGCCCAGAGTGACACCACCAGCCAGAGGACGAGCGCCAGCAGCAAGGTGGCTTTGGGCCCGATTCGATCCTGCAGAAAACCAAAGGCAAACGCGCCCAGGGCACTGGTGACCTGCAGGACCGCAAAAAACACCACGTTCTCGGTCATGGTGAACCGGAGCACGTCGTTGGCAAAGGAGGCGGCAAACGCGATCACCGCGTACAGTCCCGCAATGTAGAGCGTGAAGGCGGCGAAGAAGACCGCGAGGGTGCGGTGCCGCGGCAGGTCGCGGAGGGTGGCGAGGTTGGCCGCCCAGCCCGCCGCGAGGTAAGAGCGCCCGGACGGCAGCGCGCGGGGCACCGCCCGTTCGCGGAGGAAAAGCAGGGTCGGGGTGCAGCCGAGCAGGAAAAACGCGCCGGTCATGACAAAGGTCCACGGCACCCGCCCCTCCCCGCTCCCCATGATCAGCCACGCCAGGACCAGGCTCAGCAGCCCGCCGAAATAACCGAAGCTCCAGCCGTAGCCCGAGATCCGCCCAACATTGGCCGGGGTGCTGATCTCGGGGAGAAAACTCGCACACAGGTTTTCACTCAGGGCAAAAGCAACATTGGCCGCGACCACCAGCACGAGCGCCAAGGCGACGTGGCCCGGTCCGGCCAAGGCGAGCGCTGCCGTCGCCACCGCACACAGCAACGCGGTCGCGAGCAAGAAAGGCTTCTTCCGCGCCGTAAAATCCGCGACGGCACCGACCCACGGAGAAAGGACGATGACCATCACCTGCGAGATCGCCAGCGCCGTCCCCCACCAGCTGATGGCGCGGACTTCCCCACCCGCCACGACCTGCCGGAAATACACCGCGTACACGACCGTGATGATGATCGTGGTGAAGGCAGAGTTCGCGAAATCGAAGCAGCACCAGCCGAAGATCTCGCGACGCTTCACGGGGGCGGTGTCCATGGCGCGCGAGCAAAGCGCGAGGCGCGGACGAAGCAAGCGCCAGAAGGCAAGGTTTGCCCACGGGGCCCGGGGCGCCATCGTGGAAGGCGACCATGCTCACGAAGGCCGAAATCAACCGCCTCCGCTCCCTCCAGGAAAAAAAACACCGGGAGACGCTCGGGCTCTACGTGGTCGAGGGGGAGAAGGTGATCGGGGAACTGGTGCGCGCGGGTGTGCCCTTCCTCGAATTGTACGCGGTGGACGGCGCCGCCATCCCCCGGCCCCACGGCGCCAGCGGCTCCACCCCGGTGACATCGATCACCCCGGCGGAGATGGAGCGTATCAGTCATTTCCCTACACCGTCGCCGCTTCTCGCGGTGGGCAGGCTGGAGCGACGCCCCATCAAACCCGCCGACCTCACCACCGGCCTCACCCTTGCGCTCGACGGCGTCCAGGACGCCGGCAACGTCGGCACGCTCCTGCGGATCGCGGATTGGTACAAACTCGACCGGGTCGTCCTCTCGCCCGACTGCGCCGACCTCTTTTCCCAGAAGGTGATCAACGCCAGCATGGGCTCCTTCGCCCGCATGGCCCTCCACACCGCGCCCCTGGCCGAGCTCCTCACCGGCGTGCAGGTGCCGGTCTTCGGCTGCGACCTGCAGGGTGAAAATGTCCACGCCATCAAGGCCACACGCCACGCCGTCCTCGTGATCGGAAGCGAGGGCCGCGGGTTGTCGCCCGACGTCCGCAAGCGGGTGACGCAGCGCATCACCATCCCGCGTTATGGTGCCGCCGAATCCCTCAATGCTGCCGTCGCCGCCGGCATCGTCTGCGACAACCTGAGGCGCAATTTATGATTTTTGATTGGTGCTTTATGATTACGGAGGGGGCAGGCCGAAAACGCCTCCTCCCCCAAATCATAAATCAAAAATCATAAATGAACCCTATCTTCTCATCCCGCGGTGCAGGCGGCTGGCGGGCTTGGCCACGGCGGAAGCCTGAGCCGACTCATCGAAGAGCGCCGAATAGGTGTAGTTAAAACCCTCCACCTTCTTGCGTTCGATCGTCGCGCCGATGAACCGCTCGATCGAGCGGGCGTTGCGCACGTCATCCTCGGTCACGAGCGTAAAGGCATCGCCCTGGGCCTGGGCCCGGCCGGTGCGGCCGATACGATGGACATAGTCCTCCGCATTTTCCGGGACGTCGTAGTTGATCACGTGTGACACACCGGCGATGTCGAGACCGCGCGCGGCGATGTCGGTGGCCACCAGCACTTCGAAGGAGCCGGCCTTGAAGCCGGCCAGGGCGTCCTGGCGCTCCCGCTGGCTGCGGTCGGAATGCAGGACACCAACGGAATGGCCCGCGCGCTCAAGCCGCTTGGCGATGCGGTCGGCACCAAACTTCGTGCGGGTGAAAATGATCACGCTCTTGTAATCGGTTTCACCGAGCAGGGCCTCGAGGAGTTCGAACTTCTGCTGGTCCACCACCGGGTAAAAGGCGTGGGAGACAGTCTCGGCGGGGGAGCGCCGCTGGCCGATGTTGACCTCGACCGGCTCGCGAAGAGCCCAGCTGGCGAGCGAGGCGATCTCCGGCGGCAGGGTGGCGGTGAAAAACAGGGTCTGCCGCGACTTCGGACAGCGCTGCACAATCCGCTTCACGTCGGGGAGGAAGCCCATGTCGAGCATGCGATCCACCTCGTCGAGGACAAGGATCTCGATGTCGTCGAGGACAACGTCGCCCTGCTCCATGTGATCCAGCAGGCGTCCCGGCGTCGCCGCCAGGATGTCGACCCCGCGGGCGAGGTCATCGCGCTGCTTTCCGTATCCAACGCCCCCGTACACCACGGTGGCGCGCAGGTCGGTGTACTTGCTGTAGGTCTTGAATGATTCCTCGACCTGCAGGGCCAGTTCCCGGGTCGGCTCGAGGACGAGGCAGCGCAGTTTCCCGTGCCCGCCAAGGCGATGCAGGATGGGCAGGGCGAAGGCCGCGGTCTTGCCGGTGCCGGTCTGGGCGGAACCGATCACATCCCCACCGTTGAGGACAACCGGAATACCCTGCTGCTGGATCGGGGTCGGCTCGGTGTAGCCCTTTTCCTGGACGGCATAGGCAATCGCGTCCGACAGGCCGAGCTTGCTGAAAGCGGTGTCCATCTTCGGCACCTCCGGCGGCGGCGGGGGCGGGGTACGGGGCGGGCGCACGCCGCGCGCGGAGCGCGACTCGTGCGGCTCGGACGCGGAATCGGATTCACGCGGCTCGCGCGGTTCACGGGGCTCCTGGCGGCTGCGGCCGCCGTGGCCGCGGCCTCCGCCGGACGTGCGTCCCTCGCCACGGGGGCGGGCGTCACGGTGCGGACGAGACTCGCCGTGGGGACGGCTTTCGCTGGAGGTTTCTCCCGCGGGGCGGGACTCACCCTGGGGACGGTTTTCGCTGCGCGCGCGGCCTTCGCCCCGGGGGCGGGCGTCGCCACTGCGGGTGCTGCGGCCCGCGCCGCCTTGGGAGCGGCCTCCGCTGCGTTCCTGGCCTCCACTCCGCTTTTCCTGGGGATGCGCCTTGGCGGACTTGGCCGCGTGGCTTCGTCGGGTGGGATGTTCCGTGGGCGTCGCCGGTTTGCTGGTCTGTTCCGCCGGCCCGAGCGTTTTGCGAATTTTCGCGATTAGCTTTCTCAGCATGAGAGTCTTGAAAAAGCGAAGCTTCGGGCCGCCCCGGTCATTTGCAACCATGGAGTCATCCCGTTTCCCGCCGCCCGCCGGGATTGTAAGGAAACGATCAAACTGCGCCGGGGAAGCCCGGAATGTACCCCAGGTACTTTCCTTTCAGCGAGGTGCGCGCCGGACCGATATACGCCCGTGATGAATCATGAGGTGCGCTGGCTCGCCCGCCTGGGCGTCGATCAAGGTCTGTTTACACGAGGGGATTGCCTGAAACTTCGCCGTGAACTCGGCGAGGGAGCCGGTTTGATGGACTTCGCCCAGCGCCTGGTGGACGACGGCACCGTGGACAACCTGGAACTCCTCGAGTCGCTCGCCACCTCCGCCCTTGCCCGGGCCCAGGACGGCGGGCCGGAGGTGGATCCCTTTGCCGATTGCCCGGCCGACACCAGCGAACACCCCGTCGGCAATGCCTCCCTCGGCTCGCCCGGCGCTCCCCTGCCCGCCTTCAATTTCGAAGCCCTCGCCACCATGAGCGACGAGCAGGTGGTTGCGGCCCTGGGTGAGCTGCTCCGAGCCGGAGCGCGCTTCGGCGCCAGCGACCTTCACCTCTCCGCCGGCGCCCGGCCCTTCCTTCGCAAGCATCGATCGATGGTGGAACTGGCACCCTGGCCTCTCACCGCCGAGATGTCCCTGCGGCTGAACACCGCGCTGCTCGCCCCGCACCAGAAGCAGCTTTTTGAGGAACGGCTGGACTACGACTACGCCCTGGCGATGGGCCCAACCCACCGCTACCGGGTCAACCTGATGCTGCACAAGCAGGGTGCCGCTGGATCCTATCGGATGGTGCCCTCGCGCATCCCCCGGCTCGACGACCTGGGCCTCCGCAACGTGGATACGGTGCGCCGGCTTCTCTCCTACCATAACGGCCTGATCCTCGTCACCGGGCCGGTCGGGGCTGGCAAGACCACCACCCTCGCCGCCCTGGTGGCGGAGCTCAACGAGGGCCGCCAGGACCACATCATCACGATCGAGGACCCGATCGAGGTGGTGCAGCCGGCCCGCGGCTGCAACGTGACCCAGCGCGAGGTGGGACCGCACACCCGAACCTTCGCCACCGCCCTCAAAGGAGCGCTTCGTGAGGATCCCGACGTGATCGTGATCGGCGAACTGCGCGACCTGGAGACGATCGAGATGGCGATCACCGCTGCCGAGACCGGCCACCTCGTGATCGGGACCATGCACACCAGCGACGCCGCCAGCACCCTCAACCGCCTGCTCGACGTCTTTCCCTCCGGCCAGCAGCCGCAGATTCGCGCCAGCGTGGCGGAGAGCCTGCGCGGGGTCCTCTGCCAGCGCCTCCTGCCCGGGACCGAGGGCGGGCTTGTCCTCGCCTCCGAGATCCTGGTGGGCAACGCCGCCGTCTCCAACCTGATCCGCGAAGGCAAGACCCAGGGCCTGCGCAATGTCATGGAAACAGGACTACGCGACGGGATGTGCCTGATGGAAAACGTGATTTTCGAACTCTACCAGCGCGGCCGGATCAGCGCCGCGACCGCCCGCGCCCAGACCAACTCCCGCGCCCTTCGGGCGAAGATTCCCGCCTGACCATGGCCGCCATCGACTCCCTCCTCACCGAAATGCTGCAGCGCGGCGGTTCCGACCTGCACCTCGCCGTCGGCATCCCGCCCAAGGCCCGCATCTCCGGCTCGCTCACCGCCCTGAACGACCGGCAGGTCACCGCCAGCCAGATGGAGGCGTGGCTGCAGGAGATCTGCCCCGAGCGGCGGTGGCGTGAATTCCTCGAGCGGCGCGATCTCGACCTCGCCCACGAGATCCCCGGTACCGCCCGCTTCCGCGCCAATTTCCTCTACAACCACTGGGGTCAGGGGGCGGTCTTCCGGCAGATCCCCTCCCGCATCGCCTCCTTCGAGGAGCTGAAGCTGCCCGACACCCTCAAGCGGTTCTGCAACCTCAACGAGGGCCTGGTCCTCGTGACCGGGCCGACCGGTAGTGGAAAAAGCACGACGCTGGCGGCGATGATCGACTACATCAACAGCCACCACGCGCGGCATATCATCACCATCGAGGACCCGATCGAGTTTGTGCACGCAAACAAGAAGTCGGTGATCGTGCACCGCGAGGTCGGCGAACACACCCGGTCCTTCGCCGACGCCCTCAAGGGGGCGATGCGGCACGACCCAGACATCGTCCTTCTGGGCGAGTTGCGCGAGCTGGAGACGATCAAGCTGGCCCTGAGCTGCGCCTCCATGGGCATGCTGGTGTTCGGCACCCTCCACACCAACAACGCCCCCAAGACAATCGACCGCATCATCAACGCCTTTCCCGCCGAGGAGCAGAACCAGGTCCGCACCATGCTGGCGTCCTGCCTCTCCGGCGTCGTGTCCCAGTTGCTGTGCCGGCGCCAGCCGAAGGGCCGCGTGGCGGTGCACGAGATTCTCCTCCCGCACGAGGCCTTGCCCAACACGATCCGCACCGGCCAGATCGCCTCGATCCGCCAGTTGATCGAGGGCAGCGGCGCAGAGGGCATGTGCACGATGGACGCGAGCCTGATGGCGCGGGTGAAGGACGCGTCCGTCGCGCCCGAGGAGGCGTACATGAAATGTTCCAACAAGGCGCTCTTCGCCCCGCTGCTGACCGGCGAAAAGGCAGCGCACTGAGTCCGCCCTGCGGTGCACGCGCCTCAGCGCGCCCGCGGCCGCGCGGGGTTTCGGCGCAAGCCACCGCTTCGCTTCAGCAGCAGCAGCAAGCCGAAGCCGGCCGCGAAGCCGCCGATGTGCGCCCACCAGGCCACGCCCCCGCCGGCGCTGTCGCCGCGCATGAGAGAGCCATAACCCTGGAGCGACTGGACCCCGAACCAGACCACCAGGAAGAGCAGGGCCGGGATCGGGAGGATGGGCACGATCCACGGCACCAGGGTGTAGATCAGGGCGAAGGGAAAGAGCAGCAGGTACGCCCCGAGCACCCCCGAGATCGCTCCGCTGGCCCCGACCATCGGGATGGCGGCCGAGGGAGCAGCAAGCACCTGCGCCGCCGCCGCGGCCGCCCCACAGACCAGGTAAAAGACGAGAAATCGAAACGGCCCCAGCTTGTCCTCGATGTTGTTGCCAAAGACCCAGAGGAACCAGCAGTTGCCCAGGACGTGCGCGAAGCCGCCGTGCAGAAACATTGAGGTCAGGACCGTCAGCCATTGCCCGCCCTCCCCCAGATTTCCGAGGAGGCGCCTCGGGACCAACGCATGCGCCTCCACAAAGCGCCGGAAAGCATCCTGCCCGTGGGCGAGAAGGAAAAGCTCGTACCCGAAGACCGCGATGTTCACCGCGATCAACAGCGCCGTCACTACCGGCGCACGCCGGTGCGGCTCGTCATCCCAGAGCGGCAGCATGCGCGGCGGCTCAGGCCGCGAGCGCGGGCTTGCGTTTGACTCCGCAGGTGTCGGCGATCCAACCCCAGGCCTTGCGCAGCCCCGCGTCCTCAATCCGGTCGATCCGATAGATGCGAGCCAGCTCCTCCTCATGCCCGCAATACCGCGGCGGCAGGGTGAAAAGCACCTTATCCTTGGCGGACACATCAACGAAGATCAGGCCGCGCTGGATCAGCACGTCCTCGGCCGCCAGCTCGAGGGTGCGCTCGGGCAGCACCAGCCAGGGACGGTAACGGAAGATGTATTTGCCCTCGGATACACGGGCGAGCCGTCCATAGGTGCGAATGGGCACGTCCTCGGTCAGGGCGTTGCCGCTGAAGAGCAGGTTCTCCGTTGCATCCGGAGTGAAGCGGCGGCGGCGGCGCGTGAAGAAATCCCAGCAGAAAATCGTGCCGAAGGTGGTGAGGCGGAAGGCCCAGCCGGAAACAAGGTAGGCCGCCACGATGATGACCAGCGAAAGCACCGCGCCGTTTTTCGGGTCCATCTGCGTCGTGACGGTGAGCAGGCCGAGGACGGCGAGACGGGCGGACTTCAGCGCCGCGTCGATCGCACCCCAGGGGCTGAGAAGGATCAGGACGTTGATCGCATGGGACGCCATCCAGACGACGGCGAAGATGATCACGCCGGCCGGGACCGTCACCACGCTGAGGAGCCAGGAAAAATCCATCGCCCCAACCGGGATCATGGCGACACCGACCGGGATCCCGGGCTCCACCGCGCCGGCGGAGGTGACCAGCAGTTTGCTGAGCGAACTCATGGTCAGTGGAATCACCGCTCCCGCGGCGACCAGTCCGGAGAGCTTGTTCTCCAGCGTCTCCATCACATCGAGAGGCTTTTTCCAGCCCGGCGGGAAAACCGCGCCAAAGGAATCCTTGGCCGCGCAGAGGCCGGCAATGAGGAGGGCGGGGACAAAAAAGAGGGGGTTGGCAAACCAGGGCAGAGCCTCCGCCGACTTGTCCTTCGAGGAGATGTAGCGGTACGCGCCATACGCACCGGTGCCAAAAAGCGGCGAGATCGCGATTCCGGTGATGGCCGCCAGGGTGGTCGAGATCTCCGCCACCTTGGAGGTTTCAGCGGAGGCGGAGGGGACGGGCGCGGGCTGCGTGTTCGCGTGCACCGCGGGTGCAAAGGTCGAAAACACGACGGCGCAGAGCAGGAGGAGGGGCACCAGACGCTTCATGCGACCGGACCTTAACGGCCTGCGTCCGGCAGGCAAACCCGGAGAACAGACGCGCCAGCCAGCCAGCAATACGTGCAGCGGGCACAGAGATCGGACGTTGCAAATAGGCTGGAGCGGAGGACATTCGGCAAAAACAGCCGGGGGCCGCCTCCCCCGGCACCTGCCATCACCATGCGCGTCTCGTTCCGCCTCCTCCCGCTCTGCCTGCTCCTTCTCGCCCGCGCGGCGTTTGCCGCTGGGCCCGCCGTCCCGACCGAAGGCTTCACCCATGTGAAGACCCTGGGCGACATCTCAGAGTACACCCTCGATAGCAACGGACTGCAGGTCCTGCTCATGCCCGAGCACTCCGCTCCGGTGCTGACCTTCATGGTCACCTACCGGGTCGGCTCGGCCAACGAGGTCACCGGTACCACCGGCGCCACCCATCTGCTCGAACACCTGATGTTCAAGGGCACCGAGCGGTTCAACCGCGCGCAGGGTACCGGCTACGACCAGCTCCTGGAGCAGTCCGGCGCGGTCTATAATGCCACCACCTGGCTGGATCGCACCAACTACTACGCCAATCTCGCCAGCGACAAACTGCCGATGATGGTCGAGCTGGAGGCGGACCGCATGCGCAACCTGCTGCTCAAGGACGAGGACCGCCGGCCCGAGATGACGGTCGTCCGAAACGAATTCGAGCGCGGGGAAAACAATCCCTTCCAGGCCCTCATCAAAGAGATCTTCCAGGCCGCGTATGTGGCCCACCCCTACCACCATTCGACCATCGGCTGGCGCAGTGACATCGAGAAGGTGTCGATCGAAAAGCTGCGCGAGTTCTACGACCAGTTCTACTGGCCGGACAACGCCACCGTATCCGTCATCGGCGACTTCAAACCCGACGAGGCGCTCGCCCTGATCCGCCAGCACTACGGCAAGATCCCGCGGGCCCCAAAACCTATTCCCCAGGTCTACACCGAGGAGCCCGAGCAGAGTTTCCCCCGCCGCGTGGGCGTGCGTCGCGCGGGACAACTGGGGGTGGTCGCCCTCGGCCACAAGGTGCCGGCCGGCACCCACGCCGACTACCCCGCCCTGACCGTGCTCAGCGCCATCCTCACCGACGGGAAAAACAGCAGGCTTTACCGGGCATTGACCGACCAAAACCTGACCACCTCGGTGCAGGCCTTTCTCGGCTTCAATCGCTCCAACACCTTGCACATCACCTTCGCCGCCCTCGCCCCGGGAGCCCGGCATGAAGACGTCGAAAAGGCGACCGTCGCTGAAATCGAACGCCTGAAGAAAGACGGAGCAACTGACCTCGAAGTCACCACCGCCATCAACAAGCTGCTGGCCGACGCCGCCTTCCAGCGCGACGGCTCCTTCGCGGTGGCGGGGAATCTCAATGAATCCATCGCAGTCGGCGACTGGACGACCTACTACCGCGTCGAGGAAATGACCCGGGCGGTCACCGCCGCCGATGTCAAACGTGTGGCCAACCTCTATTTCAACGAGGCCCAGAGCACTATCGGCTGGTTTGTGCCAGTCGAAGAGACGGAAGCGCCAGCGCAGCCCGCCGCGCCCGCGCCGGCGGCCCGGTCTGACCTCAATCTCCCGCGGCCTGCGTTCTACCGCGATCCCGCCTTCGCCGCGGCCGACGCCGCCGCCCCGGGATCGTCCGCCAGCACCCCTGCGCCCGCCCCTTCCACCGCAAACTTCGCCAAGAATGTGATCCGCGAATCCGTCCACGGGATCGACCTGATCCAGTATCCCACCGGCGTGAAGAACGTCGTCACCTTCCGCGGATCGATCGCAGCCGGTGATGTGTTTGCCCGAAATGGCAATCCCGCCCTCGCCACCCTCGCGGGCAGCATGCTGGACAAGGGCACGCTCAAGCGGGACAAGTTCGCCGTTTCCCAGCTGCTGGAAAGCGTCGGCGCCACCCTCTCCTTCTCGGTGGACAATTACACCGTCCGCGTCAGCGGGCAGTGCCTGAAGAAGGATGTCCCGGTGGTCATCTCCTTGCTCGGTGAAATGCTGCGCGAGCCCGCCTTCTCCGCCGAGGAGTTCGGCAAACTCAAGACCCAGCTCGCCGGCACGTTCCGCCGCGCCCTCGAAAGCCCCGAGTTCCGCGCCAACGAAGCCTTCACCCGCGCCCTGTATCCGGAAGGCCATCCCAATCGCGATCTCTCCGTGGCCGAGATGCTCGCCGCGATCGAATCGGCGACCCTCGAGGAAGTGAAGGCCTTCCACGCCGCGACCTATGGTCCGCAGCACATGATCCTGGTCGCTGTCGGAGACATCGACCCCGCCACCCTTCGGAGCGAGGTTTCCAACACCTTTGCCGGCTGGAGCGGCGGCCAGCCGGTGCCGCCGGTGCCGAACGCCACCAACCGCGACGCCAGCCGCGATCAGGTGGTGTTTATGTCCGAGAAGCCCAGCGTCGCCGTCTCGATCGGCCAGACGACCGGCCTGCGGTATTCGGATCCTGACTACTTTGCCCTGCGCATCGGCACCGCCATCCTCGGCGACGGCTTCACCGGCCGGCTGATGGGTACAGTGCGCGACCAGGAGGGACTGACCTACGGCATCGACTCCGCGCTCGCCAACGATACCTACGGTGCGGGCGACTGGCGCATCACCGCCACCTTCGCCCCGGACCTGCTCGCGCAGGGGCTCGAGTCCACCCGCCGCGAACTCAAGACCTGGCACGAAAAAGGGGTGACCGCGGATGAGTTGGAGCGCCGCAAGAGCAACGTGATCGGCAGCTTCAAGGTAAACCTTGCCACCACCACGGGGATCGCGAGCCAGCTCCTGGCCAATGCGATGCGAGGCAAGGATGCCGCCTTCCTCGACGCATATCCCGACTTGATCCAAAGCCTCACCCCCGAGCAGGTGAATGCCGCCATTCGCAAGCACCTCGATCCCGAGGGCATGGTGACGATCAAAGCCGGCACCGTGCACGGCGGGCAGTCCGCGAAGTGAGTGGCGGAGGGGGCGTCGCCGTCATGGCGGCGCCCCTCGCGCTGACCTCGGCCGGGCGCTTGCCCAGGCGACGGGATGTGCCAACGTGGAGGCCATGTCCTTCGCTTTTACCCACCGCCTGTTTTCCGCCGTCACCCTCGCGGCGTCGCTTCTTCTCACCACGGCCGCCGCCCATGCCGAGTCCCTGATCGATGCAGCCGCCGCCAAGCCGGCGCCCGCCTGGACCCTCACCGGTCTGGACGGCAAGCCGGTCAGCTCCGAGGCATTGAAGGGCAAGGTGGTAGTGGTGGATTTCTGGGCGACCTGGTGCGGCCCGTGCGTGGCCGAGATCCCAGGCTACGTCGAACTCTCCCAAACCTACGCCGACCAGGGCCTGGTGATCGTGGGAGTCTCCGTGGACCAGGGACCGGCCGCCCAGGTGAAGAAGTTCGTGCAGGCAAAAAAGATGACCTACCCGGTGGGCATCGTTGAGGATGACAAGATGATGACCGACTTCGGGGGCGTGGAGGCGATCCCGACGACCTTCATCATCGATCGCGAAGGCCGGATCCGGTTCAAGAAAGTCGGCGCGATGGAGAAGGAGGAATTCGAAACCCTCCTCAAGCCGCTGCTCTGAGGAGCGCCGTCACCCCGCGCGCGGAATCAAGTCGTGTGTCGACAGGGCGGCCAGGCCCAGGAAGCCGGCCGCCTGCAGGACGAGCGTGCAGGCCACCGCGACCATCTCCCGGCTGCCAAAATACAGCGCGCCGGCGAGCATCATCCCGCCGAATACCAGTTCGAGGGCGATCACGGTTGAGAAAAGCGCCCGGCCTCGCAGGGGCGTCAGGAGCCCGCCCGTGCGCACACCCCGGCCACCCTTGGGCGTGCGCACAAATTCCCCGCCTCGTGTCCAGAGTCCCTCCGCCACCGCGATGCAGCACGTCACGCTCATCGCCAGACCGAAGGCCAGCAGCACGGGCGACGCGAAAAACAGCAGCACCCCCTCGCGCCACTCGCGCTGGCTGAAATATTGACCGCTGATGTAGAGCACGACGGTCGAGCCGGTCGTGACGATGACGGAAAGCGGGTTGAGAAAGCCCCAGACCCAATGCTGGGGGGCCTGGCCCATCACGTAGAGGGCGGGCACAAAGAGCAGGGAAAACGTCACCAGGAGCGGGTGCACAAAACCCACCGTGAGGTGGCTGAAGGCCTCCAGCTTGATCCGAGCCGGAAGCGGACCCGCAAGGATCTCACCGAGTTGCTTGCGCGCGACCTGCACGCCGCCCTTGGTCCAGCGGTGCTGCTGGCTTTTGAAGGCGGTGAGGTTTTCCGGCAACTCCGACGCGACGGTGTAGTCCTTCAGGTAAACAAACCGCCAGCCGCGGCGCTGGGCGCGGTAGCTCGCGTCGAGGTCCTCCGTCACCGTATCCGGCGTCCAGCTACCTGCATCCTCCAGGGCGGTGCGGCGCCAGATCCCGGCCGTGCCGTTGAAGTTGAAGAAAAGCCCGGCGGCGCTACGGGCCACCTGTTCGACCACAAAATGAGCGTCCAGGAAGATGCCTTGGAAGCGGGTCAGGAGACTCGCGCGGCGATTGCTGAATTCCCAACGCGCCTGGACGACGCCGACCCGCGGGTCGGAGAAATGCGGCATGAGTTGTTCGAGAAAATCGGGTTCCGGGCGGAAGTCGGCGTCGAAAATGGCAAAGAACGCGGCGGCGCTGCGCTCCATCCCATAGCCGAGGGCGCCGGCCTTGTAGCCGGTTCGGCGCTCGCGCCGCACATGGGAGACGCGGTGCGCGTGGTCGGGATGGCGGCGGAGCCAGGCCTCGATGATCGCCGGGGTTTCGTCGGTCGAGTCGTCCAACACCTGGATCTCGAGGGGGCCCTCCCACCGCAGACGCGTCACGCGCTCCAGCAACGCTTCAACCACCAGGGGTTCGTTGTAGAGGGGGCACTGCACGCAGACCGAGGGCAAAGGCCCCGCCCACGCCAGGGGAGGAGCAGACGCGCGGCGCGCCTGGCGCGCATACAACCAGAGCATCTTGACCCGGTGCAGCCCGAAATAGGCCAGACCGGCGAGCGTGAGC
The DNA here is from genome assembly GCA_023428905.1 of Verrucomicrobiota bacterium. GTDB lineage: Bacteria > Verrucomicrobiota > Verrucomicrobiia > Opitutales > Opitutaceae > EW11. The sequence continues at coordinate 212,404 of JAEYWP010000008.1, forward strand.
CCGTACGCCACCAACACGAACGTTGCCATAGGAAGGACGCGTTGACCGGCCGGGCGTGCATTGGCAACCCGGCAGAACGCGTCGGCAGCGGACCGGCCCCAGGCCGGTCGGTTCAACCCAACCTACGAAACGGCCACCGCTTCGGGCGCAACGGAAACATCCATCCCGAGGATCTCGATGAATTTTCTCATCGCCGGGGTAAGCACGCGGCCCTTGCGGTGGAGGATCGCCAGCGGGCGGGTGAACTCCTTGCCGCGGAATGGCACCACCGCCAGCGTACCCTGCTTGGCCTCCTGGCTGACCGTGGCCTGGGGAACGATGGCGATGCCATGGTCGATTTCGACTGCGCGTTTTACGGTTTCGATGTTGTCGAATTCCATCACCGGCTCGATCTCGAGGCGGTTGTCGCGGAAGATCTGGTCCACCGCCTTGCGGGTCGGGATGTCCGGGTCGAATCCGATGAATTTCTGGCCCATCAGGTCCTTGAGCTCCACCTCGGGCCGTTTCGACAGCGCGTGATTGGGATGGGTGATCAGGACGAGCCGATCGTTGCGGAAGGGAATCGAGTCGATTTGGCGGACCTTGACCGGGAAGGCGACCAGGCCGAAGTCCACCGAGTTATGGAGGATATCCTCGTACACCAAATTGGAACGCCGGTACTCCACCCGCACGTTGACCGAGGGATAGTCGTGCAGGAACCGCTTGATGTACGGGGGCAGCTCATGGAGACCGATCGAGTAGATGGTGGAAATCCGGATCGTGCCGCTGATGATCTTCTTCATCTCCTGAAGCTCGCTCAGCAGCTTCTCGTACTGATGCAGCATCTCCTTTGCAGCTTCGTACACCCGCTGCCCTTCTCGCGTCAGCTGGAACTGTTTCTGACTACGGTCGATCAGCAGCGTCTTGAAATGCCGCTCCATCGCACGTGCTTGCTGGCTCACCGCAGATTGCGTGATGCCGTTAATTTTGGCCGACTTCGAGAAGCTCTTGGTCTCGACCAGATCAGCAAAGATTTTGAAGTTTTCGATTTGCATGGAGCCGTTCCGTATCGGCCAGCACTATAAACCCGACTTATCAGTCGGCAATCTAATAAGCAGACTTTTTATTCATGATTTCATTCGAGGAGTTTAACCATCGTATTCACGCGCTCCAAACGAGCATTACGGATGCTTGTAGGGAGTGCCGCCGCGATCCCGCGACGGTGGAGCTGCTGCCCGTGACAAAGACCCACCCCGCCGACGCAGCGGCGTATGTGGCGCGGACCGGATTGCCGGGCGTCGGGGAAAATCGCGTGCAGGAGGCGATCACAAAACGTCAGGCGGTGGCCGCTCCACTGCGGTGGGAATTGATCGGGCACCTGCAGTCCAACAAGGCGCGCCTGGCAGCGGAGCACTTCGATCGCATCCAGAGCGTGGACAGCGAAAAACTCCTGGTCCTGCTCGATCGTGCTGCGGCGGAGCTGGGCAGGACGCTGCCGATCCTCCTTCAGCTTAATGCGGGCAATGATCCCGCCAAATTTGGCGCCGACCTCGCGGATGCGCCGCGCCTGCTGGAGGCGGCGTTGGGAAAAAGTCACCTGCAGGTGGACGGGCTCATGACGATTGCTCCGCTCTCCGATGATCCCGCGGTGGCGGAACGTACCTTCGCCACGCTGCGACAAGTGCGCGACGACCTCGGCGCTCGCTACCGCATCGGACTGCAAGTCCTCTCGATGGGCATGAGTGGGGATTTCCGCGCCGCCATCGCGGCGGGCAGCACTCAAATCCGCGTCGGCACCGCGCTTTTCGGCGAGCGCACGTAAGCGTCTCGCCGAAGCTGCGTCGCCGGCAGCGAAGGCGGAAATCAAGCGTGACGGTATTCCCGCGCGTCGAGACCGCCAGCGCCCTCCCGGTCAAGCGATAACCGCCGGAGATGCCTTCCCGTTTGCATCACGCTGACTTCCTTTTTCCTTCGGAGCCGTGGATACGCACCGCCTCAGCTCCGACCAAAAGACCGCGTTCCTGGGTTTGATCGACGACGCCACGCCGTCTGTGCGGAAGGCGTTGGTGGCGTATTTCACCGCGCACCCCGACGCGGCGGCAGCGTTCCTGAAAGACACGGCAGCGGGCAAGAACCGCGCCCTGGCGTGGCACGCGCGCTGGTTTCTCGAGGAGCTTAAGTTCACCGATCCGATCGCGGAATTCCGCGGCTTCATCCGGTCCCTGAACTACGAGCTGGAAACAGGCGCCCTTCTCCTCAGCCGCACCGTGACGCCGGGGATCGATATCGGAGCCTGTTGCGAGGAACTGGACGCCATTTCCAACCGCTGCCGGGACCTGATCGCCGAGCCGACCTCCGCTCGGGAAAAGTGCCGCGTGATCAATCGGGTTCTTTTTCACGAGTACGGATTCCGCGGCAACTTCGAGCACTATACCGATCCGCTCAACAGCTTCCTCGACCAGGTGCTCGCGCGCCGGAAGGGCATCCCCATCTCACTTTGCATCGTTTACCTCCTGGTTGCCCATCGCCTCGGCGTGGACCTCGAGCCGGTCGGCCTTCCCGGACACTTCGTGATCGGTTGTTATGTCGACGAGGCCCCGTTCTTCATCGACCCCTTTGAACAGGGTGCTTTCCGCACGGTGGACGACCTTTTCGCGCTGCTGCGCCTCCAGCACATCGAACCGAAGGAGACCGACCTCGCCCCCACCCCCGTGCGGGAAGTGTTGTGCCGCTGCTGCCGCAACCTGGTAAACCACTACCGGGCCGCCGGGGACGAGGACCGCGCCGAGCTTTTCAGCAGCTTTGTCGACGAATTTGACGCCACTCACGAGCGCCACGCGCTTTGAGAAGGAGACGAACGGGCGTTGCACCCACCGCCCGCACCCGCCGTAGTCGGACGCGGCACGCATGAGCGCACCGCACCCGATCGAAAAAGACGTCCACACCCTCGACGACCTCGCCGCCTGGCCCCCCGGGGGCACCTGGCTCGCCGTTCTCGGCCATCCCATCCACCACTCCATCAGTCCCGCCCTGCACAACAGTGCGCTGGCGGTGATGGCGGAGTGCGCTCCGCGGTATCGGGATTGGCGCTACGTGCGGTTCGACGTCCCGCCCGCCCAGCTGCCGGAAGCACTGCGCCGCCTGCACGCCGCGCGTTTCCGCGGCCTGAACCTGACCGTGCCCCACAAGGTGATGGCGGTGGACTGCGTGGCGCGGGTGGATGATGCCGCGCGGCCGATCGGCGCGGTGAATACGCTGCGCTGGAGCGAGGAGGGCTGGCATGGCTTCAACACGGATGGATACGGCCTCGCCACCGGCCTGGCGGAGGACCTGGGAGCCCTGCTCGCCGGGGCTGACGTCATTCTCCTCGGGGCCGGTGGCGCGGCGCGCGGCGCGGCGGTCGAATGCCTGCAGCGGGGCTGCGCCTCGCTCGCCATCGCCAACCGCACCCGGGGCAATTTGGATACACTGTTGGCGCAACTGGAGCCGTTGCGCGGCGGGACGCGCCTGCGTGGCTTCGATCCTGCCGAGCCTCCGGCGGACCTGCCGCGTGGCGCCTGGGTGATCAATGCCACCTCCGCCGGCCTGCGAGCGGGGGACCCGCCCCCCGTCGACCTCGCCCGGTTCCCTGCACCCGCCGGAGTGTACGACATGATCTACAGTCCGCCCGAAACGCCGCTGCTTGCGGCCGCGCGCGGGCTAGGCCTTCCCGCCGCCAATGGCCTCTCCATGCTCGTCCACCAGGGCGCACGCGCCCTCGAGATCTGGACGGGCGGCGACGTGCCGGTGGCCGTGATGCGCCAATCCGCCCGACTCCGCACGCGGTGACTCCAATCCGTGGTTAGAATCTTCTCGCGCCACCCGTGGCCACCGCAGTGCCGTCCTATTTGACATTCACGGAGCGCGTGGACGTGATCGGCCATCCCCATGGCCTTCGACTACGCTGAATTTTCAGCCTCGTTCCCCTGGTTTTTCCCCGGCGTGGCCTTCATTTTCGGCGCGGTGGTGGGCAGCTTCCTGAACGTCTGCATCTACCGCATTCCCCGGAAAGCCTCCGTGGTCACCCCCGGCTCGCATTGCGCCTGCGGCAAGCCCATCGCCTGGCACGACAATATTCCCATCCTCAGCTGGTTCATCCTCCGCGGAAAAGCGCGCTGCTGCGGGCGCCCGTACTCGTTTCGCTACCCGCTGGTGGAGTTCCTTACCGGAGCGCTTTTCCTCGCATGCTGGCTGGCGTTCCCGCCGGCGAAGGCGCTCTGCGGCATGTTTTTTGTCAGCGCGTTGATCTGCGCCACCTTCATCGACCTGGATACCTTCGAGATCCCCGACCTTTTCAGCCTCTGGCTCGGCATGGCCGGGCTCGTCCTGGCGTTTTTTATCCCGTCGCTGCACGGCCAATACGACGACATCGCGGTGGTGGCCTCGGTGCGCTCGCTGACCATCGCGCTGAAGGGACTCCTGATCGGCGCCGGCCTTGTCTACCTGATCTGCGAACTCGCCTTTGCCATCCTCAAGAAGGAGGGCATGGGGCTGGGCGACGTGAAGCTGGTGGCTGCCATCGGCGCCTTTTGCGGATGGGAAGGCACCCTCACCTCGCTTTTTGGGGGAGCCATCCTGGGCAGCCTCTGGTTCGCCGCCGCGTACGTCTGGCAGCTGGCGTCCGGAAAGAAAATCGAAGTGAAGGCGATGGAGGAGGGCGAGGGGCCGCAGGAACTGGGAATGAAAACCCAGATTCCCTTCGGACCCAGCCTCGCCGCCGCGGGTCTCCTGCATTTTCTCTACCTGCACCAGTGGGTGAACGCCTACTTCGGCGAAATCGCCGCGATGCTGTAGCCGTCGCGGCTCGGATGTAGGCGGCGGGCCCTCACGCCGCGTGGAACTCAGCCCACCAGAATCGACGCGCCGTCGCCCGTCTGGCAGTGCAGGACCTCGGGCTCGGCCCCGTGGCGGGCGGCGTAAGCGCGGCGGACCGAGGCAGCCTCCGTCTCGCCAAAGGCCGGGGTCGCCATGGCCATCACCGCTCCGCCAAATCCCCCACCCGTCAGCCGGGCCCCGTAGACATTGGGGGCGGCGCTCAGGAGATCGACCAGTGTATCCAGCTCTTCCGTACTATTCTCGAACTGCCGCTGGGAGCTGCGATGCGAGAGGGTGAGGAGCTGGCCCACCCGGCAAAGGTCCCCCACCCGCAACGCTTCCTGCGACTGGTCCACCCGCTCGATTTCCTCGATCACATGGCGGGCTCGCTTGTAGGCCACCTCGGAGAGGGTGCCGCGGGCAGCATCGAGCCTGGGGAGGTCCGCCTTGACCAGCAGATCCACCCCCAGGGCCTTGGCCGCCTCCATGCACTCGCGATGGCGGGCCGCATACAGGCCGTCCACCAGTGCGTGTTTGGTGTGGGTGTTGAAGATCCAGAAGTGGGCCTCGGGCGGCAGGGGCACGGTTGCAAAACGCGGGCCCTGGCAATCGATGAAGACCAGATGGTCTTTCTTTCCAAAGCCGGAAACACCCTGGTCCAGGATGCCGCACGGCACCCCGACGAAGTGGTTCTCCGCATGCTTGCCGATCTTCACCACCGTCTCGCGGGAAGGGTCCTGGTCGGTCGCACGCAGGAATACCAGGGCCGACGCCAGTTCGAGCGCGGCGGAGCTGCTCAGGCCCGCACCGGTGGGCAGGTTGGAGACGGCGAGAAAGTCGAAGCCCTCGGGTACCCGAAGCCCGAATACAGGGAAGGCGGCGAGGACGCCGAGCGGATAGTTGAGCCAGCTGGCCGTCCCGGACTGCTTGACCGGCGCGGAGGCGGGGACGCTGGTGATCCGCCCGGCAAAATCGCTGTAGAAGCGACGCTGTCCGTCCGTCCGGCGCGCGAGCCCCACCCAGACGCCGCGGTCGATCGAGGCGCCAAGCACGGTGCCCCCATTGTAGTCGGTGTGATTGCCGATGAATTCGATCCGGCCAGGGGCCTGGGATACAAATTCCGGGGCACGTCCGAAGGTTTCTTGGAAACGGGTGAGCAACGAGTCTTTCATGCGGGGGAGACGCAGCGAAAACCGGCTAAGCCCACTTGTCCAACCCGGAGCCGCACCCCACCGCACGGTATCCACGCCTAGGGTCCCGCGGAGCGCGAGCCCGCACCGGATTCATCCGGCCCTTCTCCATTTCGTCCGCGCATCAACACCTGCAAGAGATGCGCCATCGCTTCAACGCGGGTCACCCCGCGCTGCTCCGCGAGTTGGTCGGCTCGCTTCGCCAGCTGCCGGGCCATCACCTCCGCCTGGGGCCGCGATGCTCCCATCTGCTCACACAGCGCCGTCAATTGATCGTGTTCGGTCACGGGGCGCCCTCCTCGGTGGCGAGCAACCGCACCACATCGCCACCCTCGGCCTCCAGTGCCAGGGGTTGTGTCGGATCCAGACCGAGGAGCGTCAGCATCGCCATGCCGATAAAACCCGCCGCACCTTCCAGGGGAACCGCGGAACGCAGTTCGCCCACACGCTTGCCGTTGGAAAACAGAGGTGCAGGCAACACTGCAGGGACAGCCACCGCGCCTCCGACGGCGCGAAGTTTGCGACGCACTTGCCCCATGGACTTGAGCCGCGCCATCACCTCCTGCCCCAGATAACAGCCCTTCGTATAAGAGATCGCGCTCTCCTCGAGGCCGCCCTCATTGGGGAGATCCTGCAGTCCGAGTTCCGACGGCACGGCGGGCCAGCCGCTGCGGATCCGCCGGCGAGCGAGATCGGCAAAAGCAGCGTCCGGCTGGTCCGCGAGCCAGCGGGGCTCCCCCGCGTCGCGAGGCAGGAGCAACGTCCAGCCGTCAGGGCCGGCCATCCGACTCCGGAACAGGAAGCCTCCCTCAACCGCGAGGTGCATCCCGGCCGGGGGCAAAGCAGAGCCCGCTTCCGTGGCCGCAGCCTCCAGTGCAGGGCCGACAAACGTCACCGCCGCCCACGCGTCGGTCTCCTCCTCCACCGTCACGTCGTCCGCGATGATATACGCCTCCAGCCGCTCCCTGAGGACGGACCCTGCCGTACCCTCACTGAAAAGACGCCAGACCGGGCCCGCCCGCAGGGCCACGCTGTCGCCCAAAACCCGCCCCTTCTGGTTCAGCCACAGTCCGTACGCCGCCAAAGGGCCGATGGGATGGCGTAATTCTTGTGTAAATTGGCCCTGGAGAAATGCTAACGCGTCCTCACCTTCAATCCGAAGCACGGCGGCGGGGGAAAAACGATACACGAGGGAGGACGACGACGGGCACATTTGATGAGTTAAGTAGCTGATTTACCCACAATTGGAATAGGGACCATGAGTTTATCGGAAGTTTTTATTGACCCAGCCCCCCGACCACGCACTGTTCCCCTCATCACTTTCTCACTTCTCCCGCTTAGCGGGAGTTTTGGGGTAACTAAGAAAGCAAATGGCCGGTCGCTTAGGGGTAGGCGACCGGCCAACTTCTTTTCTGGAATCGAAGATTCCACGTTTTGATCCTCACCCGCCCTTGCCGGTGTGACAACTTCGCCCTCGTTGAACCGAGGCTCGGTGCCGCCTTTCCGCTTCCGTCCATGGCGCCTGTGCCTGAGCGCTTGCCACGCCCCGGCGAGATCCACCACGGTGAACCTTCCATGCAGAAGACCTCCGACATCAATGTAGTCGAGACGCGTGCCCTCCCCTCTCCGGCAGACCTGCTGCGCGAGCTGCCCAAGACAGAGCCGCAGTCGGAGTTTATCGCCCGCTCCCGCGCCGAGATCCAGCGTCTGATCTTCACCGACGACAAACGCTTCCTCTTGGTGATTGGACCCTGCTCGATCCACGACACCGCCGCCGGCGCCGACTATGCCCGGCGGCTTGCGGCCCTTTCGCGTGAGGTCGCGGACCGGGTACTGATCGTGATGCGGGTGTATTTTGAAAAACCCCGGACGACCGTCGGCTGGAAGGGCCTGATCATGGACCCACATCTGGACGGTTCTCACGACATTGCCACGGGCATCCGCACCGCCCGGACATTCCTGCGCGAGGTGCTGGACCTGGGCCTGCCCACAGCCACCGAGCTGCTCGACCCGATCACTCCCCAGTACATCGCCGACCTGATTTGCTGGTCCGCCATCGGCGCGCGCACCGCCGAGTCGCAGACGCACCGCCAGATGGCCTCGGGGCTCTCCATGCCGCTCGGCTTCAAGAACGGCACCGACGGCAGCATCCAGACTGCGATCAATGCGATCAAGGCAGCCGCGCAGCCCCACACGTTCCTGGGCATCAACCTCGACGGCGCGGCCTCCGCTATCGTCACGCGCGGCAACCCGAGCTGCCACGTGGTGCTCCGCGGCGGCTCAGTCGGTGCCAATTACAGTCCCGCCCACATCATCCAAGCCGAGCAGCTCCTCGCCAAAGCCGGCCTGCCCAAGTCCATCCTGGTGGACTGCAGCCACGACAACTCCGCCAAGCGTCCCGAGCGCCAGCCCGATGTCATGCGCGAGCTGCTGCAGCAGATCACCGCCGGCAACACCTCCATCATGGGGGCGATGATCGAGAGCAACCTCTCCGCCGGCAGCCAGCCCTTCCCCCAACCGCGTGAGAAACTGGCCTACGGTGTCTCCATCACCGACGGTTGCATCGATTGGTCCACGACAGAAAACCTCGTCCGCGAGGTCCACGCCGCCCTGGCCCCCCGCTTCCCGCGGAGTGCGTGACCGCGGCTTTGGGTTCGTAATTCGTGATTCGTGATTATCCGGCCGCCGGGTCGTCCGGCGGTCCCTCCAATCGGTTTTCACCACGGATGGACACGGATCCACACGGATTCGGTCCACCCTCCGGCTGTCCGAACCTGTATCCACCGGTGGCTCTTTTTTTCATACAAAAAACCGCGAATGGACACGAATTCACACGAATTGGGAAAGAGCCGTCGCGGTCCATTGATGGTTACCTTCCTAACCACCGATCCACACGGATACGAGCTGCTCCCTTCCGGATCCGTGTCCCTCCGTGTTAATCCGTGGTTGGTTTTTTACTACAAGAACCACGACCGGACCCGAATCGTCTTCCCCCAATTCGTGCCCATGCGTGGTTAAGACCTGCCGAATTCGTGTCTCTCCGTGTTAATCCGTGGTTGCTTCATTACGACAAGAACCAAGACCGGGTTCGAATTCCCCTCTCCCATTCGTGTCCGTTCGTGTCCATTCGTGGTTAAATCCCGCCCGAATCCGTGTGCATCCGTGTCCATCCGTGGTTCAAACGGGTCCTCTTTGCGGCGGCGGGAGCAGGCTGTACATCACCGGCGTCACCAAACGCGAAAGCAGCAGTGAACTGATCAGTCCACCGATGATGACGATCGCCAGCGGCGAGTAGAGCCCGGAGCCCTGCAGGGCCAGCGGCATCAGGGCCCCCACCGCGGTGAAGGTGGTCAACACCACGGGCAGGAAGCGGATCTCGCCCGCGCGCTCGATCGCCTCCCGTAGCGGGACACCGCGCTCGCGGAGCTGGTTGGTGAAGTCCACCAGCAGGATCGAGTTTTTGATCTCGATGCCGATCAGCGCGACGAAGCCGATCGAAGCGGTGAACGAAAGGGAATACCCGGTGAGGAAGAGCCCGCAGAGTCCGCCAATCACCCCGAGGGGCACGACCGAGGCGACGATCAGCGTGCCGCGGAAACTGCCGAATTCGAGGACCAGGACGGCAAGGATGCCGAACACCGCGATCAGCACTGCGCCTCCGATCCCCCCGAAACTCTCGCGGCGACTTTCGACCTCGCCACCAAATTCCCAGCGGCTGCCGGCGGGCCATGTTCTTTTGTCCAGCTCCGCCCCGACCTCCCGCGTGAGACGGTCGACGTTAAAGCCGTCGGAGACAAAAGCCGCCACCGTGGTGGATCGCTCCCGGTTGTAGCGTTTGATGATGGGCGGGGCGGATACGAGATCGAGCGAGGCGACCTGGCTCACCGGCACGTAGGCGCCCGACTTTGTCATCACCTGGATGCGGGACCAGTTCTCAAGCGTGGCGCGGTCGCCGCGCGGAAGTGCCAGCTGGACATTGTATTCGTCACCGTCGGCCTCGCGAAAACGCGCGACGTTGAGGCCGGCGAAGGCCAGTCGGACGGAACGCTCGATCTCCACCTCGGGGATGCCCAGCAGGGCCGCCATCGGCCGATTCACCGTCACCTTGAGATCCGTGCGCTGCACGCGCAGCGGATTGTTCACATCACGTGTGCCCTCGATTCTCCGGAGGACGGCCTCTCCCTCCGCCGCCATGGCGGCGAGTTCGTCGAGGTTGTCGGAGAAAAAGCGGACGGCGATCGGCGCCTCGATGGGAGGCCCGTTCTCAAATTCCTTCACCACGATGCGGGCCCCAGGGATTCGGCGCAGACGCTGGCGCAATGCCTCAAGCGCCCGCGGCGTCGCGTCGGGGTCGAATCGGTGCAGCCCGACAAACACCTCCCCGGTGTTCGCTTTCTGGCCGAGCGGCACCTCGTTGTAATACACGTGCGGATTTCCCCGACCGACACTGGTAAAATACCAGTCCACTTCCTCCATCGCCCCAAGTTCCGCCTCGATCCGCCGCGCCAACTGGTCGGTGGCGGCGATGCTCGCTCCCTCCTCGGCCTCGATCTTGATCAGGAACTGGCTGGTGCCGGCCTTCGGGAAAAGACTGAACCCGATCGGTTTCAGGAGCAGCAAGCTGCAGCCGAAAAGCACCGCCGCCACCGCGAGGGTGAGGACGCGGTGCCCCATGCACCAATGCAGGAGCGGGCGGTAACTGTGCTCGATCACGCCCTGCAGCCGGCGCAGCAACCAGTTTCCCTCCGGGTCCTCACGCCCGGTCAACACCCGGCTGGCCAGGAACGGGATGATCGTCAGGGCCACCACCATCGAGCACAGGACGGTGTAAACCACCGCCACCGGCATCGAGCGGATGAACTCACCTGGTCCACCGGGAAGCATCATCAGGGGAAGGAACGCGAAAAGAAGCGTGGCGGTGGTGCCGACCACCGCCACCGTGATCTGCCCCGTGGCCTCGATCGCGGCCTGAACCGGTGCCACCCCCTGGCGGCGGAAACGTGCGATGTTCTCCACCACCACGATTGAATCATCCACCAGTAGGCCGAGCGCGATCACCAGGCCGACAATGCTCAACTGGTTCAGGCCGAAGCCCGTGTAGTACAGCAGGGTGAGACCCATCGCGAGGGAGAGCGGAATCGAGACCAGGACCAGGACGGAGGCGCGCAGCCCGAGCGGCAGCACCGTCACCAGGACGAGGGCGAAGGCGATGAGAAAATCCATCTCCAGCCGGCCGAGGCGCTGGCGCACGTTTTCCGTCTGGTCGAACGCCGCTTCCAGGCGAACGTCACCGGACAGGGTTTCGCGGAAGGCAGCCAGCTCGGCCCTGAGCCCGTCGCGCGCATCGAAGACATTGATACCGGCGCGCGGCTTGGCGGTGACAAACACCGCCCGCTCGCCGTTGAAGCGCCCGAAGTCCTCGAGATCCTCATACGCCCAGTCGATCTCCGCGAGGTCGCGAAGGTACACCACTGCATTCTTTGAGACCGTCACCGGCGTATCCCGGACCTCGTCCACCGACGTGTAGCTGCCGGTGGTCTTCACATTGAGGCGCCGCGACCCGATTTCGACTGCGCCGCCTGGCACGGAGACATTGGCGCCCTGGATCGCGCCGATAACCGCCGCCAGGGGCAGTTTCATCCGCGCGACTTTGTCCACGTCGAGCGAGATCCGCACCTGCTTCTGCGGGAAGGCATGGCGATCCGAACGCCGGATACCGGGCACGCGCTCGAAGCGCTTCCGCAACGCTTCCGCCAGGTCCTGCAGCCGCGCATAGCTGGCGTCGGGGGAGACCAGTGCCACCTGCATGAGCGCGACATCAGAGGTCTGGAACTTCAGCACCTCCAGGCTGAAGATCTCGGCCGGCAGGTTGGGTCGCTCGAGGTTGATCTGCCGGATGACCTCGTCGTACTTCTTGTCCGGATCGGTCCCGTAGAAGAAGTCCAGGCCGATCACCACCACACCTTCGCGGACGGAGGTGTTGATCCGGTGCACGTCATCGAGCTCCTTGATCCGGTCCTCCAGCGGGCGCGCCACCAGCCGCTCCATCTCGATGGGATTGGTGCCCGGATACACCACGACAATGTTGAAGGACGGGATGCGGAGCGACGGGTCCTCGCTCCGGGGCATCCGCAGGTAGGAATGGATACCGAGGGCGGCGACGCAGGCAAAAAGGACCAGCGTGAACGGGAAATTGCGGACCGCATACGACGTCAGCTTCATGACCCGCCCTTCGCCTCCTCCACCGTCGCCCCATCCCGCAGGTACTCCGCTCCCGCGGTGACGATCCGGGCGTCGCGCGGCAGCATCGTGGATAGGAAGACGCGGTCGCCCTCGACCGCGGTGATGTCCACCGCCAGGCGCCGCACGGTGTCGCGGCCGGGCTCGAGCAGGAAGAGGAAAGCCTTGCGCTCCGCCCCCTCGACCAGCGCGGCCGGGGGCACCACCGGCCGTTCCGGCACGGGCTGCGGCTGTAGTTGAACCGCAACGACATAACCCGAACGCGTGCCGGGCACGGCCTCGTCGAGTTTGATCTCGATCTCCGTGGTCCGCGTCGCCGGATCGGTCGCCTCGGAGATGTGCCGGACTTTACCCGCCACCGGCCGGCTTCCTACCTCCTCGTCAATCACGAGCGCGGAGTCACCCACCTGCACCCGGGCAAGGTCCCTCTCTGAAAGCCCAGCGCGCACCAGCCAGCCCTCGGTATCGGAGCCAAAGGTGAGGATGGGCCGGCCGGGCGCCACCAGCTCGTTCGGTTCGGCGGAACGCCGCAGGACACGCCCGTCGCCGGGCGCGCTGATGACGGCATGCTGGCGGTTGAACTCCGCCACGCGCAGCCCCGCGGCGGCCACTTCCACCGCCGTCGCTGCGTCCTGGGCATTTTCCTTGGTGGCGACATTGCCGGCCCGCAGCTTTTCCACCCGCTCCAGATCCCGCGTCGCTTTGTCCAAAGCGCTGCGCGCCTGCACCACCTGGGCCTCGATCTCGTCCTGCCGCAACCGCGCCAGGACCTCACCACCCTTCACCCGGTCGCCGGCCCGGACACGGATCTCCTCAATGATGCCGGCGATTTTGAAGGAGAGGTCGGCCTCCGCTCCGCGGCTGATCACGCCGGCGACGCGCACGGGAACAGCATCGGTGGAGTACACCACCGGCGCGAGCGCCACCACCACGGGGCGCGGCCCGTTCTGAGGCGCCGTGGGTTTGGAGCATCCGGCCGCCAGGGCCAGCCAGACGAGGACAAGGTAGGGGGGAAGGGCGGTGCGCATGGCGGTGAGTATCAAGGAAGCGGTGACAGGGCGGCGGTGCGGTCAAGGGCGGCTGCGGCGATCAGCACGCGGCTCTGGGTGATGGCCTGGTTGAGTTCCGCGAGGGTGAGCGCGTTGCGCGCGTCGAGGAAGGTCAGCTGGGTGGCAAGGCCCTCCTGTTCCCGCGCCCGCACCAGCTCGAACGCCCGCGCCGAGGCATCCCGACGACGCTCCGCCGCTGCCAGGCTGGACAGCGCGGCCCCGAGGTCATCGCGGGCCCGCTCCACCTCCACCGCCAACTGGTCGCGCGTTTCCTGCAGTTTCAGTTCCAGGCGGCGCCGCTCCAGCCGTGCGATCCGCACCGCGCTTCGGCGTTCGCGTCCGTCCCAGAGGTTGGCCTCCGCCACCAGTGAACCCACCACAAAGTCGTTGCCGGCGCCGGTCCGGTAATCCTCGCCCTGGATCCCGCCCTCGATGGCCAGGCTGAGGGTGGGAAGTCGCCTGCTTTTTTCGACCGCCTCCGCTTCCCCCAATGCAGCCACTGCCTGTTCCAGGGCACGGATCTCTTCACGGCCTCCGGCGTCCACGGCGTCGCCTCCCAGTAGCGTGGGTGTATGGGCGATGGCATCGCGCAACCCCTCCGGATCGATCACGGGCACCGCGCGGGAGAGCGGGCGGTTGAGGAGGAAATTCAGGTGGGCGCGCGCGCTGTTTCGATCCCGCCGCGCCTCCGCGATCTGCTGTTCGACCGCAAGGTCCTCCGCCTCCGCGCGGAGGACGCGGTCCTCGGTGATCTTGTCCGCCTCGAAGAGCAGGCGGTTGGTCCGCAACGCTTCCCCGGTCAAGGCACGGGCGGATTCCAGGATCCGCACCGCCGAATCCGCCTGCTGGTGCCGGTACCACGCGCTCTCCACCAGGAAACGGAGCTCCCGCTTGAAGGCGGCCAGCTGGCTCGTGCGGCTCTCCCAGCCGGCACGCCTCGCCCGCGTCCCGTGGGTGATCTCGGGACGGAAGACCGGCTGCAGGAGGCGGAGCTTGGTTTCCTGCTCCCGCTCCCGCAGCAGCGGAATGGACTGGTTGGATACGGACGGAAACCCGGCCGGGCGGCCCTGGGCGGCCAGCATGTCGTTCAAGGTCGAATACACGGGGTTGAGCAGATCACCAATCGGGATGTCGATCGTGCGACCGCCCTCCGCGCGGCTGAAGCGCGCAATCAGGTCGAGCCGCGGCTGCCAGCGGCCCTCCGCCTGGCGCAGCTGCTCGAGTGCCTGCTCCACCCCCAGGGTCTCGCCGCGCAGGGCGAGGTTGCCCGCAAAGGCCTCAATCACCAACTGCTCCACCGCCGCCGGCCGGGCCGGCCAGGGCGCCGCCTCCAGCACCCCCACCGCCAACACCCCCGCCCACATGAACTTGAGCACGCACCTCATGCCCAGCAGGAGCATCAGTCAATTGACACACTGTCAACTAACCAGTGCTGCGCCGGCGAAAGTGCCAGTCAGGTGCGCCGGGAGCGTGGGCTGGCGAGGGAGGCCCGAAGGGTGCGGAAGCCATGCTCGACCAGGTGTTCGGCGCTGACGCTGAACTTGTGCTGCAACATCGCCCCCTTGCGGTGCGAGACCTGGATCAGGCCGTGGGTGAATGACCACATCGCAAGCGCCGTGAGGACCGGGTCTCCCGCATCCGCCGCAATCGAACCATCCTTGATCCCGGCGGCCACCGCGGTGGCCACGCGGCCGACCACGGCGCGTCCGCAATTCATCGCCCCCTCCACTTCCGAGCTGAGCGTCTCGGCCCCGACCTGCTTTGTTTCCATTTCGGAAATCACCTGGAAATACAGCGGCTGGTCCTCCGAGAACGCCTTGTAGGCCCGGCCCATGCCAATCACTTGGTCCAGGCCGGTCTTCTCCTGCCGCGCCACCGCCTCAAAACGCGCCTGCAGGGCGTGGAGCGCGCGCTCGCAGACGCCGTAGATCAGGTCCTCGCGGGTGGGAAAATAAACGTAGAGCAGGGTCCGGCTCAGGCGCGACTGCTTCGCAATGTTGCCGTAGTTGGCGGCCTTCAGGCCCAGCTTGGCGATCACCCGCTCGGCCGCATCCAGGATGTCCTCCCGCCGTTTCTGTTTGTCGGCGTCACGGCGGGCGCGGGTGGGTTTTTTGGCGGTGGGCATGAGGGCGTGGCCAGCGACAACGCCGGCACCACCATCGCCGCATATGCCTAATTCTGCGCCAAGAAAAACATTTCTTGCGTGTCCGCAGGCGGTCTTTCGTGGTTAGCTGTTTCTTCGCCTATGAAATCACCCATCCGTGTCGCAGTCACCGGCGCCGCCGGCCAGATCGGTTACTCCCTCCTCTTTCGCATCGCCTCCGGCTCGATGTTCGGCGCCGACCAGCCCGTCATCCTGCACCTGATTGAGATCGAACCCGCCCTGCCCGCCCTCCAGGGCGTGGTGATGGAGCTGCAGGACTGCGCGTTCCCCCAGCTGAAGGGGATCGTCGCCACCGCGAGCCTCGATGAGGGTTTCAAGGGCGTGAACTGGGCCCTCCTGGTCGGTTCCGTGCCGCGCAAGGCCGGCATGGAGCGCAAGGACCTCCTCAGCATCAACGGCAAGATCTTCACCGGCCAGGGCAAGGCGATCGCCGCCAACGCCGCTCCGGACGTCCGCGTGCTGGTGGTGGGCAACCCCTGCAACACGAACTGCCTGATCGCGATGAACAACGCGAAGTCGGTCCCGAGCAATCGCTGGTTCGCGATGACGATGCTCGACCAGAACCGCGCCGTCACCCAGCTCGCCCTCAAGGCCGGCATCGACACGACCGAGGTCAGCAACCTCGCCATCTGGGGCAATCACAGCTCCACCATGTATCCGGATTACGACAACGCGAAGATTTCGGGCAAACCCGCGACATCCGTCATCACCGACGCCGCTTGGTACAAGGACACCTTCATCCCGACCGTCCAGCAGCGCGGCGCAGCCATCATCAAGGCCCGCGGCCTCAGCTCCGCCGCCTCCGCCGCAAATGCGGTGGTGGATACGGTGCGCAACCTGGTCAACCCGACCCCGGCCGGCACCTGCTTCAGCGTGGGTGTGTGCTCCGACGGCAGCTACGGCATTGAGAAGGGCCTGATCTACTCCTTCCCGATCCGCAGCAACGGCAAGGACTGGTCCATCGTCCAGGGCGTCGCGCTCAACGAGTTCAGCAAGTCCAAGATCATCGCCACGGAGAACGAGCTGAAGGAAGAGAAGGCGCTGGTCGCCGAGCTCCTCGGTTAATCTCCACGCGTAGTTTCCCCTTCTCGAGGCGCCCCGTCCCGGGCGCCTTTTTTGCGCCCGCAGCCGCCCGCCCGCCCGGCACAACCGGGAAAGGCAGCCTACACCACCAGACCCGCCAAGGTCGTCTCCTTCGTCAGGGCAAAGGCATGCCGCAGCCGCAGAAAATCCTGCCACAGGACGCTGGGCGCCGCCGCCCGTGGGAACGCCATCGCCAGGCTCTGGCCGTCGTAACGCACCTCGGCCTCCACGTCTGGCACCGTCAACAGACACGAAGCGCAGTCCGAGGGGTAATCGACCTTTAGCCCGGTCTCATCCAGACCCTCCACCGCGTCGATCACCTGCTCCACCGGGGCACCTTTGCGCAGCCCAAACACCACGTCGGTGAAGCGCCCGTCGAAAAGGGTGTCCGTCGCAGGAAGGGCAAGGAAATCAGCCGAACGCACGCCGTGCAGCGTACGCGTCACCGCATACTCCGAGGGGTCCGCCTCCACCAGCGCGTAAGCGAGCTCATACACAAAATCCTTCGCGGAAAGGACCGCCGTGCCGACGCCGAGGTCGAGAGAAAGCTCCTTCCGTTTGTAGGCAAGGAGCGCTCGGGCCTGCTGGAAAAGCGCCTCCGCCTCCTCTGCCAGCTCCGCCGCACAGAGTTTCCCGAGAAAGGCGGTGGTCGCACTGTTCACGGCGTCGGGCAGGGTGTGCTGTCCCTTCCGGAAACCCCGCAGGGTCCTGACCATTCCCCGGCTCACCCCCGCAAAGCGGAGTGATTCTAGAACGCGGGAGGGTTCAGAACGTGGCGGCATCGGTCCATCTGACCAACGCCGCCGCTCCAAACTCCAGCCGATTCTCAGGCCGCAGTGCGCGAGCCTCGGCGCAAGAGGGCCACCAGGCCGACGATGGCCAGAATCGGAAGCCAGATCGGCGAGGAGGCCGCCGCCAGTGCAATCAGGACGCCGACGAGCGCGCACACGACAGTGAGCAATACGCCTCCAACCACCGCCACCCCGCCCGCGAACACCAGGCCAATCAGCAGCGCAATCATCCCGCCCAGGGCGAGGGGCACTGCCGCCACCGGCCAAAGGTGGATCACGAGGGCGGCGATCGCGAATACCAACAGAACCTTGAGGAACGTCTTCATGCCTGAAAAACCCGGCTGCGCGCCAAAAGTTGCAGCCTCTTTTCGTTCAATCGCCGCGCCTCCAGCTCGCCAAAACGGGGGCGCCACCCTGGCAGGACCTGCCAGCGGCGGCCGGCGAGCGCCGAGGCGAACCGGACCTGCACAACGGTCGGCAGGAATCGCCCTAAATCCGCGCAGCCTTGGGCCGATGAGATGGCGTGGACGCGCGCGCTTTCCTCCTGCTTCACCGAGCCTCCCACGCCGGAGCTTCAGGGTTCGGCGCGGACCACCGCCTGCCGTGAGCACCACCGCTCGACCGCAGCGTATCCGCCAGTCCCTCGCCGCCGCCGTCGTGCTGCTGCTGCTGCTCGCCTGTTGGCTTTTCCTGCGGTCGACCCCGCCGGCCGCACCCGCGCCGCCCGCCTCCCTCGAGATCATCAATCCCATGGCCCGCAGCTGGACGGTGCGCACCACGTCCGCCCGCGACGGAGGGACCGCCCATTACCAGATCGGTCCGGGCGAAACACGGCAGATCGAACTCAGGGAAGGTACCTATGCCTTTGACCAGACCCTTTTGGCATCCGACGGCGAGCCGCCTCACTCGCGCAGGATACACTCCGCGTTTAAGGCCGGGGAACAGTACCGCTGGACACTCCTTGCCCTCCCGAGGCCAGAGCTGGAGGAAGAGCCGTGAACAGCCGGCAGGCCGGTCCCCGCCAGGTTGCTGAAATTCGTTATGGCTCCCACCCGGGTGCGGTCGCTGCTGTCGGCGCCCATCCCCTGCACACCTTCTGGCCCCTGCTGAGCCCACACTTTCGCGGGGTCTGGCTGGCGCCGCAGCGGCGGAGCGACGGCGCCAGCGTATCCTGGATCTGGCGACAGCCGACCGAGAAACGCGAGCCCGGCGCCCAGGACCTCGCCACCCTCCGCCGGCGACTGCAGGAGTCAGCCGCCGGTTTCTCGGAGGATCCTCTGGGCAGCGTGGACGAGACGGTGGCGCGCGCGACCAGCGAGGCCGTGGTGCGGCAGGTCTGTGCCCGTGCAGCCGAGGTCGTCGCCGGCCTCGTGGCCAAGTCCGATGCCGACCTGGCCGCTTATGTCGCCGTGACAGAAACCGGACTTCGCCTTCACAGCTGGGGCGCCGACATTCCGGCGCCGCCGCAGGATCCGTCCGCACAGCAGTGCGAGATCAGCGGCACCGTGTTCGCCGCCGACAAACCTGCTGCGCGCTTCATGGTCGCCCTGGAAAACAGCCGCGGTCTGACGCTCGCCCGGACCGAGTCCGGCTCGGAAGGTCATTTCGCCTTTCCGGATATTGGGCCCGGCAGCTACCGGGTCCGCGTGCTCTCGGAGCACGTTCCTTTCTCCGTCAAGGGCGTCACGGTCCGAGTGGAGCAGGAGTCCGTCCGCGGCATCGAACTGCGCAGCCATGCCTTGATCGACGCACCTGACGAGGAGACTGCATCCGTCGACACCACGGTTGCGCCTCCCGCGCCGTTCACGCCGCCAACGGTGTCGCCGCCTCCGATCGTCGACACCCACCCAGGGCGCCGCCGTGCGCGCCGCTTGCTCCTGCTTCTGCTGCTGCTTGCCGTCGGTATCGCTGGCGGTGCGATGGCGTGGTTCGCCCGGAGGGCTCCGCCACCCGCTGCAATCCGACCGAGCAACTTCGTCGCCTACGCTCCACCGGCGTCCGCGGCGCCCTCGGTCGAACGCACAGACGGTTCGGAAAGGTCCGACCCGGGCATCAATCTCGGCGCAGCGGTCGACCGCCCGCGCCTGGGATCGGAGCCAGCTTCTCCCTCGGACTTCGCCAGCCGCACCAGCCTCTCTTCCGCGCCTCTGGTTGCGGCCGCGGCCGCACCGGTGGCGACTGCGCCCGGCGCGGTTGATGGCGAAGGATGGACGCCCGAGGCTGCCGGCGGTGAGCCAGGAGGCCCCCCCGCAGGCCTGCCCAGCGGGGCAACGACGCCCGAGCCGGCAGGCGCTGCCGAGGCCGGGAGCGCTGCGGGGCAAACCGCCGCAGTTGTCGGCTCGCCGGGTGCTTCCCGCGCCAACGCAGCTCACGCGGGGGACAAGGGCACGATTACAACCTCCCAACCTGCCGGTGAGTCGAAACCCCGGCCCCCCCGGCGGCATACCTCTCCCCTGCCCACGCAGGTGCCGCGGCAGCCGGCGTTGGATTCGAAGGCGGCCGATGCGGCCGAGACCGACGATCCAGACGACACCGACATCCTGCTGGACGCCGACGCACGCGCGGAAAGGGCGGCGCGCCGGGCGGTCTCCGACGGCAAGGCCACGGCGAAGGAAGAGACGCGGGCGGCGACCGACACCGCTGACACGGCCGCCACGGATACGTCGGATCACGGGGAGACTGAACCCGCATCGCTCTCGGCCGATCCTTCGGCTCCCGAGGGTCCGCCCGAACACGACGACCCCTTGGTGGAGCGTCCAGACCGGGAAGATGAGCCGAGCGATCGCGAAGCGCCGGAAGAAGCGTTGTCCGACGAGGAAAGGTCCGACCCGGTCGAGGAGTCTGCTGATCCTGTCGATGAACGTCAGGATGACGAGGCCTCAACTGAGGACGCGCCCCCTCGTTCGTCCGATCTTGCGCGCGAAGGAACCCGACGTACCCCACGCGCCTCGAGCGCCGGACCTGCCGGCGGTCGCGTCTCACCGGATGCGGCCGCGACTTCCCGACGTCCCGCCAAACGGGCGCCGCGCGCCGATGCCCACCCGACAATGCCCGGGACCCTGAGCGCGGAGCACGGAAGCGCCCCTCCCGGCCTGGGGTACAGCGTCACCCTGCGGATGGAGACCTGGCATCCTCGCCTGGAGGTCGACGTGATCGTACCCACCGCGCCGGTACCGCGGAGCAGCGGTGACACGACGCGCGCCCTGCTCCACGATGCGCAGGCAGAGGCGACCTCACGCCTGCCCGAATTGTTTCAACTCCCGATGACGCAGGCCGGCGTGATCCTGGACGTCGATGCGGCCCTCCTTCGGGCGGGAGCACTGCGCTGGTCCCATGCGGCAGCCGACGGTGTGACGGCACGGTGCCTGGGTGCACGGGCCGAACTCGGCTGGCACGGTCAAGTTGCCCCCGTATCCAGCGCATGGACACTGCACGGCGCCCACGGCGCCATCCTGGCCCGGCTTCAAACCGACCGCGCCGGCATCCTCACCCTGGATACGGCACCGGAGGTGCGCGCCTCGCTCTGGGTGGGCCTGCGCCGCCCCCTCACTGCGTCCAGGCCGGAGCACGCCCCGCAGTGGGCGGCGCGGCTGCGGTGGACGCTCCAGCAGGACGGGCAGGCAGCAGCCACGGGCCACCGCGACGACAGCTGGCTGGGAGCGAGCGGCCATCGCCTCGAATTCCCCCTCCCCAGGTCGGCGCAGTCGCCCACGGCCCTGACCGTTCGCCTGCGCGACCGCCAAAGCGGTTGGGCCTTGGTGCGTCGCGTGCACCTGCGCTGAGCGCGGATACCGGCCACGCGTGGTCCCCCCGCCTGAAGCGCGGCCGCGCCGCCGGCCAGGCAATCGCGGACAGGGGTGACCGATCCCCGGCCAAGCGCCTGCACGTGAGATTGCACTGAGCCCTTGCGCTTCTGCGAATCCATGGCACCGTTTCCCTCTTGTTCTTTGAGTGAAGCGCGACCGCGGCAGCCGCGGCGATTCACGAACCGAAGCCCTGCGTGCTTTTTTCCCTTTTGGGGGTGTTCTGGATTCGACCCTTGGTTGGAGCGCGCCGTTGCCGTTCGAGGATGAAGGTTGGCCTCGTAAATCCCCCTTCAAAAAATAACAGGCAATTACGAAGAAATGCCCCTGGCTGCCTAAGTTTGTAGCCACGTTCGCCCACTGACACCTGCTAGGTGACGCGAACGACGACAGCAGGCATAGCGTGAAGAGCGACTCGCGGTCAGCACGCTGTATCTTCATCCGGGAGTTGGTCTGGGGTTAAGCGCGTGGGATCGCGTAACCCGGACGAGATTAAAATCCCTCTATAACGGTAGACGCGGCGCATGAAGGCCAGGGGCACGCGGGTTCAACTCCCGCCACCTCCACCATTTGAGAACCCACTGTAAGCGCCTACACTACAGTGGGTTTTTTATTGCGCGAAGCTTCGGCACCCGATGAGGGTTGCACCGGCCGATAAATTTTTATCAGTTTATCAGCCATGGCTTCTCGCGGCTTCAAAGTCTCCGAACTCGAGTTGAAGAGTGGCAACGTGTCATGGCTGGTGACCGGCACATTGTCGGGGCGTCAGGTGCGCCGGCAGTTCGCCACGCGTTCCGAAGCGGAAGACTTTCGCGACCAGCAGAACCAAGTGCTCTTCGGCAGAGATCCTAACAAGTCTCCCGTCAGAACGCACTTAACGAATGAACAGGTCCGCCAAGCCGAGACTGTGTTTGCCTTGCTCGGCAAACGATCGCCGGAATCGAACCTGCTTGATCTTGAGCGCTTTCATGCGGTCTTTGCTCCCGCAACGCACGGTGAGAACATTGCCGAACTCGCGGGTGTTCTGAAGACACTTAGTGTGAAGGCTGGCGAATCCGGAATCACGACCCTTCTCCGGCACTATCACGAATTCCAAGCTCCAATCGCTAGCGGGAAGACGCTTCACGAGGCAGTGATGACATACCTCGAGGATCGAGAACGTGAAGTGTTGGCCGAAAAACCGACTCTTAGTGCCCGCCAGTACGAGAGTATCGGCAAAGAAATGGCCCGCTTTCAAAACTATTTCGGGGGAGAGCGCCCCGTCTCCCTTCTATCATCGCACGACCTCCACCAGTTCATAGAAACGACTTTCCCGAAGACAGACCAGGAGCAGCCTAGATTTCCAAACGCTCTCAGCAGCGTGACCGCGCCATCGCTCGCGAAGAGAAGCAGCTTAACCGCAAGCTCACGCACGACGAGATTAGCCACCTCGTCCACAAGTCGCGCCCGAGTAAACTCAAGGACGCGTCCGATGAAGCCGTCCGCGCTCAGCAGCTTGGGGAGCTGAGTTTCTTCGAGCACCGCTCCTTAAAAAAAGTTGTCGCTGCCGCACGTGGGATTCCGCGGGAACCGGAAGAACACGTGCACTTGGGCGAGGCACTGCAGTACGCAAAAGAGCACGTCTTTTCCCGCCATTCGGTCGCCCCGGTGCACACGCTCCTCGAGGCCGCGCTCGTCAAGGGATTGGGCCAAGTGGATCTGCCGGACCTTAAGCGCACGATCGAAGAGAGCCGCGAGTTCGTTCGCGTAGGCCACGGCAGCAAAGCCGAGGTATCCACCCGCGCCATTTTAGAGAGCGAACAAACGCTTCTGCGCACCGTAAACCAGGGCGTGGGCTCCGTCGCTCCGCTCGCGCCTCGGTTTGAGGCGCCGGTGCATTTGTCGGCCGATCAACGCGCCGCCGTCGCGCACGTGGCGTTTTCACTCGATCGGATCACCGGCATTAGTGGCCTCGCTGGCACCGGCAAGACCACGACCCTCAAGGCCGTGCAAGGTATGATCGAGTCGGCGGGCAAGACAGGCGTCTTTCTGGCACCCACAGCCGGTGCCGCCGATGTCCTCAAAAAGGATGGATTC
The DNA here is from genome assembly GCA_023428905.1 of Verrucomicrobiota bacterium. Lineage (GTDB taxonomy): Bacteria > Verrucomicrobiota > Verrucomicrobiia > Opitutales > Opitutaceae > EW11. The sequence goes on from JAEYWP010000008.1 coordinate 235,633, forward strand.
CCGGCAGCTGCCGATTATGCCGAAGGCGGTGTGACGAAGGTCGCCAAGAACGCCATTATTCCTGGTGATTTGGTCGAGGACGTAGCGTCAGCAGCGCAGACGTCCTTTGAACAATGGATCAAGGAGCAGCGGACTGAGTATTGGAAGAACAGGTGGTGAAGGATCGTGATCATCGTGGAACGGACAGCGGCCCACCAGGTCGCCGCCCTGGGCTTTGCGCTTCATCGACAAAAAACCGCGCGAGGGTTGCCCCGTTCTCAGCAGCAAAAGATCCTCGATGTCGTCGAGGCTCTCGTCGCCAAGGCGTCATAAAACCATACGAGCGCCTACCGTTTTCACGGTAGCTTTTCCGAGGCGGTTTTTCCCCCAAGGAAGTCCTTAGGGCCTTGCGTCTTTGAAGAAACAAGCCCGGGAAACGTGGCCCCACGTTGGCAGCTCGTCGCAGCGGTGGAGTACCGCAAAACCGGTAGGCCCGGACCGTTGAGCGCCGCCACCGGGTGGGCGTCATCGTGGCCATGACGACGACAACGATTCTTTCCCCTAGCCGCTGGTTTTGGTTCGCGCGCCGGGCGAGGCGGCGCGCAACAGGCCGGAGCGTCAGCGCAGGCCGGGCGGTTCGCGTCCGCAGCGCAGCGGAGGGCGCGAGCCGTAGCTGCAACGAGCCCAAGGCGAAACGCAGCGCCCGCCAGGGCGCGGAGTTTCCGCCGGATCGGTCAGCGACGCGAAGCGTAAGCCCCAAGAGCTGGAGCGCATCGGCGCTGTCCGCTCCGGCGCCTCACGGATTCAACTCGTGGTGCCCAGCGCGCAGCGCACGGCGAAGCCGAGCGCGCGGGCACCGCGAGCGCCGGGCCAGGCGGACCCGGCCGCAGTGAGCGCAGCGAACGCAGCCGAGGGCCGAGACGTGAACGAGCACAAGCGAGTGAACGCGAGAGAGCCGCGCCGACCCGCCGCCTCGGCCGAGCACACCGCGCAGGCCGAGGTTCGCGCGGCGGCTGAGGCACGCTCGGTGCCCAACGGGCGCAGCAGGGTCCCCGCGGGTCACTCCACGGCGGGCACGACTCGCGGGCCGGGAGCAACGCGGACGGACCACGTGACGTGCCGGCGGCCTCGATGGCCGCCGCGTTCCGCGCGGGCTACCGCACCGCGCACGCCGCCCGCCCGCGGGGCAGGACTTTACCGGACCGCAGCGACATCGGAGCGAAGGGAGGAAGCAGAGGACGTGACAGCTTTGCTGGCGCGGCGCGTTGTCTGGCGCGGCGGGTGCTGCTTGCTTCAACGCAAGAGAGCATCAACTACGGGCTATCCTGTTGGGAGTTGCGACGTGACCCCTTCGGCTCAGCCCGGCTGGGCCCGGTCCTTCGGCTCGGCCCATTATCGGTCACCCGGCTTGAGTTCGACAGACGGACTCAACGTCACCACATTCTCCTCATCAAACCCATTCAAGGAATCCAAGCCGCGGAAACCACTGGAGTCCCAGTACGATGTAAGGAACACTTTTCCATCTCGCACGGCAAAACCGATCCAATCCGACTCGATAATAGGACCCGCGCTCAGAGTGTTTTCGTCGATCAATATATTCTTCGTTCTAAGCCTTAACCTGACACGCAGCTCCGCCTCCTGAATATTTTTTGCATTGCACATGGCGAGAATCTCGCTCCGAATTTTCTCCCCAGAGAAGCTCAATGTTGATTCCTCGCGCGCAGCAGCGTGATAATAGAGATACACGCGGGTGTGCCCTTTCCCTTGCCGTATGGGTTCGACCGGAATCCATTCGTTATCCACATTCATTGCTAACGAATAGGAATCGGTGTACCAAGTCGCATCTTGCCCATTGCAGACAGCCGCACCCGCCACTCCAAACATCCAGCCCTTGGGATTCAGATAGAACACAAGGGCTGTGCGGCCATCCACGTCCCAGGCTTCTTTGAACCCGAATTGGATCTCATGGTTAGGATTTTCCGACAGCACCAAAGTTGCTGTAGACAAACCGACCGCGCAAATTGCCAGTGCACGCTTGAAGACGCTCATGACTTTAGAAATTCCAGGTAGGGGATCCATCCGGCTCGATCGAATGACGTTTAGGAAGGCCTAAGTCCTTTCCATCCCAGAATTTACGCCTGCTTGCAACCCATTCTGTATACGAGGCTCGAAGTAGCTTTCTAAGCTCTTTACAGCACAATGAACTGTTTGAGCTGATGATCTTGGGAACCTCAGACTCTAACCAGGTCCTGCCATCATCAACATGCTGCAGCTCATGCTCTCGCGCCCGATAGGAAGCAGCCTCTGGGTTTAGTTTCGCTAGATTGGCAAAAGGCGAATCCCAAAGGCTCCTCGCATGCTCCTGTATCGCGTTTGGCGAAAGGTAATAGTACCTCAGCTTGAGATCAATAGAGAGCCGTTCCCCGTCACACCTCATCTCGGGCCGATCAGGCCAAAGAGTCACGCCCATATCCCCGTCAACGGAGTCAGGCAGCGGATACGAATCAGTTTCTCCTCCCTGAAACAAAAACGTGTAACTGTAGTCCACCATCCCTAGCGGATCAAAGAGATCAGCTGGTCGGTTTCCAACGAACCCATAAAGATTTATTCCTCCGCGTTCTTCGATCGGATCGCGATTTAGCCACCTACCTGTGGACGGATTGTAGTATCTAAAGCCGTAGTAGTAGAGACCGGTCTGCAGTTCGCGCTCTTTCGTGCTGAACTGGTACGGGTTGCTGTCGGCCCAGGGGCCGGTTGCGGAGATTCGGTCTCCGAACGGGGTGTAGGTGTACTTGGCGAGGCTGGCGCCGCTGTCGGACAGCAGGTTCATCACGTTGCCGTTCCCATCGTAGACAAAGGTTGCGCTCTGCGGAGAGGCACCGGCTTCATGCAAGGCGAGAATACCGCCGATCCCGCCTGCTCCCTGCAGCGAACCGGAAAGGTCGGTGCCGCGTGTGTACGACCGCACGACGTTGTAGCTGGCATCCAGCTCCTCAACCACGCCCCATCCGTCATAAACGTAATGGGTGACGGCGGTCGGCACTCCGCCGACGTAACGTGCGCGTCCCACGCGGCGTCCCATGCCGTCGTAAACAAAGACGATGCGTTCCGTGCCGTTGGTGGTCTCTATCAAGCGATTCTCTTCGTCGTACAGCAAGGTCCAGCCGTTGCTGGTCTCCGTGTTGCCGTTGGCGTCATACGTCGGTGCTTCGGGCAGTGTTCCAGCGATCGCCGTGTACTGATTAACAGTGTTGGTCGTGTAGGTCGCCGACTGGGTCACGTCGCCGGATGCGGAGGCTGTTTTCCTGTTTCCGATGCTGTCATATGAGAACCCGAACTGTCTAACCGGTGTCGCTCCTGCAGTCACGTTCTCCTCGGTCAGCTGCCGCCAGGCGTCGTACTTAAATTCACGGAGCGCGTCAGGTGCCTCCTCCTTGGTCCGTTGTCCGGCTGCGTCATACGTGTACGTGAAACGATTGGCCGTCGTTCCACCCGACGTCAGCGCCGTCACGGTCTGCAGCCGGCCCAAGGTGTCGTACGTTTTCGTCATCTTGTGCCCGGTCGGGGATGTGACTTCCGTCGTAAGATTCGCCGGGCCGTAGGTGTAGGAATACGGATTGCTGCTCGCCGCGCGCGAGTCCAGCACGGTCTTCAGCCGGCCGGCGTTGTCATAGCCGTAGCCGATCTGCCACAGGCCGGTGGCAGGCGCGTCAATATGCGCTCCTTCCAGGCGGGTACGCAGGCCCTGCGCGTCATACCGTGCATGGAGCGTCCGTCGAGCCCGTGTCTGGGTGGCGTTGATCAGAGTTCCGCCGTCGTCGTACGCCCAACTGGTCGTTCCCGAACCGTCCGTCATCAATACGGGCCGGCCTTGCTGGTCGTAGGTCCAGGATATGTCGGCGTCCGACGGGTAATCCGTGTAGGTACGCAGGCCATACGCATTGTAGGTATAGCTGGTGCTCCGCCCGCGTGCGTCGGTGCGCTTCGTCAAACGGCCAGCTTTGTCGTAGACGTAAGTCCACTTCCTGCCATCGGCGTAGGTTTTCGAGTCAGGCTGGTTGAGGGCGGTGTAGGTCCAGCGTGTGACGCTGCCATTCCCGTCAATCAGTTCGACCAGGTTACCAACCGCGTCGTACCCGTAGCCTAAGGGATAACCGCCCGCACCCTTCTTGGCCGCGAGCCTGCCCTTAAGGTCGTATTCAAACGTCTCGACTCGATCCCGCGTGGAGGCGAGGTGATCCGGATGGGTCACTTTGACCACCTGACCGAACAGGTCGTGCTCATACGTGGTGATGTTAGATGCGGGATCCGTCACGGTGCGAACACGGCCGAGTGCATCGTACGTGCGCCGTGTCGTGCCGGATAGCGGGCTCACCTCTTCCGTCACCCGCAGTGCAGCATCGTAAGAGAAATGCGTCGTGTTTCCGGAGCGATCGACGATGGAATCAACGACCTGGGCATTGTGCGGAGAACGCAGCAACACCTCGCTCGTGGGCAGCGTTTCGCCGGAACCCACGACCGGAGGATAGATGACGCGAATCAGGTTGTCGGCAGCGTCATAGCTGTAGGTGACGGTGCCCCCGGCGGGAGACGTCGTCGTGCTGCGACGACCGAAGTCATCGTAGGTGTAGCGCGTGCTCTCGACCGTCGTATTTCCATCCCTAACCACTTCCGTTTCCCGGACCGTCCCATTGCCCTAAGCTGAAGGTTCAGAGAGCGGAGGCAAGCACGCGGCTGATGCGTCGGTTTTTCTTCCCAGTACTTAGGCCGCGAGATGCGGCGAACAGTGAATTGATTCTGGCGCGGCAGTATAGAAGCTCGCTATTGACCTTGGGGATTATGGCGATGAGTGCGACCGCGTTACCTATCTCAAGCTCGGAGACTCTGCCTCCGCCGAGTACCAAAACCACTCAGCGGCTTCACCTTCTCGAGGGGCTGCGAGGCTACATGGCGTGGTGGGTTGTCTTGGGACATTTCCTGATCGAGTCGGGGTTCAGAGGTGCGTGGCTTCCGTCTTTGGGCCGACTTGCCACAAGCGCGGGCTACGCCGTCGACATCTTCGTCATTCTGAGTGGCTTCGTTATCACCCACCTTCTCGCCACGCAGCCGGTTTCCTATCGCGAGTTTATTACCCGGAGGTTCTTTCGCCTGTATCCACTTTTCCTGGCGGCACTGATCGTGGGTCTCGTCACCTTTCATGCGGTTTACACGGACTATTTCCAGTTCGCGAAGCTCGTGCAGTCGGACGCCCAAACCGCGGAAATGTGGGCTGGTTACCAGAGCCATTTCGTCGCCCATGCCTTGGTCAGCCTGACCATGTTGCATGGCGCGATCCCGACGGTATGGCTTCCCAATGCACAAGCAGCGTTCGTCTCGCCCGCCTGGAGCGTCTCGCTCGAATGGCAATTCTACTTGGCCATTCCCGCGCTTCTGTGGGCGTTCAAGCGATACCCTTACTGGACCGCCGTGGTGGTGATCGCCGCGATGTGCGCCCAACGCTTTGTTTCAATTGGCGATTGGGGCTCGTTCCTTCCTCAGCATGCCGAGTTTTTTCTTTTGGGCATCCTCTCTTACCATCTCTTTCAGTTTCTGAAAAAGGCGCAGCAAAGGACTCGAGAAACAGTGCCGTGGGTCCTTCTCACCTCGTTCCTTGTGTTGGCGATGGCAGAGCCGCTGCGAGACTTGGTTGTGCGTCCCTACGAGGTCACGACGGGCATTTGGATCCCATTGGCGATCTGGTCGGTGACCCTTGCCATCTTGTTGGAGACGCATGCTCCGTCGCCGGGGGCTTTCGCGAGGGTCTTGGCATCGATCTTCCTCAATCCCGTCGCTCAATGGCTCGGCAAGGTTTCCTACAGCACTTACCTGATCCACTACGTCGTCCTCTACTTCGTTATGGGTTGCCTGCTCCGCTCCGGGGCGAGCGTGAACAAATACACGGCGATCGCAGCGATGGTCGGTCTGGGGGTGCCGCTCCTGTTGGTCCTCTCCTGGCTGTGTCATACCTACATCGAGAAGCCCGGCATAGAGCTTGGCCGTTTTGTTGTCTCTCAGCGCTGGTTTGGAGCTAAACGGTCGCCCAAGCTCTCCGCGCTGACAGGTTGAACTTCGGCCGGTTGGTGCGGCTCTGAAACCACCAGAGTGCCAGGAGCCGTATCCTGCGGTCTTTTCCCATGGTGATCACCCGGTCGCATCAGCCGACCGAGCCCACCGAGAAGCCTAGAGCCGACCTCCGGTAGTGAAACTCATCGAACCTGAATACTCCGCGCAGGTGCAGCGAGACGGGAAGGAAGCTCGACTGATAAAACACTGATAAATGGTCGCAATAGCCTAAGGCATTTGGCTGCGTGCTTCCTCATTGATTCAATCCTAACTCGTTCTTCATATTATTCTTCCATTTCCAACTATCGCAAAAGGAAGCTTTGTAACAGCGGGTTCAACTCCCGCCACCTCCACCATTTTTTGCCACGCAAAAAATGCCCCGTCGAAGCGCGCAGCGCGAAGACGGGCAAGCCACGCGCAATTCCCCCGAGTCGCCGTGGGTTTTTTATTCCACTCCGCTCCCTGGTCCGCCCGCTCCCCCGTGCAAAACCGGCGCACCGCGGCCGCAGGGGGCGGCCGGCAAAGCGCCTCCGCCGCGCGCCAGGTCGCACGGTTTCCCCGACCCTTGCCTGCACCGGGCGGGATTCTAGTGTCGCGGCATGATTGTCCGTCCGAGATTGCATTGGCTGCGCATGCTCGTGGTGTGGCGCGGCTCCATCCTGAAACAGGTGCTGCCGCAGCTGATCGTCGTGCTCGTCGTTTCCGTCGTGGTGACGGCGGCGGTTCAGCATTTCGGCTGGCGCCCCGGCTTGAGCCTCCTGCCGTTTTCCCTGCTCGGCATCTCCGTCGCCATCTTTCTCGGCTTTCGCAACAACGCCAGTTACGAGCGGTTTTGGGAGGCCCGTAAACTCTGGGGCGCGCTGGTGATCGAGAGCCGCAACCTCGCGCGCCAGATCTGCACCCTGACGCAGGCGACCGCGGAGGAGCGGCGGCGCCTGGTGTATCTGATCATTGGATTTGCCCATGCGCTTCGCCACCAACTGCGCGGGACCGACGCGGCGCCCTCCTTGAGCCGGGTGCTTGGGGCTGGAGCGGACCTCGAACGGTTGCGGCGCGCCCGGTTCAAGCCCGCGATGCTCCTCCTCGTCCTGGGCGAGGGGCTGCAGGACCTGCGGCTGCGGGGCAGCGTCGAGCCCATCCTCGCCTCCACGATGGAGCCGGTGCTCAACGGCCTGTCGGGGGTGCTGGCCGGCTGCGAACGCATCGCCAGCACGCCGATTCCCTTCACCTACTCGGTGATCATTCACCGGGTCATCTACCTCTTTATCTTTCTGCTGCCGTTCGGGCTGGTGGAGACCGTCGGCTGGTGGACCCCGCTGGTCGTGGCGTTCAACGCCTACATGTTTTTCACCCTCGAGGCGCTCAGCCACGAGATCGAGGAGCCCTTTGGAACGATGCCGAACGACCTGGCGTTGGAGGCGATGTGCACGACGGTTGAGGCGTCGCTGCGGGAGTCGCTGGGCGAGGCGGAACTTCCGTCCGAGCCCGAGCCGGTGGACTGCGCCCTGCGGTAGACGTCCTGCTCCCGCGAAGTTTTTTCGCGGAGCTCGCTTGTGGCGCGTATCCGTGAATGCTGGCGCCAGCCGTTCCCCCGCCGTGGCTCAACTCCGATGCTATACGACAGGAGGCGGCGCACCTCAAAACCACACTCCCATGGGCGACAAATCCCCGAAATCGACGCAGAAAAAAGCCTCTCAGAAGGCAGCCAAGAACGACGCGGTCGTGCAGAAGAAACAGCAACTCGTGACCGCCCAGCAGGCGACGAAGGCCAAGGCCGCGGCGGCGAAGAAGAAATAGGCGCTGGCTGCACCTGACGTCCGCGCATCGGGAAGTGTCCGGTGCGCCGCTGGGGAGGCGGCCGTGGAACGCACGGCTGCCTCGGGGGGTCCTGTCTGCCAACAGAAACCTCAACCCAGGACGATCATGAAAAGCAGCACGAAAGATCAGGCCAGCGGCACCGCCAAGGACCTCAAAGGCCAGGCCAAGGAGGCAGCCGGAAAACTGACGAACGACCCCAATCTTCGCGACGAAGGCCGCGCCGATCAGGTCGAAGGCAAAGTCGAGAAGAAGGTCGGAGACATCAAAAAGGTCTTCAACCGCTAGGCTGTTTCGCGAGTGGCGGGAGGGATTTCGCGCCGGCGCTACGCGCGCGGAAAACCGTCACACGCTGCCGTTTCTCACCCGCGCCCTCAGCGATGAGGGAAGATGAACGCGCGTTCATCCGCTGTTCATCCCGGGTTCATGGTCGCGGGTTAAGTTAGGGCATGCTGCTCCGCCCTGTGCCTGCGGGACGTGCGTTTCTGCGACCGCTCCTGCCCCTGCTGATTTTTTTTGGCTTTGGACTCACCCTGCTGGCCAGTTCGCGCCTTCTGCTCGTGCTGGGCTTCGCGGGGCAACGGGGTGCCGCCGCTGAACTGCCGGGACTTTTTCTCACAGGGCTGCGCTTCGACGTCTTGACCCTGTGCTACCTGGCGCTCCCTGCCTGGACGCTTGCCTGCCTCAGTCCAGGCGCGTGGGAGCGCGTGATCAAAGCCGGCCTCAAGGCCTATTTCATCGGGGTCCTCGTCCTGATTGGCGTGCTCGAGTGCGCGGCGTGGCCCTCGCTCCGGGAATTTGGAAGTCGTCCAGAGTCCCTGTTCCTCGAATACCTGAGCCACCCGCACGAGGTGCTCGGCATGGTGCTTCATGGGTTCACGGGAGCGCTCGTGGCCGGGCTCGCCGCCGCAGGGCTGATCCTCTGGACGGCGCGGCGCGCGCTGGGAGCCTCATTCGCAGGGAGCTGGCCGCGGGGCTATCGGCGGGTGCTCGCCTATCCCTTGGGTGCCGCGCTGCTGGTGGTCGGCGCACGGTCGAGCCTTCAGCACCGGCCTGCCAACCGAAGCAGCGCCGCCTTTTCGCAGAATCACTTTCACAACGAGGCCGCCCTCAATTCCACCTACACCCTGCTGTACGCGGCTTACGCCCGCAGGCACGAAGCGAAGGCCGGCAAGCACTACGGCTCGCTGCCCTTCACCCGGGCCCTTGAGCTCGTTCAGCACACCAGCCGCCTCTCGACCGGCGATTTTGCGCATGCCCCCGCGCAGCCCACGTGGCATCGGCAGGCGACCCTCACGCCCGAGCCGGCCCATCGACCCAACGTCGTCATCCTGCTCCTCGAAAGCGTGGGCGCCGAATACACCGGCCGACTCGGCGGAACCCGCCTCACGCCGAATCTGGACCGACTGGCCGAGCAGGGTATCTGCTTCGACCGGCTTTTTTCCACCGGCACCCGCACTTCACGCGGGCTTGAGGCCGTGGTCTGCGGTTTCTTCCCCACACCCGCGCGCAGCGTCCTGAAGCTCGGGCTCGCCCAGCGGGACTTCTTCTCTGCGCCGACGCTTTTCCGGAGCGCCGGTTACTCCACCCATTTCATCTACGGCGGGGCGGCGAACTTTGACGAGATGAAGGCCTTCTTTCGCGCAAACGGGGTGGAACAGGTGTGGGACCAGGAGGCGCTGCAGCGGCCGGAACATGCCGTCGGCGTCTGGGGCATTCATGACGAGGACCTGTTTGCGGAAGCGGACGGAATCTTTCGCAGGCAGAACGACCAGCCTTTCTTCGCCATCGTTCTTTCGACCTCGAACCATTCTCCGTTTGATTACCCGCACCAACGGATCGAACAGGACCCCGCCTTCCCCGCGGCATCGCCGGAGAACGCGATAAAATACACCGATTACGCCCTGGGCCGCTTTTTCGCGCGAGCGCGCTCCGCTGCCTACTTCGCCAACACCCTCTTCCTGATCGTCGCTGACCACGGCACCCGCGTCAGTGGCGAGGCCCTGGTACCGGTCCACAAGTTTCACATTCCCGGGATACTCCTCGGCCCCCCGGAGCTGGTGCGACCCGAGTCCATCCAGACGCTCGCATCTCAGGTGGATCTGATGCCCACGCTCCTTTCGCTGACGGGGCGCACCTGGGAGCATCCGATGATGGGACAAAACCTCCTCTCGCTGACTCCGGCGGAGCGGGCAAACCCGCATTCCGGCCGCGCACTGCTTCAATACGAGGCCCACTTTGGGTATTGGAAAAACAAGGACATGGTGATCCTGCGTCCCGAGCTCCCGCCCCTGCAGTTCGGGGTCGGCCAGAACGGCCCCTCTCACGCCGCCGCGTTCAAGCTCACACCGGAACCCGTCGATCCGGCGCTCACCGAGGAGGCGCTCGCGCACAGCCTGCTGCCAAGCCTCTTGTATCAGCAGCGTCTCTACCGCGACCAGCCGCCGGGCGCGACGGATCCGAGGCGTGTCCTCCCGCTGCAGACCGCACGTTGAACAGTTCAGCGGTGCCCGTAGGCCAAAGACGCCGCTCCGGGCGGTTACGGAGACGCCTGAGGATGGCCCGGGCCGAGGCTTATGCCGTCCACGATCACCCCGGCGTCGATCCGATGCAGGCTGAGGCGGTGGCGGCCGGCGGAGGGGGCGTTAAGTTCCACGGTGGCGGTGTAGCGTCCGTCGAGCACGCCCTGAGCCCAGGCGGCGGAGCCGAGTTCAACGGGGACACTCACGCTGCGGATCGGTCCCCCTCCGATGGAGATTCCCACGCGGAGCGTTGTCGCGCCGCCGAGTGGATGCGTGGGAAGCAGGTGCACGTCCACCTGCACTGGCCCCGGGTGCGCCACCTCGACGTCGAAGTCGAGGGATGCCCCTGCCTCCGGCACGGGCGTTGCGTCAAAGGGAAGGACCACCGCGGCACAGCCCGAGCGTCCAAGGCCTGGCACACGCTGCCAGCGTGCGCCGGAAGCCTCCGCCCGCGAGGTGACGGCGTCCGCAGGAACGAACTCCAACCGGCCGGCGCGCGGCGCGGGCATCGCAACGTCGCCAAAGCGAATCGGCTCCGCCCCGGCGGCCATGCTTTCGGACGGGAGGGCCACGGGCGATATCCGCATGCTCGCCCACTGGTTGTCGGCCGGTTCCAAGGCCATGAAGTGCCTCCACTTACCGCCGGCGATGCCCTCGTTGTAGTGCCGCGTGAGCCCGCGCAATCGCTCCTCCGCCGCCAGCGCAGACGCGGCGTGCCGCCGCGCGAGCGGAAAATCGGAGTTGAACGCCGCGGCATAAAACTCGGCGTGAAAGACCCGGGCATTGGCCGCCGCCGCCCCCAACACGGGGTACTCCACCAGTTGAAAAAACGCATCCCGACTCCGCGAGGGAAGGGCGTCGCGAAGAGAACGCACCTGCTCCTCCAGAGTCTCAAAGGCGCGCATCCGGGTCACCACCTCTGCCCGTGAAAACGTGCTCGGGCGCGGACGCTGGCCTGGCAGCCACCATTGGAGGTGCTCCGGTTTGCGGGCGGAATTCAGGCGATAATAGGTTTCCAGCACCTGCGCCACGGCAGCGCCTGTCCCGGTGCCAAATTCACGTTCCGCCCAGGCCGCGAGGTAGCCCTCGAGCGTATCCGGCGTCCAGCGGTCGATGTCCCAGGCCATCTGCAGAAAGAACTCGGTGGTGAGCTCGGCCGGCTTGATGTCACCCACGTTCACCACCCAGAGCCGGTCGGCGCCATGATCGTAGGACTTCCGCATCTCGTGCCAGATCAGCGCGGGCGGAGTGGTTGCCAGCCAAAGGTACGACAGCGGCCGCCCCAGGTAGGACAAATGGTAATACACCCCGAAGCCGCCCCGGCGGCCGCGTTCTGAGGGCAGTGCGACGTCACGCACGTATCCAAAGTTGTCGTCCGGCCAGACGATCGTCACGTCCTCCGGCACCTTCAGACCCGCGCGATAGAGTTCCAGCACCTCCTTGTAGGCGCAGAACATCTGGGGCACGGCTTCGATCTTCCCCGGAAGGTGCCGGGCGAGGAGCTCCCGCTGGTCGTGGAAGATGCGCTCGAGGGCCGTGATCCGCTCGGCTTCCGTCTGTGGACCGACCATGTGGGAATCGTGGATACCGCGCATCCCAAGCGTGTAGATGTTCTCGTACCTCGCGTTCGACCTCACCCTTTCCTCCCAATAGCCCAGCACCCCCTCCCGGTTGGCCAGGTAGTTGTAGTGGGATGACGGCGCGCGCCATTCGCCCACGTTGTTGCGCAGCATGGGTTCGGCGTGGGAGGAGCCCATCACGACCGCGTAGGCGTCGGCGAGGCGCGCGTTCTCCGGATCCGCATTGAAGGGACGGGTGGTCGGATGCATCCCCGGCCAGAGGAGGTTCGCCTTCAGCCGCAGGAGGAGTTCAAACACGCGCTGGTAGGTGCGAGGGCCGATGTTTCCCGTTTCAGGCTCATGGGTGAGGGCCGCCCAGGGCTGCAGGCCCCAGTCCTCGTCGTTGATGAAAATGCCGCGGAATTTGACCGAGGGAGGACCGAAACGCCGGGCGCCCCGCGCAACGTGGAGTTCCGCTCGGGGCAGCGGCGCGACGTCCGACCACCAATGCCAGGGCGACACACCGATGGCTTGGGACAGCTCATAGACCCCGTAGGCGGTGCCGCGCCGGTCACTGCCCACAATTACGAGGGCACGGGACGTCCCCGGCAGCGGGTCGTCGACCACGGTGATGATAAACGCCTCCCACTGGCCCCGCAGGTCACCGACGGGGAGGCGCCCCTGGGCCACCAGCTGGTCGATCACGGGACTGCGTCCCAGTGTGCCCACCAGGAGAACGTCCCCCGCGGGCGTTGGGCCACCGATTGCGACGCGCGGCTTTTTCCCTGAGACGCGTTCCACATCGGTTGCCAGATCGCGGGCGGCGATATGAACGACCTCCGCGTCCCCAGCTGCCGCCCAGATCGCGGCCGCGCCCCGTGACCCGCTCACCGGGAAGGACCCATCGGACGCCGTTTCCGACACCCAGCCAGCCCCCATGGCCATCGCCGGTCCCAGCCCCCACCACCCGCACGCAAGGAGGAGACGGAGCAGGCACGCACAAGGAAAACGCATGAACGGTCCACTAACCTGTCCCCTTGGCCAGCGACACCCTCTCCCCGCCTGACCGTCTGAACGCGCGAGCGCAAACCAGGACCACCCCAACCGGACCAACCCTCAACCTGTCCCCTTTCGCACTTCCCCGGTCAGAAAACATAACCTGTCCCCTTTTGCACGTTCTGACGGAAGCCCGATTTAGCGCACGCGCTCGCGCCAGTAACCCGGTTCGCGATGCAGATGCATCACCGCAACGATCCAGATCCGATCTGGCTCCACGAGGTAGATGACGCCGTTCGCGATTGGCTTCCTCGTGGATGACCCGGTTCACAGGCCCACGCGCTTGCGGGCTTGGGCCAAGGCATCATCCAACGGGATCCCCCGCGCGCGACCGCTTTGGATTTCCGAGACGCGCCGCCGGGTTTCCTCTTTCCAAGCGTCCTCGATGTGATTCGCGATGCCGCCATGGGCCGACACCAGGATGCGTTCCACCAACTCCGCGCGCACATCCTGTGGCAACTGGCGCGTTTCTTCGACGAGTTGATCGAGGGTCATGGGCATGGGCTTAACTCTGAGGGCCGCCCTTCCGAAGGCAACTGCCCAGAGGGATGACAGCGGGCATGCACGTCAATCAACTGCCGGATCGTCACTTCGGTATATATGGCCGTCGTCTCGAGCTTCGAGTGCCCGAGCTGCTGCTGGATGAAGCGGATGTCGGCGCCGCCTTCGAGCATGTGGGTCGCGCAGGTGTGCCGCAAAAGGTGGCAGGAGCCGCGCTTGGCGAGCCCGGCTTTCTCCATCCAGGCGCGGATCCACGAACCTGTCCCTAGCCTGTCCATCAACGTAGCCTGTCCCTTCGCGGTGGGACCTGATCGGAAAACGTAACCTGTCCCTGCGGTGGGCTCGCGGGCTGGCGGTGGCGCGGGGGGGTGGTTTTGGGCTCGCGCGGGTGTTTGGCGCTGGGCTGAGATGCGCGGCCGCCCCCGTGACCACCACCGCCCACGCCGACCGCCTCCTCTCCATCGACGCCCTGCGCGGGCTGACCGTCGCGGCCATGATCGTGGTCAACACCCCGGGATCGTGGTCGTTCCTTTATCCCCCGCTGCGGCACGCGGCGTGGCACGGTCTCACCCCCACCGACCTGGTTTTCCCGTTCTTCCTTTTCATCGTCGGTATTTCCGTGGCCCTTGCGTTCGGGAAACAGTTGGCGGCCGGCGCGGCACAAAATGATCTGCGGAAAAAGGTGCTCGTGCGCTCCGCGAAGATCTTCCTGGTGGGCGCATTGCTCAGCCTCTGGCCCGACTTCAATCTCGGCGAGTTTCGCTGGGCCGGCGTGCTCCAGCGGATCGCCCTGGTTTTCGCCGCCTGCAGTTTTCTTTTCCTTTCCCTCCGCTGGCGGGGCCTGCTCGCCGTCACGGTCCTGCTGCTCACCAGCTACTGGGCGCTCCTCACGGGGGTGCCCGTGCCGCTCGACGCCGTCAATGAACAGGCGCTCGCCACAGGCAGGGTCGAACGCGCCTACGGCGAGGAGGTGCCTGTCCAGGTCCAGGCAAAGCAATCGACAGCGCATGCCACCGGCGCTTCGCCCCCGCCCGTACGTGCCTTGCTCCCCAACACGGAGCCGGGCACCAATCTCGCCGCCTGGGTCGACCGGCGCCTCCTTCCCGGCCGCAGGTACGAAACAACCTGGGACCCGGAAGGCCTGCTCAGCACGCTGCCAGCCCTCGCCACCGCCCTGCTGGGCACCCTGACCGGCCTGTGGTTGCGGGCAACCCCAACGCCCACCCGGCGATTGCGCGGTCTGGCCATCGCCGGTGCCGGTCTCCTGGCCTCAGGGCTGGTCTGGGGCTCGGTTTTCCCCCTCAACAAAAACCTCTGGACCAGTTCATTTGTGCTGGTGACCGCCGGGTGGGCAATGCTCGCACTGCTGGTGTGCAGCCTCCTCGTCGACAAAGGGGGTTGGACTCGCCTCGCCCTGCCCGCACGGGTCTTTGGGTCCAACGCCATCCTGGCCTACAGCCTCGCCTCCGCTCTAGCCGCGTTCGTGCACCACCCGTGGGGGACCGGCCCCTCCACCGCGGGAGCAGTGATGGCGGTGTTGCAGGGCGCCGGCGCCAGCCCCGAGGCCGCCTCCCTTGGCTTCGCGCTCCTTTTCACCACGCTGATTTTCCTGCCCCTGCTCGTACTCCATCGCCGGGGAATATTCCTGCGGCTCTGACGGCCTGAATGGGTGACGAGCACACTGGCGTGGCTCGGAAAAGGTCCTTGCGCGAAACGTCCGATGATCAGGGATGTAGGGCGTCTCCCGGTAGCGTCCGAGACGTTCCGCAAAAAGGCGGATCATGGCACGTCAGCGCCAGAACCGGTGCCTCACCGCGGCGAGTGGTTGGGTGAACGATCGACAACCAACCGAAGGAAAAAACCACGTCCCGCCCAGCGCGTTTCTTTCAGGCGATGCCAGGAAGTAACGGTCGCCCGTTTGAGCTTGAGCAAAACACCACACCACGGCTGGCTGTCGGCACTTGATCACCCGGGCGGGAGGCAACATCGGGACCACCAGGATACCCGCATCGACGTGCTCAGCATCACTCCATGCTTAAACACCTCCTGCTCCTTTGCGGGCTCGCAACAGCCCATCCGCTCACCGCGCAACTCGTCACCACCGCGCTCCGAATCAATCAACATGCCGGGCATGACACCGTGCTGCACTTCGTCGTCCCGGAAGGCGAATCCCAGCAGGTGTTGATGCGCGTGGCAGGACCCGCCTTGGGGGCTTTTGGGCTCACGGCGCTGCAGGACCCCGCGCTGGAGCTATTCCGCGGCGGGGTGTTGCTGGGATCCAACGACAACTGGGGCGCGGATAACGCCGACGCCCTCCGCCAGGCGTTCCTGCAGGTGGGAGCGTTCCAATTCCTCAACAACTCGAGGGACGCCGCCCTGCTCGCCACCCTCGCTCCTGGTGACTACACGCTCCGGTCGTATTCGGTCGATACGGGCGGTGGCATGATCCTGCCCGAGCTGTATTCAGTCACTGGAGCCGGCTTCAGCGGCCTGAGTGTGTCGACCTATGTCGAGGAGGACTCCCTGCACCTTGGCGTCTTGGCCGCGCCCGGCACCTACCTCCTGCGCAGCCGTTCCTCGTCCATCCACGGAGCAGGCAATGCTCACCTGCAGAACTACGAGTCCGCGGCGCAGAACGACACTTGGACGTCGTCAGCCGATGCGGCGGCGATTCTCGCAGCCGGTGCGCAACTCGGCCTTCCTCCCCTCGGTGACCTGGACGCTGCCCTCCTGGTGGAGACACTCCGGACCGGAGCCCTCAACGTGATCGCCTCCAATCGTGGCACTCCCGATCTCGTGAGCCTGGACCTCTCCTTCGTTCCGCCCCCCGTGGGGGTTCCCGTGCCCGAGCCCGGAACCTACGGCCTCGGTGCCGTGGGTCTGGCCCTCGCCCTCATGGCGCGGCGCGCGCGGCGCCAGCGCCCGAGCGCCTGATTGCCCTGAGCCCATTGGCGGTGCCCCCGTTGCGAGAGCACCAGAGCTAAAGCGATCGCTCAACCCCCCGCCTCCGTCCATTTCCTTGCAAGTCGAGGATTGATACGGCTGGCGGGTTTGGGTTGGATGGGTGTCGCACGACCTTGGCGAGAGGCTCGGCGCCCCGCGCCCGCGTCCTGCAAACCCCATCCCGCTTCCATGCACCGCATACTCCCCCGCGGACTGGCTCCGCGTCGCGTCTCAGCGTCGGCCCCTCGAGGCCTCCTCACCTGGGCCCTTGGGTGCGCCGCCGCCCTGCTCCTGGCCGCCAGCGCCTCGGCCCGATCGTGGGAGCCGATCGCGCCCGCGGACCTCGCCGCAACGGAATCGAAGTCCGCCCCCGGCGCAGACCTCGAATACCTGCTGGTACACTTCACCCTCAACGGGGCGGACAACGCGAATGCGTTCTCCAGCGAAGGCGGCACGCTCTGGCTCGAACACCACGTGCGCGCCAAGATCTACACCCAGAAAGGCTGTGATCGCCGTTCCCTCTTCAAGTTCGGCTACAACCCCAGGACCCCGGTTCGCGAGATCGCGGCCCGCGTCGTGAAACCCGACGGTTCCGAAGTCGAGGTAGGAAAAAAGGACATCTTTGAGACCACCACCTTCAAGAAGGGTGGGACCGAGGAACGTGTGGTCTCCTTCGCCCTGCCCAACCTCTCCCCCGGGGACGTCGTGGAGTTCCGCTACGTGCGCGTGCTGGCCCACAGTGACTATTCGTACCTGACGTTCGACTGCCAGCAGGAGGAGCCGGTGCGCGAATTCACCTTCAACGTGCTGCGTGCGCTCTCCGACTGGAATGCGCTGTGGTTCAACCTCAAGGACGCCGAAACGAAGCCGGGCCGAAGCGTGACCTTCCGAAACCTGCCCGCCTTCCGTCCCGAAAACGACATGCCGGCAGAACGCGATTTCCGCGGATGGATGGTGTGCGTCTTCAGCCACCCGTATTTCCGCCAGCACTCCGCCGACGATGTCTGGCAGGACATCGGCTCCTATTACGCCGACGCCTTCAAAGCCGCATCCAAACCCACCAGCGAGCTCAAGGCACGGGCCGAGGCGATCGTCGCCGGAGCCTCCTCCGAGGAGGAGAAACTCACCCGCATCTACGACTACTGCCAAACCGAGGTCTCCAACCTGGACTGGTTCGAAACCCCGGAACTGCTCGCCGCTGAAGAGAAACGCAACAAGAGCGAACATGCCCAAAGTGCCAAGACGACGCTCCAGCTGAAGACCGGCAACACCGAGGACATCAACCTCCTCTTTGCCGGGCTGGCCCGCGCCGCCGGCTACGAGGTCCGCCGGGCCCTTCACGCGGACCGCGACGTGCTGGGATTGGTCCGCAGCCCGCGCGGCTGGCTTTTCATGAACCGACACTCGGTCGCCGTGAAACGGGGCGAGACCTGGACATTTTATTCACCCGGCCACTACACGGTCCCCGCCGGCTTGCTCAGCATCCGGGATGTCCCGGTCACCACCTGGATCTGCGACAGCAACAAGTCCTTCTTCCAGTCCACCTCCGCCGCCCGCGCCGATGACTCACCCGCGCTGCGCAAGGGACGTTTCACCCTCGATGAGGAGGGCACGCTGGAAGGAGAGGTGGAGGTGAGCTACGCCGGCCATCCGGCGGTCGAATTGAAGGGCCGCTGGTGGGGCAAGCCAATCCAGGATGCAAACGACTTCGAGCGGGACGCACTCACGCAGCGGCTTCCCGGCGCGGAGATCTCCGACATGACGTGGGAAAACCTCTCCTCCCGCGCGATGCCGGTGATCCAGCGCTACAAGGTCCGCGTCCCCGGCTACGCCGAAGTGGCAGGCACCCGGCTGATCCTCGGCCCGAGTTTCTTCCAGCGCGGGATCGGCCCGCGCTACACCGCGGAGGCCCGGGCCTTTCCCATCGTATTCGATTACGCCTTACGACAGTCCGACGACGTCGAGATTGTCCTGCCAGAGGGGTACACCCTCGACGGCGGCACCGCCCCCGCCAATGTCGCCGACCCCCAGGGCATCATCGCGGCCACATACAGCCTGCGTTACAAGGGCAAGGCGCGCACCCTCATCTACCGCCGCGACGTCTCGGTCGGCGGGTCGGGCAACATCGCCTTCGACGCGGTGAGCTATCCGATTCTCCGCGGACTCTTCGCCGGCATCGCCCGCTCGGACGACCACCGCCTGGTGTTCAAACCCACGCCCGCGCCGGCGGCCGACGGCACCACTCCCGCAGGCCAGGCTGGCGCCACCACCGGCGGTTCCAAATGAAGGCAGTGCTCCTTTGGCTGCGGCTGACGGCGCTTCTCGCCCTTGCCCTGCCCCTCCGGGCAGCCGAGCCGCTGCCCGCGTGGCTCAAATCCGTCTCGGACGCCACCCCGCCGGCCTACCCTGCCGGCACACCCGCGGTAGTCCTGCTGGATGAAGCCACCGTCGAACTGGACGCAAAAGGTGTCGCCACAACGGTGATACGCCACGCGCTGCGCGTGCTGCACGGAAGCGGTGACGCCTACGCGCGCGCACATCTCACGTATCTGCAGAAGTCCGACCGCGTGTCCGACCAGCGCGCCTGGATCATCCGCAAGGGTGAGGTGCACAAGGCGAAACAGCCCCGGGACTGGGCCGACGTGTCGGACACCAGTGACGCAGCGGTCTTCGGTGAATACCGGGCCAAGACGATCAACCTTTCTGACGCCGTCGTGGCGGGTGACGTGTTCGCCTTCGAGGCGCGACTGGTCCAACCGCTGCTGGTCGCCCAATACCAGCGCAACTGGGGCTCAACCCTGCCCGTTCTCCGCGAAAGTCTGACCCTCTGCCTCCCGCCTGGGTTTGGCGTGGACGCGTTCCACAACCGCATTCCCGCGCCGACCGAAACGCGGTCTGCGGATGGTCGCTGCATCACTTGGTTGCACGAGAACCTGCCCTACCTTCCCGATGAACCCGCCGCCATCGCCCCTGCCAAAGTGCACGGCAGCTCCCTGGTCCGCATCCGTCCCCCCGCGGGCACCGCCTTTAGCCCCCTCACCTTCGACACCTGGCCCGACGTCGCGCGCTGGGCGGAGAGCCTGAGTACCGGCCAATGCGATTCCAATGCGGCCCTCGAAGATAAGACCCGCGAGTTGACCGCGGGCGCCGGTACCACGCTGGAAAAGGTCCGCGCGCTTTGTCGCTACGTGCAGCAACTGCGTTATGTCGCCCTCGACAATGACCTCGGCAAGGGCTCCGGCTACAAACCGCGCCGGGCCACGGCGGTTTTCGCCCAGGGTTATGGTGACTGCAAAGACAAGGCCAACCTCCTGCGCTCGATGCTCCGCGTCGCCGGGATAACGTCCTATGTTGCCATCGCCAAGGCTCGCCCCGACTTCGTCCCGGCCGAAGAGGTGCCGTCACCCCGGCAGTTCGACCACGCCATCAGTGCCATCGTGGTGGATACCACGGTCGACCTGCCCGCTGTCGTCACCGCCCCCACCGGTGAACGCCTTCTGCTGTTTGACCCCACGCACCGTCACGTCGAACTCGGCCACCTGCCCGAACCCCTGCAGGGCAGCCGGATCTACGTGCTTTCTCCCGACCACACCCACTTGTTGGACGTTCCCGTGGCGCCACCCGCACGGGGCAACCGCGTCGAACGCGGCCTCACCCTGAGCTTCACCGAAACCGGCAGTCTCCAGGGCGAGGCAACACTTCATGGAATCGGTGAAGCCGCCACGTACTGGCGCGGCGTGGCCTACGGTGGCTCCACCCCGCTCGATCTCGAGAAGGCTGCGGCCGCCTCCCTGGGCGCGAGCCTGAAGTCCGCCCGCGTTTCCGCAGTGGAGACGGTCACAGCTCCCGAAGACATCGTCACCGGCGTGCGTTATCATCTGACGATGCCAGAGTTCCTGCAGCCGATGCCGGGTGGTCTGCTGGTTGCGCGGCTGGAGTTGTTCAACCGTGCCGACGTGCCGTCTTTCAATGCCAAGGAACGGGTCCGCCCGGTCCGGTTGGCTGCGCTCGAGCAGGTCGACCGCGCCGAACTGGCGCTTCCTCCCCGGATCACAGCCGAGGAACTGCCGGCGCCCGCACACCTTCAATCGCGCTTCGGGACTTACGAACGCAAGGTCGCGATCGAGGACGGAAAACTCATGTTCCGCAGGCGGCTCGAGGTCGTCCCTCAGGAAGTCGCGATCTCCGACTACGCGAGTCTGCGCAGCTTCTTCGCCGAGGTGGCCAGAGCGGACCGCACCGCTGTCCTTCTGCGTGCCAGGGCCGAACCGTAGTCGCCGCCTGACCTGCAATCAACCGCGGGCTTGTCCGGGCGGAACGCGGCATGAACGCACGCCGCCTACATTCGGAGAGGGCTGCCGCTTCCCCCCTCGGGACAGCGCTCTCCTTTGACTCCGCAAAAAAGCACGCCCCGAGGGGCGTGCCGGTGAGGGCGCGGTGCTCACACTGGTGGGAGGTGCGGCCTTAAAGGTTCTCCTGTTTAGGGGAACGTTCGCCGGGACGGCGGGCCTCCAGTGGCTGCCCCTGCTTGGCTTTTTCCGTGGCGCGCTCAGAGGCGTTGTCCGGTTTCTGCTGGCCGTGGGACTTCACGTCTTCCTTTTCGGGCGCTTCCTGCGGTTTTTCTGTCGGTGTGTTTTTCATCCGTGGGCGTGGGTTGAGGTTGGGGTTGTCGTGAAAGGTCATCGTTTCTTTGTCGCCCCGGATTTCACCGCGGGCCGCACGCTCTCGTGCTCCGGACCGACCGTGTCGGCCGCATAGGCGCTGCGTTGGCCGAGTGGTCGCTCGGGGCCCTTGGTGGTATCCGCCAGGGTCTGACGCTCGATTTCCGAGTTCAACTCCGCGCCCAGCAGGATCACGTACGCGGACAGGTACAGCCACATCAGGAAGACCACCACCGCCCCCAGCGAACCGTACGTCTTGTCGTAACTGCCGAACGCGGTGACGTAGAGGGAGAACAGGGCGGAGCCCGCGATCCATAGCGAAGTCGCCAGCAGTGCGCCTGGACTCACCCATTTCCACTGCGGCTCATCCCGGCACGGCGCGTAGCGATACACGACGGCAAGACCCGTGAGGAAAACGGCCACCAGGAGAGGCCAGCGCAGGATGGACAATGCCAGCTCCGCGCCCGAACCCAGTCCAACGCTGCGCATCACTGCGGGCAGCACGGCGATCAGGCCGATGATGAAGATGACGCCGACAATCATACTGAGGGTCAGGCCGATGGCCATCGCGGTCAGCTTCACGAAACCACGCTTCTCCGTTTCGTCGTAGGCGATGTTGAGGCCGGTGATGATGGCCTTGGTCGCGTTGGAGCTGCTGTAGAGGGCGATGAGAACGCCCAGGATGGCGCTGATGCCAGCCGACGTCTTCTCGGTGGCAATACGGGTGATCTGTTCCTCCAACATCGGCATGACCTCACCCGGTACCACCTGGGAAAGCATCCCAAGGTGGCGCGTGAGATCGGAGGCGTCGGACACCAACGCGTAGATCGCGATCGCAACCGCAAGGGAAGGGACCACGGCGACGAACGCGTAGAAGGCGACCCCGGCCGCGACGATGGAGAGATTGTCTTCGTCCAACTGCGCTTTGGTGCGCCACAGGATGTCCTTCCAACCTTTTTTCGGGACTTCGGTGGGAGACTTCGCGTGTCGTCCGCGATCCACCTGACCCCTGGCCCGGTCGGGCACGTTTTCCTCAATGGGAATCTCGTCTCGCTCGTTCATGATGATCGCCCCCTCCGTTCAATGTAATGCAGGTGCCACCCGCGCGTATCCGTGGAATAACAAAGCGCCCGCCGCCGGTGCGGCGGTCGGGCGCTGCTGAATCGCTCAGGCGGTCGTCGGCATCACGCCTTCGGTACGGGCGGAGTCCTGAACAGCCTGCTTGGCACTGTCGGCCACGGCCTGGGCCTTGTTCTTGAGGGCCTCGGCAGTCAGTCCCTGCTGCTCCGCTTCACGGCGGGCGGCCTCGGCGGCAGCGCGGGCGACGTTCTTGCCCTTGTTCATCAGGTCCTGGCTGGCCTGGCGCGCCTGGTCGCGAAGCCGGTCAATGCGCGGACCGACCGTTTCATTGAGCTTGCGCGGGGTGGGAATCGCCAGGCCGGCAATGATGCCGAGGGCGAGGCAACCCAGGCCGAGCTCGACCGGATGCTGGTTGGCGGTCGAGGCGACGCGCTCACGACTGGCGTCGTACAGATGGCGGCTCTTTTCGGATACCTGTGCGCCGAGCTGGCTGGCCCGCGAACGTGCCGCGTCGGCACTGTGGCTGAGGCGCTCCTTCACCTGCGCAGCGCGGGCCTGGAGCTGCTCCTTCGCCTGGGCCGCCTTGCCGCGGACCTTGTCCGCCATGCCCGGCTCGGAGCCGGCGACAGGCTGACCCACGATGTCGGAACCATATTCAACATCGCCGACATCCCCGATGCCGTAACCACCGCCAGACACCTCATAACCGGTGTCGCCGGCATAGTCGGTTTCGTAGGGGCTGTACCGATACTGGTCCATCTCGTCGAGCGAGTCGGACTTGCGGCTGTTATAGATCATCCAGGCGACGCCCGCTCCGATGAGGAGGGCCGGCCAGGGGTTGGACTTGATGGTAGTGGTGACTGAATTCATGGCGGATCCCGCGGTGTCTGTGACTTTTGATTTGATGGTTGCCGCATGCTGCTGACCGGACTCGGTCCGGAAGTAACCGATCACCTCATCGAGCAAATGGCGGCCCTTCATCCGGCTCGTGAGTGCGTCGATGGTCTGATCCATCCGTTGACGCGTTTGGTCGATTTCCGAGCGGAGTGTGTCGGCCCGGTCGTTTGTATCAGAGAGGTTGTTCATTGGCGGTGTGGAGTTTGGCCTGGGCCCATTCCTTGTTGTCGCGCAGGGATTCCACCGTCTGACGCGGCACCAGGGTCTCGCGGCTGAGTGCCTTCTTGGCCTTCGCGAGCATGAGGTAGCCGATCAGGATGATGGCGGCGCCGGTGATCATTCGGGAAAGCCAGGTGGCGGTGCCGGCTTCGAGCCCAGCGGCGGTCAGGAAGGTCGCGATCAGATCGGCCAGGCCGAAAAGAAGGACGAGCGCTCCCGCGTAGGCGACAAAGCCGCCCACCGCGACCTGCACGCCGTGACTGACCATGCGTGAGGCCTTCTGGGACAGCTCCGTCTTGGCCAACTCGACCTCCTTGCGCAGGAGGGTACTGGTCTCATCGCGCAGATCGCGAAGGAGTGTCCCGATGGTGGACGGGGGCGGGGACGTGGGATTGGTCATGACCAGGTCCTCACAGAGTTTCCGCACGGGGCTCGGTCGGCCAGGCCTCTTCGAGAGAGACGCCGGTGACGGGAACGTTTTCCGCGTGCGGGTAAGTTTCTTCCGGATACGTGGTGGACACGTGCGGAGCGGTGCGCTGGGTGGCCTTGAGCAGGTTGCCCACCACCAGGCCGGCCACGAACATGCCTCCGAAGAAGGCGACCGGATGCTGACGGGCGATGCCAGCGGCATCCTCCTTCAACTGGTTGAGGTCCCGGGCCCGGACGTACTCCGCGACCTGGTTGATGCGGTTGGCGGCCTCATGGGTCAGCCATGCGACATTGGGATCATCGCCCTCGAGGGATTCGGCGCTGCGGTGCACGGCGTTGCCGTAACTGTCGATGCGGTCGGCAACCTGGGTGCGGCGCTCATCAACCATGCCGGCGGCCTGCTCGCGGATGCGTCCGGCGGCGTCGGTGGCGGTGCTTTTGAGCTGATTGACCGTGTTGCGGGTGGCTTCCTTGACGGATTGTGACATCCCGGCGACGGAACCGGATGCATTGCCGGCGGAGGTCGATTCATTCAGCTCGCTGCCGAAGCCAGGAGCGTTGGGGGCGGTAGACGAAGGTTTCTGGGAAACATCTGATGGATTCATAAGGCTCCTTCCACGATTGGACGTTGAGTTATTGGAGGCGTCGCAGGGGGCGATCGCGCCTCTGCCCTCTTTGAGCAGCGTGCGTACCGCCACGTCTAGACCCCCGCTCAGAAACCTGTAAGCCCCTGCCCCCCGTGGCGTTAAAAAAGCCCGCCAGCAGGAGGCTCTCAAATCGAAGAACCTTCCTCGCTTGCAGTGTGCCATGCGCATCGGCGCAAAGCTGCAAACTGCACTGCGCAGGTCGGGCGAGCCGGGTGCGCTTCGGCGAGCGAAGCAGTCGGGCGATTGACTTCCCGCCGGGAGCGTCACCTTGACGTCATGCCCTTCCGCGCCTGGCTCCTCTCCGCCCTCTGCCTCGCCATGGCCACGGCGTGGACCCGGGCCGAGCCGACCGGGGCAGGCGCACCGTCGGAGCAAACCCTGGCGCACGTCCTTGCCCAGGCTGCGGACGCGGAGGCACGCTGGGACCTGACGCAGGCGCTGGCGATGTACCGCCGCGCCGATGAGCTGCAGCCGAACACTGCCTTTATCCTGCAAAAAATCGCGCGGCAATTGTCCGACTCCGTAGCCGAGGCGAAAACCCGTGAGGAGCGGCGCCAGCTCGCCGAGGAGGCCCTGGACTATTCGCTGCGGGCGCAGGCGCGGGCTCCCGAAGATCCTGTCTGCACGCTTTCGGTCGCCATCTCCTACGGCAAGCTCGCCCTGACCGCGGACGCGTCACACCGAATCAAATACGCGGGCCTCGTCCGCGAGCACGCCGAGCGGGCGCTGCAATTGAAGCCGGACTACGACTGGGCGCACCACGTGCTGGGGCGCTGGCACTACGAACTTGCCCAGGTGGGTGGACCCACCCGGGCGCTGGCGCGCCTCTTTTACTCGGCTGTTCCGGCCGGGACCTGTGCGGAAGGGATCGATCACCTCACGCGCGCCGTGGCGCTGGCTCCGGAAAACCCGAGCCATCGCATTGAGCTCGGTCTGGCGCGGATCGCCTGCGGCCGGAGGGAGGACGGGCTGGCTGAAATCCGTCTCGGCCTAAGCCTGCCTTCCCGGGAAAAACATGATGAAAGCGCCAAGGCGCGGGCCCGGGCCGCCCTGCAGCGCCTGGGAACGTGACAACACCCGGCAGCTGTCGACGACGCACGGTTTCTAATGACTGCACAGCGGGGGCATGGCGAGGCGGCGACCGTATCCGAGAATGGCCCTCCCCTCCTTACCCACGATCCGCTGACCGGACGCACCGAGGGCGCGTCGCAGCGGCCGTCATTCACCGACTGTCACCATGAAGACCACCGTTCTTTGCCTCACCGCGAGTGTTGTCCTGACCACGGCAGCGGAGGCCGCGGTCTGGCTCCCGAGCCTGTTTTCCGATGGCGCTGTGATCCAGCGCGACCGGCCGGTCCCTGTCTGGGGTCGCGCCGCGGCCGGGGAAGCCATTGAAGTCCATTTTGGAGAGAGCACCGCATCCTCCGTCGCGGACGCGAACGGCCGCTGGACGGTGCTGCTGCCACCGCAGCCGGCGTCGCGGGACGGGCGAGTCCTGACGGTGCGCGGCCGCATTGACGGCCACACCTCGGAGGTGACGGCCAAGGACGTCCTTGTCGGGGATGTCTGGCTCTGCACGGGCCAGTCGAACATGGAGTGGCCGGTGCGGCTTTCCACCGGAGGCCCCGAGACTGCGGCGGCGGAACCGAACCCCTCGATTCGCCATTTCAAGGTCCCTCGCACCACCACGGCGGCCCCGCGGGAGGAGATGCAGGCCGACTGGAAATCAGCCACTCCGGAAGAGGCGCTGCATTTTACCGGCGTCGGTTATTTTTTTGCCCGCGCCCTCCATGCCGGGACCGGCGTACCGGTCGGCTTGGTCAACTGCACCTACGGCGGCACCTCCATCGAATGCTGGATGACGCCAGCCAGCCTCCGCGCATCCGAGGCGGGTCGCACCGCCCTGGCGGCCTGGGAGGAAAGCCGCCGGGATTTCGAGACGGCGGTGCTCCTTTATGAAAACGCGCTCGCGAGCGCGCCCGGTGAAGCCCAGGCCCACAAGCCGTCGCCACCGGCCGAATACCGCGCGCCGTCCGGCGTCTACGACGGCATGCTGTATTCCATCATTCCCTACGCGGCCAGGGGGGTGCTCTGGTACCAGGGTGAAAGCAATGTGGGCCGCGCCGCCGACTACCGCATCCTTTTCCCGGAGATGATCCAGGCCTGGAGGCGCCACTGGGGGACCCCGGAACTTCCCTTCCTCTTTGTCCAGCTGCCCAATTGGGCGGATGCGAACGACCGGTCCGGCACCGCCTGGGCGGAACTGCGGGACGCGCAAACCGCTGCGCTGGCTCTGCCCGCCACCGGCATGGTGGTGGCGGCGGACCTCGGCGAGGCGAACGACCTGCACCCGCGAGAGAAACGCGTCCTGGGGGAGCGCCTTGCCGGCCTCGCCCTCCAGACAGTTTACGGCTCGGGCGCACATGCGCTCAGCCCCGCGGTCAGCGCCGTCGCCCGCAAGGGCGGGACTGTTCGTATCGAATTTTCCCCCACCACGGATGGCCTCGCACTTCGTCCTGCCGGGGTGGACACGGGCTTCGAGCTGGCCGGGGCCGACGGGGTTTTCCGGCCCGCCGCAGCCCGCCTCGAGGGTTCTGTCGCAGTGGTTGAAGCCGGCGACGTGCCCGAACCCCGGCAGGTGCGCTACGCCTGGCGCAACAATCCCGCCGTGACGCTCTACACCACCGGCGGCCTGCCCGTGGTGCCGTTCGCCCGCACCCTGCCCTGATCTTTCCGCCATGACGTCACACACCTGCAGAGCCGCGCTTGCCGCCCTTCTCCTCTGCGCCGGATTTTCCGCCGGCGCCCATGCCATCGAGATCGATGCGGTGCCGCCCCAAGCCTCACGTCGCGTCGCCACCGTCCAGGTACGGGTGGCGCCCGAGCACCGGGACTGGACCTACCAGCCGGGTCAGCCCGCGCGTTTCCGCGTGGCGGTGACCGCGGACAACCAGCCGATCGAGGGAGTCCCGGTCTCCTACACGGTGGGGCCGGAGCTACTTCCCGCGCAGACCCGCACGGCGGTGGTGCCGCTCGAGGGTTTGGTGATCGACGGCGGCACGCTCAACGGGCCCGGGTTTATCCGTCTCCACGTCACGACGGAGGTGGCGGGACGCACCTACCGCGGGTCCGGCACCGCCGCTTTTTCCCCGGAGCTGATCCAGCCGACCCAGGTCGAGCCGGCGGATTTCGATGCGTTCTGGGCCCGGGCCAAGGCGGAACTGGCGACAATCCCGATGGAGCCGCGCCTCGTTCCGATGCCGGAGGCGTCCACGTCCACCGTGGACGTTTTTCACCTCAGCCTGCGCACCATTGGCCAAAGCTGGCAGGGCCCCGCGCACCTTTACGGCATCCTCTGCGTCCCCAAGGCCGACGGGAAATTTCCCGCTGTTCTCCGCGTTCCCGGGGCGGGTGTGCGTCCGTACGCCGGCGATATTGGTCTGGCGGAGCGCGGTGTGATCACGCTGGAGATCGGGATCCACGGCATCCCCCTGAACCTTCCCAAGCAGGTGTATTCCGATCTCCTCGCCGGCGCCCTGAACGAGTACTGGCTCTTCAACGCCGACAACAAGGAGAGTTTCTATTACCGCCGGGTCTATCTGAGCTGCCTGCGCGCCAACGACTACCTCGCCTCGCTGCCGAAATGGGATGGCCAAAACCTGCTCGTCGCGGGCGCCAGCCAGGGCGGACAGCTCTCGATCGTGACGGCCGCGCTCGACCCGCGAGTCACGGGACTGGCGGTGACGCACCCCGCGTTCTGTGATGTCTCCGGCCCCCTGCACGGCCGCGCGGGTGGCTGGCCTCATCCCTTCCGCCCGGATCCCGCAACCGGAGCACCTTCGCGACACGCGACCCCGGCAAAGATCGAGACGGTGACGTATTACGATGCGGTCAACTTCGCGCGCCGGCTCAAGGTGCCGGGTTTCTACAATTGGGGCTACAACGACGAAGTCTGCCCGCCCACGTCCACCTACGCAGCGTACAACGTCATCACGGCCCCCAAGGAACTGGCGGTCACCCTGGAGCTGGCCCATGACTACACGCCCGAACAATACGACGCGATCACGGGCTGGCTGGTGAAACAGCTCGCCATCCGTTGAGCGCGCCGCCGCGGCTGAAACCGATCTCCCCTCCCCCTCCCCGGGAGGGGTGCTCGTCCGCCGCTAGCGCCGGCCCAGCAGTCACATTTCAGTCTTGATTTATCCTTAAATCCTAAATGAACTGACCGTCCTCCCGCCCCGCCCTCGTGCCAGGCCCCCTGGAATGACATTCCCCTCCGCATGCCCTTTTCCCGCGCGCTCCTCTGCCTGCTGACGTTATTTGTGGCCCCCGCCGTTCTCCTCGCGGCCGAAATCAGCCCGCGCGAACGTATCCGGTTTACGGAGGACTGGCGGTTTCATCGCGGTGACGCGCCGGACGCGGGGCCGGAGCTCGGCTACAAGGCCATGCGTCCCTGGGTCCTCGCCACCGGCGCGGACCTGATCAACGACGGCGTCGCCCGGCCGCAGCGCGCGCCCGGAAACCCCGGCGCAGACGTTTCGTTTGTGCAGCCCGCTTTCGATGACCGCAATTGGCAGGCACTGCGCCTGCCCCATGACTGGGCAATCTATGGCCCGTTCTCGCAGGATCTCCCGGGCGAGACCGGCAAACTGCCCTGGCAGGGCGTAGGTTGGTACCGCAAGCGCTTCCAGCTCCCCGCGGAAGATGCCGGCAAATGCATCGCCCTGGATATCGACGGCGCGATGGCGTATTCGAGCGTCTGGATCAACGGGCAGTATGTCGGCGGCTGGCCTTATGGATACACGTCCTACCGCCTCGACTTGACACCCCATCTCAAGCCTGGCGCGGAAAACGTCCTCGCGATCCGCCTCGAGAATCCTCCCGAATCGTCGCGCTGGTATCCGGGCAGCGGGCTTTACCGCAACGTCTGGCTGGTGAAGACGCCGGAAATCCGCGTCCGCCAATGGGGCGTATTTGTCTCCACCCCGCGGGTGTCGGCCGACGAGGCCCTGGTCGCCGTCGAGGTCGCGGTTGAGAATCTCACCTCTGCCAAGAGCCGCTTCACCGTCCTCACCCGCATCCACACCCTCGATACGCAGGACCAGCTGTCGGCCGAGCCGGTGGCCACCTCGGAGGCGTTCCCGGTCGAGATCGATCCCAAGCGCGAGCGCGAGGCGATTCGCTCGCTGCCCGTGGCGGTTCCCTCTCCGCGTCGCTGGGACCTGGCCACGCCGCACCGGTATGCCGCTGTCACCACCCTCGAGCGCGACGGCGTGGTCCTCGACCGCGAGGTGACGCCCTTCGGCATCCGGTCCATCCGTTACGCCGACGATGGCGGTTTCCTCCTCAACGAACGCCGGGTCCAGTTCCAGGGTGTCTGCCTGCACCACGATCTCGGCGCACTTGGCGCGGCGATCAATGTCCGCGCCCTGGAACGGCAGCTGCAGCTCCTGCAGTCGATGGGCTGCAATGCGGTCCGTACCAGTCACAATCCGCCCGCTCCGGAGCTGCTGGAGCTCTGCGACAAGATGGGCCTCCTGGTGATGGCGGAAGCCTTTGATGCCTGGCGGCGCAGCAAGAAGGACGCGGATGTCCAGGCCGCCGATCCCTACGACCGTGCCCACGACTACAGCCGCGTGTTTGACGAATGGCATGAACGCGACCTGCGCGCCCTGATCCGCCGCGACCGCAACCATCCCAGCGTGGTGCTCTGGAGCATCGGCAACGAGGTGCTCGAGCAGTGGTTCACCGACGGCTGGAAACTGGCGTCCCGTCTCGCCGGCATCGTGCGCGAGGAGGACCGCACCCGGCCGATCACCGGCGGCTTTAACTCGCCCCACGCCGGCATCACGGGCTTCCAGACCGCGGTCGACGCCATCGGCTACAATTACAAGCCCTGGGCCTACGCCCCGACCCGAAAGGCCAATCCCCTCACGCCGGTGTACAGCGCCGAGTCCGCCTCGACCCTGAGTTCACGGGGTGAATACGTCTTTCCGGTCGAACCGGAACAGAAGCTGAAGGGCCGGGAGAACTTCCACGTCAGCTCCTACGACTTCTCCGCCGCGGA
Source organism: Verrucomicrobiota bacterium (assembly GCA_023428905.1). GTDB lineage: Bacteria > Verrucomicrobiota > Verrucomicrobiia > Opitutales > Opitutaceae > EW11. Next base: position 266,110 of record JAEYWP010000008.1, read on the forward strand.
ATGGTCGTCGAGCCCCGACTTTGAATGGAAGGGTCTGGACGAGGCACCCTACACCTCCGGCGAATTCGTCTGGACCGGCTTCGACTACCTCGGCGAGCCCACGCCCTATAACTCGGACGCGACCAATCTCCTCAACTTCTCCGACCCGGCCCAGCGCGAGCGGGTGGCGGGTGAACTCGCCGAGCTCGGCCGTATCCGCGTCCCCTCGCGCAGCAGCTATTTCGGCATTATCGACCTGGCGGGTTTTCCCAAGGATCGTTATTACCTATACCAGTCGCGCTGGCTTCCGGAGAGGCCGATGGCGCATCTGGTGCCACACTGGAACTGGCCCGAGCGGGTTGGCCAGGTCACGCCGGTCCAGGTGTACACCTCGGGTGACGAAGCCGAGCTCTTCCTCAACGGCAGGTCGCTGGGGAAAAAGAAAAAGGGCGCGTACGAATACCGCCTCTACTGGGGCGACGTGGTCTACGAGCCCGGCGAATTGCGCGCGGTGGTGACAAAGGCCGGCCAGCCCTGGGCCGAGGTCGTGACCCGCACCACCGGCGAGGCCCGACAGCTCCAACTCCAGCCCGACCGCGCCGACCTGCGCGCCGATGGCGACGACCTCTGCTTTGTCACCGTGCGCGTCGCCGATGAGGCCGGCCAGGTGGTCCCGAGGACGCATTCCCTCATCACCTATCACCTCGACGGCCCCGGTGACATCGTGGCGGTGGACAATGGTGATCCCACCAGCCACGAGTCCTTCCAGGCCACCACCCGCCGCGCCTTCAACGGACTCGCCCTCGTGGTCATCCGGACGCGCCCGGGCGAAGCCGGCCCGCTCACCCTCCACGCCACCGCTGACGGGCTGGCGCCCGCCACGGTGGAGCTGAAGGCCAGGCCCTGATTTCCACCCGTTTCCGCCCTCCACTCCTTCAACTCCCGCACCCGGCCTCCCGCGCCGATATCGAGGTCAGCCTCCCATCCCCCATGGACACCGCAGCCGCAACCCGTCAGCACGACAACGCGAACGATCGCCATATCCCGCCGGAGGACCGGGTGCCTGTTTCTCAAAAGATTGGATACGGCCTGGGCAGCGTCCTGGACATGTGGGGCCACTGGCTCTACCCGAACCTGATGGGGCAGGTGTTCAACATCTTCCTCGGCGTATCCGCGAACCTTATCGGAACCGCCACCCTGCTGATCAAGCTCTTCGACGCGGCGGCTGACCCGCTCTTCGGCTGGCTGTCGGACAACACCCGCTCCCGCTTTGGACGCAGGCGCCCCTTCATCCTGGTCGGGGCGGTGCTCGCGGGCATCGGGCTGCCCCTGATGATGGCGGTGCCACAGGGCTGGTCGGAGATGCAGTACTTCTGGTTCATCATCATCTCCAACGCGATTTTCATCCCGATCATGAGCTGCTTCTTCATGCCCTACCAGAGCCTGGGGTCGGAGCTCACGCCGAACTACCACGAACGCACCAGCGTGATGTCCTACCGCGGTGCGATCCAGAAGGTCCCCGAGCTGGCGCTCTTCTTCACCGCCCAGTTCACCACCCTTGCGATCTGGAACGACGAGATCACCGGCAAACCCAACATCCTGAAAGCGGCGCAGGTCTACACCGCGGGGCTGGGCGTGATCATGATCATCGTCGGCGTGGTGATGTTCTTCCTCCTGCGCGAGCGCTATTACGACAAGGTCGTGTCGCGCCGGCAGGAACACATCTCGATCCGCGAGACCCTCTGGCAGACGCTCAAGTGCAAGCCGTTCCGGATTCAGCTCTCGATGAAACTGGCCTACGCGATGGGCACCAGCATGGTCAGCGCGCTGGGCTACTACAACACGGTGTATTACGTGTGCAAAGGTGACCTGAACGCGGCGGGGAAATGGAATTTCTTCATGGGCGTTGCCGGCATGGTCTTCGGTTTCATGGGCATCCCCACCTTCGCCTATCTGGCACGCCGCCTGGGCAAGCGCCACGCCATGGCGATCATCCTCACCGCGGCGATCGGCGCCTTCGTTGCGACCTGGTGGCTCTACAATCCGAATCACCCCTGGATGCAGATCTTCGCCACCGGCCTGATCGCTTTCACCGGGGCGGGCTTCTGGATGCTGGACGGCTCGATCACCGCCGACGTGGTCGACTACGACGAGCTGGAGACCGCCAAGCGGCGCGAAGGCGCCTTCGCCTCCTGCGGCTCGTGGATCATGAAGGTGGGCGTGGCGGTCGGGGCGGCGGCGTCCTTCTATATCCTCGCCGCCACCGGCTTCGACGCCAAGCTGGGCGGCGACCAGACCGAGCGCACGCTGACCATGATCCGCGTATTGTTGGTCGTGATACCGGTGGTCGGGCTGCTCCTGGCGCTCCTCGCCCTCTCGCGTTTCCGCCTCACCCAGCAGGCCCTCTCCGACATCCGCGGCCAGCTCGAGGCCCGGCGCGGCAAGGTCTGATCCGCCGGCCGGCAGGGGTGCGGACGTCCGCACCCGGCTGGCCGTTTTCTCTTCGCCCACCCGCGATGCCGGTCGTAGACGCGGCTACGGCACCAAGAGGTCGTGCGCCGAAGGGACGGTAACGGAATTGCGCAGGACCAGCTCGGTGGGGAAAACCACGGTCTGGGGCGCACGCGCGTCCTCCCCTGTACGCTGAGCCTGGATACGCTCGAGCAGCAGCTCCACCGCCTTGCGTCCCATCGCCCGGAGCGGCTGGCGGACGGTGGTGAGCTGCGGCACGGTCGAACGCGCCGCCAGGGTGTCGTCGAAACCCGCCACCGAAACATCTCCCGGCACCTTGAACCCGGCCGCGGCGAGGGCTTCGAGGCAGCCGATCGCGATCCCGTCGTTGGCGCAGAAAATCGCCTGGGGCATGAGCTGGCCTGAGGACCGCTTGAGCCAGTCGCTCATGACAGAGAGGCCGCGCTCGGCGTTGAAACCCGTTTCGATGATAGGCCCGGAACTGCGTTGGAGCGCACCGGTGCCGAGGGCCCGTTGATAACCCTTGATCCGGCGCTCCGGCCCCACCAGCCCGCGCGGGCCGGAAAGGTGCATGATGCGTCGGTGTCCCAGGCTCACCAAGTAACGCACCATCTCGTAGGCTCCGGTCTCCTCATCCGACTCCAGGTTGATCGACCGGGGCAGGAGGACGTTCGAATGAAGGGAGATGCAGGGGGTGTGCTCGGGCAGTACGGACAGCGATTCGCGCGTGAGCCGGGGCGCCACCAGGAGGAGTCCGTCGATCCGACCGTCGCAAAAACTCGGGAGGCGGCGCGCGTCGCTTTCCCAGTCATGCAGGGTGAAGACGGTGGTGTTCTGCCCGCTGTGGGCGGCGGCCTCGACCACCCCGTTAAAGACTTCGAGAAAATACTGGTTGAGTTCGTTGCCCTCAAACACCGCGGCCACGCCGAGCGTGTTCATCTTGCGATCCGCCAGCGCGCGCGCGGCCGCATTGGGGCGGTAATGCAGTTTTGCCGCCGCCTCGAGGATGCGCTGCCGCGTCTCCGGGGCAGTGCGGGAGGAGGTGCGAGCGCCGTTGAGAACGGCGGAAGCAGCCATGGCGGAAACTCCCGCTTCGCGTCCGACATCAGCGAGGGTGGCGGGGCGGGTGGACTTTCGTTTCGGACTGGAGGGCATCGGGGTGGGACAAAGGGCTCTTCGAGTACACACGGTTTGGCCCGTCGCGTCGAGGGCGCTGTGACTCAGACGGCAGGGTGCCGGGGCCGCGTCCCGGGCATTTCTCGGAGGGCGAAACGCGCGCGGTTGCCCTCCGGCACGTCCCTGCGCGGCCGGAGGGCGGTGCCTGCGTTCGCCGGCCCCGGACGCGGGCTCAGAACGGCCGGTCAGGCAAGGCTCAGTTCGATCGTGCTGCTCCCACTCCCGGCAGTGACGAGGAGCCCCCTCGAGTCCGCGGTGGCGATACCGCCCTGGACGCGGCTCGCGGACGCCACCCCCATGAGCTGCAGGCGCCAGGAGCCGAGGACCTCCCCCTGGACCCGGGCGCGGAGGGTCGAGCCGGTTCGGCTGACCTCGACGTCAAGCGCTGGGCCGCCGGTGAGGGTCGGCACGGACGCGCGCGCGGTCGCCCCGTCGTCGAGCTGATAGACGGCAAAGGTCACGTCCTGTGCGAAGGTATAATCCGGGCGGTCCTCGCGGGCACCGACCGCGAGCACGGTGTTGGGGCGCACGTAGAGCGGCAGGCTGAGGAAGTCGTGCTGGCTGCGATGCCAGCGCCCTCCCGTCCGCACCTCTCCGGTCAGGAGGTGGGTCCAGCGACCTTCCGGCAGGTAGAAGTCCGCCGTGCCGTCCTCGGTGAACACCGGTGCGACGAGCAGGGAGCCGCCCAGCATGTATTGGCGGTCGAGGGTATCGCAGGCCGGGTCGCCGGGGAACTCCAGGACCATGGCGCGCATCATGGGCACCCCGTCGCGGTGGGCCTCGAGGGCGGCGGCATACAGGTAGGGCATGAGCCGCAGTTTCAGCTTGGTGAAAAAGCGAAGCACGTCGCAGGACTCGTCGGGATAGGTCCACGGCACCCGGTAGGTGGAGCTGCCATGCAGCCGGCTGTGGGACGACAGCAGGCCGAAGGCGACCCAGCGCTTGTAGACCGTCGCCGGTGGGGAGCCTTCAAACCCTCCGATGTCGTGGCTCCAGAAACCGAAGCCGGAGAGGCAGAGGGACAGGCCCCCACGGAGGCTCTCGGCCATCGACTCGAGGGTGGACCAGCAGTCGCCGCCCCAGTGAACCGGCAGGCGCTGTCCCGAGGCGTAGGAGGAGCGGGCAAAAACGACCGCCTCGCCCGGACCGCGGACTTGCTGGATGACGGAGAACACCGCCTCGTTGTACAAAATCGGATACAGATTGTGCATCTTCACCGGGTCCGAGCCGTCGTGGTACACCACGCCCTCGGTCGGGATGCGTTCGCCGAAGTCGGTCTTGAAGCAATCGACCCCCATGGCCAGCAGGCGCCGCAGGTGGGACTGGTACCACGCCACCGCATCCGGGTTGGTGAAGTCGACAATCGCCATGCCGGGCTGCCAGAGATCGGTCTGCCAGACCTCGCCGTTGGTCTTGCGGATGAAATAGCCGCCCTTTTTCCCCTCCTCGAACAGCCGGGAGCGCTGGGCGATGTAGGAGTTGATCCAGACGCAGAGTTTCAGGCCGCGGTCGCGCAGGCGCTTCAGCATGCCGGGCGCATCGGGGAACATGCGCGGGTCCCATTCGAAATCGCACCAATTGAACTCGCGCATCCAGAAACAATCGAAGTGGAAGACGCTCAGGGGCAGGTCCCGCGCGCGCATCTCGTCGATGAAACTGGTGGTGGTTTTCTCGTCGTAGTTGGTGGTAAACGACGTGGATAGCCACAGGCCGAAGGTCCAGGCCGGCGGCAGGGCCGGACGCCCGGTGAGGGCGGTGAGCTTGCGCAGGATGTCCTTGGGGGTCGGTCCATGGATCAGGAAATACTCCAGGCTTTCGCCCTCGAGGCTGAACTGGACCCGCGCGACCTTCTCGGAGGCGACCTCGAAGGAGACGGGGCCGGCCTCATTGACCAGCACGCCGTAGCCGCGGTTGGTGAGGTAGAACGGGACACATTTGTAGGCCTGCTCGCAGGCCGTGCCGCCGTCCTTGTTGGTGTTCTCCACCACCTGGCCATTCTTGACGAAGGCGGTGAAGCGTTCGCCCAGTCCGTAAACACATTCGCCCACTCCGAGGGAGAGCTGCTCGTGGACATGATTCCCACGGCCGGCGACCTGGATGTAACCCATGCCGCGCCAGGCGCTCCGGGTGAGGACGCGATCCCCACCCTTGAAGGTGAGTTCAAAACCGTTGGTCTTTCGGACGACCGCGCTCACCGACCCGCTGCGGAGCGTCGCGCTCTCGGCGTCCTGTGAGAGCTCCACCCCGATGCGCTCGGGCGTCTGGAGGGGAATACGAGCCCCACCGTCGTGGCCGCCGGTGTAATGCGCGATGCGCACCCGCACCACATCGGGGAGCGGGGAGCTGAGGGTCACGGTGAGAAGCGGCCCCTGGAGGGTGTCGCCCCGATGGCGGATCGGACGCGTCGGCGCCGAAATCACGAGGGCATCTTTTTCCTCGAAGACATCGTAGGCCTCAGCGGCGTAATGGGCGGCGACGCCGGGCTGCAGCATCCATTGTCCGTCAGTGAATTTCATAGGAGAAAAAAACCGCCGCGCGGCGGAGGGTCGAAAACGGCCAGCGTGGGACCCGGCCCTGCACCGTCGAGCGCGCGCGTGAGCGGCCCATTAGAGCAGCCACAGCCGCTGGGAGGCGCGTAAAAGGAACCGGAGAGCAGAATCGACACAGGGGTAAACTTAAATTTAAGGCTAAATCGTCTCTCCCTGCTCCTCTTTCGCAAGATCAAACTTCCCTTGGAGCGGTCTTAAGCGACACAGGATTGCAGGTTGAATTTAACCTTAAATTAGGCGCATCCTACTCTCATGCCCTCCGAACTTCCTCCCCCGCCTCCCGCGATCGTCCGGCAGGCTGACACGAACACGCGCATCCGCCTCAATACCATTGGTTTTCTCCCTACCGGGATCAAGCAGGCCACGGTGGCGGGCAAGGTGAAGGCGTGGCAGGTCGTTGACCTGAAAACAGGGGCGGTCGCGCTCAAGGGGTCGGACGCACGAGCGTTTACCACCTCGCGGGAGGAAACGGACGAAAAGGTGCACCTGATTGATTTCAGTGCCCTCAGCCAGCCCGGTGACTACCGCCTGGAGGTCCCCTCCGTGGGATCCTCCGCACCCTTTTCCATCGGGGAAACGATCTGGGCGAAGCCGTACCAGCTGATTGCGCGCGCGATGTACCTCTGGCGCTGCGGCACGGCGGTGGAGGGCACCTGGCAGGGACAGACCTATCGCCAGGCTCCGTGCCACCTTCAGGACGGTTACCTCGACGTCGTGACCGGCACCCATACCCACCGCCCCGGCACGGGCGGATGGCACGACGCCGGCGACTACAACAAATATGTGGTCAACGCAGGCGTCACCGTCGGGCTCATGCTCAAGGCGTGGGAACACTTCGGCGACCGTCTCGCCCCGCTCAGCCACGACATTCCCGAGAGCAGCGACACCGTTCCCGACCTGCTCAACGAGGTGCGGTGGGAGGTCGAGTGGCTCTTCTCCATGCAGGCCGACGACGGCAAGGTGTACCACAAGCTGAGCTCACCGGATTTCCGCTTCTGGGGCCCGGCGGAAAAGGATCTCGATCCCCGCTATTTTTCCCCGTGGAGCACGATCGCGACCGCCGACTTTACCGCCATGATGGCCGCGACCGCCCGCCATTGGCGCGCCTTTGATCCTGCCTTTGCCGACCGCTGCCTCGCGGCGGCCCGCAGGAGTTGGGAGGTGCTCCGCGCCCACCCGCAGCAGATCGACCCAGACCTGTCCGCGTTCAAGACAGGAGGCTACACCGCCAAGGACGCCTCCCATCGTCTCTGGGCCGCGGCCGAGCTCTGGGAAACCACCGGCGAGGCTGGCTTTCTGCAGGCCCTAGAAAAGGCAGCGGCCGCCGAGACCTTCACCCCGCAGGGTCCGACCTGGGGCGACGTCCAGGACCTGGCCCTGGCCACCTACCTGCTCTCCTCCCGTCCGGCGCAACGCGACCCGGCGCTGGTCGCCCGCCTGACCCGCGACCTCCTCGCCGTCACCGATAAAATCATCTCTCTGTCGCAAAAGAGCGGATACGCGCGGCCCCTCGGCTTTGACCGCAAGTCCTGGTACTGGGGCGCCAACGGGACCGTGGCCGGACAGACCCTCCTCCTGCACCTTGCCGACCGCCTGCAGCCCGATCCAAAATACCGCCGCACCGCCGAGCACGCGGTCGCCTTTCTCTTCGGGCGCAACTACCATGGACGGTCCTACGTCACCGGTCTGGGCGCCCTGCCCCCGGCACACCCGCATGATCGCCGCGGAGAGCCGGCCTGGCCCGGCTACCTCGTCGGTGGGGGCCATCCCGACGGGCGGAGTTGGAAGGACGAGCTTGCCCGCTACGATCTCAACGAGATCGCGATCAACTGGAATGGCGCACTCCTTTACGCGGTGGCCGCCTTCACCCCCGCGCCCGACGCAAAATGAACCTCCTGCGCTCCGCCTCGCTTCTGCTCCTCGCGGTCGTCCCGACCCTGGGGCAACCGGCCTCCCTCGACGACGCCACCCGGGCGGCGCTCGGCATCACGGACGTGAGACGGTCAGCCTGGGCGGACGCCCCGGCCAGCGGCTGGGATCGGGCGCTGATGACCGGCAGCGGCGAGACCGGGGCGTTGGTGATGGGTCGCCCGTCCGACGAAACCATCATCCTCAGCCGGGGTGGCCTCTTCCTCCCCCTCCTCCCGCCCCACGCTCCACCGAGCCAGGGTGCCGTCCTCAGGGAGATTCGCAGCATGCTCGCCGCTGGAGACTACCAAAGGGCGGCCGACTTTGTTTACGAACGCGCCCAGAAGGAGGGCTACCAGGGTACCCACTGGGTGGACCCCTTCATGCCCGTCTGCTCGCTGCGGCTGGTCTCGCCGGGAGGCGGTCCCGTGGAAAACTACGTGCGCGCCGTCGACTATGCCACCGGGGTTGTCTCCACCCGCTGGCGCGGCCCCGAGGGGACAACCCTCCAGCGGGTATTTGCCTCCCGCGCCGACGATGTCGTGGTGGTGGAACTACACCGTGACGGACGCCCGTTCGACGTGGACCTCGGCTTTGTGCAACACGACGCGCGTGTGACGCCGGAGGACGACCACCCCGACCCCGCCCACTTCCGACAGGTGACGGCCCGTGCGGCGGGGTCACGCCTCGAATACCGGGCCGACTTCGCCCGGGCGTGGGAGGGCAGCGCCACCGGCGCCTTCGCCCTGGCGGAGGTAAGCACCGACGGAGGCAAGATCGTGGCGGGGGACGATCGCATCGAGGTGCGCGGTGCGCGCACCGTGCTCGTGCGCGTCAAGGTCACCGCGCTGACCGGGGCTGACGCCGCCCCCGGCGATCGCCTGGCCCGCGCGCTTGCGGATGCGCCCCCGAGCTACACCGCGCTCCTCGACCGGCATGTGGCGGTGCACGGGGACATCTTCAAGCGCAGCCGGCTCGATCTCGGCGGCACGGACGCCGATCACCGCCTCCCCGCCAAGGCACTCTTTGCCCGTTCGCCCCTCGGGTCGCCGCTGCCGGCATTGCTCGAGAAGCAGTATGATGCTTCTCGATACCTGATTCTCTCCAGCACGGGAAAGGCGTTCCCGCCGACCCTGCAGGGCATCTGGGCCGGCACCTGGCGTCCGCCCTGGTCCTCCGCCTTTACTCACGACGGCAACCTCCCGGTCGCCGTCATCGGCAACCTGCCAGGCGCGATGCCGGAGTTGATGGAGGGATTTTTCCGCTATCACGAAAACCACCTCGAGGCCTACCGCCGCAACGCCCGGACCCTCTTCAACGCCCGCGGCATCGTTGTACCGGCCCACTCCACCAGCCACGGCCTGCACAATCATTTCGGCCCGCGCTGGTGCCTGACCTTCTGGTCGGCCGGAGCCGGCTGGGTCGCTCACAGTTTCTACGACTACACGCTCTACACCGGCGACCTCGCCTTCCTGCGGGACCGAGCCGTTCCCTTCATGCGGGAGGTGGCCCTGTTCTACGAGGATCTGCTCGCCGGCATGGAGGGGCCGGACGGGCGCACCGTGTTCTCCCCCTCGTATTCACCGGAGAACGACCCGGCGAACACCGGCTCGCAGGCGACGATCAACGCCACGATGGACATGGTGGTGTGCCGCGAGGTGCTCTCGAACCTGGTCTCCGCCTGTGAACGGCTCGGGCTGGACGAGCCGTCCCTGCCCCGCTGGCGGGCAATGCTCGCGAAACTCCCCGACTATCGCATCAACGCGGAGGGTGCGGTCGCGGAGTGGATCAGCCCTTCACTGGAGGACAACCACGCCCACCGTCACGTCTCCCACCTGTACGAGCTGTACGACGGGTTGCGCGACACGCTCGCCGCCGATCCCGCGCTGGTCGAGGCATTCAAGGTGGCGGTGCAGAAGCGGACGGCATGGCGGCGCCAGATCGGCGGCGGCGAGATGGCCTTTGGCCAGGCCCAGATGGGCGCGGTGGCGGCCAGCCTGCGCCTGCCGGAGATCGCCTTCGAAAACCTGGATATGTTGTCCAACTGGTTCTGGTTTCCGGAGTCGTTGATGACGACCCACAACCCGCAGTCACTCTTCAACACCGACATCGCCGGCGGCATTCCCCAGCTCGTCATCCTGATGCTGGTCGACGCCCAGCCGGGCTGGGTAGAACTCCTGCCGGCGCTACCCGCCCAGTGGCCGAGCGGCCGCATCGAGGGTGCGCGCTTGCGCGGCCAGATTGAGGTGACAGAACTCGCCTGGACCCAGGACTCCGTGAAGGCGACTCTCCGCTCCGCCATCGACCAGACGGTCGAGGTTCGCCTGCGGGAGCCCGCCCTCCGCCGCCCCGTCGCGTTGAAGGCGGGCGAACCGCTGACGGTGGAAATGCCACGCGTGGCTCGGTGAGACGAAGCGCCGGCGTCGCCTTGGGTGCGGCCGCTGCCCCGGGCGGGCGGCACGTGGTGCAGATGCCCGGTTGACTCTCGGGCAGACGGGGTTCCCCGTTCTGGCATGCACTTCCGCACACCCCTGCTCTGTGCCTCTCTTCTCGGCGTCGTGACCGCATTCGGTCAGGCGCCCGCGACGACCGCTCCACGGTTTTCGGCCGATCCGGCGATCGAGGCAAATGTGACGGCGCTCCTCGCCCGGATGACGCTGGAGGAAAAGGTCGGGCAGCTGGCCCAGTTTTCCTCCCAGCAGTTTGCCACCGGCCCGGCGGCCCCGGCGGACGTCCTGGCCGAGATCAAGGCGGGGCGGGTCGGCAGCATGCTCAACGTGGTCGGTGCCGACTACGTCCGGCGCATGCAGACGGTGGCGTTGAAGGAGACGCGCCTGGGGATCCCACTGCTTTTTGGATACGATGTGATCCACGGTTACCGCACCATCTTCCCGATCCCCTTGGCGCAGTCCGCGTCCTGGGACCTCGAGGCAATGGAGCAGGCGGAGCGGGTGGCTGCGATCGAAGCGTCGGCGGCGGGAGTGCACTGGACATTCGCGCCCATGATGGACATCGCGCGGGACCCGCGCTGGGGACGCATCGCTGAGGGTTCGGGGGAGGACACCTTCCTCGGCTCGCAGATTGCCGCCGCCAGAGTGCGCGGTTTCCAGGGTGATTTGTCCCGGCCCGACATGATCCTCGCCTGCGCCAAACACTTCGCCGCCTACGGCGCCGTCCAGGCCGGGCGCGACTACCACACCACGGATGTTCCGGTGCGCACCCTGCGCGAGGTTTACCTGCCCCCCTTCAAGGCGGCAGTGGACGTCGGCGTGGCCACCGTTATGGCCGCGTTCAACGACATCGACGGCGTACCGGCTTCGGGCAACCCGTTCCTCTTCGACCAGGTGTTGCGCAAGGAGTGGGGTTTCGACGGCTTCGTGGTATCCGACTGGACCTCGATCCGCGAGCTGATCAACCACAGTTTTGCGGAGGACGACCGCGAGGCCGGCCTGAAGGCGTTCACCGCCGGCGTGGACATGGATATGGAGAGTCGGATTTTTTATCCCCAGCTGGTGCAGCTCGTAAAGGAGGGGCGTGTCTCCGAAGAGCAGGTGGAACGCTCCGCCGGGCGGATTCTCGCGGCCAAACACGCACTGGGACTTTTCGAGGATCCCTACCGCGCCACCACGGTGGAGCGGGAGAAAGCGAATACGATGCGGCCGGAGTTTCTCGACGCGGCGCAAGCGCTCGCACGGAGCAGCTTTGTTCTCCTGAAGAACAAGGGCGGGGCGCTGCCGCTCAAAGCCGACGCCCGCGTGGCCGTGATTGGTCCTTTCGCGCGTGCGACCCAGGACCTGCTCGGCTCCTGGCCAGGCCAGGGGCGAAAGGAACAGGTGGATACGATCGAGACGGAACTGCAGCGGGTGCTGGGGAAGGATCGTCTCTCCTTTGTGGCGGGTGCAGACCCTAAGAGCGACGACCGCTCGGGCTTCGAAGCGGCACGCCGCGCCGCGGAGAAAGCAGACGTGGTCCTGGCCATCCTCGGTGAAACCCAGGAGATGAGCGGCGAGGGCAACAACCGGACGCAGCTCGGCCTTCCCGGCGGTCAGCAGGCCCTGCTGGAAGAACTCGCGAAGACGAAGAAACCCGTGGTGCTGCTCCTCGTGACAGGCCGCCCGCTCGTCCTGACCGAGGTCCTTCCCCTCGTCGATTCGCTCCTGGTCGTCTGGCAGCCCGGCACCCGTGGTGCGGCCGCGATCACGGAGGTCGTGACGGGCAAATACTCGCCGTCAGGCAAGCTGACCGCGACCTTTCCGCGCTCGGTCGGGCAGATCCCGATCTTCTACAATGCCAAACCCACCGGTCGCCCGCAGCCCGAGGGCAAGCGCGAGCAGTACAAGACCAACTACCTGGACTCACCGAACGAGCCGTTGTTTCCTTTTGGATACGGGCTTAGCTACACCACCTTCCGCTACGACGGCCTGCGCCTGAGCGGTCGGGAGCTGCGGGCGGACGGCACCCTCTCGGTGACGGTAACCCTCACCAACACGGGCGAGCGCGACGGCATCGAGATCGCCCAGCTCTACGTGCGCGACCTGGCTGGCTCCGTCACTCGCCCCGTGCGCGAGCTGAAGGGTTTCCAGCGAGTCGCCCTGAAGACGGGCGAGAGCCGGGAGCTGACGTTCACACTCAAGCCCGAGGATCTCGCCTTCTGGCGCGCGGACATGACCTTCGGACCCGAAGCGGGCGCGTTTGAGGTGTACGTGGGCGGCGACTCCGACACGCGGCTGAAGGAGCGCTTCACCCTGTCATTGTAGGCTCACCGGACGGGAGTCCTCAGAACAAGCCGAGCTGCTCGGGTCCCTCCGCGTCCCTTGGTTTCCCTTGCGGCTCCGCCGGCGGCGGAGCCCAGAGGGCTTCGCCCTCGTTGCGGATGTTGTTCACCGCGGCGCCAACCGGCTGCGCGGTCATCGCCTCCGCTGGAAAGGATTTGATCAGAGCCTGGGCCTGCGCAGCGCCCTCCGCCCCGATCCAGGCCTCCGCCTCGGCCTCCCCCAGCATCACCGGCATGCGATCGTGGATACGGCTGAGCAGGGCATTGGGCGCGGTGGTGATCACGACGCACGTATCCACCCCGCCCGGCACCGGCTCCCAGATCCCTGCGAGAAAAAAGGGCTCACCGCCCGCGCGGCGGAACAGATGGGGCTGGGGGGTGCCCGCCTTGCGGTCCCACTCATAAAAACCGCTCGCCGGGATGGCGCAGCGCCGGTGCCGGAACGCGTCGCGGAAACTCGGGCGGCGGGTGAGCGTCTCGCCACGCGCGTTGATCAGGAAGTTCGTCTTGCCCGGCGCCACCGGCGAAGGCACCCGCATGCCCCAGTGCAGGGTATCCGCCACCCTGGCGGAGGGGGCGCCCCCGTCCCCGGCACCTTCCGGCGCGCGCCGCACCGCGAGGATGCGCTGCCCCGGGCCGATGTTGAAGCGGCTCTCTGTCACCACCAGCGAATACAACGATTCGAGGTGCAGGCGCTTCATCAGCTCCTTGATGTCCGGGCGCAGAAGGACGTAGCGACCGCACATGACGCTGCCTTAGGTCGAGGCGCGGGCTCTCCGGCGTGTTGCCGGCCCCTCCGGACGCCAGGAACGGAGCTTTCGCTCGCCGATCACGCAGACACAATCGCTCCCGTCGGCGGTGCGGAGCCATTTGGGCTGCAAGGCGGCGAACTCCCGGTTCATCACCTTCTGCAGCCCGCCCACCTCGATCAGGACAATACCGTCCGGCTGGAGCCGCTCCCGCGCCTGCAGCAGGAGCCGGCGAATGATGTCGAGACCATCGGCCCCGCCGTCGAGCGACATGCGCGGCTCGCGGTGAAACTCCTCCGGCATCGCGTCGACGTGGCTGGTCGGCTCGTAGGGCGGGTTGCTGAGGATGACATCATAGGTCCTCGGCGGCACCGCCTCAAAAACATCGCTGTGGTGCAGGGTCACGCGTCCCTCCAGCCCGTGCTCCGCCACGTTGATCCTGGCCACGGCGAGCGCGTCGGTTGACAGGTCGATCGCGTCTACCGCCGCCTTGGGAAAATGATGGGCGAGGAGGATGGCGAGGCAGCCCGACCCGGTGCAGACGTCGACCACCCGCCTCACCTTTGCGGGCTCCGCCAGCCAGCGGTCCAGTTCTCCGGGGATGATCTCGAGGAAGTACGAGCGTGGGATGATCACCCGCTCGTCGACGTAAAAGCGGTGTTCGCCGAGGAAGGCCTCGCGCGTGAGGTAGGCGGCGGGGACGCGGTCCTGAATCCGCCGCTCGAATACGCGGCGCACCTTTGCCTGCTGCGCGGCGGTGAGCGTCTGCTCCAGGACGGACGGGCCGCTGTCGAGGGGAAGATCGAGGGTCCGCAGCAGCAGGTACAGCGCTTCGTCGTGAGCGCTTCCCGCCACCTGGCCCAGGGCCACCCCGCCCTGCTCGTAGGCTGCAACCGCATGCTCGAGCCACGCCCCCACGGTGGGCGGCGCCAGGGGCTTCGCCTTGGGGCGGACGGGCCGCCGGGAAGTTCCAGGACGCTTGGGCACCGTCAGGTCAGGAGTTGGTGCAGCGCCGCGAAGGGGACAAGCACCAGACCGATCAGAAACGAGAGGATTCCCCGGAAAGCGGGGATGTTGACGAGGACAAGGAGGAGGATGCCGCCCCACTGGGCGAAACGGATGTAGGTCTCCTCGCTCATGCCGAACCAGTACATCAGGAACTTGGACCCATCGAGCGGGGGAATGGGCAGTAGGTTAAATACGCAGAGGCTGACGTTGATGATCAGAACTTTTGCGAGCAGCGGCTCCAAAGTGGGAACGGAGCGAACCGCGATCGCCATGGCCAGGACGGCGAACAGGGCGAGGGCGATGTTCATGCCCGGGCCAGCGAGCGTGACCCACGCCTGGTCGGCTTTGCGGTTCCGGAAGTTGTTCGGGTTGGTGTAAACCGGCTTGGCCCAACCGATCATCCCGAAGCTGCCAAAAAAGCCTAAGGCACCCAGCAGCGGAATCAGCAGGGTGCCAATCAGATCGATGTGGCTGAACGGATTGAGGGTCACGCGCCCTTCGGAACGTGGGGTGTGGTCTCCCAGGCGGTCGGCGACGATGGCATGGCCCCACTCGTGAACCGTCAGGCTCACGATCACGATGAGCACGTCGAGAAGGGCCGTGCGGAGCGTGCCGGCGTCGATGCCAAAATCCATTTGCGGCTACTTTGTCCCGGGCGCTGCCAGCTCTGCAACCAGCTTCTGTTTCTGCCGTTGCAGCACCTCTTCGGTGACGGTGGCCAACACGGCCTCGGCCTGCTCCCGCTTACCGTCGCGCAGAAGCACATGGGCCTGGTGCAGCCGCAAGGTTTGCTTCTCCACCGCCGTTTCGACCTTGGCTTCGAGGGCGCGCCAGAATTCCAGCGCCTCCTCCCACTCCGGATGCTCCAGGTCATAGAAGGATTCGCCGAAGCGGTAAGCATAGGGGATGCTGCCGGGGGATAGCTCCATCGCGCGCCGGAAGGCGTCGTGCATCGCCGAATCGAGCGCATTGCGGGTCCACGCGCCGCTGGCGAGGAAGTCGTCGCGCGCCTCGGTGAGCAGCGTGCCGAGTTGGTAGTGGTAAAGCGGCTCCTTGGGGGCGAGTTCGATGGCAGAGAGAAAATAGTTGGCCGCCTCGACCGGTTTTCCCTCCTCGGCGAGGTAGTTTCCCAACTGGTTCTTCACCAAGGGAAGGCTTTTATCGAGCTGGTTGGCGCGCAGGAGCATCGACGCGCCCTCCTTCCGCATATCGATCTTCATCAGCAGCATTCCGTAGGTCACGTAGGCGGGCACAAACTGCGGATGATCCTTCAGCAGGAGATCGTAGTCATTGACGACCTGCTGCAGCTGCGAGCGGAAGCCGTCTTCGTCGAAATTGGGGTCCTCCTTCTCCGCCTGTGCAAACAGCTCCTGCTGGCGGAGCGCGATCTCCTTGTAGACCGCCACGGGGTCCTGGATGGGAGCCGCCGGGGCCTGGGTGACGGTGAGCGCGAAAACCAGGGAGAGAAACAATCGGAAACGCATGCGGGAGGCCAAGTGCGACAGACGCTCGCCGGACGAGTGCCATCCTGCAAGGTCGGGTATTTCCAAGCGGCCCTTGCATGACGTGTTCACTTGAACACTATCCCCTCATGGAGTGCGAGCCCCCTTACCTGCCCCTGCCCAGCACCGCCCCCAAGGGGCGCGGCACCGGCCTCAACCCGGCGAATCGTTTTGAGCCTCTCCACCACGTTCCCGATCCCGACTGCCCGCCAGAGGAAGCGGCCGATCCGAGGACGCAGTATTTTTTTGACGGCTCGGAGTCGCTCCTCGCACGCAACGACAGCCCGGACATCCCCTTCCGTTACGGTCTGAACGCGTATCGGGGCTGCGAACACGGCTGCGCCTACTGTTATGCGCGCCCCTACCACGAGTACCTCGGCTGGGGGAGCGGGATCGATTTTGAGACGAAGATCCTGGTGAAGCTTCGCGCGCCCGAGCTGCTCCGGCGCGAGCTGTCGTCGCGGAGCTGGGAGCCGCAACCCATCGGGATGAGCGGGGTGACGGATTGTTACCAGCCGGCGGAGCGGCAGTTCCGGCTGACCCGCCAATGCCTCGAGGTGTTTGCCGAGTTCCGCAATCCGGTGGGCATCGTGACGAAGAATCACCTCGTGGCGCGTGACGCGGACGTTCTGGCTGAGCTCGCTCGCTACGGCTGCGCGGCGGTTTTCCTGACCATCACGACCCTGGACGCCGACCTCGCCTCCCGTCTGGAGCCCCGCGCCTCGCGGCCGCAGGCGCGGCTACGTGCGATCCGCGCGCTGGCGGACGCGGGGGTGCCGGTGGGAGTGATGGTGGCACCGGTGATCCCGGGCCTGACGGAGCACGAGCTCCCCCAAATCCTCCAGGCCGCCAGGGAGGCCGGCGCCCGCAACGCCGGCTATGTGGTGTTGCGCCTGCCCCACGCGGTGAAGCAGATCTTCGAGGATTGGCTCGCGCGGGAGGAGCCGCTGAAGAAAGAGCGGGTGCTCTCCCGAGTTCGGGAGCTGCGCGGCGGCAAACTCAACGTATCCGACTGGGCAACACGCATGAAGGGCGAGGGCATCTACGCCGACCAAGTGCACGACCTCTTCAAGGTGGCGGCGCGCCGGGCGGGCCTGAACGAGACAAGGACGGAACTCTCCACCGGCCATTTTCGCCGACCGGGCGGAGTGCAGATGGAGCTGCTCTGAGCGGCCCAGCCCGGCAAACGCCCGGTGCGCGCCGGGTGACGGGAGTCAGACCGACTCGAGCGGCTCGAAACGCGGGCACTCGTGCCCGATCCGCACCGGCCGCCAGCGGTAGGGGTTTGCTGGATGCACACAGGTGCCGGACTCGCCCCACGCGTCCCCGTCGGCGGCACGAAAATACCGGCAGTCGTGCTCGCACGCGTGTCCCGGCCGCAGGGATTCAACCAGGGGGCGTTCGCCGATATCCACGTTCATGGCTCAACGCTGGACGAAATTCGCCACCACCTGAAGAACCAAGAAGCCAATCCCAAAAAGTCCGATCAGCCCCAGGCCCAGCGGGTGTTCAACTGCCATCAGCGCCACTCCGGCGGCACCGGTCGTCGCCAGCAGGCCGGAGGCGAGACCGAACCCGAGCCGCCGCCGCCCGGTTCGGGCATAGGTGATGGCCGCGCAAATCGACACGGCCGCCGCCACGATCGTGGCCACCATGCCGTGCGGGGAGCCCAGGCCCCACCAGAGCCCGCTTCCCGCCACCGCACCCAGGCAGAGGCCAAACACCGTCGAGGCCCGCCGTTCGTCCTTGGAGAGTACATACCGGCCGAAACGGTCCAAACGGAGCAAGAGGTTGAACATCGGCACCGCCGTCCAGGAGAGGAAGACAAAGGCGTAAAATAGGATCACAAGCGGCCAGAGGTAGGGCGCCAGGCCCGGCTGGCTCTCCGCCAACCCACGGACCGAGCGGACCACCAGGAACGTGCCGATGATGAATGCCGCCTGGATTCGTCCGCTCTGCCGGGCCATCCAGAGAAAATAGGCCAGCATCCCCCGGTAGAGCGGATTGCGCGCCTTGAGCGCCTCCAGCATGCCCTGCCGTGCGTATTCGAGTTCCGGATTCAACCGGAGCGCCTCGCGGAAATGGTCCTGGGCTCGCCTGGGATCGTTCCGGTGGAGGCAATTCCAGCCCTGGTTGGCGTGGGAAAGGGCGTTGTCCGGCTCCCGCCCGAGGGCGAACTCCACCGTTTCCATCGCCTCCTCGCGGCGGCCGAGCCGCACCAGGGCCATCGAGCGGAGGTTGGCACACGCCACATCCTCGGCATTGAGGGCAAGTCCGCGTTCGGCCGCCGCCAGGGCGGAGGTCCAGTCGCGGCGCGCGAGCTGGATCGAAGCCACCAGCGCATGGTGCCTCTCGTCGTCAGGCTCCAGGCGGATGGCCTCCTCGGCCTCGCGCAGGGCCTCGGTCTCCTGGTCGGTGCGGTGGAGGACCACGCCGAGGACGTAGTGAAAAAAGGCGGCGTCCGGTGCGAGACTGACTGCGGTGCGCGCATCCTGCACGGCTTCGCCGGCGCGGTTGAGATCGCAGCGGCTAAGGGCGAGGTAGGCGTGGGCCAGCGGGTGCTCCGGAACCTGGGCGAGGGCGAGCATGGCCTCACGCTCCGCATCGGCGGGGCGCGACTGCTGGAGGAGGAGGCTGGCGCGTTCGAGGTGGATACTCACAGGCGCGGCCTCAGGGCTTGATCTTCAGGTACGCGAGGATGTCGTCGTAGAGTCCGCTTTGGTTCGCGTACATCGCGTAGTTGCGGGCGGTGTCGAACCAGTCGCGCACGGTCGGCTTGTGGCGGCGGGCCGCCTCCACCAGGTCCTTCTCCCCGAGCGGCTGGAGGGCCCCCGCCTTCATTGCCTCGCGCAGCTTTTGCTCCACCGCGAGGTCCACCACCGCCTTGAGGTCGGCACCGGAAAACCCCTCCGTCTTCCTGGCCACCGCATCGAAATTCACTGCACCGAGCGGCTTGCCCCGCAGCATCAGCCGCAGGATGGCGGCGCGGGCGCCCGCGTCCGGAGGTGGTACAAACACGATGCGATCGAAACGCCCGGGACGGCGGAACGCCGGGTCGAGATGCCAGGGCGCGTTGGTGGCGGCGAGGATCAACACACCCTCGTTTGAAGTGGCGACGCCATCGAGTTCGGAGAGGAACTGGTTGATCAGTTGCCGGCCGCCGCTCTTCAGCAGATCGGTGCGATTGGCACCGAGGGCGTCCACCTCGTCGAAAAACAGCACGCACGGCCGGTGTGCGCGGGCCTGCTCGAAAAGGGCGTGCAGGTTTTTCTCACTCTGGCCGATCCACATCTCGAGCACGTCGTTGATGCCGACGGCGAGAAAGCCCGCCTTCACCTCGCCCGCCGTGGCGCGCGCGAGGAAGGTCTTCCCGCATCCAGGAGGGCCATACAGCAGAATGCCCCCACCCGCCTTTTTTCCGTAGGCCTTGAAGAGCTCCGGCTGCTGCAGGGGGAGGATGATCTTCATGCGGATCTCCTCTTTGACCGCATCCATCCCGCCCACGTCGGCAAACGCCAGGTCGGGGCGCTCGATTTCGACCTCGGAGGACGCGGGCAGTTCGCCCTCGGGCAAGCGCTCCGCCAGCAGGTCGTTCTCCGAGACGTCGTCGTGATCGGGCCCGTCGCCAAAGGGGTAATCCTTGTCCTCTGCGCCGGGCCCAAAGGTGTCGCGTTCAGCCTGTGCCCCCGGCCCGGGGTGCGTTCCGGGTGAAGGCCGCGGCGGCAGCAGCGACCCCAGGTCCTGTTCCAGCCCGCCGTCCGCCAGGGTTGGGTCCGCGGCCCTTGCCTTTTGATACTGCTGGGCCGCAAGGCGGGTTTCGCCCGCCTGCAGCGCCAGGCGCGCGTGCAGGAGGTACGCGGCCGCCGGCACCGTTGCGTCTTTCAAAAGGGTCTCCACCAGGACGAGCGCGGCCGAAACCTTGCCCTGCTGGTAGAAGGTGTGACCGAGGCCCAGCCTCGCACCGGCATCGGCGGGGGCCTTCGCGAGGGCCCGTTTGAACAGGACTTCCGCCTCTCCCAGCCCGCCCGACTTCAGCACCCCTTCGGCGACATGCACCAGCAGCGGCACGTTGTCCGGGGACAGCCGGAGCGCCTCCCTCAAGGGGAGCGGGATCAGGTCGGACGAGAGCGGATCGTCTGCAGGCATGGAGGGTCAGGCTGGCGGCCGGTGCCGCCGCGGGCGAGTGCTTTTCCGGCGCCGGCCGGGCGACGCGGAGCGGAGGGTCGGGCTACCGGGCGAGGTCGTACAGCGCGTATCCAGCAAACCAATTCGGGGGGAGGCTGCAGCGCGTTTTCCAGTCTCCGCGCAGCAGGGCGCGCCGGACCGGACGAATCCCCTTGCGGGCGCAAAAATGCTCAAAGTCGGCGATCGTGACCGGATTGGACGGGCGGCTTTCAAACCACTCGGTCTTGAACACCGCGTTGGTCGGTTTGCGCCCCCGCAGCACCATGTCCACCCGGTTTTTCCAGTAGCCGTAGTTGACGAAGCCGACCGTCACCGCCTTCGCGACCCGCAACGCCTCGGCGATCACCGCGGCGGGATCGGGGACTTCCTCGAGGGTGCGGGAGCAGATCACCCGATCGAAATGACCATCGGGGAAAGCACGCATGAACTCCATCATGTCTCCCTGGTAGGCGGTCATGCCGCGCCGCACGCAGGCGGAGATCTTGTCGAAATCGAGGTCGACCCCCACGGCATAGACCTCCTTGGTCTGCACCAGCGACTCCATCAGCACGCCACGGCCACACCCCAGGTCGAGCACCCGGGAGCGGGGCTCCACCCAGTCGGCGATGATCTGCATGTCGACAGTGCGTTTGACGGCGGGCCTTTGAGACACGCCTCGGACCTATCCGGTGAGCCGGGGGCGAAGCAAGGGTTTTGCCGGCTGCGCCAGCCGGGGTGGGCGCCCCGGACGGAGAGGTGGATGCGGCGCGACAATCCCGTCTTCTCCCCTAAACGGGTGAACTGATTTCGGGGTGGCCGTCCTTTTTTTTGATTCCACCAGTCTGGCAAAAGGGATTTCTACAGGGCTCCCGCGGCTGACCCGCCGCTCACCCCCTCAGACAGCAACCTGTATATGAGCACACTTGATCTTGTGTTGTTCGTGGTGTCCGTCGTTTCGGTCATCGCGCTTGGTATCTGGAAAGGCACGCGACAAACCGCCGGCTCGGCGGGCGGAGAACAGGGAGCCAGCGACTACTTCCTCGCCGGTCGCGGCCTCACCTGGTGGCTGGTCGGCTTCTCGCTGATCGCCGCCAACATCTCGACCGAGCAATTTGTCGGCATGTCCGGCTCGGCCGCGGACTGGCTGGGCCTCGCCATCGCCTCCTACGAGTGGATGGCCGCGATCACGCTCGTGATCGTGGGTTTTGTCTTCCTCCCGAAGCTGCTCCGCTGCGGCATCTACACGATCCCGGAGTTCCTCGAGTACCGCTTCGGCGTGTTGTCCCGCACGATCATGGCCATCGCTACGATGGTGATTCTGGTCGGTGTGCCGACCGCCTCCGTCATCTATTCCGGCGCCAAGGTCATCACCGTCTTTTTCCACGGCACCTCGCTGTTCGGTCTCGACCTCAGTGATCTCACGGTCGCGTGCTGGATGATCGGTCTCTCCGCCGCGGTCTACGTGTACGTCGGTGGCCTGAAAGCCTGCGCCTGGACCGATCTGATCTGGGGCGTGGCACTGATTGCCGGCGGCAGTATCGTGCTTTACCTCGCGATGCAGGCCATGGGCTCGGCGGATCCCACCGCGCTGATTGCGACCAAGGTGGCCACCTCCAACGCGACGGTCGACCAGCTCGCGAGCGCGAGCGCGTGGGAACGGTTCACGATGCTCAACCAGGGCCCGGCGGTGGAAGGTCCCAACGGTGCCGGCGGCAAGATGCACATGATCCGCCCGCTCTCTGATCCGGCGATTCCGTGGCTCGCGCTGGTGGGCGGCCTTTGGATCCCGAACCTCTTCTACTGGGGCCTCAACCAGTACATCATGCAGCGCACGCTCGGCTCGAAATCCCTGGCCGAGGGCCAGCGCGGCATCGTTTTCGCCGCCTTCCTCAAGTTGATCATCCCCTTCGTGGTCGTGATCCCGGGCATGCTGGCCTTCAACCTTTACAGCGGCGACCTGCGCAAGCAGGCCGAGATCAAGAACCAGTCGATCCTGGCTGAGTTCAACACCGGCGCGCAGAAGGTGTATCCGTTCACCGACAACTTCGCCAAGATCGAGCCGGAGCTCGCCCGGCGCCTGACCGAACACAACCTGGCGGTGGCGCAGATGGGCACGACCCTCGCGCCCACCGCCACACCGGAGGAACTCGTTGCAGCCACCGGCACCGCCGTCGCCGCGGCCCCGGGCAAGAAGATCGCGGTGGCGACACGCATCGTGGGATACGACTACGATTCCGCCTTCCCCACCCTGCTGCGCAACCTGCTCAAGCCGGGTATCACCTGGTTTGTGCTCGCGGCCATCTTTGGCGCGGTGGTCAGCTCGCTGGCCTCGATGCTCAATTCGGCCTCGACCATCTTCACGATGGATATCTTCAACAAGTTGAAGAAGGACGCCTCGCAGAAGGCCCTCGTGACCACCGGCCGCCTCAGCATGCTGGTGTTCGTCGGCATCGCCTGCGTGATCGCGCCCTCGCTCGGACGCCCCGAGTTCGGCGGCATCTTCAACTTCATCCAGGAGTTCCAGGGCTTCATTAGCCCGGGCGTGCTGGCGGTCTTCCTCTTCGGCTTCCTCGTGCACAAGGCGCCGCGTTACCTCGGCTGGCTGGGCATCGTGCTCAACGCCGCCCTCTACGGGATCCTCAAGGTGGCGGTGCCGGACCTGGTTTTCCTCAACCGCATGGCGGTCTGCTTCATCGTGGTGGTGGCCGTCATGGGCATCCTCACCGCGGTCAACCCGCTGCCGCAGCCCGTGGCCATGCCGGTGAACAACCAGATCCCGCTGGAGAGTTCACGCAGCGCAAAACTCTACGGCTGGGGTGTGGTGGTCGCGACCCTGATCCTGTACGTGATCTTCTGGTGAGCGCGGCGCGCGGGCCGAGCTCGGCCCCGCCCCCTCCTCTGTAGCCTGCAGCCTCCGGTGAAAACCGGGGGCTCTTTTTTTGGCCGGCGCGCGGAGGTGAAGGCGGGGCTCAGTGCAGGTAGTTTCGCACCAGCGTGTACAGCTCCTCCGACTCGAGCAGGAAGGAGTCGTGACCCAGGTCGGTCGAAAGCTCAGCGTAACTCGCCTGCTTTCCCGCGCGCAGGAGCGCGAGGGCGATGGCGCGGTTCTGATCCGGCGGGAAAAGCCAGTCGCTGGTGAAGCCCACCACGAGCGCGGACGCCTGCACCGGGGCAAAGGCCTGCTCCAGCGACCCGTAGGCGGCGGCGAGGTCGAAGTGATCGATTGCGCGCGTGATGTAGAGGTAGGTGTTGGCGTCGAAACGGTTGATGAAACTCTCGCCCTGGTAGCGCAGGTAGCTCTCGACCTCGAATTGTACGTCGAACGTATAGGATTTTGGATACTTGGTCGGATCGGTCGCGACCTGCGGGTCCACCGGGGTGGCCCGGCCGACCTGACGGCGGCCGAACTTGCGATCCATGCTGGCATCCGAGACGTAGGTGATGTGCGCCATCATGCGCGCGATCGCGAGCCCCACGCGCGGGCCTCCAGTGCGGGCGTAGTCGCCCTTGTTCCAAAGCGGATCCTGCATGATCGCCTGGCGGCCGACCTCGTTGAAACCGATGCCCTGCGCGCTCTCGCGCGCCGTCGTGGCCATCGCCAGCATCCGCCGGACAAAACTCGGGTATTCAATTCCCCACTGCAGGACCTGCATCCCGCCCATCGAGCCGCCGATCACGGCGTAGAGCGAGGCCACCCCGAGGTGGTCGAGCAGGCGCTTCTGGGCGCGCACCATGTCGCGCACCGTGACGAAGGGGAAGGATATCCCGAAGGGGCTGCCGGTGGAGGGATTGATCGAGGAGGGGCCGGTGGAGCCCTGGCAGCCGCCGAGGCAGTTCGAGCAGATGACAAAAAAGCGGTTGGTATCCACCGCCTTGCCCGGGCCGATCAGGTTGTTCCACCAGCCCGGCTTGCGATCGTTGAGGGAGTGAATGCCGGCGCAGTGGTGGTCGCCGCTGAGGGCGTGGCAGACCAGGACGGTGTTGTCGCGGGCCGCGTTGAGCCGCCCGTAGGTCTCGTAGCGGAGGGTGAAGCCCGGCAGCGACTGCCCGCTGTCGAAAACGAAGGCCTCGGTGGAGACAAAATCGCGGGCCTGAACCAGGCCGACCTCGCCTGGCTCCGCGCGGGTGCCGGTCTCGATGACGTCTGCGTCGTTCACCCTTGGACCGCGGCGCTCGTGGCCTCGTCCAGTTCCTCGTTCGACCAGACGTTCTGCACGTCGTCGAGTTCGTCGAGGGCGTCGTGCAGCTTGGTCAGGGTCTGGGCGGTGGTGACATCGCTCACCGGCACCGTGCTTGTCGGGATGTAGGCGATCTCAGAGGACTCCGGCTTGATCCCGGCCTGCTCGAGGGCGTGGGCGATCTTGTCGAAGGCGTGGATGTTGCAACGCACCTCAAAACCCTCGTCGGTGGAAAGGACATCATCGGCGCCCGCATCGAGTGCGACCTCCATCAGCGTGTCCTCGGAGGCCTTGTCCTTCGCGATCAGGAACTGGCCGGCATGGAGAAACTGGAAGCCGACCGCACCGGCCCCGGCGAGGTTGCCACCGAAGCGGGTGAAGACGCTGCGCAGCTCGGAGGCGGCGCGGTTCTTGTTGTCGGTCGTCACCTTGACGATCATTCCGACGCCGCCCGGGCCGTAACCCTCGTAGGTGACATCCTCATACGACACGCCCGGCAGTTCGCCCGTGCCCTTCTTGATCGCACGATCGATGTTGTCGGCCGGCATGTTCGCCTCCTTCGCCTTGAGGAGGATGGTGCGCAGCCGTGGGTTCATCGACGGGTCGCCGCCACCCGCCTTGGCTGAGATGGTGATTTCCCGCGAGAAGCGGGAGAAGACCTTGCCGCGGCGGGAGTCCGTGACGGCTTTGGCCCGCTTAACTTTTGCCCACTTGCTGTGTCCGGCCATGGCGACTCACTTACCCTTCTTTTTTGCCGGCGTCACGTTTTTCAACGGACGCTTGGGGGAGGCGGCGGTGACAGTGGGCTCCTCATCTTTCATGCGATTGATGATGAGCTGCTGGCCGATGGTGAAGATGTTGCCGACGGTGGAATAGAGGGCGAGCGCGCAGGAGAAGTTGTAGCAGACCAGCGCGAAGAAGTAGGGCATGAACTTAAACATCTTGGCCTGCGCGTTATCGACCGTGGGCGTCGGAGCCAGGCGCATCTGGATGATCATGGTCGCACCCATCAGGATGGGCATGATGTTGATCGGCAGCCCGAAGACCCGCGCCACCGTGTCGGGGGCGGACAGGTCCTTGGCCCAGAGGAACTCGGCGAAGCGAAGCTCGGAGGCGCTCTGGAGCATGACAAAGAAGCCGACGAAAAACGGAATCGTGATCAGGATCGGCAGGCAGCCGCCCATCGGGTTCACCCGGTGCTCCTTGAAGAGCTCCATCGTGGCCTGGTTCATCTTCTGCGGATTGTCCTTAAACTTCTCCCGGATCGCCTGCATCTGCGGCTGCACCTTCATCATGCGTTTGGAGGAGCGAGCCGCCGCCAGCGTGAGGGGGAGGAAAAGCGTCTTCAGGATCAGCGTCATCACCACGATGGCGACGCCGTAATTCTGCACCCAGCTGTAGCAGAGGTTCATCAACCAAAGCAGGAAGGGGCTGATGTAGCGGCTGAGGAAGATGCGGTTGAAAAACCAGTAATCGAACTGCATGACCCGCTCCTGATCCTTGCCCAGGGCCTCGAGGCGATGGTTCTCCTTGGGTCCGACGTAGAGATTGAAGCCGAGGGTTTCGCTGGCGCCCGGGGCAAGCGGCTTGACCTCAAAACGGGCGGAGCCGGTCACACCGACCGCGGGCACGTTGGTGCCGGGGAAGGGAGGCAACTCGATGCGGCGGGTGACGGTCCCGACACCCGGCTGGTCCGGGGTGAGGATGCTGGCAAAAAACTGGTTCTTCACCGCGGCCCACACCGTCGTGCCGACGGTTTCGATGTAGGGCTTGGGTTCCTTGGAGCCGATACCGATGAACGACAGGAAACCGCCACCCTGCAGCTGGCCGCGCTCCACCAGGTGCATGTCCTCGCCGTCGTAGGACGAAACGTTGAGGTACTGGCCGAAGTCGCTCGCATTGACCGGTGCCGCCGTGCCCAGGCTGAGCCCGATCCGCGGCAAGGCCGTGGTCTGCTCCGTCAAGTTGCGGAAGGTGGTCTCGTGGCGCAGTTGGTAGGGATCGCCCTTGCCTTCCGGGACATCGGCCGGTGCGAGGGTGTAGCGCCGTGTGACCTCGAGCCGATTTTCAAAGACGGTCCGGAAAACGATCTCGCTGGACGTCTGGGACACCACCTCGAAGCGGGTGCGTGCATCGAGCCCGGGAAACGATTCCGCGGTGAAGGCGAGCATTGGGTCGGCATGAACCCGGTTGAAGGCAAAGGGAGTGTTGGTGTCCTTGGCCTGCGGATACTTGAGGGCGCCGTTTTCGTCCTTGGCGAGGAAGGCGACACTCTCGACCGCGCCGCCGAAATCGACAAAACGCGCCTCGATCACGCCGTTGGACAGGGCGAGCACGCGCGCGGAGGAGTCCGCCTGGCTGACGGCGGCGAAGGTCGCGTTGGACGGCGTGCTCTGCGGAAGGGTGCTGGTGACCGGGCCGGGCGCCTGGTTTCCGCCAATGGGATTAACCGTCGACGGGTTGGCCACTTCGGGCGCCGGCGGCGGAGGCGGGGTGGTCTTCGCGGCGAAGTACATCATCGCGAACGCGGCGATCAGCAGGAGGACGCCGATGGAGGTGTTCTTTTTGTCCATTTGAAAGGGATGCTGGAGAGCTGCGAACCGGGGTCAGGCGGTGCGCACACAACGGGGACGGAGCGCACCGCGCGGCGGCACAAAGTCAACTCCACCCGGATGAAGGGGCGTGCAGCGGGCCAGACGGCAGACTGCGAGCCAGCCACCGGAGGCAGGGCCGTGGAGGCGAATTGCTTCGGCGGCGTAGTCGGAGCACGTCGGATAAAAGCGACAACCGAAACGCGGCCCCATCAGCAGGTGCAGGGGTGGCGAGACCACCCGCCGGTAGGTCCAGACCACCGCCAGCAGGACGGACGAGACGGCCCGTGATACGGGAGAGCGGCGCTCCGGCAGAGTGCGCGCGTCGGGCGCCGGGACGTCGCTCACGGTGCACCTCCAAAGATGCGGCGGCAGGTTTCCACGAAGCGGGCCTCGATCGCCGCGAACGGAAGAGTGTTGAGGGAACGGCGTGCGATCAGGAGGAGATCACAGTCGGTGGGCACCAGGTCCTGGTGCGCCCGAAAGACCTCGCGCAGCCGGCGTTTGGCCCGGTTGCGCTGGACGGCGTTGCCGACCTGGGCGGTGGAGGCGACCACCCCCACCCGGGCGGTGTGCGGGATTTCAAAGCGAACGTCGGAAGGGCGCGACGTATCCGCGTCGCGTCGACGGTACCAAAGCGTGAAGCCGCCGCATTCGATGCGGCGGCCCCGTTCACGCGCCGCGCGGAAGTCCAGCTGCCGGCGCAAGTGCTGCTCGGCGCGGAAACGCATGGCGCAGGGATCACACGCCCGGAGGCGTGGAGTCAGCTCAGACGACGGTAAGGCGCTTCCGGCCCTTGCGGCGACGGGAGGCGAGAACCTTGCGGCCACCCTTGGTGGCCTTGCGCGCGCGATAACCAATCTTGCGGGCGCGCTTCTTGCGGTGTGGGCGAAATGTCGGTTGCATGATTTAAATCGAAAAAGAGTTGAGAGATACACCCAAGGCCGGAAGGGGTGTCAAGGCCGCTGTTGCGGCGTCTCCACCATGAAACGATCCCTCCGGATAAACCTCGTACTCACGGGCGCGCTGCTCAGCAGCCGCATTCTCCTGGCAGGCGAGCCGGCTGGCGCCGGTGCCGCGGGCGAACCAGCCAGCCCGGTCGGACAGATTCTGGCGAGAATTTCCGCCGAACGGATTGAGCGGGACGTGCGAAAACTGGTGAGTTTTCACACCCGGCACACGCTCTCTGCCACCGACGACCCGAAGCAGGGCATTGGAGCGGCCCGAACCTGGCTAAAAGCGGAGTTCGATCGGACCAGCGCCGCCACGGGAGGACGGCTGCAGGTGGAGTTTGACCGGTTTCTGCAGCGCCCAGTACCCCCGCGAATCCTCCGCGAGGTAGAAGTGGTCAATGTGGTGGCCACCCTCCCGGGGCAGCAGGCGGAGTCGGTCGACCGGGTCTACGTGGTCAGCGCCCATTACGATTCTCGCGCGGGGAGCCCGAACGACATCGAGACACCCGCTCCGGGCGCCAATGACGACGGCTCGGGCACCGCCGCAGTCCTTGAACTTGCCCGGGTGCTCTCCGACCAAAAACTGGACGCCACGGTCGTCTTCCTCCTCGTTGCGGCAGAGGAGCAGGGTCTCCAGGGCTCGCGGCACTGGGCCGACATGGCCCGCGCGCAAAAACGGTCCATTGCCGGCATGATCACCAACGACATCATTGGCAGCCCGGTGGGCGACGACGGGCGGGTGCGGCGCCACCAGCTTCGCCTGTTCGCGGAAGGCGTGCCTCCGCTCAAAACCCTGCCCGATGAGGTCCTGACGCAGCTGCGCACCGGCGGCGAAAACGACTTTCCACCCCGGCAGCTCGCCCGCGCCATCCGTGCCGCCGCCAGCCGCCACGTCCCGCACATGGAGGTGGTGATGATCTACCGCCGTGACCGCTTTCTGCGGGGAGGTGACCATTCGTCTTTTCTGGACAATGGTTTCCCAGCGGTCCGGCTGACGGAGCCCGCGGAAAACTTCGCCCATCAGCATCAGGACCCGCGCGTGGAGGACGGCGTCACCTATGGCGACTGGCCGGACCACGTCGACTTTGCCTACGTCGCGGACGTCACGCGGGTCAATGCCGCCGCCCTGATCGCACTCGCCAACGCGCCCGCCTCACCCGCCCGTGTGGAGGTGGAGACCAGCCGTCTGGAAAACGACACCCGGCTCCGCTGGCTGCCCAACCGCGAACCCGATCTGGCGGGATACCGCATTGTCTGGCGCAGCACCACCGCTCCGGATTGGGAGCAGCACCTCGATGTTGGCCTGGTCACGGAGTACACCGTGCCCGGTGTTTCGAAGGACAATATGGTCTTCGGTGTACAGGCCGTGGACCGCGACGGCCACGTCAGCCCCGCCGTCTACCCCCAGCCCCTCCGCCGCTGACGCCACGGGTCACCGGTCAGTGGTCACTGCGTGCGCCTCCGGTGCACGCCATTCGTCCTTCGTCGTCATGCCGGCCGGTCGACTTGCCGACCTGTCATAAGAAGCAGGCGGCCGCATTGAGCTCGGATCTTATGTCGCTCCCAAAGGGTCGACAGCACGGGAACCAAGCTCCAACTCTGCTAACGCCACTTGCTTGCCGTCACCATGCGAATTGCGGTCATTGCCGATACACACGATCGATACCCTCCCGGGT
Organism: Verrucomicrobiota bacterium; assembly: GCA_023428905.1. GTDB lineage: Bacteria > Verrucomicrobiota > Verrucomicrobiia > Opitutales > Opitutaceae > EW11. The sequence goes on from JAEYWP010000008.1 coordinate 295,789, forward strand.
TTCCAGCGCGCCTCAAGGGAGCCGACGAGATCTGGCATTTGGGTGACGTCTGTGATCCGACGGTCTTGGTCGAGTTTCAGCAGCTGGCGCGTCCGCTCTTTGTCATCTTGGGCAATAACGATGAATACCCGCGTTGGCCGCCGTCACTGAACCTGGAGCGCGAGGGCGTGCGTTTTCATCTCATCCACATCCCTCCGGTTCGCACGCCCCCCAGCTGCGAGGTTGTGCTCCACGGCCACACCCACGTTCCGCGGGACGACACGATCGATGGCGTACGATGGTTAAACCCCGGTTGCATCAGCCGTCCCAATCGAGGTTCACCGCCCAGTTTTGCCTGGCTGACGGTGAAGCGCGGCAAGGTCGGCTGGGATCTGGTTAAACTGGCCTGAGTGGAAAAGGCGCTGGCGCGCCGGAGCGGGTTGGCTTAACTCCCCCCCGGCCGTGGATCACGACGCACAACAGGACCTTTTTGGGACGTTTTCGCCGGAAGCCGGTGTGCATAAATCGCCCCCGGACGTTGTCTTTCAGCGGAGCCTGCGCGCCCACCGTTACCGCCTCACCTTGCGACGCGATGGTGTGGCGATCGCGACCATTCCCGCCCGCGGCTCGGAGCGGGAGGCGGCGCGTTTTGTGGAGGAGAACCGCGAGTGGCTGGAGCGCGCCCGCGAACGACAGCGCCGCAAGCCGCGGAGCGCCGCCCTCTGGACCCTGGGCACCCACGTCCTTTGGCGCGGGGAGTTGCTGGAGATTCGCAAGGCCGTCGAAGGCGAGCGTCCCATGGTGTGCGTGGGCGCGGATGTTTTCCGGGTCGCGGCACACCAGGGCGACCTCCGTCCCACCCTGGAGGCGCATTTTCTGCGTCGCGCGAAAGTGGAGCTGCCCGCGCGCGCATGGGAGTTGGCGGCCGAGACCGGCATGGACGTGAAGGAAGTGTCTGTGCGCAACCAGCGCACCCGTTGGGGCTCGTGCAGCACGGGAGGCGTGATCTCCCTCAACTGGCGACTGGTCCAGGCGCCGCTCGCGGTGCGCGATTACATCATTTACCACGAGCTGATGCACCTCAAGGAGATGAACCACTCCGTACGGTTCTGGGCCCGGGTCGAGGAGGTCTGTCCGGCCTGGCGGGACGCAGAACGCTGGATCAAACAAAACGGAAGCCTACTGGGACTATAGTTTCCGCGCCGCGGAGACTGTAGGCTATTTAAGATTAATGGTTTATGAATGGGTGGAGGAGCAGGACGGAGGTCCTCATGGTTCCACGCCCAATTCGTTACTGGCTCGTTTCCGGCCAAACAGAACCCTGCTGACCTGAGGGTCTCGGTGGCCTCGTGTGTTTCCTCTGTGCGCTCTGTGTAACGCACCCGTCGCCCGCAACAACAACGCACCGGTGGCCCGCAGCCACGACCGGCGCTCAGGCGGCGCCCTCGCGGTCTTTCGGCGCGGCGCGCTGCAGGACGGATGTCACTTTCGCCAGGAGCGCCTCGGCCCCGAAGGGTTTCGCCACAAATCCGGCCAGGCCGCGTCCGAAAAAGCGGTTCTCCGTGTCCTGCTCATTAAAGCCGCTCATCACCACCACGCGGAGTGCGGGCTGGACCTCCCGCATCAGCCGGAAGGCCTCCTCGCCGTCCATCCGCGGCATCGTCAGGTCGAGCAGCACGAGATCGAAGTCATTGGGCGCGCGGCGAACGGTCTCGACCGCGGTGGTGCCGTCACTGGCCTCGACCACCCGGTAACCCGCGTTGCGAAGCACGCGCACCGCGACGCCGCGCACCGCCGGCTCGTCGTCGACCACCAGGATGCTGGCGGAGCCACGCGCTGCCGTGCTGCCCGCATGCAGGATCGGATCGGGCGGGGTGGCGCGCTGCTCCAGGGCGGGAAGAAACAGCCGGAAGGTGGAGCCCTTGCCGGGGGCGCTCTCCACCTCGATCGCACCGCGGTGCCCGCGCACGATGCCCATCACCGCGGCGAGACCCAATCCGCGACCAGTGAATTTGGTGGTGAAAAAGGGATCAAAGATCCGCGCGATCATCTGCGGATCCATTCCCGAACCTGTATCGGAAACTTCGAGACAAACAAACACGCCCTCCGCCGCCGCTTCGCGCACCACCAGGTGTGCGAGGCGTTCGGCCGAGAGAAAGGCGGACGTGGTGTGAATCGTAATCGCGCCCTTGCGTTCGTCCATGGCCTCGGCGGCGTTGATCACCAGATTCATCAAGACCTGCCGGATCTGGGTGGCGTCCCCCTGGAAGGCGGGCAGGCCCTCGGCGAGGTCGAAATGCAGGGTGGCACGTTTGTGTACCGAGACCTCGAGCAGCTCCGCCGTGTCGCGCACCAGCCCGCTCAGGCTGAGAGGCTGCACGACAAAACGCCCCTTCCCCGCGTAGGCCAGCATCTGTTTGCAGAGATCAGCCGCACGGAGCGCGGCCTGCTCCAGGTTGTCGAGTGCGCCGCGCACGGGCGCGTGGCCCGCCGGCAACTCCAGCCGCGCAATGCTGGCGTTGCCGAGGATGCCGGTGAGCAGATTGTTGAAGTCGTGTGCGATCCCGCCGGCGAGGACACCCAGGCTCTCGAGCTTCTGCATTTCCTGCAGCCGCCGCTCAAACTGGATGGAGTCCTCCGCCGCCATCTTGTGCGCGGTGATGTCCTGCACCGTCGCCACACAACCGCGCGCTCGACCGTCCGCGTCACGCAGGGGGACCGCGTTGATCACCACATGCACCTCGCGGCCATCCTCCCGCACAATCGTTTCCTCAAAATTCGTGATGGGGGTGTTTTCGCGGGCCGCACGCTGCATGGGCAGCTCGTCGGTCGCCAGTTCGCGCCCGTTCTGTCGCACCGTGAAGGGGGTGCGCGGGATCGGCGGGGCGGACAACGAGGCGTTCACCTGCCGGGAAATGCCGAGCATGTCGGCATACAGGCGATTGGTCCGGATCTCGCGGCACTCCGGGTCCTGCGCAATACCGATTCCCACCGGCAGCAGATCGAGCACCGTCTGAAGCTCATTCAACCGCTCCTCCAGCGTACGATTGAGGCGCCGCACCTCCGCCTCCGCCTGCTCGCGTTGTTTCACCTCCCGGGCCAGGCGCTCGTTGGTGGCCGAAAGATCACTCGTCCGCTGCCGGACATGCTGCTCCAACTCGTCCTTCGCCTGGAGGAGGACCTTGGTATCCGGGCGCGCCAGGACGCGGGGCAGGTTGCGGTGGAGCATGACGGCGGCAAGTGCCGCGATGGCCGCGGCGATGACTTTCAACCCGCCGCTCACCGCCGGCAATGGGAGCCACCACATCACGGCGTTGACGGCGTGCGTGATACCGCAGGCCAGCAGCAGTGAAGCAAAAAGCACCGGTCCGAGCGGCGAGATCAGCTCGGGACGCGCCCTCGCCGCTTTCAGAACAATCACGGACATCCACAACGATGCGGTTGCGACCACGGCATCGCCGAACGCGTGCAGCCACATCACGCCGTCGGGGAAAGAAATTTCACCCGCGGGCGCAATCAAGACCGCCGCGACCACAAATGGGTATGAGAGAGCCGCCGACATCCAGGATGCGTGTGTTAGTTAAGCTGTACCGAAGTGGAAGGCAGACACGCGGGACGGCGTTCCGTTCACCGTCCGACCATGAAGAACAGGAAACGCCTTTGCCCGTTACGCAAATTCCCTGCCTCCGCTTGCCTCCGCGGTCGGGGTAGCGTTGAAGCAGGGTCAGCGATGCGCTCCTTCTTTTATCTCATCTTGCTCGGTGTGGTCTTGGTCACGATCGCCTTCGTCGTGCGATCGGGCTCGTGGATGCGCAAGGATCCCGGCGTTCCCATCAACGCCGCGATGCGCCGCGCGCTTGAAACCCCCGAGGCGGCCCAAGCCGTCCCCAGCAACGAGGTGGAAGACACCTTCGGCCCCATGACCAAAACGCCGTCGGGGCTGCTCTACCTGACCACCACCCCGGGGCAGGGTCCGACCCCGCAGCCTGGCGCGGTGGTGACAGTCCACTTTGAGGGGCAGCTGCTGGACGGAAAGCCCTTCGACAGCTCATACGCGCGCGAGGAACCTCGCACCTTCACCCTCGGGCGCGGCGATGTGATCAAAGGCTGGGAAGAGGCCCTCCTGACCATGCGTAAAGGTGAAAAACGCACCCTGATCGTTCCGTACTGGCTGGCCTACGGCGAAAACGCGCAGGGCCGCATCCCGCCGCGCGCGACCCTGGTCTTCAAGATCGAGCTGCTCGATTTTCGCTGAAGCGCAGAGGATGGCCCGATTCTTGGTTGATGAGTCGTTCTTTGCGGACCCGCCTCCCAAATCCCGAATCATGAATCCCGAATGCTAAAGCCTCTGCTTGTAGGCGGGGTGCCCCCACCCCGCACCTGTGACGAATCCAGAATCCCGATCCAAAATTACCCGGCGTTTCATGCTCGAGATCCAATCCCTCACCAAGACCTTCACCAGCCCCGATGGCGCCCCGGCGCGGATCATCGACATCGCCTCCTTCCGCATGGAAGCAGGCGCACAGGTCGCCCTCCGCGGCGAGAGCGGCTCGGGCAAGACCACCTTCCTTCACCTCATCGCCGGTATCGTTAAAGCAGATACCGGGCGCATCCTGATTGACGGGGCCGACATGGCGGCGCTGGCTGAACCCGCGCGCGACCGCCTTCGCGCCGCAAAAATCGGATACATTTTCCAGACCTTCAACCTCCTGCAGGGCTTCACCGTGCTGGAAAATGTCGTCCTCGGCATGGCGTTCGGGCCCGGCGTCGACCGCGCCCACGCCCGGGCCATGCTCGAGCGGGTCGGGCTGGGACACCGCCTCCACCACCACCCGCGCCAGCTCTCCACCGGACAACAACAGCGCGTCGCGGTTGCCCGCGCACTCGTCCACCGCCCCAAACTCGTCCTCGCCGACGAGCCCACCGGCAACCTCGACCGCCGCCGCGGGGACGAGGCCCTCGCCCTCATTCGGGACACCTGCCGTGCGGAGGGCGCCGCCCTCCTTCTGGTAAGCCATGACGAACACGTGCTCTCCCAATTCGAGACGGTTCGCGCCTTTGCCGACATCAACCCCGTGGCCGCCCACGCCTGAGCCCACACCATGACGCTCCTGCTCCTCGTTTATCGCAGCCTGCGGCAGCACGCCCTCTCCACCGTCGTCACTGCCGCCAGCCTGGCCCTGGCCGCCGGGCTCCTGATGTGCGTCTGGGTGGTGAAAACCCAGTCGCAACGCGCCTTTACGGAGACGTCCACCGCCTTCGACGCCGTGCTCGGCGCCCGCGGGTCGAAGCTGCAGCTGGTGCTCAATGCCATCTTCCACCTCGAGGCCTCTCCGGGAAACCTCGCCTGGGCCGACTACGAACAGGTGAAAAAACACCCCGCGGTGAAGAAGGCCGTGCCGATCGCGGTGGGCGACAACTACCAGGGGTGGCGGATTGTCGGGACCCTGCCGGAGTATTTTGCCCCCCCCGCCGCAGACGCCGCTCCCGCGCTCCGCCTCGAACAGGGAAACCTTTTCCAAGAGCAGGGTCGTGAGGCCGTGGTCGGCAGCTTTGTCGCCCAGAAGCTTGGCTGGAAGGTCGGCGCCACCTTCCGGCCCTACCACGGTCTCGCCTTCAACCCCGAGTCCCAGCATGAGGAGACCTACACCGTATCCGGAATCCTCGCACCGACCAACACTCCCGCCGACCGGGTGATCTGGATCCCTCTCTCGGGGGTGCAGACGATGGCGGGGCACGACCCGCGGGCCGCCACCGATGTCAGCGCCGTGCTCATCCAGCTGCGCGCCCCCACCGCCGGGCTGATGCTCGACATGATGTACAACCGCCAGGGCAACCGGCTGACCTTTGCCTTCCCCGCGAGCGCAATCATCGCCGACCTCTTCAACAAGATCAGCTGGTTCGACCGTATCCTGGGACTGGTCGCCTACCTGGTCGCGCTGGTCGCGGCCGGGTCCGTCCTCGCCAGCATCTACGCTTCGATGTCGGCGCGTAAACGCGACCTCGCCATCCTCCGTTCCCTCGGAGCCCGGCGGCGGCTGGTCTTCAGCGCGGTGGTGGCCGAAGCCGCCGCGATCGGCGTCCTGGGCGTCGCAGCCGGTTACCTCGTCCACTTCGCCCTGCTCACCGGCGTGGCCGGCGTGATCCGCGCGCAGACCGGCGTCGTGCTCACGCCGTTTGCCGCCCATCCCGTCCTCTGGATCACCCCCCTCGCCCTGGTCGGCCTCTGCGCTCTCGGCGGCATCATTCCCGCCATCAAGGCCTACCGTATCCCCGTGGCGGAGACACTGGTCCCGACCACCTGAACCCCGAGCCCGACGTGGTGCCGAAAGCCGCGTTTCAGCCGTCTCCTAGACTGCAACCGTGATCACTCCCCTCCGCCTGGTCCTCCTCGTCCTCAGCCTTTGTCCCGTCCTCCTCCGGGGTGCGGACGGCGCCCGCGAGGCCGTGCTCGCCGCCGACACCGCCCGCGTCGACGCCATGATCCGCAACGACGCGGCCGCGGTCGCGGCCAGCCTCAGTGACAACGTGCGTTACGGGCACTCCGACGGCCGGCTCCAGAACAAGGACCAGCTGCTCGCCGCCCTCGCCTCCCACCGCCTCCAGTATCAGTCTGTGCACTACCTGGAACGCGAGGTCCACGCGGTTGGCGAGGCCCGCGCCGTCACCGGTGTGGCTGCCTTCAGGGTCGCCGCGGAAGGCCGCCACCTGGAGTTCACCCTGCGTTTTCTTGCCGTCTACACCCTCGAAGACGGCACCTGGCGCCTGGGCGCCTATCAATCCACCCAGATCCTCCCGTCCCACCGCTGACCCGCTCACCCGCCATGCACCTCACCCGCCTTCTCCCCGCCCTGCTTGCCCTCGCCCTTCTCCCCGCCTGCAGCCGCGACAAGGAGGCCCATGACCACGGCCACGCCGCCGGCGCGCACGGCCACAGCCACGTGGCGCCCCACGGGGGCACGGCCGTGCTCCTGGGCGACCACGCCTATCACCTGGAACTGGTCCAGGATGCGCAGGCTGGGCTGCTCACCGCCTACGTCCTCGACGGGCACATGGAACGGTTTATCCGCGTGGCCCAGCCCACCCTCCTCATCGAGGTCGAGGCAGGCGGAAAAACGGAGCTGCTCACCCTCGAGGCCGTGGCTAATCCCGCGACCTCCGAGACCGTCGGCGACACCTCACAATTCCAGGCGCGTGCCGAGTGGCTGAAGCAGACCCCGGCATGGTCGGGGCGGGTGCGGTCCGTGTCCGTCCGCGGCTCCACCTTCGAAAACGTGGCCTTCCGCCTCTCCCAGGGCAACGAGTCCTGAGGCGGCCGGCCCGGGCCTTCCGCGCGTCAGGCGACGGCCCCGGCTTCGCCACCGCGCTTCCGCTGCTTCATCCAGTGCTCCAGGCGCGCCTGGAGTTGGTCGGAACGGATCGGCTTGGTGAGGAAATCGTTCATCCCGGCCGCGGCACACAGTTCGCGGTCCTGCTGGAGCACGCTGGCGGTCAGCGCCATCACGACCGGCTGACGGTCCGCCGGGATCCGCGAGCGAATCAACCGGGTGGCGTCGGCCCCGTTCATTTCCGGCATGTGGAGATCCATCAGCACGATGTCGTAGGGGTGCGCCTCCACCGCCGCCACCGCCTCGCGGCCGTTGGTGGCGACGTCGGCCCGGATCCCAAATTGCCCGAGCAGCCCGAGGGCAACACGCTGGTTGACCACGTTGTCCTCGACCAGCAGTACCCGCGCGCCCGCCAGGGTGTTGGCCGCTGGCGGCGACGCCTTGGAAATGATGGTATCGGCCCGCCGCTCCGAGCCGAAGATGCGCGTCAGGACACGCAACAACTGGTGCGGCTTCACCGGCTTGCTCAGGACGGCGGAAAGCCCCGCCTCCTCCGGCGCCACCGGGGGCGAGCCGAGGCTCGTCATCAGGACGACCGGCAATTGCATGCCCTCGGGCAGGCCGCGCAGCTGTCGCGTCAGCTGCACGCCATCGGTCAGCGGCATCCCATTGTCGACCACGGCCGCGTCAAACGTCTCGCCCTGCCGGACCAGCCCCAATGCCGCAAGGGCGGAGGGGACGGTCACGACCCGCGCGCCCCAGCCTTCCAGGTGCAGTTGGAGAATCTCCCGGCTGAGGGCGTTGTCGTCGACCACCAGGAGGCGGCACTCCGCCAGGGGGTGCTCGTGCGAGGGATCGTCGGCCAGCTCGCCCGCCGGCATCGGGATTTCAAAATGGAAACGTGAACCCTGCCCGACCACGCTCTCCACCCAGATTCGGCCGCCCATCAATTCGACCAGGCGCCGGCTGATCGCCAGGCCCAGCCCGCTGCCGCCGTGGGTGCGCGCGGTGGAGCTGTCCACCTGGGAGAAGGACTGGAAGAGCCGTTCGAGCTTCGCCGGAGGAATGCCGATTCCGGTATCCCTGACCGTGATACGGAGCATCTCGCCAGTGCCGCTGTGCAGGCCGACCGAAACAAAGACCTCGCCCTCGGCGGTGAACTTGACCGCGTTGCTGAGGAGATTGACCAGGATCTGACGCAGGCGGGTGACATCCCCCACCAGGATCGGCGCGACGGAACGGTCCACCCAGCAGGCGAGTTCGAGCCGCTTCTCCGCCGCGCGCGGGGCCACCAGGTCGAGGGCGGACTCGATGCAGCCGTGGATGCTGAAGGGCTGGCACTCCAGCTCCAGCTTGCCGGACTCCACCCGGGAATAGTCGAGAATGTCGTTGATCAGCTCCAGCAGGTTGTCGCTGGCGGAGCGCACCGTGCCGACGTACTCACGCTGCTCGGAATCGAGGGCGGTGCCGGCCAGCAATCCGCTCATGCCGATCACGGCGTTGAGGGGAGTGCGGATCTCATGGCTCATGCTCGCGAGAAATTCCGCCTTGGTCCGCGCGATTCGCACCGCCTCGTCCTTCGCCGCCGTCAGGGCCTGCTCGGCCTGCTTGCGCTCGGTGATGTCCTGAACGGTGCCGTACACCCGCACCACCTGGCGATTGACCAGGTCGGCCCGCCCGATCGAGCGGAGCCAGGCGCGACGCCGGGTGCTCGTCTCCACCTCGACCTCCAGGTCCCAGCCGATCCCATTGCCGCGGGCGCGCTCCACCGCCTCATCAATCCGCTCCCTGTACTCGGGCAGGTGATACGCAATCATCTGCTCGTACGAGATCGACACCTCGACCGCAATGTCGTGGATCCGCTTCATCTCCGCCGACCAGGCCAGGCGCCCGGTTTCGACGTCCAGCTCCCACGAGCCGACATGCGCAATCTCCTCGGCGGCGGACAACATCGACTCGCTTTCGGTCAGGCGACGCTGCAGGCGCTTGGCCGCGAGCACCTCGAGGAAAAGCACGATGCCGCCAATCCGGCCATCCTCCTCATGCCAAGGACGGCATTCCCAGCGCACCCATTCGTCGGAACCGTCCGGGAGCACGAGGACATCCTCCTCGCCACGCTCAACCGACCCGCCGAGGCAGCGGCGGTACAGGTCGCGCCAGTGGCGCGGGACATTGCAAAACACGTCGAGATGCGCGCGGCCGATCAGCGGCGTGTCTCCCAGCCCGAGGTCGGTCACCCACCGTCGGCTCGTGGCCAGGTACTTCAGATCGCGGTCCAGGACCGCCACCGCGGCGGGCACGTGGGCATAAAATTCCTCAAGGCGACGGCGCTGCGCGTCGGCGTGACGCCGGGCGGCAACCTCTTCGCGGATATCGCGGATAAAACGGATCGCACCCGCATAGCGGCCTTTTTCATCCAGCAATGGGGAAAGGGCAATCCGGGTGGGCAGATGGGTGCCGTCGCGACAGACCAGCGTCCAAGGGCGTTCCGGGGCCAGGGTGGCGGACTCCAGGCGCAGGCGGGTCGCCTCCGCCAGGTCCATCACAGGAGAAGCCGTTTCCAGCCGGACCTCGTTGAGTTCCTGGGCAAGTTCCTCCGGGAGGAAAAAGGGTGTGGCTCGCTGGACGTTGATCAGTTCCTGCCGGGTGTAACCGAGCAGACGCTCGGCAGCCGGATTGACCTCGCGCACAAGCCCGCGCGCGTCGGTCGCGATCACCGCAATCGAACCGTCTTCAACAAAAGCACGTCGCCAGGTACTGGCCTCCCGCAATCGCGCAACCTCGGCGCGCAGGCGCGCGGTGCGCAGCAGACACTGGCTCCACATCACAGCACCCAGTCCACCCACCACTGCAGCGCCGGACGCTGCCATCCACGGGCCCGACGGCATCGCCCAGAGCCCCACCCCCCCCGCCCCGGCCAATAGCAGCCCTGCCCCCGCCACCGCCTGGGCGCGGAGCTGCGCGGAAACACCGCTGGCCGCGGACGACGGGTCAGGTCGACCGGACGGGTTGGAAACGGATGATGCCATTTTTCCCCCTGTGCTTCGGCACAACGGCGCCAAACCCGGCGTGAAATCCCCGTGAAAATCCCAGCCGGCCTCCGTAACTCTCAGGATTAGGTGAATTTAACGTATCAGCATTGCTTTTTGCTCGGCGCTCCGCTTCGCGCCCCCGGCGCTAATTCTCAGATCCCGTTTTGACGCCCACCGTGTGGCATGTTTCCTGTTGCCCCATCGCCATGGTTTCGACGCGCCCGTTGCTCCTTCCCTCCCTGCTCCTGCTCACGGTCGTCACGGCCCCGGCCGCTGTTACAGCCCTGCTCGGAGGCGGGGGCGATCACTCCCTCTGTTGCGGGCCCCGCGGGCGAGCGTCGGTGGACGGCATGCCGTCCTACTCCCACCGTTCTTTCCCGAACGTGGTGCCAACGCTTGCCACGACCAGCGTGACCTCCACCTCGGCCTCCGCCGGCGCCACCCCGGCCAGCACCGTCCCAGCACCCGCGACCGCGGAGACTGCCGCCGCGGCCGCACCGGCCCCCCAGGGTGGACCGGAAATCGTCAACGGCTACCTCAAGCTGGGCTTCGATCGACTGGCCAGTTTCGCCTTCAACCCGGCGCCGTACGATCCAGCCAAGCCGGACGTGCCGCCCCCGTCGTCCGCCGACCAGATTCCCGCCTCGATCAAGTCCTACGACGGAAAAAAGGCCATCGTCTCGGGTTTTATGCTTCCGGTGAAAACCGAGAAGGGCCTCGTCACCGAGTTCCTCCTGATGCGCGACGCCATGATGTGCTGCTACGGTGTGGTCCCGAACATCAACGAATGGGTGGTGGTCCGTATGACGAATGGCGGCGTCCAGGCCATGCAGGACATCCCGCTCGCCGTCCACGGAACGCTCCGCGTGAAAGAGATGTTCGAGAGTGGCTACCTGTCCGGCATTTACATGCTGGAGGGGGAAAAGATGAACACCGCAAAGCTGTAGGCGCCGACGCGCCCGCGCGGCCCCGTCAACGCGAGATATCGAACTGGGTCAGGACCTTGTAACCATGGGCGCCCAGCGCGCCCGCCGCCACATCGGCGTCCTCGAGGTTGAGGACAAGGGCGGTCTTGCCCTCCGGGCGTTTGATGAAGCTGTAAACGTAGTGGATGTTGATCTCCGCCTCGAAGAGCGCCGCGAGGACGCCCTTGAGGTCGCTCTCGTCGTTGATCTCCACCGCCAGCACGTCGCACTCGGTGTAGGCGAAATCGTTATTAATCATCAACTCCCGCGCCTTGTCCGGATCATCCACGATCATCCGGATGATCGTGCTGTCGGTTGTGTCCACGCTGGTCAGGGCAATGATGTGCACATTGTGCGCGCGCAGCACATTCACCAGATCGTACAACCGGCCCACCCGGTTCTCGGCAAAGACGGAGAACTGCTTCACCGGATCGCGGGCAACAGAGGTGGCGTGCGAGGACATGGGAGAGAGGGCGTAGGCTGCCATGTGGTCGTTTCGGGTCAACCCTCCACGCCCGGCAAAGCGACCTCCGCCCGCACCCCCGGGAGTGGGTCGAGTCGCGTCACTGCCCACCAGGGGCCACGGGCCTGCTGCAGCGTCGCACTCCAGAACCAGGCCGATACATCCGTCCAAGCGCGCCCGTCCGCTCCGACCAGCCGCTCCCGCACCCGGTAAACCGTATTGTCGCGCCGCGCTTCAGCACCGGACCAGAGCGCGCCGGCGGGGTCCCGGAACGCCTGCCCCGGCGTGACCCGGAACCCTCCCGCCCGCAGGCAGTCGCCGCCGGGATGAAGGCTCCGGGTGGGCTGCGTCACCCAACGAACGATCCAGGTGGCGCGACCATCCGTAAAGACACCGACGCGCCCCGGGAACTGCCGCGCAAACCGGGCATCACGTTCCGTCAACGGCACCTGCCGCACACCGTCAGGAAGCGGGGCGGTATCCCATCCTGGGAAGGCGAGGTCTGGGACGGCCGCGCGTGGCTTCGGCACCAGCGCCATCACACCTGCCACCCCCAACACCAGCACCAAGGCGAGGACCAGGCCGCCGCGGGCAAACCGCCCACCCCTCGTGGCCGGCGCGGGGTCGTGGCCAGGGCACTCCAGGGCGGCCACCCCAGCCAGCCCGGCCGTTCGGACCGATCCCCGTCCAAGCACGACCACGGCAGCGCCGGTAAACGCCAGCAGCCCGACGGCGTCGTGCGCCCAGCTGGCCGTCGGCCAGACTCCCATCTCCAGGCAGAAGAGCGCCACCGTCCGCAGGGTGTTGGCCACAAACACCGCCAGCCCCGCCCGTCGCAGCAGGGCAAGGGTCTCACGCCCGGAAAGGTGCTGGGCGCAGGCCGCCGCTGCCGTGATCACGAGGAGGGTCCACAGCATCTGGATTCCGCTGCAGGGCGCATCGACCAGCACACGCTCGCCGCCCCAGTGCAGCACCGTCGCCTCCGCTCGCACCGCCAGGCCGCCCAGCCGGAGCAGCGCCGCGGCACAGGCGGTGGTGAGCCAGCGCAACGGGAACCCGAGATAAAACTGCGCGGTGGCAACCACGGGCAACGAAAGCGACAGCAGCATTCCCCAGCCCGCCAGCGGAACCCGCCCGCGCCCGTCCGTGCCCGGTCCGGCCGCTGCCAGCGCGATCGCCGCCACCCACACCAGGGCGCGGACCAGGGGAGGCGCGACGTAGTGGGTCAAAAAATACAACACCGTCAGCACCGCCACCCCCGCGGCCGTCGCGGCCGAGGGCGGGGCCCACCAGCCCGAACGCACACCCGCCGTCGTCGCCCGGTGGCGCGGGGCAAACAGGGCGGCGAGGCCGAGTGCGACCAGACCGAGGGGTTCGTCAGTGCCGTCGGACAGGCGCAGCAGGTACCACTGCAGCACCGGCCAGCCGGCGGCGACCAGCGCCGCCACCAGTGCGGCGCGTGAGACAACGATCCGTGGATTCACCGGCGCAAACCCCGGGCACAGGCGACGGCGAGGGCCAGCAGGCCGGCGGCCAGGAGCAGGTATGTGCTCGGCTCGGGTGCGGCGCCGACCCCGCCTACGGCCGACTCCTCCACACCGGCCGGCAGGGGGAGCGGTTGCTTCACCGTCTCCAGCGTGGGCCCACTCCGGCGCACGACCTCATCCACCGCCACGAAGGAGGTGTGGCGCGTCAGCAGGTTATACCGCAGCCCGAGCGCGGTGATGGCCGCCTTCGCCTGGTCCGCCTCACCGGAGACGGCGAGGTCGTTCCACTGTGCGATCCGCGACCGGGCCCAAAGGCGGGCCAGCCCGTCCGTGCTGTCCAGCCGGGTGGCCGCCGCCACGTCGTGGCCGGCCTGATACGCAGACAAGCCCGACAGCCCCTCCACCCAGAGACGCCCCCGGGGCTCGCCGCGCCACTTGCCGAACACCACCAGCGGACGCTGGGCCAACAGGTCCGGAAGGGCCACCGGCTCCACGTCGTAGGCCTCAAAGCCCTCCATCCGGACCTTGACGCGGGTGAGTACGGGCGCACTGACGTAGTCCTTGAACCGCGCTGCGGCGCCCGCCGCTTCCACCGTGTCCGTCACCACAAAGGGTTCGGCCTGCCCGGCCCGCGCCAGGCCCTCGATCAGGTGCCGATTGACCGACGACCCGATGCCGAAGGCAAAGAGGTTGGCGCTGCCCAGCTGTTCGCGGACAAAACGAAACGCCTCGGCCTCCACGTCCACGTAGCCATCCGTGACCACCACGAAGGTGCGGGACGCGGCCGCGTCTCCCGGCATCGCGAGCGCGGTGCGCAGGGCCGGCAGCAGTTCCGTGCCCCCGCCGCCTCCCTGCTGGTCCAGCAGGTCCAGCGCGGCCGCGAGATTCCCGGGATCGGCGGCGACCGACGCCGGGCGAAACACCTGGTTGTCGCCGGAAAACAGGATCAGGTTGAAGCGGTCCTGCGGACGGAGCCCGGCCGCCAGGCTGCGCAGCAGCCCCTTGGTGGTCTCCAGCGGAAATCCGCGCATCGACCCGGAGACATCGACCACAAAGACGTATTCACGCGGCGGAATCTGCGCGGGTGTGACGCGAGCCGGCGGCTGCAGCAGCAAAAGAAAAAAGTTCTCGTCCACGCCCTCGGCGAGAAGGAGACCGGACTGGATCGCGTCTCCAGCGAGGCGATACTGCAGGACAAAATCCCGGTTGCTGGCGGCCGGGTCGTCGATCCCGACCGTCGCGGTCGCGTCGTCGACATAGTCGATCCGGGTGGAGTGGCTGCGGCAGAGGACATCCTGCAGCGGCAGACCCGCCGCCAGCCGCACGTTCAAGGTGAAGGTCGCCGGGTCAGCGCCCCCTTTTCTCAAGTACGGGTTGGCCACCCAGGCATCTGCCTCCGAGGCGCCCTCGGCGGGGCGGTGGGAATAACGCGGCCCCACGACACCGGGGTAAACAAAAGCGTAGATTCCCTCCGTGGGGGTCAGCAGTTCGGTGTAACGCAGCTCCACCTGCACGTCGTCGCCGGGCAGGATGTTGGCGACATTCATCTGGAAGACATTGGGTCGCTGCTCCTCCAGCAGACTCGCGGTCTTCCCCTCGGCTCGCGCCGTCTCGTAGGTTCGTCGGGCTTCACCGCGCTCCTTTGTCTTCGCCTCGATCCGGCGCTCCCCGACGGTGAGGGTGAGTCCGTGCACCGCGGCCCGGGTGGACCCGGGAAAAATATACACCGCCTCCAGCGGCAACGTGCCGGTGTTCGCGTAGCGCTGCGTCACCCGGACCTCGGCGAAAACGCCTGCAATGGTGGCGTCCACCCGCGTGGACTTGAGCGGCAGGGGATCCGGTTCACCGGCGGCGGGACCATCGGTGCCAGGACCGGCGGATTTCACCCAGAAATAGGGTGAAAGCGTGCGGTCTGCGGGGGCGGTTTCGGCCCGCAGGCCGGACACGCCGAGAAAAAGCAGCATCAACAGGATGAATACGGGTTTCATGCGACCCACCCAGCCTAAGGCACCCGGATGAAGCGGGTGGGAAGTGAGGATGAAATCCAGAGGAATTTATGATCGATGACTTATGATTTCTGAATTTTCAGGCCCACAGGCCTGCGGGAGCCAGGCTGTGGCCGCTTCACCGCCCGGCTTCGTCTCATTCGCCTTCGCCGAATCATCCGTTCCCCGCCGTGATGCTCCAATCAGCGGCTGGTATTCAAATCATCAATCCTAGATCAAAATCATCAATCCTCCCGGCCGATCGCGAGCTCTGCGCGGCAGCCGCCGCCGGGGCGGTTGGAGACCCGGACCCATCCGCCGTGGAGGTGGGCGATTTCCTGGACGAAACTCAGGCCAAGGCCAGTGCTCTTTCCGGAGCCGTCCGGGCGGGGCAGCGAATAAAAGCGCTCGAAGATGCGGTCGCGGGCAAAGTCCGGGATGCCGGGGCCGTCGTCGTCGACCACCAGCACCCACTCCCCTCGCTCTCCTTTATCCCCACGCGCCGTCACCCGCACCCGCCCCCCGGGCGGAGAAAACTCCACCGCGTTCTTCAGCAGGTTCGTCAGCGCGAGGCCGACCAGAAAGGTCTCGCCGCGCACGGCCACGTTCTCCGGCACGTCGATCGAAAGCTGCAGCGCTCGGGCGGCGATTGCCGGAGCGAGGGCCCGGGCCACGTCCTCGGCCACCGCGCGCACCTGCACCGTTTCCGTGCGCGCCAGCCCGCGCCGGGCTTCGAGCGCGGACAACTGGAGCAACTGGTCGACGATCTGCTGGATGCGCGCGGCCTCATGACGGATGTTGCCGAGGAACCTGGCGCGCTCCGCCGCGGGCATGTCCTCGGTCATGAGTTCGGCGGCGCCGCGGATGCCCGAAAGCGGCGCCTTGATTTCATGGGTCAGGGCCTGGGTGTACCGCTCCACGTATTTCTTTCCTTCCAGCGCCTCGCGCATCTCCTCGAAGGCGCGCCGCAGCTGGCCCACCTCGCGGCCCGCCAGGCGCGGCAGGGTCGCCGGTTTTCCATCGCGCACCGCGCGTGCGTAGGCCGTCAGGCGCTCCAGCGGCGTGGTCAGCCAGACGGAAAACGCAACGCCGGTCAGGACGATGAGGGCACCGGCGGCTGCGCCCGCATAAATGATCCGCGCCTTCGCCACCCCGACCAACTCGTTCACGTTTTCCGTGGGCTTTCCGAGCGTGAGCACACCGATGATCTCGCCTGCGATGCGCACGGGCGCGGCGACGTGAATCACGAGGGATGCATCACTGTCAGGATCGAGTTTGGTGGCGCGGGCGCCGTAGCCGCCGGCCAGCGTGCGCGCGACATCGTTCCAGCGCACGTAATTCCTGCCCTCGTCCCGTCCGCCGTCCGAATCATACAGCACGATGCCGCGCCGGTCCGTCACGTACACCCGGGTGTCGATTCTCAGCTTGCGGATGCTGTAGATCGGCGCGTCCAAGTCGCGCGAATACGCAGGATCCAGCACCGCGTGCAGGACCACCGGGTCAATGGTGTCGCCGCGGACCGCCTTCGCCTCCACCACCGCCGCGAGCAGGTTGGCGGCATCCACCAGCGACTCCTCCATCGACTCCAGATAACGTGGACGCACCTGCTCGAGACTCCAAAGCACGAGATAATACGCCCCACCGCCGACAAGGAGCAGGTAGACGAGGAAGATGCGGGTGCGAATAGCCAAAGGAATCTATGATTGATGATTTATGATGAATGATTGCGGGGGAGAAAAAGGTCTCCCGACCTGTGCCCTTCACCATCGCCCCATGGCCTCGCGTTCGGTGAGATGACCGACCTGGAGGTGCAGGCCCACGCGACTTCTCTGAACAGCCTGCCGCCAGGCGCGCTGACGGCCGAGGAACGCGTGTCGGCACTGCCCATACCCAATCATAAATCATCAATCAGAGATCATAAATTTCCGCCCTGCTCCTTCATCGCATACCCCATTCCACGCAGCGTCTGGATGGGGTCCTGGTCGGGGGCGATGGCGCGGAGTTTGGCGCGCAAGCTTTTGATGTGGGCGTCGACCGTGCGGTCCAGGCTGGCGCCGGGCTCCTCCCAGACGCGCTCCATCAACTGGTCGCGGCTGAAGACCCGGCCGGGTTCCGCCACCAAGGTTTTCAACAGCCGGTACTCATACCGCGTCAGCTCCAGCGCCTGCCCGCGGTAACTGATGCGGCAGCGCGCCTCATCCACCACAAACCCAGGCGCGCGGGACGCTTCAGCGGGGACGGACACGGACGTCGGGGCGGCAGCGACAGGCGCTGGGGATGCGGCCATCTGAGCGCGGCGGAGAATCGCCTTCACCCGGGCGGTCAGCTCCCGCGGACTGAAAGGCTTCACCAGGTAGTCGTCCCCTCCAATCTCCAGGCCGACCACACGGTCGATTTCACTGCTGCGAGCGGTGAGGAAAAACACCGGGACCGCCGAGATCAGGCGAATGGCTTTGCAGAACTCAAACCCGCTGCCATCGGGCAGGCCCACATCGAGGACCACGAGCGAAAACGCGTGGGCCCGCAGGGCCGCCAATCCCGCGGTGCCCGTGGCGCACCAGTGCGGCTCAAAACCCTCCGTTTTCAGCGCATACACCAGCGTGTCGGCGATGGCAGGCTCGTCCTCAATGATCAGGATCTTGGGCAGCACGGGTGTGGGAAGGCCCTCAGGGTGAAGGCCTTCGCTTGCGGGGGTCAAGGAGGGCCCGTCGCGGGGCGCCGGCCGCCCGAATCTCGGCTCAACTTTTTACACAAACGGCCGATACGGACTCAGACGATACCTGTTTCTATGACGCCCCTTTCCACTGATGCGGCGGCCCGCGACGCCATCCTGCGCCTCGCGCGCAAGCTGCCGACCTCCCCTCACATTTTCGGGCGGCTGGGGCGGCTGCTGAACGATCCAAACTCGGAACTGAGCGACATCGTCAAACTGGTCGCGGTCGATTCCGGTCTCACCGGTCGTGTGATCCGCCTCAGCAACAGCGTTTTTTTCCGCGGCGAACAGTCGGTCCGCTCCCTCGACGACGCGATCAACCGCGTGGGCTTCAAGGAGATGCACCGCATGGTCGGCGTTGCGATGAGCGAGCAGATTTTCCAGGGCGGCCTGCCCGTTTACAATCTGTCCGCCGAGCAGATGTGGGAGAACTCCGTTGTGACGGCCCTCGCGATGGAACGCCTGGCTCGTTCGAGCGGCGCCGACGAGGCCGAAGCCTATACCATCGGGCTGCTCCGCAATGTGGGCAAGTTGGTGCTCGGCACCCTGATCCAGATTGAACATCCGGAAATCACCTGTCCGGAATCCGACACCTTTGACCTTCCCAAATGGGAGCACGCCTGGGCCGGCGTCACCAGCAACGAGGCGGGCTGCATGATCCTCGAGGAATGGAAGATGGCGGACAACATCTCTGTCGCCCTCCGCGACCACTACCGGCCCACCGACGCGGCGGGTTCGATGAGCGCCCTTGTCCATGTGGCGTGTTACATCACGCAGAAGCTCGAAAAGGGTTTCGTGATCGAGAACCGCCAGTGGGCGATCACGCCCGAAACGCTAGCCCTGTCCGGGCTGACCCAGGAGTGGGTCGATGCCTGCCTCACCGAGACGCAGGAAGCCTTGGTCGAGTTGAAGACGCGCCTGAAGGGTTGACGCTTTTCGCGTTCCCATCGGAACGCCCCGAGGCCAGAGTCACCCGCCTGCACCGGTGACCGACCTTGCCCCCCACCATCGAGCGAACGCGGACCGCGCCCGCGCCAGCGCCACCCTCGTCGCCCGAGGGATGCTGCTCAACTTTGTCCTCGCGGTGGTCAAGATTGCGGGCGGCATCCTCGGCAACACCTACGCGCTCATCGCCGATGGAGCAGAATCCCTCATCGACATCTTCTCGTCCGCCCTGGTCTGGGCCGGCCTTCGCATGGCCGCGCAGCCGCCGGACAGCGATCACCCCTACGGCCACGGTAAGGCCGAGCCGATCTCCGGCTTGCTGGTGTCACTCTTTGTCCTCGGCGCCGCCGCGTGGATCGGATGGCACGCCCTTCACGAGATCCTGACTCCGCACCAGGGGCCGCACTGGGGCACCCTCCCCCTGCTCGCGGCGGTGGTGGCGCTCAAGGTGATCTTTTCGCGCGTCCTCGACCGGGCGGGGCGCGCGGCAAACAGCAGCACGATGGGGATCGAGGCGTGGCACCAGTTTTCCGATGCCCTCACCTCCGCCGCCGCCTTTGTCGGCATCGCCATCGCGGTCATCGGCGGGGAAGGTTATGAAAGTGCCGATGACTGGGCCGCGCTGGTCGCGTGCCTGGTGATTGCGTGGAACGGGATCGGCTTCCTCCGGCGCGCCGTGCAGGATGTGATGGATACGGCGGCCCCCCCGAGCCTGGAGTTTGACGTCCGCGTGCGCTCGCTGGAGGTCCCGGGCGTGCGCGGAATCGACAAGTGTCGCGTACGTAAAAGCGGCCTCAGCCACCTGGTCGACATCCACGTGGAGGTCGATGGCGACCTGACCGTCCGCGAAGGCCACAACATCGCCGGAGCGGTCAAACACCACCTGCTCTCGTCCCCGCTGCACATCACGGACGTGCTGGTGCACATAGAACCGGGGAGGAATCTATGATTCTTGATTTATGATTGCAGGCGGACGGAGCGCGAGGTGCACGCCGCAGGAGGAACAGGGGATTACGGAAGCGATAAAGCCCGTTGATAATCCACAGGTTAAGGCCTGACCCAAGGAAGACATGTGAATCCCGGGCGCGACCTGTCATCGCTCCTCCCGGCGTGTCCAAAATCATCAATCATAGATCATAAATCATAAATCCCTTTGTCTGCCCGTTCCGGCTGCGCTGTGATCTGCCTTTTTCATGACAACACCTGCAGCGGCTCGAGCAACGGCTCCGGAAGCCCCCTGGCACATCGGGTTGCGCGGCGCGCGCGCCAACCTGGTTCCGGGACTGATCTTGCAGGGAGTGGCCCTCGCGATCGCGCTGGCCTATTATTTCCATCCACCCACCCGCGCCGCCCTGGAGGACCTCAGCGATTTCCGAGTCCGGACCGGTTTCACCTACAGCATTGTCGCCACGGCGGTGTTCGGCGGACTCATTCCCTGCCTCTACCTCGCCCTGAATCCAGCCACGCGGGGTCGCTATACCGTCGCGCAGTCCGCAGTCCTCACCGCCTTCTACGCCTACAAGGGCTTTGAAGTGGACCTCTGGTACCGCGTCTTGGCGCGCGTGGTCGGAGAGGATGCCTCGGTGCAGACCGTCGTCGTAAAGATGCTGCTGGACCAGCTGGTCTATTGCCCGCTGTTCGCCGTGCCCGTCACGGTCCTCTTTTATGCATGGGTGGAAACAGCCTTCAACCGGCGGGCCGTGGCGCGTGACCTCTCGGCAGGCCGTTGGTATCCACGGCGTGTCGTGCCGGTCCTGATCTCCAATCTCGGCGTCTGGGTGCCGACCGTCTGCATCGTTTACTCCCTTCCCACCAGCCTTCAGATCCCGCTCTTCAACCTGGTGCTCTGCTTTTTCACTCTCCTGCTCGCCCATATCTCCGCGGACAGCAAACCCTCGGCGACGTAGGGCGCAGTCGCGCGGGCGCCGCCTCGCCCACGCTCGCTCTTCCCTCCAGGAGCCGGAAGCCGTCGATAAACCCATGCCCGGGCTTTGCCTCTGGCGCGCATTCCGGCTAGCGTCGCACCTCATGTTTCGCCGCCTGCTGCTCGCTGTCGTCTTCACCTTCCTGGCCGGCCTCGCGCACGCCCAGGTGTCGGGATCCCTCGTGGCCGTGGAGCGCTCCGTCCAGCCCGGGCGCCCTTTCACCGTCGCTCTCCGGCTTCAACACGATCCCCATTGGCACACCTACTGGATCAACCCGGGCACGGGCTACCCGACCAGCTTGTCCTGGACCCTCCCGCCGGGATGGACTGCCGGTGACATCCAGTGGCCGGCGCCGATCGTCATCAAGGACCCGCGGGGCAACATCGCCGGCAACGGCTACGAGGGGGTCATCCACCTGCCCGTCACGATCACCCCTCCAGCCGACGCCCGCGCGGGCGAAACCGTGGTCCTGCGCGCCAAGGCGGAGTGGCTGATGTGCGAGGCCGTCTGTGTGCCGGGCGAGGCGGACCTCACCCTGTCCCTGCCGGTCGCGACCGGCACGCCCGAAACCAACCCCGACGTCGCCGCGGCAGTGAAGGCGCTGCCCATGCCACAACCGACTCCGCCCGCGTGGCGGCTGAGCGCAACTCGTCGTGCTGGCACGGTGACACTCTCGATCACGGGGGCAGGCGCCACCACCCCGGAGGCCCCCCATGTGTTCACCGAGGACGGCTTGGTCGCCTATGACCAGCCCCAAGTGCTCCGGACAATCGCGAATGGCTTTGAACTGACCCTTCCCGTCTCCGACGCCGCCGAGCCCGCCTCCAACCGACTCCAAGGTGTGCTGACCACCGCGAATCCACTGCGTGGTTACACCCTGGATCTGCCGCTGGAGACCGCGACCGCCGCCGACCGTGCCGGCGCCGGCTCGACCTCCGGCACCGCTGCCACGGACGCTCCGCCGGCTCCCGGCCTCGCCGGCATCCTTGCCTTCGCCTTCCTCGGCGGGTTGATCCTCAACCTGATGCCCTGCGTTTTCCCCGTGCTGGGGATCAAGATCCTCGGCTTCGTCAACCAATCGGGCTCCGACCGCCGCAAGGTCACGCTGCACGGGGTGGTCTTCACCCTCGGCGTTCTGGCCTCCTTCTGGTTCCTGGCCGGGCTGCTTGCAGTCCTCCGCTCCGGCGGGGCCGAGCTGGGCTGGGGCTTCCAGCTCCAGTCGGCGACCTTCGTTTATGTTCTGGCCCTGGTGATGCTGGTGTTCGCCATGAGCATGAGCGGGGTCTTCGAGTTCGGTCTCCGCGCCACCGGCGTAGGCGCCGACCTGCAGGCGAAGTCTGGATACACCGGTTCCTTTTTCACCGGCGTCCTGGCCACCGTGGTGGCCACACCGTGCAGCGCCCCCTTCCTCGCCCCCGCCCTCGGGGTGGCGGTGACCCTGCCCACCGCGCAGTCCTTTGTCGCTTTCACCGTCATCGCCCTGGGGCTCTCCGTGCCCTACCTGCTGCTGTCGATCTTCCCCGATGCGATCCGGCTCCTGCCGCGGCCGGGTGCCTGGATGGAAACGTTCAAGCAGTTCATGGCCTTCCCGCTCTACGCCACGGTGGCATTCCTCGCCTGGGTGCTGGCCGGCCAGACCTCCGAGCAGGGACTCCTTTATGTCCTGCTGGGCATCACACTCGTGGCCCTGGGGGTGTGGTGGTACGGTCGCTACACGGCCCCGGGCGCGAAGCCGGGACGTGTCCGCGCGGGCGTGATCGGGGGGCTGTTGCTCTGCACCGGAGGCATCGCCCTCGGTTGGCCGCGCGACGCGGCCCCCAGCGACATCGTGTGGGAACCCTGGTCGCCCGAAAGGGTGGCCGAGCTGCAGAAGGCGCGCCGGACCATCTATGTCGATTTCACCGCGCGCTGGTGCTTCACCTGCCAGACCAACAAGAAAGTGGTCTTTTCCTCCGACGAGGTGAAACGGGTCTTCCGCGAGAAGAACGTCGCCACCCTCAAGGCAGATTGGACCAACCGCGATCCTCGCATCACCGCAGAGCTTGCCAAATGGGGACGCAGTGCCGTGCCCTTCAACCTGATCTACAAGCCGGGCGCGTCCGAGCCGGTCATCCTTCCCGAGCTGCTGACCCCGGGAAGTGTGCTCGAACACCTCGAGTGATCGCCGCATCGGCGCGGACCCGCGTAGCCGGAAATCGGTGACAAGGCGGGCCCCCGGGCGATTACTCGCCCGAAGACCCGCCTGTTTATTCACCGCGTTCGTATTCCACTCGTACGCGTAGAAAAGGATCAGCGGAGATCAAAAATCTCCACCAGACCAACACCCGTGCCGCCGGCTGCGTCGGTCACCACCGCGGTGTAGGCGCCGGGCGCAAGCTTCAGCACCACGGCCGCGTCGCGGCTTCCGCCCTGCAGCGCGCCCGCGCCCACATGAGCCGTCATCGCCGTGATCTCACCGCCCGACCAGTTGTCGTTTGCCACCAGCAGCTGGCCGGAGGCGTCGTGAACCCTGAGGTACGGATCGGTCAGCCAGCCGCTCACGCCGAAGGGCGCGAGTGCAGGCCCGAGGCCACGGATCAACACCCAGCGCGCCTCCGTCCCGCCGATCACAAAACCGCCGATCAGCACGTTCTCCCCGGTGCTTGCGAGGCCTCTGGCGGAGATGTTCACAAAGGTCGCCGTGCCGTCATCACCCACCTGATACACCTCGGTGAGCAGAACGCCGCCCGTCCCGTCGGCATTGGTGACCAGCGCGGTGTACGCGCCCGGCTCCAGCTCCGCCAGCATCACCGCGTCGGCACTTCCCCCTGCCAGGGGAAAGGCTCCGGTGGCGGCAAAGGCCGTCGCGAAGGCGGGGGAACTCTCCCAGCTCGCTCCCTCCGCCACGCGCTCCCCGGCGGCATTGCGCAGTTCCAGCACGGGACGGCTCACGACGTCGTTGACCCCATAGGAAAGCAGGCCCGGCCCGATTGCACGGACGAGAATGGTGCGCTTTCGATCCCCGGTGACGACAAAGCCGCTGATAACCGTTTCTCCCGCGCTCATCCGCATCCGGGTGGACAGGTTCAAAAGGCCGGTGCCCGTGACTGGATTAAAAACGACCGTCCCGGGCGTGAGGGTGTTGCCGGCGCCCACCACGTACGCCCCGCCGGTGTCGCCGTCGCCCCCAAACGACCCGCCGCCGCCTGTCGAACCACCGGTGTCGCCATCGAGAACGGCAGCGGCTGACGCATTCGGCCCGACCGCCTGTGCGCCAAAGAACTGCCAGCGCACGTCCATCACGCCGCTCGAGCCGCCTTGGTTGGTGGGAAGAATGGCAATGGCGCGGACGTAATATGTGGCGGACACGGGCAGGGCCCCCGCCGCCCCCGACCAGGTCCAGCGGGTGCCCGAACGGCCTGCGGCGCCCAGGGTGGACCAGACCGTGCCGTCGCTTGAGTATTCAAAATCCACCGACGCGAGGTTCGGGGCGGTGCCCGCACGCGTCCAGGTCAGGCTGGAGCGGTCCGCCGCGACCACCAGCGCCTGGCTGGACGTTGCCGCACTGCCGAGGCGTGCGAGGAGATAACGAGCCCGTCCATCCACCTGTGTGAAGCGCCCGCCGATCACGGGGCGACCGTCCTCCTGAACAAGGAGCGCGTGGACCTCGCCGTCCACCGCGACGGAGAGCGTGGTGTCGAGCGCCCCGCTGGAGCTGAGCCGGGCGAGGTGCCGCTGCGCGGCGCCACCGATGCGGGAGAACGCACCGCCCGCGTACACCCGACCGTCGGCCAGTGCCGCCAGGCTGGACACAGCGCCATCCGGGGTGGGTGTGAAGGTCGCATCGTGCGTGCCATCCGCGTGCAGGCGAGCGAGGTACGAAAAGGCCGCGCCAGCGATACGCCCAAAGGTGCCGCCGACCAGGATCCGTGAGTCAGACAACACCACCAGGGCACGGACGCCGCCCTCCACCTGTGGGTTGAAGGCTGCGTCGGCGCTGCCGTCCCCATTCAGTCGCGCCAGGCCCGCGCGCGGCAAGCCGTTGACCTGGGTGAAATCACCCGCGATGAGCAGACGACCATCCGGCTGCAGCACCATCACACGCACCGCTCCGTTCAAAGCTGGGGCATAACCAGCATCGAGGGCGCCCGCGGCGGTGAAGCGCGCGAGGTAGCCGCGACTGGCGCCGGAAAGGACCGTGAACTCACCACCGGCGTAGAAGCGGCCGTCGGCGTGCATGGCCAACGCGCGCACCGGACCATTGGGTGCCGGACGGAAGTCCATGTCGGGCGAGCCATCAGTGCCGAGGCGGGCCAGGTAGGGCAGCGGAGTCGATGCAATCTGTTGGAAGGCGCCGCCGACCACCACGACCGGATCCGTGCCCATGCGGGTAAAGGCACCGGCGGCGACCACCCCGCCTCCCGCGGCAGAGGTAAGACCGTAAACCGCATCGTTGGCGTTAGGATTGAAGGCGAGATCCAGAGCACCGGACGCGTTCAGGCGCACCAGCCGACTGCGGGGCACAAAGGTGGTCGTTCCGCTCGAGGCGAAGCGGAGAAAATAACCGGCGACATAAAGACTGTCATCGGACGCCAGCGCCAGCGCGCTGACCGCCCCGCCGGCAGCGGGCGTGTAGGCTGTGTCGAGCGAACCATCCGTATTCAGGCGGGCGATATACGGGCGGGAGGTGAAGGTCGTGGCATCGTTGGGCTGGAAGCCTGAGAAATACCCCCCCACCACGATCTTTGCGTCGGACTGCCGCACAAGCGCGGAGACAGTCCCGTTGGCGGTGGGATTGAAGGCCGTGTCAACGGTGCCATCCGCATTGATCCGCGCCAGGTAGGCCCGCGCCGTCGCACTGGTCGCTCCATTGGGCTGCACGGTGGTGAACGCACCGCCCACCACTGCGCGATCTCCGTCGAGGACCATGGCAAGCACCGCCCCGTTCATGGTCGGGTTGTAGCCTGTATCCAGCGATCCATCCGCGTTTAGCCGTGCCAAATACGTGCGCGCCGTGCTGGTGGAGGCCCCGTTGGGCTGCACGGTGGTGAAGGTGCCGCCAATGAGGATCTTTCCGTCCGCCTGCACGCGGATCACGTCGACCCGCTCATTGAGATTGGGATCGAATGCCGTGTCGAGCGACCCGTCCGCATGCAGCCGCGCCACATAATTCCGGGTGGTGGCGGCGATGGTGGTGAACGATCCACCGACGAGGATCTTACCGTCCGCCTGGACGGCGACAGCCCGCACGATCCCGCTGGCCTTGGGATTGAAACTGGTGTCGATCGTCCCGTCGGCGTGAAACCGGGCGAGGTAATTGCCGACCGCACCGGCAGTGTGAGAAAAGTCGCCGGCGACCAGAAGCTTGCCGTCGGCCTGAAAAGCGGAGGTCAGCAGGTATCCGGATAGGGACGACCCGGCGCCGACCGCAAACTCGCGCGCGGGACGGCCATCCGTCCCCAGCCAGGCGAGACGCGCGGGCTGCACCGCAGTGGTGATCGCCTCCGGCTGCACCGCGACCGCGTCGACCGCCGCATCGGTGCTGGTGATGAAGGTGGTGTCCGGGTCGCCATTGGCGGAGAGACGGACGAGGTTGTGGGCCGTCCCGCCTGCGGCGTCGCTAAAGGTACCTCCCGCGAGCACGCCGCCCGTGCGCAGCAGCGCGAGGCTGGTGACGGCGGCGCCGTCGGCATTGCTCGCCGAGAGGGTGAAAGAGCCGTCCACCGCACCGGCGGAGGAGAGGCGAAGCAGGTGGTGCTCCGCGGGGGTGACCACCCCTGAGGCGGTGTACGCGGCGGTGAAGGCGCCAGACGCCAGAACGGCGCCGTCCTTCAGGGTGAGCAAGGCATTGACGTTGCCATTGGTGTGAAGGGTCTCGGACGCAGCGAGCGTCCCGTCCGCCTTTACCAGTGCGAGGCGATCCGCGCGCACTGCGGTCCCGGTCGCGTTGGGCTGGAGGGTGGTGAACGCGCCTCCGACCCAAAGGGTGCCATCGCGTTGCGGGAGCACGCAAAACACTGCGCCGTCGGGATTGGGATCGAACGCGGCGTCCACCGTACCGTCGGTATTCAGGCGGGCAAGGTAACGCCGAATCGTGGTTGTGCTGCTGCCGTTGGGAGCCAGCGCGGTGAATGCCCCGCCGATCAGGACTTTGCCATCCTCCTGGAGCGCCAGGGTGTAAACCGTGCTGCTGGCGGTGGGATTGAAGCCGGCGTCGAGCGAGCCATCCGCATTCAAACGGGCGATGTAATACCGATAGGTCGAGGTGGAGGCCGCGTTCGGGGCGAGGGACAGGAAATTACCCGCGATCAGCAGTTGTCCGTCGCTTTCACGTACCACGGAATAAACCGCGCCATCCGGCGTGGGACTGAAGCCGGTGTCGACGGTGCCGTCGTTGTTCAGCCGGGCCAGATACACCATCGTGGTGGTGCTGGCGGCGCCATTCGGCTGGAAGGTGGTAAAGCCGCCTCCGGCGATGACCTTGCCATCGGGCAGGACCAACAGGCTGTACACCGTGCTGTTCGCCTTCGGATCGAAAGTCGCATCCAGGGTGCCGTCCGTATTCAAACGTGCGATATAATTGCGTGGCACGTCGTTCACCTGTGTGAATTCGCCGCCGATCAGGATCTTGCCGTCGGCCTGGAGGGCGACGGAGGCGACCCGCCCGTTGAGTTTGGGACGAAAAGCCGGGTCGAGCCGACCCGACGCGTCGATCCGCGCCAGGTAGTGTCGCGTGGCACCGGCAACAGCCGTAAAGCTTCCGCCCAGCAGCACGCTGCCGTCCGACTGCTGCGCCAAGGCAATGACATTGCCCATCTCGGTGGAAGCAAAGGTGGCGTCGAGCGAACCGTCGGCCTGGAGCCGGGCCGCACGCCCGCGGGGAAGCTGGCCAATCATGCCCGAGCCCGCCACGCGTGCGAAATAGCCGCCGATGACGATGCGGCCATCGGCCTGCTGGGCGATCGCAGCCACGGCGGCATCGGGTGTGGCGGTGAACGCGGTGTCCACCGCGCCCGCATAGGTCAGCCGCGCCAGGTAGCGGCGCGACACCACCGTCGTGCTGTTGGCCGGACGCAGCGAGGTGAAGGACCCGCCCACCAGGACGGATCCATCGGATTGGAACGCCAGCGTCTGCACGCTCGCACTCGGCACGGGATTGAAGGTCGCATCGACCCGACCCGCCGCATCCACCCGGCCGAGAAAAGGCCGCGCGGTCGGGGTGGTGTCCCCGGTGCCATTGAGGGTGAGAAACTCGCCACCGAGCGTGATGCTGCCACTCGGGTGGGTCAGGATCGCCAGCACCCGGTTGTCCGCCGCGACGTTAAAGCTGGTGTCGACGGAGCCGTCGGCCTGGAGACGCGCCAGACGTTTCATCTCCACCGCCGTCGCACTGCCGTTTGGATACAAGGCGGTGAAACCGCCACCGACGAGGAGGCGCCCGTCAGCCTGCTGCGCGAGGGCGAGGACCTGGTTGTTGGGAGCGGGATTGAACGCGGTATCGATGGAGCCGTCCGCTGCGAGGCGCGCGAGACGCGCGCGCGCCACCGCATTGCCGCTCCCCATCGGTTGCAGCTGGGTGAACGCTCCTCCGATAACGATGCGCCCGTCGCTCTGTATCAGGATGGCGGACACAGCAGCCTGGCTGCTGACTTGGCCGCCGGGCCGGGGATCAAAGCTGGTATCGACTGAACCATCCGCGTGCAGCCGGGCGAGGCCGGTCCGAGGATAGGCTGACGCTGTCCCGGCAGGCTGCACCCCGGTGAAGCGGCCCCCGATCAGGAGCTTTCCGTCGGGTTGCACCGCCAGCGCGACCACGTCCCCGTTGGGGTTCGGGTCGAAACTGGTGTCGAGCGAGCCATCCGGGTGGAAGCGGGCGAGGTGGTTGCGGGTCACCGGAAGCCCGACGCCGAAGGGTTGGAGCTGGGTGAAGCTCCCGGCGAGGATGATCTTGCCGTCGGGCTGAGTGGCCACGGCGTAGACGTTGCCATTGGCATTGGGCTCGAAACCCTCCGCGGTCGGGGTCGCCGCCAACCCGCGGAGCGCGGGAAGGAAAGCCAGGAGGAAGGCGGCAAAACGAGGCAAATGATGAAGGCGCATGCGAAACGAAAGAGGCGGACGCGGGAACGGTTAGAAACGGGTGGTGATGCCGAAGCGCACGGCGGGGCCGCTGGAGAGTTCCACCCGGGCGGTGCGACCGCTGATCGCGAGATCCTGCGCCTGGGAGTAGCGCTCATAAGAGACGCTGGCGAAAAGCGCGGTGCGGCGGCTCATCCACCACTCGCAATCCACCGTGCCAAAAAGCCCGGCGACAAAGCTGGTTTTGCTCTCCGACTCGCCCATTTCTGAGATGGCATCGATGACTTCAAAGTCCGTGGCCACCAGTCGCTCGTTGTAGCGCAGGGTGGTGCCCATCCATGCGATCGATCCGCCCGCGCTGAGGCGGACGGAGAGCCGCGGTTGGGGTTGCCAGCGGAGCCAGGGACCGGCCCGCAGGTTGTAGAAGGCGCCCCGCACCTGCCAGGTGCCGTCGACCTGGGCACCTCCGGCCTCGGTGGTCTCGGTGCGGCTGTCGGGGCGGTTGGCCAGGAAGGTGGTGGTGTCGACAAAAACCGAGCCGCTCGTCCCGTCCGGATTGGCCACGGTCTGAGTGCTGCTGGACGGGGCGCTGTAGCCGGGGGCGGGCGGAGTGGCACCAAAAAGCGAATACGTATCGGTGACCGTTCGCAGCGTTGCGGTGATCGTGTCGCGCGTCTCGGCGTTCACGCCGCTCAAGGTCACACCGGCGAGGGCGCCCCAGGTAAACACACCCTCCCGGTAACGATCGCGCTTTCCGAAGGAACCGAGGGTGCGGGCGTACTCGAGGTCAATCCCGACCGACATGCCTGAGTCCGCCTCGGCGGTGGCGCCTTCGGAAATCGAGCTATAGGTGTGGAAGGCAATTCCCTGCTCATCCGGCGTCACCTGGGAGGCGTAGGCGTAGTTCCAGGTATTGGTGCGCCCATCATCAAACAGGTCGGTTCCGCCATCGGTCACGCGGGTGTCGATGCCAACGGAACCGTCATCGTAGGTGCGCAGGTATTCGCTCCCCACGTCCCCGATATCCCGGACGCTGTTGACGGTTCCGAGGTTTCCGAACGACGCCCTCAGCCGGCCCGAATACTTCAGGCTCGCCGAAAAGCTGTTTTTCGGGGTCTGAAACACCTGCAGGACAGGGATGATATCGGAGTCCTGGGCTCGCCCGGGAAGGGAGAGTACCCACAGGACCAACACCGTGGCTACCGGGAGACGGAACATGCGGGGCGACTCAGCCGTGGGCCGTGTGCGGCTGCACGCAGGCAGGGATGAAGCAGGCGGCAATCCGGGACCACCGGGCAGAAATCAGGGACGAAGGCCTTCCGTTCATGCCGCGCGCGCGACCTTCGCCGGCTGCGGAAGCGCCGAGACGGTGGCTCTCCCGTTTCCGCGCAGGCGCGACCGTCGTTTCATCGTGACTCGCTCACTGCGCACCAGGTCCCGGCGGAGCCGTGCGCGCAGTCGGCTAAGCCTGGCTTTCACGGCCAGCCGGGTGGCCCCCAACCGCGCCGCGATTTCCTCCTGCGCATAGCCCTCGACCACCCAGTCGAGTAGGCGTCGCTCGTCGTCACCAAGGGACTCCAGAGCGCAGCGGAGCTGGTCCAGCAGGGTCGCGCGCGCCCGTTCGTCCACCGGATCGACCAGGGTTTCCCACTCCTGTGTCTCCAGGTAGGTGACAGGCCGACGGCGGCGCGCCCGCAGGAAATCGAAGCAGACATTGCGGGCCATCATGAAGAGCCAGGGCTCGAACTGACCGGGATCGCGCAAGCGCGTGAGTGACCGGGTCATCCGGATCAGGACCGCCTGTCGGAGGTCTTCGACCGCACTGGGGTCTGGGACAAAGCCGCGGATAAACCCATCGACGCGCTTTTGGTAGCGCCGCAGCAGTTGTGCGCAATCGGACTCTGAGCCCGCCTGCGCGCCGCGCACCAGTGCGGCGAGGGCGTCCTGCTCCTCGGCGGTCTCCCAGCGTCGCGGGGAGGACCGGGGCATGGTGGACCTGCGGTTGGAAGGTGAAGGCGTGGAGAGCGACGGTGCAGTGAACATGCCGTCCTTGCTGCGGCCCCGGGGCGGTTTGACCAATCCGCCAGGGATGAAGCCGGGCAAAACCGTCCCGAACCCCACCGCCGATGTGAACGCGAAACGCCTGCGGCCCTCCCTGGTCTTCACGCCAACCCGCGTCGCACGCGGCGTGAGGGCACGCCGCCCACCTTCGAACCACGTGTCAGCGCAGGAACTGCAGTTTTTCCTGCAGCTCGCGCATCCCGCGCGTCAGCGGCACCCGAGCTCCACTGCGCAGCACCACGGTGTGTTCACCCGCCGCAACGTATTCAATTTCCGCGACCATCGAGAGATTGATGGTGGCGGAGCGGCTGGCCCGGAAGAAAAGGTGCTGGGGTAGCTCTGCATCCAGCGCGGTCAGGGCCTTGCGCAGCACGTGGTTTCCCGAGCGGGTGTGGAGCACGACGTAATTCGCCGCAGCTTCGACCCACTCGATCTCGTCCGTGCGCACCACCACATATCGTTCGTTCAGCTTCACGAGAACCCGCTCGAGCCCCTTCGACGGTGGCGGGACGGTGGACAACAGCTCCTGCAAACCGGGCTGCGAGGGTTCCGGCCGCCGGCCCACCTCTGCTCGCGCGCGGTTCAGTGCATCCGCCAGCCGTTCCTTGCCGAAGGGTTTGAGCAGGTAGTCCAGCGCACGCACGGAAAACGCCTGCACCGCATACTGGTCAAAGGCGGTGGTAAAAATGGTGAACGGCACCAGCTCGGGCGGCAGGGAGCGAAGTACATCGAACCCAGTGCCGCCGGGAATCTGGACATCCAGGAAGAGGAGGTTTGGCCGGTGGTGCGCCACCGCTTCGACCGCATCCCCGACCGTTCCTGCCTGCGCCGCGATTTCGACGTCCGAATGCTCGCCGAGGAGAAGACTCAGTTTCTCCCGCGCCGGCTTTTCATCCTCCACGATCACACAACTCAGGGTCATGGCTGCTGGGGTCGAAAGGGGAGCTCGATTCGCACCCGGGCTCCGGCGCCGGCGGTGAGGTTCAGGTCGAAAACGTGGTCTGGGCCGTAAAGCTCCTGCAGCCGGGCGCGGGTGTTCGAAAGCCCCACCCCGCCGCCGCGCGGCGGTTCGTTGTCCCGCGGGGCCGTCCCGGCACCATCGTCCTCCACCTCGATCACCAGCCGCGCACCGGCTCGTTTGGCGCGCACCGTGATCCGACCGCGATCGCCGCGCCCCTCCACTGCATGCACCACCGCATTTTCCACCAGCGGCTGCAGCAGGAGGGTGGGCACGCGCGCCGTTCCTACGTCATCGGCGATCTCCCAGCGCACCTCCAGGTTCTCCTCGAAACGTATCTGCTGGATGGAGACATAACTGCGCACCATCGCCAATTCCTCGCTGAGGGGCACCTCGCGTCTTTCAGAGACGGCGAGCACACTGCGCAGGAGGTCGCTCAGGGAGCAGATCATGCTGTCGGCCGCCGCCGGCTTGCTGTACACCAGCGAGGAAATCGCGTGAAGGGTGTTGAAGAGGAAATGCGGCTGCAACTGCGCCTGCAACGCCGTCAGCCGGGCCTCGGCAAGGCGTGCCTCCGCCGCGATGGCCTCGCGCTCCCGAGCCTCACTCCGGCGCTGGTAATGCACCGCATGCACCACCGCGAGGATGGCCCAATAAAAGAAGAACTGGCCGCGACCACGGGTCATCGCGAAAACGATGAGGCGGGGACGTCGAGGCGGGAGGGGATGCAGCCGCATCGCTCCCGTGCCCCGTCCCGGCGCCGGAGCGTTTTCGAACGCGGCCGCGGGCGGCGGCCCTTTTTCCTCGAGAGGAAGGATGAAGGGTCGAGGCCCGAGGTCATCCGGGCCACGGATAAGGCGATCCTCCCGGATGAACATGACGGCCTGAAAGGCCCAGAACCCCAAGAGCCCGGTCACCAGTAGGCTTAGGATCAAGTGGGATGGCAGCGCCCAGATCCAGGTCCGGCGGGCGATTGGAATCCGATTGGACAGCCAGATCACCACGGGCGAAAGGAGCAGCC
This sequence comes from Verrucomicrobiota bacterium, assembly GCA_023428905.1. Lineage (GTDB taxonomy): Bacteria > Verrucomicrobiota > Verrucomicrobiia > Opitutales > Opitutaceae > EW11. Next base: position 328,706 of record JAEYWP010000008.1, read on the forward strand.
ACGGTGCCCAGTCCATCACGACCAACCGCCACTCGCCCTCGCGTTCCGAGAAGGAGAGCTGAAGGAGCGCGACCGCGAGAATTACCCCCCAAACGCAGACCAGCAGCCACCCCGGAAAACGTCGCAGATCGGGGGCACGCAAAGGGGTTCGAGGAACGGAGGGCATGATCAGTCGGCGGCAGGTACTAACGCAGCGGTGGCGGTAGAGGAAGTCGGAATGGCGTTGATGCGGACGGCGCACGCGACGTGCCGCACGGTCATTAAGAGAGTCGTACCGGCCCCTCGGACCCGAGGAATCACATGGCCAAAGGCTCAAGCGGTAGCCGCCACACCCGTAGCGGCTACCGCACTACCCCTTTTTATCCGACGGATGCACCCCATCCGTTCGAAAGGTGTTTCTCAGCGCGCCATTGCCAGCTTGGCCTGAAGTTCCGCCGGCAGGCTCACGGTGGTGGTGCCCACCGCCCGTAAGGTGTGGGTCGTGGTGCGGGCGATCTCACGACTCGCGCCGGTACGATCGATAAAGGAACCTTGAGTCGTCACGCTGACCTCGGAGAGGACGCCGTCGTGCAGGGTGAGCGTGACCTTGGTCACGACGGATCCTCCGGCGAGCGCCTCCCCTCCGCGGCCGGGGAGGCCATGGGGCAGTCCGCTGAAAGAGCCGGTCAGCTGGGAGCCGACCACGGTCCAGTTATCCACGCGTTCCGTGACCTCGCGCACCGCCTGTTCTGGATCCCGCCCGCCAGGTCCGCCTTGGCCAAGGGCTTTGACCATCGGCCGTCGTTCACCACGGGCTTCGCGCCGCACCAGGATGTCGGCGGGTGGTGTGTCTTCGTGATCACCGAGATGGATCCATCCATTATCGGACTTCACGTACCGGTCGTCTCCGATGCGGACCGTGGTCCGTGTGCCAAGCGGTCCGGTCACCTCGATCCAGGTCGCGAGCGCACTGCGTTGCCCGGAAACGGACACCGTCTCCTGACGCGGGGTGGTGAGCGTGCTGGTCCAGCTGTAGTTTCCGCCCTCGAAGGTGTTGTCGAGCGCGTCGTTCACCACGCTCCGCGCGTCGCTCTGGCCAAAAATCGTTCCTGCGCCCAGGAGGAGCGCCGCCAACCAACTGTGTTTTATCGTTCTCATGTCGCACAGAACGGCAGCCGCCGCGTCGCCCCTCAAACAGACCGGGACCAAGCCCCCTGCAGACGGGAGGAAAAGCCAGCCCTCCGGGATGAACCCGGCTCTCCCTTCGCCACTTCGCGCTCTCCGCGGGACACCGATCCGGGAAGGTCACGCGAGCCGGGCGTTGTATTCATGGATGGGGCACTTCACGCTCGGCGGCTGTGCGAAGTGCCGAACATTCTCGGGCGGTTTCCCTGCTTCTCGCTGCCGCGCTCTGCTGGAGCGTCGGCGGCGTGCTGATCAAATATGTGCCCTGGACACCTCTGGCGGTGGCAAGCGGACGCGGGCTGGTCGCGGCGGCGTTTCTCGCCTGCATGATCCGGCCGCTGCGTTTCACCTGGAGCCCGATCCAGCTTTCCGCGGCCGTGGCCTACGCGGCCTGCACCATCACGTTTGTCGCGGCGACCAAGCTCACCACGGCAGCGAACGCGATTCTTCTCCAGTACACCGCTCCTATCTACGTCGCTTTTCTCGGGGCCTGGCTCCTGAAGGAGCGCGCGCGCCCGATCGATTGGCTGACCATCGCCATTGCTCTCGGCGGGATGGGCCTATTTTTCGCCGACGAGTTGGAAGCCACGAGCGCGCTCGGCAATGGCATCGCGATCGCGAGCGGTGTTTGTTTTGCCGCCATGACCGTACTTCTGCGCAAGCAGAAGGACGGCTCGCCGGTGGAATCCATCATCCTGGGCAACCTCCTGGCGGGGCTGATCGGCCTGCCCTGGTTGCTGGCCTCCCCCGCGCCCTCCCCTCTCGGTTGGGTCGCCTTCGCCGCGCTCGGGGTCGTCCAGCTCGGCGTCTCGTATTTGCTCTACTCTTACGCGATTCGCCATGTCAGCGCGATGGAGGCGGTGCTGATCCCGGTGGTGGAGCCGATCCTGAACCCCGTCTGGGCCCTTCTCGTCCTCGGCGAAACTCCGGGCCCGTGGGCGATTGCCGGCGGCGCCATCGTCCTCGCGGCCGTGACGGTGCGGGCCGTGGTCTCGATCCGCGGAGCTGCACCCCGGATGGACACGGATGAACGCGGATGAGTGGGCGGTCATCGCTGCAACGCAGAGCCATCCTGGAGGCCTGCGTCCAACGCGGCGTGAGGGCACGCCGCCCACATCTAGACCGCTGCCGGCCCCCTCCCCCCCGGCGCGCTCCTGGTTTGAATCCCTGTCCATCTGTGTCCATAGGTGGTGATACCTTCCACACTCGCGCAACCGACCGCACGCACCGTACTGCCTGCACCCGACCGCCGCACTCTCATCGATGATCCGAGCCTTCCAATGGGACCTTGCCCGCCAGGTTGAACGACTCGACGTGCTGCTCGCGCTCCTCCCCAAGTATGCGGACTGGGGATACCAAGAGCTTTACCTGCACCTCGAGGATGCCGTCGAATACCCGAGCCTCCCGGGGGTCGCACGACCGGACGCCTACTCCACCGGTGACATCGAACGCCTGGTCTCCGCCGCGGGCCGCGTGGGCATCGGCGTGGTCCCGATTGTCAACCTGCTCGGACACACCCAGTACCTGATCAAGGTCCCCGGACTGCGCGACTTGAACGAACTGCGCGCGGACGATGGTTCGCCTCTGCCTTCGGGGCAGCTCTGCCCACTCCACCCGCGCACCCCGGAGATCGCCGGGCGGCTTCTCGATGACATGCGGCCCTTCTGCACCGCCGGAAAGGTCCACGTGGGCCTGGATGAGTCCTTTCACCTCGCCCGCTGCCCGCGCTGCCGTGCCGAGGTCGCCGCCGTCGGACTCGCGACCCATTTCGCGCGCCATGTCCAACGCCTGCACACCCTCACCACGCAACGCGGACTGCGACTTGGGATGTGGGCCGACATGCTCAACTTCGTACCCGAAGCGATCCCGCAACTCCCGTCCGGTATCGTCGCGTATGACTGGTATTACTACCCCTTCCGCCGCCACCCCAAAGTCGAGTTGTTCAACTTTGCCGAAGCCGACCTCGCCACACCGTTAAAACAACAGGGCATCGACTATTGGGGCTGCCCCATGAACGGCGCCTTTCGCTTCGAGCCCCTGCCCCTCTTCCGCGACCGCCTGGCCAACCTCCGCTCCTGGTGGAAACGCTGCGAGCGCGTGGGAGCCGGCGGCTTCCTCGTCACCTCCTGGGAAGCCTACCGCCTGGCCCTCGAAACCACCACCGTGGTCGACGCCGCGGCGGCCTCCTTTTGGCGGGGAAACACCCTGCAGGCCGCCACCCTATCCTCCCGGACGCACCGTCCGACCGCGGCGTCAGACGCATCCCTCCTCGCTGCCGGCTTCCAACGCGCGTTTAGCCTCCCGGCGGCAGCCGCACGTCGCCACGCCCAGGCCGCCCTGGCCGCCGACAAGTACCCATTTTCCGGCTACGCCGCTTGGGAGGTGAACGATCGGTGGGATCTCCGCGCCGGACTCTCCCGGTCCCGCGAGGTGTCCCGGCCCGCACGCGCGCTGGACCGCCTGGCTGCCGGTGCGGAGCACCTGCATCCGGCCCTGGCGGCATCCCTGCGCTTTCGCGCCTACCTCGCCGCCCGCGAACACTTTGTCGCGGAATCGGCAGATCGGCTTTTCGCGGCGCGCCGCCGCCTCGCGCGCGGCGGGAGCTCCGCCGAGGAGAAAGCGCTCGTACAGATCACCGCACTGCTCGCTGCCGCGGAGCGGTTCGGCACAACCCTGGCGGCCGGAAGAACGGCGGCGCGGGCGATGTGGCGGCGAACGCGCGCTCCGTCAGCGAAAAATCAGAACGCGGAGATCCTCGCGAAGGATGCGGTCCGCCTGCGCGCCCTCCGCGTCTTCCTCCGCGCCTGTCGACGGCGACCGGAACGCCTGCGGGAGGCCAATCCGGTCTGCGGAGCCTGGCAGCTGACGTTTACCGTGCGCAATATCGCCCCCGCCCTACAGCGGATCAGCGTAGAGTGTCAGGACAAAGACGGCGCCTGGCACGAGCTGCACGGGCGCCATTCCATCGAGTTTCAGGCAGACGCCGCGGAGCGTCGGGCCGACATCGCGCGCGCCTTTAGCGTTCCCGTGCCGGCGCACTCCACCCCGCTGCGCCTGGTGCTGCGAGGGCTGGGTCTGCTGGTGGTGGAGGACTTCCGGCTGACCGACGGAGTCGTGAGCATCCCGCTGGGAGTCGACGGCAAACGACGCCTGCGGTTGGGAAGACCCGCGCCCACTGTCGGTTTTCCCGATGTCCGCCAACTTCAGGACACGCACCTGCTCACGCCGCAAGCACGGCGACGGCGGTCCCGCTGACCGCATTGCCTTTTCGGTGTGCACATGCGTGAGGCAGCGGTGCGCCCCGGCCGTCGCGGGCTTGCGGTGGCGATGCGGCTCGGGTTTTCCGAGTCTTGATCGGCCCACGAGGAGCCAGCCAAACAAGCCTCCGTGTCGCCGCCTGTGTAAAAACGTGAGCAGTGCCCTAAACTCTCGTGGCACAAAAAAGCCGGGCGCACAGGGCGCCCGGCCTTTGAAAACAAACCGTTGCGTGGAGCTTACCAGTCCTTGGCGATGCGGACGTAGGCAAACGCCTGTTCCGGATCGTGCAGATCGGTGTTCCAGCCGGTCGGGGAGTTGTTGTCGAACGGAGGATCGCGATCGAGGACGTTGCGCACGCCGAGGGTGATGCGGGTCTTCCACAGGCCCTTGTAGGTCACCTGCGGGTTCACCACCACATGGGAGCCCACGTAACCCTCTTCCGAGTAGGTGAGGAAGCGGCCGATGTAGGCGACCAGGATGTCAGCCTCCCAGTCACCGCGGCTCCAGTTCACGTTGAACGTGCCGCGCCACTTGGGCTCGGTGTAGTCACCCGCAAACTCTTCACCCTGGAAGATGAAGTCGTACATGTAGGTGGCGGACGCGCGGAAGAGGAAGCGGCCCAGGTTGTTCGTTTCCAGGTTATAGCGGGTCTCGAAGTCGAAGCCGCGGTAAGTCTGGCGGTCGATGTTGCGGTAGCGGTCGTTGATGTAGCTGATCACGCCGACCTGTTCACCGGCCGCAGGCGGGAGGCGCACCACGGAGCCCGGGAGGGTGAGTTCATTCTCGAGGATGAAGTCTTCACCGAGCTGGTTGATCAGGTTGCGCTGCTTGAACTGCAGCCAGTCCACACCAAACGTCCAACCCTTGAGCGCGCCGGACGTGGGCTCCCACTGCGCGCCGACGTAGATCGTATCGGTCTCTTCGGGCTGCAGATCGGGATTGCCGCCGCCGACGGTCTGGATCTGGCGAGGGGCGTCGTTGGGACGACGAGGATCCTTCAGGGGCGAGCTCGAGAAGGACGTCACCTGGGAGGTGTAGAGGTAGGCAAGGTCAGGCGCCTTGAACGACTGGCCATAGGAACCGCGGAAGAGCAGGTCCTTCGTCGGGCGGTACGAAAGCGCCACCTTCGGCTTGGTGGTGTCACCGAAATCGCTGTAGTTTTCGTAACGAGCGGCGACCTGGGCCTCGAGGCCCTGGATGATCGGAATGCCGAGTTCGGCGTAGAAGGCGTACACGCGGCGATCGCCGTAGGTGCTGGTGCCTTCGGCACCGCCGATGATGTTGCCGTTTTCGTTGTCCTTGGTCTGGCGGTTCTCGAGTTCCTCCGAGCGGTACTCACCGCCGGTGGCAAACCCCACCGCGCCGGCGGGCAATTCGAAGATGTCACCGCCGACGTTGAAGTCGAAGGTGCGCAGTTCGAAGGTCGAGCTCGTCGGGTTGACGCCGGTGTAGTAGTTGGTGATCCGCGCGTCCTCGGGGCCAAACGGGTTGGCGTAGAGAGTCTCGCCACCGAATTCGACGCCGTTGAGCGCGTCCTGGTACAGGTCGTCAAAGACGGTGCCACCGTTCTGGTTGGTCACGTCGTTGGAGGTGTGCATGCCGGCGACTTCCCACTTCCAGGTGTCGGCAAAACGACCCTCGACACCGAGGAGGATGCGGGGCGTCTCGGAGCGGACGTCGTTGATGCGGTTGCCGGCCGAGGCCAGGCGCGCGTACCACTCGTCACCCAGGTCTTCGCCGAACGGATTGTTCGGGTTGCTTGCCGGGATGACCAGACCGCCCGGACCGGAACCGTTCTCCGTGTAGCTGAAAACCGGAGACGGGGCAGCCTCGATGCTCGATTCACTGCGGCGGAAGGAGACCTCGGCGAAGCCGGAAACCGTCGGGGTGAAGTCGAACTGGCCGCGGCCGTAGAAGCCATAGCTGCGGGTTTCCGGAATCAGGTCGGTGACCCGCTGGAAATCGTAGGTGCCGTGCGAGACGTCCGCGACGCTGAAGTCGGCCAGGGTCGGGTTCGCCTTCGGGGAGGACAGGGTGTAGTAGTCGCCGAGGCTCGGCACATAGACCAGGCCCGGGAAGGTGGCATAGGAGCGCAGGTCGTCGCCACCGCGGGAGGTCAGGTCGGCGGTCGAGCTGAAGCCGTAATCGCGGTCCTTGATCTTGTTGCGCTCTTTCCAGTCGACCGTGAGCAGCAGCGAGGTGCGGCCGGAGGTCGTGCCGGTGACGGCGGAGAACTGCTTCTCAAAAGAGTCCGTGTCGAGGGTATTGCCGAAGCCGACCTCAGTGCTGAGGCCGTTGTAGTGCTTCCGCATCTTGATGTTGATCACGCCCGAGACGGCATCGGAGCCGTAGATGGCGGAACCCGCATCCTTCAGGATCTCGATCGACTCAATCCCGGCCGTCGGGATGCTGTTGAAGTCGAACATCGTCTGCAGGCCGTTGAAGCCCGGCGTGCTGTAGGGAGCGGCGCGACGGCCGTTCAGGAGCACCAGCACGTTGTTGTTGCCGAGGCCGCGCATGTTCACCGAGGACGCACCGGGGGTGAAGCTGTTGTTCGAGCCGGCGGGCATCAGGTTGGAGCCGCTGACAAACGGCAGCGTGCGCAGCGCATCACCAATGTTGGTGTAGCCGCCGACGTCGATGTCCCTGCGGCCGAACACGGTGACCGGATTCGGACCTTCCGCGGCGATGCGGCTGACGCGGGAGCCCGTGACTTCGAAGCGCTCCATCACGGTGGTATCGCTCGGAGCCTGGGACGGAGCGGTCTGGGCGAGGAGAGTCGGCGCAAGCAGGGCCGACACACCAGCTGACAGCGCGGCGGCGGTCAGCGACGGGTGTAGTTTACTCATGTTGGTAGTGTTGTAGTTCGGGGCCGTGGGTGAAGACTACGGCCCAGGAATCGAAGACCCTACCAGACGCGGCAGGTCCATGCAACTCTGCGCAACTTCAAAGCTCGGCCGCCCGCCGCGGCGGGCGGTGTTACTTCAGGCGCTTCACATTCACCCACGCGCCATCCTTTAGCGTCAGCCGATGGTGACCGTGTTGGGACTCGATGATCTCGAGCTCCGGGGCGGTGGACGCCGGGAGGACATACTGGTCGGTGCCAACCTGCTTCCAAACCTGCCCATCCTCGAACTCAAAGACCGTGCCTCCCGACCAGCCGCGGAACTTGCCCTTGAGACGGGCGCGGTAGGGCAGCCCTTCCGTGCCGCGTTCACCAGCGGCGGTGGCGGCGGCGATTTCACCTTGGCGGCGGTACGCTTCCACCGCGGCGTTGAGGCGGGTGCGCTCCTCCGTGGTGAGCCGGCTGATTCCAAGCTGGTCGCGCTCGGCGGCGCTGAGGGAGTCGACAAAGTCCGCGCGCAGAGGCGCGACGAGAGCGAAGAGAACGATGGGCAGCAGGATGCGCATGGTCGAAAGCTGAACCTCGGCCGCCCGGCGCCAATCCCGGAACGCCTGTGCCGGGGCGGTTTCGTCGCGGGTGTGCGGCCGTAAACGAAAAAACCCGCCGGCGGACCGGCGGGCTGCAAGAGACCGGATGTGGTCGACTCAGAACCGGCGCGACATCGAAACGTAGAGGAAGCGACCCTCCGAGTTGTAGATGAAACCCGGATACCCGTTGGAGTTGCCGCCGAAGCCGGAGGCAAAGGGAGGCTCCTTGTCGAAGAGGTTGCGGGCGCCGACGGTCACGCGCGTATCCTTCAGCCAAAGGCCGTAGCGGTCGCGGAAGCGGTAGGAAACCTGGGCATCAAAGATCCAGGTGCTGTCGATCTGCCGCTCATTGCCGTCCGGATCGTAATCCAGGTAACCGTCGGTGAAGGTGGCGCCGAGTACGGTCGAAAAGCCACCGATGGCCCATTCCAGGGTGGTGCGGCCGCGCCACTCCAAGTAGCCGTCGTCTGACGTCTCATCCGTGGCCAGACCCACCAATTCCTCCAGGGGCGCCCCGGGGGTGTCGCTCTCCTTGAAGGAGTCGGTGAAGGTGGCCGAGCCCGCGAGGGTGAAGATGCCGGCGCGGTCGGTTTCCAGGCGATACTCGCCGCCGAAGTCGAAGCCGCGGACCTTGGTCTCGCCCACGTTGAAGAAGACGGAATTCACCGTGCGGATGCTGCCGTCGGAGAAGAGGTCGACGCTCTCACCCGGCAGCAGACCACCCGGGGCAGGTGCACCGTCAGGGTCGACCCCGAAGAACCGGTTCACGGTGTCCTGGTAGTTGTTGTCCACCCGGCCGCGGCGCGTGATCTGCCAGTAGTCGACCGAGAGGCTGAGCCCGCGGACGGCTTCAATCTCCGGCGACCACACCACGCCCAGGTTGAAGGACTTGGTCTTTTCCGCGGCGAGGCGGCGGTTGCCGGCCACCGTCACGTCCTGCTCCGGCTCCACGTCCCCGCTGCGCGGATCCTGGATGGGGCTGAGGGACGACGTCGGCGTGGAATAAAGCTCGTAGAGCGAGGGTTCCCGGTAGCCCTTGGACCAGCTGCTGCGCACGGTCAGAGTGTCGTCGACCGGCTGCCAGCGGAGCCCCACCTTGGGCACGGTGGCGTCGCGGTCGCTGGTCATGAAGCTCTCGTGGCGGGCGGAGAGGTTGGCCGAGAGGGTGTGGGCGCCCGGCGTGTCTTTCAGCAGGGGCACCTGTGCCTCGGCGAAGATGCCGCTGATCCAGCGTTGCCCCATGGTGGTGGCATTGGGGGAGCTGCCGATCAGGTCGCCGGTGGCGCCAAACGGATCCGGGTACTGGTTCAACTCCTCGTGGCGGACGTCGCCGCCCAGGGCCACGCCGACCGTGCCGGCGGGGAGCTCAAAGAGTTCGCCGTTGGACGCGACAAAGGTGAACTGGCCCAGCTCGGACTCGTTCAGGTTCTTCACGTCGATCAGCGCAAAATTGACCAGCCGTGCGTTGTTCGCGATGGAGTTCCGATAGTATCCGAACGGATTATACGGCTCGGTGGTCCCGATGTACTCCGAGCTCGCGGGATCAAAGATCGGGTCCGCGGCGTTCATCAGCCGGTTGACCCGCGTGGCGGAGACAAGCGTGTCGCGGGAAGAGTCCTGGATCTGCGAATACGAAAACGCGGCGTCAAAGTTCCACGTCCCCAGCACGTCGGTGCCCTTGACGCCGACAGTGAGGAGGAGGGCGTCGGTCTCGTTGCGGTAGATCCGGTTGCCGAACTCGGCGAGCCGGGCGCGGGTGCCGCCGGTGATGTCGACGTTGAACGGATTGAACGGATTGTAGGCGCCGGCGACGGCTGCGCGCTCGCGGCCGTCCGGCAGGGCGAGGGGCGTGGCGGTGCGCGCGGGGATCACCAGTTCGACGCCCGAGCCGGAGAAGTTGCCGGTGGCGGACGGTGCGAGCTGGTTTTCGGTGCGGGCCCGCTGGTAGGAGGCGTCGAGGTAGGCGACGATGTTGTCGGTCCCGAAAACCTGGCGTTCGGCAAAGGCGAAGGCCCCGAGGTTTTCGCGATCGGGGTAGGCGCCGGCGGTCTCGTTGAAATTATACGCCGAAGCGCGGCCCGAGGAGTATTGGTAGGAGGTGGCGGGCAGCAGTCCGTTGTTGCCCGCGCCGGTACCGGAGTTGGCGTAAAAAGTGGCACCCGAAGGAAGGGCGCTTTCCGGCACGCCGGCCTCGAGGGCGGCTTCCCGGGTGATCTGGAGATTGAACGGGCTGGAGTTGCTGCTGAGGAAGGGCGGCACCTCGGAGTAGGCGCGATCGCGCGCGTAGATCGCGTTCTTTTTGCTGTAGTTGGCGCCCACCAGAATGTTGGTGCGGTCGCTCTGGGTGCCGGTGATGAAGGACGCCACCACCTCGCTCGAATCCTCGTCGGTGGTGTTGCCGTAGGTGATGGCGGCTTCGCTGCCGTCAAAGCCGCGACGCATCTTGATGTTGACCACACCTGCGACCGCGTCCGCGCCGTAGAGGGCGGAGGCGCCGTCCTTAAGCACCTCGATGCTCTCGACTGCGCTCAAGGGGATGGTGTTCAGGTCGACGAAGGCGGTGGTGCCACCGGTGCCGACCGGATACACCGCGACGCGCCGGCCGTTGATCAGCACCAGGGTGGCCTCGGGCCCGAGGCCGCGCAGCGAGATGGAGGTCGCGGCGGGAGTGAAGCCGGTGGCGTTGTTGGAGATCGGGACCGAGTTCGCGTTCGAGATCGTGACGCGCTGCAGCAGCTCGGAGGTGGAGGTGAAGCCGGACTGCTCGATCACCTTGCGGTCCAGTCGCACCACCGGCGAAGCGCCGGCGGTGAAGGCGGTTTCGGTGGTGGGGATGTAGGAGCCGGTGACGACGAATTTCTCGAGCTTCTGCGGCTCGTCATCGGCGGCGACGGGGGCGGTCTGCGCGACCGCGTGGCTGAGGGAGAGGCCGGCGACGGCCGCGGCAGAAAATGCGCGGGCCGCCGTCAGCTTTCGCGAACGGTGGATTTTCATGGGTCTTGTGTTGTTTCCAAGAGCAGCGTGGAGAAACCACGCTCAGTTCTCTTGGGCGCCCACGTAGCAACTGCTGTACCGGATTCGCCGCCCCGCAGCTCAGTAGGGAGCCTGTTTGGTCACTAAACTCTGAATACTGGAGAATCCACCCGGCCCCCACAAAACCGCGCCCACCCGGACAAAACCAGCCCCTAGCAGCAAGCCTCCTCATGGATCAGGATGTATCCATGAGGAGGAGCAGGATCACTGCGCCGGAACGGAACCGTACCGCTTGAGGAAGGCGTCCAGCTTTCGGTAATACGCGTACACGTTTTCCTCCTTACTGAAGCCATGCCCCTCATTGTGGAAGGAGATGTACTCGTATACCTTCTTGTGCCGCTTCAGCTCCTTCTCGAGAATCTCGGCGTGTTTGAGGACAACACGCGGATCGCGCTCGCCGTAGGCCATCAGCAGCGGCGCGCGGATTTTTTCCACGTGATTCACTGGCGACCACTCGCGCAACTCCTCGCGGTCGGTACGCGGGCTGCCGATGGTTTTCTCGAGTTGCCCGCGAGCGATCTCCCAGGTTCGCGGCATCGTGGAGTGCAGCAGTTCAATGTCGCTGACTCCGACGTAATTAATGCCGAACTTGTACAGCTCCGGGGTGAACGTCAGTCCCGCGAGCGCGGCATAGCCACCGTAGCTGGCGCCATAGATGCCGATCGCGTCGCGCCGCGCAATGCCCTCGGCGACGGCCCATTCAACCGCGTCAGTGAGATCGTTCTGCATCTTGCGGCCCCATTCACGCCAACCGGCGCGATCGAAGGAAAGTCCGAAGCCGGTCGAGCCACGGAAGTTCACCTGGAGCACGGCGTAGCCACGGTTGGCAAGGAACTGGACCTCGGAGTTGAAGCCCCAGGAATCCCGGGCACGGGGACCGCCATGGGGATTAATGATGAGCGGCAGGTTCTTGCCGTCCGATCCCTGCGGCACGGTCAGGTAGCCATGAAGCGATAGTCCGTCACGAGCTGGAATCACCACCGGCTTCATCTCAGCCATCAGCTTCGGGTCTATCCATTCGCGGGTGCGCAACAGGAACTTCAGTTTGCCCGCCTTGAGATCCAGGAGGTAGTAGGCCCCGGGCTCGCGGTCGCTGAAGGCGGTCACGATTGCCAGGTCGTGGTTTTCCCGCGCAAAATTGATCACGTTGAAGGTGTCGGGCAGCGCCTCGTCCACCATGGTCTGGTACTCGGCGTATTTGGGCACGAACCAGCGCACTTTCGGTTTGTCGCGCATGTAGGTGACGCCGAGGGCGCGCTTTTCCACCTCGCTCATCATCACCCCGGCGACATCGACCAAGTCGTCCTCATACACCATCGGTCCCCGTTCGCGGGTCTTCAGGTTGTATTCATAAATGCGATAACGGCCGGTTTCTTCGTTGGAGGCGATGTACGCCCGGTCGGCGGAGAAGTCGAAATTTGTCAGCAGCCAGTCCGGCTCGCCGAAGGTCGACTGCGCGAGAGGAAGGAACTCAGCCTTCTCCGACTCACGATAAACCACCGAGGTCTTGAGGCCGTCGACGGTCAGGCCGGCCCGCACCACCCCTGACTGGTCCGTGATCCAGCCGCCGACGTTGCCGGGATTGGTCACCACGCGCTGCTTGCGCCCGGTCTTGAGGTGAATCCGATAAACGTCGGGGTATTCCGCGCGACGTTCGTTGTTCACCACCAGGATTTCGTCCGGCGAAGACGGAATCCGGTCCAAAAGAGACGTGGTCCGAATCACAAAGGCGCCACCCTCAACCTGAGACTTGGCCGGCGGGGCGAGCACTTTGAGGTCCTTGCCATCACGGCTCACAGAAAAGAGGCCGAAGGACTCGTTGCCATCGTCGTCCATCGTGAAGACGAGTCGGTCATCCGTGATCCAGGAGTAACCGTTGATATCATCGTCAAAGGCGGTGATCCGGGTCGGCGCCAGGGTCGCAACGTCGATGATGTGCAGGTTCATCCGGCTTCCCGCGGGGGCGAGGGCCGCCATGTACTTGCCGCTAGGGGAGAGCGAGAGCGCGGCAAATTCGGGTTTCCTAAAGAACGTTTCGATGGGGAGCTCGGCGGCGCTGGCAAACGGCGCGAGGAGGAGGGAAAGGGTGAGAAGCGGAAATTTCATGGTGGTCAAAAAGAAACAGGCCACTCCCCGGGTGGGGAGTGGCCTGCAGTTTCACTCACTGAGTGAGGACAAGGTCGGGCTCTTAGAACTCGCGACCGATGCGCACGTAAACGAAGCGCGGCATGGGATCATGCACGCCCGAGAGGTAAGCGTCGCTGCCGCGGGAAAGGTCGAACGGCGGCTGCTTGTCGAAGACGTTGTTCACACCGATCGTGATGTTCGTATCCCACCAACCGGAGTAGCTGATCTTCGGATTCACCCGGACGTACGGATTGATGCCGGGGAAATCAGGATTTGGATACTCGCCGATGTAGTTGAGGAAGATTGACGCAGCCCAGTCGCCCTTCTGCCAGGCAAGCGTGGCGGTGCCACGCCAGAGCGGGAGGGAGTAGGTCTGGTCGTCGTCCACCGTGCTCAGCACACCCAGGGAGTTCACGAGCTTGCGCTCCGCGGTGTCGTAGTAGGTCGCATCGACGCCAAGGCGGAAGAGGCCCAGGCGGCTGTGCTCCCAGCGATATCGGACCGCGAAGTCGAGACCACGCAGCTTGTTCTCGTTGGAGTTGTACCAGTCGGTGTTGATGTAATCCAGGCGGCCCACGGTGACGCCGGCGGCGATTTCCTCAGCGGTGAGGGGCTGGCGCACCACGCGGCCGGCGGGAAGCACGAGCTCGTTGCGGAGGGTGAAGTCCGCGGAGTCACGCGTGATCAGGTTGTCCTGCTTGTACTGGAAGCCGGCGACCTCGAAGGAGAAGCCCTTCAGGATACCCCGATCGAAGTCGGCGATGGCACCCACATAATAGGTGTCAGTCTCTTCCGGCTGCAGGTCGGGGTTGCCACGACCAACCGTCTTGATCTGGGCAGAACCCACGTCCGACCGGCGCGGATCGAACAGCTGACCCGAGGTAAAGCTGACGCTGCCACGGGAGAGCAGGTAGGCGAGGTCGGGAGCCTTGAATGACTGCGAGAAGGACGCGCGCAGGAGCAACCAGGAGGTGGCCTTGTACTTGAGGGCGATCTTCGGCTTGGTGGTGGTGCCGAAGTCACTGTAATCCTCGAAGCGGGCCGCGCCCTGGAGTTCCAAGCCCTTGACGATCGGAGCGCTCACCTCGGCAAAGGCCGAGAAGACGTTGCGATCACCCGAAAAGCCGAAGCCTTCCGAACCACCGACGATGTTGCCGGACTCGTTCTCGAGGGTGCGGCGGTCGCTGATCGCTTCGCGGCGATTCTCGATGCCGGCGGCGATCGCGAGGTCGCCCGCGGGAAGCGAGGCGAGCGGTCCGTTCACCTGGGCGGAGAGGGTCTCGCCGGTGAAGGTGGCCTTGGTCGGATTTTCGCCCGAATAATAATCCGTCACGCGGGGGTCCTCGGGACCGAACGGATTGGCGTACAGCATCTGACCGTCGATCTTGAGACCGTTCAGGGCCTCCTGAATGCGGCTGTCAAACGAGGTGCCCGGGGAGACGTTCGAGAACGAACCCTGCGCCCACATGTACGAGGTATCCCAGCTCCAGTCATTCGGGAGCGTGCCACGCAGACCACCGATGATGCGCGGATAATCAGACACGCCATCCGAGATTCGGGGACCGACGTTGACCAAGCGGTAGGTGCTCAGCTGCACGGCCTGGCCGGCGCCCGGGAAGTAACGTTCGCCGTAGGGGTTGAAGGGATTCTCCTTCGGCACGAGGAGGCGGTTGTTCGGTCCCGCACCCTTGTCCGTGGTGGTGAAGGGAGAACCGGCGGCCGCGATTCGGTATTCGAGCTTGCGATACGAAGCTTCGAGGTATCCGGCGACGCTGTCACTGAATTCGTGATCGGCGAAGAAGTTGAAGCCGTAGCTTTCCACTTCCGGCGTCATCCAGGAAACCTGCTGGAAGTCGTAGAAGCCCACGCCGGTGGCGCGGGAGAGCGGCTGCGCCGCGGTCGGATTCGGATCAGAGGTCGGTCCGGCGAAGGAACGCAGGGTGTTGGTCCCGGGGAGGAAGAAGCGCGCCGGGAAAGAGCTGGTGCTACGCCAGTCGATACCGGTGTAGATCATCTCGTCGTCGCTGAGCTCCACCTGGCCGGTCGACGTCTTGTCCTTGCGGTAGTCCGCGGTCGCGTTCCAGGGGATGTCCCGGTTGGCGATGGCGTTCTTCTGGAGCATGTCGGCCATGGCCGTGACGTGCGTGCGACCCGTGGTCGCGCCCACCACGAAAAATGCGCTCTTTTCCAGCGCATCCCCGTGCTCCAGCGTATTGCCGAAATAGATCTCGCTCGCCATGCCCGTGTAGTCCTGGCGGAGCTTGACGTTGATCACACCCGCGACGGCATCGGAGCCGTAAATCGCAGACGCGCCGTCCTTCACGATTTCAATCGAATCCACCGCCACGGCAGGGATCTGGTTAATATCAACCACGGACTGGAAACCGTTGAACACGCCCGAGCCCGACGGCACCGCGCGGCGTCCATTGATCAGCACCAGTGTATTGTTATTACCGAGTCCACGAAGGTTAACAGACGCGGTGCCAGCAGCGAAGCCGGTACTCGATCCTTCCGACGTCAGAGACTGGGCGGTGTTGAACGGCAGCGAACGCAGGGCGTCGCCGACGTTCGAAAAGCCCGTCATCTGCAGGCTTTCCCGGCTGATCTGGACAACGGGACTCGGCGTCTCGACGTCAAGGCGCTTCACGCGCGAACCCGTTACCTCGAACTTCTCGAGTTTCTGAACGTCTTCCGGTTTGGGCGCTTCTGGCGGTGTGGTCTGCGCGAATGCAACGGACGGCAGCAGGGCGGATGCGCCGGCCAGCAACGCGGCCGCCGCACGCCTACGCGAGCGGGACTTGCTCATAGGTGTAGTAGGTTGTGTTGTGTTGGAAGAGGGTCGGGCTATGCCCGGCTGATCTCTTGGTGCAACCGTATGCAAACTTTATGCCGTTTATCAATGCGTGTCTGTGAACCAAATCGTTGTGTGAATGTTATCTAAGTTACTAAACATGCTCAGCAGCCACGTGAATACGGCCGCACGCCAGGCCCGATGAAGGAGCTTGGGCAGGTCATCTGTAGTCTGCGGGAGACTACGACGCCAGGGGTGCTTGCCACCCTCAGCCATGTATTCGGATCGTCTTACCGGCGGGTGGGGGCGCGGCTCCTCTGGCGTCCCGAGGGCGCGCTCCTCGGGTCCATCAGCGGTGGGTGCCTGGAGGCGGACCTGATCGAACGGGCGGCCCGCGTCCACCGCGAGGGACGCGCGGACTGCGTGGTGTATGACACCACGGAGGAAAACGACATGGTCTGGGGCGTGGGCCTGGGCTGCCACGGGATCGTGCACGTCCTGCTCGAACCTGTGTCCGGCGTCCCGGACGCGCTGGCCACCGTCGCTGCGGCATGGGCGCGCCGCGAGGCAGCGGTGATCGTGACACGATACCAGGCCGGCGGGAACCAGCGTCTGGGCACGCTGCCGGAGGCCCCGTCTCCGGTGGTGGCGGAGGCGGTGACCCGCGCCCACCGCGAGCAGCGGTCGCAGCACGTCACGGACGATGGCTCGTCTTACTTTATTGAATACGCACCGCCGCCCGTGAGCCTCACCTTGTTCGGCGCGGGCGAGGACGCGCGTCCGCTCGCCGCCCTCGCAGCCGAACTGGGCTGGCGGATCCGCGTGGTCGACCCCCGCGCTGCCTTCGCCACGACGGCCCGCTTTCCGCAGGCCGACGCGGTGCTCGTCGCCTCCCCGGAAAGTGCCGCCACCCTCCCCTTCGACCCATGGTCGGTCGCGGTGGTCATGACGCACCACTACCGTTTCGACCTCCCACTGCTGCGCGCCCTGCTGCCCCGCGCCCTGCCCTATCTCGGATTACTCGGACCCAAGCTGCGGGCCGAACGCCTGCTTTCAGACCTGCGAAAGGAGGGACTCGTCCCCACCGCCGAGATGCTGGCCCGCCTCCACGCCCCGGTGGGCCTCGATCTGGGAGCCGGCACCCCCGAGGCGGTCGCCCTCTGCGTCATTGCGGAAATTCAGTCGGTGCTCTCCGGACGCAATGCCCGTCCCCTCCGCGAGCGGACCCAGCCCATCAATGCCTGAGGAACCGACGCCTCCCCCGATCGGCGCGGTGCTGCTCGCCGCCGGCGCCTCCACGCGGATGGGCCGGCCGAAACAATTCCTGGAGCTCGACGGAGTCCCCCTCGTGCAGCGTGCCGCCCGCGCCCTGCTGAGGGGCGGACTTGCCCCCGTGGTGGTGGTGGCCGGCCGGGATCACGCCGCCATGGTTGCTCTCCTGCGCGAGGAGTCGGTCCTGGTGGTGGAGAATCCAGATTGGGAGCGCGGCCTGGGTACCTCCCTGGCGTCGGGCGTGCGTGCGTGGGCCGAGCGTTCCCCAGCCGGTCGCGGAGTTCTAGTCGCACTGGTCGACCAACCGGCGTTGCAGTCTGACTCGGTGCGCCGCCTGGCCAGCGCCTGGATGGGCACGGGGGGAATTGCCGCCGCCGCGTACGCAGGCGTGATCGGAGCCCCGGTGGTTTTCGGACGGGAGTACATCCCCGAGTTGCTGGCGCTCCCGGCAGAGGCCGGTGCGCAGGCGCTCCTGCGGCGGCACGCGTCGCGAGTCACGCCGGTGGCTCTGCCCGAACTGTCGGTGGACCTGGATACACCCGAGCAGTACGAGGCGTACCGCCAGGGCGCCCGGCTCAAAGCTTCGACTTGAGTTCGCGGGCCGCCTCGAGCGCGGCATCGGCCTGGTCGGCCACCACGGTGAAGTGGCCCATCTTCCGGCCGGGCCGGGGTTCACGCTTGCCGTAGAGGTGGAGCGACACGGAGGGCGTCGCCAGCAGCGCCGGCCAATTGGGCTCGCCCACCACCGCGCCGTCGCGCCAGCGCCAGGCATCTCCCAGGATGTTCACCATCACGGCCGGGCGGCGCAGGCTGACATCGCCCAGCGGCAGGCCGCAGATGGCGCGGACATGCTGCTCAAACTGGGACGTCGCACAGGCATCGAGCGTGTAGTGGCCGGAATTGTGGGGCCGCGGCGCAAGTTCGTTGACCAGGAGTTCGCCCCGGTCGGTGAGGAACAGCTCGATCGCCAGCAACCCCACCACGTTGAGCTTTTCCGCGATGGCCTTGCCCAGGTTCTCCGCCTCCACGCGGATCACCTCGCCCACCCGTGCCGGAACAATGGAAAAATCCAGGATGTGCTTGGTGTGGATGTTCTCCGCCACCGGGAAGGTCCGCATCTCGCCCTTGGCCGTCCGGGCGACAATGACGGAGAGCTCGCACTTGAAATCGATGTACTTCTCGACCACCGCGCGCTGCCGGTTGAAGGCGACCACCGCCTTGGCGGCGGACGCGGCATCCGTGACCTTCTGCTGCCCCTTGCCGTCGTAACCGAAGTCCGCGGTCTTGACCACGCACGGGGTACCGATCCGTCGGATACCCGCCTCGAGATCGTCGCCGGCCTCGACCTCGGTGAAGGGCACGTGGGGAAAGCCGTTTTTCTTCAGCCAGGTCTTCTCGCGCATCCGGTTCTGGCAGAGCTCGAGGACGTTCCAGTGCGGGTGGAGCAGGACATCCTTCTCCACCGACCAGAGCGGCTCCACCGGCACGTTCTCAAATTCGTAGGTCACGACGTCGCAGGCGCGAACAAAGGCTTTCAGCGCCTCGGTGTCGGTATAGGGTGCATTGACCTCGCGGGCCGACACCTCGCCCGCGGGCGAGTCGGCCGCCGGCTCGAAGATGTGCACGCGATAACCGAGCCTCTCGGCTGCGTGGGCAAACATGCGGCCGAGCTGACCGCCACCGAGTACGCCGATGGTCTTTCCAGGGGGAATCATGCGAGCCCGCAATTCACGCCAAGGAACGAGGCGGAAACAAGGGGATTTATGGTGCCGCGAGCCCGGTTACTCTGCGAACGGTCCTGCAGACATCGGGCGCTGCCGCCAGATCGACGAACGCGGGCCAACGACACCCCCGCCAGCCGGCCCCGGCCGTCGCTACACGGTGGCGCCCAGCACCTTCTCAGTCTGCTCGCGGCGGAAGCGGTCCAGCGCCGCCTTCACCGCGGGATCTCCGTGGGCGAGGATGGCGGCGGCAAAGAGCGCGGCGTTGATCGCGCCCGCCTTGCCGATCGCAAAGGTCGCGACGGGGATACCCCCCGGCATCTGCACGATCGAAAGCAGCGAATCCATCCCCTTGAGGGCGTGTGACTCCACCGGAACCCCGAGCACAGGGAGCGCGGTCATCGAAGCGGTCATGCCCGGGAGATGCGCGGCCCCGCCGGCCCCGGCAATGATCGCCTTCAGTCCCCTGCCCTCCGCAGACCGGGCGTATTCAAAAAGCAACTCGGGAGTGCGGTGCGCACTGACCACACGCTTCTCGTACGCCACCCCCAGGCCATCGAGCGTCTGCGCGGCATGCTCCATGGTGGACCAGTCCGAGGTGCTACCCATGATGATGCCGACCTGAGGGGATGCCATGGGCGTAGTGATGAAAAACTCCCGACCGCGAACAAGCCCTTTATCATTCGGGATTCGGGATTCGGGACTTACAATTGAGGCGAGCCGGCCAACCGACCGACCTCCGTCACCTCCCCAAACAGGTTGTTCATGCACCTGGGTTGGGCGCCGTGGGATGCCCCGGCACTCCATCACCAGGCCCGCACGGGGGCATGATTGCCTGTGGCCGATCGGACGAGACGCACCCCGGCAGACCCCAAGACCTCCGCGGCCTCCGTGTTACCGCTCGTGGCCTCTGCGATTCACACCCTGCTGCCGCAGCCATCCACGACAGCAGTGCCACCCATCACAGATCACGAATCGCAAATCCTGAATGCCCATCACACCAGCGACACCCCGCGCGGCCAGCGCACGATCGTGGTGCCGGCGATCTTGTCGTGCCAGGACTGTTTCTCAGGGTCGAAGGCGACCCAGATGAAACCAACCCCGGCCAGCGCCATCGAGAGGAAAGCCGAGAGGGAGCGCACCAGGGCCACGGTCCAGTCAATCTTGCGGTCATCGAGCCGCACCACCTTCAGGCCGCAAATGATGCCACCGATGGTGGTGCCCTTGAGGGTCCAGAGGGTGACGCAATAGGCACTGAGCAGGATGAGAAAATACTCGCCGAGTCCCATCATGCCGCCGATGGCGCCGACCAGCACCACGTCGATCAAGGCTGCCGCCAGGCGGATCCAGAAACCGGCGCGCGGCAGCGTCATTGGGGAAACCGGCACCACCAGCGGGCGCGGAAGCTCGGGCGGGGGAAGGGCCGCAGCACCGGCCGCCGCGCCGACGCCGGCCGACTGAACGCCGACCGCCGGGTCGAGGGGCGGGATTACCCCGGAGACGTTGCCCACGGGCGGGACGCCCGCTGTGACTTCGGTCACCGGCGTCGCCGTCGTCGCAAGGGGCGGGGTGCCTACCGTGCCCGACGGAGCGGCGGGCGCCACCACGGCGGCAACGGGCACACCGGCGGGAGTGACACCGGCTGCGGCCAGGGCCGGACGCTCCCGGCGCGAGTTCAGGATCAGGGTGTACACCACCATGCCCAGACCGATCATGCCGCCGATCTTCCAGAGCAGCATGCCGAGGATCGGCACCGCGTAGAGCAGCATGATCAGGACGCCGCCAAAAAGCACCGCGACCGCAGCGTGCGAAATGCCGAGGGGACGCGTGATCCGCCGGCCGATGAAGGCGAGAAAGGCAGCCTTGCCGAAAAGCAGACCCACCAGCAGCGCGACGAAAAACGCCAGGGCGCCGACAAAAGTGAAGCTCAGGAGCACCAGCAGCGGCGGCGAAACGATCATCGAAAGAAATGCCGCCAGGAGGGTGCGCCCCGGGCGCTGCTCCAGCGTCTCCGCACAGCGGGTCACGGCCGGGCCGGCCGCGAGTGCCAGCAGGAGATAAAACGCGAGGAAGGCCGCGGCGACGCCCCAGGTCCACACCAGGTCCGGATGGAACGCCAGCAGGCGTGCCTTCAACGGTGCCTCGCGGAACCAAGTGGCGAGGGAGCGCAGGGCCGGGATGTTTTCGAGAAAAGCGATTTCATTGATCTTCCCGTTCACGACGGCGCCCGCATCGCGCGTCACCCGGCCACCCACGGTCACCACCTCGCGGCTCACCACCGCGTTGGGTCCGAGGTGCACCGTACCCAGTACGGACACGACTTCTCCGACCGGGCCGTTGACGGTGACATCACCCATCACTGCAACGACAGTGTTGCCTGCGCCGGCATCCGCCCGTGCGTTTCCGAGGACCGCCACCACGGCGTCGCCCACGTGCTGCTCGGCGTGGGCATCCCCCAGCACTGCCACCACCGCCCCGTACACCAAGCCCTCCGCGTGGGCGTCGCCCATGATGGCGACCACGGCCTCGGCGGTTTCTCCCGCGGGTAAGTGGGCCCCACCCACGGAAACGACCTCGTGTCCACGCGGGCGCTGCTGCGCGGGATTGCCCGGGGTGTGGGCCGGCGGAGCCGCCGGCACTGTCGGCGCGGCCGGAGCCGCGACCGGCACGGTCGCCGTCAGGTCGCGCAGCGGACGCTCGGCGGCTTCCGCCGCCTCAACTGCTGCCTCCGGACGAACGTCGGGAGACGCCGGCGCCTCGACCGCGGGTTCAACCGCGGGCGCGGGTGTGACCGCCGGGGTGTCAACGGGTGCGGACGCCGTCGGCTCGGCCGGCGGCGGTGTCTCCTGCGCAGTTGCCCAGGTGGTGCCACCGAGGGCACACGCCAGGAGGAGGAGGAGGTAAGTGGATACGTTTTTCATAAAGTGAGCTGGAGACGAAGGCTTCAACGGGTCTGCCAGAGCAGCCGGTAGGCGGTGGCACCCAGTCCAAAAACGGTGGCGTAGAGGGACCCGAGTGCGGCCAGGCCGCCATAAAGCCAGAGGGTGGGAATCTCAGCAAAAAGGCCGCGCACCGAGGAAACAAGGATGCGGGTGGCGGAGACGAGGCCGGAGGCCCAGGATAGCGGGCGCGAAACGGTTTCCTCCACCGCGGCGAGCGAACCTGTATTCACCAGGCCGATGCAAGCGGCGATCATCGCGGCAGCGAGCCCGGCGGTGAAGGCGAGGAACGTCCAGCGCACCGCGCCGGGCCAATAAGCCCAGGACTTTTTCCACCACGGCAGCGCCTGGCGGCGCGCAAGCTCTGCCAGCACGCGGGTCTCCAAACTGCGCGGCGCCCGACGGGGCGGCAGGCCCTTGAGGGTTTCGCCAATCAGCTTTTCGAGGGGGTCGCGGTTCGGGTTCATGGGATTAGCCGGTGAATTTTTCATGGGTCGTTCCGCTGCGGGCCAGAATCTGGGCGAGCGCCGCACGTGCGCGGAGGATGTCGGTTTTTACCTTGGCGAGGGAAACGCCGAGCCGGTCGGCAATCTCGTCGTAGGAGAGTTCTTCAAAATGGTAGAGGACCAGCGGAACCCGCTGGCGTTCAGGGAGCTTCTCCAAGGCACGGTCCACCCAGGCCCGGCGCTCCTCACCGTCGAGCCCGGTCAAAAACGTGTCGGGCGCGGCGAATTCGACCGGCTCGGGATCGGAATCCTCGTCATCATGCCGCACCAGCTCGGAAAAGAACCGCCACCGCTTCCGGTACCGCTGCAGGTGGTTGAGCGAAAGATTGGTGGCGACCGTCTTCAGCCACCCTCCGGCCGTGGGACTCGACTGCAGTGACTCGAACCGCTCGTACGCTTTCAGAAACACTTCTTGGGAAACATCCTCCGCGTGCGACTCGTTACCGAGGAGCCGTACTGCCGTCGAATAAACCATGTCCTGATAGTTGCGCATGAACGTCGTGAAATCGACTGGGCTCATCAGCCCCGCGGGTTGGGTTTGCACTGGAGGATCATCGTTCATGCGCAGAACACGCGGCATCCCGCAGAAGTTGCAGTTTTGTGGTTGTAGGGATGCGGGCGACGGGGTCGAGGGGGGAATGGGCGCGTTTTTCCCGCTGACAGCCCCGGGCGGCACCGTAACGTCCCTCCCTTTCGCATCACATGAGCCCTCGCTTCCGTCTCTGCTCCCTTCTCCTAGTCGCGCTCGCCGGCTTCACCGGCTGCTCGTCCGTCCAGATGGACGCGACCGGTGAATCGGTCGCCGTTTACCAGTTCGGGGAGTTCAAGATGCTCCTCAACACGACAGCCCCCAAGGCTGCAGAGGCAGCCCAGCGGGCCATCCAGCAGGCGGATCTCTACCAGACCGAGCGCGTCGTGAACAAATTTGACGCCCGCCTCACCGCCCGCGCCCGCAACGACCAGCGGGTCAGCATCATCATCCAGGAAGTGAACAGCCGCCAGACCCTGGTCCGAATCCGCTGGGGTGAGGGTGGGAACCGGAACCTTTCACGCCGTCTCTTCGAGACCATCGAGTCCAACGTTCGCTGAGCGCGCGCCCCAAGGGCTCACGCGGACAAAGGTAGCGGCGCGGCGCGCTTCGCCCGCGAACCACACCGACACCTCCCACCCCGGCCCACCCCGCTACGCCCAGAGCGCAGGGGGGTACTGGCCATCCGCGATCAAGGTGGCGATCGCCTGCTCCACCCGCGGCTTGTCCTCGCGGTAGGTGACACCGAACCATTGCGCCGCGGTGGGCAGCACGCGGACCCGGAGGCCGCCGCGGGAAATCTGACTCGAGACCGCGGCGGGCAGGTAAAACTCCGCCTTCAGGAGATCCGTCGGCACGGGCGCGGAGAGACCAGCGAGGAAGGACTGAAACGCGCGATCCAGCCGCGACAGAAACGCGGGGTGGAAGCCCCAGCAGTTCATCGACACGATGGTGTCGTTTTCGAGCTTTCTACCCGGACCGACATCCTCCGCGCGGATCCCGGTATTCTCCACCACCGACCGCAGGTGGCCGTCCGTATCCACCGCACACACACCCCGAGAGACCGCCCCGGCCTCGGAAAGGGTGTTGGCGAGACGGAAGCCCACCATGGCGGCGTCATCCGGGCCGGCTTTGCCGAGAAAGGCCGCCAGCTGTACAAACGAATCCCGTCCATAAAAGTCGTCGGCGTTGATCACCGCGAAGGGCTCCTTCACCGCGTCCCGCGCGCACCAGGTGGCGTGCCCCGTGCCCCATGGTTTCTCGCGCCCGGGCGGGGGCGTCATCCCCGCCGGCAGCGCGTCGAGGGACTGGAAAACATAGTCGACCTCGAGGAGCCCGGCATAACGCGCGCCGATGCGCTCGCGGAAAACCGTCTCAAACTCGCGCCGAATCACAAACACTACCCGCCCGAAGCCGGCACGACGGGCGTCGAAAACGGAATAATCGAGCAGCGTCTCTCCCCCGGGACCGATCGGATCGATCTGCTTTAGTCCGCCGTAGCGGGATCCCATGCCGGCGGCGAGGACGAGGAGTGTGGGCTGCATCAGGAGAAAGGAGACGAGTAGAAGGGGGCCGGCGCAGTTGGAAGCCGGTATTTTCCTACCGGATCTCCAGCGCCTTGGCGTAACCCGTCAGCTCCATGTACGCGGAGCCGATCTCCCTGCCGGCCGCATCGCGCACGCGGCACGCGCCCTCCCAATACGCAATGCCCGCCACCGCGCCGTCCAGCTCCTGCGCCCGCACCAGGGGCTCCAGCTGCAGCTCCACCGTCCGGCCTGTCTCGGGGTCCGTGGTCACGAGAGTCGCGTCCACCGGATATACGGCGCCGGTTGCCTCACTGCGCCAGGTGCCGCGCACCCGCCACTCAAAGGGGCGGCGCACCAGGGTGCCATCCCGGCCGATCCACGTCAGGGTCGAGGCAGGGTCAGCCGTTCCATCCGCCCACCGAAGCTGGTAGAACATCACTTCCCGACCATCCGCCAGCTGCGCGCTGACCCAGTCCCAGCCGACCTGTCCGCCGGAGAGCTGGCTGCTGCTGATCTCGTGGTCCATCCAGGACTCTCCCGAGACGGCAAAACGCTGCCCCTCCACCTCCAGTTCGCCCTCCGCCGCGAGCCGGGTGAACGTGATATAATAACTCGCCGCGGTGGGATCGGCGCCCTTCCGGGACAGACCATTTTCACCGAACAGGACGCGGGGCTTGGTTGGCCGAAGGGTGAGCTCAAAGCGCACGTCGCCATGCACCCCACCGCGCAGCCGCAGGGTTTCCGTCGTCTCGTCGGTCAGGTCGAGCGTCCACGGGCCGTTGTGCACGGCAAGCGTGTCGGTCGCGGCTCCCGCATCCCACCCTTCGCGGTTCAGACGCTCCTGGTGATAGAATCGGCCTGTTGCGACGTCGACCAGCGCCATGTGGGCGAGATGGAGCTGCACCCGGCCACCTGGACCGGCGTTGCGAAAGAACGTGGCCTGGTAACCAAAGCGGCGCTGGTCGGCGGTATAGAGGTGGCCGGTGAGGTACCACCACTCGATTTTGAACTCCGGATGCGACCCGTGGTCCCGCGGGAACGCGAAGGCATAACCGGGTTGCGGCACGGCAAAACCGTCCGGAGTAAAGCGAGGCGGGACGGGAGTGCCCGTCGTCTCCGCATCGACGGGGAGCAACGCCAGCCACAACGCGAGGCAGCCCAGGAGCACGCCTCGTATCCGGAATTCAAATAAGGTCGGCATGCTCATTCCTCCTCCCGGTCCGCCGGCAGGGCCGCGCCCCAGCGACCGACGGCATAACTGACCACCGCGCCCGTGAACGCGACGCTGATGGCCAGGGCCGCGAGCTGCCAGCCGGGAATGGCAAAGCCCAGCGTCCAACCGAAGGATTGTTTGTTGATGACGTGGATCAGCAGCCAACCGAGCGCCAGGCTGAGCCCCAAGCCTCCGACGACTGCCGCAATCGAGACCGCCAGCCCCTCGATGCCCGTCGCGATCGCGATCTCACGATGAGTAAAGCCGAGGGAGCGCAGGGTCGTGAGTTCGTCGCGCCGGTCGAGCAGCACGCTGCTGAGGGTCAGGGCCAGGCCCGCCACCGCCACCACCACGCCGATCACCTCGAGGGCATAGGTGATCGAGAACGTCTGCCTGAAAATGCGCAGCACCTCGGTGCGCAGCCGCATGTTGGTGTAAACCGTCAGCCCGGGATAGTCGCGCAGCAGGTCCAGCCGAACCGTGTCCTCATCCGCCCCAGGCTTCAGGAACAGGGCGATGTTGGTCACGCTGTCGTCCTCGAACCAGGTCCGCACGCGGCTGCGCTCCGCCAGGATCGAGCCGCGCTCGTTGCCGTAGTCGGCGAACACGCCGGCGATCACCAGGTCGCGCGCCCCGGTCGGCGTGGGCAGGTGGATACGGTCCCCCCTCCGCTTGCGGAAGCGCTCGCTGAAACTCTCGCTGACCAGGACGCGGTCCCCGTCCCCACCGCCGATGAAGGCGAGCGGCTCGCGCGGTGGGTCGATCCAGGTGGTGTCCGGCCGGGTCGCCTCGTTGCCTAGGTCGCCCCCGTTGAGCGTGGTCTGCAGTCCGTCCACCACCACCGGGTGTGAGACCAGGGCGCCGGCACGGGCAACGGCCGGGTGCGCCATGATGCGGGCGGCGACCGCGGCGGAGAGGGGGTTGCGGGCCGAGGCACTCTGCGCCCCCGCGCTCGAAACGTAGAGGTCGGCGTGCAGGGTGCGTTTCACCCAGCCCTGCATGGTGTGCTCAAAACTCGCCACCAGGATGGCCATGCCTGAGGTCATGCCGATGGCGCAGACCAGCGCGGCCGCCGCCAGCCGGTGTCGCCCGGAGGGTTTGCGAATGTGGCTGAGGGCAATGCGCGCCGCCGGCCAGGCCGCGCCGGCACCGCGACTTGCCCGGCCCACCGCCGGCAGGAGGAAGGAGGTGAGCAGGCCGAAACCGGCGATCCACAAAAATGCGGCCACGTAACCCGCCACCGGAAAGCGGGAGCCCCCGTCGAAGCGCAGCGGCGGGAGCCTCGCCGCCACCACCCCCGCGGCGATCAGCGCGCCGCCGAGTATCCAACTGCTCAGCACGGCGGCGCCGGCCACGGGAGCGGCGGACCGCTGCAGCACATGCGCGGGCGGCGTCCGCGCCGCCTCGCGCGCAGGAATCAGCCCGGCGATCAGGGCGGACACCATGCCGAGGATCAGCCCTATCCCCACCTCGATCGGCGTCAGCATCGCCGCCTGCACGGTGGTGCCGAAATACAGCGCGTTCACCGTCTGGCCCACCGCACGCACAGAAACCTGGGCCCCGGCCCAGCCGAGGAGCAATCCCAGCGCGCCCCCGACGGTGCCGAGGAGCACCGATTCCAGCAGCCAGACGCGAAGGATCGTCCCCTCCTCCACCCCGAGGGAGCGCAGCACCGCGATTTCCGGGCGCCGGCGAACCACTTCGCCATCGAGCGCCTGGAAGATGAGGTAAAGGCCGACCAGCAGGGCGATCAGCGACAGCACGGTGAGGTTCAGGCGAAAGGCGCGTGTCATGGTTTCAGCCGACTCGCGCCGCGCCCCCGGAGCCGTCACCAGCCAGCGCTCGCCGCCGAGCTTTTCGAGGAGAAGCCTCAGTTCGAGGCGGCGCTCCGCCTCGCCATGGCCCGGCTCCACCAGGAACTCGATCCGATCGAGCCGGCCCTCCTTCCCCGCCAGGCGCTGCAGCTCCTCACGTTCAAGGATGATCAGGTTGGCGGGCGCCTGCGGTGCGTCGGGGATCGAGGGAATGACTCCTGCCACCGGGATCGTCTGCACCGATTCGGCAATCACCAGGTCGATGGTGGTCGGAACCGGGTCGGCAAAGGCGGGGCTCACCCAGGCCTGCAGACCGCGCGTGTAATTGTCCCAAAAGGACGGTGCGCCACCCGCGCCCGAGCGCGCTCCGGAGGTCGCTCCCGCGCCTCCGGTTTCACCGCCAAAAAAGGAGCGCTGGCCCGGACGCGCGAGGTTGGCCAGGCTCAGCAAGTCCACCCCGAGGAGGGTGTAGGACGGGCGGCCAAAGCGGTCATCGTGTCCGTCGTCGGCGGGCACGGAGGCAGTCACCTCCACCACCGGGATGATGTGGACCGGCCGGCCCTCCAGGCCCCGCCTCACTTCCGGGAGGACACTCTCGGGCAGCGGTCCCGCGGGCGAGGTAAGGATCCAGTCGCTCTGCCCCGTGAGGGTCTCCGTGAAATGGGTGAAACTCGAGATCGCGGCCCGATTCGCCAGGCGCACGGAGACAAAGACCGCGACGCCGAGGGCGAGGATGGAGACCAAGAGCACGGTTTGGCGCGGTGAGCGCCGCCAATGCCGAAGCGTGAAACGGCGCAGGAGCAGACCGACGACCGGAGCGCTCATGGTTCGCCCAACATGCGGCCATCCCGCAGGTAAAGGCGCCGGTGGCAGATCGCCGCAGCCTCTTCGCTGTGGGTCACCAGCACCAGCGCGGTCCCGGTTTCATCTGTCAGTTCGCGCAAGAGGGTGAGGACGATCGCCCCGTTGGCGCTGTCGAGGTTTCCGGTCGGCTCGTCGGCGAGGATCAGCCTGGGGCGGTGGGCCAGGGCCCGGGCAATGGCCACACGCTGCTGCTCGCCGCCGGAAAGCTGGGACGGCAGCGCGTCAGCGCGCGGGAGCAGACCCACCCGCTCGAGAAAGGCATCCACCCGGTCGCGACGTTCCGCCGCGCGGACCCCAAGAAGCTGGAGCGGCAGCTCCACGTTTTCGCGCGCACTCAAGGTGGGAAGGAGGTGGAAGAACTGGAAAACGGTCCCGATCTTCTCGCGGCGCGCGCGGGCGAGCCCATCGCTATCCGCCGTATCAATACGCTGGTCGTCCACCACGACGGTGCCGGAGTCGGGGCGGTCCACGCCGCCCAGGCAGTTGAGGAGGGTGCTTTTGCCGCTGCCCGAGGGCCCGGTGAGGGCGAGGCGTTCGCCACCCGAGACCTGGAAGGAAATCGCATCCAGCACACGGCGGGTCCCGTAACTCTTCACGAGCGTGTTGACCTGCAGGACGATGGGTGACGGCGCGAGGACCATGGACCTTCAGACCATGCGTGAAGCGGGCGCCGGCTCAACCGGCGGGGGCACAAAAAAACCCGGCGCGGGCGGCGCCGGGTTTAGGAGAGACGGGGGTGAGAAGGGTTCAGGGGGTGGCCACGGCGACGCGATCGATCAGGATCGTGCTGTCGCGGGTGGTCATGCCCTTGAAGGTCAGCGTGTGGCTGCCGGCGGAAGCCGAGAACGCGAGGGTGATCGTCTGGTAGCTCGTGCCGGAGGGTTGGATCGTCCCGACGTAGGTGCTGCCCAAGTACACCTGCACGGTCTGGCCACCGGCATCATAGGCGGCGCGGCGCGCGGCCGAGACGGAGAGCTGGTACGTGCCGCTCTGGGGAACGGTGATGGTCTGGGCCATCGTTCCGCCGGACTGCAGGAAGGCGACCTGGGTGCCTTCGGGGGCGGACGGGTTCTTCACCACGAAGGCGGAGCCGTTGGCGGCGACGCCGGCGGTGCCGGTGAAGGTCCAGTCCTGGGTGCCAGCGATGAACGCGGGGCGGTAGAGATAGGTGGCGACATCGGGATTCTCGAAACCGGTGCTGCCGATCTCGACCGGGGCGGCGGCGGCGGGAGCCGGGGACGGCGTCGGGGCGGGGGCGGACTGCTCAACCAGGGCCTCAACCGGCGCGAGCGCGATCTGGTCCAGGAAGAGGGTCGCGTCCACGGTGGCGATGCCGGTGAAGGAGACGGTGTAGGTGCCATCGGCGACGGTGAAGGAGGAGGTTTTCACCGTGGTGTAGCTCGTGCCGGCGGCAAAGCGTCCGACTTCCTGGCCATTGACCGCAACGACCACGGTCTGCTTGGCAGAGACGTTGGCGCGATTGGCGACCTTGGCGCTCAGCGTGTAGGTGCCGGCGTCCAACGCGACCTGGGTGCTCATCGAGCCTGCCTTCTGCACGAAGGCAACCTGAGTGCCGGAGGGGGCCACCGGATTGCTGGACGTGAAGGCGGACTTGTTGCCGGCCACACCGGACTGGCTGGAGTAGGTCCAACCGGACACGACGGGGTTGTACTTGTAGCCGGTGCCGACGCTGTAGGTTTCAAAGCTGTTGTCGACGATCACGGCGACAGGAGCCGGGGTCGGCGCAGGCACCGGGGTCGGAGCGGGCGTGGGAGCCGGGGTCGGCGTCGGGGTCGGCGTGGGCGTGGGGGTCGGCGTCGGCGTCGGTGCAGGCGTGGGGGTCGGGGTCGGAGCGACGGTGGTGTCGTTCACGAGGCTCGACTTCCAGGCCAGGGCGTACGGCTCGTTGGAGACCGGGGCGGTGACTTCGAGGGCGTATTGGCCGGCGAGGAGCGTCGTCTCGTAGATGTGCTCGACGTTGTCGATGGAGCTATTGCTCGAGGCGACCGCGGAGCCCACGGCAAAACCGGAGGCGCGCCAGAGCTTGAGCTCCAGGTTTTCGAGGCGGGTGGTGACGGTGACGAAGGTCGAATCGTAGCTGACGCGCCGATACCAGGCCAGGACCGCGGAGAGGGTCATCCGCTTGCCCGAGGGCACGGTGAAGAAATAGAGGCGGCGGCTGCTGGTGGAGGTGGTGTTGACGTCCCAGCCGTCGACCTTGACCTCGTTGGCGGAGGACGCGGCCTGGCGGCCGGCGACGAGCGCCTTGTAGCTGTTGTACACATTCAGCTCGCCCGCGCCGTAAATGCGGTCGAGGGGCTGGGTGGGGCTGTGCTTCCAGCCACTGAACTCGGCCTTGGTGGCGCCGGCCATCAGGAGCGCCTTGATCGCATTCGGGTGGCGCGCGGCTGCGAGGGAGGAGGTGCGCTTGATGTGGTCGATCAGGAGCGTGGCGGCGGAGGAAACGATCGGCGTCGCGTACGACGTATAGGCACCTGGAGCGACCAGGTCCGGCTTGTAGCGGCCCGTCACCTGCAGGGTGGTACCGGCAGTGGGGTGCTTGCCGTTGGACACGCCGACCGCGATGGAATTATAGCCGTTGGCCAGCATGTGGGACAGGGTCGAACCATTGTCCATGCCGACCACTGCCACGACCTGGTCGCGCTCGATGCGATAATCCATCTTGGCAAGGGTCTTGATCGCCCAGATGGCGTCATTGCCGCCCCAGGAATGGTTTTCGACGTCCCAGGTGGCGGCGTGCGGAGCAAGGCTCCGTGTTCCCATCAGGCTGCCGCTGCCGACATAGGTCCAGGCCTCGGAGGCGGAGAAATTCCGGACGCCGGGGGTCATGCTCGTGTCCGCACCCGCGAGGTAGTTGGCAACCTCGTTGGCGTGCCCGGAGAAGGAGTTCGTCGTGTTGGTCGTCAGGTAGGAAATCGGAAGGCTGGCGCGTTCGCCCGAGGCCTGGGGAGCCCAGGCGCTGTTGCGGATGTATTCAATCTGGTGAACGCGGACATTGGCCCCCGTGGGGAGCGAGGCTCCCAGTTCGCTTTTAAGCTGATCGAATCCCACCGCAGCACGGTACGTCTGGGCCGAGGCAGCGCTGGCTGCCCCGACAACTGCAAATGCGGCGCACGTGCGAGTGAGTCGAAGGAGGAGGTTTGATTTGAGACCGTGCATCTTGAGGCGGTTTAACGTCTCTTAAGCCCCCTCCTGAAGCCCCTTTGTCCGCCAGAGGCCTCATTAGAATTGATTTTACAGCTCGTTGCAAATGACTGAACAGAGCAGCGGAAAATCCCCGATATTTGGGTTCGGTAACGATTCTGTTAACACCTCGTTTCGCCTCTGGTTTTCCCTCTGAAACGCGGCGCCTGGGGTGAACACCGCAGCGGGCTTTTGGGTAACACCGCCCAAGGCCGGGCGGGTAGTTAAATATTTCTTATGAAGCGCCGAAAAACACCCTGCGCCGCATCACGTACGTTGTTCATCGATCCGGCGTCGCGTGTGAGGCGCGCTCATCGCACCGGCACACTCACACAGCGGGCCGGGCAGTGTCCCCAGGTGTTTCGTTTCAACGGGCCCCGGCGTTCGCACGACCCATGGCCGAGACGGCACTGTCTCGGCTATGGTGAAGTCAGGGTTCCAAGGCGGGCAGTGCGTCCCCAGGGGGCGGCGGCGTGCTGGCAGCTTCTTCCGAGGCGACGACGCCCATCGTCTTCCATTTGCCGGTACGCCAGCGCCAGAGGTTGATGCCGGCTCGCACGATTTCGTCGAAGGCGAAACACATCCAGAGGGCCTGGAGGCTGATGCCCCACGTGATCTTGATGGCGTACACGACGGGCAGGATGCCCCAGATAAAGAGCATGCCGACGATGAGGGGGAATCGCGCGTCGCCCACGGTTTTCAGCGAGAACCCTCCGATGATGTTCACCGCACGCGCCGGTTCATAGAAGACGGCGACCAGGAGAAGAGACCGGCCCAGTGCGATCACCTCCGGGTCGTGGGTGAAAAAGCCGAGCACGGTATCGGAGAAGACCCAGAGAAGGAAGGCGTAGAGGAAGGAGACGAGGGTCGCGCGGCGGATCGCGGTCCAGAAGAGCCGGTTCACGTCCTGAAAGCGGCGCGCCCCCATCCAGTGCGCCATCAGGATCTGCGCCCCCAGCGCGAGCGTGATCGCGAAGGTGATCTGAAACATCTGGGCGCGGCCGGCGTAGCTGTTAGCCGCCATCGAGGTGACGCCGAGCGAGATGATGAGCGCGGAGAGGATGATCTGTTGGACGGTATAACTGAACGGCTCAAGGGCGTTGGAAACGCCGATCCGGATCATCGGGCCGAAGACGCCGAGCATCTCGCGGACCGCACCTTTAAGGCGGAAGATCACGCCCAGCCGGGCGTGCACCAGATAAACCGAGACGCACGTCGCGGTCGCGACGCCGATGACCGCGGCGGACACGACACCCCGCACTCCCCAGCCGAAGCCGAGGACAAAGAGGGAGGCGAGGACGAGATTCACCGTCGCGACGACGAGGGAATTGTACATCAGCCAGTGGGTCATCCCCCGGGAGGAAAGCACGGCGTTGTAGGCCACGGAGATTCCGAGAAAGACAAAGTACGCACTCATTCCTGAGAGGTACGTCCCCGCCGTGATGTTGAGCTCCGGGCTCAGGCCCATCCACCGGCCGATGCTGCCCGAGGCCAGGAAAAGCGTGAGCGCAAACACGGTCCCAAGCGTGGCGCAAAACGCCAGGTTCATCATGTAGGCGGGAACGACCTTGTGGAATTGCTTCGCCCCCATGTATTGGGAGGCCACCGACACCCCGGTGCCGGCGAAAACCGGGATGACAAAGGCGCCGACCCAGATGATGGGCATCAGCTGGCCGACCGTCGCGGCGGTGGAGTCGGAGATGTGGCTGAAGAACCAGAAGTCGACCAGCAGCACACAGCTGTGCGCCATGTGCTGGAGGAAGATCGGCCAGGTGAGCTGAAAAAGGCTCTCGGTGCGAAGCATGGGTGTGCGGCCGCGCTCGGGCGGCGGGGCGCGGTGGGCTCAGCAGAAGCTGTAGTCGTACGGCTTCCGCATTTCGCGGGCGAGATAGGGATTCGCCTCGGCGGCGTGGTCGCCGACAAAACGCTCCGTCTCCGAATTCCAGCTCAGCGGGAGCCCGGTGCGCAGCGAAATGGCGCCCAGGTGGCACATGGTGGCGGAGCGATGTCCGGTCTCGACATTGCAGATGGGATCGCGGCGTGAGGCCATGCTCTCAAAGAAATTCCGCATGTGGTGATTGCTGAGCGGAAGCCTCTCCGCGCCCTCGGGCAGCGGGGTGGTGAGCAACGAACGGTCGCTCGCCGCCAGTTCATCGCGGTTTACCCAGATCCACCCCTCCGTGCCCTCAAAGCGAATACCATTTCGCTGGCCCTCGGGGTTGATCACCTCCCCGTACATGCTGTCGTCACGGGTGGTGCGGATGTTGAGCCCCACGCCATTCGCGTAGGTGTAGCGCACCTCGTAATCCGAATACGCGGTGTAGCCGCCCTGCACCGGTTCGCTCATCCGGGTGGAGGCCACGCGGTCCGGCGCGATCAGGCCAACCGCCCAGTAGGCGATGTCGTTGTGGTGGGCGCCCCAGTCGGTCATGGTGCCGCCGGAATAGTCGTACCAGAAGCGGAAGAGGGCGTGGCATCGCTGCGGGACGTAGTCCACCGCCGGAGCCTGGCCGAGCCAGAAGTCCCAGTTGAGGGTGGAGGGCACGGGCGCGGTGGCAAACGGACCACCCTGCAGGCCGGCGGGCAGCCAGACGTTCGCTTCCTTCAGTTTTCCGATACGTCCATTGCGCACCAGTTCACAGGCGAGGCGGAAACGCTGCATGCTGCGCTGCTGGGTGCCGGTCTGGAGCACCACCCGGTTGTCGCGCACCGCCTTCACCACATGACGGCCCTCGTCGATCGTGAGGGTGAGCGGCTTTTCCGCATAGATGTCCTTCCCCGCCTTCGCCGCCGCGATGTTGATGAGGGTGTGCCAGTGGTCCGGCGTCACGTTCACCACCGCGTGCACGTCCTTTCGTTCGAGAACATGCCGGAAATCGGTGTAGGCCTGCGGGCGCTGGCCGAGCTCGAGCAGGGCGGCGGCGGCTTCATCCGAGCGGCGCGTGTCCACGTCGCAGATCGCCACCACATCACCGAACGCGGCGGCGTTCTTGATATCGACCTTGCCCATGCCTCCGCAGCCGATCAGCGCGAGGCCCGGGCGGTCGTTGGCGCCCGGCCGCGCGGCCGCACCCGTTTCCTGCGCGGCGAGCTGCCGCTCGACAAACCAGAGGGGAAGGCCGGTGCTGGCCGCGACGACTGCGCAGCGGCGGAAGAAGGAGCGGCGGGAAATCTGGAAAGGTGCGGGAGCAGGGGAAAATTTCATCGAGGAGAAGGGCTGCGGTTCAGGCGGGCATCCTCACACCAGCACACAAACAACTGCGAGCCGGTTTCCGCCCCGACCCAAAGCTTCCCCGCTCGTCCATTTGAACGCCTGGCGTCCCGCACCGCGCTCGTGTCGGACCACGCTCACCGGCGAGACCGCCGCACCTCACCCACCCGATCCGCAAAAAAAAGCAGCACAGCCCGAAGTGGGCTGTGCTGGAGAGAGGGACCCCAAGAAGAGGTCAGCCAAAAGAGCTTACTTCTTGCTCTTCTTTGCGGCCTTGGCGGCTGGCTTCTTGGCCTTGGCAGCTTTGGCGGCTGGCTTCTTGGTGGTCGCTTTGCGGGCTTTTGACGTTGCCATTTGTATTGGTTATTTGGTTATGGGCGGAACAAGAAAGGGGGCGCTCAAGCGTCAGGAAGGGGTAGTCCGCCTGAACGTCCGAAGAGCCCGGCCGCGCTTTCGAAAACACGACCGAACAGCAAGGAGTTTCCAATTACGTGACGTTCGTTCAAGCGCGAAGTGCGAGAGAACTGCCGTTTAGACGTTTTTTTCTGTTTCGAATTTCCAGCCGCGCGGACGCCGAAACGGCGCCTTTTGTCACCGCGGGTCGGATACCCGGGGGTGTTTTCCGAGGGCCGGGGGCGGTGCAGCGGAGGCATCATCTCACGTTTCCGCCCGCTCCGTGGCGGCGGCGAGCACCGCGTTGATCGCACGGGCTTCGCTCTCCGCGCGGGCAGCGCGGCCGATCTCGCCCGCCTTCACCTCAAAGCGAAAAACCAGGTCGCTGCGCCGCAGCGGGCGCTCCGCCTGAAGGCGCTCGAGGTGTTCGGTGATGGCGAGCACACCCTCGTGCGCCGCGAGCATGAGCAACTCATCGCGGGTGAGGCGCACGCCACCCTGCGCGCCGGAGGCGGTGTCGCCGTCCAGGAGGTCCAAAAGCCAGTCGGCCGCCGGCACGGAAAGGCGGCGGCGGGCGGTCGCGTGGGTCGCGGTCTGGGAGGAGCGGCGTTTCATCCAGTGTCTCTTCGCCACAACGGGCGGTCGTCTGAAGTGTTTTGCAGGATTCGCGCCAACGTCGCGACACCCCACGCCTGGGAAAATGCGCCGGCGACTCGCGCAAACTCCCTGCCGTTTCTCCGGCGGGCGGGAGCGGAACCGGGGAGTCCGCGCTCCGGTGTAGTCGTGTGGACCCTACCTCCCGGCGGCACCCAGCCGGCGCCCGGTATCGACCGGGTGGAGTTGTGGCCACGCTCCGCGCGCGTGGGCGGTGCGGGCGGTCGGGCCGGCGATTGACCTCGCGCGTTCCGGCAGACCACGGTGGTGGGCATGTACCGCACCGCCGCCGAACGCGCCGCCTTCATCGACCAGACCCTGGCGCGCGTGTACCCCGAGACGCCGGTGCCCCTTCACCATACGGATGCCTACACCCTTCTCATCGCGGTGTTGTTGTCCGCCCAATGCACGGACAAGCGGGTCAACGAGGTCACGCCCGCCCTGTTTGGCCTGGCGGACACCCCGCAGGTGATGGCGACCTTACCGGTGGATCGTATTGAGGCGGTGGTGCGGCCGTGTGGGTTGGCCCCGCAGAAAGCGAAGGCGATCCGGCACCTCTCCGAGCTCCTGGTGGAGCAGCATGCGGGTGCGGTGCCGCAGACCTTCGAGGAGCTGGAGGCGTTGCCCGGCGTCGGGCACAAGACCGCCTCGGTGGTGATGGCCCAGGCTTTCGGCGTCCCGGCCTTCCCCGTCGACACGCACATCCACCGGCTCGCGCAGCGTTGGAAACTGACGTCGGGGCGCAATGTGGTGCAGACGGAAAAGGACCTGAAGCGGCTGTTTCCGGTGCAGCACTGGAATGCGCTCCACCTGCGGATCATCTTTTGGGGCCGCGAGCATTGCACCGCCCGCGGGTGCGACGGCACGGTCTGCGAAATCTGCCGGACCCTCTTCCCGGAAAGAAAGCGGGCGGTTCGGGTAAGAAAATGAGTTGATTCGGCGCCGCCCAGCCACCACGTTCGCCCCTCGTTTCGGACGGTTAGCTCAGTTGGTTAGAGCACGTGCTTCACACGCACGGGGTCACAGGTTCGAGTCCTGTACCGTCCACCATTCTTCGCGAACCGCAGGTGAGCGAAGACTGCCTTGCCGAAGCTCGCAGAGCGCAGGCGGGCTCTGTCCCACAGAACGCTTCGACCGGGCAAGTCTTCCCGTGCTTCCCGAACACCTCTTCGCAAACCGCAGGTGAGCCATGCCCCTCCCTGCTGGACCGTCCACTCTGAAGTCTGAACGGCGGGCCCGTTGCCGGTGCTGGACCCTGGGAAAGACTGCGCCTTCGGCGCGGCCGCAAGGTCTCGCGCCACCCCGAGCAACCCTAACCCACCGTATACCTCAATGTTCAAACATGCCTCACCCAGGCGTGCGACGTATCCCCTGCTGACCCTTGCAGGCGTCGCTTTGTCCACCGGACTCTGTGCGCAGACCGCGCCCAGCAGCACCGCCGCCGCCGCGGATGACGACGAGACCATCGTCCTCAGCCCGTTCGAAGTCACCGCCGAGTCGTCCACCGGTTATGTCGCGACCCAGACCCTGGCCGGTTCCCGTATCAACACCCGTCTTGAGGACGTCGGCTCTGCCATTTCGGTGGTGACCTCCGAGTTCCTCAAGGACGTCGCCGCCACGGACAACAAGTCCCTCCTGCAGTACACCACCAACACCGAAGTCGGTGGTCCGCAGGGCAACTTCCGCGGCGCCTCCGGCGGCCAGAACGAAGACGAGTCCGGCCGCTTCACCAGCCCCAACGGCAACACGCGCGTCCGCGGCCTCACCTCCGCCGACAACACCCGGAACTTCTTCATCTCCGACATTCCGTGGGACGGCTACAACATCGAGCGCGTCGACATGCAGCGCGGCCCGAACTCGATCCTCTTCGGCCTCGGCAGCCCCTCCGGTATCATCAACACCACCACGAAGACCGCGCAGCACCGCGATTTTCGCGAGGTTGAGTTCCGCTTCGGCTCCTACGGCTCGAACCGCGTCTCCCTCGACCTGAACGAGAACCTGATCGATAACGAACTCTCGTTCCGCCTGAACCTCCTGCGCAACGACGAGAAATACAAGCAGGAGCCGGCCTACAGCCTGGACAAGCGCGTCTTCGGCACCGTCCGCTACGACCCGAAGTTCATGTCCCGCGCCGGCCACCGCACCTCGATCAAGGTCAACTTCGAGGCCGGCGATGTCCGCAGCAACAACCCGCGTTCCATCACCCCGACCGATCGTATCACCGGCTGGTGGAGCCAGCTCGACCAGGCCGTGTACGACCCGAACACGGTGCAGAACAGCGGCCTGTGGTACGACGCGAACGGCGCGGAGTACTGGCGCGAGAACGTCGGCCAGTTCAACTCCAACCGCTCCAACGGTACCAAGAATCCGTACTACGAAGCCTGGCTGGGCGCTCCCCAGATGTACGGCGGCGTGTGGATGCAGGTGAATCCCGGCGAGGCCTCGCCCTTCGCGGTCTCGATGCCGGAGTACAAGAACATCGGCGGACGCAGCCCGACGGGAACGATCGATGGCGGCATCGGCGGCCTCCCCTACTCCCGCCGCGTGGCCGTCGCGACCACCGCCTACTGGGCGGAGCGCGAACCGACCGCACCCTACCAGTCGTGGGGCCTGTGGAAGAGCACCACGCTCTCCGACCGCTCGATCTTCGACTTCTACAACAACCTGATCGACGGCGACAACAAGCGCGAGTGGCAGGACTTCGAGAACTTCAGCGCCAGCCTCAGCCAGACGTTCTTCAACGACAAGTTCGGCTTCGAGGCGGCGTATGACCACCAGAGCTACGACCGCGGCCAGCTGTCCTTCAACGGCTCGGGCGTGCTCTTCGTCGATATCAACAGCCACAACATCGACGGCACACCCAACCCGAACGTGGGCCGGCCGTACGTCGAGAGTAACTACACGTGGGGCAACAGCGCGACCGAGACGACCCGCGAGTCGTCCCGCCTGAGCGCCTTCTTCGACCACCACTTCGACAAGAACGGCAGCGGCACCTGGTGGCGCAAGCTGGTGGGCCGCCACACCCTGAGCGGTCTCTACAGCCGCGACATGTGGGAATCGGACGGCCGCGCCTTCAAGCGATACGGCACGACCGATGCCTTCGGCGCCCTCGTCGCCACCGGCACCGCGGCCACCCAGATCGACAGCAATGACCGCGCGGTCACGTCCACGATCTACCTGGGCGACTCGCTCATGGGCCGCAGCAGCTACTCCGGCGTGAACATCCCGCGCCCGGGTGGGGCGGTCGACATTCCGGACTCCGTCCAGTGGCGTTATTTCGATTCCACCTGGAACGCCACCAATGTGGACCCGGCAGCGGTCTGGACCAGCACCTACAACGGTGCTGCATCCACCCAGTCGGAAAACCCGGCCAACTACGTCGGCTGGCGCACGATCCCGGTGGACATCCTGAGCGCCGAAAATGGCGACCAGGACGCCCTCACCCACGGAGCCACCCTCAACCGCCGCCAGGTCGAATCCCGCGCGGCTGTCTGGCAGGGTTACTTCTGGGACGGTGCGATCGTCGGTCTGTATGGCGTGCGCAACGACAAGGTGAAGTCCTGGGCCTTTGACGGCACCCGCGTGAACAACCGGGTCGACTTCAACGCCAAGGACAAGAACGGCCTGCTGCAGTACAGCACGGCGGGCAAGGCCTACAACCTGTACGAAGCCGACTCCCCCAGCTGGAGCGTGGTGGCCAAGTTGAACAAGTTCGTTGGCGACCGCCTGCCGGTCAACGTGAGCGTGTTCTACAACGAGTCCGAGAACTTCCAGGTCGTCGGCACCCGCAACGACATCTACGGACAGCCCCTCCCGGCTCCGTCCGGCCAGACGAAGGACAAGGGCGTGATGATCTCGACCAAGGACCAGCGGTTCATGCTCAAGATCAACAAGTATGAGACCACGGTGAAGAACGCCTCCAACACCACCGGCATGCCGGTCTGGTACCTCCTCGGTGGCGGCAACTTCATCCAGCGCCAGGAAGACCGCGCCGACGCCTACGAATACCACCTCGCCAACCTCGGCGACCCGAGCTCGGCTGACGGAACGGGTTCCTGGACCTGGCGCTACACGCCGCGTCAGGGTGAAACGCAGGAGCAGGCAGACGCGATCGCAGCCGCAGCAGTGGCCGGCTGGCGCGCCTACACCAATGAGCCGATCGTGAAGAAGATCCTCGGCGCCTGGGGCTTCAATGACTTCAATGTCACCCAGCTGACGACGATGGCGACGCCGGTTGCCAACTTCACCGCCACGGAAGACCAGGTCTCCGAAGGTATGGAATACGAGTTCGTCGCC
This sequence comes from Verrucomicrobiota bacterium, assembly GCA_023428905.1. Lineage (GTDB taxonomy): Bacteria > Verrucomicrobiota > Verrucomicrobiia > Opitutales > Opitutaceae > EW11. Next base: position 368,653 of record JAEYWP010000008.1, read on the forward strand.
AATCCCACCCGCGACTGGCGCATCTCGATCAACGCCTCGGAAACCAAGGCCAAGCGCACCAACATCGGCGGTTCTGACCTGGCCGAGTTCATCGAACTCACCAACAAGTACCACAACGGCCCGATGGGCGACCTCCGCCAGTGGGGCGGCGGTGCCATCACCTCCACCGCGCTGGTCAGCTGGAACGGCAACTTCTACTCGAAGTACCTGCTGATGAAACTGCAGGAAGGCACCTACTCCAGCGAGCTGCGCAAGTGGCGCTACAACGTGGTGAGCAACTACAGCTTCAGCCGCGGCGCGCTGAAGGGCTTCAACGTCGGCCTGGGCTACCGCTGGCAGGATAAGGTCGCCATCGGCTACCCGGTGAAACAGGTGAGCGCGACCGCGATCACCTTTGACCTGGACAACCCGTACTACGGCCCGGCACAGGACGGCGTCGACTTCTGGGTCGGTTATCAGCGCAAGCTGACCGACAAGATCGACTGGCGCATCCAGCTCAACGTCCGGAACCTGGGCGACGGCAACAAGCTGATCCCACTGTCGGCGCAGTACGACGGCACGGTTGCAGCCTGGGGCATCGCCCCGTCCGAGACCTGGACGGTCACCAACTCGTTCAAGTTCTAATCAGACACGGTCGTTGCGACCGTTCCCAAAGAGCCGAGGCCCCTGGCCTCGGCTCTTTTTTTTGTACTCACGCGGGAAACCAGACCCAGGCACTATGCCCTAAGTCATAGTACCTCTACCACCAACGCCGGTTTGCAGAGAGCCCGGAGGGGCGTCGTCATCTGGCCCGTCCAACCCCTAGTACGCGGTTCCCGCCCAGGAATCGCTGCCCCCTTCACCCTCCCCCCTGGTGACCACGGCTCTTTCCTCCCGCCCTCCCCCCGCCGCCTCCTCCGTCTGGAAGGAGCAGCCCCCACTCACGCACGCTGCGCCCACGGGCGCTCCCTGCCGCCCCCGCGTAACCCAAACCATGGTCGCGGAGGCGGCGGGCGTGCATAACACCACGGTTTCGCTCGCGCTGCGGAACAACCCAAGCCTGCCAGCGAGCACTCGCGAACGCATCCAGGCGATCGCGGCCGCCCTTGGCTACCGGCCGGATCCCGCTCTCCGCGCCCTCGCCTCCTACCGGCGCGGGATGTCCGCACCCCGCCAGGTTGAAACCATCGCTTTTGTCACCGCCGCCGACACCCGCCACGGGTGGCGCGGAGACACACTCCTGCGCACCGCATTCGAGGGCGCCTCCGCGCGCGCCGAAGAGCTCGGCTTCCGCCTGGAGCCCTTTTGGCTGCTCGAACCCGGTCTCACTCCAGGGCGGCTGAGCCGCATCCTGGACCACCGCGGCATTCACGCCGTCCTGCTCGCATCCAACCCGGACTCCAGCCTCCCCACCGCCCGCTTCGACTGGAGCCGGCTGTGCGGCATCGCCTTGGGCTTTGTGCCCAAGGACTCCACCCTTCAAGCCGTGATCCCTGCTGCCCACACCACCTCCGGTGAGGCCAGCGGACTTCCCCGCAGCGACGGCTACCAGGTGGGGGTCGTCGCGATGGAGATCCTGGCCAGTCGCCTCGAGCAACACGGTCGGGAACTCCCGAAAATCAAAATGACGACGGTGGTCGAGGGTGCGCTCGCGGCGCTCGAGCGCACCGCCTGAGGGTCCGGCGGGGAGCTTAGGCGCTCGGCGCACGGGTACACAAAGACTGCGCCTGATCGCGTCCGGACAAACTCCGGACGCAACGTCGGTGGCCTGCGCGGGAAGGCACCTGACCTCTGCTCGGCCACGTGGCTACGTTCGGCCGCCCCTCACTCGAGCTGGAGGATCCCGCGTTTTGCGGCGGCGAGAATGGCCTGGGTGCGATCCGAGACCCCGAGCTTGGAGAGAATGTTGGTGAGATGGATCTTCACCGTGCCTTCGGTGATGGCCAGGGCGGAGCCGATCTCCTTGTTGCTCAGGCCGCGGGCAACCAGCTGGAGGACCTCGCTCTCGCGCGTGGAAAGCTGGGTCAGCATCCGCTCGCCGATGCGGGCGGCGATCTCGGTCGGGATGTACTGCTCGCCCTGATACACCCGGCGGATTCCCTCGAGCAGGCGCTCGAGCGACATCTCCTTCACCACAAAGCCGGACGCGCCCGAGCGGAGCGCCTGGTAAACCTCCTCGCCGCTGGCGTAGTTGCTGAAGATCACGATTCGCGCGTCCGGGAATTCCGTCCGCAGCTGGCGGAGTGTCTCCACCCCGCCCATTCCCTGCATGCGCAGGTCCAGCACGACGACATCAGGGCGGTGTTTGCGGTAGGCAGCGAGCGCCTCCGGTCCACTCGCCACGTCGGCGACCACCGTCATGTCGGGTTCACTCCCGGCAGCGGTCACAAGCCCCATGCGGACGACGATGTGGTCGTCCACCAGGAGCAGCCTGATCTTTTCACGGCGGGCAGCGGAGGCGGTCATGGTGTAACAGGAAGGGCTGCCTCAGCGAGAGGCAGGCGCACGCGGACCAGGCTACCTTGCCCGGGCGTACTGTGGATCTCGAGGGCAGCGGCGAGGCGGCTGGCGCGCTCCCCCATCCCGCGCAGGCCGAAGTGGCCGGCGCCGTCGGAAAGGTGCGTCTGCACGTCGAAACCGATGCCGTTGTCTTCCACCTCGAGGGTGACGCTTTCGCTGTCAAAGCGGAGGCGCACCACGATTTGGCCGGCAGAGGCGTGCCGGACCGCATTGGTCACGGCCTCCTGCGCGACGCGCAGGAGATGGTGTTTTTGCAGTCCGGGAATGGGCCGCGGCGTACCACTCACCTCGACATCGATCGGGGCGGCACCGGGGCTGATCAGGTCGACCAGTTTGCGCAGTGCTTCGTCGAGTTCCGCGCCCTTCAACAACGGCGTCTCAAGATCCCAGACGGCGTGCTGCACCTCGTGGCGGGTGTAGGACACCATCTTCCTGGCCACGGAAAGTCGGGAGCGTGCGTCGTCGGACATATCGGACGACTTCAAGGTCGAATCGAGCTGCAGCATGAGACCGGTGAGCCCCTGCTGGAGGCTGTCGTGGATCTCGCCCGCGAGGCGGTTGCGCTCGGCGAGCGTCGCAGCATTCCGGGTCTCCTCGTTGAGCCGCGCCATCGCTGTCTCCAATTCCCGGGTACGGTCCTGCACCAGGCGTTCGAGGACGGCGCTGCGCCGGCGGGCGCGGCGGTTCAGCCAGCTGCCCAGACCCGCAAAGGCGAGGATTCCCATCAGGGCAAAGAGCACCCAGGCGCTGATCGTCCGGTGCCAGGGCGGCGCCACTTCCCAGCGGAATAGCGTCGCCCCGGAACGCGTTCCATCGACCAGGACGGAGCGCACTTCGAGCTGGTGGAGCCCGTCCCGCAGGCCGGTGAAGCGCAAGGGAGCGCCGACCGGGTGCGGGATCCACCGGTCGCGGGTGCTCAAGCGGTATTCAAATACCGGAGGTCGGCGCCACTGGTAGGTGCCGGAGAACAGGCTCACCACCAGGTTGCCCCGGTCAAAGGGGAGGCGAAGGGGCGCGGCGGAGGAATACCCGGCGCGCAAGAGCTCGTCCCCCGTCTCCGCATCGGTCACGGAAAGGAGCACCGGGGCGGGCAACACCGGCGGCTCCCGGTCCAACCCGCCCGGGGTGACGTGGTACAACGACCTGCCGCCCGTAAACCAGACATCGCCACCGGGAAGGAGGCGTAGGATTGGGAACTGGTCGTTCAGCATGTCGAGGCTGACGGCGTCCATGTCGTAGCCACCTTCTGATGGCCGGAAACGCACGACTCCCTGGCGATGGGTGGCCCAGATCACGCCGGCGTCATCTCGGAAAACGCGGGTAAGCCAGTGCGGGGACCGGTTGAGAAGCTGCTCGAGTTCCGGGGCTGTGCGCGGCTCAAGCGTGCGCTCATCGAGGAAGATCCGTTTTCCGCTCGCGCCGGAGAGGATCGCCAGGTCGCCCACCAGCCCGAGATTGACCCACTCGCTTTCCTTCCACGGGAGCGCGCCGATCGCGCGGGACCGGAGGATCCCTCCGTCAAAGCTGATGCGAGACACCCGGTTCGATCCGTGCTCGATCCACAGGGCATTGCTGGCGCTGACATGCACCACCGGGGCGAAGCCGACGTTCGGCAGCCGGGGAGCTGCTTCACTCCAGCGCGTGCCATCATGCTGGAAAACCGCGATCTCCATCCGACCCACCGCATAACAAAGGCGCTCGTTGGGCATCACCACCTGGGAGACATCGGTGAGTTCGGCGATCTGGGACAGGGTCCCGTCCCCATTAAAGGTATACACACCGTTCGTATTGCCGACCACGAGGTGGTCTCCGTACGCCGCGGTGGACCAGGCGCCCGCGCCATAATCGCATGGAATAAGCTGAAAATGCGCAGGGGCTCCGGGCCCGGAGCTGAGCGCGTCGTAAATCCGCCCGCGCGAAGAGGCGACCAGTCGGCCCCGCCAACGCATCACGTTGGGCCAGCTGGCGGGAAGGCCGAGCTTCTGCCCGAAGGTCGTGAGCGGACTCCCGAAGGGCACCTTGAGCACCGCATCCTCGGTCGCGGCCCAGAGGATCCCGGGCTCCCGGCTGGCAAGGGCGGACACGCGATGGTACTCAGGGGCGGTGAGTGCCCAGGTCATCTCGCCCGCCGCGCTCAAAAGATAAACGCCACGGCCCTGGATTGCGACGGCCACGCCTCCTCCGGAGAGCCCAGTGGCGGCGGTCACCGGACCCGCCACACCTTCCCACCCCGGGGCCTGCCACGGCACGGCGGTGTCCCCGTCGAAGCGAAACCAGCGCCCGTCTCCCGTGCAGACCAGGGTGTGGTGTGGGTCCTGCGCAATCGCATACTCCACCGCCGAGCCCGTCAGCCGCGTGCGCGGAAGGTCGAGGAGCGCAGTGGCGCCGGGCGCAATCTCCCTCAGCGGTAGCGAATGGCTCGCCAGGAATACGCGGTCTCCCACCGAAAACACCCGGCTGACGCCGGGCGATTCGAGATAGGACGGCGGGCCGCCGGAGGCGGGAGCAAACACCACCCCGTTGGGGCCGCCGAAATAAACCCCGTCCGACGTCACAGCCACGTCGGAAAACGCCGTCGAGAGGGTCCACGCCGGACGTTCCTCCCCATGGAGGGGGACGACCGTGAGCAGCCCCTGGCTGGAAGGTTCAAGGCGACCCCAGTTTCCGCGGCCGACGTAATAACGCCGCCCATCCGCGGCCAGCAGCACCCGCGAGAGGCTGACCGAGCCGAGGCGCGTGCGGTCGAGCTGATCCACCCAGGCGGTGTCGTTCAGCACCGAATACACGTCGTCGTGCACCACCGCCACGCGGCCGTGGGGATCGAAGTCCAGGCGTGCTCCGCGCGGGACATTGCCCACCTCTTCGAGGGTGTAGGTGCGGGTCAGCGGGAGCCCGCGCACCGGCCCGGGCTCCGGCGCGGCGGACCGCACGGCCGCGGGCGCGGCAAGGATCAGAAGGACGGTGAGGAAAAAGGAGGGACGCATCGGAGTGCGATCGGGTGGGGGCGGAGAGCCGGTCTCCATCCCAACTGGAGACCGGCCGGACACCATACCCAACTTGAAGCACCACGCGCGAGACATCGCACAGGAAGCGACGCCGCACACGAAGTCGGTTTCAGGCCAGCCCGGGCGAGGCCCGGACCACGTCCGGAATCCCCTTTTTAGGAGGCGGGGCCACTTGCCTCCAGGATCGCGGACGCAACGCCAGCAAGGGCTCTGGGCCGCACCCGGACAAATGCGTGATTCCTCTGACGTCAGAGTCGGGGCACAGGCCGCCCCCCCCGGGGCCCAAACTAGGGGCGCAAAAAAGCCGGGACGCGGCGGCGTCCCGGCCTGACGAAGGAACCTGGGTGCGTATCCTGCGCGCCCGTTCAGATCATGCGATCAGAACGAGAACGTGTTGGTGACGAACCACTCCTGTGTCGGCTTGATACGGACCGTGGCCCAGGTCTTGCCGTCCGGCTGGACGGAGATCGGGATCACACCGTCATCCGCGAAGGCATTGCGGATATTGAGCTGGATCTTCCAATTGACGCGGTCGGTCAGCTTGCGCTCGTAGCCGACCCACAGGTCGATCGCATCCTCGGACGGGCCGTAATACGGGCTGGCCAGGTCGAAGGTGTACTCGGTGGCGGACTTTGCCAGCACCGGGTAACCGATGATAATCTTGTCCTCCCAACGATAAGCGCCACCCACACTGACGCCACGCAGCGCCCCATTGCGGAAGGCGTAGTTGGTAACGAAGTTGAAGCGCCACGGGCGGATTTCCGACGCGGCCGCACCTTCCTGCAGCTTGAGCAGGGTCCAGCTGCCGAGGGTCGCATTCCACTGCTGACGCAGGGTCTGGGCATTCGGGCCGCCCGAGAACATGCGCATCTCGCCGGCCGGACCGGCCATCTGCTGGTTGATGTAGTTCACGAACGCGAGGGCGTCGGCCGAACCGACATTGTTGCGGGTGGCTTCCGTCTTGGAGGCGTTGAACGACACGCGCCAGTTGTTGGTCGGGTTGGCGGTGACTTCGAACTCATACCCTTCCGACACGGTGTCGGAGGTCATGGTCAGGCCCGGAGGGGTGGTGGCACCCCAGAGGCGGTAAGCCTGGACCTGCGATGGATCCGGGTTGTCGAAGTTCGACTGCGGGGTGAAGCCCCAGTAGTCGTAGAAGGCCTTCGGCAGGCTCTGCTGGATCTGATTCCACGCCGCGATGGACGCGTTCTCACGGGCCAGCGCCTGTTCGTCGGTCTCACCATTGGCGGTGTCGGCGTCGAAGTTGTAGCGCCACTCGTTGGAACCGTTGGCGCTGTCCAGCGTGTAGGTGTTCAGGTTATACAGGAACACGTTTCGCCAGCGCAGGCCGTAGCTGATGATGTCGCCGAACGCGCTCAGATTGCTCATTGGCGTGCTGGAGGAGGTGACGGTTGCCTCGTACTTCACCACGCGTACCGAGTACTTGTCGTCCTTGGTCGAAAGCGTGATGCCGTAGTCCTTGGTCTTGCCGGTCGGGTTGCCCAGGACATCCCCGTAGATCCCGCGGCGGGTGCCGGCGATCTCGAAGTTCTCCGAGGTGTTGTACGACAGGCTGACGTTGATCGGGAGCGGATCGTTCTCGAAGAGGCGGTTCAGATGGGCGACCACACCCCAGCTGACGGAGTGATCCTTGACCGTGCTGTTGGGGCTGTCCGGCAGGCGGTAGACGTTGGGGCTGAGGTTCAGCGTGCTGCGCGGTCCGGTATTGGGGGCGCTCACGTCCTTGCCCTGGACCTCGTCATAACGCCAGCCGACCGTGCCGACGATCGCGCCGTCCCACCAGAAACTCTGCCAGGTGCCGGCGTAGGACTTGGTCTTGCGCAGCGCCTTGGCGGCATTGGTGGTGAGGCTCTGGTCGCCGTCGCGGTAGCGGGCGATGTCGAGGTAGTAGTCGCTGTTCCAGCCGCGGTAGTTCGCCGGGTTGGAGTTCTGCGCCGGGGCCGCCGCGGTGGGCAGGAAGTTGAAGACGTTGCTCAGGTTGGCCGGAACCGTCCATGGATCGCCGTAGGGCGTGTTGGCCGCGTTCCACTCCGAGGAGAAGTGGTAGAGCGCGCCGTCATCCAGGTCGATCGACGTGCTGATGCCAGGGATGTTCGAACCGGCCGCGGTGGAGCGGGCGGAGATCGAGTTGCCCAGGTAGATCATGCCGATCGGGGGCCGGTCATTGAACGGCAGGGCCGTGCCAATATAGTCGTCGAAGGCCCTGGTCGTGGCGTAGAGCTGCCAGCTGCGGTCCTCGGAGCGGTACTCCTCGTCGCTGAAGACACCGTTCAACCGATGTTTGCCGACCAGCTTGCGCCAGAAGGCACTGTCGATCACGTCGGAGGCGCGGAACTCACCGAAGAGCGAGACGCGGGCGTACTCGCGATCGCTCATGTAGGAACTGCCGCGGCCGTTGGCCTGGACGTAGGGGCGGCCCACGTTCGGGTTGGCGCTGAGGTCCTGGAATTGGGACAGGATATCGATGTCGAGGGTCGGGGTGCCGCTGATCAGCGCCTCGCCGCCGCGTTCGTACTTCTGCTTGTCGACCGCGAGTTCGAGGCCGACGCGATCATCCCAGCCGGTCTGGCGGACCGCGACGTTGTAGGAATCCCACTCCTCCCACTCCCGCTTGTTATCCCCGTCGATCAGGGTGTCGTAGAAGTTGAAGACCGAGGCATCGGTCAGGGACATTTCCCGGTATTGGCCAAACTGATACCCAGGCAGGCGGGCATTGGTTGCGTAGGTCGGCAGGCCGCCCACGCCATAAAAGACGCCGGAGAAGCGCAGGCCCACCAGGGAGGAAGAGCCGGAGCGCAGGGTGCCGTCGGCATTGCGTGCGCCCTTGTTCACGTAGCCGCCGTAGCGGCTGTAGAGCTGGCCGGTGCCGCCGTCGTAGAAATAGAACGGCTGCTGCTGGTTGCCGCGGCCGGAGATCCACGCGTTATAATCCGGATCAGCGAGGCGGGTCTGGCCCGCGCTGTCGCCGCCCACGGGCGGATTGTCCTCACGCTCGGCCAGGTAGCCGTTCGTCAGGAGCAGTTTGTTCATCCCGCCAAACGGATTGTCGGCGGACACGCCGGTTGGGCGGTACCACGGGGTGACGTGGTCATTGGGCGGGATGATGCGCGGACGGTTGGCATCGATCTCACCATGCTCGAACTTCGCGGTGATGCTGGTGTGGAAGGAACGGTCCTTGAAGAGGCGCGGTTCCCAGCGGATCGCGCCGTAGACACGCTCGTCGTCCTCGAAGGCCGGGTCCTGCTTGAACTTCTCGCGGTCCCAGAGGCCGGCGACGCGGATCGCGAGCACGTTGTCGATCAGCTCCTGGTTGACGTCGAGGCTGCCGCGGAGGCTGCCGTAGGAGCCGGTGCGCACCTGGACCTCACCCTTGTTGCGGAACTCCGCGTTGCGGAGGGACGCGTTGATGATGCCGGCGGGTTTGCCGAGACCGAAAAGGATGGAGTTGGGACCGCGCTGGATGTCGACGCGGTCGACGTTGTAGCCGTCCCAGGGGATGTCCGAGACGAAGAAGTCGCGGGTGTTGTCCGCCGAACTGAGGCCACGCACGCGATTGGCGCCGGTGGGGGCGCGCAGGTTGGACGTTTCGTCCACGCTGGTGCCGTTGCCGAGCCCAGCGTAGGTGCCGCGGGTGCCCGCGACTTCGGCGTTGGTGGTGTACTGCAGCAGGGTGGTGTTGTCGGTCGCGCCGATGTCATCGAGCAGGGCGCGCGTGACGACGGAGATCGCCGCACCAACGTCCCGCAGGTCCGTACGGATACGGGTTCCGGCGAGGGTCTGGGTCGCGGCGTATCCGCGATCCTGCGTCGCGTTGATTTCGAAGGGAGTCAGTTGGATGACCTCCTCCTCGGCTTCGGTTTCTGCCGGCGCAGGCGCCGGCGCGGTTTGGGCGAACAGCCCCTGGCAAGCGGCCGCCGCGGTCAGGGCGAGCAGCCGTTTCCTGTTTGGGTTCTTCATGGTAGGGTAGATACGAGTCGTTGCTCGCGGAAGCCCAGCGACCTTGGCAGTCGCTGAGGAGGCATCCGCACCCGTTCGCAGTTGGGAGGCGAAGTCGGGCGAATGCGTTCAACGCCCGCCCGGAGCCACAAGCAATGGCCCGGGATTTCACATTGGAGAAATCACGGGACAGTCATCCGGCCGTTTTCAGAGGAGGAAGCGGCCGAATCGGCCGCCGCCTTATTTTGTACTACCATTAGAACGACCCATGTCTGGTCGGCCGCTCACCACGGAGCCGGGGTGAGCGGAAAGCGGAACGTCGCTCCCGCCCGGTTCAATTGAAGAAGCTGTAAAAGGATCCCGCGCGCTTGGGCCTGCGCACCGTCGGGATACATACAGGTCACACGTCACATGTTTTTCCGATCCGCCCCGCGCCCCCTCCGCCTTCTCGCGCTCGCCAGCGCTGCCGTCCCGCTTTTCACGCTCTCGCTTGCAGCACAGGAAGCACCCGCGCTGATCAATGTTTCCACCCGGGGAGAAGTGGGCACCGGCGCCGATGTGATGATCGCGGGCGTGGTGGTGACTGGCAACGCGCCGCGCACGCTGCTCTTTCGCGTGCAGGGCGCTTCGCTCACGCCGCAGGGCGTCCAAGGTGCGCTCGCGGACCCTGAACTCACCCTGCACGCCCTGTCGACAGGCGCGGAAATCGGCACAAACACCGACTGGCGCGACAACCCCGCTGCCGATCTCGCACTCGCCCAACAGCATGGCTTGGTGCCCAAGGACGAACGCGAGTGTCTCCTCGTCCGCTCGGTCGCTCCAGGAAGCTACACCGCGACGGTCACGGGCAAAAACAACACGACGGGAGTCGCCCTCGTGGAGGTGTTTGACCTCGACACCCTGACCAGCACGGCGCCCTCGGCCTCCCGCGTCCTCAATCTTTCCACCCGGGCTCAGGTGGGCTCGGGCACCTCTGTGCTGATCACCGGCTTCATCATCGGAGGCAGCACCCCGCGCAACATCTTGATCAACGGCATTGCCGGTTCGCTCTCCGAGTTTGGGCTCGGTGCGGCCCTGCCTGACTCCTTCCTCACCGTGGTGAAGATGGAGGGGGATAAACAGACGGTCATCGCCGAGTCGGACGACTGGATCACGTCACCCGATTTCGACGCGATCGCCCGCTCCGGCGCAGGGCCGCGCGACCCGCTGGAGGCGTCGGTGTACCTGCGCAACCTCTCCCCGGGAAGCTACACCGCCATCCTGCGTGGCGTCGACGGATCCGAGGGCGTGGGTTTGCCGGAGTTGTACGAGCTTCGCACGGATGGCACCGCCCGCTTTTCCCTGCCCACCCTCGCCGGCCGCAAGGGCAGCCTGGTGTATTCAACGGGCACCGTCGGCCAGACCGTGGCGGTGAGTTTTGCCGCCAATGGCGTGGCGGTGGTCGGCACCGGCGCAGCCGGCACCTACACCTACACGGTGAAGGATGACTTCCGGGCCGACGTCAGCGTCACCGCCAGCGGCTACACCGTCACCGGCACGCTTCAATTCTACCGCGGCAACATGGCGGTCTTTGAGGGCAAACTGCAGGCGCCGGGCACCGCCAATCAGGACGCGGGCGGCATCCTCGTCCTCGAGCCTTGAGCGAGGGCCGGCGCTAACGTTTGAGCGTAACAAAACGCCGGGCTCGGTGGCGCCCGGGCCGCTTCCGCTTTAGGAGTGGCCCGAACTGTTTCGCATCACCATGCCCTCCTCCTCCCCGACTGGCCCCACGCGGCGACGTTTTGTTCAAACCCTCGCCGCCGGATTCGGAGCCCTGATGGCTCCCTCGATCGGCACCTCGCTCCTCTCCGCCGCAGAACCCAGGAAGAAACTGGGCGTCGCCCTGGTCGGCCTCGGCGGATACGCCCGCGGCCAGCTCGCTCCGGCTCTCCTGGAGACCCGCCACTGCCGCCTCGCCGGGGTGGTCACCGGCACCCCGTCCAAGGGCGAGCAGTGGCGCCGTCAATACAACCTGCCCGAGAACGCGGTGTACAGCTACGAGACCTTCGAGCGGATCGCGGACAATCCCGACATCGACATCATTTACATCGTAGTCCCCAACGGACTACACGCCGAGTTCACCATCCGCGCCGCCAGGGCGGGCAAGCACGTGATCTGCGAAAAACCGATGGCCGTCACGGTCGAGGAGTGCGACCGCATGATCGAGGCCTGCAACGCCGCGAAGCGGAAGTTGTCGATCGGCTACCGCCTCCACTTTGAGCCGCATAACCTCGAGGTGATGCGCCTCGCCCGGACCCGCGAGTTCGGCGCGATCAAGCGGGTGGAGGCCAACGATGCCTACGTCTCGCCCGGCGGCACCTGGCGTCACGACCCGGTGCTGGCCGGCGGTCCCCTGATGGACCTGGGCGTGTATTGCGTGCAGGCGGGCTGTTACGGCACCGGCGAGGAGCCGATCGCCGTCACCGCGCGCGAGGAAAAGACCGACCACGAGCGTTTCGCCAAGGTCGAGGAGACGATCCATTGGACCATGGAATTTCCCAGCGGCGCGAAGGCCGACTGCATGATGAGCTACAACAAGTCCGCCAACAACCTGAGGGTGGAGGCGGAGAAGGGCTGGTACGAGGTCAGCCCGGCCTACGCCTACCGCGGCATCCGCGGCAAAACCAGCAAGGGCGCGATGGACTTCCCGCAGGTGAACCAGCAGGCCCTGCAAATGGACGCCTTTGCCCAGTGCATCCTCGAGAACAAGCCCACCACCGTGCCGCCCGAGATGGGGCGGCGCGATGTGAAGATCATGCGGGCGATCTACGAGGCGGCGAAGAGCGGCAAACGCGTCACCCTCTGATCACTCCGGCGCGAGCCGGAGGCCGATCACCACCGGGTCGTGATCCGACGCGCGATACGGCGTGCCCGCATTCAGGGCCTGCTGGTCGCGCGTCTTGTTTTCGAGGTTGTAGTCCAGGTAAGGCGGCTCGTCGGCATTGATGTGCCACGCCGCCGCACCCGTCACCTGGGGCAGCAGCGACGCGGTCGCGAGGGCGTGATCGAGGTAACCCGCCTGCGCGGCGTAGGTGTAGGAATACGCCGAATCCCCCTGGAACCGCTGCAGCAGGTCCACATACCCGCCGGCACGCAGCCGGTCGATCGGATCCTCCTCCCGGTAGGCGTTGAGGTCACCGACGATCAAAACGTCCGGGTCGCCCAGCATGGCGCCAGGTTCTGCCAGGTAGCGGAGCAGTTGCGCGGCCTGCCGGCGGCGCTGGTCGTTGTAGGCGGACTGGCCGTCCTTCTGGTCGAGATCCGCCCCGGCGGCGCCGCCCGGGCTCTTCGATTTGAAGTGATTCACCACCACGGTGAGCCGCCCGCCGCCGGCGCGCTCCTCGAAGGTCTGGACGAGCGGCGGACGCTCGAACACCGCGGCCGCCTCCGACGTATCCGTGCGCGCAGGACCAACAGCCTGGACGCGCGCCTGACGGTACACCAGGGCCACCTGGATCTGGTCGGTGCCGGCAATGGCGAGCGAGTCCACCAGCGCATACGCGTCCCCTCCGGCGGCCTCATTTAGCCCCGCCACCAAGTCGGCCAGGGCCCTGTTCTCCGGGTGGCGCTCCACCTCCATCAGGGCGTAGATGTCCGCGTCCAGGGCGCGCAGGGAGGCCAGGATCTTGGCCCGCTGCCGCAGCCGTTCCGCCTCGCTCGAGGCGCCTCGGCTCCCCTCACCCAGGCTGACAAAATAGTTGAGCACGTTGGCCGAGGCCACCCGCAGTGTCGCATCTCCCACCAAAGGCGGGGTGGCCGGGCGGGGATTGCCCTCGCCAAAGCGCACCTCGCCTTCGGGATCCAGGCGGTAGTTGTTGAAACGATACGAGAGGACGCCGGTCAGCCCGGTGATCGTATCCCCGTTGCGGAGCGTGGCTCCCGACGGGGTCGACCGCAGATAGGGCGTGGGTGAGGGCCAGGCTTTGCTGGAAGCATCGTCGAGCAGGATCGAGCGGGTGCGGTTCTGGCGCTGCAGGGCGTCCACCGCGGCACGGTTGCTGTCGCCTTCAAAACGAATGCCGGCCGGATCCCGGTCATTGGGATCAACGAGGTGCGTGGGTTGCACCAGGCGGTCCCCGGCGGCGAGCATCACCTCGCCATACTGGCCGAGCCGCTCCACGCCCGAGACGCGAAGGAGGGAGGGAAACTGCACGCGCATCCCCTCGAGGCGCTCCCAGCTTCCCTGTCCGGGCAATTCCACCTGGACCGGCGGCGGCAGGGCCCCCCTGCCCTCGGCAACGAGCGCGACCCGGTCGAGCTCCGTCAGGCCGTTAAACTCCTTGACCGTGCCGGTCACCGTCACGCGGTCGCCGGGGCGAAGTCGCCCCGCGGTCGCGTTGCCCGGGGCATAGACATAAACCCCATCGGAGGTCGCGGGATCGCCGTCCGCACTGCCCGCCTCGTCCTGCAGATAAAATCCATCCACGCCGGCGGCCGCCTGGAGCAGGCCCGTCACCACGCCGCGCACCACCACCGTCTGGCCCTCCAGGGGCGACGTCTCCCCGCTCCCTTGCACCGCCGAGATGCGGTGGGTCGGGGTCGGCGCCACGACCGGAGCGGCCGCGTGGCTCGCTGCCGGGGCCACCGCAGTGAGGCAGGCGGCGAGCGCCCAGACGGCGACGCGATTGACCCGGGCAAAAGGCATGGCGGAGACGTACATGGAAAACGCAGGAACGGAGGCACGCCGCCGGGCGAAGTAAACCAAAACCCGAGGGAAGTCGTGATTCGTGATTTACGTTTCGTGATTTGGCACCGTGACGTCGCGCCCGTGACCTCCGCGTCACACAACACCCTGCACGCCGGGCTGTTGATCCTCCGAAATCGCGAATCCCGAATCATAAATCCCGAGTCTAAGACGCCCCGCGCTCGGCACCGGAAATCCGTTTGCGTCGGGCTTCCCGGAATCTAGCGTCGACAGGATGTCTCTGCCGTCTCCGTCCGCCCCTTCGGTCTCTCCGCAGTCCAGCGGTCGCGCCCTTGCTGACACGCTGGCGCCGCTCGACACCTTTGCGCGCCGCCACAACGGCCCGAATGCCGAGGAGATCGCAGAGATGCTGGCCGTCCTGGGCCAGCCCAGCCTGGAGGCCTTGATCGACGCCGCCGTTCCGCCGCAAATCCGGCTGCCCCAGCCGTTGCGTCTCCCCGCCGCCCTGGGCGAAAGCGCCGCGCTGGACGCACTGCGGGCCCATGCCGCGCAAAACGAACTTTTTCGCAGCTTCATCGGCATGGGGTATTACGACACCCTCACCCCGCCCGTGGTGCAGCGTAACATCCTGGAAAACCCAGGCTGGTACACCGCCTACACGCCCTATCAGGCCGAGATTTCACAGGGCCGCCTGGAAGCCCTGCTCAATTACCAGACCCTGGTCTGCGACCTGACGGGCCTGGAAATCGCCAACGCCTCCATGCTCGACGAAGCCACTGCTGCAGCAGAGGCGATGGGGCTCTGCTACCGCGTCTGCGCGGACGCGTCCAAAAAGCGCTTCTTTGTCTCCGAGCACTGCCACCCCCAGACGATCGACGTGGTGCGCACCCGCGCCAGACCGCTGGGGATCGACGTGGTGGTGGGTGACCACCGCACACCCGAGAGCGCCGCCGGGTGTTTCGGCGTGCTCGTGCAATATCCGGACACCTACGGCAACCTTCACGACTACGAGGCTTTCTTTGCCTCCGCCCACGCCGCCGGCGCGCTCTGCATCGTGGCAGCCGACCTGCTCGCCCTGACCCTGCTCCGGGCCCCCGGTGAATTCGGAGCGGACGTGGCGGTGGGCTCGGCCCAGCGCTTCGGCGTGCCGATGGGATTTGGCGGACCCCACGCCGGTTTCCTCGCCACCCGGGACGAACACAAACGCCAGATGCCGGGCCGCCTGGTGGGTGTGTCCAAGGACGCCCAGGGCGACCCCGCCCTCCGCCTCGCCCTCGGCACCCGCGAACAGCACATCCGACGCGACAAGGCCACGTCCAACATCTGCACCGCACAGGTGCTTCTGGCGGTGATGGCCTCGATGTACGCCGTCTATCATGGACCGACCGGCCTGCGGCGCATCGCCTCGCGGGTGCGGTTGCAGACCCGCCTGCTCCAGGAAGCGCTCCGCGCCGCCGGAGTGGCGACCAATAGCGAACCGGTCTTCGACACCCTTTGTATCACGGGAGTGGATGCAGAGGCGCTGCATGCGGCCGCCGCCGCAAAGCGCTTCAACCTCCGGCGGATCGATGCCTCCACCGTCGGTGTGTCCCTGGATGAGACAACCAGCCAGGCGGAGCTCGAGTCCCTGGCCGCGCTCTTTGGCGCCCGCCTGCCCGCGGCGGCCCCGGCGGGGGCGACGGAACTCACCGCGCCCTTTGCCCGCACCTCGGCGTACCTCACACATCCGGTCTTCAATCGTTTTCACACCGAGCACGAGATGCTCCGCTACATCAAGCGGCTGGAGGCACGCGACCTCACGCTCTGCCAGTCGATGATTTCGCTCGGCTCATGCACGATGAAGCTGAACGCCACGAGCGAGATGTTTCCAGTGACCTGGGCCGGCTTCGGCCGCCTTCATCCCTTCGCGCCCGCCTCCCAGACCCGCGGGTACCAGAAGCTCTTCGAGGAGCTGGAGAGCTGGCTGGCGGAGATCACCGGCTTTGCCGCCGTCTCCCTCCAGCCCAATGCCGGTTCACAAGGTGAATACGCCGGCCTCCTCGTCATCCGGGCCTACCACGAGGCGCGCGGCGAGAGCCACCGCAACGTCTGTCTGATTCCCACCAGCGCCCACGGGACCAATCCCGCCACCGCCACCATGGCCGGCATGGTGGTGGTCCCGGTGGCCTGCGACGCGCAGGGAAACATCGACGTTGCCGACCTGCGGGCGAAGGCCGACCAGCATGCGGGGAACCTGGCCGCGCTGATGATCACCTATCCCTCGACCCACGGCGTGTTTGAGGCCTCGATCCGCGAGATCTGCACCCTGATCCACGAGCGCGGCGGGCAGGTCTACATGGATGGCGCCAACATGAACGCCCAGGTCGGGCTGACCTCGCCCGGCTTTATCGGCGCGGATGTCTGCCACCTCAACCTGCACAAGACCTTCTGCATCCCGCACGGCGGCGGCGGGCCCGGCGTGGGCCCGATCGGCGTGGCGGCGCACCTGGTTGCGTACCTCCCTGGTCATGCCGTCGTGAATACGAAGGACCCGGCCCAGCGCCTGCGCCCCGAAGGCGCGGTCAGCGCCGCCCCCTTTGGCTCGGCCAGCATCCTCGTGATCTCCTGGATGTATATCCGGATGATGGGTCCGGACGGCCTGACCCGCGCCACCCAACTCGCCATTCTCAACGCGAACTATGTGGCCCGCCAGCTCGAGTCCCACTACCCCGTGCTCTACAAGGGTGCGGGCGGGCTGGTCGCCCACGAGTGCATCATCGACTGCCGCGGCTTCAAGAAGCACGGCATCGAGGTCGAGGACATCGCCAAGCGCCTCCAGGACTACAACTACCACGCACCCACGATGAGCTGGCCGGTCGCGGGCACACTCATGATCGAGCCGACGGAGAGCGAGGCGAAGGTCGAACTTGACCGCTTCTGCGAAGCGCTGATCGCCATCGCCGGCGAGATCCAGGCCGTGGGCAGCGGCGAGGCTGACAAAACCAACAATGTGCTGAAGCAGGCGCCCCACACCGCAAAGGTCATCTGCGCGGACAGCTGGAACCGCCCCTACTCCCGCGAACGCGCCGCCTTCCCGACCGCCTGGGTCCGCGAGCACAAGTTCTGGCCCGCCGTCGGCCGGGTCGACAACGTCTACGGCGACCGGAACCTGATCTGCTCCTGCGTGGGCATGGAAGCGGAGCAGAATTTATGATTTATGATTTATAGTTGGGCGGAGCGCTGACTCCTGCGGACCACCCTTCCAGAATCACAAGACCACGGCCTTCCTCGTTGCCTCTGCGTCCTCCGTGTCCGCGCCCAGTGCGCTCCGCGTAAGTAAGCCGATGCAGAGCGGCTGCGCGGCCGTCGACTTCAGGCATGGTTTGAGCATCGTGCGCTGCTCACACCACCCGCCATGAAGCTCATCCGCCACCTCACCCCCTCGGGTCCCGCCTTTGCCTCGCTCCACGTGGACGGCTTGGCCAGCGCCGTCGAGGGCGACCTTCAGCATGGCTTCCGCGAGGTCGGCACGCCCGCGCTTCCGGGCAAGCGGCTTGCTCCGCTTGAGCCGACCAACCTCATCGGCATCGCCCTCAATTACCGACGCCATGCCGAAGAAACCGGGAAAGGCGTGCCGACCCGCCCTGTCTGGTTCGCCAAAACCACGGCGGCTGTCCAGAACCCCGGCGATCCCATCCTGCTCCCGGCAGCGGCGGGCAGCGAGAAGGTCGACTTTGAAGGCGAACTGGCGGTGGTGATCGGCCGGTCCTGCAAGAACGTCCCCGTCGAGCGCGCCCTCGAATACGTTTTCGGGTACACCATTGCCAACGATGTTTCCGCGCGGGACTGGCAGTTCGAGTGGGGCGGCGGACAATTTTGCCAGGCGAAGAGCTTCGACACCTTCTGCCCCCTCGGTCCGGTCCTTGTTACCGCGGATGAGATTCCACAGCCCAACCGGCTCAGCCTGCGGACCAAGGTCAACGGACAGCTCATGCAGGACTGGACGACCTCGGACATGGTCTTTGATGTGCCGACCCTCATTTCTTTCCTCAGTCAGAGCCGCACGCTCGTCCCCGGGACGGTGATTCTCACCGGCACCCCTCATGGCGTGGGCGCGGCGCGAACCCCGCCGCGCTTTCTCAAGGCGGGTGATACGGTGTCGATCGAGATCGAACACCTGGGGACGTTGACCAATCCGGTCGCGCACGAGTGAGCCGACTGGCGGGGGGCACGCGTGGCACCCCCTCGCATTTTTCCTTATGCCGGGACCGGGCTGACTGCGCCCCTCTAAATTCCGCGCGGGCATTGACCTGGATCAAGGCCCCGCCCACCATGCCCTTGCGTGCCGCCGTCCCCCTGGCGTGATCCTCAGGTGCCCCCCTCCTCCGTGACTCCCCCCGCCCGCAGAGCCCGTTTGATCCTTGTCCTGATCTTCCTTTCGACGATCGGAGTCTTCGCGGGCGTGAGCACCTACACCTTTTATTACGGGCAGGGCCTGTCGTATCTTTCGAACGACCCGAAGGCCTGCGTGAACTGCCACATCATGCGAGAGCAGTACGACGGCTGGTTAAAGTCGCCCCACCATGCCGTGGCGACCTGCAACGACTGCCACACCCCGCACAACTTTATCGGCAAATACATCAGCAAGGCCGAGAACGGCTTCTGGCATTCGAAGGGCTTTACCCTCCAAGACTTCCACGAGCCGATCATGATCAAGCCGCGCAACTCTGCCGTCCTGCAGAAGAACTGCGTGGACTGCCACCAGCAGATCGTCTCCGAAATCAACACCCACGCCGGCAACGACCAGCACATGCTCGACTGCGTGCGCTGCCACCGCGACGTCGGTCACGGCCCCACCCTTTGAACCCATGAAAGCGTCAACACACTCCACCCGCGGTATGGCCCTCTGGGCGTATGTGGTCCTCATCGCCGTCGTCGCGCTCGTGACGTTCGGCGTGCTGATGCTCTACCAGAACATCGTGACGCGCAAAGCGGAGGCGACCCAACACGTGTTCCGCGTCGTGGAGGTCAACGAGCAGACGGTCGATCCGGAGATTTGGGGCAAGAACTACCCCCGCCAATACGACAGCTACCGCCGCACCGTTGACGTCATCCGCACCAAGCACGGCGGCAGCGAGGCGTTCCAGCACCTGGAGAACGACCCGCGCTGGAAAGTCATCTTCAACGGGTACCCCTTCGGTGTGGATTACCGCGAGGAGCGCGGCCACGCCTATATGCTCCAGGACCAGGATGAGACCGAGCGCGTCCGACAGTTCAAACAGCCCGGTTCTTGCCTGCACTGCCACGCCTCCGCCATTCCCGCCTACATCGAGGCGGGCCTGAAGGCGGGCGCCCCCGCCGGTGAGGCCCACCGCGAGATTCAGATTCAGAAGGGCTTCGAGGAACTCTGCCCCATGCCCTACAATGAGGCGCGCGAGAAGGTGCAGCACCCCGTATCCTGCATCGATTGCCACGACGCCGAAACGATGAACCTGCGCGTCAGCCGCCCCGCCTTCCTCAATGGCATCCGCTCACTCGCGAAATCCGACTACCCGACCCCGCACCTCCCAAGCATCGAGCGCTGGCGCAAGGAAGGACGTGAAGGTGAGTACAGCCCCAATCTCCACGCCAACCGCCAGGAGATGCGCTCGCTCGTCTGCGCCCAGTGCCACGTGGAGTATTATTTCAAAGGCCAGAACAAGCTCGTCACCTACCCCTGGGACAAGGGCCTGAAGATCGAGCAGATCGAGGCCTACTACGACGAAGTGAAACACGTCGACTGGAAGCACAAGGACACCGGCGCCACCGTCCTGAAGGCCCAGCACCCGGAATTTGAACTGTGGAGCCAGGGCATCCACGCCCGGAGCGGAGTGTCCTGCGCCGACTGCCACATGCCTTACCAGCGCGAAGGTGCCATCAAGGTCAGCAACCACCACGTGCGCAGCCCGCTGCTGAATATCAACCAGGCCTGCCAGACCTGCCACCGCTGGCCGGAAGAGGAGCTTCGCTCCCGCGTCGAGGCGATCCAGGATCGCAATAAAGCCCTCATGAGCCGAGCCGAGGACGCCGTGGTCGCGCTGATCGAGTCTCTCAAGGCCGAGATTGCACGCGGAGCCTCCGAGGAAAGCCTCGCCCCCGCTCGCGCCCTGCAGCGCAAGGCTCAGTTCCGGGTGGACTACATCATGGCAGAGAACTCCACGGGGTTTCACGCCCCCCAGGAAGCAGCCCGCATCCTCGGCGAAGCCATCGACTATGCCCGCCAAGGCCAGGTGATCCTGCTCACCGCCCGCAACGGCGGCAGCGCCGCCTCGGAATAAAGGCGCCCCGGTTCGACGCCCCATCGCTTGGTCTCCAGGCGCGCGTCGCCACGCCGCACCGGAGTGGCCACCGGTCGCTCTACGTCCACATCTCCACTGTCGCAACTGCTCACGGAATGTGGACGAACAGCGAACAGGGGAGCCTCCGACGATAAGACGTGCAACGCTACGTGGGCGCTCCGTCCGCAGCTTCTGGGTCAACCGGCCCAGCGATTTTTTTGTACGATTGCAAATGCACAGCACGAGTGCGCGGTCTCTTTGGAGCGATTTAAGTGCCGCGGCATCAGGCGTTAAACGATCGCATGTAGGAATTCCTCCCATGCAGAGAGGAGCCCCGAACGTCTCAATGTGAGGGAAACCCTGAGGAGAAGGACCGGGAGTTATCAAAGTTGGCACGCTTGCTGATGAGGGTGTTGCCAATATTAGATGTGCACAGGGCCAGACGTGTGGAACAACTGTTCGACACTGGCATCTGTGCCCGCCGTTAGCATCACTTGCACCACACTAGACCATGACAACATCGGTAAAAATCACCCTCGCGGCGGTCGCCGCGGCACTCGTATCCAGTGCGAGCGCTCAGATCGTACCGCCGCTCCCCACGGGGATCGATAACTTTTCGGCGCCCACCTACGCGTCGAACGTTGCCCAATATCAGGCGGATCTCGGAGACCTCTACTTCGACTCCAACGCCAACGTCCCGAGCTCCATCCAGGGATGGAACGCCGGTCCCGTGAACCTCGCCACCGCCCTCGGCGGTAGCCCCTGGCTCGCGCAGGGCGGCTCCGTCAAGGCGATCTTCCTCGGCGACACCGCTGGCTGGAAGAACGACTTCGTCTCCTCCCAGAGCGACGCCCCGACCTCGTACAACACGATCATCACGGACATTGAGAACAACTACCTCAATCCGGGTAACGTTCGCAGCGGCGACGAAACCGTGATCAGCTATGACGCGGGCACCACGCTCGACTTCTGGCTGAACTCGGGTGGTCCCGTGGGCGACGGTGGTCTCTACTCCGCCTTCACCTCGGAGAACCGTTTCGCCGGCAGCGACGTTTCCGTCCACACCCGCTGGTCGATCCGCAACGTGACCACGACCTACTTCAATGGTTCGTCCGTGGTGACCGCTGAGATCCCCACGATCCTCATCGGCTTCGAGGATGTCCGCCAGGGCCGTCCCTACTACGACGCCGACTTCAATGATTTCGTCGTCGGTTTCCAGTTCCTGCCCAGCCAGAATGTGCCGGTTCCGGAACCCTCGACCTACGGTCTGATCGGCGCAGCCGCGCTGCTTGGTCTGGTCGCGTACCGCCGCAACAAGCGCAAGAACGCCTAAACGGCGCTCACGCTAACGGCGTCTGCTTTGAAAAACCGCCTTCTTCAGAAGGCGGTTTTTTTATGCCCGCACCCTTCGGGTGAGCTGCGTCAGCAGCGCATACAACAGCGCCAGCCGGGGCATCGGCGCCCCCGCCGACTGCGCTCGCCGCAACGGCTCGCCCCAAATCGCCTCCACCTCCACGTGCCGTCCTGCGAGGTAGTCGATCAGGCTCGACGGCTTGTACGGGCCCATGGGCCGGGTCGCCTGGATCTGTCGCTCCGCAAAGGCCTCCGGGAGCCGGTAGCCCAACCGCGCCGCCGCTTCCATCACCTCAAACATGAGGGCTCGGACCTCTGCCTCGAGCGCCGGGTTGGCCAGGATCACGTCGGTCGTCACCCCGCCCGCCGCGATGGCGAGGCCATTGAACGGCACGTTCCATACGAGTTTTTTCCAGCGCAACTCCGCCAGGTTGTCCGCCGCCGTACACGTGATCCCGGCCGCAGCAAATAGGGCGGCGATGCCACGGACACGCTCGCCGGCGGGACGCCCAAACTCGGCGAGGGAGAGCGAGCCTGACTGGATGCACCAGATTTTGCCGGGGCCCGTGCGATTCACGCAGATAAAGCACAGGCCACCCACCACACGCTCCGCACCGAACTGCTCCGCCAACAGCTCGTCGCTCCCAAGTCCATTTTCGAGCGTCAGCAGAACGGTTCCCGGGTGAAGGAGGGGCGGAATCAGCGTCGCCAACGCGTCGTTTCCGGTCGCCTTCAGCGCGATGATGACCAGATCGCAGGGCCCGATCTCGGCGGCGGTGCCGAAGGCACGCACCGGATTCAAAACAAAGTGGCCCTGCGGCAGCGTCACCTCGAGACCGTCCCGACGCAGCACATCCAGGTCGCTCCGCGCCTGAAACCAGACGTCGTTGCCCGCGCGCGCCAACATCGCCCCGTAATACCCACCGATGGCACCGGTCCCCACAATCGCGATCTTCCGAATGGCAGTACTCACGTGCTCACTCAAACGCGTGCCGCGCGAAGGACAACTGCGCAGACCCGCCCCGCTTCCCTCCAGCACGGCACCTTCAACGCCGGCCAAGGTTCTCAAGAGCCGCACGCCCCTGGTGTCCCCACGCCCGCGCGCCGGCTCCCTTTTGCCGTCGAAAAACATTCCAGATGGGCAAGATCGGCGAGGATGCTCACAGGGCAAAATTTCTCCTTGTCACCTCAGCGTCACTCTGCTTCCCCTCAGTAAACATTGCAAGTGCTTCTCTCTCAATTGCTTACACAGCATACCGAGCACTTCTGCAAGCAGGGGGCAACATAAGGCCGAAAACCGCTCACAGGTTATTCACAATGGCCGCCCGCTTACTTCACATACCCCGGTTTTTCCGAGCTAATCGCCGCCTTCAAGGCTTCTTTCGCACCCGTGAATCCTTCGTAGCGCGGGCTTTCTTCGGGTAGTCACTGATCGCGTGCAAACCGCGGCTCTCCTTGCGCTGGAGGCCACACGCCACCACCAGCTCGGCCACTTGGATGAGGTTGCGAAGCTCCAACAGCCGGGGGTCGACCGAGAAGTTCCAGTAGTAGTCCTGGATCTCCTTCGCGAGTGTGGCGATGCGGGTCCGTGCCCGCTCCAGTCGCTTGGTCGTCCGGACTATGCTGACATAATCCCACATCGTGCGCCGGAGTTCGTCCCAGTTATGCGATATGACGACACGCTCATCCACGTCTCCGCCACCGAGATCCACCCAGTCGGGAATGGTCACCGGTTTCTCGCGTTTTGCGGACGTCAGGTAGCGTCGCACCGACTCGGAACCGCGATGCGCCATCACCACCGCCTCCAGCAGCGAGTTGCTGGCGAGCCGATTGGCGCCGTGCAGCCCAGTGCACGCCACCTCCCCGCAGGCATACAGCCCGTTCAAATCCGTCTCCGCTGACACATTGGTAGCCACGCCGCCACAGGTGTAGTGTGCCGCCGGCACCACCGGAATCATGTCCTTGGCGATGTTGATCCCGAGCTTCTTGCAGGTCTGGTAAATCTGCGGAAACCGCTCCCGCAGGAACGCTTCGTTGCGATGCGTGATGTCCAGCCAGACGTGGGCGGCGCCAGACTTCTTCATTTCACTGTCAATTGCACGCGCCACGATGTCGCGCGGAGCCAGGTCGGCCTGGGGATGATACCCGCGCATGAAGGCCTCGCCCGCCGTGTTGCGCAGGATGGCCCCCTCGCCGCGCACCGCCTCGCTGATCAGGAAACGCGCACCGGTCGCCGAATACAGGGCGGTGGGGTGAAACTGGATGAACTCCATGTTGCGCACCTCTACGCCGGCCCGGTACGCCATCGCCACCCCGTCTCCCGTCGCAATGTCGGGATTCGTGGTGTAGAGATAAACGTGCCCTGCACCTCCGGTGGAGAGGACCACCACCGGAGCCTGGAAGGTCTGAACCGTGCCGTCCCGCACATCCAACGCATACAGCCCCACCACCCGGTGGGGACTGCGGCGCAGCCGAAGCTTCGCCGTCGTGATGACATCGATCGCAAAAAAGTGCTCGAAAAGCGCGATGTGCGGCTCCTCCGAAACTGCCCTCAGGAGCGCGTCCTCGATCGCCTTGCCCGTCATGTCCTTGACGTGCAAGATGCGGCGCGCGCTGTGCCCTCCCTCGCGCCCGAGGTCGTAGGCCCCGGATTTGTCCTTGGAAAAGGTCAACCCGAGCTCGATCAACTCGCGCACCCGCTCCGGGCCGTCCCGCACGATCTCCCGGACGACCTTCTCGTTGCACAACCCATCTCCCGCCACGAGCGTGTCGCGCACATGCGATTCAAAGTCGTCCGTCTGTGACATGACGACGGCGATGCCGCCCTGGGCGTAGTTGGTGTTCGATTCGGCGCGGTTCTTCTTGGTCAGGATCGCGACGGTGTGGCCCGCCCGCGCCAGTTTCAGCGCGAAGCTGAGGCCCGCGATGCCGCTGCCCACCACCAACACATCAAAGGAGCGCGTCATGGCGGCGCTGCTCAGAGCACCACGTTGTCGATCAACCGCACTTCATCCACCCAGGCCGCAATCGCCATCATGTGCGTGCCAGGCACCACTTCGCGCACCGACTCCATCGTCCTGCGGTCGACGACCGCCACGTAGATCACGCGGATGCGGCGGCACTGGCTGAGGATGTGGGTGGCCTCCGCGATCAGGCGGTCGGCCCGGAATTCGCCCTGTTCCACCATGCCCTTGGCCCGTTTCAACGCCTCATTGATCGCGAGAGACTCCTGGCGCTGCGCGGTGGAGAGGTACCGGTTGCGGGAAGAGAGGGCCAACCCCTCCGTCTCGCGGATGGTCGGCGCAATCACCACGTTCACCGTGAAATTGAGGTCCTGGACCATCTTGCGGATCACCGCCACCTGCTGGGCATCCTTCTGGCCAAAGACCGCCAGGTCCGGACGCACGATGTTAAACAGCTTCGCGACAATCGTCGTCACCCCGCGGAAATGGCTCGGCCGGGAAACGCCTTCCAGCGGCTTGGCCACAAACTCCTCCGTGATGTAGGTGGAGTAACCCTTCGGATAAATGTCCTCAATCGCGGGCGCAAAAACGACATCGGCCCCCGCCTCCTCGCACAATCGCAGGTCCCGCTCCAGGTCGCGCGGGTATTTCAGGTAATCCTCGCTCGGCCCAAACTGCGTCGGGTTGACGAAGATGGATACAACCACCGTGTCGGACTGCTCGCTCGCCAGCCGGATCAGGCTCAGGTGCCCTTCATGCAGCGCGCCCATGGTCGGGACGAGGCCGATGATCTGACCCTTCGAGCGCAGGTCCTCCGCGAGGGTCTGCATTTCGCTGACAGCCGTGATCTTTTGCATGACGTACAAGTTTCGGGGGTGAACGCGGAGCTTGAACTAAGGTGAGTGCCCCCGCTTATTCAAGTTTTTCGCCCTCGCCCGACCATGATTCGCATCAACGAGAACTACACCAAGCTGAAGGCTTCCTACCTGTTTTCCGACATCGCCAAGCGCGTGTCCGCCTTCCAGCAGGCCAACCCCGACAAGCCGGTGATCCGCCTGGGCATCGGCGACGTGACCGAACCGCTTCCTCCGGTCTGCATCGAGGCGCTGCACGCTGCGACTGACGAAATGAGCCAGCGCGCGACCTTCAAGGGCTACGGCCCGGAGCAGGGTTACGCCTTCCTCCGCGAAGCGATCGCCCAAAACGACTTCCAGTCCCGCGGGGCGAAGATCGAGGCCGACGAGATTTTTGTCAGCGATGGCTCCAAGTGCGACTGCGGCAACGTCCAGGAGATCTTCTCCACCGACATCCGTCTCGCCATCCCCGACCCGGTGTATCCGGTGTATGTCGACACCAACGTGATGGCCGGGCGCACCGGCGGCAACGTCGATGGCAGGTACAGCGGGATCACCTACCTGGACAGCACCGCGCAGAACGGCTACGTCCCGGCCTTTCCCGCCACCGCCGCCGACCTGATCTACCTCTGCTTCCCCAATAACCCCACCGGCGCCGTCGCCACACGCGCACAGCTTGCCGCCTGGGTGGACTACGCGAAGAAGAACAAGGCCGTCATCCTCTACGACGCCGCCTACGAGGCCTACATCCGCGATCCGCAGATCCCCCACTCCATCTACGAGATCGAGGGCGCACGCGACGTCGCGATCGAGTTCCGCAGCTTCTCCAAGACCGCCGGCTTCACCGGCACCCGCTGCGCCTTCACCGTGGTGCCGAAGTCCGTCTTGGCATACGACGCCGCCGGCAATGCCCACGCACTGCACGCCCTCTGGAACCGCCGCCACACCACCAAGTTCAATGGCGTCTCGTATCCGGTGCAAAAGGCCGCCGCCGCGATCTACAGCGAGACCGGCAAGCAGCAGGTGCGCGCCATGACCGATTTCTACCTCGGTAACGCCGCCCTCATCCGGCAGGCCATGACCAAGCTCGGTTTCTCCTGCGTCGGTGGCGAAAACGCCCCCTATATCTGGATCAACACCGGCCGCGATTCCTGGGAATTCTTCGACCTGCTCCTCAACACCGCCCAGGTGGTCTGCACCCCGGGTGCCGGCTTCGGAAAGTGCGGCGAAGGCCACGTCCGCATCAGCGCCTTCAACAGCCGCGAAAACGTCGTCACAGCCCTCGACCGCATCGCCGCCGCCTTGAAATAAGGCGCGGGGGAGCGCTTTGAGATTCGTGATTCGGGATTCTTGATTCGTGATTTCCGCTTCGGCGGGGGTCACGTATCACAGAGGGCACAGAGGGATGACAGGGAGTCCACGGAGCGTCCAAGGTCGGCCGGGTAGGCAGGATCTTTGATTCGGGATTTGAGATTCGGGATTCGTGATTCGTGGTTTCCGCTTCGGCGGGGGTCACGTATCACAGAGCAGCGGTCTCAACCGGCAAGGGCAAAATCAGGTTTAGTCATCAGACGATGGATGACGTGAAGCATTTTTCGCATAACGGCGATGATGGCGACTGGGCCTGGTTTGCCGCGTTCGCGAAGG